>DS999405.1:1970884-1974283 GCA_000158155.1 gamma proteobacterium NOR5-3 | reverse complement strand
ACATTTATGATGAAAGTATCGCGGGGGATCTGTGGGTTTACCTCAAAGTCCATCCAGCGGATGTCGGCGGTTTTTACCCCGTCGTAGTAAAGACGGACGCTCCCGGGCTGAACAAAGCGGTCACCCGCATGTCGCTGAAAGTCGTCGTAAACGCGATGGTGAAAGCCCTGGGGGGTATCAAAGCCCACCATGCGGATCGCATGGCTTGCCTGATCAATTGCGAATAGCGTTAGCCGGTCGCTGGGGTCGCGTACCTGAACAAAAAAACAGTCGTGGCCGTCAACGCTGTCATCAGCCATGCGCAGCACTGAAAAGCCATCGCGCAGCGCAAAACGGATGATTCCAAAGCCGAAATTGCTCTTCCACTGCTCACTTGCCGAGGCATCGTCAATCCTGCCGTTCTGGTTGTAGCTGTGTTCTCCGTCAAAGCTGATTTGAAACAACGTCCGATCGCCGCTTTGGGCGTGGAAACGCACCTGGCCGTTGGCGGCATGGGCATCAGCCGAATCGCTCGGAAACACACGCCACATCTTGTAACTGTCTGCGACGCTGTGCTGATCCCGGTTGCCGCCGCGAAAAAAATCAGCGGTGCCGGACAGCTTCAGCGACCGGATATCCCGCCAGCGCGGGCCGCCCGCGGCTTCCTGGGCCAGTGCCACGATCGCAGCACCGTCCAGGAGTTCATCGGAGGCAGTGCTGCTGGCCGAGACGGCTATTGCCAGCGTTATCAGCGCGGCGCGGAGATATCGAATCATTTTGCTTTGCCTTCTGTTCAATCGGATCGACTCAAGTTATATTGATATATCTTTATAATCAACTGTGATGACTAATCCCCGAGGAGTAGAAGCATGATTCAACGTTTGATCTTCAGCGTATTGCTGGTGCTGCTGGCGAGCGCCTCGTTAAGCGCGAGCGCTAAGCCTTTTCCCGAAGATGAGCGCATTCCCCTTGATCTGCGACGCACTACCCTGGTGGTGCGGGATCTTGAGCAGTCTCTGGCGCTGTATCGTGATGCGCTGGGTATGCGGCCGGCCTATGACAATCTGATCCGCACCCCGCGGGACGCGCAAACTGATGAAGAAGCCGAGCGCTCTCTGCGTCTGGCGTTTCTTCAGGCCAACGACGACTTCGTCGGAGTTCTCGGGCTTATGGAATACCGCAAGCCGCGGAAGGAGCAGCCGGTCAGTGATCTGGCTTTTGAGCCGGGGACGATTGTGCTGGTTTTCAACGTGAAAGATCTGGATCAGCGCTGGGAAGATGTCATTGCAGTTCCCGGCGTCGAGGTGATTTCAGAGCCTTCGCAGACCAACTATCCGTCTTATGACGGGAAGGGCACGATCCCGGTGATGGTCAGCGTGATTCGCGATCCTGACGGTTTCGTGATCGAACTGAACCAACTCCTGATTGATGAGCTGCACTAAAGGCACGCGGGACCCTCGATAACTGAGGGCTGCTGCGGGCCGCGTTGATTGCTGGTTTCAGCGCGGCCCGGCGATCGCAGATTTGGACACCTACAGTCTCATTAAGCTAATACACCTGCTGGGCTTCTGCTACTGGCTCGGGGGAGATATTGGCGTCTTCTACAGCAGTGGTTTTGTGGTCCGGGACGATCTGAGCCGCGAACAGCGCCTGATGGCCGGCAGAATCATGCTGGCTCTGGATCTGATCCCGAGGATTTGCATGAGCATCACCCTGACGGTGGCTGCCTTACTTGCCAGTCAGCTCAAACTGGCTTTGGCCCCCGGGGAACTCTTCATCCTGATACTTCTGGGGCCGCTGTGGCTTGCGCTTGTCCTTGTGCTGCATTTCCGACACGCCGCTGCGAGCGGGATTCTGGTCAGCGTTGATAAGCTGCTGCGCTGGACCGTCATCGGCGCGATTCTGATCTATGTAGCCAACGCGTGGTTTGCCGATGAGCTGGCTCCGCCGCCCTGGCTGTTGCTCAAACTACTGGGATTTGCCGTACTCGTGTTCCTAGGGCTTTTGATCCGCGCGGGTTTTGGCGGCTTTGCGGCCGGTTATGCGGCGCTGCTGAAGGATCACCCGGACGCTCTCGAGAACGCGGCCATGCAAAGTTCCTTAAGCCGGGTCCGCCCCTTGGTGCTGGCGATCTGGACTATACTGATTTTTGAGGCCTATCTGGGCATTGCCAAACCCTATTGGTAGTCTGCCAGCGACGGTATTCAGGCTCGACGCACGATCAACCAGCTTGCAAATGTCAGTATCGCTGATAGTGCTATCAGATGCGCGATCGGGGTAAAGTCGCCCCGGTAGACACTGCCGGCGGCAATGGTGAATGCGCCGCCGAGGGTCATACCCATGGCGCTCGACAGGCCGGCTGCGGTTCCGGCAACGTCCGGCAACTGGTAAACGGCTCCGGCCATTACCATTGGGGTTGTACATCCGGCTGCAATCATCATCAGAAACAGTGGAAGCAATACTGTCGCAGGCTGTGCCCCGAGCAGAAAATCAAAGGCCGCTACCGATAAACCGAGAGTCAACGTAGTAATCATGCAGATCGGCAGGAGTGCAGGCCGTCTGCTGCCGCTTGCGAGGCGGCCCCCGATCAGTGCTCCCAGGACGTACGCTACGCCCATAAACCCCCAGATGAGCCCGAACGCTGTTGGGCTCAGTGCGAAACTATCCGCAAATACCGCCGCCCCTACCGCCAGGAACGCAAAAAACCCACCCTGTACAAGACCGTAGATTGCGGTGTAGCCAACGAAGCCGCGATTGCCCAGCAGTCTGGCGTAACTCGAGAAAAGCGAGCCCCAGGCGGGTCGCGGGGCATCTGTACCCAGCGTTTCGGGCAGTTTCAGAAATACCAGTAGCCCAAGCGTTGCCCCCAGTGCAGCCATGCAGATAAACAGGCCGTCACTGCTCCCGGATAGGAGTACCACGCCACCGATTATCGGTGCTACGACCGGAGCGGCGCCGAGCCCTATTGTCACCCACGACATGGCTTTGGCACCTTCAGCCGCAGCAAAGCTGTCGCGTATGACGGCTCGCGCAACCACCGTCCCGGTGCTCGCGCCCACGGCTTGAATGACGCGCAGTAGCATGAGCGACGTGAGGCTCGAGCTCAGGAGGCAGGTCACGCTTGCCAGCGTATAGAGCGCAAAGCCAATGAGTATCACCGGACGTCGTCCGACTCTGTCAGTGATATGGCCCCATAATGGCTGCGAAAGAGCCAGGCCAAGCAGATAGGCGGAGACCAGAAATTGCGTTCGTCCGGGGCTGGACTGGAAGTCCTCAGCGAGGGACGGCAGGGCCGGTAGGACAATCGCTAGAGAAAACGACGATAGCCCGCTTACGGTTGCCAGGAGAGCCATACTAATGGGTTTAGGCAAAGTACCAGTGCTCTTCAGGAAATATGCTCACGCGGCCGATTTTGCGATC
>DS999405.1:1291737-1970381 GCA_000158155.1 gamma proteobacterium NOR5-3 | reverse complement strand
ATTAACAACGTTGTAGGACGTCTGGAAGACTCCCCACTCTCCACCCAGCCAATACACCATGGCAACAATGTGAAACCACTTTAAAACTGCAAGGGTCGACAGCATCGGTTCTCTCTCCTTTTAATTGTGTAGCGCGCGGACTGTAGCAGTCGCAGCGGCTACGTCATTAGCAAATGTCAAAAATCGAATAATTCTCAAAAAAGCTCTATTCAACTTCGGCCAAGCGACCAAGGGCCTCTGTATCCAGTATTTGGACGCGGTTTCGACCCTCGCTGGCAATAACATCGTCCTTACGCAGGCGTGAGAATGCGCGACTGGTGGTCTCGAGCGTCAGGCCCAGATAGTCCCCGATATCTCCCCGGCGCATGGGCAGTTCAAGTGTCGCGCGCTGCGAATCCTTTGCCTGGCGCTGCCAGAGTTGCCAGAGCAGGAAGGCCAGCCGTTCGTGCGCACGTTTCTGGCCGATGGCAAACAGATGATCAAGCACCCGCGCGAGCACTTGATTGGTGATCTGGCCCACATTGTCCCGCAAGGTCGGCGCCGTGCTCGCCAGTGCGTAGAAATCCCGGCCCGGGAATCGCAGGACGATGCTCTGTTCCAAAGCCCGCGCAGAGTACAGAAACTGATTGCTGGTGCTGAAGCCGAGGTAGTCGCCACGCTGAAGAAACGCGAGGACCTGACGCTGACCGCCGGCGGCACTGCGCTCGACGATCTGGCTGCCGCTGCAGGGCAGATAGATCGCATCGGTTACCCGACCCTGACGCAGAATCAGCTGATTGGCGGCAAAAATCTGGGGCTGGGCTATTGTTTCAAGCTGCGTCAGTAGCGCGGCGTCAAGCCCCCGGCAAAGATCACTGGACAGCAGCGTATCCCGCGCCAGCTCGGCGGTGGTCTTTCTGACGCCCGGTGATCTGGTCACTGCTCTAAGCTCCCTGCGCGTCCTTGGCCGATGGAGGGCGAAGAAATACGACACATTGTGAATGTCACACTTGAAGTAAAAGACATAATGTTAATATTATAGGACAATTGCCGCATTCGCATACCGTCTACTCGCCGCGCTCGCGAGCAGTCGGGCAAATGCCGCTCGTGGTGATTGGCCGTTTGCTTCGGATTCAGGGTGAGCGATTCATTCAAAAGAAACGCAGTGACACGCTAGGAAAGGGTAATCAAATGAAAATACAGAAGTTAATCGGGGCCGTGGTTCTCGCCGCGCTAGGTTCTTCCGCGCAGGCGGAGATCGATATGGACAGCCGTGAAGGCGTCGTAGCGATCAACCGGAAAATCCAGTGCTCGACTGAGGACGGCGTCGAAAAGACCTATGTCTGGCACGGCCGCGCTTATGCAAGGCGCCAGGGCGAGCGCGACAAACTGCTGTTCGGGCTTCTGGGTATGAACGTCCGTCAGTGCGTCACGGCTACGAACGACAAAGGCGAGGAAGGCTATCGGCAGGTCTCCCGGGAAATCATGTTGTATCTGGATCCGGTCAGCGGTGAGATCCTCCGTGAGTGGGAAAACCCTTACACCGGGCAAACGGTCGAGGTTATTCACGTGGCAAACGATCCGGTCAACTCACGATCGCCGAATTTTGGCTATGGTCGAGATGGCAAAGTCTCGAAACTGCCGCTGCAAATGGTCGGCGACTACTGGCAGATGAATGTCGAGGTACCCCTGTTCTACCACAACGTTCTGGGCGGTGATTATCAGAAGTACGTGGGTGGCACTTACCACGCCACGGAGCTGTTTAACTTTTACGGAGCCCGCGATGAGCTCCTGGATGACGATGGAACCTTTGTGAATCCCGGCGTGTCCTGGGTGCGCATTTCCCAGTGGCTTCCCTGGATGGAAATGAACGGACGGGATGGCATTATGTACTTCAATGCGCAGGGGACCAAACTCGACAGCTGGGACGATTTGCCTACGCTGATGAAGGACGAGATCGCCGCCAACTATCCCAAGTACCGGCACGCGCCGCCCATGGATGATCAGCGTCCTAACGAGACTTCCTGGACCTTTTTTAAGAAGATTTTTGACGAGCGTAGCGCCGCTGACGGTGATGCTCGCAGCGAGCACTGAGACACGCTCCGATGGCAGCCTATATGATTGTGCTTGCCAAGGTGTATGACCGTGAGAAATTCCTTGCAGGTTATGCAGCTGAGGCAGCGCGCCTGGTCGAGCAATTTGGTGGGCGCTATCTGCTTCGTGCGCCCAACGCGCTGGCGCTTGAGGGTACACTCGGGGACGGCCGATCGGTGGTGATTTCCGAGTGGCCCGATCTGGCCAGTGCGCAGCGCTTCTGGGATTCGGAGGCCTACCGCAAGGTGGCTGAATCGCGTCGGGACATCTGTGATGCGCAGGTGCTCCTTGTCGAGGGGCAGCTGACCTGAGTCTTGGAATACCGCATCCTGTAGGGCGTGTTTGTTGAGGAATCGCACATGACTGATCCGACTGCCTATCAGGCGCTGGCGCTGCAGATGACCTGTCCTGCGGTTAATCGTTTGTCGGTTGATGACGCCCGGGCGTCCATGCTCGCGACGATTGCCCGGGCCGGACAGTTGATCGCTGGAAGTCGCGGGTTTCTCGGCAGCTTCGCCGGCAGCAGCACGCAGCTGATTGTCCTGCCGGAGTATTTCATGACCAGCTTTCCCATGGGGGAGAGCATCGAGGCTTGGCAGGCGAAGGGCTGTGTTGCCATGGACGGCCCTGAGTATGAGGCGCTTGGCGCTCTTGCGCAGGCCCAGAAGCTGCATTTGTCAGGAAACCTGTATGAGCTTGACCCCAGGTTCCCCAGCCTTTACTTCCAGACCAGCTTTCTGATTGGGCCGAATGGCGATGTGCTGCTTCGCTATCGACGTCTGATCTCCATGTTTGCGCCTACGCCGCATGATGTTCTTGATGAGTACCTTGATCACTACGGCGCAGATGCGCTGTTTCCGGTGGCCGATACGGCCATTGGCCGTATCGCCTGTGTCGCTTCCGAAGAGATTCTCTATCCGGAGCTTGTTCGAGCGCATGCACTGCGTGGAGCTGAGATCATTTGTCACTCATCCAGTGAGGTTGGCAGTCCCCGAGCGACGCCCAAGAACATTGCCAAACAGGCTCGAGCTTATGAGAACATGGTTTATCTCGTGTCGGCCAACAGTGCCGGCATTAGCGGAATAGCCTTTCCGGAGGCTTCAACTGACGGGCA
The DNA here is from genome assembly GCA_000158155.1 of gamma proteobacterium NOR5-3. Taxonomy (GTDB): domain Bacteria; phylum Pseudomonadota; class Gammaproteobacteria; order Pseudomonadales; family Halieaceae; genus Congregibacter. The sequence goes on along the minus strand of DS999405.1, from coordinate 1,967,194 downwards.
TTCCCAGGTGGTTGATTACCGCGGTCATGTGCTCGGTGAGGCCTCATCAGGGGAGAGCATGTGTGGAAATGGTGAGATTGATATTGCGGCGCTGCGTCGCACGCGACGCAAGCCCGGCATGACCAACACGCTCGCGCGCCAGCGCCTGGAGCTATTCAGTCGGGTCTATGCGGGGGAGCCGGTCTATCCGGCGAACACGCTCTTGGGCAGCGTCGCTCCCGAGCGTGCTCATTTTCAGCGTACGCTGCAGGACACGATTGAGTCCTTGAGTAAGCGTGGCATCATTTAACCGTGCAAGCAGTTCAGGTCTCTCCAAGCTGCGCTGATACTTCGTCCAAAGTTTTTTCCGGTCCGCCGCTAAGGGTTTCTTCCAGCGCCTCTCGCTCCTGCTGCAGAATGCGCATCACTCGGGCGATGTATTCCTGATTCATCAGACCGCGCTCCCGGGCCTGCGCGGCATCCGGATGAAACGCATCAATAGCACTTCGATCCAGCTTGCCGGTGGATTCGAGCAGGCGCTCCACCGTATCCAGACGCTCGCGAGTCACCGCGAGCTCCTCAACCACCGCCATGAGAATGCCCATAATGCGCTCAGATTCGGCGAGTTCAAAAAACTGAGGCCGCTTGCCCTTGGCCTTGCGACCGGCATCGGCGATATAGTCGACGTTCATCTCTCCCATCCCCAGATACTCCTATTGTTTATTTTGCGGCTACGTACACGTGCCAGGCGGGTTTGCGACCGTAGTCTTCCGTGTCATCGTTAGCAGCGCTTGGGAAAATGCTTTCGTCGACCACCGCGGCGAGGCCAATGGAGCTCATTTTTTCGCGGTCAAATCCTACCTTGGCCATCTGCTGGAACATGTCCATGTCATGCATGGCGCCCCAGAAGGGCTCGTTGTTGTTGTAGGTATCCCAGTCACGCATAAACTGCTCAAAAATTGGCATATCATCCTCGTACTGTGGCTGTTCTATATGCAGCACTCGGCCGCCATCGGCCAGCAGTCGATGCGTTTCGCTGAGGATCTTCGGCAGGGCCTTCGATGAGGTCTCATGCAGGAACATGCAGGTGATGATTAAGTCGAAGCTGCCGTCCTCGAAGTCCAGTGACTCGGCGTTGGCCTGATGGAACTGGATATTAGTGACACCCAGTGACTTTGCCCGCGCATGGGCGTAGCGCAACACCGGGGCAGCAACATCTACGGCGATAATCTCGGTATCCGGAAAAGCCTGCGCCACCGGAACGATGTTGTGGCCTACCGTGCTGCCGATATCCAGAATGCGTTTAGGTTTAAAACCTGCCTCGTATTGCTCTTTAAGCCAATTTGCCAGTGCCTGACCTCCGCCATCGTTGTAACGGCCGAGCATTCCTCCGGTGGTGACGAACAGCCCGCAGTCATAATTCGCACCTACGGACACATCGCCAGGGCCTATTTCAGTGTAGTAACAGCCGGGCATGCAGTGGATGTCGACCGCAGAGACATATGGTGGAATCGCAATGGAGTCGTCGAGCTTCAGGTTGGCGTCACCCTCGTTCAAGGCCCGGGCCCGGGTGTTGATATCGTCAACCTGACGCAGCACGAGACTCCGTCCCGCCTGCTGACGCATTTCCATGGTGTTGCGGCGAATGGAGCTCCAGGCCTGGTAATAACCGTCAGCTTCCATGCAGCTGCGCACATCTTTGCGGGTTTGCGGTTCCCGGCCATTGTCGCGGGCAAAACGATCTTTTGCCCGCGCCTCATAGGCTGTGGCAACCCCCGGCAAAACCTGCGATGCGAGATAGCCGTTCAGGTTCGCAAGGAAATTGAAACGTGCGCGCTCATCGTGATTGGCGCGGGGGAATACATCGTGCTTACCGACTTCGTCGTACGCCGGGGGAACGTTTCGATCATCCATAGGATTCTCCTCTGTGCGGCGCGTCGATCGTTAGGATCATCGAGGACGCGTTTATAGCCAAGTTAAATCTTCAAGGCCATGGAAGCAGCAAACAACGTGTTTTTCCATGACATTTATCAAGCTGGAAGCCCTGCCTCATCCAGCGCGGCTGCCGGTGCAGGCTGGTCATGCTGGATCATCAGCGCTTTGGTGCGCAGAAACCGCAAAAGCCCCTGATCGCCCATGCGCGAGGGACCTAGGCCCGAAAAACCGAAGCTCTGCTTTTCGATATCGTGGATCAGCGCAGTCATACTGGCATCATTGATACCCACGGCGCCTACGCGAAGTTCCCGGGCTATACGCAGCGCATGTTCGCGCTCACCAAAAACCGATCCTGATAGCCCGAAGTCTCCACTGTTAGCCATCATCACCGCTTCCTGATCTGTATCAAAGGGTATCAATGGCAGCAAAGGCCCGAATGTTTCTTCGCGCATAAGCAGCATCTCATCGGAGATGTCGCTAAGCACCGTGGGGCGCATCCAGTAGCCCCCATCGATGAGTTCGGGGGCACCTCCGCAGTGCAGCCTCGCACCGTGCTCCAGGGCGTTCTCCAGCTGTTCCCGTACCTTTAGGGCCTGGCGCTGGTCAATAAAGGGATAGAGCGCACCCCGGTGTATGTCAGGTGTGTTGTAGCTGAGCGTGCTGGCGATCTCAACGAGTTGGTCGCGCAGTTTTTCAAACACACGCTGGTCGACGTAAATGCGTTCAATGGACATGCATGCCTGTCCGCAGGAACCGGCGGCGCTGCGCATCAACGCATCGGCGGCGGCTTTGATATCCGCATCGGCCAATACAATGGCGGGGTCTTTGCCGCCGAGTTCCAGGCAGGCGGGTATGAAGTTTTGTGCCGCTTGCACGGCGACTTTGCGGCCCGTGGTCACCGAGCCGGTGAAGCAGATCATATCCACGTTGTCGATCAGTGCGGATCCTGTTTCGCCATCACCCAGCACAATGCCGAGTACCTCTGATAGGCCGGGCACGTCCTGGATCGTCTCATTGAGTACTGCGGCAAATCGTGGAGTGACTTCGCTGGGCTTGATAAGCGCTGCGCAACCGGCGCAGAGTGCCGGAATGGTGTCAACCAGCGACAGGGTGAGCGGGAAATTCCAGGGGCTGATTATGCCCACCAGTGCATAAGGTATTTTCTGATGCTGGTAGGTAACGTTGGCCGCGCTGCGGCTGCGTAACTCCTCTCCCGGGGCCAGCAACCCGGGAAAGCGCTGGATCCAGTAGCGTATGCGCTGGGCCATGCCCGTAACTTCAAAATGCGATAGCAGTCTGCGCCCGGTATCCGCGGTGAGTGCCTCGGCGAGTTGCGGGCCGCGGGCTTCGAGTGAGTCCGCCCAGGCTTGGAGAACGCTGATCCGTTTTTCCGTGTCACCGGACCATTGCAGTTGAGCGCGGCGCAGGCGTTCGCTGATGCTTCGCACCGAGTTGCTATCTGCTGCTTCAGAGCGAAAGTCGACCACACCCGTGCGTGGGTTTATAGCTTCAATCATACGCATGCGGGCCCTACCTGTTCTGTTGTGTCTGCAGTATTTCAGCGGCTTTCTCATCAACCGCGACTAAATGTTATATTGACATATCTTTCGGTCAAGTTATAGTTTTTGACACGGTTCCTCCATTTCAAGGATACGCAGAATGCTGATAGTAGTACTGTTTAATCTCAAGCCCGGAGCGTCTCCTGACGCCTATGAGAACTGGGCTCGGAGCACAGATATCCCCAACGTAAATGCGTTGGGTTCAGTGCGTAGTTTCTCCGTGCTCCGCACAACGGGTCTGCTGGGGTCAGAGAATCCAGCTCCCTACAGTTATGTTGAGCTTCTGGATGTTCAGGACATCGAGCAGCTTGGGAATGACGTCGGATCTGAGACCATGCAGCGTGTTGCCGCCGAGTTTCAGGGTTTCGCAGACGCGCCCGCGTTCATGCTGACCGAATCCATTTAATTCAGTGCATGGGTGCGAAGCGCCCGCCCAGCCATTAACAAAAGGAAGCGAGTGTATGTATCCAGAACTGCAGGGCCGGGTTGCGCTGATTACCGGCGCCGGGCGACGTGAGGGGCTGGGCGAGGCGATGGCCCGGCGTCTGGCGGAGGAAGGCTGCAAGGTGGTGATTACTGATGTCGGTGCAGCCAAAGGCGAATACATGCCCGAATCCGCAGTAGGTACCGGGTCGGAGATGCAGTCGATAGTCGATGAGATTATTACCGCGGGCGGGGACGCCGCTGCATTTAACTGCGATGTGCTGAATCCTGCTGAAGTGGCTGCTGCTGCGAACTTTGCTGTTGAGACTTTCGGGAGCCTCGATATTTGGGTCAACAACGCGGGCATTGGTTACCTCATGAAGCCGATTGTCGAGATGAGTATCGATGAATGGGATACGGTCCTGGGTGTTAACCTGCGCGGTGTCTTTCTCGGTATACAAGCGGCAGCCCGGATCATGATCGAGCAGGGCCGCGGCGGGCGCATTATTAATATCGGCTCCCAGGCCTCGAAGTCCGGCTTTGGTCATGCCTCCGCATATACAAGTTCAAAGCACGGCATCGTTGGTCTGACGCGGGTGGCGGCTATGGAACTGGGCGAGCATGGCATCACCGTCAACACGATTTGTCCCAACCATGTGACCACGGGTCTCGGCGCCTGGCAGAACTCCCATTTCTCCGGTGTCACGGGCCGAGACATGAACCAATACATGGCGGACATGCGCGCACGAATTCCCCTGGGCCGTCCTGGGTTGCAGGAGGATATCGCCAAAGCCTGCGCGTTTCTCTGCTCGGATCAGGCGACCTATATGACTGCTGAAAATATGAATGTGTCCGGCGGCGAGGAATATCATTGATGCTCCGTCACCTTGGGCCTGTGCTGACCGCGTTCCTCGCGGCCCTGGCTATCGTCGGGACTGCTTCTGTTACCGCGGTCGCCCAGGATCTCACTCTGGACGAGGAGTTTGCGCTGTTCCTCGAGTGGTTTCCCGGCGAATACGACAACAACGAACAGGTCTGGCAGCAGCGTGAGAACGGCGTGAGCGACGATGCACTGCATGAGCGTATTCATCATCGCTTTGTTGCTGTATCCGCCCCCGCTGTTGGCGAGCAGGTGTTCTTCGTTCTGCAGACCATGAACGATGATCTGGCGCAGGTTTACCGCCAGCGTGTTTACAGCTTTGATGCTCTCCCACAGGAGGATGCTATCCGCCTGAGGATTTATCGCATGAAAGATGAGGGAGCCTATCGCGATGCCTGGAAAGACCCGGCGTCCCTGGCGGCCCTGAGCCCTGAAGAGCTCACTACGCTGGTTGGCTGTGAAGTTTACTGGCGTTACAACGGTGAGTTTTTTGATGGCACGATGAAGCCCGGTGCCTGTCATTTTAAGTCCCGGGAATCGGGCAAAGAAATTTACATTAGCGATACGCTGCGCCTGACCGATCGGGAAATTTGGATCGGGGATAAAGCAGTGGATGCCGGGGGCAACTATGTTTTTGGCCGCGAAAAGCCGCATGTGAATCGCAAGGCAAGACGATTCAAAGGCTGGATGGGGGTAAGGAAAAGTCGCGTTAATCCAGAATATAAAGGTGATGACATGTTCTTTATCAGCGGCTTCACCATCCACAGTGAGGGGGGCCGTCAATCGATTATGGATGATGAGGGTCAGCCAACGGGATATGGCATAGAGCTGGCGCAGCTGACTTACCAGAATACCCGTGTGCCGATTCTGAAATTGGGTATTGTCGACGAAAGCACTGGCAAAACACTCAGCTATACCTGGGCAGCAACCGACTCCTCGCGTATTGGTATTAATCTACGCTGGTTTCAGGCGGGGCTGACAGCGCTTGAGCCATAGCGCGAGCCTGCACGCCGGCCTATTCTGACGGCCGGCTTGCAGCTGCTTCATTAGCTGTCGCCGAGAATTTCCAGTTCAATCAGTTCGTAGTGGGTCTGCATGTAACCGTCGGCTCCTGCCTTTAGCAGGATGTAATCGTCGTCTGCAGTGCACCAGACGTTGTACGGGGGATGTTCCTCTGGCAGCTGACCGGCGGTATCCACGACCTGAAAGTGTCTCGCTGCGAAGGTGCCGGCGGCGACTGTTATGGTCTCTTCGCCAACATACTGGATGCCAAAGCCAAGAGGGAACAGCATCGGGCCGGTAGCGCCGCGATGATCCGGCGATGACAGCATGATGTTTTTGAAGAATGTCTTGCCGGGCCCTTGGCTCAGGTCATAGAGCTTCATGAGCAAGGCGTCGCCGATGATCGGGTGGCATTGCATCCAGCTGATAGGCTCTTTGATATCTATGCGCTGACTGATACGGCCGTCTCTGTGGTTCAGGGTTTCGCACTCCACGTAGCTATTGTGAAAGCGAAACCAGCCGCTGCCCTCAAATCGATGGCCGACGCTCAGTCGCACGTGACAATCCCGGGGCGCTGAGTTGTGGTGATCCATAGCAGCGACGACATCGCGAACCACCATGGGTTGGTCATCAATTTCACAATGTGCATGGAGCACATCGGTCCCGTCGGGCTGCTGGGTGATGGTGAAATACTCCCGGCCCCGCTCTTCGTCCATTCGCTCGGGCTTCTTGCTGGTGTAGCGGACGCGGCCGCGAACTGTTCGATAAGACATGTTGAATCTCTCTTTAGCGCATCAAATTGTGTGCGAGTTCTGGCTGCTGCAGGCCAGCGCAAAGTGCTCACCGGCGCTGCCGGTGCGTGGTTGTAGTGTCAGTCCCTGAAATGGGCCCTGGGAAGGGCTCATGGTGCCTGGTCCTGAGTCTATGTTGGCGCTCAAAACGATACAGGCGGTGCCGAGGCACAGGCCTGACGGTGCCGGTGTTGCAGCGCTGATGTGATCGATCTCGATCAGTGCGGGCCCTTTAAGTTGCAATGTGGCGACCGGATGACGCTGCTCCAGGGGTAGCCCCAATTCCTGATTCACCACGCTGATTCGTGTATCGAAGCGCATTCCTTCGCTGGCGCCCAGAACCTGGTAGTCCCCCAGACTGGCTTCCCGGTCCGGTGTTGATAGAACCGGGATAAACAGATGATCCACCGGGGCATCACACCGCGGTAGATCAAAAGGCGGGACGGGACCTTTTAGCTCCGTCAGGTAAAGGATCTCCCCGGCGGGACCACGCACCTGCGAGGCTCGTATCCGGTCCGAGACATCGAGATCCGCCGGTGGTCGGAGGACGTCAAAGGGGCTGTCTGAGAGGGACGCGACCAGGGAATCCACGTCTTCTACGAGTATCTCCTGCGCTAGCCAGCCATGCGTGTTCAGTGGGTTTCGCGGTGTGGCATCGGGTGCTTCGATTATCAGCAGCCATTCGCTGCCCCGGCGGTTGGCTAGGCCGGCGGCCGCCGCGCCCGCGAGCCCCGGGTAGCCGATCGCCCGGGCGCTATCTTCGTCGAGCGTGAAACGTCTTGTGACCGATTGAAAAAGCCAGTCACAATACGCGCTGCTAGCAGCCTCTAGATCCGCGGCAATCAGAACGCAGCAGATAACAGGTCGGGGCTGGCAAGAGTTGTTCATGGCTGGCGGTTATTCATAGATCTAATGGTATAATAATATAACATTTATCAGGGTCTGATCGACAAAACGATACCAGTGGCTAGCACCCTTTTTGACAAGCTGTGGAATGAGCATCTGATCGAGCGTCAGGACGACCACACGGATCTTATCTACATTGACCGTATTTTCCTGCATGAGCGTACCGGATCGATTGCTCTGGAGAGTCTTGAGGCCGATGGACGGCAGGTGTTTTGCCCCGAGCAGGTTTTCTGCTGCATGGACCATATTGTGGATACCTATCCGGGCCGGGGTGACGATACCACTATGCCCAGTGGCAGGGATTTCATTGTTGCCACGCGCAGCGCTGTAGCTGAAGCCGGGATCACGCTTTTCGATCTGGGCGACCCGCGACAGGGTATTGTGCACGTTGTGTCGCCAGAGCAGGGAATCGTTCAGCCCGGCGTGACCCTGGTCTGTCCCGACAGTCATACCTGCACCCAGGGCGCGTTTGGCGCCCTGGCGTGGGGGATTGGATCGAGTGAGGCAGAGCATGCGCTGGTCACCAAGAGCCTGCGGGTGCAGCGTCCGCGGACGATGCGCGTGCGCTTTGAGGGCGCTCTCTCTCCTGCTGTGAGCGCAAAAGACATGGTCCTGTATTTGATCGCGGCCTTCGGCGCCTCTGGTGGTAGCGGCTACGCTATTGAGTTTGCCGGACCCGCGGTTGAGGCGCTGGATATGGAAGCGAGGATGACCCTGTGCAACATGGCCGTCGAGTTCTCCGCTTTCACCGGGATTATTGCTCCTGACGACACTACGTTTTCCTATCTCCGTGGTCGTCCGTATTCACCGACCGGTGATGCCCTGGCCCAGGCCGAGAATTACTGGCGCTCCCTGCGAAGTGACCCCGATGCGCAATTCGGTCGTGAGCTTGTTATCGATTGTGCGGATATTGAGCCCAGTGTGACCTGGGGCACCAGCCCCGAGCACTGTGTCCCCATTAGCGCCGCGGTGCCCCTGTCCGTCGGCAGTGACGATCCTGCGCGAGAGCGTGCCCTGCGCTATATGGGTTTGGCGCCCGGGCAGCGACTGAGTGGCCTGGCTATCGAGGCAGCATTTATTGGCTCCTGCACCAATGCTCGCTTGTCCGATCTGCGTGCCGCTGCAAAAGTGCTCCGCGGTCGGCGGGTGGCCGATGGACTCCGCGCGATTTGTGTTCCCGGGTCGATGCAGGTTCGCGCGGCAGCCGAAGCCGAGGGCCTGGACCGGGTATTTATTGATGCGGGTTTTGAGTGGCGCGAATCGGGCTGTTCTATGTGTTTTTATGCGGGGGGAGAACATTTCGGTTACGAGCAGCGGGTGATCAGTACCACTAACCGCAATTTTGAGAGCCGCCAGGGGCCGCGCACGCGAACCCATCTCGCCAGCCCCGTCACCGTGGCTGTGTCCGCGTTACGTGGGTGTATCACTGACCCGAGAGATTTTCTGTGAGTATCGATGCGTTCCACCGTTGCACCGGGGTTGCGGCGGCTATGCTGCGACCGAATATTGATACCGATGCCATTATTCCATCCCGGGAAATGAAGCGTGTCTCCAAGGTCGGGCTGGGCGAAGGATTGTTTGCCGGCGAGCGCTACCTCGCTGCAGAAACCCGAGAGCCGTCACCTGATTTTGTGCTCAATCAGCCTGAATACAGGGATTGTTGCATTCTGCTCGCGGGACCCAATTTCGGTTGTGGCTCCTCCCGGGAGCATGCCGTGTGGGCTCTAAAGGAGTTTGGCATTCGGGCCATCGTTGCGCCGAGTTTCGGTGCAATCTTCGCTAATAATTGTGTTCGTAACGGCTTGTTGCCGGTGACCCTGGCGCAGGCCCAGGTGGAGGATGTTGCCGACTGGGTCCTCGATGCTCCGGCTAACAACCATGTCACGATCGACCTTGACTTACAGCGGCTGGTGGCTGGAGCTATCAGCGTGACATTTGAAGTGGATGCCGGCGCCAGGCAGATGCTGCTAAACGGTCTCGATGCCATCGCTCTGACGCAGACGCGCTGGAATCAAATCGCGGACTTCGATCGAAAGCGCCGCGAGAGTCATCCCTGGCTCTATCAGCAAGAGAGCTCGATGCCTTAGCTGGCCACCAGCAGTCCATCCCGATCCATTCTATCGATAGTCTCAGACCTGATTCCTAGCTTTTCAAGATGGGCCCTGGAGCCTTCTCCGGGCGCGGGGAGGTCGCGGTAGAGAGTGGTTTTCTCCTGGTCGAACTCCAGTGGCAGGGCCGGGAGCTTAATGGTTGAGCCGTCACTGAGGGTGACGTTCAGCAGTCCCCCGGCCTCAAGAAGATGCGGATCGCTCACCAGATCAATCGGTTTGTTGATCGGTGCAAAAGGGACCCCGGCTTTGTCGAGACGCTCCATGAGTTCGCTTTTGCTTAAGCCCGCAAAAATATCCTGGAGCATTGGGATCAGTGTGTCGCGGAGTTGAACCCGGTCGTTGTTTTTGGCGTAGCCCGGGTCCGCCGCCAGTTCATCCAGCCCGAATTCTGCGCAAAAACGTTGCCAGAGACTATCGCTGACCACGCCGACAAATACGCGCTCTCCCTCTGCGCTTTGGAAAATATCGTAGATTGACCAGGCGCTGCTTCGCACAGACATCGGTGGCGGTTCTTCGCCCAGGACACCCTGCTGGGCTATGTGCTGCCCGACCATGAACGCGGTGGTTTCAAATAGGGAGCTGGTGATATGTTTGCCAAGACCGCTGCGGTGGCGCTCTTCAAGGGCTGCGAGAATACCGATAACGCCGAACATCCCGCCGGTGATGTCGATGACCGAGCTCCCCGCGCGCATCGGTTTGTCGGGGAGCCCGGTCATGTAGGCCAGGCCACCCATCATCTGGGTTACTTCATCCAGCGCGGTACGGTGCGCGTAGGGCCCGGATAAAAAACCTTTCAGTGAGCAGTAAATGAGGCCCGGGTTGGGTTGCCGCATGGCGCTGTAGCCCAACCCGAGTTTTTCCATGGCGCCGGGGCGGAAATTTTCGATCATGATGTCACTGGCCGCGATGACATCCTGCGCAAGCTTCAGACCGCGTTCGCTCTTGAGGTCGAGACAGAGGCTCGCTTTATTGCGATTGTACATGCTGAAATAGCCGCCGCCGCTGCCGCGCAGCCGCCGCGTGTTATCTCCCCCCAGGGGCTCTATTTTAACGACGTCGGCCCCAAGGTCAGCCAGAATTACGCCCGCTGCCGGGCCCATTACCATGTGGGTAAATTCAACGACCTTGATACCGGTAAGGGGGCGTGCGGCGTCCGTCATGCATATGCTCCTGTTGAGCCCAGACTTGTAAAGACAGTATGATATATCAATATATCAAACACGTGAACCAAAGCCAGCCTGGCTGTGGTGTCTGAATCAGATGAGGTGCCTTGTGGTAGCCGTAGACATTGAAATTAGTGAAGTGGGCCCCAGGGACGGCTTGCAGAGTATCGCACCTATCATGGCGACGGTTGACAAAAAGGCCTGGATAAGTGCTCTTGCGGCAGCGGGAATACCGGAAATAGAGGTTGGGTCATTTGTCCCCGCCCAACTACTTCCGCAGCTTGCGGACACGGCAGAACTCGTGACTCACGGGAAAAACATACCGGGACTGTCGGTGGCGGTGCTCGTGCCGAATCTGCGCGGCGCGGAGGATGCGCTGACTGTCATGCCGCATAAAATGACGGTCCCGCTTTCTGTCAGCGAAACCCATAGCCTGAAAAATTTGCGCCGCACGCATGAGCAGGTGCTGGCTGAGGTACGTGGCATCCGGGCGGCTATTGACGCACACCCGGTTGCGCAGCGCCCCAAACTTGAGGGCTCCCTATCGACGGCCTTCGGTTGCACCCTTGAGGGAGAGGTTCCCCAGAGCAAGGTTCTGGAAATGGCTGAGAAGCTTATGCAGGCCGGATGTGACGAGGTCGGTCTGTCAGACACCACAGGCTATGCGAGTCCCCGGCAGGTCCGGGACTACACCAGGGCGATCCACCAGTTGCTCGGGAAGTCGGCGCTTACGGGTATACATCTGCATAATACCCGCGGTCAGGGCCTCGCCAATGTGATGGCGGCCCTGGAGGTAGGGCTGACCACCGTGGATGCTTCCATGGGCGGTATCGGCGGCTGCCCCTTTGCGCCGGGAGCAAGCGGTAACATCGTTACCGAGGATCTGGTGTTCCTGCTCGAGAGCATGGGCTTGAAGACCGGTGTGAACTTTGAGCGGTTATTCGAGGCCCGGCGTGTTCTCGCTCAGGCTCTACCCGCCGTGGAGCTCTATGGGTTTACTCCCGATGCCGGTTTCCCCAAAGACTTCAGACCCGCCACGCCGCAGTAATTCCCCGACGAGGCAGGCGAATAGACCTAGGCGCCGTCCAGCCGAAGGTCCATCTGGTACTCGAAGCGCTCCGGATGGTAGTGCGCATGAAGGTAGTCGACAATTTTCTCGGCGCCGGATGTGGTGGTGTAGGAGTGCCGGATCAGACTGATCAGAGGCGCGCCAACGGTCGTATCCAACCGCTCCGCAAGTTCCTGAGTTGCCGCCTCGGCACTGATGGTCTGCGTAACATGCGTGATGTCCAGACCCTGGCGTCGAAAAATCTCCAGTCGCGGGGTCGTCTGGAAGTCCTTTTTTGAGAGCGACGAGTTGAGTCCAGTGGTCCAGCTCGCGTAGTGACCAAAGGGTTGCTCATCGCGCGATCGGACCCGGGTAACAAACAGTGCTTTCTCTCCTTCACCTACGCCGAGGATTGAGGCGATCGCTGCCGGTGGCTTACCGCGCTTGCAGTTGATGACGCGCACATCCGAGTGCCGCGCCATGCTCTCGATTTCCTGCAGCATGCCAATCAGAGGCGCCTGTACCGGTTTAGGAACGTATTCGTAGGTCACGTGGGTGCCTTTGCCACGACGTCTGTCGACCAACTGCTCCGCGGCGAGCTCATCCATAGCGCGCTTTGCGGTAATGCGCGATACCTTGAAGGATTCGGCGAGTTGCTGCTCCGTGGGCATTTGGGTGCCGTTGGCAACGGTGCCATTCAGGATGGCCTGTTTGAGCAGTGTATAAAGCTGAAAATATAACGGCGTGGGTGCGTCCTGGCGAAGTTCGCGACCCTGTGCCTGACCAAATATGTCGGAAAGGGAATCCATCCTAGACCTCCAAAAAATTAGGCCTAATGATATATCAAAATAGGACAAACAGTAGTCTTACTCACTGCTGAGCCTGCCACCGGGCGACAATGTCCGAAGGGTGCGCTGACCAAATGTCCTTCGCCAGAATGTAATCCAGTACGGCTTCGAGCTTGCCGATGCGGTGCGGCTGGCCGATCAGCCAGGGGTGCAGGCTGAGAGTCAGCAGTCGCCCCCCTCGGGATTCTGCCTCGCCCAGGAGCAGGTCACAGGCGTCGCAGACCTGCTCCTGCCAGGACGACTCCGAATGCAGGTTGTTCTGGATGACGAAGCGGTCCTCTAACTCTGTGGACAGCGGCAGTGCAGTCAGCGGTCCTTTGCTGGTGCGAAAAGGGTAGGGCATTTCGTCATTCACCCAGTCGCAGAGATAATCGACGCCATGTTCGGCGAGTAACTCCGGGGTGTGCTCACTTTCGTTGCGTCCGGGACTTAGCCAGCCGCGAACCGCTTGCCCGCTGAGATCGCGGAGAGCCGCGAGACTGTCTGCGACCTGTTTCTGTTCAGTGTCGCGATCAAGTCCGCCATAGTGCGGTGTATCCATATTCCACCCGTGAGCAATGATCTCTCCGATACCCGCAAGTTCTTTTACCAGTGCCGGTGTGCGTTCAGCCAGTTGTCCATTGACCGCAAAGCTGGCATTGAGACCGCGGCTCCTCAGGGCCTCGAGGACCCGGAATATACCGACGCGGTTCCCGTAGTCCCGGAGCGTAAAATGCCTCAGGTCCGGGTAGGGCATGGTCATACCCCCCGGAGGCGGGAAGGGTACGCCCTGCTGATTCATTGGGAAGAACTGCAGGCTGACATTGATCCAGAGCGCCAGCCTGGCCTCGCCGGGCCAGAGCACAGCTTTACGATCCGCGAGCATGGACCAGTCATAGCGATCGTGATCCATGCCATAGCTGCGCTGGGGATATGTCAGGTATTCAGGAGCGAGGCTCATGCTGCAGCCTCCGTTTCTTTTTGCTCGATATCGGCGAGGGCGTCTTCATAGCAATGGTCCAGGTAGTGGCCGGCGATTTCCCGTCCCGTTGCGACCCATACATCGTTATGTCCGGTTATGTATTCAAGCGCCTCTTCAAAGGCTTTAAGCCTGTGCGGGCAACTCACCTGATAGTTGTGCGTGGGAATGCACATTACTGTTCCTGACTTCTCACCTTCTGCATAGAGTCGATCGAAGCAATCCTTGAGCATTTGCCCATAACGCCGGGGCTCAACCTTATTAACCACGAAGGCGATGGTGTCATTCATCTCGAGAGAATAGGGAATGGAGACGAAGCGTTTGCCGCTGCGCAGTGATATGGGTGTGGGCTGGTCGTCGTGGAAAAGATCACAGGTATAAAAACCCGCATCGTCGCCAAACAATTCGCTTCCGACTTCCGCAAACAGGTCCAGAGTGTGCTCCGAGTGGGACAGGGCCGGCGCCAGATAGCCGGCACAGCTCTGGCCCGTGTGCTGATGGATGCTCTGTATGGAATCGCGGATCATGTCCCGCTCCTGGGATTCGGACATGCCATAGGTGTAGCGCGTGTTGTAGATGCCGTGGCTGAAGAACTCCCAGTTTCGTTCCGCACACATCGCGATGATTTCCGGGTGGTGGTCACACAGCGCTGTGGACAGGGAGATCGACCCGCGGATTCCGTACTTGTCCAGTAACTCCATCTGCCGCTGGTGGCCGACACGATTCCCGTAGTCGCGAATGCCGTAGCCCTGAATGGCGGGATAGGGTTGAGGCCAGGCCTTGCGCTGCGGGTTCGTCGGGGGGTTGAACTCATAGAATTCGATATTCGGCGCTACCCAGAAGGCGACACGCGCATTATTCGGCCAGCGCAGGGCCGGGCGATTACGATAAGGCCAGTACGCGTAGTATCCCGGATCTTCTTTCATCACTGCTGGCTCAGCCATGTTTGTACTTCCTCTAGATCCAGGACATCAGCGTATTTCAGAGACAGGTCCGTGAGATTCGCGAAGTGATAGCTTTCGTGCTTGTCGGCAACGCATTCTTCGGGGACGATGGTACGGTAGCCTCGGGAGAGACTGTCGACAGCGGTGGCACGGATGCAGCCTGAGGTCGAGCCTCCAGTCAGGATGACCGTGTCTACCTGATGCCACACCAGTAGACTTTGTAGCTGGGTCTCAAAGAAAGCAGATGGCATTTTTTTCAGATAAATAACATCTCGCTCGCGGTCTATTGTCAGTCGATCATCAAATTCGCTGCGCAGCGAACCAAACTTTATGTTCTGCAGTGAATCCTCGGTGTCGGTCCGAGTTCCCCAGATGCCTGCGTCTTCGCCGGACTCCATATAGGCGACGTGTGTCCAGACCACGGGCCACTGCAGCTCCCGGAAACGTGCCGCAAGCGCATTGATATGGTCGAGTTGATGTGGGTCCGTCTCGTAGGCTGTTTTGAACAGATCCTTGCGCGTGTAGGCCTTCTGCGGATCGATGTTGACGAGCACGGCTTTATTCCCAAAGCCAAAGCGCTTACGCGCCGGATTCGCCTTGATCTCCTGATAGATTTCTCTGGCGGTTTTGTTTGTGGTTTCCATACGCGATCCTGCAGGCGAGACTTAAATGCTATATAGTTATATCATAATAACTTATCTGGGCTACACGCTTCCAGTTAGCTCGTCATCGGGTGTTCGGTCGCGATGAAAAGTGGCTGGATTAGATTTGCCATGGCCGCTATTTTGCCGGGCACGCGAGGAGAGTATAGCGGCCGCCGCACGTGATTGAGATGAGAGTGAACCAGTGACCGACAGCACCTATCCCACCCTGTTCTCCCCCACGGTCATCGGCGGCGTGGAGCTTCGCAATCGCATTGCTCACGCGGCGATCCTAACGCGCTTTTTTCGCGATGGGCGGCCCAGCGATAAACTACTGAACTATTACCGCAGTCGTGCTCGCGGCGGCGCAGCGATGATCGTCACCGAACCGCTGGCGATGACCGTGCACAGCCAGGAGTCATCGCGTCTGCGAGTCTGGGATGAGGCGGAGTTCGATTCGCTAAAGCGCTGTGCCGAGGTTGTAGAAAACGAAGGCGCACGCCTCATCGGGCAGGTGCAGGATTCTGGTCGGGGCCATCGGGAAGTCGGTCGTAACGATGGTGCTATCGGGGCCTCAGCGCTTCCGGATGACTTGAGTTGGACCGTGCCCCGGGTACTTGATGCGGGAGAAGTGCGTCGGATGATCGATGACTGGGCTCAGTCCAGTTGTCGACTTAAACGTGCGGGCTTTTCCGGCGTTGAGATTTCGGCGGGCCACGGCCACCTGTTCCATCAGTTTCTTTCCCCCGGATCGAACTGCCGGGAAGATGAATACGGAGGCGACCTTGAAGGACGGACGCGTTTCCTGCGCGAACTGATTGCTGCGATCCGCTCGGCTTGCTCCGATAATTTCATCATCGGACTGAAGCTTCCGGCTGACGACGGCGTCCCCGGTGGCATTGATATGACTGAGGCGCATGCGATCAGTCAGCGTCTCGCTGCCGACAACGGAAGCTTTGATTACTGGACTTGGGCCTGGGGAACCCATGCCAACAGTCTTCATCTGCATTTGCCCGACGCTCATGGTGAGCGTCACCCCTATCTTGAGGCGATTCGCGATCTGCGGCAGATCGACCCTGATATTCCTGCCGGTGCTCTGGGCTACATCACAGATCCCAATGAATGTGAGACCGCGCTGACCGATGGGACCGCCGACCTGGTCTTTCTCGGCCGGCCGCTCATCACCGATCCGGCATTTCCGAACAAGGCGCGTACGGGTAACGAATCGCGTATTCGCTACTGTGTGTCCTGCAACACCTGCTGGAGAACGATCGTCGAGGGCGCGGGTCTTGAGTGCGATAACAATCCGCGGGTGGGTAGCGGAGACGAAGTCGACTGGATGCCCAGGCCCGCAGCACGAAAAAAGCACGTGCTTGTGGTTGGCGCGGGCATTGCCGGTCTTGAGGCTGCACACACGGCTGCCGCGCGCGGACATCGGGTCACGGTGATCGGCGCTTCGGATGAACCCGGCGGAAAGACACGTCTGCACGCGGAACTACCCGGCGGTGAGAATCTCAGCAGTATATATGACTATCAGTATCTTATCGGGCGTGAGAAAGGTGTGAGCTATCGCTTTGGCGAGACGGCCAGCGAGTCGTCGATCCTGGCGCTTGAGCCCGATGTGGTTTTGCTGGCGACCGGAGCGACTGCCATGCCCCCGGCCTTTGTACCCCGGGACTATATTGAGTTGGGGTTTATCCCTGATGCGCGGCAGATGGCACTGGATATGCTCGGCCGCAGCGGGAGGGAACCGGGGCGTGTCCTGCTGTTTGATCAGGATCATACAGAGATGACCTATGCGCTGGCCGAGCTGCTCTGCGACCGTTTCGAACGTGTATCGATTGTGACCCCGCGAGAGCGCCTGGCGTCGGATGTTTCGCTGATCAATCGCCAGGGTATTTATCAGCGTCTCTATGCCAAAGGTGTCGATATCTATACCTGTCAGCAGCCGCAGAACCTGGATGCGCTAGAGGATGCAGCGGTTGATCTGGTGAATGTCTATAACGCGGCGGTGACTCGCGTCGATGATGTCGTAGCGGTGTGTTACTCCACCTCACGAGCTCCCGACGACAGCCTGATCAAACCTCTGCGCGCAGCCGGACTTGAGATTATCAGTGTGGGCGATTGCCGTGCGCCGCGCTCGGTTCTCGCAGCGACCAGGGAGGGCTACGAGGTGGCCATGGGGCTCTAGCGCTCTTCCAGGTTTTGCGTGTCCCTGGCGAATTACAAATTCAAGCGGCAATTGGTAGCTCAAACAATCCGCGACAATGCCTCTTCCATCGGCAGTTATTGATATCAACGACCTTTCCGGCGCCTGAATCTACGGGAGTAACGCCACCGAGCCCAGAATGAGTCCGGGACTCGTTGAAATAGCACTGATATTCACGCAGCTTGTTCTCCAGGTCAGTCGCTGTCCAAAACAAAGTTCGATCCAATAGTTCTCGCCGAACACTACCAATCAGTCGTTCAACAAATGGATGAGACCTAGGTGCGTATGGCAATGATTTGATTTCTTCAATATCAAGTATGAGCATATTCGCTTTTCACCTGTGGTATTGAAACAGTGGGTCGTTATCGGAGCTAAGGTATGTCGGCCAGCTTTTTCCCAACGTTGCTTCGTTGAACATCCTGCACAATATTGGCCCATCAACGTGAGCCGCATGCACGCCAAAACCGATAATCCTGCGCGTGTACTGATCCATGACCACCATTACCCAGTGGCTTTTCAGCACGATGGATTCACACCTGAAGAGATCAACGCTCCATAGGCTGTCCTTGGCGTGACCCATCGTAGTGAGCCATGATGGCCCACGATTGCTCGGGTCTTGCTTGTAGTGTGCTGCAAGTACGCGCCGTACCGTGTCTTTATTTAGATCCAAACCGAAGGTCAGGTTAATCTGCTGGGCAATCCGAGGGCAGCCAAAACGAGGGTTCCGCCTTTTCATCTCAGCGATGGCATGAATGATTTCGGCTGATGCTCCCTTGGGGCCAGGTTTGCGCCCACCGCGTGGTGAAAAAAGCAGCTGATACTTTCGCTTCTTCAGTGCGTTGTGGAAGCGCAGCAGAGTGGAGGGCTTAATAATGATGGCTGATCTAGCGATGCGTCTGGGATTCAGAAGTAGTGACAAAAATCCGAGCAGGGCGCGATCTTGTTTTGAAAGATTGGGTGCCCGTTGCCTCGACCTACTGTGGATTGTCAACTGCTGCTTCAAGAGTAGATTTTCGGCTATGACAGTTCGGCTACCATCGAGCCCAATCAGCTTGGCCAGGGCAGTGAGCAGGTGAAACAGCAGGTAAATGATGTCCTTCATGCTGTCCGAGAGTAGTGCTGGTCGATGAAGGCAGCAAGGGCCAACTACCTGATAGTATTGAAAATTTACCAATTCGCAAGGAACAGGTCTTCAATGCCTCGATGGCTCAGGTTGAAACGATAGTAGAGCCAGAGAGCCTACCCCGCTTTATGGGTACGGAGTAGGAAATAATGTCTGGTGGTAATCGGTGGCGCTTGTATGTATTCACCGCCGGATCATCTCATTTCAGCGAGTTAAGTTGGCATACCCGTGTCGCTGCTATTTCACTAGCCATTCGGCGGGTGGCGACCATTGGCTCAGCCACTCTG
Source organism: gamma proteobacterium NOR5-3 (assembly GCA_000158155.1). Lineage (GTDB taxonomy): Bacteria > Pseudomonadota > Gammaproteobacteria > Pseudomonadales > Halieaceae > Congregibacter. The sequence goes on along the minus strand of DS999405.1, from coordinate 1,948,387 downwards.
CGATGTCTTCCGCTGGCATTGGTCTGGCAATCACATAGCCTTGCCCGACGTCGCAGTCCATCTCAAGCAAAAGCAGGCCCTGCTCTATGGTCGCGACGCCTTCGGCGACGACTTTGTGGCCAAAGGCTTTTGCAAGGCTGATTGTACTTTGGACTATAGCCAGGTCGTCTTTGTTATCGAGCATACCGCTTACAAAAGTCTGGTCGATTTTCAGTTCAGAAACTGGCAGGTGCTTGAGGTGTGAAAGAGTGGAGAAACCCGTCCCAAAGTCATCGAGGGAGCAGCGGATGCCAAGAGATTTGCACGCGACCATCGTCTCTGTCACCTTGCCCATTTCATCCAGAACCGCCGTCTCGACAATCTCGAGCTGAATAAGTGCAGGGTTCACGCTGGGATGCTTATCGAGATGGCGCTGTATTCCTTCGATGAAAAAGTCGTCGACCAATTGCTTGGGAAAGACGTTGATGCTGACTGGAATAAGGTTGCCGTGCGATAGCCATCCATCCAAATCTGTAATCGCCCGGCTTATGATCCAGGCGCCGATTTCCAGGGCGAGCTTGTGATCTCGTATCAGTGGCAAAAACGATGCGGGAGGGTGCTCAACCCCGGTCTTGTCTTTCCAGCGAAGGAGGGCTTCCATTCCCACGACTTTACCCGTTCTCATGTTGACCTGTGGTTGGTAGTGGAGATTGAATTCGCCCTCTCTTAACGCTTTCGAAATCTCCTCGAAGTTTCGATTGATCTGGCGAAGGTTTTTTTCTTGCGCAGGGTCAAATGTCGAGAAACAATCTTTTCCTGACAATTTCGAGTCGTACATTGCCTTGTCTGCCTGGCGAAGCAGTTGATCCCCATCGATGGCGCTGTCTTGTGCAAAAAAAGTGACGCCAATGCTGGCGGTTACTTTTAGCTCCTGCCCGTCATAGGGAATGGCTTGTCGTACTTCGTGGAGAATACGCTCCAGCAGGCATGAAGAGGACTCACGGGTGTCCAGTTCCGTCATTACCAAAGCGAACTCATCTCCGCCTAAGCGCGCTACGGTATCCACCTCGCGCAGGGCGTTTTTCAAGCGGTTGGCGGTAGCTCGCAGTACGGCATCTCCGGCTTTATGACCGTGGGTATCGTTGATCTCTTTAAACCCGTCCAGATCGAGGAACGCGACGCATATCTGCCAGTCGCTACGCCTCGCCTGCTTCATGGCCCACTCTAGTCGCTCACTCAGGAGCGCTCGGTTCGGAAGTCCCGTAAGGCCGTCGTGTTGAGAGCGGAAGTGTATGAGGTCTTCATGTCGCTTTTGCTCACTGATATCGCTGAAGGTGACTACCGTAATCTGATCGATCTTGCTTACGGTAAATAGTACGGCCCTTACGATTCCGGATTTGGTGCGAATGGCGACTTCGCGGTTATTCGTCAGCAGCTCGGCTGATTCCGGTCTCACTAAGTCCCCGCTCAAGGCCATAGACATAGTTTTTCGTGAGGAGGCGTTGCCGCTGGCTCTATCAATCCACTGGGTCAGGTCACCGGTGTCCTCAATATCGTAGCCAAACAGCTTTGTAAATTGTGGGCTCAGATATTCAACCTGGCGGTCAGGACCCAGAGACAGGACTCCGGCATTGATTGACGCGGCGATGAGCTCCATTTTGTCCCGTGATCGTTTGACTTCGTCTTCCTGCTCCTTTAACGCTGTGATGTCCATGTGGGTTCCAAACATCCACTCGGCCTGTCCGTCTGGTGTCCACGAAAGTACGGTGCCGCGAATTCGCACCCAGATCCAATGTCCATCCTTGTGGCGCAGCCGACAGCTGACCTGATAGTGATTTGTGTCTTGTCTCAGGTGGGCGTCTAGTCGTGCTGATACCTTTTCGATGTCGTTCGGATGCACAAGTGCCGACCAGCTATCGCGAGATATTGGCGTTAATTCCTCAACCGTATATCCGATCATATTGGCCCAGCGCTCATTGACGCGCACTTCACCTGACTGGGCATTCCACTCCCAGGTTCCTGCGTTTGTGCCATCGAGTATTGACGTCATGCGCCGAAGCATGTCGGTGCTCACAGTGACATCGGTGATGGTTGCAAGATACATATGGGAATCCATATGGATTTGAGCTTGAAGAAATATCGAGCTGCCATCAGCGAGAAGAAACCTTCGCTGCTTTTCAAGTACCGTGGTCTTTGAGTGCGGCTTAGCTAAATCGGATTGAAGATTGGGAAAAAAAGGTGCGAGAAGAGTAAAGATATCCTTGAATCCGCTGGGTCCGACCTCGGGCAGCAGATAGCGGGCCACCAGCGGATTTGTTTTGCCAATCTTTCCATCGGATTTAAACTCAACGAACCCGATGGGTAACCGGTATAGAAGCCCCAGCAATTCTTCGCCCTGGACCATCGATTAGATCGGCTGTATCAGTAAATATTGATATTTTTCGTCACCTTGCCTGAGCAATCGTAGCGTGACGGGTGTGGGATCCATACGCAGAGTTAGTACATAGTCTACGAGTTCATCAAGATCTCCTGGTTGCTCAAACTTATGACCGACCATGAAGTTGTGCATGCAAATCCCGATTTCAGAAAAAAACGCACGGCCTTCCACCTGTGATTTTGATAGCCCTGATATCCTGGTTTCTGCGACATTGTAGAACACCACCACGCCTGATCGGTCCATTCTGATGACGCCAAAATCGAGGGCGTCAGGGTCACAATTGTCTAACTCGTGCTGGGTAATGGTTAGAAAATCCATAGTCTGTCGATGAGTCCCATCTGGTTTGCCGGTCGGTACTGGATTTTAGGATGCTTTGATGTCCCCTAGCATGATGCAGCGCAATGAATCCTCGTTTAGCGAACAGCGTATGCTGGGCTTGCTATGCGCCAGTACTTGCATATCTTCCTGCTCCCTGGAACTCTGTACGGATGTAGTCAGATAGCTCCTGCAGTTCTGCCGGCTTTTGAAAAATAAAGCCTTGCAGTAGATCTATGCCGCATTCCCTGCAAAATCGGGCTTGCTCTTCGGTCTCCACACCTTCGGCAAGCACTTCCATAGAGGCAGCTCTTCCCAGCGCCACGATGGAGCGGAGAACGCCACGATGCTTGTCGTCTCTCAACGCGTTGCTGATGTAGATGCGATCGATTTTTATCTGGTCGAATTCCAGCTCAAGGAGTCGGTGAAGCGAGGCGTAGCCCGTGCCGAAATCATCAATCGACAAACGAACGCCAGCACTTTTTAGGGCCCTGATCGATCCCACCAGCAGTTGTACGTTGTTTTCCAGCGATGTCTCCGTGATCTCCACGCAGACATGTTCCGGCTGGAGCTTCGCATGCTTGATCCAAGCCAGAAGATCAGCCACAAAATCGGGCTGATAGAGTTGTAGGACATCGACGTTGATATTGAGTTTTATCGCAGTGAAATCAGGAGACGCATCTAGCCATCGACCAAAGGCATCAATGGCTGTTTCGCAGAGTTTATTGAGAAACTGAACACCGTGTGGCTCGTATTTCGCGGTCTCGAGGAAGTCCTCGATGCCTCCGGCGTGATGCTCCAGGCCCCCTGGTATCCGAGTCAGCGCTTCAACGCCCACCGTGCCATTCAAACCTACAATCGGTTGAAATACAGGGGTAACCGACAAATCTTCTTGTATTCGCCGATACTCCTCGCGTTTATGATTTCTCTGGTCCCGTTTGCTCAGCAGGTCTTCTTGAAAGATGTGAAAGCGCTTTCCCCGTGATCGCTTGGCCACGTACATGGCTTCATCTGCGAAGGACATTAAGCGCTCGGCGCATTGGCCGTCAGGGAGCTTTGGTTCGCTGCACCATTGACTATGTGCGATACCAATACTCGTATTGAGCGCGATTTGGTGTCCGTCGATTGTCACGTCGCCGTTCATTCTCCGGGCAATCTTCTCTCCCAGTGCTGGAAGAGACTCATCGTTGGGGCAATTAAAGGCTACAATCGCAAATTCATCTCCGCCCAAGCGGGCGACCATGTCACTATGACGTGCACATCTTTGCAGCCGCAAAGCGGCAACTTTTAACAGCTCGTCGCCGACCGCATGTCCCCACGTGTCGTTGACGGCCTTAAACTGATCGAGATCTACAAACGCTATGGCAAGGTTGTTCATGCGATTTTCGTCGAGGCTATTGATTCCGGCAGAAAACGAGCCCCGGTTCAGCAGACCCGTTAAGGGATCATGTTCGGCAGTATGCTGAAGCTTTGTGCGGACGCGGTACTCGGCTCCCCGATCAAGTGCTGTGATGATGAATCGATCTGCACGGAGACCGGCTCTAAGATCCCGGCTTACGGTAAGGTCGAGATATCGGGGGGTGTCGTGCGGCCTATGAATCTCTATGGACAGCTGGAAGGGCAGAGGACTGACGTCAGCTACGCTTACCATAGACCGCAGCTCTCCCGCCGCAGTCTGGGGCAGCCGGTCAATCCAGGTGCCATTGTGAAAGTCGCTCTGGTCCAGCCCCAGTAAGAAACCTGCTCGGTCGTTCGCAGCCACCGCCGTGAAGTCCTTTCGAATCTGCAGGATTCCTATGGGCAGTATGTCCAGCAATCCCTTTGATTCATCAGAGCCCGGAAGAATCGCAGCCACCGAGGGATACTTGCCTGATCGGTTCTGCAGCAGGTATCCGACGTTTTGCCTGACGGCGACCTTCCACAGTAGGCTGTTGTCTGATCTGGAGACCAGCTGAGCATCACGCAGCAGCTCGGATATACGCGCCGGCGCATCCTCACCTTTGCTCTTCTTCACTAGATGTCCATGTTTTGAATAAACATACGCTTCGCCACCCCGATCAATACAGAGATTACGTAGCGTTTCCAGGTCGAGCTCAATCGTGTCCATAAAAGCCCATCATCGAAGCGAGTTCTCCAATTCCACCAGTTTTTTCACGCCTTGGCTTTCAGCGATTCGAGTTTTGCCGCGCACATCACAAAAACCATACGCGGTGCCATCACGCTTTGTTTATTTTGTCGATTGACTGGTCTTCTGTGACATTGATAAACATGATGACCAGAGCCCGGGCGCCGTACGCTGTCTCGCTGTACGGTACGATCCGGATAAGCATGGTCTTAACGTCCGGCGAGCTCCAGTGAAGCTCGTGGGGCTCTTGGGTGGCGAGTGCATTCCTAGCCAGCTCCACCAGGTCTTCCAGCCCGATTTTATTGGAGAATTCCTCCAAGCCTCGACCTATGTCGGAGTCTCTGAGTTGATAAATAGTCGTTACTGAGGGCGTAAAGCGAACGATATTGATATTTTCATCGAGAAATAGCGTGGGAATCCCCGTTGCTGTGGCCATGGTATCAAGGTCTTCATTCACTTGATCCAGAATGCGGATTTTCTCCTGATACTCGCTGTTGACGGTGTAGAGTTCTTCGTTCACCGACTGCAACTCCTCGTTTGTAGACTGGAGTTCTTCGTTAGATGCGAGCAGTTCTTCGTTGGTGGCCTGCAATTCTTCGTTTGATGCTTCAAGTTCTTCAATGGTGTTCTGCAGGTTTTGCCGGGTAAGGGTTAACTCGCCCTCCAATACGTTGATTCTTTGATTATCGGACTCCGTGGTGGCGCGACTGTTCACCTCGTCTGAACTGGCAAAATTGACATCGATAAACGCAAGTAGCAGCATACCCTGATGTTCGCTTCGGCTACCCAGAGCTTCGAGTCTCATGCGATAGTAACGATCATCGACATCGCGGATCCGCAGGGGCCCGGATTCAAATCGCGCCAGTGCGCTGCTTTCACTGTCGCGTTCTTTAAGTAATTTCAATAACGCTGTGGCCGCGGACGTGTCCAGCATGCGCGAAGCATCCAGTGTGGCCTCGCCTTTTGGTAATTTGAGGAAAGGCGTGACATCTCCAAATATATGTACCACCTCTCTGGACTGCGAGAGTAATAAACTGGGTGGCGCTAGATGCTCTATCAGCACCTGGCGAGCGCGTTCGATAGGATCACCTAACACGGCGTCTTTTCGGGTTCGTGCTCTGGGCATGTTTGTCGGAATTTTTGTATCGACTTGCAAGGCTTCTAAGGAGAGCGCTGCCGGACGCAGCGTGCGCCAGAGCTTTGCCGACGCGTGGATCACCGTGAAATCGCGTTGTAGTCGGCCAAGGCTTTCGCTGGATCCCAGAAATAGTACGCCGTTAGGCCCCAGTGCATATTGAAAACGCTTGAGGACACGTTCCTGCAGCTCAGTTTCAAAATAAATGAGTGTGTTGCGACAGCTGACCAGGTCTACCTTGGTAAAGGGCGCATCGATAATCATGTTGTGCTTCGCGAAGATTATCGACTTGCGCAGCTCTGGTCTCACACGGAGCCTGTCGCCGACCCGGGAAAAATACTGTTTGAGCCGTTCGGGTGAAATTTCCGAGCTGATGGATTCAGGATAGGTCCCGCTGGCGGCTACATCGACATAAGTGGGCTCAAGATCCGTGGCGAAAATTTTAAGTTCGATGATCTTTTTGGCGTTGCGAATGCACTCGTCCGCGGTCATGGCAATGGAGTAGGCCTCTTCTCCCGTAGAGCAACCGGCCACCCAGATTCGCAGAGTGTCTCCGCTGACTTTGTCCTTGAGAATCTCGCCTATGGCCAGCTTCAGTTGTTCAAATGCTTCCGGATCGCGAAAAAAGCTGGTGACGCCGATGAGGGTTTCCCTGCGCAGGGTGTCCAACTCATCAGGCGTTGTGCGAAGAAGGTTTAGATAACTTGAAAGGCTTGAAACGTGCCTAAGTGCCATGCGTCGTTCAATGCGCCGCGCCACCGTGGATTTTTTGTACTCGTCAAAAGGGATGCCTGTGCGCAGCTTGAGCTCATGGAGTACATCGGTGAGTTTGACCTCGCTCCCAAATTCATTGGTGTCCGACTCGTCCAGGAGTTTTTGACCATTGCGCTGATCGATATGCGCGCTAATGCGCTTAGCCAGATATTCCGGGTCACCCACATCATCAATAAATCCAGTGGCAATAGCTGAGTTTGGCATGCCATCAAACTGCGCAGACTCAGGACTTTGGGCCATCGCCAGTCCGCCCGCCGCGTTGACGCCGACGACGCCGCGGGCGCCGTCACTCCCGGTGCCCGACAGCACGATGGCCGCCATGTGGTCGTTAAAAAAGCCAGCCGCCGACGAGATAAAAACATCAATGGGCAGATTAATCACGCCCGAAGGTTTTGGTGTGGCGCCAAACGTGTTGGTGTCGCGAAGGAATATGTTGAACTTGGGCGGTATGAGGTAGACGTTGCCAGACTTGATCTTTGTGCCGTCTTCTACAGTGAAAATAGGCAGGTCGGTGTTTCGCTGTAGCAATTCTCCCATCATGCTTTTGTAGTCTGGAGACAAATGCTGAATGACCACAAAGGCCGTGTTTTTGGGTGGTTTTAGTGCCGTAAAAAACTGCTGTAGAGGCTCCAGTCCGCCGGCGGACGCACCAATAGCTACTAGAAAGAGATCATTACCGCTCGTACCCATCTAGATTTTCTACCTCTTTTTAGATTACCGCTAAAACACTGAAAGCTCCTTCTAACTATGGGTTTTAGCGTTTAATGTACACTCCGGCGATTATAGGTTTTCCCTACCTAAACTGTACACCCCTGCAGTAGGCGTTGCCGCTGCATCATTGGAAATCGGTTTCGGGCAAAGGCGGATATAAGTTGGATGGAGTTGTCTTGAATCAGCGCGAGCGTTTACGAAAACGCTGCAGCGCCGCACACGATGAGCTGGAGCGTAGTGAAATTATGCGGCGCTTGATGTCGCCCCGTCCCTCTAGAAGGGACTATCAGGCGCTACTGCAGTGCCTTTATCAATCGCTTGCCCCTTTTTGCGCCGCCATGGATGATGCGCTCGATGGCTACGCGCATCCCGTGTTGTCGCCCGCGGATCTTCCCAGGTTTCTGCTGGCTGATCTCAACGATCTCGACGCGTGCGCATCACATGCGTTGTCGCCATCGCCATTCCAATGCCCCGCCATTGAGTCAGAAGCCGAGTGGCTCGGAGCCTGGTATGTGCTGGAGGGAGCGGCGCTGGGTGGTGCTGTAATAGCGCCACAACTTCGCAGGCATCTCGGTGCTGACTTGCCGGTACGCTATCTGGCGGAGCGGGGCGAGCCGGAGCACAGACGCTGGCAGCAATTCGATGCGCATTTTAGTGGCATTCTGGAGCACTCGGAGTTGCTTGAGCCGGTTATCAGCGGCGCCAAACTTAGCTACGGACTCATAGCGCAGGCGATGCAAGCCGCTCAGCAGCGCCGTGACAGGTCGTCAGCCGACTGAACGTGTAAGTACGGCAACCATCAGCTTGCTGGCAAGCATCACATTAGAGCTGTCCCAGGCATCGGAGTGGCCATAGATTTCATCGTTCCACGCCTCAAAGGATCGTCGGGGCGAAATGCGCGTCTCACCATTAATTTCGGAGTGGACCTTGTCGGGCTTGCCTGCCCAGCTAACCTTGACGGTTTGCTCAGACTTTAGCCACATAATCTCCAGCTGCGGTCCCGCCGTATCGGGACCGCAGCTGCAATAGAGCAGGCCGCTGGCGCGCTGACGCAAGGCGTCGGTCTGCGTCATATAGCGCGCTAGCGAATCGGTCTTGAACACGTTTCTGGATGCCTCGCGCCGACCGACTTCGGTAATTGCCCATGCGGCCTCCGGTTCGATGAGCTCGTCTCTGTAAATGCATTCGCCGTTGAGATTTACGATGAGAGCGTCACAGTCTACAAGCTCAAACAACCCGTTAGGCAAGGGGACGTCCGTGTCTCCGTCACGCATGGCGATAAGCGCCTTGGCGCAGAAGCGCAGTCGCTCGGCATTGCTGTTGAACAGAGCGTGATCCTCGTTGATTTGCGAGTTCATCAGCTCCCGAGCAAGGCGTTGTTCGATCATTGCGGTTACTGCTACGCGCTGAGCTATTGGAATGGGCGTCGCCGTAACCGCATGCAATGCCAGCAAGCCCCACAGACGCCCCATAACCACCACAGGAAAAGACGCAGACGATCGAACGCCCATGTTACCCAGATATTCAAGGTGCACCGGTGAAACGCTGCGCAGAGTAGAAAGGCTCAGGTCCGGTACCTCAGCAGGCTCAGCCGACAGCCCCTTGACCTGACTGGTAGGCATTTGTGTGTCAAAGATCAGTCGAAATGGATTGTCGATGTACAGCGCCCGCGCAATTTGCGGGATATCGGATGCGGGAAAACGAAGACCCTGATAACTGGCAAGACCGGGATCGCTCAGCTCGGCGACCACCTCGCCCGCGTCACCGTCCAAAAAACGATAGAGCATAATTTTGGGGTAATGCGTTAGCGCATGAATACGGCGAATGAGCTTCTCGACCTCGATGCTGCCGGGGAGCTTGTTGCTATCATGGACAAAACCTGGAGCTGACTCTGCCGTTTTATTTTCAGGGGTGGCGGGTGAGGGCTTAGGTTCAAACTCATAGATGTGTAACGACTCATTAACGCTGAGCATGACGTCGCCTTCTACCCCACGATTGCTCGTAACATTCGCAATCAAAAAATGCTTGCCTTTGAATATGGAGCGTTGGCGGTGAGAGAAGTAATCGCAGTTGTCGAAGAACAGCGAGTCCAGAGTTGGTGTTTTTGGGTCAGGGGGGATATCAAACCAGCGTTCGATATTGTCGCTAAGGTAGCAAACGCTACCATCGTTCGCCTTGGTTGCGATCAATCCGCCGACGTCTTGAATGCTTCCTGAAAAGGCCAGGGGTTCTTGCTCGCAGGCATCGAGGTCTACCGGCGGTGTGGCTTCTTGCATTGCAGTGACTTCCAGTAATTTCCTGAGTATGGCGGCGTTAACGCAGGCTTGATACGGGTGTGCAGCCGCCGGTTGAATGCCACGCTCTGCGTCAGGCACCTGTACCGCGTGATTTAACTCCCGTCTTTATTGCATTGCAATCCTGAACTTGAACCTGCGTGACTGCGACAGCGAAGACTTGCTGGCACAGCGAGAGATCACAGCTACCCTTGAATCAATCCGTCTATGGTGCATCAAATTTGTTGCTTTCTGCGCTCGGCGCTTGACCGCGACGAAAGCTGAACACCGGTGAGCCGATCATTCAGGGGCCGCCGTACCGTTAGTTACCGATAAATTCAAACGAAGCGTTCATGATGAACAACGTCAATCGTCGCAAATTTTTTACAGTCCTCGGCCGTTGCCCGCGCAGGTCTTGTCATTGCCCGGTTTTTGCCGGTAAGCGCGTGCATGCAAATGGCTGGTGTAACGGCTGGCTCGAGCTCGCCCGGGGCGACCAGGCTCCCATGGGTATAGCCTGGACTGTGGAGCTATGAGCGTCCTGTACTGGCAGCTCGCAGCTGCCCAGCTTGTGGTGGCGTTCCTGTTCGGTGGGTCGCTGCTCTACTCATCGGCCTTCGCTGCGTTTTTGTTTAAAGTGCTGCCTCCCAGCGAAGCGGGAGCTTTGTTGCGCAAAGCGTTTGTGCAGTTTTATCTTTGGCTTATTGTCACCTCTGTGGTCGCTGCTGTGTTGCTGGTGAATATCGACCTTGGCAGCAGCCTTGTTCTTGCCGTCATCGCACTCAGTACAGTGCCCTTACGACAGCAGCTGATGCCGGCAATAAATGCCGCCTCGGATGCCGGTGACCGCCAGCGTTTTTCGCGATTGCACTTGCTGTCAGTTTTTGTGGGTCTTTGTCAGATTGCGGCGATGGCGGCCGTACTGCTTCGGGCGTTCTGAACGGCGCGAATCGTCCACCGGCTCGATATGCATTGCCGGTCCCTGCGGGTCTGCAAAAAGTGCGATGCGCATCCGAAGGCTACGTCTTTTTAGGCACAATTCCTTATACTTTGAAGGCGGAAGGCGTTCGCCGATCTGCAACCACAGCTTGATGTAAGCACCAGGAACGAAAAGCAGGCAGAGCCATGGATGCATCGCAAATTTTTCTGCAACTGGCAATTATTCTTGTTGCTGCCCGGGGTGCGTCTACGCTTGCGTCACGCTTTGGCGCTCCCAGCGTTATCGGTGAACTGGTCGCCGGCATTATTCTGGGACCCAGCCTTCTGGGCTGGCTCGAGCCCACAGAGCTGATCCGTTTACTGGCCGAGCTTGGCATCATCCTGCTGCTGTTTGAGGTAGGGGTAGACACCGATCTTTCTCGCCTGGCCCAGTCGGGATGGCGCTCGGTGGCAGTGGCGCTTGGTGGTTTTTTTCTACCCTTTGCGCTGGGCTTTGGCGTCAGTCGCTATGTGTTTGGGCAGGAGCTGCTACTCGCCCTGTTTATTGGCGGAACACTGACCGCGACAAGCATCGGTGTGACGGTACGTATTCTGCGCGATGTCGGCCGGCAAGACAGCCGGGAGGGCCAGCTTGTTCTCGGTGCCGCGGTGATAGACGACGTTCTAGGCGTACTGTTGCTGGCCTTCTTGTACGAATTCGCACAAACGGGCGACCTCAGCATGATCAATGTCGGGCGCCTGGCCCTGCTCGTGGGTTTATTTTTTGTGCTTGCACCGGTCCTGGCCAAGATACTGTCTGCACTGATCAGTCGTTTTGCCTCCAATGATGAGAGTACCGGAGTGGTTGCCACGCTTGTGGTTGCACTGGTGATGCTCTTCGCCTGGGCAGCGCACGCGTCGGGAGCGCCAGAACTGCTGGGTGGCTTTGCCGCCGGACTGGCCCTTTCGCGTCGATTTTTTCTTCCCTTTGGCGCAGCCCTGGGGCGAGACCCCAACTTTGCCGAGAAAGTCCAGCGTGAGATGAGCCCCATCGTCTCCCTGTTCACGCCCATATTCTTTGTCACCGTGGGCTTGTCCCTGGACCTTCGCGAGGTCGACTGGGGGTCAGCCTTTGTCTGGCTGTTTTCCCTCAGTCTCGCCATCGTGGCCATCGCAGGAAAAATCGCCGGCGGCTTCGTATTAAAGGGAGAGCACTGGCTGATGAAAACAGCCGTGGGTATGGCGATGGTGCCCCGGGGTGAGGTCGGTCTTATCTTCGCCGAGCTTGGCCGTGTCGCCGGAATCTTTGATGGCCCGACCTATGCCGCTATCGTGTTGGTCATTGCCTACACGACGCTGTTTTCACCCTTTTGGATAAAAATATTTTATCGACTTTACGGCGATCGAAAAGAGCTGGCTTAAATCGCTACCAGCGAACAGCTTATGGAGCACACAAGATCAAAACTTTGTTAATCGCCCTGTTACCGATCCTTTCTGCGTGCACGGGAATTGCCCAAACGGATATAACCCTCCCGGTAATCCCGGTTGAGGCGCAAATTGTCATTGTGGGCGAGGTGCACGATAACCCGCAGCATCATCTGACGCAGGCCGCCTATATTCGCGCATTGGCGCCCTCCGCAGTGGCTTTCGAGATGTTGACACCACAGCAGGCGGCAGTCGCCAACGGTATGGCGGCTCGGGGTGCGGATTTGCGTGACGCCCTGGAATGGTCAGGCAGTGGCTGGCCCGACTGGCAGCTCTACCAACCCGTTTTTGAGGCACTGGGTGATGCTCGAATCTACGGTATGGCGCTGTCAAATGAGCGTGTAAGGCGCGCCACTACCGAAGGCGCCGCCGCGGTCTTTGACGGTGATGCGGCAGCGTTTGACCTGCTTGCGCCCTTGCCCGATAAACAGCAAGTGACCCGGGAAGCGCTTCAACAGGACGCGCACTGCAACATGTTGCCGCCGGGCTTGCCGGGCGGAATGGTCGAAGCCCAGCGCCTACGCGATGCGGCGTTTGCCCGAACAAGTCTGGATGCGCTTGCCCAAACTGGCGGACCGGTGGTGGTAATTACCGGTACCGGCCATGCCCGCAAGGACTGGGGCATTCCAGCGGCTATCAACGCGGCATCGGCGACCACGGTTGTGGTCAGCGTTGGCCAGCTTGAAACCCGTGCTCTGGGCGAGAAGGTTGCCGACACAGCTCTCTATGACATCAGGCTGCTCGCTGACGCCGTGCCCCGGGACGATCCCTGTGCCGCAATGGTGATGATGCCGGACAGGAGCTCGGACGAGATGGAGCTGCGTAAGCCGCTGTAACACCATGCGCATCGAGCATGATCCTTTGCTATCGGAACGCGATAACGCCAATACGGGTGACTTTCGCCGCATAAAGCCCTGTAGACGGCCATGGGCCTGTATATACTCCCGGTACACCCTGTTTACCATTAAGGCACGCTGCTATGTCTTTGCTTCCCTGCATCGAAAAAGAATCTCCAACGCCGGCTAATGCCGCCGTCATTTGGCTCCATGGCCTGGGTGCAGACGGCAACGATTTTGCCCCGATCATCCCCGAGTTGAAGCTGCCAGCGGATATGGCTGTTCGCTTTGTGTTTCCCAATGCTCCGTCAATCCCCATCACCATCAACGGCGGTTATGTGATGCCCGCCTGGTATGACATTAGGGAAATCGATATTGAGCGAAAGGTCGATGCCGGGCAGTTGATTGAGTCAGCAGAAAAGGTGCGTTTGCTTATCGATCGGGAAATCGATCGGGGGATTGCCAGTGACCGTATTGTGTTGGCGGGTTTCTCTCAAGGTGGCGCGGTCGCTTATCAAACCGCGCTAACCCACATGTACCCACTGGCGGGCTTGCTGTGCCTGTCAACCTATTTCGCGACCAAAGACACGATTACGCCCAATAGCGCCAATAAGCAGATACCCATAAAGATCTGCCACGGCACTCACGATCCCATGGTATCCGTGCAGCAGGGCAAGCTTGCCTATGAGCGTTTGGTGGAGATGGACTACTCGGTGGATTACAGCGAATACCCCATGGAACATGCGGTCTGCCCGCAGGAGATTGCCGACATATCGCGCTGGTTGCAGCAGGTGCTACCGGTCTTGTAGGTGGTAAAACGTCGCCTCTGCGATGGTGCCTTTGCAGTTGATCAAAAACGCCTCCATGTGGCCTTGTTCAAGGTGCACATGATGGGCATCGCTCGATTCCCAGGCTTCAATGAACACAAAGTGCGCGGGGTCTGCGGCATCTACCAGCATGTCGTAGCGTAGGCAGCCGGGTTCTGAGCGTGTGGGAGCCAGTAACTTCTCCAGTTCATTTCCCACTGATTCTTCATGGCCCCGCTTGGCGCGAACGTGAGCGATGATCGTAGTCTCAGGCATTGCGATCTCCATTTAATCTAACGCAGTATTGAGTGCGCAGCTCGCCGCAGTGAGTTGGTTTAGGTTACAGCAGTGACTAACGCTACCATAGTCGTTTCGCCTCGCCTTTGGGGCAAATGTCTAGTTTGATGAAAAAGAAGTAGTCGATAACAAGGACACGCAATGGACTTCGAAATCCCGGCAGACGTGAGTGCATTCCTCAGCGAGATTGATCAATTCATAAAGGACAGGATCAAGCCCCTGGAGAATGCCGACGATAATATTCGCTTCTTTGATCATCGTCGTGAAGACGCCAGAACCGACTGGGATCGCGACGGGTTACCCAATGAAGAGTGGGAGGCCTTGTTGCGTAAGGCCAAGGACCTGTCCATAGAAGCGGGTATTTTCAATTACCCCTTCCCCGCTGAATTTGGCGGTCGCGACGGTGGCAATCTGGGTATGGCGATTATTCGCGAGCATTTAGCGGCTAAAGGCCTGGGCCTGCACAACGATCTGCAGAATGAACACTCCATTGTAGGTAACAACATCGGCTTGCTGTTGATGCTCAAGTACGGCACCGACGAGCAAAAAGCCCAATGGCTGGACGGTATGGCCACAGCGCGTCAGGGCTTTGCCTTTGGGATCACCGAACCGGAGCATGGCTCGGATGCTACCTACATGGAGACCAATGCAGTGCGCGATGGCGACCACTGGATCATCAACGGCGAAAAGACCTGGAATACCGGCGTGCATACAGCCGACGCAGATATGGTGATGGCCCGCACGTCCGGGGCCCCGGGTGATGCTCTGGGAATCACCGCGTTTCTGGTTCCCATGAAAGCATCCGGTGTCAAAGTCGAAGAATACCTGTGGACCTTTAACATGCCCTCGGACCATGCCCGCGTTTCCTTCACGGATGTGCGCGTGCCCCAGGGCGCTATCTTCGGTGGCGAAGGCAAAGGCCTCATGGTGATTCAGCACTTTTTTAACGAGAATCGTATTCGCCAGGCGGCGTCGAGTTTGGGCGCCGCGCAGTACTGCGTGAACGAAGCGGTAGAGCACGCCAAAAACAGGAAACCTTTTGGTAAGCCCCTGGCCTCTAACCAGGCGATCCAGTTTCCCCTGGTGGAGCTGAATGCCCGTTGTGAAATGCTTCGGGCGTTGATTCATAAGACCGCCTGGCTCATGGATCGAGACGGCGCGTTCTCGGTGTCAGACAAGGTTTCTATGTGTAACTACCAGGCGAACCGCCTGTGCTGCGAGGCCGCGGACTTTGCCATGCAGGTGCACGGTGGCATGGGTTACTCGCGCTACAAACCTTTCGAACACATCTACCGGCACCATCGTCGTTACCGCATTACCGAGGGTGCGGACGAGATTCAAATACGCCGGGCCGCGGGTTACCTGTTTGGTTTTATGAATCAAAGAAAACCCAAAGGTGTTGAGGACTAGCTATGTCGGATGGCTTCACCACCGCGCTGGCAAGGTTGCTGGAACGAGAGTTGGCAGACTTTCAATGTCTGCTGGTCTGTGAGCAGCTCACGGCGGGAGCCAGTCAGGAGACCTATCAGGTAGTTGTAGAAACGCCAACGGGTAAACGTCAGTTCGCACTGCGTCGATCGCAGCCCCTATTGGATACGGATTCAGGCGTTGGCACTATCAGCTTAGCCACAGAGGCGCGTCTCTTTGAGCTTGCCAGGGACGCCGGCATCCCCGGGCCAGAGATTCACTATGTACTGCAGCCGGCGGATGGTTTGGGCACCGGCTTTCTCATGGATTGGGTGAGCGGAGAAACTTTGGGGCAGCGTATTGTCCGTGCCGAAGAGCTCGCAGACGTCCGCCCCCGTTTGGCGCGGGAGTGTGGACAGATTCTTGCGCGCATTCATGCCCTTAACTGGCAGACGTCGGAGTTGGCTCAGGCGTTGCCGCAGGTCAGTCCGACGGCGTTGGTCACGGAGACCTGGGAGACCTATCGCGACCTCCAGGTGCCGGTGCCTATGGTTGACTATTGCTATCGGTGGTTGATCGATAATGCGCCCCGACAATCGCGAAAGACCGTGGTGCACGGAGATTTTCGCAACGGCAATCTAATGGTTACCCCCGATGGAATTGCCGCTGTTCTGGACTGGGAACTGGCGCAGATTGGCGATCCGATAAGAGATCTGGGCTGGCTCTGCGTTAACTCCTGGCGTTTTGGCAAGGATGCCTTGCCGGTGGGGGGCTTCGGTACCCTGGAAGACCTGTTGGAGGGTTACCGGGAAGTCAGTGGCATCGAAATATCTTTAGGCGAGCTTAAGTATTGGCAGGTGTTTGGCTCGTTCTGGTGGGCCATGGCGACCCTGCAAATGGCCAATGCCTGGCGCAGCGGCGAAACCCCCAGCCTGGAGCGCCCGGTGATTGGCCGGCGTTCGTCCGAGGCGCAAATGGATTGCGTTAACTTGTTGATTCCCGGGCCCTTTGAGCTGCCCCTGATGAACGTCGACGGGGGTAGGGGGACGCAGCTGCCCATGCCCCAGGAGTTGCTGGTCGGTGTGGCGGAGTTTCTGGCCGGCGATGTGGCTACGGCCCTGGACGGCCGCAATGCTTTTCTCGCCAAGGTTGCGGCCAATTCTTTAGGCATCGCGCAGCGGGAGTTTCAGTACGCCGGCGAGCTGGCCAGACAGGAACAGCAGCGCCTGCAGGCGCTCCTGACTGGCGACGGCCAGTTACCTGAGTTAGCGCAGCTTGATGAGTTGCGCTGGGCGTTGGTTCACAGGCTGCGATCCGGTATGCCGCTCGATAGTCCGGGATTGGCAGAGCACCTGCGCCAAACCGTTGCGGGTCAGCTGGCCATCGACCAGCCCCGCTATCCGGCCTTGCGGCAGTCGCACACTGCCTGAGTTAGTGCCGCAGGTGACTAGCGATGGGCGTTACTTTCCAAAAGGTAATTCAGTCCACCCGTGACGGCGGCGACCTGCGCTGCGATGCAGTCCTGCTCGGTGACCAGGGGACTGTCCGGATACACCTCGGTGGTCGTGACGAAGGGTGCGTCGGTAACACCCATGCATAGCCCGAGCCCAATGCCGTCGTAACAGATGACCCCGGTTTGCTGCAGTGCCTCGCCAATGATTCTGCCGTCGATGGACGGTGCGATGTGCGTGACCTTTGCCACGGCGTTGATGATCGCCTCTTGAAACTCCGGCGCGGGGCGCGAGCTGTCGGCCACCGTGTAAAAACCATCGGGTATATCCCAGTGGTCCTGCGCTTTGGCGTCCCGTGCAGCCAGGGCTGGGCGGAACTCGGTATTGTCTGTGTCGGTGGTTTCGTGCAGATCAAAGTGGGCCGTAAACGCCAGGCCTCGCTGTTTCAGATAGTGCACCACGGCCCGGGACTCCCCGGCGGGACTGTCATCGACGAAAGATCGATTGGGGTCAATCGCGTCCGGATTCCATCGATTGATGGTCTCGAAGGCCCAGGGGCTGATGCAGGGCAGAACCAGGAAATTAAAGGCGCTGGCGTAGCGCTCGAACGCCTGCTCAAGAAACACCAGTGCGCCCATCACGCCGCTGGTTTCGTAGCCGTGCACGCCGCCGGTAATCAGGATGTTCGGGAGATCCGGGTTCCAGTCTTTGGTACTCAGCGCATAAAGCGTGTACTGCCCGGCCGGGTAATCCAGCTGCGCATAACAATCCGCGTCAAACCGCTCGCCGAGCTTGGTGATTCGTGATTCAACAAGTCCTGAGTAGGAACGCTTGGCGGCTTGCATAGCGAGCCACGCGGATTTCTCTGCCGGGCCCCAGGGGACTCCCGCTGTGCCAATGGCGTAATGGTCGCTTGCGTTCATACATGGGGCTCTTTTTGAGTGTCGGTCCTGGAGCGTAGATCGCGCACAATACCGGATGTGCGGCGCAAGTCTACGCCCGTATTGCATCCGAAGATCAATCGCAATTGTCGCAGACCATTGCTATCCTGCGTACGCATTTTTAAGGTTTGAGTTTGCGTATGACTACCTCACTTCGCGACATGTACAGATTATCCCGTGACAGGGTCTTGCTACTGCTTTTGGCAACGGCTCTGCTGAGCGCATGCAGTGGTGTTGAGGTGCTTCCCGAGGAGACGCAGACGTTTGTGGCCACGGGCTTCACCGACTATGCCTGGCGCAGCGAGCCCCCCTCGCAAAGCGAACGCAGTCGGGATCGTCTGCCCCAATCGAGCGCCGCAATTCGTGCCGGTGTTGAGGCAAAGATGAGCGAGCTGGGCTACCGCCGGGTGGATAAGGCCGATGCCGAGTTTCTGGTTGAGTACATGGCGTCCACCGGGTACAACGAAGGGCAGATGCCCCGGGTGTCGTCTAACACGGTGTTGTATCCCAGCTCTGTTAACCGCCAGATAGACGGGGCCTCCGCAGACAACGCCTATGCCTTTGGCGGTGCCGTGGAGACCGGCGTTCTTATGCTGATTTTTGTTGATGCCAAAACAACCGATGTGTTGTGGCGCGTGCAGGTCAGCATGGTTGTTGAGGATGCCAATACTGTGAATCCGGACGCTGTGGCCAAGGCGATTCGCCAGGGCCTGGCGACGCTGCCACCCGCTGAGTGAGCGACTGCGACTTTCCGTCGCATCGGCTTCGGATGGTTTTAGATCGAAGTTCCCAGCAGAATCGCCGCCAGGGTGATACAGGTCAGTAACCAGACGGTCACGTCCCGTCGTTCCAAAAGCACGTGGGTGGTCAAAATGGCGCCAATAGGGGCTGCAAAGGCGTAGATCGATGCCAGGGTGATCGCGACATCACCCAGAAAATTCAGGGGGTGGATACTCAGGCCCTGTGCATCGATAGAGATGGCTTCAAGCACGTCCAGACCTGTAAAGATGATGGTGAACCAAAGGCCTATCTGCAGATAGAGCCAGGCCTCGGCGCGGGCGCGCTTGCGAAAGGGGGCTGTCACAAGCCCCAGAATGGGCCGAAAGAACAGCGTTAACGGGCCGCCCGGGTCGTTCACGTAGTAGTACAGACGCAGGCGATGACTCCAGCGATCAAAATTTCGAAGGACGGGCGTGGTTGCCAGCGCATCCCAGCGGGCGCCCAGTAGGGTGATCGCGCTAAGGGCCACAATGGCGATGATCGGTTCGAGGTTGCCGGTACTGGATGAAATGGCTCCGACGCTGATACCGGCCAGCATCAATACCAGCACGTCACCGTAGAGCCGTCCGCGGCCCTGACGCTTGTCTATCCAGTCCGGACGCGGCGGGAGAACCATGCCTCGAATCGGCGGCATAAAGGATAGTGCGCGCGGTGGCTGTCCCGTCTTCTGGCGCGCGCTCTGATCGGTGTTAAAGGATCGCAGCATCCCGGGAATCAAAAAGATATCAATGAGCCACCAGATGAGGCCGCCGCCGGCGGTCACTGCCATGGCCAGCGCCGTTGCCGGCCGATCAAGATAAAAACGATGCCCGCCAAACAAGCCGGTAAGCGCCCAGAGTAGCCAGGCAACTTCCCGACGCTTCAGCGGGTAACGGTAAAGCTCATGGAGTACCGCGCGGGAAAAATCCGCATCCCGGTGGGGATTATGCGACTCCATGCTGATACGCAGTAGCTCAGAGCAGCGCCATGACGATCATTGCCAGACCCGCTACGCCTACGCCCCACACCAGGCTGCGCAGATAGGGAATGCCCACAATATAGATAGGCAGGTAAGCGACCCTGGCCCAGATAAAAATAGTCGCGCCGGTGATTGCCGCTTCAGCGCTGCCGGCGATCTGTGCCACCAATGCCAAAGGGACGAACATGATCAGCGCTTCAATACTGTTATTTGCGGCTCTTTGCGCGCGACCTCCCAGAGGTGTCGCCTCGGGCACGTTGTCGCGATTACTCAGGCCTGCTTTGAGGCCCTCGGGGGTCCACTCGCGATTCACCAAAAAGGCACTGAGCATAATGGCGAGAAACGTCAGCAGGGTCATGTATACAACAAGCGTCAGTAAGGGGGTCATAGCTTTTCTCCAGGGGTTTGTTGTTGCTTATGGTTTTGTTTTGGGGGCTTGCGGCAGCCCTACCAGGGCAGCTCCCCGCCGGCGTAGGTGAGCAGTCTGCCACTATCGCTAAGGCTCAATCCATCAGTCACTGACATCATGCCCGCGATGGATTCGCTGACTTGAATGTCTGCGCCCTCACCGCCCATATCGGTCACCACCCAGCCCGGGTGCATGGCGATGGCCGTAATGCCTTTGTCTTTCAGATCGACACTGGCGGTGCGCATGATGGCGTGCAGCGCTGCCTTGGAACTTCGGTAGCTGTACATGCCACCACTGGTGTTTCCTGCAATGCTGCCCAGAGTGCTGCCCATGCCCACGATGATTCTACGCTCGCTGGCAGCGACATGCCCGGCAAAGGCCTGAATAAAGATCGCGGGAGCCACGACGTTAACATTGAGAACCTGTAAAAAGTCCTTGGCGTTAAACGTTCCCAGTCCCGTGCGTTCGGCCATCATTCCCGCATTCAAAATGAGCACATCAATCGCCGTATGTTTGAGCTTTTCTGCCAGTGCATTGACGGCGTCGGGGTCACTGACATCGAGTTGATGAAGGCTCAGATTCGGTGAGGTCGCAGCGACGGCCTGTGCTTCACTGGCGCTGTCCGGGTCGCGACAGGTGCCCATGACGGTCCAGCCGGCGGCGGCATACTGTTTGATGAACTCCAAACCCAGACCGCGGTTAACTCCGGTGATCAGAACGCTTGGCATAGGTATTCTCCTTGGTCCTACAAAAGAGTATGCACCCTCTAGCACTTGACAGTTCAGGTCAAGCGACGGGAATTTACAGCACCAGGCCTAGGGCGAGCGGCAGAATAATCAGCGACGCCAGGTTACCGATAAGGACAATGGCGGCCACGCGCTGCGGATTCTGGTTGTAGCGCTCGGCGAACAGAAAATTCATGACCGCCGGGGGTAGGGCGCCAAAGACAATGAGCATCGCGCTGTCTTGCTCGTTAAGGCCCAGTGCCCGGGCCAGTCCCCAGGCCAGGAGCATACCCACGGCCGGCTTTAAGAATGCGCCGAGCAGCGGTGCAGTCAATGCATCAAAGCGCACCTCACGCATACGTACGCCCAGGGCAAAGAGTAAAAGCGGTACCGCAACGTTACCCATCAGCTGCAATGCCTCAACCAGCGGAGGCCAGACAGGCAGTTGCAGCAGGGATATGCCAAGACCCGCAAACACCGCAAGCAGTGTTGGATTACGCCAGAGCGTTTTTAGCTGTGCGTCCCGGTCCAGCATGTGCAGGCCCAGGGAAAAGTGCAGCACGTTGGATACGCTATACAGAATCACCGCGGCGGCCAGGGCATCATCTCCCCAGGCCAGCACCGCCAGGGGGATACCGATATTGGCCGAGTTATTGAACATCATGGGCGGCACAAAGGTTCGCCACTCGATGTGCAGCGCCCGGGCAAGTAGCCAGGCCAGAAGTCCACTGCCAAGCACGATCAGGGCAGCGCCGGCGGCAAGGCCTGCATAGCGCGTGGGGTCAAAGCTCTTGCTCATCATGGCGCCGAGAATCAGCGCCGGCACAAACACATCCATGTTCAGTCGATTGGCTACAGACATCTCGGGATTGTGTTTGCGCCCGTAGTAAAACCCCGCGATGACAATGGCCACGATAGGAAACAAAATGCCCGCAATGCGGGCAAACAGGTGTGTGTCCAGGCTCATATCCATCATGTTACGAC
The DNA here is from genome assembly GCA_000158155.1 of gamma proteobacterium NOR5-3. Classification (GTDB taxonomy): domain Bacteria; phylum Pseudomonadota; class Gammaproteobacteria; order Pseudomonadales; family Halieaceae; genus Congregibacter. Next base: position 1,926,641 of record DS999405.1, on the reverse strand, counting down.
GGTGGGGTTCGCAGTTATGGTTTGCGCTAGCCCTGGAGCATGCCGCTCAGGCGCTGACGGATCATGTGCTCGGCATCCGCCATAATGCGGCTGATCAGCTCCTCGCAGGTGGGGATGTCGTTGATCAATCCCGCCACCATGCCGCAGGACCAGGCCCCGCAATCGACCTCGCCATCGAGCATTACCCGGGGATAGACGCCTGCAACTTCGCCGGCGATGTCGCCAAATTCGAGCTCTCTGCCCTTGGCTTTTTCCGTAGCGAGGATGCGTTCAACAGCGGGGTTGTTCAGCACACGCTCGGTATTACGCAGTGGCCGCATGACCAGTCGCGTGTCCAGCTCGGTGGCTTCCAGGATGGCTTGCTTTACGTTGTCGTGCACCGGTGCTTCTTTGGTCGCCAGAAAACGCGTACCCATATTCATGCCTTCGGCGCCCATGGCCAGTGACGCCACCAGGGATCGAGCATCTGCCATACCCCCGGACGAGACAAAGGGAATGTCCAACTCGTCGGCCGCGCGCGGCAGCAGAATCATATTGGGGATATCGTCCTCACCGGGGTGTCCGCCGCATTCGAAACCATCCACCGAGACCGCATCGCAACCGATCTTCTGGGCTTTGAGCGCATGACGCACCGCCGTGCACTTGTGAATCACCTTGATGCCGGCTTCCTTGAGCGCCGGCAGATACTCCACGGGATTGTTGCCTGCGGTCTCCACCACTTTTACGCCACCGTCGATAATGACTTTGATAATGCCCGGATAGTCCGGGGCATTGACCACCGGAAGAAAGGTGACGTTCACGCCGAAGGGTTTGTCGGTCATGTCTTTGCAGCGGGCGATCTCGTTGGCAAGGTCCTGAGGTGTCTTTTGCGTCAGTCCCGTGATGATTCCCAGGCCGCCGGCGTTGGACACAGCGGCCGCAAGTTCTGCGAAGCCCACATAGTGCATGCCACCCTGAATAATGGGGTGCTCTATGCCAAATAGTTCGGTGATGCGTGTTTTCATTATTCTGTCCTCTGACGGTGGGGCAAATGCGGGGTTATTTGCAAAGGCGCTATGCTGATTTATCCGCGTCGCTTATGCAATCGTCGACTCCATGGTCAGGATATGAGTGGTTACTGGGGGAGTGCCCTGCCAATCCGTGGTGGAACTGAGTATTCTGACCGCCCATAGACACCCACTCGCGTCAGCGTTTTGCGAGCAACGAAGGAGAATGCAACTTATGGTCCGACTGATGGCACTCGTCATGACTACCGCAGTACTCAGTGCTTGCATCGGCGATCTGCCCGAAGCGGAGTTTCCCTGCCTGGTAGCCAAGGACCAGTACAACAAGTACAACGAGGCCTATGTGTTTTCTCCCCAGGGAGATAAAAAGCGCGAGGCCATGGAGCGTATACGCGAAGCCGAGAAGGCCTGTGCGGACAAGGGTATGGCACAGACTGACCCTGAGCTCCGGCGCCTGGCGGCTCGGGCGCAGGCGGTAACGATCATCCGGGATGATTTTGGGGTGCCGCATATTTACGCCAAGACCGATGCCGACGCGGTGTTTGGTCTTTTGTATGCGCAGGCAGAAGACGATTTTCCCCGGGTGGAGCGCAATTATTACTGGGCGATTGGGCGCCTGGCCGAGGCCGAGGGAGAGGCCGCGCTGTTCAGTGACCTGCGCGCACGACTGTATATGACCACAGACCAAGCGAAGGCGGCCTACGCGGCTGCCCCGGCCTGGCTGCAGGCTTTGTGCGATGCCTTTGCCGACGGCCTCAACTACTATCTGGCCACGCACCCACAGGTGACCCCCAAGGTGCTGACCCGCTTTGAGCCCTGGATGCCTATGTTCTTTTTCGAAGGATCCATTGGTGGTGATATCGAGCAAATCCCCCTGGACGGCATTCGGGCATTTTATGGCGAAGGGCGTTCCATAGCACTGGCGGCCCTGGAGCAGGCGCGGGCACCCCGACTCGGCTATGAGCAGCATCTGGGTTCCAACGGCTTTGCCATTTCCGGTGACCGCACCCGCTCGGGTAACGCCATGCTGCTCATTAACCCGCATACCTCGCTGTACTTTCGTGGCGAAGTGCACGTCGTCAGTGAGGAGGGTCTGAACGCCTATGGCGCCGTGACCTGGGGTCAGTTTTTTGTCTATCAGGGCTTTAACGAGCATACCGGTTGGATGCATACCTCCACCGGCGTCGATTTTATGGACGAGTTTGTCGAGGAGATCGTCGAGAGCGAGGACGGCCGGCTGATGTATCGCTATGGTGAAGAGCTGCGTCCGGTGGAGGTTTCAAAGGTGACGCTGCGTTACAAAGACGGTGATGCTATGGCCGAGCGCAGTTTCCCGACTTACCGCACGCATCATGGGCCGATCACTCATATGCTGGACGGCAAATGGGTGGCGACCCGTATCAACTGGGATCCGGTCACGGCGCTGGAGCAATCCTACGTGCGCAGTAAACAAGACGGGCTCGAGGGCTTTAACGCCATGATGGATCTGCGCACCAACTCGTCCAACAATACGGTCTATGCAGACTCCTCCGGCAACATTGCTTACTACCATGGAAACTTTATTCCCAGGCGCGATGTTCGGTTCGATTTTTCAAAACCGGTAGATGGCAGCAATCCGGCCACCGATTGGTTGGGTCTGCACAGCATCGATGAGATCGTGACGGTGACTAATCCTGCGAATGGCTGGCTGCAAAACTGTAACTCCACGCCGTTTACGGTCGCAGGAGCGTTCAGTCCGGACCCCCGGGATTACCCCGTGTACATGGCACCGGATGCAGAGAACTTTCGTGGCATTCATGCGCAGCGGGTGCTCAAAGATGTCTCGGACCTGACGCTTGATGGATTATTGGACCTTGCCTACGACAGTTACCTGCCGGGATTTGAAGCGCTGATTCCCGGGCTTGTAGAGGCTTATGACGCGCAGGGTGATGACTTTCCCCAACTTGCGCCGGCGATTGATGCCTTGCGCGGTTGGGATTTTCGGACCAGCAAAGAGTCGGTCCCCATGTCCCTTGCGTATTTCTACGGGATGCAGTTTCGCGAAGACGGACAGAATCCCCGGGGTCTTAGCAAGATGGCGCTAATCAACTACTTTGGCACTGAGTCGCCCCATGCGGAGCGCTTGAACGTGTTTGCCTCGGCGCTGGACCGTCTGCAGAACGACTTTGGCGACTGGAACATTCCCTGGGGCGAGATCAATCGTTTTCAGCGGCTATCCGGAGATATCAACCTGGCATTTGATGACGATAAGCCCAGTCTGCCCGTAGGCCTGGCCTCTGGCGATTGGGGCGCCCTGGCGTCCTATCGCGCCGTGCGCCGCGATACCAGGCGTATCTACGGCGTGTCGGGTAACAGCTTTGTGGCGGTGGTGGAGTTTGGCGACAAAGTGCGGGCCAAGAGCATTCTCGCCGGTGGTCAGAGCGGTGACCCGGGTTCCCCGCATTTTTATGATCAGGCGCAGCCCTATGTCGATCGCAACTTTAAGGATGTGGCCTTCTATCGCAAAGATGTCGACGCGCGGGCTGTGCGGGAATATCACCCGGGCGAGGAATGAGGCAGATTCTGCCGCATCGGTGCCGGCTATGACCGGAGGCCAGTAAGCGCTTGAAGCGATTTTTAAAGCTTTTAGGACTGCTTCTGCTGCCTGCCACACTGGCGGCGGGTGTATGGCTGTGGACCCCGGACAGGCCCCGCGCCGAACTCGAGGCTTTGTATCTCGAGGATGTCGGAGACTTGCGCATGATCGATGGGGTTCGCCTGCACGTGCGGGAAGCGGGCGACACTGACGCACCCGCTGTCATTATGCTCCATGGCTTTGGCGCGAGCCTGCACACCTGGGATGGTTGGGCGGCAGAGCTTGATGATGCGTTCAGGGTGATTCGCTTCGACTTACCCGGTTCGGGCCTTTCCTATCCGGACCCTACTGGCGATTACTCCGACGAGCGCGCGGTACAACTCCTCGCTGCACTGATGGATGAGCTGGGCCTTGCCCGTGCAGCACTTGTCGGAAACTCCATTGGTGGTCGGATCGCCTGGCGTATGGCGGCGATGTATCCGCAGCGCGTGTCTGCATTGGTTTTAGTGTCTCCGGATGGATTTGCCAGTGAAGGCTTTGAATACGGCAAAGCGCCTGAAGTCCCTGCGGTGATGGGTCTTATGCGTTACGCGCTACCTAAATCTGTTCTTGCGATGAATCTTGCGCCGGCCTATGCAGATGCAAACAAGCTGAGTGAGGACAGGGTGACTCGGTATCACGACCTGATGCTGGCACCCGGGTCTCGAGAAGCGCTGCTCCAGCGAATGGCGCAAACGGTGCTTGTGGACCCTGAACCGCTACTACGACAGATCTCTGCGCCGGTCCTGTTGCTCTGGGGTGAGTCAGATCGCATGATCCCGGTAGGCAACGCAGCTGACTATCAGGCAGCACTCCCGAACAGTCGTTTGGTGCGTTTGCCTGACCTGGGGCACGTGCCCCAGGAAGAAGATGCGCTGCGCTCCGCGGCGCCGGTGCGCAAATTTCTGCGCGCAGTGCTGCTACCGACCCCTTAAAACGCTCGAGAGCTCAGGCAGCAATGCCGGTATGTCTAAGCAGTGCATCTACTGTGGGTTCTCTGCCCCGAAAAGCCACGAACAGGTTCATCGCCTCGTCCGAACCCCCTCGCTCGAGAATGTTTTCGAGAAATGCGCGACCGGTGGTCTCATTGAACACGCCTTCTTCTTCGAATCTTGAAAAGGCATCGGCAGACAACACCTCGGCCCATTTATAGCTGTAGTACCCCGCCGCGTAGCCACCGCCGAACACATGCGAGAAAGCGTGGGGAAAGCGATTCCAGTCCGGGGCGGGCGCAACAGCGACCTGCGCCCGAACTTCTTCCAAAATATCGTAGATGCGACCGCTGTTTTGCGGGTCGTATTCCAGGTGCATGCGAAAATCAAAGAGCGCAAATTCCAGCTGGCGAACCATCATCATGCCGGACTGAAAGTTTCTGGCGGCAAGCATGCGCTCATAGAGTTCCTGGGGAATAGCCTCGCCGGTTTCGTGATGCGCTGCGAACAAATCCAGTGCCTCGCGTTCCCAGCAGTAATTCTCCATGAACTGTGAAGGCAGCTCTACCGCGTCCCAGGCAACACCGCTGATGCCCGCAATGTCCGGGTAGTCCACGCGGGTGAGCATGTGGTGCAGGCCGTGACCGAACTCGTGAAACAGTGTCTCTACCTCACGGTGGGTCAGTAGCACGGGAGCGTCACCGACCGGCGGTGTGAAGTTGCAGGTCATGTAGGCCACAGGCGGCTGTTCCAGCGTGTCGGTCTTCATGCGGGACTGACAGTCGGCCATCCAGGCGCCCCCCCGCTTGTGCTGACGGGCGTAAAGATCAAAGTAAAACTGCCCCCGCAGGCTGCCATCGGGATTGCGGATTTCGTAGAACGTCACGTCCGGATGGTAGGTCTCAACGCCGTCAATCACGTGAAAGCTCACGCCAAACAGTTTGCCCACCACCTCAAACATGCCGGGAATCACCCGGTTGATGGGGAAGTAGGGTTTCACTTCTTCTTCGCTGATATTGTGCCGGTGCTGACGAAGCTTTTCGCTGAAATAGGCGACGTCCCAGGGCTGGAGTTCAGGGTGAGCGTGATGATCGGCCGCGTAGGCTTTCAGCTCAGCGAACTCCGCATCAGCCTGCGCTTTGGAGCGGCTGGCCAGGTCATTTAAAAAGCCCATGACCTCATCGGTACTGCGGGCCATCTTGGTGGCGATGGAGCGCTCGGCGTAGTTACCAAAACCCAGAAGCTGCGCTGCTTCATGGCGCAGCGCAAGGATTTCGTTCATGTTGTCACTGTTATCGTACTGTCCTGCGTGAGGGCCCTGGTCGCTGGCGCGGGTGGCAAAGGCGCGATACATCTCCTCGCGCAGCGCCGCGTCTTCGGCATAGGTCATCACCGGCTGATAGGACGGAAAGTCCAGGGTGAGCAGGTAACCCTCAAGCCCGCGCTGCTCGGCGGTTTGTCTGGCCAGATCAATGGCCGCCTGCGGGAGGCCGGCCAGATCATCGCTGCTGGCAAGCGCTTTACTCCAGGCGTTGTTAGCGTCAAGCACCTTGTTGGAAAAGTCGCTGGACAGTGCCGATAGGGACTGTTGTATTTCCTTGAAGCGCTGCTGCTGGTCCTTGGGGAGGTCTACGCCGGACAAATGAAAATCGCGCAGGATATTGTCCAGTACTTTGCGTTGCTCGTCGTTGAGGTCTTCGCCGCCTTCTGCCACCGCCTTGTAGGCTTCAAAAAGTCGTCCGTTCTGACCCATTTCGGTGCTGAAGTCCGACAACTTTGCCAGACAGGCGCTGTGTGCTTCGCGCAGTGCCTCGCTGTTAAGTACGCCATTGAGGTGTGAAACCGGCGACCAGGCCCGGGACAGTTGATTGTCCAGCAGTGCCAGGGGCTCAACCAGCGTCTGCCAGCGTGGTGTTTGCCCGGTCTGAAGCAGGGTCTCGACGGCTTCGCGGTTCCGCGCCAATAAATCATCAATGGCCGGTTCGACATGTTCCGGCTTGATAGCGGAAAATTGCGGCAAGGGGCTGTCTTCAAGTAAAGGGTTGGTCATTGCAGGATCTCTGTTTTTAAGCTAGGCCGCGATTTTGCCACGAAGCGACCCAATATGCGTATTTGCTTTAGAATCCCCTGCATGACACAGGGGTATTGAGTGATGACAGATAATAGTCAGGATCCACAGCACAGCGCGCCACAGTCCGGTAATGATGAGCAAGCGATGGGTCTGGAGTTGTTCGCTCTACCTACTCCGTCTCAGGCCATGCCGCGGGTGTTTGGCAGTCCGCGACGATACGTACAGGCCCCGGGCGTCATCGCGCAAACCGGCGCCTATCTTCGCAAACTTGGTTTTGACTCCTGTGCGGTTTTGCTATCTGCCCGCAGTCAGAGGGCCGAGGGTGCTGATCTTTTAAAGAGTCTTGCCCATGCCGGTATACCGGCGACCATCCTGACCTTTGGGGGAGAGTGTTCCTTTGAGGAAATTGAAAAACATGCGGATGTGCTGCGCGCTCAGGAGACGCCTCCGGCAACGGTGATCGCGCTGGGTGGCGGCAAGGTTGTAGATGCTGGCAAGTGTATTGCGCATCGACTGGCCGTGCCTGCCGTGGTGGTTCCGTCGCTGGCATCCAATGACGCCCCCTGTTCTGCGGCGTCGGTGATCTACACGCCTGAGGGTGTCTCAGAGACTTTCGAAGTTTTTGCCGAGAATCCTGCCCTTGTGTTGGTGGATACCGCAGTGATTGCTGCGGCGCCTGCCAGATACCTGGTGGCCGGCATGGGCGATGCCATGGCCACCTGGTACGAAGCCCGGGCCTGCTCGTTAAATCCCCAGGCCGTGACCACCTTTGGGGCGAGCCCGACGCTGGCCGGTGCGGCGATTGCCGAGCTTTGCGCAAAGACTATTTACAGCGACGGCGAGGCGGCTCTGGCTGCGCTCGCATCCGGCATGATTGACGATGCGCTGGAGCGCGTTGTCGAGGCAAATACTCTGCTCAGTGGTATTGGTTTTGAATGTGGCGGTCTTGCGGCAAGCCACGGTTTTGCCCAGGCCTACACAGTTATCGAGCATGTACATCAGCGCTACCTGCACGGTGAAATGGTAGCCATGGGGGTACTGGCGCAGTTGGCTCTGGAGGGCTGGGATGATGAAGCAAGGCGCGCTACGGAGTTTTTTGCGCGCATCGGCTTACCGGTACATCTTGGGCACTTATCGCTGTCCCGGGATGATCAGGAGAGTATTTTTGCGGTGGTGGGGGCGGCCCTGGAGTTCCCCTTTATGGGGAATATGCCCATGGAGGTATCGGCAGAGAAACTGCATGCTGCGATTCTCTCGGCAGATACCCTGGGCCGGGAAGTGATTGAGGCTCGAGGACATGCGGCATATCTGGAGATTCATGGCGATGATTAAACATTTTGTGCATTGGTGCCTGCCCCTCGCGTTCGTTGTTACCGGCAGTGCGAATAGTTGGGCAGCGGCTGATCCTGAGGTTCAGGAGCACGGAGATGCTGCGCTAGCGACCGCACTGCACCACGATGACGCGGAAGCGCACAGTGGCCACAGCAAGCTTGGCTTCCCCCACCAAACCGTAGGCGTGTTCATGGGCGATACCACCGCAACACGCAGATACCAGGGTTTAACCCTGGGTCTGGAATACGAGTATCGGATCAATGAGCGCTTTGGCGTTGGCGCGATTTTTGAGCACGTGGGTGGAGATTTTCACACCAACGTCGCTGTGCTACCTGTGGCGATCCACCGAGGCCCGTGGAAGGTGTACGCCGGACCGGGAATCGAGGACTCCGAAGAAGAGGGCTCCTTTTTTCTTGTTCGGTTGGGACTGGAGTATGGCTTCCATTTTGATGCTTATGAGGTGTCCCCGCAGATCGATGTGGATTTTGTGGATGGCGAGCACCTATTTATCTTTGGCGTCACCATCGCCAGACCGTTCTAGCTCCTTTAACTGTTTAACACGCTCGACGCCTTTTTTTCGCTGGGCATAGATCACATCAAGCTTGGTTTGAATGGCCGACCGCTCCTGCGCATCCAGGGTGATCAAGAGCTGTTCCTTGAGCGTGTCTTCTTTTTCTTTTAACGCTTTCAGGATCTTTTTGGTGGCCGTGAATTCCCGGTACTGGGTTTTCTCATCAGCATCCAGAAACTCGCCGAGGCGCTTGAGCAGTTTTTTTGCTTTCATGGTGCCACTCCGTTGCTGCAGGTGCCTGAGCATTGTTTGAGTCGGGACTCATTTTTCCAGCAGTTCATTGATGTCCTCATTGCTCAGGGCAAGGCTTTCTGACGAGGGACGCCAACCGGCGCTTCGAAGAATCGCCAGGGCCCGCAGCAGACTGTCTCCGATGCTCTGGGCGTAGTCTTCGTCGTTCATCACCGATGTGACGATGGAAACGGGGATCTTTCGCTGGCGAATGGCGTCGTCCAGATCCAGCAGCAGCTGCTTGCCGATTTTTTCCTGCTCCAGTCGGGCCACATCCAGAGATAGCACTACCAGCTCTCCCGGTTCTTCTCGTAGCGCTTTTCGGATCTCGCGCAATAGCTGTGCTATTTGCAGACGAATCTGGTCGTAGCGTGCACGCACGGCGGGGTTTGCTGACAGGCCGTGACGCCGTAAGTTCTTGTGCAGGTGCTTCATGGCTTTAACGGCTTCGACGATGCTTCGACTGGCCCGGCGCAATTCAAAAAGCCGTTCGTTCGCCGATGCGTTGGATTCCCTGGATTGAGCGCTGGCGATAAACGCGATGATGTCCGTGTGCAAACCCTTGATGCTGGCTTCGTAGTCGTCGTCGACATCAATGAGAAAAATGCGTCGGGTTTGCTGCACAGCCTTGCTTAAGGAGTCCTCGGAATCGATAGTCTGGCGACGCAGGCTCACTCCATGGGCCAGTAAGCCGAAGGCGTTCTCCAGGAGATGTTCGACTTCTTTGCTGACGGCGTTTACTGCGGTGGCGGGAGTTTCCAGAGCATCGGGAAAAAGAAACTGCGGGTACTGCGAGCCCTGGGGGTGGGCGTTGATTAATCGCTGCAGCACGCTCTCGATGCGGGCGACGAAGGCGGCAAAACCCATAACCCCGAGAATATTGAACAGCGAATGAAAGAGCGCCAGCTTGAGCAGGGCGTCATCGGCGGGTATCCCGAACGTGATCGCGAGTGTGTCCACAAGCCCTGCAAGCTGGGTGATAAAGAGCATGGCAAACAGCGCAGTAATCAGATTAAACAGCACGTGAAACGCCGCGAGACGCTTACCGCCAATATTGGAGGACAGGCTCCCCAGCACGATGGTGATGGTGCTACCCAGGTTTGCACCAATGGCCAGCGCCAGCGCGTTTTCATAGCTGACCTGACCGGCGGCGAGGGCAGTGATAATGATCAGCAGCGTGGCATGACTCGACTGCATGATCACGGTGATCAGCATGCCTATGGCTGTGTAAACCACGACTCCAAGAAAGCCGGCGATAGCATAGGCAGAGAGATCGAAGCTGCTTTGGAAGGCCTCAAAGCCGATCTTCATGTAATGAATGCCCAGAAACAAAAAGGCAAAGCCGAGCATGACATCGCCCAGAGCTTGCACGGCTCGGGTTTGTCGCAGCCTAAACAGCACACCAAACACCAGCACAGGCATGGCGTAGGCGGCGATGTTCACCTTGAGGCCAAAGCCGGCGATGAGCCAGGCACCGGTGGTGGTGCCTATATTGGCCCCCATGATGATGCCGATGCCCGCAGCCAGAGTGATCATTTCGGCCCCGACGAAGGACACGGTAATCAGCGACACCAGCGAGCTCGATTGCATCATGGTAGTGCTGATCACACCGAAGCTCAGACTCTTCCACAGCTTGTCCGTGGATATGCGCAGCGCCGCCTCCAGCGGGCCACCGGTAAAGAACTTGAATCCCGCCTCCAGGCACAGCATGCCAAACATGAACAAGGCGATACCCGCGGCGATTTCTACGAAGTCCGCGCTGGCCCAAAGAGCGTAGGCCAGGGCAAGCAGCAGAGCGGGAAAGGTGAATTTACGGATCATGAACTTTGGTGTGACCGTACGGTGCTTGAGCGCCTGCCAGTAGATCTCATGGAGATTTTTCGGTGCCACTTGAGGCAGCTATGGGTGTGGTACATACGCGATTGCGTCCCTGGCTTTTAGCCTGGTAGAGCGCTTTGTCCGCCTCTGCGACCAGCGATTCAGCACTGGTTCCTTCGATGAGCACCGATAGACCAATGCTGATGGTGATCGTTTTGCCGAGCTCGAAGTCTGTGCCCTCAATGGCCTGACGTACTTTCTCTGCGACGTTTCTTGCCTGTTCAAGGTCTGTCTCCGGGCAGATCACGAGAAATTCCTCTCCTCCCCAGCGGCCTAATATATCGGATGCGCGCAGATTTTCCCTGATTGTCTGGGACAGGGTAACGAGCACCTTGTCGCCGGTAAGATGACCGTACTCGTCATTCACCTGTTTGAATAAATCGATATCCATGAGCAGTATCGACAGCGGCCGCTGGTATCGGTCTGCGCGCTCCAATTCAGCTAACAGTGCTTTGTCCAGTGCCCGACGATTAAAGGTGTCGGTGAGCTTGTCTACGGAAGCCAGGTGATCGAGCTCCTCATTTTTTGCCTCCAGTTCTCGTGTCCGCTGGGTGACCTTGGCTTCGAGGGTTCGGCTTAGCTCTCGATAGTCCGCTAGCAGTTCCCGCTCCCGAATGTTCTCTCTGCGGAATGCTTCGGCCGCATTAAAGAGATCTCCAATCTCATCTTTTGTAACTGCTGCGTCGACAACACTTTCTTCAGAGCCCGCTGCGAGTCTGCGAAATATAGCGGCCAGATTTTTCAGCGGTGAAGTTACGGAGCTCAAGGTCCACAAAAATACCGGAACACTCAGTAACAGAATCAGGACGGTGACCGAAAATTCCCAGACATAAAAATTCCTCCGGTTGCGTTGCAAGGATGTTTGCAGCGCTGCGATCTCCCCTCGCACTTCTGTGGCAGCACTGCTGGCTAGATACTCGAGTTCTCGCGCTTCGGAGGGCACTATAACGTTAACAAGGTATGCATAGCTGCGTATGCGCTGAATGTTTGTGAAAAGAGTGTTTTCCACGCGGGCAATACTGAAGCGTGTGTTAGTTGGACTTTGAATTGTCCCCATAATGTTAGACATACTGGCCAGGTGGCTCTTGAGTTCAGTGAGATGCGCCTCTGCATCAGAAATTTTTTGAGGGTCAGAGCTGGCAAAGTATGCAAGCAGGGTGGCTTCAATCGTTGAGATGTGGTCGTTGATACTATTAATCTGGCGTGCGAGAGGGTCATTACCTATATTGTCAGTCGTGGCGTTGCTGTGCGGCGGTGCAGCCGCTCTCACGTCCGCAAAGTCGCTAATCAGAGAGCTTGCGATTTCATTGCGTGATGTTGCCGCAAGGGTAAATGCATCAAGAAATGCCTGTAAGTGGATCTCGATGTCATCCAGCGGAGCCTGATTCAGACAGTTGCGGTCCCTGCATTTAGAAATTTCCTTAAGCCATCGGTCGATATCTTTAACGACATATGCCCGAGCCGATTCATGGCCGAGGTATACGTATCGCGTTGCGGCCAGTTGCAGATCCCTGGATGCGAGAGCCAGGTCACTCACGAAGTTTAACTTTGCACCTGCGACCTGCAATTCTTCACTTTGCCGGGAGCTAAAGTTAATGGCGACATAGGACATAGACACAAGGGTCAATACCGCAAACGCACTAGTGAACGACGCTATGGCAAGGCGTATTCGCAGCGGCAAATGGCTAAGAAAGCCGCTTCGCTTGACACCGACTTCAGGCAATGACGAATTCATTCCAGCGTTGAACCGTGAGGTCAAAGGTGGGCATCACGGTATTCCAGACGGCGATGTTGGAAAAGCGCTGGGTGTAACTGCCACCGCGACGCGTCTCACCGGGGTGAACGGTGACGTTGCCGTCCGGCCCCCTCAACGGCGTACGGGCGGCTTGTCCCTGGTACCAGTAATTCCAATCATCTTCCGGCATGAGGCTTTGAGAGCGAGAGGGGTTACTGATGTAGTAGCCTTGGCGACTGATAAAAGCACCAGGCCAACCCGACAACCACCAGTTCATGTATTGGTAGGCCGCATCTTCCTGCTCGCCGCGGGTTTCCCGGGAGAGACACATGACGCCCTGCCAGGCGCGGTAGCCTTCTTTGGGGGCTGCGTAGAGGCAGGGTGTTCCAGCGCTGCGAACCATGGATACGCCAGGTGAGAACATGCTCTGTACATCCACGTCACCCCGAGTCATAAACTTGGCCGAATGCGGAACCGAGTTCCAGAATCCACGAAAATGCCCATCGGCTTTGAAGCGCATGAGAATGTCAAAGAGTTGGTTGACCTCCCCGCGACTCATGTTGCCAATATCGTCAAAAGCCATGAGTCCTCGGGCCTGTGCTGCCAGGGCGAGGTCGAATACACCGATACTCGGTGCGTTAACAATGGCCACGCGGCCCTGGTGCCTGGGGTCCAGAAGCCAGCCCCAGCTCTCGGTTTTGTAGGGCTCCCCCTCGGGGATACGATCGGGGTTATAGCCCAGAGAGTCCGCGTTATGTACGTAGGGCAGGTAGCTCACTTCTGTAGTCGGGGTGCTTCCCAGGGAGCCGTCGGCCTGTACATACAGGAGTAGGTGGGGCGCGTCGCCGGCACCCATCTTGTCTTGCGGCGAAAGTCGTCCGGTTTTGCTCAGCGGATTGATCTCATCCCAGTGCTCAATGCGCCTGGGATTGATGGATTTTATCGCCCGGGATTGCCAGAGCACTCGCATACTGTTCGACCACTGCTCATAGAGGTCAAAGCTACGGGGGTCCATGGACGCTTTGAACAGCACTTCTGCGCTGCCGCCGGCCTGAAATTCAAGATTGATGCCCAGATCCTGCTCCGCGCGCAGCCGTATGGGCTCTTGCAGAGTCACATGCGTGCCAAGCACGCGGACAGTGGGTTTGGCATCACGCGCCGAGATGATGGCGGGAAACCCAAGGCTGCTCGCGGCAAAGAGTGTGCCCGCCTGTTTGAGAAGCTTTCGTCGTCTCGACTGAGGGCTGTCGTTGTTCGTAACCATCCCACCACTATGCCGTGTTTGGGTAGACCTAGCATTGCAATATAGCTGCAAAGCGGTTTTTATGTCGTTCTTCTTCGCACTACATGATCTACATCAAACGATCCGGTTCGCGGTTGACTTGCGCCATTGATACGGGCTCGGCATGACGCTTTGCTTTGCAGCGTGGTCGTCAGGCCGCACTGTCGGTGACAAAGTCCTCCAGGAACCATGCGGCCAGTGCATGGCGCCCCTCAAGACCAGCCTTGCCATAAATATTGGAGGCTTGCTGGCGGACGGTTTTTTCCCGGGTTTCGCGCACCGAGGCAATTTCCTGAAGGCTAAGGCCTTTGAGCAAAAGAAGAGCAACCTGCTGTTCGCTGGGCGTCAGTCCCCAGGCAAGAAACTGCTCCTGAATGGTGCTGGAATAGGCATGCCGGGCCTCGCGCAATTCGGTACTCAGGCTGGCCAGTTTGGCGTCGCTCAGGGTGAGGTTGTGGTTCAGGTGCTGCATGGCCGAGGTGCGCCTTCGGATGTCAATAATGAGATACACGCAGCCGAAGGCCGATAAGCCCAGGAGCACCCATTCCTGCACCAGATGCATGAGTGGCAGTTGCATTCCCATGTCGGCAATGACATCCACGAATTTCAGTGCAACGATCGCTGCCAAGAGTATGGCTATCAGTAGGTCTTTCATAACACGCTGAAAATCAAAACGTTTTAATCCTTTTAGGTGTTCCTGGGACATATGCCCCATGCGTTTTTCGGGCATACGGGACATGTGCCGGCTGGCATGGGTCTCAGATGCGGGGACAATCCTGTCATGTTTACCAAACACACACCACGGTCCTTTGCCGCGCGACATCTCACTGGCCTTGCCGTTGCGACGGTTCTGGCCCTGGGATGCAGTTCAATGTCCGTGCAGGCTGCGGAAAATCTGCGCGACGCTCTGGATCAGGCGCTGATCCGGGCAAGCGGTGATTTTACCTCAGCGACAGCCGAAGCGGCAGCGGATACGTCGTCCCGGCGCTGGCTTGGGGGGCTGCCGACCCTGTCCATGAGTTACTTGGGCTCGGATCAAAGTTCCGGTACCGATGAGACCGAAGTGAGCCTGAGTTTTCCCATCAAGTCATCCCTGCAGCGCAATAGTGATGCTCAGTTGAATACCGTCGATCCCAAACTGGATGCGGCGACCCAGCGATATCAGGCCTGGTATCTGTCCGGCACCTTGCGGGAATTGTATGCCCGGGATCGCCGGGCTCAGGCGGTGTTGCCCGCAGCGATGGCCACGTCCGCGTTATTGACGGAGCTGGAGTCTCAATTGCAGGAACGCTTGTCAGCCGGGAGCGCGGAGCGTTTTGAGCTCATTGCGGTGCAGCGCCAGCGCTTGAACGCCGACAGCACGTTGGCACGGCTTCGCGCTGAAATTGCCGGAGTGGCGCGCCTGTATACCTCACTCACTGGCGACGCGGCGCTGCCGAAAGACTCGGGAGATACTGCACAAATTCCTCAGCAGCCGCTGTATGCGCAGCACCCGAGGCTTCTTTTACTCGACCTCAATCAGGATCAACAGCTGGCGTCTCTGCGGGCCACCTCAAGCAGTGCCACGCCCTGGAATATCGCCCTGGTGGGTCGGGAGCTGGCAATCCCCAACTTTACGGAGCGCCAGCTGGGTGTCGCCATCGATGTGCCCGTGAGCTTTGGGGCGAAGCCCAGCACCGCAGTGCGCAGCAGCGAAAGAGCATTGATGCGCGCCTATCAGATGCAGCGCGATGAAACACTGATCCAGCTACAGGGTGAATGGACGCGCCTGCAAACGGAGCGCGAACAGTTGCTGTCCCGCAAGGCACTGCTGGTGAACCTGATCGACGCGCAGGCGGTAGACGCGATGATTGAGCAGACACGTAATTCTCTGGAGTTACCCATAGAGCTGCGCTTGCAACGCATGCAGGCATTACTGGACGCGCAGGCCGAGCCGGATCTGGTGGCGGCACAACTGGAAGCCAATAGCGCTGCCCTCAGGCAGCTTGCAGGACTGGGTTTATGAGTAATCTTGGTAGTTACGCACTGTTACTGCGTTTTTTGGCGGCGCAGGCTTTTGCCGTCTTGATACTTGCAGTTGCGCCGGTTTCCGCAACCCAGGCGCAGACCGTGAGTCGCGCCAGCCTCGGTGAATTGGTGCTGGAGTTCGCCACGATAGAAGCGGTGAGTGCCCGTCCGGGTGCCAGCCGTCTTATGGAAGTGGCGACCTTGCCCGGTGATGGGCTGGCTATGCAATTGCCTTTTGCGCCCAATCGGCTGGAGCAGCTGGTGGATGATGGCGCGCTGGTGGCCGCTGATACCGCCGTTGCGAGAATCTATGGCCCGGAGCTGGAGCACTGGGTGCTTGCGGCGCGCCTGCTTAAGGAGCGTTTTGAGGATGCGCGCAAGCGTTATGAGCGCAACGAGCGTCTCTATGAACAGCAGGGGCTGTCTGCCGATAAATGGCAGTTGATTCTCGATCGTTATCACACGCTGAAAGTCGAGCAACAACATACAGAACATGTGCTGTCCTGGTTAACGGTGGAGGAGGGCGATGCTCACGAGCCCACGGCAATTTTGCGTGCGCCTGAGGTCGGCCACGTAATGTTTGCTGCAAGCAGTCATGAGGCGGAGCCGATCATTGCCTATTTTGTCCCGCCGCAGTCCCTGCGTTTTTCCATGCAGGTTCCCCGGGAGTACGCAGACTCCGCACTGGCTATGGCCAGCGACGACTGTGAGTTGCCGGTGGCCCGTCGTGACGGGCGAGTCAATGGATACTCCCGACGGGTCTGGAGTGAACCGCTGGGTGATTGCCTCCCGGCGCAACCGGGCCTGCGCTTAAGCGGTGTGCCGGTCTATGGTTTTGACGGCTATGCGGTGCCCCGGGATGCGGTGCTGAGCTATCGCGGTGAGACCTACCTTGCGCTGGAGTTGCCCTCGGAGCTGGAGCTGGTTCCGGTTGTCGTTGCTGGCGAGGATCATCTGCGCTTCTTTGTCAGTGCCGAAAAAGACCTCAGGGGCGCCCGGGTATTGGTGCGCTCCAATAGTGCTTTGCAGGGTTTGTTGTTGGGCCTGGGTCAAGACTGATGCTGGATCGTGTGGTCAGCTTTGCCCTTACCCAGCGGGTATTCATTGGTGCGCTGAGCTTTGCCCTGGCGCTGGCCGGGGTGCAGGCCTGGCGTGGCCTGCCTATCGATGCCTTTCCGGATATCTCGCCGACCCAGGTCAAAGTGATTCTCAAGGTTCCGGGAATGACCGCCGAGGAGATCGAGCGCACGGTTACCTATCCTCTGGAGACCGAGCTGCTGGGCATTCCCAGTCAGCAAATCCTGCGCTCTACCACCAAGTATGCGATTACCGATATCACCCTGGACTTTGAAGAAGGTACCGATATTTACTGGGCCAGGCAGCAGGTGAGCGAGCGCCTCGCCGGCTTGATGGCTGCCATGCCAGCCGGTACCGAGGGCGGTCTGGCGCCCATGAGTACCCCCCTATCTGAAATATTTATGTTCACGCTGGAAAATCCCGATCTTCAGCTCTGGCAGCGCCGGGAGCTACTGGACTGGGTGGTTAGGCCGGCGCTGCGCACCGTGGCGGGGGTTGCCGATGTCAACGTGCTTGGTGGGCAGGTGCGTAGTCTGCAAATTACACCGGACCCCGAGCGAATGCAGCTGGCCGGTGTCAACGAAACCATGCTCCGCGCGGCCATCGAGAGAAATAACCGGAATGCCGGCGTGGGGCGCCTGGAGCAGGGCGGTGATGCTCTCATTGTTCGCAGCGAGGCACGGCTTGAAGATATTGATGCCCTGCGCAAGCTGGTAGTGACCACTATGGGAAATGCGGCGGTGACATTGGAAGATGTTGCCCGCGTGGAAACCAGTCATTTAACGCGCTACGGAGCGGTTACCCGCGACGGTAAGGAGACCGCCGAGGGCTTGGTCGTGGCACTGCGCGGTAGCAACACCGGTGACGTTGTTGCCAATGTGAAGGCGCGCCTTGTCGAGGTAGAACGCAGTCTTCCTGCGGGATCGACCCTGAATGTTTTTTATGACCGCGCGCAGCTCATTAAAAGCGCCGTAGCGACCATGTCGTCGGCCCTGTTTCAGGCGGTGGTGTTGGTGGCCTTACTGCTGGCGCTTTTTCTGGGCAACGTTCGCGCGGCGATCATTGTCTCGCTGTCCCTGCCCATGGCGGCGCTGGTCACTTTTCTTATGATGTCTTTTACGGGCCTCACCGCGAATCTCATGAGTCTTGGAGGGTTGGTGATCGCCATCGGTATGTTGGTAGATGCCTCGGTTGTGGTGGTAGAAAACGTGCTGTCACGACTGGCTGCTGCGTCGCCTTTACCCCGGGCACATATTGTTTATCGCGCGGTGCGCGAAGTGGCGACGCCGGTGCTTGCCGGCACCATTATCGTATTGATCGTGTTCTCACCGTTGCTGGCTTTACAGGGGCTTGAGGGCAAACTTTTCAGTCCCGTGGCGCTGACTATTGTGTTCGCCATGCTGGCGGCGCTGGTCTTTGCCTTTACCGTGGTCCCGGTGCTTGCCAGTGCGCTGCTGGGCAGCAGCGGCGCGGAAGCCCCACGCTTCGTGGAAATGCTCAAAGCCCGGTACGCCCGCTCACTGCAGTCTGCCCTGAGTAAGCCATGGATTCCCGCCAGTGTGGCGATGCTTCTGCTGCTGCTGAGTGTCCTGCTGTTTACACAGCTTGGCCGCACCTTTATGCCGGTGATGGATGAGGGCGACATCATTGTGCAGACCGCAAAGTCGCCGTCTATTTCGCTGGCAGCGTCGGTGGATATCGATCGCCAGTTGGAGCTGGCCATGCTTGAGAGCGTTCCCGAGATTCGCCAGGTAGTGGCGCGCACGGGGTCGGACGAGCTGGGCCTTGATCCTATGGGACTCAATGAGACCGATGTGTTTATGCAGCTGGCGCCCACCAGCGAATGGCGTCGCGGCGGTAAAGCGGCCCTGGTGGCGGCCGTCCGCGAGGTGGTGGAGCAATTTCCCGGTATGTCGTTTGGTTTTACTCAGCCTATCCAGATGCGGGTGTCCGAAATGCTCACGGGGAGCACGGGCGATGTGTCTATCAAGGTTTTTGGTGACGATTTAAAGACACTCGAGTCACTGCTGGAGCAAATTACCCAGCAGGTTGGCCAGGTGCCCGGGGCGGTGGATCTGCAGCCGTCACTGGCGGCCAGTGATGCGTTTTTGAACCTGCGTTTGCGGCCCGAACTGGCGGCAACCGCCGGACTGGACGCCGACAGTTTCGTGGCATTTTTGCGCAGCCAGTTTGAGGGAGAGCGCATCGGGACTATTGTGGAAGGGGCTAAACGCATTCCCGTGGTGCTGGCCAGATCATCCGATGCCCGCCCCGGCAGCGCGGCGGGTTTGGCGCAGACAGCCCTGTTATTGCCCGACGGCGAGCTTGCTACTGTGGGCGCTGTTGCGTCCATCGAGGAAGCGCCGGGGCCCGTATTGATCGAGCGTGAACAGGGTAGTCGCTACGCCGCTTTAAGTCTTAATGTGGAGGGGCGGGATATCGACGGTTTTGTGAACGAGGCGCAGCAGCGCTTATCGGAAAATCTGCGCCTGCCTCCGGGCTACAGTCTCCGATTTGGGGGTGAGTTTGAGAATCAGCAGCGCGCCCTCACGCGATTGCTGACGCTGGTGCCGTTGATGTTGCTGCTCATTGTGATCATTTTATTTACGACCTTTCGGTCCCTGGCGCTCGCTGGGATGATTCTGGCCAACGTGCCTTTCGCGCTCATGGGCGGCATTGCCGCGCTTTACCTCAGTGGAGAGTATCTGTCAGTCCCGGCCAGTGTTGGTCTGATTGCCTTGTTGGGCGTGGCGGTCCTTAACGGAGTGGTGATGGTGAGTTATTTTGAGCAAACGGCGATGCTGAGCATGGACATTGGCCAGCGTATTGTGAGTGGCGCAGCCCAGCGTCTGCGTCCCATTCTCATGACGGCGTCTACCGCCTTGTTTGGCCTGTTACCGCTGGTTTACGCCACGGGACCCGGCGCAGAGTTGCAGCGTCCGCTGGCGATCGTGGTCATCGGCGGTTTGCTCAGCTCAACGCTCACCACACTGTATGTTCTTCCTATCGCCTACCAGCAGCTGGCACGGTGGCGCACATGAGCAATGATTCTCTTCTGGTATTGATGGCACCCGCCCGGCGTCGGGATGACATTGTCGATGTGCTTATGCTGCTCGAGTCCATCAGCGGCTTTTCGGTGACCGATGCGGCGGGCTTCAGTCGCGGCCACAGTCAGTTTAATCAGCGGGAGCAGGTCCAGGGCTTTGGCGACTACGAGCGCTTTGAGGTCCTTTGCGACGCCTCAAGTCAAAAAGCACTGATTCAGGCGCTCGGCGAGATGGTGGGGCGCGATCATTTTCGCTACTGGGTCCTTCCGGTACTTGAGCAAGGCCTGATTGGCGGCTAACTTCCTGATAATCATCAGTTTTTCTTAACGCTTTGACCGCCAAGCCGGTTGTGCCCCGGCCCCTCTAACACTGTCCTGAACGGGCAAATCACGCAGCCGCGTGCGATTACTCCTTGATTTATTTTAAATTGGGAATATATTCCCATATGACACCATAAAGACTATGGTTATACGGGAGAGCAATTATCATGCGGCGAATCAGAAAACTCGGTTTCGAACACAAGGCGCTTATAGCGCTGGCAGTGACACTGCCCCTGTCTGCACTCGCGGACGATCCAACTATTAATCGAATGCTGGCCAGTCAGTGCAGTCAGTGTCACGGCACCAATGGCTATGCGGTAAGCGGTATTGACTCTTTGGCGGGAGAGAGTGCACGCGAGATCCGCGAAGAGATGGACGAGATGCAGCTTGAGGGCACTCCTGACGAAATGATGGATCACCAGGCTCTGGGTTACAGCGACGATCAGATTCGACGTATCGCCGCGTATTTTGCCGCACTGCCGGAGAATCCCCCGGCGGGCACAAAAACAATTGAATTAGTCGCGGGTGACGTCGGCGGCGGTGGTGCTTCGCAGGACGAGGACCACGAAGACCGCGATGACGAGGACCGCGATCAAGATAGGGATGAAGATCGAGATCACGACCAGGACGAAGACCGCCATGACGAAGACGGGGACGATCACGAGGATGAAGACGACGAGGACGAGGACGAAGAAGACGAAGATCGCCACGAAGACGAAAGGGAGCATTGAGCCATGAGTATTTCACGAAGGAATCTTTTACGCGGCGCGTCGGGCGTTGCTGCACTGTCTATGCTGGGGAGCCTGCAGGGTCAGGCCCAGACCGGGCATCGAGTGGTGGTGGTCGGTGGTGGATTTGCCGGCAGTACTTTTGCACGTTACCTGTCGCTGTGGGGCGGTAGTGATTTTTCTATCACCATGGTTGATCCCCGGGAGGGTCACAGTTCCTGCGTTATGAGTAATCTGGTGCTGACCAATGAACTCAGTCTGGCACAGTTAACCTTTTCTCATGAGCCGCTGGCAGGGCGCTTTGGCTTTCACACCGAAATGGCGTCCGTGACCAAAATCGATGCGACTGCGCGGCGTATCGATCTGGACAATGGCAAATCTCTGCCTTACGACTCGCTGATCCTGGCCACGGGTATTGAGTTTGACGATATTCCCGGATACGACCCGGCCCTGATTCCTCACGCATGGATTGCCGGGGATTCCACGGAGCAGCTGCGGCAGCAGTTGAACACGGAGCTGCCACCCGGTGGCACTGTGGTGATGACCATTCCCCAAGCACCGTATCGCTGTCCTCCGGGACCTTATGAGCGAGCCTGCCTGCTTGCGGCTATGGCGCAAAAGATCACCGACGATGCCGGTGGCAGCGGTGTGCATGGATCGCCCACTGTCGTTGTGCTGGACGCTAACAGCGGCATTCAGGCCGAGAAGGCTACGTTTACCGCGGCCTTTAACAACCTCTATGGCGACGTGATTAAGTACGTGCCCGACGCCAAACTGATATCGGTGGATGCGATCAATCGAGGCGTGGAAACAACCGCAGGGTCCTACGCCGGCGATGTGCTGAATGTGATTCCGAATCACCGTGCGCCAGCGCTTCTCCGCGATGCTGGTCTGACCGCTAAAGGCCCCTGGGCACTGGTGGATCCGGTGACCTATGAATCAAGCGTGGAAGGGTTCGACGATATCTATGTGATTGGTGATGCTCAGGCAACGGGGCAGCCCAAGAGCGCCCATATGGCCAATGCGCAGGCTAAGGTTTGTGCCGATGCTGTTATGCGTAAGGCGTCGGGTTTAGCGACCCACAGTGTTGAGCGTCTGGACAATATTACGACCAACTCTGCGTGCTTTAGTCCGGTAAGTTTTACTGAAGCCGCGTGGCTCACCGCGGTGTTCAGGTACAACCAGACGGCACAGGTAATGGAGCTCGCGCCAAATTCTCTGGGTGCCTCTGAGGGTTGGGACCGGGAGAGTTACCGGGATATGTACGACTGGGCGAACAATCTGTTCTCTGACACTTTCGTGTAAGGGCTGGATGTAAAAAGACCGGGTTTAAGAAGCTCGGGGGGAATCCTCCGAGCTTTTTTTGTCACCGTAAATATCGCAGATACTCTTTTTTCTAGTAGGACTTCGTAGCTGCTTTGCGCGGCCGTCGAGCGCGTTTTACAGTGCGAAGGCATCGCTGGAGATGCGCGAGCTGCTCAAAGGACTACCGCCTGTCTCGACGACTTCAGGCGCAGACGGTGATCGTCAGAACCGTTGGCTGATCATGATCCCGAAGGTGGCGCAGGGGTGTCTGAATCATCCGAATCGTCAGCGTCGTCGGGATCTTCAGGATTTTCAGGGGCCTCTGGGTCTTCGGGGGCCTCGGGATCTTCAGGATCTTCGGGATCTTCAGGATCTTCAGGATCTTCGGGATCTTCGGGATCTTCAGGATCTTCAGGATCTTCAGGATCTTCGGGATCTTCAGGATCTTCGGGATCTTCAGGGTCCTCTGGATCTTCAGGATCTTCCCCCTCGTCGTGATCGTCTTCCAGCTCCGACTCCAGGAAGTTGCCACTCAGATCAAAGACCAGCTCGGTACCGTTGGTCAGATAGACTTCAATCTCGTTGTCGTCGGTATCGCGTTCACTAAAGGCGATATCGGCGTTGGGGAAGTTGGCGCTGATGTAGCTCAGAATGCTGTCGGGCAGTTCACTGGTGTCCAGTCGCTCCTCGTCATCGCCACTGAACTCCCGCTCACCGTCCAGGGCCGTGGCAAATTCAAACTCCACCTCTTCGGCAAAGCCATCGCTGGGGTTATCGTCACTGACGCTCAGTAGGGCGCCGTTGCTCAGATTGGCAAAAAACTGCGCACTGCTAATGTCATTGTCCCCGGCGTTTTCAAAGTCCGCCCGAGTTACGTCAAAGGTAACGCCCAGCAGGGTGACACTTAAACCATCGACGAAGCTTTGCACCGGTGCCTGTAGTTCGCTCTCGTTATCGTCGTCGTCACGATCCACCCGGGTAGCCACAAGGCCGCCGTTGCTATCCAGTGCTTCCACTTCCAGATAGTCGCCGATCGCCAGGTCTGCGATCTTGAGGTACTCAATGCCGTCGCGGTCGTCATCAAAAAGCGTGCGCGCATCGGTCGTCACATTGATCACGGTGCCGGCAAATTCAAAGCTCAGCTGCGAGCCGCTGATATCAGTAACGGGCGCTTCAATCTTGATCCGGCCCCTGCGTACGCTCACTGTGCTGGCTATGATGCGCTCGCCATTCCAGGTGCCGCTGACCTCCACAACAAGGCCGTTACCCAGGATCAAATCGCCGATAGACAGCGAGGCATTGGCCGCGTCGATAGGGAGCCCTTCTACGGAAAAGCCGCTGACTCCATCAAAGTTTGCCACCGCACCTTCTACGGTAATCTGATCATCTACCTGCAGTGACGAAGGAGTGGCATCGCGGCCTTCCACCTCCGCTGCGCGGATGACGTTATCGATGAGTTCGCCTTCGACCTCGACAAAGAGTCCGTCGGCAAGCCCCGTGGCGGGCAAATCGCTGAGCACTGCATTGCCAGCATCGACGCTCTGTGTGCCGATGTTGAAGGTTTGCCCCACCAGATTACTGATAGTGCCGCTGAGTTTGACGCTGCCGTCGATGTCGTCTTCACCGCTGACGCGGGTTGCGCGCAGGCGACCGTCGCTCTGTAGATAGCCGGATATCTCGACAACATCCCCCGGGACGATGCCATCAAAGCTGCTGTCCTCAAATACCGTGCTGGTGCGCTCGATAATCACTCTCTGACCCAGTACCGTGATGAGCGCGCTGCTGTTGTCCGCGTTACGCTCGATGGCGGTGATGGGGCCCTCGAGCTGGGGATCGTAGTCGACCCGTTGGGCGGTGCCATTAACCCCGTCTTCCTCTATGGTGCCGGACACGAACACCAACATCCCCAGCCCTAACTGATCTTCGCTGGCCGGCTCGCCATTGATAAATATCTCAGCGTCGTCCACATCAAAACGTACACCGTTCACAAAAATACTGCCCGTGCCGGTTATGGTGCCGCTGCTGGTCAGCCCCGTGCCGCCAATGCCACCACCGCCACCGCCGGGTGCACTGACCACACCCGCCAGCAGTCCGCCACCGCCACCGCCACCGCAGGCACTGAGGCACAGGAGACTCCCGGCGGTTAAGACGCGCAACGCAGCGCGCGAGGCTTTGGGGTCAAAAAAAGGCTTCATGATTGGGGGTCCTCGCAAAGGGTGTCGTCGTAGTAGTAGATACCGACGGAGACATATCTCGCTCGTTCAATGGAGTCGTCACTGGGGTCGATATCCACCTCATGGGCCGTGAGCCAGGCGTGATAGTCCTCCAGTAACTCCTGGGACTTTTTGTTCGACAGCTGCTTGAATTCCTCCAGCGCACTGGCAGACACACTGCCGTTGGAGACTTTGCGCTGAAAAACGCGCAGGGCGCGCTCATGGATGAGGTTGTGGTCAATGCTCGTGATGATTTCCGCGACGTCATTGCCCAGAATATTGATACTCGCAGCGGGAGTCTGCGTCGGAAGATAGGCGCGTTCAATCAGTCGTACGCCCTGTTCCTCGCTGATGACGGTGCCGCTGCTTTCCAGCGCTGACAGCATGGCCGCGACGGGAACGTCGCCGGAGTATTCCTTGACCAGGAGCTCGAAACTGCCATCCCCCTGCATGGGAAGGACGCGGGGCTCACCCTCGGCGTCTAAAAATCGCGGATCGGCGGTCCAGCCGGTAATGACCCGTACTGCGCGGTTGTAGCGGCGGTCGCTGTTGAGTCCCGTATCAATGTTCAGCTCTGCCAGACGCGCGGCCTCTTTGCGGGTGAGGCCGGTCATAGCGGCGACGCTGGATATGCTGCTGCGTTTTCCCGCGTTTCGCAGTTGCGCCAGGCTCTCGTCTACAAAGGCTTTGCGCGCAAGCTCGGCAAAGGTTCCATAGGCCATACCGTGGTGTAACATGACCCGGGCAAGCGGCTTCAGAATCCTGAAAATTGCGCTGGTGAGTGCGCTTTGCGTATCGTTGCTCATGAGTGGGATTATTTTCCCAAAAATGACCGCTGTCAATAGTAATTCTCATTTAGAACTGCCAAAGTGTGCACCAGATCACACTTTGCTCCTGACCCATCCCGAGGCGAATGTGCCCGACCTGTACCCCGCGACAACGGTTTCCCCCGCGCTCAACCATGCGCTGCAGCAGATCCTGCCTGATGCCCGGCTGAGCGTTCAGTCTGTACTGCCTGCGCATCCGCTGCGCCTGTTGTTGATTCGCGACGTGTTGTCCACGCGGCATCTGGATTCGGATACCGCACGGCGGGTGATGGATAATCCGCTTTACTGGATCCTGTGCTGGGCATCGGGGCGGGTGCTCGCCGCTTACATTCTTGAGCACCCGGAGCTTGTTCGGGGGCGTCGGGTGCTGGATTTTGGCTGTGGTTCGGGGGTGGTGGCGATTGCTGCAGCCATGGCCGGTGCACAAGAAGTGATTGCCTGTGACATTGATCCTCTGGCGCTGGAGGCGACGTCGTACAACGCTGCGCTAAATACCTGCAGTTTGACCCTGTGCGCGGACTATGATGCGGTGCAAGGCCCGGTGGATATCATCCTGGTGGCGGACGTCCTTTATGATCGGGCAAATCTTGTCTGGCTGGATCGTTTTCTTACCCGGGCCGACGAGGTTCTGGTGGCGGATTCCCGGGTTCGCAACTTTGACGTGCCGCCCTACAGCAAGCTTTGCGAGCGAGACAGCTGCACCGTGCCGGACATGGACGAGGCCCGGGAGTTTAATCGGGTGTCGATCTACGCGGCGAGTGCCCAAAGGAATTCTGCGGTCACGGGCGAGTGACTGTATGATTCCACCCCTCATTTATTTCAAAAGACAGTGATTCAATGATGCGCCGTTGGCTAGCTCCATTCGTTTTATTCGTATTCAGCAGTACCGCCTGGGCCTGGTCTGATCATGCGAGCCTGCTTTGGCCGCTGGTGCGCACGCAGCCAGCGCTGCTGGAGCCTTCCTTGAAGGTGGAGTCCCTGGAGACCTTTGTGCGCGATGAGGCCCCGGGGCTTGCTGTGCTGTTGGCCGGCCATGAGGCCATGGCCCGGGAGCGTTTTCCTTACTATGCAGCCCGTCCGGATGCTTTGGCGTTTAAGGCCAGCGCTGAGAATCCCCGCGATGCCTTTTTACGGGCCATTCGCGTGAACCCGACCTTGAGCTATGCGCTCTATCGTCAGACCACGGTAGAGGATCCCGCTATTGCGCCCGGCCTGGTGAAGAGCTTTGAGGACTTGAGCTTTCTGGCTGGCGGCGTGTCTCACGACTCCATTGTCTATGTGGCTTTGACGCCGGGACAGCTTGTAGCGCCGGCCCACGTGCTGGCCAGTGGCAGTGACGAACCGGACTTTGGTCTGGACATCGGACTGTTCGAAGATAACAACACGGAATTTGCTGCAGACTACGGTTTTGGCACGCAGCCTTTTGGCAACCCGAATCTGGATTACAGCTCGCAGGCGCCTTTTCACATGGGGTTTTATCATCTGGACTGGGTCACGCGAAAAGCGCAGCCGGATCTGCTGCGTACCTATCCCGAGTGGCGGGTGTCTTTGTACCGGGCTTTGTCGCGGTTTGCCTTTGAGACCGGCCATGCCTACTGGGGCTGGCGCTTTGCTGGCTGGGGGCTGCATTACATTGGTGACCTTACGCAGCCCTATCATGCCCAGCCCTTGCCCGGAGTGAACACTGTAGAGGCGCTGTGGGCTGTGGCCCGGGGAAAGACCGGAGAGGCCATCCAACTGGTGTCGAATCGTCACGGTGTTCTGGAGTCCTACCAATACCAGCGCGTACAGCAATCCCTGGATCAAAAAAATTGGAGCAGCACCATCCTGGCGGCGGTAGCCAGCGCTGATGATGTTCCGGCATTTGACGAGTCCACCGTGCGTGAGGTGCTCAGTAAAGAAAGCGTCGCGGCGGGTCGCGAGCTGGATGCCGTGTTAGAGCGCAACATGCCACCGCGCTACGTATCGGATCCGGAGTTTGAGTGGACGGGTTCTGGCGAAGAAGCCGCCATTGTCGTGACCGTGGCCAGTGATCGCGGCGAACAGGCCATTACCACTCTGGATTCTATCGTGGCCAAGCAGATGCTGCGCTTCTCGCGTTTTGCGCAGGCCTGGATTAATGACGCACGTGCTGTCTGGTCAACACAGGCAGCGGCGGGAGAGGCAACACCATGAATATGGCCGAGTCCTTAAACGTATTTGGAGAGCCGCTGGAGCCTTGCAGCCACGATCCGCTTACGGGGTTTTTTCGTGACGGATGCTGTAATACCTCAAAGCTCGATGGCGGTTCGCACACGGTGTGTGTAGAGCTGACCCAGGAGTTTTTGGAGTTCTCCCGAAGCCGGGGCAACGATCTCATGACGCCGGTGCCCGAGTATGGATTTCCCGGGCTCAAGGCGGGCAACCGTTGGTGCCTCTGCGCATCGCGCTGGTTAGAGGCCCACCAGCAGGGCACAGCCCCGCGGGTTTATCTACAGCGTACCCATCAGCGTGCCCTTGATATTGTGCCTATGGATATTCTGCGCGGTCACGCCCTGGATGTGAGTTAGCTTTTAGCACTGCCAGTAGCTCGGCCAGTAGCGCAGCCAACAGCGCAGCCAGGCGAATGCCTGCGACGGTTGCCCGGGGCGCGTATCCGTTCTAGGCTCTCGGGTCTATTTGATGATTCCAAATCACAGGATTCCTTTTTATGACAGATACACGCGACTTCGACATTCTGGTTTTTGGGGCCACCGGTTTCACCGGGCGCCTGATCTGTGAGTATTTGAAGGAAACCTACGGGAGCAGCCCCGGGTTTCGCTGGGGCATGGCCGCTCGCAACCTGGCGAAGCTGGAGCAGCTTCGGGATGAGCTGGGAATCGATGCCGGCGTGGCGCTGGTGGTGGCCGACAGTGAGGATAAGGCGAGTATCGACGGCATGGCCGCCTCCACCCGAGTCCTGCTCAGCGCCGCCGGCCCCTACCAACAGTATGGAACCACCGTGGTCGAGTCCTGCGCACGTCTTGGCACGGACTACGTTGATCTTAACGGCGAGCCGCTGTGGATGAAGGACATGATTGCGGCCTATGACGAAACTGCCCGGGACAGTGGGGCGCGCATTGTCTTCTCCTGTGGTTTTGACTCCCTGCCGTCTGATCTTGGCGTGCACCTACTGCAACAGGTGGCCAGCGCCAAGTTTGGTACGCCGCTGCCCCGGGTGAAGTGTCGTGTCAAAGCGATGCGCGGCACGGCCTCTGGCGGCACCGTGGCTTCTTTCACAGCCACCATGGCGTCAGTCAAAGCCAATCCCGCATTGTTCGCAGATCTTGCCAATCCCTTTGTGCTCACACCAGGCTTCGCCGGTCCCGAGCAGCCAGCGGGGAACGAGATGCTGTTTGAAGAGGACCTGAACAGCTGGTCCGGTCCCTTCATCATGGCAACGATTAACACCAAGAATGTGCACCGCTCCAATCAGCTGCTCGGCCATGCCTATGGTGCTGATCTGGTGTATGACGAAATGATCCTGCTGGGCGAGACCAGGCCCGAGTCAGCCGGTGGCGATATGTCCCTGGATATGACCCTTAAGCCCGGTGAGGGTCCCAGCAAAGAAGAGCGCGAGGCGGGTTTCTACGACATCCTCTATGTGGGTAGCAATGAAGCCGGTGAAAGCGCCGTAGTACAGGTCTACGGCGATCGGGACCCGGGCTATGGATCCACATCCAAGATGATTGCTGAGGCTGCGCTGTGTCTGTCCCAGACGCCCAAGGGGCACGGCGGCTGTCTGACCGCCGCGGCGGTCATGGGCGATGGGCTGCGCCAGCGACTGCAGGATCACGCCGGAGTCACCTTCACGGTCGTATAACGCCATTAAAAGGCCCATCGCGGGTTAGCGGGACACTGCTTTTATGAGTACCACGCCAAAAGCATTCCGGTGGGCGGCCCGACCCCGCTTCACTCGAGCTGCTCGCGTATCTCCATAGGCGTCAGCGCAGTAAACAGCGCACTCGACGGCCGCTCGAGCAAAGCGGCGCCGAGCCACTACGAGTCTTCAGGTCAGCTTACTCACGAAACAGCGCCTGAACATCGCACTGATCAGGCCAGGCAGGCGGTGGTCCTTTGAGCGTCCGTCGAGTGCTTCTAACAGTGTGATGGCTTCTCTGGAGATGCGCGAGCAGCTCAAAGGACTGCCGACTGTCTGGCCGGCCCCGTTTCACGCTGCGCTCATCAGAGAAAACGTCCCCAGCGGTAACAGGCATACGGTTGCTGAACCCGCGAATACGCGATGAGCCCTTTAAAAGCGCGCTAAAGCGCCTGGTCAATTGGGGCGGTGGCCTCTACGCGCAAGTTGTCGCGCAGCCAGGCGACCCAGTCGGATTCAAGAGCCTGCAGGCCTCCGGGATAGTCTGCCAGCGTTTTTCGAAGATCGGGGCGGGCAGCGCAGCGCTGGCTGTAGGCCTGCTGCACCACACGCTGCAGCGTCCGTCGGCCGTCCTCAGAGTGCAGCATAAAGCTGATAAAAGACCAGGCGCTGGCATAGCGCCTTTGCGCATCTTCCTGCATCCATTCCTTGCGTGACAGCGTGGTCATCGCGTCGACGCTCAGCGCGCCCCGACGGCGCAGCAGCTGTATATGCAGCGGGTTCTTGGCAAAGCGCACGTCGTCATCAACCACGTCCAGCGTTTCGTAGTACTCGGCAAGTCCTTCGTTGAGCCACGGCGGTGTAGCGCCCAGATGCGCGGCCGTCACCAGGTGGGAGATTTCGTGGAAGGCGTTGCCCAATGCCAGGGGCTGATATTCCGGCGTATACAGGATCAGAGCTTCGTTACTGCGCATGCGATAGAAGCCGGTGGTGGTCCAGTCGTCGGCATTGGGTTTGCCGTAGATTTGTCGGAACTGCTGGTCGTCGCCCACAAAGCGAATATTGATGCGCGAGTGCAGTAACGCGTCATCGCCCAGCCATTCCCGCCACTGCGCGTAGGCAGCTTCCGCCCCCACCGCAATCTTGTGCTCGAGATCTTCCGGCAGTGTTGCCGATTCGGCTTGCACAGCGATAGAAAAGGGCTCGGTGGCAGCGGGCGAGGTGGCCGTGCTATCGCTGCAGTGCGGCGCCGCCAGCGCCAGCACCTTCGGGTCCGGGGGCTTATCCCTCAGGTGCATGAGCAGGGTCCCGCCTCCCAGCAGTGCCATAAGCCCGAGAACACCCGCGGCGGTGGCGAACGTCGGTTGCTTGGTGCTGGGGAGCATGCCGGGCTTGAGTGCTGCCGCGACCTTAGCCGGGCATGACTTCCTGATAGTCCTGAGTGATGCGCTGGAGTCGCTCTTGCACCGCCGGCCAAAAATCCGGGTGCGTGAACAGATAAAAGGTGCCGGTTGCCATGCCGCCAACCACACGCTCGGCAAGCGCTTCTACGCTGATCCCCTCGTTGGCGATGATTTCGTCAACTTTGTTCATGCCCTCGGAGCCTCCCATGGCGTTGGCGGCTTCTTCGCCATCCGGATGGTTACGACGGCTTTGCGCGATACGGGTTTTCACCCAGGCCGGACACAGCACCGAAATCTCGATAGCTGAGCCCTGAAGTTCGTGCCGTAACGCCTCGGAGTAGCCCACCACCGCAAATTTGGTGGCGCAGTAAGCGGCCATGCCCGGGTTGGCAACGTGACCGGCCAAAGACGCCGTGTTGATGATGTAGCAGGGCTCACCCAGGGCCCGCATGGCCGGTAAGAAGAACTCGACGCCGTAGACCACGCCCATAAGGTTGACATCCACGACCCATTGCCAGTCCTGCAGCGGCGTTTCTCCCGCGGGAAAATGTCCGCCACCGACGCCCGCATTGTTAAACAGAAAATTCACCTTGCCGTGCTCTGCCAGGGTGCGCTTGGCAACCTCGCGATACGCATCGGCATCACGCACATCCAATACCTCGGTATGCACCTTGATACCTTCAGCACGCAACTCCTCGGCGGCTTTATCCAGTGTATGCGCTTCTACATCGGCCAGGACCAGAGTCATGCCCTGACGTCCCAGGGCCCGTCCTACGCCCAGGCCGATGCCCGCAGCGCCGCCGGTGATGAACCCCACGGTGTTTTCAAAGTTGTTCATGCGCTGTCCTTAAGGTTGGCAAGCTGGGCACAATAAGGGAGAGATCGCGAAGGGTCCAGCGCGTATAATCATCGGCGTACCCATTAACCAGCGGCGCCTTGTTTCACAGCAGGGACGTCGTCTACAGGAGTGACCATGTCAAAACTTTCTTTACATCCCGTGATCGCCGGTTTGCTGCTCGCCGGTGCTGCCCTGACCCTCACAGCCTGTGAATCCAAGGATTCGGCGCAGGCCGACGCGGTCGCTGAAGTCGCACCGACGGTTACCGAGGTCGTGGCCGAAGCCGCGGACGTGGTGATGGATACCACTGGCCTTGCTGCGGTACTCGCAGCCCAGCCCGAGGCTGTGCAGGCGCGCTATGACGATCGACGCCCCGCTCAGACCCTGGCCTTCTTTGGTATTGAGCCCGGTATGAAGGTACTCGAAGCGCTGCCCGGTGGCGGTTGGTACACCAAGATTCTGGTGCCTTATCTTGGGACCGAGGGCAGTCTGGTGGGTGTGGACTACGATCCCGCGCTGTTCCCCCTGTTTGGTTTTATGTCGGATGAGCAACTCAAAGCCAAAGACAGCTGGGTCGACACCTGGTTGACCGATGCGCGGAGTTGGTTTGATACGCCGGTGGCGTCCATAGACGCGTTTCAGTTCGGTGCTTTACCAGCGCGCCTCGAAGGGCAGCTGGACGCGGCGCTGTTTGTGCGTGCCCTGCACAATATGGCGCGCTTTGAGCAAGAGGGCGGGTTTTTGACCGCGTCGCTTATGGACACCAAGGCGGCGCTGAAGCCCGGCGGAATTGTAGGCGTGGTGCAGCACATGGCACCGGAAGATGCGGCCGATGACTGGGCCGATGGGTCCGCCGGTTACCTGAAGAAGAGCTTTGTGATTGACGCGTTTGAGGCCGCCGGCTTTGAACTGCTGGGTGATTCGGATCTCAATGTG
The DNA here is from genome assembly GCA_000158155.1 of gamma proteobacterium NOR5-3. Lineage (GTDB taxonomy): Bacteria > Pseudomonadota > Gammaproteobacteria > Pseudomonadales > Halieaceae > Congregibacter. The sequence goes on along the minus strand of DS999405.1, from coordinate 1,894,452 downwards.
AACCCGCTGGATCAACCCACCAGCGACGACATTGTATGGCGTCTGCCGCCCACACTGTCCGGGAGTGCGGACAATCCCGAGCTTGCGGCCCGTATGTCTGCTATCGGTGAGTCCAGCCGTATGACCCTGCTGTTTAAAAAGCCCGAGTAAGCGCCCACATAGAAACTTCGGAGACAGACGACCACGGTACCGAGGCCGAGCATCGCTCGGCCTTTAGCCAACCCCGGTTTCGGCTTTACTTTCCTTCGAGCTGCCTGTCGACGCTCAGCAGCTGGATTATTCGCTTTTTGTTTGGCTGGGCGGCCTGGGAACTCACGGCGTCAGCGTTCTGGGTAGGCAGCATTGCCGGCCTGATGTTGGTGCCGACATTTTTGCTCACGCCGATCTTTGGCATCACGGCGGACCGTATTAACCCGCGCAATGGCCTGTTGGTGACCGTTGGCCTCATGGGCCTGCTCGCGGCACTGGCTGCCATCATCGCCACCCTGGGTTATCTGCAGCTTCCTGCGCTGGCGTTTCTGGCGCTGGCCTTTGGGGCGCTCACCTCGGCTCACGCGCCGATTCGCCTGGCGTTTTTGCCCCGGCTGGTGGAGCGTGCTGCGCTGCCCAGTGCCATTGGCTACTCGGCGATCATTTTTAATAGTTCGCGCATCATAGGTCCGGCGGTGGGGGCCTGGCTGCTTGTGGTGTCCTCGGTGCCCGTCGCGTTTGCGATCTCCGCGGTGATTTGCATCGGGGCGATGGCTCTGCTGGCCCGGGTAACGGGCACGGAGCGTGAAGTCAGCACCGAAAAACGCGGGTCTTTTGCCGATCAACTGCGCGCCGGGTTTGTGTATCTGCGCAGGGATTCCCTGCTGCGCCAGGTGTTCCTGCTCACCTTCGCCAGCGGCGTACTGGGCCGTACGGTCATCGAGCTGCTACCTGCTGTGTCCGGCAAAGTCCTGGGTGGGGATTCTGCGACGCTGGCTACCCTGTCGGCAGCAGCGGGCGCGGGCTCTATCGCGGGTGGTTTGTTGGTGTCGCGCCAAAGCGGTCGACTGAGACGCCTGTATCACCTGGTGCTCCTTGGACTATCCCTATCAGCGATGACGGTACTCACGGCGGCTTTTTGGCGCGAGGTGTGGATCGTCGCCCTGGCGATTGGGCTTATTGCAGGCTGCACTACGACCATTGGTACGGGCTGCCAGGCGCTCACACAGTTAACGGTTCAGGAAAGTTACCGAGGCCGGGTGATGAGTCTCTGGGCGGTAGTCGCTATGGGTACGCCGGCCATCGGCGCCGTGTTGGTCGGGAGCGTGGCCGACGTGGCAGGCTTCCCCGTCGCATTTGCCGGTACCGCCTTGTTCGCTCTGGTGGTTGTGATGCTGCTGCGGTCCCGCGCCCCGGCTCAGTCCGCGGGCTCGTAGCGCACAATACTGCCGTCGGCAATGCCCCGACGATAGCGGCTAACCTCGGCTTTAACTTCCGGGGCGTACAAATACAGGCCGATGATATTGGGCACGGCGATAAGAAAAATCATGGCATCCGAGAAGGCCAGCACCGAGTCCAGTTGAATCATGCAACCTAAGGCCAGAAAGGCACAGAACACAAATTTAAAGCTGTTCTGTACCAGCATGCCCTCGCCGAACAAATAGGTGCAGGCTTTGAGTCCGTAATAACTCCAGGATACCGCGGTAGAAAACGCGAACAGCAGCGCCGCAATGGCCAGAGGATAGGGCGACCAGCTGATGTGATGGGCAAAGGCTGCCGAGGTCAGGGCTATACCCTCGAGTCCACTGTCCATGAGGCCATTAGGAAAAGCGGTCACCACTATCACCAGCGAGCTCAGGGTGCAGATCACCACGGTGTCGATAAAGGGTTCCAGCAGCGACACCATGCCTTCGGATGCCGGCTCGTCGGTTTGTACTGCCGAGTGGGCAATAGAGGCGGAGCCGATGCCCCCCTCGTTAGAAAACAGTGCCCGCTGAAATCCCACGATCATGGCGCCAATCGCACCGCCGGTGGCACTCTCCATGGTAAACGCGGAGCTTACAATCAGGGATATGGCGTTGGGGATCTCGGTGTAACTCATGCCGATAATCACCAGAGCCGATGCGACATACAGTATTGCCATGGCCGGAACCACTTTTGCCGCAAAGCCCGCGATGCTGCGAATACCACCGATAATCACCAGTCCTACCAACAGCGCTATGCCGATGCCAAACAACCACCCGCGCTCGGCAAAGAAACTCTGCTCCCCGCCACTGATACTTACAAACTGCACATAGGCCTGGTTCGACTGAAACATATTGCCGATACCCAGGCAGCCGATCATCAAGGACGCCGCGTAAAAGCCGCCCAGAGCTTTGCCCGCTTTGGGCCAGCTGCGTACCTTCAGCCAATGTTCCAGGTAGTACATGGGCCCGCCGGACACGGAGCCGTCGCTGTTGTGGCGTCGGTACTTTACGCCCAGGGTGCACTCCACCAGCTTGGTGGACATCGATAGCAGGCCGGCAACCACAAGCCAGAAGGCGGCTCCGGGTCCGCCGATACCGATAGCGACGGCAACACCGCCGATGTTACCGATGCCCACAGTACCCGAGACCGCGGTGGCCACCGCGCGAAAATGCGAAATCTCTCCCGGTGCCTTGGGGTCGTGGTAGTCGCCGCGAAGAATACGTACGGCCAGGGGGAAGCCGCGAATGTTCAAAAATCCCAGGTACACCGTAAAAAAACTGGCGGCGACCGCAAGCCAGAGCACAATCCAGGGAATCTGTATCCCCGCGATGGGTATCTCGTAAAAGATGAACGCTGCGAAACTGTCCGCAAAGGGCTTGATAGCGGCTTCAACGGTGGCATCAATAGACTGAGGCATCGGGGCTTCTCGTGATTCGCAAGCCACGACCATACCGACTGTGGCGAGCAAGGCAAGTTGCTCGCGAATCATCGCAGGTGGTTGTGGGCAAAAGGGGCTGGTTTTTGAGGGGCGCTAGCGCTGACAATGTTCCCATTGGTTTGGCGTTGGGCGAGGGCTATGGCTACTTACACTGTGACTAATCCCTGGAGTGATGATCTGCTGGGGCAATACGCGTATGCCGACACCGCGGCGATTGCCGAATGTTTAGCGACGCTTCGCCAAGGCGAGGAAATTCAGCGCAGCCTTGCGGCACACGAGCGCTCCGATATTCTCCGGCGTCTGGCGCAGTTGTTAGAGACGCACCGCGAAGAGCTCGCCGCACTGGTGACCGCCGAGATTGGCAAAACGATTTCTGATGCGCGGGTGGAGCTTGATCGCGCTATCAATACCACCCTGGCGTCTGCAGAAGAAGCGAGGCAGATTGCGGGAGAGGCCCTGGACTCGGATGCGTATCCACCGACGCGCGGGCGCATCGGCGTGGTGGTGTGGCGTCCTCTGGGCACGGTGCTGTGCATTACACCCTTTAACTTTCCGCTGAACATTGCCATGCACAAGCTCGGGCCCGCATTCGCTGCAGGCAATGCGGTACTGTTTAAGCCGGGCCCGCAAAATACCGCTTCGGCAACGCGACTCGTGGAGCTTTGCTATGAGGCGGGAATGCCACCCCAGACCTTGCAATTGTGTGTCCCCGATGTGCCGGATATGGCGGAGCTGGTGGCGCACCCGCAGATCAAGGCGATCAACTTTACCGGCGGCACCGCAGCAGCTCGAGCAATCGCAGCTGCTGCCGGGTTCAAAAAATTGTTACTGGAGCTTGGTGGCAATGACCCGTTGATTATCATGCCGGATGCAGATATCGATGCAGCGGTGTCCGCAGCAATCAATCAACGCTTTGCGACAGCGGGGCAGCGCTGCACGGCGGTCAAACGCCTGTTTGTCCATTCCGATGTATACACACGCTTTCGAGAGGCTTTGTTGACCAAGACCGCCGCGCTGATCGTGGGTGATCCTGGTCTTGAAGACACGTTTGTGGGACCGGTGATTAACGCCAAGGCCGCCGATGAGATCAGTGCGCGCATTGACGATGCCTTGGCCCGGGGTGCAAAACTTGTCTGCGGACATAGGCGGGAGGGCACGCTGTTGTGGCCTACGGTGATCGAAGACGTGCCCGACGATGCAATTCTGGTAGCCGAAGAGACCTTTGGTCCTGTGTTACCTCTTCGAAGGTTTGAAAACCTCGAGGGGGTCATCGCTTTGGTGAATGCCTCACCCTATGGACTTCAGGCCGGGGTATTCACGCAAAATTTGAGCGTTATCCGGCGATTGTTCGATGAGTTGGAGGTGGGGCTTTTAGCGAGTAACGATGGCCCGGGGTTTCGCGCAGAGCACTTTCCCTTTGGCGGTGTGAAAGACAGCGGCGTAGGTCGCGAGGGCGTGAAGTACGCCATCCGCGAGATGAGTTACCAAAAGACCCTGGTAATCTGAGCCTGCCCCTGATCAGCGGCTGCGGTAGAGCCCCACATGCACCAGCGGTGTCTTGGCGGGATTGCCGGGCAGCACCTGCCTGGGCACCTTGTTTTTAATCGGCTCCAGGGACTTGAGATAGCTGGCAATAGCAATAGCGTCGCTTTCGCTGAGCTGCGCGTAGCTGGTCCAGGGCATGATCGCCATGGTCTGACGCCCGTGACGGGTCTTGCCGCTGCGAAGCAGGGTGACGACCTCGTCCAGGGACCATTCGCCCAGGCCGGTCTCGTCATCCGGGGTTAGATTGGGTGGATACACCGCGCCGGGGTAGGCGTTCACCATGGGGTTGCTGTAGGCAATGCCGACGCTCGAGCCTGCCAGGGTTTTGGCCGGATCCGGTTTGCCGATCAAGGCGCCTTCGGTGTGGCAGCTGGCGCAGCCTAAAAGGCTCACAAGATAGCGGCCTTGCTTCACCGCTGCGTCGTCGCTGCCCACGGGTAATTCCAGACCTTTGCTGGCTTCTACCGGGGTCATGCCCTGCAGAGGATTTTTGCCGCCAGTGCTGGTTTCGGGCGTGGCTGCAGACATGGTCGGCAGGGCGATGGCGGTCATCAATCCGGCAAAAAACGACGCGCCGATGACCCACTTACGATTGTTGCTGTCCATGGTTACTTCTCCTGACGGGTGACGGGGTCTGTTTTCTCACGCTTTTCTCGACCGGCCTGGTGATCGCTAGAACAACCAGCCCAGTTCTGCGCGAAATGCATCAAAGCTTGGGTCAGCGCCACTGCCGCCGTCAATATTGGTTTGCTCCCAACCACCGCGGACGAACATGCCGCGACCAAACTCATAGCGTAGCCCAGCGCCCACGTTCCAGCTAAAGTTTGTTTCGCTGTAGGTAGAATAAAAATTGCTGCACACGTAGCCCCACCAGGGATCCCACCAGCAGCCGGTGCTGGGCGGGCCATCGGTGACGTTGGAGTCGAGGTAGGTCCAGCCAATACCCGCCTGCACATAGGGCGTGAAGGCACCATCGAGTATGTTCCACACGCCGTTGAACTGCCCCGTAAATGCGGACAGACGGTGATTGATCTCCACGAGGCCGTCGTCTTCGGTATCCAGTACCGCGTCGTAATCGGCCCGGGACCAGGCACCGTCAAAGTGCAGGGCCAGGTTCTGCGTAAAATTGTAGCCGACGCCAAAAGCGAGACCGTAACCGCTGTCGATATCCACAGACGACTCATTAAGGCCGTCGCTGCTTTCTGAGCCGGTAAGGTACAGACCGACGCTGGTTTCCCATTTGCCGGCGCGTTGAGTGCTTGAGCTGACCCATTGGGCCTGAGCCTGCAGTGAAAAGAGTGCCAGGGCGAGAATACAAAGGCGCGTGGTGCGCATAGTGCTTATCCTTGTGGAGCTTAACGGGTGATTAAGCCCAAATTGTAGCAGGGCGCTCTTGCAATTCAGAGTGTCGCAGGCCCACGATAGCGCCTGGCATCACCGCCAGTGACAAATTACCGAAGACGCACACTCAACAGAGAAGAACATCATGAAACCGGAGACTATTGCCCTGCATGCGGGCTACGAAGGCGACCGAACTAACACCCGCGCCGCCACCACCCCTATTTACCAGACCACGTCGTTTACCTTTGACGACACCCAGCACGGCGCAGACCTGTTCAATCTGGCGGTGCCGGGCAACATTTACAGCCGCATCATGAACCCCACCAACGGGGTACTGGAGGAGCGTCTTGCCCAGCTGGAGGGTGGTATCGGCGCACTGAGCGTGGCCTCGGGTATGGCGGCGATTCGTTACGCCATCGAAGCAATCACCGAGGCGGGCAATAACATCGTGAGCACATCGCAGCTCTACGGCGGCACTTATAACCTGTTTGCACACACCTTCCCGCGTCAGGGTATCGAGGTGCGCTTTGCCGAGGCCGATGATTTTGACGCCGTTGCCGCCCTTATTGATGAGAACACCCGGGCGCTCTTTTGTGAGTCCATTGGTAACCCTGCAGGCAATATCGTGGATATCCAGCGCTGGGCCGATATCGCGCACGCTGCGGGCGTTCCGCTGATTGTGGATAACACCGTGGCAACGCCGCTGCTGTGCCGGGTGTTTGATCACGGCGCGGACATAGCGGTGCATTCGTTGACCAAATACATCGGCGGTCATGGCACGACCATTGGCGGTGCCATCGTCGATTCCGGCAAATTCGACTGGGTGGCCCAGCCCGAACGCTTTGCGGTGATGAACACTCCGGACCCGTCTTACCACGGTGTGGTGTACACCGAGGCTTTGGGACCCGCGGCGTATATTGGCCGTTGTCGTGTGGTGCCCCTGCGTAACACCGGCGCGGCACTGGCGCCCCACAGTGCGTTTTTGATCATGCAGGGCCTTGAGACCCTGGCGCTGCGCATGGAGCGTCACTGTGAGAATGCCGAGAAGGTCGCCGATTATCTTCTGGGTCACTCAGCGGTTAGTAAGGTCAACTACGCGACGCTGGCCGATAGTCCTTTTGCTGATACCTGCAAAAAGATTTGCGGCGGCCGCGCCTCGGGGATTATCAGCTTTGAGCTCAACGGTGGCAGTGAGGCCGGCGCGCGGTTTATCGACGCGCTGCAGCTGATCCTGCGTCTGGTGAACATTGGCGATGCCAAGTCCCTTGCCTGTCATCCGGCCAGCACCACGCATCGGCAGCTCAATGCCGAGGAGTTGGCCTCGGCCGGCGTGAGCGAGAGCATGGTGCGACTGTCCATCGGCATTGAGCATGTGGATGACATCATTGCGGATTTGGAGCAGGCCCTGGCAGCGAGTCAGGGCTAAACCCTGGTCCGACTGCATCGCCAGGGGCTCTGCCACCACGCCGGGTCATTGCTCTTACGCCGTGGCAGTGACCCTGGGGCGATGACCCTCGCGAAGATGTTCGATCTGTTCGCCACCGAGGGTGCCGCCGTCCAGACTGTAGGCCCGACCGAAGCCTTTGACGTAACGCCCTTTTATGGGCGCCAGAGCAAACAGCCTAAAGTCGGCCAGTTCGCTGAGCCTGCGGGGGCGCTCTCCAAAGCGCTCCTCCAACTGCTTGATGGCCTCCCGCCCGGCGGGAGAGTCGGTAGTTAGCTGCCGCGCACGCACCTGATAGTTCACCCGAATGCGGGCAAAGTATTCCTCAGCGCTGTCCTCGTCTTCGATGATGAGCACCGACGCTTTGGGATTGTTGATCAGGTTGAGTCCGTGCACGGCTACATCGGACAGCACGACGTACAGCTGGTCGCCCGCAACGGCAAACGGTGCGTAAGAGGCGTAAGGGACGCCGTCTTCGCCCAGGGTCGCCAGCTGCAGGGTTTTGCGCTGGTTAATAAAGCCAAGCACTTCCCGGGCGAGGCGGTTTTGTAAGGCGGTGTTTTTCATGCGTCGTACTCCCGATGCGCGGTCATGGATCCTTGCAGCCGCAGCTGCTGAAAAAACGCGAGCTGGTCTTCGAAGACCTCTCCGTTCGCATCCCGACCCAGAAAGACTTTAAACAGACATTGCCCCTGGTCGTTTTCAAAGACGAAGGCGTAGCTGGCCCTTCCCATGTGTGGGCGGTCCTGAAACCGCACCCGGTGCATAGCACCCAGTGAAAGATGCCCATGAAAGCCCGAGCCATTGTTGTTCAGGTTCAAATGGCTCTCGCTGCGCTGGCCGCCGGGAAAGTCACCGCTGAACTCAAACACGCAGCCCCCGTGCAGAATCACGCAGGTAATGGGACCCAGGGTCGGCAGATGGTCCAGCAGGGCAGGCGTGTCCTCGGGACGCAGATAATCGTGCTGTGCTAACTGACTAGTCATGTTTGTCTCCTAAAAACTTAAAACGGCAGAGATGATGATTTCGCGCCCGGCCTGGGGCAGCTGATCCCAGGCGCGCTGATAAAAGCGATCGCCCAGATTGTTGACGTTCACATCGATGCGCAGGGCATCAAAGCTCCGGGGGCGCCAGTGGGCGTAGAGGTCCACCACGGTGTAGGCATCAAAGCGGGTGTCCGGGTCCAGCTCCGGTACGTCAATGCGATCTTGCTCCCGCGCGTGAATAAACCGCAGTCCCGTGAGGATGTCCCGCTGGGTAAACTGATAGCGAAGGTCGGCGTTAAAGGTGTCCGCGGGAATGTTGGACAGGTCCTCGCCGGTAACATCATCGCTGCCGCGCGTGGAACCAAAGCCAAAGCGCAGCTGCAGATTGTTCGCCGCATAGCTTGCAGAGATCTCACCGCCGCGCAGGGTTGCCGCGTCCACGTTTACCCAGCTCGTGCTGCCCGGATCGGGTCGGCCCCGGAAGCTGGGGCCACGGACGATTTGTTCAATAAAGTCATCGACGTTGTTTTGGAAGACGCTGGCAGAAAGACTAAGGCGGTGGCCGGGACGCAAGCCGGGCAATTCGAGGTTGCCCAGTAATTCCGTATTGGCTGCGGTTTCGGCATCAAGATCCGGATTGGGTGTAAAGCTGTTACAGAATCCCGGGCCCATGCAAAAGTGTGTGCCACTGCTGTAGAGCTCTTCGGCACTGGGTGCACGAAACGCCCGGTCGTGGCGCAGGGTGATATGCAGTGCATCCGTGGGGCTAAAGCGCAGTGCAGCAGAGGGCGAGATCGCGTTGTCATTGCGCTGGCTGTTGAGGTTTTCGGCACGGGTTTGAAAGTCGTCGTAGCGCAGTCCCAGGTCCAGGCGCCATTGCGCACTGAGGGGCAGTTGCGCCACGCTGTATGCGCTCCATACCTCGGTTTCGGCCTGAGGCGGTTCCGGTCGGTCCCGACCGCTGCGCCGGGCATCGAAGGACTCCTGATAGCTATCAATGCCGAAGAGCAGCTGCGCAGTGCCGATGGTGGCGCGGTTACTCAGGTTAATGCCCACCGTGTTCAGTTCGGTGTTGTCGTCCCGGCCATCGCTGATGCGGCGCTCGTCCATAGAGACCCGGTTGCTATAAAGCAAAACCTGCGTGTCCAGCAGGTCACTTTGGGGGTTGTAGCGGTAATCCAGGCTCGCGTTATGGGTTTGCTGCTCGCGCTGCAATAAAAAATTACTGCTGGGGTTAATGGGAGCGGTGCCGTTGGACGGGACTGCGCCGTCGAACTCGGCGCCGCGGTAAATGAGTTCCACGCTGTGATTCTCACCCAGGCTTTGCCGGAGTTTTGCCAGCACACCGCGCGTGTTTGCCGCAGAGCCATCGAGCTGCTCGCCATTACCCAGGGTGATGTCGTCACTGTCGCGCACATACCCGGACAGGAGCCAATCGCTGCCACCCTGTCTGCCGAGGAGGGCGGCGGTGGTGGTTTGTTGGCTGTTATTGCTGTTGTAGCCGCTCTTGAGGAATCCTCCGAGGGATTGCCCGTCGCTTAAAAAGTCATCGGCGCGCAACGTGCGCTGCGCCACGACGCCGCCCAGAGCCCCGGAGCCCCAGAGGCTCGATACGGGGCCACGTACGGCTTCTACCGAGGCCAGTAACTCCGGGTCCAAAAAGTAGCCCGGGCGGTGACCCGATTCAAAGCTCTGCCGCGCCCCGTCTATGGTTTGCAGCACTTTGTTGCCGGTCAATCCGCGGATGTTCACGGCCTGATTAGCCGCCCGGGGACCGCCGGCAGCGCTAATGTTGGGCTCGTACAGCAGCGTTTGCGCTACGGACTGGGCCTGCAGGCTTTCGATATCTAGCCGGTCGAGGGTGGCAATGCTCCGCGCGGCATCCCCAAGCGTGGTGTTCAGGCGGGTAGCGGTGACCGTGACTTGCTCCAGCTTTAGATCAGTCGCTGGCACGGCAGGCGAGTCGGCCGCTTGTTCGGCCAGGGTTGCAGCGCTGCTAGCAAGGGCTACTGCCACGGCCATGGCGCGCAGGTACCTTGGCTGCGCGGGAGTATTGGCAGCTGCATGGGCGGTTGGGGTGTGGGTTCTGAGCATGTGGTGTGTCCTTTGGGTCGCAAAAAGTCCTGAGTCGCGGCTACGGTAATAAATCTAAAACTAAATGTAAATAATAATGATTCGCATTTGATTTAAGGGCGAAGCTCTGCCAAGATCGACCCCGGTTCTTTCAAGGAGATTGTCATGCTCAGATTTATATCGGCAGCCGCGGTGGTATCGCTTCCGCCCGTACGAGTCAGGCGAGCGCGCCCGGCGGCCTGGGTCTCAGGATTAGCTGCGGTGCTCAGTCTGCTTTTGCCGGTGGCGGTTTATGCCGACGCCGCGCCTCAGCGCGTGATCAGCACGGACGCCGCGATTACCGAAATTGTGATCGCTCTGGGGGCAGCAGACCGCCTGGTGGGGGTTGACGACACCAGCGAGCTGTCAGCGGATCAGGAGGGGCTCCCGAGGCTGGGTTACCACCGGGCGCTGAGCGGCGAAGGGCTGCTCTCCCTTCGTCCGGATCAGCTGCTGGTCTCTGAGCATGCCGGCCCCCCGCAGGCGCTGGCGCCCTTGCAAGCAGCGGCGGTCCCGGTGTTGCGCTTACCCGGCGCCTATGACGTGGCGCAGCTAAAATCCAATATTCGCCTGATCGCAGCTGCCCTGGCGCTGCCGCAAGCCGGTGAGCAGTTGCTTGAGGACATTGATAACCGGGTGGAGCGTATCCATCGCTATGCACCGCCTGTTGCGCCCCGTGCTGTGTTACTTCGCGAGAGCAACGGGCAGCTGCGCGTAGCCGGGAGGGACTCCGCGGGGAACGCGCTGCTGGCTCTGCTCGGGGCCGAGAACGCCGTGGACTACTCGGGTTATCGCAGCTTTACCGCCGAGGGCTTGCTGGCTTTGAATCCCGAGCTATTGGTCATCGCCGACGAGGCATTACCGGCGGCGGAACAGTGGCTGAATCGATTCCCCCTGCTACGCTATTCCCGGGCGGCCGAGGCGCAGACCGTTATATCCGTGCATAGCCGGGCACTGGTCGGTGGATTAAGCCTCACGGCTTTATCCGAGGCACAGCGCCTGTTAGCGCTGATGACGCAGGCCCAGCAGGCAGCGGCACCGTGACGGCAAATGCGGATGCGGTGCGCCGGCTCCCTCCGCGGATCACCGGCGTTGTTCTGCTGTGCGCCTTGCTGATGGCAGCGGCTCTGTCTCTGACGCTTGGCGCCGTATCGGTGCCTTTTGTCGCCGCGGTTTTGGCTGTGCCCGAGGCGGTGCTGGGCTTGAGCCTGAGCTCTCTGGAAGGCTATCAAAAAGCGGTGCTCCTGGAATTGCGGATGCCCCGCACCCTGCTTGCGATGGTGGTGGGCGGGCTGCTGGCGCAGTGTGGCGCCGTGATGCAGGGACTCTTTCGCAATCCTCTGGCAGATCCGGGCATTATCGGTGTGTCTGCCGGGGCAGCGCTGGGCGCGGCGACGGTGATATTTTTGGTGCCCCATGCCGGCGATTCCATGCTCCTGCCTCTGGCGGCGTTTGCCGGCGGCTTTATCACCAGCCTCATCGTCTATGCCCTGGCCCGGGATGCCCGGGGAACCTCGGTGGTGCTGTTGCTCCTTGCCGGGGTGGCAATATCAGCCTTGTCCGGAGGTGCCATTGCCTTGCTCAGCTATCTATCCGATGACGAGCGTCTGCGGGACATCAGCTTTTGGCAGATGGGCTCCCTGGGGCGGGCCGGGGATGCACTGTTGGGCGTTCTGACGCTGACCGCCGTCGCCGTGGCCCTGCGTTTTCAGATGCGTGCTCGGGCGCTCAATGCGCTGCTTTTGGGCGAGTCCGAAGCGCGCCACCTGGGCATTCCTGTGGAGTGGTTAAAGCTCGAACTGATTGTGCTGGTGGCGCTGGCTGTGGGACTTGCCGTGTCCGCCTGCGGTCTTATCGGCTTTGTGGGGCTGGTGGTGCCGCACATGCTGCGCATGCTCTGTGGCCCGGACTATCGCGTGCTATTGCCCTTATCGGCTTTGGGTGGGGCGCTGTTGCTGATTGCCGCCGATAGCCTGTCGCGGTCAGTCATCGCCCCGGCCGAGGTACCTGTAGGCATCGTCACCGCGCTCATGGGTGCGCCGTTCTTTATGCTGCTGCTGTTGCAAGTTCGCAGGCGCGGGTTATGACGCTTAAGGTCCGCAATCTGCAGGTGCGTCGCGGCGGCTTTACGCTGGCGGTAGAGCAGTGGGAGGCCACAGCCGGAGAGTTTCAGGCGCTACTGGGCGCCAATGGCGCGGGAAAGAGCAGTTTCTTTGCGGCCCTTGCCGGCGACATCGCCTGCCAGGGCGACATCTGTCTGCAGGGCCGGCCGATGCAGCATTGGCCCGCTGCGCTGCGCGCACGCAATATCGGGGTGCTGCCCCAGCAGTCCCAGATGCCCTTTGCCTTTAGTGCACAGGAGGTGGTCGCGCTGGGTCTGACCCCTTTGAGCGTGTCCTGGCGGGAGGGGCAGCGTCTTGTGCGTCGATCCATGGCGCGCAGTGACTGCGACCATCTGGCACAGCGCTCCTATCTGGACTTGTCCGGTGGCGAGCGTCAGCGTGTGAATCTGGCCAGGGTGTTGCTGCAGTTAAGCCAGGCGCAGGCGCCGCCGGTGCTGCTCCTTGATGAGCCGACCTCGGCCCAGGATCTGGGTCATCAGCACGCTATGCTGCAGATGCTTCGGGACCAGGCTGCCAGCGAAGGCTACGCCGTGGTTGCGGTGCTTCATGATCTGAATCATGCGCTGCGCTACGCCGACCGCTGTGCGCTGATTGCGGACGGCAGGCTAGTGGCCCAGGGGCTCCCTCAGGCGGTGTTAGACGCCGATTGTGTGGAGCAGTTCTGGGGCTATCGCCCGCGGTGTGTGGAGCTGGCGGGTGAGCCGGCGCTGCTTTGACGCTTGTGGCAGGGCTGCCGCGATTTGAATGCTGTGGCAGCCACAGACGCTAGGGGAGCAGCCCCGGGCGAACCGTGAGTGAGAGGGCAAAAAAACCGCTGGCACCGACGCTGATATCCGGGGCCTCCAGAGTGCCACTATTACTGTCAAGGCGTAGTCCGCGCAAGCCGCCCACACCGCTACGAGCCTCTAACCAGAGATTTTTATAGACCCGCCGCTCGATGCTCAAACCAAAGTCCCAGGCGTCGAGGCTCACCGCCACACTATTGTCCTCGGGTTGCAGGCTCCAGGATGCCGTCGAGGGTGATGCGCCCAGACGAAACAGCCAGTCCTGGGTGGGCGCGTAAAGCACGGCGGGCCAGGGCATGAGGGCACTGATGGTCCACCGGGGGTTGATCACCCAGCTCGCACCTAAATAGGGAATCACGTAGCTGTCGTTGGGGCTGTCATCGCCAAACAGGCCAAAAGCCCACCAGAGTTTGTCGTTTGCTGTGTAGCGCGCAAAAACACCGCCCATGGTCTGCACAGTCCAGTCGGAGTCCTGCTGGGTGCTGCGGTGACCCAGGGGCATTACAAATGCTGCGGCCTGCCACTGGGGGTTGACCTGACGGGCCCAGCCGACGGGGAGCCCCACGGTATCTACGCGAAAATCGCCGATGGCCTCATCGCGGGTCTCAAAGCGACTGCTGCTGAGATAGCCGCCCACAACCACGGCATCGCGCTTGCCTAGTAAAAAGGGAACGCCCGTTGCCGCCGACGCTGCCTGCTGCTCATATTCCAGCGTCCTGCCGGTGAGCGTGTTGTCGATTTGCGCCTCGCCATAACTGCGGACGCCGAGATAGGCAATGGGGATAAAAGGCGCATTGGAGACGCCGCGCTGAAAAATAAAATCGCTGTTTTCAAAGGCCGTTACCTTGTCCTGTACAAAGTCCTGTACAAAGTTCTGTGCATCGCAGGCAGCGCTGCTCAAAACGGCTGCGATCGCCAGAAGGGTGGGTCGACATCTTGCTTGGAGCCTGTCAGGCAAGGCGGCGTCGATCGCTGCGGACGCGCCGGTCATGCTCGATTTTGATGCCATTGATGACCAGGGGGAAAAAACTGCTGCGGTCGTTTTTGCGTCGATCACTGCCGGAGCGATCTTTCCAGTGTCGATAGGGCGACAGATCAGATTCCATGGCCTCCATCTCTTCTTTCAGATCCTGGCCGGTGACATAGCGTTTTGCGGCGGAGGCGAAAACCCAGGCGGCAATAATCAGTGCGCCCAGTCCGAGTATCCCGATGATGTTGAGTACCACATCCATGGGATTAAATAAGAGCCTTAGCCGACATTACCTTCGGCGTGCCTCCGCGGTGGTTTGGTCAAGTGTACCCGTTACATCGGCACCTGCAAGACCTGCGCCAGATTATTTCACGAGGAATTACAGGGGCTTAGGATGAGTTGAGCGAAGGGCTGTAAAAAATGCTGACACCCGGGCGGGCGTCAGCGCTGTGGTGGTCCGGGGTCTAGCGGGCGCCTTTGCCGAAGATAATGACTTCAGCAGTCTGCAGCAGTACCAGAAAGTCCAGGAACAGGCTCTGGTTCTTGACGTAGTACAGGTCAAACTCCAGCTTGTTGAAGGTGTCCTCCAGGGATGCGCCGTAGGGGTAGTTCATCTGCGCCCAGCCCGTGATGCCGGGCTTCACACAGTGACGCTTCTCGTAAAACGGAACGGTCTCGTTGAGTTCGCGAACAAACTCGGGGCGCTCGGGGCGAGGACCTACAAAGGCCATGTCGCCAGCCATCACGTTAAGAATCTGCGGCAGCTCATCAATACGGGTTTTGCGAATGAACTTGCCCACGCGAGTAACCCGCGCATCGTTGGCAGTGGCCCAGCGCGCTTTACCGTCGCCCTCGGCGTTGACGCTCATGCTGCGAAACTTGATCACCTCGTAGATGCGACCGTTAAGGCCCACGCGACGTTGCTTGTAAAGAATCGGGGCGCCCACACCATCTTCCATCCAGATCGCCAGCACGGTGAGCAACATAAAAGGCCAGGAGATCATCAGCAGCATAAAGCTCATGGTGACATCGAACAGGCGCTTGGCGATGTTAGTGGCGTCGCCGCGCTGAAATCCAGTGCCGAAGGTTAACCAGCTGGCGTGTGCCTGTCGGATGAGTACTTTACCGGCTTCTTTTTCAAAGAAATCCACGATGTCCAGAACCTGTACGCCCATGCTGCGGCAGCGCAAAAGATCTTGCTGGGGCATGTTGTCCCGACGGTCTTCCAGGGCAACAACCACCTCATCAATGTCGTTGCGACGAACGTATTCGGACAGCGGGCAATCCAGGGCCAAGGTCGGCTCGCGCTCAATTACGGTCTCTTCGCCTACCTGGCGTACATAGCCGACGATGCGAAAGCCGCGACGGTCTGCCTTGCGGCGCATTTTGTTACTGATGGTTGCGGCGGTGGCCCCGGTACCCAATACCAGCACCCGGCGCTTGAACTGCTCCATGTCGATAAAGCGGGTCCACAGCAAGCGATTGGTCAGGGCCGCGACAAAGGCGATGGCCGCTGCCAGGGCAAAGTTGCCGCGCCAGATATGCAGGTTCGGCATGATGTAAAAAATCAGTGACATGGCGACGGTCATGAGTCCAAAGGCGCCGGCGGTACGCAGGAGAATGCCGTTGACGCCCTCGCGGAGTTTGGGCTCATACAGGCCCATGGAGAACATGGCCAGGGTGGTAACCACCGCGAAAATCACAGCTTGCAGTGGCAGGCTGCCGATTTGGCTGTCAAATGAGCCGGGTAGATTCAGGAAGTACAGCGCTGCACCCGCGTAGATAGCACCACCAAACAGCACAAGATCGATGAGCGCGAGCCAGTAGTAGCCCACGTTGATGTGGTGGTTAAAGATTCGGACTGTGCCTACGAGACCTGTCATGTGTAACCTTTATTCGTTGCGCTCAGTCCGATGGGTTAATGACGCGGCTCAACGGACCTTTGCTATTGCTCTTGAGAGTGACTTTAGCGGCGCTGGCGGAGAATACACGTGGCCCTGTAAAGAATTGTGACAGTGCGCTCAAAAATACCTGTTTTGGGTCAAAAGCGGCCTTGACGGCGTGTGAACCGGGTCACATTAGGGGGCTGCATGGCCTGTGATAGCGGCGTTCTGCGCTTTCGTAAACCCGCCGGTAAGGCCATTATGTCTTCACTGTGATGGTTCCTGCCCGGCGAGTGCGTATTTGATGGTTCGTGTTGTACATTTTTTGTGGCTTTTGTTGGTCTGCGGGTCGGTCTTTGCCGAGGAGTTGCCGGATCTTCTTGAGCGCATCACGCCCTCGGTGGTGGGTGTGGGCGCAGCGTATCCGCTGCGGGCTCCCACGGGAGGTCGTCCGCCCCGGCGTTTGATGGGCACGGGATTTGTGGTGCAGGCGGGTGCTGACAGCTACGTAGTGACCAATGCCCATGTGATTCCCACCGATCTGGACAGCGATGGGGGGGAGCAACTGGCAATATTCAGTGGCCGGGGAAATCACTCACAGCAGCGTTTTGCCACCGTGCTCAAAAACGACCCCCAGCATGACCTGGCGGTGCTTGCCTACGAGGGTGACCGCCTGCCAGCCATGAGCCTCGCCTCTGATGATCGGGTGCGACCGGGGGAGCGGGTGGCGTTTACCGGCTTTCCTATTGGCGCGGTACTGGGGCTTTATCCCATTACCCACGAGGGCATAGTGTCGGCGATCACGCCGGTGGCGCGGCCGGCGGATCAGGGACGGCAATTGGACGCCGTGCAAATGAGCCGTCTTCGCGCCCCCTTTGACGTTTACCAGCTGGATGCTATTGCCTACCCCGGCAACAGCGGGTCGGCGGTGTATCGCAGCGCCACAGGTGAGGTGATCGGGGTGATGAACAGCGTGTTTGTGAAGGAGAGTCGCGAGACCTTGCTGTCGGCACCTTCGGGCATTGCCTATGCCATTCCCGTGCGGCATTTACACGCGCTGCTCAAGGACCTGCAATGATCTGGCCCTTTGGCAGCCCCGATTTGCGGGTGTTAATGGTCTGCACCGCCAACGTCTGCCGCTCGCCGGCGGCAGAGGCACTGTTAAAGCATCATCTCAAGGCGCTGGGTGCGGGGCGGTCCATCGCCGTGCGATCGGCGGGCACGGAGGTGGGGGCTCCCGGACGTCGTCCCGACCCCAGGGTGCTGTCAATTCTGGATGAAATGGGTGTTAAGTCATCGGGTATGCGCGCCAAACCGGCCTCGCAGCAGCTCATGGATGAAGCGGCGCTTGTGTTGGTGATGGAGGACGCTCATCGGCGGGTATTGTGCGAGCGCTTCCCGGAGGCCGCCGCTCGTATTGAGTTACTTGATGTCAGTGGGCAGGAAGTTCCCGATCCCTATTTCGGGAACAAGGCGGGTGTGCGCGCGACCGTTGAGCTAATCGACAGGCTGACCCGATCCCACGCCACAACTTTGTTAGAGCGGCTCAATTACACCGGCTCTAATAGCGTTTAAGGGACAGCAGCACTGCGCCCAAAGACCCTCTATACTGCAAGAGCAAAGAATAAGAGCTTCGTCTATGTCCAAACCCATGATCAACCCCGAAATGTCCTCGCTGTTTATGGACTTTGCGCAGTACTTTGAGCTGACCCTGGCCCTCACCGAAGAGCAAAAGGCGGATGTGTTTCGCGTGCGCTACAGCGTGTACTGCGAGGAGTTTGGCTACGAAGACGCCGCACAGTTTAAGGATGGATTAGAGCGCGATGCCTTTGATGAGCAGTCTATTCACTGTCTGGTGATCCATAAAGAATCCGGTGTGCCTGCCGGCTGCGTGCGCCTGGTGAACGTGGAAGAGGGTACTCGTATGCCCATGGAGGATCACTGTGAGGGGGCGCTGGATGAGGAGTTCTTCAGTCATTTTGAGCATCGCCGGAGTTCCATGGCCGAGATCTCTCGTCTGGCAGTGGAGGGGCAGTTTCGAAGACGCCGCGGCGAAAGCGAATCGCGCTTTGGTAATACCGACTCTTTGCACTTTGCCGCCCGGGAAAAGCGCACGTTTTCGCTCATAGCAGTGTCGCTGTTTCTTGCCGCCTCTGCGGTTGCGGACCTTATGCGCCGCAAAGACTGCTTCGCCATCATGGAGCCATTTTTGCCGGCGATTTTGCGTCGCACCGGTGTCATGGTAAAGCGGGTGGGCGACGACTTTGACTATAAAGGCGTGCGCGCGCCTTATTACCTCAATATTGATGAAGCGATTCGCGGCGCCCCCGATGAGCTGCGTCTGTGTTACGAGGTGGTGCGCAGTCAGTTTGCCGAGACGTTGACGCCAGAGGCCGGTCTCAAGGCTTCCCGGGGTTTGCCCACTACATCGCCCGGTTCGCTTGTCGACACCGCGCCCTGGTTAGATTTATCCCGCCTCACGTCATTTTCTTTTTCTAAATAGGCTGACGTAATGACTGTTGACCCTTCTGCTGTAACGCCTTCACCCGAGAGTCTGGCAAACGCTCTGGCAGCGTTCAGGGCGCTGTTGGGCGATGAGTACGTGGTGGTCGATGAGACAACGCTGGGGGATTACGCCACGGCGACCTTTCGGGCCGACCGTGTGGTGCCGGCCGTGCTTCGACCCGGCAGCATAGAAGAAGTCCAGGCCATTTTACGTATCGCCAATGAACATATCGTGCCCGTGTACCCGATCAGTACGGGCCTGAACACCGGCTATGGCTCCAGGCTGCCCGCCAAGAGTGGCTGCGTCATCATGGAGCTCAAACGACTCGATGCGATTGTCGAGTACAACGCCGAGCTGGGTTATGTGCGGGTGCAGCCCGGTGTCACGCAGCAGATGCTGTTTGATTTTTTGGTGGCGCAGAACGCACCGTTCTGGATTGACGTCACCGGTGCCTCCCCGCATCACAGCATGATTGGCAATATTGCCGAGCGCGGCTTTGGGCATACCGCATTCTCAGATCACTTTGCCCATGTGGGTGGTTTTAAAGTCGTGCTGCCCCAGGGTGATTTGTTGCGCACGGGCTTTGGGCAGTATGAGAACGCGCAGGCGGTGGATGTTTACCGTTGGGGTGTGGGGCCGCACTACGATGGTCTGTTTACCCAGTCCAATCTTGGTGTGATTGTCGAGGCGACCATCTGGCTCATGCCCAAGCCCGATTACATGCAGTTCTTTAGCTGCAAGGTCGAATCCGATGCCGATCTACCCAAGCTCATTGAGGCGCTAAAACCGCTACGACTGGATGGCACCATCAAGAGCGCCATGCACATTGGCAATGACTACAAGATGATTGCGGCGATTCAGAGCTACCCGTTTGATGTGGCCAAGGGCGCGACGCCGCTCCCTAAAGACGTGCTTGATGCCAAGAGCAAGGAATGGGACTGCGGCCCCTGGAATGTGTCGGGTGCCTTGTACGGTACTCGCGCCGAAGTGCGCGCGGCGCGCGGACGGATTAAAAAGGCGCTGCGCGGCAAAGTGCATCGCCTCATGTTTATGGATGAGCTACTGCTAAAGCTCGCGGAGACCTTTGCTAAACCCTATCAAATGATCACGGGCACTAATCTTCCGGAATTGATGAAGATGCTCAAACCGGTGTTTGGTATGACCAAGGGTGAGCCCAGTGATGGCATGCTGCCTTCCAATTATTGGCGCAAGCCGTCCATGCCCGAGGCCTCGGTTGATCTGAGCCCCGAGCAGGATCGCTGCGGTGTCATGTGGATTGCGCCCATCGCACCTAACAGCGGCGCGCATGCCGAGGCCATCTGGCATATCGTGCGCGACACCATGCTGACGCACGGTTACGAACCCGCGGTGTCTATCACCATGCTCACCGAGCGCACCATCGACTGTGTGGTGAACATCGCCTACGACCGTGATGTGGAGGGGCAGGACGAGCAGGCCATGGCCTGTCATGATTCTATGCTGGAGCAGTTCTGCGCTGCGGGCTATTACCCCTACCGTCTGGGAATCCAGACCGTGGGTAAGATGCCTCCACGAACCGATGCCTACGAAACGTTTATGAACGGTATTCGCGATCAGCTGGATCCCAAGCGGATTTTGGCGCCGGGGCGGTATTTGGATTAAGCGCGCTTTGCGGAGCGGGCGTGCGCCTGTTCACAGTTTGCGTGTGCAGGTGGTCGTAATGCGCCATGGACTTCGATAGTCTTTGGCATCGTTTTTTAATCAGACCGGTAGCTTGATATGCGCTCTTCATTGCCTTTGGGCAAATCGTCACTCCTTTCCAGTCTTGTACTGGCTGCGACACTGACTCTGTCAGGGTGTTCGTCGCCGGTCAGTGAGGCAGAGCTGGTTGCCCGGGCGTCCGAGGCAATCGCGAACGGGGACCTGGCTGCGGCCGAGCTCGATGTCAAAACGGCATTGCAGCAAAATCCTGAGAATGCGGCAGCGCGTTCACTTTATGGTCAGATTTATCTTCGGCAGATTAACCCCGGTGCTGCTATTGGCGAATTTGAACGATCTTTGGGGGCCGCGGATATCCCCGAGACTCGTTTGGCACTGGCCAAAGCACTGGTGCAGGCGGGAGAGTCAGCGGAGCTTCTGAGTGAGTATGAAATCGGCGCCTATGCATCCACGGCGGATATGCCGGAGTTTAAGGCGGCGCTCGCGCGGGCTTACCTTGCCCAGGCGCAGGTTGATGAGGCGCGATCGGCTCTGGCAGCTGCCGATGCTGCAGAGGCCAACGACTATGTCGATCTGACCCGGGCCGTGTTTACCCTGCAGCTCGATAAGGACAGCTATAAAGCCAAGGAGCTATTGCAAAGCATTGTTAATCGCAGCCCCGCTAACGCCGAAGCCTGGAGTCTCCTGGGTTTCTTAGCGACGCGTGAGGACGACCGTGCGGCTGCCGAAGAGTATTTTGCTAAGGCTTCTGCGGCCAACCCCTACCGTCTCGGTGACCGACTGCAGTTAGTGACGACACAGATTCGTCTGGGCAAAGCTGAAGACGCTGATAAGGATTTAGCGCAGCTTGAAAAACTGATCCCTAACTACCCAGAAGTGAATTTTTTGCGCGGGCAGCTGTATTTTGATGATGGCGATTATAAAAATGCTATCGACGCTTTCTCACAGGTGCTTACCGCCAACCCGAACCATGCCGGCGCTTTATTGCTGTCGGCCAATGCCAATGTGCGTGAACAAAACCTTGCCACAGCACAAAGACAGTACACACAGTTTTTGACCCTTCAACCGGGACATCTGCCTGCAAGCCTGCAGTTGGCCAATTTATCTTGGCAACTGGGCGATGCGAGCAAGACGGAAGAACTTGCACGCAATATCCTCAAGGAGCACGAAATGAATATTCCAGCATTGGGCTTACTGGCCATGGCGCTTTCCGCGCAGGGGTTGCACGCAGAGAGTGCCCAGGCCTATCAGCAAATCGCCACGCTCAATCCCGAATCCACGCAGGCCAAGGTGGCGCTGGGGTCGCAGCAAATGGTTGCGGGTGACACAGAGGCGGGTATCGAACAGCTCCAGGCGGCCGTTGCTCTGGATCCGTCAAATGCTCAGGCCCGGGAGCGCCTCATTGAGGCGCATCTCGCGGTAGGCGATCTCGATGCTGCAGCAGCGGCGGGCGAGGCTTATCTAGAGGCGGCGCCTGACACTGCCCGTTCGGCGGTGTATCTGGGCCGTGTTCGGCTGCAGCAGGAAGACTACAAAGGTGCACGAGAACTCTTCGAAAAGGCACTGACCCTTGAGCCCGGTAACGTGTCAGCCAGCGGAGGCATGGCGGCGCTGGCCGTTCTCAATAAAGATCTGGATGGCGCAAAGGCGGCCTTTGAGCAGGCGCTGGAAGCTAATCCCGGTGATGTTCTGACGAGCATGAACCTTGCCGTTGTTTTGGAGCAAACGGGCGATCTGCAAGCTATGCAGGCGGTGCTGTCGGCAGCAATGGAGGCCAACCCGGGCGCGGTAGCGCCGCGACTTGCTCTGGCGCGCTATGCGCTATCGCAAAATGATGCTGATCAGGCGATTACGCTTATGGCACCCGTTGAGGAAAACGGCGAGGGTGACTATCAGGTACATCAGATTTTGGCTGGCGCACGGCTGGCCGTGGGCAACGCAGAGGCTGCCCGGGACAATGCGCGGCGGCTGTTGGAGCTTCGCAGTAATGACCCCGTAGCACTGGCATTGGTGGCGCGTGTCGAGGCCGCCAATGGTCGTCCGGAGCAGGCTCAGCGGCACATCGACGCCGCGCTGAAATTGCAGCCCCAAAGCAGCGAGCTGCGTAAGATGCTCGTGGAGTCCCTTATTCAGCAGCAAAAGCTCGAGCAAGCCGGCGAAGAGATCGCCAAGCTGCCCGAAGAGGTGCAGAACGAGACCGCCGTGCTCACGGTTCGTGGTCGCCTGGCAGTTGCGGTGCAGGATTTCGCAAGCGCAAAAACCCTGTTTGCCAAGGCGTTTGAGCAGCAGCGAAACAACATTAATCTTGGATTGCTCACCGGAGCGCGCTGGGCGCTGGGCGAACGCAGTGAGACAATCACGATGTTGGAAGAGTGGTTAGAAGAATACCCTGATGATCTTCTCAGTTTGAATGAGCTGGCGTCACGCCAGATAGAGATGGGAAATGATGAGGCGGCAACGTCGCTGTACTCACGCATTGTGAACAAGCAACCAGAGAACGTGCTGGCGCTCAATAACCTGGCCTGGCTCACTCGCGTTAGCGACAAGGACGCCGCGCTGGATTACATTAGCCGCGCCGATAAGCTCGCCCCCGAAACTGCCCAGATCAAAGACACCTACGCCATGGTCGAGTTGGAACGCGGTTCCTATGAGCGAGCTCTGTCATTGAATGCCAAAGCGTTGGATGCTGCCAAGGGGAGCGCGGAGCTTCGCTACAATCGAGCCCAGATCCTGAGCCGTGCGGGCCGGATCGATGAGGCTCGCGCGGTACTCGAGGAACTGGTTTCGGGCCCGGCGTTTGCGTCCCAAGATGCTGCTAAAAACCTGCTGAACTCTCTCTAGAGTTTTCACTAGCGCGATTTCGCGGGAATGAAGGTCCCGGAACGGTTCTTTTCATTTGTTGTGGCGCATCCCAGACGATGCGTCCTTCCCTTGCTCGCTATACTGCTTGCGTCCCTGGCGGGGCTAAGCGGTCTAGAAAAAGACACCCGTTCCGACGCCTTTCTGGCTTCCGATAATCCTGCGCTTCTTTACCGCGATCTCGTTAAAGAGCAGTTCGGTCTCAGTGACCCCATGCTAGTGGCGGTGGTCGCGACGAATGAGCGGGGCATATATCGGCCGGACATCCTGAGCGCCATCATGGAGGTCAACGACGCGGTGTCCGCGCTGCCCAATGTGGACGCCGCAAACACCGTCAGCCTTGCGACTGAATCGCTGATTACAGGCACCGCATCAGGTATTGATGTGGTGCCGTTGCTGGACCCGCTTCCCCAGATGCAATCTGAGGCGGACGCTGTACGCGCCTTGGTGGAGGACTTCCCGCTGTTTTTGGGCACTCTGGTGGCGCGGGACGGATCAGCGGCACTCATCGTTGCAAACCTGTTTGATGAGGCTCAGGCCGAGCAAACCTATGGCGAGATTCTGAACGCGGTGGACACTGTGGATCTCCCAGAGGATGTCGAGATACATGTAGCAGGTGAAGGTGCTATCGCGGGATACTTGGGTGCCTATATCGATGCCGATGCCCAGCGCCTGAATCCCATCGCCGGTGTCGTGATCGTGCTCATGATTCTGTTTGCCTTTAGGCGCATTGCACCGGCGCTCATGGCGGTGGCCATGATTTTGGCGTCGGTGAGCGCGTCCCTCGGTGCCATGGCGGCCCTGGGCGTGCCCTTTTATGTGATTACCAATGCCTTGCCGGTGATTCTCATCGGTATTTCGGTGGCGGATACCATTCATGTATTCAGTCATTTTTATGATGCACAGGCGAGAGCGCCGCAGATACCCCGTAACACTCAGATTGTGCAAACCATGACTGCCATGTGGCTGCCAGTGACCATTACATCCCTGACCACGGCCGCCGGATTTTTGGGCCTGTATTTTGCCGCCTACATGCCGCCCTTTAAGTACTTTGGCTTGTTTGCCGCCCTGGGAGTTGCTGCGGCGTGGCTTTACACCATTGTTGCCCTGCCGGCCTTGATGAGTCTGTTTAAGGTGCAGGTGGCGCAGCGGTTTATCGATCGGCAGCGCGCAGGGGCCAGCGATGGCCTTGAGCGAGCGCTGCAGAGCTTGGGTGTAATGACGTTGCGGTACCCGCGGGGCGTGATACTGGCATTTTTGAGTCTGGGTGCTGCGGGTGCTTGGGCGGCGAGTCAATTGGTGGTGGATGCGGATCGCATTCGGCTGTTTCACCCCCAGGAGGCTATCGTGGCGGCAGACCGAGCTATCAACACCTATTTCAATGGCAGCAACACGCTGGATATTGTAATTGAGACGCCCGAGAACGAGGGGCTGTTTGAACCTGATGTGCTCGCGAAAATGGATGCCTTGCAAAACTATGCCCTCACCCTGCCCCACGTGCAGGGGGCGTACAGCATTGTTGATTATCTCAAGCAGATGAACCGGGTGCTTACCAGTAATGCTGCGAGCGATTACCGGTTACCCGCCACGCAAGAAGAGGCCGCGCAGTATTTTTTGCTCTACTCCTTCTCGGCGGATCCCGATGATTTTGCCCAGCAGGTCGACTATGACTATCGTCAGGGCAATGTGCGTATCACCATGAACAACGGTGGTTATCAGCAGATAAAGACCGTGTATGAGGCGCTGCAGGCGTATACCGACGAGTACTTTAGCGGTGAGGTGACGGCAACGCTCAGCGGGCGCGTCTCGTTGAACTATTTTTGGATTCGCAACATTGGCGAGTCGCACTTCGCCGGTCTGGGCATTGCATTATTACTGGTATTTTTTGTGGCCGCAGCGAGTTTCAAGTCCTTGGTGGCAGGAGGGTATACTTTAGTGCCTGTGCTCACAGCGGTATTGATTGTTTACGCCTTTATGGTGCAGCAGGGACTGACGCTGGGTGTGGGTACCTCCATGTTTGCGGCGGTGGCCATCGGGCTGGGCGTAGACTTCGCGATTCACACCCTGAGTCGTTTGCAGGCGCTGCGGACAGCTGAGGCATTAGGAACCGATCGCGAAGACAATAATAAGGAGAACGACGCGATGTTTGCGCAGTTTTACCGAACAACCGGCCGGGCCTTGCTGCTGAACGTTTTGGCGGTGGCCTGCGGTTTTGGTGTACTCATTGCAAGTCAGGTTGCCCAACTTCGGGACTTTGGCAGCATCGTTATGCTGTCCATGGGTATGGCGTTTTTGGCGAGCATGACTTTGCTGCCGGCCATCGTACTGCTCTCGAATCCCGCTTTCATTCGTCAAAGCAAAGCGCTAGGCCTGCTCCTGGTCATGGCGACGCTGGGCTGTGTAATACCTTCGGAGCAGGCGTCCGCACAGGAAGAAGGAACCTCTCCCGGTGGCTTGACTGCCGCTGAGATCGTACAAAAGGTAAATGCGGTTCCCCGGGGCGAGCAGGTTACCCGTAGGCTTGTCTTCAAAACTACCGACAAACGGGGTCGCAATCGCGAGCGCGAGACCCAAAGTTTTCGTCGGTATTTTGGTGAGGAGCGCCGGCTGGCTTTGTTTTTCACTGCGCCGGCGAATATTCGGGACACCGCGGTTCTCACCTGGGACTACCCCAACACCACCGAAGATGATCAGTGGCTGTATCTTTCTGCCCTGCGCAAGGTGCGACGCATACCCGCGGCTGACCGCGGTGATTACTTTATGGGTACAGACTTTAGCTTTGAAGATATGAAGCTCGATGGCCAGCTAAGCCCCGATGATTACGACTACCGTTTGTTAGCCAGCGATAGGGAGGGTTTTTACCGCCTGGAGGCGCTGCCAAAGACCGAGGCTATAGCCAAAGAGTTGGGCTATTCCAAAACTGAGGCGATGGTTGATGCACAAACCTGGGTGGTAGTGCAGGCAGATTTTTGGGATGTACGCGGCGAACACCTCAAAACCCTGCGGGCTGAGGATGTGCGCGAGGTCGACGGCATTCTCACCCGTCATCGCCTGCTGATGTCTAACCATCAAACCGGCCACAGTACCGAACTGCTGTTTTCTGAAGTGGACTATCTGTCGCCCATCGATGAGCAGCTGTTTACCCAGCAAGCGCTGAAACGCGGCATCTGATAGCTGTGGCTATTTCTAGGGCTATGGTCACGGTGCAGCCAGCGCAAGAATATCTGGCTCGACCTGCGGTGAAAGCGGCAGCGGGTTTGCGGTGCTTGTGTCTGGCCGCGTTGCTGTTGGCACCCCTTGCTCAGGCCCAAAGCGTCACTGTGGACAAGGTGCGAGTGGGCACGGGCGCGACGCAGTCGCGCGTTGTATTGGATCTCACAGATTCGGTGGATTACGACTTTTTCCGGCTGTCTGACCCCGAGAGATTGGTCGTGGATATTAAAAATGCGATGATGCAGCCCACAGCCTTGCCGTCCTTGCCGTTGTCTGACCCCATAGTGAGACTCCGCCACGCACCTCGAGGCGACGGTAACTTGCGCGTCGTGGTGGATTTGCAGGTGAAGGGCCTTGGTGCTCGGCACTTTTTGTTGCCCCCCGATGCTGATGGCAACGCAGGCTACCGGCTGGTGATCGATGTGCTGCCTGTCGCTATGGCTCGCGAGGATTCGAGAGAGGCTTCTGAGGTTGAGGCGTCGGCCGCTACTGCGGTGGAAGCAGCGAATGCCTCGACGACCGATGCCAAAACGGATGCCCAAAATTTGGTGGTAACGGACGCCGCTGCGCCTACGACATCAAGCTCAAGATCTGCCCCTAGCTCCGCCAAACCTATTATGCCCCGTTCCCGCGATCCTCAATCCGGCGTCAAAGTAGACTTCTCTGGCACCTGGGAGCATGAATGGGCCTGGGGCACCGAGGCCTCAGAGTCGCAAAAGTTTGAGTCCATTGCGCAGCCGCGTTGGGATATTCGCTTTGCCAACGGTGTGGATGTCACAGCTATTTTGCGGGCCCGCATTGATGGAGTTGGTGATCTGGGCCCGAATGATCGACGGCCGCCTAACTATTCGGATGTGACTGCGCCCTGGTTTAACAGCTCAGAGAGCGAGTTATCTCTCCGTGAATTGTTTGTCGATTTTAGCTGGGGCAGCGCTGACTGGCGACTGGGGAAACAGCAGGTGGTTTGGGGTCAAGCAGATGGCATCAAGGTGCTGGATGTGGTCAATCCCCAGAGCTTTCGGGAGTTTATCCTCGACGATTTTGATAACTCGCGCATCCCCCTTTGGATGGCCAACGTTACTGTGCCTGTGGGCGATGCAAGCAGTCTACAGTTGCTGTGGATCCCCGACACCACCTATCACGAGTTGGCTGATCTCGACGCGACCTATGGCTTTACTTCTCCGCGCATTATTCCCCAGGTGCCCATCACGGCGTTAAGAGAGCCCGATAAGCCCGACGACCCGCTGTCTGACGGGGATGCAGGTTTTGCCTTTACCAGCTTTGCCGGTGGTTGGGACCTGAGCCTCAATTATCTCTATCGCTATCTGGATGCGCCGGTTTTGCCGGTGCGTGTGCGTGGTCCAACTACGTTAGCGTTGGAGCCCGAGTATCGCCGCAGCCACCTTGTGGGGGGCAGCTTCTCCAACGCCTTTGGTGATGTCACCCTGCGTGGAGAATTGGCTTACAACTCTGATACCCTTCAGCCGACTAACACGCTGGTGAACGAGGCGGTGGCCGAGACTGCCGAGTTCTCCACGCTCATCGGTTTGGATTGGGCGCTATCAATGGATGCCTTGATCTCAGCGCAGATTCTCAATAGCTATCTGTTTGACCATAGCGACGTTATGGCCCGTGACGAGTCAGAGCAGACGCTCACGCTGCTCTATCAGCAGGACTTTGCTAATGCAGCATGGCGCTTTAGAGGTATCGGAATCCACTCCTTAAACGATGGCGACTCACAGTTGCAGCTCAAGCTCAGCTATTGGTGGTCCAGCGAGCTCCAGTTGTGGATAGGTGCGGATACGTTCAGCGGCAATAACCGCGGTCTGTTTGGGCAGTTTGATGAGAATGATCGGGTGTTGCTGGGGCTGGAGTACGGATTTTGAAGCTGCTTTGAAGCGCTCCGAGCCATGCGCTATTTATAAATAATGCTCCAGAAAACGCTGAACAACACCGCAGTACCCAGAATCGCGAGAGCGTAACCCCACGCGGGAACCTCCCGTCGTGTTTCTCGGCGGCGATCGGAAGCGCCTCGGTCGCTTTTTCTGCGGTCTGTGCTCATAAGCGGAGCATAGCTTGAGCAATCTTTCTGCGCCAGCGGTAAACTCACGGCTGGCATCACTTTTTCTCGTAAGTAGTTTTATGAGTTCAAACGACCTCTACGGAACCTCGGTCGCATCGCGACGCTTTCTTTTCTTCGTTGCGCTTGCAAGCTTTTCGATTCTTTGGTTGGGAAGCCTCACGCCATTTGAGTTTACGGAGATTAGTCTTGAAGAGTTGAAATCTGTTGCCCGTAAAATTTCAGGTAATGGTATGGTTTCTCGGTCTCATGTTGATTGGGGCGTGAACGTTACAATCATGATTCCTACCGCTTTTGCGGTCTGCGGGCTTCTTTGCGTCTCTGTCACAGCGGTTCCTCGCGCGGTTTGGGCGTTGCTAGCGCTCCTTTTATGCTTGTTAATGTCGATTTCCGTTGAGGTAGCGCAGATCTTTACGCCAAAGCGCGTGCCGTCGCTTGGCGACGTGGCCGCGCAATTCTTGGGTGCTTGGCTGGGTGTGGGGCTTTGGTTGGCCTACGGGCGACAAATGCTGGAGCTACTGCAACCCTATTCTGCTCTCACTGTTGCAACCCCTCCCGTTGTGCGAGCCAGCAAGCTCTGGATAGCCTGTTTTGTTGCCTATTCGCTACTGCCCTATGACATGAGTCTTCGTCCTTCGGAGTTTTTCGAAAAATGGAATAGTGGAAAAATTTCGATTATTCCCTTTTCTTCATCGCACCCAAGTCTTGCGGAGGCCATCTATGCCTACGCTACAGACATCGCAGTTTGGATTCCTTTAGGGCTTGTGGCTCTTTATCGCTACGGTAACAACAGGGAACGAGGAATGCTCTTTTGTCTGGGTTGCGTATCTGCCGTTGAGCTGCTGCAACTAACAGTGATTTCTCGTTTTACTGACTTTGGCGATGTCATTCTGGGTTTTTCGGGTGCCTGTTTGGGTTTATGGATAGGCTCAAAAACTGATCTAGCTCTGGGCACACCGCATTCTTCACCTAAATTGCCGCGTAACTCGATGCTGTATTGGGGGGCGGTGTGTTTATACGGTCTGTGCTTGATCGTCGCATACACTTTCCCTTGGAACTTCTCCGCGGATCCTTTAGTAGTGAAAGACGCCGTTAGATTGTTTGTCTCTCAGCCTTTCGGTGCACGATATTCGGGTAACGTGCTTGCCGGGCTCTTCGATGTTGTAAGGACCACGGTTTTGTTTGGAGTTCTTGGTGGCGCGTTGTCAGTTGCGATCTCCCAATCCCGCATGTCATTGATTGAACGACTCCACGTATTAGTAACTGCGATTTTCGTCCTCGTAATCAGCAGTTCTATTCAGGTCCTTAGAGTGTTTCTTCCTGATAATGGCCTTGATCTGTCTGATGTCATCATTGCTCTAGTTGCTGGAATCAGTGGCCTCTTGGTCGGACGGATATTCTTGAGCGCTCCAGCAACTCCGCGGGAGCGGATAAAGACGCGGCCGGACTATGAGGGGGGCTATGAGTCCCCGTTGGAACTTTCGTCCGGTGAAAGCGACGTAATGCTCTTCCAGCGAACCAGCTCACGTCGTGGTCTAACCCGGACTGCCCTATCACCATTTATTTCCACAACCTTACTGCTAACACTCTTTTTGGCGGGCGGGCTGACTATTTTGGTGTCGCTGCCGATGACGCCGTACAACATTAAGGAGCTACTGAGTGGAGGTTCACTGTTTCTAACACTGCCGTTAGCCTCGTTAGCCAGTATTTTGGCAATGATGTTTCCCCGAATCATAGTGGCGCATTTTTTGATCAATGGCCACGTGAAAGTCCGCAAAGTATTGGTTGCAGTGATAGGTTCCATATTTATTGCTTGGGCTGTCGCCTATAAGATAGTTCCCCGCGAGTCGCTGTACGATGTTATGGGCTCGCCTATCTGGACGGGTACGCCTGAGTTCTTTGAGCTGGGATGGCGGTTTTTTGGTTTTTTCCTTCCTGTTACTTTCGTAGCGTATTGGGCGGCAACTCGTTTCCTACTGGCCTGTGAGCCTAGTCGGGTCTACGGTCTAAATACACGACTGACAGTAATGTATTGTTGTTTTGTCCTCCCTCTAAGCTACTTCATCACCGTTTTGCAGGCTAGCACTGATAATATCGTGGAGCTTCTCCCCAATAATGGTTACTCAGTGAGAACTTTACTTTGGGGCTGTTATCCCGTTTTACTTGTGTTTAGCGCACATTTTTTGGCAAGCCGAAATTTTCGCCGATTAGTAGATGCGAGCATGAGCGTCATGGTAGTCATTGCAAGCGCCGTGGTCGGGTATCAGATCGCTAACTACGGTTTTGACTTTATAGTAATAAAATATGGCCGGGCATTTACCCCACTTCAATTTCTTTTGAGTCCCAGAAGAGGAGAATGGATTGATACTGACGTGTTGCCTTGGGTATTCATGGGCGTTCAGACGGCAGTGTTAGTCTTGTACTCTGTCTCGTTGCGAGTGGCTGGGCTTTGGGTGCCTCGACGTGCCGCGTCGCCCTTCAAGAAAGTCGGCAAGGCAGAGAATGCTTATTCGACACGTAGCGCAAGATAGCGCTCTATAAGAGCTTTAAGAAAGGCGCTGAGCTTTTGTTACTACCGAAGCCCGTATTTTTCCAGCATCGAATAAAGTGTGGGTCGTGTGACACCTAAAAGCTCTGCGGCTTCTGTAATGTTATCCGCTGTGTGCGATAGCGCTTGCAGGATTGCGCCCTTTTCGGCCTGTTCACGCACCTGTTTGATGTTAAGAGGGAGTGCATTTTCGGCTTTGAGGGTGTCCTCGAGGTGGTCCTCCAGCTCAAGATCTTCGACGGTCACCTGGCCACCATCGGCCATAATGACGGCCCGTTTAATGCGCGATTCCAGCTCGCGCACGTTACCAGGCCAGGGGTAATTGTTGATGGCGCGCAGGGCGTTGCTGTCAAAGCTCTTAACGCCTGTGCCCTTGTCACCGGCAAAGCGCGATAAAAAGGATTTGGCGAGGACTACCGCATCGCCTTCTCGATCTTTAAGCGCCGGAATATTAACGACCATTTCACTGACGCGATAGAAAAGGTCCTCGCGGAACTTCCCTTCGGCAATGTGCTGCTCCAGATTTTGATGGGTAGCGCAGATCACCCGCACATCTACGGGTATCTCTTTACGGCCCCCCAGACGTTCGATGACGCGCTCCTGCAAAAACCGCAATAATTTGGCCTGCAGCTCCAGGGGCAGGTCACCGATCTCGTCCAAAAAGAGCGTGCCACCATTGGCATGTTCAATCTTACCAATGGTTTGCTGGCTGGCGCCTGTAAATGCCCCTTTTTCATAGCCAAACAGCTCGCTTTCCAGCAGCGTGTCGGGAATGGCTGCGCAGTTGATGGCTACCATGCGTTCGCCAGCGCGAGGACTGAGTTCATGGATCGCCTGCGCGAAGCGTTCTTTACCCGTGCCTGACGCACCCAGTAGGAGAGTCGTGATATCGGTGGGGGCGATCTTCTCAACGGTGCGACAAACCTTGAGCATCTGCGGACTTACCGCAATGATCTTGTCCAGCGGCATGTTCTCGCTGGCACGCTGAAGCGTTTGGTTTTCGCGCTCCAGTTGATAGACGTGCTGGGCGCGCTCTACAAGAAGTGTGAGGATCTCGGGGTCTGCGGGCTTTTGGTGAAAGTCGTAAGCGCCGCCAGCGATGGCTTTTACGGCGTTGCCGCGATCGTTGTCGCCGGTGACCACGATCACTTTTGTCTCCGGTGCCAGGCTGAGGATTTCGTTCAGTGTCGCCAAGCCCTCGGTTACGCCACCGGGATCTGGCGGCAATCCAAGATCTAGCAATACGACACCCGGCTGATGGCGGCGTAGGGCAGTGATAGCCGCTTTACGATCGCCTGCAATGATGACTTCGTAACCGTCAAAGGCCCAGCGCAACTGGCTTTGCAGGCCCTCATCATCCTCGACGACCAGTAGTGGGAGTGTTGCGTCGCTCACGCGTTTAAATCCTCGTGTTTCATGACCGCTAGTGTGCCACGCCTGAAGTGGTAGGAGGCGTGTCTGGTTCACAGCTTTCACTTTTATCCGCGACAAGCTGCGCTTCGTCCGCAAGAGGCAGCATCACACTGAAACAGCTACCAATGCCCGGTTGACTACTTACAGTGATGTCGCCGCCGAGTTGCCTTATGTACTCTCTTGATTCGAAGGCACCGATACCCATGCCCGTAAGGCCCTTGGTGGACTCAAAGGGTTTGAATAAGCGATTTCGTATAAAGGCTTCGCTCATGCCGCTGCCCGTGTCACTGACCGAGACAATGGCTGATGTTTCACTGCACGACACCTTGACGTCGACTGTACCGTTATCAGGCGTTGCCTCCTGCGCGTTCTGTATTATGTGGCTAAAGACTGTGGCCAATCGCTCACGATCTGCAAAAACGTCGCTATTGTCGGTGGCTTCCAGTGTTGCTTGAGGCGTGCTGGCGTGCCTCGATCCCACAACCTGCTCTAAGAGCTTTGTTAGAGAAATCACCTCAGGCTCAGCATTACGCATGCCACTGCGCATCTGGTCCATAAGCCGTTGCATACGGTTTACCGAGTTTTCGACGGTACTGATCATGTCGTCTACAAAGGCTGGGTTGTCTCTGTGTTTTTGTGCGTTGGACACCATTAATGACTGCTGCGCAAGAATATTCTTTAAATCATGAATCACGTACGCTGAGAGCCGGTTAAATGCATCGAATTGTCGAGACTCCACCACGGCCAGACTGGCGCGTTGCTGTGCCAGCAGAGCCGCGGACTGGCGTCCTGCCGTCTTGAGCAAGTCGCGGTCTTCCCAGTTGACGTTGGTTTTTAAGTCGGTGCGCGCCAGCATCAGCAGGCCTTCCAACTCATCCTGAAAAAACAACGGCACGACAAGCCAGATATGCGGGTGCTCCTTCAGCCACTCAGGTAGCTCTAGCTCTCCATATAGACCCGGCGAGCGCCGCCATTCGTCCAGATCAATAACCCAGCCACTATTGGCTATCCACTGAGGAACAGCCTCCAGAGTTGGAGAGTCAGGTATATCCAGCTCCCAGTTCGCCAACTCGGTCAGTGGTCCCGTTGAACTTCGGTGAAACAGCAAACCACCGGGGCTCTGGGTGATGGTGGCTGTAGTCTGGATGATGCCGGCGGGGACATCCTCCAGCGCGGCCAAACTTTCGGTAAAGCGCAGCCACTCCACACGATAGTCATAGCGGTAACTAAAAAAGTGCTTGGACAGCCAGACGCGCAGGCGTGCGCGGAGCGTGCCAGAAAACAGCAAAGTCACTAGCAGTACTGCACTGCCTGACAAAAACGACACTTGCAGCACGCCGCCCCAATTACCGCCGAGGTATTTGATGAAGTAGCCGATGACGGCCATGCACAGCAGATAAAGTCCGGCGCCCATAAGGGTCACGGTATGGAACACAACGTGGCGGGATACGTGCACATCCATGCGCCAGTTGCTATTGCGCGAAATCGCGATCACGAGCCACGGCAGGCTCAGGGTGCTCACAATGCCCCGGGCTTGCCACAGCTGAGCGTCAAGTTGCCGAAAGAGCAGCGCTTCGGCATACATAAAAAAGTCGTAGGCGAACAGAGCGCCCAGACTCAAGCAAAGGAATTTGACGCCCCAGCGTTCCCCGCTGCTGGCGTTCCGGTAAATCTGTTCCACCAAAAGCAGACCGACAATCGCGACACTCAGCCACAGCATCAGCGCCGCATCGCTCGCATCGATTGTGGAGATACTCAGAGGGGTTGCTAATGGTCTCAGGGCCAAAATTAGGCTGGCAACTATCACCGCTACCAAAAAGGTCGGCAGCCATCGTCGTCCCAGCCAGGTGAATACGTTGCCGCTGGATTGGAATCCCAGCAACTGCAGCATAAAAAACAGCCAGGCAGCATCTCGAGCGAGCTCTACGAAATTGATGAGCGTGATGGGGGGGTAGGGGTAGAGCGTGCCTATGGCAACCGTCGCAGCCCACAGCACGGTCGCGGCCGTTGCTGCAAGAAGAGCAGGGCCGAGGGGGCGCACACGCCATTGGGCGATTAATAGAAGGCTGAGCAGCAGGTAACCCAATGCCGCCGCGCTATGCGTCAATAATCCAATGTTGCCGTTCAAGGGGATCTTCCTGCCCTTCGCTGACGTTCGACCCTATACTCTACCCCTGTTGCTGTAAACGGAGGGAGTGAAAATTGGAGAACCGAAACACAGTCGCCATTGTGGGTCTTGGCTACGTGGGGTTGCCTCTTGCGGTAGCCTTTGGCGCCTCTCGCCGAACCATCGGCTTTGATTTAAATGAGCCCAAGCTCGATGCCTATCGACAAGGGCATGATCCCAGCGGCGAGGTGTCAGGGGAGCAGCTCGCCGATGCACAGCATCTTGAGCTAACCAGCGACCCTTCGGCGCTTTCTCATGCAGATATCATCGTCGTGGTCGTACCTACCCCCATTGATCATGCCAAGCGGCCAGACTTGTCACCCCTGGAGGGGGCATCCCGCGCGGTGGGACAGCATCTGAAGCCGGGTGCAATCGTCGTTTTTGAGTCGACTGTGTACCCGGGTTGCACAGAAGAAGTCTGCGTGCCCATCTTGGAGGCCGCCTCGGGCTTGCCTTGGGCCGGACGACCGGACGGTGATTCTCAGCCGGGCTTCTTTATTGGCTATTCTCCCGAGCGCATTAATCCTGGCGATAAAACCCATCGTCTTGAGAGCATAGTTAAAGTGGTAGCCGGCGATACCCCAGCGACTCTAGATACCCTGGCAGCGGTCTACGGGTCTGTGGTGACCGCGGGGATTCATCGGGCGGCCAGTATCAAGGTCGCTGAGGCGGCAAAGGTTATCGAAAACACTCAACGTGACCTCAATATTGCGCTAATGAATGAACTGGCGATGATCTTTGACCGCCTGAACATTGATACGCTTGATGTGCTTGAGGCTGCTGGCACCAAGTGGAATTTTTTGCCCTTTAAGCCGGGGCTTGTGGGCGGGCACTGTATTGGAGTGGACCCCTATTACCTGACCTACAAAGCCGAAAGCGTGGGATACCACCCGCAAGTAGTGTTGGCAGGAAGACGTATCAATGACGGAATGGGTAAATTCATTGCGGAGCAGACGGTGAAGCAGCTTGCAAGTCGCGGGCAGCCTATTACCGGCTCTGTGGTTACTGTATTGGGTCTGACCTTTAAGGAGGATTGCCCGGATTTGCGAAATTCCCGGGTACCCGACATTGTGCATGAGTTGGAATCCTTCGGCTGCAAGGTGTCCGTGCACGATCCCATGGCCTCAAAAGACGAAGCTCGCGCCGAATACAACATCGACCTGATGGACTGGGAGTCCCTGCCGGAGGCCCGGGTAGTGGTCCTGGCAGTGCCACACTTGGCTTACCGCGATCATTCGGTGGAGTCAATTGGTCAGCGACTCAGCAAGGACGGCTTTTTGGTGGACGTGAAGGGAACATTGGATAGAGATGAGGCAGCCCGCGCGGGTTTATCGCTGTGGCGCCTGTGACGGGACTCACAGAAGTGGCCATCTAAAAGGTATGCCCCTTGTGACTGTAAAGAAAACCGACGACACTGGCGGCCAACAGGTTGATAAATCGCTTTAAGTGCGTGGCGCAGTGGCCCGTTCTCGCATAGGTTGTTGGCTGTAATAGTCACCTTG
The DNA here is from genome assembly GCA_000158155.1 of gamma proteobacterium NOR5-3. Classification (GTDB taxonomy): domain Bacteria; phylum Pseudomonadota; class Gammaproteobacteria; order Pseudomonadales; family Halieaceae; genus Congregibacter. The sequence continues at coordinate 1,858,402 of DS999405.1, read as the reverse complement.
AATTCGGCTTGGTAGTTTGCAAAGCTGCATCAGGCTAAGGGAAGCCCTCGGGGGCTCGACATCGATTATGTACGATCGTTTTTACGGATTTAGCGAAGAACCGTTCCGGTTAAGTCCGGATCATCACTTTGCCTATCAGCATCGTGGGTACAAGAAGGCGCGTGCCTACATGGCCTATGCATTTATGCGGGCCGAGGGTTTTGTGATGGTGACTGGCCGTCCCGGCACCGGTAAAACCACTCTCGTTGGTGCTCTCATGGAGGACCTGGCCTCGGAACGAGCGCAGATAGCCAATCTCGTGTGCTCTCAGCTGCAGGCGGATGACTTGCTGAGCATGGTGGCGCATGAGTTTGGCGTAGACATCAACGTCACGAACAAAGGTCAGCAGTTACAACACCTCTCTCGAGCACTTCAAAAGTGGCACCGCGAAGGTCGCCGCGCGCTATTGATCGTGGACGAAGCTCAGGACTTATCAGTCTCCGCCATGGAAGAACTCCGGCTTTTGACGAATATCCAGATCAGTGGCAAGCCTTTGCTGCAAATATTTCTCTTAGGGCAACCTGAGTTGCGTGAGCTTATCCTGCGACCCGAAATGGAGCAGGTGCATCAGCGTATCGTCGCTGCCAGCCACCTTCAGCCTCTGGAGCCTGATGAGACGGAGCAGTACATTCGGCACCGCTTGTCCTCTGTCGGCTGGAAGGGTGACCCTGCGATTAGTGCTGCTGTGTACCCTCTGGTTTTTAAATTTTCCGAGGGTATTGCCCGACGAATTAATCTGATTTGTAGCCGGCTTATGTTGCACGGCAGCGTTGAAGACTTGCACCGTATCGGCGCGCAGGATGTGCGTGAGGTCGTCGAGGAGTTACAGGGCGAAAGTCTTGCCGCGGGGTCGGTGTTTACCGAGCACGACTTTGACGTGGAGGATGTGTTCGAGACCGAGCTTGAGGCCGTGAAGTCCGCACCCGCGACGTCTCAGACCGATGACGAGACACCGCCATCGCCAGGCCATGACGACAGAAATACCTTGTGGCGTCGCCGTATGCGACGGCAATCACGATGATTCTGAATCACTAGCGCGACAGGCTGCTGTGGCCCATTTTTGCGAAGACAGAGGATAAAAAAATGAACACGACCGGGAAGAGTAATTTAGCGAAGGCCTCGCTGATCATAGTGTCGGCGCTGGTTTTGAGCGCCTGCGGTGGTTATCCCACTGTGCCATCGGGCGACCGGTTTAGTGAGCCGGACTACAACTATGTTATCGGTCCTGGCGACACCATGGAGATTTTTGTCTGGGGTAATGAGGAGCTGACTACAACAGCCATTGTTCGTCCCGACGGAAAATTCACTACCCGCCTGGTGGAGGATTTGCCTGCCAGCGGTCAGACTCCCACGCAGCTTGCGCGCTCTATCGAGGCCGCCTACGCGGAGTATGTCAGACAGCCGGTAGTGAGTGTCATTGTTAACGGCTTTGTGGGGGTCCCCGAGCAGCAGGTGCGTGTTGTCGGAGAAGCTACCGAGCCAAAGGGCGTGCCGTACACACAGCATATGACATTGCTTGATCTGATGATCTCTGTTGGAGGTATGACCGAGTTTGCGGCGGGCAATAAGTCTGTACTTGTCCGCACAAGTAACGGACAGCAAACCTCTTACGGTCTGCGTCTGGATGACCTGCTTCGTGATGGTGACATCTCGGCTAACATGGTGCTCATGCCGGGGGATATTGTGATTATTTCTGAGAGCTGGTTCTAAGCCCAAGAGAGCAGCGAGCAAAACACCATGCAGGAAGTTATTTCTCAGGCGCTTTCTTATCTATGGGGTATCTGGAGGCACCGGTGGGTCGCACTTGCGGTAGCCTGGCTGGTTGCGGTCGCCGGGTGGGCCTACGTATGGCAGATGCCAGAGTCCTATGTGGCGACGGCGAAACTCTACGTGGACTCTAACTCTGTACTCCGGCCGCTCATGCGGGGCCTCGCGATCACCCCCGACATCAATCAGCGCATGAGCATGATGAGTCGCACTTTGCTTTCTCGACCCAATCTCGAGAAGTTGGCGAGAATGACGGACCTGGATCTCACGGCAACCAATGAGCAGCAGCAGGAGCAGCTTACCAATAGGCTTAAGCAGACGATTAGTTTAACCGGCGATCGTCGCAATACATCGCTGTACGATATCTCGGTAAAAAATCAGGATCGGGATGTTGCAAGACGCATCGCGCAGGCTCTTATTACCGTGTTTATCGAGAGTTCCCTCAACGATAAGCGTGACGATTCAAGTGGTGCTCAGGACTTTCTGGATGAACAGATAGCTGATTATGAACGACGTTTGATCGAAGCCGAGGGGAGACTGGCGCGTTTTAAGCAGCAAAACGTAGATCTTCTCCCGGGTGAGGGCGGCGACTATTATTCCCGATTGGAGATGACCCGAGAGCAGCTCCGGGAAGCGCGGTTGCTACTTGACGAGATGCAAAATCGTCGCGATGAGCTGCAGCGTCAATTGTCGGGGGAGAGCTCCATGTCCTTCGATAGCCTGGTTAACTCGGGACTTATGACGCCCACAGAAGCGCGAATCCAGCAACTTCGCCTGCGCTTGGACGATCTTCTTTCTCGCTATACCGACAAACATCCCGAAGTGCGACAGATTCGTGGCTTGATGGAAGAGCTTGAAACACAGCGTGAGACTGAGCTCCAGGCGCTGCGTGACTCTGGCTCGACGGCGGGTAGCATGGCAGCAAGTCCTCTTTATCAGGATATGCGCGGAATGTTGGCGGAGGCTGAAGCGGGCGTCGCCGAGCTCAAGGTGCGCGTCAGCGAGTTTGAACGCCGGGCCTCGGAGTTGACAGAAAGAGTCAACCAGATTCCAGAAATCGAGGCGCAGTTAAAGCAGCTCGATCGCGACTACGCTGTGGTACAGAATCAGCATGAAGAGCTGCTCGAGCGACGCGAGTCTGCTCGTATTTCGCAAGACGTTGAGAATAACGCCGGCGATGTGAACTTTCGGGTAATCGATCCGCCCTTTGTCCCCAGCACGCCCTCTGAACCTAACAAGCTATTGCTGAATGCGGGTGTTCTAATCGTCGCGTTGGGCGCGGGAGGGGCTCTAGCACTGCTGCTATCTTTGCTTAACCCCATTGTCGTGGATGCACGTATGTTGGCCGAAACTACCGGATTACCGTTGTTAGGTGTGGTTACCAACAACAAGAGTCCCGAGCAAGAGCGCAGCGACTATCTCCGCTTAGGTACGTTCGCCGCGTGTCTGTTGCTGCTTCTGGCAATGTTTGCAGGCGTGCTTGCAGCCCCAGATTTGATAGAGCGGGTTGCCAGCCTATGAGTATTATCGAGAAAGCGCTTAATGAGCAAAAGGCAGAAAAAGAGCAGGCGCAGACAGCCGAGCCAAGTACGCCATTGGAGGCCTTGCAGCGTGGCGATGATTTTCTTGCTGACGAAGAGCAGGACTCGGCGTTTACTAGCTCTATGGAGCTGCAGGAAACGACGCCGTCTGCGCTCTCGTCACAAGAAAGCCCAAGTGTTAGCGAAGGGCACTCGTCTAACTCTGTAAGCTCACAAGCCGCAAAACTCATCATTCCGTTCGCCGAGTTGCAATCCAAGGGCTTTTTAAGCCCTAGTACGCCGCGTAGTCGCATTGCGGAAGAGTTTCGGGGCATTAAGCGGCCATTGCTGCGCAATATTGCTGGCAAGGGTGCTAGCCAGATCGAGAATGCCAACCTCATTATGGTCACCAGCGCTTTACAGGGCGACGGCAAAACCTTTTCGTCTATCAATTTAGCGCTTTCCATTGCTATGGAGCAGGACAAAACCGTTTTGTTTGTGGACGCGGACGTGGTGCGGGCCATCGCCGGAAAAACCCTCGGTGTACCCAAGGGCACTCCTGGTCTCATCGATCTTTTGGATGAAACTAGCAATATCGATCCTGCGGATGTGATTTTGCACACAAACGTCGAAAAGCTGCGCGTTCTGCCTGCCGGTAATGCTAGCGATACATCGACAGAGCTGCTGGCCAGCGAAACGATGCACGAGTTTATGATCGAACTGGCCAGCCGTTACTCGGACCGGGTGATAGTGTTTGATTCGCCGCCATTGCTGCTGACCACAGAGGCTGGTGTACTGGCATCCTTCATGGGGCAAATTGTGTTTGTGGCCTCTGCAGATGTGACGCCGCAGCACGCCGTACAAGAGGCCCTGGAGCACATCGGAGAAGACAAGGCCGTGGGTGTGGTGCTGAATCGTGCCTCGCGTCGCCGGTCCAAGTTATTGGGTATTGGCAGTTACGGCTACGGCTATGGCTATGGCTATGGCTACGGCGAAAGCCGCGAGACCGAGGCTGAAATGAAAGTCAGTGACACCCGAAATGCAAAAGAGGCCAACTAGTGTTGCATCCTCGACTTATGTGTCTAGCTTGCACTGCGGTGATATCAGCCGGCGGGGGTGCCGCAGAGTGGACAAATACAGCCGGGCTTGCCGTTAACTCCTATTACTCATCTAATATTTGCCGCGTGCCGAATGACGAAGAAGAAAAACTCGTAGGAACCGTCACGCCCAACGTAAACCTTCGCGGTGAGGGTGCTCGCGCATTTGTCGCACTCGACGCTGCGGTGGAGTACAACACCCTGGGTGAGAGCTCTTTGGAGTGTCCGCAAGGCGGGGCCGGCTTTGGTGTAGCAAATCGCGAAACCTGGGTGCCGCGAATCAATTTTTTGTCAGAGTTTGAAGCGGTCGAGAACTTCTTGTTCCTGGAGGCTGACGCCTTTGCTGCACAAAACTCTGTTAATCCCTTTGTTACGGGCGGCGATGACAATATAAATGGCGTTGGCAATACCAACATTACCTCCCGTTGGGGCGCAGGCGCACGTATTCAACGGCAGTATTCAGAGCGTTGGGCTGTCTTGGCTCGGTACAATTACAACGAGCAGTACAACTCCTTTAATCAGGTTCTGGGCGATAGCCAAGAGGATCGTGTGGAACTCGACGTAGGAATGATCCCCGAAGCCTCGAGGTTCAGTCTGGGTGTCCGTGGTCAATACAGTGAGGTCACCTTTGACGAGACGCTTACCCAGCCAGAATTTGTTAACCGATTATCACGGCTTGAGCTGAGATCGGCACTGCAGCTAAGCCGCAGTTGGCAGCTGAACGCCTATGGCGGCGAAGAGGACAATGTCTTTTTGTCATCCTCCGACGAGGTTGATGGCAGTTATTGGGATGTGGGTCTGCGCTGGGCGCCGAATGATCGCGTAACAGTTAACGCGGGTTACGGAGAGCGGTTTTTTGGAGATGCCCCCCGGTTTGATATCAGTTACCGCCACAAACGTACTCAGTTGACCGCAAGCTATATTCGTGATTTGCAGTTCCCCCGAAATATTCGCGCCGCCGACGGTGGGGAGGTTGCGAGTGACCCATTGAATCCGGACGTTGGCTTACCGGGAGACCCCTTGGCCGGTGCGGGCGGCCCGACGTTTATCGGCCAAACACCCGTCTTGAACGAGAACTTTACTCTGAGCTACCGCTTTAATGCCAGACGCACCACGTTTAGTGTGCAGGCCAACGACTCCCAGCAAACCCGAGCCGAAAACGGTAGCACAGGAAGCTTTCAGAATGTGACTGCAATCGTTACCCGGCAGTTAGGCGTGTCTTTGTCTGGCGATGTGCGTCTTGGCTGGCGCAACAACGAGGGCGACATCAACGGCACAGGCGGAGGCCTGTTTGGTCAGAATCTTGAGGCTTGGACAGTAGGTCTGGGTGTACAACAAAAACTCGGGCCAGAGACGATTCTCAGTCTGCGCTACCTATACACCGATCAAACCTCTGACACTGACTTTAATACCTTTGAAGAAAACCGTGTTGACCTTGGCTTGCGATTTAGCTTTTAAGCGATGACGTCAACCCTGCGCAATGCAATGACCGTGGATGTGGAAGATTATTTTCAGGTCTCTGCCTTTGAGCAAAATGTTCCCAAAGCCGATTGGAACGCGATCCCGCTGCGAGTCGAAGGTAATGTAGATCGCATTCTTCAACTGTTTGATGACCATAAGGTGAAAGCGACGTTTTTTACTCTGGGCTGGGTCGCGGAACGCTGCCCGAACATGGTCAGGCGCATTGTTAGTCAAGGACACGAACTGGCCAGCCATGGTTGGGAGCACGTGCGTGTTACGCAGCAAACGCCCGAGGAGTTTCGGGCCGACATACGTAAGACCAAGGGCTTTTTGGAGGACCTGGGTGCCTGCGCTATCAACGGTTACCGGGCAGCCAGTTATTCTATCGGCGCAAGCAACCTGTGGGCCCTCGATGAGCTGGCAGATGCGGGCTATCACTACAGCTCCAGCATTGCGCCGATCAAGCACGACTTGTACGGAATGCCTGATGCGCCGCGATTTAGATTCAGCGCCGCTAAAGGGCGTATACAGGAGGTGCCGATTACCACGCTGCCCATCGCAGGTAAAAACATCAACTGTGGCGGCGGCGGCTGGTTTCGGTTGTTCCCTTACGGGTTTTCTAAGTGGGCACTCAAGCAGGTAAATCAGGCTGAGCAGCAAAGCGGTTTGTTCTACTTTCACCCCTGGGAGATTGATCCACAGCAGCCGCGCGTTGACGGTGCAACGGCAAAAACTCGCTTTAGGCATTACCTTAATCTCTCGCGCATGGAGCGTCGTCTGGAGCGTTTGCTGGGGGACTTTGACTGGGGTCGTATGGACGAGGTCTTTTTTAGCGAGCAGGAGCGCAGCAGCTGGGCTTTATCGGCTCAGGTTGCCTGAGACGATGCATCACGATGGCAGATAAACCTGCACTGTTGTTTCTAGCCCATCGTATTCCTTACCCGCCTAACAAAGGCGATAAAATCCGATCCTTCCATATTCTCAAACGGTTGTCTGAGCATTTTTCTGTGCATCTCGGTACTTTTATAGACGACCCTGAGGACTGGCAGTATTGCTCGGCTGTTAGCGCGTTTTGCGCACAGGCGCATTTTGTCGAACGGAAGCCCCGCTGGCACAAATTGCGGGCGTTGAGTGGACTTTTGTCAGGCAAGGCGCTGTCTGTTGCCTACTATGCCAGCGGCGATATGCAGCAGTGGGTCGATCGGCAGCTGCGCGAGTTTGCTATCGAGCAAGCGGTACTCTTTTGTTCACCTATGGCGCAGTTTATTGGCGCCGGGCACCCCGGCTTACCTTCAACTAAACGCACGGTGATTGACTTTGTTGATCTGGACTCGGAAAAGTGGAGTCAATATGCAGCGACTCATGGCGGGATTATGCGCCTGCTTTATGCAAGAGAAGGACGGGCGTTACTAGCACACGAGCGGAGGGCAGCCGGGGTGGCTGACCAGAGCTTTTTTGTCTCGGAACCCGAAGCCGCGTTGTTCCGCGAACGCGCGCCCGAAGTTGCAGATAGGGTGGCGGCATTTGTGAATGGAGTGGACACTGACTTTTTTGCCCCCGACCCTGACTTACCCAAGCCTTACGCTGAGGGCGCTCAAGTCTTGGTGTTTACAGGTGCCATGGATTACTGGCCCAATATCGACGCGGTCAGTCGTTTTGCGCACGACGTATTTCCCGAGTTGTATGGCAAATTTCCGTCACTGCAATTTTGGATTGTCGGCGGAAAGCCAACTTCGGCGGTAAAACGACTCGCGGAGCATTCGGCTATTCATGTAACCGGAAGAGTGCCGGACGTGCGACCCTATATTCAGCATGCCTTAGCTGCTGTCGCACCCATGCAAATCGCCCGGGGCATTCAAAACAAGGTGCTAGAGAGTTTGGCCATGCATAAACCTATCATCGCCAGTCCTGAGGCGTTGGAGGGGATTGAGCAGGGCTTGTACCGCAATATTGCGGTTGCTAGGAGCAAGGTAGAGTGGGTCGAAGCGGTGAGGTATTTATGTTCGGGGATCGGCGGGCCGACGGTCGCCACCGTAGCCTTCGAGAGTGATGCCAGTGATGCCATGTCCTGGTCGAATAATCTCAAACCAATGTTTGCCGCATTGAATGTGGATATTTAGTGCCCAAGACTCCATTACAGACAAGGACGGCTTGGAGCGACCTGCGTAGTTTATGTCGTTACTAGGGCAAGCCTTTAGCAGTTCGCTGCTGCTGGTGGGTATCAAGGCGGTGCAGCGCAGTCTTGGTTTGGTAACGCTGCTTATCCTCGCCAGACTGCTGACGCCCGAAGATTTTGGTCTGGTGGCGCTGGTGTCTATCGTCGTTCACTTTTTCGACATTATGTCGAGTGCGGGAGGTGAGCAGTACATCATTCAAAAGCCGTCAGTTACCCCCGACGAGCTAAATACAGCCTGGACGATCGACTTGCTAATGAAGGCGGCGCTATGGGTGGTGCTAATGCTGCTTGCGTCGCCATTGGCAGTATTTTTTGAGCGTCCGGAGTTGGCCACCGGTTTATGGCTTGCATCTTCGGTACTGTTAGTTAACGCCTGTGCAAACCCGGGATTATTTTTGCTCAAGCGGTCGTTGCACTATCAAGGTATTTTTTGGCTCTCGGTGGTGCAACGTTTTACCACCTTTGTCGTTGTGATCATTCTTGCTTACCAGTGGCAGAGTTTTTGGGTGATCATCATTGGAGATGTTGTTTCCAGCCTTGTGTTTACCGTGGGGTCGTTTTTGATTCACCGCCATCGACCGAGACTTTCAAAAACTCATTGGACTGAACAGTGGTCGTTTTCGGGCTGGATGTTGCTGCGCGGCATAGTTGGATACGCACGGTCGGCACTGGACACGCTTTTTGTGTCCAAGCTTTTTAGCCCAGCGAGCCTAGGGCAGTACAGCATGGCAAGAGATGTTGCGATGCTGCCGGCGCACAACGTAGTGATGCCCGGGACAGAGCCACTACTCGCTGTTTTTGGAAGGGCGCGGGATAGCCAAAGCTTGCTGTCAAACAGGGTAGAGCTGTCACTTAAACTGGTGGCTTTGGTGGTTGTTCCGCTGACAACCCTGTTGTTTGTATTTTCTGAGGGTATCACGGCCTTACTGCTGGGTCCTCAATGGACCGAGGCGGACCAGTTGCTAAAAGTGCTTACCTTGCTGCTGTTTTATTTTTCCTTTGTGTCGGTCTACGAAAAAGCTCTGATTGCAACAGCTAATACACGGCGACTCTTTGCGGTTGAGGCGTTTAGCCTGCTGATAATTTTTGTGGGGCTTTTGGTGATGCGAAATTCGCCCCTGCTGGAGCTAGCGACTGCAAGAGGCCTGCTTGGCTGTCTTAACCTGCTGATTATTGCCTGGGTGTGCCGACAGATTTTAGGTGTACCTTTTTTATCGCTTTTTCGTGCATTGCTTTTGCCTATTGTCTTATCGAGTGCGGCTGTGGTGACTGTGGGCATTTCTCAGACATTCACGTCTGCGCTGGCAACAGATATTGTTTTTGTGATGGATGTCCTTGTATACGGCGCGTCATATGCAACACTCTTCGCTCTTTTTGTCTGGATTGGTGCCGGTGACGCGTTGGTGGTTGTTCGAGAGCATCTGGTCTCCAAGTTAAAGTCCACTAAGGGTTTATAGATTTTTCTCATGAGATACGTTCAGTGACCCCAGCAGGCCCTGCCAAGTTGAGTTATCTCGCGCATATCGACGGACTCAGGGCGCTAGCCGTACTGATGGTTGTGGTATTCCACCTCAATCCTGATTGGTTATCCGGTGGGTTTATTGGCGTTGATGTCTTTTTCACAATCTCCGGATTTTTGATAACCCGCATCCTGCTTGATCGCAGCAGTAGTCCGGGATTTTATTTTGATTTTTTGCTCGGTAGAGCCCGTCGGTTATATCCAGCGTACTTTTTTGCCATCGCGTTAACGGTTCTAGTGTCGCTGGTACTGCTTTTACCGAATGAACTGATTGACCTTTCACGATCAGCCGTGGCTGCAAGCCTTCTTTTTTCGAACCACTATTTTTTGTCCGTTTCGGATTACTTTAACGAAGGGGTGAAGCAAGCGCCGCTGTTACACACCTGGTCATTAGCTGTGGAATGGCAGTTTTATTTTGTTTATCCCCTTTTGTTTTTTGTGCCACACATACGCAGAAATTTAGTTGCATATACTCTGCTGCTACTTGCTATGTCCGTTTTGGTAACTCAATACGTTGTGCAGCAAAGTCAAGCTGCCGCTTTTTATTCTGCCTATTATCGGGGATACGAGTTCTTGCTGGGCGCATTTTTTGCCTGCCCGATTGTGGCTCGGTGGATCGATGCGGCGGCAGGGCGACAGTTTGGTAGGTTGACCCTCAGCGTGGCGGTCATCCTCAGTATGATCACACTGCTGTTTTTGTCGTGGCGATACGATGCAAATACGCGGTTCCCCGGCTTGAGTGCGTTTTGGGTGAATGTATGTACGGCCTGTTTGATTGTGATGACATCGCCAAATACTTCGCCAACTATTTATAAGCTGTTAACCGCTCCCGCTATGCGTAAGCTTGGCGCAATGTCTTACTCAATCTATCTGTTTCATTGGCCGGTAATTGTGATCGCAAAAAAGTACGCTTTTGAGAGAGCGGGACTCGTCTACTACCTAATTCTGCTTGGCATCACCTTGGTGCTCTCTTGTATTTCTTACGAGTATGTTGAAAACCGTTTTCGTCGCCCAAGCCAGGGCAGTAATCGATGGGCAGTTGGCCTGTTCATAGCGAGCTGTGCCCTATCAGGTGTTATTTTCGTTGGAGCGAAGTGGACGCATGGACTTGATTTCAGATTCACTGATTCGCAATTGGCGATACTTAAGTTAAACCGATGGCCAGAGGTCCCTGGCGAGTGCATTGCAACTAACGAATCACTTGGTTACTTCGATTGTATTATTGGTGAAACGTCAGTAGCCCCGTCGATCATTGTCGTGGGTGATTCACATGCGCAGATGATCCTTACGGAGTTACATACTAAATTGGTGTCAGCGGTAAAGTCCGCTCGATACATTACTAAAGGGGGTTGTCCTCCGTTGCTCTTTGGAGTGCCGGAGAATTCCGGGATCAGCAATGAGCAGTGCAGCGCGATGCAGCACGTGTTTTTTGATGCTCTGCAGGCTACGCCGACGCTCAAGACTGTGTTAATTGCGGCGCGCTGGAAGCGCTACCACGACAAGAAATTTATAGACTTTGGTGAAGATCTTAAAGATTCCCCTAGAAAAGGTTTTGAACGGAGGCTCAAAGACACCGTAGAGCAGGTGAAGCGGGAGGGAACTGAGCTAATCTTATTCAAAAGCTTCCCTGAGCCTCGCTTTAGTGTCCCGGAAAGATTGGTACGGGGGGACATTTTTAATTACGAGTTGCCCGTCTTCAGTCATCTTAAAGACAGTATTTTGAAGCCTTTTGAAGAAGAGAGTCCGCTCTTAAAGATAATCGACCCTGCATTGAGTCTTTGTAATGTACAGCTAAGATGCAAAGTTATTGAAGCGGATAATCCTCTTTACTTTGATACAAATCACGTGACGGAATTGGGTGCACAAATGGGCCTAGTCGATTTAGAGTTTTGACATCTGCGGGCTGCACAAGCGGCTAATGCGCTGTTAAATAGTGTTTGAGCGTCTGGTGACTCTCCTAACGGGTGATTTTTTGTCTACCAAAGACGTCTTGATGCACGCTCCATGCGTTGTAAACTTTTGATGAGGCCCAGATGCAAAAAACCGCGAAAAGTTTTCGGCACGACATAAACGCATATAGAGGCATCGCTGTTCTTCTCGTCGTCTTTTATCACTATGGGATACCGGGTTTTTCATTTGGCTACGTGGGCGTAGACGTATTTTTCGTTGTGTCTGGATACCTGATGACAAAAATAATCAGGGAAAGTGTTCAGACCCGAAGTTTTTCGTTTCTAGAGTTCCTACTGCGAAGGGGCAAACGACTAATTCCGGCGCTAATCGTCACTGTTGTTGTTACGTTTGGTTTTGCTTACGCGTTGCTACTGCCTACCGAATTAAAGACTTTTTGCGCTCATGCGATTACAAGCATTTTTTTTGTCTCTAACGAGTATTACGCGGAGGGGATCGGTTATTTTGATACTGGCGCAAGGACAAAGTGGCTTCTTCATACCTGGTCGTTATCTTTGGAATGGCAGTTCTACCTTATATTGCCTTTGCTACTAATCGCAGTTTCGCGACTAAAGCCAAAGCAAGAATTTATATCTTTTTCGATCTTAGTCGTGATTTCATGGCTTATCTGCTTGTACTATTTTTCTGTAGGCTCTGAGCGGTTGTATTTTGGCCTGGAGTCAAGGGCTTGGGAGCTTATGGCGGGCAGCTTAGCCTACTACATAGGCCAAAGTTCTTTAAGTGGTCGCTCTGCTAGTCAGCGATTAGGGTGGGTTCTTTTGACGTTTTTGGCGCTTTCACTTCCTCTAATCAATATTATTCCAGGATGGCCTAATCCCGTGGCGATCGTGCCTGTTCTAGCTGTGGGCGCATTACTAGCTACGAACCTCAAATCACGTCTCTTTGAAAATCAAGCTTTGTCAGCTCTCGGCCTATGGTCTTACTCAATTTATCTGTGGCATTGGCCAGTGCTTGTTTTGATTAACTATGTTGATGCACTGACTGTGGTAAATATCTTTTACGGAATTCTTCTATCGGTTGTTCTTGGTGGGCTATCTTACAAATTTGTAGAAACTGCCGCGGCTAACTATTTTTTTGCCGGCAATAATATTACACGCAACTATCTGAAGTTTTGCGTGATCATCTGTTTGACCTCAGCGCCAATTTACGGTGCATTTTTATCTGACGGAGCCCAGTTCAGGTTTAATTCAGCGTCGTTGAAAGCACTTGCGGAATGGCAGAATTCAAACAAGGAGTTGCAAGAGTGTGAGTTGGAGTCGAGCGTAATTCGAGGTGGTTGCTTATTTCCAGGAGTAAATAAGAACATAAGTCTGATTGTTTACGGTGATAGCCATGCCGGAGCAATCTTTTCTGTTCTGCATCAAGCCAACCACTCGCAAGGGAGCACCCTAGCATTAGTAAAGAGCGGCTGCCCGATGCTGACGAACGCCGACGTAAAGGGCTTATCGTCCCCGGATGACTGTCGAAAATGGAACGAACAGGTAATCGTTGAGATTTCGAATAACTATTCTGGCGTACCTGTTGTGGTGGTTAACCGATACTCTGCTTACCTTCACAACCAATCAGATCCTAACAGGGTGACGGTCCGCGGCCCGCTCGTACAAATTGACAACACACCTTCGGATGTTCTCACGTCAGCGTTTGTTGATGCATACATGGATAACTTTTTTGCAAACATTGAACGCCTGGCCACCTCGAATCCTGTAATTCTAGTGCAGCCTATTCCCGAGTTCCCATTTAATGTTCCAAAGATGATGGCTCGACTGCTTAACGATGACTACGACTATTTGCCCCTCGTCGCTATCACAGTAGACGAGTACGAAGCTCGCAACAAACACTTTTTTAATGCATTGCGCATACGCTCGCCGATGCGAAATGTCACGAGCGTCGACATAACTGAAGCTCTTTGTGATGAGCGTAGATGTTATGGTTCAGTCAATGGCCATCCAGTTTATTCGGATAGCGATCATTTGAGCGAGTCTGGCAACAAGCTGCTTTTGCCGGTTTTGCAGTCATCGTTAGTGCGTTTCTAGAAGAATGAGCATTTTGTGGTCATAAAGGATTTAAGGTTTAGATAACGTTCGTTTGGAGCGAATTAAAATGCCTAGTGTTGCTGTAGTAATACCGTGCTTCAACGGGGCGATGTATTTGGAGGACGCTATACGCTCAGCGTTATCCCAGACCTTTCCCCCTGATTGCGTAATCGTTGTCGATGACGGGAGCACCGACACCAGCGCTAAGATAGCTATGAAATACACTCCTCGCGTAAGGCTGTTGCGTCAAGCAAATATGGGAGTCTCAGTAGCGAGAAATAATGGAATATTAAGCAGTAATACGGACTTTGTCGCTTTCTTGGATGCAGATGATTTGTGGCACCCGCAAAAGTTGGAATTTCAGGTCGATGCACTGTCTGCTTCACCCCGTTCGCCGTTCGTGTTTAATCGACGTGTTGAGTTTCGGTTTAAACGCGAAGTTTCGTTTTCGCACAAGGTTTGTGATTTTCGGGAGGCCAACTCTATCTTCTCTGAAATATTGTTTCGTAATCCCGTTCACTGCTCATCTGTGTTGGTTAGACGAAGTGCTTTTGCAAGGTCGGGTCTGTTTGATCCGTTGTTACACGGTGGGGAGGATACCGAACTGTGGCTGCGTCTTGCCGTGCATGGAGATGTTCTGGAAAGTGACTCGGAGTTGTCATACTTGAGGATGCACGACAACAATACGACACTTTCGTTTTTTTTCAGAAAAAGCCGGCTCGATGCGCTGCTTGCAATACGATGTAAATGGGCGGATCGAATTGCCGATACAACCGAAATTGACAAGAATATTGCGGGCAACGCAATGGGGCTTGGCTACGAGGCGTATAGTCTTGGAGAGTTCTCAAGCGCTGAAAGATATTTTTCAGTTGCGAGTCATCACGGGAGATCGAGAGTTTTATGCAGGTTCAAAAGGTTGCAGTCTAAAGCGGCCCAGTTCTTTTGATTCGATCGGGACCACCGTCTAAACAATGAGTACATCTTTTTTGATTGGAACATTGTATGGAGTCTAAAACCACGAGGCCGCGCTTAAACATAGCAATTATAACCGGGAGTTTTCCTTCGGCGACCCAGAGTTACATAGTAGCTGATGTCTGCTGGCTATCGAAAACAGGAGTTAACGTAACGGTTGTTTCAAGCGATCTAGGTGATAGCGCCGGCAAGCAATATCTATCATCGGTATCCAGCAATGCGATTAAACAAATTTCGCAAGCGTTCTATGAGCATTCCGTATTCAATCTACGATTTTCGTTTTTTACCAGAAAATTAAATCGAACATTTGACCCAAGAGTAGGAATTAGAGAAGCGTTCCGTAGAAGGAGCTTCTTCTCCAAGCTGCTGCCACAGTTAGCAAGCACTGCGCCCCAATTGATACACGCTCATTTTCTGGAGTGGGCTACTGTCATAGGGTTGCCCTTGTCTAACGCATTACAAGTACCTTTGTATGTAACCGTCCACGAACCGCCGGAACGTATTTTAAAAATGGATGGGGCTGCTTTGGTAGCACTAGACAGCAAAGCAATGGGAGTGATTTTTGTTGGTCGAGGTCAAATGGAAGCGTATCAAAACCTAGTTGGCCAATCAGATAGGCATTATCTCATTCCAAATGCATTGCGGGCAGAAGACTATTCCCAAACACGTACCTCGAATGGGGGAGGGTACTCGCAGATCAACATCTTATTGATCTCTCGTTTGGTGAAGGATAAGCGCGTATGTGACATCATCAGCGCGCTAGACTCTCTGCCCGATTACCTAGAACACCGCGTTACTCTAAAGATTATTGGTGACGGCCCGGAACGCCGCAACCTTGAAAGAATGGCGAGCAGAACGACTGCTTTCAGAAAAATTTGCTTTTTGGGTGCGCAGCCTAACGACAAGGTACGAGAGGAGCTATCCGAAGCGAGCTTACTGGTTCATTGTTCGGAAAATGAGTCTTTTGGCATCGTTATTGTCGAGGCGATGATGTCAGGTACGCCGGTAATCGCTGCCGGCTCCAGCGGTGTGCGAGAAATTTCTGAGGATGGTCGATTTGCGACTATTTACAAACCGGGTGACGTCAGGGCCCTAAGGTCAAGTATCTGCGAGTACGCGGATAATCCCACTCATTTTACAAAAATGGCCACTTTAGCTAAGGGACATGTCCTTAAAACCTACGAAGCACAGTCGCGGTACACCAGACTGGCAACGTTGTTAGAGATTTAGCTTTGGCCCGCCACGATGGGATCGTTGCGCTCTACTTCTCTGAGCATCATAAAAATCTCTACTCAAAATCTCGATTATTTTTCGGGGGGATTCCCGAGGCACAGGAGCCTAAACCAAGCCAATAATAGGCGTGCAGTCTTTTGCTTTAGGTTTTTATTTCTACTTTTCGCGGATGGCCCGATTGAATATATCCGTCATTTTGGCAACGTAAGTGGAGGCGGAAAATTCCGCAGCAACTTTCAAATGGCCCCGCTCTGCCACTTTTAAGTACTCTGTTTTGTCATGACATAAAGAGCTCACTGAGGTCGCTAGTGTAGATATGGAACCGTGATCAACCAGTATCCCGTCATATCCACTACTAATTATTTCGACAATCCCACCCACGGCGTACGCTACGACAGGTTTTCCAGAGCTCATTGCTTCAATTACGGTCCTGCCAAATGGCTCTTCGTGTGAGGGACAAACCACGATGTCGAGCATTTTTATTGCATCCGCTACGTTTTCGACAGCACCATGAAAAGTTACGTGGTTCGATATCTCTAACTCTTTGGTCATTTTTTGCAACTTCGACAACCTTCCCTGGCGTTGTAGATCGGTACCTACAACATGAAACGCATAGGGCTCGTTAGATTCCAGCAGCAGTTGCGCCATCTTTAAGAAGTCTTCGTGGCCCTTCACTTTCTGTAAATTAGCGACTATTCCTACATTGAAATTACGAGCGCCATCCGGTGCTTTAAGATCTGGTTCAAATTTGCCCATGTCCACGGCGTTGTGGACTACCTCGAGATCAATAGTGCGCATGCGCTTTGTGAACAACACCTCCAGTTTATCTCTGGAGTCGAAGCTTACTGTGACAAAAAAATTTGGTAAGGGTAATCGTTTGAACACCCAGCGATAATATTCCTGCGATTGAATGAAACGGAAATGGCAAACCATTGGGATGCCTAAGGTACGCGATGGCAGTATGAGTAGTCGCGATGCCGACGGGTCGTTTGCATGGATAACCGTAGGACGAAACATTGCAAGTATCGCAAACCACCAAAAAAAACAGGTAATAAGCGTGAGGTAGTCTTGAGCTTTGCTCTCTGAGATATTGTGTACGAACGTTGTGATGCCCTCTGATTCCGCCCAACTCGACAATGCACCTTTTGCAGGTACTACTAGTGCGATCAACGGCGGTGATTTCTGGCCCCGTAAGCCTTCAATTAACAATTGGAGACTTCTTTCCCCGCCGCCAAATTCTGCGCCATGCGAAACGAAAAGAATTTTTTCCGGTATTAGCCGCGAGTCCAAAATAGAAGCTCCCACCGAGATTCCACAAAAGACAGATACTACTTTAATACTCTCGATACATGAAAACTGTTTTAGAGTTGACAATCGCAGGGCGGCGCGCCTTTTATAACCAAAGAATGCCATTCCGGTTTTTTTATTGATGAGATATTATCGATTACTGTTTGAGTAATAAATGCGAGAGGAAAGTTTGTTTTGATCGGCCATCGGAATCATATTTTTATTCAAAATAAGACGGCCTGCTCAGATGGTGAATAAGCGAAATAACCTACCAAATTTTGTGTGTATTGGCGCGCAGCGAGCCGGCACAACCTGGTTGTACGAGTGCTTACGGGAGCATCCCGGGGTGTTTCTGCCGGATACAAAAGAGCTGCATTTTTTTAACAAGCATTTCGATCAGGGGCTCGCCGCCTACATGCAGCATTTTTCTTCAGCCGACTGCTCCAAAAAAATATGTGGCGAGGTAACGCCTAATTATTATCACGATGAACTCGCGCTTTCGCGTATGGCACAAGTGCTCCCTGATGCAAAAATAATATTTATCGTCAGAGAGCCGGTCTCGCGTGCGTATTCTCATTATCAACTGAGCATAGATAATCAATGTAAAGGGATGACATTCAAAGAAGCGCTTTCAGCGCGCCCCATCATAAAGGAGCTGAGTTTTCAGGGTAAATATTTGGAAAAAGTGTATGAACTTTATAGTGTTCGACACGTTCATGTTGGACTTTACGATGACCTTCAAGAATCACCAGCACGTTTTTATGAAGAGGTGCTTAGGTTTCTCGGCGTGGATTACGATTTCACGCCATCCTCTCTAGGCAAGCGAGTAAATCGAATAGTGTTCCCTGGCGTTCAAAAAGCCTTGCGCGGTGCCGGCTTAGCTCCGCTAGTAGATTTGGTAAAAGAAACGCCAATTGGTAATGCTATCAAGGCAAGATATAACGCCCGCGGAAGGTTTGAAAACTCAAACGCTCTTTACGGTGAGCTCTTCGCAGAGGATGTTAATAAGCTAGAGAAACTTATCAAACGGGACCTTTCCTCGTGGAAACTTACAAATCAACGTTCGTGACGTATGCCTAACTAGCTTTTGGCTGTCCCACGAGAGATTTCAAAAGATCGAGCATAGGATGTCTAACGTAAGCAGTGCTCAGCAGCCAAGTAACGCAATTGATCGACGCGTATGCGACGATGGCCAACCATTCCTCTGTGAAATATGATTCGAACCTCTTGATGACTATGCAGGTTAGCAGCGTGATCGAGCAAATAAAAATAGCTGTTTTGCAATGATAAACCACGTCAAATAGCCGTAAGTCTGCATACCTCTTGAGCAGGCCTGATACAAAAATGACCTCTAGGGTAGCGGAAGCAACGAAGGCCGATGCTACCAAAGCCAAGCTATGAGATGCCGCAAGCCACACTAACATGACGTGCGCTGCAACGATGATTGAGCGGGTCTTAAGTAGCTGTTTTTCCTTTTTTAGGCTTATTAGCGCTGGACTGGCCATATACATAAAAGACTTTATGGCCATCCAAGCCCCCAAAATTTGTGCAACTGGGGCCGCCAGGTCCCACTGCTCTCCAAACAGTGTGCGGATGAGTGGCAGAGCAGCGAATGATGCCACTATTGTTGGTGGTATCAGGCAAGCTACGATTAAGTTTGTAGCTTTTAAGTAAGCCACCCTAAAGTCCGAAGATCCCACCGCAGCACTCCGGGCGGTGTCGGAAAAATAAGGTAAAGCAACACTAGTGACTCCTGCAGCAAGGGTGTCGCGAATGAATAAATGAAGACCAGTTGCGCGTGATGTTAAGGCAACGTCTGATGATGGCCTGAGTTTGCCAAGTACCAAGTCAGCGGTGGAGCTTTCAAGGCGGTTTGATAGTCCTATTAACGTGGTGTAAACGCCCGATGAAAGTATTGGTTTGATGTTATTCAACTGAACACGCCATGACATTTCCCTTGGCTTGACGCATCTTGCCACAGCCGCTTCAACGAAAGTCGAAAAGGTTTCGGCAATCGCAAGGCTTATGATTCCATACCCCGAATAGATTAGTGCCAGCGCAGTTGCCAGTGCTGAAAGCCTACCAGCGAGGCGGACCATTAATATCTTGTCTTGTTTATGGTCTCGGGCGAGCAGTGCGGTAGTTGCACTGGTAAATGGCGTTACAAAAAAGCCTAGAGATAGGACTGAAATTACAGGAGTTAACTCTTCGTAACCGAAGAAAACTGAAATAGGGTGTGCGGCAGCGACCATTGAAAAAGCGAGCAGACACGAAATGAGCGAAGCTACACCAATACATGAGGCCACATCTGCACTAGTGAGGTTATCCTCGCGTATTAAATACATCGTAGTCCCAAATAGACGGAACTCCGATATGATCACCACAAATGTCGTGGCTATGGCGAAAACACCGAGTTCTGCTGGGGTGAGTAATCTTGAAACAAGGACAACAGAGATAAATCCAATAGTCTTTGCGCCAAGGCCCGAGATGCTCGCGTAAAGAAAGGATTTTTTTACTTTCGACATAAGGTTTGCCGGTAGGTAACTACAAATTTAGGTCTATCAGGCTTGATGAGGTTTGAGCCAAGCTTGGGTGTGAATGAGTATCGGGTGTTCGAATCTTCGATAGATCAAAGTGCTGGCACTCAATGAGCAAGCGACTGCTAATACCCCTGCTATGTGCGGTTGATTCGGTAGTACCAAGTCGAAACCTCGAATGAAGCCGACGTGAACCAAGTATAGAGAGAAAGAGATGTTCCCTAACCACGTTGCCAGCCTAGTCTCAAACAGCGTCCTGATCAGCCCTTGTCCACCGAGAGTTACGCCGCTAATTAAAAGCATGAACAGCACTGAGTAGGCAGCGTGGCTTTTTGCAATAACATCGCGCTCGATGCTCCTCTGTAGTACGGCTTCATGGACTATAGGCATAGAGAATGCCCAGCAGAGAAGAGCAGCCAGGCCAAGAGCCTTAAAGCTGGATTGTATCTGTCTGAATTGAGTACTAGTCGGCGCATACTTTTCACATAAACATGCATACCAATGATGTATTCGATGTAAAAGTATTCCGCAGAGAAATATAGGTAAGAAACTTAGCAAACTTACGCCACTTTGCGTTTTTTCAATCGTAAGGAAGCCTACAAGTATTGCTACGAGAAGTGAAAAGTCGCCCAAATAGCGACTCAGAACGTTCAACTTGGCCATTACGAAGACAATTAAAGGTAAGAAGAGGTAGAACTTCACTTCTACTGGGATAGTCCACAAAAATTCGGGGCCACTTTGCAGCAAAAGTACGTCTAAAAGTTGATCTTTGGTTACGGTGGCTGGAATGCCAATGCCGCCTAAATTTGTACTTAGGAAGCTGGTGACAATAGCGCTAGATAAAACTATTGCGAAAAATAGAGGAAAAATACGAAAAAACCGCCGCTGAAAAAAGTACACAAGTGACCCAATTGAAGTGGTGTCAGTGATAGAGCGTTTGAAAAAGTAAGAAGAGAGTAAAAATGCGCTTAGAATAAAGAAGAGGTAAACCCCAGGGACTGCGATAAATCCATCGGTTAAGTGCCCTGCCACTACCGAAATAGCGGCTGCGCCCCGAACTCCATCAAGGCAATTGATACGAGCACCCGCGTCTTTTTGCATGATTTGTGTATTTGTTGACATAAGTTCAAGGCTTTTACGTTTAGGTTGGGTTTTCAAACCGTGCGATGTTTTAGGTTTTTTTCTTTGTTTCGAGCATCCAAACGTTGACACAACAGATCGAAAGTCCAATCAGCCAATACAACACTTCGGCGCGCATTCGATTGATGAATGTCATCGCCACCACGAACGATATAAAACTACTTGACAGGGAGAGCAAAAATATAGAATTTGCCAGGTCTTGCCTTTTCAAAAGTGCTTTTCTTGTCGCTTCAAAGGCTCTAAACGTAGCAACAATCATTGAAACGAAAATTATTAAGCCTGCATATCCCGATTCGGATAGAACTTCAAACCAAGTTGAATGCACGGCGCGACTTCTTGACCCTCCAGTCGACACATTGTCGGGTATGTAATCTCCTCCGTGATATTGGAACCCGCCCGCACCAGCTCCGAACGGGTGATCCTTCGCCATCTCCCAGGCGGCCATCCAGAAAAAAACACGCGTTGAACCGGTTTCACGTGACTCTGTAAGTGCCGACTCTTGTTTAATCGACATCATCCGGTTAAGGAAAGATGTGTCAGCTAAACGTAAAAAGCCCCCGGCCAGCAAAATTGACGCAAGAATTATTACCGCTTTCTGCCGGGTCGGGAGTTTGGCGCTCGTTAGCAAAATACCGAAGAAGTAGGCTGTGCCTACTGCCACACCTAAAAATCCACCACGACTGTTTATCAGGATCATTGCGTTGAGTGAAAATACAAGGCCGACTGCGTAAGCAAATTTAAATAACCATCGTTTGTCACTCAGTGCGTGTGCGATAAATATCACTATTGTGGGTGCAAGGGCTGCTGCCACTCCGTTTGCGTCTGGTGCGTCAACCATCCCAACTCCTTCAACTCGACCATTCGAGTTTCGCCCCCACCCAAATATATAAAAAGAAAGCATAAAGGAGCTGAACAGGTAAGCGTCCACGACCCAGTGAATGTGCTTCCCTTCACTGCAAAACTTGACGAGTAAGAAAACAACTACGCCGATAGTTGCAAATGCATCAAGAGAATCCAGATGGTATTGCTGTAGGGGTGCATTAAATGTGGCGAGAGCAAACATGCATATGCTGAGAAAAATCAGTAAAAATTGGGAATGGGCGAACACAGTGTTTCTAGAGTATTTTTTTATGCTGAACAAAAAAACGATGATCATCGTCAGTACTAAATAAAATTGAGCACTCTCAAAAGGGAGGTATTGCCCCCACCACTTGTTTTGCGGATTCAAAAAGTAATCCAGCTGATAAACCATGAAGATCAGCACTGGCCCGTGCCTAAGAGACATTAGCAGTCCGGTCAAAAAGGGAATAATGTAAAGCAGCGCTGATATCACGTGGGTGTGCTCATCTGGGACAGCGCTCCAGCAATGTCTGTTGACTTAACATGCCAGTCGTAACCGCGAGCATGCGCGATGGCAGCAGTGCGCATAGTATCGCGAAGGGTGTTATCTGATATTAAACGAGTAACCTTTTCGGCTATGAGACTTGGGTCCGAGCAATCGACGCTAAACCCTGTGATGTCATTAATGAGGGTCTCTGGTGTGCCGCCAGATAGTCCGCCGATTACTGGTAAGCCTGCCGCCTGCGCTTCCAGCATGACGATACCAAAACCTTCGATGTTTCGGCCTATATCCCGATTAGGAAGGATAAAGAGGTCCGCTTGCTGGTAGCAGACAATCATTTCGGCATCTGAGAGGTTTGGCATAAATAGGACGTTATCGCTGACCCCTAAATCGGCGGCTAGCTCGGTGAGCATTTGTTCTTGCGGGCCACTGCCGACTATGGCGTACAGGGTATTCGGATGCTCTGCGAGTATCGCAGGCATTGCCTGAATCATGCGATCATGTCCTTTGCGCTCCTCCAGTCGCGATACCGTCAAGATTACAAACTGCTCGCCCCAGCCCAGTCTCTCCCTTTGTTGTTCGCTGCGCGGTGCTGGTTTGAATAACGAGGTGTCGGTTCCTGGGTTAACGACCGTGGCTCGCTCGGGTAAAACTTTCCAGTGTTTAAGTAACAGCCGGCGTGAGTTTTCGCTGTTGCATATGAGAAGAGCGGCATTTGCTAAAACGGGACGTAGCATCCACGACAAACTGCGACTGGTGGCAGAGTTTTCTATATCTTCGCCGTGTATGTAGCAGTAGTAGGGGGTCTTCTTTAATTTGTAGAGTATTAAGGCGATCACGCCCTCGGGAATACAGCGGCCACAGTGTACAGCGGCCACATCGTAATCACGGGTGATGCGCATAAATTGACGCAGCAAGCCTAAATAAAAACGCATTCCCCGCATCGTAAATATAGACCAGTCAGACCAATCTCTGTAGGCAAAGTCGAGGCGATGGATCGTAAGCGGCGCATTTTTGTCAAAGTCGCCCGCCCCGGGAGCTTGCCCGGCGACACAGTGGTAGCGTTGGGTATCGAGCCGGGAATATACCTCCCAAAGCCAGCGACCACTGCCGCCATGCATGGGCGGGAACACCTCAGAGAAAACTATGTCCACCTCACGTTTTGTTCCGAGCGTCACGTGAGTGGGCGATGACTCTTTGAGGAGTTCGGCAGCCTCAGACGCCGTGCAAAACGTTACTTTGGCGCGCTGCGAGAGATGCTTGAGTGTTTGGGCTATTCGATCAGTGATAACGTCATAGGCATTGTCGGTGTCCATTAGGCCGGTAACGTGGTCCACCAGACTGGAGCTGTGCAAAAACATATGGATAACGGGTTGACCATTGTTCAGGCATTGGTCCACCAGACTGTTCATGTCATTGGCTTCTGTAAGTTCAGGGCTCAGATAGAGCTTTCGCAGCAGTCGTGTGTGCCAAAGTAAACCCACTGCGCGTAACCAGGACGCGGGTGCTGACGACAGGGCTTTGTGGATGCGCTGGGCTCTGTCAAAGTTCCCGCGGTTAAACCCAGCGCTGACGGGTAACTCCATCAGCTTGCGCTGGTCTCCTGCCGTTAGCACCTTGTCCAGATCTGGATAGTAGGGCGTTAGTGGTGAGCCCTCGCAGCTAAAATAGTCGTTCTCGTAAAAAGGGTACACACTAGAGTCGACTGTATAACCGCGATCAATCAACAGTTGCAGCGTTTCTGAGTTAATGCCCCAGCGTCCGCTACGAAAAGAGCGCGGCCGCACTCCCAGTCGATCTTGCAGTAGTTCGTGCAATGCATCCAGCTTGCTCGCAACCTGCTCTTTGGGCAGGTTGACGATGTGGGACTCCGCCTCGCCCGTTTTTCCGTAAAACGGGGGGTTACACCAGGGGTGTAGATGGGCGCCGACTTCGGCGGTACCACCTTGGGCGATATTTTTTAATATTGCGCTGCCCTCGTCATCCTGCGCTACCGCATAGTCCACAAAGTAGGTGGGGCGGATGCCAATTCTCTGGCAAAGTTCTTGAAAGGCGGGCAGTTTTCGCGTGTTGCTCACGGCGCAGTCGGTAGACGGAAACGCGCTATCCCAGGGCCACTCTTCCTCGGTGTCTACGCTCAGAACAAAAATGACATCAGGTTTTGACATGCATGTCTCGGACTTATGGTGCTTCTCGGGTCGTGCTGTGGACTGACTAAACACTAACCTTAACGCTTAAGCGGCATGGAAGGCAGTAGATAGGCTGTTTTCCTTGCACAAAGTCTCAGTTTGATTGGCGGCCCGCGATGCTCGCACGTTGTCTGCCATTTGCAATGGCCTGTGCAACGACTGCTGCCTACGCCGCCTGGTCGTTGTCCATGTATTCTAGCCACCAAAGCTGAAACATCAGCAGGCTCCATAGAACGGCACCATGGTCGTGCGTCTCGGCCTGATGTTCGCTCCATAGCTGTTTAATGCCTGGCAACGAAAAATACTCTGCTACACCTGCCTGAGCGCCCAATACAGTTGTCTCGGTGAGGCTGCGCAGCTCGTTTCTGAACCACTGCGCTAGCGGCGGTGAGAAGCCCATCTTTTTGCGGTATAAAATGTCGTCTGGCAAATCTGACTTGAAGCACTTTTTAAGCAGGTGTTTTTTCTCGCCATTGCGAAGCTTGAGGGTTGAGGGCAAGGAGCAGGCAAACTCCACAAGTTGATAATCGAGCAACGGCGCGCGTACCTCCAGCGAGTGCGCCATGCTCATACGATCAACCTTCACCAAAATATCACCGGGTAAATAGGTCTTTATGTCGGTGTAGAGAATGCGCGCCAAGTGGTCAGCGCCATCACTTTGCTGGTAGCGATCAACGGTTTGCTGGCTCGGATGGTAGCCCCCCAGTTGTTGCTGCGTGCTGGCGCTCGCCAGACGACCCCATTGCGAGTCAGTAATCTGGGCATTGGACAGGTAAAACGCCATGGCGGGGTCAACCGATAGCGCCTTCAAAAGAGTTGCGATGCGGCGTAGGGGGCGCAATGAGCTGTGGGATAACGGAACTATAAGTTTAGGAAAAAACCAGGTGCGCAGAATATTGGGCGTACGCTCACGCCAGCGATTCTCCAGCGCATCCATCGCGTACTTCTCGTAGCCCGCAAACACTTCATCACCGCCATCACCGGCCAATGCCACAGTAACTTGTTGTCGAGCAAGCTTGGATACAAAGTAGGTGGGCACTAAAGATGGATCAGCAAAGGGCTCGTCAAAATACGCCGCGATGGTCTTTAGATGATCGTTGACCTGCTCGTGCACCACAAACTCGTGATGATCTGTTTGATATTGCCGGGCAACTGCCTCAGCGAACTCTGTCTCGTTAAAGCGTTTTTCGTTAAAACCGATGGCGCAGGTTGTAACGGGTCGGTCGCTGTTTTTGGCCATAGTAGCCACGATGCCACTGGAGTCGACGCCCCCGGACAAAAAGGCCCCCAATGGCACATCGGCGATCATTCGACGGCGTGTGGCTGCATTAATATGCTCCCGCAGCGCCGCTGCGGCAGAGTTCTCGTCAGTGTTCTCGCCTTGCTGAAAGCTAACGTCCCAGTACTGTCCGGACTCGGCGCCGCTTTGATTGACGGCCATCCAATGCCCCGGCTCAAGCTTAAATACATCCTCAAAGATGGTTTTGGGGTCGGGCACGTATTGGTAAGCAAAGAAGTCGTGCAATGCATCGAGCCTGATTTTTCGCTCGACGAGTTGCGCCTTCAGGAGTGCTTTTAGCTCTGACGCGAAGGCAATATCGCCATCAATCATCGTGTAATAGAGCGGTTTTTTGCCGACCCGATCACGGGCAAGAAAAAGGCTTTTTGCCTGATTGTCCCAAAGCGCAAAGGCAAACATACCGTTCAAAGAGTCGAGACACTGCCGGCCGTGCCGCGAGTAAAGGGCCAGAATCACTTCGGTGTCGGTTTTTGTGGCAAACGTATATCCGTCGTTTTGTAGCTCTTCACGAAGCTCAAGAAAATTGTAAATTTCGCCATTAAATACAAGCGTGTAGCGACCGCACGCCGAGTGCATGGGCTGCGTGCCCGCATCACTCAGGTCGATGATGGACAGGCGCCGGTGATGTAAGCCGACTGAGTCCGTTAAATACGAGCCGTGTGCATCAGGTCCGCGGTGACGAATCGCTTCTCCCATTGCAAGGAGTGTTGACTCGTCTCCAACGGTAGAGTGGAAACGGGTAAATCCGCTTATGCCGCACATGGACGAATACTCACAGGTTTACAAACTGATCCAGGGTCGGATACGGCTGCCAAGGTGCACCGTGACCGCAAGCGGTAAATGTCGCCAGCAGGACTCCGCCGTGGTTCGCATACTACTCTTGGCAACCGCAGCAGCGGTCTCCGTATTGGTGTCCGTGATCGTGACCCGTGAGTCAGGTAATGCGCTTTGCTCCGGGGCTTTTGTGGCCCTGGCTTGCTGGCGCGGTTGCACCGTCTTCCAATTGAGCAATTCGGGTTTCGCGCCCCATTGGGTTTTAAATCTAAAGGTTCCCTCACCAACGCTGGAGCGACCAAAATCAAACAGGGTGACTCCTTGAGTAATAACCTGCTCCAGTAGCGACCAGTACAGCAACATATTGGGTGCCAGGCGATTGTAATCACGCAGAGTAGATGCCCAGGGTATGCTGGCGCGTTTACCCGCCATCAACACGATGCCTGCGCCGACGGGCATGTCGTTCAGCTTTACCACTCCCACCACACACTGCTCACCATAGTTATGTGCGATGGCGTCAAACCAGGCTCTACTGTGTGTGGGGGAGCCTAAATCTCGCATGTTTCGCGTAAAAACTGCGTAAAAATCGTCGAGTAACTGCTCGTTGTTGCCGATGTGTGTTGTGAGGCCATTTTTTTTGGCTTTATTGATTTGGCTACGATGCTTACTTTTAAATCCTGCGAGCAATTCCTCTGGAGTGGAGGGTAGCTCGAGGAGTAGGCGTGCTTTTTGGCCTGGTCGTAGTGTCACGTCTGGGACCGCAGCCGTGTCCGACGCTCTGACTTCCATGGGCCGGGTTGCAGTCTCGAGTACATGCGTTAAGAGGGTCTCGCCTATTAACGGATCGTTTGACAAGGCATCGCCGCGGTCACAATAGGGCAATGCGCACAATGACCCTCGGCCCAGCGGGTGAGGCAGCTGGGCGCAGGGAAGCACACCGACCAGATTCTGCTTGTCGTCCTCCGCGACACAATAGACGGTACGCAGTCTATAACTTCCTTCTAAGGCCTGCTTGTACGACCACAGGTGATAGGGTGTGCCTTGAGAATGCGCATTTACGTAAGCATCCCAGCGAACTGCGTCGCTGTCTGTTGCGGCTCGTACACTCATCGCGGGAGGGTCTGTTTGTCGGAATTTTGCCGAGCTTGGTGCTGTCGAATTTTTGATGCTGTCCATTGCCACTACTTCGACTCACTGGTGAACGTTGCTGTTGTTTCGCTCGCCGAGTAAAGTTTTGCATAGTGTTCGGCCATAGCCCGTTGAGTAAACAGCTCGTTAAATCGCTGTTTAATCTTCGCTGCTTGGTCAGGGGTGGCTGTTAATTGGGTCAAGATGGCGTTTGCGAAAGCAGGCGCGTTATCGCTCTCGACCACGCTGCCGGTGATTTGGTCTTTTACGATTTCCGGATTGCCCCCAACGGCAGTGACCACACAGGGCTTGCCCAGGCTCATGGCTTCAAGAAGCGTCATGGATGTGCCTTCGCTAAATGATGACAGTAGATAGACATTCATAAGCTCCAGCCAAGCCGTTGGATCGGTAAGGTAGCCGGGCATAACTACCGCATCGCTCAGCTCAAGTGCTTTGATTTTTTCTTCAATCCTTGCGCGTTCTTCGCCATCGCCCACCAGTAAAAGCCGAGCATCAGGACGGGCGTTGAGCACTATTCTAAATGCCTCGAGCATCATAAGATGGTTCTTTATAGGGTCGAGGCGAGCGATAGTGCCGACAATGGGTGCCGCTGAGTGAATACCGAGTTTCTCTCGCAGTTGCGCTGCTGCGGCTGGTTCGGGTTGCAGTGCTTTTATGCCGTTGTAGATCACGTCTATTTTCGAGGCGTTCAAAAATTCATAGTCAACTAAAGCTTGCTTTGTGGCCGCACTGATCGCGGTTATGTGATCGGTCAGCCGCGCCAATACCGGGTTAACGTAGCGTCGTTTCGGGCTCGATGCATCAGGGTAGAACCGCCCGTGTTCGGTGAAGATTACCTTACTCTTCAGACCCGCAGACGCGAGAGCACCGTAAACCCACGGTGTGTATTGGTGGCAGTGAACAACGTCAATGTTTTGCGCTTGAACGTGACGTCGAAGCGCTAGAATAAGCTGAAAGTCGACACCGGGTGATCGGGGGCGGCCGTGGATTTCTGTGCCATTCTTTCGAAGTTCTTCACCCCAGGGGCCGAGCGGTTCCTCTATGCAAAATATAGAGACGACAAGCTGTCTATCATCCGTGGCCTCGACTAAATTGCGGATGACCTGCTCAGTACCGCCAATGCGCATATCGTAAGTGATGTGTAAAACCCTCACTGGTGTAGACGACATTTTCAACTCGGCACCAGGTCCTGGAACAGTGCTTGATATTCTCGCGCCATTCGCGAAGCAGCGTAATGATCGTAAACATACTGCTTGGCATTAGTGGCCAGTCGCTGCGCTTCGTCCTGATCGTTCAGAATAGTATTCCAATGCTCCGCGAGGGCTTCGCGGTCCTTCAGGGGCGCTAAAAGCCCCGTCTCTTCGTGCTTGATAAGCTGATCAATGCCTGGAATATCATAGGCGGCCACGGGAACACCCATGGCGCAGGCTTCCATGAGGCAGCGGGGTATGCCTTCGAGCGTCGAGGTCATCACAAACAGGTCAAAGCTGTGCAGCAGTTCCAGTCGATCATCCCTAAAGCCAAGAAAATGAATATCCGGGCTTGCGCTCAGCATCCCTGCTTGCATCTCCAGGTTCATGCGCTCGTCGCCATCTCCCAGCAGGTGCAGCTCCACATCGTCGCGTTCGCTCCACAGCTTGTTAAAGATCCACAGCAGGTCGGGAACGTTCTTACGGCTAATCAACTGGCCGATAAAGCCGATGCGTTTTTTGCTTGTTGTTGGCCTAGGGCGCTCGGCCTCGGCCTCGACTTCGCTCAGGTCAACACCGTTTTGGATATAGCTCAGGCGGTCTTCGCGCACGCCCACCCGTCGGGAGTCATGCATGAGCTGAGGGGACAAGGGCACCACGCGATCTGCCCGAGTCATAGCCTTGCAGCCTAGCCATATGTATAAGCGCAGCTTCAGGTCATCGGCGTTTTCAAAACCATGCGGCGTGGTTACGCACTTAACACCCGCAAGGCGTGCCGCTAGGACCCCTAGGATGTCTGATTTGTATCCGTGAGTATGGATGATATGGATGTTGCGCTCTTTAATGAGCGCGACGAGCCGTCCGACCACGCCGGTATCGAAGCGATGTTGCATAGGAACTTCAAAAGCCGTGCCCAGGTTCTGATCGCGATATTCTCGAACCAGCTCCAGGTTCTGACTGTTGTCTTCGTGGGTGACAGCCAAGTCGCTTTTGATCATGGTGCTGTCCAGATTGCGCACCAAGGCCAAAATCCAGCGTTCCGCCCCATAAAAACCCGTAGGGCAAATAAACTGCAGCACGTTTAGAGTGGATTCATTCATCACAGGCGATGGTTCCAAAAATTGTGCTGCAATTGCATGGATTCATTTATTGTGAAGGTCCCGGCCCAGACTGCGAAAAGCGCCCACCAAGGTGCCCCAGGCGCGCGCAGGAAAATAGTAACCGTAAAAGGCAATGATGTGGTGAATGCCGATGCGGCGCTGCGCCAAAAAGTAGAGCCGTGTCACATACGCGACAAAGGGCAGAGCACCCAACACTAAAGCGATCAAAGCGGTGCTCGTCTCGCCTGCCATGGTAAGTACGACGGAGAGTATGAGCAGGGACGATACCCAAAATGGCACCACAAAGCTTGGCCACTCTCCTGGCTCTATGCGCCGGCCCTTGAGAGAAAGCAGGTTCGACTGGCCTCGCCAGATTTCTTTTTTGAACATTTCGTTCAGGCGTTTGTCTTCGCCCAAATGGACATAGCTTGCCTCGCTGGAGTACCAAAGGGTGCCCAAGGCGGCAACGCGATCGGTAAAGTAGTAGTCCTCGCAGGTGACCAAGTGCTCAGGGAATCCGGCCACGGCATCAAAGGTCTCGCGGTGCATGAGCAAGTTACGCCCGGGTAAAAAGTCTACCGCTGCGTTCACCGTGGCATTGCTCAGCGCGGTACGGATCTGTTCCAGTGGTGGTGCCTCGGGTCCATTGACTTGCATGGCACTGACAAGGGCGACGTCATCGTTATCAAGCATTGGTAGCAGCATGGATAACCAGTTAGAGGACAGGACTATGTCCGCGTCCAGAAAGGCTAAGTGTGTGTGCGTACTCTTCGTTACGCCATGATTGCGCAGGGCCGAGATCGTAAGACGCTCGTCTGCATGTAGTACCTTAAGAGGTGTTGATCCGGCGGCGATAAGCGTATCTGGCTCAAGTGCCTGATTTTGTGTGACCAGAATGACTTCTCGCGCAGTCGTGCCGCTAAGCGCATCAATTCCCTTCAGGGTCTCCCGTAAAAAGTGTTCGCGTCCCTTATGAGGAATCACAAACGTCACGCCTGGGGATATTGTGGGTGTGGATGTGGCTGTAATTGAGCCAGTCATCAGTCCATGCCCTCGGTGCCCGAAAGCAAACGCTTTATGCCGGCATACTCACGTCGAGGTTGCAGGTCGCGTAATGCCCGCCAGAGCATGCCTGTCAGATTGGCCATCTGGCGGAACACGCCGGCGCTGACATTCTCGGGCCAATCATGCTTTGGGGGGAATGGTTCTTTCGGCCTGAAGCGCGCCCGGGTGGGCGAAAGGTTCTGCAATAGCAATGCCTGGATACGAGTGTAGTGTAACGTGTCTGAGTTGCTGAGGGTGTCCGCTACGTAATCCACAAACTCCCGCGCCTTTATCTCATAGGGCTCCGGATCGTCGGGCGAAAAGTAGGCGGCCTCAAACAAGACGTTGGCTTTGCGAAGGTCCTGAGCGGCCCAGGTATGGTTAGGAAACTCCAGGATCTCGGGTTTGTGAAGGTACGGCGCCTCGTGGGTAAGCATCCAGTCAGCGTAATGCAGCAGCGTGTCGCGCGCATACAAGAAGGCCTCATCGTGTTGCTCCCGAGAGGCTTTTACCTGCAGGTAGCGCGCAAGGGCCTGCAAACACACCACGTAAAAC
Source organism: gamma proteobacterium NOR5-3 (assembly GCA_000158155.1). GTDB lineage: Bacteria > Pseudomonadota > Gammaproteobacteria > Pseudomonadales > Halieaceae > Congregibacter. The sequence goes on along the minus strand of DS999405.1, from coordinate 1,827,010 downwards.
CAGCAGTCTTCTACGTTGCCAAGGTCTCGCGTTTCAATTGCGTCACTGGGGTGCACCGTGTGGCGAATGATGTGCTCTACCTGACGCAAGGTCGAGGCACTGTGATCTAGCGCAAAGCAGTCCAGCAGGGCGTTCAGGTAGTTGGCTACGCCCCGGTCTAGCGGGTATTGACCTGTTAGGTGGTTTTTTAGGCCGGGTTGGTTGTGGTTTTTTATTGCCAGGGCAATATCGATCAGCATGCCCGAGCCTTCGTACACCGCCCGTATCCAGTGCTTGAGCCCGTACAGCGCGTCTCGCGAATCCTCTTCGCCGGTCAGCAGGTAATGGTGCAGCAGGCCCGCTGTATAGCAGTGCTGGCCACCGGGGCCGCCGCCATGAGCATGGCCGTCGTAGGCATTGGCGGGCTGGCGTTTTGAATAGGAGCGATGCGTCGCGGTCTCGGCGGGCAGGTAATGGTCCGTGTGCCAAAAAAGCCCACGGTTGTATTCTGGGCGGTCTTCATCGGTTCCGTAGATATCGATATCGACAACATGCCGGGCCAGATCCATGGCAAGGTTGCTCCAGCGGACGTCCGGTGCTACCAAAGACTGGCGTATAAAACCCATCAGCGGATCGTACTGGTTGTTGTAATGGGACACGAACAGGCCGTCGCCCGCGTAATTGTCTGTTTCGTGATCTGCGTATAGTTCGCCGTAGTGTCGCCAGCCGTACTCGTCGATAGCTTCTCGCTTGGCGACAAAGGAGCGATGGCCATCAAGCCCCTGTGCAATCAGGTCGCCGATACGGTCGTTGATCGTTGCCGCGGTGCCGATCAGCGGCAGATCGCAGCGTGCCACGTGGGTGGGATCAAGAGTGACTTCGGGCTGTAAATACGCGAGTTTTGTGTCTGCTGGAGTAGCTTGCCCAGCTAATAACAAGGTGAAGGCCTGGCTAAAGCGCTCCCCGGGCTGTAACTCGTGAGCGTAGTCCAGCTTGGGCAGCAGATTCAGGGTTAGCTCCCCCGGCCCAGCCGTCAAACCCGTGGGAAAACGCTGCCAAAAGTCGTGAATTCGTGCAGTGACGTTTTCCTGGCCCGTGTTTACCGTTATGGCGGGGTCTGCGCGCCGTCCGCGGGATGCGGCATCACCCTGGCGCAGAGTAAAGCCGGGTTCGGCAAAGGGGATGCGGCCCCGGTGGTCGATATGTACGGGGCTGTCCCAGTGCTCGCCGCCACTGCTGTGCTGGACCAGTGACATCGAGCCGTCGAGCAGTACGGCATCGTCCTCAGGCCCTGTGACGAATGCTCCGTCGACGGCTTTGTCGTCAGGCCATCGCAAGGTGATAGATGCGCTATCGAGTCGCACGCTGTTGGGGTCACCGAGATCCCAAAGCCCCCCAGGGTGGCATGCGGCAGACGGGTTATGAATACTGAGGTCTCCGTCAATGCGTCCATCTGCATAAACGGTCGCGCGATATCGACAGTTGAGTGTTTGCCCGTTGTCGGTTGTGATTTGTCCGTAAAACCGTAGGGCAATAGCGATAAGCCCGTCGGGTCCGGTTACGCGCTCGTAACTGCTGTTTTCAAGCTCGAATGCATAATTGTGCCCAGCAATAGTGGCCTGCACGGCGCCTCGCAGAGAGCCGTAGCTGAAGGCGCCGAGCTCATCGGCTTCAAAGCGCAGGGTTTGCTCCCGATCGGTAATCGTAAAGCCGCCGTTGTCTTCGCTCAGCCGCAAGGTTTCTTGAGCCGGTGCTACATGACTGGGAACAGGGCGTCGGGCTACTCCAACCGATAGGGCTTCGGTCGGCGCCAGCGATTGCTGCATGCGCACCAAAATCCATTGAATGCTGTTGTCCGGCCATAAGGCGGTTACCTGCAGCCGGGCGTTGAGCATCTCACCGTTGGCATTGCTCAGGGCCAACTTGCGATGGTTAAAGCAAACGCCCTGCGGCATTGGTACGCCAAATTGCAGTGGCAGCACGCCTGGTCGGCCCTGCCTCTCTCTTAAAACGGCGACAGGAAACATAACCTCTTCGGACATATCCAGACTCAAGGGACTACTGCGCAGACTGCTTGGGTACCGCGTTAACACCGGCCATCACTGACGGCGTCAACGCTTGCCATGCACTGTCCAGTCTTTGCCGGAGCTCCGATGGTGAAGCATCGGAGGGCGTAGACAGCGTCAGGTAGGCTCCTTCGCGCCGGCCCTGGAGTAGGGCGATGGCTTCGTAGAGTTTGGCCAGATACGCGTTGGCAATGAGGCGGTCAGCGACTAGGTAAGCCTGCCACACAATGAGCTTTTGACCCCCTAGCGCAAGTTCCGCTTCGTTGACCGCAGAGCTGGAGCCCTTAGCGACTCGGCTGGCAATGAGCTTCCAATCGCCGCCGTAGGGGTCTGTTAGTTGATTAACGGAGGATACTGCTTCGGCTCCCTGACGCTGGCTGTGGAAGTAGCCAATGTGCAAGGACACCGCTTGGGAGCCTCTTCGGTACGTGCCTGTTGCTTGGAGGTCCGGGTTCTGAAAAAGCGGAGTCCAGGTCGACAACGACTGTTCGGAGTCGAGAATCCAATCGCCGGCTGAGGCCGGCAGCGCAAGATTCGCGCTGCCTGGCAAGTCAGGGTGCTGGCCCGCAAGGGTCTGCACGCCTAAATTTAAAACAAGTAGTGAGCCGAGCACTACTGCGCTAAAAGTTGTAATCGATGAAATACCACGATCGTTATCTTCTTGTGAACCATGGTTCCCGTTCTGCTCAACGCTTTTGGCCGCAGGGTCGGTGCTGTCGGCCCAGAACCCGCCTACCCAGAACAGCACGAAAATCACCAGGCCGAAGAACACCCAGCCATAGAGCAGGTGGTCGGCACCCACTGCGTATTGCATGCCCGATAAGTGCCCGATCATCACTATGCCATAGGCCCTAAAGCCATTGGCAATGATGGGCACGATGAGCGACGCCGCAATAAAGGCAGCGCGCTTTTTAAGCGAGGCGTACGTGATGTACGCGTAAATGGTGCCCAGCGCTGCCGAGGCTATCAGGTAGCGTACGCCGCTACATTCTTCTACGACTGACCAGTTACCACTGGGTAGTTGAAAAGACAGGCCATCTCTAAAAATGGGGACTCCGGAGAATTGCACCATGTAAACGGTAAAGTCTGCAGTGAACTCCATCATGGGCGGGATGAGACTCTGGCCCAGAGGCACCGCAAAAAACAGGTATAGCAGAGGGAACAGCAGCGCCAGTGCTAGCGGTAAACCCAAAAGCAGCCATACGGTGAGCGGAACGAGTGCAACCATGGCTAGCTGCTGTACCACCGCGACATCAATTAGTGTGGCCAGTGTCCAAAGCAGCAATGTGGGCACCAGTGCAATCAGCGCACGCATATCACGATTCAAGGGTGTCGATGCAATTCGCTCGCGCTGTTCCCAGATGAGCCACAGGGTGATGGGCAGTATTAAAAAGCCATGAGTAAAGGTCTCATTGTTTACCCAGATTGCAGCCATAGACGCGGTCGTCGCGTAAAATACAGCGGGTACCGCCAGTAGAATAACCAGCAGTGGCGTGAGGGCGGGTACTTTGGCCCAGTCATCTCTCAGTGTTTGCAGCATGGCTCTTTAAGATCCAAGGAGGCGATGCTTGAGCTGACGGAGACGATCTTCCACCCTGAATTTAAGCGCACCGTTGTGCACCCGCATTGTCACAAAACTGTTTTGAACATTCGACAATTGTTGCTTGTATTGACTCTCTCCGCCCATAAAGTCGTAGACGTCCATGTCCTGCTCCAGAAAATGTTGCATTAGCAGCCAATGGCCGGTCAGCCCGGGTTTGAGTTTACCGTCGGCCTCTCTGCGTACGCCCTGCAGGTAAAAGTAAACCTGACGGCCAGAGATCAAGAAGTAGAACACGCCTACAAGTCGTTCTCCAAAGCTTAGGCGAAAGAGCTGCACGGTTCCGTGATCAAATCCACGTTTTATCAGGATCTTGTGGAATTTTAGGAACGCGGGGTTACTAAAGCCGCTGTCGGGCCAGCGGGACTTGTGCCATGGGCCGGCGTCTTCAAAAAAAACCAAAGCTTCATCCGCAGATGTTGCGGCAGTGAGCTGGTGGGGACCATAGGCCTGCTCATAGCGTCTTAGTGAGCGCCTTAGCTGGTGGCGGGTGTTGGCAGATAGCGATTCAATAACGCTTGTTTGTGTGTTTTTGAGCGTGGCAAGGCAGGTTTTAAAGCCCTGAACTTCGTATTCGCTGTGCGTGTGAGTTAGATGTTCATTCAGGCCGATAGCGAGTTGCTTGGGCAGCATCGATAGCCTGATTTCTTCACAGTGCTGCTGCAAAACTTTGATCGCGGCCGCCAGGGCGCTGTCTTCGTGTCCCTCTGTTGCCAAAAGGCCGTTGTACTCAATCCAAATCTGATCTTTGTGGTGTACGCCGGTTTGATGCAAGAGGGCTACCGTAGACTGCAGCAACCCATGACGCGATTCGGATGTAAGGCCGAAAACCCCCACTGCCTTTAACTCTCCTGCCTGTTTTATACGCAACACCCTCGCATCGGGTGCGTAGCTCTCCAGCCAGGTGCTAATCCATAGCCAATCGAGAAAAACATGGGGATTAACACGAGTTTGTAATGCTCGCCAGTCGGTTTCCAATTCCGAGGATAGAGCGGCAGGATGTATAGATACCTGGTACCCATCCATATCGAATTCAGCTTGCTGCAAGGCGTTTTTCATAGTGCCTGGTATCTCAGGCTGATGCGGAAGGTTGACCAGACGGTGTCTCGGCGAGCCGGGTTTTCAATACGCGCGCGGGGTTGCCAGCGGCGATCACGTAGACGTCCAGAGGTTTGTTTACCACTGAACCTGCTCCTACCACTGTCTTGTCACCGACATGGGCCATGATGAGACTAGCGTTGCCCAACCAGCAGTCTTCACCGATCGTCACCGTCTCGAAGTGTCCACCTTGATCGCGGATTGGCGTTTCTAAATCATCAAATCGGTGTTGCCCCGTTCCACTCATTATGTGCACGCCACTGGCGATGAGCGTGTGCTGGCCGATGCGGCAGGCGCCTATGTTGCATTGGGGGCCGATATAAACGCCTTTACAGATGACCGTATCGCGCTGAGAAAAGAGGGTACCGAAGCCAATAAAGCAATCTCGATGGCACTTTTTCATGGCAAACCGAAAAAAGGCTATGCGTAGATAGCTTCCTGTTTTGCCTGGAACAAGGCTCAAAAGCTGTGAGCAGCCAACGAAGGAGCCGTTTGCGGCGCCTACAAGTAGGAAGCAGCGATCAACCATCAACAGAGGCAGCACTACCACTATCGCGATCAGATGCAGCAAGTATTTGGCTAGAGCTTTCATGCGGTGCTGTTCCTTAACGTTTTCGAGCGCTAGTGTACCCTGACAGTGAATTGAGAGCTGCCAGTGAACACACTCAGCTACACATTACCCATGCAGGTTGGCGTTCTTGTGGCCGTTTCATGCTGTGCAACAACCGTCAACAGTGCTGAGAACGCAATTGAGGTAGTAAATACCATTGAGTTGAGAGAAGCCGTAGCGCAGGCGAATCGCTTGGGCGATACCGTTATTGAGCTCAATGACGGCGTTTATCAGCTTGACAGTGCGCTGGTGATTAGCGGAGACCACATCTCCTTCCGCTCAAAGTCCGGGCTGCGAGACCGGGTTGTTCTTCGTGGCGGCGGGATGCGCGAAACTCCCGGTGTGGACAACGCACTGGAGGTCAGCGGGCAGTACGTTTCCGTTGTTGGAGTCACGCTTGAGCAAGCCGGGAATCACCTGATTCAACTGCGTGGTGAACAAAACGCCGACTGCTTTAGCTTGAGTAATGCTGTTTTGCGGGATGGCTATGAGCAGCTGCTAAAAGTTAGCTCGGAGAAGGATGGCGAGCCCTCAGCGGACTTTGGTGTCGTCGAAAACTCGATGTTTGCTTACACCGCTGACCTTGAGCCGAATTATTACATCGGTGGTATAGACCTCCACAGCGGCAAGAATTGGCTGATCTAGGGTAACTCTTTCAAGAATATCGCTAGCCCGCGTGACCACGTGGCAGAGCACGCAATCCACATCTGGAAGAATTCCGCACCACAACGTGGTGCGAGACAACCTGATTATTAACTGCGATCGTGGCATCGGCTTTGGCTTAACGGAATAGTGGTTTCGTCACAACCGCGGTAGTGAGATCAGCAACAACACAATCGTGCATTATGGTGGTAGCGACCCTTTTGCTGACGCAGGCATTGTGCTGGAAAACAGTCCGGACACCGTGGTGTCAGGCAACTTCGTTTATCTGCAGCACAGTTACCCCAATGGCATTGAGTATCGCTTTAGCGCCACGCGGGGTGTGCTGATTGCCGGTAATATCAGCAATAAGGCCATAGTGTCGCGAGACGGTGGTGCGGCCGAGTTGGTGGGCAATAGTCAGGGATCGCTGATGAGGCGTTTTTGGGATAGCGCGCTTATGTTGGCGAAAAGGGTTTTTGAGGCCTGGCAGTAGCCGGCTGATTTGTTGAGTGTTTTCGTTAAGTTTTTTTAAGGTACAAAAAAAGCCCCCGAAGGGGCTTTGTGTCGAAGAGCTGATGCTCTGTTAGGATTTCGGCTTAGTTAGGATTTCGGCTTAGGCAGTGCGCTTGCGTCGTGCTGCCGCACCAAGTCCAACCAAGCCCAAACCGAATAACGCCAGAGAGGCTGGTGCCGGGACGTAATTGACCTGAGCAGATGAAGATTGGAGTATCTCCAACTGGTATTCGCCGTCATTCACCTCTAACCAGTCCGTTACGAATGCGCCATTGTCAACTTCAAAAATATTTTGGTTGCCTCTTCCCGGCTGATCTCTCGCAAAGTCTGTTTCCTCAATGCCTGCACTCAGCACCTCGGCGCCGGACTCATCATTGACATCTAGGCTGAAAGACGCCGAAGCGCTTGCCAAACCAGTTAAGAGTGGGTCATCAGCAATATCTTCGCTGATGATTGCATCAACGAAGAGATCATAGATAGCGACAAAGCGGAACGAGATGGTGTCCTCTCCCAATAAATCCTTGTTGACTTGAATAAGCAGGTCAGCGAAAACGTTGTTCGTGATAATTGAACCAGCTGTACCACCGCCAGTTGTGGAAGCGCCGCTCATGGCCGTGTCAGCGTAGGTTTGGCCCGTTGCTCCGCCTCCGAGAGCTGATCCTTCGATCAGAGCATCAGAAACTGCGTAAGTGCTAGTGATGTCGTTCTTTAAAGTATCTAGATCGTAAGTGTTACCGTTTTCAGAAACACCAGAGCAATCGCCCAGGCAGGAAAATGCTGCGTCAGAGGTTCCAAGAGTTCCCGCAAGAGCAACGCCGCTCGCTGTATTTGCACCCTGAAGAGTAGCGTTCGTTTGCGTTGTACGTTGCCCACCAGTAATAGAAACATAGTCAAGCGGGTTTACTTGATCAGCAATTCCATCATTGTTGACGTCGATTTCTAGCAGTAAGGCGCTTACGTTCAGATACGAAGTCGCCATAACTCCAGCGTTGGTATGCGCTGACACCATCGCGAGTGCGGACAAACCGATGAAAGGTGCCATCGTCTTTACAAAGTTCTTCTTCATGTGTATCTCCCAGTATTGAAGTGTCTTGACCATCTGTCGTTTTAAAAGCAGATCGCGGGCCAACTAAAAAAAAATAATAAATTTCAAGCACTTATAATTTTTTAGAGCGCGTTCTAAATGCGGTTTGTAAAGAAACCTGACGCTACTTTTGATGGGTGCTGGTTGTCTTGATATCGAGATCAAAAAAAAAGCCGCGTCCTTTCGGAGGCGGCCTTTATTTCCTGCGCGATAGTGTTCTGGCTGTTAGCGCATAGCGGTCCTTCTGCGCAGCAGTATTCCACCCAGCATCAGCAAAGCTATCGTCGCGGGCACCGGGACTTCTTCCCGAACCGTGCGCGATACCGACAGCGCTGACAATTTGAAGCCGTCATTGCCGTTGGACCATTTGTGCTGATTCGTATCCATGCTTACAAGGTAGGCGGCCACAGCCCACACCTTTGACGTAATTGACGTGGCGACGGTGACCGATGCGTTGCCCGCAGCATGCTGAGCATTACTCCGAACTGGCGCGTGATTTTGTCGGCCCAGTACGTTCCAGCCTTTGCTGTTGCGAATTTGCGCCTGAGTCGTCAAGTCGAGTACCCGTTAGGGTGGAGCTGGCGCTTTCTGTCACGGATGAGTCCAGATACATAACCGTTGAATCTGAGTCGTGTTCTGTCCATCCAAAGCTGTATGAATGTAGCGATAGTGCCTCTGCAGACTCAAAGACTACGAAGTCGTCGTACCCGTTGTTGTCTATTGAGTGTCGATCGTCCCCACGATTGTTGTTGCCATCCTAGTCGTAATCGTCATCCCGGTAATTCCGCTTAGGCCGGTCCAGTGAGAGCCCGCTCCAGTGGCGTAAATAGCGACTCGCGTCCTTTAAGCCGGTATTTTCATCGCCAAACCAGCCGCTCACGGTGGCTGTCGCGCCGTTGCCGTTGCCGTTGGTGAAAGTATATCCCCCGTTGGCGCGATCGGCGGTGTAGTTATTGCGGCTCGTGAAAGGTCCCGCAGAGGCCTTGTCGAAATACCAGGTCTCCTTAACTTCGAGTGCGCTGGCTACCGGGGCGAGCATCAGGTCTCCCGCCATAACGGTCACGCCGACCGCTGCAATCGCTTTGATTTTCATGAGTTTTCTTCGTTGCTTCCGGGCCGCAGGTGGCCTCGTTAACTGTAATTGGACATACTGAGCAAAAACCGGGCCGGGTCGGGTTTTCGCTATATGTTTCATACGTAGTCATTGGCGGGCTACGGTTGTCAGTAAACTTTACAGTGCGATTGGGTTTGCTCGTCGTTGTCGCGCAGGTAGGCGTTTTGGTGTCTTTTAACTTGCTGGTTTTTCGGTTTATTCACGCGGCCGGCTAGATTCTTGCATTCGTGTAATGAAAGACAATTGCGGACAGTGAATTCAGGTGCAATAGCAGGTAAGGTAAGCGTGAATTCGTGAACTGCGTCACAGGCAGCATGGGCTGCCACTTGTCGATGCCGTACCCCCAGCGTGTGGTGTTGTATAGTAATAGGGTGTTAGCGGCGCCAAGTAAGCCACGTTTTTATAGGAATAGAAGGCTATGACTCCAGATAGTGAAGAAAAACAGACCGTCGATTTAAAAAAATCGGGTGAATTGGCGTCGGCGCGCCGTCGTCGGTTACTTCAGGTTGGTGGGGCTAGTGTGCTGATCACGGCGTCTAGCAGGCCGGTATGGGCCGGTGGTGCTGTTTGTTCTGACTCTGCTTTGGCCTCCGCAAACCTCTCCGGCGACGACTCTTACATTGGTTGCGGGATATCGGCAGGCTGGTGGGGGTCACAAACCACCAAGTGGCCTCTCTACATCGGTGTGACACTGTCGACGTTGTTCGCCGACGTTTTTGGCGTCATAACTGTGAGCGTTAAGGACAAGGGGAAGTACATCGACGTCAAGCTCTTTGAGACTGAAACGCTGGCTGACGTCCTCGGCGCAGACGGCGGGGGTCCCAAAAATATCGGTAAGCACGTGGCGGGTGCATATCTCAATGCGCTGACGTTCCCTAATACTAATGCTAACGGTGGGTTTGCCTATTCCCCCTCGGACGTGCAGAACATGTACAGTGGGCTTAACGGTGCTGGCGAAGGCCTGATTGGGACGGTAGCTGCTGCGCTAGAGGCCGCTAACAACAAGTACGACGGCACTACCGAAAAACCAGCGATATAAGCACGGTTCGTCTAATAAAACGCAACGCCGATGTCGTTTGGAGGGCATGGGGTTCGGCTGCGGTTTTGTTTGATCCTGCTAGTGGGGACACCCATCGACTAAATGGTCCCGCTGGTTTATTGCTGAGTAGCCTGGAAGACGACGCTAACTCCGAAGCTGGTGTTTCTGTGGCACTGCTTTCGAAACGACACGCTACCTATGATCAGCAAGCCTGGGACGAAGTCATTGACGTCCTGGAGGCATTGGATGTCATTGAGTTTGTTGCCTCGTGAGGGTTGGGGATCTATCGGTTAGAGAAATACGGAGCCGTATCGAGCGCGGTGGTCTGCCGGTACGGACCGGGCCGGTTGTTTTTTCGCTAACCTCACCGATGCCTGTTATTGCGCAGACCGTAAGCACCCTATACCAGCATCACTCGATTGCCGAAAACTCTGTCTTCGTAGACTTTTACGTGCGAGTGCGACCTGTGTCGGGCGTACGTAGGCTCTATCGACCGCAGGTTGTTTTTGATCTGGACGGTTTGGAACCTTTTCATCCTTTGCCCATTAATCAGGCGGCGGCGCTCCTTGAGTGGGGTATGAACTGGTGTGTGTACAGCCATGCACACTTCCTTTTGGTGGTACACGGAGCTGTCCTGGAAAAAAACGGCCATGCGCTGCTATTGCCTGCCCCCTCAGGCTCAGGAAAGAGCACGTTGTGCGCAGCGCTCATGCTGCGGGGTTGGCGATTGCTGTCCGACGAGTTGATCCTTTTTGAGCCACAGACGGGTAACGTGCTGCCCATTTGTCGCCCCGTAAGTCTGAAGAACCAATCTATTGAGGTTATTAGAAATTTTGCGCCCGATGCACTTATGGGGTCACCAGTACACGACACCTCCAAAGGCACCGTTGCGCACGTTTGCCCTACCGCGGTGAGTTGCAGTCTGGATCAAGTCCCGGTGTTGCCACGCTGGGTTGTGTTTCCAAAGTATGCAGCAGGGTCGACCCTGAAAGTAACCGCAGAAGAGAAAGCCGACGTTTTTATCAGTCTGGTCAAAAACGCGTTTAACTACAGCGTTCGGGGTCGTCAGGGCTTTGATCAATTGACCGCTGCAGTGGATAGGGTTGATGGCTACTCGGCAAGCTATGGAGATCTGGATTCGATTGTCGGGTTTTGCGATTCACTTGCTCATGACGCAGCGGTCCCCCAGTGAACATCGCAGACGCAACAATACTTAGAGATGTCTTGCTGGAGCCGACACTCGCCCCATCGCTGTCTGTGGCGCAGTGGGAGCTTGTGGTCAGGCAGGCCCGAGTGTCCCTTCTGACTATCAGGCTTGCGGTTCACTTGAGCGAAGCCGGCATGTTGGGGCACGTTCCGGGGCCAGCTCGGAAGCATCTTGATGCCGCAACCACCTTGCGTGACCGGCAATCTGTCGCAGCCGTTAGTGAAATACACCTCATTCAGGAGGCGCTGGAAACTATTGATACGCGCCTGATCTTACTCAAAGGGGCCGCGTATGTCGCGGCGCAGCTGCCCCCTGCGCGATGTCGGGTGTTCGCAGACTTCGATATTCTCGTGCCCAAGAACCGTCTTGAAGCTGTAGAGCTCGCTATGCTGAGTCACGGCTGGATGTCGACGCATAATAATGAGTATGACCAGCGGTACTACCGTGAATGGATGCACGAGTTGCCTCCTATGAGGCACCTATCACGGGCCAGTTTTTTGGATATTCATCACAACATTCTTCCAGAGGTGTCTAAGATTCAGCCCTCAGCAAACAAACTGCTCGAGGGGGCAGTGCCTGCTCAGAGTTTCAGTGGTGCGTTCACTCTGCATCCGCTGGATATGATCTTGCACTCGATTGTACATGTCTTTCAGGAAGGTGAGTTCGATAAGGCCATGCGCGATTTGTTCGATTTGTCAGAGCTGATTTTAGAAGCGGTGGTCACAGAAGATGACTGGTCGGCGCTTTTGATTCGAGCGATCGAGCTCGATATCGCCAGGTCGCTGTTTTACGCGGTAGATCAACTACGCCGACAATTAGGGCAGCAAGTCCCCGATAGGGCATGGGCAAGACTTCAGAGTTATGGCCCGATAGCGCCGGTTAAGGGGTGGATGCGTTACGTATTCGATCGCGCTATTTTGCCCAATCATTCGTCGAGCAATGTTCGAGGAACTGCAATAGCTCGGCTGTTTCTTTTTATTCGCGGCCACGCGATTAAAATGCCTCCGCACCGTCTGATAGCGCACCTTGGCAGAAAATGGTTGCAGCGTGCCCATTTGCTGCCAACGGCGAGCTAAATGGATGCACTTCAGGTCAAGGCTTGCTTGTGCCAAGTAGCCGCCTCCATTGGGTGTCTGGGGTCGACACACCATCGGTGCCCATAGTCAGAGTGCTAGGTGAAAATCCTTGGTATCCAGCTTCATCCTCGATTTAATGGTCGCTAAAGTCGAGACATTTGCGCGCGGCTGTGCTGATTGCGGTCTCTGCTAGGATGGACGGGCTCAGCCAGCGCCGAAGATGGCAATGACGACTCACCGGGAGGCACTGATTTTTTCTAAAGTCCTACTAGCTGTTTGACTATTTTCTTGACGGGCCTCGGCACTTGCTCTGATACTCGCCAAAATAGAGACATGCAGAAAGGTTTTGTCCGTGTTTTGAGTACGACAGAGGCGGGCTTTACGGGGTGAAAGAGTGTCTGTCTTGGCCAGACCGCAAAAAACTTTGCCGGTCGAAAAACGAATGATTGTCTGCCACGCATGCTGTCGTTATGGCAGGCGGAGTACAGAGGCTGCCCACGATTTTTAGTCCATGCTTCGTTTAAGTCCTGCAACTTTAGCTTGTGTTGATGCGCTACATGCGGCCACCCGTACTCAAAGTGCCCGGTCAAACCAGCGCGATATTCCTGCAGCATTTTGAGGGCCATGACGCGGGAGTGTCGACAAAACGGCATAAAGGCTCTGGGGCTATCGTGCGAGACAATCACTGTTTCGTTGCGCTGCAGCGTTTTGAGGTGGTTCCAGTTTTTTGCTGGAATACGAAGGTACGGGGTGAGTAAGTCAGTGTCCTCGCTCTCAAGGGCCGCAATCAGGTCGCCCATGTCTCCCGTAAACCGGACGTCATCTTCGCACACCCACACCTGGTCGTATTCAGGGTGGTCCATAGAGAATGCGATGCGCACCAAATCAATTCGGCCCGGAATGGGTTGCCAGGCCGTCCCGCTCGCCTGGTAGTGACAGTGGCAGTCGCTAAACCGGCGGTCGAAATCTCTTCTGTTGTAGATGTGAGCATTAAACTCTGCATCATTGTGCACGCTATTTTGCTCGTCATACCCGCATACAAAAAAGCTGGCGCGATCGTTAACCTGTGATCGCAGTCGGCGCGCCAGTTTTCGCGTACGGGGCGTTAGCGCTCTGGTTAGAAAAATGAAGGCGGTGCGCGGCGTGCTAGGGGCGACACGTTCGAGGTTTGGCAGTTGCTGTTGGCCCGCGGCCGAGATGGCGTCTTCTTCACTGCACATGGTTAGATTGGAGTGTCCCTGTCGCGGGCTTGCTGTAGATCTGATTATTCTCGTGAGGCCAGGTCATATTGCAATCTCGGAAATAGATCAAAATCACAAACAGCATAGTAAAGTTTGTCTCAAGAATCTCGACGGGGCGGAAGATTCGTGTACCGCGTCACCTTTTTGCAACAATTTCGGGAAATTCTGACTCAGAGTGATCTGTAAGGGTATTCCCTAGAAGCCGTATTACGGTTCTCTCAGGCCTTGCCGTGGTTTGATTTTTGTATTTACACCCACGTTCGGAAGATTAAGAAGGCGCTCAAGCGGATGTTAATAACGTCTTTGATAGAAGATAGCTTGTCTAGATTTCGTGCCGTTTTTGGTGTCAGGAAAATTTAGAATTAGTGCATCTCAATTATCAATGAAAAAAATAAAACATGAAAATCAGAGACTTAACTACTCACTTAGCTCATGGCGCGAAATCTGCCTGTATTTGCATGTCAATTTTCTACGGAGTGGTGTTGAGATGTTTTTGAGTGCAAAGCGGGTAGTTACCTCTGCGATTGTTTCACTGCGTTTTACGTCGTTAGGTGCGACAGCTGCCCTCATGGACGTTACGCCCGAAATCATTTTCGGCTCAGGTAATGGCAACGGCGGGTTCACCGTATTTAATGATCAACAGATTGAGCTTGGTCTTCGGGCGAAAGATCGCCTTGGGGACGATTGCGCGCCTTCAAACACCTTTGGCGCCCCTGGTTCTCCGGATGGCGTCTACACATTTGATGTTCGTTCAGCGGGTGACTGTGGTGGGGATGGTAAAGCAGATTGGAATTTCGAGTGGTCTGTAGTTTCTGACCTTACGGATTCGCCTCAAGACTTTCTCTCGGGGGGCGCGCTGTCTTTCAGCTTGTCCTTAGACGTCGATCAATCCGAGGCGACGAGCTATGTAACGCTCCCGCTTTTGACTTTTGACAATATCTTCGGAACTTTGGCGACAGCAAACGGTGGTGGATCGTCCACAGCGTCTACTTATTATAGCACTGTGGCTCAGGGCTCTCAGAATTATGGTTTCTTAGCCATTCCTCTTTTCGACAAGTTTGCGGATGGGGTGTTCGATATAAAGCTGACGGCATTCAGGGACGGTGCTAACGGGCCGGCCGAGGTAGGAGCAACGACGATACGAGTTGTGCAACGAGCCGAGCAAGTTCCTGCTCCAGCATCGCTGGCTCTGTTTGTTTTGGGTTTGTTGGTGTTGTCGGGTGCTAAGCGACAACTGAAGTAAGCTGCTTTTGGCCCGATTCGCTGACGTACTTTGTACGCAGCGTCGAGCTTTGGGCGGCAGGGCTATTTCTTTCGCGAGAGCCTGCTCTTGCTCCATGATTAGGACTAGAGTCCGAATCTGGTGACAGAGTAGGTGGTTGCTATCCTTTTAATTGGGGGTACGTCACAGATAAGCAATGTGCTGCCTTGAAGCTGGAGCTCTCGTATTGCGTAGCTGTTAAACTGCGAGAACGAAATTGTCGTCGCTCTCTGGAGTTAGCAGCTTAAATGACCACCCCCCAACACGACCCATTGGTGGCTTGCCTCTTGTACGTGGCGCATTACCACCAGCTGGCGGCAACCGCGGAGTCACTCACTGCCGCGTTGCCCGTCGCCGATGAGGGGCTTACACCGGATTTACTCCTTCGCGCAGCGGACCGGGCGGGTCTCAACACGCGTTTATCGCACCTAACCCTCGATCAAATTCCTGACGCAGTGTGCCCGGCGATTGTTCTTTTAGAAGACAGCGCCTGCGTGTATCTGGGTTCCGGCGAAAACGGCACAGCCCGGGTCATCTACCCACAGGCTATTGATAACCAGGTGAGTGAGTCTGTTGAAGCACTCACCGCCCGCGCTACCGGCCATGTGTTACTCGCCCGGCCGCGCTTTAAACTCGATGCCAAGACCGCCGGGTACCAGCCTAAACATCGCGAGGGCCACTGGTTCTGGACCGCCATGCGCGCCAATACCGGCGTCTACCGCGACGTGCTGTTTGCCGCCTTCTTTATTAACGTCTTTGCCCTGGCGCTGCCCTTATTCACCATGAACGTCTACGACCGTGTGGTGCCCAATGCGGCCTTCGAGACCTTGTGGATGCTCGCCGCCGGTATGTTCGTCATCATCATTGGCGACGTGATTCTGCGCACTCTGCGCAGCTACTTTGTGGATCTGGCCAGCAAGCGGGTAGATGTCGACTTATCCGCGCGCATCATGGAGCAGGCCCTGGGGATTCGTCTGGAGCACCGGGCGTCATCCGTGGGTTCTTTTGCTGTGAACCTGCGCTCTTTTGAGACGCTGCGGGATTTTATTGCCTCGGCGACCATCAACAGCGTCATCGACTTACCTTTTGCCGTGGTGTTCTTTGTGGTGATTGGCTGGATTGCCTGGCCGGTGTTGATTCCCGTGCTTTGCGGCATCGTTCTGCTGGTGGGGTTTGCGCTGTTTATGCGGCCAAGGCTCCAAAAGCTCACCGAGACCTCTTATCAGGCGGGCGCCATGCGTAACGCGACGCTCATCGAGGCGCTTTCCAGTGTAGAGACGCTTAAAGCCATGGGCGCGGAGTCCATTGTGCAGCGCAAGTGGGAAGAGGCCACGCGCTTTTTGGCCGGAGTGGGTGTGCGTATGCGGCTCACCTCATCCTCGGTGACTCAGGCCACGGCCTGGTGTCAGCAGCTTATCTCCGTGTCGGTGATTATCGTGGGTGTGTACCTTATATCCGCCGGCGAGATGACCATGGGCGGGCTCATTGCCTGCAGCATGTTGGCGGGGCGCTCCGTGGCACCGTTTGGGCAGCTGGCCGGTTTGATCACGCAGTATCACAACGCGCGGATCTCGCTCAGCTCCCTGGATGCCATGTTTGAGCAACCGGTGGATGGCAAAAAGGATGGGGCCTATGTGTCTCGCGAGCGCTTTGAGGGCGCTATCGAATTCAAGAATCTGGGTTTTACGTACCCGGGAGCCGAGACGGCCTCCCTGGCGAGTATGTCCTTTGCGATCAAGGCTGGCGAGCACGTCGGGATTCTGGGCCGCATTGGCTCCGGTAAAACCACGCTGCAGCGCCTGGCCATGGGTTTGTATCAGCCGGTTGAGGGTGAGGTGCTGATCGACGGTATCGATCTTCGCCAGTTAGACCCTCGGGAGTATCGCCGCGCGGTGGGTTATGTGCCCCAGGACGTTACGCTGTTTCAGGGCACGCTGCGCGATAACCTCACTCTGGCCCATCGTGGCATCAGTGATGCCGCGTTGTTAAAGGCGGTAGAGCGGGCGGGGCTGGCAGACTTTGTAAACCGCCATCCCAGTGGTTTTGATATGCACATCAGTGAGCGCGGTGACTCCGTATCTGGCGGACAAAAACGCTGCATCGCTTTGGCCCGGGCGCTGGTACACGAGCCCGACATTCTGCTCATGGACGAACCCACGGGTTCCATGGACAACTCCACCGAGAAGACTGTGATCGACAATCTCAAGAGCTACGCCGAGGGTCGCACCATGGTGGTGGTGACGCATCGTAATGCGCTGCTGGCCTTGGTAGATCGCATTATTGTGGTGGACGGCGGGCGCATCGTCGCCGACGGTCCTCGCGACAGTGTTGTAGCGGCGCTGCAGCAGGGCCGCATTGGTAAAGTGCAATCATGAGCGAGTCGCAACCAACACCGGTAGTACGCACGAGTCACGCAAAGGTCAGCGCGGGCTGGAGTGATCTTGCTGATCGCGCGGCCATCGAGCAGGAGCCCCTGCGCGCCCGGGGCATGCTTTACGGCATCGCGTTGGTGGTGGTGCTGTTGATCGTTTGGGCCACCTTTGCCGAGGTCGATACCGTGACTCGCGGGCAGGGCAAAGTGATTCCCTCGCAGCAGGTGCAGGTGGTGGGGTCTCAGGATGGTGGTGTGATTCGCGAGATTTTGATTCGTGAGGGCGACACCGTAAAGGCCGGCGATTTGCTGCTGCGTCTGGATCAGACGCGCTCTCAGGCAACCCTTGGCGAGAACCGGGTAGAGCTGCAGGGATTGACCATTAAAGCGGCGCGGCTGCGCGCCATGGTCGATAACGCGGAGTTTGCTCCCACACCCCAGATGCTCACTGCACTGCCCGATGTGGCCGATCAGGAGCGTGAGCTGCACGAGTCTTCGGTGACGGCTCTGCGCGTAGAACAGGATATTGCCCGCCAGCAGTTGGAGCAGCGCAGCGAAGAGCTGTCGGAGCTTAAAGCGCGGGAATCACAACTCGCCACCGAGCAGAGACTTGCGCAACAGGAGCTGACAGTGACCGAGCCCATGGTGGCATCTGGCGCGGTATCTCAGGTAGAGATTCTGCGCTTGCAGCGGGAGGTGAACCGTGCCGGCGGCGAGCTCGCGCAAACCCAGGCGCAAATCAAGCGCGTCAGCGCCGCCATTGCCGAGGCGCAGGGCAGGGTGAACGCGGTGCAACTGGAGTTTTCTAACGAGGCCAGAGAGCAGCTGACCGACACCCTGACGCGCATTAATGCCCTGACCGAGGCGGCGGCGGGTTTATCGGACCGGGTGAGCCAGACCAATCTGACGGCGCCGGTCAGCGGCACCATCAATCAGCTGTACTTTAATACCGTGGGCGGCGTAGTGTTGCCTGGCCGGGACATTGTCGAGCTGATTCCCGCTGACGATACCCTCCTGCTGGAAGTGCGCGTGAGGCCCCAGGACATCGCGTTTATCGCTGCAGGCCAGCGCGCCAACGTCAAAGTGACCGCTTACGATTTTGTGGTTTACGGTGGCCTTGAAGGACGGGTAGAGCAGATTGCCGCGGATACGGTGCTGGATGAAGAGGGCAATGCCTTTTATGAAGTATTGGTGCGCACCGAGCAATCGGACTTTGGGCCGGATAGCCCGATTATTCCGGGGATGACTGTCGAGGTAGACGTGATTACCGGCAAAAAGACGGTGCTGGCTTATCTCATGAAGCCGGTGCTGCGTGCCCATCAACGAGCCTTGTCAGAGCGCTAATGAATCCGATCTTTGTTTCAGCCATGGGGACCGCCCGCGCGCGATGGCGCGCGGCCTTTGCGGGTCTGCAACTGTCCACCGATATCCGTGAGGTGGGGGTTGGGGCACATCCGCTGGTTTTTCTGGATCTGGATACTTTTCCGGTCTCTGCAAATCGTTTGGAGATAGAGCAGGCCGTGGCTCGCGGCGTCAGTCTGGTAGCGCTCAGCTCCATGCCTGGCGAGGGCGAGGCGTTCCAGCTTTTGTCCATGGGCGTGCGGGGCTACTGCCACGCCGAGGCGGTGCCCGAACAGCTTGTGGAGGTGGCCGAGGTGGTGAGCGCCGGTGGCTTATGGATGCCTCGGGATTTGCTCCAGCGCATTTCGGAGTTGGGTAAGCGTGTTGATGCACAGTCCGCCGATCGCTCGCCCCGACACTTTGAGGGGCTGACGCCTCGGGAGGAGGAAGTCGCATTGCTGGTGGGCCGCGGTTACAACAACCGGGAGCTTGCCGAGGCGCTTGGCGTCAGTGAACGCACGGTCAAGGCTAACCTCACCTCGATTTTTGACAAGCTGGGCCTGCGCGACCGCGTGCAGCTGGCGCTGTATGTGAACCGCCTGCCGATTCACTAGATCTTCTCGCTTTTTGAGGCTTTCGCGCGAAGGTCTTGTTTCCTCTGCCAATGTTGCTAGATGTCCCGAAATCGCTCGCGATCGCGCAATTTCGTGACCGACATCACTGTTTATGTCCATAACTGCCCTTTAGTACATACCGCCAGAGCCTGTGTGCGGCGATCATGGATGCATTGAAATAGTCTTTTTAGGATTGATGCGTTATGGCCCAGCAAATCGGCACAGTAGAAAAGCTTCAGGGTATTGCCTTCGCTCGCGCGGAGGACGGTACCCAGCGGCAGCTGCAAATTGGCGATGCAATTTTTCAGGGAGAAGTGCTGGTCACTGAGCCCGGTGCTGTTCTTGAAGTTGCGGTCGCAGACGCGCCGTCTATTGTGATGCCCGGTGGCCGGGAGCTGCTGGTTACCGGAGAGTTGCTGGCCGAAACGCGGGACACCGCGGCAGATGCGTCTGTGGTCGATGACACCATTGCAACGATCGTTGACGCTCTGGAGAGCGGTGGTGATCTGTTAGACAGCCTGGAAGCACCCGCAGCGGGCGGCCCGGGTCAGGACGAGGGTAGCTCCTTTGTGCGCTTGGGACGTATTGGTTTTGATCTTCCGGAGTTTGCGACGCTGGCTGCAGGCACCGACGCAGATCGCATCAACCCGGATGACCCTGCTGTCGACAATGACCTGCAGTTGTTGCTGGACGATTCTCCAGAGGATACCGGTGGCGAAGATTCAGGCACCGCAACGCCCGAGGCACCTATCGTTATTGCTCCACCGCCACCGCCAGCGCCAGCGCCAGAGCCAGCGCCAGCGCCAGAGCCAGAGTCGCCAGCAGAAAATCTTGCGCCGGTGGCCGAGTCTGATGCTTATTTTGGAGACTTTGCCACTGCTGTAACTGGAAATGTGCTGGACAACGACAGTGATCCCGAATCCGAGACACTTTCGGTTGTCGGTAATACGACGCCGGCCAATGGCACCGTTGTGCTTAATCCCGATGGTAGCTTTGTCTATGAACCCAATGATGGATTCAGTGGTGAGGACAGCTTTGAGTACACCGTAACGGATGAGAGCGGCAATACGGACACCACTGAGGTGTTTATTACCGTGGGCGAAGAGAGCACAACACCGCCACCTATTGCTCCGCCAGAGCCTGAACCTGAGCCTGTAAACAATCCGCCGGTATCGGTTGACCTCGGTCCGCAGTCCAGTGAAGACGCCGACCTTGTGTCACTCGATGTCAGCGGTAATTTCACGGATGTGGACAGCACGCTGACTTACAGCGCAACGGGTTTACCTGTGGGATTGAGTATTGATCCTGCTACCGGTGTCATTAGCGGCACCATTGATAACAGTGCATCTCAGTTGAGCGGCGGTGTTTATACCGTCACCGTGACAGCCACGGATGGTGTAAATACGCCGGTCAGCGAGAGCTTTGACTGGACGGTGACCAACCCGAGTCCGGATGCCGTGGACGATACCCAGGGTGCTGCCGAAGATACAGCCGTGGATATCACGGTGCTAGCAAATGACTCGGATGTTGATGGCGATACACTAAGCATTGTCAGCTTCACGCAGCCGACGAATGGCACGGTCACCGACAACGGTGACGGTACGCTGAGGTACACGCCGAACGCGAACTACAACGGACCCGATAGCTTCACCTATACGATCAGTGATGGTGAGGGTGGTACCGATACCGCGACCGTAAATCTAACGGTCACTCCTGACAATGATCCGCCGGTATCGGTGGATCTGGCTCCGCAGTCCAGCGATGACGCGGATGTTGTGTCTCTGGATGTCAGCGGTAATTTCACAGATGTGGACAGCACACTGACGTACAGCGCCACAGGTCTGCCTGCGGGTCTGAGTATTGATCCCGCGACTGGCATCATCAGCGGCACAATCGATAATAGTGCTTCGATCGGGGGTAGTGCCGGTGTTTACAACGTCACCGTGACTGCGACCGATGGCGTGAACACGCCGGTCAGCGAGAGCTTTGACTGGACGGTGACCAATCCTGGTCCGGATGCGGTAGACGATACCCAGGGTGCCGCCGAAGATACGGCCGTGAATATCACGGTGCTTGCGAATGACAGCGATGTCGACGGCGATGCGCTGAGCATCGCCAGCTTCACACAGCCTGATAACGGCACGGTCACCGACAACGGTGACGGTACGCTGAAGTACACGCCGAACCTGAACTACAACGGACCCGATAGCTTTACCTATACGATCAGTGATGGTGAAGGTGGAACGGATACCGCGACGGTTAACCTGACTGTAGATACGGTGAATGATCCCCCGGTGGTCATTGCACCACTGGGTACGCAAGCCAATGACGATGCCGATGCCATTACGCCAGTTGATGCCTCCGCGGCCTTTAATGACGTGGACAGCACGCTGACGTACAGCGCCACAGGTTTGCCTGCGGGTCTAAGCATTGATTCCGCTACTGGAGTCATCAGCGGCACGATTGATAGCAGCGCCTCACAAGGCGGTACCGCCGGTGTCTACACCGTTACGGTCACAGCGACGGATGGCGTAAATCCCTCCGTCAGCGAGAGCTTTGACTGGACGGTGACCAACCCGGGTCCGGATGCGGTCAACGATACGGGCTCGACCGACGAAGACGTGGCTGTCACCTTTGATCCGGTGGATTTGTTAGGCAACGACACGGATCCGGATGGCGATGATCTGACGATTACCAGCGTAGGTTCACCGAGCAACGGCACGGTGGCTCTTAATCTGGACGGCACGATAACGTTCACGCCGACGGCCAACTACAACGGTCCGGCGAGCTTTGAGTACACGATCACCGATGGTGAGGGTGGTACCGATACGGCAGTCGTTAACCTAACGGTAGATACGGTGAATGATCCGCCGGTATCCGTGGACCTGGCTCCGCAGTCCAGCGATGACGCGGATGTTGTGTCTTTGGATGTAAGCGGTAACTTCAGTGATGTGGATAGTACGCTGACGTACAGCGCCACAGGCTTGCCTGCAGGTCTAAGTATTGATCCCGCGACTGGCATCATCAGCGGCACTATCGATAATAGTGCGTCGATCGGCGGTACGGCCGGTGTTTACAACGTCACCGTGACCGCGACCGATGGCGTGAACACGCCGGTCAGCGAAAGCTTTGACTGGACGGTGACTAACCCGGGTCCTGATGCGGTCAACGATACCGGTTCGACCGACGAAGACGTGGCCGTCACCTTTGATCCGGTGGATCTGTTAGGCAACGACACGGATCCTGATGGCGATGATCTGACGATTACCAGCGTAGGTTCACCGAGCAATGGCACGGTGGTGCTTAATCTGGACGGCACGATAACGTTCACGCCGACCGCCAACTACAACGGTCCGGCGAGCTTTGAGTACACGATCAGTGACGGTGAGGGCGGCACGGATACCGCGATTGTCAACCTGACGGTAGATGCGGTGAACGATCCGCCGGTGGTCATTGCACCACTGGGTGCGCAAGCCAATGACGATGCCGATGCCATTACGCCAGTGGATGCCTCCGCGGCCTTTAATGACGTGGACAGCACACTGACGTACAGCGCGACGGGTCTGCCTGCGGGTCTGAGTATTGATCCAGCGACTGGCATCATCAGCGGCACTATCGATAATAGTGCGTCGATCGGCGGTACGGCCGGTGTTTACACCGTTACGGTCTCAGCGACGGATGGCGTAAATCCCTCCGTCAGCGAGAGCTTTGACTGGACGGTGACCAACCCGGGTCCGGATGCGGTCAACGATACGGGCTCGACCGACGAAGACGTGGCTGTCACCTTTGAAGCAGCTGATCTGCTGGGTAATGACACGGATCCTGATGGCGACGACCTCACCATTACCGGTGTTGGTACAGCAACCAATGGCACGGTGGTGCTTAATCTGGACGGCACGATAACGTTCACACCGACCGCCAACTACAACGGTCCGGCGAGCTTTGAGTACACGATCAGTGACGGTGAGGGTGGCACGGACACCGCGATCGTCAACTTGACCGTGAACGCAGTGAATGATCCGCCGGTGGTCATTGCACCACTGGGTGCGCAAGCTAATGATGATGCCGATGCCATCACGCCAGTGGATGCCTCCACGGCCTTTAATGACGTGGACAGCACGCTGACATACAGCGCGACGGGTCTGCCTGCGGGTCTGAGTATTGATCCAGCGACGGGCATCATCAGCGGCACAATCGATAACAGCGCCTCACAAGGCGGTACCGCCGGTGTTTACAACGTCACCGTGACCGCGACCGATGGCGTGAACACGCCGGTCAGCGAAAGCTTTGACTGGACGGTGACTAACCCGGGTCCGGATGCGGTCAACGATACCGGCTCGACCACCGAAGACGTGGCTGTCACCTTTGATCCGGTGGATCTGTTAGGCAACGACACAGATCCTGATGGCGATGATCTGACGATTACCAGCGTAGGTTCACCGAGCAATGGCACGGTGGTGCTTAATCTGGACGGCACGATAACGTTCACGCCGACCGCCAACTACAACGGTCCGGCGAGCTTTGAGTACACGATCAGTGACGGTGAGGGCGGCACGGATACCGCGATTGTCAACCTGACGGTAGATGCGGTGAACGATCCGCCGGTGGTCATTGCACCACTGGGTGCGCAAGCCAATGACGATGCCGATGCCATTACGCCAGTGGATGCCTCCGCGGCCTTTAATGACGTGGACAGCACACTGACGTACAGCGCGACGGGTCTGCCTGCGGGTCTGAGTATTGATCCAGCGACTGGCATCATCAGCGGCACTATCGATAATAGTGCGTCGATCGGCGGTACGGCCGGTGTTTACACCGTTACGGTCTCAGCGACGGATGGCGTAAATCCCTCCGTCAGCGAGAGCTTTGACTGGACGGTGACCAACCCGGGTCCGGATGCGGTCAACGATACGGGCTCGACCGACGAAGACGTGGCTGTCACCTTTGATCCGGTGGATCTGTTAGGCAACGACACAGACCCGGATGGCGATGATCTGACGATTACCAGCGTAGGTTCACCGAGCAATGGCACGGTGGTGCTTAATCTGGACGGCACGATAACGTTCACACCGACCGCCAACTACAACGGTCCGGCGAGCTTTGAGTACACGATCAGTGACGGTGAGGGTGGCACTGACACCGCGATCGTCAACTTGACCGTGAACGCAGTGAATGATCCGCCGGTGGTCATTGCACCACTGGGTGCTCAGACAAATGATGATGCCGATGCCATTACGCCGATCGATGGATCTGCAGCCTTTAATGACGTGGACAGCACCTTGACGTACAGCGCGACGGGTCTGCCTGCGGGTCTGAGTATTGATCCTGCGACGGGTGTGATCAGCGGCACAATCGATAACAGCGCCTCACAAGGCGGTACCGCCGGTGTCTACACCGTTAAGGTCACAGCGACCGATGGCGTGAACACGCCGGTCAGCGAAAGCTTTGACTGGACGGTGACTAACCCGGGTCCGGATGCGGTCAACGATACGGGCTCGACCGACGAAGACGTGGCCGTCACCTTTGATCCGGTGGATCTGTTAGGCAACGACACGGATCCTGATGGCGATGATCTGACGATTACCAGCGTAGGTTCACCGAGCAATGGCACGGTGGTGCTTAATCTGGACGGCACGATAACGTTCACGCCGACCGCCAACTACAACGGTCCGGCTAGCTTTGAGTACACGATCAGTGATGGTGAGGGTGGTACCGATACCGCGGTCGTTAACCTGACTGTAGATGCGGTGAATGATCCCCCGGTGGTCATCGCACCACTGGGTGCTCAGACAAATGATGATGCCGACGCCATCACGCCAGTTGATGCCTCCACGGCCTTTAATGACGTGGACAGCACGCTGACGTACAGCGCCACAGGCTTGCCTGCGGGTCTGAGTATTGATCCCGCGACGGGCATCATCAGCGGCACAATCGATAACAGCGCCTCACAAGGCGGTACCGCCGGTGTTTACAACGTCACCGTGACTGCGACCGATGGCGTGAACACGCCGGTCAGCGAGAGCTTTGACTGGACGGTGACCAATCCTGGTCCGGATGCGGTAGACGATACCCAGGGTGCCGCCGAAGATACGGCCGTGAATATCACGGTGCTTGCGAATGACAGCGATGTCGACGGCGATGCGCTGAGCATCGCCAGCTTCACACAGCCTGATAACGGCACGGTCACCGACAACGGTGACGGTACGCTGAAGTACACGCCGAACCTGAACTACAACGGACCCGATAGCTTTACCTATACGATCAGTGATGGTGAAGGTGGAACGGATACCGCGACGGTTAACCTGACTGTAGATGCGGTGAATGATCCCCCGGTGGTCATTGCACCACTGGGTGCTCAGACAAATGATGATGCCGATGCCATTACGCCGATCGATGGATCTGCAGCCTTTAATGACGTGGACAGCACCTTGACGTACAGCGCGACGGGTCTGCCTGCGGGTCTGAGTATTGATCCTGCGACGGGTGTGATCAGCGGCACAATCGATAACAGCGCCTCACAAGGCGGTACCGCCGGTGTCTACACCGTTACGGTCACAGCGACCGATGGCGTAAATCCCTCCGTCAGCGAGAGCTTTGACTGGACGGTGACCAACCCGGGTCCGGATGCGGTCAACGATACGGGCTCGACCGACGAAGACGTGGCTGTCACCTTTGATCCGGTGGATTTGTTAGGCAACGACACGGATCCGGATGGCGATGATCTGACGATTACCAGCGTAGGTTCACCGAGCAACGGCACGGTGGCTCTTAATCTGGACGGCACGATAACGTTCACGCCGACGGCCAACTACAACGGTCCGGCGAGCTTTGAGTACACGATCACCGATGGTGAGGGTGGTACCGATACGGCAGTCGTTAACCTAACGGTAGATACGGTGAATGATCCGCCGGTATCCGTGGACCTGGCTCCGCAGTCCAGCGATGACGCGGATGTTGTGTCTTTGGATGTAAGCGGTAACTTCAGTGATGTGGATAGTACGCTGACGTACAGCGCCACAGGCTTGCCTGCAGGTCTAAGTATTGATCCCGCGACTGGCATCATCAGCGGCACTATCGATAATAGTGCGTCGATCGGCGGTACGGCCGGTGTTTACAACGTCACCGTGACCGCGACCGATGGCGTGAACACGCCGGTCAGCGAAAGCTTTGACTGGACGGTGACTAACCCGGGTCCTGATGCGGTCAACGATACCGGTTCGACCGACGAAGACGTGGCCGTCACCTTTGATCCGGTGGATCTGTTAGGCAACGACACGGATCCTGATGGCGATGATCTGACGATTACCAGCGTAGGTTCACCGAGCAATGGCACGGTGGTGCTTAATCTGGACGGCACGATAACGTTCACGCCGACCGCCAACTACAACGGTCCGGCTAGCTTTGAGTACACGATCAGTGATGGTGAGGGTGGTACCGATACCGCGGTCGTTAACCTGACTGTAGATGCGGTGAATGATCCCCCGGTGGTCATCGCACCACTGGGTGCTCAGACAAATGATGATGCCGACGCCATCACGCCAGTGGATGCCTCCACGGCCTTTAATGACGTGGACAGCACGCTGACGTACAGCGCCACAGGCTTGCCTGCGGGTCTAAGCATTGATCCAGCGACTGGCATCATCAGCGGCACGATTGATAATAGTGCGTCGATCGGCGGTACGGCCGGTGTTTACAACGTCACCGTGACCGCGACGGATGGGGTTAATACGCCAGTCAGCGAAAGCTTTAACTGGACCGTCACGAATCCCGGTCCTGATGCGGTGGATGACACTGGCGTGACTGACGAAGATGTCGCCGTGATCTTCACTCCGGCAGATCTCCTAACCAATGATAGCGATCCCGACAGTGACGACCTCACCATTACGGGCGTTGATGCCGCGACTAATGGCACCGTAGTTCTTAACGCCAACGGTACGGTCACGTTCACGCCGACGGCCAACTACAACGGTCCGGCGAGCTTTGAATACACGATCAGTGACGGTGAGGGTGGTACGGATACTGCGACGGTCAACTTGACCGTGAACGCAGTGAACGATCCCCCGGTGGTCATTGCACCACTGGGTGCTCAGACAAATGATGATGCCGATGCCATTACGCCGATCGATGCATCTGCAGCCTTTAATGACGTGGACAGCACGCTGACGTACAGCGCCACAGGCTTGCCTGCAGGTCTAAGTATTGATCCCGCGACGGGCATCATCAGCGGCACTATCGATAATAGTGCGTCGATCGGCGGTACGGCCGGTGTTTACAACGTCACCGTGACCGCGACCGATGGCGTGAACACGCCGGTCAGCGAAAGCTTTGACTGGACGGTGACTAACCCGGGTCCGGATGCGGTAGACGATACCGGTTCGACCACCGAAGACGTGGCCGTCACCTTTGATCCGGTGGATCTGTTAGGCAACGACACGGATCCTGATGGCGATGATCTGACGATTACCAGCGTAGGTTCACCGAGCAATGGCACGGTGGTGCTTAATCTGGACGGCACGATAACGTTCACGCCGACCGCCAACTACAACGGTCCGGCGAGCTTTGAGTACACGATCAGTGACGGTGAGGGCGGCACGGATACCGCGATTGTCAACCTGACGGTAGATACGGTGAACGATCCCCCGGTGGTCATTGCACCACTGGGTGCGCAAGCCAATGACGATGCCGATGCCATTACGCCAGTTGATGCCTCCGCGGCCTTTAATGACGTGGACAGCACATTGACGTACAGCGCGACGGGTCTGCCTGCGGGTCTAAGCATTGATCCTGCGACTGGCATCATCAGCGGCACTATCGATAATAGTGCGTCGATCGGGGGTAGTGCCGGTGTTTACAACGTCACCGTGACTGCGACCGATGGCGTGAACACGCCGGTCAGCGAAAGCTTTGACTGGACGGTGACCAACCCGGGTCCGGATGCGGTCAACGATACGGGCTCGACCGACGAAGACGTGGCTGTCACCTTTGAAGCAGCTGATCTGCTGGGTAATGACACGGATCCTGATGGCGACGACCTCACCATTACCGGTGTTGGTACAGCAACCAATGGCACGGTGGTGCTTAATCTGGACGGCACGATAACGTTCACACCGACCGCCAACTACAACGGTCCGGCGAGCTTTGAGTACACGATCAGTGACGGTGAGGGTGGCACTGACACCGCGATCGTCAACTTGACCGTGAACGCAGTGAATGATCCGCCGGTGGTCATTGCACCACTGGGTGCTCAGACAAATGATGATGCCGATGCCATTACGCCGATCGATGGATCTGCAGCCTTTAATGACGTGGACAGCACCTTGACGTACAGCGCGACGGGTCTGCCTGCGGGTCTGAGTATTGATCCTGCGACGGGTGTGATCAGCGGCACAATCGATAACAGCGCCTCACAAGGCGGTACCGCCGGTGTCTACACCGTTAAGGTCACAGCGACCGATGGCGTGAACACGCCGGTCAGCGAAAGCTTTGACTGGACGGTGACTAACCCGGGTCCGGATGCGGTCAACGATACGGGCTCGACCGACGAAGACGTGGCTGTCACCTTTGAAGCAGCTGATCTGCTGGGTAATGACACGGATCCTGATGGCGACGACCTCACCATTACCGGTGTTGGTACAGCAACCAATGGCACGGTGGTGCTTAATCTGGACGGCACGATAACGTTCACACCGACCGCCAACTACAACGGTCCGGCGAGCTTTGAATACACCATCAGTGATGGTGAAGGTGGCACGGATACCGCGGTCGTTAACCTGACTGTAGATGCGGTGAACGATCCTCCCGAGTCGGACGCCAAGAAGCTCACCGTGGCCGAAGATACCAGTGACAACGCAGTACCTACACTGACCGGCAGCGACAGTGATGGCACGGTTGATAACTTTGTGATCACCGGTCTGCCGACGAACGGAACGCTGCTGCTCAGCGGCGCAGCGGTGACGGTGGGGCAGAGCATTCCGGTGGCAGACGCCGGCAATCTGACGTACACGCCGAATGCGAATTACTTTGGTGATGACAGCTTTAGTTATGCGTCGGTCGATGATGATGGCGCCCAGGACGGCACGCCGGCAAGCGTCGCGATCACGGTGACGGATGTGGCTGAGCCCAGCCCATTGGTCGTCGCGAATCCGGATGCCTTGGAAGTATCCGATGCAACACTTGCAGATGGCATTGCAAACAATGAGACGGCGAGCGTCGACCTTGCGAGCTTTGTTTCGGGAGGTTCTGGAAACTACAGCTATACCCTTATTGGGTCCGGGGTAACGGATGATGGAGCCTTTACGGTGGATGGCAGCGTTGTGTCATTTGAGCTAACCGATCCGTACGGTCATCAAGAAAATTCCGATATAGCCACCAATGCCTATTCAGTGACGGTGGAAGTTTCTGATGGCATTAGTTCCGAAACCATTACGGTTCCGGTCACTATCTTCGATGATCGGCCTGAAATAGGGGATGTTGCCTTTGGGGACCTCGCTCCGGATGGTTCGGTGACTGCGCAGGACTTAGATAGTGCCTTCGGCGGCGATGGCCCTGGAGAAATCGATTTTACCAAAACGTCAGGCGCGGTGATCGACACGAGCGGTAATCAGATTTATTTTGACGGCCAACCCTTGAATTGGGCGCTGGACGGAGGCGCGCTTGTTGGGCAGACCTTCAGTGGCGTAGCGGCGATTACAGTCTCTATTAATGAGAATGCGGGAACCTATGCGCTATCTATCGCCGATGGCACCTTTTACACCGACGGCACGTTCGCCGACCTTAATCTTAACGGCCTTTCTGGCGGCAATGATGATCTCTATGCTGTCCAGATTGCGGATGGAGTCGGCGTTCTCATTGACTCCTCTGGGGGTAAATCAAGCACGACCAATACCAGTAAAGCCAATAACCAGGGCTTTGTCGGTGTCGGCGGGAATTGGGTTGATGCGGGGTCGACAGAAAATGTCACCTTTATGTTCTTCGATAGTATTAATGCACCTCTCGATGGTAGCGGTTTCGACGAATCGGCAAAGGGCACTATTATTAGCGATGCGTTGCGGGCGGGTGTGACAGCCTTTAGTGCCAATATAGACCTGCAGGGCAATCCAAGCAGCGCAGTCGGTATTCCTATTACCGTAGAGTCCATCGAAGGTAACTCAGGTACCTTGACCGTGTCAGTTGCGGGAGACGGGACGTTTTCCGTGTCATCACTGGATGTGGCCTGGGCGCAGGGCGCCCCCAATCAGCCTATTTATTCAGTAACCTTCGCGGCTTCGACTGTTGATTATCGAATTGCTGTGGGCCAAGTCTCGCAGGTGTTGCCGGCTGCAGAGATTCCTATCAGCATTCCATTGAGCATTACTGACTCAGATCAGGACACGGATGCCGGCTCGATATCCGGCAGCATCGTGCAGGCGACGGCTCCCATCACTCTCGATCTCGACAATGACGGGGTTGAATACCTCTCCCGCGATGCCGGAGTCGTGTTTACCGATCAAGCTACAGGCGAGTCTGTAAACACCGCTTGGGTGGCGTCGGATGACGGTTTGCTGGTAATCGATGCTAATCAGTCAGGCACGGTCGATGAGTCTCGAGAGTATGTCTTTACCGAGTGGTCCGAGAACGCCGAGACAGATATGGCGGCGGTTGCAGAAGTGTTCGATACCAACCAAAACAATCAGCTCGATCCGGGTGATGACGCCTGGAGCCAGTTTGCTGTTTGGCAGGACGCCGACTCGGACGGAGTTACCGATGAGGGTGAGCTTCGATCTCTAGATGAATTAGGCGTTGATAGTATTGATCTGACATACACCGAAGGGAGCACCTCAGGGACTGCCGCGGACGGAGACGTTACTATTCACGGGCAGTCGGCTGTGAACTGGACTGATGGCTCTGTGACCACAGCCGAAGACGCCAGTTTTTCTATCGATGTCGGTGACGTACTGGTGGATCAGGGAACTATCGATCTGCCGATGCTTGAGCCGGAAGCGAGCGAGCTTGTTGTTGATGCACAGAAAGGCGATGTCGCTGCTCCCGCGACTCCCGCCGCGGATACGGCACAGGACCTTGCCGCGATGGAGATAGACCTAATGTTGAATATGACTACGGATGACAAGCCGGAGTCTGGTAGTGTGGACTGACGTTTTGAGCGTGCTTGTTTGGATTTCTGTGCCGGCTCCTGGCTTGGAGCCCGGGGCTGCTCGCTCGATACAGTCTCAGTCAATCGGTGGTCAGTGACTATGGTCTATGTGCAACGTGATGCCAGCGGAAAGATCTGCGCGGTCAGTGAGCAGGCGCAGGCTGGCTTTAATGAGGCACTTCCCCCCGGCGATCCTGAGTTGGAGCAGTTTATGGAGTCCGTGGTGGTCGATGGGGATCTTGCGCGCACGGATCTGGAGTTCGTGCGGGTTCTCGAGGACGTGCTGGATCTTCTCATGGACAAAAACATCCTGCTATTTACGGAATTGCCTGAGAGAGCCCAGGCAAAAATCCTGAAGCGACAGGCACTGCGGCGTGGCAATAACCCTCTGGACCTCATCGACGAGGACTCCCCGGTTTAGCTTGCCAGGACGCCGGGTCCTGCAGCACCTGTGGCACCACATTCGAACGCAGCGGCCAGCTCCTGGTCGTTCTGCACCCCTTCAGCGATGCAGTCTGCGCCCAACGACTGGGCGATAGCGGCATAGGCTCTAAGTACGGTTTTGCTACCTTCATTGGCATCAATGCCCCGTACAAACAGTGGGTCTACTTTCAGATAGTCAGCACCAAGACCGGCCAGGGAGTCCATTTTGTCCAGCAGATGTCCCATGTGCTTGATGCCCAGCGCGACGCTATGCGTTTTGATTATTTGCCCCAGCGCCTTAAAGGCTTCGGGTTGGGCATAGGCCGCTGACTCGGTGAAATCGAGGCAGAGTTTACGGGCGTTGTCGGGGTCGGCGGTAAATGTGGCGTCTATCCAGGCAGGAAAGCTTGGGTCGCTTAAGGCGCCGATGGACAGATTTATGCACAGCGTATTTTTGAGACTGTGCACTTGCTTAAGGGCCAGGTCAATCACAGCACGATCCAGCATGTGATTTAGATTCAGGCGGTTGACCCAGGGCATGATTTGGCCCGCGGTGAACAGCTTGTCGTCATGATGCAAGCGCAGCATGCCCTCGGATTGTATAGACTGCTGATGCGCATCGTTCACCGGGAAAAGCTGCAGCTCAAAGCGTTGAGACGCCAGGGCCTCGCGCAGCAATGAGTCCCAGAAATCGGCGTTTTCCTGGCGCGCCGCTAACCCGGAGCCCTTTTGTGCAATGGATTCTTCAGAAACTCCTGTGCGTCGGGCCTCGTCCTGAAGCCTGTCTTCTATTTCCGTCAGCACGACCTCAACGGTGTCCTGCGCGGCATAGTTTGCGCAGGCCGTAAAAAGGGTGATCTCGCCGCCAAAATCAAAGCGTTGGATGATCGCCTCCATGCTGTCCCTAAGCTCAGCGGCGAGGTGCCGCGCGTCATTGTCTTCGGGGCACAGGATGGCAAAGTCTGCCCCGGCCAGGCGCCCCGTGACCGTCGCGGGTGATTGCTGTGCTCTGGTATGCAGAGCTTCGCCCACCGCGCTGATAAATTGGTCGGTGATATCGCGACCAAAACGGTCGTTGACTGCCGTGAGCCCGGCGAGTCGGACAGCGGCGACGGAGCCCTCGGCGAAGGAGTTCTCAGCGCAGATATAGGCGTCTAGACGAGAGAGGAAGGCCCGGCGGGTGTATATGCCCGCGAGGGGGTCGAACTCTTCGCTGACCCTTTGCTCGGTGAGACGCCCGGCTTCTTTGCTCAGCATGGCTTCGATGCGTTCGGTGAGCGTGTTCATCGCGCGGGTAACCCGGGCAAATTCCAGCGTTTTGGGCTCTGCTGTTTTGATAAACCGCCGTTCGCCCAGCGCCTCAGCCTGAGTGACCACGCGTCGCAGGGGCGCGACAATCGCGCGCAAAAACAGCGATCCGAGCCCGCCGGCCAAAACGGTGGCGATCACCAGAGCGATGAGCGACCGCTTGGCGCTGGACCATAGCTCATCGTAGGCAAAGGCGGCATCGCTGCGAAGCGATAGCGTACCCAGCTGTGTCCAGCCGCTGCTTACATCAGCTGAGGCAGATGCGGACTCGATGGGGAACAGAGCCTTGAGCCATGCAGGCGCACTCCCGGAGCTTAGGTCCTGAGAGCGACTAAAACTGACCTGCCCGTCGGGCTGTCGAAACTCGACCCAGGTGTAGGAGCCATGATCAAGCAGTGTTGACAGCTGTATCTCCAGGGAGACCGGGTCCAGGTTCTGCTGCGATAGCGACAGTGCCAGAGCACTGACGTCATCGTTGTTCTTGATCAACAATTGCTCTTCGAGATAGCGGCTACTGCTGACGCCGTTGATCACAAATGTGGTGCCAAAGACGACCAACATCAGTATCGCGATGGCGATCCATAATTGTCGATAGAGGGACATGCTGCTCTCCTACCAGGTTGCCCGGAAACCTTCGGTAACAATGCGATCAAGGACTTGTCGCCAGCGCGAAATCCGCATTTGCGGGTTGGCACTGCTCGGTCCTGTCGCACCGCTGATCCAAAGGTCATCGGCGTTAAAACTGAAAATGGGTGTCAGATCCTGACGGTTCGCGGCGGGAAGCACCGCAGTGTTTATGTTGTCGAGAATAAGCGGTGCTGCGCCTGCGCTTTCATACCAGGCAAGCACCATATGCGCCTGGCTGAGGCCGCCGGGACGTTGAGCCTTTACATAAACAAGTCGCAGGCTTTTGGGGTCCACGCCCAGGGCGAGCAGGGTGATGTATTTGGCGATGGAAAAGTCTTCGCAGTCAGCCTGGCCCATGCCCAGCGTTTCCAGTGGAGTCGCCCAGTAGTCGTCTATGCCGTAGATTTCCTGGTCACTGGCCCAGCGCAAGCGCGCATTAAAAAAATCGTTGGTCGCGCTGAGCTGTGCAGATAATGTATCGCTGCTTGTTGCTGCAATGAATTGTTCCCAGTCAGAGACCGGTTCCATGGCCGCCGCTCCAAAGCGTTGTACGGCCGCTTTGCGTACGGTATCGAACTCAATGACGTTCGATAATGCGGCCCCCTTTACAAAGCTCAGGAAGGCAACAAAACAGAGGGTGAGCGAAAGCAGTCGCCAACCTTGTGCGTTTATGGGCATGCAACTGCCGTAGTGAGTATCTGGTCACAGTATAGTATTGATTTATGGTGTGAAAACACGAGCGGTAGACCTAAAATGAGCGCCTACAATATTCAAAAAGTCTGCGAGGCCGGATTACGGCTCCATCAACGCTGTTGGCCCAGAGGACTGGATAAAGGTTTTGAAAATTAGAGAGCCAAAATTACCGCTAGCGCGCTTAACAGCCTGGGCCTGTGCACCGATATTGGCAGGCTACGGTCTTTGTGCGCACACTCAGAACGTGACCAGCTATGGCGAGGCCATAGTTACAGCCCTTGCCAGCAATCCTGCAGTCACCTCTGCCTATTACGAGTTTGAGGCCAGTCGCGCGTCCGAGCGGGCCGAGCGCGGTGACATGCTGCCCAGTGTCGATCTGGCCGGGGAGTACTCGAGTCAGGAGCGACAGACGCCCATCGCGGATTTCGGCGACTACGAGTCGGATTCCCTGCGTTTTTCGATTACCCAACTGCTATTTGATGGTTTTCAGAGTCGTGACGAGGCTCGGGCCAAGCGTTTTGAGAAGTTAGCGCGTTACTACGATTTTGAAGCGGCCTCGCAAGAGGTGGCGCTCACCGCGACCGAGGCCTATGTCAACACGGTTTTGTATCAACAACTGGTGCAGTTTGCTGAGCAAAACTATGTGGTGCACAGACAGGTTTATAACAAGATTGCTGAGCGCGCCGCCGGCGGTGTAAGCCAGCGCGTTGATCTGGAGCAGGCCACCGCGCGTCTGGCACTGGCAGAA
Organism: gamma proteobacterium NOR5-3; assembly: GCA_000158155.1. GTDB lineage: Bacteria > Pseudomonadota > Gammaproteobacteria > Pseudomonadales > Halieaceae > Congregibacter. Next base: position 1,792,225 of record DS999405.1, on the reverse strand, counting down.
TCCAACCTGCTCACCGAGGTCACTAATCTTCATGATACCCGGGCGGAGTTTCAGCGCATTGTGGGTTTACTGCCGGCAAAGACACTCCCGCTGCCGCAGATGCCGGAGTCGGCCTTGCCCGTGTCGCGAGAGCAGGCCTTGAGCCTCGCCTATGAGAACAGCCCCGAGATTAACCGGGCCATTGAGGAACTGCGATCATCCCGGGAGTCATCCAATGCCACGCGGGGCGCCTTTTCTCCACGTTTTGATTTGCGTTATCGTAATGAGCAGGCGAGTAATACCGACGGTATCCTGGGCGACTACGATCTGCAGGCGGTAGAAGTGGTGATGAGCTACAACCTGTATCGCGGTGGGTCTGACAGCGCTCGCCGACGCGAGGCTGCTAATCGTTACTACTCATCGGTGGAGTCGCGTAAGGACGCCTGTTTGTCGGTGCGCCGCGAGACCATGATTGCCTTTAATGATGTGGATGTCCTGCGCAGGCAGGTTGCCTATCTGACGCAGCAGCTGGATGCACAGGACAAGACCCGACGGGCTTATAACGATCAATTTGATATCGGTCAGCGTTCATTGCTGGATCTGTTGGACAGCCAGAACGAATTCTTTAACACGCAGCGTGCGCTGATCTCTGCGCAGACGCAGTTGCTGGCAGCGCAGGCGACTACGCTGGCCCGCATTGGCGCGCTGACCCGGGCTCTGGATGCCGATGGCTTTAACGCCGACAAAATCGCCGAGCTTGAGCTTGATCTGCAACGCAAAGACAAAGAAGAGATTCCCCGATGCCCGGAGGGCTTTCCCGGTGCCATGGATATTGATCAGGAAGCGATTTTTCGGCGCCTGGATCGCGAGGCGGGATCGGCGACCGAGCTCTTGAATGAGGTTAGCGAAGGCGATCGGGTGAGCGATTTGAGCAGCAATGTCGCGCAGATGTTACCGGCCACTGTGCAGCCTGCCGAGACTTCAGAGCCCCGGCAGGGGCGAACGTATACCGTGCAGGCCAACGAAACTCTGTGGGCTATTGCGTCGCGTTTTCGACTGGAAGGTGAGTCAGTGCCCGCGACACTCGCGGCTATACAAGACTTGAACCCCGGGGCTTTCAATTTGGGTGACCCCAGTAGCATTAAGGCCGGTTACACCCTCACGCTGCCTCATGCCTCTGATCTTGTCGCTTCTGCGAGCCATTTAAACGCGCAGTAAACGGTTAGTGAGCGCGCTGTCTAGCTAGCTTGATGCAGCCGCTCCAAAACAATCCCCCACACCGTAGGGTCTATTCCCATAGAAAAGTGTGTCGAATCCACCTCGTAATGCGTGGTGTTGGTGCTGTGTCGATCAATACAGGCCGGCCAGGACACAATGGTATCGGCGCGGGTAAAGACAATTGCCAGTGGTGTTTGAATGGGATTCGCCGCGTTGCGCTGCTCGATGAGCTGGTTGATGTGCTTGCGGTCTTCGAGGCTGTAAGAGCTTGCGCCCACGGTAAACGATGGGCCGCCAATCACCGGCGTGCCATAAGTGACGATGGTGCTCACGTACTGGGAGATGTCTCTGGCTATCTCGCGCGCAACTACGCCACCTAAGCTCCAGCCAATGAGTGCTACGGCAGAATCTTTTGACTCCGCCATTTCTTTCACTCTGGGTTTGAGTGCATCGACGTATCTTTGTACGTCACCCTGATTGACACCCAGACCCCAGGTGCTGGCATCGTAGCCCTTGAGCCGCAGCAGCCTGCGAAGCGGGAACATGGAGGACTCCGGTGCCTTGAAGCCCGGTAGGAGCATGGCGGGTTCGCCGTGGCCTCCGGGCGCGCGAATCAGCTTGGGCGAGGCGAGTCCCAGCCGGAGCGCTTCGCGCCCGACCTTCCACTCGTCGCGCAGGTCGGGAAATCCCATGGCTGTGGGCCGGGGAGCGGGGGGAGGGCTGTGGTGGATCTTGTAGTGTTGCATGTGGGCGACTCTTCACGGCCTGAAGCCAGGCAGGTAGTGTGCTTACGCGGCCGCTTGTTGGTTGGTTTCACCGTTAATAAGGTTGAGCATCTTAGGTGGTAGAGATTTTTGATCGCGGCCGGATTCTGGGCCTGCCCAATTTTTGTCCTGAATCTGGTGTCAGGTTCTTTTACATTGAGATTGGTCAGCGATCAATAAGTTTAACTGAAAAATATTAAATACCATTAAAAACAATGCTTTATCTCTAATTTTTGGAATTGGCCTGGGTTTTGCAGGCTACACTGTACTGATTTGAATCTTCTCAAGGCTTTATTGACATGAAAATCAAAACCGCAATTCTAGGGATTGTTTCCACCGCAGTGCTCGCAGGAGCAAGTTTTGCCAACGCAGGGCTAATACTGAGTTCCAATTTTGATGGGCGCACAGTCAGTGGTGCTACCGCTACTGCCACGTTTCTAACAAATGGTGTTTCGGATCCAGGGTCACTCGCGGCAGACTTTGATCTTTTTGATACGACATCGGCTCAAGATCGCATAGCGGTTGATAGAAACATCGTCAATGAAGGCCCCTGGACCACGACGATCAGCCTCGATGTGGAAGAGAACTTGATCGAGTTGGGTGTGGTTTCTTTTCAGGCATTGATTTTTAGTAATTCCGGAAACTTACAGGGGCCAAGTCGCAGCCTGAGTCTCAATGTTGCAGTTTTGGACTCCGCCAATGACACCTTAAAGTCGATTGACCTTCTGAATGTTTACGCCAACACCGGATCATGGGCGCCTAAAACAGTATCTTTCGACTTTACAGGCACAACGCTTAATAAAGGAGCGTCCTATGTGCTAGCGATTACCGCTACTGGACCGGGTTCTAATGGCAACAACGCTGGGTTTGATGATTTGCTTGTGACTGGAACCATCCCAGCGCCTGCGCCACTGGGGTTACTGGGTCTTGGCCTACTTTTGCTGGCTCGCCGCAAAGCCTAGCTGGCGAAAAACAAAAAAGGCGCGCCTTCTTTTGGGGCGCGCCTTTTTTTATGGGGCTTAACTTAAGCTCTCCGTTGGCGCAATGTCGAAAGCATACGAGCTGTGTTGGGCTGGTTAGTGAGCTTTTTTAGTCAGATGGTTTTTTTCGGTGATATTTAAACATTAAACCGAAAATGCACCACGTCCCCATCCTGCACCACATACTCCTTGCCCTCTAAGCGCCAGCGGCCCGCATCCTTGGCCCCTTGCTCGCCTTTGTAGGTAATAAAGTCTTCGTAGCCGATGACCTCGGCGCGGATAAAGCCCTTTTGAAAATCCGTGTGAATCACGCCGGCCGCCTCGGGCGCTGTAGCTCCGACTTTGACTGTCCAGGCACGCACTTCTTTCTCGCCGGCGGTAAAGTAGGTTTGCAGGTTCAGTAGCTGGTAGCCCGCGCGAATCACGCGATTAAGGCCCGGCTCTTCCATGCCCATGTCGGCCAGGAATTCGGCACGCTCGTCGTCTTCCAGTTCGATGATCTCGGATTCGAGTTTGTTGCAGATCACCACAAGCTCGGCGTTTTCTTCTGCCGCAATCGCACGCACCACGTCCACGTGGGCATTGCCCTCAAGTCCGTCCTCGTCAACATTGGCGATGTACAGCGTCGGCTTGCTGGTGAGCAAGAACAGCGATTTGACCAGCGCCTTCTCGTTGTCGTCCAGCGTCAGGCCTCGAACAGGCTTTGCCTCGTTAAGATGGGGCAGCAGCTTGTTCTCCAGCAGCGCTTTCATGGCGATGGATTCTTTGTCACCACCCTTGGCCGTGCGGGTCACTTTAGACAGTTGCTTCTCGCAGCTGTCCAGATCTGACAGCGCCAACTCGGTATTGATAATCTCGATGTCTGCCGCCGGATCGATGGCATTGGCAACATGAATGACGTTCTCGTCTTCAAAGCAACGCACCACATGGGCAATGGCGTCGGTCTCTCGAATATTGGCCAAAAACTGGTTACCCAATCCTTCGCCTTTACTGGCACCGGCTACCAGACCGGCAATGTCCACAAACTCCATGGTCGTGGCGATTTCTTTTTGTGGTTTGACCAATTCCGAGATCTTGCTTTGCCTGGGGTCAGGCACGGGGACCACGCCGGCATTGGGCTCGATGGTGCAAAACGGAAAGTTCTCTGCGTCGATGCCCGCGCGGGTGAGCGCGTTAAACAGTGTCGATTTGCCGACGTTGGGCAGACCAACGATGCCACATTTAAATCCCATAACTATTCCTTTATCGGCGGTGTGTTCCCAAGGGAAGAGTCCGCTCCATCAAAACTGTGTAGCCGTGTCATGGCTTTGCCTGCATCACCATCCAGCAGCAAGGGTAGGGCGCGAATAGCCTCATCGATGCTCGCAGTGATGGCTTCGCGATCCGCCGGTGACGCTTTAGACAGCACGTAATTACTGACCTGCTTTGCCGAACCGGGGTGTCCGATACCTACGCGCAGCCGGTGAAAATCTTTGCGGTTGCCAAGCGCTGGTACAATATCGCGCAGGCCATTGTGACCCCCGTGACCACCGTCAAACTTAAAGCGCGCCGAGCCCGGCGGCATGTCCAGCTCATCGTGGGCGATGAGAATCTGCGGTGGCTCGATCTTGTAGAAGTTGGCCAGCGCCGCGACGGCCTTGCCGCTACGGTTCATAAACGTATGCGGTATCAGCAGCCGCAGCTTATGGCCGGCAAAAAACACCTCGCCGACTTCGCCGTGGTACTTGCTCTCGGTTTTGAGTGATCCACCGGCCACCCGCGCCAGTTCGCGCACAAAGTCCTCGCCCGCGTTATGGCGGGTGCCTTCGTACTGCGAGCCCGGATTCCCGAGGCCGACAATGAGCTGGATGCTGGAGGGCATGAATCACTCTCTCGATGCCTGTGCGTAAAACAGGGCACAACAAACAAAAAGAATACAACGAAAAAGGGCAGCGTAACGCTGCCCTCGATCGGATACTGCAGACGCTATCCCTAAAGGAAAGCGGTAGCAGATCAGTCTTCGTCGCCTTCGCTGTCGCCTGCCTCGGCGCTAGCTTCCGGTGCGTCTGCTTCTTCGTCTTCATCGCCGCCGCCACGCTTGGCACTGACAGTCGTCACAGCCATGTCGTGATCTTCGCCCAGCTCAAGAGCCGTGGATACCACGCCTTCAGGAAGCTTGAGGTCAGAGATGTGGAGAATGTCAGCGGTGGTGACGTTTTCCATATCGACTTCGATGTACTCGGGGATCAGGCCAGGCAGACAGAGAACTTCCAGTTCTGTGAGCATGTGCTCAATGATGCCGCCTTCGATCTTCACGCCGTGGCACTTCTCTTCGTTGATAAAGTGCAGGGGCACGCTGACCTTAATAGCAACCTTGGCGTCAACGCGCAGAAAATCCGCGTGCATAACATCGTTGCGTGCCGGATGACGCTGCAGATCTTTCAAGATCGCGGGTTGCACATCGCCATCAACGTTTACGTCGATAACCTGTGAGAAGAACGCTTCGTTCTCCAGCGACTTCTCCAGATCCTTACGGATGATGGTCAGCGGTGTAGGCTCTTTGCCGGCGCCGTAAATAATCGCCGGAATGTGGTCTACGCTACGACGCAGGCGGCGGCTCGCACCTTTCCCCAGGTCGCTACGTACTGTGGCTTCAATCGCCAATTTCTCAGACATGACTGTCTCCTGTTGTTTCGGATTAGGGGTCGCCTGCGACCAGCTTCCCCGTCCGCTTAAAAAGCGCTGTGCTTCGTGCCCAAGGGCTTTAGCTGAACAGCGCGCTGATGGATTCCTCGTTGGATACCCGGCGAATCGATTCTGCCAGCAGGTCCGCAATGGTTAACTGGCGGATCTTGCCGATCGATTTGGCCTCGTCTGACAGAGGAATCGTGTCCGTGACCACCAGCTCATCGAGCTGTGAGTTGCGGACATTTTCTAAAGCCTTGCCTGACAGTACCGCGTGGGTACAGTAGGCAGCGACCTTGGTCGCGCCACGCTCTTTGAGCGCGTTCGCGGCGTTACACAGTGTGCCGGCGGTGTCGACCATGTCGTCCACCAGCAGGCAGGTGCGGCCCTCGACGTTACCGATGATGTTCATGATCTCGGTCTCGTTGGCCTTGGGTCGGCGCTTGTCGATAATGGCCAGCTCAGCTTCATCCAGCTGCTTGGCGATCGCACGCGCTCTAACCACGCCGCCGATATCCGGCGACACCACCATAATGTTCTCGTAGTTGCAGGCCTGAATGTCGTCATTCAGTACCGGCGAACCGTAAATATTGTCTACCGGGCATCCAAAGAAGCCCTGAATCTGCTCGGCGTGCAGGTCTACCGTCAGTACCCGGTCAACGCCCACGGTGTTCATGAGATCGGCGACAACTTTTGCCGAAATCGGCACGCGCGATGAGCGCACTCGACGATCCTGACGGGCGTAGCCAAAGTAGGGCACTACCGCAGTGATGCGTCCGGCTGATGCACGGCGCAGCGCATCAATCATCACCAGCAACTCCATAAGGTTGTCGTTGGTAGGCGCGCAGGTTGGCTGCAGGACAAATACATCCTTGCCGCGCACGTTCTCGTTGAGTTCTACGGCGACTTCGCCATCACTAAAGCGACCAACGTCAGCTTTACCCAAGGATAGATACAAACGGCTGGCGACCTTGCGGGCCAGTTCCGGGTTGGCATTCCCGGTGAACACCATTAACTTTGCGGACACGTTATCCCTTCCTGCGGTCATTCAATCTGAAATGATCATCAATGTGTCGAAGGTTCCGGCGCTGCGCCGGCCCGTGATGCGGGGCTGTTTGCAGCGCCACGTTTTCCATCACAGAAAAATGGCTGGGGTGGGAGGATTCGAACCTCCGAATGCCAGGATCAAAACCTGGTGCCTTGCCGCTTGGCGACACCCCAATAATCGGGCGTATGACGTAACTGAAACTATAACTACAACTACACACACAAATCATTTTAGCCGGGATGCAAACTCACACTATTGAGTTGCTCCCAGGCCGGGGACTGGTTTACCCCCTGAGCGACAAAATTCTGCCATTCGCTCGGTACTTGCTGCTGCGCAGCCAGTGCCTGGGCCTCATTGTCGAAGCTCACAAACACACTGGCGCCGCTGCCGGTCATTCTTGGTTCCCCGAAAATCCTCAAAAAAATCAACGCCTTATCTACTGGTTCGGCGAGGCGTCGCACGAGGTTTTCGAAGTCATTACGGGTAGGTCCCGTAAAAAAGGCGGCCATTGTGATGGCGGGGGTGTCGCGTGTCAATTGGGGGTGTGAAAAAATCTCTTTTGTTGAGACATGACAGCCCGGATGAATCACTAAAAACCACCGTCCGGACAGCTCAAGGGGAGTCAGTTGTTCACCAATGCCTTCGGCCCAGGCGCTGTGCCCGCGCACGAATACCGGCACGTCGGCGCCCAGCTGACGCCCCAGCTCAGCCAGGTCATCGATGCCGATGTTCAGGTTCCAGAGCTGCCGAAGTCCAAGCAGCGTACTGGCCGCATCAGAGCTGCCACCGCCGAGCCCGCCCCCGGTAGGCAGTCGTTTATAGAGCTTGATGTTCGCGCCCAGCTGTTGATTCAGGGAGTCGCCGGCAGCGCCCTTGAGTAGCTGCGCTGCGCGAAGCACAAGGTTGTCGTCGGCACTGACGTCCTCAAGAGCCGTCGGTCCCTCGCAGCGCAGCATGATCTCGCCGTCATCGCGCAGATCAAATTCCAGCTCATCACCATAATCCAGCAGCTGAAACACCGTCTGGAGATTGTGGTAGCCGTCGTCGCGCTGCCCGGTAATGTGCAGGAACAGGTTGAGTTTGGCGGGCGCTGAAAGAGTGATAGATGGCATCGGCGCGGAGTATCGCATGATCATGGGCGCGGGTGGTTGCTTGCCCGTGAGTAAGGATATTGATGCTTGAAATGGCTTCATTTGATGTTCAATATGATGCAGAGGTTTGCTAAGGTGGATTTTTAGCCATGAGAACGACCGTGAATATTGACGACGACATGCTGGAAGAGGCGAAGCGCTTAACCGGTATTAGCGAGAACGCGGCGGTGATCCGGCTCGCCGTGCAGAAGCTGGTGGAGCGCGAAGCCGCCCGACGCCTGGCGCGTCTGGGGGGCACCATGCCCGACCTGACCGTTCTGGGGTGCCGGCCCTCGCTGACTCAGGACGAATTTGAAGCCTCGTGATACTGGTGGATACCTCGGTCTGGATTGCTCACCTGCGGCACGGTGTTGGCCCGTTGCGAGATTTGCTGGAGGATGGCCAAGTGCTGACGCATGACTATGTTATTGCGGAGCTTGCTTGTGGGTATTTGCCAGGTTGGCAGGAATTTTTGCGGGATCTCAAACGATTGCCGAGAGCAGCTGTGGCTACTAATGATGAACTGCTGGCATTTATCGAGAGACGTTCCCTCATGGGAACCGGGCTTAACTTTGTTGACATGCACTTGCTGGCATCCAGGCGGTTACATCCGGATGTGACTCTCTGGTCCTATGATCGTCGTCTTCAGGAGCTGGCAGCGGCTTCAGGGCGGCACTGAGAGGTGACGTCGCAGCCGGCGAATCTCTTTGGAGTGCCCCCGGTTGTTACAACTCCCAGGCCCGCAGGATGACTTTCAGGCTCAGATCGATCCTGGGTACGGTGAGTAGTAAGCGTGCCGGCATCGCCAGACCCTGAGTGTCTTTGTAGTCGCTGTACTCAACCACCCAGCCGTTTTGTTCGATACGGCGGGCCAGGGCATTGTCTGTCTCAAGCGCAGTGACCGGCTGCGCGGGGTCAGGTACACCGCGAAGCCAGTGCTCAATCGAATCCACGGGTACCGGCAGTAGCGTTCCGCCGGGTAACCACGGTGCGGCATCCGCAGGATACAGTCGCTCGATACCATCGCGCTTTACCGACAGCAGGGCGCCTTCGTTGTGAATCTCGGTGCTACCCACGCCCAGCGGACCTGATAGGCGCAGTTCGCTTTGCTCGCCGGTTTGCTGCCAGTCCAGGCTTGCGCTGCCGGCATCATCGGGCAGTCGATAGGCGACTTTGCCGCGCACACGCCAGTCCTGCATGGACGCCAGGACGCCAAGTCGCGCGGCCCAGCGCGCCTGCTCGCTTGGTTTCTGTGCCTGCGGAGGCAGTGGTGCAGGGCGCTGTGGAGCCGGAGGGGCGGTGGAGCAGGCGCTGACAGCGATAGTCAGCGCCACAAGTAGCGCGGCGCGAAGTGTCGTCCCGGAGGTGCTGCAACTTATCTGGCTCCGCGGCAGGTAACGCGCTAACAATAGCGCCCGCATCAGGAGTCGGCGTCAGCTTGCAGGCTTATACCTAAACGGGTGAGCGTCTCGTTGAGTACCACGTGCTGCGGGTCTTCTTGCAGCGCGCTGCGCCACACTGTCATGGCGCTGTTAGTTTTTCCCTTCATCCACAAAACTTCGCCAAGGTGGGCCGCCACCTCCGGATCAGGAAAACTTGCGTACGCCCGGGTTAAATATGCCTCGGCATTATCGAGGTCACCCTGGTGGTACAAAACCCAGCCCATGCTGTCGAGCACTGAGGGCTCATTGGGGGTTAGTGCGAGAGCCTTTTCGATAAGTGCCCGTGCCTCATCATAGCGCTCGGTGCGGTTTGCCAGGGTGTAGCCCAATGCGTTCAGGGCGGTGGAATTCTCGGGGTCGCGTTCGATGATCGCGCGAAGGTCCACCTCTGCGCCTGAGATATTGCCGATGCGTTCATACGCTACCGAGCGGGCGTAGCGAAGGTTGTCCGATTCGGGGAACTCCGCAATAGCGCGGTCCAGAAGTTCCAGTCCCCGGGCGTCGCGATCGGTTTGACTGTAGATGTTGGCTTCCAGTGCGTAAAACTGCTCTTTACGATGCGGATAGCTCGCCCGCAATCGATTCATGTAGTCAGCCAGCTCCTGATCCTTCTCTCTGGCAATCTGTATCTGCGCAATGCTGATTGTTGCCTTCATCAGGTCCGTGCCGTCACCGACCTGCTGAAACAGCTGTACGGCCTCATCCAAGTCGCCTTCGGTGCGGGCAATCTGTCCTAAAAATAAATAGGCCTCGTCGTTGCGCTTGCCTAAGGCGATCACCTGGTTGAGATAGGCCTTGGCCGCTATGTTGTCTTTTAGCTCGTGATTGATCAGCGCCAGGGAAAACAGTAAGTCGGCGTTGTGTGGCGCCTCGGCAGAGAGGATTTCAAACTGTTTTCGAGCGGCGGGCATGTCCTGACTGGCAAGCAGGCGTGCGTACTGCAGGCGCAGATCTGTGCGCGTGGGGTCCTTCTTGAGGGCTTCTTTGATTCGCGCCAGGGGCTCATCGTCGCCCGCCGCAAGATTCAACTTGGCTTCCAGAACCAGGGCCTGCTGTTGGTAAGGCTCCAAAGCGAAGACCGGTATCAGTCGTTCCCGGACAGCGGCGGCGTCACCGCGCTCCTCGGCCATGAGCGCATGGGTCAGTCGCAGGGACACGTCTCCGCCCAGATCATCATCGATCAACGCCTGGGCGTCGGCCTCCAGGCCCAGCTGATCTTCGGGCCTGAGTGCTTTAAAGCGGTTGAGTAACACCGGGAACTTGGCTTGTTCTCCCGCCCTTGCAATCACGGCCAGGTACGGAAGGGCCTCGCGGTTGCGTCCCTGGCGTGCCAGCAGTGTGGCCAGCGTGCCGTTGGCTTCTAAATTATCGGGCTCCAGTTCTACCCACAGGCGCACCGCGCGAAAGGCCTCGCGCTCGCGCTGCAGAAACTGCGCCAGATGCGTGGTGTGGGCGCTGACCGCCGGGTCCCGAAGCACATCGGCCTGTTCGAGGTAGGTATTCAGGGCGGTATCGAAATCCCGGCGGCGCAGGGCGAATTCGGCAAGGAGCAAAGGGTAAACCGAGGCGTCAGGAATAGGCCGCTCAAGGACCGGCGGTGCCGGGGGCTCGCCGGGGTCGACGGCATCTGTAGCAGCCACGTTGGCGTCATTCGCGGTGTCCGCGACCTGTGTGGTGCTCGCACACCCGCCCAGCAGTCCCAGCGCTAAAGCGATGGTAACCAGCCGGCGGCCAGAGCTCGCGGCGTCCCCGGACGCCTGGGGAGCTGCAGCAGAGCGATGAGCGAAGCGAAAGAGGGCGTTTACTGGCATGGATTCGACCGAAATACTGAAAGCAGATGATGACACAGTGAGACAACGAAACCCACGTTGCGTTCGACTCCCGGTGCCGTTTGCTGGCGTGGGTCTGGACGTTTTGCGGGCAGGGGCATCCAGCGCCCAAAAAATATCCGTACATTAAGCCTGCGATTTTCTGCTGAGGCTGCTAGAATCTCGCCAAACAGGCAATGACAAGTAAACTGGACACTCACAACTGTGAACCTGATCGCACTCGGTATTAACCACAACTCTGCACATGTTGATGTGCGTGAGCGTGTGGCCTTTGCGCCGGAGCAGGTATCCGAAGCCATGAATGATGTCTGCCGTGCGGCGGATATCGACGAGGTTGTGGTGCTTTCTACCTGTAATCGCACCGAAATCTACGCCGTTGCGCCGCCTGACAAGCCGTTGGCAGACAAAGCGCTGGAGCTGATCGACTGGATGGCCGGTTATCATCACCTGTCCACCGACGATTTGAAGGATGCGGCTTATCATCACGAAGGCGAAGCGGCGTTGCGTCACATGGTGCATGTCGCGGCTGGACTGGACTCTATGGTGTTGGGCGAGCCACAAATCTTTGGCCAGCTGAAATCAGCCTACGCGGTGGCTACCGATGCCGGCACCGTAGGCAGCGAGCTTGGTCGTTTGTTTCCCCGGGTGTTCACCATCGCCAAGAAAGTGCGTACGGACACGGCCATCGGTGAGAACCCGGTCTCCGTCGCCTTTGCCGCTGTGGACGTGGCACGGCGGATCTTTACCGATCTGGGTGACTGTAACGCGCTGCTCGTGGGTGCCGGTGAGACCATCGAACTGGTGACACGCCATCTGATTGAGGCGGGCGTAAGTAATATTGTTATTGCGAACCGGACTCTGGGCCGCGCGCGGGAACTTGCTCAACAGTTTGGCGCCGAGGCGGTCTTGCTTTCCGAAATTCCGGAGCATCTTCACAAGTCAGATATTGTGATTACCTCCACCGCGAGCCAGTTGCCGATTATTGGTAAGGGTACCGTGGAATCCGCACTCAAGGCGCGTCGTTATCGCCCCATGCTCATGGTCGATATTGCCGTGCCCCGGGATATCGAGCCGCAGGTTAGCGAACTGCGCGATGTGTATCTGTACAGCGTGGATGACCTTCGGCAGATCGTCGACGGTAATTTGCGCGCCCGACAGCAGGAAGTCAGCAAAGCTGACGAAATTATTGCCAAGGGTATCGCCAGTGTGGGTGAAGAACGCCGCTCTCTGGGTGCAGTAGATCTGGTCAAGCAATACCGGCAATCAGCCGAGGCCCTGCGTCAGCGCGAGTTGGAGCGCGCCCTGGCGTCTATCACCCGGGGTGATGATCCTCAGCAGGTGGTCGCGCAACTGGCTCGGGCCATCACTAACAAATTGATTCATGCGCCCACCACCGGCCTTAAAAAGGCCAGTGCAGAGGGGCGTCACGATGTTCTGGGTCATGCGGCTCGACTGCTGGGCCTGCAGGTCGATGAGGCTGCGCAGGGTCAGAACGTGGCACCGTTGGTGGATTCCTCTGACACGTCGGTAATCGCCGCTGCCGTGAGCAAAGAGAATGTCGGCGACAGCGAGAGTCCCCGGACGCCTGGCCCCACGCTGCAGTGAAACCCTCTTTACTGCTTAAATTAGAGACGCTTTCTGAGCGTCACGAAGAAGTCTCTGCGCTGCTGGGTGACCCCGGTGTAATCGCTGATCAGGACCAGTTTCGGCAGTTGTCCCGGGAGTACTCGGAACTCGAAACCGTCGTGAAATGTTTTGGCGAATACCAGGCGCTGCTGGGAGACATCGAAGCGGCACAGTCCATGCTCGCCGATGATGACGCGGACATGCGTGAGATGGCCAAAGCCGAGATCAGCGAAGGCGAGGCTCGCCGCGAGGCGCTGGAAGCCGAACTCCAGGTGCTTTTATTGCCCCGGGATCCCCGCGATAGCCATAACGTATTTCTGGAGATTCGTGCCGGCACCGGCGGCGACGAAGCGGCGATTTTCTCCGGTGATTTGCAGCGCATGTACACGCGCTTTGCCGAACGGCAGGGCTGGCGATTGGAGGTTCTTTCGGAGCGTCCCGGTGAGCACGGTGGCTACAAGGAGATCATCAGTCGCATCGAGGGTACGGATGTCTACGCGTATTTAAAGTTTGAGTCCGGCGCGCACCGGGTACAGCGCGTGCCCGAGACCGAGTCTCAAGGGCGTATCCATACGTCGGCCTGCACGGTGGCTATTCTTGCAGAGCCCGAAGAGCTCGAAGCGATTGAGATCAATAAAGCCGATTTGCGGGTAGATACCTACCGGTCGTCGGGGGCCGGCGGCCAGCACGTGAACAAAACCGATTCTGCGGTGCGTTTGACCCACTTGCCCACAGGCATTGTGGTGGAGTGTCAGGATGAGCGTTCGCAGCACAAAAACCGGGCCCGGGCCATGTCCTTGCTGCAGGCCAAGCTCACCAGCAGCGCCGAGGCGGCGCAGGCCAGCGAGCAGGCCGAGCAGCGACGCAATCTCGTGGGCACCGGCGATCGTTCCGATCGGATTCGTACCTATAATTTTCCCCAGGGTCGGGTAACGGATCACCGCATCAACCTCACCCTCTACAAACTCGACGAAGTGATGGCCGGTGATATGGTCTCCATCGTCGGGCCGCTTCGTCAGGAGCATCAGGCCGACCAGCTGGCGGCCATGTCCGTTCAGTAATGGCCAGCGTCCGGGACTTGCTTGCCGAGGGATCGATGCTGGCAGGGGATGAGGCGCGACGAGAAGCCGAGGTCCTGCTGTGCGCGGCGCTGAATAAACCCCGAAGTTATTTTATGGCTTGGCCCGAGGCTGACGTCGCCGAGGCCATCGCGCGGCGCTATCGCCAGTGGTTGCAGCAACGCGCCGAGGGCGTACCGGTAGCCTACTTACTCGGTACCCGGGACTTCTGGACTTTATCCCTGACGGTTAACGAGGCAACGCTGATTCCCCGGCCGGATACGGAGTTGCTCGTTGAGCAGGCGCTTGCGCTGGAGTTACCCGAGTCCGCTACCGTGCTCGATTTGGGCACCGGGTCCGGCGCCATTGCCCTGGCGTTAGCGACAGAGCGACCGCAGTGGCGCGTGCTGGGTGTGGAGCGCAGTCCCGAGGCGCTAGCGGTGGCCATCGACAACGCCCGGCAATTGGGACTGGATTCGGTGCAGTGGTTATCCAGTGACTGGTTTTCGCAGGTCGTGGGGCGTTTTGATCTTATCGTCAGCAATCCCCCGTATATCGCTGATCAGGATGCGCATCTTGCGACAGGGGATTTACGGTTTGAGCCGCGCTCCGCGCTGGCGTCGGGCAGCGATGGTCTGGATGATATTCGTAAGATCATTGCACGGTCGCCAGATCATCTGGAGCCCGGCGGGCACTTGTTGCTTGAGCACGGTTTTGAGCAGGCCCCGGCGGTGCGCGCTTTGCTGACTGCTACTGGCTTTGCAAATGTGGCAAGCTATGACGATCTTGCAGGACATGAGCGTGTCAGCGGCGGCTCGTGGTGTGAGGTGATGAGATAGCGTCTGAGATGGTGTCTGAGATGGTGTCATAGGGTCACCGGGCAAACGTGCCCTACCGTTTCAGGGGCAGTGTTACACCGAGTGCCAGGGAGAGGCCCAGTGCTGAGTGATCGAGAGCTAGAGCAGTACAGCCGACAATTGATGTTGCCGGACTTTAGGCTTGAGTATCAGGAGCGACTCCGGGCCTCCTGGGTGTTGGTGGTGGGCTGCGGTGGACTGGGTAGTCCTCTGGCCATTTATCTTGCGGCGGCCGGCGTGGGTCGTTTGATTCTGGCTGATGGCGATACCGTTGAGCGCACCAACCTGCACCGACAGATACTCCACGGCGAAGCCGACATCGGGCGCTCCAAAGCGGCCTCGGCAGCGGCCCTCATCGGCGCGCATTACCCCGATTGCCGGGTGTCGCAATTTACCGAGAAACTCCAGGGTGAGGCGTTGAATCAGGCGGTAGCCAGTGTCAATCTGGTGGCCGACGGCACAGATAACTATCCCACACGTTTTGCGTTGAACCGCGCCTGTATTCGCGCGCGCAAGCCATTGGTCTCAGCAGCCGCAGCGCGCTCCGAGGGGCAACTTGCCACCTTTGACGTGGCGGGCGGTGGAGCCTGCTACCGCTGTCTGTACCCGCAGGAGGGCGCGAACGCCGCGCTGTCCTGCCGGGACAACGGTGTGCTGGGCCCGGTCGTGGGCGTCCTCGGTACGCTGCAGGCCCTGGAGGTGATCAAGGTGCTCACCGGCTGGGGGGATTCATTACGCTCCCGGGTGCTGATGATGGACTTGCGCAGCTACGAGCAAAATATTGTCCAAATCGCGCGTCGTCCTGATTGTCCTGACTGCGGGGATCTGGACTAGGTGCCGCCTGGCATCAGCGCGATCGGTAATAATTACGGGAACGCGGCCCGGTGCCCGCGGTCAGAACTCTCAGAACACACACGCCAGCGTTATAGCAAGCCAAAGAGGGTGAGGAAGTGGGAGCAGTAAATTCATTGGTGCAGGGCTTTAGCCGATTTCAGGAAGCACTGTTTGGGCGCCTTGCCTATCTGGACGGACTCGCACCCCTCGCATTGCGTTTGTACCTAGTTCCCGTGTTCTGGATGGCGGGTACACAAAAAATCGGCGGCATGGAAAACACCATCGAATGGTTTGGTAATGCGGAGTACGGCCTGGGTTTGCCCTTTCCCGCGCTACTCGCCTACCTGGCTGCTTACACCGAGGCCATCGGCGCGTTGCTGTTGCTCCTGGGGCTGGCCACCCGCTGGATCTCCATTCCTTTGATCATCACCATGCTCGTTGCCATCTTTGCCGTGCACTGGGACAGTGGCTGGGCGGCCATCGCGGACTCCAGCGTGCCAGAGGTGGCGCAACGTTTGGGTGCTGCCCGGGATCTGCTGCGCGAGCACGGGAATTACAGCTGGCTAACCGAGAAAGGCAGCTTTGTGATTCTCAATAACGGCATCGAGTTTGGTGTGACTTATCTGATCATGCTGCTGTCGCTGTTTTTTACCGGAGGTGGTCGCTTCGTGAGCGTTGATTACTACCTGGGACGACTGATTAATCGCTGATCATTTATTCGTCAAAAATGCTAGACTTCGCGCCTTAAATTTAAGGCAGATTTTCTTTTGACCAGTTCTAACTCTCCTTCGACAGGCCCTGGCAACGCCCGCTCGCCAAAAAATGGCCGAGCAAAATCCGGTAACGCAGACTCTAGCTGGAGCGTCGATGAATTCGACGTGGCCCCGGAGGAAGGCAAGACCCGCTTCCACGATCTGGATCTGCACCCGACCCTGATGCACGGCATTGCCGAGATCGGCTTTGAGTACTGCTCACCCATTCAGGCGCAGGTCTTACCGCATACGCTGCAAGGCCATGACGCCATTGGCAAGGCGCAGACCGGTACCGGCAAGACCGCCGCGTTTTTGATCACCATTTTTGACGACCTCCTGAGAAACCCCCATGAAGGTGAGCGCTTTTTAGGAGAGCCCCGGGCACTGGTCATTGCACCCACGCGGGAGTTGGTCATGCAGATCGCCGCTGATGCGGCAGATCTTGGCAAGTACACGGGCCTGAATACCTGCACCCTCATCGGTGGCATGGATTATCAAAAGCAGTTAAATCAACTGGGCCGTGAGGTGGTGGACCTGGTGGTTGCTACCCCGGGCAGGCTTATCGACTTTACCGGGCGTCGTGATCTGGTGCTGGATCAGGTCGAAGTGCTGGTATTGGACGAAGCGGACCGCATGCTCGACATGGGTTTTATCCCCCAGGTGAAGCGCATCGTGCGCCAGACGCCGCACAAAGACTACCGTCAGACACTGCTGTTCTCGGCCACTTTCACTCAGGACATCATCAATCTGTCTGAGCAGTGGACGACGGATGCGGTGACGGTGGAGATTGAGCCCGATCATGTGGCCACAGACTCGGTGGATCAGCGCATTTATCTGGCCAGCAGTGAGGAGCGCTTTCGCATTCTGGTGAACCTGCTGCGCAGCGATGACGCGACGTCAGTGATCGTCTTTGCTAACCGCCGGGATCAGGTGCGGCGTTTGTACGAGCGACTGCGCAAGGCCAGCATCACCTGCGGTATGCTCAGCGGCGAGATCGCTCAGGCCAAGCGGACCAAGACCCTTGATCAATTCAAGAAGGGCGAGATTTCCGTGCTGGTAGCCACTGATGTCGCCGGCCGCGGTATCCACGTCGATGGCGTGAGCCACGTGGTGAACTACAATCTGCCCGAAGACCCCGAAGACTACGTACACCGCATTGGCCGCACCGGTCGCGCCGGCGCCAGTGGCACCTCGATCAGCTTTGCCAGTGAGGACGATGCGTTCTTACTGCCGGACCTGGAGGCTCTGCTGGGTGCTCCGGTGCGCTGTGAGCACCCGCCCGAGGAATTGCTGGCTCGTTGAGTCTTCGAATTGTGGAGTGGGTGGCTTTGTCGATCGTCGCAGCGTAACGATCTAGCGGTGAGATTGGCTTTGGTTTGAGCTTTCTGGTGTCGTGGTCTGATAGGGTTTGCGCGGACGTCGCGAGCCATGGATGGCGAGCGCCGAGCCTGTCATGGATGACGCTTTTTGGCGATCCGCGCAAGCCCTATCGGGCCGCGGCGACAGGTCGCGATGACCGGACTCGACTGCTGCACTTTGAAACACGTCTAACGTAGTTCCTCAACATACAAGATCGTCGCACCTACCACGGCAGCCGGCACAACAAAGAAGTTCACAAACGGCACGCTCGCCAGGGCGGCCACCATGCCGCCGAAGCCGAGGCTCGACAGGCGCCTGTCCGCCACAGCAATACGTACGTCTTTGAAGCTGGCGCGATGATTGTCCATGGGGTAATCCACAAACTGCAGGCTCATCATCCACGCACCCAGCAGCAGCCAGAGCAGGGGGGCGACGGCGTTGACCGCGGGAATAAAGCTGATGATCAGCACCATGAGCGCCATGGGAATGTAATAGATCAGTTTGGCGATTTCTCGAAAGATGCCCCGGGGGACGCCCATTAATGCGGCGCCGAGCCCTTCCAGGCCCTGCACGGGTTGGCCGGTGATCAGTTCTTCGGCCTTTTCTGCCAGTAAGGCGTTAAAGGGTGAAGCGATAAGTAGCGCGACAGCGGTGAACAGGTATCCGGTTACCAGTGCAACGGTCAGGCCGATGATGGGCCACAGAATCCACTCTAAAAAAGACAGCCATTCCGGCAGCCAGGCCAGCCAGCTGTCGACCCAGGGGATAAAATTACTCAGACCCCAGCTGATCAGGGAGCCAAAAATCAGCACATTGACGGTCAAGGGCACGAGTACAAAGGGCCGCAGCTTGGGGTGGCTGAGCATCTTGCCGCCCCGGATGAGGCAGCCCGCACCGTATAAAGGATCGCCTTCCAATGTTCTTCCTGATCTGTGAGGGTGGTAGGGTGCGTAGTTTAACGCGAGCACCATGGCTATGCCGAGCTGGCGAGGTTTCCTGCGTCGGACCGAGCCTGCTGTGCGACGAGACAAATGCCAGCGCCCATATAGAGCGCGCACAACCACTAGGAGGCGCCCATGAACAGTGATGACGACTTCCTGAGTCAGATGGGCGATGTAACGCCCATCAAGACCGAAGCACGGGTCCGCTTAAAGCGTGAGGTCACCGATAAAACGGCGGCGCAGCTGCGCCGCGAAGCGGCCGTGACCGAGCGCGGCCGTGACAGCAACCCCCTGGCCGACGAGGGGGTAAAACCTCTGGATCCCTGGTTTGTACTGGAATTCAAGCGTCCGGGTATTCAAAACGGCGTGTATCGAAAGCTCAAAAAGGGCAGCTACGCGGCTGAGGCGCGCCTGGATATGCACCGCATGAACGTGCAGCGCGGTCGCCGGGAAATCTACGGCTTTATTAACGAGTGCCACGAGCTTGGATTACGCAGTGTACTCATCGTGCACGGTAAGGGTGAGCGCAGTCCCAAGAGCGAGGCTGTGGGCATTCTCAAAGGCTATGTCGATCACTGGCTGAGAGAGCTGGCGCCGGTGCAGGCATTCCACAGTGCGCCACCCAACCTTGGTGGCACCGGGGCTGTGCTGGTGCTACTGGCTAAAAGCGAAGAGAAAAAGCGCGAGAATCGGGAGCGCTTTATGCGCGGTCGGGTGCCCTACGAGCAGGGTTCTTCCTAAGCGTTGGGTCTAGCTTGCGCCGTGAGCCTTTAGAGTCTCGGCGTAGGCTGTACCGTAGCGGTGTTCGTTTACTTCTTCGAGGAGGGTTTTGCCTTCTCGCCCGGTGGCGTTGATATCGCGTCCGGCGGCACAAAACATCGGTATAAAGCGCGCAAAGTCGCTATCGCGCATGCTCTGATAGGCGCGCAGGAGCAGCTGATGGTCGGCGTTGGCGGCATCACCGGGGCGCGGCTCTAAAAAGCTGGCGACCCGTTCGTCGTCCCACTGTTCATCCAGTACTTTGGCTTTGTCTTTGCGCATCGGTGATATCCGCTAGTTGTCGTCGGGGTCCAGGCGCGCGATCAGCAGGTCGTTGACCATTTTTGGATTCGCCTGCCCTTTGGAGGCCTTCATGATCTGTCCCACAAAGAACCCGCTGAGCTTTTTGCGTTTGGCCGGATCCGCAGCGCGATACTGCGCTACCTGATCGGGGTTGTCAGCCACTACCTGATCGACCATGGACTCCAGCGCGCCGCTGTCAGAGACCTGCTTGAAACCGCGGGCTTCGATGATGGCATCCGCGTCACCTTCACCCTGCCACATGGCCTCAAACACCTGTTTGGCTATTTTTCCCGAGATGGTTTGATCTTTGATGCGCGCAATCAGTCCCGCAAGCTGGTCGGCCTGCACGGGGCACTCGGTGATGTTCTTGTCGTCGGCATTCAGTGCCGCCAGCAGATCACCCTGAATCCAGTTGGCTGCGAGTTTGGCATCGCCGCTGGCCCGGGCGGTGGCCTCAAAATAGTCTGCCACCGCGCGCTCGTCGGTGAGCACCCCGGCGTCATAACCCGACAGGCCATAGGCTTCTTCAAATCGTGCCCGGCGTGCCCGGGGAAGCTCTGGCAGCGTGGCGACAATGTCAGCGATATCCGCGTCGCTTAAGATCACCGGCAACAGGTCCGGCTCGGGGAAGTAGCGATAGTCGTTGGCGACTTCCTTGCTCCGCATGGAGCGGGTTTCATCGCGGTCCGCGTCATAAAGACGGGTTTCCTGCACGATGCTGCCGCCGTCATCCAGAATATCTTCCTGACGCACCCGCTCGCAGTGGATGGCTTTTTCCACGAACCGGAACGAATTGACGTTTTTAACTTCGGTGCGCGTGCCCAGGGTGTCGCTACCTTTGGGGCGCAGGGACAGGTTCACGTCGCAGCGCATGGAGCCCTCGGCCATGTTGCCGTCGGAGATGCCCAGGTAGGTCACCAGACTGTGCAGCGCCTTTAAAAAGGCAACGGCCTGCTCTGCGCTGCGAAAATCAGGCTCCGTGACGATCTCCAAAAGTGGGGTACCGGCTCTGTTGAGGTCAATGCCGGTCATGCCATGAAAGTCTTCGTGCAGGGACTTGCCCGCGTCTTCCTCAAGGTGTGCGCGGGTAATGCCCACTTCACTTTGCGTGCCATCGGGGAGGTTAAAGGCAAAGCGGCCCCCACCCACGATGGGTTCGGCAAACTGGCTGATCTGATAGCCCTTGGGCAGGTCCGGATAAAAGTAGTTCTTGCGATCAAAGACCGAGCGTTTGCCGATCTGCGCATCGATGGCCAGACCAAACATCACCGCATAGCGAACGGCCTGTACATTGAGCACCGGGAGCATGCCGGGCATAGCCAGGTCTACCGCGTTGGCCTGGGTATTGGGCTCGGCGCCAAAGGTGGTGGCACTGCCGGAAAAAATCTTGGAACGGGTCGCGAGCTGCAGATGCACCTCCAGACCGATGACCATTTCATAGCTCATGCCGGCAGCTCCAGCTTGGGCGTCTGACGATGCCAGTCGCTGCGCTGCTGAAACTGGTGCGCTGCACCAAGCAGTCGCGCTTCCTCAAAATGCTGGCCGATGAGCTGCAATCCCACGGGCATTCCCTGGCTAAAACCGGCGGGCAGGCTCATGGCGGGCAGTCCGGCCAGGTTCACGGACAGGGTGTAAATGTCTTCCAGGTACATGGCCGTGGGGTCGCTGGTTTTGGAGCCCAGCGCAAAGGCGATGCCGGGCGTCGTGGGGCCGGCAATTACATCTACTGACTCAAAGGCGGATGCAAAGTCACCGGCGATGAATCGTCGCACCTGCTGGGCTTTCTTGTAGTAGGCGTCGTAATAGCCCGAGGAGAGGGCGTAGGTGCCCACTAAAATCCGGCGCTGAACCTCGGCGCCAAAACCTTCTTCGCGACTGCGGGTGTAAAGGTCTTCGAGATCTTTGGGGTTGTCGCAGCGGTGGCCGTAGCGCACACCGTCATAGCGTGACAGGTTGGTGGAGGCTTCTGCCGGCGCAATCACGTAGTACGCGGGTATGGATAGTGCCGTGCGCGGCAGAGATATCTCGTGCAGCGTGGCGCCCATGGACTCGTACTCTTTGAGCGCCGCTTCGATTACCGCAGCCACGCCGCTGTCCAGGCCCTCGCCAAAGTATTCTTTGGGAATGCCGATGCGCAGACCGTCAAGGGATTGCGCTAACTGCTCGCGATAGTTCGCCACCGGGCGTTGAGCCGAGGTTGAATCCCGGGGGTCGTGTCCCGCCATAGCTTCTAACAACAGGGCGCAGTCTTCGGCACTGCGCGCCATGGGTCCGCCCTGATCGAGACTTGACGCGTAGGCGATCATCCCGAGTCGGGAGACCAGCCCGTAAGTCGGCTTGAGGCCGGTGATGCCGCAAAAAGCCGCAGGTTGGCGGATGGAGCCGCCGGTATCCGTGCCGGTGGCCGCCGCAACCAGTCCTGCCGCTACAGCCGCAGCCGAGCCGCCGGATGAACCGCCGGGTACCCGGTTTAAGTCCCAGGGATTTTTACAGGGGCCGTAAAAACTGTTTTCGTTGGAGGAGCCCATGGCGAACTCGTCCATATTGGTTTTGCCGATAACGACGGCGCCGGCGCTGCGAAGGCGCTCCACGACCGTGGCATCGTAGGGCGGTGTAAAGTTATCCAGCATCCGCGAGCCGCAGCTTGTGCGCAGACCCCGGGTGCAGAAAATATCCTTGTGCGCGATGGGAATGCCGGTTAACGGCGCGGCGCTGCCGTCTGCGATACGCGCGTCAGCCGCTGTGGCGTCGCGCAGTGCGCTCTCGCGATCCACGGTGATAAAACTGTTGAGCGCGCCATCGAGGGCATCAATGCGCGTCAGGGCGGCTTCTGTCAGGGCTACGCTGCTGGTGTCGCCATTGGCAAGGGCCTGGGCGAGCTCGGTGAGGCTTCGGCTATCTGTGACGCTCATGCTAGTCCACCACCCGGGGGACTAAATACAGTCCGTCTTCGGTCAGGGGGGCCACGGCCTGGAGCGCTTCGCGCTGGTTGGTCTCGGTCACGACGTCTTCACGCAGGGACTGACTCGCATCCAGGGGGTTTGCCATGGGCTCTACACCGTCGGTAGGAGCCGCCTGCAGCTGCTCAAACAGGTCCAGAATCGCGTTGAAACTGCTGGTCAGCGCAGGAAGTTCGTCATCTTCTACAGCCAGACGTGCAAGCTGCGCGATTTCTCGAATGGTGTCGCCGGATACGGACATGGTTTTAACTGGAGTGGAAGCCGGGAAAGCGCCGCACCATACAACATTTGTTTCTTGCCCAACACCCCCGCGGTTGATAACCTTGCGCGGCATAGGAGCGCTGGCTTGAGACCTTAAAAACAGATAAATCTGAGTTCGCAAATGCAATCAGGCGATACCGTATTGCGACGGTCTCCAAAGCTTTCACATTTATCTTCACTTTTACCTCGATTCGGGTAACAGAATTTCATGCTAAAAAAACTGCGTGGCATGTTCTCAAACGATCTTTCCATCGATCTTGGAACAGCCAACACCCTGATTTACGTGCGCGGTCAGGGCATCGTTCTTGACGAGCCCTCGGTGGTCGCGATCCGGATTCACAACGGACAGAAGACTATTGAGGCCGTAGGCACCGAGGCCAAACGCATGCTGGGGCGAACCCCGGGCAATATCACGGCTATCCGTCCGCTCAAGGATGGGGTGATCGCGGACTTTCAGGTCACCGAAAAGATGCTCCAGCACTTTATCGCCAAGGTGCATGAGACGCGGTTTATCCGTCCCAGTCCTCGGGTGCTGGTGTGTGTGCCTTGCAAGTCCACGCAGGTAGAGCGCCGCGCGATCCGCGAATCGGCCCTGTCTGCCGGTGCCCGGGAAGTGCGACTCATCGAGGAACCCATGGCAGCAGCCATTGGTGCAGGGCTTGAAGTCGACGAAGCGTCTGGCTGCATGGTCGTTGATGTCGGTGGCGGAACCACTGAAATTGCGATTATTTCCTTAAACGGCGTGGTGTACTCCGATTCGATCCGGTTAGGTGGCGATCGTTTTGACGAGGCCATCGTTGCCTATGTGCGCCGATGCTATGGAACCCTTATTGGTGATTCCACGGCGGAAAAAATCAAACAGGAAATCGGCTGTGCCTTTGCTGGCAGCGAACTGCGCGAGATCGATGTGCGCGGCCGCAACCTCGCCGAGGGCGTTCCCCGCAGTTTCACGCTCAATAGCGACGAGATCCTTGAGTCCCTGCAGGATCCGTTGTCGTCCATTGTGCAGTCCGTGAAATCTGCCCTGGAGCAGTCTCCGCCGGAACTGGCGGCCGATATCGCCGAGAGCGGTATCGTGCTCACCGGTGGCGGTGCCTTGCTGCGGGACCTGGATCGACTCATCGCATCAGAGACCGGTTTGCCGGTGGTGGTAGCGGAAGATCCCCTCACCTGCGTGGCCCGGGGTGGTGGTATGGCCATGGAACGTATGGACCGCCATACGATAGACTTACTCTCTACAGAATAACCGCGGGCGGCATGCGCAATGCCCGCTTTGGGTGCTGCCAATCAAGCCGCTGTTCATACAGGAATCAAATCTCGGTCTCAGGCTGTTCCTGGGGCTGGTCCTCGTGGGTACCTTGCTGCTGGCGGATCTGCGCTACAGCGGGCTGGCAACGGTGCGCTCCGCTATTGATACCGCCCTGACGCCCATTTACCTCATTGCTGATATTCCATCGGCTATCGGGGATTGGCAGGACAATACCCTTCGATCCCGGCAGCGCTTGCTGGAGGATAACGATCGACTTCGGCGGGAGAACCTGGTGCTCCAGGGTCGCTCCCAGCAGCTGGCCTCGCTGCAGGCAGACAATGCCCGACTGCGAACTTTGCTCAATTCCACAGCCCTGCTGCGCGACGACGTACTGGTGAGTGAAATCATTGGCGTTTCTCCAGATCCGCTGCGTCATCAGCTGGTGCTCGATAAGGGTGCCGAGGCGGATGTTTATCTCGGCCAACCCCTCATCGATGCGCAGGGTCTTATGGGCCAGGTGGTGGAGGTCGGCATGACGACCTCGCGGGTGCTGCTGGTGACTGATCCCACGCACTCGGTGCCCGTGCAGGTGAATCGCAATGGTGTGCGCGCTGTTGCCGAGGGTATGGGGTCTCTTGATCAACTGGCCGTGCACCACGTCACGGCAACCACCGATATTCAGGCCGGCGACCTGCTGGTGACCTCCGGGCTGGGTGGGCGGTTTCCAATTGGTTACCCCGTCGCCATCGTGTCCGCTGTGGAGCGTAACCCGGGTGAGGCCTTTGCGCGCATAGAGGCCACTCCCACCGCTGCGCTGGATCGTGCCCGGCACGTGCTACTGGTGTTCAGCCAGCTACCGGATATTGAGCCAGAGCTTGATCCCGGAGAAGAGCCCCTTGAGTGAGCAGGTGCACGGCTATTGGATTATCGTGGCGTCGCTGCTGTTGGCAGCCGTGCTTGCGGTACTGCCCCTGACCCGCGTCTTGCTGTGGTGGCGTCCGGAGTGGATTCTGCTGGTGTTGCTGTATTGGACTATTGCTTTGCCCCATCGGGTGGGGTTGGTTACGGCATTGGTCGTGGGACTTTTGGCCGATGTGATGGAAGGCGCGGTGCTGGGGCAGAATATGCTGTGTCTGGCGGTAGTCGTCACCCTTGCACGTTTGATGTACCAGCGTCTGCGCGTATTTTCGCTGCTCCAGCAGGCCTCGGTGATTTTTGTGCTCGCGGGATTGCACCAGTTAATTACTCAGTGGTTACAAAGTCTGCAGGGTGGTGGCGCCTCTGGATTTGTTTTTCTGTTCCCTGCGCTCAGCACGGCCTTGCTCTGGCCCCTCGTTATGCCGGTATTGCGGGAACTGCGCCGTAGTTACAAGGTTAACTGATGGCTTCAAATACACCGGCACTGGTTTTGGGCTCGGCCAGTCCCCGGCGCGCGGAACTGCTCGCCCAACTGGGCTTGAGTTTCACAGTGGTCGGCGCTGACATTGATGAAACACCACAGCCCGGCGAGGCGCCCCGGGATTATGTGCTGCGCATGGCGCAAGAAAAGGCCGATGCCCTGGCAGAGCCCGCGTCGGTTTTATTGCTGACCGCCGACACCACGGTGGTGCTTGATGACGTGAGTCTGGGCAAGCCCCGCGATTCAGCGGATGCGCGGTATATGCTCCAGGCGTTAAGCAATCGGTGCCACGAGGTGTACACCGCGATCTGCCTGCGCCAGGACTCGCGCAGCGAGACAGCGCTGGTACGCACGGTGGTTGAGTTTACGACGCTGCCCCCCGCACTCATCGACGCCTATCTGTCCACGGATGAACCCTGGGACAAAGCCGGGGCGTATGCCATCCAGGGGCTGGCGGGCAGCTTTGTCCGGGGTATTAATGGCAGCGTCAGTAACGTCATTGGCTTGCCGCTGGTGGAGACTCGGGAGCTACTCGCACACTTTGGGATCCAGGCCGGATTAGGAGGCGCTGCGGCGTGAACGAAGAAATTCTCGTTAACGTCACTCCCATGGAAGCGCGGGTTGCCGTGGTAGAAAACGGTGCTGCCCAGGATATCTACATTGAGCGTCAAGCTAGCCGCGGTGTTGTGGGTAACATCTACGCGGGCCGGGTGCTGCGGGTCATGCCGGGTATGCAGGCGGCGTTTGTAGACTTTGGGGTGGAGCGCAGTGGTTTTATCCACCTCACTGATGTGCTGGGTGTGGGTGCCGCAAGCGAAGAACGCATCGCGGAGCATCTGCGCGAGGGGCAGCTCATTACCGTACAGGTGCTCAAAGACCCTATCAGCAAGAAGGGTGCCCGGCTGACCTGTCAGCTGTCGGTGTCTACCCGCTATTTAGTCTACATGCCTCAAAGTGATCACGTGGGGGTCTCCCAGCGCATCGATGACGTCGATGAGCGCGCACGTTTACAGCAGGTGCTCGCTGATGTCCTGAAAAGTGAAGAGATGGACGGTGGCGGCTATATCCTGCGCACTGCCGCTGAAGGGGCGGGCGAGGGCGAAATACGCGCGGACCTTAGCTACCTTAAACGGCTGTGGGCTGTGGTATCGCGACGTGCGGCAACGGCCGAAACCCCCGAGTTACTCTACGAAGATCTGCCTCTGCAGCTGCGCACCGTGCGTGACCTGGTGCGTCCGGGCATGCAGCGCATCCTGGTCGATAGTCATGAAAACTACACCGTGTTGAATGATTTCTGCCTCAAGTACATGCCTGAGGTTGCGGATCTTGTCGAGCTCTACGATGGCGAGCGGCCTATTTTTGATTTGTATGGGATAGAGGAAGATATACAGCGGGCGCTGGGCCGCGTGGTGCCCCTGAAAAGTGGTGGGCATCTGGTCATTGATCAGACCGAGGCCATGACGACCATCGATGTGAATACCGGATCATTCGTGGGACGTCGCAATCAGCAGGAAACGCTGTTTAAGACGAATCTTGAGGCCGCCACGGTACTGGCCCGGCAGCTTCGCCTGCGCAACCTTGGCGGCATCGTGATCGTCGACTTTATTGATATGCGGGACGCCGAACACCGGCGGGGGGTGCACCGGGCGCTGGAAAAAGCCATGGCCCGGGATCCGGTAAAAAATAAAATTACCGGTGTCTCGGATCTGGGTCTGGTTGAAATGACCCGCAAACGCAGCCGTGAAAGTCTGGAACGGATACTCTGTGAAGACTGTCCAAGCTGTGAAGGGCGGGGCGTACTCAAGACAGCGGAGACCGTGTGCTACGAGATACTCCGGGAGATCATGCGAGATGCGCGAGCTTACGAAACCGGTGGTTTGATGGTGCTGGCTTCACAGGCGGTGGTGGAGCGACTGCTGGATGAAGAGTCGGCAAACGTGGGTGACCTGGAGTCTTTTATCGGGCGCAGCATCAGTTTTCGCGCGGAGCCGGATTATACGCAGGAGCAGTTTGATATTGTTTTGCTCTAAGGGGAGCGTCAACAGGGTTCGTCGAGCATGAACGATCACAGCGTAGAAGAAAGCTTGCCGCTTAGGGGCCTGCATGCGCTGGCGCCCTGGGCATGGCGACTTCTCGTCGTGGTGGTGGTGCTTCTGGCGGTCTATGTCGCCGCTGGCCGCTATCTGATGACGCAGATGCCCGCGCTTCGCGACCCGGTGCTTGAACTGGTTAATGGCAGGCTACCTTTTACCGTTAGCGTGGATAGTCTATCCGGCGGCTGGGATGCCTTTAGTCCCGAGCTGAGTTTTACCGGGCTGCGCATTGCCCAGACGGACGAGCAGCTGCCTCCTATCGCCATCGGAAGCGGTTCTTTTCGATTGGATGTACCGGCCAGCATCCTGGCCGGGAGTCTGCAGCTGTCCCGTATGGATGTTGCGGGGCTGGCACTGGATGCCCGGCTGGGCGAAGACGGTGCCATTGAGATCGTAGGCTTCGCTACCCGTGGCGGGGGAGTACTCAAAGCCTGGCTGGAAGATTTTTTGCCCAATGTTGAGCGCGTGGCCTTGTCGGAGAATGCGCTTCGACTGGAAACCCCCGGCGGCCGCATAGGACTGGCTGTGGATTTGCTGTTGGAGCGCGAGGGCAACGACCGTCATCTTCATGGCATGGTTGAAGGCGACAGCATTGCGCTGGAGGTCAATGCCGAGGGAGTGGGGAATCCCCTGCGGCCGCGTTCCTGGACCGGCGATATTTTTGTGGATGCCAGAAGCAGCGACCTTGCGGCGTTGACCAATCTGTGGAGCAGCCTGGATTTACCTTTTCGACTCGCCGGTTCTGCCCACGCGCAGTTCTGGCTGACGCGCGCTGCGGGAGACTCCACGGCGACCCTGCTCTGGGAGAGTTCGGCGCTGCAGTTGGACGAGTCCGGTGGGGCCTGGTCTCTGCCCCTGGATGCCTTGTCCTTCGAAGCCGCACTGGAACAACGCGCCCGCCACTGGAGTTTGCTGACGGAGGATTTTCACATCGAGCGCGCGGGCCAGGCGCTGGATCTGGATCGCGCACAATTTGACTGGTGGGGACAGGCCCTGCGCATTCGTGCCCGTGACCTGGGTTTATCCGCTCTGCCTACCTTGCTGGCGGCGGCTCCCGGACTGCCGCAGGGCCTGCGTGATGTATTGCCGTCCCTGGCACCTTCGGGAACGCTCAGCGTGTTGGAACTGCGTCTGGATGATCTTTCGGATCCTGCCAACAGCTGGCAACTGCGCAGTGCTCTGGACGATGTGAGTGTCAGTAGCTGGCGTAACACACCAGCCCTGACCGGGGTCACCGGCTATCTTGAATTGGCGCCGGGCTCGGGCCAGTTACAGCTCGATGCGCAGAATTTCAGCATGCATTACCCCTCGGTCTACCGCGAGCCCCTGCGTTACTCCGATGCCCTGGGCGACATCTATTTAAGCTGGGACAGCGCCGGGCTGCGAATAGATAGCGGTCTCATGCGCCTGGTAGGCGATGAAGGCAAAGCCAGTGGTGTGTTCGCGGTTGATGTTCCCTTTAGCGAGCGCGTTACCGGCGTGGAGTTGGAGTTACTCATCGGGCTGCAGGATTCGCAGGTGCAGGAGCGTGCCAAGTATCTGCCGTTTACCTTACCCGACCCGCTCCTGGAATGGCTGGATCGCAGCATCCTCCAGGGTAAAGTCGACCGCGCGGGTTTTATCTGGCGAGGTAGTACCCGGCGGGGCAATTTCCCGCATATGACCGTGCAGCTTTTTCTGGATACCAGCGAAGCTACCCTCAGCTACGACCCGGCCTGGCCCATACTCACTGATGTTGATGCCACGATTTGGTTGGATGATGGGAGAACCTGGGGGCGGGCGCCCACGGCGCGCAGTGAAGGGGCCGAGCTGACTGATCTGATGGTCCGGGTCCTGCCACAGGCGCCCGGCGTGTTGCTGGACGTTGCCGGCCACGTTGATGGTCCGGCGAGGGCTGCCCAGACGCTGCTTGGCGATTCTCCGCTTCGCGACATTACCAACGGTGTTTTTGCCAACTGGCAATTTGACGGGTCCCTGGCCGGTGAGCTTGCCCTGACCCTGCCGATTGGGGGCGAAACCTCGGGCCCGGATGTGGATCTGAATCTGCAGCTTCAGCAGGCCTCTGCACAGATCGCGCAGCTGGGTCTTGAGGTGAGTGACATTCAGGGACAGCTGCGATATCGGACCCGCGAGGGTTTTGCCGGCAGCGCCTTGCACGGTGAAACGCTCGGCGGCCGTGTGTCGTTAAGCACGCTTGCCGAGGGTGAGGGCGCAAATGAAGGTAGCAACAGGGGAATGGACCTGTCGCTGGTCGGTGAACTGGAGACTGCAGCGATCGCATCGTGGTTGTCCCAGCCGCTGCTCAATTTTGTCTCGGGCACCACCGCGTTCTCCGGCCAATTGATGCTGGGTGACAAGAGGGATCCACGTTTTCAGCTGAGCTCGGATTTATTGGGCGTGGCCTTTGACGCTCCCAGGCCCTTTGCCAAGACGCCGGAGCAGCCCCTGAGCTTTGATCTGGAGATTCCCCTGGTGGCGGATCCGGTTATGGATCTTGAACTGGGTGAGCGTCTGCATATGCAGTTGGTCCTGACGGGGAACAGCCTCGCCAGGCTCGCGGCAAGCGTGGGCGGCGCCGAGGTGGATCTTGGCAGTTGTGAGCAACGTCTGTGTCTTGCGGGGACGCTGTCCAGTTTGGATATTGCACAGTGGAGTGACTTCTATAGTCGTTATGCAGGCGTGCCCGGCGACAACAGGTCCGCGCCCGATGCGGCGGGTGAGTCCCCCATGAGTTATCAGATCGACTCACTGGAAGTAGGACAGTTGAGCCTGGCTTCACGGGATTTTGGCCGCGCGCGGGTGGATCTCTGGGGGGAGTCTAATTTATGGCAGGGAGCCCTGGAGTCCGGGTCTGTGCAGGGGAGTCTGACCCGAAAAAATGGCGAGCTGCATTTACTGCTGGAGCATCTTGATCTGGGTCGTTTCGGTGGCGGCGAGCCGTTAACTCTTGATCAAGTTCGGGCCACCGTGCCCAGTATGCGCGTTGATGTGCTGGAGCTTCGCAGTGGCGAGCGCCTGCTCGGTGGTGTGGGTTTCGATTTGGATACGACCCAGAGCGATGGGGCGCTCTATGCAACGGGCATCGAGGGCGAGCTGTGGGATCTGCAACTCGATGCGCCGCAGCCGGGCATGCTGCGGTGGTTTAAAGAGGGCGATGCACAAGTGACGGCGCTGGAGATCGACGCCGCCTTTACAGATTTCGGTGACGTGATGGTGGCCGCGGGCTTTGCGCCGACTCTGGAGTCCGAGTCTGGCTCGATGTCGGTAAGGCTGCACTGGCCCGGGCCTCCCACCGCCTTTTCTGTATTGGCTGCAGATGGCTCCATTGCGTTGGCGGCGCGCAACGGGCGCCTGTTGGAGTCCGGTCCCGGGGCCCTGTCGATGATCAGCTTTCTGAATTTTGCAGAGATACTGCGCGGTCTGAGCCTCAGTCACATGTTTGAGTCGGGTATTCCTTTTGTCACCGCCAGTACGCAGCTCTACCTGCAAAAAGGCATGCTCGAGGTGGCAGACCTTAAGATTGACGGTGCGGCCAGCGCGTTTGCATTCACGGGGCTGAGCGATTTGACCCTGGGCAACATCAACGGCGAGCTGCTGGTGACCTTGCCGGTGGCCAACAACTTACCCTGGGTGGCCGCATTGGCCGCGGGTCCGGCAGTGGCGGCAGGGGTTTTCGTCGTCAGCAAGGTCTTTGAAAAGCAGGTGAACCGGATGTCCTCGGCGGTCTATGAAGTATCGGGTCCCATAGAGACGCCGTCGGTGAAATTCCGTCGCCTTTTTGACGACAAGCTCACACCGACTACGGAAGCTCCCGAAGATAGCGAAAGAGACGCCGGCTAGCGGCCGGGGGTTTGTCCGCGGCGGCCTCTTTCTGGGCCTCGCGAATCAGCTGTCGTAGCTGCTGGCGATCAGCGCCGGGGTGTTTATCGATAACCTGCCCCAGTGCTTTGTCTCCCTCGCGAATCAAAGTGTCTCTGAGTTCTTCCAGCGCCTGAAACCGGTGAGTCTCGTCCTTTCGTGACTGATACAGCGCGTCAAGCGCGCGCTGCAAGGGCTCAGGATCTATACGTCGCATGAGTTTGCCGATGTACTGGCGGTGTCGGCGCATGGCGCTGTTTTGCTTGATGCGAGCGCTTTCTTCGATGGCCGCCAGCAGGTCCTCATCCTCGATGGGGATTTTACTCAGTTCCCGGGCACTGAGTTCGCAAAGGGCTTCTCCCAGCGCCTGACGCGCTGTCATTTCGCGCTTGCGAGCCGACTTACTGGGGCCTTCGTCAAACTCCACATCCAGATCGGCATCGTCGCTCCTGGCGCGTTTTCCTCTGATGGGTTTAGGCATAGAACACCGTTGCAAGTCCCAGGAAGGACATGAAGCCCACCACATCAGTGACCGTGGTAAGCACGACGCCGCCGGCGAGGGCAGGGTCGATCTTCATGCGCTGCAGCATCAGGGGCAGTACGGCGCCCGTGACACCCGCAGTAATCAGGTTGATAACGATCGCCAGGGCAATCACCAGACCGAGTATGTTGTCATCAAACCACAGCGATGCCGCCACGGCGACCACCAGGGCCCAAAGCAGGCCGTTGATGGCCGCAGACGCCAACTCGCGGCTCACCAGCCAGCGGGCATTGCTGCGATTGATCTGTCCTACTGCCAGAGCGCGCACCAGTACCGTGAGGGTCTGGGTGCCGGCAATGCCGCCCATAGACGCCACGATGGGCATGAGTACGGCCAGCGCCACCACTTTCTCGATGGTGCCCTGGAACATATTAATCACCGACGCGGCAATGAAGGCGGTGAGAAGATTGATTCCCAGCCATAAAGCCCTGCGCTTTGCCGTCTTGATCGCCGGTGCAAAGGTGTCATCGTCTTCGCCCAGACCGGCCATGGACATAAGGGAGTGATCACCGTCCTCCCGGATAACATCCACCACGTCATCAATGGTAATGCGTCCAACGACATAACCTTCCGTATCGACGACCGGTGCGGATACCCAGTCGTTGCGCTCAAAGAGGCGGGCAACCTCGCTGTCAGCCATATCGGTGTGAATGGGTTTGCGCATGGTGAGCATTAATTCGCGCACGGAACTGCCCGGGTCAGACACCAGCAGCGTTCGAATGGGGAGCAAGCCGATATAACGATCGTCGCGACTGACAACAATCAAGGTATCCGTCATCTCGGGAATTTCTTCGTGACGCCGCAGGAAGCGCAGCACCACGTCCAGCGTCACGTCCGCACGGATCGAGATCGTGTCGGTGTTCATGAGGCCACCGGCGGTGTCCTCGTCGTAGACCATGACCCGTTCAAGACGCGACCGGTCCTGCTCGTCCATCTCATTCAGCACTTGCTGGGTAAAGGCTTCCGGCAGCTGCTGAAGGATGTCCGCAACATCGTCGTCATCCAGCTCTTCGGTGATCTGTGCGACCTGGTCCGGGCCCATGGTCTGCAGGAAGTCGAGTTTGAGCTCCTCACCCAGCTCGTTCAGTACTTCGGCTTCCTGGGAACCCTCGAGGAGTTGCCACAGTACGTGTCGATAGCGTGGTGGCGAGGACTCCAGGATATGCGCCACTTCGCCGGGCTCCATCACCCGAATGAGACGACGCACATCCAGCAAGGTGCCGCTCTCCAGGGCACGGGAGACGCTATCGCGCGAGCGTTTCTGTTCTTCCTGGAGTGTGCTCATTGACCTTCGCCAAAAAAGTCGCCTACCAGCTCGTGAATCGCCGCGCTGGCTTCTGCCTCGTCAGCGCCCTCTACCCGAAGGTTCAGGGTGCTGCCCTTGCCGGCCGCGAGCATCATCACGGACATGATGCTTTTGCCGTCAACCCACTGGCCATCCTTGGACACCTGGATCTTGCTGCCAAAGCGGCTCGCGCAGCTGACAAACTTGGATGCAGCACGAGCATGCAAACCGAGTTTGTTGATGATCATAAGTTCGCTCTCAATCACGGAATTTACTGAAGCTCCCGGTGGCGAAGCTGAAGCTGGGCAAGACGCCCCTGAAAATGCGTGTAGAGACGGTGCGCCATATAAACGGAGCGATGCTGTCCTCCGGTGCAGCCCAGCGCCACGGTGAGGTAGCTGCGACTGCTTTTCTGGTAGGCCGGCACCCAGCGTTCAATGAAGCCGGCAATATCATCAAAGAGCTGCTGCGTTATGGCATGTTCTTCAAGGTAGGTTGCAACCTCGGGATCTATGCCGGTCTTGCTGCGCAGCTGTGGTGACCAGTGCGGGTTGGGCAGCATACGCAGATCAAAAATCAGGTCCGCATCGCCGGGAACACCGCGCTTGAAGCCAAAGGACTGAAAAAGAATGGCCATGTCCTCGGCTTCTGAACCTACCAGCTGCTGCCTGATGGCATCGCGAAGCTCGTAGATCGTCATGGCCCGGGTATCCAGAGTGAGTGTCGCAGTCGCGGCCAAAGGCTCTAAAAGCTCGCTTTCATAGCGAATCGCTTCGGCCAGAGGCAGGCTTTCATTGGTCAGGGGATGCCGACGGCGGGTCTCGCTGAAACGTTTTATCAGCGTGGCTTCATCGGCGTCCAGATACAGAATTCTGCACTGCACTTCTTTCGGCAGCGACTCCAGCGTCGCGCTAAAACCCTGCAGGTCACGAAAGGCATTTCTCGCGTCGATGCACACGGCAATACCGTGAAAATGCTCCGGCAGCCCCGGCCCCGTGTCGCGCACCAAAGCAGGCAGCAATGACGCGGGAAGATTGTCGATGGCGTAGTAACCTTCATCTTCAAGCTGATGCAAGGCGGTGCTTTTCCCCGACCCGGAACGTCCGCTGATGATGATCAGATCCATTATTGGCTGCCTGTGGTCCAGCCGGTTGCTGTGTTAAACAGCGCCTCGTTGCTTCTGCAGCTGCGCAGGGCGTCGCAAAATGCCGATTGAGAAAACAGCCGCGCCAGATCAGCCAACAGATTCAAGTGTTCCTGTGTGGCCTCACTGGGGACCACCAGAGCAAAGAGCAGGTCGACGTCTTCGTCATCCGGCGCGTCAAAGTCGGCGCCGCTGGATAGGCTCAGGAGCACCCCGCAGGGGGACTCGCAGTCGCTGAGGCGACAGTGCGGTATGGCGATGCCGTTACCCAGTGCGGTGCTGCCGAGTTTTTCCCGCGCGAGCATGCCCGCTACCAGTTCGTCCGGATGAAACTCTTCCACATCGCTGCCAATGACGTCTGCGATCAACTCGAAGATTCGCTTCTTGCCGCCGCCCGGTACCTGGCAGAGGCTGCGCGAGGGCGTCAGTAAATCACTGACGCAGCTGGCAGGTGTGGGAGATTCTTTGCTCATTGCTTGCATGCTGTGCTCAATGGGGTCGGTGTTTTTCCTTGTGCTTGATCAGTTGGCGATCAAGCTTGTCAGCCAGGGAGTCGATCGCGGCATACATATCTTCGGAGTCCGCGGCGGCGAACAGGTCTTTGCCGGCGATGTGCACGGTGGCTTCTGCTTTTTGTACCATTTTCTCGACAATCAGGGTCACCTCAGAATTACTGATCTGGCTGTAGTGACGCTGCAAGCGTTCGAACTTTGTATTGACGTACTCCCTTAAGGCATCGGTGACTTCGACGTGGTGTCCGCTGATGACTATTTGCATGCGCTTCTCCTTGTTTTTAGTTTAGCTACGTCTGTGTCGATCTATTGGCGCCTCTTCGCGCCGCCCCGTCTAAACAAGCCGCTTGCGCTCGTTAGACGGTGGAATTGTCAGACTGTCACGATACTTTGCGATGGTCCGTCTGGCCACCTGAATGCCCTGATCTTCCAGAAGATCTGCAAGCTTGCTGTCGGATAACGGCTTGCGGGGGTTTTCCGCGGCAATGAGTTTCTTGATCAGGGCGCGTATTGCGGTGGAGGAGCAGGCGCCGCCGCTGGTGGTGGCCACATGGCTTGAGAAAAAGTACTTGAGCTCAAAAATACCCCGGGGCGTGTGCATATACTTGCGCGTGGTGACCCGGGAAATCGTCGATTCGTGCATCTCAACGGCCTCAGCAATGTCGTGCAGCACCAGAGGCTTCATGGCTTCCTCGCCGTACTCGAGGAAGTTACGTTGACGCCGCACTATCTCTGTAGACACTTTCATCATGGTTTCGTTGCGGCTTTGTAAACTTTTCAGGAACCATTTGGCTTCCTGCAGGTTGTCCCGCAGGTAGCTATTGTCGGCGCTGTTGTCTGCGCGCTTGATCATGCCGGCATAGTGATCATTGATGCGCAGCCGGGGCGCGGTATCAGGGTTCAGCTCCACTACCCAGCGACCTTCTTTACGGCTGACGTAAACGTCGGGAACGATGTATTCCGTATCGTCATCGCCAAACTGCTTGCCAGGCAGCGGATCCAGTGACTGTACCAGCCTCAGTGCGCCGCGCAGCTCGTCTTCGGAGAGCTTCATACGGCGCATGATCTGTGCGTAATCGCCGCTGCTGAGCTGATTGATGTGCCGATTAATCAGAATCTTGGCCTGATCGAGCCAGGGCGTGTCTCGATCGAGTTGTTTGAGCTGCAGCTGCAGACATTCCTGCAGATCCCGGGCAAATACGCCCACGGGTTCAAACTGTTGCAGGGCATGCAGCACCGCGGTGATCTCTTCGCTCTCGATCTCGAGTTCCGGCGGGAAGAGTTCGATCAGGTCTTCCACGGTGCTGTTGAAGCGCCCGTTGGCATCGGTGGCATCGATGATGGCCAGGGCGACAATGCGATCGCTATCCGACATCCGTGTCAGGTTCAGCTGCCAGCGCAAATGGTCCTGCAGGCTCTCGCTGGCGCGATTGCGGCTGTCAAAATCGAAGTCGTCACCACCGCCATCGGAGGGCGGCGGAGCGCTCGATGGCAGGATGTCTTCCCACTGTGTATCCACGGGAAGGTCTTCCGGCATGGTGGCATCATAGTCGGTGTCTGCGGAAGATTCGTCGACGTTGCTGCTGCGCTCGGGATTATCCATGGGCCCTTCCTGGGCACCGGATTCCTCACTTTGGGCCTGCTCTGGCGTGTCCGACTGGTCTTCTTCCACTTCAAGCATGGGGTTTTCCTGCAGCGCCTGCTCGATCTCCTGCTGCAAATCCAGGGTGCTGAGCTGCAGCAGACGAATAGCCTGTTGCAGCTGAGGTGTCATGGTCAGCTGTTGTCCGAGCTTGAGGTGTAATCCCTGCTTCATTGCGC
Source organism: gamma proteobacterium NOR5-3 (assembly GCA_000158155.1). Classification (GTDB taxonomy): domain Bacteria; phylum Pseudomonadota; class Gammaproteobacteria; order Pseudomonadales; family Halieaceae; genus Congregibacter. The sequence goes on along the minus strand of DS999405.1, from coordinate 1,755,559 downwards.
GACGTTTCCACTGTGTTGCGCTGCGCTTCCCCGGTCTCTTACCGTTTATGAAAGACGCTTTCCAGCGCGCCCTTAGCCTGTTTGGGCGGGCGCGCTTCCCCAATCGGGAGCAGTGCCATACCACTCCTATGGGAGCAGTGTAGGCCTGAGCTTATAGTCGTGCAATGTCTTGGCGCGCTTATTGCATTGTGTTAGAGGAAATTAATCGCAAAGACCGCGATTTTCCGGGGGAAGATGCTCAAACTGTGAGCTTGCTCACAGGCGGAAGTTCTCGCCCAGATAGACTTTTCGGACCTTCGCGTTGTCCAGGACTTCCTGGGGGCTGCCCTGCGCAATGATGTGGCCCTCGCCGACAATATACGCAGTTTCACAAATATCCAGTGTTTCCCGCACGTTGTGGTCGGTGATGAGAACCCCGATCCCCCGGGTTTGCAGGTGCCGGATAATGTTCTTGATATCCCCCACGGATATGGGATCAACGCCGGCGAAGGGTTCATCAAGCAAAATGAACTTGGGTTCCATGGCCAGGGCTCGGGCGATTTCTACCCGTCGCCGCTCACCGCCGGACAGGGCCTGCCCGAGACTCTCCTTGAGATGGCCCACATGGAACTCTTCCAGCAGCTCGTCCCGCCGTTTGTTGCGTTCATCGCGACTGAGGTCTTTGCGGGTTTCAAGGATGGCGAGGATATTGTCACCGACGGTCATGCGCCGAAAAATGGACGCTTCCTGGGGCAGGTAGCCGATGCCCCGGCGGGCGCGTTCGTGCATAGGCAAGGCGGTGATGCTCTGATCATCGATGCAGATATCACCCGCGTCCGAGGGAACGATACCCACGATCATGTAAAAACAGGTGGTCTTGCCCGCGCCGTTGGGGCCCAGAAGACCTACGACCTGGGCACTTTGCACTTCGAGGCTGACGTCCTTGACCACGGCGCGCCCTCGATAGGCTTTGGCCAGGTTACTCGCGGTCAGGGTCGCCATCGGGCGCGTCCTTCTTGGTATTGGTGGTATTGGTGGTATCGGTGGTCTTGTTGGGCGGACTGGCGTCGCCGTCGCCGGTTTCTGCTTCTATCACCGCAGCCGGGATGATCACCTGCACGCGGCCATTGGCATTTTCCGGGGCAGCATCGGCGCGGACGCGTTGCTCGGCCATAAAGTAGTCAATGTACTCTCCGCTCACCACCGCGCCATCTTGCTCAATGACCGCGGATTCGCGCAGCTGAACCCACTCCCGGGATTTCTCATACACAATGCGACCGGCGCTGGCGGTCACAAAGCCCTTGTCGATCTCGGGTTGCTGTCGCAGCGTTGCGGGAGCACCCACCGCGATAATACGATCAGCAGCCTCAGCGTCATGAAAAATGGTGATCTTGTCGGCCTCGATGTGCAGGCTTCCCTGTTGCATGATCACGTCGCCGCTGTACACCGTGAAACCCGCTCGCTCATCGCGCACCGCACGGGCGGCGGTGATCTCAATGGACTGCAGGCGATCGTCCGGCAGCGCCGTAGCGACATCAGTCATCAAAAGCGCGGCGAGCAGCAGGGCTGCCGCTGTGCAAACGCCGCTTACAATCGTCTGGACGGCCGGCAAGTCACTTCTGGGGTACATAGACCGTCCTTACGGAGCCGTTCAGTGAAGCTATCTGGCGATCGAGATTGATATAGATCTGTTCGGCTACGGTTTCGTTGTCTGCCTGCCAGATACGCACGCTGGAAGTACTTCGAGCAGCCTGTTTCGGGATGTTGATGATCATGCTGTCGGTGAGAAACTGCAGGTCGTCGCTGGCGTACTTCAGCCTGACTTCGTGGTCGAGCAGGAGTACATCGGTCTTTTCCCGCAGTTGCCCACTGCGGGCGCTCGCAAACCACTCACCGTCCTCGCTGTAATTGCGACGCCGGGGCTCATCCAGTTCCACAATGCCTTCCCGAGGGAAGCGTCGCAGTGCCTGAGCCTCCGTGCTGCCCAGTAACACGCCGTTCTCGTTAAAGTCATTGACGGATACGTCGTGTGCGTAGCTGTCGGGGACTCGAGCACTGGTGGTCTGTACGGTGTTTTCGGTGATCAGGCGCGGCGCCGGCGCCAGCATGGTGTAGATCAGCAGCAGTGCGCTCAGTACCAGGGGAATAGAAAGACGCTTTCTGACCCGGCGAAAACCCTGGCTGCCACTCACTTGAAGGATGCTTCCAGCGCGTCTAACTGGCCGCGGGCGTGCAAGAGGGTTTCGCAGGCTTCGCGCACCGCGCCATCGCCGCCGCGGTGACTTGACCGCCAGTCAGCGCTGGCTAAAAGCAGGGGGCTGGCATCTGCGACGGTCATGCCGATGCCGGCGGCATTGACTGCGGCAAGGTCCGGCAGGTCATCCCCCATGTAGGCGCACTGGGTCAGCGTCAGTCCTCGCACGTCGCACAGTTCCTGTAATGCGCTGAGTTTGTCTTCCCGGCCTTGAATAATGGTTTCTATCCCCAGCTCGTTTGCCCGTCGCTCGACAATGTTCGATTGCCGACCGGTGATGATAGCGACTTCGACCCCCCCGCGTTGCATTAGTTTGATGCCAAGGCCGTCTTTGATATTGAAGGACTTGAGTTCTTCGCCGGCATTGCCATAGGTGATGCGCCCATCGGTGAGTACGCCGTCCACATCCAGAGCGAGAAGTTTAATGTCGCGCGCGGTATCGGGATTCATGCGATACCCGCCTCCAAAAGCGCCAGGAGGTTGACCACCCCGGCGGTCTGTCCCTGCTCGTCAAGCACCACCAGGGCACTGATGTGGCGCTCCTCCATGATGCGCAGGGCTTCAGCGGCCAGGATTCCGCTGTGCGCGGTCGCAGGAGAGCGGGTCATGATGTCGCCGATGCACGTCGTTTTGATGTCCAGTTGCCCGTCCAGTGCCCGGCGAAGGTCGCCATCGGTAAACACGCCCACCAGCTCACCGCTTCCCGAGGCGGTGACGGTGGTCATCCCCAGGCCCTTGGCGCTGATCTCCAACAGTGCCTGGGAAAGGGGCGTGTTCTCGCTGACCCGGGGGATGGCATCCCCCTGGCGCATAACGTCGTCGATTTTGAGCAGTAACTTGCGGCCCAGCGCGCCGCCGGGATGGGAAAAAGCAAAGTCCTCTGCGGTGAATCCCCGGGCTTCCAACAGTGCAATAGCCAGGGCATCGCCCATGACCAGAGTCGTCGTGGTGCTGGACGTCGGGGCAAGATCCAGGGGGCAGGCTTCTACCTCGACCCCGGTGTTGATGTGCGCGTCTGAGGCCTGTGCAAGCGCGGACCCGGGAGCGCCGGTCATGCTGATTAATGGCACGCCCAGGCGTTTAAGCAAGGGTACCAGCATCAATACTTCGGGTGTGGTGCCGCTGTTGGAGAGGGCGATGACGCAATCATCGGCGGTAATCATGCCCATATCGCCATGACTGGCTTCGCCGGGGTGAACGAAAAAGGCCGGGGTCCCGGTGCTGGCCAGCGTTGCGGCGATTTTTCCGCCCACATGGCCGGACTTGCCCATGCCAGTGACGACGGTGCGCCCCGGGACCTTCAGGATAAGTTCACAGGCTGTTTCGAACTCTTCGCCGATGCGCGCTTCCAGTGCGGCAACGGCTTGTGCTTCCATGCGGATGGTGCGCTGCGCTGAGTGCAGGTAGCGGGCGGCTTCTGTCATGACTGTCTACAGGGTGATGTAAAGCCAGTAATAGTACAGCGCATACCCCATGCATAACAGGGTGCCTACCATTCGGCCCAGATAGGAATGTCCGGGCTTGGCGCGGGGATGGCGCAGCCCGTGATAGGCGGCCACGGCCATGAGGATAGTGGCGATGCACATGGCGCCGTAATCCCGGAACAGGAAGTTGATGGGCAGCTCCTCGGGCGCCAGCAGGCCGGGCATCGCCATGACCGCCAGAAGATTGAAAAGGTTGGAACCCACGATATTGCCGATGGCAATTTCGGCGTGTCCTCTGAGGGCGCTGGCCAGGGTGGCGGCGAGTTCCGGAAGACTCGTGCCTACCGCCACTATGGTCAGTCCGATAATGAGTTCGGGCACGCCAAATTGCATAGCGATCGCGCTTGCGCCCCATACCAGGGCTTTAGAGCTGCCGATGAGTACTACCAGACCTACGCCAAAAGCGCCCCAGGCCTTGCGTTGAGAGAGACGGGGGAGTTCTTCTTCCTCAGCCTCACCCGCCACTTTGGGGTCGCTTACCTGGGCGCGGATCATCTGCGCCAGGATCAGTCCCAGCGCTGTAATCATGAGTATCGCGTCAGTGCGTCCCAGTTCCACATCCAGCAGGAGTAGACCGGTGCCCGCTGTGACCACCAGCAGGGTGGGTAGCTCCGTACGCATGCACCCCGGGTGCACCTGAATGGGAGCTACCAGGACAGTGATTCCCAGCACGAGACCGATGTTAGCGATGTTTGAGCCCACGGCATTGCCGATAGCCAGGCCGCCGGAGTTTTCCAGTGCGGCGGTTATGGAGACGAGAATCTCCGGCGCTGAGGTGCCCAGGGATACAATAGTCAGGCCGATAACTACGGGCGACATGCCGAGATTGCCGGCTATGGAGGCGGCGCCGGCAACGAACAAGTCGGCGCTCCACATCAATATGGCAAAGGCGACAAGTATGGTCAGAAGTGGAATCAGCATAGTTGCCCGGCGCTTAGCTGATGCTCCCGGTGCGCGCCGGACGCACGGGCGCAGCGCGCAGCGGCCCTAAGCAGGCTGGCAGGGAGGGCTGACGTTGGAAATGGAACCACTATGGTGTCGATACTGTCATACGAGTCATGAGGAAAAGCGTGTACAATTTTCGCCCAATTTTCGCTCGGTCCAAGTTACGGGCCGCCGAGTATAACCGCTCTAATGAAACAGACCAGCAGGCTTCAGGAAGGAAACATGTATTCGCAAAGAGAACGGCGATATTCAATCACGGCCGCACTGGTGCTGGCGACCGGACTTTTTCTGGGATTCACCGCACCTGGTGTGAGTGCCCAGGAGGCTGCCGAGGGTAAGAGCGCGCGGGCGACGCTGCGCGAGACCACGGACAAAGTACTCGGGGTGATTGACGAGGCCCGGGCTTACGTCGATGAAGATCCCGAACGCTATTACGCCGCGGTACACGAAGTGCTGGATCCCATCGTCGATTTTCGGGGTTTCGCCCGAGGCGTCATGGGGGAATATGCCACCGGAGCCCGATACCGTGGACTGGATGAAGCAGGGCGGGATCAGCTTCGGGATCAATTGGAGCGTTTTACCGAGACTATGCGTCTGGGCCTGGTGAGAACCTACAGCAAGGGGCTGCTGGCATTCGGTGGCTCCCGCGTCGAGCTTGACGACAGCGAAGACTCGGAAAATTCAGACAACAGAGCGACGCTTCGCCAGCTGATCTACAGTGATGCGGCTCAGCCCTACGTGGTGGTGTATCTCATGGCCAAAGACAAGTCCGGTGACTGGAAAATGCGAAATCTGGTGGTGGAAAATGTCAACCTCGGGCAAATCTACCGAAGCCAGTTTGAGTCCGCCGCCCGGCGCTTTGACGGTGATCTCGACAAGGTGATCGAGAACTGGACCGTAGAAGCGGCAGCAGGCTGAGACCGGCAAGAGCGGGGGTTTTTGCCGGGGTAACTCGCCATTTTCGGTGCTTTTACTTACACTTGCGCCGATTATTTTTTCCGTACTTTCCCACTTTTATTTTACCCGGGTCCCGGGAACAGGAGATCTGCTGTGGATGCCAAGACCGTAGAGGCCATGGTCAGCGATGCTATTGATGGAGCGACGGTGACTGTTGATGGCTCCGGCGCTAACTACGACATTACCGTGGTGAGCGACATATTTGCCGATCTGCGCGCGGTGCGTCGCCAGCAAACCGTGTATGCGACGATCAATGAAGCGATCGCATCGGGAAGTATTCACGCAGTTAATATTCGTACTTTCACTCCTGAGGAATGGGAGGCGCAGGGCGCCTGAACGGGCCGCTGAAGCATGGATAAACTTCTGATAAAGGGCGGTGCGCGTCTCGAGGGAGAGCTGCGCATTTCCGGCGCTAAAAATGCCGCGCTACCCATACTCGCCGCCACCTTGCTCTGTGACGAGTTGGTGACCATCGGTAACCTGCCGCACTTGCACGACATCACCACGATGATCGAATTGCTCGGCTGTATGGGCGTGGGCCTGACCATTGATGAAAAAATGAGCATCGAAGTGGATGCCAGCACCCTGAGCGACTGCTCTGCGCCCTACGAATTGGTCAAGACCATGCGCGCTTCTATTTTGGTGTTGGGGCCCATGGTGGCGCGCTTCGGTAAGGCCCGGGTGTCCTTCCCGGGCGGCTGCGCCATTGGCAGCCGTCCGGTAGATCTACACCTGCGCGGTCTCGAAGCCATGGGAGCCACCATCCACGTAGAGGGCGGCTACATCAACGCCTCGGTGGACGGGCGCCTGCGCGGCGCACACATCGTCATGGAAACCGTGACCGTTGGTGGTACCGAGAATTTGATGATGGCAGCGACCCTTGCCCAGGGGCGCACGGTGCTGGAAAACGCGGCCCGTGAGCCGGAGGTGGTCGATCTGGCTGAGTGCCTTATTGCGATGGGCGCGAAAATCACCGGGCACGGCACGGATCGCATGGTGATTGATGGCGTTGAGAAACTCCACGGCTGTCGTTTTGAAGTCATGCCTGATCGCATCGAGGCAGGAACCTACCTGGTGGCGGCGGCGGCTACCGGCGGCAAGATCCACCTGCGTGAGGCTCGAGCTGAGCACCTGGAAGTGGTGCTGCAGAAGCTTGAGGAAGCCGGTGCGGAAATCAGCTGCGGAGAACATTGGATTACCCTGGATATGCATAAACGCCGACCCAAAGCGGTGAGCATTCGCACAGCGCCTTATCCAGGCTTTCCGACGGATATGCAGGCGCAGTTTACCGCGATGAATGCTATTGCGGATGGCACCGCAACGGTCACCGAAACGGTGTTTGAGAACCGTCTGATCCAGACCCATGAGATGAACCGCATGGGCGCGAAAATCACCATTGAGGGCAATACCGCGATTATCGTGGGGCAGCCCGTCATAGCCGGCGCGCCGGTGATGGCCACCGATTTGCGCGCATCGGCAAGCCTGGTGATTGCCGGGCTTGTGGCTACGGGGGAGACCCTGATCGATCGCATTTATCACATTGATCGCGGTTACGAATGTATCGAAGAGAAGTTACAAGCCCTGGGTGCCGACATTCGGCGGGTTGTGGACTAGCAAACAGCGGGCTGACTTCATGAAAACGGGCAAACTGACCCTGGCTTTGACCAAGGGGCGTATTCTTAAAGAGACCTTGCCGCTACTGGCGCGAGCCGGAGTGGAGCCTCTGGAGGATATGAGCAAGAGTCGCAAGCTGGTGTTTCCCACTACGCGTGACGATGTGCAACTGGTGGTGATGCGTGGCGTTGATGTGCCGGTGTATGTGCGTCATGGCGCGGCAGATCTCGGCGTCGTAGGCAAGGACACCCTGCTCGAGCAAGGCAGTGAGGGCGTGTACGAACCGCTTGACCTGGGAATTGCCCCCTGCCGACTCATGACGGCTGCGCCGCTCGGCTTTGACTGGCCGGCGCGGCGTTTAAGAGTGGCCACCAAGTTCGTAAACGTGGCGCGGGATTACTTTGCCAGACGAGGCGTACAGGTAGAGCTCATCAAGCTGTACGGTGCCATGGAGCTGGCACCGGCCATGCAGCTCGCCGATATGATCGTCGACATTGTCGATACCGGGAACACCTTGCGTGCCAATGCCATGGAGCCCCTTGATGAAATCGCCCGGGTTACGTCGCGACTCATTGTTAATAAGGCGTCCCTGCGTTCTCACCATGGCGCTATCAATCACCTCATCGATGCGATTGCTGCGGCAGTGCCCGACGCCCGGGGGCCCAACTGATGCGGCGCCTGGCCAGTGAGGCAGCGGATTTTGAGGCCGCATTGGTGGCGCTCGAAGTGCCCATGGATAGCGATGACGGCGATGTGAGGTCGACGGTGGCTGCCATCATCGGCGATGTGGAGCGTCGCGGTGAGCCAGCGCTGCTGGAGTACACCCGACGCTTTGACCAGTTGGATGTGCATGAGCTGTCAGCCCTCGAAGTGCCGCGAGAGGACCTGGAGCGGGCGCTCTTTGAGCTTCCCGCAGAGCAGCGGGACGCTTTGACCGAAGCTGCACGGCGCATCGAAACCTTTCACCGCAATCAACTGGGCGATGACTGGAGCTTTGACGATGGTTTGGGAAATCGTCTGGGGCAGCGTATTACGCCCCTGCAGCGCGTGGGTGTGTACGTGCCCGGCGGTAAAGCGAGCTACCCCTCGTCTGTGTTGATGAACGCGATACCTGCCCGGGTGGCCGGCGTGTCAGAAATCATCATGGTGGCCCCCACGCCCGGCGGTTATCGAAACCCCCTGGTGCTTGCTGCCGCCGCGCTTGCCGGCGTGCACCGCATGTTTTGTGTGGGGGGGGCGCAGGCGGTGGCGGCTCTGGCTCTGGGTACCGCGGGTATACCCCGGGTGGACAAAATCGTAGGTCCGGGAAATCGCTTTGTCGCCGAAGCCAAACGCCAGGTATTTGGTCGTGTCGGCATTGATATGATCGCCGGGCCTTCAGAGATTTTAATCATTGCCGATGGCAGCGCCGACGCCGAGTGGATGGCCATGGATCTGTTTTCTCAGGCGGAACATGACGAAAGTGCGCAGGCGCTGATGCTGTGTCCGGATGCGGCTTACATCGATGCGGTGGATGCAGCGGTAGAGCGATTACTCCCACAAATGCAGCGTTCGGCCATTATTCGCGCATCTTTGGAAAAGCGTGGTGCATTAATCAAAACCCGGGACATCGCGCAGGCGGCGGCCATTAGTAATCGCCTGGCGCCGGAGCACCTGGAGCTTGCGGTTGCGGATCCCGAGGGGCTGTTGCCGCTGATTGATGCAGCGGGCGCCATATTCATGGGGGTGCATAGTTGTGAGTCCCTGGGAGATTACTGCGCGGGCCCGAATCATGTGCTGCCGACTTCAGGCTCAGCGCGGTTCTTTTCGCCTCTGGGCGTCTACGACTTTCAAAAGCGCAGCTCCATTATTCACTGCAGTGCAGAAGGCGCTGTACCCTTGGCGCGAGTCGCGCGTGTGCTGGCTGAAGGCGAGTCCCTTACGGCGCACGCCCGCAGTGCGGCGATGCGCATTCCGGACTAGGTTTCGGGCGCTACCTTGGGGCGTATCAGTCAGTGCGCCGCTGATCAGAATTACTCGATTTCAGGATCCGGTTGCGTGCCGATAATGGCTGTGATGTCTTCTGTGGCACTGTCGCGAGAAACGCTCATTTCAAGCTTGTCCCCCGGGCGCAGCAGGGATACTTCATACATTGCCAGGCGGACGTCATCGATGGCTTCGTCGTTAAAATGGGTGATGATATCGCCGGACAGCAGGCCGGCTCGATCGGCCGGGCCGTCAGGGGCCACGCCGCGCACCAGCAAGCGCTGTTCGCCTAATACATCTCCGGGTATCTGTTCTACCTGTACGCCCAGCCATCCCCTTATGACGCGCCCAAAACGAATCAGGTCATCCATGACAAATTCGGCAAAGCTTGAAGGAATGGCCAGTGATATTCCGATGCCCACCATGCCGGTATTGCTTCCGTCGGTGGAGGTGTAGATCAAGCTGTTGATACCCACGAGCGCTCCGCTGACATCGACCAGCGCGCCGCCGGAGTTGCCGGCATGGATGACCGCGTCCGTTTGAATAAAGCCTTCGTAGGTTCCGGGGTTGAGTCCGAAGCGACCCAGTCCGGACACAATGCCCTGAGTCACCGAGTGTCCGAAGCCCAGGGGGTTGCCTATTGCCAGCACCACGTCGCCCACCGAGAGCAGATCTGAATCGGCAATGGTTACCGCGCTGAGGCCCTGAAGATCGATTTTAAGCGCCGCCAGATCCGTAGCCCGATCGCGACCTACAACCTGCGCGGCAGCAGAGCGCCCGTCGCTGAGCAGGACCTGAATAGCATCGGCACCGTCGATGACGTGATTGTTGGTGAGGATGTAGCCATCCTGGCGCATGATGACCCCGGAGCCCAGAGAGCGCTCCACCCGTTGTCGGGGTACACCGCGGGGAATGGGCATCAGCGGATTGTTAAGCATGCGGCTGCCACCTGCGGTCACGCGCTTCTCGGTGTAGATGTTGACGACCGAGGGGGTGGCGCTGGCAACGGCCTGGCGAAAACTGTCGCGCACGACGGCATCCCGGGCGGGATTTGCCGCAGGCCACACCCAGTGCTCCAGGATGAGCAGGGCACCGAGAAGACCGGCAATCGCCGGCCATGTGAAAAATTTCAGGAAAGCGCGCATGCGCCCTCGCTAGCCACAAAGAAAAGCGATTGTATATGATGCTCCGCCCTCATACACATGACCGCAGGAAGCAACATGCCGGTACGACTTCGAGATTTGGTTGAGCATTGCGACACAACGTTGGAATCTTCGCGTTTTAACGACTATTGCCCTAACGGTCTGCAGGTCGAGGGGCGCCCAAAGGTGGGTCGTCTGGCGGCTGCGGTGACCGCGAACCAGTCCGTACTCGATGCCGCGGTAGCCTGGGGGGCGGATGCGTTGCTGGTCCACCATGGGTATTTCTGGCGCGGTGAAAGTGCTGAGATTGTTGGGATGAAGCGACGGCGCCTGAGCACACTGTTGTGCGCAGATATGAGTCTGCTGGCCTACCACCTGCCCCTGGATGCGCATCCACAGCTGGGCAACAACGCGCAGTGGGGGCAGCGTATGGGCTTTCAGGGGTTTGATGCCTTGGATAGCGAGAACCCTCAGGCAGTGGGCAATATCGGGGAGCTGGCGACAGCCATGTCCCTGGAAGAGCTTGCGGCGCAGGTTCGGGCGCTGACCGGCCGGGAGCCAATGTTAATTGGCGATGCGCAGATGTCCGTGGAGCGAGTGGCCTGGTGTACCGGTGCAGCTCAGGGGTACATCGACAAAGCGGCCGCTGCCGGGGCGCAGGTTTATATCTCGGGGGAGATTTCAGAGCCTACGGTGCACGCGGCTCGGGAGCTGGATATCGCCTATCTGGCGGCAGGGCATCACGCTACCGAGCGGTATGGCGTGCAGGCGCTCACCGCGGCTGTGGCACAGACGTTTGATCTTGAGTGGACGTTTATTGACTGTGACAACCCGGTGTAGCGGCACCGGGCGTGTCTGAATCAGCCCTAACTTTGACTTAGCTGTGAATTAGCTGCGGGTTGTGGAGTCTTCCGGCGGTTTTTCCTCACCGTCCAGACCAAAGCGCTCGTCGAGCACGCCCGGGTCATCAGGTGAGGTTTTCGCCGCATAGTCCCGCGGAGGTTCTACCACCACGCTGTCGGCTTCGATGGTGTCGTGTTCGGGCTCTTCGGGCGCTGCCAGGGACTGGAATCGTGCGGCATCGTCATCTGAGCACAGTTCCGAGGCGCCTCCGGCGATGTGCTCGTAAACGTCCCGGTAGTTAGCGGTGAGGGCGTTCAGTTTGTTGGCGGTATCAGCAAAATGCGCGTTCACCCGCTGTTCGTAGCGCTCCCGGGCGGCCTCTGCCTGTTCCAGCTTTTCGCCAAGCTCTCTTGCGGTCTCGCTGCCGGGAGCGGTGCGCCGACCCGTGAAGTAGCCAATGATCAGGCCGATGGCAGCGCCAGCAATGGCGATGAAAAGAGGTTCATCCATACCGGTATTCACAAACAAGTCCTCACATGGTGGAAGTAAAAGCGGAGTATAACGTTGCTACGCAGCACCTTGATAGCGAGATTGCAAAAAGTAGACCTGCGCGAGTAAGGTAGCGCGCCCTGAATTTTGGATGAGAGGGTCGCCGGGCTTCGACCCGCGACGAAACTGTGCTGACACCCTGGCAGCGTTACCAAGAAGATCTCAAGCGCGATGACTTCAGCCATGATGCGGCGCAGGAGCTGGCGGTGCGTCGCCTGCAGGATCTCTACGAGCGGGTTATTGAGCGGCATGCGCGCAGCAATACCCTGTCGGCCCGGCTGAGCCGTCGCTTTCGCCGGTCCGAGCAGCCCGAACGAGGCCTGTATTTCTGGGGTGGGGTAGGGCGCGGCAAGACCTATCTCATGGACGCATTCTACGAAAGCCTGCCGTTTGAAAAAAAGCTGCGGGTCCATTTCCACCGATTTATGCAGCGGGTGCATCGCGAGCTCGCTGAGCTTGAGGGTGAAAAGAACCCCATTGAGCTTATTGGCGACCGGCTCGCAAGCGAAGCGGAAATTATCTGTTTTGATGAGTTCTTTGTGAGCGATATCGCGGACGCCATGATTCTGGCTAATTTTCTCGACGCGATCTTTCAGCGCGGCATTGCCCTGGTGGCGACCTCCAATATCGCGCCGGAGGGTCTTTACGAAAACGGCCTGCAACGAGCGCGCTTTTTGCCTGCCATTGCGCTCCTTCAGGAACACACCGAGGTGCTGACCGTGGACGCGGGTGTCGATTATCGCCTTCGGACGCTGGAGCAGGCGCAGCTCTACCACTATCCCTTGGGCCCTGAGGCAGACGCGAGCCTGACGGACAGCTTTGAGCGTCTGGCGCCTGATTCGATTCAGCATTGGCAGCGCATAGAGATCAATGGCCGCTATCTCACCTGTCGGTGCCTGGCGGATGATGTGGCCTGGTTTGAGTTTCCAGAGCTGTGCGACGGCCCGCGTTCGCAAAATGACTACATTGAGCTGGCGAGGGAGTTTCACGCAGTGGTCCTTTCAGGCGTGCCCCGGATGGATGCAGCCAAGGATGATCAGTGTCGGCGCTTCATTAACCTTGTCGATGAATTCTATGATCGGTGCGTAAAACTCGTGATCGCCGCCGAAGCTCCGGCATCAGAGCTGTACAGCGGCACGCGACTGAGCTTTGAGTTTGCGCGTACCGAGTCCCGCTTGTTCGAAATGCAGTCCCATGATTATCTTGCTCTGGAGCACCGCCCATGAGTGCGTACCGGGGACGGCAGGCGCAGTCCCTATCGGGCGGAGAAAACAGTGTGGCAATCTTATTGAAATTCCGGCTTGCCATCGCTGCGCGGGTTAAGTAGTATTCGCGCTCTTTTTTTGGCCCTTTTGAGGCGAAACCCATGAAAACTTATAGCGCTAAAGTCGGCGAAGTCAGCCACGACTGGTATGTCGTTGACGCAACTGACAAAACACTGGGCTGTCTGGCCAGTGAGATCGCCCACCGGCTTCGCGGCAAGCACAAAGCGGAGTACACACCGCACGTTGATACCGGTGACTACATTGTCGTGATCAACGCGGAGAAGGTGCACGTCACCGGTGCCAAGCGGACTGACAAAATGTACCATCGGCACACGGGTTACCCCGGTGGCCTGAAGTCCATGTCTTTCGAAAAGCTGTTAGATAAAGCCCCCGAGCGTATTATCCAGGGTGCCGTTAAAGGTATGCTGCCCCGCAATCCGCTGGGTCGTGCAATGTTCAGCAAACTCAAGGTATACGCCGGCGATGCACACCCGCACGCCGCGCAGCAGCCTCAGCCGCTGCAGGTCTAGGAGACACAATGAGCGCAACTCAGTATTACGGAACCGGGCGTCGCAAAACTTCCACAGCGCGGGTTTTTCTGCGCAGCGGCGGCGGCGATATCACTGTTAACCAGCGTCCCCTGGACCAGTACTTTGGTCGGGAAGTGGCTCGCATGATCGTGCGTCAGCCTCTTGAACTGGTTGACCTGGTAGACAAATTTGACATCAAAGTCACTGTCGAAGGCGGCGGTAGCTTCGGTCAGGCGGGCGCAATTCGCCACGGCATTACCCGTGCACTCATGGAGTACGATGAGGCCCTTCGCGGTTCGCTTCGCGGCGCAGGCTTTGTGACGCGTGACGCGCGAGAAGTTGAGCGTAAGAAGGTCGGTCTGCGTAAAGCGCGCAAGCGCCCTCAGTTCTCCAAGCGTTAATCCGGCCTGCGGCCACGCCGCAATGCCAGAAAAGCCCGTCCGGAAACTCCGGCCGGGCTTTTTTTATGCTGTGGATTTGTCCAAGTTTTGAGACAAATCAAGGGTTTGTGGCGTAAAAAGCGCGCTCTTTCCTTGTTTGAAGCGCCTAAAGTCTTTACCATTCGTGCGCCCGGAATCTCGCCATCCCAGCGACGTTACTGTCCGGCCTTAGGCAGAACTTTATGCGCCTCTGCTGCGTATCACTACAGATATCGTCAGGGTTAAGGTAAACAGGAGATCAATCGATATGTCCAGTGTCACAACGGCCAGTGAAAACGCTGAGTCTGAGGTCGACAACAATCGCCGTCGTTTTTTGACGGTTGCTACCAGCGCCGTGGGTGCTGCAGGTGCTGTGGGAATCGCAGTGCCATTCCTCGGTTCCTGGAATCCATCCGCTAAAGCGAAAGCTGCGGGTGCCCCGGTGAAGGCCGATATCGGCAAGATTGAGCCAGGCCAGATGGTGGTTGTGGAGTGGCGCGGTAAGCCCGTCTACGTGGTCCACCGTACCCCGGAGATGGTCGCCGACCTCGACAAGGTCGATGGCGATTTGAAAGATCCGGATTCGGCTATTGCTTCCCAGCAGCCGGCTTACATCACCAGTAAAGACCGAAGTATTCGCTCTGAACTGCTTGTTGTGGTCGGACTGTGTACCCACCTTGGCTGCGCTCCCAAGTATCGCCCCGAAGTAGGCGCTGCTGATCTGGGTGGTGATGATTGGGTGGGTGGATTCTTCTGCCCTTGTCACGGGTCCAAGTTTGATCTCGCGGGGCGTGTTTACTCGGGCGTGCCGGCTTCATCGAACCTCGAGGTACCCCCTTACTCATTTGAATCACAAAACGTCCTGGTAATTGGCGTTGATGCGGAGGCAGTCTGATGGCCAACATGCTGATCGGATTACGCGATTGGGTTGACGAGCGTCTGCCTATTACGCGTGCGTGGAATACGCATATGGGCGAGTACTACGCGCCCAAGAACTTTAACTTTTGGTACTACTTCGGTGTTTTCTCCCTGTTAGTACTGGTTAACCAGCTGCTTACCGGCGTCTGGCTGACAATGAACTACACGCCCAGTTCAGAAGAGGCCTTCGCCTCCGTCGAGTACATCATGCGTGATGTCGACTACGGCTGGATTCTTCGTTACATGCATTCCACCGGCGCTTCGGCGTTCTTTATTGTGGTGTACCTGCACATGTTCCGGGCCATGATTTATGGGTCTTACAAGAAGCCCCGGGAGTTGCTCTGGGTCTTCGGCATGTTGATTTTTGTCCTGCTCATGGCTGAGGCGTTCGTAGGCTATGTATTGCCCTGGGGTCAGATGTCCTACTGGGGTGCGCAGGTGATCATCTCCCTCTTTGGCGCGATCCCGGTGGTCGGTGAAGACATCGTCACCTGGATCCGGGGTGACTACCTGATCTCAGGCGTCACGCTGAACCGCTTCTTTGCCCTGCATGTTGTCGCGCTGCCGATTGTGCTCTTGGCGCTGGTGGTTCTGCACATTCTTGCGCTGCACGAAGTGGGGTCAAACAACCCCGACGGTGTGGAGATCAAGAAGAACAAGGGGCCGGATGGCATTCCTCTGGATGGTATTCGTTTCCACCCTTATTACAGCGTGCACGACGTGCAGGCCATCGCGGTGTTCCTGTTCGTGTTTTGCGCGATCATGTTCTTTATGCCTGAGATGGGCGGGTTCTTCCTGGAATACGCTAAC
Source organism: gamma proteobacterium NOR5-3 (assembly GCA_000158155.1). Taxonomy (GTDB): domain Bacteria; phylum Pseudomonadota; class Gammaproteobacteria; order Pseudomonadales; family Halieaceae; genus Congregibacter. The sequence goes on along the minus strand of DS999405.1, from coordinate 1,739,885 downwards.
TTCGAAGAGGCTAATGGGCTGAAGACGCCGGCGCATATTGCGCCGGTCTGGTACTTCACGCCGTTTTACTCGGTGTTGCGCGCCGTGCCCGACAAGTTCTGGGGCTTTGTCGCTTTTGCCGCGAGTGTGGCGATTCCCTTCGTACTGCCATGGCTTGACCGCTCTCCGATTAAGTCCTGGCGCTACCGGGGCAACCTCAACAAGGTAATGCTGGTTCTATTTGTAGCTTCCTTCCTGATTCTCGGGGTCCTCGGCGTCAAGGCACCGACGCCGGCGCGAACGGTGTTGGCGCAGATTTGCTCGATTTTCTACTTCGCTTTCTTCCTGCTGATGCCGATCTGGTCCACTATGGACAAGGCCAAGCCGGTACCCGAGCGGGTCACCATGGACGGCGGAATCGGTGTGTTTGGTTCGCTGGCAGGTTTGATTTTGATCCTTGCGCTGACGTTTATCCCGCTGAAAGTGGTGGGTGCAGACTCGGCCTACGACTGCGGCACCATGCCCTGTGATCAAATTGAAACAGACATCAGTGACAAAGTATCCTTGCAAAATGGCGCGAAGGTATATGCCAACTACTGCATGGGGTGCCACTCGATGAAGTACGCGCGCTACAACCGGATGGCCACAGATCTGGGTATTCCGCTGGATCTGTTGCCCGGTAACCTCATCGCGGATCCGGAGGTGAAGGTGGGTTCGCTGATGGACAATGCCATGAATGCTGATCGCGCCAAGGTGTGGTTCGGCGCGCCACCACCGGATCTTACGCTCATTGCCCGGGCCCGAACCCCTAACTATCTTTACACCTATCTGCGCACCTTTTACGAAGACCCGACACGGCCCTACGGCGTGAACAACCGGGCGTTTCCCAATGTGGCCATGCCCCACGCACTTCTGGACCTTCAGGGTCTGCTGGCTTGCGTGCCGTCGGCCGCGCATGGCGGCGAGATGGACCCGATATCGGGCACACAGCTGTCTGGCCACACAGATCCCTGCGGTGCCTTTGAGGTGGTTAGTGAAGGCCGGATGTCGGTCGAGGAATATGACAAGACGATCTACGATCTTGTGAACTTCCTCGCCTACAGCGCCGAGCCCATGAAGGCAGATCGTCAACGCATTGGCATTTATGCACTGCTATTTATTGCGGTATTCTTTGTGTTTGCGACCTTGCTTAACCGAGAGTACTGGAAAGACGTACACTAGCGGCTCGATAGCAGCGGTTAGAACCCAAGGGAGCGGTGGTACGCGGGGCTAAAAACCCTGCGCCGCCGCTCCTTCGTTTGGTAAGCATCTTAAAATGCACGTTCAAAGCATCATATAGGCGTATTGACCCCCATGATTTTTTACTCTGATCCGACTTCACACTTCAGCCACCGCGTACGTATTGTCCTGGCTGAGAAGGGCGTCACCGCCGATATCATTGATGTGGATCCCGCGCATCCGCCGCGTGAGATGTCCGAGCACAACCCCTACAACTCTTTGCCGACGCTGGTAGACCGTGAGCTGTCGCTCTACGAAACCCGCGTGATGATGGAGTATCTGGATGAACGGTTTCCGCATCCGCCACTGCTGCCCGTTTATCCGGTAGCACGCGCTGAGAGTCGTTTGTTTATGCATCGCATAGAGCAGGACTGGTGCACCCTGATCGACTCCATCCAGAACTCCCGCAGTGACAATGTGGTGAAGCGTTCGGTGAAGGAATTGCGGGAGGGCATTCTGGCGATTGCGCCCATTTTCGCCGAAAAGCCATTCTTTATGAACGACGAGTTCACCCTGGTTGACTGCTGCATTGCGCCTATCCTGTGGCGTCTTCCCACACTGGGGATCGATATTCGACCCAGCAAGCAGTCCAAGCCACTGTTTACCTACATGGACGAATTGTTCAAGCGAGAGTCGTTTCAACAGAGCCTGACTGAGCAGGAACGCGAGATGCGCCTTTAGGCGCGGTCAACGCCGGTGAATTCCAGTCGACCCTATCTGCTAAGAGCACTCTACGAGTGGATCGTCGACAATGACTGCACGCCGCATGTCATAGTCGATGCGGCGGTGCCGGGCGTCGACGTCCCCCAGGATTACGTGAAAGATGGGCAGATTGTGCTCAACCTGTCGCCTTCGGCGGTGATCGAGTTACAGCTTGCAGATGACTGCGTCAGTTTTAACGGTCGCTTTGGCGGCAAGCCTACGGACGTTTTCATGCCCATGTCTGCGATTCTCGGCATCTATGCCCGGGAGAATGGTCAGGGTATGGCGTTTGAGCCCGAAGAAGACGATGGTGGTCCTGCTCCCGAGGGTGGAAGCGAGCCTACGCCATTTCGGCGCGCCGGAAAGCCAAGCCTTACGGTGGTTAAATAGCTTTCCGGCGTTTACGCCTAATCGATATACTCGAATAAGCGAACCACGCGTTGAACACCCGAGGTGTCAGCCGCTTCTTCAGCAATGCGGTCGCCTTCTTCATGCGTAACCATGCCCAAAAGAAAAACCACGCCATCTTCTGCAACTACCTTGACGCGTAGCCCGGGCGTATCGCTGCTAGTGAGCAGGAACGTTTTGACCTTGTTGGCAATCCAGCTATCGGATGCCCGCGTCATCGCGGAGCTCGCGGCAGCGACTTCCAGTTCGTTGTAGATACGCCGAACATCACGAATTTTGCGTACCACGTCATTGGCCTTTTGCCGAAGGTCCTCGCTGGGCACCTGCCCGGCGATGAGCACGTAGCCGTTGTAACTCTGGATCACAAGATGGGCCTGATCAAAGCGGTCATCCGCCGCATGCAGGTTCACCACCGCTTTCGTCTCGATGGATTCGTCGGCGATACGCTGGGAGAAAGTGCGCTCGCCCGGGTCGTCCTCTATGGCACTGGACTCAAAGGTGGCAAGGATGGATCCGCAGCCCTGAAGCAAAGGCAGGCTTAGCAGCATCAGGATGCCAAGAGTGGTCGCTGGAGATACGCGGCACGGCATGGTCAGTTTATTCCCCCACTAAAATTTGTTTGATTTGTTCCTGCAGGCAATAGCTTGCCATAAGGATGAGTTCCCTGCGCAAATCTGAATCTTGTGCGTCCAGTGCAATGCAGGCGACACCGTCGACGCGCAAGGTCTCTGACATCGTGATGGTCACAAGGTTTCTTGTTTCCGCAAATGCGATGGCGCGGTGGGCAAGCGCAGCGCCAGGGCGACTGTCGATACACAGCAGGATGTCGCCGTCGCGGGATAGGGTGCGAAGATCGCGCCATAGTTGATCGCCGCCATCCTCCACATCGCTGCCAAACGCCAGGGCGGGAAGCGCGGGCGCTGGTCCCTGGGGCGTTCTCAAAACCGCCGCTACGTGAGTCGCCAGACTGGCGTCTTCTTTGCAGCCACAGACGAGTACTTTGCGATCCTCCAGCACGGCCTGGGTGAGCAATGATGTGGCCGCCTCCAGTCCCGAGGCCATGCTGTCTACCGCACCGGCGATGGCATCGATACGCCGGTGAAAGCTCGCGGCAATGCGTTCGTAACTTTGATCACTCATGTTGATAATGCTCGAGGACCTGGTGGGTCCGTTGTTTGCCAGTACGAGAAGTCGCCGTCGCTTAGCTGAGAAACGCAGCCTGAATCCATCGAGCCTCCAGTCCCTGAGAAGCGTTGGCCGGTTCCCAGGCGATGACGTCGAAGCGGCAGGGCAAATGGCGCCATTGCGGATGGTGATTGAGAAAATAAGCTGCGCACCGTCTAATTCTACACTGCTTTGCCCGGTTCACCGAGGCTGCTGCGCCGCCATAGCTACCGTGGCTTCGCGCGCGGACTTCTACAAACAGGAGCCGGTGTTCATCAAAGGCGATGAGGTCAATTTCGCCGACTTTGCAGCGAAATTGCCTGTGCAGGATTTTAAGGCCGTAGGTTTCCAGTACCGCCGCGCTGCGCGCCTCAAAGTCATCTCCATCTAACACTGGTCTCACCCCCACCCGCATTCAATCCATGGTCATTGTCTGCACTTGCGTCTGCACTTGCGTCTGCACTTGCGTCTGCGTCTGCGCCTGCGTTGTAGAGCAGGAGCGTGGGGGAAAGTCTAAGTCACCGGGGGCGCAGGACGCCTCGGTCAAATTCAGCCATGTTCAGGCGACGGTTCAGAATGCCTTCCGGTGATGTGTGTAATTCGGCGGTGAGCCCAAAGAAGATGGGAGCGGCGGTGCTGCGCATGCGCCACCAGCGCCGGGCCAGGGCATAGGCGTCTGCGCCAAGAGCGTGTAAGGCGGCGGAGTTGCTCTTTGAGTCCGCGCCGGGAAGGGTGTCTTCATCCAGGCGCCAGGGCATTGCCAGCAGGCGCAAGCCTCCCAGGTCGCGATTCAGGCTGGTGTTGCCGCTACCGCTATCGGCAGTGGACAGCGAGTACACAGGGAGTTCGCCCGCGTAGTGATAGTTGATGAGTGGTTTCAGCGCCCGGGCTTCATCGCTGGTTTTACTCAGGAGAAAGATGCTGTCCAGATCGGCCCGGCGTCTGCCCGTGGTTTCGATGCGCTCGGAAAATAGGGCGCGCAGGGCTGCGCTGCGCTGGGCGCTATCCCCAAGCCCCAGGGCGTCGCGAATGGCAGTGGAATGGGTGTTGGGCTTGCCATAGATGGCCGTGGTGGGAATGTGTCCGCCCAGTTGTAGCCATTGTTCAGCCAGCGCTGTTTCCATGCGCTCGCCCCATTCGCCTTCCGGGCGTATCACCAGCGCGCGACGGGATCCACCTGCAAACGCGTCTGACGCTAGTTGCCGGGCTTCGTCTTCCGGGGCGAGGGACAGTAGCAGCGCGCCGGGATTGTCGCTCTGCATGAGTTCGGGTCGATTCAGGGTTAGAACCGGCACGGTGAGTTGCGGTCGGGTGAGGAGTTCCTGCACCTGTCTTTTGCCCAGGGGGCCTACGATAAGGTTTGCACCCTTTGCCTGCGCTTCAAGGTAAGTATCGCCAATGCTCTCAAAGCGCCGACTGTCGAGCACATCGATGCTCAAGTCGGCGTCTTGCGCGGCAAAGAAGGCGGCAATAAAGCCGCGACTTACCGCCTCTCCGGCCGTCGCGAGCGGGCCTGAGAGGGGGAGAATCAAGGTCAGTTTGGAGGTCTGAGCGTCTCGCAGTGCCGCTTCTCGAAGGGCGCTGGCGTGGGCTTTGGCCAGATGTTCAGGGTATTGTGCCTCCCAGGCGGATAGTGCGGCGGCGCCATCCAGTGCGTTATCCAGCGTGTTTGCCGCGGCCAGATCCAGCCAGCCCTGTGCCTGGCGGGTGCCTCCAGCGCGAGTCGGGCCAGCACCTTGCTGGGTGATTTGCTGTGCGGCACTCCAGATGGTATCGCCAAGCTCGGGGTTGGCTGTGACACCGTCGTCGCTTAACGATAGAAGCTGCAGGCTCAGTGCTAACTGCGCGTTGCTGTCATGCCTGCCCCGCGCCAAATAGAGCTCCTGTGTCAGCAGTTCCTGTTCAAGATCCTGCGGCAAAGGCCGGGACTTGAGGTCCGTAAATGCCTTTTTATAGCTCTGCGTGTCTCCTCGTAGCAGGTCAATGCGCGCTTTGTAATAGTCGATCCATAGCAGCGTTGCGGCGGATGAGGCATCGAATTCGTCGGGGGGGGTGTTTAAAGAGTCGCTGTTTACGGGCTCGATCTTGGGAAGCGCCAGCGTCGCGGCGAGCCAGTCACCTTCTTGCAGTGCAGCGCGCGTCGCGGCAAACAGTTCACGATCCAGGGACTCTGTCTGAATCTCAAGGGTAGAAGAATACTCCTCCACCTGCACGGCCGTAGTGTCAGGGGCTCGGGACTCCCCGGGAAAACCTGCTCGACTGGGAAGGCCTCCCGGCGTCGATCCGCAGGCGGCCAAAAGCCCGGCGCACAGTGCCCAGACCAGACTTGTGCGCCAGCAGTAGGGCGAGCTCAGCATGCTATCCTCAATCCTTGGAGCACGGGATTTACCGTGCAGATGCCTGCATTATAAGGAAGCTTGTCGCACTTGGAACCGGCGCTCTACATCGTAGCTACCCCTATTGGTAATCTTGGCGACATTTCCCGGCGCGCGCTGGAGGTGCTCTCGGGCGCCAGCTGTGTCGCCGCGGAAGACACCCGGCGCACCGGCCAGCTGCTCGGTGCCGAGGGGATCAAGGCGCGAATGATCGCCTATCACGAGCACAGTGCGCCGCAGGTGGCTCAGCAGCTTGTGGCCCGTGTCGCTGCGGGTGAATCCGTAGCACTGGTGTCAGATGCCGGAACGCCGACCATATCGGACCCGGGGTATCGATTGGTTCGGATGATGCAGGATGCGGATTTAAAGGTCGTCCCCATACCGGGTCCCTGCGCGGCGATCGTGGCCCTGTCGGCCGCGGGTTTGCCCAGTGACCGCTTCGCTTTTGAGGGCTTTCTTCCCAATCGGGGAGAGGCCCGGCGCCGTCGCCTGGAGTTGCTGGCGGGGGCAGAGGCGACATTAATTTTTTACGAAGCGCCACACCGCATTCTGGCAACCCTTGAGGATATGCAGGCGGTGATGGGGGGCGAGCGCGAAGGCGCTCTGGCCCGGGAGCTATCCAAGAGCTTTGAAACTATCCGCCGGGCGCCGCTTTCGCAGCTTTGCGACTGGGTCCGCAGTGATGCCAATCAGAGTCGCGGTGAGATCGTGCTGCTGCTGTCGCCCGCTCGCACCGACGCTACCGCGAGCATTGATCCTGCACTGGGCGAGTTGTTGCGCGGCATGGCGGAGCATATGCCTGCCAGGCAGGCGGCAAAGCTGTTGTCCACCTACAGCGGGGTGCGCAGCCGTCAGTTGTATGACTTCTTGCTGGAGCAACGCCAAAAGTAATGCGCGGGGCTGCGCTTTTTTGTGCTTGCGTGCAGTTCACAGGGTCGCTACCCTGCGCGCGGAGTTGGCCAGACGATCGCGGTATTGTGCATCTTTGATGCGGGATACGGAGGAAAGTCCGGGCTCCATAGGGCAGGGTGCCAGGTAACGCCTGGGGGGCGCGAGCCTACGGAAAGTGCAGCAGAAAGGAAACCGCCTTTCTTGGACCGCTTAAGGCTGTTTGTTCAGCTCGACGTGGTTTATGAGGAGGGTAAGGGTGAAAAGGTGCGGTAAGAGCGCACCGCGCGGCTGGTAACAGGCGCGGCGATGGTAAACCCCACCTGGAGCAAGACCAAATAGGAATCCGTTGGCTGCGGCCCGCAGTGGATTCGGGTAGGTCGCTAGAGGCCAGCGGCGACGCTGGTCCCAGATGAATGATCGTTCACGACAGAACCCGGCTTATCGGCCGACTCCTCTAAATTCGAAAGCCTCATGAGTTGACACAGTCGCATGAGGGCGATGAGCGCTACGAGATCTATCTATAAAGTCGGCGAGACGGATGACAGCGCTGTGGGCGGCCCGCCCCCGCTTTACTCGAGCTGCTCGCGCATCTCCATCGGCACCCGCGCACTAAACACCGCGCTCGACGGCCGCTCGAGCAAAGCGGCGCCGAGCCACCACACCAATCGTCAGCGCCTACGCCCAAAGAGCATAAAGCCCCGATGCAGCTCTGACGAAGGTGAGGCGGGCGGCAGCCTTTTGAGCGTCCGTCGAGCGCGTCTAATAGTGCTCAGGCGTCGCTGGAGATGCGCGAGCAGCGCAAAGGGTTGCCGTCCGTCTCGCCGATTTCAAGACTCATAGTAAGGTCGCTTAGAGGTCGCTGAGAGGTCCCTCGCGGTGCAGGTCACGCCGGTTTTTGCCTTTTGGGCACCATCAGACAGATATAGCTCACTCGTTTAGACGGAATTCGCCTAAAACCTCGCGATAAAATAAGTAAATGAACTTTAAGTTAAAGTGATTGCTTAGCTTAATGCTTTAGATGGCTGTTTTTGTGATTTTTTACCGAGTCCCAATGACCCAAAAAACGCCTCGAAATGCACGCTGTTTGACGCCCAAACCCCTGAAATAACAGGCTTTTTTGTTGTTTCCAGCTTGACTTGAGCTTTGTGGCACACCTATAGTGTCAACAAGTGGAGAGAAGTGGGAAATTCTGGTGATTTGTGGAAATCACTGGAGTAAAGGGGTTAATAAGAAGTGTTCCGTGGTGTGCAGCACATCAATATGGATGCAAAGGGTCGCCTGGCGATTCCCTCGCGTCAGCGTGAGCCTCTGCTTGAGCAGTGTGCTGGCGAAATTGTTGTGACTATTGATACCCAGACCTCCTGTTTAGTGATCTATCCCTTGCCTGCCTGGGAGCGCATTGAGCAGGACCTGCAAAAGCTCCCCTCTCTTAATCCTGCCGTAAAACGATTTCAGCGTTTGATGCTCGGCTATGCAACGGACATCCAGCTCGACAGCAATGGTCGCATGCTTTTGCCGCCTTCATTGCGTGAATACGCCCAGCTCGACAAGAAGCTGGTGCTGGTCGGTCAAGGTAACAAGATGGAGCTCTGGAGCGAAAGTCTCTGGATCATCGAGCGTGATAAGGCGCTGGACGACGTCGGGGCGGATGAGCCATGGCCCGACGAGCTGATGAATCTGCCGCTCTAGATGGCAGCCCCCCATGAAACGGTCTTGTTGCACGAAGCGGTGGATTCGCTGGTAAGCAGCCCCGCCGGCCTTTATGTCGACGGCACCTTTGGGCGCGGCGGACATAGTCGCGAAATTCTCAAAAGGCTTAATGACGATGGCCGTCTCTTTGCCTGTGACAAGGATGAAGAGGCGGAGCGCGACGCGCTGGAGCTTGCTGGTGAGGATGGTCGCTTTAGTTTTGCCCGCGGATCCTTTGCGGCCTTGCCGGCACTGCTTGCCCAGCACGGTCTGGGTCCTGTCCATGGCATCTTGCTGGACCTCGGTGTATCCAGTCCGCAGCTCGATCAGGCTGAGCGGGGTTTTAGCTTTCAGCACGATGGCCCTCTGGATATGCGCATGGACCGTAGCCGGGGCGAATCCGCTGCAGACTGGATTGCAAGCGCCTCAGAGCAAGAGATTATTGATGTGCTTCGCGAGTATGGCGAAGAGCGCTTTGCGCGGCGCATTGCCGGCGCGATTGTGAGGGCGCGCGCAGAAACACCGCTAACAAGAACGTCTCAGCTGGCGGCGATTGTGAGCGAGGCGCATCCTCGCTGGGAGAAGCACAAGCACCCGGCAACCCGCGCTTTCCAGGCAATCCGGATTCGCGTCAATCGCGAGCTTGATGATCTGGCTGAACTGCTGTCTGTAGCGCTGTCTGTGCTTGCGGTGGGCGGGCGACTGGTGGTGATCAGTTTTCACTCCCTGGAAGACCGTCTGGTGAAGCGTCATTTGCGGGATATGAGCCGCGGCCCCCAGCTTCCGCGCAATCTGCCGGTGCGCGATGTGGAGTCCGGGGCGCAAATGCGTCTGCTGGGCAAGGCTCAGCGCGCCAGTAAAGAAGAGGTTGCGGGGAACCCGCGGTCTCGCAGCGCGATTATGCGTTGTGCGGAGAAGCTCGCATGAGTCGCCCCGCCGTAAGTTCCCTATGGGTTGGTCTGGCCTTGCTGCTGGTTGTCGGTAGTGCCTTTTCCATTATAGGAAGCACGCATGTCAGTCGCAGCTTTTACGCGCAGCTTCAGAATCTGGAAGCTCGGCGCTGGTATCTCGAAGAGGAATACAGTCGGCTGCTTCTTGAGCAGAGCACCCTGGCGTCACACTTTCGTATCGAGAGCGAGGCCGGGAGTACGCTGGGTCTTGCTGCGCCGGGGCACGATCAAACCCGCCTGGTGGCTAAATGACCCCGGCAGCAAACATCAAGGTACAGCACTGGCGTGGTTACGTCGTGATTGCCCTGTTGGTACTGATGTTTCTTGCTCTGGTGGGCAGGGTGCTGTCGTTGCAGGTTCTGGATTCCGGACGGGGTGTTGAGTTTCTCAAGAAGCAAGGCGATATGCGCATGCTGCGCACCGCTGAGTTGCCGGCTTATCGTGGACTCATTACTGATCGCCGGGGCGAGCCTCTTGCGGTGAGCACGCCGGTGATATCGCTATGGGCAAATCCCAAGGTGCTGGCAGGCAGTGAGCGATTGCCGGAGCTTGCCGCAGCCCTGGAGCTAAGTGCCGGCGAGCTTGAAGAGCGTCTGGCTCGCTATGCGGGTCGACAGTTTATGTATCTGCAGCGGCACCTGGTGCCTGATCGCGCCCGGGATGTGCTGGCGCTCAATATTTCCGGTGTGCGTGCCGAGCGCGAATACCGTCGGTTCTATCCCGCCGGCGAGGTTGCGGCGCAGCTGGTGGGTATGACCAATGTGGACGGCGCGGGCGTGGCTGGGCTGGAGCTCGCCTATGATGAGTGGCTGCGTGGCCACCCCGGCAAAAAGCGCTACATCAAGGATCTGCATGGTGATGCGGTTCGGGATATCGGTGTTATTGAACCTGTGCGACCGGGCCGCAATCTTCAGCTCTCTATTGATTTGCGTCTGCAATACCTCCTTCACCGTGAGCTTAATCGTGCGGTAACAGTGACCGGTGCCGATGCGGGGGTGATTGTCACCATTGACAGCCACACCGGAGAGGTACTTGCCAGCGCCAGCTACCCCGACTTCAATCCTAACAATCGCAGCACTGTGACTATGAGTCAGACGCGAAATCGTGCGGTGACGGATGTGTTTGAGCCCGGCTCAACCATGAAGCCATTGACGCTGGTCGCCGCTCTGGAGTCCGGGCGCTACGAGACCACAACGCTTATCGATACGAGCCCCGGGCGAATTCGCGTGGGCAAAAAAGTCCTGCCCGACCCCCGTAACTACGGTGAGATCAGCTTGTCCCGGGTGGTGGAGAAATCAAGTCAGGTAGGGATTACCAAAGTTGCTCTGGATATCGGCCATGAGCCTGTCTGGGATGTGTTTAATCGATTTGGTTTTGGTCAGTCCACCGCCACGGGGTTTCCGGGGGAAAGCGCCGGGCTGCTTCCTCAGCGTCCACGCTGGCGTCCTATCGAGCAGGTGACCCTGGCCTTTGGCTATGGCCTCACCGCGACGCCGCTGCAGATTGCCCGGGCCTATGCCGTCTTTGCTAACGGCGGATTGCTTCCGGAGCTGTCTTTGTTGCACCGCGAGGCGGTGGATGTGCGGAGCGTGCGTGTGGTTGATGCGCAGATAGCCGCGGATGTCCGCAGGGTGCTGCATGAAGTGACGGGTGATCAGGGTACGGCGCGCAAGGCCCGCGTTTCCGGTTACGAGGTGGGAGGCAAGACTGGCACCGTGCATAAGGTGGGCGCCGGCGGATATCTGGATGATCAGTACGTTGCGCTGTTTGTAGGTATGGCTCCCATGGAGGATCCGCGCTTTGTCACCGTGGTGGTATTGGATCGTCCCAAGGGTGACAACTATGGCGGTGGTGCGGCTGCTGCGCCTGTGTTTGCTCGCGTGACTGCGGAAACACTGCGTTTGATGGGTGTTGCGCCGACTCTCGCGCCTTCTGCTGAAATGCTTGCCGCTACAGCGACCGGAGGTGATGCATGAGCCCCGGTGTGACTGCGCTGCAACACTCTTTGCCGATCCTTCTGGAAGGATTGGCGGCCGAGGTGCCTGCGCTTGATATCGCGGCGCTGCGTTTGGATAGTCGGCAGGTCGAAAAGGGCGATTTATTCATCGCGCTGCGTGGGCATGCACAGGACGGTCGGGAGTTTCTCGCGCAGGCGGCTGCATCCGGAGCGGCGGCGGCATTGGTGGAAGACGAGCTCCCGCTGAGGCTGTCGCCATTGCCGATGGTGGTGATTCCAAACCTGCGACATCGGCTGTGTGAAATTGCCGGACGATTTTTTCGGGAACCCAGTCGCGAGATGCATATTGCAGCGGTCACCGGTACCAATGGCAAAACCACGGTCAGTCAGTTGTTTGCCCGGCTTGTGCGCAGCGTGGGGTACGACTGTGGCGTGATTGGAACGCTCGGTGCCTCTCTGGACGGAGGCGTGCACAGCAGTGTTCACACCACACCTGATTCCATTGCCTTGCAGGAGATTCTGGCGGGCTGGGCCGGGCAGGCGGTGCCCTTTGTCAGCATGGAGGTCTCCTCCCACGCGCTGCATCAGGGGCGAGTGAATACCCTTGATATCGACACGGCGATCTTCACCAATCTCACTCGCGATCATCTCGATTATCACGGTGATATGCAGTCCTATGGTGAGGCCAAGGCCAGACTGTTCGCCTTTGAGTCATTGCGCACAGCGATTTTGAATGCGGATGACCCTTTTAGCCGACATCTTGCGCAACGTGTTCCCACCGGCGTGTCTGTGCTGCGTTATGGCATTGAAGACAGTACTGCGGAGGTGCGCCTGAGTCACCTTAAGTTAAGCAGAGCCGGACTTCGGTTTCGTTTTGAAAGTCCCTGGGGTGAGGCGACGCTGACATGCCCGCTCCTTGGCAAGTTTAACGCCGTCAATCTGCTGGCCGCATTGACCGCAGCGCTGCAGGCTGGCCTGCCTTTCAAGGCGGTTATGGAGGCGGTAGAGAGTCTGGCGTCTGTGCCCGGACGCATGGAGCCTCTGCGTGTTGCGGGTGGCCCGTTGGTGGTTATCGATTATGCGCACACTCCCGACGCCTTGCGGCAAGTGCTGCTCACGCTGCGTGAACAATGCCAGGGTAGCCTGATTGCGGTGTTTGGTTGCGGTGGAGACCGCGATCGCGGCAAGCGACCGCTTATGGCAGAGGCTGTGTCCGCAACCGCGGACCGAGCTGTGATCACCAGCGATAATCCCCGGAGCGAGGAGCCCCTGGCGATCATCGCGGATATTCAGGCGTCCATGAAAGGCGATTATCTGGTGTGTGCTGATCGTGCTGAGGCAATTCGTCTGGCCATCGAATCGGCAGGTGCCAAAGACTGTGTGCTGATAGCGGGCAAGGGTCATGAGGACTATCAGATCGTTGGTCAGGAGCGTCTGCCGTTTAGTGATACGGCCGTTGCTCAGCAGGCCTTGGCGAGGTTGGCGGCATGATGTCTGCTCTGACACTCTCCGCGATTGCCCAGCGATTGGGGGTGGCGTATACGGGGGCATCACTGCAGTTCTCGGGTGTCGCTATTGACTCCCGGCAGGTCAGCCCCGGTGACCTGTTTATTGCCCTGCCCGGGGAGCGCGTCGATGGACACGACTTTGTGGACGCGGCGATTGCCCGGGGTGCCATTGCAGCTTTGGTAGAGCGACCTGTGCAGGTATCTATTCCCTGCCTGCAGGTGTCGAATTGCCTGGATGCACTGTCCGAAATCGGACGTGCCAGTCGTGATCTCTCTGCCAGCGTGGTGGTAGCTATCACCGGCAGCTGCGGAAAAACCACGGTAAAAAACCTCTGCCGCAGCATTTTCAGTGAAGCGGGATCTACCGTCGCTACCGCGGGTAATTACAACAATGAGATCGGCGTTCCTCTCACGCTTGCTCGGCTGCAGGATGATACGCGCTACGCCATTGTGGAAATGGGTGCCACAAAACGTGGCGACATCGCGCATCTGTGCACGCTGGCCAGACCGTCTATCACAACCGTGTTAAATGCCATGGAAGCGCATCTTGAGGGCTTTGGCAGTGTCGCGGACGTAGCGGACATCAAGGCCGAGATCTATGACGGTCTTGGTAGCTCGGGGGCAGCAATTGTGAATCTGGATCAGCCCTGGGTGCCCCTGTGGCGCGATCGCATAGCGCAGGCGGGTGCACAGGCACTTAGCTATTCACTGGACGACAGTAGCGCTGATCTGTATGTCTCGGGGTTGCAGGAGTGTGGACTGGAGGGAAGCGCTTTCACTTTGCATATCAGGGGTGAAAGCCGGGCGCTTAAGTATCCCCTGCCGGGTCGTCACAGCGTTGCAAATGCCCTGGCCGCCGCCGCACTGGCAATAGCGGCCGGACTGAGTCTGGATCAGATCGTTGTGGGTCTGGAGCACGCGCAGGCAGAGCCCGGTCGATTGCAAAGTGAGCGTCTGGGTAATGATAAAACGCTCATTGATGATAGTTATAACGCGAACCCCGGATCCGTGCGTGCAGCAATTACGCTGCTTGCCGCGACTGCCGGCGAGAGTCTTCTCATACTGGGTGAAATGCTGGAGCTCGGCGCCGAGAGCCCCGAGCGTCACGCAGAGATGGGAGAGCTGGCGCGGCTTTCGGGTATCACGCGCTTCGTGGGTGTGGGAGAGGCCGTGCGGCCGGCTGTCGAGGCCTTCGGGGCGAATGGACAGTGGTTTGCTTCACGGGAGGCGCTAACACCGAAGCTGGCAGACTTGCTGGGTGCCAGTGACACGATTCTTGTGAAAGGCTCCCGGGGCGCCGCCATGGAATCTGTCTTGAGCGCACTTCGCGAACTCGCCGGGGAGCGCAATCTATGTTGATGCTGTTGGCAGAGTACTTCGCGCAGTACGAGTCCGGTTTTCGGGTGTTTCAATACCTGACCCTGCGAGGCATTCTGGCAGCGGGAACTGCGCTGCTGATCTCGCTGCTGGTGGGCCCGGTGATGATCCGTCGTCTGAATTACCATCAGGTGGGGCAGGCCGTGCGTAGCGACGGGCCTCAGACGCACCTGGGCAAGTCGGGTACGCCCACCATGGGCGGCGCGCTGATTCTCATCGCCATCGCTATCAGTACTTTGCTTTGGGCGGATTTATCCAACGCGTACGTATGGGTCGCGCTTTTGGTAACGGCGGCTTTCGGCGCGGTGGGCTGGGTGGATGATTACCGCAAAGTGGTTGAGCGCAATCCCCGGGGGCTCCCGGCTCGCTGGAAGTATTTGTGGCAGTCCGTGGCGGGATTGGCGGCGGCGCTGTTTTTGTATGTCACCGCCGATAGCCCCGTGACGACGCAGCTGTATATCCCGTTCTTCAAAGACGTGGCCATTGGCATGGGCGCGTTTTTTGTCGTGCTTAGCTACTTCGTCATTGTGGGCGCCAGCAATGCCGTGAACCTCACCGATGGTCTGGATGGGCTCGCCATTCTGCCCACCGTACTTGTGGGAACGGCTTTGGGACTCATTGCCTACCTTACCGGTAACGTTAATTTTGCTGACTATCTGCAGATACCCTATGTGCCGGGCAGTGGCGAGTTATCGGTATTTTGCGGCAGCATCGCCGGTGCGGGTCTCGGTTTTCTGTGGTTCAACACCTATCCCGCGCAGGTCTTTATGGGCGATGTGGGTGCGCTGGCGCTGGGTGCGGCACTGGGCACCGTTGCGGTCATCACCCGCCACGAAATCGTGTTTTTTATCATGGGTGGCATTTTTGTCCTGGAGACGGTGTCCGTGATTTTGCAGGTGGCGTCCTTTAAGTTGACCGGGCGGCGACTGTTCAGAATGGCGCCTATCCACCACCACTACGAACTCAAAGGCTGGCCCGAGCCACGCGTGATTGTCCGTTTCTGGATCATCACCGTGATGCTGGTGCTGTTCGGCCTTGCTACCTTGAAGCTGCGGTGATGGGGGAGGTGGCCAAAGATATGTCGACTCTCATCAGCAGCACGCGGCGCAAAGTGGTAGTGGGTCTCGGGGTTACCGGCTTGTCCGTTGCTCGCTATCTGGCTCGCCAGGGTGAGGAGTTCACCGTGGTGGATACCCGCGAGCACCCTCCCGGTCTTGAGGCGTTGCGGTCTGAAATGCCAGAGGTTCCGGTCATGTTGGGTACTGACGCCCAGGACGTCCTGGATACCGCGGCCCAGCTGATCGTCAGCCCGGGCATTTCACCTCAAGAGCCCTGGCTGCAACGAGCGGTCAGTGCCGGGGCAAAGCTCTGCGGCGATATCGATCTGTTTGTCGCAGCCGCAGCGGCACCCGTTATTGGTATCACCGGCTCCAACGCCAAATCCACGGTGACCGAAATGCTCGGTGCCATGGTTCAGGCAGCGGGACGGCGCACAGCGGTAGGTGGCAATCTGGGTGTGCCGGCTCTGGATCTGCTCGACGACCAGACGGAGTTTTATGTGTTGGAGCTGTCGAGTTTTCAGCTGGAAAGAGCGGGCCCTTTGAATCTTGAAGTCGCCACGGTGCTCAACTTGACCCCGGACCATCTGGACCGACACGGCAGTATGCCTCTCTATCACCAGGCCAAGCATCGGATCTTTAATGGATGCCGTGCGGTGGTTTTCAACGTCGACGATCCGCTGACTATTCCCCCGCTTGCAGCGGGGCGCCGTCAGGTAAGTTGGCGGATGGGAGAGCCTGAGCTGACCGGCTTTGGCCTGCGACTCGTCGATGGCGAACAAATGATCGTTGAGGGTTTTGAGCCTTTGATGAGAGCTGATGAGGTGTCGTTGCCCGGGCGTCACAATCTTGCCAATGCGCTGGCAGCCCTGGCTCTGGGCGCAGCCATAGATTTACCCCGGGACGCCATGCTGAGCGTTCTGCGCAGCTTTAAGGGGCTTGAGCACCGCTGTGAACTGGTGCTGGAGCGAGAGGGAGTACGCTGGATCAATGACTCCAAGGCCACGAATGTCGGTGCTGCTCTGGCTGCCATCAACGGCCTGGGCGCTGAGCACCGCCTGATACTGATTGCCGGTGGCCGCGACAAAGGTGCGGATTTTCGGTCCTTGGCTCCCGCTGTTGCGGCGCACTGCGAGGTGGTGTTGCTCATCGGAGAAGCCGCGGATGGCATTGCCACAGCTCTGGGTGCTAGCTGCGACACCGTCATCGCTGAAACTCTGGAGCATGCCGTGGAGCTTGCAGCGGCACGCGCGCGTTCCGGTGACATCGTGCTGTTGTCGCCGGCGTGTGCAAGTTTTGATCAATTCGCCAGCTACACCCATCGCGGCGAGCGCTTCAAGCAGCTTGTGCTCGCACAGGTGGAGCCATGAATACCGCCCGCGCAACAACCGCCGTAGACGTCGGGCGCCTTCCGGACCTGATGTTGCTGGCAATTGCCGTGGCTTTATTACTCATTGGGTTGATCGCCATCAGCTCGGCGTCGGTGGGTTACGCCGAGGCAACCTACGGCAATATGTGGCATCACAGTCTCAGGCATGTTGTGTATCTCGCGTTGGCGCTGGTCAGCGGGTTTGTCTGCTATCAGGTGCCCATCGAATTTTGGTACCGCAGTGGCTGGCTGTTGCTGCTGCTCTCAAGCCTGCTGCTGATTCTGGTGCTGATTCCCGGTGTGGGTCGCAATGTGAACGGCAGTCAGCGCTGGCTGGCACTGGGGCCGTTGACTCTGCAGCCCTCCGAGCTCGCCAAGGCTTCCATGATTGTTTATCTGTCGGGATACCTGCTCCGCCAGGGCAAAGCCTTGCAGGAAAGCTGGCAGGGCATACTTCGGCCGCTGATGATTTTGGGCATGGTCGCCGTGTTGTTGCTGGCTGAGCCTGATTTTGGTGCCGTGGTCATCATGCTGGCCACCGCTTTCGGGATGCTGTTCCTTGCCGGCATGCGACTCATGCACCTGAGTCTGATTATTGTCGCTACCGGTCTGCTGGGGGCTCTCCTGATTCAGGCTGCGCCCTACCGGCTCCAGCGCCTTATCGCCTACACCGATCCCTGGGCCGACCCCTTTGGTTCGGGCTTTCAGCTTATCCAGTCACTTATCGCTTTTGGTCGCGGCGAGTGGTTTGGCGTAGGGCTTGGGAACAGCGTTCAAAAGCTCTTCTACCTGCCCGAGGCGCACACAGATTTTGTGTTTTCAATCTGGGCTGAAGAGACGGGTTTTGTCGGGGCTTTTGTTCTGATCAGTCTGTTCCTGGCGCTGGTGCTGCGTATTTTTCATCTGGGCCGCCAGTCGCAAAAAGAAGGGCAGTTGTTCGCCGCCTATCTGTGTTTTGGCGTGTCGCTGATGTTCTCCGGGCAGGCATTTGTGAATATGGGCGTCAGCTGCGGTTTGCTGCCGACCAAGGGGCTGACCCTGCCTCTCATCAGTTATGGCGGTACCAGCCTCATCACTGCCTGCGTGCTGCTCAGTATCGTGCTTCGCGTCGCGCATGAACGTCAGCAGCCCAAACGGGGGCGCAAGCGATGAGTGCGCCCATGGCCATGATGTTGGCAGGAGGCACGGGCGGGCATGTGTACCCGGCTCTGGCGGTGGCTCTGGATCTTCGCGAGCGCGGCTTCCGTCTGGCCTGGGTTGGCACTCGTCGCGGGCTTGAGGCTCGCTTGGTGCCGGATGCTGACATTCGGCTGTACCAATTACCCATGCGGGGACTTCGGGGTAAAGGCCCGCTTCAACAGTTACTTGCCGTTGTGCTTTTGGGTGTGTCGCTGCTGCAGTCGCTGTGGCTGATGCTGCGTTTGCGTCCGGCGCTGGTGGTGGGGATGGGAGGTTACGCCTCGTTTCCGGCGGCCTTTGCTGCGTGGTTGACGCGTCGTCCGCTGCTGCTTCAGGAGCAGAACGCCGTGCCGGGTAGTGCCAATCGCGCCCTGGCTCGCTTTGCCACGCAGATAGCGACGGGTTTTCCTCATGTGCTGGAGCAGTATGCGACGGCTACCTATCTCGGTAATCCTGTGCGCAAGGACCTGCTTTCGGTAGCGACGGATTACCCCTGGGCATATGAGGCGGGGTCCCCGCTGCGGGTGCTGGTTCTGGGTGGCAGCCTGGGTGCCCGACCATTGAACGAGGCTGTTCCTGCGGTTGCCGCATTACTGGGCACGCAGTGCGAGTGGCGGCATCAGTGTGGTCCCTTGCATGCCGACACAACGCGTGCGGATTACGCGTCGGTGAGTGATGCCCGGTGGTGTGTTGAGCCTTATGTTGAAGATATGCGTGAGGCTTATGGTTGGGCGCAGCTGGTTATCTGTCGCGCCGGCGCCTTGACTGTCGCGGAGCTTGCGGTGACCGGCAGGCCGTCGATCCTGATTCCATTGCCTTATGCCATTGACGATCATCAGACGGCGAACGCGCGTTTTTTGTCAGAGGCGGGAGCTGCCGTGTTGCTTCCTCAATCGGATCTTGTCGGGCAGTTAGAGGCAACGTTGCGTACCTTGATTGCCGACACCGGACTGTTGGCCGGCATGGCCGCCGCAGCGCTGGAATGCGCGCGGCCCGACGCCACCTGCATGATTGCGGATCGCGGGGAGGCGCTGACACGATGACGACGTCGGTAGTGGCAGGAGCTTCGGAAATGCGTCGGGTGCGGCGTATCCACATGGTCGGTGTCGGTGGCAGCGGCATGAGCGGCATTGCTGAGGTACTGGTTAACCTGGGCTTTGTGGTGAGTGGCTCTGACCTGCTCGACGGCAGTGTTACTCAGCGCCTGAGCGAGATAGGGGTGAACGTTACCATCGGGCATCGCGCCGAAACCATCAGTGATGCGGATGTCGTGGTGATTTCCAGCGCAGTGAAAGCCGACAACGCTGAATTGGTAGCTGCGAGGGAACAACGCATCCCCGTGGTTCGCCGCGCTGAGATGCTGGCAGAACTTATGCGGCATCGCTACGGCATTGCCGTGGCAGGCACGCACGGTAAAACCACGACAACAAGTCTCATCGCCGCACTGTTTGCGGCGGCGGATCTCGACCCTACCTTTGTTATCGGTGGGCGGGTGAACAGCACCGGTACGCACGCACAATTGGGCGCTGGACGTTATCTGATCGCTGAAGCCGACGAGAGCGACGCATCGTTCCTGCATTTGCAGCCCATGGTTACCGTGGTCACCAATATCGAAGCGGACCATATGGAAACCTATGGTGGTGACTTTGCGCAGCTGCGTCGCACCTTTGTAGAGTTCCTGCACAATCTGCCGTTCTACGGTCTTGCCGTGCTGTGTATTGATGATGCGGTGCTGGCCGGACTGGGTGAGGATCTCGGTCGGCCCATGTTGAGCTACGGGTTCAGTGAGTCAGCTGACTACCGCATTACCGGGCTTGAGCCTGCAGGACTGCGTACGCGCTTTGTGGTCGAGCGCCCAGATGGCTACCCGGCGCTGCCCATCACGCTGAATATGCCCGGTAACCACAATGTACTTAACGCCACAGCCGCCGTAGCCGTGGCGACGGATCAGGGTATTGACGATCAGGTCATACAGGAAACGCTGGAGCGCTTTAGCGGCGTCGGTCGAAGGTTTAGCGTTTACGAGGGCGTCAAGCTGGGACAACAGGTCGTTACCCTCGTAGACGACTATGGCCACCACCCAACGGAGGTTGCTGCCACGTTGGCCTCTGCCCGTCAGGCCTGGCCGGAACGCCGTATCGTGATGGTGTACCAGCCACATCGATTTACCCGCACCCGCGATCTTTATGACGACTTTGTCAGCGTGCTTTCGGATACGGACTTTCTGGTACTGCTGGAGGTGTATCCCGCCGGTGAAGATGCTGTTGCCGGCGCCGACAGTCGGTCTCTGGCTCGCTCCATCCGCCAACGCGGACAACTGGATCCGCTGTATGCGGCCTCTGCCGGGGATGTGCCTACGCTGCTGGCAGATGTGCTCGAAGCTGACGATGTGCTCATCACCCAGGGTGCAGGTGATATCGCCCGGCTGGCCAAGCAGCTTCGTGACGAGGAGGTTCTGCCATGAGTGCCTCACTGCAGTTGCGTGAATTGAACATGGCCGTGTTGTTCGGTGGCACTTCTGGTGAACGTGAGGTTTCCCTTTCCAGTGCCAAGACTGTCTTGGCAGCGCTTGCCGACGGCGGATACCAACCGCTGGCATTGGATACCGGCGAGCCCGAATGGTGGACCGGGCTGAAAGGGGTGGATATCGCCTTTAACATCCAGCACGGCGTTGGCGGTGAGGATGGCGTGACACAGGGGCTTTTGCACTCTCTGGGGGTGGTAGGCACGGGCAGTCAGGTCCTAGGCTCGGCGCTGGCCATGGATAAGCTGCGCAGCAAGCAAATCTGGCGCGCGCTGGGACTGCCTACGGCGGACTTTGCGCTGGTCAATGCGCACACAGATGCACAGGCTTTACTTGCCGACTGGGGCGCCGCTTTTGTCAAACCCTGCTCGGAAGGCTCGAGCCTGGGTATGACGCGGGTTGATAGCCCCGAAAGCTTTTTGCAGGCCTGTGAGTCCGCCGCGGTGTTCGGTGATCAGATTCTGGCCGAGAGGTTTATCGATGGCCCCGAGTACACCGTGGCCATTTTGGGCGACCGCGCGTTACCGCCCATTCATATTGAATCTGCGCGGGAGTTCTACGACTACGAAGCCAAGTACAAAGCAAACACTACACGCTACAACATACCCTGCGGTTTGAGTGCTGATGAAGAGACGGCGTTATGCACACTCGCCCTTAAGGCATTTGCAGCGCTGGGCTGCTCGGTCTGGGGCCGCGTGGATCTTATGCGCGACAGCAGTGGGAAGTTTCAGCTGCTGGAAGTCAATACGGTGCCCGGTATGACCGATCACAGCCTCGTGCCCATGGCCGCGACGGCTGCCGGTCTATCACTGCTGGAATTGCTCGAGGAGATATTGCTCCTGTCCTGGCAGGCTGCGCGGCCCACATCAGGAGGACGCGGCTAGTGGCGGCATCTCGTCGAAACACCCGTCGCCGAGCTCCCAAGCCCCTGGGTGAGCGAATGAAAGCGCTCATGCCGGCGATTCGAAGTGGCCTCAGTACTGCTGTCACGGTGTCCGCCATGCTTGCGGTGAGCGGCGTTGTGTATCTGGGCACCGAAGCCCTGCGGAATTTGCCCGTGGAGCGCATCGTGGTCACAGGAAAACTGGAGCATCTGCGTCAGGACGCGCTTCGTGAGGCTTTATCAGATGAGTTGGACGAAGGCCTGCTGTTTCTCAGTCTCGCCCGGCTTCAGGACACGCTTGAGGCATTGCCCTGGGTCTACAGCGCACAACTTCGCAGGCGGTTCCCTGACACCTTGGAAGTCAGTGTGGTGGAGCAGCTACCGATCGCCCGCTGGGGCGAGGAGGCCTTTTTAAATCATGAGGCCCGCATTATCGAAGTTGCTGATGGGGAACGATGGCAGGACCTTCCCCAGATCCGCGGCCCCGGCGGCAGCGAGGCGCGGTTGATGAACCACTATCAGCGCCTACTCGAACGGCTGCGTCCGCTGGCGCTGACGCCGGTTTTTCTCAGTGAAGACGACTACGGGCAACTGCTGGTGGGTCTGGACAACGGCGTTCAGTTGCAGCTTGGAAATCATGACTTCTCGCTGCGCCTCCAGCGCTTTTTACAGCTGTGGAGTAGTGATCTGAAGAAGGCTGATCGACTCGTACAGCGTGTCGATATGCGTTACGACGGCGGTGCAGCCGTGGCATTTGACCAGACCCCGCAGTTGGCGGGTCTGACCGAAAACACCCAGGGCAGGTAGAGCGCGATGGCAGCGGTTAAAGACAGACGAATGATTGTCGGACTGGATATCGGAACATCCAAGGTGGTTGCCATCGTCGGAGAAGTGATGGCTGACGGCACCATGGAAGTGGTGGGTATCGGGTCACACCCTTCCAAGGGCATGAAGAAAGGGGTTGTGGTCAATATTGAGTCCACCGTGCAGTCCATTCAGCGGGCCGTCGATGAAGCGGAACTCATGGCGGGCTGTCAGATTCACTCGGTGTATGTCGGTATTGCCGGCTCGCATATCCGCAGCCTGAATTCGCACGGCATCGTCGCCATCAAGGATCAGGAAGTGGTGGGGCAGGATCTTGAGCGGGTAATTGATGCCGCTCGCGCGGTGGCCATACCGGCTGATCAGAAGGTATTGCACGTACTGCCGCAGGAGTATGTGATCGACAGCCAGGAGGGCATCAAAGAGCCCCAGGGAATGTCCGGCGTGCGCCTGGAAGCCAAGGTGCATCTGGTGACCTGCGCAGTCAACGCGGCACAGAATATCGAAAAGTGTATCCGCAAGTGCGGCCTGGAAGTCGAAGACATTATTCTTGAGCAACTGGCTTCCTCGTACTCCGTGCTTACGGACGATGAGCGGGAGCTGGGCGTGTGTCTCGTTGATATTGGTGGAGGTACGACCGATATCGCGATCTTTACCGACGGCTCTATTCGTCACACCGGCGTCATACCCATCGCCGGAGATCAGGTGACCAATGACATCGCCATGGCCCTGCGAACGCCATCGCAGTACGCCGAAGAAATAAAGATTCGCTACGCCTGTGCGCTGACACAACTTGCCGGCGCCGATCAGACTATCAAGGTTCCCAGTGTCGGTGATCGACCGCCTCGGGATCTGTCCCGACAGTCGCTTGCTGAGGTGGTAGAGCCGCGTTACGACGAGTTGTTTACCCTGATTCAGGCAGAGTTGCGACGCTCCGGCTTCGAAGATCTCATTCCGTCGGGAATCGTGCTTACCGGAGGCACCTCAAAAATGGAGGGCGCCGCCGAGCTTGCCGAAGAGATTTTTCATATGCCGGTGCGTGTGGGCTACCCGCAAAGTATTGATGGTCTGGCCGATATTGTTCGAAATCCTATTTATTCCACTGCCGTGGGGCTGTTGCTTTACGGCAGCCGTCACGCAGGTGAGGTTCACAGCGGCCGCAGCCGCGCTCCCACCGATGCCTGGTGGACGCGTCTGACGCAGTGGGTCCGGGACAGTTTTTAAAGCAGGTTTTTTTGGGGAAGGAAGGTCGCCGCAAGGTGACGTTATTTAAAGGGGAAGGAAGCTATGTTTGAACTCGTAGACAACGTACCGCAGAGCGCTGTCATCAAAGTGATCGGCGTGGGAGGCGGTGGCGGCAACGCCGTTAAGCACATGATCAGTAATAACGTGGAGGGCGTGGACTTCATTTGCGCCAACACGGATGCACAGGCACTGTCCGACGTGGAATCGCCCACGGTGCTCCAGCTTGGTGGTGAAATAACCAAGGGCCTGGGCGCGGGCGCAAATCCGGAAATTGGCCGAGCCGCCGCTGTGGAAGACCGGGAGAGAATTGCCGAGTCCCTGCGTGGTGCGGACATGGTGTTCATTACCGCCGGGATGGGTGGCGGTACCGGCACTGGTGGCGCGCCGGTGGTCGCGGAGATAGCCCGGGAGATGGGGATTCTTACCGTTGCTGTAGTGACTCGACCCTTCACTTTTGAGGGCAAAAAGCGCCTCTCAATTGCCGAATCAGGTCTTGCGGAACTTCAGCAGCATGTTGACTCTCTAATCACCATACCCAACGAAAAGTTGCTGGAGGTTTTGGGAAAAAATACCAGTCTCTTGGATGCCTTCAAAGAAGCCAATGATGTATTGTTGGGTGCGGTTCAGGGTATTGCTGACCTTATTATTCGCCCTGGCATGATCAATGTCGACTTTGCGGATGTAAGAACGGTGATGTCCGAAATGGGAATGGCCATGATGGGCACTGGAAGCTCTCGCGGCGAGAACCGGGCGCGCGAGGCAGCCGAGCGCGCCATCAATAGCCCGCTGCTGGATGACATCGATCTGGAAGGCGCACGCGGGATTCTGGTCAATATTACTGCCGGGCTCGATTTGTCGCTCGGTGAGTTCTCTGAGGTGGGCGATACCATCGAAGAGTTTGCCTCGGAAGAGGCCACCGTTGTGGTCGGGACGGTTATCGATCCCGCACTGAACGACGAATTGAGGGTTACGGTAGTCGCTACGGGGCTTGGCAATGCCGCTTCCCGTGCGAAGTTGCAGGTGGTCGAAACACCGCGGGCTGCGCGTCCAGAAGAGCCGCAGAGCGAGATGGATCCCCTGGCAGCACCGGATTATCGTGATTACGAGAAGCCGCCGGCTCGGCGCGCAGCAGCGCGTGGGGATTCGGCAGCCGCCGCTACTGCGGAGAAACTGGGTGATGATTATTTCGATATCCCGGCTTTTCTCAGGCGACAGGCTGACTGATCGATACGACTGTCATCCTGTCGACCGCATAACAGGCGCCCCGGCGTCTGGGAGTGCTCATGCTGTAGTGAAGGCATTGACAAGGAGGTTGTATGATTCGACAGCGGACGTTGCGCAACGCCATCAAGGCGACTGGCGTCGGTTTGCATACCGGTGAAAAGGTATACCTGACTCTGGCGCCAGCGCCGGTAGACAGCGGTATCATTTTTCGTCGTGTCGATCTCAACCCTGTTGTTGAGATTCACGCCAAAGCATCGAATGTGGGTGACACGACGCTTTCGACAACGCTGGTGCACGATGGGCACAGGGTGTCTACGGTAGAGCACCTGTTGTCAGCGATGGCCGGTCTCGGTATTGACAACGCCTATGTGGATGTCAGTGCCAGTGAAGTGCCGATCATGGATGGTAGTGCCGGACCGTTTGTTTTTCTGATCCAGTCTGCGGGGATCGAAGAGCAGCCGGCGGCGAAGAAATTCATCCGTATCAAACGTCCGGTGACGGTAGAGGACGGAGACAAGGTAGCCAGCTTTCTTCCCTTTGATGGCTTCAAGGTCTCCTTCACTATCGATTTTGACCACCCGGTGTTTCGCGATCGCACGGCGCACGCCGAGATCGACTTTTCCTCCACATCGTTTGTGCGGGAGATCAGCCGGGCGAGAACCTTTGGTTTCATGCACGAAATCGAGTATCTGCGCTCCAAGGGTCTCGCACGAGGTGGTAGCGTTGACAACGCCATCGTTGTCGACGAGTACCGCATTCTGAATCAGGACGGGCTCCGGTATGAAGATGAGTTCGTCAAGCACAAGGTGCTCGACGCCATTGGTGACGTGTATTTGTTGGGTTATAGCCTCATTGGCGAGTTTCGCGCCCACAAATCAGGTCATGCTTTGAATAACGCCTCATTGCGCGCTTTGATCGCGCAAACTGATGCCTGGGAAATGGTGACCTTTGAAGACCCCGATACGGCGCCAATTTCCTACGTGACAGCGCCGGCAGCGTCAGCTGCTATTTGACCTGGCCTTCGGGCTCCGGATGGAAAAAAGAGAGTGTCTGTGAGACACTTTCGCGCCGGTTTTTGCCCCGACTATCTCCTTGGAGGCTCACTGCAGGCTCACTGCAGGCTCACTGCAGGCTCCCTGCAGGGCTTGATTCATGGGCTTTTGTCCCCATGAAGAACCTGCATACTTATTATTTTCCCGGGCGCGCCAGGAAGCAGGTCTTCAGGCGGTGTTCAAGACAATCAGGGATATCGGCAGTCGTCATCGTAGATGACCTACCGAATTCCACACATGGATGGACTGCGTGGGCTTATGGCCTGCCGCGGCGAAATGAATGACTTAATGATTAACTCTGCTCTGAAAAAAGTTTTTGGCACTCGCAATGATCGTGAACTGAAGCGTATGCGCAAGGTGGTTCGCCAGATCAACGCTCTGGAAGAATCAATGCAGGCGCTTGATGACGAGGCATTGGCGGCTAAAACCGGAGAGTTTCGTGAGCGGCTCAGCGCCGGTGAAACCCTCGACAAGATTCTCCCGGAGGCATTTGCCGTCGCTCGCGAAGCCGGCAAGCGTGTCATGTCCATGCGCCACTTCGACGTACAGCTCATCGGCGGAATGACGCTGCATGAAGGACGCATTGCCGAGCAGCGCACGGGCGAGGGTAAGACGCTGGTGGCTACTCTTGCCGCCTATCTCAATGCGCTTACCGGTAACTCCGTGCATCTCATCACCGTCAATGACTATCTAGCCGGGCGTGACGCCCAGTGGATGTCGCCGCTCTACAACTTCCTGGGCCTGAGTGTCGGTGTGGTTCGCTCCGGGCAAACGCAGCAGGAGAAGCGTGAGGCCTACCAGGCAGACGTGATTTACGGCACCAATAATGAGTTCGGCTTTGATTATCTGCGCGACAACATGGCCTTCTCTATCGAAGACAAGATGCAGGGGCAACTGAGCTTTGCCATTGTGGACGAGGTTGACTCTATCCTCATCGATGAAGCGCGCACGCCGCTGATTATCTCCGGTGCAGCACAGGACAGCTCTGAGTTGTACAAGCGCATCAACAAACTGGTGCCGCTGCTGGAGCGCGATGAGGAGGGCCAGGAAGGCCACTACACCGTCGATGAGAAGTTACGACAGGTAGAGCTTACCGAAGCCGGACACGAGTTTGTTGAAGACATGCTGGTGCGCGAAGGCTTGCTCGAAGAGGGCGACAGCCTCTACGCCTCTACAAACCTGTCTTTGCTGCATCACGTGCACACCGGCTTGCGTGCGCATGTGATGTTTCATCGCGACGTGGAATATATCGTGCAGGGTGGCCAGGTGGTGCTTATCGATGAGCACACGGGTCGAACCATGGCGGGTCGCCGGCTATCTGAGGGCCTGCATCAGGCTATCGAAGCAAAAGAAGGTGTGGCCATCCAGAGTGAGAGTCAGACTCTCGCGTCTACCACGTTCCAGAACTATTTCCGTCTTTACGACAAGTTGGCGGGGATGACCGGCACGGCGGACACAGAAGCCTTTGAATTTCGGCAGATTTATGGCCTTGAAGTGGTGGTCATACCCACGAACAAGGACATGGTGCGCAAAGACATGAACGATCTCGTGTATCTCACGAGTGAAGAAAAGCTTGATGCGATCGTTGAAGACGTCAAACACTGCATTGAGATCGGCGCTCCCGCGCTGGTGGGTACCGCTTCGGTAGAGACCTCCGAGGCGTTATCAGCACGTTTTAAAAAGTCCAAGGTGCCGCATAAGGTACTCAACGCCAAGTACCACGAGCAGGAAGCCGAGATTATTGCCCAGGCAGGGCGCCCGGGCGTCGTAACTATTGCGACCAATATGGCGGGACGAGGCACGGATATTGTGCTGGGTGGAAACCTTGAGGCTGAGTTGCGTCAGGCCGGCGAAATTAGTGAAGAGCAGCGCGCCGCGATGCAGGCCGACTGGGAGCAGCGTCACGCGGCGGTCCTTGAGGCCGGCGGGCTGCACATTTTAGGCACGGAGCGACACGAATCACGACGCATTGATAATCAGCTGCGTGGTCGGGCCGGTCGCCAGGGCGACCCCGGTGTGTCGCGATTCTATCTGTCTCTGGAAGATAATCTGATGCGCATCTTTGCTTCAGATCGCGTAAAGAACTTCATGCAGGCCCTGGGCATGGAAAAGGGCGAGGCCATTGAACATCGCATGGTGACCAATGCCATTGAAAAGGCCCAGCGCAAGGTAGAAGGAAGAAACTTCGATATTCGTAAGCAGTTGCTTGAGTACGATGATGTGGCCAATGACCAGCGCCAGATCATTTATCAACAGCGGAACGACCTGCTCACTGAAGCCGACATCTCTGAGACCATCACTGCGATTCGTCATGATGTCGTTAATCTGGCGATCGACAGTTTTATCCCGCCCATGAGCGTAGAGGAGCAATGGGATATCCCGGGCCTTGAGCGTCAGCTTGAGGCGGAGTTTGCCATTACCCTGCCAGTACAGCAGTGGCTCGATGAAGACGACAAGCTGCATGAAGAAGCCATTCGCGAGCGCATTGTGGCCGAAATCCAGCAGGCCTACGATGCCAAGGGCGACAGTGTGGGGCCTGACATGCGTCGTATCGAAAAGCAGATCATGCTGCAGGTTCTGGATACGCTCTGGAAAGAACATCTGGCGACCATGGATCATTTGCGCCAGGGTATTCATCTTCGTGCCTACGCCCAGAAGAATCCCAAGCAGGAATACAAGCGAGAGTCTTTTGAGCTCTTTCAGGAGTTGCTGGCGAGCCTGAAGTATGAGGTGGTGAAGTTTCTCAGTCACGTAGAGATCAAGAAGAAGAATGAGGCTGAGTTGATTGAGCAGCAGCGTCGTCATGATGCCGAGCAGGCCAAGCTGGCGTTTCAGCACGCACAGGCGTCAGGCATGGTGCCGGATCCTGCAGAGGCTCCCAGTGCCGAGCAGGCCGAAGCCCCGGCTCAACCGATCACGCGCGCGGAGCCTAAGGTGGGACGAAACGATCCATGCCCCTGCGGGAGTGGCAAGAAATACAAACAGTGCCACGGCGCCCTTTAGACGGGTTCGCTAAAACCATGAAAGACGCCAGCAGTGGCGAAGCCCCTGCGCCGCTTGCGGTGCCCGGTGTCAGTGTGGCAGCCGTGGAGGCTGGGGTTCGCTACCCGGACCGTAAAGATCTGGTCGCGCTGAGTTTCGATGCAGGTACCACCGCGGCGGCGGTTTTTACGCGAAACGCTTTTTGTGCGGCACCGGTGGTAGTTGCCAGGGAGCACTTGCGTGACTGTGGCTTCATGCCGCGGCTTCTTCTGATCAATACCGGGAATGCCAACGCGGGCACCGGCGAGTCAGGTATGCAGGTGGCACAGCGCTGCTGTGAAGAAGCTGCCACCGCACTGGGCCTTGATAAAAGTGAAGTGCTCCCATTTTCCACGGGTGTGATCGGTGAGGATTTGCCGGCAGACCGCATCGTCAATGCGCTTCCCAAACTGTTTGCCGCTCGATCTCCCGATTGCTGGGAGCAGGCGGCTCTGGGCATTATGACCACTGACACCCGGCCCAAGCTCGGCTCCCGGCAGTTTGTTGCCGACAACGTGACTTATGCCCTCACCGGCATCGCCAAAGGAGCCGGCATGCTGCGTCCTGATATGGCGACCATGCTGGCTTTTTTGGCCACCGATGCTGCCATAGCGCCTGAGGTGTTGGATGCGTTGCTGCGACGTGCCGTGGAGGCGTCCTTTCATCGTATTACGGTTGATGGTGATACTTCCACCAACGATGCGGTTGTGTTGGCTGCAACGGGCGCCAGCGGTACGCAACGTTGTGACGATGTAAACTCGGAGTTGGCGCAGGCGTTTGCCCGGGCGCTGGAGTCTCTTTGTCTGGAGCTTGCCCAGGGCCTGGTTCGTGATGGCGAAGGTGCGAGTAAGTTTGTTGAGATACAGGTAAGTGGTGGGCGCGATGAAAGAGAATGTCTGGATGTGGCCTTCACCATCGCGCACTCTCCGCTGGTAAAGACCGCACTCTTTGCGGGCGATCCCAACTGGGGGCGACTCCTTGCCGCTATTGGTCGCGCCGGTCTTGATGATCTGGATGTCACCGGCGTGCGCATTTTTATCAATGACCTGATCATTGCCGAAAAGGGTGCCCGCGCCGCCGGTTATGTCGAAGCCCGGGTTGCTGAACTGATGCAAGGCGAAGAACTTCGACTCGGTATCGAGTTAGGCCGGGGGGACGCCAAAACCTGCGTATGGACCTCGGACTTCTCCTACGACTATGTGCGTATCAATGCCGAGTATCGGAGCTAGCGGTGATATGTCCGGTAGCACAGTAGCTAATAGCGACGCGCCGGCTATTGTTCATGTGGCCGTGGCGGTGATTTTTCAGGCAGACCAGATTCTTCTGACAAAGCGTCATGCCCATAGTCATCAAGGTGGGCTCTGGGAATTCCCCGGGGGCAAACTTGAGCCTGGTGAGAGCCTTGCTGAGGCGCTGAAGCGTGAGCTTCTGGAGGAAGTTGGGATAGAGGTCCTGAGCCACCACCCTCTGCTGCTTATCGAGCATGACTATGGCGATAAGCAGGTTTTACTGGATGTGCACAGCGTTACCGCATTTGCCGGAGAGCCCCAGGCAAGGGAAGGCCAGCCCATGCGCTGGGTGAGTGTGCCACAGCTTGTGGACTATGAATTCCCGACAGCCAATGGGGCGATTGTGCGCAGCCTTGTTGCGGGTAAGCGCTAGTTCCAGTTGCTGGCCCTGTGGTGCGGAGCTTGCCGCCATGGTCCAGCTCACAAGACAATAGTTGTAGTTACCGTGCTGCCGACAAGTTCAGGAGTTTTTCATGCAGCGCGTCTACCTGCTGATCCAGATCCGTCAGGGCTCCGCTGTTATCTATAACGGTGTCTGCGGCGGCCAGACGTGAATTCCTGGATATCTGCGCAGCCATGATTGCACGCACCAGCTCTTCACTATTGTTGTCCCGTGCCGTGGTCCTGGCCAGCTGCACGGATTCGGCGACGTCTACAACCACAATGTGCTCCACAAAGTTGCGCTGAGAACCCTCCAGGAGCAAGGGCGAACTCAATACCACGTACGGTGATTTCGCCGTTGCGAGTTGCCGCGCAATGCTCTCACCAATAAGTGGATGGGTGAGCCCTTCCAGCCATAGGCGCTGATCCGGGTCCGAAAAAACAATACGGCGCAGCGCTGCGCGATCAAGGCTGCCATCTGCCAAAAGAATATCGTTGCCAAAATGTTGGGCTATCTTTTGCAGGGCAGGGCTGCCCGTAGCAACCACCTCTCGCGCCACGATGTCGGCGTCGACAACCTCGATGCCTCGCGACGTTAAGCGTTCGGTGACGGCACTCTTGCCGCTACCAATACCACCGGTAATTCCGACGCGTAGCGGCTCGCTCATGGGGTTCCTGCAAGCAGCAGGGCCGAGAGCGTGCCACCCCACAGGAGGCTGATCCAGCCTGCGGCCGCAAGATAGGGGCCAAAGGGTAGTGGATGCGAACGGTCCTTGCCTTGAACTACGATAATGAGGACGCCAAGTACCGCACCCACGGCGGAGGACAACAAAATGATGATGGGTAAGTTTTGCCAGCCAAGCCAGGCACCCAGGGCGGCCAGTAATTTAAAGTCGCCATAACCCATGCCTTCCTTGCCGGTAGCCAACTTGAAAAGCCAGTAAATGGACCACAACAGGAGGTATCCGCCGGCAGCTCCCAAAATCGCATCTACCGGCGCTGTGGGACCCAGGAACACATTGAAGAGAAGGCCGGCCCACAGTAGCGGCAGGGTGATGTCATCTGGCAGCAACTGCGTGTCGATGTCGATCACAGCCAGGGCAATCAGTGACCAGGTCAGTAGCAGGTAGGCAAGCAACGCAAGCTCCACCCCAATATGGAAGGCGACGGTTATTGATGCAACTGCCGTTGCCAGTTCGATGAGGGGGTATCGCCAGCTAATCGCTGCTGCACAGTGTGAGCAGCGCCCGCGCAAAAACAGAAAGCTGATGACAGGTATGTTTTCCCAAGGCTTGATCGCATGATGGCAGCCAGGGCAGTGCGATCCCGGAAAGGATAGCGACAACTTGCCTGCGTCATCCTTCGTATCGTCTTGTTCCAGCTCCAGCAAAGCACGGCAGTCGCTGCGCCACTCTCTTTGCATCATCTCTGGCAGACGAAGGATCACGACGTTCAAAAAGCTGCCAACGATTAAGCCCAGCGCCCCGACCAGCAGATAAAAATACGCGGGGTAAGCATTCAGAAAATCGCTGAGCATGGGGGAGTCCGCCATAGTGATATCTTGTCAAACCAGCGCAGGGTCCGACAACGTTTTAGATCACGGATCCCAGCATGAATATGGGCAGGTACATAGCAATCATCAGGCCGCCTACAAGCACACCCAGGACCGACATGATCATCGGCTCCATGAGTGAGCTGAGGCTGTCCACGGAGTTGTCCACTGCTTCTTCGTAATGTGTGGCTACCTTGTCCAGCATTTCGTCCAGCTGGCCAGATTCTTCTCCAATGGAGATCATCTGTAGCAGCATGTTTGGAAACAAGCCGGTGCTCTTTACGGAGTTGTAGAGGGTCGAGCCGGTAGTGACATCGTCCCGAATCTGCAAAATTGCTGCGCTAAACACCGAGTTGCCCGCGGCACCGGCTGTAGATTCCAGGGCATCTACCAGGGGAACACCGGCGTTGAAGGTAGTCGCCAAGGTTCTGGAAAATCGCGCCACAACCGCATCATGAACGATATCGCCAAAAATGGGCAGTTTCAGCATCAGCCGGTCCACGCCATCACTAAACGACTTGGATTTCAGGCGTAACTCTTTGAAGGCGTACACCGAGGCGACAATGCCGATAACAATAATAAACCACCAAGCCTGCATAAAGTCCGACAGTCGCAGGACCATTAAGGTAAATGCCGGCAAGTCTGCACCAAAGCTTGAAAAAGTCTCTGCGAACTGGGGAACCACCTTTACAAGTAGAATGCCCGATACCACCAGCGCCACCACGATAACAGCGGTGGGGTAAGTCAGTGCTTTTTTGATTTTGGCTTTTAACTGCTCGGTCTTTTCTTTATAGGTGGCAACACGGTCCAACATCACCTCGAGTGTACCGGCAGACTCACCCGCACCGACCAGCGAGCAAAAAAGTTCGTCAAAGTGGCGGGGGAATTTACTCAGAGAAAGGGCTAGCCCACCCCCTGCGGAAACATCGTTCTTGATGCCGTTAACAAGCTCTTTCATGGATGGATTTTCGAGGCCATCACCGACGATATCGAAGCTTTGTACCAGTGGAACACCCGCTTTCATCATGGTCGCCATCTGGCGCGTGAAAATAGCGATGTCAGCCGGTTTGATAGGTTTTTTTCGGGCGCTGAACAGGGGTTTTGACTTGCGTCGTACCGACCGGGGGTTGATGCCTCTTTGCCTGAGCTGAGCTCGCGCCATAGCTTGCGACGGCGCATTGATCTCGCCTTTAGTCTGGCGCCCGTTTTTATCGGTGCCACTCCAGGTAAACAGTTCGCTGGTCGCCGTCGTTGCCATGTTGTTTGGCCCATCTCCTGTCGTCGTTAGAACACCTGCATAAGTCAGGCTGTTTATCAGTCAATCGTAACTCGGTTTACTTCTTCAAGACTAATCAGACCTTGGGCACATTTTCGCAATGCTGATGTTCGCAGATCGGCGAAGCCATGGGCTCTGGCCTGGCGTGCGATTTCCAGTGAGTTGCCGTCTTCCATGATCGTGTTGGCGATCTCGGGAGTGATGCGAACAACTTCGTAAATACCCACACGTCCTTTATAGCCGTCTTTGCAGGCGTCACAACCCACGGCTTTCATGATGGTCGCCGAGGCAAGCATTTCTTCACTGAAGCCCTGCTCAAGCAACGTCTCGTGGGGTATCTCTGCCGGGGCGGCACATTCTTTACACAGGCGACGACCCAGACGCTGCGCAATAATAAGACTCACCGAAGTCGCGACATTGAACGCGGGAACGCCCATGTTCAGCAAACGACTGATGGTTTCTGCGGCGCTGTTGGTGTGTAGTGTCGACAGTACCAAGTGGCCCGTTTGCGCAGCCTTGATCGCAATTTCTGCCGTCTCGAGATCGCGGATCTCACCCACCATGATCACGTCCGGGTCCTGGCGCAGGAACGAGCGCAGGGCCTCCGCAAAGTTAAGGCCGACTTTTGCGTTCACGTGTACCTGGTTGATGCCCGAGAGATTGATTTCTACCGGGTCTTCTGCGGTGGAGATATTTCGCTCCGGCTCGTTGAGTATATTGAGGCCGGTATAGAGCGAGACGGTTTTACCAGAACCCGTTGGCCCGGTAACCAGAATCATGCCCTGAGGCTGCTTTAGCGCCTTCATGAACATGTCTTTTTGATCCGGGTCGTAGCCCAGCGCGTCGATCCCCATCTGAGCACTCGTGGGATCCAGTATCCGTAGAACTATTTTTTCGCCAAAGAGCGTGGGCAGCGTGTTGACCCGGAAGTCGATGGAGCGATTCCGGGAGAGTTTCATCTGAATGCGTCCGTCCTGCGGCATTCGCCGCTCAGAAATGTCCATCTGGGACATGACTTTTAAGCGCGCAGACAAGCGTGGCGCTAAATTACGGGGGGGGCGGACAACTTCTCTCAATACGCCATCCGTACGGAAGCGAACGCGGTAGTCTTTTTCATAGGGCTCAAAGTGAATATCGGATGCGCCCTGTTTAATGGCGTCAACCAGCACTTTGTTAACAAATCGTACGATCGGCGTTTCGTCGACACTGCTACCACTGTCGTCTTCGGGGTCTGCGTCGTTATCGACCGCGCCGATATCAATATCGTCAAACTCGTCGGACTCCAGGTCGTCGAGACCGCCGCTCATGTCGTCCTGCGCGTCGGTCCATTCCGCAATGGCCTTTTGCAGGCTCTTCTCATCAACCAGAATGGCTTCGGTATTCAGACCCGTGTGGAACTTGATTTCATCGAGCGCTGCGAGATTGGTGGGATCGGAGACTGCGATAAAGAGACGCTTACCCCGGCTGTAGAGCGGCAGCGCGTGGTGTTTGGTGACCAGTTCGGGCTCCACCACGCCCTGGGGTAAGAATTGTGCATCAAACGCTGTTATGTCAAAGCGCGCTGCACCGAACTCCTGCGAGGCGATTTCTGCCAGCTTGTGGCTGTCGATTTTTACCTCGTCGACTAAGTACCGAACGAAGGGGATTCGTTCATTGGCGGCGGCGGCCTGGGCCTTGGAGGCCTGCTCTGCATCGAGGAGTCCCTCGATAACAAGGCGCCCGGCCAGGCCGGAGGGTTTACCGCTGACTCGTTCGTTCATGCGTAGCTGCCCTAAATCAACCCGCAGAGTATAGCGGTAGCGCCAGCGTGGCTGAAGTCCTTATATGGTATTGATTGTGGTGAATTTGTTGCTCCTGCAAATTGGTCTGTTGGCCGTGTGATGAAAGATTGGGACCTTTTTTGGGCGCCGTACTGACAAAAAATGTCAGTTAGTGATCAAGCGGGGCGAAATGGTGCGAGTTCTGCGTACGTTGGCCTCAGGGTGGCTGGTCCTAGATATTTTTTAAGTCTCTGTATTATTTGGCTTTATTTCATTTTCAGTGAAATTGGCCCGTAACCTGCTTAATACGTGACGATAGAAAGTGTTTCGCGGCCCTGATGGGCTGCCAATTAACTGGAGAGAAACCATGAAGAAAGTAAACATGCAACGCATGCAACGACAGCAGGGCTTTACGCTGATCGAATTGATGATCGTTATCGCGATTGTTGGAATCTTGGCTGCGATTGCGCTGCCTGCTTATCAGGATTACACAGTGCGGGCGCGGATGGCTGAGCCTATGGCGCGCTTGGCTGAAGCTAAAACGAGTATTGCTGAGTTTTATGCATCGCAGGGTGCAATGCCAAGTGTGGCCCAATCTGGGGTGCGGACTGTTGAGACTTTGATCATCTCTTCCATCGTGTACAATGGCACTGACACGATACGAGCGGCCGTGAAGCAGAGCGTGATGCCCGGCTCTGGTGGAGTTTTGAGCTTCGAGCTAGTCGCGGTTACCGATCCGAATACCCGCAGCATTCAATGGACTTGCCGGCCTACCTCTGGATCTCCCGTGCTCCCCAACCACTTGCCGGCTAATTGTCGCGGCTAGAGTCTCAGCACGAGGCATTGGTCTCATAGTAAACCGGGTCGCCACGCGACCCGGTTTTTTTTTGCCTGCTCTGCACGTGCTATTGTCTGAGCCACTGAGCCACTGAGCCACTGAGCCACTGAGCCACTGAGCCACTGAGCTGCTGAGCTGCTGAGCCACTGAGCCACTGAGCCACTGAGCTGCTGAGCTGCTGACTGTCTTATGCTTTTGAGATTTGCGCGCACGCTAATGATTGAGTTTCCATGCAAGTAGATCACTATCAAAATAAGGTGGTACTCGCTTTAGGGTTCTTAGCTCTTTTAACAGTGGCGTCTGCGTACTTGCCGGCGCTCTCAGGTCCCTGGCTGCTTGATGATGCCCCCAATCTGTTGCAAAACAGAGCGATTCAAGAGTTTGAACTCACGCAGTTTGATGATCTGCGTAGGGTTGCGGTTAGTGGCAGAGCGGGGCCACTGGGGCGACCAGTAGCAATGCTAAGTTTTGTTTTCCAGCGTGACTCTCAAGGCGTTTTGGACCCTGGCCGCGTTAAGAGCGTCAACCTGTTCTTGCATCTACTCATAGCCGGTCTTTTGGGCTATTTGGCATTCCGGATCTTTGTCCTCTGGGGCGTCGCTGCGCAGCATGCCAAGGTGGCTGCGTTGGTAACTGCCGCCCTTTGGTGCTCCGCCCCGCTGCATGTGTCCACAGTAATGTACGCGGTGCAGAGGATGAGCCAGTTGAGCACCCTGTGGGTTCTGGGAGGCTTGGTAATCTACCTGCGCTATCGAACCCGATGGCTCCAAAGTGCTCCTCATGTTCAGGAAGCGCTTGCCCTGCTTCTATGGCTAGGCTTGTTCTTTGTTTTGGGGATCTACAGCAAAGAAAATGCTGTGCTGTTGTTGCCACTTTTATTGCTGGTCGAAACCTGCGTTTTTGCATGGACTTTCGCAGGCTCCAAAATTCGGCTACTTGAACGTTTCTCCTGGGGCCTTCTCGTGCTGTATTTGTTGTTGCCGATTTTGTTATACGTCTTCGAGCCTGCCTGGTTGACTGCGAGCTACGCAGATCGAGACTTTGGTCTGCACGACCGCGTTGCTGTACAGCCGCAGCTACTTTGGAAGTATTTGCAATGGAGTCTTGTGCCCAATATTCGCCCGCTCGTTTTCTTTCAGGATGGACAGTGGGCTTTGGCTGGAGGTGGCTCGCAGCTTTTTGCCCTCGCATTGTTAGCATGGCCACTAGCGATTTTGACTGCCGTCATTCTTCGCTGCCAGGCACTGATTTTTGCGCTGTGTTTCTTTCTCATCGCGCACAGTCTTGAGTCGACGGTTTTTGCGCTTGAAGTTGCATATGAGCATCGCAACTATCTTCCCTCGGTGGGGCTATTTATAGGGGTGCTTGCAGCGCTTTTTGAGCTCTCCAGTCGGTATCGCAGGGAGCGATTCCTGATGGTCTTGCTTGGGCTGTTATTCTTGTTGTCCTTGTCCATGCTGGTCTTGCGCGCACAGATATGGACGTCTGCGGAGAGTATTTACCGGTATGCGCATCAAAATTCACCGAAGTCCGCTCGCGCTGACTTTCTGTATGCCGCGTCGCTTCTGGACGATAGCGCCATTGCGGAATTCGGGGCTGATGGGCGGACCCTGCGTCAGGCAAGGCGTGTGGAGGCGCTGCGTCGGCTCAGACTGTTGGCTCTCAAAGAGGAGCCCGACATTGCTGCGCTGGTGATGCTGATCAGGATCGAGGGCTCCATACTACCGGAGTTGTTTGGTAGTGAAGCTTGGGAATCACTGCTATTGCAGTCTTTAACATCGCGGCCGCTTCAAGCCGAAGACTATACGGCAATGGTTTTTCTCACTGACTGTCTCGTGGACGGCACCTGTCGCATGAGTTCAGACAGTCGAGCGGCATTCGTCTCCATTCTGGAGACCTTGAATCAGCGGCCGATATTTGTGGGCGGATTGCGGGCCAGGCTTGTGTCTAATGACCAGCAGGAAGCTCTAGGGGTGTACCAGCACTTGGCCGAGCGCTCACCGCTGGAGCCAGTGCCGCATGCACGGCTCATCGAAATCTATAGTGAAAACGGTCAGCGTGGCAGGGCACTCCAGTCCATGCAGCGCTTGATGCGCGCTGACACACAGCGTCGTTTTCTTGCGCCCATGGCGCGAGCTCTCGATTAATGCCTCTTAAACGCTACGTTAATAACGAAATGCATGCTTCGTTTTTGGCGGCGCTGGCGCTTGTTCTCATTACCCTGCTCATGTGTTGGGCCTACCTGCCGGGTATTGATGGGCCAGCGTTACTGGACGATCGACCCAACATACCCAGCATGAATCCTGCGGAGATAGATCTAAGCGAGGCTTCAGCCATTGTCTTTGGGAATGGCTCCGGGCCTTTGGGGCGTCCTGTAGCGATGGCCACGTTTGTGGGCGAAGCGCTGCTTTGGGGCGCGAGCCCATCCACGGGAAAAGCGGTGAACCTGGTGCTTCACCTTGTCAACACTGTGCTCGTTTATCTGTTGATACTCGCGGTGCTTCGGGCTTTCGGGAGTTTCTCGCCTCGGGCGAGCGCCTGCCTTGCCGCAGCCCTGTGGTGTTGGGCCCCACTGCAACTCTCCACAGTTCTCTACCACGTGCAGAGAATGACCCTGCTGTGTAGCTTTTTCATGTTGTTGACGCTGCTGTTTGCGCTGCGCTGGCGAGAATGTTTCGAAAGCGCGTCGCGTAGGCATTTTGTTTGGGGCGTTGCAGCTCTTTGCACGGCGGTTTTGGCGGTTTTCTCAAAAGAGAATGCCGCGACTCTCATCTTGATAGTTCCGGCGCTCCTGGCCCTACACCCAAAGAGCAGCGCCAGCAAGCGGGGTGAAGCTATGTCTGTGGCATTCTCGCGAATATTCGCTCTGCTGGTGCTGCTTATTGGCGGCGTCCTGATTCTCCAGTGGTTCTGGATCGTCGAGGGCTACCAGGTTCGTGATCACACGGTTATGGAGCGAGCGCTGAGTCAGCCCAGAATAGTATTTGACTATCTGCAGCAATTTTTCTTGCCGCAGACTTCGCGTCTAGGTTTGGTGCACGACGATTTTAGTCTTTCTACGGGACTTCTTAGTCCTCCTGCCACCTTGCTCAGTCTGTTGTTTTTTGTCGCTTGGGTGTTATTAGGGTTTTGGCAGCGCAGCAATGCCGCGGGTAAGCAACTGCTGCTGTGTGCTGCAATATTTCTGCTGGGACATGCTGTGGAGTCCACGGTGCTCGCGCTGGAGCCTTACTTCGAGCATCGGAATTATTTCCCCGGTGTGGGTCTTGTGCTGGGGGTGGCGTTTGCCCTCAGTGCCAGCCTGAAAAAGGCGCCGGCAATCAAGGTTCCAATATTGGTCTGGTTGTTTAGTTATGCTGGTTCACTTCTCGTTGAGACTGGTGCGCAAGCGATGGTCTGGTCCAAGTATGAACTGATCGTATTACAGGACGTTAATTCTCACCCCAAGTCGCCGCGGGCCAACCGGGCCATGGCTCTGTTGTTAGCCCAGTCACAAAATCTTGATCTGGCCTTGGAATATTCTGACAAAGCCTACCCCAGTATCGCAGGTGAACGCAGTCTCGATGGAGTGGTTTTCGCCACGGCGCTGTCCTGCTTGTCGGGGCAGACCCTGTTGGAGCCTGATATACGCTTGATGAAAGCCTTCTCGGGATTGAACGATCGGGCTGCGCGGGAAGCTATGCAGTTGGTGATCGACCGAGTGTATGAAGATAGCTGCGATGAATCTACCGTGCTTGCTCTTGCAGACAGGCTGCAGGCGCTTGCAAAATCAACCCCTATCACCTCGGAGCACGCGCCTCTATTATCCACCGTGGCGCTGTTGGAAAATGCGCTTGGGCGATATGAGCGAGCGTTGTGGTACACCGATCAGGCCATGTCGCAGGCGCCACAGGATATTCAGCTGATGCTAATGAACCTGCATTTTTGTGTCGCAGTACAGGGAATACAGGGTTGTGTCGACAAATTGCGCAAGTTGCGCACCATTGAGGCAAGTGGCCGCTTCAGTCCAGCGCAGAGCGAGACTCTAGCTCTATATAAAGTAGGAGAATAGTTTTTGTTGACGGTTTCAATTGTGGTGCCGGCTCGTAACGAAGCCGCCACCGTGGGTAGTCTATTTGAGCGAATCCGCGCGGACTACTCAGATTACGAGCTTATTGTCATCGACGACGGCTCCACCGATGGCACCGGCGAAGCCGCCGCAGCCGCCGGAGCTACTGTAGTCACTCAGCCTTATAGCAAGGGAAACGGCGCCGCCATTAAACGTGGAGCCCAGGCTGCCAAGGGTGACGTATTGGTGTTTATGGACGCTGATGGCCAGCATGATCCAGCTGATGTTGAGCGACTGCTCTATAAATATGACGAAGGTTACGACCTGGTGGTGGGGGCGCGCTCGGGGCTGAGCTCTCAGGCAAGCGTTGCCCGTTGGGGCGCAAACAGTTTCTACAATAAATTTGCGAGCTGGATGGTCGGGCAGCCCATTGATGATCTGACCTCGGGTTTTCGCGCCGTCAATCGTCGAAAATTTCTCAGCTTTTTATATCTGCTACCCAATGGGTTTAGCTATCCCACGACATCAACCATGGCGTTTTATCGCGCGGGTTACTCGGTGGCTTTTCTTCCTATCAAGGTTGCCAAGCGTGACGGCCGCGGTCATATCAATTTGCTGCGCGATGGCCTGCGTTTTCTGCTGATTATTTTCAAGATTGGGACGCTCTACTCACCGCTTAAAGTGTACTTCCCATTTTCCGTGATAACCGCGGGATTGGGTGTCTTCAATTACCTCGCCACAGCCATAATGAGCGACTCCTGGCGCTTTACGAACATGACCGCATTGTTGGTGTCCACGGGTGTGATTATCTTCCTGTTGGGCTTGTTATCCGAGCAATTAACCAACCTGCAATACAAAGATGTGAGTGTCGACGAAGACTGACCTGCCACCCTAAAGAGGTAGCGCGCGATGGTCGCGCTGCCACTAATATGTACGTGTTTTCACAGTCTCTGGGGGTTAGTCGGCATGCTTATCGGTGTACCGAAGGAAATCAAGAATCACGAATATCGAATCGGCCTTACGCCAGCGGGGGTGAGCGAGCTGGTGCAT
Organism: gamma proteobacterium NOR5-3; assembly: GCA_000158155.1. Classification (GTDB taxonomy): domain Bacteria; phylum Pseudomonadota; class Gammaproteobacteria; order Pseudomonadales; family Halieaceae; genus Congregibacter. Next base: position 1,699,036 of record DS999405.1, on the reverse strand, counting down.
GCGGGGCACGAAGTTCTCGTTGAGACCTGCGGTGGTGCCTCCATTGGATTTGATGACTCGCAATACGAAGCGGCGGGTGCCCGCATTGCCGCGGACGCGGCCTCGGTGTTCGCAGAGGCTGAAATGATCGTTAAGGTGAAGGAGCCGCAGCCCGACGAGTGTCGAATGCTCCGCGAAGGGCAGCTCCTGTTTACTTATCTGCATTTAGCCCCGGATCCTGAGCAGACGAAATTGTTGGTGGAATCAGGTGCTACGGCGATTGCCTATGAAACTGTGACAAGCGCTCAAGGCGGATTGCCGTTGCTGGCGCCAATGAGTGAGGTTGCTGGGCGCATGGCCATTCAGGCGGGCTGCCATAGTCTGGAGAAGGCGCAGGGCGGTAGTGGGACCTTGCTGGGCGGTGTTCCCGGTGTGGAGCCTGCGCGAGTATTGGTTATTGGCGGTGGCGTTGTGGGGGTGAATGCTGCGCGCATGGCCATGGGTCTTGGCGCTGATGTCACCATCGTTGACCGGTCTATCAATCGCCTGAAAGAACTCGATACCCTGTTTGAAGGTCGTATGAAGACCCTTTACTCCACCCGCGATGCCATAGAGCGGCATGCCTTGGAAGCAGACCTTGTGGTCGGCGCCGTGCTCATTCCCGGAGCAGCTGCACCCAAGCTGGTTTCGGCAGACCTGGTCTCCCGTATGAAGCCGGGATCGGTGCTGGTGGATGTCGCCATTGATCAGGGTGGTTGTTTTGAAACCAGCCGACCGACCACGCACCAGGATCCGGTGTATATCGTTGACGATGTGGTGCATTACTGTGTGGCAAACATGCCGGGGGGAGTTGCGAGAACTTCGACCTTAGCGCTCACCAATGCAACGCTGCCCTATGTGCTTGCGCTGGCCGGTAAGGGGGTGAAAAAAGCGCTGGAAGATGATCGGTACTTGCGTGATGGTCTGAATGTGCATGCTGGGCAGGTGACTTATCAGGCGGTTTCGGAAGCGCTGGGATATGAGTATGTTCCTCCCATGCAGGCGCTCGCTGGCTAATGGATAGCGACTGGGTAGGGCGCGTGTCGAATGTGGCGCTAGCTCAGTCTTTGCTCACGATTATGAGGTCTTGAAACGTCGGTCCCGCATCTCCGCGCCAAGTGCCAGGCTGGATGTCGCCGACCACCGATAATCCTGCCTCGCGGATGGCCTGAAGAGTGAAGTGCCTCGAAAAAGCCATTGCAGCCCCAGGATTATGGGGCGTGTCCGTAAAGCTATGCTTGTCCACTCTATGTTGGAACGACAGCGACAAATCTTTTGCTGGCTCAATCTGCTCGTCTTCGATGACATACCAGGTGAGCAGTGCTTTACCTTCTGGCTTCAAGACGCGGCTCGTTTCCATTAGATAGCGAGTGGCGTCGTCTGACGCTAGATGTGTGAATAAAGATGTCGCCACGGCAAAGTCGAAGGAATCATTCTCGTAAGGGAATTGAAATTGGTCCCCATTGACTGCGGCGTCAGGGTTGTAATGGTCGTTTACGACCGAGACATGTTGAAAGCCAAAGTTCGGGTGCCGTTTGGCGAGATGGTTTCTGCACCAATTGATCGCCAGTGCGTCTACGTCGAAGCCCTCGTAGTGATTGTCGCTCGATAGAAACCCGGTGAGCGGTCTGGCAAAGCGACCTACACCGCAGCCTATATCCAGAACATCACAAGAGGGTTGAAGTCCCCCGTATTCAACGCACAGCGATAAGAGGTGGTTGCCCACTTCTTCAAAATCACTTTCGCTGTCAAATCGCAGCCATTTGGGGGGTAGAGTCGAGTCTCCCCGGGTTAATCGAGTCCACAAATCACTGGGAAAATACCTCGCGCGCTTGAGTAAACGCTTCTGCCCATGGGGCAGTCGCCCAATGAATTTCCTCAAACTGCCCTTCATAATGATTCCGCGAGCTTCACAAGGCGATTGTCAGCGCATCAGGGTGCCAAAATTTCATTCCCAGTGATTATCCGTTCAAAGCCTTTGCTTCCCGGCGCCGGGCATGCAGCACCGGCTCGGTATAGCCACTGGGCTGTTCGGTGCCAAGGAACACCAGATCACAGGCCGCTTTGAAAGCCACGCTGCTATCAAAGTTCGGAGCCATAGGTGTGTACAGCGGATCGGCGGCATTTTGCTGATCGACTACCGCTGCCATGCGCTCCAAAGTTTCCCGCACCTGGCTCTCGCTGCACACGCCATGGACCAACCAGTTGGCGATGTGCTGAGAGGAAATTCTGAGCGTTGCGCGATCCTCCATAAGGCCAACATTGTTGATGTCCGGCACCTTGGAGCAGCCCACACCCTGGTCAATCCAGCGCACCACATAACCGAGAATACCCTGGGCGTTATTGTCGAGCTCGCGTTGAATAGCCTCGGGGCTCATGTTGGCCGCGCCGCGCAGGGGAATCGCCAGGATATCGTCCAGGGAGGCGGGCGACCGTTCTCTTAACTGCGCCTGAACTGCGGCGACATTCACGTCATGGTAGTGCGTGACGTGCAGCGTGGCGGCGGTTGGCGAAGGAACCCAGGCCGTGCTCGCCCCGGCTTGCGGGTGACTGATTTTGGCTTCCAGCATGGCGGCCATAAGATCAGGCATGGCCCACATACCTTTGCCGATTTGCGCGCGACCTAACAGACCGCAGGCCAGTCCCGCGTCTACGTTGTGGTCCTCGTAGGCGCTAATCCAGGGTTCGGATTTCATGTCGCCTTTGGGCGTCATCGCAGCGGCAGCCATGCTGGTGTGGATTTCGTCTCCGGTACGATCAAGGAAACCTGTGTTGATGAACACGATGCGCTCGCTGGCTCTGCGAATACACTCGCGCAGGTTTACCGTGGTGCGCCGCTCCTCGTCCATGATGCCGAGCTTGAGTGTGTTTCTGGGGAGCCCCAGGGCATCTTCGACGCGACAGAACAGATCGACGGTAAAGCTGACCTCATCGGGTCCGTGCATCTTTGGCTTTACGATGTACACACTGCCACAGCGGGAATTATGTAGTTCACCCTTACCTTGAATGTCATGCATGGCGATGGCCGCGGTAAACATGGCGTCCATGATGCCCTCAGGAATTTCTTTGCCGTTGTTATCAAGGATTGCTTCATTGGTCATGAGATGGCCGACGTTGCGCACGAACATCAGACTGCGTCCTGGCAGCACTAAATCGCTGCCATCTATGGCCGTGTAGTGACGATCGGGGTTGAGTCTTCGGGTCTGGGTGCTGCCGCCTTTCGTGAACGCTTCGCTCAGATCGCCGCGCATTAAGCCGAGCCAGTTAGCGTAGACCACCGCTTTGTCATCGGCGTCTACAGCCGCTACGGAATCCTCGCAATCCTGAATGGTGCTGATAGCAGATTCCAGAAGCAGATCTTTGACGCTGGCTTGGTCTTCAGCGCCAATGGGGCTGCTGGCGTCAATTTGAATCTCCACGTGCAAGCCGTTGTGCCTAAGGAGTATGGCAGTGGGGGCGTCGCTATCACCGCAAAATCCCCGCAACTGATCAGCCTGAGCCAATCCGCTGCTTTGATCACTGGTACCGAGTCGAACGCAAAGGGCGCCATCGCGAATGTCGTAGCGCGTCGCGTCGTGATGGCTGCCGGTCTCAAGAGCGAAGTGCTTGTCCAGGAAGTCCCGGGCCCAGGCAATAACCTTGGCGCCGCGTACCGGGTTGTAGCCGCCGGCTCTTTCGGCACCATCATCCTCGGGTATGACATCTGTGCCGTAAAGAGCATCGTAGAGGCTTCCCCAGCGCGCGTTGGCTGCGTTGAGTGCATAGCGCGCGTTCATGACGGGGACCACCAGCTGCGGGCCGGCCAGGGTCGCAACCTCAGGGTCCACATTTTCCGTGCTGATGGTAAACGGAGCGGGCTCGGGGAGTAGGTAGCCTATGTCCTGTAGAAAGGTTTTGTAGGCGGCTCGATCATAGTCAGGACCGGGATGCTGGCGGTGCCAGCTATCGATTTGCCGCTGCAGGTCTTCGCGAATAGCCAGAAGCGCTTCGTTGCGCGGCTGCAGATCGGCGATGATAGCGGCCAGCGAGGCCCAAAAATCATCCGCGTTGACCCTGATACCCGGACAAATCTGATTCTCCAGTAGTTCTGCAATGACCGGCGCTACCTGCAAACCCGCTCGCGAAACCCGAGTTGTCATGACGAAGACTCCTTAACTTGAATCGATAGATAAGATAATCCGCCGATTTTAATCGCCGGACCATGATTCCCAAAGCCAATAGCTATGATCGCCATCATTTACCTGGTGAATTTTGGTCCGATGCCACAATCTGTCTTGCGGTGTCCACGATGAGCTTCCGGAGCCAGCGATTGCCCGGGTTGTGCTGCAGCAAAGGACTCCAGGCCATCTTGAGCTCCAGAGGTGGTATGTCCAGCGGAGGGTCCCGGCGGACGAGCCGCGGATTATCTCTTTTTAGCATCGCCGCGCGAGTCGGCAGGGTCACGATCAGATCATTGTGTTCTGCGAGGGTCATTGCTGCCTGATAGTGGCGGGTAAAAACCCGGATCTGACGCTTTTTACCCAAACGGTTGAGAGCCGCATCGACCCAGCCCAGACGCTGGACATCATCAGGGTTAACGCCGACGCCCACACCCATGCCGGTTTTACTTACCCATACATGGTCGGACAGTAAATAGTTTTCCAGACTGAAGTCCTCGAGGATGGGATGGTTTGGACTGAGAAGGCAGGAAAAACTGTCATCCCACAAAGGGATTTGGTGAAAAGACTGCGGCATGGAATCAAATCGGTTAATCACCATATCGACTTTGCCGCGCTCCACATCCAGAAAGCTGACGTCCGATGGGGTCATGATGTCCAGGGTGACGCCCGGCGCCTGATTGCGAAGCTCCCCCAGGACTTTGGGAAACAGTGTCGACTCCGCGTAGTCACTGGCCATGATGCGAAACACGCCCTGAGCCTCCTCTGGCCTGAATGCCGCGCGGGGCTGGACCGCCTGATCGATCCGCGCCAGGGCATCGCGCACCAGTGGCTCCAGCTCCAGAGCCCGTTCGGTAGGCGTCATTCCTTCAGAGGTGCGCACCAGGAGGGGGTCGTCAAACAGCGTCCGCAGCCGACGCAAACCGTTGCTCATGGCCGGTTGTGAGAGGTTCAGCTGCTGCGCGGCCTGGGTGACATTTCGCTCGCGCAGAAGAGCGTCAAGGTAGACCAGCAGGTTCAGATCAATGCGGTGCAGGTTCATGGTGGCAACCCAGTGCTATGTAAACGCTGCAGTATCGCGAGGATGCCGCCTGCCTGCCAAGCCTTTATACTTGACGATTCGGGCGTACTATCTGCGTCTTTCATCTTTTACGAACCAATTAGAGGCTTTTTTGCTATGTATCGTGCGCCCCTGGAAGATATGCGTTTTGTCATCGACGAGGTATTGAGCGTGGGTGAAACGCTGGGTAGCTTGCCCCGCTTTGCAGAGCTGGGTGTAGGCGAGGAGCTCACGGCGGCCCTTCTTGATGAGGGCGGCAAGCTTGCAGGAGAGGTACTTGCGCCACTGCGGCGCGGGGCTGATATGCAGCCCGCACGTTGTGAAGACCAGAAAGTGGTCATTTCTCCTGGCTACGCGGATGCCATCCGGCAGCTTGCGCAGGGCGGTTGGTTCGGGATTTCTGCCGATGCCGATTTTGGGGGCCAGGGCCTGCCGGAGCTTTACGGGACTGCGGCGTCCGAGATGTGGAATGGCGCCGATATGGCCTTTGCTTTGGCGCCTATCCTCAGTAGCGGTGCGGCTCTCGCGATTGCTTCGCATGCAAGTGATGCCTTAAAAGCCACGTATCTTGAAAAACTCCACACCGGTGAATGGACCGGAACCATGAATCTCACCGAGTCTGGTGCAGGCTCGGACTTGGGCGTGATGAAAACCCGCGCCGTGCCTCAGGGTGACCATTATCTGATTACGGGGCAAAAGATTTACATCACCTGGGGCGATCACGACGCGGTGGATAACATCGTGCACCTGGTGCTGGCCAAGCTGCCGGACGCCCCCGAGGGCTCCAGCGGTATCTCACTGTTTCTGGTGCCCAAGTTTCTGGTCAATGCGGATGGCTCCCTGGGTGAGCGCAATGATGTTTACCCGGTGTCCACGGAACACAAGCTGGGGATTCATGGCAGCCCCACCTGTGTGATGGCCTTTGGCGACGAAGGCGGCGCTATTGGTTATCTGGTGGGCGAAGAAAACCGCGGATTGGCCTGCATGTTCACCATGATGAACGAGGCGCGGTTAAAAGTAGGGCTGCAGAGCCTGGGTGCCACCGAGGGCTCCTATCAGCTGGCTCTGGCATACGCCAAAGATCGGGTGCAGGGTGGAGTACCTATCATTGAGCACGCCGACGTGAAGCGTATGCTGCTGACCATGAAAGCCCTCAGCGAAGCCATGCGGGCTTTGGCGTACAGCGAGGCCGTCACCATGGATCTTGCGCATTACGGTGATGAGGCTGAGCGTACTGCGGCGCAAGCCCGCATCGATCTGATGATTCCCGTGATTAAAGGTTGGATGACTGAGGTGGGCGTAGAGCTTACGTCCCTGGGTGTTCAGGTGCACGGTGGCATGGGCTATGTGGAGGAGACCGGCGCTGCCCAGTATCTTCGCGATGTGCGGATCACGCCTATTTACGAGGGCACCAATGGCATTCAGGCCGCGGATCTGGTGGGTCGCAAGCTGGGCCGAGACGGTGGCTCAACCATGGACGCTGTGCTGGATATGATCCGCGCGGATGCGCAAGTCTATGTCAGCGGCGGTGGCGATCTTGCGACGATTGGTCAGTGCCTGTTGAATGCGGCTGCGCAGCAGACCGCCTCTACCGAAGCGATACTGCACATGCTGGCTGCGAACCCGGAGGCTGCCCAAGCGGCTGCGTTCGATTACATGATGCAGACGGGCTTTTTGTTTGGAGCCTGGCAGCTTGCGCGCGGTGCGGCGGTGGCTCAGGCGGCGCTCAAGGCCGGTAGTGATAACGAGTTTTATGCACGCAAAGTGGCCACGGCTACCTTCTACGCGCAAAGCATACTGCCCCGCTGTGAAGGCTACGCAGGCAGTGTGGCCAATGCCGGTGGGGCTCTTATGGACTATCCCGTGGGTTGGTTGTAATGGCGACGGTATTCAGCACACCGGATCTCGCTGATAGCGCGCCCGAAGCACACGCGATACTGCATGCCTGGCAGGACTATGGGGCCGTTGAAAGCTTCAGCGGTGTCGCGGTCACGGTGAAGTGTTTTGAGGACAACTCACTGATTAAAGAGTTGGTGCAGCAGCCGGGCCAGGGGCGAGTGATTGTTGTCGATGGCGGTTGCTCTTTACGACGGGCTCTACTGGGCGACCAGCTGGCAGCGAAAGCGGTAGAAAACGGCTGGTCCGGACTGGTGATTGCCGGTGCGGTGCGTGATGTGGAGATTCTTGAAACGCTGGCGCTGGGTGTTAAGGCCCTGGGCGCCTGCCCGCAAAAAACCGATAAGCGGGGTGAGGGGCAGCTCAATATCACGGTGGAGATTGGGGGTGCCACTGTCTGCAGCGGGGACTACATTTACGCCGATCGCAATGGCGTGCTGGTAAGCGCCGAGGCGCTATTGCCGCTATAGGTGACTGTGACTGCGGTTGTCTCGCTGTCTGTCAGCTTAACCGCATCGATAAATCCAGGGGGTTGCAGCCCTTGGTGAGGGTCCCGATAGAAATGAAGTCCACGCCGGTTTCGGCGATTTCCCGTAGGGTCTCAAGGGTCACGTTGCCCGATGCTTCAAGTTCTGCCCGGCCATTGGTCAGTTTTACCGCTTCGCGGAGCCCCGCAAGATCAAAGTTGTCCAGCATGACGCGCTCGCAGCCTGCATCAATGGCCTGAAGTAGCTCATCTGTGCTCTCTACTTCGACTTCTACCGGCTTGCCTGGGGCACTCTCCCTGGCGCGAAGCACCGCCGCATGAATCCCGCCGCAGGCAAGAATGTGGTTCTCCTTGATGAGGAAGGCGTCATAAAGCCCGATACGATGGTTGTGGCATCCGCCGCAGAGCACCGCATATTTTTGTGCGGCGCGCAGTCCGGGCAAGGTCTTGCGGGTGTCCAGCAAGCGTACGCCGGTGCCCTCGACGTGGCGGGCGTAATCCCGGCACCGGGTCGCCGTGCCCGAGAGCGTCTGCAGAAAATTCAGCGCGGTGCGCTCGCCGGTAAGAAGGCCCCGGGCCGGTCCCTGAAGTTGAAACAGCGTTTCACCGGCGGCCAGGCTGTCCCCATCGGCGACTAACCAGTCGATGGTAATGCGATCATCAACATGGGCAAAAACGGTATTGACCCATTGCTGGCCGCATAGCACCCCGTCCTCCCTGGTAATGACCGAGGCCTCGGCTATGCGATCGGCGGGCAGCAAATCCGCAGTGATATCGCCGCTGCCGATATCCTCTGCTAAAGCGATTTCAACGTTGCGCTCGACGATGGTCTGAGGGACTCGGGTCATGCTGGGGCTCATACAGGTTTCCGGCTTGCGGTATCAGGGATTCTAGGGCCACCATGGTATCAGCGAGCACTGAGTGGCGAAAAGCATCTCTGCGCTTGCCGTAGACAGTGTTGATGCACACAATAGTCGAATGTTTCCTTTACAAAGCTGGGATGGGTGGCTTGACAGCGCTCGGCATTGCCCGTCCCCTAACTGCAATGCGAGGCCGTCAGCCTGTCTGCCGGAAATGCTCGTTGTGCACAATATCTCGCTGCCTCCCGGCTGTTTCGGTACCGGCGATATTGAGGCGCTGTTTTGCAATACGCTGGACTGCTCCCGCAATCCCGCGTTTGTCGAGCTCGAAGGACTGCAAGTGTCCGCGCACTTTTTAATCGATCGTGAGGGTCTCCTGACGCAGTTTGTTTCCTGCCTTGATCGCGCCTGGCATGCGGGGGTGTCCTCCTGGGCCGGAAGGGTGAATTGCAATGACTTCAGTATTGGTATTGAGCTTGAGGGAACAGACAGTAAGTCCTACGAGGTCGCGCAGTATCAGGCTTTAAGTCGTTTGGTGCTCGAACTTCGGCGCCGTCTGCCTACGCTGGCGCCGGGACCGATTGTCGGGCACAGTGACATAGCCCCGGGTCGCAAGACCGACCCCGGCGAGGCGTTTGACTGGGCCGGATTTAGACAGCTGCTCAGGGATTCCACCGACCCATCTCCCCGCTCACTGATACAGGAGTCCATAGCGCGATGACATTTCTTGCCATGATCATTGCTCTGTCCCTTCAGCAAGTCATACAGCCCGATAACTTTTTACAACGGGATCGATGGTTGTTCCTGTGGGATGATTTTGTGGCTGCGCGCCTGTCGGCACAGATTCTCCGTGTTTTGACGACGCTGGGCGTTATCGCAGTGGCCGCGTATTGGGCTTTATCTGTGCTGGATGGATGGCTGTTTGGATTAGCGGAGCTTCTCGCCACGGCGGGTCTGTTTGTCTGGAGTCTGGGGCGTGACGATTTTCACACGGTGCTGGAGCGCTACGAAGCCCGCGCGTCTGAAAATCCTCAGGCAGCCGGTGCTGCGCTTGAAGGTTTGTGGGCACCGGAACCCGAAGCGATGGCCGATGCACTTCACGACGGCGACCTGCAAGCGGATTCTCAGGACAGCGAGGAGGCGCCCGGCGATGACGGTCAGCAAGAAGGGAGCACAAAGACGCCGGACAGGGATCAGGCATTACAGCGACTGGTTTACAGCGGGTACGCGCGGTGGTTTGCACCGTTGTTTTATTTTGCCGTGGCGGGACCGATTGCGGCGGTGGTTTATCGGGCCGTCGCTTTGCTCGCGGCGGACAATCGTGGACCCGGCTATTTACAGGTGCTGCGCTGGGCGGATTGGATTCCGGCGCGTATTTTGGGGCTGACTTTCGCTTTGAGCGGCGACTTTATGGCAGTGAGTCAGCGCGCTCCCCTGGCGCATTTTGCTGATACCACCCCGGCTCCACAGCTGTTATGCGAGCTCGCAGATGTTGCCTGTAATCAAGAGCCGGGGGCGCGGGTTTTTGGGGATATTCTGTATCGCAGCGCGGGCCTCTGGCTGCTGGGGCTTTCTGCCGTGCTCATTCTTGGCTGATAGCGTGGGTTAGAGTCCCTTAGCACTGCCTGCTATGCTCAGAGTCTCAGTCGTCGACGGCGTCTCGAAAAAAGATCAGATTAACAGGGGGTTCAAGTGGGGAATCCAGGCAAGGGCGATAAAACTCGCTCCATCGATACTATGGATGAGGCGCTGTGCGATGCAGCGTTAGATCAAGACGCGCGGCAGGAATTGTGTGTTGTGATCGCTTTTCATCCAGACACATCACGCATTGGTGAGCTGTGCCGGATTCCCTGTACTGACGATTCTCTGGTGTTCGGTAGGCACTACCCTGACTTTACCGCGTTAGCCGGCCAGCAAGGTGAAGGTATCGGTGACAGCTACGTCAGTCGGGAGGCTTTCTCCCTACTGCGTCACGGAACCACCTGGCACTTGAACCGAAAACCCGGACGCTCGCGATTACGCGTCAACGGCCAGGAGCTTCCCGCGCAGGCGCTGTTCAGTGAGCACCAGTTACAACAAGGTCTGGTTGTCAGTCTGGCGCAGCGCGTTGTACTGCATATTCGCTTGCAGGACCCTATGTCTTGGCAGCAAGACACCGATGAGGTACTGGCGTCTCTCCGGGGTGTGAGTCCTGCGATGCAGCAACTGCGCGACAATGCTGCGCTTGCTGCCCGATCGCCGGATGATGTTTTGCTCGTGGGACCCACCGGTAGTGGAAAAGAGCGCATTGCCCGTGCAATTCACGCCCTGAGTAGCCGGTCTTGTGGTCCCTGGGTGGCGGTAAACATGGCCGCTCTGCCCGTGGAGATCGCAAGCGCGAGTTTGTTTGGTGCACGAAAAGGCGCCTACACCGGCGCCGACAGCAACCGAGCGGGTTTTTTTCAGCAGGCTGATGGTGGCACGCTGTTTCTGGACGAGGTGGGGGACACACCGGAAACGCTGCAGCCCATGCTTTTGCGTGCCTTGCAGGAACGTGAAATTCAGGTGGTTGGTGGTAAAACCGAGCGCGTGGATCTGCGGGTGATCGCTGCCATGGAACACAATCCTGATGAACTTCGAGAACGTTTTCGTCCCGCGCTTCGCTATCGGCTCGGTGCACAGGAAATATCGTTGCCCGCTCTCGCGCAGCGCAGTGAGGATGTGGCGCTGTTGGCGGCCAACCTGTTTGACGAGTCCGCAAAAGCCCATGGTGACGTCTGGAATGTCGGCGACAGCGAAAGCAGTGTTAGACGCTGGGCACGACTTTTTGAGCAGTTTCTGATCTATCACTGGCCAGGCAATATCCGGGAATTACAGCATACCGTTGCACAGATCAGCAGTTGCTCCCGGGAGGGATTGCAGCTTCCCGACGCGATTAGAACGCGACTTGCCATCACGCCTTCCCCAGGTCCGATGATGCTTGAAGAGCAAGAGTCGGCCCCACAGGTGAATGAGAGTCCGACGCCGCGGCTGGCCGATGTTTCAGATGAGGATTTTATTGCTGCCTGGAAGGCGGCCAGGTATGAGGTGTCAACCATCGCCCGGGAGTTGGGCGTGTCCCGCTCTGCAATCTATCGACGCCTCGAGACGTTGCGCGAATGTCGTCTCGCCGCCGATGTACCTTTGGGCGAAATGCTCGCCGCACTGGATGCCTGTCGGGGGGACCTGCGCGCTACTGCCGATCGTCTGGCCGTGTCTCAGCAGGGCCTCAAGACGCGACTCCGCGCCAGCGGTGTCAGCGCCGCTGACCTGCCTGAGATTCTCAAGCGTTAGGGACTCTGTCGATCGGTGATCCGGGGACTCTCACAGTACCGTTTGTTGCGCAGATTGGGTTCTGGAGGGCAGGCCGACGTCTATCTGGCCTTTGATACGCGTCTTAAGCGGCGTGTCTGCATCAAGCTCTATCATCTCAGTGGATCACTTTCTGTCCGTCGACGAGCGGTGGCCGAGGCCCGACATCTCATGCAGGTGCAGAGTCCCCAGACCGTCCATGTATACGATGTCGTCAGTGCGGGAGGCCGCCTCGCGCTGGTGGTGCAGTATGTGCCAGGCTGTAGTCTGGAAGCGTTGCTCGGGCATGTTCATCGCATCACACCGGCGAATGCGCTGGCGCTGCTGACAGATCTCGCCGCCGCTCTTGCGGCGCTGCGTCGAGCGGCTGTAGTGCACGGCGATATCAAGCCGGCAAACGTGCTGCTTACCGTTGACGGACGCGCTGTGCTGACGGACTTCGGGGTATCTCAACTTGTGGGAGAGCAGTGGTCCGCGAGCAGTCCCCAGGCACTGTCTCCAGAGCAGTCTCGCGGTGATCAGGCGGCTCTGGCGAGCGACTTTTTTGCTTTAGGCCTGTTGTTGTACCGCATGCTCTACGGCGTGCATCCGTTTTTTAACGGCAGCGAACTCGACGTTCGCCGGCTGCGGGCGGGATTAGGGGCGGTGCCAGCTATTGCGGGACTGGGACCATCGGAAACCGCCGCTTTAGAGGGATTACTGCGGGCATTGCTGGCTGCAGAGCCAGCGGATCGGCCGGGGGGTACTTTCGAACTGCGGGAGCATTTGCGGGATCTGCGTTGCTTGTTCCCCGCGGCGAATTTCTCGGATCTATCGCTGCATACGGTTTCCCAGCCGATCCATGACAGTGTCTTTGCATCACGCTTGCCCCGAAAGCTGGTACGTGTGCCGCTGTGGCAGAACGCGCAAGCCCGGTTGATTGACTACTGGGAACGGGGAAGCTTCGGCGCCCGAGGCCTGCTTATTGCTTCCATACTGGCGCCTGGCGTTCTGCTGACCCTTGTACTGATGATGCCCGGACCCTGTATCTCCATCGAGACCCCCCGTATAAATGTGCTGCCTGACAATAAGATGCTTGCGGCGAATGAGGATGAGCTGCACGCGCTACTGACCCTGCTGTTCAAGGAGCAGTCGGAACATGCGGTAGTGCTTGGGTCGGGGTCTGCCAGCGACGACAGGTACACGTTGAGTTCTGCCGGCAGGCGCAATGCCTGCATTGCGCAGCGGCAGTTGGCACTTCAGGTGGATTGCGAACTCGGACGCTGTCTTTTACAGCTTCGGGGGTTGAGGGACGATCGATCCCAGGCGCGTCAACTGTCTTTACCCCAGGGCGCGGGGGTTTTGGATATCCAGCAGGCGCTGGCGCAATTGCTTGGCGAGCTTCGCGGTTTTTTGATGGATTAGCCCAAGGCTTTCACCAAGGTCTGGTTGATGGGCAACTCCAGCCCAAGGGGCCGGGCGCGGCGCAGGAGTTCGCCGTTGAGGAAGTTAATCTCCGTTGCGCGGCCGGCGAGCTTATCCTGCAACATCGAGGACTGGTTCTGTGCGGTACTTCCGCAGACGCTCACTGCTGCATCGAGTAACGGGCTTTCACGGCTCCAAAGTCCAAGCCTTCTCAGCGCCGGTTCACTTTCCTGACAAAGCGCTTGCAGCTCAGGGCCGGCCCCTCCATGAGAAAGTAACTCACCATTGCGACACTCAAGGGTTGCGGTGAGGGGGTTGATGACGCAGTTGATGGCGAACTTCTCGCCGATAGCGGTTGTCAGGGGCGACTCCCAGCGCCAGCCCGGAAGTAATGCGAGGCTGTCTTCAAACCAGTAAGGAGCGACTGCGGCGGTATCCGGCGCGCCGATGCGCGTCATTCCATTTGCAACAATATGCACAGCCGCCTTGTGATCTCTAAAGGCTGCTGCGGTACTCACTGCACGATACAGGCTGTGACCGGGGAGCACCTGGCTAAAGGCGTCTTCAAACCCCAGGCCATTGGCCGTGCAGGCGATCACGGCATGCTGTGACAGAAACGGACTCGCCAGTCTGAGAGCGTCGATCAACTGCCCCGCCTTGGTCGTGAGCAATAATCGATCAATGCTCTTTGAAGCCAGCGACTGCAAAGGCTGTACGGGCAGTTCTACGGTGTTTTCTCCATCGATCAACGATCGTGAACTGACGCCGTTATGGTGATGCAGTAGGGTACAGGTGCATTGTGATTGCAGCATGCGATGGGTGATGAGGCTACCTATGGCTCCGGCTCCCAGGATGTGCCAGGCTCCCATTATCGGTTCCCGCGCTGGAGCAGAGCAGCGAGCTTCTGGTGGGCTTGTGCTGCCTCGGGAGCGCCGGTCTGGTGCACGTTAAACCAGCAGGCTTCGATGCAGGCGTAAATCAGACGCTGGGCTTCAAAGCGCATGGTTTCTGCAGGCGTGGGCGGTCGCATCAGGTAGCGCTCAAGAAGTTGAGTAGTCCTGTTGCCTGACAGTTCGGAGGCACATACCGCAAGATCGAATAGCGGGTCTCCCACGCCCGCGTATTCCCAGTCCAGCGCATACAGTCGGTCGCCGCGTTGTAAGCGGTTTGCAGACAGCAAATCGTTGTGGCATAGCACCTCCTTTACATTGTCGGCGGTACCGATGGTTTTTAATGCGGGATCGATAAGATGGCTGGCTGCACGAAGCAGCCCCGCTAAAGGGCCATCCGCTGCGAGTAAAGCCCGGTAGTGGTTCAAAACCTCGCAGGACTCGATGCGCTGCCCCCGAGGTGTCAGAGCGTGAACACATCTCAGGAGCCCCGCCAGGTTCTCTCCAGCGCTTTTATTGTCCCGCTGCCCGTCGATCCACTCCATGATGGTCACGCCACGTTGGGGGTCACTGTAGTCCAGTCGGGGCGCGATGTTACTGGCTGCAGCCTCCCTGTGTATTTCAGCCTCCAGTTCGCGCTGAGAAGCATCACGAATGCGCCGGTCAATGCGAAGCACCCAGCATTGTCCCTGCCCTTGGAGAAGCTGCACGTGGTGGTTGTAACCCCCGGACAGTACGTCACCCGGTACCGGCGCGCGGCTTAGCTGCGGTGCCCACAGGGCAAAGCTTCCGCAGACCTCGTCGACTAGGTCTTGTGGTGTAGACGCAAGCTGCTGTGCCACTGCTTCCATGCGATAAAGGCCAATCCTGTGTAAACAATATAAAGCGCAGATGATGCCAGTAATCCCGCGTCCAGATACAGTCCGGCGGTCAGCGCATCAATGGCTATCCAATAGATCCATGCTTCCAGCTTTTTGCGTGTCACCATCCAGGTGGCAAGGACGCCGCCCCAGCTACTCACGGTGTCTACCACGGATTGCAGGTCACTGAGTGAGTCGCGCGCCAGCAGTGTGGCGCCGCTGAGCGCCACCAGGGCGCTGAGCACCAGCGCGTGGTAGCGCCAGTTCGCGCGACTCACAGTGCGGGCATCCGCAGAGCCATCCTTGCCCCAGTGCCACCAACCCACGGCGGCCATCGCTACATAAAAAACCTGCAGCAGCGCCTGCATGGGTAGTCCGGCTTGCCAGAATATGCCGGTGAAGATGCCGGACGCCATTGCGCCGGCGATCCAGCAGCTACGCATTTCCCGAATCGCCAGGATCAGGTAAGCAAACCCCAGTAGTACCGCCCCAGCTTCCCATGCATCGTTCAAACGCGGAGTTCCAGCGACAAACCTAGCTGCCGGGGGGCAGCAAATTGTCGATAGGCTTCAGTGATATAGCCTTTGCGAGGGTCATTGCCGAAACTGCCGAACCCGCGGGTAAAGTAGTCTTCGTCCAGCAGGTTGCGCCCCCAGAGCGCCAGTTCCCAGTTCTCACGCTGATAGGCTACGCGCAGATGGATCAGCGTGTAGGCACCGGATTGCTCGTCGTGCCGGTCCGAGAAGTAAAAAGAATCCCGGCCCTCCCACTGGAGGTCGGCCTGCCAGTGTTTGCCGGGTCGCCAGTTGAGACCGGCGGCAAACTGATAACCCGGCGCGTGCGCCTGCTCGCGCCCGTTCAGGTCCCGACCATCGGCATTGACGTATTCGTCAAACCGCGCCCGCAGTAAGCCGGTGTTCAGATATACCTCAAGCGTGTCGCTGGCGACGGCGCGCAGTTCCCACTCTACGCCCAGGTTGTAGCCCGCGGCGGCATTGTCTGTGTAATCTACGAAGGCGGTGCTGCCATCGCCCCGGGGAATCACGAGGGAGCCTCGAACCTGCTGGTCGCTCCGATCCATGTAAAAGAGGGTCAAGGCGCTTTGCAGGCGACCCTCCAGGAACTGCCCCTTGTGGCCGATTTCAAGGTTGTAAAGCAGCTCTTCATCAAAGAAGCGCAGGTCAGCCAGGGTATCCGATATCTCGTTGTCGGCCGCCGGGAAGGCAAGAATACCCGCGTTCACACCGCCCGCGCGGTACCCCCGGGATACTGCCGCATAGAGCATCCCCAGTTCGTCCGTTTCATATTTGAGCGCAAGTTTCCCGCCCCATAAGTTGTTCTCTGGCTCGCTGGAGATTGCATTGGAATCGTCATAAGCCATGAAGCGATGGGCAAGACGAAGGCCGGCGCTGAGGGTCCATTGTTGCGTGAGTGCAAGATCCAGCTGTCCGTAGGCCGCCAGCGTTTCCGCCTTGAACCTGCTGCGAAAGTCCTCGCTGAGGAAGGTGTATTCCCGGCGCAGGGATTCATCGTCAGACAGCGCATAGAGCCCTGCGGTCCAGTCCAGAGCGCCGACGGAGGTGGAAAGGGGCGCTGCCGATGAAAGCCTTAGCTGCGCACTGTAGCTGTCTCTGTTTCTCAGGTAGCGGTCAAAGGAGGAGTACTCGAGTGCCGGAGCGATGCCTACAAAGCTCCAGTCTTCGTCGTAGCTGTAGTCGGTGTCGGAAGTGGCGGCGCTGGCCATGACTTCCGTGATTATGCGATCGCCTTCCCGGCGATAATGCAGTCCTGCTGCGTCGCTTTCCTGGCGATCATTGCCGGGCATGTCCGATAAGGTGCTGCGCGTATTGTCCAGGGAAAACGCATCATAGCCATTGTCCACGTCGATGCGGGTCAGGGTGATATCCAGGCTTTGGCGGGCACTGGGAAGCCAGCGCAGACGAGTGCGCAGCACAGTTTCGTCGCGCGCATTGGTGTCACTGCGATTGAGAAAGCTGTTGTCCATAAATCCGTCGCTGCGGTGGGTGAACGCGGCGATGCGAAACAGGAGGTCGTCTGAGGCAAGCGGTCCGGTGACGCTGACACCGAGTTCGCGACGTCCGTAATCGCCAACGGTGGACTGCAGCCGGGCGCCAAACTCCGGCTCTGGCGCCGCGCTACGCATGTTGACCAGACCCGCGAGAGCATTGGCGCCATGCAGGGTTCCCTGGGGGCCGCGAAGAACCTCTACCTGCTCTATATCGAACAGCGTGGCCCCGCTACCAAGCCCGCTGAAGTCTATGCCATCGATGAGCAGGCCCACGGAAGGATTGAGTGGGTCAACAAACTGGCTGCGTTCACCGACACCGCGTATCTGATAGAAGCGGGCCCGGGAACTGCCTCCTGCGATATTCACATTGGGCGCAAGCAACAGCAGGTTCTCCAGATGAATGGCGTTGCGCTCCTGTATCTGCGCCGCATCCATAATGCTGCTGCTCGATGGCTGAGAGAGCCAGGGAGTGTCTCGAAGTTCGGCGCGGACGATGATCTCTTCCAGAGCTGGGGCTTTGGTGTCCACTTGGGTCTGAGCCGTTGTCGCAGCACTGGTGCCCAGCACGGCCGTGAGAAGTAGGTCTCGCAGGCGGACTCTCAACCTCGGGATTTTCTTTATGCGGTACTGCCGACCTGGCTTGCCAGTGAGGCTCTTGGGTATGCATTTACTCATCGTTGTTCCCTCGGACGTGGGAACGAGCGGCTTGGGCCAGGAGACGACATGCCAAAGCTACAACCATTCCTACGCCGGTATTGCCCGGATCAGGTTCAAAGGGTTCGCTGCGTGGCTTCACTGTCTTAGGTAAGAAAGTCGTGAAGAGCAGGCGTCTCAGGCCTGGGCCACCCCTCGGTTTGCGCACGGGAGTATAGTGGTCTTACACTTGCACATCAAAGCCTCGGGTTGTTTACCCGGAGTAAGGGAGAGTATTCCGTGGCGCAGAATCAGAATAAGAAAGAGCTAAAGTGAGCGAAAACGACAATACCGGGCCTGAGGTCACTAACATAGAAATGACCGTGCTCCCGGTGGAGCCCGACGACGGGGACGATACAGTCCAGTTGTTACATGTCCACGTGTTGCGTCAGCTCCGTCAGGCGCAACGTAATCTCCTTGCGGTAAAGAGCCTCTCGTCTTTGGTCAAGTACCTGCTGGAGGACTTTCCTCATAGCTTTGGTACAACACAGGCGGAGTTGCGCCTGCATGACCCTGAAGAGCAGATAGCCCGACTCCTGCCGATCCGCAAATTGTTCGGCGCTTCCCTGTCGCTCAAGACCGACAACTACGCTTTGTATCAGCTTTATCACGATGTGCCGGAAACAGCGATAATCGATTTGGATGATCGCCGTATGTTTATCATTTTGTCGGGAGCGTCCAACGCTGCCGGTGCGGTCATGATGCCGCTGTTTGATGGCAATCGACTGGTGGGGAGCTACCATATAGCGCTTAGCGATACCATGACCGGCTATGGAGACCAGGAGTGCGAGCTGTTCGCCATGCTGGGCCAATTGGTGGCCGCTGCGCTGCTGCGCGTGGTTGAGTATCAGCGTGTAGATCAGCTGACGTTGCTTAATCCGGTTACTGAAGTGGGGAACCTGCGCGCATTTCGCCGCGATATGCTGCGTGAAATTTACTGGGCGCGGCGGGTGAATCACCCCATGACTCTCCTGTATATCTCCCTGGACGAACTGGCTGATATCTGCAAAGACTATGGCGAGGTGGCCTGCCATTTTGTGCAGCGCCGTGTGTCCCAGCGCCTGTGCTCGGAGCTGCGCGCAACGGACTATATTGCCCATATTTCGGCGACTCACTTTTCTGTGCTGCTGCCTGCCTGCAATGAACCTCATGCCCACGATATTGGTGAGCGTATGCGTCAGGATATCGATGAATTCGCTATCGATGACGGCCGAGGTGCGGTGCTGCACGTATCGCTAAGTATCGGTCTGGTCTGCTGGGAGCCTTCTCGGCACCCCGTGGAGTCCAGCGAGCGATTGGCGACGCAGATGGAGTCCGAGGCAGAGGCGGCTATGCAAAAAGCGGAGCGCGGGGGCGGTAACCGGATATCCGTGGCGCGTCTGGGCTTGTTGATGCTCTAGGCATGCACGATGGTTTGCTTCAGGACCTGAGGTGTAGTCAGTTCGAGGCGGGTTACGCCAACGATACTGAGACCTGGCGCTCGTTTTGTGCGGCCCGCAATCCTGCTCCTTGAGGGGGCTCCGTGATAAACTCTCCCGCCGAATTAAACCGCCTGTCGAGGAATAAGCATGGCTGAACAAAAAGCCACCAATGTGCATTGGCACGAGGGTGATATCACGCGGGACCACCGTGCCAGGCTGCTGGGTCACCGGGGTGCCACTATCTGGTTCACCGGACTGTCCGGTAGCGGCAAGAGTACCGTAGCGGTAGAGCTTGAGGGTGTTTTGAACGAGCGTGGCGTGCTGGCCTATCGTTTGGACGGTGACAACGTTCGTATGGGCATTAATAAAAATCTTGGTTTCTCCGCCGAGGATCGCACAGAGAATATTCGCCGTATCGGTGAAGTTGCCAAGCTGTTTGCTGATAGTGGAATTATCGCGCTTTCCAGCTTCATCAGTCCCTATGTAGCGGATCGTGACGCAGTGCGCGAATTACATGCGGCGGCGGGTATCGACTTTATTGAAGTGTTCGTGGATTGCTCTCTGGAGGCCGCGGAGAGCCGCGACCCCAAAGGTCTTTACAAGAAAGCCAGAGCGGGTGAGATCAAGAATTTCACGGGTATTGATGATCCCTACGAAGCCCCGCCAGCGGCAGAAATACATCTGCATTCGGATTCGCAAACACTGGACGACGAGGTTGCGCAGATCCTTCGCGAACTGAGTGAGCGCGGCATCATCGCCGCCTAAAGAGGAATTGGAAATGATTAAGCCCCACGGGTCGACGCAGTTGCGTCCTTTGTATGTACACGACGATCAGGCCCGAGCGGCGCTTGTGGCAGAGGCGGACTCCCTGCCATCGATGCTACTCAATTCAGCGGCGGCGGCGAATGCCGTTATGCTGGGAGCTGGATATTTCAATCCTCTGACGGGCTACATGACGCTGGGCGATGCGCTGTCTGTGGCTGATCATCTCAAGACAGAAGCGGGGTTGTTCTGGCCCGTACCCATTGTGAACGTGACGAATGATCCGGACGTACAGGCCGGTATGCGCATTGCTTTGCGTGATCCCAATGTGCAGGGCAACCCGGTTCTGGCAATCATGGATGTGGCTGCTGTGGATGAGGCCAGCGACGAGCAGCTTGAGCACATCGCAAGCAAAGTGTTCCGGACCCTGGACCCCGAGCATCCGGGTGTGGCTACGTTTTTGAGTCTGGGCAAGCGTGTCGTTTCCGGGCCGATACAGGTGCTTAACTACTCGTATTTTGCCAGCGAATTTCCGGATACCTTCCGCACCGCGGTGGATATTCGCGCAGAAATTGCAGAGCGAGGCTGGGAGAAGGTGGTGGCGTTTCAAACGCGCAACCCCATGCACAGAGCGCATGAAGAGCTGTGCCGCATGGCGCTGGAAGACCTGGAGGCCGACGGCATTTTGATTCACATGCTGCTTGGCAAGCTCAAACCTGGAGATATTCCCGCTGAGGTCCGGGATGCATCGATTCGCAAGATGGTCGAGGTCTATTTCCCACCCAATACCGTCATGGTGACCGGCTACGGTTTTGACATGCTCTACGCAGGCCCCAGAGAAGCCGTGCTGCATGCGCTGTTTCGTCAGAATTGTGGTTGTACCCATCTTATCGTGGGTCGCGATCATGCAGGTGTGGGCGATTATTACGGCGGATTTGACGCGCAGACGGTGTTCGATGAAGAAGTCCCCGAGGGTGCTCTGGAGATCGATATTTATCGTGCGGATCACACAGCCTACAGTCGCAAGCTCGATCGGGTCGTGATGATGCGGGACGCGCCCGATCACAGTAAGGAAGACTTTGTGCTGTTGTCGGGCACTGCAGTACGTGAAATGTTGGGGCAGGGTATCGCGCCCCCGCCCGAGTTCTCGCGCCCGGAAGTTGCAAAAATCCTCATGGATTATTATCACAGCCAGCAGTAAAAGACGCCGCAAGGCGCTGGCGAGACCGTCATATTAGTGTCACAATTTTGCCATTCAATGGCCGCTCCCAAAGGGGCCATTGAATCCACACAACTGGTAAAGCTGGGGGCAGCGGTGACAGCGCTTTGGCAGACACGGTTGGCTAGCGTCGCGTCCCAGATCAGCAGCGGGCTCTCGGCGGCATTTCGCTATTTTTCTCAGCCGACTCAGTTTCTTTTTGTACAGCGTGTTTGCGCGGCGGTTCTGTGTGTCTGGATCGGACTGTCGCTATGGACAGGCCTGTGGAGCTTCTTTCCGGAGGCGCCGCCCTTGCCGCAGGCGGCAGTTATTAATCCAATTTCCACTGATACGGCCACATCGGCCCCTGCTGCCGTGGATATCGATAGCCTTGTGGGTGCTCAGCTTTTCGGTCAGCCGGGAGACTCAGTGAGTGCTGAAACACTTGCTGCGGCGGCAGGTCGGACACCGGCGATGAATGAAGCCGAAGCCAGTGTTGCGCTGGCGGGTATTGAGGATGGAGCACCGGATACGCGATTACCATTGCTGCTCCGGGGGGTCCTGGCGGCTTCACAGGCAGGCCTTGGCCAGGCTGTGATAGAGCATCGAAAACTTCAGGAACTGTATCAGGTCGGTGACGAATTACCGGTTAGCGGTGAAGTCGTTTTGGCGAAGGTGTTGTCTGATCGTGTTGTGCTGGACAATGGCGGTCGCTATGAGGTGCTGCGGTTGTTTGAAGACGGCGGTCTTGCATCCCTGGTGACTGCTGTGGAATCCCCGGCGGTCCTGAATTCCTCACCAGAGGGTGGCGTGGATAGAGCTTTATCCTCGCGGACTCTGTCTGCGGGTGAGGATGCTTCGGTCATTGCTGCTGCATACCGGGAACGCCTGTATCGTGACCCCCAGTCGCTGGCTGAGGTGGTTCAGGTGGTGGCAGTACGCGAGGGCTCTCAGTTGCAGGGGTATCGCATCAGTCCGGGTAAAGCGGCGAGGGAGTTTTCGGCCCTGGGATTCGAGTCGGGTGACCTGGTCACTGCTGTAAATGGCATGTCACTGGCAGACCCGGCAAATACCGTGAAGCTCTATCAAGCAATGCGATCTGCACAAGAGGCCAGTTTTGAACTACTGCGAAAGGGAGAGTCTGTGACGCTTAACGTCAGTCTTGGAGAGTCAGCGGGGGAGGGCGACTCGTGATCATGTCGTCGGTGTTTTGGCAAAAGAGACTCCTGACCTGGGCTGCGGTTTTCCCTCTGCTGCTGACTTTGCTGGCAGTTCCGGCCACGGCGCAGGAGTTCACTGTCAACCTGAAAGAAACCGATATTCAGGAACTGATCAAGTTTGTATCGGAAGCCACGAACACTACGATCGTTGTGGACCCGTCAGTAAAAGGCAAGGTGAAGGTCGTATCGTCCCGGCCTGTTAACGCCAGCGAGCTTTATGATCTTTTCCTCGCCATTCTCGATGTGCACGGGTATACCGCGGTTCGCTCTGGCGGGGTAGTCAGGGTCATCCAAAATAAAGATGCCCGTTCCGCATCGGTGCCGGTCGGTGACGTAGCGGGAGCCGGTGGTATTGTGAATGACGAGTACGTGACTCAGGTTCTGCGCCTGGAGAACATCTCTGCGGCTAAGCTGATCCCTGTGCTTCGTCCTTTAGTTCCGCAGCAGGCGCACATGGCCGCCTACGCCCCCAGCAACGCCATTATCATTTCTGACTCTGCCGCCAATATCAGTCGTATCCGGGACATCATCGAACGTATGGACCAATCGGCGGTGCAGGAGACCGATGTTATTGCCATGCGTTATGCGGTGGCCGAAGACGTGGTGAGGATGCTGGAGACACTCAATGCCACCGAGGCCAAGAACAACGGCGGCGAAGTCGATGTCCTATTGGTACCGGACAAGCGCACCAACAGCCTGTTGGTGTCGGGCGACGAGTTGCAGCGGGCGCGTATCCGCAAGCTGGTGGCTTATGTAGACACGCCGCTGGAGCAGACGGGTAACGTCAAGGTGATTTACCTGGAATACGCCCAGGCGACCGCTATCGCGGAGGTGCTTACCCGAGTGATGCAGAACATTAATAAACTCGATACCGGCGATGGCAAGGCCGCCCGCTCCTCGGGTAATACAGCCACTATCGAAGCGGATGAGGGGACCAACTCACTTATTATTACCGCCGATCCCGATGAAATGGCGGCGGTGGAGTCGGTGATTACCCGGCTGGATATCCGGCGCGCGCAGGTACTGGTAGAAGCGATTATCGTAGAGCTTGAGGTCACGGACGGACAGGATCTGGGCTTGCAGTGGCTGTTTGCCAATGACAATGGGTTTTATGGCAGCAGCATTAACGCATCCGATGCCCGGGCGCGAAATATCGCCGGTGCCATACTCCCTCCGGATGGTGATGGGGGCTCAGGCGCAACTACCGGAGATTTCGACGTGGGGAACCTCGCGGCAGCCCTAGCCGGCTCCGCCGGGCTGTCTCTGGGCTGGGGTGTGGTGGGTGAAGATTTGAGCATGACGGTTATTCTCAACGCCCTTGAGGAGCAAAGTAACGCGAACATACTGTCTACGCCGAGTTTACTTACCCTGGACAACGAAGAAGCCTTTATCACGGTTGGCCAGCAGGTGCCCTTTATCACAGGCTCCTTTACAAATACCGGTGGGAACAACGGCGCTCAGAATCCTTTCCAGACCATTGAGCGTGAGAACGTGGGAATTACGCTCACCGTGACGCCGCAGGTGAACGAGGGGGATTCGGTGGTCCTTGAGATCGAGCAGGAAGTGAACTCTCTTACGGGCGCCACCTTGGTCGCATCGGCTGCGGCGGCGGATCTCATAACCAATGAACGTAAAATCCGCACCAAGGTGCTTGCAGAGGACGGCCGTATTGTCGTGCTCGGTGGATTGATTAAGGATGACGTGCAGAGCACCGAGCAACGCGTTCCTATTCTCGGGGACATACCGTTCCTGGGCAGGCTGTTTCGCAATGATGCCGTCTCGGTGAGTAAGACCAATCTCATGATTTTTATTCGCCCGACCATCATTCGCGACGACAAAGCGTTGGCTGGGGCGACCGCACTCAAATATCGACATATTCGCGATGAGCAGCGTGTTCAGAAAGAGCAGGGACTGATGTTCTTCGGTGAAGACGAAGTGCCTGTGTTGCCTGATTGGGAGCAGCAAATACTGCAGCTCGAGAAGATTCGAGACGATATTCGTGCGCCTGTGCCGGAGTCGCCGTGAACGAAGCGCAGCCTGCCGTTGAATTTGCTGAGGTCCTGCCGGGCAAGTTGCCGTTCAGCTTTGCAACGGCGCATCGGGTTGTTATCGATCCGCAGGCGCCACATCGGGTCTTTCACGACGATACCCTGAGCGTTGATGTACTCCTGGAATTACGCCGGCGTATTGGCAGGGAGCTTGAGCTAGAGCGGCTGAGCGCCACGGATTTCCAGGCACAGCTTTCCCTTGCTTATCAGCGCGACAACAGTGAAGCGGTGCAAATGGCCGCAGATATCAGTTCGGATGTGGATCTCAGCCGTCTTGCCGAGGAGATTCCAGACGCCGGCGACCTGATGGATGCCGAGGACGACGCTCCCATTATTCGCCTGATTAACGCGATCCTCTCTGAGGCGGTCCGGGAGAAGGCGTCTGATATCCACATTGAAACCTTCGAAGAGAAACTCAGTATTCGTTATCGCATTGATGGCGTATTGGCCGAGGTTTTGTCGCCCAAGCGTATGCTGGGGCCTTTGCTGGTTTCGCGATTGAAGGTTATGGCGCGCTTGGATATTGCAGAGCGGCGCATACCTCAGGATGGCCGGATTTCTGTGCGCATTGCCGGTCATGCGGTGGACATACGCATGTCCACAATACCTTCAGCTTATGGTGAGCGGGTGGTTCTGCGATTGCTGGACAAGCAGTCCGGGCAGTTGGAGCTGGGCCAGCTGGCCATGCCCGAGGACGTTTACGCAGGATTCAGAGCAGCGCTTAAAAGTCCCCATGGCATTATTCTGGTTACGGGTCCCACGGGGTCAGGTAAGACTACGACCCTATATGCCGGTTTGTCTGAGATTAACGATGCCGCGCGGAACATCATGACCATTGAAGACCCGGTGGAGTATATGCTGCCCGGTATTGGTCAGACGCAGGTTAATACCAAGGTCGACATGACCTTCGCCCGGGGATTGCGGGCGATTCTGCGTCAGGACCCGGATGTGGTGATGGTGGGCGAGATTCGGGATCTGGAAACCGCGGAGATTGCGGTGCAGGCGTCTTTGACCGGCCACCTGGTGTTATCGACTTTGCATACCAATACGGCTATCGGCGCCGTCACGCGACTTCAGGACATGGGGGTTGAGTCTTTTTTGCTGTCCTCGAGTTTGATTGCGGTGATGGCCCAGCGCCTGGTGAGATTACTGTGTCCCCAGTGCCGCCGTCCGACCACCCCTACAGCGGCTGAGGCCGACATGCTGGGGCTGCAAGGCGCCGATGCCGGTACAACTATCTATCAGCCCGGGGGCTGTCCCAGCTGTAACCACAGTGGCTATCGTGGGCGCAGCGCAATCTATGAGTTTATTGAAGTTGATGACCCGCTTCGCGCGCTTATCCACGATGGCGCCTCTGAGCAGGCCATGAACGAACAGGCTCGCTTGCATGCCCAAAGCATTCAACATGACGGCAGGCGGCGCATCCTCCAGGGCGACACCAGTCTGCAGGAAGTCCTGCGTGTTACGTCGGTGGCTTAAGGGCGCGAATCAGTGACTGCTTATCGTTATCGAGCGCTTAATCCGGGGGGCAAGCTGGTGCGGGGTGTGCTGGAAGCTGATTCCGAGCGCCATGTTCGAGCGCAGCTGCGCACGCAGAAACTTCGGCCTGTCGAGGTACAAAGTGCGGCTCGCGCCGAGGCTGCAAACAGCAGTTTAAGGCAGCGATTCCTCCCCACACGCATCAAGGGCGCCGATCTCGCTCTCTTAACCCGTCAGCTCGCCACGCTGGTACAGTCTAACTTGCCTCTGGCTGACTGCCTTCAGGCGGCGGCTGAACAGACCCGGCGTCCCCGCATCAAGGCCATGCTTCTGCAGGTTCGATCCCGGGTGAGTGAGGGGCACACCCTGGCTTATGCCATGGCTGAGTTTCCCCTGGCCTTTAATGAGATGTACCGCGCTATGGTGACGGCCGGGGAGCATGCGGGCTTTCTGGGTCCGGTGCTTGAGCAACTGGCCGATTATGCTGAGCGGCGCCAGCACAGTGGCCAGCAGTTGCGTATGGCTATGATCTATCCATTTATTTTGTTGGCAGTGGCGGTCGCGGTGATCGTTGCGCTCATGGTTTTTGTGGTGCCTGAGCTTATCGGGATTTTTTCCCAGAGTAACCGGGAGTTACCGGGCCTGACCGTGGCCCTGATTGCGGCCAGCGATTTTTTCAGGTCCTACAGTCTCTGGCTGTTTGTAGGATTGATCGTAGCCGTGGTGGCGATGCGGCGTTT
Organism: gamma proteobacterium NOR5-3; assembly: GCA_000158155.1. GTDB lineage: Bacteria > Pseudomonadota > Gammaproteobacteria > Pseudomonadales > Halieaceae > Congregibacter. The sequence continues at coordinate 1,672,484 of DS999405.1, read as the reverse complement.
GCTTCGTAACCCCCGGCGGCGAATGGCCTGGCATGCTTTGCTTTTGCGCCTTCCCGGGATATCGGGACTGCTTATCGCGCTGGATACCGCGCGCTTTGCATCCACGCTGAGCATTCTCATGGCCAGCGGCGTGCCTTTGCTCGAAGCCTTGAGAATTGCCGGCCAGGTATTGGTGAATCTGGTGTTGCGGGCCGAAAGTGAGGACGTTGCGCTGCGTGTACAGGAAGGCAGCAGCCTCAGCCGGGCGCTGGGCAATGCCGGCCATTTTCCGCCCATGATGGTGCACATGGTTGCCAGCGGTGAAAGCAGTGGCTCCCTCGAGGATATGCTCGAACGTTCAGCTAACAATCAGGAGCGGGAACTCGAAATGACCCTGGGCACGGTGATGGGTTTGTTCGAGCCGCTTATGGTGGTTTTTATGGGAGGAATGGTTTTGCTCATCGTGCTGGCCATTCTCCTGCCTATTTTTGATCTCAATACCATGGTGAGGTAAGTCGATGCAGCATAGAGTGAATATGAGGCGCCAAAGCGGGTTTTCTCTGGTGGAAATTCTCGTGGTGCTGGTCATCATGGGGCTACTGATCAGCATTGTGGCACCGACGGTGCTTAATCGTGCGGACGACGCACGTATTCAGAAGGCGCAAGCGGATTTTAAGGCGATAGAGACCGCGCTGAAAATCTATCGGCTGGATAACTATGTGTATCCGACCACCGAGCAGGGACTTGAGGCACTGGTCAGTGCCAGCTCTATTGACCCGACGCCGCGAAATTTTAAAGAGGGTGGTTATCTTGCAGAGCTTCCTCTTGATCCCTGGGGTCGACCTTATCTGTATCTGAGTCCCGGAGAGAATGGCGAGATTGATATCTACACGCTCGGTGCCGATGGTCTTTCCGGCGGCGAAGACCAGAATGCCGACATTGGTAACTGGAAAGACGATCAGGGCTGAATCCATGAGCGCCGATCGCGGATTCAGCTTGATCGAAATGCTGGTCGTGCTCTTCGTGATCGTTTTGATGACCAGTCTTGTGACACTGAATGTGAATAGCGGGGCCGGCGATCGTCTCGTTCAGGAGCGTCTCGAAACCCTCGTTGCGGTAGCCGATTATGCGCTGGATGAGGCGCAGTTTAGCGGCAGTGATTTTGGGGTTCTCTTTGCCGGCAGTGCTAATGAGCGTGGCGAGCCTACTATCACCGCCCATTGGCGACAGCGGTTCAATGAGGGTTGGCGTGAGCCTCAGGGGTCCACTGACATTTTTACCCCCCTGGAGTTTCCTGCGAACGCGCGTTTGCAGATTCTGCTTGATGACGTGGAGCTGTTGCCTGCGGCGGCTGACGCTGTGAACCCTGCGGCAGGGACGTCCCCCCAGTGGCTATTATTGTCCAGCGGCGAGACTCAGACCGGGGAATTACTGATCAGAAGTCGTGATGACGATCAATTGCTTTGGCGTCTCAGTTGGGATGCCCTGGGAAGGTTTGAGCAGTTTCGTGGCAATAATGACGAGACAGTGGATGACTATGCGCGGGCTCCCTAGAGGCCATCGCCTGTCGTCGGGCTTCACCCTCATAGAGGTGATGGTCGCCCTGGCTATTGTGGCTTTGGCGGTTCCGGCATTGCTGTTCACCATGGATCAGCAGATTGATGGCACGGCCTATATTCGCGATCGATCGCTGGCTCAGGTGGTGGCGGGGAATCGACTTGCGGAGTTGCGTCTGGTGCTTCGCAGCGGCGGACAATCACTCAGAGGCAGTAGCACCGGCAGCGAGGACATGGCGGGACGAAGCTGGCAGTGGCGAGTCCAAAGTCAGGCGACAGAGGTTCCGGAGTTTTCTCGCGTGGAAGTGCAGATACGCCCGGGTGATAGTCAGGACGGGCCGGCGCTTTACACCCTCGTTGCCTTTTTGGCAGCCCGCGGTGACGGGGCTGCCGGTGAGTAACGCCCACGAGAGAGGCTTCACGCTCGTCGAGGTGCTTATCGCCCTGGCAGTATCCGCATTTGTGGCCGCCGCATCCTACAGCGGTATATCGTCCACCCTGACCGGTGCTGAGCAATTGCGCAGCGCAAGTGAGCGTACCCGGGAGCTTAACCGCGCGCTGTCCTTACTCAACAGAGATATACGTCAGTTTAGCAATCGCGCCGTTCGCGACGAGTTTGGGGCGCTGCAGCCTGCACTGTCCGGCGGGCCGTTGGCTTTTTATCCTCTGTCGCTCACCCGCGACGGCTGGACGAATAGTTTGCAGCAGCCACGAAGCGAACTTCAGCGGGTGTTTTATTACCTTGAAGATGATGCGCTTTGGCGAGCGTACTACACGGTGCTGGACCGGTCGGTGGATGCCGAGCCTCAGCGTATGGAGTTGCTGTCGGGTGTTAATGCTCTGGAGCTCCGCTTTCTGGATACTTTGGACAATCTTGAGGTCGACGGCGATTTAGTGCTGGACACGCGCTCCTGGCCGAGAAACTGGGTGGCCGAGCCCGGCGCAGGGAGCTCCCTGCTTCCTCCGCCGGTGGCCCTGGAACTGCGTCTTGAGCTGAGCGATTTTGGTGAGCTGAGAAAGGTTTATGAACTCCCGGTGCGCTAGCTCAGACCGCCCTGGTTCCCAGGCCGGTGTTGCCCTGGTGGTGGCGTTGTTGGTGTTCGCCATTTGTGCCGCGGTGCTGGTCGCTCTGCAGCGGGACTTTGATTTGAGCTACCGCCGCGCACTGAATAGTTTTGTGTCCGAGCAAAGCTGGGCTTACCTGCGGGGTGCGGAGGATCTCGCCTCTTTGGCACTCAAACTGGATTATGACGCAGACCTGGCCAGCGAGACTGCGCGAGACGACCTCAATGAGATCTGGGCACAGCAAGCCACGCCCTACGCGCTTGATGAAGGGGGGTGGATGTTTGGGAGTCTCACGGATCTTCAGGGGCGGTTTAATCTCAATAGCCTTGGCGACCCGCCGGCGACGACGACTGTCACTTACAGCCCGGCGCAGGAGACCTTTATTCGTCTCCTGCAGGCGCTTGATGCGGTAGAGATTGATCAGTTCACGGCGATCGCGATTACCGAGGCGGTGGCCGACTGGATCGATGCGGATGATGAGCCGCGACTCAACGGAGCGGAGAGTGCCTATTATGTCAGCCGCCAGCCTTCCTACAGACCGGCAAATCGCCCCATGATGAGTGTGAGTGAGTTGCTGGCGGTAGCGGCTGTGACCCCGGACATTTATCAGGCTCTGCGCCCCGTTGTCACCGTCTGGCCTCAGCAGCCCGCTGCCATCAACATTCATACGGCACCCCGGCCGGTGCTGCGGGCTTTAAATGTGTATGGAAACTTGCAACCGCTGTCGCCTGGTGAGGGGGACTCTCTCGTGCAACTTCGTCAGGACGGCGGTTTTGCCAGTCTTGAGGAGTTTCTGCAGCTGCCGATCTTTAGTGGTGATTCAAGTGCGGGGATCGCGACGTTGCTGACAGAGTCTTCATCGTATTTTTTGCTGGCTTCCCGCGTGGAGATTGCCGACCGTGAGCAGCGGTTGTACAGTGTGCTTCGCCGTCAGGCCCGTGATATTGACGTGCTGCAACGAATCAACGCAAGCCTATACGATATGCCCAGTCCTCCTGCCAAGAGTTCCCCGTGAGCGACAATCTGAGCGTGATTTGTCTGCGGGATGATGCCCTGTATTGGCTGGATGCGGGTCAAGCCTGCGATCTGGGTGCCGACGCATCCGATAAGCGGGATCCGTTGCGTGAGGTTCTGGCGCAAAGAGAGCACGGTGTTGTGTTCGCAGTGCCCGGGGGGGATGTGCGCTTGCTGGAGCTGTCCGTCAGCCCGGAGGAACGCAAGCATCTGGGCGCATCGCTGCCCTTTATGCTTGAGGAGTCCCTCACCGATACCATTGAGGATGTGCATTTTGCACGGACCCCGCTGGATCGTGACCGTTACGCGGTGGCTATGGTCGATAGAGCATCCATGCTTCGGTGGGCCGAAGAGCTGGGGGAGTTGGCGAGTCTTGTTCCCTGGGTGCCCGAGCCGCTGCTACTGCCCTGGTCCCCCGGCGAATGGACCTTAGTGCTCGACAGCGACAGCGCCTTGCTGCGCTACGGCCGCTGCTTGGGAACCCGTATAGAGAACGCATTGCTACCGACACTGCTTGAAACGCTTGCTCAGGAGTCATCGCCAGAGCGTGTCATCGTATATGGAGAGGACGAGACTGCCGACCTGGCTCGTTTGGGTCCTCTGGGGACGCCGGGCATACAGTGGCGCAAAGGCGGGCTGGCCGCTGCATTACTGCTCCATGATCCTGCCACCCCCGCCGTTAATCTATTGCAGGGAGATTTCGCTCCACAGTTGCCCTACCGGCGATGGTGGGGTCAGTGGCGACGGATCGCGGCCCTGCTTCTGGTGGCGCTGAGTATTCATTTAGTCGGCGGATGGCTGGATCTGCAGCGACTTGAGCGCGAAAACCGGGTGCTGCGCACAGAGATTCAATCGGTCTATCGCGAGGTTAATCCGCGGGGTGCGGTGGTCGATGCCCAGAAGCAACTGCTCAGACAGCTGGACGGATTGCGTGGTGGCGCAACGGGCACGACCTTTACCGGGCTGCTGTCCCCTCTGGCTGAGCTGTTTTCCCCTCCGGGCAGCCTGGTTCTGGCCAGTCTCAGCTACAGTCAGCGCAATGCTGAGCTGCGGGTAAATTTGCTGGCCGCCAACTTTGCCGATGTTGAGTCTCTGAGGGTGGCGCTGGAGGCAGCGGGTTATGCGGCAAGCCTCGAGAGTTCTTCGCGAAGTGGTGACCGGGTGCGGGCGCGACTGCGGGTTGGGGAACGCTCATGAAAGAGTGGTTTGAGCGTTTTTCTCTGCGCGAGCAGCTGTCGCTGTTGATCATGGCTGCGGCGGTGTTGGTCTATGTGTTGATGCTGTTTGTGGTTCTTCCCCTGGGACAGGCTCGGGAAGAAATGGCGGCGCGCAACGCTGCTACCGCTGCGGTGTTGCGACAGGTGGATGCCATGGCGACAGAGATTCAGTCCTTACGCGGCGAGCAAAGCAACAGCGGAGCGCCGTCTACGGCAAACCTCAGTGCCTCTTTGAATCAAAGTGCCAGTCGCTATTTACTCAGGGTGAGTCGTCTCCAACCAAACAGTCAGGGCTCGGTACAGCTGCGCTTTGAGTCCGCTCCTCTGGATGCTTTGTTGCGCTGGATTCATGAGCTGGAGACTCTTCAGGGACTGCGTGTTGACGACTTGTCGCTCAGCCAAACCAGTACGGCGGGTGTCGTCAGCGCCACCCTTCGCGTAGCTGCGTTCAAATGAAGCGCCGCTTCTGGCTTCCGGCTCTGGTCGGTACTGCGCTGCTGTTGGTGGCCCTTGTCTTGTCTGCACCCGCGCGATTGCTGCCGTACTTTCTGGATGCGCAAACCCTGCAGATCTCCGGTGTTTCTGGAACGCTCCGCGCCGGGTCTGCGTCGCGAGCGCGCGTGGCGCTTCCCGGTACTTATTTTCACCTGGGGCAGCTGAGTTGGAAGCTTGCGCCCTGGAGCCTGCTCCGTCTCAGGCCGAGCATTGCGCTTAGCAGCGTTTGGGGTAATCAAAGAGGTGAACTGGAACTTCGCCTGAACGACGATACTCTGGAGCTTCGTGCACTGGACATGAACCTTAGTGCCGGTGTGCTCAGGCAACTGCTTCCCGTGGAGCTCGAAGGGCGTCTAGGGCTGCTCTTTGACCAGATCATTGTGAGCGCACAGGATCTGTTGCGTGCAGATGGACGTCTTGTCTGGCAGGAAGCCGCCTGGCAGTCTCCCGGGGGACGACGGCCGTTGGGTAACTACGTGGCCACCTTTACCAGCCCGGCCGAGCAACAGATAGAAGCTGATATCGTGACTTTAAGTGGGCCGGTGGTGGCCACAGGAACGCTGACGCTTGTTCAGCGACGCTATTCTGTGGACTTACTCATCGAGAGTTCGGGGCAAGCCTTTGATGCTGAGCTGGCCCAGGCGCTTTCGCTCATTGCCAGCCCCGAAGAAAATGGCTACCGTCTGCGCCTCGATGGACAGCTGGCGCCGGGCGCCTGAGCCCGAACAGCGAATATTATCTTTCAACTGTGGTATCCGGAGACCCAAGCACTATGAGTGAACAGTCCTTTCGTAAGTTTGAATGCATTGTCTGTGGCTTGATTTACGATGAAGCCGAAGGCTGGCCTGATGATGGTATTCCCGCTGGAACGCTGTGGGACGATGTTCCGGAAGATTGGTTATGCCCTGATTGCGGTGTGGGCAAAGAAGACTTTGAGCAGATCTAAGGCATGACGGCGGCGACAGGTACAGCAGCAGTGGGGCAGCCAGCGCATCTTGATGCTTTGCGCGCGGAGCTTGTGTCCCGTGGCGTCGATGCTTTTTGCGTACCGCGAGCGGACGAGTATCTCGGTGAGTACATCCCTGCCCACAATGAACGCCTGCGTTGGCTGACGGGTTTTACCGGATCTGCGGGCATGGCGGTTGTGACGGCGAACAACGCCGCAATTTTCACCGACGGGCGCTACACGGTGCAGGTGCGTCGTCAGGTCGATGGTGAGCAGTATCAATATCGCCGGCTTCTGGAAGAGCCCCCGCTGTCCTGGCTCATCGAGCAGTTGAAGCCGGGTAATAAGGTTCTCATCGACCCCCGAATGTGCACCCTGGATTGGTATCAACAGGCTCACAAGCTTTTGGGTGGGGCAGGTATGGAGCTTGTTCTGAGCGTTGATAACCCGATTGATCGATGCTGGGAGAGCCGCCCACAGCCCAAGGTGGCCAAGGCTTTGTTGTTGGCAGAGTCTTTCACCGGAGAAAGTAGTCTGAGTAAACGCCAGCGGCTGGGGAAATCCATCGCCGGACTGGGTGCGGACGCGGCATTGATTTTTGCACCGGACTCAGTGAGCTGGTTGTTAAATGTGCGGGGGCGGGATGTGCCGCGATTACCGGTGCTGCTGGGCTGTGCGGTGCTCGAAGCCTCGGGAGATCTGCACTTATTGGTCGACCCGGAGCGGATTCCCGAGGGGTTTGCACAGCACTGCGGCGACGGCGTGTCTGTGGTAGCCGAGCACGAGGCCGGTCAGCTCCTGGCTGCCTGGAGCGGTAAGACCGTTCTGGCGGACCCCGCTACCGCAAACGCCTGGACCCAGCTGAGTCTGGAGGCCGGTGGTGCGACGCTTATAGCTGGCGAAGATCCGGTGTTGCTTCCCAAGGCCTGCAAGAACGCTGTGGAAATTGCAGGTGCGAAAGAGGCGCACCGCCGCGACGCAGTCGCCGAAGTGCGTTTTCTGGCCTGGCTCGACGCAGAGGTAGCGGCCGGTCGCTATCACGACGAGGCGCTGGTTTCTGATCGCCTGGGTGCGTTTCGAGCCGAGGGCGAGCTTTTTCACGAGCTGTCGTTTGACACGATCTCCGCTTCTGCATCCAACGGTGCTATGTGTCACTACAACCATCAGGACAATCGCCCGGCGCCCCTGGTCCCCAACAGTCTGTATCTGGTCGACAGCGGCGGGCAATATTCCGATGGCACCACCGATATCACTCGAACCGTGGTAATCGGTGAGCCGACTCAGGAAATGCGCGAGTTGTTTACCCTGGTACTTAAGGGCCACATTGCCCTGGATCGGGCGCGTTTTCCCAGCGGGACCACGGGTACCCACCTCGATGCTCTGGCGCGACAGTTCCTCTGGCAGACAGGGCGGGACTATGACCATGGGACCGGACATGGCGTGGGCGCTTTTTTGAGTGTCCACGAGGGCCCACAGCGTATCGCCAAGGCGTGGAACGCAACGCCGCTGGCACCGGGAATGATCGTGAGCAATGAACCGGGCTATTACCGCGATGGCGCTTTTGGCATCCGCTGCGAGAATCTTTGCGTTGTGCGCGAGGCCGCCACATCGTCACAAGAGACTCCCATGCTGGAGTTTGACGCACTGACACTGGTGCCGTTCGATAAGCGTCTCATTGACGTCTCTTTGCTGAGCCGCCATGAGATACAGTGGATCGATAGCTACCATGCTCGCGTCGCCGAAGAGATCATGGCGCGCCTGGAGAGTCCCGGTGACCGCGACTGGCTTGCGGCGGCAACCACGCCGCTCGCGTAGGACGTGGCCGAAACACGGAGTTTGGCTGAAGCGCCGGACGCTTTTGTGTAGACTCCGTGGCTGATTAACGCTTGGAGTTACATTATGGCGGCTGCCGGCGGTGCGCATGGGCACTGGACCTCTAGATTTGCATTCCTGATGGCCTCGGTGGGTTTTGCCGTAGGTCTTGGCAATATCTGGCGCTTTCCCTACGTTACCGGCGAGAACGGTGGTGCCGCTTTTGTACTTATCTACCTGGGGTGTGCCTTCCTCATAGGCGTGCCTATTCTCATGGCGGAGTTAATGATCGGGCGACGTGGCGATGCGGCACCTCCCATCGCCATGGCAAATGTCGCCAGGGAGAGTAAGCGCAGCCCCCAATGGCGCTGGGTTGGCGGGATGGGCCTTCTGGCTGCGTTCACCATTGAGGTGGTTTACTCGGTGGTCGTGGGATGGGTGCTGTGGTATCTCTATAAAGCTATTACCACCGGATTTTCCGGCGTCGATACGATCAATGCCGAAGCGCAGTTTACTGCCGTGCTTGCAGATAACTGGGGCATGCTCTTTTGGACCCTGGCAGGACTTGCCATCACCGGGCTGATTATTTTTGCAGGCATCAAAAATGGAATAGAGCGGGCGGTCACCATCATGATGCCGCTGATGTTTGTTTTGCTGGTGGCTCTGGCGGGGTTCAACGTCTTTGCCGGCGGCTTTTGGGAGGCGGTGGCCTGGCTGTTTACGCCGGACTTCAGCAAAGTGACCTTCGCGACTGTGCTCGCCGCGATTGGACAGGCGTTTTTCTCTATCGGCGTTGGCATGGGCGGAATGATGACCTACGGATCTTACCTGCCCCGGAGTATTTCTATCAGCCAGTCAGTGCTGATTATTGTTGTCGCGGATACCGCCGTAGCGCTTTTGGCCGGTCTGGTGATTTTCCCGGCCGTGTTTAATTTTGGCCTTGACCCCGCTGCTGGCGCTGGCTTGATCTTCCAGACCTTGCCCGTGGCCTTTGCGCAAATGCCCGGAGGTTATGTTTTCGCGGTGTTGTTCTTCATTATGCTGGCGGTTGCGGGCATTACCTCCATGGTGGGACTGGTTGAGTCAGTGAACGCCTGGATTGAAGAGCACTACGGCGTGTCCCGGCACGTCAGTGCTTTAGTTGTTGTGGGATCCATTGCTGTGCTGAGCATTCTGAGCATCTTGTCCTACAACGTGCTGGAGGGTCTGCGGGTCGGTGATCGCAACTTTAATGAGGTCATGGATTATTTCTCGAATCAGATTCTGCTGCCCCTGGGCGGTTTGTTTATCGCGATTTTTGCCGGCTGGTTTATGCGTCGAGAGCACTCCAAAGATGAGTTTGCAGCGCTGAGTTCCACCGGCTACGCAATCTGGTACTTCCTCATTCGTTACGTGGTGCCACCGGCACTTCTGGTTATCTTTATTTTGGGCGTCACGGATTAGACGCGAGGACCTGCCATGCTGGCTATGTTGAGCGACCTCCTGTGGAGTAAGGTCCTTGTTGTGATGCTTGTGGGCATCGGGCTTTACTTTACCGTTGCGTCGCGTTTTGTGCAGTTCCGTTACTTCGGACGCATGTTTGCGGTACTGGGTACGGCTTTGCATCATGAGAAGGGCCATGTCAGCTCGTTTCAGGCACTGGTGGTTAGTGTTGCCGGCCGCGTTGGCGGCGGTAACATTGCAGGCGTCGCCGTCGCCATCACCCTTGGAGGACCGGGCGCGGTGTTCTGGATGTGGGTCATCGGCCTTATGGGCATGGCGACAAGTTTCTTTGAATGTTCTCTTGCACAGTTATACAAGCGCTACGAACCCGATGGCAGTTTTCGCGGGGGGCCGGCCTACTACCTGACCCGGGGGATTAATCAGCGCGGTCTGGCGGTTATCTACTCGCTGCTGTTGTTGATCACTTTTGGTTTTGGTTTCAACGCGGTGCAGTCTTATGTGGTTGCGACCTCTCTGGATGTCTCTTTTGGCGTACCCACCTGGGTGAGTGGCCTGGCTCTGGTCGCTTTTCTGGGCTTTGTAATTTTCGGTGGTATCCAGCGTATCGCGTCCGTGTCCGAAATTGTCGTACCCATAATGGCGGTGAGTTACTTCGCGTGTGCGCTGCTTGTGATCGGTCTCAATATTCAGGACGTTCCCGCGGCTTTTGCCAGTATTGTGCGCAGCGCTTTTGGTCTGGATCCGGCGCTGGGAGGCGGTATTGGTGTGGCCATTATGCAGGGCGTAAAGCGAGGCTTGTTCAGCAACGAAGCCGGCCTGGGCAGTGCCCCTAACGTGGCCGCGGTCGCCTACGTACCCCATCCTGCCAATCAGGGTATTGTGCAGGCTTTCAGTGTATTCATCGATACCATCGTGATGTGTAGCTGTACGGCGCTGATCATTTTGCTCTCCGACGTGTACCAGCCGGGTGATGCTGGCGTCTCCGGCGTAGCGCTGACACAGAACGCCCTGGCGGAGCATTTGGGCGCCTGGGGCGGCAGCTTTGTGAGTATTGCCCTGGTGATGTTTGCGTTCAGTTCCATCATGTACAACTACTACCTGGGCGAGAACGCGCTCAACTACTTTAGCGAGGACAACCGAACGCTTTTTTCCGTATTTCGTGTCACGGTTTTGGGGCTGGTGTTCTGGGGCGCTGCACAGGATCTGGGTACGGTGTTTGGCTTTGCCGACCTGACCATGGGTCTCCTGGGAGTGGTGAACCTCATCGGCCTGCTGTGGATGTCGAAGCTGGCCTTACGTATTTTGAAAGACTACGATCAACAGCTCAGTGAGGGTAAAGAGCCCCGCTTGCACGCCGACGACTATGCGGACCTGGATATTGATCGACGCGCCTGGCCCGATTGACCGGGCCTATAAAACCGGTGACATGAGTCTTGCAGCTGCGGTGGCCAGGGGGAACCAGAAGGGTTTTCTTGCCAGCTCTTCAACGGTGACCTGCCGCGACTGGCCGAAGTCTTTGAGAAGCATGCTCTCCACCTCATCGCAAAACTCTTCATTATGAATCAGGGCGGTAATTTCAAAGTTCAGTCGGAAGGAGCGGTTGTCAAAGTTGGCTGTTCCTACGCCGGCCAGTTCCCGGTCCAGCAATAACACTTTTTGATGCATGAATGCCGGCTTATAGCGATACACCGCGACCCCGGCGGGTAATAGTTCCCGGGTAAAGGACCAGTTCGCAAGGCCAACCACGGGCCCATCGGCATTGTCTGGAATCATGACGCGAACATCGACGCCACGCAGTGCGGCAAGCTGTAGTGCCGCAATAATGCCCCGGTCAGGAACGAAGTAGGGGCTGGCTATCCATACGCGATCCTTGGCCTGGGTAATGACCTGGTGAAACATCAGACCAGCCTCATCAAACTCACTGGCCGGGTCCGATGGAAATAGCAGCACCGAGCAGCTGCCCGGGGATCCGCGCTCGGCCTGCCAATTGATGTCCAGTTCTTCCCGGCGCGCCCACAGCCAATCGGTAGCAAAGGTCAACTCCGCGCCGATCACCGCCGGGCCGTCTATTTTCACGTGGGTGTCCCGCCAGGGACCGCGCTCCTTGCTCTGTCCCAGATATTCGATCCCCACATTGTGTCCGCCTATCCAGGCGCTGCAGCCGTCGACAACGACCACTTTGCGGTGATTGCGGAAATTAATCTGGAACCGGTTGCGTCGACCTTGCCTTGTGTTGAAAGCGGCGAGTTCTACGCCCGCCTCCCGCAACTGCTTGTAAAGCGGGCTGCTACCAAAGCTGCGCGATCCCACCTCATCGTAGAGGAGGTACACGTGAAGTCCTGCGCGCGCCTTGTCGGCGAGTACCCGTCCCAGGCGCTGACCCAGCGCGTCGTCCCGCAAAATATAGAACTGAAACAAAATGTACCGCTGAGCGCTACGTAGACCCGCCTCGATGCTGTCAAAGGTGGCATAACCGTCCATCAATAGTTCAACGGCGTTGCCGCGCACGGTGGGCAGTCGAGCGAGACGCTGGAGGCTTCGATAAAAGGCTTTGGAGGCGTCACTGGCCTGAAAGTCAAATAGCTCGCTTCGCGGGTGCTGCAATCTCGCCTCAGCCTGCGCTTCAATTTGCGCGCGTTCCCGGATATAGCCATCAAACTTGTTGCGCCCAAACACCAGATAAAGGGGGACGCTGACATAGGGCAGTGTCAGCAGTGATACTACCCAGGCAATAGAGCCCTGTGCCGTGCGTGCCTGAAGGATGGCATCAATAGCACTGGCGACGGCCATGACGTAGATCAGCGCGAGAACAATACCGATGATCTCTGGGCTGTAGTTAAATTCCATACCTTGATTCTAGCAGTGCAATGAGAATCCGTGGCTCCTGGAATCTGTATAGATGCCTGTGAGGCATCAGCTATGGCGGGACATCTGTTTGCCTGTGGTTCGCAGTCAGCTTGCTGCTAGTTCGCCGGGGGCGTGGTACCTGAGCCATCCAAGGCCGGCTGCGGCGCAGTCGTCACAGCTTCGTCGGGGATAAACTGAATGATCGCCATTATTAACAAGAACAGGCTGAGCATCAGCCACTTGACCCAGTTTTTCACTCACTTGCTCCTCAGCACAATTCCCCAAAGAACATCAGACTAGCACGGCCTGAATCGAAGGCGAGACTCAGGCTACGGTATAATCAGCAGACATTTGAAATTGGTTCCTGCAGTATGTTTACTCCCACTTATGCCCGTATAACAGAGCGTCTTTCTGCTGAAGCCAGTGATGTCTGGGCTGTGCATGAGCGAGCGCTGGAGATGCAGCGAAACGGGGTGGATGTCATTCTATTGTCTGTGGGGGATCCGGATTTTCGGACCCCGGAGCCAATTATTGACAATGCCGTGAGCCATTTGCGGGTGGGGCGTACCCATTATTCGCCGTCTCTGGGCGAGATCAAATTACGGCGTGCCGTTGCGGATTTGGAAACCCAAAGTTCGCCGCACCCGTGCTCGGCCGACGAGGTGGCAATCTTTCCCGGAGCAACATCCGCTATCTATGCGGTTTTATCCTGCCTGCTGAATCCCGGTGACGAAATCGTTGTACCTGAACCCATGTACGTCGGGTATAACCCTATATTTCAAGGCCTGGATCTGAACCTGCGAACCATGCCTTTGGACGTAGAACAGGGTTTCGCGTTAAATGTAGAAGCCCTGAAATCGACCATCACTGATAAAACCCGGGCGTTGTTTATCAATACGCCCGGTAACCCCACGGGAGCGATTATTCCCGCATCCGATATCCGCGAGCTCGCCGCGTATTGCCTTGAGCAAAATATCTGGCTGGTTTGCGACGAGGTTTACTCGATGTTTTGCTACGAGGGCAAGCATATGTCGGCCCGGGCCAGTGCCGAGTGTCTGGACAATGTTGTGATGATTGACGGTTTATCCAAATCCCACGCCATGAGTGGTTGGCGTATCGGGTGGGTAGTGGCTCCGCCTACGCTGATTAAGCGGCTTGGCGAGTACGCCGGCGCAACGTTATTTGGTAGTCCCCAGTTTATTCAGGATGCCAGCGCTTTTGCCCTGGAAAACGATCAGCAGTATGTGCGGGAGATGCGCGATGAGTATCGCCAGCGGCGGGACTATGTGCTGGACAAACTGTCGAAAGTGAAAAGCATCCACTGCAGTCGCCCCCATGCCGGAATGTTTATTATGTGTGATGTTTCCGGCACGGGACTGGACGGTAAGCAGTTTGCCGATCAGTTGCTGGAACAACAGGCGGTATCTGTGATTCCCGGGGATGCATTCGGACAATCTGCACGGAACTTTGTGCGTCTGGGTTTGGCGCAAAACCGTTCGGTACTCAAACGGGCCTGTAAACGCATCAAGCACTTCTGCGCTTCCCTTTAGATCGGGAGCAGGCGCTTCGGGATACGATTACTGGGACTCGCTGAGTTTTACGTCCAGATCCAATTCCGTATCGCCCCGGCGGGCGCGCACGGAGACACGGTCCCCGGCCTTATGCCTTTCCATGATCGTAAGGTAGTCGTCATGGTCATTCACAGGCTGATTGTCGATGGCAATGATAATGTCGCCGAGTCTCAGGTCGCCTCGCGAGCTGCGTGAAATACCCCTGAGCCCCGCCTCTGCTGCGGGAAGCCCCGGAAACACCCGAACCACGGGTAGACCTTCGATGCCATAGCGGCGACGCCAGCGATCACTGGCCAGTTCGACACCCATAATGGGACGCAGAATGCGGCCATAGCTAATGAGCTGGGGAACAACCTCTTTCACGGTGTTGACGGGAATAGCGAAACCGATGCCGGCGCTGGCACCGCTGGGACTGTAGATGGCCGTGTTCACGCCGATGAGCTGTCCCAGGGAGTTCAGCAGCGGACCGCCCGAATTGCCGGGGTTGATGGCGGCATCGGTCTGCACCACCCCGCGTATCTGACGGCCGCTGGGCGCGCGAATTTCTCTTCCCAGCGCACTGACAACGCCTGTGGTGAGCGTTGTATCCAAACCAAAGGGGTTGCCGATGGCCAGTACCTTTCTTCCGACGGACAGCTCTGTGGAGTCACCGAGGGGTAAGGTCACCAGATCTTCCGGGGGCTCCAGTAGCCGCAGTACGGCGAGATCTTTCTCCGGGGCACTGCCAATGAGTTCCGCCTGGTAGCTATTGCCATCTTGCAAGGTAACCTGCATTCGGTTGGCATCGGCTATCACATGGTAGTTGGTGACGATCAGTCCACTGTCGTGCCATACAAAGCCCGACCCGGAGCCCTTGGGAATCTCCATGACGTCCAGAGAAAAGCGACTGCGGCGACGCAGGGTCGTGGTGGTGACATACACCACCGCCGGACTCGCCTTACTGAAGATCTCGGTACTGTTAGCTTCGTCTTCGGTGGCAAAGCTTAGGTAATCCGTGGTCTGTGCAATAGCCGCGCAGGGGATGAGCAGCAGCATTGCCTTGAGGCATGCTGCTCTCAGTGACTTGCTGATAAGCAGGTTACGCAGCATCGGCGTCAAACTTCGGTCGCTGCCTTGAATGCGGCCATGAAGCGGCGTATGCGATCAGCATTCGCTCCCAGATCGCTAACACCGACACGAGAGACTGAGCGCAGATCGATGAGGCTGCCATCGGAGTTGGTGCGAACGCGAATCACCACGTCATCCTTAAAGTTCATAATCGCCGTGGTGTCTACGGCCTCGATGAATCCGGCGTTGGGGTCTTCCCGCACGACTTCCCAGCCCAGGTCACGGGCGGTTGTGAGCGCCGCATTGTAGCTGCTGGCATAGGAACGAGGACTCTTCAGGGTCTGAAGGTCCGGGTAGGCCGCGAGCTGTTGCTCCATGACTTCTTCTGTCAACTCCAGCGGATTACTAGTGTCGCCGCGAAGACTCAGGATCTTCTCAAAAACAGGAGGATCCTGAAGGTCAGTGCTGATGTCGTGAATGGGCGGCACGTCACCAGCCTGCATAGCCATGAGCAGCAGGGCGGCGCCGGGTAGAGCCGGCAACGCACGCTTAAGAATAGTCATACGCTGCCCACCCCAGCGCGGCATGAGGCTTTGCACGGCCATGAACAGCAAAACAACCAGGCTGAGAAGTCCGGCAAGGGCATACATCATCAGTCCTTGCTGCCAGTTGCCGCTGCGTACCATCATTACCGACAGCGCCAGTACCGCGAGAAAAAACCATGCGGTATATCCGGGCCAGCGGATCCATGCGGAAATTCTGTCACTCATGTTTTTGTTGCCCTTTGCTTGTTTGAACGCTGTTCTGTTCGTGATTTAGGCGTTGCTGCGAAGCGCTGCTATTCGTTGCTCAAGGGGAGGGTGCGAGCTGAACATAGCCTTAATACCCTGTTTTGTTGCTTCGCTGATGCCAAAAGCTGTGAGCTCCCCCGGAAGATCCTGCTGCATAGTCTGATTTCCACGCAGCCTTTCCAGTGCTGCGATCATATCGCCACGCCCCGCAAGCTGTGCCCCCGCAGCATCGGCGCGATACTCGCGCCACCGGGAAAACTTGAAGACGATCATGCTTGCCAGTATGCCCAAGAGAATTTCCGCAACGATGGTGACGATGAAGTATCCGATACCGTAGCCGCGCTCAGTCTTGAATACGACGCGATCGACGGTGTGGCCGATAACCCGTGCCAGAAACATGACAAAGGTGTTTACCACGCCCTGAATCAAAGTCAGGGTCACCATGTCGCCATTGGCGACGTGGCCGATTTCATGTCCGATGACCGCGCGTATCTCGTTAGCGGGGAAGCGTTTGAGCATGCCGGCACTGACCGCCACCAAAGCCGCGTTTTTATTCCAACCCGTGGCAAAGGCATTAGGGCCTTCGGAGGGAAAGACGCCCACTTCCGGCATGCCAATGCCAGCTTCCTGCGCAAGTTCTGCCACGGTATCCACAAGCCATTGCTCGTCGCGATTGCGGGGCGTTTCTATGATGTAGGTGCCGGTGCTGCGCTTGGCCATCCACTTGGACAAAAACAGCGATATTAAGGAGCCGCCCATGCCGAACAGTCCACAGAAAACCAGCAAAGCCTTGAGGTCCAGGTCTACGCCATTGGCGGCAAGGGTGCCCTGAAAGCCGAGCATAGTGAAAATCGTGCCCACGAGGATGAGGACCGCAAAGTTTGTCGCAAGAAACAACAGAATGCGCATGTTTAAGTACCTGTATCTAGCCTACGGTTTCTCCTGGTCTTACAGGAGCGCACAAAACAGCCCTGAGCCGATAACAGCCCTGAGCCGATAACAGCCCTGTGAGTAACGCCGCTGACCAACATAGTGGGGGCGGTCCTCACAGTTTCAAGGTGACCGCGCTCGGCTCTGGTTGTGAGCCTTCGCGGGCACAGCTAATCAGACTGCTACGGTCCGGGGAGGTTCCTCCTCATCATTCTCTTGCTCCGGGGCATCATCGAGCTCTTGCGTCTGTGCGTTTTCCTCTGCGGCAAGACGGGCGGCCTGCGCAGCTTTCTCGGCGGCCTTCTCGGCCGCTTTTTCTGCCAGCGTTGGCGTCAAATGTGAGCTTGCCTCGATAATGGGGTCTTTGCGTTCATCGACCTCACAGGCAAGCACCTCGCCTCTAAGGTCGATGTCCTTGGCGCTGAGCTCAACCAGTTGATTGACCGCTTCATCGTGATGTTTGATCTTGAGAATACGCTGGGGTTCCCGGCCATCGACCCACTCTGCGGCGCGGGTCCAAAACTGCCCTAACTGATTTCGGATGACGAATACTCCATCACTCATGCTGCTGGATTTCCTCTGTATCGGCTTTTGAAATTGCCTCAGTCCTGCGTGAGCAGATCTTTGGCTTGGTTGATTTTAGCGGCAAGATAATCGGAGCCGCCGCGGTCCGGGTGAAGTTTTTGCATCAGCTTGCGATGCGCATCGACAATGGCATCGCGGTCGGCGTCATCTCCCAGACCCAATATTTCCAGTGCTTCTTTGCGACTCATGCCGCCGGGGTCTGGCGGGCCCGGTGCATGGTCGTCCGGGGCTGAGTCCTGAAAACGCTGCTCGAGATAACCGTCTAATAACTGCACAGACTCCGCGTCATTACTTTCACAATATTGCCGCAGGGAGTCGAGCTGCTTCCGACTCATTTCTTTCAGAAGCCAGCCTTTAAACGGACCTTCCAGAACTTCGCCGGACAGCGCGCCGCTCTCGTGATCCAAATGCATACGCAGAATAAGCGTTGACACCGTCGATTGTTGCGTTGCGCCAGCGCTTCGGGACTTGAGCGAAGAGAGCATGGGGAACAGGCGAATCAGTAGAGGCAGTGATTGCCGGGCAGCGACCAGAAGCCCCGTAATTGCCGCGCCAATCCAGTGCATTTTTCCGGCCAGCGTCAGTAGCACCACCACGGCTACTGCGACACCCACAGCAAGCTTGAAGTACTCGCCCCGCCGTCGATGGGGAGGCATCGCCGCTACACGTCGCAGCAGTATATAAACCACCGCAGCTATGGCCAGCAGGAGTATCAGTCTCGGCATAAAGGTCTCGTTTTCCTGGATTTAGGGCTTTAGCTGCTGCAAAAGACGTTGGGCGCCTGCGCCGCGATGGTTTTCCAGCGCTTTTCGTCCACCTGCAGCATAGCGCGCGACCGCTCCCAGCAGATCCCGGAGTCTCTGCGCACTGTGATGGTCAAAATATTCATAGGCTCCGCCGCTGACTTTGGCCATTCTCTCGAAACAGTGTTTGGCGTCGGGATCGTTACCTTCCTGAAAAATGAACAGCGGTAGCGACTGGAGTCGACATTTTCCTGCCAGGTCCAACAAGGCAGTGCTGTCCTCTTCCATGGCATCCCCGATAAATACCAAAGCTCGCGCGTTCACTGTGGACTGTTGCTTTAGCGCCGCGCGCAGCAGTTTCCCAATCTGCGTGCGCCCCGCGGCACATTGGACCTGACTCATTCGTCTGGCAAGCGTTGCTGCATCGCTTTGCCAGTCGTCCAGATAGAGTTCTCCGAGGCCGCGATAATACGCAAGCTGGATGGCCAGTGATGACAGGTCTTCCGTGGCCCGAAACATGTCTGCCTGGAGTTCGCAGGCCAGATCCCAGGTGGGCTGGCGGCTTGCGGTCGCGTCCATGGCGAAGAGCAGTCGGGAGCGTCCGGCACTGAAGCGCTGCACGCTTCGGGCCCGCTGCAAAAACGCACGGACATCGCCAGAGTTGGCCTGTTTAGCAGGAGGACGGGGCATCGTAGAAGTGAACCGGCATGATGTAAGAATGGTATACCCTTGTACTCGAGGCTCCAAGCGCGTTTGCTGAGCACAGCGCGCGGTCTCTTTTGATGCAGATGGAGAAAAACCTACGTGAAATTGTTCGAATTGCGCAAAAAACATGCCCTGCCTGACGCCGAGAATGCTTTACCGGGCAGAGACACACCCATGGCCGTAGCGGAACGTCATCAGGTATTGGACGCACCGCTTAAGGGACCGTTTCCGGCACATATGCAGCAGGTGGTTTTCGGGATGGGGTGCTTCTGGGGCGTGGAACGGCTGTTCTGGAAGCAAGAAGGCGTGTTTACGACGGCCGCAGGCTATGCCGGAGGCCACACGCCAAATCCAGGCTATGAGGAGGTGTGTTCTGGAAAAACCGGCCATACCGAAGTGGTTTTGGTGGTCTATGATCCCGAGCTTCTTAGCTTCGACAATCTGCTGCGCATTTTCTGGGAAGGCCATAATCCCACCCAGGGTATGCGTCAGGGCAATGATATGGGTACGCAGTATCGATCGGCTATTTACGTCGATGATGAGCAGCAATTGGCAGCGGCAAAGGACAGTATGGCGGCTTATCAAGCGCAGCTAGATAGCGCCGGTTACGGGAGTATCACCACCGAGATCGAGATGGCGGGTCCATTTTACTATGCCGAGGATTATCATCAGCAGTATCTCCACAAGAATCCTGCCGGGTATTGCGGCCTGGGTGGCACTGGCGTGACCTGTCCTGTCGGCCTGGGCGTGGCTTGAGCCTTTGAGCTGGACTAAAAGTCTTCTTCGGGTTCTGCCATTTCCAGTTGTTCCATGAGAACAATGGCGACTTCCAAAAAGTCTGAATCCGTGATGATGCCGACAAGCTGGTCGTTCCGGGTGACCGGCATGCATCCCAGGCGCTGGTTTCGCAACATTCCCGCAACGCTGCGCAGTTCTGCAGCCTCATTGACGCACTGCACCGGCGAACTCATCACCGACGACAGAGCCACATAGTTTTCTTTTCCGCTGGCGAGCAAATCCTCATGTACCAAGCGTGAGTCGCTTGCCGCCAGCAGGTCTCGATGTGACACGATACCGATGACGTTGCCATCATTGGATACGATGGGAATATGACGAATGTGGTGTTCGCGCATAAGAGCCGCGGCTTTCACAAGGCTATCGTCGGGTCCCAGAGTATAGGGTTGAGCGGTCATCACTTCTGCAACACTTAACATCACGAATCCTCGCGCTGGTTGAGGGTTACCCGCACAATATTTGATGCCTGCCGACTGATGAGAGCCTTTTGCGGATCAATATCTGGCGCGAGAGTCTCCAAAATAGAGATTCATGCGCATGCGGTAATTGATCCGCGTCAAGGATCCCTGTTTTAAACGAGGTGTTTGTTGCGGGGTCTCGGCGCTATCTGATGACGGTCAGGTGTCGGCCGATGGCGCAGTGCAGGGCGGTCTCTACCCGGAGCATTCGCGGCCCAAGCCCGACCGCACGGGCGCCCGCCTGTCGCATCAGGTCTCGCTCAAAGGGAATAAAACCCCCTTCGGGGCCAAGTAGCAGTAAGTTCGGCCCCCGGGGCTCCGAGGGGTAGCTGTCTTCGGCGCCCAGGTCAGCCAGCAGGGCATCCCGCCCCCGGCAAAGACCGGGCAGCACATCTTCAGCAAAGGGACGAAAGCGCCGGTGTAAGTGCACCGCCGGTAGTACCGTGTCCATCGCCTGTTCCAGGCCCGCAAGGAGTGCCTCGTGAAGCGCTGTGTTTTGTAGGAGCGGGCTCTGCCAGTAGCTTTTTTCTACCCGAAAACTATTGATCAGGTGTATGTCTTTGACCCCGGTTTCGGCCAGGCCGCGTAATATTCTGCGCAGCATCTTGGGGCGCGGTAAGGCCAATACGACACTCAGCGGGAGAGGGGTGGGGGGCTCTTGCTCCAAAGACACATCGATCACTGCCACCTGCTTATCGATGGTCCGAACAAGACCGACACCGATCTGCCCGCCCAGCTGTCCCACTCTAAGCTGGTCCCCGGCCTGAAGCTTGAGAATCTCGTTAACATGCCTGAGGCGTCGACCAATCAGTCGCAGTTGTTGGTCTGAGTCCAGTTCATCGGTCTCAACGATGAGGAGATTCACGGTGACTAGTCGATCCAGAGATCGTAGTCATCGGCTCGGGATACCGTGCCTCGGACCCAGTCTCCGGGCGTTAAATCGGAGGCGCCGGGAATATGGACTCGTCCGTCTATCTCCGGCGCATCAGCGCTGGAGCGACCGACGGCACCTTCGTGGTCCACTGTGTCGATAAGCACCTCGATTTCACGTCCCACCCGCGCTTGCAGCCGCTTTGCACTAATGGCCTGCTGGCGCAGCATGAAGCGCTCATAGCGTTCCTGTTTGAGCTCATCGGGAACGTGGCCTTCAAGCTCATTCGCGGCCGCACCGGTGACCGGGGAATACTGGAAGCAGCCCACGCGATCCAATTGCGCTTCGTCCAGAAAATTTAGTAGCTCTTCGAATTCAGCATCCGTCTCGCCGGGAAAGCCCACGATAAAGGTGCTTCGCAGAGTGATGTCGGGGCACAGCGCTCGCCAATTACTGATGCGATTCAGTACTTTTTCTGTGGCCGCAGGGCGCTTCATGCGTTTGAGCACCGCATGGCTGGCATGCTGAAAGGGAATATCCAGATAGGGAAGGATTTTGCCTTCTGCCATTAAGGGAATCACTTTGTCCACATGCGGGTAGGGGTAAACATAGTGCAGCCGAACCCATACGCCGAGTTCGCCCAGCGCAGCGCAGAGGCTTTCCATGCGGGTCGACAAGGGCCGGCCTTGCCAGAATCCCGTGCGGTACTTCAGATCCACGCCATAGGCGCTGGTGTCCTGAGAGATGACAAGTAATTCTCGAACCCCTGAGCGCACCAGTGCCTCGGCCTCGTCCATGACGTCACCGATGGGTCGGCTCACCAGGTCCCCGCGCATGGACGGAATGATACAAAAGCTGCAGCGATGGTTGCAGCCTTCGGAAATCTTCAGATAGGCATAGTGACGCGGTGTGAGTCGCACCGCTGAGGTAGGGATGAGGTCGGTGAATACATCCCGCGGCGGAGGTGCGGGAACATACTCGTGTACCGCGGCGACCACTTCCTCGTAGGCCGCGGGTCCTGTGACCGAGAGTACCTTGGGATGCTCGCTGCGGATGCGCTCGGCATCAGCGCCCTTGCCCATGCAGCCGGTGACTATGACACGGCCATTTTCTGAGATGGCCTCGCCAATGGCCTGCAAAGATTCCTCTTTGGCGCTGTCGATAAAGCCGCAGGTGTTGACCACCACAAGTTCTGCATCGTCGTAGGTTCCGACGATGTCATAGCCGTCCAGTTTCAGCTGGGAGAGTATGCGTTCGGAGTCCACCAGCGCTTTAGGGCAGCCGAGGCTCACAAAACCTACCTTGCTGCTGTTGCTTGCGGCCTTGCTCGCCATGCTGTTCTCTTCGGCGCGGTTCGCCGACGTGTTGCTGGAATCAGAAGACATAAAATTGATCGAATCGTAAAAGCGCGAAGGGTAGCATGGTCCACACTGGGTCAAGTAACAGGAGCGATGCTTCCATAATGACGGTAAAGGTAGAGGTACTGGGTCGGATTCTGCAGGTGACGATCAATCGTCAGCAAAGCCGTAATGCGGTAGACGGCCCTACGGCCGCGCTGCTTGCGCAGGCTTTTCGGGATTTTGATGCCGATGCGTCCCTGGATGTCGCTGTTTTACGCGGCAGCGGAGGGACCTTCTGTGCCGGGGCTGACTTGAAGGCTGTGGCCAGCGGCGAGAATATGAATCGCATGCAGGCTTTTGGGGATGGCCCCATGGGTCCCTCGCGGATGCAGTTGTCCAAGCCGGTGATCGCCGCTGTGGACGGGCACGCCGTCGCCGGAGGGCTGGAGCTCGCCCTTTGGTGTGACCTGCGCGTTGCGGATCCGGATGCCGTGTTCGGCGTTTTTTGCCGCCGCTGGGGAGTTCCTCTGATTGACGGGGGCACGGTGCGCTTGCCTAGACTGATTGGACAGTCCCGGGCCATGGATATGATATTGACCGGTCGGGCGGTGGACGCGTCTGAGGCGCTGGAGATTGGCTTGATCAATCGGCTTGCGGCGCCCGGTCAGGCCTTGTCCGAGGCTCTGGCCCTCGCCGAGCAGATAGCATCCTTATCCCCAGGCCTGCCTTCGCGCCGATCGAACAAGTGCCCTGGCACAATGGTCACTTAATGAGTCGTCTGCGCTTGCCTATGAATATGCCGGGGGCGAGGCGGTGGTGCACAGTGGTGAGACGCGCCGGGGTGCCGAGCGCTTCCGCGGTGGTCTTGGGCGTCATGGAGACTTCGAGGACATCTGATGGTGCATACGAGGGATCAATACCCTCGACGGTGTTCAGATTTTGATGTGACTGGCCGGTCCGTGAGTACGCACCAATAATTCCTTGCGAAGCAGTGCCACCAGAGACAGGCAGTCATCACGATTGAGAAATTCACCGACGATGACAGTCTCTTCTTTGCCGTGGACCGTTACACCCGGTCCTTCCCAGGGATGTTTCTCCGGGGTGATCGCCAGAGCGACCTGATCTCTGGCAAACCGCCAACGACGCTTGGGGGCATAGTGTCCTTTGTCTATGGAAACAGTTTGCTCGTCCAGAGTGATGACATGGCGATACTCGAGTTTCCAGTTGACGTAATAGAGCGCCGCCGCGAGGGCAAACAGTTCTGCGCCCGCAAAGGGCAGGATGGGCCAGGCACCCAGCGCCGTGAATCCAATCGCCGCGCCCAAAGAGGGTACAGACACGGCAAGGAGCGCTAACTTGTTATTGCGCCAGCTCGAGGAATGGTTGGGTTTCGCGATGATTACCAGCGAGGCATCGCTGCGACTGCTGCTGACCACTAGGTTGAATCCTTTTATGATGCGGCCTGAGTATAGTGCACCTTTCATAGCGTACACATGAGGGCGACAGATCGCCTAAGCATAGTACGCGATGCTTGTTTCAGGAGATCAGGATCATGACTGGGTTTCTTAGCGTTGCTGAGCTTGAGCGTTTCTGCGGTGTAGTGGTCGACTGCCGTTTTTCACTTGCGGATGCTGCCGCGGGAAGCAGGGATTACTCTCTCGGGCATATTCCCGACGCGCGCTATCTGGATCTTGCCCGGGATATGTCCGCAAAAGTGGGTGCTCACGGGGGACGTCATCCCTTACCGAGTCCACATTACTTTGCGTCCAGACTCTCAGCGCTGGGTATCGGTCCCGATACCGAGGTCGTTCTCTACGACGATTCGCGCTTCGTTTTTGCCGCGCGCTGTTGGTGGATGATGCGCGCTCTGGGTTACCGGGAGCCGCGCTTCCTTAATGGCGGATTTTCGGCATGGTTAGCCGCGGGTCACACGCCTGACGCCTCTATTCCTGTGCTGGAGCCCGCGGAGATACCACCGGTTCCCGACGCATGGCCCGGCTGCTGCGACCGGGAGCAATTGCAGCAGTTGCAGGCGCAATCGGCGCTGTTGGTCGATGCTCGGGAAGGGGCGCGCTATCGGGGTGAACACGAGCCCATTGACCCGGTAGCGGGGCATATTCCGGGGGCGATTAACCTTCCCTGGCAAAGTTTCAGCAATGACAGGGGGGAGTTTCTCGACCTGGAGTCACTGCGTAGTTGCTGGGGTACGACACTGGAGGTCTCGCCCCTGGTGGTGTACTGCGGCTCAGGCGTGTCAGCCTGCGTAAACCTGCTGTCCCTGGCGATGCTGGGGCGGGATGATGTTTTTCTGTATGGCGGTAGCTGGAGCGATTGGTGTAGCTACTTATAGATAGCGTTTTGTCCATAGCGTTTAAAAGGGCGCGGGGCAGTGCCCCACTATCTTCCGGCCGGTGCCCGGGTGGCGGAACGCGATGCGCGTGGCATGCAGCATCAACCGCGGTGCGGCGCCGAGTATGGCCGGAGGTGCGTACATATCGCAGCCCAAAATAGGATGCCCCATTTCCCGGCAATGAATGCGCAGCTGGTGTGTGCGTCCCGTGGCCGGATTGAGTTCAAGCAGGCTATTACCCTCTTTGCGCATCAGGACCTTGAAGTAGGTGAGAGATTTTTTACCGGTTTCTGCGCAGATCTTTTGTAACGGTCGGTTTTCCCAGTCCCGAGCGATGGGGTACTCCAGTTTGCCCTCCTCAGCGGCCACATTGCCTGCGACCCAGGCGCGATATCGTTTTTCCACCGCACGCTCCTGAAAGAGACGCGACAGCGCGGCCTGGGAAGCCTTTCCCCGGGCGACCATCATGATTCCCGAGGTGTCCAGATCCAGGCGGTGCACCACCAATGCGTCGGGGTAGGATTCCTGCAGGCGCGTAATCATGCAGTCGTGATTCAGGGGGTGGCGGCCCGGTACTGACAGCAGCAGATCGGGCTTGCGTATGAGCAGCAGCTCATCGTCGGCATAAATAACTCTCACAGGCTCCTTGCTGTGTGGAACAAGGTAGGGGGGCGGCTCTAAATCCTGGGTATCAGCTATTGCGCTCACCGGCCCGCCAGCACCGCCTGATAAGCCGCTACGGCCGCAGGCATGCCCATGCTCAGAGCGTCTACGGTGAGGGCGTGACCTATGGACACTTCCAGCAAACCCGGTAACTCGCGAAAGTAAGGCAGGTTTTGCAGATTCAGATCATGACCGGCGTTAATGCCCAGGCCCGCCTCCAGTGCCGCTTCTGCACTGTCCTTAAAACGCTGGTAGCTTTGTGCCGCGCCATCGCCCGTGGCAACAGCGACGGCAAAGCTCTCAGTATAGAGCTCGATCCTGTCGGCGCCGATCTTTGCGGCCAGGGACATCTGGCTGGGATCGGGGTCCATAAAGAGGCTGCTGCGAACCCCTAACTCGCGCAGCTCAGCGACTATGGGTTGCAGAGCCTCGGCGTCACGGTGCAGATCGAATCCGTGGTCAGAGGTGAGCTGGGCGTCACCATCGGGTACCAGGGTGCACTGGGCCGGGCGTAGCTCCCGCACCAGTTCCATAAACCCCGGGTAATCGCTCACGCCTTTTCGATCACTGGCACGGGGGCCGGCAAAGGGGTTGCCTTCAATGTTGAATTCAACGTTCAGCATTGCGGCCAGATCCCGGCAATCGTCAGCGCGGATGTGCCGTTGATCCGGACGGGGGTGCACGGTGATGCCATCGGCCCCGGCATCTATGCACATTTGTGCATGTTCGGTCACGCTGGGAATAACGGTATCCCGGGAGTTCCGGATCAGGGCGATTTTATTCAGATTGACCGAAAGAGCGATCACAGCAGACTCTTACGCTCTACCTTGGTGATGATGACGGGGTCTATGGGTACATTGCCATGGGGGCCGATCTGCGCCGTTGGTGAGGTACTGATGTAGTCCACGACACTCATGCCATCAATCACTTCACCAAACACCGTGTAGCCTTCTGCGCCGGGCTGCCAGTCCAGTCGCAAATTGGTGCGCTGGTTGATAAACCACTGTGCGGTTGCCGAATCCGGATCCGAGGTTCGGGCCATGGCCAGAGTCCCTCGAACATTGTGCAGACGATTTTTTGATTCGTTGACGATGGGGTCGCCCACGGGCTTTTCCTGCATGTCCGGCGTCATGCCGCCACCTTGAATCATGAAGTTGGGGATGACGCGGTGAAAGATAGTCCCGTCGTAAAACCCCGCGTCCACATAGGCAAGGAAATTTTCAACGGTGATCGGCGCTTTGTCGCGAAACAGGCGCACGCTGATGGCGCCAACGTTGGTGGTGATGGTGACCTGCGGATTAGGGAGCGGCGTAGGTGACGATGACTGGCCCAGCGCCGAGCTGCTCAACGCGCCGAGAAGCAAGGCGCTTAGTGCTGCGCTTAGGAAGCGGGTAAGTGGATGCATGGTATATCTCCTGTCTGGTGGCGTGTGCAAGGCGGTCTCAGGCCCAGCTTGAACTGTTTTTGCGCTTGGGCCACAGGCGGGGCACCACCAAAGTGATGATGACGCCCAGGAACACCGCAAATGCACCATCCATGAATGCGCTGCTTCGCACCCGCTCCTGAAGACGTTGGTTATCTGCTTCGAGGGTGTCGAGCGTCGTCCGCATGGTCGCTGACTCCTCTACAAGCTGACGATTGTTTTCAGCGGTCTCCACAGCGCTACCTGATATCTGGCGCAGCTGGGCAAGTTCTTCACTCACCTGCTGTAAATCGGCGTTACTTTTGGTGAGCTGCGCAGTGATTTCGCTCTGACTCGCGCGAAGTTCCGCCAGGCTGCTGCGCAAGGCTGCCGATTCCTGTTGGGCCTCTTCTAGTTGACGGACAACAGCCGGGAGTCGCACCTGTGCAGGGGGCTCTGTGGACAGATACTCCGCCTGCACCCAGCCTTCGGTACCTCGCGATGTCGCGACCTCGGCCCAGTTTCCATCGGTGGAGCGACGCTTCTCGACCAGCTGTGTTCCGGGTATGAGTTTTCCCAGCCAGCGATAGTTGGAGCCGGGCCCGGCATGTAGCACTACGAACACCTCGTCACTGATATAGCGAGATTCCTGAGCCAGGGCGACAGAGCTCGCGCTTAGCAGCATTATCAATATAAGACGAATCACGGACATTCCTCGTTTAACGATAGGGATACGCATGGCGTTGTTCAGGGGATAACTATTTTAAAAGGCTTCACTTCAACGTGAGAAAACACGCCGGTGGTGGTGTACGGGTCCTCGCTGATCCAGTGCTCGGCATCTGCCAGTGACGGAAACTCGGCGATAATCAGGCTGCCGGTAAAACCGCTCTCGCCGGGATCCTCGCTGTCGATGGCCGGATGGGGGCCGCCGACAAGCACGCGGCCCTCATTGGCCAGTTCCTGTACACGAGCCAAATGCTGCTCGCGAACCGCCTTGCGCTGGGGCAGGCTATGGGGGACGTCGTATCCGAATATGGCGTAATACATAAATCTCTCGATGACTTTAGTTAATCATTATCCGCATCAGTTGCGGCTTCGGCTTCCTGCAGGTGCGGGCTTACCAAGAGTGCCGTCAGTATCGTGAGCAGCAGCGTGAAACCAATGGCTGAGTACAGTTTGTAACTAACCCAGGTGGACTCGCTGTAACCATAGGCCACGTACAGATTGAGTGCTCCGACGATGAGAAAGTTGCTGATCCATAAAAGATTGAGTCGTGCCCATACAGGCTTTGGAAGTTCCAGCTGGGCCCCCAGAGTGCGCTCCAGTAGATTGCGCTCACCAATTAAGTGGAAGAGACCAAAAGCGATGGCCAGTGCCCAGTTGAATATGGTGGGTTTCCATTGAATGAAGGTCTGATCGCGCAGTATGAGTGTGGCACCTCCAAAAATACCCACCGCTAGAAAAGTCCAGAGACCGCGCTTGTCCCAATAGCCGCTGGCAATGCGCGATATGAGCACCTGCAGGGCTGTGGCGACGATCAGCACGGTGGTCGCGCTAAAAATTCCATCGAACTCATGCTGCCAGTTGCCCAGGCGCAAAGTCTCCCCGTCCAGCTGATAGACCACGAAGAACAAAGCTATGGGAATAAATTCCAGGAGTTGTTTCATACTAATCGCCAGAGCGCCCGGCAGTGCTAGAATGCCGCGCGGTTCAAAAAGGGCCGCATTGTAAAACAATTCACAGGTCAGCGCGGAGCGGACTTCCATGAGTCAGTTCTTCCAGATACACCCGGACAATCCTCAGGCTCGCCTGGTTCGCCAGGCGGCCGACATCGTGCGTGGCGGCGGCGTAATTGTGTACCCCACGGACTCGGCCTATGCCCTGGGTTGCCATATCGGAGATAAGGCAGCGCTGGACCGTATTCGTCGCATCCGCAAGCTTGACGATCGCCACAATTTTACCCTGGTGTGTCGCGATCTCTCCGAAATAGCGACCTATGCCCGGGTGGACAACGTGGTGTACCGGCTTCTCAAGCAATACACGCCGGGCCCCTACACCTTCATTCTCAAGGCGACCACCGAAGTCCCCCGGCGATTGATGCAGTCAAAACGCCGCACCATCGGGCTGCGAGTGCCGGACAACGCAATTACCCAGGCCCTTCTGGGAGACCTGGGAGAGCCTCTGATGAGCGTTTCTCTCATTATGCCCGGAGATGAGCTGCCCCTCATTGACCCCTACGAAATTCGCGAGTTGCTGGAACATGAGGTGGATCTGGTGGTGGACGGTGGATACTGCGGCATGGAGGCGACGACGGTAGTGGACCTCGCTGATGAAAAGCCTATGTTGCTGCGCGCTGGTAAGGGCGATCCGACGCCCTTTGAGCCCGCCTGAGGTATACTCGCCTCATTATTGATCGGTGCTTCTGTGACTAACGAAAATCAAAAATTGACGGACCGGACGGTCACGCTGACAGGGCCGGAGCTGCCTACCCAGGGGGAGATGCCCTTTGCGGTGGTCATGGGCAAAGCTGTAACCGAGCTGCCCAAGGATTTGTATATTCCCCCGCAGGCTCTCGAGGTATTTTTGGAGGCCTTTGAAGGGCCTCTGGATCTGCTGCTGTATCTGATCCGTCGGCAAAACCTCGATATTCTTGAAATCGATGTTTCTCGAATCACCGAGCAGTACATGCATTACGTCGATCTCATGGACGCGATGCAGTTCGAACTCGCGGCGGAGTATCTGCTCATGGCCGCCATGCTCGCTGAGATCAAGTCCCGCATGTTGTTGCCCCGGGCCAAAACCGAAGAAGACGAGGAAGAAGATCCACGAGCGCAGTTGATTCGTCGGCTGCAGGAGTACGAACGCTTCAAAAAAGCGGCGGAAGATATAGAAGAGCTGCCGCGCATGGAGCGCGATACCTGGATAGCAACGGCCGCACCGCCGCCGGTAGAGAAGGAGCGGCCCGAGCCTGATGTTGATATGCGCGAGCTGCTGTTGGTGCTGTCTGACGTGCTCAAACGTGCACAGATGTACGAGAGTCACCAGGTGCAGCGCGAAGCGCTCTCTACTCGGGAGCGGATGTCCCAGGTGCTTGAGAGGCTTCAGGGTAAGCAGTTTGTGCCTTTCGTCTCATTGTTTTCGGCGGAAGAGGGCAAGCTGGGCGTTGTGGTGACCTTTCTGGCCATTATGGAGCTCATCAAGGAGTCGCTGGTTGAGATCGTACAGACAGAGAGTTTTGGCCCAATTCATGTCAAGGGGCGTGCCGAATGAGTGATAGCAACGGACTCGTACAGATTATCGAAGCGGCCTTGCTCGCTGCGGGTAAGCCGCTGAGCGTGGCCCAGCTGGGAGCCTTGTTTGAAGAGCATGAGCGCCCGGCAAACGATGATATTCGCGCCGCACTGGATGAGGTTCGCGAGCGCTGCGAGGGTCGCGGTTATGAGCTTGTGGATGTTGCCAGC
This sequence comes from gamma proteobacterium NOR5-3, assembly GCA_000158155.1. Classification (GTDB taxonomy): domain Bacteria; phylum Pseudomonadota; class Gammaproteobacteria; order Pseudomonadales; family Halieaceae; genus Congregibacter. Next base: position 1,642,398 of record DS999405.1, on the reverse strand, counting down.
GGTTTCCGCTTTCAGGTGCGGGAGCAGATGAGTCCCTGGGTCAGCCGCCTCTGGCAGGAGCGTCCCCAGAAGTATTCCCGGGCGCTTCTGGAAACGCTGGCGCTGGTGGCCTATCGACAACCTATTACCCGCGGCGAAATTGAAGAAATCCGCGGCGTGGCGGTGAGCACGAACATTATTCGTACTCTGCACGAGCGCGAATGGATTCGCGTGGTCGGGCATCGTGATGTGCCCGGTCGGCCGTCTATGTACGCTACGACGCGGGACTTCCTGGATTACTTCAGTCTTAAAAGCCTGGATCAGCTGCCCGCGCTGGCAGATATTCGAGACCTGGAAACCTTGAATGCCGAACTGGGCTTCAGCGAGCCGCTCCCGGAGGCAGCGAATGCTGCGTCCGAGGTTAAGCATGAGGAGGGAGATCTCTCTGAAGAAGCTGTGAGTGAAGAGAGCGAAGAGACTGAAGTCGGCGGCGTGGACACTGATGCCGTCGAAGCCGTCGAAGCCGTCGAAACCGACGAGAGCGCCTCCATAACATCGCACGAAGACCCGGTCGCGTCCGAGGATTCCGCGGACGAGTCAGATTCCGATAATCCACCGCAGGCGCATCATGGCCAAGGCTGATAAATCTCCAGAGGGGACAAGCAGCCCCGCCCCCAAAGATGGCGAGAAGCTTCAAAAGGTACTGGCGCGCTCGGGTCTGGGGTCGCGACGGGAGATGGAACGCTGGATAGAGCAGGATCGCGTCACCATTGATGGCAAGCCCGCCAGTTTGGGCGACCGCGTCGTTGCCGGGCAGCGTATTGAGGTTGATGGCCGCCCGCTGGCTGCAGGTGATGGAGAGAAAACCCGCTGCCTGCTGTACCACAAGCCAACGGGAGAGGTTTGCTCACGCAAAGATCCGGAAGGCCGCCGCACTGTCTTTGAGCGGCTGCCCAAAGTGAAATCCGGGCGCTGGATATCCATTGGCCGTCTGGACTACAACACCTCAGGATTGCTGCTGTTTACCACGGATGGCGAACTCGCTAATGCCCTGATGCACCCCAGCGCGAACATCGAGCGCGAGTATATGGTGCGGGTCATGGGTGATGTTACCGAGGAGAACATTAGCGCCATGCTTGAGGGCGTGATGCTCGAAGATGGCGTGGCTCGATTCACCGACATTCAATCCGGTGGTGGCGATGGTATTAACGCCTGGTATTACGTTGTCCTGATGGAGGGCCGCAACCGAGAAGTCCGGCGCCTGTGGGAGTCCCAGGGCCTGACTGTGTCGCGTCTCAAGCGCGTGCGTTACGGCGATTTGTTTGTGCCGTCCAAGGTCAAAAAAGGTCAGTATCAGGAGCTTGCAAGCAACGAAATTAACGGTCTCTATCGCATGGCTGGCATGCCAGCCAAAGACGTGGAGCCGCCCTCGCGGGAAGACCGCAACAAGCACAAGCGTATGGAAGGCAAGCGCGGTCGGGTCCGGGGTAACAAGCACGCCAAGGATGACTTCGGCAGCCGGGATGCGCGCAAAGAGAAGTCAGGCAAAGGCCGCAAGCCGGGCTCAAAGAGCACCTCGGCGCCAAAGAACAAGCGCCGAACCCGCGACTAGTCGGCGCCCCGCGGCGTTTCTACTGCGCGTTAAAGCTGTAGCCCGTTTTGCCTTCGCTGGCGTCATCCATCAGGTACAGGTAGCTGCGCATAATGTGCTCTGGTGAGGGGTTGCTGCCCGGCTCTTCCGCCGGGTAGGCGGCGCGACGCATGGCGGTGTTGGTGGCTCCCGGGTTGATGCAATTGACGCGTATGTTGCTGGTGTTCTCGGTTTCGCTGGCCAGCACCTGCATCATGCCCTCGGTCGCAAATTTGGACACGGCGTAAGCGCCCCAGTAGGCCCGGCCAGTGCGTCCCACACCTGAAGACGTGAAAACCACTGAGGCTTTTGGTGCTTCCCGCAGCAGCGGCATCAGGCACTTCGCCGTGAGAAACTGGCTGTGAACATTCAGCTGCAGCACATCCCGCCAGTCGTTCCATGCCGATTGTTCCAGGGCTCGACGTTGGCCGAGCATGCTGGCATTCAATAGCAGCCCGTCGAGCTTACCCAATTGCTCGTCTATCACCCGGGCCAGTTCTATAAAAGCTTCTTCATTATCCTGGGATAGATCAAAAGGAATAGCCGCAGGCTGGGGTCCTCCTGCAGCTTCAATCAGGTCATAGACAGCTTCGAGTTTTTCGACGTTCCTTGCCAGCAAAACCACGGTGGCGCCGTGGGCTGCAAAGCTCAGCGCCGCCGCCCGACCGATACCATCGCTGGCCCCGGTAACGAGTATGGTTTTTCCCTCTAGCGCATCGGGTGCTGATTCGTAGTCGGGGGGAATGCCTATTCCAACCTTTTCTTGCTCAGGCATGGGCTTGCTCCTGTGGGTAAAAAAGCAGTGTGCAAAGGTCCTCGCTGCGTTGGGCTACTGCGTCAGCCCCCCAGCTTTGAGCGCTGTCACCGGCCTCGATGTAACCGTAGGCAGCGGCGATGGTATACATGCCCGCGCGCTTTCCCGCCTGAATATCGCGCAGATGATCACCCAGATAAATCGCCTCGCTGATTTTGCAGTGCAGTTCGCGACAGCCCTTTTCGAGGCTCTCTGGGTGCGGTTTGGCATGTGTGACGTCATCCGGGCACACGACGCTGGCCGGTGTGAGGCCGAGTTTGGCTAATAGCGGAAGGGTGTATTCCCGGGGCTTGTTGGTGGCGATACCCCAGGCGATCCCCGTGCTTTCAAACTCGTGCAGCAGGGCCTTGATACCCGGGTACGGGGCCGCGTGACGACCGAGTACTTCGCCATAGAGCGTCAGCAGGCGCTGGCGATGTTTCTCGAAGTCGGGGGCTGCCTCTTCAATATCCAGGGCAAGCGTGACCAGTGCGCGGGAACCGTTGGAGACACTGGCCCGTATGCGCTGAGCCTCCATGGGGGGGCGGCCGCACTCAGCGCGGAGCTGCTGTACCACCGGGATAAAATCGTCCGCGGTATCAATGAGAGTTCCGTCGAGGTCAAAAATCACCGCACGCAAATTCGCGCCGGGATGTGTCACGCGGCTTTGCTCGCGTGCACCATAAAGTTAACCGAGACGTCGCTGGGATTCAGGCGATAGCGCTTGCTCAAGGGGTTGTAGACCAGCCCGGTCATGCCTTCCAGCTGCAGGTTCGCGTCGCGAAGCCACTGCGCCAGCTCTGAGGGCCGAATAAATTTTTCATATTCGTGGGTGCCCGCAGGCAGCAGTCGCAAAATGTGCTCTGCGCCGACGATGGCAAACAAAAAAGCCTTGGGATTGCGGTTGATGGTGGAGAAGTACAGGTTGCCCCCGGGGCGCGTCATGTCGGCGCAGGCTTGAATCACGGCTCCGGGGTCCGGAACGTGCTCGAGCATTTCCAGGCAGCAGACGACGTCAAAGTGCCCGGGATTTTCCAGCGCAAACTCCTCGGCGGTGCTGCGCTGGTAGTGTACGTCCACGCCGGACTCCAGCTGATGCAGGCGAGCGACGGAGAGAGGGCCTTCCCCCATGTCGATGCCCGTGACCTCGGCACCCCTTCGCGCCATGGATTCAGCGAGAATGCCGCCGCCGCAGCCGACATCCAGCAGCCGCTGGCCAGCGACCGGAGATCGACTATCGATCCAGTTGGCTCGCAGGGGATTGATTTCGTGGAGCGGCCGGAACTCGCCGTCCATGTCCCACCACCGCGCAGCCAGAGCCTCGAACTTGGCGATTTCTGCATCATCTACGTTTAGGCTTTGAGTCATTGTCATGTCCGTTAGGCGTCCAATATCCGTGTTATTGCGCGTTTGTGCTGATTTTGCGGCCCCAGCTCTGCGCGCGTTCCAGCGTCTCCTGAAGATCCAGCGTCAGGAGCTTGCGATCTCGCAGCAGCGCCTCACCGCCCACCCAGCTATGGGTAACTTCGCCGCCGGTGCAGGCATACACCAGTTGGGAGAGCGGATTATAAAGGGGCTGGGTTGCCGGTGCAGACAGGTCGATGGCGATGAGGTCGGCCTGTTTGCCCGGTTTGATGCTACCGATCTCATCATCAAGACCGAGTGCTATGGCGCCGCCCAGCGTGGCCATATGCAGCGCTCGGTATGCGGGCAGCACCGTGGGGTCCGCACTACTGAGTTTGGCCAGGAGAGCGGCGCTGTGCATCTCATTAAACATATTCAGGTCATTGTTGCTGGCCGCGCCATCGGTGCCAAGGCCTACGTTTACGCCGGCCGCCTGCAGCTCTTTGACGGGGCAGGTGCCTGAGGCGAGCTTCATATTCGACTGGGGGCAGTGAATAACCTGCGCGCCTGTCTCGGCAAGGCTGGCGATGTCCTGATTGCCCAGTGAGGTCATATGTACGCATTGGGTACGGGGTCCCAGCAGTCCCAGGCGCCTGAGCGTATCCAAGGGGCGCTCTCCGGTGGCTTCCACGGCGCTAAGGACTTCGCCGGCGGTTTCGTGGAGATGGATGTGCACGCCCATATCCAGCTCTGCGGCAAACAGGGCGACTTTTTCCAGCGTCGCGATAGACACGGTATAGGGCGCGTGAGGGCCAAAAGCGACGCTTAAACGATCCACGTTTTTCAGGTCATCCCGTAAAGCCAGCGACTTGCTGATGTAGTCGTCAGCGCCGTCTCCCCATACCGTGGGAAAATCAAAAACCGGTGTCGCCAGTTGTGCCCGCATGCCGATTTTTCGGCACAGTGACGCCACTACCTCGGGGAAAAAGTACATGTCGCTGAACGTGGTGGTGCCCGATAGCAGCATCTCTGCCATCGCCAGAGTGCTTCCGTCGCGCACGAACGCCTCGCTGACGTGGGCAGCTTCCGCCGGCCAGATATGGTTTTCGAGCCAGGGCATGAGCGGCAGGTCGTCAGCGAAGCCCCGAAGCAGGCTCATGGCCGCATGCCCATGGGCATTGATGAGTCCCGGCAGCACCGCATGTCCGGGCAGTTCGAGGCGCTCCATACCCGGGTCCCGGGGTACATCCTGATTCGCCAGTATCGCTTTGATTCGGCCATTCTCCACGGCAATCGCATGGCCGCTAAGGACTTCGTCGCCCGATTCCATGGGGATAATCCAGCCGGGCTGGATGATGAAGTCGGCCGTAAGAGCGGGCTGGTTCATGTCGATGATCTCAAGAGTGCTAGGGCGCAGTGGAGGGACTTGCCGCAGGATTATAGCGCGCCAGATAGATGCTGCTGAGCCCTGCGTGGGCCTGCCTTTGGGCATAGCCTTGGGGGGCTGCAAAAAGGTATACTCGCGGGCTGTTTTCCGGCGCTGCTGCGCTGCGTCGCGAACGCTGGAAAACTCTTCCGATCTAACACGATTTCAAGGCGATTTATGGGTGAATTAGCGAGAGAAATCTCTCCCGTCACAATTGAGGATGAACTCAAGCAGTCCTACCTCGATTATGCGATGAGCGTGATCGTGGGGCGGGCGCTTCCCGATGTCCGTGACGGTTTAAAGCCCGTGCACCGGCGCGTTCTGTTTGCCATGAACGAGCTGAATAACGACTGGAACAAGCCCTACAAGAAGTCCGCGCGGGTCGTGGGTGATGTGATTGGTAAGTATCACCCCCATGGTGATTCCGCGGTCTACGACACGATTGTGCGCATGGCGCAGCCGTTTTCCATGCGCTATACCCTGGTCGACGGGCAGGGCAACTTCGGTTCGGTAGATGGCGATTCGGCAGCGGCCATGCGTTACACCGAAATCCGTATGTCCAAGATCGCCCATGCGCTGTTGGCCGACCTTGATAAAGACACGGTTGATTATGTCGATAACTACGACGGCACAGAGCAGATTCCCGTGGTGTTGCCTACCCGTGTGCCGAATCTGCTGGTTAACGGCTCGGCGGGTATTGCCGTGGGCATGGCGACCAATATACCGCCGCACAACCTGCGCGAAGTCGTTAACGCCTGCCTTGCGCTGATCAATGATTCCGACATCACCATTGACGATCTCATGCGCTATTTGCCGGGACCTGACTTTCCCACCGGCGCCATTATCAACGGACGTGCGGGCATCGTGCAGGCCTATCGTACCGGGCGCGGGCGTATTTACGTGCGGGCCAAAGCTGAGGTTATTACCGACGAGAAGACGGGTCGTGACACGATCATTATTCACGAGATTCCTTATCAGCTTAACAAGGCGCGGCTCATTGAGCGCATCGCTGAGCTGGTCAAGGAGAAAAAGCTCGAGGGGATCAGCGAGCTTCGTGATGAGTCAGACAAGGATGGTCTGCGTGTCGTTATCGAGCTGCGTAAAGGCGAAATTGGCGATGTTGTGCTCAACAACCTGTACGCGCAGACCTCGCTGCAGAATGTCTTTGGCATCAATATGGTCGCGCTGGTTGATGGTCAGCCGCGGGTTCTTAACCTCAAGGAAATTCTCGAAGCCTTTTTAAGACACCGCCGTGAGGTGGTGACTCGACGCACCCTGTATCTCCTTCGCAAAGCCCGGGAGCGCGGGCATGTGCTGGAAGGTCTGGCTATCGCCCTGGCCAATATCGACCGGGTGATTGAACTTGTGAAGGCCTCTCCAAGTCCCGCAGACGCGCGGGAGAGCCTGCTGGCCCAGTCCTGGATGCCGGGTGAAGTTACCAGCATGCTGGAGCGTGCCGGTGCTGAGGCTTGTCGTCCGGATGAACTCGAGCCTTTTTATGGCTTGCACGATGGCGAGTATCGGCTTTCGCCGACCCAGGCCCAGGCGATTCTGGATTTACGTTTGCATCGCCTTACCGGTCTTGAGCACGAAAAGCTGCTTAAGGAATATCAGGACAAGCTGATTGAAATAGCGGATCTGATGGATATTTTGCAGGATCCTGAGCGCTTACTGGCGGTCATTCGTGAAGAACTCGAAGAAATTACCGCGGAGTTTGGCGACGAGCGCCGCACCGAGATTCGCGATTCTCAGGAAGACCTCACCGCAGAAGACCTGATTACGCCGGAAGATCGCGTGGTGACGTTGTCCCACGGTGGTTATGCCAAAACGCAGCCCCTGGCGGAGTACCAGGTGCAGCGTCGTGGCGGTATGGGTAAGGCGGCTTTGTCCGTAAAGGACGAAGACTTCGTAGAGCACCTGCTCATTGCCAACACGCATGACACGCTGCTGTGCTTCAGTAATTTCGGAAAAGTGTACTGGATCAAGGTTTACCAGATTCCCGTCGCCGGTCGCGCGTCCCGGGGGCGCCCCATGGTTAACCTGTTGCAATTGGACGAAGGCGAGCGCGTGACGTCTATTTTGCCGTTGGAAGAGCACACCGACGATCGCTTTATTTTCATGGCCACCGCTAACGGCTATGTAAAGAAGACTGATCTGGCGAGCTTTGCGCCGCGTTCCGCGGGCCTGCGGGCGATTGTCCTGGGTGACGATGATGTGCTCGTGGGCACTGCCATTACCGATGGCAGTCAGGATGTCATGTTGTTTTCCAGTGAGGGCAAAGCCACACGATTCTCCGAGAGTGCCGTCAGGCCCATGGGTCGAGCCAGTCGGGGCGTGCGAGGTATTAATCTGGCCGAAGGTCACCGCATGATTTCGCTGCTGGTGCCTGATGCTACCGGCACGGTGTTGACCGTGAGTGAGAATGGCTACGGCAAGCGCACAGCGGTTGACGACTTCCCCACCAAAGGGCGTGGCGGTAAAGGTGTGATCGCCATGGCCAGTTCTCAGCGTAATGGACGCCTGGTAGGCGCCTTGCAGGTCTTTAGCGGTGATGAGCTGATGCTTATCTCCAATCAGGGCACACTGGTGCGAACGCAGTGCGATCAGGTATCGCAGCTGGGGCGGAACACGCAGGGCGTGCGCATTATTCGCACCAAAGAGGGGGAAACACTGGTGCGGGCTGAGCGCATTGTTGAGAGCGAGGCGTCCCTTGAAAGCCCAGAAGCGACTGAAGGTTCAGCAGCGACTGAAGGCACAGAAGGTGCTGGCAACATCGAAGGTGGCGAAGGCTGATGACGCGCCCCTATAACTTCTGCGCGGGCCCGGCGGTGCTTCCCGAGGCGGTCCTCGAGCGCGCCGCTGCGGAGATGCTCGACTGGCACGGTACCGGCATGTCGTTTATGGAGATGAGTCATCGCTCCGGTGACGTCGTAGCCACGGTGGAGGCCGCCGAGGCGGCTCTGCGCCGTTTGCTGGGAATCAGCGACGAGTTTGCCGTGCTATTTGCCCAGGGCGGCGCGTCGACGCAGTTTGCCGCCGTGCCGCTGAATCTGGGTGCGACGGGCAAGCCTTTTTCCTACGCCAATACCGGGCAATGGTCGGCCAAGGCAATGGCTGAAGCCGGGCGTTATGGTGAGGTTATAGAGGTCGCCGCCGCATCCAAAGAGCTTCCTCGGGCGATACCGGCGCAGGATGTGTGGTTGAGCACCGACGACTCTGCCTACCTGCACTTCACGCCCAATGAAACCATCGATGGTATTGAATTTCACTGGATGCCCGAGAGTCAGGCGCCCATTGTTGCGGATATGTCTTCGACCTTGCTGTCTCGCCCGCTGGCTGTTGACGATTTCGACGTTATTTACGCGGGCGCGCAAAAAAATATTGGTCCCGCAGGATTGGTGATTCTCATCGTCCGACGGGAGCTATACGGTAGAGCGATGAGCGCCTGTCCCTCCATGATGAATTGGGAGGTGATCGACAAGGCCGATTCCATGCTCAACACGCCACCGACCTATTCCATTTATCTGGCAGGCCTGGTCTTTGAGTGGCTCGAGTCTCAAGGTGGCCTGGCGGCCATGGCACAGCACAATCGCAAAAAAGCGACCAGTCTCTACGCGGCGATCGACGGCAGTGCGTTTTATGGAAACCCGGTGGCCGTCGCCGATCGCTCCTGGATGAATGTGCCGTTCACCCTGGCAGATGCAGAGTTGGACAAGCTGTTTCTCAGTCAGGCCGATGCTGCCGGTTTGTTGAATCTCAAGGGGCATCGCTCCGTTGGCGGGATGCGTGCAAGTATCTACAACGCAATTCCCCAGGCGGCGGTGGATACGCTGATTGAGTTCATGCAGGATTTCGAACGCCAGCACGGCTAGGCGTCAGCGAATACTTATGCCCACTCCATTTGCAGACGTATTCTCATGCCGTGCACTCCGGGAGCTGAAGCACTATGACTGATGATATGCCCGGCAATCAGTCGGATGACCGGGATCTCGCCCAGGTGCGTGCTGACATTGATGCGGTAGACGCCAAGATTCAGGCGTTAATTGCCGAACGCGCCCGCTGTGCCCAGCGGGTCGCCGCCATCAAACTCGCTGAAGTGCAGGCAGCGCGTGCCCGGGGGGAGCCGGATCAAGAGGTGGTCTACTATCGTCCGGAGCGCGAGGCGCAGGTGCTTCGCCGGATTATGGAGCGCGACAGCGGTCCGCTCGATGGACCCACAGTTGCGCATGTTTTTCGCGAAATCATGTCGGCATGTCTTGCGCTGGAAAAGCCTCTGCAGGTCGCTTATCTGGGGCCTGAAGGGACTTTTACCCAGGCTGCAGCGCTCAAGCATTTCGGTCATGCCGCTATCTGCGTTCCCCAGGTGACTATCGACAGCGTGTTTTCCGAAGTGGAGTCCGGACACTGTAACTACGGCATCGTCCCGGTGGAGAATTCTACAGAAGGCATGGTGAGCCATACCCTGGACAGCTTTATCGACTCGCCGCTAAAAATCGCCGGCGAAGTAGAAATGCGTATCAGTCATCACCTGCTGGCCTCGCCCGGAACGCAGATGGACAGCGTGACGCGCATTTGTGCGCATCAGCAGGCGCTGGCTCAGTGTCGTAACTGGCTGGATGCGCACTGGCCAAAGATTGAGCGCCTGGCGGTCAGCAGTAACGGTGAGGCAGCCCGTATGGCGGCCGAAAATCCAGGTACTGCTGCCATCGCTGGCGATATGGCCGCAGAGGCTTATCACCTGGATCGTCTGGCGGAGCATATTGAGGACGCCGCGGACAACACCACGCGGTTTCTGGTCATAGGGCGCAGCGAAGTGCCGCCCAGTGGTCAGGACAAAACATCTATCGTGGTATCGAGCCGCAACAAGCCCGGCGCTTTGTTCACACTCCTGGACCCCTTTCGCAGGCATGGCGTGAGTCTGACCCGCATTGATACCCGTCCCTCGCGTACCGAAAAGTGGGCCTATGTGTTTTTCATAGAATTTGAAGGGCATGTTCAGGACCCGGCGGTAGTTGAAATCATGCGTGAACTTGAGGAGCAGTCGATCCTGCTCAAGCCTCTGGGCTCCTATCCCCGGGGCGTACTTTGAGTTCCTGTCATGAGTGACAGGCCGCGTTATCGAATAGGTTTTGTCGGCCTTGGTCTCATCGGTGGGTCTTTGGCGCTCGCACTCAAGAAGGCGGGCTTCGCATCGTCAGTAACAGCCTGGGACCTGGATCCTTCGGTGCTTGAGCAAGCAGTGAATCTGGGGGTCATCGATACAGCGGCACCCAGCATGGAAGCTGTGATGCAAACCGTGGAAATTGCGGTGCTGGCCTGTCCCACGCAAGCCTGTGAGCCTTTAATTCTAAAAATGCTGAAGGCGCCCGGTAACGCGATCTGCATAACCGATGTCGCCAGTGTGAAAGGTGAGCTCTATCGGGCCGTGGCTGATTCGGGGCTCGAATCCGCCGCTCTGTATGTACCCGGGCACCCTATTGCGGGGTCGGAGCGCTCGGGCGTGGCGGCGGCCAATGCCGCACTGTTTGAAAACCATCGGGTCATTGTTACGCCTGACAGCACTACGGATCCCCGGGCTCTCGGGCTCGTGCAGCAGCTGTGGTCCGCTGCGGGCGCGTCCCTGCAGTGCATGGATGTGCTGGAGCATGATCAGGTGCTCGCCGCTACCAGTCACTTGCCGCATGTACTCGCCTATGCTTTGGTGGACGCGCTGGCACAATCACCGATTCGCGATGACATCTTTCGTTTTGCCGCGGGCGGTTTTCGGGACTTCACGCGCATAGCCTCCAGTGACCCGGTCATGTGGCGAGACATAGCGTTGGCCAACAGAGATGCTTTACTGGCCGCCATGGATGATTTTTGCGTTCGTCTGGATGCATTGCGCAGCTCTATCGCCGATCGTGATGGCGCGGCCCTGGAGCGCACTTTTCGCTCAGCCAAAACCGTGAGAGATGAATTTGCCAGAGATTTGGCACTGCGAGATAGCGGTACTTAATGGGTAAAGTGGGCAGGCGGTACCGTCAAGCATACAGTTCCCGGTAAACAGCCCCAGTAGGCAGTGCCGAGCGGGGCAGTGGGCCCCAGCTGGTTTAAAGGAGAAATGACAGCGTGGAATTTTTGGTAGCCCCCGGAGGCAGTATTCACGGTGAGGCGCGCGTCCCCGGGGATAAGTCGATTTCGCACCGCTCAGTGATGTTAGGTGCTCTGGCCACGGGGGAAACCACGGTAACGGGTTTTCTTCAGGGTGAGGATGCCCTGGCTACAGTGGCGGCCTTTCGCGCTCTGGGTGTAGAGATTGATGGCCCCAGGAAGGGCGCTTTGCGTATTCAGGGCGTGGGTTTTGAAGGTCTTCGGGCCGCGTCCTCAAGCCTGGATATGGGCAATTCCGGCACCAGTATGCGATTACTCGCGGGTATTCTTGCCGGTCAAAATTTTGCCAGCGAGTTGGTGGGCGATGTCTCGTTGATGGGGCGGCCCATGCAGCGGGTGATCACGCCGCTTGCGCGCATGGGCGCCTCTATCGAATCGGGTGATGGCGGCAGGCCGCCACTGCGCATCGCCGGAGGCTCGAAACTTCATGGCATTCACTACGATTTACCCATGGCCAGTGCCCAGGTGAAATCCTGCGTGTTGCTCGCAGGGCTTTTCGCCGAGGGGGAGACCTCTGTGACCGAGCCGGCCCCGACTCGAGATCATACGGAAAGAATGCTCCGGGGTTTTGGCTACCAGCTTGAGTCCCGGGAAAGCTCGGTGAGTCTGCGCGGCGGTGGCCAGTTGCATGGCTGTGACATTGATGTGCCCTCAGATATTTCATCCGCGGCGTTTCTGCTGGTTGCGGCAAGTATCGCGCCGGGCTCAGAGCTGCTGCTCACCCACGTGGGTGTCAATCCGACCCGCACCGGTGTGATCAGCATTCTGCGTCTCATGGGCGCAGATATCACCCTGAGTAATGAGCGCGAAATCGGTGGCGAACCCGTGGCCGATATTCTGGTGACATCAGCGCCGCTTCGAGGTATCGACATCCCCCGGGATCTGGTGCCGCTTGCTATCGACGAATTCCCCGTACTCTTTATAGCAGCAGCCTGTGCGGAGGGTCGTACCGTCCTGCGCGGTGCCGAAGAGCTGCGGGTGAAAGAGAGTGACCGGATTGCCAGTATGGCTGAGGGCTTAAGAACGCTTGGGGTGCGCAACGAAGTTCTCGATGACGGAATAATCATCGAAGGAGGCACACTGTCCGGGGGCACGGTCAGAACGTTTCACGATCATCGCATTGCCATGTCCTTTGCCGTGGCGGCACTGCGCGCAGAAGGTCCCATCAGAGTTCTTGACTGCGATCACGTGGCGACATCTTTTCCCGGCTTTGATTCCCTCACTCGGGGCCTGGGCCTGCAAATCGCATCCCGAGACGCTGGCGAGTGAGTGTGCCGGTCATTACGGTTGATGGCCCCGGCGGCGCGGGGAAGGGGACTTTGTCCTACAGCCTCGCGAGCCAACTGGACTGGCATATGCTCGATAGCGGCGCTTTGTACCGGGTGACCGCGCTGGCCGCGCTGACGTCGTCTACCGATATGAGGGATGAGTCAGCATTAGCGAGCATCGCGCGGGGTCTCAAACTCAACTTTGTGCCTGCTGCCGAGGGCTTGACGCAGGTCCTGCTGGACGGCGAGGACATCAGCCTGGCGATTCGCACGGAATCCTGCAGCGCGGCTGCGTCCAAGGTGGCCGCTATGGCAGAGGTTCGGGCGGCCCTGCTTGAGCGCCAGCGCCAGATGGCGATAGCGCCTGGTCTGGTGGCAGATGGCCGGGATATGGGGACGGTGGTTTTTCCGGATGCGCCCCTGAAAATCTTCCTTACTGCCAGTGCCGAAGCCCGCGCTAAGCGTCGCCATCTCCAGTTGATGGAGAAAGGTGAAAGTGTTACCCTCGCGCGCCTTCTCGAGACCATCGAGGAGCGGGACGCACGCGACAGGAATCGCCTGGAGTCCCCGCTGGTACCGGCTGATGATGCCTTAGTCATTGATAGCACTGGTATTTCGGCAAGCGCGGTGCTCGACACAGTGCTTTGGGAAGCACGTAACAGGCAGCTAATACGCTGATTGACTGTTTCGAGCATCCCCGATTGATGCCGACCTGAGTCTCTTGAATTGTTTGCTTTTGGTGAAACTAGATCCAGCACCGTTTCATCTTGGCTTTATTGAAACAGGAGTCGTTCCTGCTGGAGGAGCGGCGGGCGCTTAGCGCCAACCCAACATATAGGTAACTGCGTAATGAGCGAATCCTTCGCTGATCTTTTTGAAGAAAGCCTTAAGACCGTCGATATGCAACCCGGCGCCATTGTCACCGGTGTCGTCATCGATATCGACAACGAGTGGGTCACCGTGCACGCGGGACTCAAGTCCGAGGGTGTAATTCCCCGGGACCAGTTCATTGATGCGGCTGGTGAATGTAACCTGAGCATTGGTGATGAAGTCCAGGTCGCGCTGGAGACGGTTGAAGACGGATTTGGTGAAACCAAGCTGTCCCGTGAAAAAGCCAAGCGCGCCGAGTCCTGGAAAGATCTCGAAGCAGCCTTTGCCGCCGAAGAAGTGGTCAAGGGTGTTATCAACGGCAAGGTCAAAGGTGGCTTTACGGTTGATGTTAATACTATCCGCGCGTTCCTCCCCGGTTCGCTGGTGGATGTCCGTCCTGTGCGTGACACCGCACACCTCGAAGGCAAAGAGCTGGACTTTAAAGTCATCAAGCTCGATCAGAAGCGCAACAACGTTGTCGTTTCTCGCCGCGCGGTCATGGAAGCGGCTAACAGCGTTGAGCGCGATGCTCTGCTGGCCGGTCTCCAGGAAGGCCAGTCTGTTAAGGGTGTGGTCAAGAACCTCACCGACTACGGCGCCTTTGTTGACTTAGGTGGCGTTGATGGTCTGTTGCACATTACTGATATGGCCTGGAAGCGCATCAAGCATCCGTCGGAGATTGTCGAAGTCGGCCAGGAACTGGACGTTAAGGTTCTGAAGTTCGATCGTGAGCGTAACCGCGTTTCTCTGGGCCTCAAGCAACTGGGTGAAGATCCCTGGGTTGAGATCACAGGTCGCTACCCGGAAGGTAGCCGCGTGATGGCTAAAGTGACTAACCTCACTGATTACGGCTGTTTTGCTGAGATCGAAGAGGGTGTGGAAGGTCTGGTACACGTATCCGAGATGGATTGGACCAACAAGAATGTTCACCCCTCCAAGATTGTTCAGCTCGGCGACGAAGTTGAAGTCATGGTTCTGGATATCGACGAAGAGCGTCGTCGTATCTCCCTGGGCATCAAGCAGTGTCAGCAGAACCCGTGGGATGCCTTTGCCTCAGGTGCAACCAAGGGCGACCGTATCTCTGGTGTCATTAAGTCCATCACCGATTTCGGTATCTTTATTGGCCTTGAGGGCAATATCGACGGACTGGTACACCTGTCGGACATCAGCTGGAACGAGACTGGTGAAGAAGCCGTTCGCAACTACAAGAAAGGCGATGAAATCGAGACGGTTATCCTCTCGGTGGATCCCGAGCGCGAGCGTATCTCACTGGGCGTCAAGCAGCTCGAAGACGATCCGTTCAGCAACTACATTGCCGTTAACGATCGCGGCAGCATCGTGACCGGTGAAGTGATCGAGGTGGATCCCAAGTTTGTCACTGTGAAGCTGGCCGACGAAGTTGAGGGAATCCTCAAGGCCGCCGATATCAGCCGTGAGCGCGTAGAAGATGCGCGTAGTGAGTTCAAGGTTGGCGACACTGTCGAAGCCAAGATCATCTCGGCTGACCGTAAGAACCGCGGTTTGGCGCTGTCGATCAAAGCGAAGGATTTTGACGACGAGAAAGAGGCCGTTAAATCTTTGAAGGACGAGGCGGAAGCATCTTCACCGGGAACTATTGGTGATCTGATCAAGGCTCAGATGGGCGGTAAGTAAGATCGCAATGTTGAGCAGCGCTGCATAAGCGTTGTTTGAGTCAAAGGGGCCTTCGGGCCCCTTTTTTATGTCCACCACAGATGTTTTGGTGCTTGGCCTCTTGGCCTCTTGGCCTCTTGAGCTCTTGACCTTTTGGACGCTCTGGGCGGCCCGACCCCGCTTTACTCGAGCAGCTCAGAGGGCTGCCGTCTGTCTCGCCGCCTTCTTGCTTGCAAACAAGCAGCCTGGGAAATGTAAATTTTCCATAAAAAATAAGACGTTGCGTGATTTCGGTGAAGCGTACACAATAAGCTCAAAAGCAGTTGCGAGCTGTGAGCCATTGTGCCTCAATCCGGTAACTGCCCTGAATCCGTCCTGCAGCGGACCTACGAAAGATTGGGATTGACCCAAAATGACAAAAAGCGAACTCATAGAAGCCATAGCCCTGAAGCAAAGCCAGTTGTCTACAAAGGATGTGGAGCTGGCGGTGAAAACGGTGATTGAGCAGATGTCGAACTCATTAAGTAGCGGCGGGCGCATCGAAATTCGCGGCTTTGGCAGTTTTTCTCTGCATTATCGGGAGCCACGTCGCGGGCGGAATCCCAAGACCGGCGATGCGGTGGAGCTCACGGGGAAGTACGTTCCGCACTTCAAGCCCGGTAAGGAACTGAGAGACCGTGTAAACCTTGGTCTACAGGCAGGTCTTTAGAGTCGTATTTTGATGGGTTTTATTCGTAAGTTGTTTGCTCTTGCCCTGGCCGTTGCCATGGCTGCTGTGGGTGTTTTATTTGCGCTGCAAAATGCCGAACCCGTCCCTCTGGACGTGCTGGTTATGATTCTACCGCCGCGCAGTCTGGCGCTCTGGGTGCTCGGTGCGCTGGCCCTTGGGGGCATCATTGGTCTTTTGCTCTCATCCATTGCAGTGCTTCGCCTGCGAGCTCGACTTATGTCGGCTCGACGGCAGCTAACCAATAGTCAGCTTGAGATGGATAAATTGCGAGTCAAGGGCCTGGCTACGCGTGAATGAAACGCTGGTTTTCCTTCTTCTGTTTGCGGCCGTCGCTTGCGGCTGGTGGTTGGGTCGCCGCAGCCTGAGCGGTACCTCGAGCGCCGCCTCGAGTCCTCCCAGTCAGTATTATCAAGGTCTGAATTACCTTCTTGATGGCCGTCCGGACGGCGCAGTCGATCAGTTTATCAGTGCTTTGGAAGTCAACAGTGAAACCCTGGAGACGCATATCGCGCTGGGTAACGTACTGCGTCGGCGCGGCGAGGTTGATCGCGCCATCAGAATTCACCAGAACCTGCTGGCCCGTCCGAATCTTCCGCGTACGCAAATGCATATTGCGCATTTGGAGCTCGCCAGAGATTACATATCTGCAGGTCTTTTGGATCGTGCCGAAAAACTTTTACTCGACCTGATGGCGGAGTCCGAAGAACAACGGGATGTCAGTCGCCAATACCTTGTAGAAATCTACCGCTCGGAAAGTGAGTGGGAGCGGGCTATTGAGGAAGCCAGGGCTTTGCTTCCCCGGCGCAGCCTGCTTCGCGGTGAAACTCAGGCACCGCAACTCTCAGGTCAGCCCATGGCGGTGCAACTGGCCCATTTTTACTGCGAGTCAGCGCTTGAGCTTGCCGAAGAAGGCAAGCCTGACGAGGCTCGAAAGCAGTTGCAGCAAGCGCTGCGTATTGATCCAGCCTGCGCCCGTGCCTCACTGGAGCTGGGCCGATTCGAAGGGACAGCGGGTAACCATCGGCTTGCCATTGACGCTTTAACCCGGGTTGTTGAGCAGCATGTGGAGTTTCTTCCCGAGGCGATACCGGCGCTTCGCGAGTGCTACGCGGCGTTGGGGGAGGAGAAAGCATTGTCGGTTTATCTACGACGCTGCCTTGATGAGCATCCCTCAACGCCTCTGATGATTGCGGTAGCCGATGATATTCATCGGGATGAAGGTCATGAAGCCGCACACGAGTTCCTCGCTGAGCGTTTGGCGCAGGCTCCGTCGCTGCGGGGGTTGCTTCGCTTGATCCGCATGCAGCAAGAAGATACCCCGGGGGTGTCGGGAGACTCCTTATCCATGTTGAGCGTACTGCTTCACCGACTGATCGAAGTTCGCCCCGCCTATCGCTGTGATCACTGCGGTTTCTCTGCGCGGCACTTGCTCTGGTTTTGCCCCGGCTGTAAGTACTGGGGTACTTTTCGGACTATTCGCACGGCAGAAACGGAGTGATGTTATGAGTACCTCATCGCCGGTCATTGTGGCCCTAGACTATGCGCAGATGACTCAGGCTTTGGCGCTTGCTGCCGCGCTGGATCCCAAGGCCTGTCGACTCAAAGTGGGTAAAGAATTGTTCACTGCCGCGGGACCCGTGCTGGTGGAGCGCCTGCAGTCCATGGGCTTTGAGGTGTTTCTGGACCTCAAGTTTCACGATATCCCCAATACGGTGGCGGGAGCCCTGCGTAGTGCCGCGGCGCTGGGGGTCTGGATGGTAAATGTTCATGTCAGCGGGGGGCGTCGTATGCTTGAGGCCTCCGTGGAGGCTTTGACCGGCGTGTCGACACCGCCGCTGCTCATTGGTGTCACGGTGTTGACCAGTATGGATACGCAGGACTTTGGTGAGCTTGGCTACCAGGCATCCCTGTCAGAGCAGGTCTTGCGACTGGCGAGTCTGGCCAGGGATTGCGGGCTGCAGGGCGTCGTATGCTCGGCGCAGGAGGCGAGCATATTACGAAAGCAGTTGGGTGCGACGTTTGCTCTGGTGACACCGGGTATCCGTCCGGCAGGGTCAACCCGGGATGATCAGCGCCGGGTGCTCACGCCTGCTGAGGCCATCACTGCCGGCTCCAGCTATTTAGTGGTGGGAAGGCCTATCACGCGTGCCGAAGATCCCGGTGCAGCTTTGAATGCCATTAACGAGTCGTTGCAGCTATCGGTTTGATCGTCTTCTGCCGGATGTGACCAGATGGAACACACCGAACTGCTCCGGTGCTAGTCTCCTGCAGTGGTCGGAATACTTATGGTTTTCTGACTCATGCCAGGCGTTTGAGGCACTAAGACATTAGGGCATTAGGGCATAAGGCATATGCCTGCCTTGCCACGCTGTTGATCGCCCGGCACACAATCCCAGCTAATCACGCGATGACAAGGAGGTCTCACCGTGAAAAACACTAAAACTATCCGTTCAATATTTCCTCAAGTAAACAAGCCGTCCTCAAGACCACTCTTAACGACAACCCTCAGGCACGCTGTGGTTAAGGGTCGAAGTCACCCCATGGGCCACGCCCTGATTCAGGTTCCCTTGAGTGCCGCTAAGGTCAGCCGGGCAGCGGGTCCGTTTGAACGCTGTGCCGCAACTTTGCGACGACCGTTGCGAAGACCGCTGCTGCTTGCGCTATTCGCCCTTGGGACACAGCTTTCGCTGCAAACCGCACCGGTGCTTGCGCAAAACGGGTCTGCGGACACCGTGGACAAAGTGGCGCTGGTAAACGAAGAGATCGCGGCGACAGTAAACATCAATACCGCGTCGGCCGGAGAACTGGCCAGTCGGCTCAATGGTATCGGTGGCAGCAAAGCACAGGCCATTGTGCGTTACCGGGAGCAGTTCGGTCCGTTTGAGTCGGTGGATGAGCTATCCGAAGTTGCCGGTATTGGCGAGTCTACCGTGGAGCGAAATCGCAGCGTGTTGAGCACGCAATAACGCCTCTTAACGCGTTTGGGGGCGCTGCCCCCTTTATTTCTTGGCGCCATACGCGCACCATTCTGGCGCTATGAATCAGTGGAGAGTGTAGGGCGTGCATTGCCTGGTAACAGGAGCAAGCGGATATCTCGGGCGGGCCTTATTGCCGGTGCTCGCAGAGCGGGGCTGCCGGTTAAGTGCCCAGTATTGCCGGGGCGCCGTTTCCGCGCCTGGAGACGCACAGCTGAGCCTGCAGCGCCGGGATTTTAGTGCCGGCCAGGCAGATCTGGATCTTGAGGGGGTCGATGCTGTCTTTCACTTGGCGGGGATTGCGCATCAGCGGGCCGATGCTCAGGCATATCAGCATGTGAATGTGGATGCGTCTCTGGCACTGGCACAGCGGGCCCGTGCAGCGGGCGTGACGCGCTTTGTGTTTATCAGCAGCGTGAAAGCGCTCGCTGCGCAGCGCGATGCACAGGGCGCCTTGCTGCCTGTCGTCGCGGCGAGCAACCCCTACGCGCAATCCAAGGCGCTGGCAGAACAGGGTTTGCAGAATGTTTGTCGGGACTCCGGTATGCAGCTCTTTATCGTGCGTCCTGCCCTGGTTTACAGCAAAGAGGCTTCAGGCCACTTGCGCTGGTTACGCCGCTGGGCGGCCTGGCACTTGCCGGCGCCACCATCGGGTGGAGGACGCAGCATGATTGCCTTGGATGATCTTGTGCGTGTGCTTGCGCTACTGGTAGACGCTTCTTTATCAGTACCAGTACCGGCCTTGATGACCGTGACCGATGAGCAAATTTATAGCACGCGGCGACTGCATGCGGCTATTTGCGCAGCCATGGAACGGGAGCCCTGGCTGCCGTCTCCTCCGGCATTTGTTTGGCGGAGCTTGTGCCGGCTATGGGATGCGCTTCGTGGAGAAAAGTCCGGGTGCACCTGGGAACGCATGACCGCTGATGAGTGTTACCGCAGTTCTGGCTTGGAGTCCCTGGACTTCCAGCCTTCTTTGAGTTTTGAAGCGAGTCTGGGAGTGCCAGTCCATGGCACTTAGTTTTGGGCTTGTGGCACTGGCATTGACGCTGATAGCCACAGCGGCTTACCTCCCAATGGCACGACGATTACGTTTTCTGGATGCGCCCAATCACCGCAGTGCGCACGAGGCCGTGACACCCAGCTCCGGGGGGGTAGCCGTGGTAGCGGCGATTGCAGTGACCTGGGCCGCCGCGCAGTTGTCCGGGCAGATTCTTTGGCAGGCGCCGGAGCGTTTAATGCTGCTGCTGCTTATCGCAGTCTGCGCGCTGGGTGCCTGGGATGATCGCCGTCCTGTGCCCGTGTATCTGCGCCTGCCGCTCTTTTTTCTGTTGGCCGGTGTCGCCATAGGGGGGTATCTCGATCTTGAGTTGCTGCCGTTCTGGCTATGGCCTTCGCTAATTCTGGGTCTAGCGTGGCTGCTTAATCTCTACAATTTTATGGACGGCATTGATGGTTTTGCGGCCCTGCAGACAGTGCTCGTTGCGGGATCCATGCTCGCGCTCGGGTATCTCTCGGGCGCCAGCAGTGAGTTCCTCACGCTGTGCGCGATTATCGTCGGTGCCTATGCGGGATTTCTGGTGTTTAACTGGCCGCCGGCAAAGCTCTTTATGGGCGATGCCGGGAGTCTTAGCGGCGGGCTGCTGCTGGGCTGGTTGGGATTGTGGGCCTGGCGCGATGGGTTGATGCCCCCGGTTGTCTGGTGCTTGCTGATGAGCCCCTTTTTGTTGGACACGGGGATCACACTGATTGCGAGAGCGCTTCGGGGCGAGCGCCTGACCGAGGCTCATAATGGCCACTGCTATCAGCGTTTAGCTCGGCATTGGGGGTCGCATCGCCGGGTCGACTACGCGCTGCTACTTTTTCAGGGACTCTGGCTGGTACCGCTGGCTCTGATAGGCGTAGTGAGCGCGCTACCCCAATGGACGTTAATGGCCCTAGGCTTATTCCCGCAACTCTTACTCATAGCGAAACTGCGTCGTTTGGCGTAAGCTGCACTCCATAGTCGGCACGTCAGACAGCATTTCAAATTAGAAGCCGACAAGCGCATAACCAGCGCGGAGTGACTATAGAATTGACTAAACCGGCTCAAAATCTGGCGGCGAAAGTGCGCGCAGTGCTGGACGTTCCCGTTCAGATGTTTCTTCGTGTAGTCCAGGTACCTCGCAACGTGAAGCAGGTCATGGTCCTGGGCGTGGACATGGCTTTCGTGGCCCTGTCTCTCATCGTTGCCTTCGGTTACCCCTTTGCATCGTTTTCTCAGCCGCCGGGCAGTGTGGAGCTGTTTTGTGCCATGCTTACCATGCTGGCAAGTGCGGTGATATTCCTGCGCCTGGGACTGTATCGAGCCATCATTCGGTTTATGGGCCAGCAGGCCATCTGGACAATTATTCAGGCAGTCAGTTATTCCACCTTAGCTCTCGGTGCTGCGATCTTCTTTACCCAGGCTGACGTGCCCCGGTCCATGCCCTTCGTTTACTGGGCCATGGCTATGTTCACCATTGGCGGTGCGCGTCTCATTGTCCGAGCCGGCTATCAGGCGCGACTTCGCTCAAGTAGTAAAAATGTTCTCATCTACGGTGCGGGCGAATCCGGCCGTCAGCTGCTGACCGCGTTGCATCACGGTGATCAGTATCGCGTCGTGGCGTTTGTGGACGACGACCCCCGGGCACAGCACGCGGTTATTAACGGTCTTCAGGTCATCTGGCCTCGAGATCTTGAGCGACTGATCGAGCAGCACGCGATTACCCAGGTTCTTCTGGCGATACCCTCGGCTTCTGCTGAGCGTCGCCGCGAGATTATTAACTCGCTGGTGGGACTGCCCGTGCATGTTCGAACGGTCCCCAAGATCAACGAGTTGGTGGGTGGCGCCGCGGCAGTCAGCCAGATTCAGGATATTGATCTTGATGATCTTCTGGGGCGTGATCCCGTTCCTCCCCACCCGGAGCTTATCGATCGATGTATCACTGGCAAAGTCGTCATGGTCACCGGCGCCGGTGGATCTATCGGCGCAGAACTGTGCCGTCAGATTCTCGAGGCCAATCCCAGGCAAATCGTGTTGCTGGACAACTCCGAGTACGCGCTTTATCGCATTGAGCGTGCGCTCAAGGAAATGCTGGCAAGGCTGCAGATTCATGTTGATACGGTGTGTTTGCTGGGATCTGTACGAGATCAGCGACGCATGGAAACAATTTATCGTACCTTTGCAGTACAGACCGTCTATCACGCCGCGGCCTACAAGCATGTGCCTATGGTGGAGCATAACGTCGCCGAGGGTGTCGCCAACAACGTGTTCGGCACCTGGCATGCGGCCGAAGCAGCGCGATTGGCAAATGTAGAGACGTTTGTGCTGATTTCTACGGATAAAGCCGTGCGACCCACAAATATTATGGGGGCCTCAAAGCGCTTTGCTGAGTTGATTTTGCAGGGACTTGCGGGAGAAGAGAGCGCTACGCGGTTTTGTATGGTCCGTTTTGGCAATGTTCTGGGGTCCTCGGGTTCCGTTGTGCCACTGTTTCGCGAGCAAATCGAATCCGGTGGTCCCGTTACCGTAACTCATCCTGAAGTGTCCCGTTATTTTATGAGTATTCAGGAGGCTGCTCACCTGGTGTTGCAGGCCAGCGCCATGGGGACCGGTGGCGATGTGTTCGTATTGGATATGGGTGAGCCGGTGAGAATTGTTGACCTTGCCAAGCGCATGATTCGTTTGAGCGGCCACGAAGTCGGGTCCGGACGGGGTGATCTGGACGCTGTAGACATCGAGTTCATCGGCCTTCGTCCCGGCGAAAAACTGCACGAAGAGCTGTTGCTGGGCTCCTCTGTCAGTGGCACCGGGCATCCCATGATCATGCGTGCAGAAGAGGAATGCCTCTCCCACGGACAGGTTTGTGTTGCTATCAAGGAGCTGATGCTCCGCTGTGACAGCATGGACTGCCAGGGCATCACGCAGGTATTGCGAGAGTCCGTCAGTGGTTTTGCGAATCACGAAATTCGCCATGATCATATTTGGGTGAAACAGGACCGCGCTGGCAAACGTCGTTCTGTCAGCGCAGACGCTGAAGTCGCCAATGTGAAAAAGCTGTTTCCGAATACGGCTGCTGACGCCAGCTGACACCCGTTTGCCGGGATTGTTGTCGCTTTAACCCATAAGCACGCCTCAAACACGGTTTGAGGTGTCTGTCTCGACGCCTCGCACAACTCTATGCATACTGAACCCATGAAAAACTTTGATGTGTTTAACGGCGATGCCGACGGCATCTGCGCACTGTTGCAATTGCGTCAGGCAGTACCCCTGGATGCGGAGCTCGTAACGGGCGTAAAGCGCGATATCCAACTCCTGGACAGGATTGATTCTGAGGGCGCAGGGCGCATAACGGTGTTGGATGTGTCCCTGGATAAGAACCGCCAGCCTCTGGAGGCTTTGTTAAAAGCGGGAGCGCACATTTTTTACTGTGATCACCATTTTGCCGGGGAAATACCAGAGCATCCTAACCTTGAGACGCTGATTAACACTGCACCGGATGTTTGCACCAGTTTGCTTGTCAATGGTCATCTACGCGGTGCCTACGCGCATTGGGCCGTGGTGGGTGCATTTGGAGATAACCTTGATGAGAGCGCGAGAGCTGTCGCGCGAACCCTGGGCCTCGATAGCGATACCGTGGATCTGTACAAGCGTCTGGGGACTTACCTGAACTACAACGGTTACGGCGCAGCGCTTGGCGATCTGCATTTTCATCCTGCGGAGCTGTATCAATTGATGCGCAGCTACAGCGAGCCCCGGGTGTTTGTCACCGACGCGGTGTCGAGTTTCGAGAAGCTCGAGCAGGGCTATGAAGGCGATATGGGCAGCGCGGCGGACCTGTTGCCGGAGTGGGAGAGTGACACAGCGGCGCTGTTTGTGCTGCCAGACGCTCCCTGGGCACGTCGCGTGAGCGGTGTTTATGGCAACGCGCTGGCCAATGCTACGCCGGGGCGCGCCCATGCGGTGCTGACTCAAAAATCGAACGGGGGCTATCTCGTGAGTGTTCGAGCGCCACTGAGTGATAAGCGCGACGCCGATACCTTGTGTCGACAGTTTGAAACCGGCGGTGGCCGCGCCGCAGCAGCCGGGATTAACGAGTTACCCGGTGATCAGCTCAGTACCTTTATTGACGCTTTCTCAGCGATCTATCCCTGACGACTATGGATTGGGATGATCTAAAGATTCTCCTGGCGCTGTCGAGGAAGCGTTCGGCGCGCGGTGCTGCGCAACTTCTGGGTATCAGTAACTCCACGGTGACCCGGCGTCTGGATGATTTTGAGCGCAGTCTCGGTTCGCGTTTGTTCGATCGTACGCCGGAAGGTTACCGCATGACCCAGGCGGCGGAGAACCTGCTGCCCACCGCCGAGCATGTGGAGGAACTCATGTTAGCGGCGGAGCGTCAGGTCACCGGCACGGACCAGGATTTACAGGGCAGGATCCGGCTAACGCTTCCGCCGGCCAGTGGCTTTAATGTCCTGATGCCGCGCCTGGCGGAGTTTGCAATGGAGTATCCGGGCATCGATTTAGAGATTATCAGTAGCGCGGACGCTCTGGATTTGGGGCGCCGGGAGGCGGATATAGCGATTCGCGTGTTTCGCACAGGAACCTCGCCTCCGGACAATCTGATTGGCCGGAAAATCTCCGGCATGACTGCTTCGGCCTATGTGCATCGTGATCTTCTCAACCCCGACAATCCTGAAGATGTGAGTCACCTCTCCTGGATTGGCCTGCATGGGAACAACTACGACGACTCCTGGAAAAATGTCTGCAAAAACGGACAGTTGCCCGTGCGCCATGCGGTGTCGGCCATCACCCTGCAGGTGGAGGCTGTGCGTGCCAAAATGGGCATTATGTTTGCTGCCTGTGCCATGTTTCGTGACCACCCGGAAGTGGTCAGAGTGCCCGGCGAGGATGTACATCATTATCTTGATTTGTGGGTTCTGACGCACAAGGATCTGCGCCTGTCCGCGCGCATGCGTATTCTTCGTGAGATCCTGGCAGAGGAGTTGTCGCAGTTGCGGCCCTACTTTGACAGCTGTTGCGATCCTGAACAGGGTGTTGCAAAAGCGCAGCAGCCCTAGTCAATTTCGGCTATCACGCTTCATATTCGGAGTGGCTATAGTGTTTCCCATCAACCACCGGGAGACGCTCCATGAAGAAAATCATTGTTTCAAGTATCGGAATTATTCTGGCCACGGCGCTGTATCGGCTTTTGCTGGCAAGGCAGATCGTGAAAACCTGGCTCAGTGCAAGGCGGACATTGAGTCCTACTACGGCGACAGCACCCGCACGCGACTGCGTAGCATCAAGCGCAGCTCTGGCGAAACACACCTGCGACTGATGGTTAACCCCAAGGACGGCGAAAACACGGTCGTCGTCTGCTCCGTCGCTAACGATGGAACCAGCAGCCTGGCAACCGGTGACGGTGTTGCGCTGACAACTCCCACCGGCGAGCAGAAAGTCAGCTACGCCAAGTAGGTTGTTTATTTGACCCCGCGGACGCTATGGATAGCGACCGCATTGTCCCGGGACCTCGTGTCCCGGGTTTTTTTTGCCCGATCGGTTTTAGTCTTCCACGTCATCCACATCCAGCTGACCACTGAGCCGGCGCCTGATGTGGGACCAGGACATGCCTGCCGCCAGTAGCAGAGATACCAGCAGTAGCGCGAGCCAGGTGAGGGCTCCTGTGGCCTCGGTGCTAAGCAGTCCCAGATCAATGAATAACCAGATCATGCACCCGAAGAGCGCCGCCCCCAGGGCGATGCCCAGCCAGCCCAGAGAGTTGAAGGTAGCGCGAAGGTAGACCAGCCAGGCGATGAGTAAGGCAACACCTACCAATGCCGGTAGGGGGCCAAAACTGAAGTTTTCAGACATCAACCAGCCCACGTAGGAGAATGTGGTGGGGTTGTAGGTGCCAAACACCAAAACGACCGCAGCTAACCACCGCACCAGAAAGCTGTCGAGGCCAAAAGACTTTGCCATACTCATTTCTCCGTTGTTATGGCGACGATTTCAGGGTGTGAGCTAGAACGTTACGCTAAATTAAAGCGTCCCGTCGCGCAACGATATAGGCTTATGTTTAAGGTGCCGGGATTCGGTACTGTTGGTGGATTTCTTCGATTTTCCCCAGCAGTTCCTTGCTCAGAGTCACGCCGACACTCGCAATATTCGTGCGCAGCTGCTCCATGGTGGTCGCACCGATGATGTTACTGCTGGTGAACTGTCTGCTGTTGACGAAGGCCAGGGACATTTGCGCGGGATCCAGGCCCGCGTCTTTAGCAAGCGCCACGTAGGCATCGCTGGCTGCTTCGGATTGCGGGTTGCTATAACGACTGAAACGTTCGAAGAGGGTGAGTCTGGCACCGGCAGGACGCGCGCCACCCTGATACTTCCCGCTGAGCATGCCAAAGGCCAGGGGCGAGTAGGCCAGAAGCCCTGCCTGTTCACGTATCGCCATTTCTGCAAGACCCAGTTCAAAGCTGCGATTGAGCAGGCTGTAGGGGTTTTGAATGGATTGCACGCGAGGCAGATCCTGCTCCCGGGCAAGGCGCAAATACTCCATGAGGCCCCAGGGTGTTTCGTTGGAAATACCTATGGCGCGCACTTTGCCGGCTTTGACGAGTTCACCCAGTGCCGAGAGTGTTTCCTCAATGGCTATGCCATCATCGTCCCGATGCCGGTAGCCTAGCTGGCCAAAAAAGTTTGTGATTCGCTCCGGCCAATGCACCTGGTACAGGTCTACGTAGTCGGTCTGCAAACGCTCCAATGACGCGTCGATCGCCGCATGAATCTGCTCTTTGGAAAGCCTGGGCCCACCGCGCAAATGGTCAAAGTCGCCTCCGGGTAAACTGCGCCCGGCGACTTTTGTCGCCAATACGATGTCATCGCGTTTGCCCCGGTTCTTTAGCCATCTCCCGATAATACGCTCCGTCTCGCCCTGGGTTTCGGCACGCGGTGGGACCGGATACATCTCCGCAGCATCAATGAAGTTCACGCCCTGGTCTACGGCGTAGTCCATTTGCTCTGCGGCTTCTTCATAGCTGTTTTGCTCGCCAAAGGTCATGGTTCCCAGGCAGATCAGGCTGATATCGATATTGGTGCTGCCAAGCTTTCTGTATTGCATAGCGTGTGAGTTCCGACTGTCGTTAAGTTTTAGAGGATGTTCGGGAAAGTCCGATCATTCTTCGCTTTGCCAACGCTGTGTTTCTACAACGCCGGCAGGGTCCTGATGTACCACGATATCAGCGCCGTCAAATTCTTTGGAAATGGCCGATTCAACCTCGTCCGCAATGCGGTGAGCTTGACGTAAAGAAAGATCGGCGTCCATTTCAAGATGGAGCTGGATAATCGGTGTGCGCCCCGATCGCCGTGTGCGCAAATCGTGCATGCCTGTTACCGCCGGATGAGCCAGAGCAATGTCGGTAATCGCTTGTCGCTGTGACTGAGGCAGCTCCCGGTCCAGTAACTCATTCAGCGCCTGGCGAAGTATTTCACGCGTTGACACCAGTAAATAGCCGGCAATCAATAGGGCGAAAACAGGGTCGGCTTTGCTTAGGCCCTGTCCAGCGAGCACCAGGGCCAGTAGCGTTGCGCCATTGCTGAGCAGGTCGGCACGATAGTGAACGGAATCGGCATGAATCGCCATGGAATCCGTACGACGCACAACGTACCGTTGAAAAGTGACTAATGCCATGGTCACAGTCATGGCTAGCAGCATCACGATGACGCCCGATCGCACCTCGGTAACCGGGACGGGGGTGAGTAATCGATGGACGGCTTCGTGGATAAGGAATGCGCTGGAAGCGAGAATAAAACCGGCCTGAAACAGGGCGGCGAGCGATTCGGCCTTGCCGTGGCCAAAGCGATGGTTCTGGTCCGCAGGTGTGAGTGCGTAGCGGACCGCGATGAGGTTCAGCAGTGAGGCACCGGCGTCCATCACCGAGTCAAGCAAAGATGCAAGAATGCTTACAGCGCCTGTATTGATGTAGGCAAAAGCCTTGACTGAAATCAGCAGGCCCGCCGCAGCGACCGAGGCAAGCGTTGCCAGCTTAAGCAGCCGCGCTGTCAGCTCTTCGGTCGGCTTACCATCGCTATTTGTATCGTTGTCACTGCCAGTCATCGGTTGCCCAGTATTGCGTACACAGCTTTTCGGGTCGCTACGGTGGTAGATACGCATGCAGGCATTGTTGGCCAATAGCTGCGCGAGGGTTTAAGTCGGCGGCTCAAATGCGTACAGTCGCAACCTCTAACTAATTCGCAAGTTTATCACCATGGTCGTAATACTTTACGCGATCGCAGTGCTTCTGTGCTTCTGCGTCGCGTTACGAATTTTGTTCGCTGGCGCTGCGGCGTGGTGGCGTACGCCTGTGCCGGGCCTACTGTCGGTGACTTGTCTGCTTATTTTCAGCCCGTTCTCGCTGGTTGTGGCGCAAACAGCAGTACTTGAAGAAGTGCGAGTCATTGGGCGTCGTGATACGGGCGCTGCTTTGGGGGTCAGTACTGCAGACTTATTGGCCTTCGACGAGCAGGTGTCTCTGAACAGGACCGTGGGAGACTGGATTGAGCAGCTTCCGGGGGTCAGCCTCAACGGCCAGGGAGGGCTTTTTCAGGCTTACAGTATCCGCGGGTTTAGTCGCTGGCGTATCCGCACTGAAGTCAATGGAGTTCCTATCATTACCGACCGGCGTGCGGGTAATTCCGCATCTTTTGTGCCGCCGGATCTCATCACCCAGGTCGCTGTGGAAAAGTCCGCTTCCTCTACGCTCTACGGATCCGGTGCCATGGGGGGCGTTGTGGGGCTCGACACGCGGCCTGCCCAGGGCTTGTCCGTGAAAGCCGAGGCGGCCAACAACGGGGAGCAGTTCTCGCTGACGGCGCTGTCGGGTAGATCAGACGGTCTTTCGGCGGGGATGAGTGTACGCCGGGCAAGCGATGCGGATGATCCCACCGGCGACAGCCTGAACACAGGGTTTGAACAGTTCGCGGGGTTATTGGCCGGCCATGCTGATCTGGGCGGGCTCAGCGTGAATTACAGCTGGATTCCCAGTCTCGGTCGGGACATCGGCAAGAGTAACGCCTTGTACCCCGAGATAAGGTCGAGCAGTTATCCCAAGGAAAAACACTCCGTGGGGCAGTTTGAATTGCGCTCCCGGGGAGACTGGTTTTTGCGGGCATATCACCACTATCAGGACTGGGATGCCGATGTTGTGCGGCTGGGTGAACGTCGCAATGTAACGCGTTATCAGGCCCACACGGTGGGAGGCTTGTTCCAGGCCTCTACAGCACTACTTCGTGGCGAGGGAAGCCTGGGTGTGGAATGGGTAGGGCGTCGAGGAGTATCGATCGACGAACAGGAGTTTAGCTCCGATGGGCAGCTGCTCTTCAATCAGCAGTTGGTTGATGGCGACGAGGATACCCTGGCGGTGTTTGCCGATCAGCAGTGGGTCGGTGGAGGGCTTAGCGTCAGCGGCGGGTTGCGTTACGATCAGATAGAGCAATCCTCTGACCAGCGTAGCGATTCAGACGGGCAATGGTCCGCCAGTGCGGCCATTGACTACACCCTGGGAGATAGTTGGTCCACGCGAGCCGAGCTGGCATCAGGCTACCGGTTCCCCGGATTGAGTGAGCGCTACTTCAATGGCACAACACCCCGGGGAGAGGTGCTGGGGAACCCTGATTTAGAGGCCGAAACGCGGCAAAGCGCTGAGATTGGCGTTACCTTTGAGCCGCCTTCGTCGGCGCTGCGCGGCGCACTATCGCTCTATTACAGCGATCTTGAGAACTATATCGAGCGCTATTCCATCAGCCCTCTGCTGGTGAGTTATCGGAATCTGGATGGTGCGAGTATTCAGGGGCTCGAGCTGGATTTTGGTTTGCAGACGGGTCCGGTGAACCACCGATTGAGCTACCAGTGGCAGGAGGGTGAGGATGATCAGGGCAACACCCTGGCGGACCTTAATCCCCCGGGTTTCAGATACTTTATGAGTTGGCAGGGGCAGCGGCAGGGCGTCTACAGCGACCTGAGCTTCCGACCTTCCCGGGATGAGTTTGGCGCCGACGAGCAACCTCTGGATTCTGCCTGGATATGGAATGCCAGATACACTCAGCGCGTTGCAGGTAACTGGAATGCCGAGCTTTTTGTCAGCAATATCCTTGACGAGGACTATCGCTCTACCGCCGATGATGTCGCGCCTTTGCAGCCCGGTAGAACCTTCGGCCTGCGTCTGGAGTGGCGCAAGAGCTGAGTGCACTACTGCACCGTTGATCTGCGGTCCGGGAGCTGCACAGGTTCCTGCCCCGGCGTCCACTGGGGATACTTCGACATCACGGACGTGAAGAGCGTTGATTCGAGCAGAATGTTCAGCCAGCGGTGCAGCTGGGGATAGGGCGCCTGATCAAACCACGGTCGATCGACCATGGCGAATTGCCGGATAAATGGAAAAATAGCGACGTCAGCGAAACTCAATCTTGGCCCGCCAAGCCATGGGGTGTCGGTCAATCGCGCTTCGAGATTTTGCAGAAAAACATCGGCCTGATCCCGGTACCACTGTGCCGAATGTTTTGGATGCCGGTCCGCATATTTGTACTTATCCAGCAGTGCCTTGAAGCTGCCGTCGTTTTCGGCAATGAGTTGCGCTATTTCTTCGGGTATCTCTTCGGGCACGTCATCGGGCATGTCATCGGATACGTCGCCCTGACTGTCCCATGGTAGCCAGCGATTCGAGTCTGCATGTTTCAACGCCCATAACATAATATCAATGCTTTCATCGATGACCGTTCCATCCGGAAGTATGAGCACAGGTACAGTGCCTTTTGAGGATGCTTCGAGCATGGCTGACGGCTTGTCCTTGAGGACCACTTCGCGTAATTCGACGCTCACGCCCGCATAGGCCACAGCCATACGGGCGCGCATGGCGTAGGGGCAGCGTCTAAAGCTGTAGAGAACAGGGACTGGGTTCTCCATCGATATCCTGTATTGAGAAGGATGCACGCTGCTGACTAGTCAATAAATTTCCAGGAGTCGGCACCGTCAAATGTGCGTAGTTTTAAATCCTGGATGCTCTGGGGTAACAACATTCGGGCATTGACCGCGCGGCGGCGTGGTTCCTCTGTGCCCAGGGAGTCATAGTGAGTCATACATCCGCAGTGAGAACAGTGCTGGAACGCAATCTGTTTGTCACCCCAGATGTAGGATTCGAGCCTGTCAGGCGCGGCATCGACTGTTGCTGTCTGCGTATCGCAGTACGCCCATAAGGCCGCGTAGCGCCTACAAATAGAGCAGGTACACTGGACCAGAGTATCGGGCATGTCTTCGATATGGATTTTTATAGCGCCGCAATGGCAGCTAGCCTCAGGCATCGAGGTATTTCTCCTGTTCGTGATCCAATGACCCGTGCATAGGCTGCCACCTTTCCATTGACTCGATTTTCATGTCAGCCGATCGTGTCTTTTAGCAGACGCAGCCAGTTGAGACCGAAGAGTCGCTCGATGTCAGTGCTGGACCAGCCGCGGCGATCAAGCAGCGCCGCCGCCCCGTGTAAGAATGTCCGTCGGTTTGATTCCCAATCCATAGCGCATGCTCCTGTGTGTCTATAGCTGTGTGGAGAGTTTGATGAGTAAAACCCGAGTCAGCCCCCGCAGTCGAACCTTTTTCGTTTACTATTTTGCTGATAGTAAAGGATGAGCTACAAGCTGCAATGATTGATCTACGAAGTGACACGGTAACCCAGCCAACGCCGGCTATGCTTGATGTTATGCACAGGGCAGCTACCGGCGATGATGTCTATGGCGAAGACCCTACGGTCAATGAGCTGGAGCGATTTGCGGCTGCGCTTACAGGCAAAGAGGCGGCGGTATTTGCCCCTACAGGAACCCAGTCGAATCTCATCGGTTTGTTAAGCCATTGTCAGCGGGGCCATGAGTACATCGTGGGCCACAGTGCGCATACCTATATGTATGAAGGGGGTGGAGCCGCAGTTCTTGGCGGTATTCAGCCCTGCCCGTTGCCCTTTGCCAGCGACGGGTCTCTGCCGCTTGATGATGTTGAGCGAGCCATCAAGCCGGATGACGCGCACTTTGCGATCACGCGTTTGCTCTGTCTGGAGAATACGCAGGCCGGCAAAGTGTTGCCGCTGGACTATCTGGAGCGCTTCAGCGCGCTTGCCCGGCGTCATGGTCTGCGGCGTCACCTGGACGGCGCGCGGGTGTTCAATGCGGCAGTCGCCCAAGACGTGCCCGTTGCGCAAATCTGTCAACATTTCGATACGGTCTCTATCTGCCTGTCCAAGGGGCTGGCCTGCCCGGTGGGTTCTTTGCTCGTAGGGGATCAGGAGAGCATCCGTAGTGCCCGCCGTTGGCGCAAGATGCTCGGGGGCGGCATGCGCCAGGCGGGGATTCTGGCGGCGGCGGGGCTCTATGCTCTGCAGCACAATGTTGAACGCCTTCGGGAGGATCACCATAAAGCGGCAAAGGTGGCCGAGGCGTTGGTGACCTCGACGAGCATTCGCTTGCGGGAGGAGCCTCAGACCAACATGGTGATGCTTGCCGACGATATGGTCATAGCTCCCTTGCAGCAACACCTGCTGGATGCGGGCATCAGGATCTCCGGGCATCGCTGGGTGTTTCATCAGGATGTATCTGAGGATGATGTGGATCGATTGCTGGATGCGTGCCGACGTTTTGCGTAGCTTTTAACGGGTTCGCTGGTTGTCTTCCACTACGGCCAGAAAAGCCGCTGCGTATTTGTCGCGCTTACGATCACCCACGCCAGAAATCGCGGCAAACTCCTGTATGTTCCGGGGCCGCTGCTCGCAGATCAGTTGCAGTGTGCGGTCGTGGAAAATGATGTAGGGCGGTATCCCCTGGTCTTCAGCTAACTGCCTTCGGCATTCGCGCAGGGCCTCCCAGAGTTCTACATCAATGTGCTGCGGCAGTGCATTTTTGGTGGTGCGTTTTGCGGAGCTCGGTTTGGGATCCTGACGCAACAGGATCTCCACTTCGCCCCGTAGTACCGCTCGCGCCGATTCCTGCAGGTAAAGAGCACCAAATCGCGCCACATCGACGCTTAGATAGCCCCGGGCCACCAGCTGGCGATACACCGAGCGCCACTGCCTTGCGTCCAACGCTTTGCCTACGCCAAACGTGGGCAAATGATGGTGATCATTCTGAAACACCTTGTCATTCTCACTCCCGCGCAGTACATCGATGAGATGGTTGACACCAAAGCGCTGCCCGGTGCGGTACACCGCTGACATGGCCATTTGGGCAGCCTCAGTGCCGTCCCAGGTCGCCACGGGGCTCAGGCAGCTATCACAGTTCCCACAGGGCTCATCGCGCTGCTCGTCAAAATACGCAAGCAGAGCCTGGCGGCGACAGGTGGTGATTTCGCAAAGACCCAGCATGGCGTTGAGTCTGTGTTGCTCTTCCCGCTTGTGGGCCTCACTGCCTTGGGACTGATCCAGCATCTGACGGAGGGTGATGACGTCCTGAAGACCATAAACCAGCCAGGCATCAGCAGGCTGCCCGTCGCGTCCTGCACGTCCGGTCTCCTGATAGTAGGCCTCCACGGTTTTGGGCAAATCCAGGTGGGCGACAAAACGCACATCGGGCTTATCGATACCCATACCGAAGGCGATGGTCGCTACAATGATGACCCCCTCTTCGCGAAGGAAGCGGCGCTGATTGTCGGCGCGGGTCTCGGTTGGGAGTCCGGCATGATAGGGGAGGGCCTGGAAGCCCTGCTCCGCAAGCCAATGGGCTGTTTCGTCGACGCGTTTGCGCGAGAGGCAGTAAACAATCCCTGCATCGGCAGGGTGTTCATCGCGTAAAAAGCGCAATAATTGCGCCCGCGGGTTATCTTTTAATGCAATGCGATAACAGATGTTCGGTCGATCAAAACTGACCAGAAAATGCCTGGCCTGCGTGAGATTCAGCCGCTCAGCGATCTCTTGTCGCGTGCGTGCATCGGCAGTAGCGGTCAGCGCGATGCGCGGTACCAAGGGAAAGCGCTGGTGCAACTCACTGAGCTGTAAGTAGTCCTCACGAAAATCATGCCCCCACTGCGAAACGCAGTGGGCCTCATCAATGGCGAACAAGGCGGGCGTTAATTGCTCAAGGAGGGCGAGCATGCGCGGTTGCAGCAGTCTTTCCGGAGCCACGTAGAGTAAGTCCAGCCGGTGGTCCAGCCAGTCCTGTTCAATAGATCGCGCTTCGCTTAACTCCAGACTGGAGTTGAGGAACGCAGCCCGCACACCAAGTTGCTGAAGTGCTTCTACCTGATCCTGCATGAGGGCGATGAGGGGAGAGACGACAATTGCGCAGCCTTGGCGCAGCAGGGCGGGTATCTGGTAGCACAGCGATTTGCCCCCACCGGTGGGCATGATAACCAGTGCATCATCGCCGCGAGCGAGGGTGTTAATGATGTCCTGCTGCGGGTGGCGAAACGCCGGATAGCCGAACACGTGCTGAAGCGCTTCGAGCGCCTCAGCCGTGTAATCGGTCTGCGTTTGCTTCTGTTGCAGGGGACGTGCCGCCATTTCTGGCTAGCGGTGGTCCGCTAGTTTGAGCTTTTCGGTGCAGCTGATTTGGCTTTGGGAGCTGCCATATTGGCCTGGCCGCTGACGCCTGACTTAATCTGTTCTATTTCTCCGCCGGCTTCCAGGAAGGCTTTGACTTTGTCTTCCAGCGACGATGAGGTTTCTACTGCGGCTGGCGGCTTCTTCTTGCCAGCGGTTCTCAGGGGTTTCTTTGCCATGACTACGCTATTGAAATTTTACGGGTGCGTATCGTAGCAAATTATGAGTCTGAAAGCCCGTCAAAACCTTGGTGAACACACAAATACCCTAGGGGCTGAGCTGCGCAGAGACGCCGACGCTACAGCCAGTCGGTGAGTGCGATACCGACGCCGATGCGGTTGTTGTAATTTTCCATATCGATAAGGTTTTCGCCGTACCCTGAGTAGATTTGTACAAACCCC
The DNA here is from genome assembly GCA_000158155.1 of gamma proteobacterium NOR5-3. Taxonomy (GTDB): domain Bacteria; phylum Pseudomonadota; class Gammaproteobacteria; order Pseudomonadales; family Halieaceae; genus Congregibacter. The sequence continues at coordinate 1,607,606 of DS999405.1, read as the reverse complement.
TTGAGTCTGCTGAACAGGGGGAAAGTGTAGTTCACCTCCAGGCCGCTGCGATTGGGACTGCTGAGGTTGTTCTTCAGACTCACGGCAAAGGTGTGCCGCTCGCGTTTATGGATTAAGCCCAACTGGAGTCTGCCCATATAATCCTCAATGTTGGGGTTGTCATCGACATCGGCCGGCTCGCTGATTCGTGCCCAGGTTTTTGCCGAGACCACCCAGTTTCCTCGGTCCAGCGCGAGTTCTGCGGTAACGCGGTTCCAGCTCCGTGAGAGTGGCTCCGAGCGGCCATTGGACTGGTGGTTGAGGGCCAGTGTCGCCGCTCGTGCGTTCCAGCCAAATACCTCAAAGTCTGTGGGAACCTGCCAGAAGACCTCGGGCTGATGGTTCGTCTCTCTAAACGGCGCGGAAGCGTTCTCTTCGGCATACAGCTGCCAGTACGACTGCTGCGTGTAGGCCGCCCAGATCGAGGATCCTCTCCAGAGCCCCTGGGCCAGTCGGGTCTTTAGACTCAGCTGCATTTTTATCTCAAAGTCACTGAAGCTGTCCTGCAAAGGCCCGCCGTTGGAGTAGTCCGGGCTGTCGCTGAAAGTCAGTGGCAGTATGTAATTGGGGTGATGGGGTGTTATGGAAAACCACTGGTCTGTAAGGGCGGCCTCTTGTTCTACTCTGGCCTCGATTAAAGACAGCTTAGGCAGCGCCTCACTGAGCAACTCCACTTCGCCATTGGCAGTGACCTGTGGCAGATCATCCGCAGTGAAGTAGCTGTCAAAGCAGTTAAGGCGCGCTTTGGCTTCGGTGATGTAAGCGCAGGTTTCTGGACTGCTCTGGGCTGTTGCCACCCAAAGTATGGGCAGTATTGCGGCCAGGCCAAGGAGGTTTCTCATGCAGGTGTGCTCAGGATTTGCTGGGTTAAGTGCCGCGAAGATAGCAGATTGTCGGGAACTGGCGTTTGGCAATGCCAGTGCTGTACACACGGCACGAGGGGCGACAGAATACACGCCCATTTAACAGCTGGATTGCTCCCGTGACCGATTTGTTCCATGACCTGACCTTCAAGAACGGCACTGCGATGTCGAATCGCTTCATGCTGGCACCATTGACTAACCTTCAGAGTCGTCCCGATGGCACCTTGAGTGATGATGAATACCGCTGGCTGACCAAGCGCGCTGAGGGTGGCTTCGGGGTGACCATGACCTGCGCGTCCCATGTGCAGGCAGCAGGCTGCGGTTTTCCCGGCCAGTTGGGTTGTTTTTCTGATCAGTATTTAGAGGGACTGACGCGACTGGCAGCGGGCATTAATGCCCAGGACAGTGTTTCTGTGCTGCAGTTACATCATGCCGGCATGCGCTCGCCTGCCGACCTGATCGGTGAGACGCCGCAGTGCCCCAGTGACAATGAGGAGATGGGCGCCCGCGGCATCTCGCATGAGGAAGTGCTGCAACTGCGCGACGACTTTATTGCAGCGGCCGTGCGCGCGGCCAAAGCCGGATTTAACGGCGTGGAGTTGCATGGGGCCCATGGCTATATGCTTGCGCAGTTTTTGAGTCCCACGATTAATCAGCGAGAGGATGAATACGGCGGCACCCTGGACAACCGTTGCCGACTGTTGCTGGAGATTATTGATGGGGTTCGAGCGCAATGCGGGCCTGAGTTTTTGCTGGGTGTTCGTCTGTCGCCGGAGCGTTTCGATATCCGGCTGTCTGAAATGCGCGAGCTTGCCCAGCGATTGATGCGGGATGCAAAGATCGATTTCCTCGATATGTCCTTGTGGGACTCCTTTAAAGAGCCGCAGGAGGAGGGCTTTGCGGGAAAGACCTTGCTTGAGTGCTTCACGGAGCTTGACCGGGGAGAGGTGCGCCTGGGCACGGCCGGAAAGGTTCGCAGTGCTGCAGATGCCCGGCGTTGTATTGGGGCTGGCGCCGATTTTGTAGTGGTGGGACGTTCTGCCATCCTGCATCACGACTTTCCGCGACTGGTCGCGAACAACCCTGACTTTGAGCCGCTGGCGAATCCTGTGAGTCGCGAACACCTCCGCAATGAGGGTCTTGGAGAAGCTTTCATAGACTACATGGCGACCTGGGGCGGATTTGTCGAGGACTGATCGAGCCGAATTCAGGCGTGGACATGAGGCCAGGATGTCTTACATCCTTATCAGGGTAGCGCGCTAGTGCCTTTTCTTGAGCATCCGGCTTTGTGTTGCCCGCTTGATGGTTTGCCTCTGGAGCTTCAGTCGGGCTGTATGCGCTGCGCGAGCAATCACAGCTTCGATATTGCAAAGCAGGGCTATGTGAACCTGCTCTCGGCGCAGGATAAGCGTTCAAAAGATCCCGGTGACAGTCAGGCGATGATCGCAGCCCGGCACAGATTTCTGCAAAGCGGACATTATCGTCCCATCGCTGACTGCATCGGCGATGTACTTTTGCCTTACCTGCAGGGCGAAGCGCTGGTGGTGGATGCAGGCTGTGGCGAAGCCTACTACCTGGACTGTCTCAGAGAGCGCATGCTCGCGTCTGCCATCACGGAGCCTCTGATGCTGGGCTTTGATATTTCCAAGTGGGCGATACAAAGTGCGGCGCGGCGTTTTCCTGCCACCTGGTTAGTCGCCAGCAATCGCAACATCCCTTTGGTTGATGCGTCGGTGGACGTCCTGATTGATATGTTTGGCTTTGCGGATTTCGCCTCCTTTGCGCGGGTTTTAAAACCGTCCGGGGTGCTGCTTCGAGTACAGGCGGGCGCTGATCATTTGCGTGAGCTGCGCCAGATAATTTACCCGACACTCAAGGAGCGGGACTCATCACTCTCGGTGCCGGAGGGGTTTTCTCTTGTACAAAGAAAGCAGCTGGGTTTTCGGCTTTCGGACCTTGATAGTCAGGACATCAGCGATTTGCTGCTCATGACGCCCCACCTTTTTCGCGCTTCTGCGCAAGGCAAGCAGCGCGCCGCCGCGTTGCAATCGTTGTCGCTGAATGTTGATGTGTCGTTAGAACTGCTTCAACGAGATTGATGAGTTGCTTGGGCTCAACATCGGTGGGCGCTCTTGCGCAGGAATCGAGGCTTACACAGTGGGTCTGGGATTTGTTGAGTATCCGAAACACGTTATAGCCAGGGTGACTATGCAAAGCAATTGTGTGAGAACCAGCCTGACTGATCTACTGGGTCTTGAATATCCCATTATTCAGGCACCCATGGCCGGGGTTTCCACGCCGCAGTTGGCGGCTGCGGTAAGCAACGCCGGGGGTCTCGGCTCGGTGGCGCTCGGTGCGCTGACTCCGGAGGCCGCAGCGCGAGCTTTGGAAGACACCCGTGCGCTAACCAGCGGTCCTATCGCGGCAAACCTGTTTGTTCATGAGCCGCCCCGCGTGGACGCCGAGTTGGCGAAGGCTTTTCTGGCAGAGATCGCGCCGAAATTTGAGTCTTTGGGAGAGCGCGTCCCACAATCTGTCACGGAAATTTATCGCTCCTTCAATGACAGCGATGAAATGCTGGATGTGCTCCTGGCTCTGCGCCCCGCCGCGGTGAGTTTGCACTTTGGCGCGGCGTCAAAGCGGCATACGCGTGCTCTGAAGCAGGCGGGCATCCTGATTTTGGCGACCGCGACTTCTGTTGCTGAGGCGCTTGCGCTTGAGCAGACAGGTGCAGATTGTCTGGTCATGCAAAACTACGGCGCCGGCGGGCATAGCGGCGCATTTCTCGGCCCGCCGGATGAAGCCACCAAGGGGCGTGCGGGATTACAGAAACTCATCGGGGACACGGCCGCTGTGGTTAGTGTGCCAGTGGTTGCTGCGGGCGGGCTGATGACGGGTATGGATGTAGCCGATGCCATGAGCGTGGGCGCTGCGGGTGCTCAAATGGGAACGGCATTTATAGGCTGCCCGGAAACGCGCGCTAGCGAGCGTTATAGAGAGCTGCTTGCCAGCGGCACGCCGACACGGTTGACTTCAAAGATATCGGGTCGCCCCGCCAGAGCGTTGGTGAATGAACTGCTGCTCTGGGTCGAAGATCTTGCTGCTATAGCGCCGGATTACCCGCTTTGTTATGACGCGGTAAAGCAGCTCGTAGCCGCAACAAAACGTGATGATTTCAGTGTGATGTGGGCAGGAGAGGGCGCGAGTCGCAGCCGTTTTCTGCCGGCGAGGGAGCTGATGGACTGCCTGGTCGCGGAGTTAAACGAGGTCGGTGCCCGTCAGCGATGAATTCGTCTGTTACCAAAACACCAACAAGGCACGGGAAACTGTTTAAATAGCGCTCGGCCTGTTTTCGGGGGCTCAGTGCGCTGCCAACTCCCTGGTGGTCGGCAGCGGCAAAGCATTGGTAGTGGGTTGTTGATGCTGCCTCGTCCCTGTCAGGGTAGCAGTGCATACTTTTTATGAGGTTCTTCATGCGGTTCACGGTCTCATCAAGATTCATCTTTGTTGTCAATTTACTTTGCGTACTAACAGTCTCCGCGGTATCGGCTGCAAAGGCCTCAGAGCCGCAGGATGCTCAGCCATCGGTGTATAGGGAATCCGCCGATCCCATGCTCGATGTGCAGCAGGGGCTCAATCGGGCAAAAGCCAGTGAAAGGCTATTGTTGCTAGTAATGGGCGCGCAATGGTGTCACGACAGCCGAGGGCTGGTTGAAAAGTTTAACGATCCCGAGGTCGCACAAGTATTGGCCGACAGCTATGAGACGGTATTTGTGGACGTGGGTTACTTTAAGGACCTGCGCGTGATCAGTCAGCGTTTTGGTCAGGCGCACTACTTTGCGACGCCCACCGTGATGATCATCAACGCCGATAGCGAGCGTCTGATTAACCGCAAAGATATGCATATCTGGGGCTCGGCTGATAGCGTGCCTACAGAAAAGTACCGGGACTACTTCAGTGCCTACGCCAGGAATCCATCGCCACAGTTTGTGCCTTTGCCGGATAGTCAGGCGTCCGTAATTTATGACTTTGAGCAGCACAACGCGCAACGTCTGCAAGATGCCTACGGAGTGCTTGTGCCGGGTATGCAGGCTGAGGATAAAACCGGGGAGGCAGGTAAAGAGTTTCTCGACCAGTGGCGAGAAGTTCGTGCTTACCGTACTCGCTTGCAGCAAGACATCCTCAGGCTTCGGCAGCGGGCGCAGGAAGCGCCCGACGAAGCATTGCAGCTGCCTCAATATGAGGTTTTTAGCTGGGAGGATGCGTCGTCCTGACCGCTGTTTAGAAAGCAGGTATTACGACGCCAGAGCGATTTTCTCCAGTGCTTCCCGGTGGGCCAGATACTCGTCATAGCTGCCCTGAAAATCGACCAGCTCACCCCCGCGGATATCGACTATGCGCGTTGCAAGCGAGGATACAAACTCCCGGTCATGGCTCACAAAGATCAAGGTGCCGTCGTAGTGTTCCAGCGCCAGGTTCAAAGCCTCGATGGATTCCATATCCAGGTGGTTGGTTGGCTCGTCCAGCAAAAGAACGTTGGTGTCCATCATCATGAGCTTGCCAAACAGCAGGCGATTCTTCTCGCCGCCGGAACAGACTTTTGCCTTCTTGAGGAAATCATCCGAGGAAAATAGTAGTCGTCCAAGTGTGGCACGCACGATCTGGTCATCGTGACCGGGTTTGCGCCATTGGCTCATCCAGTCAAACAAGTTGAGATCTGTATCAAACTCATCGGTGGTGTTCTGGGGGCAATATCCCAAGGTGGCGCTTTCTGCCCATTTGATACTGCCGGCATTGGCTTCAATTTGTCCCATAAGGCAGCGCAGCAAAGTTGTCTTGCCCGCGCCGTTTTCGCCGATGACAGCAAGCCGCGCACCGGCCTCTAAAATGAGGCTGCCGTTCTTAAACAGAGGGCCCTCGTCGAAGCCATGACTCAGTTTGTCGATAACTACCGCCTGCCTATGCAGCTTTTTGTCCTGCTTGAATCGAATGTAGGGGCTGACACGGCTGGAGGGTTTGATGTCGTCCAGCTTGATTTTTTCTATACGCTTCGCACGGGAGGTGGCTTGTTTGGCTTTAGAGGCGTTTGCGGAGAACCGGGACACAAACTGTTTCAAGTCGGCGATCTCGGCACTCTTCTTGGCATTTTGCGACTGTAGCCGCTCGCGAACTGCGGTGGATGCCGTCATAAAGTCATCGTAGTTACCGGGATACACGCGCAGCTCACCGTAGTCGATATCCGCCATATGGGTACACACTGCGTTAAGAAAGTGTCGATCGTGGGAGACGATAATCATGGTGGACTTACTTTGGTTCAACACTGTCTCGAGCCAGCGGATGGTGTCGATATCAAGGTTGTTGGTGGGCTCGTCCAGCAGCAGGATGTCCGGGTCGGAAAACAGAGCCTGGGCCAGCAATACCCGCAACTTCCATCCGGGTGCGACTTCGCTCATGAGACCGTAATGCAGCTCCTGGGCGATGCCGGCGCCGGTGAGGATTTCTCCCGCGCGACTCTCTGCGGAATATCCGTCCATCTCGGCAAACTGCACCTCAAGGTCGGCTACGCGCATACCGTCTTCTTCGGACATGTCGGGATTCGCGTAAATCCGATCGCGCTCCTGCTTCACTGCCCAGAGCTCTTCATGACCCATCATTACCGTGTCCACCACGGAGTACTTTTCGTAGGCGAACTGGTCCTGGCTTAGCTTGCCCAGTCGCTCGTTAGGCGAAATAGAAACATTGCCCGCTGTGGGAGTAAGACTGCCATCCAGAATTTTCATGAGCGTGGATTTACCGCAGCCGTTGGCGCCAATAAGCCCGTAACGATTGCCATCGCCAAACTTTACGGAGATGTCTTCAAAGAGCGGTTTTGCAGCAAACTGCATGGTGATGTTAGCGGTCGATATCAATTGATGAGTCCTGAAAAACGCGTGAAGCCCCGGAAGGCGTCCAGGGTTCTTAATGCTATTGCTAGGGAAGGTGAACAGATTAATAGACTAAGCCGGGCAGGTCGAGTGCGGACCTTGGGAATAATCCCATGCAATACGGGTTCTAGAGCGGATTCGTGGCGATCAATGCACTACGATAGCCCTTGAGACAACTTCTACGAGTACAGGCATGCAACAGGAAATCGGACGATTTCATACATTTACGGTGCTGGAGATAGGAGTGCACAGCGCCATACTGGATGCCGGGCGCTGGGGGCGTCTGCCTCTGGAGCGCAGCCAGTGCCCCGCCAACCTTGAGGCCGGGGATGAGCTTCAGGTGTTTGTCTACCTGGAAGCCGAAGGCCGTCCAGCGCTCACGACGAGTCAGCCCGCGGCACAGGTCGGTGAGGTCGCCTGGCTTGAGGTGGTCGAGATTAATAACTTGGGAGCCTTTGTCGATTGGGGCTTACCCAAGGATTTGTTTATACCCTTTGCTGAGCAGCAGCATCCTTTAAAAAAGGGTGGTCATACCCTGGTAAAGGTCTATGTGGACAATCAAGGGAGACTTGCTGGCTCCACGCGGATTGATCACTGGATTAACGATAGTTCCCAGAGCTTCAGGCAGGGACAGCGGGTTAGTCTCAGGGTCGCTGAACGGACGGAGCTGGGCTACAAGGCCATTATCAATCACGAGTGCTGGGGGCTGCTCTATAGCAACGAGTTGTATCGACGGGTAAAAAAAGGCCAGGTGCTGGAGGGTTTTATCCAGCGCATCCGCGATGACGGCAAGATTGATTTATCGGTGAACCAGCCGGGATTCAGCAAGGACAAGATGGATGATATATCGAGCAGGGTTCTTGCGCGGCTTGAGGAAAACGATGGTTTCCTTGCCCTGACGGATAAGAGCCCGCCCCCGGAAATCTATGCGGTCTTTGGCGTCAGTAAGAAAGTTTTTAAACAGGCTATCGGCGCTTTGTACAAACAACGCGTCATTACTCTGGAAAAAGACGGCATACGACTGGTGTAATTTACGGAATTCTTTTCTTTCATTTATCCCCAGCTCTGTTACTGTGCGCGTCTTCGTGGCGTACTTCGGTCTGCGCCGCAACTAAGCTGCACCTACTGTGCCGGCTAGTACCCAAAGAAATCCCAGTCTGGACCGAGCCACTGCGTAAGCTGAAAAAGCCATGGCGCAGGTCTGTCAGACGACTTGCTACACAACATCAGGAATACATCACGTGTTATTTAAAGATCTCGGCCTTTCGGCTGAACTACTGCGCGCCGTAGAAAAACAAGGCTACGACGAAGCAACCCCCATTCAACAAAAAGCCATACCGCTCGTCCTTCAGGGCCATGACCTGCTGGCCGGTGCTCAAACCGGCACCGGTAAAACAGCAGGGTTTACCCTGCCGCTGCTGCAACGCCTGCAAAGCAAATATCAGGATGTCCAAAAGAGCTTTCCAAAAGTGCTGGTGCTCACGCCAACCCGGGAACTTGCCGCTCAAGTGCATGAAAGCGTCAGAGACTATGGCCGATATCTGCCGTTTCGCTCCGCCGTCATTTTTGGCGGAGTCAGCATCAATCCCCAAAAGCAGAAGCTGATCAAAGGCGTAGATATCGTTGTCGCTACTCCTGGACGGCTTCTGGATCATGTTCAGCAGCGCAGTATTGATCTGTCCAGGATAGAGATTCTCGTTTTAGACGAGGCAGACCGTATGCTCGACATGGGCTTCATTCACGATATTCGACGGGTCATGAAAGTCATACCCAAAAAGCGTCAAACGCTGTTGTTTTCCGCGACCTTTTCCAGCGAGATTAAGAAGCTGGCATCCGAGTTTTTGGAACAGCCAGAGCAGATTCAGGTGACGCCACAGAATACGGCGACAACGCTGGTCAGCCAGCTCGTGTATCCGGTGGATAAAAACCGCAAGCGCGAGCTGTTATCGCAGCAAATCGGCGAAGGTAACTGGCAGCAGGTGCTGATCTTTACCCGTACAAAGCACGGCGCTAACAAGCTTGCCGAACAGCTGGATAAAGATGGCATTAGCGCTGCCGCTATTCACGGCAATAAGTCTCAAGGTGCCCGAACGCGCGCACTGGGTGATTTTAAGGCCGGCACAATTAGAGCCCTTGTCGCTACGGATATCGCGGCTCGCGGCATCGATATCGACAAGTTGCCTCACGTGGTCAACTTTGAGCTGCCGAACGTGCCAGAGGACTATATCCATCGTATTGGCCGTACCGCCCGGGCAGGCCAGCAAGGTCACGCGATTTCTCTGGTCTGTGTGGATGAGCTGAAGTTGCTTCGGGATATTGAAAAGCTGCTGGGCAAGGATATCGAGAAGGTTTATCTGCCGGGCTTTGAGGTTGATCCCAGTATCAAAGCCGAACCGATTCAGAACGGTCGCGGCGGCGGTCGAGGTAATCCTCGCAACAATGGTCGCAGCGCTGCTCCGGGGCGTGGCCGGGGGCAGGGAAGCGGTCGTCCTGGTGCTGGTGGCCAGAATGCTCGCCGAGGCAGTGGTGGCGGAGATCGCGCTCGATCCAGTAATGGAAATCGACGCAGCGCCTAGATAGTTGCCAGCGCTGTGCTTCTATCGCAATATCCTGTTTTGGATTCTGCGATAGCTTCGCACAGGTGCTTTCATGATTAACAAGTCTGTTTTATCTCTCGCGCTGTTACTGCTGAGCGCCGTGCCGGCGTTTGCCGATGATCATTCGGAGTTGGCGGGACTCGTTGATGAATTCCTCCAAGGTGCCTCGGTAAATGATGCCGATATGCATCGGCGATTTTGGTCCGACGATCTTGTGTATACCAGTTCCAGTGGAGCCCGTTACGGCAAGCAGAAGATTCTTGCAGGTATGAGTGAAGCCCCGGATCCTGACGAAGAGACAGCGGTATACAGCGCTGATCAGGTCAATATTCGCTTGCTTGCCGATGATGTGGCCGTGGTGACCTTTCGTTTAGTGGCGACCTCGAGCGATGACTCGGTGGACTACTTCCTCAATACGGGCGTCTTTGAGCGTATCGATGGTCAGTGGCAAGCCAGTACCTGGCAGGCAACAGTAGTGCCACAGGGCGCTAGTCATTAAGGTATTGTTCAGGGCTGTGCCAACGGATTGAGGATAAGCGCATGAGCGAGTCAGAAATCTGGCAGATCATTCAGACGGGTAATGAAATTTCGGTCATGCGCATTGAGGTTTTTATTACCATCACCGTCGGTGTCCTGGTTATATCCTCAATCAACGTGATTAAGGTCAATGCAGCATTACTGCTTATCTTGCTCACTGCGTATCTTGTGTTTGGCTATATCAATTTTTCTATGACAATGGCCGAGATGAATATCCTGCTTGCCGGAATCGCCCAAATCCAGAGTATGATCGATAGCGGAGCGGATGTTAGCTACATGGGCAAAATTGTGGCGGCCGAGGCGGCTAAGCCCAGTGGCCGATTCATGATTCCTGCGATGCACATTTCTTATTGGTGTGTGACCGCATCGACGATGGCCTACGCCATATGGCGTTATCGAAGATCTTCGTGAAGACCGCAGAACTTGCGCGGCGCTTTGCCATCGACAAAAGAGTGCGCATCCGTGAGGTGTCGCCCCATTACCCGATCATTGAAATAAATAACGCCCATGCGACTGCGAGTATTGCATTGCACGGTGCGCAGATTTTGCGTTACCAGCCCCGGGGTCAGGCGCCGGTCCTGTGGGTGAGTAAAGATGCCGTCTACGCCGAGGGCAAGTCCGTTCGCGGTGGCGTGCCCATTTGCTGGCCCTGGTTCGGTGCTCACCCCGCACATAAAGCGTCCCATGGCTTTGTTCGCAATGGCTTTTGGCGATTGCGATCCATTGCGCAGCTCGCAGATGACAGTACCGAGATCGTGCTGTCGCTGGAGGATGATGAGCGCAGTCGAAGTTTGTGGCCGGTGTCGTTTGCGCTGGAGCTGCGAGTCCTGGTTGCGCAGTCTCTCTCGCTGTCATTGACCATGACTAACCGATCAGAAATTCCACAGACCATAACGGCAGCGCTGCATTCTTATTTTTATGTGGGGGATATTGCGTCTACCGCCGTTTTAGGCCTGGAACAGATTGAGTATCTTGATGCTCTTCAGGATTTTCAGCGATTTACTCAGTTCAACGAAATACGATTCGATGCTGAGTTGGACCGTATTTATGAGCACTGCAGTGCCGATGAATGGATTCACGATGAGCTCCTCGGTCGGCGCATTCGATTGCAAAAGACCAACAGTCGATCGACGGTGGTCTGGAATCCCTGGATCAAGAAATCCGCGAGCATGAGTGACTTTGAAGCGGGCGGGTATCGTCATATGGTCTGTGTGGAAACCGGTAACATCGCCAGTGATGCGGTCGACCTCGCGCCGGGAGGGTCACACACACTGGGTGTCGACATTTCTGTGGAAGCACTTTCTTCTTAGCGCAATTGTTAGTCGTCCCGCTTTTGGATCAGAGAACCACGATCATTATTTAAGCGCTGTACCTGCGCATAGAGCGCGGTACACTTTGATTTCCAGTAGATTGTTAAACGGACGGAACCCATGCCTTCTCTATCTTTTTCCCCGCGTCTCTTACTGACTGCGCTTTCCCTGATTTCGATGTCTGTGTCAGCGCAGGTCGACAAGAGCTCTATTCTCACCGCCTTGGACAGCGATTATGGCCGTTATCAGGCTATGGCCGAGACGCTTTGGTCCAGCCCTGAGCTTGGTTACCTGGAAGTGGAGAGTACGCGTCTGCTGCAGGCTGCGCTGCAAGAAGAGGGCTTTACGGTGGAGGCCGGCGTTGCGGGTATGCCCACAGCGTTCACTGCGTCATTTGGATCGGGCGGGCCGGTGATTGGTGTTTTAGGTGAGTACGATGCGTTACCCGGTATGTCCCAGGCGGCCGTTCCCTACGAAGAGCCTTTGACTGACGGCGCTCCGGGGCAAGCCTGCGGACACCATTTGTTTGGCACGGCCTCCCTGGCTGCGGCTGTGGCAGTGAAAGATTGGCTTATTGCATCGGGCACGCCGGGCACGATCCGATATTACGGCACGCCTGCCGAAGAAGGCGGATCGGGCAAGGTTTACATGGTGCGTGCCGGTTTGTTCAAAGATGTGGATGCGGTGATTAGCTGGCATGCAGGCGATGCGAACACCGCCAACCCCGGAACCAACCTTGCCACTATCTCGGGCAAGTTCCGATTTACCGGGCGCTCTTCTCACGCTGCGGCTGCGCCGGAACGCGGTCGTTCTGCACTGGACGGCGTAGAGGCGATGAACGACATGGTCAATATGCTGCGGGAACACACCACTGAGCCCACGCGCATTCACTATGTGATCACTGACGGCGGCAACGCGCCGAATATCGTGCCCAAGACCGCAGAGGTCTACTACGTTATTCGTCATGAAGATGTTGATGAGGTGCGTTCGGTCTGGACCCGTGTGGTACGTACCGCTGAGGGCGCCGCTATCGGTACGGAGACAAGTATGGAATACGAGATCATCGGTGGAACCTACCCCCGTCTTCCCAATGAAGCTCTTGCCAGCGTTCTGCACAAGAATCTCTCCACCGTCGGGGGTGTTCAGTACAGCAAGGAAGATCTGGTTTTCGCTCGAGAGATCCAGGCGACATTACCCGGCAAAGTTCCCGACATAGCCTCAGCAGCTGTTGTGCAGCCCATGAAGTTCACCAAAGGCAAGGCTTCGGCCGACACCGGAGACGTCAGCTGGAGCGTGCCTATGGCCGCCATGCGCGCTGCGACCTGGGTGCCGGGCACGCCAGCACACAGTTGGCAGGCAGTGGCCGCCGGGGGCACCAGCATCGGTTACAAAGGCATGATGGTGGCTGCAAAGACCTTGGCCCTGAGTGCCGCCGACCTCTATACGCAGCCTGAGCTTCTTAAGCAGGCGCGGGCCGAGTTTGAGCAACGCCTCGGGCCTGATTTTCAGTATGAAGCGCTACTGGGTGACAGAGAGCCTGCGCTGGATTACCGGAAGTAGTGACCTTTGTCCCTGTGAGCCCTGGCGAATAGGCGAATCGCTGAATGAGAGGTGATTGTATTGAAGTCGGTCTATCAGACAGTGCGGTTTGGGCTGAATCAAAAGTTGTCTGTCTTTGCAGTGGCAGCAATGCTGGGTCAGGTTGCTCTTGCTGACGTCGCCGATGATGAGATCAACTTTCTGATTGGCAGCATCGAAAGCAGCGGGTGTGTGTTTGTGCGAAATGGAGAAGAGCATTCGGCAAAAGATGCTGCCGATCATCTTCGGCTCAAGTATCGACGAGGCAGGCGTTACGCTACCAGCGCCGAACACTTTATTGATCGTTTGGCCAGTAAAAGCTCCTGGTCAGGGAAGCCGTATTTTATCAACTGCCCGGATTCGAAGAGTCTCCGTTCCGAGGATTGGTTAACCCAGCGTCTCGAGAATCACCGGGCGTCACACATACCGTGACAACTTATGCGGCATCAGGCGCGATACTTTTGTATTCGCCAGGGCTCAATTCACCAAGCTCATAGCTTCCCACTGCAAAACGATGGATGCTCAGCACCTTGTTCTGAAAGCGCCCGAACATTCGTTTGATTTGATGGTATCGGCCCTCGGTTAAATCAACTTGGGCTGTTTTGCTATCTAAAATAGTAAGCGGGGCGGGGCGTGTTGTTATGCCCTCAAAGTCAAAGTACATGCCGCTTTGGAATGCCTGTACGTATTCTTCGGTGATGGTTTGTTCAGTGGTCACGCGGTAGCGCTTGATGAGCTTGCTGTCGGGGTGGGAGAGCTTTCGCGACCACTGACCGTCGTTGGTAAGCAGTACCAGTCCCGTAGAGTTGTAGTCCAGGCGGCCAACAATATGCAGTTGTTCTTTATCGGGCAGCTCCAGTAAGTCGAGTATGGTTCTATGCAGTGGGTCTTTTGTGGCGCAAACCACACCCTGAGGCTTGTTCAGCATCAGGTAGTGCGCGGTATGGTTTTGTGTCCATTCACCATCCAACTGTACGCGGCTGAATTTATCGATGGTTTGTGACATATCGCTGGCCACCTTGCCATCAACCATGATCCGTCTTTGTGCGAGCATTAGACGCACGGTTTTCCGTGGAGCGCCGATGTGGGCACTGATATGTTTGTCCAAGCGTGGCATGGGTCTATCTTAGCGACCTTGCGCTGTTAATATCCTGTTTTGTAACTTGTCTATTCATTGATCTGGCGGCGACATGAGCAACCGAAAGAACTACGCAAGCTTTGGCACAACGATCCACCGGGTAAACCGTAAAGCCCTGGTGATGATTTTCGGTCTACTGTTGGCGGCGTGTTCAGGTCCTGCTGTCCAGCCGCTAATGCCGACTCCCGTGGTTTTTTCTGAGCTTGGGTTTAGTCCCATGGATCATATACCTGAAGATCAGCGTTGGACCCCTCGACGGGTTTATTACGCGACTACGCGTCAAAGAGAAGATGATCTTCAAAGGCTTGATTATGGTAATTTGGAGGCCGACAAGATGTCTGTGGGAATGACGCTTGTGGGTTTTGGTGCACCGCAATTGTCCTGGTCGGACCTCAGTCATTATTCGAGCCAGGACAGCCGTGACGGTAAGGTCGACCTATCTATCTCAGGTCTGGTCGAGATCGGAAGTTTTTCGCCATCTACCAGTGAGTCGCCTGCCTCCGATCACGCCGGTGCAGTGGCCTGGCTAATGAACGATATGAATTCGTCTATCGAAGCATCAAGAGATGATGACCTGCTGATTTACGTTCACGGCGCCAAGGTGAACTTCTACAATGCAAATGCCTTTGCGGCGCAGCTCGATCACTTTATGGGTCGAGATATGACGTCTTTGGCGTTTTCATGGCCTACACGACAGAACATAGTGGCTTACGGTGGCGGTGGCGATGTGCGGCGCGCCTATCGTGCTGCGCCGGCGCTCACGTCGCTCATCGAGGAGCTTTCGCGCAAGTCTGTGGCCAGGCGTATTCATATCGTGTGCTGGAGTGCGGGGGGGCGTGTAGTGACATCTGCTTTGCAAGCCCTGTATGACCGGCACGCGAAGGAGGGCGTAGACCTACGGGAGAAGTTCCGTCTGGGCACCGTGTACTACGCCGCTGCGGATGTACCTACTTCGGAGTTTGTTGATGCGCTACCCGCGATCAATGACCTTGTGTCGCGAACGGTCGTCACTGTTTCTTCAAAGGATGGCGCGCTGGACATGGCCAAAATGTTCATGGGCGGCGGTGCGCGTATCGGGCAGCGGACAAACGATCTTACTGAAGAGCAGCAACAAATTGTGGTGAAAGCCGATCGACTGGAGGTGGTCGACGTCTCCCGGGATTGGGAAGGGCGCGGTTTTGATATTACCGGGCACCGCTACTGGTTTGATCATCCCTGGGCCAGCACTGACGTCGTGCTCTCCGTACGCAGCGATTATGCGCCGGAGCAAAGAGGTTTGGCGCCAACCGAGAACAGCTTGCTGTGGAGTATCCCACATGATTATCCCGAGCGACTGCGCAACTCACTGAATCTGCGGCAGCTGCGTCTACAGGGTTTAAGCGAGCAGTGATGAGTGATTTCAGGTTGACTGGTGAACGCTGTTCGGGCGCAGCGTGGGCGTCCATCGCCGGGCTCCTATCGGTCCTATCGCTCCTTGGGGCCTGCACAGATCTGCCACAGAAGGCTAGCGCTACAGCTTTCATTCCTTACCTAACCACCCGGGGCTTGAGGGAGGGTGCCAACGGTGAGATTGATTATTCCACGGATGTGAGCGCTGTGTCCGGTGGAGAGTGCCGCGTGGACTTGTTCGACGGTGAGGATCTTGAGGCTGCAAATGTCTCCCATGCAGCTCGTCCCTCTGACACGGTGATGGCAGGTTTTGACGGCAATGCCGCCGAGGGAATTCTCGTTTATGTGCACGGCTACAACACAGATCTGGAGCGCGCCTGCAGAGATGCTGCTGTACTGGCCTACCGTACGGGTTACCTGGGTCGCATACTGCTGTTTAGCTGGCCAGCCAGCACCGCGGTGGTCACCTACTGGAAGGATGAGAAACGCATAGCTGACAGCCTGCCAGCGATAATGGCGCGTCTTGATGCTCTCGGAGATCGCTATGGCTACGACAAGATCAAAATCGTCGCCCACAGTATGGGTTCTCGCCTTGCCCTGGAGGCTATGGCGCCCCCAACGCAGAATCAGAGATTTGATGATCTGGTTCTTATAGCACCGGACATCGATCGTGAGATGTTCATTGATGCGCTGCCTGTACTGCAACAGCGCGTGAAGAGAGTTTCGGTGATCGTATCTGAGGCAGATCGGCTGCTGATGCTGTCACAGGCTGTGAATCTGGGTGAGCGTCTGGGTCAGGCCAGCGACTTTGTCGCTGCCGGCGTCGAGGTCGTTGATGTCAGTGGTTTCGAGGGGCTGGGTTTTGGTGGTCATTTATACCATCTGGAGAGCGATCGAGTGGCTGAGATTCTCAAGCTCATATTGATGACAACTCCCGTGAATGATGAGCATTAAGAACTCAGCATAGGTTTGGCGCGATTACCGGGGCCGAGCGCACGCACAGGGCGTGTCGCTCGTCCAGCACTTAGTGGAACTTGTAGCGTACCGGCAGCGATTTGAGCCCGCCGACAAAGACAGCCCGCACCCATTGTGGGTCCCCGGCAAGCTCAATGGATTCCAGTCGCGGAAGCAACTCGCGGAAGAAACACTCCACTTCAAGTACCGCCAGATGCTGTCCCAGACACATGTGGCCACCATAGCCAAAGGCAAGCTGGTCCCGGTTGTCCCGCGTGACGTCAAAGCTGTCGGGGTTTTCAATGGCACGAGCGTCGCGGTTAGCTGAGGGATACCACAGTGCGAGATTTTCTCCGCTACGAATGGTCTGTCCGTGAAACTCCACGTCCTGAGTGCAGGTGCGCATCATATGCCGCACCGGCGATACCCAGCGGATCATTTCTTTTGCGGCATTTTTCAGCAGGCTGGGATCATCCTGGAGTTTGCGAACCTGATCCGGGAACTCCATGAGTGCTTTTAGCCCGCCGCCAATGGTCGCCGAGGTCGTATCGTGCCCGGCGGTGGCAGTGATAATGAAGTAGCTGATCTGGTCCAACTCCTCCATGGGTTTGCCATCGACCATGGCATTAGCCAGCACTGATGCCAGATCGTCACTGGGGTTTTTCTTTCGGTCTTCCACTACGTTTTTAAAGTAAGCGAAGAAGTCCATCAGTACGGACATGCGATCACTGAGGTCTCCCCCACGACCCTGCTCGGGGTCCTCACTGCCAAACAGCTCCTGGGTCAGTTTCAGCATCATGCCTTCTTCCTCGGGTTCCACGCCGATGATCGACATAATGACCCGCAGGGGATAGTGCAGCGAAATGTCACGAACAAAATCGCATTCGCCACCCAGAGCCTGCATCTTGTCGACGTGCTCTTTGGCGATGGTTTCTATCATTGGTGTGAGTCGCCCAATGGGCGTTGGCTTAAACCAGTCCCGGGTAACACCACGTAATGCGCGATGCTTGGGGTTGTCCATGTGTATCAATGTTTCCAGGCCGTTGCGCGTGCCAAACTGATCCAGCAGCATTTGCTCAAAAGCTCGCTGGACGATGACCGTTCTTGGGTTATTGATAAACAGCTCGTTATTTTGGCTGACGTGCTTAATGTCCTTATGTCGGGTCAGTACCCAGAAGGGCTCGAAATCGGCATGGTCGAAATAGGCGACGGGTTCCTCATCACGAAGATATTGAAACAGGTCGTACATGGACTCTTCACTGCCCATGATTACCGGGTTTACGATGTCGTGCACGCGGTTCATGCTGCTTTGTGCTCCTGATGCTGAGGTCGCGGACTCTAGCATTTTTGGGAATCCCAGAGGAGCTTGAAGTGCTGCAACACCAGAGTGTTTGAACTGCCCTGAGAATTACTCTAACGTACGTCCACCTTTCGTTTACTACGTTTTGAGTGGTTCCTGCCCGTGAAAATATTCCAAAAGTTATCGACGGCAGTGCTCCTGCCTTTCATTGCGATCTTGTCGGTGCAAGCGCTGGCGCAGTCGGGCAAAGACGCTGTTGCCTACGATGCTGAACTCTTTGATGCCATGGAGTATCGGCTGATTGGCCCCTATCGAGGCGGCCGTTCCGGCACCGTCACAGGTGTCGCCGGCAACCGGGATACCTATTATTTTGGTTCCGTAGGTGGCGGAGTCTGGAAGACGCTCGATGGCGGTAATACCTGGGCCAATGTATCCGACGGATACTTTGGCGGTTCTGTGGGCTCGGTTGCGGTTTCGCCGTCAGATCCCAACGTGATCTATGTTGGACTGGGTGAGAAAACCGTCCGCGGTAACGTGTCATCTAACTTTGGGGTCTACAAGTCAACCGACGCAGGCAAGACCTGGGCGTTTGTGGGACTTAAAGACACCCGTCACATCGGTCGCATTCGCATTCATCCGACGGATCCGGATACGGTCTATGTGGCTGCCATGGGTGACCTTTGGCAGTCCAGCGAAGCGCGGGGCGTCTATAAAAGTAGCGATGGTGGTGCAAGCTGGCAAAAAGTGCTTTTTGCCAATGAAGATGCCGGTGCGGTGGATCTGACCTTTGATCCGGGTAACCCGAGGATCCTGTACGCGAGCACCTGGAACGTGCACCGCACGCCCTACAGTCTATCCAGCGGCGGCCCCGGCTCCGATTTATGGAAGAGCAGCGACTCCGGCGAGACCTGGAAGAAGCTCACGGAACTGCCCAACATGCCGGCGGCGCCCCGGGGCATCATCGGCGTGACCGTGTCACCCGTGAACACCGATCGAGTCTGGGCAATCATCGAAGCAGATGACGGCGGTGTTTTTCGTTCTGATGATGCCGGCGAGAGCTGGGAGAAGATCAATAGTGATCGAGCACTGCGTTCCAGGGCCTGGTATTACAGCCGCATCATTGCTGATTCTCAAGACGAGAATAAGGTGTATGTCATGAACGTGTCTTACGCCACCTCTACAGATGGCGGTAAGACCTTTAGCCTTCGTAATGCTCCCCATGGTGATCATCACGATCTGTGGATTGATCCGGATGACAACGAGCGCATGATCATCGCCGATGATGGGGGCGCTCAAATCTCGACTGACGCCGGCGATAGTTGGACGACTTACCACAACCAGCCTACAGCGCAGTTTTACCGCATCGCGACGGATGACCACTTTCCTTACCGCATTTATGGTGCGCAGCAGGATAACTCGTCAATTCGTATACTCCATCGCAGTGATGGTGTCGCAATTACCGAGCGTGACTGGGAAGTGACTACCGGCGGAGAGAGCGCCTATCACGCCATTGATCCTGACGACAATGACATCGTGTACGGCGGTACCTATAAGGGCTATATGTACCGCTTCAACCATGCAAACAATCAAGAGCGGTCTATTAATCCCTGGCCTCTGAACCCCGCAGGCTCCGGTGTGGAAGTGATGAAGTACCGTTTCAACTGGAATTTCCCCACGTTCTTTTCGCATCACGATTCGGACAAGCTTTATGCCTTCTCCAATCAGGTGCATGTGTCGATGACAGAGGGACAGAACTGGGAAACCATCAGTCCGGATTTGACGCGGGCCATTCCAGAGACCCTGGTGTCTTCCGGTGGACCTATCACGCAGGATAATACCGGCGTTGAGTTCTACGCCAACATTTTGACCGCGAACGAGAGCCCCTATGAAGAAGGCGTTTTATGGACCGGATCAGACGATGGGCTGATCCATGTGACGCGAGACGGCGGCGAGAGCTGGCAAAACGTCACGCCTCCCAAAGCGCCCAAGATGATCATGTGGAACTCTATCGACGTCCACCCCTCGCAGCCTGGTGGCGCCTATGTGGCAGGCACTATGTATAAATCCGGGGATTTCGCGCCGTACCTGTACAAGACCACAAACTACGGTAAGAGCTGGACAAAAATCACAAATGGTATCGCGCCGTTGCACTTTACGCGCGTGCTTCGAGCTGACCCGGATCGGGCCGGTTTGCTGTATGCGGGGACTGAGTACGGCATGTATGCGTCCTTTGATGATGGTAAGCGCTGGCAGCGCTTTCAGCTGAACCTCCCTGAGGTGCCCATCACCGATCTTCAGGTACGCGACAGGAACCTCATCGTGGCGACCCAGGGTCGTAGCTTTTGGATCATCGACGACTTGTCGCCGCTTCACCAGTTGGACAAGAGCGTAGCGGATGCGGACTTCTATCTGTACGCACCCAAGCCGAGTTATCGCATTCACCAAGGCGGCCGGGGTGAGCGTAACCCTTTGCTTGAGGGCGAAAATCATGCCGATGGCGTCATGCTGTATTACTACCTGAAGGATGCGGTAGAAGACTCTGATGTGGTCGCTCTGGAGTTGCTGCAAAGTGACGGCACGCTCATCAAGCGTTTCTCGACGGATGCTGATGACGAAGACGATGCTCTCAAGCTGGACACGAAAGAGGGCGCGAACCTCTTTGTCTGGGATATGCGTTATCCGGATGCGGTGTCTTTTGACGGGATTATTCTCTACTCCGCGAATACCAAGGGACCTAAAGCGGTGCCCGGGAGCTATCGCGCAAGATTGAGTGTGAACGGTAAGACCGTTGAGCAGAGCTTTGAAATACTCAAAGATCCCAGGGTTCACAGTTCCTTAGCGGATTTACAAACCCAGTTTGATTTTCTTATGGCGGTGCGGGACAAACTGTCAGCGGCGAATCAGGCGGTACTCGATATCCGTAAACTGCGAGCAGACCTGAACTATATGCAGACCAAGCTTGAGGGCAACATTGCGGCTGCCCCGATTCTGGCAGCGCTGACGGGTCTGGACGAAGAGATGACCGTGATTGAAAACAACATCCACGAAACGCGCAACGAGGCGTATCAGGACCCACTGAACTTTGGCATCAAACTCAATAATCGTCTGGCCTACCTTGCGACCCATGCTTCGTCCGGGGACTTTCCTCCTACCGATGAAGCCGAGGCGTACCGGAAAGAGGTGTCGGCGCAAATAGATGATGAGATTGCAGCCCTGGAACAACTACTGGGAAGTCGCTTGCCGGCGATTAACAAAATGGTTGCGCAGCAGAACATCGAGGTACTGTCGAAGCCCTGATGCGCATCCCACAGATGCGTCTGTTGCTGTGCAGCAGGGGTCGGGTAAAGGCAATGCGCCAGGGGAAACCCCGGCGCATTTTTTATTCGGTCTCCAGCGTGTCGCCCGCCAAGGGCGGTGTATGTATGGGAAGTCTAATAGCCTGCAAACGCTGCTCCAGGGCATAAGCCAGGCCAATGAGTGTCGGTTCACTAAACGCCGTACCCAGCATGGATAGCGTCACGGGCATGCCGCGGCCAGTAAAGCCAATGGGCAGAATCAGATCGGGGAAGCCGGAAAGATTGGCCAGAATCACCGGGGAGCCGCCGGACCCTGGCTCGGATGTGCCCGCAGGCCGTTCGATTAGTTCCGCCGGTGAGCTGGCTGTGGGATAGACGATGGCATCCAGGTTGTTGTCTTTCATCAGTCCGGCAATCGTTTCGGCCACCAGGGGCAGAGCGTGGCTTTTGACCGCGCGATACTCAAAACCCATCAGGTCCGTGGCTTCGACCTCCTTGCGCATGAGGGACCAGCGGCTGGGATTGGGAATGACCCCGTCATCGCGCTTGGCGTTGAGCGTCATGGCCTTGGCAATGAGCCCTTCAAGATCCCTGGGGTAATTACCCTCCAGTGTCGCAAGGTAGTCAGCGATTTGCGCTTTGAACTCCGGGTAGCGAATAGCGCGGTAAAAATTCCCCCGGGACTTCAAAAGCCATTCCGGGAATTCCACATCCACGACGGTGGCTCCCGCATCTCGCATGGACTGCAAGGCGGACTCAACCAGCCAATCGACTTCGCCGTCATCATTCATAAATACCCGGGCGACCCCGATACGGGCACCGCTTAAGGAATCACTTTGGAGAAACTGACTGTAATCGGTGTAGAACTTGTTGATACTCTTTTGCGTTGACTCGTCGGCTGGATCGACACCGGTCATCACACCCAGTGCGACAGCCAGATCCGTCACGCTGCGAGTCATGGGGCCCACGGTGTCAAAGGACAGGGCCAGCGGCACCACGCCATCGCGACTGAGCAGGCCGTGGGTAGTTTTAAGCCCCACGATGCCATTAGCGGAAGAGGGCCCTCGCACCGAACCGCCGGTATCTGTGCCCAGGCCCATGCTGGCAAAGCCGGCGGCAATAGCCGCTCCGGTGCCCCCCGATGACCCGGACGGTGTGCGCCCCAGGTGATGCGGGTTGGCGATAACGCCGCCCAGAGAGTTCAGTGCGCCGCCAGATGCAAACTCACTAAGGTTTAACTTGGCGATAATGATGGCACCGGCATCACGCAGTTTTTTAACGACGTAGGCATCATCCGGCGGCAGGCTGCCTGCAAGCATAAAAGAGCCTGCCGTGGTGGGCATATCCGCCGTGTCCAGGTTGTCTTTTATGACCACAGGAATGCCATGCATGGGTGAGCGTGGTCCCGACACGCGGCGCTCTTCATCGAGCTCCCGCGCGCGCCGGAGCGCATCGGGATTCAAATGCATGACGGTATTCAGTGAGGGGCCTTGTTGATCATAGGCCGCAATGCGATCCAGATAGGCCTGTACCAACCGCTCTGAGCTCAGTGTGCCTGCATCCATGGCCGCGCTCAGCTGTGGGATGCTGGCCTGGGTGAGCTGCAGCTCTTTGGCGACGCCTGCCGTGCCGCCTCCAAGACAACACAGGAGTACACACAGTCGAAGCGCTGTGGCCAGGTGGGAGGTTGACGATTGCAGCATGACAGGTACCTGTTTTAAGCGATGGGCGTAAACGTTGTGTTGGTTGTTAGGGACAATGGGGTCAGCCACTGCGGGCGGCAAGCCGCGTCTGCAGGGCTGGTAATTGCGTTTTTATTGCCCGTGGATTTTGCTGATCATCGCAACAGGCTCACCGGCACTCACCGGCGGAGTACTGATCACGTAGTTCACTACGCCAGAAAATGGAGCACGTATCTTGGTGAGCTCGTTGCCGAAGAAGTCGACTAGCACCCCCAGTATCGCGCCCTCGGTTACCGCATAGCCATCTCGGGTCACCGCTCGAAAAATTCCCGATTGCGGGCTACTGACAACTTTGTAGTCGCTTAACCAGGTGACGCCTGAGTTTGCGATCTCATCGCCCGGGATCATGTCCAGGTGTCGCAGCACGTTCCATACCCCGGCTTCTGCCAGTTCTACCCAGTAGGGATCATTCGATCCAGATTGGCCTGTCTCTGTAGTGATGGCCGGGATGCCGCGCTCCAGTGCAGTTTGATCGGTAAACAGTGACGGACCGGAGGCATGTTGAGGGCCTGTGTCCATCACAATATGATCAAGCCCAAAGGCCACCGCCATGCCCTGTATCTTTGTGTCAAAGGCAGCGTCACCCGTGACGGGCATATACACATAAGGGCGCAGGGCCTCGTTGCCGTCTCCCCCGTGCAGGTCCACCAGGTAGTCTGCCTGGTCAATAACCTCGGTGGTGATGAGATGAGCGATGCGCTCACTGATACTACCGTCGGGGTCGCCGGGATACATACGATTCAGGTTTTTGCCATCTCCGGGGCTGTAGTAAATTGTGCGCCCCAAAAACGATGGCATGTTGGCGATATGCACCATGATAATTGTGCCGCTGAGGGTCGTGGGGTCCAGCTCCGATCGCACTGCCTGTAAGGCAGTGATCGGGGGGTACTCGTAGCCGTGGGTTCCCGCTATGAGTGCCAGTACCGGTCCATCGTTGGCGCCATGTGCGATGGTCACAGGTATCTCGCTACCTTCATCCATGCCCTTAGGAACGGTGATGAACCCCGACACCAGCTCACCGCGGTTCGCATTGATGCCGCCCACCGTAAAGTTGTCAGCGTCTGCAGCGAGGGTCGCTGCGCTGAAAAACAGTAAAAAGAAAACCCGGATAAGCGGTGTCATGATCGGTCCGCCGGTGATCCCGGCTTCAGAGGTACGGGCTCCTGTGACAGTAGTCCCAGCGCACTTTGTGCGAACGCCGTACGCAATTGCTGGAAATCGCCACTGAGGTAGTCATTTACGGCTGATACCGCATCGCTGATGCGCACCTTTGCAAGCTCGGCAAAAGTTTTGGCGGTGGGGCTGGGTGCCTGATAGGTGGTGGTGAGGAACTGCTTTGCTCTGCTTAAGGTGTTGAGCGCCAGATCATCGGTATAGGGGCGGCCTTTGGTGTCTTTGGGGTTGCGCAGCAGCGCTTCCAATGCGGTGAGTGTTTCCTTGCTGGCCTCTACCTGTTCCTTTAATGCGGCATGTTTGTCGGGGTCGCTGGCTTGCTCGATCATCGTCTCGATGGTGCCAAGGTCTCGCCGCGCAGTGACGATCTGTGCCAGCGCGTGGTTAGCCGTAGCTTGCAGGGTTTGCAGCTCCAACTGCATGTTTTGGTTCGCTCGCATGGACGCCATGGAGACGTCGATGCGTGGATCAGCCAGCACGCGCGCCTGCAGTGACTGCTCCTGGCCATCAAAAGCTACGCTGATCGAGTAGGTGCCGGGGATGACCTCGATGCCATCGGGCAAATCCGCGTCCGGGCTTTTCTTGTCTCCCGGCAGAGGCGGAAGGCCGTCCCGGCGCAGGTTCCAGACTACGCGATTGATGCCCTGGTGAACGTCAGCGGTGAAGGTTCTAATATGCGCGCCGTCCTCATCAGAGACAGTGATGGTGGCCCGGGGAGGCTTGTTACTGCTCTCCTGCGATGCCTCTGTACCTGCATTCTTAGTTGAGGTGCTACGCAGCCTGGCTTTACGCGCTTTTTCGGTGTCCATGTCAGGGTGCTTGAGGTCATCGCCGGCGGCGATAAAGCTCAGCATCACGCCGTAGGCTTCGTTGTCTGCAACATATTCTCCGTTGCCCCAGAATCGGCTGCCTATCACGGGGTTGCTGTCATACTGCTGGCCGTCGGTCGCGCCAAGCAGCGTAAAGCGGTCCTCAAAATCCTTTGCACCCAGTCCACGAAGCGGCGATATGTCATCCAGTACAAAGATGCTGCGGCCGTGGGTCCCGATCACCAGATCGTTTTCACGCTCCTGAAACGCCAGGTCCATCACCGACGACGTGGGTACGCCCGCGGTGTATTTGTTCCAGTCC
Source organism: gamma proteobacterium NOR5-3 (assembly GCA_000158155.1). GTDB lineage: Bacteria > Pseudomonadota > Gammaproteobacteria > Pseudomonadales > Halieaceae > Congregibacter. The sequence goes on along the minus strand of DS999405.1, from coordinate 1,582,635 downwards.
TCGCCGCCGTTGAGGCTGACAAAGAGACCAAACTCTGTTCCAAGCCACAGCAGCTCCGGATCTTTCGGGTCCTGTAAAACCGACAGGGCGTAGCCTTTCACTGATGCGTCAGCCAGGCTTACCCATTTTTTGCCATAGTTTTCTGTGCGGTAAACATACGGTGTAAAGTCGCCGCGACGATGGTTGTCGAAGACCACGTAGGCAGTGCCGGGGTCATGGGGGCTCGGGTAAATCATGGGAACCCAGGTGTGCTTGGGTACACCGCGCACTTTACCCTCGACGCTGCTCCAGCTCTCGCCACCATCTTGCGTGACGTGAATGCGCCCATCATCTGTGCCCACCCAGATCACGCCTTGAGCGAGCTTTGAGGGCGCTACGGCGATGATGGTGGTGAAGTTTTCGGCCGCGGTCACATCCAGCGTTATGCCGCCCGATGTTCTAAAGCCCTGCCAGTCGGCATTGTTGGTAGTCAGGTCTTCGCTGATGACGCTCCAGTTAAGACCGCGGTCTGTGGATTTGTGCAAAAACTGGCTGCCGTAGTAAATGGTGGCCGCATCGAAGGGGTCGATGGCAAATCCTGAGGACCAGTTAAAACGCAGATCCGTTGCAAGAGTCGGTGGCTGCGGACGTATTAATCGCTGCTCTCCGGTACGGAGGTCCCAGCGTGAGAGTTGCCCGCCCTGGCTCATGGCATAGCCGGTATCGGGAATCTCTGGGTCGGGAACCGTATCAAAGCCATCACCAAAGCCGACTTCCTGCCAGTGTAGCGTGCGGATTCCGCCCACATCAAAGGTCTCCGCAGCGCCCCGCCAGGAACCGTTGTCCTGCAGGCCGCCGTAAACATGGTAGGGGTGCGCGTTATCTACCGCCACATGATAGAACTGCGCCAGAGGCAGGTTTTCTGCAAAGCGCCAGGTATCACCGCCATCGTGCGTGATAGCGATGCCGCCATCGTTGCCCGAGATCATGTGCTTGGGGTCAGCAGGATTGATCCACCAGGTGTGAGTATCAATGTGAACAGTCTCGCCGGGCTTACAGCAGTCGATGGCGTCGATGTAGTTGAAGGTTTTCCCGCCATCGATAGAGCGGCGAACGCGGCTTTCAACGTTGTAAACCGTGTCCGGGTCCTTCGGATCCACATCCAGCAGTGTGTAATAAAAGGGCCGGATAGTGATGTTGGTTTCATCGTTTACCGTGTGCCAGCTCGTACCGCCATCGTCGGAGCGAATCAGCGCCGAATCTTCCGCCTCGACCAAAGCGTAAACCCGCTGGGGATCGCTCGGTGCGATGGCAAATACAGATCGGCCCAGGTCGCCCTCGGGTATGCCGTCTTCTTCAGTCAGCTGATTCCAGCTATCGCCGCCATCCAGGGAGCGATACAGGCCCGAGCCAGGTCCGCCGCTTTCAAAGCGGTAGGGCCAGCGTCGAAACTGCCATAAGGATGCAAACAGCTTGTTGGGATTGCTTGGGTCCATTTTGATGTCGGTAGCGCCGGTTCGCTCGTTAGGTCCGCTAAGGATGGCGGTCCAGCTTTTGCCGCCGTCAGTCGTTTTGTAAACGCCGCGATCTCCACCATCGTTCCACAGCGAGCCTAACGCCGAGACATAGGCGATATCCGGGTCGGTGGGGTGCAGCGCGATCCTGTTAATACGCTCGGTGCCTTCCAGTCCCGCCTTGACCCAGGTGCGTCCGCCATCGGTTGAGCGGTACATGCCATCACCAATGGATGTAGAGTTACGCGTCGCGCCTTCGCCGGTGCCAATCCATAGGATGTCCGGGTAAGTCTGGTTTATGGCTACGGCGCCCACAGAATTTACCGGCTGGTCGTCAAAGAGGGGCGTCCAGGTGAGTCCACCGTTGTCCGAGCGCCAGACACCCCCAGAGGCCGCACCCACCACGATGATTTTTGGGTTCGATGCAACGGAGGCCACCGCACTGACCCGTCCGGACATGCCTGCAGGACCGATGTTGCGCGCCTGCATGCCAGAAAAAAGATAGGAGTCGAGGGCGTTGGCTGTTGTCGCGACGGACAGGAGAAGGCTACTGAAAACCAGCGCGATTAACGGGTGCTTTTTCATCGATGAAGAGTTCCGTTCGATTGACTGTAAGTTAGCTAGACTACAATTTTTTCATCGCGCCTTCACTAGAAGTCTGCGGGTCAGTAAGGCAGCGGCGTTTTACCTGGCTACGTGATCCACAAGCCTCTGTTCGCAGTACATTAAGCTCCAGCCGTAAATTTGGTGCTTTTTGCTATGAAACTGACGCTGCGTTTGTCGCTTTTGGCGACGTTGTCTTTGCTGTTCACAGCGCTGCAGGTCAATGCACAGACCGATGCCCAAGCCGATGCGGCTGCCGTTGCCGCGACCGCCGGTTTGCCCAGCGCTGCCGGAGCCCCCAAGCCCGGGTGGCGCAACCAGTTTGGTGCCGGCTTTATTGCCAACCCTACCTTTGTGGGAAGCGACGAGTACAACACGCGGGTTATTCCTTACGTCGAGCTGCGGTATTTTGACGAGAAAGGCACACGTTTTTTTGCCAACGTGCCTCAGGGTGTCGGTGGCTACGCTTACCGAGAGCGAGATAGGACCAGTGGCCGCTTTTTTAATGTGGGCGCGTCTATTGCGCCGGGGTTTAACGTGCGCGATGACTCCATCGAGGGTCTTGATGAGATAGGCATTTCTACAGAAGCGCGGTTGCTGCTGGAGACGGGCGGCAGGCGTTGGGCCGCTTCGGCGGTATTCGCCCAGGATGTGGGCTCGGGGCACGAGGGTGCCTATTTGGACCTAAATCTATCATGGCGCGGTCGTGTGGGCACTGGATCGGGCTTTTATGCCTTCGGGCCGGTGCTGCGCTTTGGCGATTCCACCTACAAAGACGCATTTTTCGGGGTTTCTCCCGAGGATTCCATAGAGACGGGATTGCCCGCCTACGACGCGGACGCCGGCGTAGAACGCTTAGGACTGCAGGGCCTGATCAGTTTGCCGATCAAAAAGAGTAAGTGGCGCTTCACCGCAATTTTGCGAGGTAGTCAGCTCATTGATAATGCAGCGGATAGCCCCATCGTGGTCGATGAGACCCAGTTCTTCTTTCTTACTGCCGTGACTCGATCGTTTTAATCGTTGCTCGCAGGCGCGGTTTGTCAGGCAGGCGCATCCTCTAATTGCACCCAGCCGCGAATCGGCTCCAGGTATACAAAGTGCTCACCTATGGAGCTGACCAATCGCAGGTCACCATGAGTCGCGGGGTCATAGTCCTCCAGTCCCTCCAGGGCTAAGACATTGGCCATGGCATCCAAAGGGTTGAGCGCTGCGGGCACCTCATTGAGATGCAGTTCTTGCGCCTGCCAAACCATGCCATCCCGCTCCACCGGCGATGGCCCGTCATAGTCCTCTCTTAAAAATACCGCAGACGTACCCGCCATACGTTTGTATCCCAAAGTCGTCACGCGTTACTCCTGTGTTCACAGTGTCACTGAATCCGCTTATGGTAAGCAGCCTGACTCCGTTTTCACTTGCGTTAGATCAAGGGGGCGTTAAAGGGCTGCGGTGATTTTTAAGTCATGTGAAGCCACGGAGGAGCTGGTAGGCTGCTTATAATCTTAAACGGTTAGCTCTGGGTGCCTCACCGTCACCGCAAACAATTGGCTGTGTCCAGCGTTAGTTACCGAGTCGAACTCTCATGAATCAAATTAACCCAAAGAAATTGCTCAACAGTAAGTGGTCTGCGGTCAACCCAGCGAACAAGGAAAAACACTTTATAGTCTCTGAAGTTGAGTATGACGAAGACGGTGTTGTTGTTTCATGTTGCATCGAGGCTGTGCTGTCAAAGCGCTCTGTTGCGATAGATTGGCAAGAGTTAAAAAATGAGGGCACTTGGGTCTATGGTTGGAAATAAATTGACGCCTGCGATACGTACAGCTAACAACTCATGCATCAAGCGCTGACTAGGCCCAAGGCTATGTCTGGGTGCCGCGTTAGCCAATTTTTAAGGAGGTAGACAATGGATCTCGGCGCATTCTCAATCAGCTTGGCGGTCAAAGACCTGGAAGCCTCAAGGGCCTTCTATGAAAAGTTTGGCTTTAAAGTCATCGGCGGTGATGCGTCACAGAATTGGTTGATACTCAGGAACAGTGACCACACGATTGGCCTCTTTCAGGGTATGTTCGAAAAGAATATGCTCACATTTAACCCCGGCTGGGACAAAAGTGCTGTACAAGTCGACTCCTTCACGGACGTTCGCGATCTACAGCGTGAATTAAAAGCTCAAGGCGTGACGCTATTAAATGAAGTCGATGAAGCGTCTACCGGCCCCGCCAGTTTTATCGCAGTCGATCCCGACGGAAATCCAATCCTTGTTGATCAGCATGTCTAAACTATGCATCCGGTGACTTCAGCTATTGGGTATTCTTGATCGTTCGAGGCAGCACTTTCTGACTCGCCCGAATCTAGCCCGATGCGTAAGTTATGGTGTTACTGCTGTGTGACAGGCGAATCAACCAGAACTGGTAACCCGGGAGACCGTTGATCGACGGCCTGTGCTTTTCTATGTTCTTATCGGAGCCTCACTGAGACATGACAACGTTCACAGCATTAATGAAAAACGTTCGCGCCTGCACTCACTGTGCGCTGCATTTACCGCATGGGGTGCGACCTGTTCTACAAATAGATCCTGATGCCAAAATCCTAATTGCTGGTCAGGCTCCCGGAAGAGCGGCTCACGAGACCGGCATACCCTTTGATGACGCAAGTGGAGATCGTCTGCGAAACTGGATGGGCGTTTCAGAGGCCACTTTTTACGATAAGAAAAAAGTAGCGATCTTACCCATGGGCTTTTGTTATCCCGGGACCGGTAAAACAGGGGATCTTCCGCCTCGCTCTGAGTGCGCCGTAGCGTGGAGAGAACAACTGCTCGACCAGCTATCTCAGCTGGAACTGACTCTGGTAATCGGCAGGTACGCTCAGTCGTATCATCTGCCGGAGAGTAAAGCGTCACTGACAGAAACGGTAAAAGCGTGGCAAGAGTATTGGCCAAAAGTGCTGCCTCTACCACACCCCAGTCCAAGAAATAACATTTGGCTAAAATGCAACCCCTGGTTCGGGGCCAAACTTATTCCTATTTTACGCAAACGGGTCAACGAGCTATCGTGAATCGCGTCACTCATGTTTTTGTCGAATTCGAGACGTCTTAATCGAGATAAATGGATGATTCGGGACGATCTCGCGGTGAGAATCTCGGCATTCACTTATCTCAATGAAGCCGAATGAGGTGTGCCGTGAAGGTACTTTGGCCAGGAGAAGTTTACATGGCATGGTTTTGGTTGTTTGTTGCAGGAATCTTTGAAATCGCTTGGGTTGTAGCCTTAAAGTATTCCGACGGTTTTTCGAAACTATGGCCCTCTGTGATATTCGGTGTCACAGCCTGGATTAGCTTTGCCCTTTTATCGCAAGCCATTAGATCGCTACCGGTGGGTACCTCCTACGCGGTGTGGACAGGTATTGGTGCTGTCGGAGTTGCCATAATCGGTATTGTTTGGTTTGGCGAGTCCGCGTCACCATTACGTGTTTTTTGCATTGGATTGATAATAGCTGGCATTGTTGGTCTCAAGTTCACAGCCTCGACTAGTGGCGTCGCGTAACAAGCGGTATCAGTCCATTGGGAGCCAAGTATGAAACTGCAAGTTCTTAACCCTCGCAAAACCGCTATGGAATGCCTGGAGATGGAGTTTCGAGATCTCGGCGCGTCGATGGTCCTCCGAGGACCCACGGGTCTAGGCATAAGCTGCATCAACAGCCGGTCACATTACTCAGATGTTCTTGTCTCTCACTGGCTACAAAGGTGAATTATGAAAACCGTGTCTTTCGTTTTTTCTGCTTTGCTTACTTGCATCGCGCCCGCCGCCGCCGCGCAGACATCGGTGCTCTTTATCGGCAATAGTTTTACCTTTGGCTGGGGTTCAGCTGCGCGCTTCTACCGATCTGATTCAGTACGCGATTTAAACGGTGAGGGCACCGGCGGAGTTCCGGCGCTGTTCAAGTCTTTTGCCGATCAGGCAGGTGTGAATTACGAGGTGTCCTTAGAAACCGTTGGCGGCAGCGATATCCAGTTCCACCTGGACAATAAGTTGCATCTCATCTTAAGCGAACCCTGGGATCAGGTGGTGATGCATGGCTACAGCACGTTAGATCCTCAAAAGCCGGGCAATCCCGATGCCCTTGTTTCTCAGGTATCCAAGATGGCGAATGTGCTGCGCGAAAAGCATCGAGACGTGGCAATTTATCTGACTGCTACCTGGCCGAGAGCAGATCAAGTGTATATTCCAGGTCGCCGTTGGAGTGGCAAAACTGTGCAGCGCATGGCGCAGGATATTCGCAGCGGCTATGACCTTGCTGCTGATGCATCAGCAGTGCAGGCGGTAAATGGCGTTGGTGAAGCCTGGATTCGCGCTATGCAAAACGGAATTGCCGACTCTAATCCCTATGACGGCGTTGAGCTGGACAAAGTCGACCTCTGGACCTACGACCATTACCACGCCAGCAGTTATGGCTACTACCTCGAGGCGCTGGTGGTGTTCGGCAACATCACGGGGATTGATCCTCGCGCACTGGGCGCCCAGGAATGTTCGGGCTTCGAGCTGGGCATGTCGCCCCGGCAAATACAGATGCTGCAACAAGCGGCGTTTGATCAGTTGCAGAGCGAAGGTCGTGTTAAACAACTGGCGCTCAGGCAGGATCAACCACTTACTCCAGGACCCTGTGCGAGTATCGTAAATGACTAACTAGAATCTGCCGATGTCATTCGGGAGCGGGAGTACGTTTCCGGATCTCCCTTGCCTGCACTACAATCTGAGGTCGTTCGCCCATCTCCGTTGGGACACTATGCGATCAAGAGGTTTTTTATGTTGTTAAGCAAGTCATCCGCTACGTCTTTGTTATTGGGGGCTTTGGCGGCGGGCTCTATCACCCAGAGTGCATACGCGGAGCAGTTGCTCCTGAGCGCTGACTACATGGTCGACACCGTCAGCGGGAAGTTGATCGCGGATCCTGCGGTTCTCATCACCGACGGTGTCATTGAGTCCGTGGGTACGCGCGGCAAGCTCAATGCCGGTGATGATGTCGAGGAGCTCTATCTGCAAGGCCAGACACTGCTGCCCGGCTTTATGGATATGCACGTACACCTGGATTCAGCACCTCCGGGTGTTTCATTTTTAGAGAGCCGGCTGCAGTCAGTGCCCCGAAAGACCGTTAACGCAGTAGCAAATGCTCACACAACGCTCATGGCCGGGTTTACCTCGGTGCGAAATGTCGGCTCCTCTGCCTACTCGGTGATTGCAGTGCGCGATGCCATTAAGGATGGTCAGGTGCCGGGCCCGCGAATCTGGGCTGCGGGCTACTCCATTGGCATTACCGGCGGTCATTGTGATGACAATTACTCGCCGCCAGAAGCGCAAAAGAAAAGTGGCGGGGTTGCCGATGGTCCGTGGGCCGTTCGGGAAAAGGTCCGCGAGAACATTAAGTACGGTGCCGATGCGATTAAATTTTGCGCCACGGGGGGCGTGTTCTCCCGGGGCACCAAAGTAGGCGAAATTCAATACTCCCTGGAGGAGATGCAGGCGATTGTTGACGAGGGGCACTATCGCGATTTGGTGGTTGCAGCACATGCTCATGGCACCGACGGGATAAAGACGGCGATTGTTGCCGGTGTAGATAGTGTGGAACACGCCAGCATATTGGATGACGAGGCGATTCAATTGGCCTTGGAGCACGGTACCTATCTATCCATGGATATCTACAACACGGAGTACACCCTGGAAAAAGGGCGGGAGAATGGCGTTCCCGAAGAAAACCTCCGAAAAGATAAAGAAATCGGTCAGGTGCAAAGAGACAGCTTTAGCGCTGCGGTCAAAGCCGGCGTGAAGATGGTGTTTGGATCAGACGCGGCAATCTATCCCCATGGACTCAACGCGCGTCAGTTTTCGCGCATGGTCAAATATGGAATGACAGAGGCTCAAGCCTTGCAGGCCGCCACCATAAATGCGGCGACACTCATGAAGCGCGATGACCTGGGTGTTATTCGCAAGGGCAACCTCGCCGATATTGTCGCGGTATCGGGTAACCCTCTCGAAGACATTAGTGTCACCGAGTCGGTGTCCTTCGTCATGAAGGACGGGGTGGTTTACAAAAAAATGTGAGTTAAGGAAGCGTGATCGGCTCCAGGTGAACCGGGATAATGACCTTGGAGTTTGGCGAGATTTTCTTTGCGGTCTCGACAAAGGGTATGAGCTTTTTCTCCACGTTGTCCTGTTGCGAAAAGCTGTAGGGCAAACGAAAGTTATCCCAGTGCGTGGGTAACACGATGGCGGGGTATCCCGTTGATTGCAGCAAGCGTCGGTCATAGTCATAAAGACCCATGCGTGAGCCGTTGATGCCCGCAAGCAGAATGTCCGGTTCTAATCCCTCGAACTCGCGCTCAATAAAGTTCATGGAGCCCATGGTTAGTATGCTTCGGCCTCCGAGTCTGGCCAAGAAGCTTAGTGCGCCGCCTTCGATGAACTGCTCAATGCGCAGTGGCGCTTCTAAAACCGTGTCCTGATCGTAGCGTCTTGAGTCGTGGTAGTGCTTTTGGTCCAGGGCTGAATGCAGTCCTGGCACCACGCGCACACTAAAATTGTCGAACTGATAATCCTCACCGCCTTGCACTGCATAGAGTTGCTCTCCGGGCACACCGTAGGCCCGCAGGATCATCACCACGGTTTCTGTGCCGATGACTTTGGCGCCGGTCTTCTTGGCGATATAGGGAACATCTCCCAGATGATCAAAGTGCCCGTGCTGCACAAGAATAAAATCCGCCTCGGGAATCAATTGATCAATCAAGTCAGTATCTACAGGAGCAGGATCAGTACGGCCGTAGCTGGGGCGCTTGTCGTCCGGATGTGCAGCGCCGCCATAGGGGATTCTGGACGGCCAGGGGTCCACAAGCACAACGGTGTCGCCGTCGGTCATACGCCAGCCGGCTGCGCCAAAGTATGTCATCTCAAGGGGGGCATGGGCCTTGCTGGGATTAGAAGCTGGTGGACCGCCAAGGCTTAGCTGGTCATCGTCGGATTGGGCTTCTGCCAAGGCAGCGTTAGCGAATACTGCAGCCAGAGCGGCGGCGCTGAGCAGTCGATGGATTCGGATCATGAGAACCTCGAACAAATATGGGACGGTGGTATTAGCTGCAGGTGCATGGAGCAATCGCATGAAGCGATCGCGCTGACTGACGAGCAGCTTATCGTAATTCAGTGCTCTGAGGGGCCATTGGTCATTTGTTGGCACGCCGTTGCGGAGCGGCTTGCATACTTTCCATGGCGAAACGAATTACACCAAGCATAAGTCCTGGATCTGACTTGCCTGCGATCGGCTTAGGGCTTGGCGCCTGCTGCTCTGTCGATACGCGCCGCCAGCTGTTCTATCAAACCGCTGGGGGCACGATCGGGAAGCAGGTTGTCCAGCTCGTGGGGATCCGCTTCAAGATCATAAAGCTCGTCCATGTCCCGAAGCTCACGGTAGCGAATGTATTTGTACTGATGCGTCCGCAGTGCGTGGTATCCCATGTTCTGAATTCGCGGAAACACCTCGTCAGAGTAATATTCGATCAAAAAGTCTTCTCGAACTTCTTTCGCAGAACCCTCGAGTAGCGGCACAAGAGAATAGCCATCCACATCTTCAGGAATCGACCCGCCGGTAAGTGCCAGCATTGTCGGTGCGATGTCGACGTTGCTAGTCAGTGCCTTTAGCTCTGCTCCTGCAGGCACCATTTGTGGATAACGGATAATCAAAGGGATATGGATGCTGGCTTCGTAGGCCAAGCGGCGCTCCTGGGCCAGACCAAACTCCCCATAAAAGAACCCCTGGTCGCTGCTGAGTACAACTACCGTGTCGTCGAGCAGTTTTTTTGTCTCCAGAACATCAATGAGTCTGCCCAGCCCGCGATCAACAGCGCTGAGCATTCGCAGTCGATTCAGAATGATGTCGTCGGGCAGTCCTCCCTCAGGGCTGCGAGGATCATTGTAGTCCACCGGTCGCTCCAAGGCGGGTTTCCCCGCAGTGCTTGCCTGCCAGTTGGGGCTGCGTTGTAAGGGTTCTTGCGTGTACAAATCTTCATCACCGGCCGCGGGCGGAAACGTGCGTAGATAGTTTGCATGGATTTCCGGATGGGAAGCCTTATGCGCGATGAAAGCAAGGAATGGTCTCTCATCGATTTCTTCTATAAACGATACTGCCTGATCGGTCAGGATATCCGTCATATACCCCGAGGCGTGACTTGTCACACCATCGATATTCATTTCTGGATCGTCGTAAACGCCCTGGCCCACAAAGCTGACCCAGCGATCGAATCCGGGCCTTGGGGAGTCGTCTGCATGCCCCATATGCCACTTACCAAAAAAACCTGTGCGATAGCCTGAGTCTTGTAGCAGCTTCACAAAGGTGACGATCTTGTGGCTTTGCTCGGCACGCTCACCGTTATCAATGATGCCGTTGCGGTGCGGGTACTGACCGGTCATAAAGACGGCGCGGCTGGGGGAGCACAGTGGTGCTGAGGTAAAGAACTGCTTAAATGAAGCACCTTCGTTGGCCAGTCGCTGAATGTTCGGCAGCTCGACAAAGGGGTGATCGATAATGTCGTCATAGCGTACGTCGTCTAAAAGAACGAAGACGATGTTGGGGCGGCGCCCAGCATCAGGAGCTTTTTGATCGCTGCAGGCACTCAGCACGACGACGACCAGCAAGGCGACAGCCGACTGTTTTATGTTCATTTGCAAGTGTTCATAGCGGTCATGCCTGTGGGTAGTCGCGGCGACATTGTTTAACTGCCTAACCTTTCTTTAACAAAGAACTTGGCCTCGATTTCTTTACCGTTCTTGCTGATAGAGCAGTCGCTGACATAAGAGAACCCATTGTTAAGCAGCACTTTCTGGGAGCCCCTATTGTCGCTCATAACCTTGGCAACGACGGTTTTGTCGGCGGGAAACGCCGAGCTGGCAAGGAGCGTATGCAGTGCTCTGCTGGCGATGCCACGGCGCCAGTAGGGTTTGCCCACCCAATAACCAACTTCTACCGAGTCGCCGTCGTGTGGCCAGAATGCTACGCAGGAAACCAACTCGCCTCGGTATTCCACCGCGAAGGATTGACGTTCGGTGTCCGCGGCTAAGCGCTCTATCCAGTGATGAGCGTCTTGAAGTGTGTACGGATAAGGGATGCTGGATGTCCAACGGGAAACGTCACGGTCGCCCACCAATGTTGCTACAGTTTCTGCATCTTCTTTGGAAAAACTTCGGAGTGTTAGTTCACTCTGCATGATGGTTATCTGTTCGTAAGAGGGTGTGAAGGTTTTCAAGGCTGCGATAGTACTGCAAGGCCATGTCAAATTGGTCCGGCAGTGGTTTGGGTATATTCTCAAACCACGTTTCACGCGATGGAAGCTTGGGAATGTTCGTTTTGGTGTCTACCGCTACGAAGTGTAGTGTGGTCTCAGGAATTTTTACAGCAGTACTAGGGTGCAACGAGGCGTTCCGTCACACAGGTAAGAACCCGGGTGCATAGGCGTTTTATCAAAGAGTTACTATGAATAATCTCCTGAACGAACAGCAAGTTACCGAGCGTATTTTTAGCCACATAGATAACAAGACTACGGATCTTGGAGACACGGTCTGGAAGGAACCTGTGGCCAGCTATTTGTCCCAGGAGCGTTTTGAGGCCGAGATAGCGATGTTGCGGCGAATGCCCGTAGCCTTTTGTCCGTCGGTGATGCTGTCTGAGAAGGGAAGCTATGTCGCAAGGAAGGCCGCTGGCACACCGCTACTGGTTGTAAGGGGCGAAGATGGCCAGATCCGCGCCTTTATCAATGGCTGTCGACACCGGGGTATGCCGGTGGCCAAGGACAGCGGCTGCGCGCGATCGTTCGTCTGCCCCTATCACGCATGGACCTATGGCCTTGATGGAAAGTTGAGACAGATACCCGGTCGTGAGGGTTTTCCGGGTGTTGAGCTACACGAGAACGGTTTGGTTGAGGTTGCTGCGCGAGAAAAGGGCGGACTGGTCTACGTCAATCAAAGCGGTCCCATAGATGAGGAATCACTCAAGAACATGCCGGAGTTTTTTTCTGACGAGCAGCAGTTCTTTGATCAAAGCGATTACAGCGATGAGTCAAATTGGAAGTTGATCGCCGAAACCACCATGGAGGGATACCACATCAAGTCTCTGCATAAGCAGAGCTTTTATCCTTACGGGCTCGACAATACCAATGTCGTAGAAACCTTTGGTGCAAACTCCAGAGTCATCTTCCCCTTTAAACGCATCGAAAAGCTCCGGGACATTGAGCCTCAGAAGCGCAGCCTTGATGGGATGCTCACCTCCGTATACCAACTCTTTCCCAATGTCGCTGTTTCGGTTCTTTCCAAGCATTCCACGGTAACTATCTTTGAGCCGCTTAGCCCATCACGTACGCAAATACTCATTTATCGCGTAACTAACAGAACGTCTGATGGGTCTATCGTGGATTTTGACGAAGCAATGCGAGATGCAGTGTTTGTGAAGGCCGCGGGATTTGATGAAGACCGTGAAGCTGCCTGCTCTATTCAAGAAACTCTGGGAGCCGGCGCGAACCAACATCTTACTTTTGGCTATTTCGAAAAAGCGATTGTGCATTTTCATAAAAATCTCGCGGAGCACTTATCGGCATAGCGCGTCGCTTGCTGCGTTTGTGCTTTGCTACTGTCCGCATCACCCAAGGAATACCCATGCGTTTTTCTGTATATCCGACTCTGCTCGCCGGCCTGACCGCACTGCACATTGCGACACTGTCTTCAGCCTTCGCCCAATCTGACTTAGAGGTCGATGGGGGCCGCCTGAACGGGACTATGGCGACAATGAAGACCTATGGGGGAACCCCCGAAGGTGGGTCAATCCGTGTTGCCTACAGCGATTCCAATAAAGCTGCGCTTGAGTATCTTGATGGACTCATGCGCGAAGCAGGTCTTGTTACCCACATCGATGCAGCGGGCAATCTTGTGGGTCGCCGTGAAGGTCGTAGCAGCGAGCTGGCGCCTATCGTTGCGGGATCTCATATCGACACTGTGCCCAATGGTGGTCACTACGATGGCATTGTTGGTGTGATGTCGGCTATTGAAGTGGCAAGGACGCTTCATGATGAGGCTGTGTCCCTACGACACCCGGTGGAGTTTGTCGTGTGGTCAAACGAGGAGGGCGGTAAAACAGGCAGTCGCGCAGTTGCCGGTGCGGTTAAGTTCAGTGAGTTTGCATTGCCCAGTCTCGGCCAGCGAAGCCTGGGTGATGGGATGCGGTTTCTTGGTGGTGATCCACAGCAGCTGGATTCTGTGACCCGAAGCGCCGGCGACATTACCGCCTATCTTGAGCTGCATATCGAGCAGGGCGCCATACTGGATCGTAAGGGCATTGCCATTGGTGTGGTGGAGGGGATCGTCGGAATTCGCCGTTGGAATGTCACCGTCGATGGCTTTGCGAATCACGCGGGGACGACGCCCATGGATCAGCGCAGCGATGCGCTCTATACCGCGGCGCGGTTTGTGACCCTCGTACGTGACATTATTACTGACACTCCCGGGACCCAGGTGGGCACTGTGGGACGTATTGCGGCGTTTCCGGGAGCGCCTAATGTGGTTCCTGGTCAGGCGACGATGAGTCTTGAGATTCGTGACTTGAGTATGGACAAGGTGGGTCTGCTGTTTGATCGAATTGACAGCGCCAGCCAGCTACTCGCTGAGGAAACCGGCGCAAAGATCAGTTTTGCGCAGTTCTACGAGTCCATGGCTGCGCCAACCAACGAAAGGCTTCGTCAAATCATAGAAGCGAGCACCGACTCCCTGGGACTGAGTCACCAACGTATGCCCAGCGGTGCAGGACATGACGCACAGAGCCTTGGGACTATCTGCCCCATTGGTATGATCTTTGTACCCAGTCGAGATGGTACTAGCCATGCGCCATCGGAGTTCACCAGTCCACAGCAGATCACCGACGGAGCAAATGTCCTGCTTAGAACCTTGTTGGGGGTTGATGCGCAGATGGATAGCGACTAATCAATCTTGCGGCTGTGCCGGCAGGTTAAAGCCGCCGGCTATGCAAGATCAGAATTCAATACTTTGTCCGCGCTCGGGGATTTGTGCCTCGCAGCCCAGCTCCTCGCGGAGTCTTTTCGCGAGTACCTTTTGTGCCTGTTCTTCGCCATGGATCAGAAGTGTTACTGGATCAGAACTAAAGCCCGCGCGCCAGTCCACTAGCTGTTGTTGCCCCGCGTGAGCCGATAAGCCACCGAGAGTCGCTATACGCGCCTTTACGATGTACTCCTCGCCAAACAGGCGTATGTGTGACGCACCGTCTACCAGAAGCCGTCCGAGGGTGCCCTGAGCCTGGAACCCCGCAAAAATGATGGTGTTGTTTGCCTGCCAGACACCCTGCTTGAAGTGATGGCGTATACGTCCCCCGGTACACATACCGCTTCCTGCAATGATAATTGCGCCGCTCTGAATCCGATTGATCGCCATGGACTGCTCAGTGTCGGGCGTGAGAGACAGGGTAGGCAGAAACGCTTCGAGAGAGGTTTTGCCCTGGTCGTCCAGTGCACGAATATCTTCGGTGTCGAGGAGCTTTAGCCAGTGGTCGTAAACCTGGGTAACAGAAATGGCCATGGGACTGTCGAGAAACACCCGCCAATTGTCGAGTTCTCCGCGGTGGTGAAGAGTCCCCAGGTGGAAAAGTACTTCCTGGGTACGCCCCACCGCAAAGGCCGGAATCATAACGTTGCCGCCGCGGGACCAGGTCTCGCGAAGAATGTCTCTAAGCTCTGTGACTGTGTCGCCTTCGGGTCGATGATCCCGGTCGCCGTAGGTGCTTTCCATGAGCAGTATGTCGGCTTCCTTCAACTGTGCAGGCTCGCGCATGAGCACGGAATCTGTTTTTCCCAGATCCCCGGAAAAAACCAGACGTTTTTGCTGTCCGTCTTCTTGCAGAACCACTTCGCAAATCGCCGAGCCGAGGATGTGACCGGCATCATGGAAGCACAGCGTCGCTGTGTCAGATCCGCTGAGCGCATAGGGTTTTCCATACTCAATGCCTACACAGGCCGAGAGGGCTGTCTCTACATCGTCTATGCCGTAGCTTGCTTCGACCAGCGGACGGCCGCGACGCGCGTTGCGGCGATTTTTGTGCTCCAAGTCGCGGAGATAAAGTCCCACGGCATCGTGCAGCATGATCCTGAGTAGTTCGGCTGTTGCCGGTGTGCAAAGGATCGGGCCGCTAAAGCCGCCCTGACACAATCGGGGGAGTAACCCTGAGTGGTCAAGATGAGCATGCGAGAGGATTACCGCATCAATGCTTGCCGGATCAAATGCAAAGTCTTCGTCGTGGAGTCGATCGACAGCGTCGCCGCCCTGATGCATGCCGCAGTCCAGCAATACACGCCCGCAGGCCAGAGATTCCAGTAAGTGACAGGAGCCTGTGACTTCGCGGGCCGCGCCGTAGCTGGTGATACTGGCCATAAAACTCTCCGCTTGCCTTGTTGTTTCTATGAATCTAACGGTTTTGTGGGCCCGCATACTGCGCCAGATCAATGGGTGCAGAGAAAAGCGTGGGTCAGCGCCGCTTCCAGACCAGATAAATGACAGGAATCACCAATAGCGTGAGCAACACGGAGCTAATCATTCCCCCTACCATCGGCGCCGCAAGTCGGCTCATGATTTCTGAGCCCGTTCCACTGCCAAACAGAATGGGGAGAAGCCCGGCGATGGTTGCAACTGCTGTCATGAGCACCGGGCGAACCCGCATAACAGCACCCTCGAGTATGGCAGCGGCGATGGTTTCGCCAGAGAGATTGCTTGTGCCTATTTCGCGTTCCGACTGAAGTTTCTCCCAGGCCTGATCAAGATATACGATCATGATGACGCCCGTTTCTACTGCGACACCGGCGAGCGCCATGAGGCCTACGCCCACGGCGATGGAAAAGTTGTAATCAAGGACATACATGAGCCACGCGCTACCTACGAGCGCCAACGGCAATGAGCCCATAAGAATCAGTACCGGCGCGAAAGCTCTGAAGTTCATATAGAGCAGCAAAACAATAATTGCCAGGGTCAAAGGCACCACATAATTGAGTCGGGCTTTCGCTCGCTCCATATATTCATACTGCCCGGACCAGCTAACAGAGTACCCCGGAGGTAGATCCAGCTCACTGGCTACCACGTCCCGAGCGGCTGCGACATAACTGCCAATGTCCGAGGTGTCCAGATCTACAAAAGTCCAGCCGTTAAGGCGCGCGTTTTCACTTTTAATACCCGGAGGACCGTTTTCTACCCGTATGTCCGCGACGTCGCCGAGGGCTATTCGTTGTCCGGACGGTGTGACCACTGGCAGTAGTGCGAGATCCTCGGGGGACTGGCGATAGGATTGTGGATAGCGCAGATTCACCGGATAGCGCTCCAGACCCTCCACCGAGTTGGTGATGTTCATGCCGCCAATGGCCGTGGCGATAATCTGCTGCACGTCGGCAATGTTCAGACCGTAGCGAGCTGAGCGGGCTCGATCAATATCGACCATGATGTAGCGCCCTCCCGTGACTCGTTCGGAGTACACCGATGCAGTGCCGGGCACATTTATCAAAATGTCTTCAAGCTGCCGCCCGATGTCTTCGATTACCGTCAGGCTGGGGCCGGCTACTTTGATACCCACCGGTGTCTTAATGCCGGTTGCGAGCATGTCGATGCGCGTTTTGATAGGCATTACCCAGGCGTTGGTGAGTCCCGGTATCTGCACCACGCCATCGAGTTCCTGCCGTATATCCTCAGAGCTTATGCCGGGGCGCCACTCATCCTGCGGCTTGAGCTGGATAAAGGTTTCGATCATGGTCAGAGGCGCTGGGTCGGTTGCGGTTTCTGCCCGTCCAATTTTGCCAAAGACAGTTTTGACCTCAGGCACGGTGCGAATCAGCTTGTCGGTTTGTTGCAAGAGTTCTCGCGCCTTGCCAATGGAGATGCCGGGATAGGTGGTGGGCATGTACATGAGATCCCCCTCATCAAGGGGGGGCATGAACTCACTGCCAGTTTGCGATAGCGGCCACAGGCCACTCATCACGATGAGTACGGCTGCGCCCAGGGTTATCTTTGGATACGCCAGCACCGTCCTGAGCAGGGGGCGGTAGCCCGCGGTGATAAACCGGTTCACCGGGTTTCTATCTTCCGGAAGAATCTTCCCGCGAACAAAGTAGCCCATAAGCACCGGCACGAGTGTCACGGCCAAAATTGCAGCCGCCGCCATGGCGTAGGTTTTGGTGAACGCCAGCGGCGTAAACATCCGGCCTTCTTGCGCTTCCAGAGTGAATACGGGAATAAAGCTTACGGTAATGATCAGTAGGCTGAAGAAGAGGGCGGGCCCTACCTCTACGGCTGACTCGGTGACTATGCGCCAGCGGTTCTCAGGGGTGAGTGGGGTGCGTTCTATGTGCTTGTGCATGTTCTCGATGAGCACAATGGCTCCATCGATCATTGCGCCGATAGCAATAGCAATGCCGCCCAGAGACATGATGTTCGCATTGAGTCCCTGAAAGTACATCACGATAAAGGCCATGAGTATGCCCACAGGCAAGCTGATGATCGCTACAAGCGACGATCGCAGATGTAATAAAAAGAGCAGGCAAACAAGCGCAACCATCAGCAGTTCTTCACCGAGCTTTTGCCACAGGTTTTTCACGGCCCGTTCGATGAGGCCTGAGCGGTCATACACGGTTACCAGTTCAACACCGTCGGGAAGACTGGATTTCAGTTCGCTCAGCCTCGCCTTTACGGCATCGATAGTTGTTTGTGCGTTCTCACCGGAGCGCATAACAATGATGCCGCCCACAACCTCGCCTTCTCCATTGAGTTCAGCGATACCTCTGCGCATTTGTGGTCCGGTTTGTATGTCCGCAAGATCTCGAAGGAGTAGCGGGGTGCCGTTGTCGTTGACGCCCAGAGGAATGTTTTGCAGGTCCTCTACC
Organism: gamma proteobacterium NOR5-3; assembly: GCA_000158155.1. GTDB lineage: Bacteria > Pseudomonadota > Gammaproteobacteria > Pseudomonadales > Halieaceae > Congregibacter. The sequence goes on along the minus strand of DS999405.1, from coordinate 1,564,596 downwards.
GAGGAGATATAGCCCGAAGCACGCACCATGTACTCGGCCTCTGCCATCTCTATGACCGAGGCGCCCACTTCCTGGTTGGCCCTGCGGATAGCCTCCTGCACGTGCGCCAGGGGGATATTAAATGCGCGCAGACGATCGGGGTTTACGCTGACCTGATATTGCTTGACCATCCCGCCGACGCTGGCCACCTCGGACACGCCGGGAATCCCTTGTAACTCGTATTTTAAAAACCAGTCCTGCAAGCTGCGTAGCTGGCTGATGTCATGCTGTCCCGAAGTGTCGGCAAGGGCATAGATATACACCCAGCCAACGCCGGTGGCATCGGGGCCAAGCTGCGGTTTGGCAGCATCGGGTAGCGATGGTGCTACCTGGCTCAGGTATTCAAGGACGCGGCTGCGCGCCCAGTAAAGGTCTGTGTCATCGTCGAATATGACATAGACGTAGGAGTCACCGAAAAAGGAAAAGCCTCTGACCGTGGTTGCCCCCGGCACAGAGAGCATGGCGGTGGTCAATGGATAGGTGACCTGATCTTCCACCACCTGCGGTGCCTGCCCCGGATAGTTTGTTTTGATGATCACCTGTACATCGGACAGGTCCGGTATGGCGTCTACCGGGGTGTTCTTTAATGCAAAGAGCCCGACCCCGACGATCATGGCCGTAGCCAGGAGCACGAAGAATCGGTTGGTCACCGACCAGCGAATAGTCGCTTCAATCATGGTGCGATGCTCCCTGGGGCATGATATGCACCATCTCGATAAGGAATTCGCCCGCATCAATCACAAAACGAAAGTGAATCGTCTGACCGGCCTCGAGTTGCTTTATGTCAACGCTCTCGGACAGCACGAAGTCCATGGTCGCAGCAGGCCGATTCCATTTGGGGATGGCTTCACGATTGATATTCGCAATCCGTGTTGTGCTGTCCACGGTGTTGATAACACCCATTACCTCGGCGCTCTGTGTCTGATCGACGGGCGTTTCTTGTTGAGTGTGCTCGGTCATGGAAATTGATCTTCGTCGTTCTGAGCCAGCATGATCCATGCGCATAAAGTCAGAGGTCTTGCTGGATTCGGAGTCCAGTAAGAACTGGGCTGAGGCGACAATTTCTTCACCTTCAGACAAGCCCTCTGTGATCTCAACCTGCGAATTGGAGATGCGACCGGTCTTTACGGCGATAGACTTAAAACGTCCGTTGCCTAAAGCAAGCACAACTCTATCCTGAGATCCTGTTCTGATCAGTGCTTCTTTGGGTATGACCGTGCGGGGCTGCTTGTTCTCTGAGTGAATCTGAACCTGGGCGAACATGTTGGGGCGCAGTTCGCCGTCGCTATTGGAAAAACGCAATCTGACCCGCAAAGTTCGGGTGGAGGCGTCCAGCGTGGGGTAAATGTAGTCCACCTCTCCCTGCCACTTGCGACCAGGCAGGTAGTCCAGCTGCATGGTTACCGGCTGACCCAGGCGTACCAGTGCCGCCTGACTTTCAAAGACCTGGGCTTCGACCCATACTTCCTCCAGCGCGCCGATGGACATAAGTGTTGTGTTCGGCCCGACAAAAAAGCCCTCCCGTATGTTGAGCTTATCCACGACGCCCTTTTTTGACGATCTGAAGGTCACGGTTTGCCTGACGTCGCCGCTGCGTTTGAGCTCATTGATGAACTCCTGACTCAGCCGTAGCGCAAGAAGTCTGTCCTCGGCGGCCTGGGCGAGTCTTGCGTTATCCCGGCGCAATGCTGACACGAGTTCTTCCTGGGCGTTGACCAGTTCCGGAGAGTACAAATCGTAAAGCGGTGCACCTTGTTCTACCGGGTTTCCTTCGGCGGTCACATACAGCTTTTCTATCCAGCCTTCTACCCGCGGATGGATGTGAACAAGACTGTCCTGATCGTACTGCACGTATCCGACGCTGCGAATGTCCTCGTGCAAAATCTCCCGCGCTACCCGGGTTGTGCGCACTCCCAGGTTATTAATGACCTGGGGAGAGATCTCCACAACGCCGGTGTCGTTGCCGCTGGCGTAGACGGGTACCAGATCCATGCCCATGGGTGACTTGCCAGGTTTGTCGCGACGGTAATTGGCGTCCATGGGCGCCACCCAGTAGAGCGGTGCTTCAGGGTTGGGAGCGGCCGCGACGGCAGACTCACCCGATGGCTGCTGCAGCTGAGACAGTCCCAGACCGAGCAGGGTCCCGGCCACTAAAATAAGTCCGTACTTTATGGCACTGCTCATGTCAGCTGCCCTCCAGGTTGTTGCTGGACGCGAAGAAGTAATTGAGTTGTGCAATCGTTTTCTGCCGATTGACTGCGATATTCAATGCATCGATCTGCGTATTGAGAGCATCGATTCTCGCTCGCACAACTTCCGTAAACTCACCGTCATCATTGGTATAGGCCTCCATAGTGGCCTCGACCTGTGCACGCACATCATCCAGAAGTCGCGTCTCGTATAGCGTCTGACGTTGATTCAAACGCTGTAGACGTGCGTGCAGCGCGGTCATTTCTGAGACCATCTTGCGTAATAGCAGTGCGCGTTCGGTACGCACGGATTCGGTGTTGGCTGTGGCAGAGATCACTTGTTGATCCTGACGGTTCGAGGTGAACAGCGGCAAATCGAATGACACACCAAAGGAGAAGAAGTCAGCACGGGGCTGGCCGACAGAATCGTTGTCTCGATAGCCATAGCTCGCGTTCAGTCGCCATTCGGGTCGGTAGTTCTGCTCGGCCAGCTTGATGGCGGTGCTGCTGGCCGCCAGCCTCTGATCTATATTTATAAGAGCCGGGTGCTCTTGCAGAATCATCGCCAGCGACTGTGGCGTGGGCGTCTGCTCCGACGCGCCAAGCTGCGGTGCCAGGAGCGCGATCTCCGGGAGCGTATGCGGGAGTCTGTAGTTCATGCTCTCAAAGCCTGCGTCATCAGAAGATCGTAACCACTGATTGAGCTTTGACAGAGCGACGTCCTGCTGCTCATGGAGTGATACAAGTCGATCTTCCAGCCGCGTGAGCTCGAGCTGCGCCTGGACCAGGTCCTGTTGGCGTGCCCCCTTGATGGAATTCACGTAGCTGGACTCGGCAATGTCCACCAGCTGTACAAACAGGTCTGTATCTTGCTCTATCAACTGCATGGTCTGAGACGCACGCCAGGCATCAAGCCATAGCCCGGATACTTCGGCTTCGACACGCGCGCGACGATCCGCGCGCTGGTAGGGGTGCTGATTGCCCAGTAACGACAACTGCTGCTGCTGCAGCGCACGGCTGTTACCGCGGGGGAGTGCCTGACTCACTCCAACCCGAAATTGGGTCATGGGCTCCTGATCGAAGTTGAATGTATCCGTGGGTAAATTGGCAAAACCCGCGGTCACCATAGGATCCGGTAGCGCAGACGCCGACGTGCTTTGGGCCTCAAGGGCCTGCTGTCGATACAGGCTTCCCTGTATCCAGGGGTCCTGCTGCTGGGCGCGCTCCACAGCGTCTTTAAGGCTCAGCTGGCCGTTGTCGCCATTGACTGCTTGGGCCAGAAGAAGGGTCAGGAGTGCACAGAATCCTCTGCACAATAGTTCTGTTGTTTTCACGATCGTTTCCGCCGTTGTGTTGCCGGACGCATCGCACAACTAAAAAGAGAGCGTTGCTGTGATGCACAGTGTCTTATGCCTGACTGATTTCAGGCCTTGAAAGGGGCTAGTCGCCAAATTTCAGGCGCAGCTATCCCGGGGAAACTATGCGGAGGGTGGGCGGTAAAGCGAAGAGGGGGACCAGTGCGGAGCTGCTGTAATAGCTACGGTTTTGTAGGGCGCTGTTGAATCAGCAGTCGCTGCAAAAGCTATGGAGGTCAAAGCGCTGGGCGACATGCACCCGTTTTGTGAGCAGTAGCCCCCGTCACAGCAGTTACTCGAGGATTCGTGGTCAACGGCTACATCAGCCGATAATGATCCTTCTGCCCTGTGATGCGCGTGATGATCGCTGCTGTCCATGTCGGCTGTGTTCACAGCGCTTTTCATGGCGGCCATTGACGAAAGGCTGCTGTGTTCGCTCGCGGCCATTTGACAGGGCGACGCAAGGGAGACCACAGACTGCATTGCAAGCATGCTTGCACAAAATAGCGCCATGATTTTGCTGCGAATCTTCACGTTTACGCCCGCGGGCCCTGAGCCCGAATGTCTCCTTCGAATAACAATACAGTGGATTACACTGCTATTTGCTTACCTGCGTCAAGGAGTCGGGCGGCACAGATCGGCTGCGGTGACTGTTCGGAACCTTGAAAACGCTGGCGAGCAGTTCGTCCAGCAGGGGTTTTATGCAGGCACTGTAAGACTCAGGCAAGGGGGCGCGGTGGCCGGGATAAGCAAACCGCTCATCGAGTTCGAAGCAGGCCTCACGCTCCGCGCTCGCACACAGCGAGCTGACAGAGCTAAGCACGTCATCGATCATTACCACCGGGGTTTTTTCGTTGCCTACGTAGACAACTTCCATGGTCCTGTGGGAGTTAAGCTGTAGGTCACGCGTCAAAAGTGGCGTCCCTTTAGTCAAGCATCAGGTAGTGGGAGTGGCCAAACATGGTTGAGCTCTCGTTGTACCCGGTGACTCCGGTCGGCATCGGTATAGCCTCGACTGTCGCTATCTCTGTTAATGCGTCCCCCTCAGCGTTGATTAGCGAATCAGATAAAATGACTCTTGCCGCCCCAGAATCCATTCCCAGCCGTCATTGGTCAGGACTGCATCTTCTTCCATAGAAAACTTGACCGGCTGGTTATCCCACTCGGGCACGGGGTGAACAACGTTAAGTTCTACCGAGTGCCAGGTGTTGGCCTTGAAGGTCATCTCTCCGCGCACAGGTACGCCATCCTGATAGTCGGTCATTCCCAGAGGGACGCCTGCGGCATGGCCGTGATAACCAATGGAATGCCAGTAAACTGTGGCATCCAGGCCTTCTTTTTTGGCCTGCGCCAGTGATGCTGCAAGGGCATCGTTGCCCGTGCGTCCCACTTGGGATTCGGCGCGGGTAATGTCCTGCAGGCGCATGGATGCTCGAAGCCCGGCTTGCAGTCCTGCCGGGGGTTCCACCTCGCCGGCACGCAGAACATAAGCGTTATGTTGCGTGTCTGTAGCAAAGCCCAGGTATTGGATGCCAAAGTCGGTCCAGAGCATGTCACCGCGCTGAATAATCGCATCGCCGCTAAAGCGTCCTTCTACACCTTTGCGCTGAATGCCTACCGACGGGTGGAACCAGCCTCCAAGTCCATACTCGGCCACTTGCTGGCGCATCCACCAGCGGACGTCATCGGCCGTGGTAACTCCGGGAACTATTACTTCGTTAGAAAAGGCCCGGCCAATCACCGAGTGAGCTACGCGCATGATGTGGCGGTAGGCGTCTGTCTCTTCGGGCAGGCGGGTCTCAAGCCAGCCCACGACGAGTTGCTCCGCGCTGACGATGCGATCGGTGTAACCCTCGAGACCTGCATAGAGCGCGTCGCGCTGCACAGCGGTAAGACCGTCGGCATGATTCCAGCGCTCGGACATGTTGATGCCGATTCTGCGAGGATTGCGTTCTTCGACCAGAGCGCGCAGTCCTCCGAATTGTTTTTCGTTGTGCGTAGGCACGACGGTGTAAAGGTTCTGATAGTTAAAGCGACCTACCGAGAGCGCCTCTACGCCGAGTTCTTCGCCGCGGTCGTGGAATACCAAGATAGTTCTGCGACGAGAAGAATAGGTTTCGAAGGGGGCGAGTGATCGAAACACCGGATCGTCGTTGTATTCCCGCGAGATGATCACCCACATATCGATGCCTTCGCGGCGCATGATCTCGGGAAGGATGGATTTAAAACGGGTTTCCAGCCAGCCGCGGACCAGTTTTGACTGCTCGCGGTGGGTAAGAATGCGTTCCTGAGGCACAAAAGAGGTGCTCATGGGAACCAGGTAAGGGCGCTCGGCAGGGTGCTGTGAGCCCTGCGCCCGAGACATCATCGGCAGTGCCAGAAGCATCATGGCTGATACTGCGACGCACAGGCTGCGTTTGATGAGTGTCAACGCGCCAGTGGCAGAAGCGCTTCGGTACGATTGGATCCATTGAGTCATGAGCTGGTCACCCTGTCAGTTCGTTGGAGTGGATAAGTTGGATTGTATAAATTGTATACGAGTATCGCTCCTGGACTTGAGCAATTCAGCTGTTTTCAAAGTATCTGTGCCGAATGCTATAGGCAACCTTTTATGCAGGTGTTTTAGCTTTGTGAGCTGCAGCTGCTCTGTGATAGCGTTGCGGACTCCGTCATCACTGTACGCTATCCCAATGAAAAAACTCATCCCCCTATTGTTGTTCATCGTTTCCACCACATTGCTGCCGCACAAGGTCGTTGCGCAGGAGGCCAGGTTTGATCAGAGCGTAGTCAAGGGTATGGAGTGGCGCAATATCGGGCCCAATCGAGGGGGGCGCTCTCTGGGGATATCGGGGAGTCCGGGCAGAAAGAATGAATATTATTTTGGCGCGGTCGGTGGTGGTCTGTGGAAGACTACCGATGGCGGTCTTAATTGGAAGCCCGTCACCGATGGTCAGCTAACAAGCTCGTCGGTAGGTGCGGTGGCGGTGGCCGAGACCAACCCCGATGTCGTGTACATCGGCACCGGTGAGACCCAGCTACGCGGCAACATCATGCAAGGCGATGGCGTCTATAAATCCTCGGATGCCGGTGAGACCTGGGAGAACGTAGGACTTCGTGACACACAGGCCATCGCCCGAATTCGCGTACATCCGACGGATCCCGAAGTGCTGTTTGTGGCGGCCCTTGGGCATCCCTATGGCCCCAATAAAGAGCGTGGTGTGTTTCGAAGTAAAGACGGCGGCGCCAGTTGGGATAAGGTTCTTTATGTCAGCGACAAAGCCGGCGCAGCCGATCTCATTATCGATCGCAACAACCCCGACACGCTGTATGCCACGATCTGGGAGGTGTATCGCACACCCTGGAAGATGTGGGGTGGTGGTGGTAAAAGCGGTCTTTGGAAGTCCACCGACGGTGGCGATACCTGGAAAGAGCTGACCAATAATCCGGGCATGGCAGAAAAGCCCGTGGGTAAAATCGGAATCACAGTCTCGCCGGTCAATTCCGACAGGCTCTGGGCAGTTGTCGAGTCTGCAGAGGGCGGCGTGTTTCGCTCTGACGATGCCGGCGATACCTGGACCCTGGTTAACAGCGACAGAAAATTACGGCAGAGGGCTTTTTATTACAGCCGGATTTATGCGGATCCAAAAGACGAAGACACCGTGTATGCGCTGAATACCGGATTTTATAAATCTACGGACGGCGGTGAAACCTTTGACATCACTATCAAGGTGCCCCACGGCGATAACCACGATCTGTGGATTGACCCGAACAACCCCCTGCGTATGGCCAACTCCAATGATGGCGGTGGCAACGTGTCCATCAACGGTGGCGAATCCTGGACCGATCAAAACTTTCCCACGTCACAGCTGTATCACATCATGGTTACCAGGGACTTTCCTTACCACGTATGCGGTGCGCAGCAGGATAACTCTACGCTGTGCGTTCCCAGTGAAGGCTGGGATTTCAAACAGGCCAGGGGTCCTTCGTCCGAATACTATTATCCAGCGGGTGGCGGTGAGAGCGGCTACATAGCCCAGCACCCGGAAAAACTCGATTGGTTTTATGCCGGCAGCCAGGGCGCTCTGTTGACCAAGTTCAATCGTGCGACGGGTTATCTGCGCGATGTACAGGTGTACCCCCGGTTCTTCTCCGGAGAACCTGCCAGTGCGCTGCCCGAGAGATGGCAGTGGACGTTTCCCATCGTGTTTTCCCCCGTGGATTCCCAGCGCTTATACACCAGCTCGCAGCACGTCTGGGTGAGCGAAGACGAAGGCCAAAGCTGGTCAAAGATCAGTCCTGACCTGACCTATGCCGACCCCAAAACCATGGGTGAAACCGGCGGTGTCATTACCAACGACATGAACGGCCCGGAGATCTACGCGACGGTATTTGCGCTGGTGCCATCGCAGCATGATGTGAATACGCTCTGGGCAGGCTCAGACGATGGACTCATGCACATTACCCGCAACCACGGTAAGTCCTGGGAGAACATTACACCCCCGGATCTGCCCAAGCATTCGCGCATCAGCATTATTGATGAGTCGCGCCATAAGCCGGGCACCGCCTACATAGCCGTCAAACGCTACCAGATGGACGACCGTAAGCCTTACATCTGGAAGACTTCCAACTATGGTAAGTCCTGGACCAGGATCGTTGCAGGTATTCGCAAGGACGATTTTATTCACACGGTTCGCGAAGACCTCGTGAAACCCGGCCTGCTGTTTGCCGGAGGGGAGCATGCGGTGTATGTATCCTTTGATGACGGCGAGAACTGGCATTCGCTGCAATTGAATATGCCAGACACGCAGATCGCTGACTTGCAGGTCACCGACAAGGACCTGGTCGCCGGTACTCATGGGCGTTCTATTTACATCCTCGATGACATAGCGCCATTGCGTGAATATTCTTCAGAGATCGCGAACAAAGCCTCTCATTTGTTCGATCCTTTGTATGCGGTGCGTCGCGTGTCCGACGCGTCGATTCAGTACTACCTGGCCGAGGAGGTCAATGAGGTCCAAATTTCGATCATCGATAGTCAGGGGCGCGTCATTATTGAGAAGACAGGTACCGAGGCCGACCCCGAGGAGGTCGATGACCCTTACGCTGCATGGTACGGAGCCTTGCCTGTTGAGCCCACCACGGCCAAAGGACTCAACGTCTGGTCCTGGAATAACCGCTACGCCGGTGCCGCGGATTTTGAAGGCATGATTATTTGGTCCGCCAGGCCACAACTGGGGCCCATTGCGCCTCCCGGGGAATACACCGTCAAAATGACGGTGAACGGTGATACGCAGACCAGGACCTTTATGCTTAAGGCCGATCCACGCTTTGACGTGCCGGATGCGCATATTCAGGAGCAGTTCGAGTTCACGGTAAAGGTTCGCGACGCTGTTGATGTCACCAACAAGGCGGTGATTCGTATTCGAAACCTGAAAACCCAGATTGATTATCAATTGGGAGAAGATGGCGTGTCACCTGGCAAAGCCCTGCTGCGCGTTACAGAAAGTTTTAAAGAGAAGCTCAGTAGCGTGGAGCAGGCGCTCTACCAGGTGAAGAACGTGAGCGGTCAGGATCCCCTTAACTTTCCCATCCGGCTCAACAATCGTCTGGCGTATTTGCAAAAAAGTGCCGAGAGTGGCGATGGCTTGCCCACACAAGGGCAGCTTGATGTCTACGAACTGCTGAAAGGCGAGTTGGATGAGCAGCTGAGCCGCCTGGATCAGGTTATTGCCAGTGATCTGGGCGAAGTCAACGAGGCGCTGACAAACAGCGGCTTTCAGGCGGTTTCTGATCAACCCGGGGAAGTCTAGGGCTATGGCGCCTTAAACCAGAGTGACGCTCCAGGCAAGAAGCAGCTGGGAGCCGAAGTACAGCGGGATGCCCCAAAGTCGATTGGAAAACCCCGGGCTCACAAACTGATTGCGTGCAACGGATAGATCCGAGATTGCAAAGCCCCAGGCCCCGAGGAGTATCCATGCTCCCGGGGTCGTTCCCCAGCACAGGCTCGCCGCCAGAAGCATGGTGCAAATCACGACCACATAGGCGCAAACCGGAACCTTCATGTTGGGAGGAAGGTGTGGCCATAGCCAGCGCAGGCTGATAATCCCCAGCGCCGCAACGGGGAGCAGGCTAATGAGCATGGCCGTGGGGTGAACGGCCAGCTGGAAAAATGCCAGCGCATAAAGCAGGTGGCCGAGCAGGAAACTACCCAACCCGGCGATAAAGGTTTTATCGTTCGAGGGAATCAGAAATACATCGCCAAACAGGCACAGGATCAATCCCGAGATCAGCAATAACCCGTAGGATGACTCAAGGGCCCCACCTTCCAGGGCCAGAGCCACGAAGCAGAGTGATGCGAGAGGCTTGAACAACCATTCCAGCTGTGGTGCCCGGCGATCACTGAGCAGCATGGCTACCACGCTCAGGCAGGCAGTCATTACGATAATGCCGGACACTGCCTTATGTTCCGACAGCGTCAGAAGGGAATATCATCATCGAAATCCGAGGGGTTGGGATAGTGCTCTTCTGAGGGCGGTGGCGGTTCTTCTGTGTTGCTTCCAGTCTGGGTGACTTTCCATCCCTGCAGGTTGTTGAAGTACCGACCGTTGTATTCTCGACCGCGGATATCAAATGTCACGGTAACTTCCTGTCCGGGCACAAGGCCATCGAGCAACGCGGTCTTGTCCTGCACAAACTCCAGATTAATTTCCTGGGGATACTTTCCGTCCTCGACAATGACCACCATTTCCCGCTTGGTGAATCCACTGTCAAAGGTCTTTGGATCCTGCAGGAGTTTAATCTTTCCCGTTAATTCATATGCCACGCGGTGTCTCCGGTTGAGGGGTGTATCAATTGATCCTGCGGGCAACGGTTGTCCCGCGAATAAAGTATCAGCGAGCGGTGTTTATCTCATAGAACAGGTTCCGCAAAACCGGGGCCGCGCACAAAGCGTCCCGGCATGGCGTTAGTGTGTTCTCCATCACGAAGAACGACTGTGCCATTAACGATCGCATCGCGCACCCCGGTAGCCAACTGGTGAGGGTTTGCGAAGGTCGCGTGATCCTGAATCGTTGCGGGATCAAAGATAACGACATCGGCAAAGTTGCCGGGTTTTAGTACGCCGCGCCCCTTGAGCTTGAGATTGGCCGCCGGGAGTCCGGTGAGACGATGAATCGCCTCGGGAAGAGAGATGAGTTGTTCATCCCGAACATAGCGCCCCAACAGTCGCGCGAAGTTACCGTAGCCCCGGGGATGGGGGTTGCTATTGAGGAACACGCCCTCGGGTGCCATAGAGCCTGAATCAGAGCCAAAGGCCATCCACGGCAGGGTAATCTTGCGACGGACATTATCCTCATTCATGAGAAAATACACCGTACCCACGCGGCTGCCATCTTCGATAACCAGATCCATCATGGTATCGATGGGATGCTGATCGCGATCCTTGGCGACTGCAGCCAGGGTCATGCCGGTGTATTTGCGCAGGTCCGGGTTTCGAAAACTCGTGAGTATCAACTTCTCGGCATCGCCTGCCTCGGCGTAGAGGTTTTCCCAGCCATCGCCGGGACTCGCTATCTCCCGTCGTAAACGTTCACGGATCTCGGGGTCCGCCAGGCGCTGAGCCCAGGCTTCGTAACCACCCTCCTGAACCCAGGGCGGCATGGAGGCATCAAGTCCCGTTGCCCCCGCGGTATAGGTATACATGTCCGCAGTGATATCCAGGCCTCGGGCACGGGCCTCCTCCACACGTGCAATAGCGATCTCTAACTTGTGGTGATTGCTAACGCCACCGGCTTTTAGATGGTAAATCTCTGCGCCGATGCCGGCTTCCTCGGCAATGCGGATCAACTCCTCCACCGCCTCCGGGAGTTTGGCGGCTTCACTGCGCATGTGTGAAATGTAACGACCGCCGTACTCGGCGGCGACCTTGCACAAAGCGATCAATTCCTCGGTGCTGGCATAAAACGCCGGCGCGTAGATGAGTGAGCTGCCAACTCCCAATGCGCCTTCTTCCATTGCCTGGCGCACCAGCGCCTGCATGCGCTCCAATTCTTCCGCGGTAGGGGGGCGGTCCTCAAAGCCTATCTCGTGAATGCGCAGGGTGGTGGCTCCTACAAAAGAGGCCACGTTAGTCGATACGCCTTTGTCCTCAAGGTGCTGTAGATAGCCTCCGAGCGTGTTCCAGGAAATGTCGTAACGAATATCGCTTTGACGCTGCAGGGCCACGGTTTTGAGGCGGTCATTTACGGGTCCCATAGACCAGCCTTCGCCCATGACTTCCAGGGTGACGCCCTGACGAATGTCGCTGAGTGAGCGTCCATCCTCTATAAGATCCTCGGTGGCCCAGCTGAGCATGTTGATAAAGCCCGGAGCCACCGCAAGCCCCTTAGCGTCAATAACAGTGTCTGCTCCTCCAAGCCCCCAGCCCATGGCAACGATCTGATCGTCGCGTATGGCGATATCTGCCACCACGGGGTCCCGGCCAGTGCCATCGTAGATGGATCCTCCCCGAATCAGGAGGTCGAAGTCGCCGGCGATCGCCGGGATCGTCAGGCAGAGAAGGCTTGAGAGGATCAGAAAAAACGACAGACCCAGGAAGGGCGAACGAACTGAATTCATAAAGCGCACACCACGTAAAGCATGGGTTAGATGAGTATCGGGCGAGTGTGCCGTGGGCAGGTTTTAGATACAAGCGCAGCGAGGTGTGTGTAACTGCTGGGATGCATTCAGTGCATGCCGCTGCCGGTTTCTTTTCGGGGCTTGAAAAAACTAGGCCATATATCCCTTTGCTGACTTATCCCACGATATTATGTGGAAGAGAAATCTTAGTCCAAGCGACGCTATGACATTCAGATCGATAACAGCACGAAGAGGCTTTGATTCGGTGGCATGTCGTCGGTTCGTTGTCGCCCTGACTGCGGCCATCGGTATGTTGGTGTTGATAGCTAAAGCCTCTACTGATACGGGAGTGACAGACCCCGACGACCCCGGCTCCGGTCTTGAGGAGTCGGCTGGCGCCCCTCGGGTGCGATGGGGCGACACGCTGTTTTATGGCAGTAAAGGCCTGCAGTACCAGTCAAAGAGCAGCGATACCGATTTGTGGCTGGGGTTGCGCTTTCAGTCTCGCTTTGACGACAACCCCGGCGATATCCGAAGTGCCGACGATATTGTTGATGATGACAGTGGACTGGATATGCGCCGAGCGAGGATTAAAGGCGGTGGGGATTTGTTCCGGGATTGGCTGCATATCTATGCAGAGTATGACTATCCATCCCGTGCTTTGCTGGATCTACGTCTTACCGTCAGCTTGACTGAGCAGCTGAATTTACGCGTGGGGCAATGGAAGTCCGAATTCAATCGAGAGAGGGTGGACTCCTCAGGAAAACAGCAGCTGGTTGAACGTAGTATTGTTAACAGCTGGTTCACTATTGATCGGCAGCAGGGCGTGGCTTTATCGCAACGTTTTGCAAAGGGAACAAGCGCAGATACCCGAGTCTATCTGGAATATTTGTCAGGGCAGGGGCGGGGCGCAGAATTCGATGATGAATCGGGACTCTGGCTGGGTCGCGTTATGTGGAATCCGGCGGGTCGGGAGCTCCCCTACTCGCAGAGTAGTCTGCAGCGCTATGATTCTCCGGTGCCGTCACTGGCTATTGCGATGGTCGATGGTGAGACTCCCTACGCGCTTTTCGTCTAGTGGCGGCGGACAACTGCCGGGCTTTGAATCTGGGCCCTACAAGTTACGTCAGTATCTGTTTGAAACTGCCGTGCACTATCAAGGTTACGGCTGGCAGCAGGAGCTGCATCTGAAGCGTATCCAGCCTCTCACTGGCGGCAAGGAAACGTCGCTGCTGGGTGGGTATGCGCAGCTGGGTATTTTTGCTGATCAGCTTTGGGATGGCGCACCATCCGCATTGGAGTTTGCCGCCCGCTACGCTTACGTAGATCCGGATGTCGATCGCGACAACGATGAACTTAGTGAGATCACGATAGGCGGCAACTGGTTTTTTAATGGGCATCGCAACAAGCTCACCGCAGATTACAGCTGGCTTGAAGGCGACTCTCCGGATGGGCGGGTGCGCGGCAGCCGTTTCAGATTGCAGTGGGAATTGTCGCTTTAGCGAGGCTCCCTCACCCTGCATGTCCGGCAAACGGACAATCATCAAGTATGATGCGCAAACAGCATCAAGACTCGAAGGAGTGTGCGGTGTCGACGGATTATCAGGCTATGCTGGGCGTAGCTTTTGAGCAGGCCAAGCGTGGGTTCGAAGAAGGTGGCGTCCCGGTAGGGGCGGCCATGTTCGATGGCAATGGAAAGCTACTGAGCGTCGGCCGCAATCGTCGTGTTCAGGAGGGGGACCCGTCGATTCACGGTGAAACCGACGCCTTTCGTAAAGCGGGACGCCAGAAAAACTACCGCGACTGTGTGTTGGTGTCGACCCTGGCACCCTGCTGGTACTGCTCCGGACTTGTACGGCAGTTTCGTATCGGCACCGTCGTTGTCGGCGAATCGCAGAACTTTGCCGGACACCTGGATTGGTTGCGGGAGGCGGGTGTCCGGGTGATCGAGTTGAACGACCCCCGGTGCACTGCACTGATGGCGAGCTTTATCGAGCGTCGGCCGGATATTTGGAACGAAGACATTGGCGAGGTGGGTGAGTGTGGCTGAGATCCGGCGCTCGCTGGTTCCCTACGGCGGGGGTGCCGCCGCATACCGTCTAATGAGTGGAGGTGGCTGACCCGTGGATTGGGAAGCACACACAAAGGCGTTGCAGCACCGCCGGGACCTGGCCCTGGGCGCCGGCACCGACCTTTTTTACGATAACCCGCTGGAAATTGTGCGAGGAGAGGGGGTTTATCTTTTTGACCGTAGTGGTCGACGTTACGTTGATATGTATAACAACGTTCCCTGCGTCGGGCATGGCAACCCCGCGGTGGCCCGCGCCATGGCAGAACAGCAGGCCACGCTGAATGTTCACAATCGCTACCTGCACGAGGGCATTGTAGCCTTCGCGGAGCGGCTGGCCGGCCTGCATCATGAGGGCATCGAGAGTGTGGTGTTCAGCTGCAGCGGCACAGAAGCCAATGAGGTCGCCTTGCGCATGGCCCGGGCAGTGACGGGCCAGCGTGGCATCGTTTGCACCGACGCGGCGTATCACGGCAGTAGCGGCCTTGTGGATGCGCTCACCGGCGTTGGTGCACACGCGGGTGACGCGAGCGATGTTCAGGGGTTTCCTTTCCCCGACTGTTACAGACCTTTGCTAAGCGACGTTGACGACGAGTCGCTGGGCAGTGCCTACCTGGCCGAGGTTTCCCGGGCCATTCACCGACTGAGGCAGGCCGGACACGGCTTCGCCGGGCTCATCGTATGCCCCATTCTGGCCAACGAGGGGCTGCCCCGTATTCCCAAAGGACTGATGGCGAGAATTACTGATCTTGTCCATGCGCAGGGCGGTCTCATGATTTCTGATGAGGTCCAATGTGGCTACGGCCGCACCGGCTATTGGTGGGGCTACGAATACGAGGGCTTTGTCCCGGATATTGCGGTTTCGGGAAAGCCCATGGGCAACGGACTGCCCCTGGCGGCGACCGCCGCGAGTCGAGAGCATGTCAACGCCTTCCGCGCTGCCAGCGGCTACTTCAACACCTTTGCCTCTACGCCTCTGCAGGCGGCCGTTGGAATGGCCGTGCTAGACGAAATTGAGCGCCTGGGGCTGCGCCAGAGTGCCACCGAAGTGGGGGAGTGGCTGCTGGGTGAACTTATGGCGCGCCAGGCAGAGCACGCCTGCATGGGGGATGTGCGCGGTTGCGGGCTGTTTATCAGTATGGAGCTGGTGAAAAATGCCCATATCCGTGAGCCCGACGCTGCACGGGCTCACGCACTCACCAACCTGTTAAAAGAGGAGGGGTTTCTGCTCTCTAATGCAGGGGCCTATGACAATGCGATAAAAATCCGGCCACCGCTGGTTTTCGCCCGGACGCAGGCTGAGGAATTTCTGCCGGCCTTTGATCGCTGCATGAGCCTTATCAATGCGTGATACAGCCGCGCGTTCGGATTTTTTGCCAGCTGCCCGGGCTGCCCTTGAGCAGTTTCCCGTGGCAAATCCCACGCTGGAGCTCGTTGCCGTATCGGAAAATGTAACGTTTAGGGTGTTGTCTGGCGATGGCGGGATGTTTGTTCTCAGGTTACATCGGCCCGGCTATAACTCATTGAGCGAACTCGAGTCCGAGCGCGTCTGGGGCAATGCGCTTCGCGCTGCGGGTATTCGCGTTCAGCATCCGCTGCTGTCGATACAGGGGCAGCATTTCGTGCGCGTCCCTGTAGAAGCACGTAATGAGTATCGCTTTGCTGGCATGACCAGCTGGTTTCCCGGTGTCCCCATGAGCGAACGACTTGAAGCGGGAGGCGACCACGCCTTTCGCAAGAGCACCTTTCGAAGAATTGGTGAACTGGCTGCCCGCATCCACAATCAGTCGGAAATCTGGCGCCCGCCAGCGGCGTTTTCGCGCGCCCGACTCGACGAGGATGGCCTTCTGGGCGAGATGCCGCGCTGGGGGCAATTCTGGGAGCACCGGGAGCTTACTCGACCAGAGCGTGACCAGCTACTGCGTGCACGGGAGCAGTGCCGGGCCGCACTGCGTGCATACGGCTTAACGTCCGGCAACTTCAGCCTGATCCACGCAGACCTGCACCCGGAAAACATCATCGTGCAGGGCGAAGAACCCGGCCTTATCGATTTTGATGATGCCGCTTACGGCTGGCATGGGTACGAGTTGGCCGCAGCCTTAATTGAGTACTGGGATGACGACGACTTCGAAGAGCTGCAAGGGGCGGTGCTGGACGGCTATCGGCAGCATCGCGTGTTCACCCGCGCTGATGAGGCGATGCTGTCGACCTTTTTACTGATACGCGCAATGGCCATTATTGGCTGGTTTCATCAACGGCGCGAACATGCGGACTCGGAATTTTTTGAATGCATCAAAGCCCAGGCACTGGCACGCTGCCCTCGCTGACGACGCGTGGTTTTAAAACTGCAGCAACCGTTTGTATTGAAACGTAGCACTACCATTGGCGAAGCCGAAGCTCTTATGAATAAAAGACAACGTTTTCAAAAGCCGCTAAGGTTTCTGGTGTCCATGGCGGCAGTTGTTGCAAGCGTAGGCGCTTTCTCCAGTGAGCAAGACAGCCGATGTACGGCACAAGTGCTGCAAAATGCTCGTGACACATTCAATCAGGCTATCCAAAGCAACGATCTGGACGCTATGGCGAAACTTCTGGATCCCGATGTGGTGCTGGTCACGGGAACAGATAGCGACCAGTTCATTGGACGGGATCGTCAGCTCAAACTATGGGGCTCTGATGCCGAAGATCCGAATCGATTGACTTATCTTCGCGAATCTACAGAGGTTAGTCTGTCTCCCCTGCACCCCATAGCGATGGAGCTCGGATTGTGGACGGGGTCATCTGCTGATGGCGATGAAGTGGGCGGCGAATACTCCGCCAAGTGGCGGTGCGAGAACGGGCACTGGTTACTGGAGGCAGAGATTTTTATGACGACCAGGTGCAGCGGCGAGCTATGCGGGCCATAAACCTTGGGATTTACAGGCTCTCTCGGGTCCATGCCAGGTGTTATCTTCTACCAGACGCCAGTTAAAAAAACAGCAGGCACTTGCTCTGCGCTTGTGCATCGTCTTGAGCAGGCGCTGTTTTGACCCGGCGTCACCGATGGTCTTTTTGCAAAGAGCAATCACAGCTTCAGGCTGTCAAACTCCGCCAGACGCATTAACAGCTCGTTCAGGGGTAGCTCCGCCTGCTCCCGGGTATCCGCCTTGGCGAGGCTATCAATGGACGCAACGATCGCAATCCAGCAGCGCATATGGCGCGTGCTCAGTTGCGCGGCTATGTTGATCAGATCCCGGGCCAGGGGCAGGGTAGAAATCGCAACACGCTTGAGGGAGACCAGGGTTTCGACGTCGAGCTCCGCTTCGCGGAGTAATTCCATCAGCTTGTGAACCATGATGGGCTCGGATTCAAGATTATGTGTGGTGGCGGGCTCGGCGTCGGGCGCCAAAAACGCCAGATCCAGATGTGACAGAAAATCGCGGAGGACGCTGCGCAGGCTCTGCCACTGCTCCCGGCGATGATAATAGTCGCGCAGCTGCTGCACGAAAGTGAACAGCCCCACCAGGAAGAAACCCTCCAGGCAGAAGCCGATGAGCTCCGGTAGCAGGTTTTCTCTAAAGGAGGAATCGTCGGCCTGGGAAACAAAAAGTGCGTAAAGCCCCAGGCCACCGAGCCCGAAAACCACCAGCGGGAGTGCCAGTAGCCAGCGGTTCAATCGTCGTCCTTAGCTTCGCTGGCCAGCGCTTGGACAACCCTGGAGATTTTACTGGCCTCCCTGGGCGTCAGGTCGGCGGGTATCCCGTGCAGATAAACCACACGGCCCTGCTTGAGGGGTACGGGGATAACATCCGGCCGTTGCCGGGGAGTACTGAGGCGCACCGTTTCCAGAGCGCGCTCTTCTGTGGATTTAGGCGACTGCTTGTTCCGTGGCGATGCCGCCTGTGGGCGAGCAGCTTTTGAAACAAAACTTTCCGGGGCTTCTACGAAACGGAAATAGTCATCGAGCGCTCCGTGCAGGCGCTGGGCATACAGCTCGACTACCTCGCCGCGCAGACCGTCTCCCTGGGTATCGAGAAATCGGGATTTGAGCGCATCGACATCCAGTTGCCGCAGATCCGCCGCCTCGCTTTCAGTCAGTTTGGCAAACAGTGCATCCGCCGCGGCGCGACGGCTGCGCGCCAGCGCCGGTGCTATACGCCCGGCGACGGTCGCTTCCCTCAGGAATGCTAATAAACCATCGCTCGAATAATCCTTGTTCATGGCTAACTCGCGCCCGCAGCGCTGTGTTTCACGAGAGTGTTCCTGATTGTGACCTATTGGGACACAACTGAGAACCGATAGCTCTAATCCCTTGAAGGTTCAAAATAAGGCCTGTCGCCCGCGATGGTGACTCTCTCCATCACACGAACGGCCGGGAAGTAGTCAGAAGCAGCAAAATGCTGGCAGGCTCGATTATCCCAAAAGGCTATTGAGTTGGCTCGCCATTTGAAGCGGCACTGAATCTCCGGATTCCAGGCAGACTTATACAACTCATCCAGCAAGCTCTTGCTCGCCTGCGGGTCCATATCCTTGATATGACTGGTAAATGCTCCGTTGACATACACAACTTGTTCTCCGGTCTCGGGATGGGTGCGAACCACAGGGTGTTCCATCAACGGGTACTGCTCGTGCAATTCTTCGGGCCGTTTGTTCAATCGTTTTGCAAACACCCGGGCGATGTCATGAACGGCTATGCGATTGTGAATTTTTTCTTTCGTGGCATCGGATAATCGCTCGTAAGCCATGGCCATGTTCGCGAACAGGGTATCCCCACCCACTGCAGGCACTTCTACTGCGCGCAAAATAGAACCCAGAGATGGCTTTTCGCGCCAGGTGACGTCGGAATGCCACATATTCTCTGAGCCCTTTGAATCGGGGCCGTGCGCGAGCCGCAGTATTTCAGGGTCGGCCTGATTCTTTGGGGTTGCCGGATGAATCTCCAGCTCGCCGAATTCGCGGGCAAAGTCGATATGCTGTCGCGCTGATATTTGCTGATCGCGAAAGAACACGACCTTGTACTTGAGTAGCGCTACGCGCACATCCTCGACCAACTCGGGGGTTACCTTACCCAGATCGACTCCCAGTATTTCTGCACCTATGGCTGGTGTTAAAGGTTCAATCCGCAGCTGTGACTTTTCGCCCACGTCCATACTCCTGTCAGGTGGCGTTATGGTAGATGTTCTGCACATCCTCCAGGTAGTCCAGCATGTCTATGAGATTGTCCAGCACTGCCCGGTCTTCATCGCCAAGGGGCGTAGATAACTGCGGCACGAACTGAATCTCATCAACCTCGAACTCGATTTCACCGTATTGATCAATAATGGCCTGTCTGGCTTTGAAGTACTCGGTATGCGGCGTGAAAACGGTCACTTTTCCATCTTCGCTTTCGATATCGCTGACATCCACTTCAGCCATCATCAGCGCTTCAAGAACGGCCTCTTCGTCGTCATGGCAGAAGACGAAAATGGCGTTGTGGTCGAACAGGTGGCTGACGCTACCGGTGTTACCCAGTTTGCACTTGGCCTTGTTAAAACACAGACGCACATCGCCAAAGGTGCGGTTGGGGTTGTCGGTGAGGCAGTCCACTATCAACATAGAGCCGTTGGGGCCGAAGCCTTCGTAGCGTGCCAGTGCGAAATCTTCTCCGCCCGTGCCCTTGGCCTTGTCGATGGCCTTTTCGATCACATGGGTGGGCACCTGGTCTTTTTTGGCTCGGTCAATAATGCTCCGTAAGGCCAGATTGCCAGTGGGGTCCAGGCCGCCAGACTTGGCTGACACATAAATTTCCCGGGCGTATTTGCTGTAAACGCGGGCTTTTTGGTCCGATGTTTTGGCCATGGACAATTTTCGGTTTTGGTAGGCTCTGCCCATAATCTGCATCCATTTTTTGCACTAAATTGCAGCGCAAGATAAAGCTTTAGCTGCCGGGTATCCAGAGCGAGCTATCACTTTTAGCTGCCAGTCGCCAACGACTTTCTTTTGCTTCCCGTCGAGCCCTTTTTGTCAGGGGCTCAGCAAAGGCATCAACGGTACTTTTGGGCTGCTCGCCTTTTGCAGTCTGTGATGCGCGACTACGAGTGATTAAGTGCTGCTTAAATATCCATACGCAGTGATAGCGAGAATGCCCGCGGCGCGACATAGCGATAGTCGCTGGTTGAGCTGGCATCCCAGCCAAATTCGTCGAATACATTGGTCAGGCGACCGCGGATCACGACATCGTTGGAAGCGAGGATGAACTGACGACGCAGGCCAAGATCCAGTAGCGTGCGAGGCTCGATGTCGACCAGGCCCTGCGCATCTCCATTTTGTTCGCCGCGGCTGGTAAGGCCCAGGTCGAAGGACCAGCCGGGCGCCCAGGTAGGCCGATAATCCAGATTGAGTGTTGTAGATCGCGTGACAGCGCCTACGGGACTGTCGGCCAAACGGCCTGCGTCCACGGCCTCACCACTCAGGCTCACGTCATAGAGCACCGTCCCTACCACCAGCTGCAGGGTTTCGGTTATCGGGCCTGCCAGTGATAATTCCACGCCGCGATTTACCTGCATGCCCTGTTCGTCGAAAAAGCGACTCTCGTCGAGGCCAAAAAAGGGTTTTTCAATCTCGAAGACGCCGGCGACAGCCGTGAGGTCACCCAGAGCCAGGCGTAGGCCGGCATCGATTTGCTGCGTCTCTGCCGCGGGTGGAGCTTCATTTTGATTGGTGGCGCTGGAGGGCGCTACGGGACTTTCCTCGAAGCCCCGCACAATACCTCCGTAGGCTACGAGGCCATGGCCTAAGGGCGCATTGGCTGTAACATTGAACAGCAGCGGACTCTCCTCAACGTCGACGGCCGCGGCGTCGGGCGACTGTACGCTGCGTGTGTAGTCGACTTGCTGCACACCCATGTTCAGTTGCCCGACGTTCTCCCATTGGAGATCGTAGCTTAGCCCCAGCGTTACCTGCTCCACGGATTCGCGGGTGAGTTCCCCGAACTCGACGTCGGGCTTATCGTAGAACACCGGCTCGTCGATGTTGCCTGGGCCCAGATCTATACCCACGGTGCCACCATAGTCCCGATAACGCTGGAGGGCGCGCAGGTTCAGGGTCAGGCTGTGTTGGCGATTGCCCTCCCACAGGTAGCGGGTCGCGCGTGCCTCAAGAGAATCCGACTCCAGGGTCGTGGGTGGCCCGAGCGCGGAGCTGCGGCGTGCCGATCCGTCCGGCTGGACATCGACATAGAGCTGCGCTGACTGAATGTCGCGTTCGCGGCTCGAGTGAAATATCCCCAGACGATAGTCCCAGCTGCCGGGACGGTAGCTGGCAAGCACACCCGCGTTGTACCGCGGCCCTTTGAACTCCACCCAGGGCTGACCGACAAACTTGCGTGTCGTCACCGTAGGCGGCAGCCATGGACCGCCGGTGAAGTAGCGCTGGGAGAACTGATTCCCGAGTTCCTCGATATAGTCGGCGAACACTGTCACTTCGGCGATATCGGTGGGGGCATAGCGTATATTGCCCCCCGCGCTGAGGGACTTGTCGTTGGTGCCATCGCCGACCTCACGCTCCTCGTAGCCCACGCCAAAAGCGGTCTCCAGGCCATCGCGCAAACGCAGCTGAAGATCGGCGGCGACCAGTGCACCGCCGTAGGCACTTCGCTCCAGGATCACGCTCTGGGTGGGATCTTCGGCAACGCGGCGTAAAGAAAAGTCGACGATGCCGGTGGGTGCGGGCAGTGGGTAGCCCTGGGCGGCCAGGCCAGCGCGGATAGTAGAGCCGTCGATGAGACGGTTGCTGAAGTCGCGGGTGGCGCGATCAATGAATAGCCCCTCGACACGCACATTACCTGCCGCCGTGGGGCTGAAGCCGCGCACGTTGCTAACACTGTAGAGCCCGATCTGTTCGTTGCCCACGCTAGCGCCAAAGGCATCCGACACCGAACGCACAACGTTCTCGGCAGCTCGCTGGGCAAGGGCATCGCCGCTTATAGCGACGCACACTGCCAGTGCCAGCGATCCGGCCAAGGGCGTCTTTGCAGCCGACGCCGGTGCCGGTAAACAGCCGTGCCTGAGAGAGCCGGTGTTCACTCGATGCCATTCCCCTCAACGTAAGGTGCTCCAGCCGTCACCAGCGCCGCTCCCAGTTCCTCAAGTCCGGCAAGACTCTGCTCCAGACGCGATTGAATGGAGTCCATGGATTTGAGGGCCAGTGCCAGTCCCTGCCGGCTTGTCTCGGTGGGTCCGTAGAGTGAGCGGTAAATAGATCGCTCCACAGCCGACAAGCGCTGCGAGACGGTGGGTCGCGTCTTTTCACCGACCTCTCGTTTGGCCGGGTTCCCGTTGAGCTCTGCATCAAGGGCCTGGAATGACGCCTGTAACTCGTGCACGCGTGCATCGAGCTCACCAGCCTCCGCCCGGGAGTGTGCAAGCGCGCGAGCCATAGCCTCGCTACGATGGACGGCACTGGCAAGCTTGCTATTCAGAGCTGAGGCCTCCCGGGCAGCGTCCTCCCAGGCTCGCCAGAATGCGGCGACTTCAGCCTCTGGAGCACCGGGAAGTGCACCCTGATACAGCCGTTCGACCTCGAATTCTACGGGGCCGTCTAGCAGGCTCACCTGTCCGTCGACGCGTTTGTAAAGCGACGCCGAATACGTCCCCGGCGCCGCCATCATGCCCTGCGGTGTTTCATCCGAGTCACCCTGTGCGCCACCTATCACCTCCGGGGAGGGGTACCGAAGATCCCAGGCGATGCGATGGAATCCCTTTTCTACCGGACCTTCGACGCGACGGACCACGCTTCCATCGGAATGTTTCACCAGTATGAATACCGCCGGTGGCGTCTCCGTCGCTTCTTCTCCAAGGGCAGCCCAGCCAGGAAAGTTAATGTCCTTACCGGCTTCTTCCAAAGTTGCCTCAGCCGCCTGCCGCGCTTTGGCCGTAGTTTGTAGTCCTTCATTCAGGTGGTAGGTAAACGTTGCACCAAACGAGGGGTTGGGCGCTACGTAATGGGAGTCTCCCTGAGAGCCCTTCAGGTCATCAAAATCAAGCTCCGAGCGCGGTATGTACAACCAGGCCTTGCGGGTTGAGTACAGCGAGCCTTCCTGCTTTAGCTTTGCTTCAGAGACTTCGCGCAGCACGCTGTAGTCGTCGAAGATAAAGAAGCCACGTCCAAACGAGGCGCCCACCAGGTCGTTTTCCCTGCGCTGTATTGCGAGGTCACGGAAGCTGATGGTCGGCACGCCGCCCTCCAGCTCAATCCACTGCTTGCCCGCATCGATGGTGAAAAAGATACCAAACTCCGTTGCTGCAAACAGGAGCTCCGGACGAACGTGATCCTGGACCATACGCCAGACCATGTGACGCTCGGGCAGATCGCCGCTGATCAGTTCCCAGCTGCGGCCCCGGTTTGTGCTGCGCACCAGATAAGGTGTGAAGTCCCCGTACTTATGATTGTCCAGAGACACGTACACGGTGTCCGGGTCGTGAAGGTCGGCCTTGATGTCGTTGATGAATGCACGCTTTGGCACGCCCATGCGACTGACCTCGATGCGACGCCAGTTGTTGCCGCCGTCTTCGGTGATCTGCAGCAGACCGTCGTCGGTGCCGGCGTAGATCAGTCCGTCGACCAGCGGAGACTCTGACAGCGAGGTGACCGTGTTGTAGTTGGACATCGCCAGGACGTCCCAGGCCGAGTCCCAACTTTGCCTGCGTCCCATGATGGGCAGCTCAAAGCGTTCTTCGTTGCGGGTGAGATCGCCAGAAATCGCTTGCCAGCTATCGCCCCGGTTGTCGGAGCGCCACACCCTTTGGCTCGCAAAGTAGATCCGCGCCGGATCATGGGGGCTTACGTGGATGGGGGCATCCCAGTTGAAGCGCTCATAGTCTTCGCCCTCAGCCGGCTGAGGTTGAATGTCGATCACCTCACCAGTGGTGATATCAATGCGCGACAGCGCGCCTTCCTGCCGTTCGGCGTAAACGATGTCCGGGTTGCCCGGCTCGGTCGCTGGTGCGTGACCGTCCCAGTCCAGCACAAGGTTCCAATCTGCATTGCGGATGCCATTGACGCTGTCTGTGCGTGAGGGGCCGCCCTGGGTTCCGTTGTCCTGGGTGCCACTGTAGATGTTGTAGAAGGGCATGGCGTCATCGACTGCCAGCTTGTAAAACTGCGTGACCGGCAGGTTCGCCATATAGCGCCAGTTCTGGGTTTGGTCGAAGGTTTCGTAGACGCCACCGTCGGTGCCCAGCAGCAAATAATCTGGATCGCTTTGCTTAAAGGCAAGCGCATGATTATCACCGTGACGGTACCGGCGGTTCACCGGGCCCCAGGTTTTGCCGCCGTCCATGGACTGCTTCATGGATGCATCCATGAGGTACAGGTGGTCGAAGCGGTGAGGGGAGGCGTACAGCTCTACGTAATAGTGGGGGCCGGTCCCTCCCGAAATCACCTCGGACTGTTGAGTCCAGGTCTGCCCGCGATCAAGAGACTTCCAAATGCCGCCACTGCGTCGATTCAGTTCGATGGCCGCATAAACAATGTCGGGCTGTTGTGGGGATACGGCGAGGCCAATCTTGCCCATTTTGCCCTCGGGCAGGCCGCTCTCGAGTTGTTGCCAGGTGTCTCCGCCGTCTTCACTGCGGTAGATAGCAGACTTGGCGCCGCCGTCCATGAGCGTTGCAACAGTGCGGTGATGCTGCCAGGTGGCGGCATAAACCCGGTCGGGATTTCGTGGATCGATGACGATGTCCGTAACCCCTGTGAACTCCTCGTCACCCAGCGTCTTGGTCCAACTCTGGCCACCATCGGTAGATTTGTAAAAACCACGGTCGCCTCCGGGGCTCCACAGTGGGCCCTGGGCGGCTACATAAAGCGTATCGGGATGCTGGGGATGAACAATAATCTTGCCGATGTGCTGGGAGTCCTTAAGACCCATATTCGTCCAGTTCGCGCCACCGTCAGTGGACTTATAAATGCCGTCTCCAAAACCGAAGTGACGTCCACCGCCATGCTCGCCGGTGCCTACCCAGACTGTATTGGCATTTTGGGGGTCCAGCGCCAGAGCGCCGATGGAGTAAGAGCCTTCGTTATCGAATATGGGCTCAAAAGTTGTGCCTGCATTCCGGGTTTTCCAGACGCCGCCGGAACCCACCGCCACGTACCAAAGGCTTTCATTCTCCGGATGAATCGCAAGATCCGCCACGCGCCCGGATCGCACTGCGGGCCCTATGTTGCGAAAGGTAAGGCCCTTGAAGGTCGCTTCAGAGAGTAACTCGTCTTTTTCAGTGGCGTTTTGGGCATAAACGGAGCCGGTGCAAGCAAAGCACGCGGAAAGACCAATAGCAGTCAGTATTCTCATGCGGTTTCGCATCACGATAGATCCCAAGATGAATTTGGAGGCGCGATAGTATCGCAAGCTCAGACACAGACAAAATACGACTGCGTAGCGGGTGCCCTCAGAAGGCGGTTACCATGGCATCCATAACACCACGCCCATACCGAATGACGCGTGTCCACAGTCAATCCAGAGGAAGCATCCATGAGAAACCCGCTTTTTGTACTGGCTCTGAGCCTGGCCTGCGCCACCAGTGTTCAGGCTCAGTCGGATACACCCTTCGGCATTCCCAGCACTAAAATCACGCAACCTTCTGCCAATATTGTAGCCGTGCCCGGGTCTCGCGCTCAGGGTTGGCTAGCGCAGGGTCGCTCAGAGGTCCTTGCTCGCCACGGCATGGTGGCGACCAGCGATCCGCTGGCCTCGGAGGCGGGTCTTGAGATTCTCCGCAATGGTGGTAACGCCGTCGACGCTATCGTTGCTGCTGCGGCGGTACTGGATGTGACCTCACAGAACGACACCGGTATTGCCGGTGATTTGTTTGCGCTGGTGTGGAGTGCAGCCGACCAGAAGCTTTATGGGCTCAATTCGGCTGGCTGGGCGCCAGAGGGTTGGACGCTGGAGTTCTTTACCGAAGAACTTGGCGTGTCCGAAATGCCGGATTTTGGTGTTAACACGGCAACGGTCCCTGGCGCCATTTCGGGCTACGACGCGCTGCTCAGCCGTTTTGGGACTATGGGTTTCAAAGAGACTTTTGAACGCGCGGCGACCCTGGCCGAGGAGGGCTGGGGGCTTGCTGAGCGCCGCCACGCTGATCTCTTTGGTGTGCAGGACAGGCTCCGCGAGGACCCGGACTCGGCGGCGACTTTTCTGGTGGATGGACAGGCGCCGCCACTCTATAGCGTGATTCGCAATCCGAATCTGGCTACCGCCTTGCGATTGATTCAGCGCGAGGGCAGAGATGCTTTTTACAAGGGGGCGATTGCTGATGCGATTGTCGCCAAGGTGCAGGCCGGCGGCGGCGTCATGACCCATGCGGATCTCGCTGAGTTTGAGTCAGAATGGGTCGACCCGGTGACAACCAACTACCACGGCTACGATATTTTTCAGCTGCCGCCGCCCGGGCAGGGCTTTGCCGCGCTGGAAATGCTCAACATACTCGAAGTCTGCGCGACCGTGCACAACGTAGATCTTGCCGCGCTGGGCCCCGCCAATCCTGACTACTGGCATTTTATGGTTGAGGCGAAAAAGCTCGCTTACTCCGATCTCTACGCTTACAACGCCGATCCCGATTTTGTGGATGTGCCGCTTGCGCAGCTTTTATCGAAAGAGTACGCCGCTACCTTATGTGACCGCATTGATATGGATGTCGCCTCAAAGCCGTCTGTGGAGGGCGGTCTGGGAGGCGGCACGGTGTATCTGACTGCGGCAGATCGCTGGGGGAATATGGTGAGCCTGGTGCACAGTGTCTATGACGTCTACGGTTCTGCGGTGACCATTCCGCCCTACGGCATGATCCTGCATAACCGGGGCAACCCCTTCAGCCTGAATCCTGATCACCCGAATGTGGTCGCACCGCGCAAGCGGCCGTTTCATTCGATCATAGCTGGGTTTGTTATGCACAACGGAGCGCCTCTCATGAGCTTTGGCAATATGGGAGGGCGGGTTCAGCCAGAGACGCATGTGCAACATATGGTGAATGTCATCGATCACGGTATGAATCTGCAGATGACGACCGATGCCGCTCGATTCACGCATTGGCAGTCTGGGAACAAGCTGTTTATGGAGGACGCACTGGAGTCCCTGGTAGGTCCGGCGCTGCGTGCGAAAGGGCATGATGTGGGTGCCGTTGACGGGGGCGCCGTAGGCGGATACCAGGGAATTCTGTTTGTGCGTGATCCGTCGCTGCCGATGCCCAAGTACAGTGCCGAGAGCATCGAGCAGGATCATCCGGTGAACGGTGTTTATCGCGCGGGCTCGGATCATCGAAAAGATGGTCAGGCGGTAGGTTGGTAGCGGCGCTGGCGAGAGCTTGCGGAGAGAAAGTTAAAGTCACCCTTTGCCCGGGCGTTCATCTATGTCCCGATCTACGCGCTGGCGTCGACGGTATTGCTGTTTCCGCTTACCTGGTTCCGTGACTTTTACACGGAACATAAATTTGGTCTGGCTACTCAGTCTTTTCCTTCCTGGTTCACAGACTTCATTATAGAGGGGCTCGTCAGTACCGTATTGTTCGCCTTGTTTGTGGGCTTTCTGTATTTGGTGATCCGCCGAACTCGTGATAACTGGTGGGTCTGGGCTTCGGGTCTGTCTATCGGCTTTATGCTGTTCGCGCTGTTCATCAGTCCGGTCTTTATCGATCCGCTGTTCAACGAGTATCGGCCCATGGATGAAGGCCCATTGAAGGAGCGAATCCTGTCCATTGCTCGGGCCAACGGGATGCACGCGGATGACGTTAAGCAGGTGGATGCCTCGCGTCAGACAAACCGGGTCAGTGCTAATGTCAGCGGCCTGTTTGGAACCGCGCGCATAGCCCTCAATGACAATCTTTTGAATCGTGCCGATGCCGACAGTGTAGAAGCGGTCATGGCGCATGAGATTGGCCACTATGTGCTCAACCATCCAATCAAAATGATGTTAGCGCTGCTGCCGATACTGCTTGCCATTTTCTTCTTTACAAATCTGATTTTTCGCGCACTGCTGGGACGCAAGGGCGGGGACTGGGGTGTGCGCGGGATAGACGACTACGCGGGCTTTCCCTTGCTTGCGGCAATTCTTACTGTCGTGGGACTACTGGCGACTCCGTTTTTTCAGCGCGTAGTGTATATGCAGGAGTACGAGGCCGACCTGTTTGCGATCAATGCCACCCAGAACCCGGATGCCTGGGCCACGGTGGCTCTGCTTACAGCAGAATACCGAAAGCTTGAACCATCCGACTTCGAGGAGAACTGGTTCAATCATCATCCGTCGCCCTACAAGCGCATCTACATGGCTATGCGCTGGAAGGCCGAGCACCTGAGGCCGGATGAGGTCAAGGAAATTCCTCCCGCTGTCGTAGTGCCAAGCTTGCGTGACTGATCATGTCCGAAGGAAATCGGCTGCGCTTGTAAGTACTCATTGGCTTTTTCTAACAAGCTGACGCAGTTAAGTTGCCACAATCCTTTGTGGCGATACTGTGCCGATACTTTAACTGGACCTAAAAAAAGGCCGCAGCACATTCGCATATGCTTGCGGCCTTCACTGCTTCGCTTTTACTGCCCCAAAAACGGGGCAGCTAGCGAAGCTCTTTACGAAAGACTAGGTCCCGTTAAAAGACCAGGCGTCCCTGTAGATACCAGGTGCCACCGTTAAAGCCAAAGGGGCTGTCTTCGGGGTACAGCTGACCGGTACCACCCTGACCAGGGTTCTCGTCCGGATATTCGTCAAACAGGTTCTCAACACCCAGTACAACTTCTATGGAGTCAGTGAACTGATAAGCCACCTGGGCGTCCACCAACGTGGATGCGCCTACATCGTATCCGTTAGCCGTCGATCTCCAGTCTCCGAAGTAGTTAGCACGGAGCAGGGTGCGGAACTTACCCTGCACGTGTGACCACGTGACGTTGCCTTTGAATTCGGGCAGTTGCTCTTCCAGAGCCTCTACACGCCCATCGCTGATTGGATTGACCGTTCCGCGATCGGTGACCTCGGTTTTGTTGTAATTGAGCGCCACGGTCACAGTAGAGCTGCCACTGAGGAAGTCAAAGTTCATGTTACCAACAACATCGACACCCTCGGTGCTGGTATCGAAGCTATTGCTGAAAAAGCGGAACTGGGACAGATCGTCGAGACCGAGAAAGTCCTGACGGTCGATGATGCCATCTGCGTCGAGCCCGGTCAGAGCCTCAGAGATCGTTCCATAACTTGAACCGCCGCCGGCAAAGTTCAGTGCATCAAGGAAGTCCACGTTAGCGCCCAACGCTATGCGGTCAGTCACATCGATATTGTAGTAATCGACCGTCCAGGTGGAGTTTCCGATGTCAAATACCACGCCGATAGAAAAGTTGTCTGCCTCTTCGGTATCGAGACCTGGACGTCCATTTCCAAAACTCTCGATGTAATCAGCACCTATCTGACCAGCTGCGGATGACAGCGGAAGCGTTCCCTGGTCAATCAGCACGCCCTGCACGTTTTGCGTGGTTACGTTAGTGATGTTCGCCTGACCGGCGGTCGGCGCGTGGAATCCCGTTGAGACGGCACCGCGAATGCGGAAGCTGTCCGTAACGCGGTACATACCTGCCAGCTTGTAGGTAATCGTCCCATCAAAGTTGCTGAACTCTTCATGACGGGCCGCTGCCTGAAGCGTCAAGCTATCAGTAACATCCGCTTCAAGGTCGATGTAAAACGATGTGTTGTCCTGCGTGGCTGAGGTGTCATTGGGGAAGCCGCCAAAGCCGTTAGAGCTTGACGAAAAGCCCTGAGACGCGAGAGGTCCAAGCGCGTAGGACGCTGGGTCGCCGGCAAAAAGATCGAATTCCTCCTCACGGAACTCTGCGCCAAAGGCGATGCTCAAGTCAGAAGCAAAGCCGACATCAATGCCGTACACAAAGTTGGCGTTGTAAACCGTCTCGGTCTGCTCCTGCCCGCCGGGGACAAAATCACGAGGGGTGGCGGGGCCGAGAGAGGCGTTAATGGTGTTGCGGATGAAGAAGTCGGTACGGTTGGAGCCACGTTGTACGCTCAGGTCGTACTCAAGACCATTGCCGACGTTGATGTCTCCGCGGATACCTGCAGCCAGTGCCATATCCTCGTTTGTACCACCAAAGCGAGGCACAAATCCGCCGGGAATTGTCTCGATGAAGGAGAAGCAGTTTTCGCTTGCCGCTACCTGTGAAAGAAACGTCGGATCAGGAATAACCCCGCCGGAGCCGCCCAGCGGAATACCGTCGATGCAGCTACTGCCACCATCGAGGTCACCAACAAGCACCGAGGGCACACCCGTAGCGCTGCTGAGGCCTGTCAGGGGGTCAACCGTGGGGCCTGCATAAACACCGCCGCGCTGACCGGTAGAGCCGCCCGTCAGGTTATTCGAGCCACCGACAACATTGCGGTAGAAGAAGCCGCCTTCTACCTCGCGTTCCGCATAGTTACCAAACGCATACACTTCCATGTTGTCGTTAATTTCGTAGGCTGAGTTGATAAACAACTTAATGTCGTCGCTCACATCCGGCGTACCCCAGTACTGGGGTACATCGCCCGTGTAGGTGTTGATGGTCTGGAAGTCGCCAGCCGGCGAGTAGCCATTTGCGGTTGCAAAGGCAACATCATCGCGGATGACAGAGCGGACGGTACCTTCCACATCGCGCATTTCGCCGGTGATGTTAACGAAACCGTTGTCGCCCAGGGGGAGACCAAGGTTCGCCGAGACCATGTAGTTATCGCCATCGCCTTCAAAGGTGGAGGCGGTTCGCGCTACCATTTCAAAGCCCTCGGCGGCGTCGCGGAGTCGGAAGTTCAGAACCCCTGCTATCGCGTCAGATCCGTACTGTGATGAGGCACCGTCGCGCAACACTTCGACCTGCTTTATGGCAAGCGACGGGATAGCTGCCATATCGACACCCTGCGCACCATCGGAAATACCACCGCCCAGGAAGGAGATGATGGAGCCGCGGTGGCGGCGCTTGCCGTTAACCAGCACCAGCACATTGTCTGGCGACAGTCCACGCAGGTTTGGTGGGCGGGTAATTGTCGCGGCGTCGCTGATGGGCTGGGAGTTGACATTAAAAGAGGGCACCTGTGTACGCAGCATGTCCTGAAGATCCGTTGAACCGTTGACCCTGAAGTCGCTTCCGCTGATGACGTCGACGGGAACAGGAGAGTCGGCGGCCGAGCGATCCGCCAAACGGGTACCCGTAATGATGACTTCTTCTAGTAGCGTATCTTGCTGGGCTATAGCTGACTGCGCCATTGAAACCGCAAGGGCCAGGGTCGCGACTGCCAGGGGTGGTCGTTTCGCCAGGGGTGGTCGTTTCGATAGAGGTCTCATCGTAGATTCCTTGCATAGCTTTGTGTGAAAAAAATGGATTGAGCTTAAATGTTCCGGGAACTTGAGATAACTGCTGCACTCTAATGACACGGCGGAGCGCTATTTCCCTCAAATTCCAATTCAACCAAATCACATACGGTGGTTCGAGGCCAGCGTATCACCGTGCTTTGTGGTTTTTTTCGCATAATTTTTCTGTTTTTTGGGCTGCTTTTGCCCGATTTTCGACATTTCTTACTTATTTCAGCTGGCCATGTGCCGTCAGGATTTAAGCGCAACCACCGAAAAGCGTTGGTGCCACATAGGGACCGGATCTCGATGTAAGCCAGAATTTGGCTGTGTTAGGCTCCGTCACTTCATTATCCGGAGACGCACCATGTCCACAATACTTTCACGCCTGACGGGCATCCTTTTAGTGACTGTGGCTCTTGCGACCGCTGCTCAAAGCCCCGAGTCACAGAAGTCCATACTGATTACCGGAGCGACCACTGGCATCGGCCGGAACTTGGCGGAATCGCTTGCCAAAGAGGGGCATCATGTTTACGCGGGTGCGCGCTCAGATGCTGAAATGGCAGAGCTCAATGCAATAGATAACATCACAGCAATTCGTTTGGATGTCACCAAGCAAGATGAGGTGAACGACGCCGTGCAGTTCATCAAAGAGCGCGGAACCGGCCTTTATGCATTGGTGAACAATGCGGGTATCTACGATGGTGGCGCCGTATTAGACACTGAGATCGACGTCCTGAACCTGGTTTATCAGGTAAACGTAGAAGGAGTCTTACGCACGACCAAAGCGTTCGCTCCTTTGGTGATTGAGTCCAAAGGACGCATTGCCACAACGGGATCTATTGCGGGAACCATATCCGGTCCAGGCTTTGCGGCGTACAGCGGCAGTAAACATTACATCGAAGCATTTACTGATTCTCTTGCCGCAGAGCTGGAGCCGCTGGGTGTCTCGGTTAGCGTAATCGAGCCGGGCAATTATCAAACACAGATTCGACGCAGCGCGGTGAAACGTTCCATGGCCCGTGTGGTAGGCAGCGGCGGAATAGTGACGTCCGGCATGGAAAAGCAATACAAGGCCATGGAGGAAGTAGAGCTCTCTTACAAGAAGCCCGACGAAGTCACACTCGCCTACAAACATGCACTGCTTGCAGACGCCCCGCTGCGTCGCTACGTGGTTGTACCCAATGCCAACGAACAACAGCGCACCATCGAAACCAAGATTCGTGAGTTGGTGGAGCTCAATAGCTGGGGACCTTACAGCTACGATAACGAGGCGTTGGTCGAGATGCTCAAGAGCGCACTGGGGCGCTAAGTTGCAGCGGTTTTTTGACGTTGGGGTTGGTTATTGAATCCACGACCTGAGCAGTAATAAGCATCTTATGCCGCAGAGCTCTATCGTTTCTGGTCAGCATCAACCTGGCTTCCTGAGGCGCCATCCCTCCGTTACTCTGCTGGTCCTGCTCCTTGGACTGGTGGGGATTTTTGCTGTTTCGCTCTTTAAGCTGCAGTCGGAGCAACGGGAGCAGGAGTACCAGCGGCGTCTTCTTGCCGGCTCGGAGCAGGCCCGGGCAGTCACAAGCCGCCTTGTCGACGAGATCCGTCTAGTCAGTCTGAGTGTGGAGCGCGAGCTCTTGTTGTCCGGGGTCCTTGGGGCGGGCCGTGCCTTCGAGCGTAGCGCTCTGGAGGACGTTTTTATCTCCGCCGTTGGCGACAGGCCAAGCGTTTCTCAAGTCCGTTGGCTGGACAGCAGCGGCGTTGAACGTGCACGCATCAATCGGCGCTCCCAGGCGGACGGCCGCAGTCTCTTTGTTCCAGCCACATCTCTTCAGGATAAATCCCGGGAGGCCTATTTCATTCGGGCCGGGGGTTTGCGCCGTGGTGAGTTCTACAACTCTTATATAACGCTCAATCGAGAGTTCGGGAATATTACCGTGCCGCTCGAGCCGACGGTTCGTACGGCCACGCGGACGCATCCGGATCTAGGTCAGCGGGACGGCTTTATTGTTGTTAATTTTTCCCTGGTTGAGACCATCGCCAGGCTGCGCCAGATGGCGGATGGCTTTGGTTTTGAGCTGACCATTCTCGACGCTCGCGAGGGTTGGACGTATGTGTCTACGGAGCGCCCCGATCTCGCATTCGCGCACGAGCGGGAAGCGTCCGATAGCCGTTTCTGGACTTACTTTCCGCAGCGCGAGGCCCTGCACGCAGCGTTCGTTGCATCCGGGCAGCTACGGCAGGATTCGCCTGAGGTCCTTCTCACCCTCGGCTGGGCGCTTACGGGGATGGAGGATAATGCCTCGAATCTGGCAAAGCAGGTCTGGTCACGAGACGGGCGGGTGAACATGAGTCCGAGCGGACTGTTATTTGACCTACGCATTCCCAAAGAAGAAGTGGCGGCCAATCGAAAGGCATTGGAGCGACTGCTGATCCTGGGGCTGATTTTTGTCAGCGCTCTGCTCGGTGTCCTTGCGTTTCTGGCTTTTCGTCTGGAGCTTCAGAATATGGCGGCACTTCGCGATGCGAAGCTCCTCGCCGATTCCAAAGAACAGTTTCTAGCCAACATGAGCCATGAGATCCGCACGCCTTTGACGGGCATGATTGGCATGTTGGATCTGATCGAAAAAAGCGTGGAATCGCCGGATAACCAGGAGCGAATCCGCTTTGTGAAACGTTCCAGTGATTCCTTGCATCGGATCATCGACGATATTCTTGCCGTCACAAAACTGCAGCGCGGCGCCTTCGAACTAAAGCCGGTGCCATTTAGCCCCAGT
Source organism: gamma proteobacterium NOR5-3 (assembly GCA_000158155.1). Taxonomy (GTDB): domain Bacteria; phylum Pseudomonadota; class Gammaproteobacteria; order Pseudomonadales; family Halieaceae; genus Congregibacter. Next base: position 1,530,246 of record DS999405.1, on the reverse strand, counting down.
GCCTGCATTGCCCGCGTCACGGAGCTTTATTCCGCGGCCGCGCAGGAGAAAGGTATTCAGGTGCTTGCGAAACCCGGACCAGAGCTCGAGGAGCTGGTGTTGCATGGTGATGAGTTTCGCATTGAACAGGTGCTCAATAATCTCGTGAGCAACGCCATCAAATTCACAGAAGAGGGTGAGATCACCCTGGGCGTGGCCCTTGAACATCGCGAGGATAACTATGCGGATCTGAGATTTTCGGTCACGGATACAGGTATGGGTATGTCGCCCGAAGTAATCGAACAGCTCGGCGATCCGTTTTTTCAGAGCGATGTGTCCAATACGCGCAGCTACGGTGGGACGGGGTTGGGCGTTTCGATCTGCAATGGTCTCCTGGCGCTTATGGGTTCAAAACTTGTGTTTGCAAGCCAGCTCGGTGCGGGCACGACGGCCAGTTTCTCACTGACGTTGCCCAGTGGTGAGCGCGCGTGCAGTGCGCCGGCCCCTGCACCGGGCGGGTCCAGCACCATGGAAGAACCCGTGGCGGCCGATGCGGCTGGTGATTCTCTGGAAGGGGGGCTGCTGGCCCGGGTTCAAAGCGAGGGGCCACCCCGGATCCTGCTGGTCGAGGACAGCTTCACCATGCAGTTGCTCATTAAGGCGATTTTCGAGAATCTGGGTATCCCGGTTGTCGTTGCGAACCACGGTCGGGAAGCGCTTGAGCTTACTGCCACGCAGAACTTCGATCTTGTGCTCATGGACCTGCAGATGCCCGAGATGGGGGGCGTGGAAGCCATCACACATATTCGCAAGACGCTTTCAAAGGAGACTCTGCCGATCATCGTTCTTTCGGCAACGGTGCAGGATTCACAGATTCAGGATGCCCTCGAGGCCGGGGGAAACGCCTTTCTCGCAAAGCCGATAGACCGGGAGGATCTCATGCAGCTGATACTCAAATTCTGGAGGTCGCCGCCTCTCGCCGGGGAGTCACGGGTAAACGCCTGACGTACAACCGCGTGGCCCCAGTTGGGTAAGTTAAGTTGCCGATATCCACTTTTGGCCCTTTAAACCCGTCGCTAATATGCGTACCCTTCGCGCCTCACGCGGTAGGCCTACTCGGACGCTAAGGTGTCTGAAGTGTCGACGATCGCTCCCGGCGGTTGTTAGCCGCTGACTGCCACTCTCTAAATAATTTGTACGCGGGCCAAGCGCCTCCGCTACATAAGGCGTTGTGTTCACAGTTATGTCCAAGGCAATACCATCATCTATGGGGCAGGCACCCCTGGTGCGTCGTCTGACTGATCTGGGCCTGGCGTCTTCAGTGCCGGGGAAACGGGTGTTTGCTAATCAATTGGCTGATTTGATCGACATCTCTGAAGCGATCACCTTGTCCGATTTCTTTACTACCCTGGACAGCATCTGTGCTTGCGCTGAGGCTGTTGATAGCCACGCTGCCGACCTACTGTTTGAGCAGCACCGGGCGGCGATGCGGGCGTCCATTGATGCGAGTTTCGGGGCGGGCGAGAGCGAGCATTTAAGTGCAGGAAAAACAGTCTTTCGCCTGCCCACCGCGAATGATGACACCTTGAGCGCACCCGAGGCGACAGCCAGTTACCAGCGTTTTTACAGTCTGCACCAAAGTGAACTCGAGCGACGCGTTTCGCAGCTCAGAAAGACATTGCTGGAGCGGTTGCAATGTAAAAGTGACGAGCTGGCACAAGTCGCGGCGTTAGAGGTGGCTTTGAGTCCCATACTCGTGAAGTACAGTCGCCGCTGTTTGGCAACGCTGCCCCAGCTGATAGCCAGGCGATTTGAGCACTTGCGCCTCCACCAACACCAGCAAGATTGGGTCGCCGGCGATCCCGCGCTGTGGGTTCAGGAGGGGGGTTGGTTGGCGCGCTTTCACGATGAGTTGCAGCAACTGCTGCACGCAGAATTAACACTCAGGCTGCAGCCGCTCCAGGGCATGTTGTCTTGCCTGACTTCAGAAGATCCTATCCGGAAAAATCCATGACTCGAGTTCTCTCCTACGCGGCCTTTATTACTGGCATGGCCCTGATTGTTCTGATGGCTGGATTGGTGGCTGCCGATGACAGTTTGACTCTTCTGGTCATGTTGCTAATCGTCACGGCGTACGGTGTCGGCGGTGCGGAGCTCTGGCGCTATCAGCGACATACCAAAGGCCTGGAGATGGCCTTGAGCACGTTGGACATGGCTCAGTCATCGTCTGCTGATACCCCGACGCTGGATGCATGGCTGTCTACCGTGCCCGAGGCACTCCGCCACGCTGTGCGCCAGCGTATTGTGGGCCACTTTCAGGGACTGCCTGCGCCCATCCTGACGCCCTATCTGGTAGGACTGTTGGTGATGCTGGGTTTGATGGGTACTTTCGTGGGCATGGTCGCCACACTGGGCGGTGCGGCGCTGGCGCTTGAGGGTGGCACTGAGCTGACGGCGATTCGACAAGGTTTGGCCGCACCCATTCAGGGACTGGGAATGGCCTTTGGTACCTCGGTCGCCGGTGTCGCGGCATCGGCCATGCTGGGTTTGATTGCGACGCTCAGTCAGCGCGAGCGACTCCAGCTATCAAAATCTCTGGACCATCACCGGGATGATTATTTTCGGGATTATTCGCTCAGTCATCAGCGCACCCAAACCTACAGCGCGCTGCAGCAGCAGGCCAGTGCTTTCCCCGACGCGGTGGCCGGTCTGGTGGCATTGAGTCAGCAGCTGGGCCAGCTTGGAGAGCAACTGGCCGCCTGGAGCGAACGCTCGGGAGAGCAGCTTGTGACCCAGCAGCGCGAGTTTGAAACGGCGGTGCGTGCAGACTTTCAGGCGCTTACGGCAGCGCTCGCCAGTGAGGTCAAGGGCAGTCTGGCCCACACGGGTAAAGAGACCGCTGAGACTTTGCAGCCCTTTGTGGGACAGTTGCTGAAGCAGGCCTCGGAGCAACTCGCCAGTGAGGCAGCGGCGCGCAGACTGGGAGACGAAGAGGTGCACACGGCCCTGCGTGCCCAGCAGGCTCAGGAGCTGGAAGCGCGCCGGATTGCCGAGGCGCAGTGGCAGGGCACCATGAGCGAACGCATCGATACGTTTGTTGCACAGCTGGGTAACCAACTGCAGGAGATTCAGTCGCTGGAGCGACAGCGGCTCGATAACAGCGGCGCTCTAATAACAGAACTGCAGGAGTCCCTTGGCGAGAAGCTTCAAACCATGACCAGCAGCATCAATCAGTCCGTTGCCAGCATGGAGTCTGCCGCCGGCCAGTCGATTAGCATCGGCAGTGATTTGTTCAACACGCTACAGGACAATACCGATCGATCCCTGGAGCGCGACAAGTTGCTGATGGAGGAGCGATCGACTTTGATGCAGCAGCAATTGGCGCTCATCGCGAACCTGAAGGAGCGTGGCGAAGAGCAGCAGGCCCTGCTGCAGATGATGACTGCGCAATTCAAGGAGCATATGGAGCAGCAGTCCGGCGCCGCAGCCGACAACCTGGACCGGCTCATGACGCAAAGTGCGCAGCAATTGACGCAGGTCACAGACAGTCTCTCGCAGAAGATGGCGTCAACCCTTGATAGCAATGAACAGCATTGGCAGCAGTTGTCGGGCAAACTTGCAGGAGAGCTGGAGCAGCTGCTGGCGCACAGCGGTGAGGCGTTGGAGCTGCTGGCTAAAAATCTGAGCGAGCAACTGAGCGCTTCCGGGCAGCACATTGCCGGCACTGCGCTCGAATTGGCAGCGCTGAGCGGTGGCTTTGCCGATTCGGTGGCCACCTTCAAAGGCAGTAGCGAGGCGGTGAATACCTCGCTGTCGGCTATCACCGACGTGTTGACGGCTTCTGGTTCGCGCAGCGACGAGCAGATGGGGTATTACGTGGATCAGGCGCGGGAAATCATTGACCATAACCTGATCACGCAGCAAACCATTCTCGAGCGCCTTGAGTCGGTGACCGCCGCACTGCAGGTCGAGGCGGATCGCTCGTGAACGAGTTTCTCGACGATGGCCTGAATGATGGTCCCCCGGTGTGGGCGATCTTCGGCGATCTGATGACGGGCCTGGTCGGTGTGTTTGTCCTCATTCTGGTCTGGACACTGGGCTTTCAATTGGAGTTGGCAAAAGACCTGGAGTTGGCAGAAGCGGAGCGCGAGCGGGAGCTGGCGCGCCGGCAGGTACTTGAGCAAGCCCTGGCCGGGCCTCTGTCGAGCGGTCGAATCACTATCAACGATGGTCGCATCGGAATCAGTGGCAGTGTGTTGTTCGCACTGAACTCCGACCGATTGCAAGAGGAGGGTCGCGAGCTGCTGGTCACCCTGGCTGCGCCCCTCGAGGTCTTTCTCCAGGAGAATGATCAATTATTGATGATCAGTGGGTTTACCGATGACCTGCCGATTCAGTCAGGCAACCTCAACTTTGCCGATAACTGGGAGTTGTCGGCCCAGCGCGCGTTGACCGTGACCCGTGAGCTGGTCGCTGCGGGACTGCCCGCCGATCGCGTATTCGCGGCGGCGTTTGGTGACCAGCAGCCCGTTGCACCCAACCTTGATGAGTCAGGCCGCGCGTTGAATCGGCGGGTTGAAATGGCGCCCGTGCCCCGCACCGTTCCATCTGAGTCACCTCCACCCAATGGCTGATTCAGCAGGCAACCGGGTCTTGGACACAGGCTCGAAAAAGCCCGAGCGGGCGCTCAGCCAAACATTGGAATCGCTGAGTGGCCTAAGGACACTCCTCGGTCAGCGGACCGAGCTTCAGGCGCTGGATGTTGTGCGCCAGCGTGTCTGGCAACGCGATGTAGAGGCGCGAATAGAGCAAGCTGTGGCCACGCTACCTGAGGCAGCAGGACCGTTGAATTCCCAGGGGCTGGTGGTCAAGTCATTGGTCGCGCTCGACCAGCGGGCACCGGAGTATTTGCAGCATCTGGCCAGTTATCTGGACACCTTGCTTTGGCTCGAGGAGCAATCCTGACGGGGGGCCGTCTGTACCTGTCAGTACCGTTGAATGTCCGGGTTGATCCGGACGCTGCGCGCGTCGCAGCTGGCCATAGCCGCAGCATTCGTCCAAGATACCGATAAATGAATTCCTGTTCTTGGAAGATAACCCTGATGTCGCGCTCTACTCTGGCTGTGTTGTTGTCCGTCGCGCTGTTTTTTACGATGAGTGGTGCCCTTCAGGCCGCGGAGTCGGAAAGTTTTGATAGCTGTATTGTCGGACTGGGAGATCGCGCCCGCAGTGCCGGCGTGGAGCCTGCGCTGGTCGAACAGGTGCTTGCGTCGCTCGCGCCGGTAGAGCGGGTGATTGAGTTGGACCGGAAACAGCCGGAGTTCGTGCAGACCTTTGGTGAATACATTGCTCGCCGTGTCACCGATGCCCGGGTTAAGCGCGGCCGCGAACTGTTGGGCACCCATGGGGCGTTTCTTGACGACGTGCTGCGGCGCTACGGGGTGCCGCCGCGATACCTCATCGCCTTCTGGGGGCTGGAGACGAATTACGGCAGTTACCTCGGTAGCGTGCCGACTTTGGACGCGCTCGCGACTCTCGCCTGCGACCAGCGTCGCGGTGAGTTCTTTGCGGATGAGTTTGTCGACGCACTGCAACTGGTCCAGCGCGAAGCGTTGCCACTTGAGCGCCTGCGCGGATCCTGGGCCGGAGCCGTGGGGCATACGCAATTCATGCCCTCATCTTATTTGCGCTACGCGGTGGACGGAGACGACGATGGACGAGTAGACCTCTGGCAAAGTGAGGCCGATGCGCTGGCTTCCGGCGCCAATTTTTTACGCAGCCTCGGTTGGGTGCCCGGTCAGCGTTGGGGCCGGCAGGTCAGTCTGCCCGAAGGGTTTCCCTATGAGTTTGCCGGACTGGATCAGACCCGGAGTCTGGCTTCCTGGGCATCCCTGGGTGTTAAACGAGCTGATGGTGGAAGCCTGCCCATATCAGATTTCGAGGCATCCTTGTTACTACCCTCGGGTTATCGCGGGCCTGCGTTTCTTGTCTACGACAATTTCAGCGTAGTGATGCGCTGGAACCAGTCGCAGTCTTACGCCCTGTCCGTAGCGCTTTTGGCGGATCGACTGGCGGGGGCCCCGGCTCTGGCTGCATCACCGGCGCTGTCTGAGCCGCTGCGCAAGGTTGACGTAGCGAGTGCGCAACGCGCCCTCAATGCCCTCGGGCACGACGTGGGCACTGTTGACGGAGTGCTGGGGAGTCGCACTCATGCGGCCCTGCGCGCCTTCCAACTGGAGCAGAGATTGCCCGCTGATGGTTACCCGGACCCATTAACATTGGAAACGCTCAATGCTGCTGCGTTACCCTGATCGCATGACCGATACGCGCTACAAATTGTTGGCCTGGCTGTTCATTGCCGTTCTTATCCCGGGGGGGTGCGGGGGGCGATCCGGGAAGCTGCCGGATTTTGCGGCCATCGAAGATGTGGGGCTGATGAAGCGGGAGTTCTACGATTTTCTGCATCCGGTTGTGGTCTGCGAAAACCAGCGCATTCTCGGGCAGCGCGCGGAACTGGCAGCCATTCGATCAGCTCTGGCGGCGGGTGACGCTCCTGGCTGGTTCCAGCGCCGGGACATCAAGGCACTGGCCGAAGAGTACGAGCTGGAGTGGAGCGACGATGACATCGCAGATATTATCGATCGTCTCTGGCTGCGTGTTGACGTGATCCCAAAAGAGCTTGCTTTGGTTCAGGCCGCCAAGGAATCGGGCTGGGGTCGATCACGCTTCGCAGTAGAGTACAGTAACCTGTTTGGTCATTGGTGCTACGAAGCTGGCTGCGGCGTCGTCCCCGAGCGCCGAGCCGCAGGCGCCGGGCACGAGGTGGCGGCTTTCGACGACGTGTCTGAGTCTGTCCGGCGCTATATGAACAATCTCAATACCCATGAGCGTTACGCAGAGCTGCGCCGGCTGCGGGCAGCACAGCGTCGCGCGGAGAAGCCGGTCACAGGCCCAACGCTGGCTCCGGGACTGCTGGGCTATTCCGAGCGTGGTGAGCCTTACGTCGAAGAGGTGATTTCCATGATGCAGCAAAATCAGGATTTGCTCGACGACGCTGCAAATAGCTGATGCGGCGCTGGCTGCTGGGAGTATGCCTGGCCGCGCTGGTTCAAGCCTCGGGAGCGGCTGAACACGCAACGATTCTGCTCTATCACCGGGTGTCCGATACCGGTCCCGACTCGACGCGCGTAACGCCCGCTCGCTTTGCCGCTCATCTCGATCTGATCAAAGACCGGGGTTATCAGGTGATTCCACTCACCGAGTTACTGGAGGGGATCTACGGCAGCGGAGTTTTACCGCCGCAGGCGGTGGCCCTGACTTTCGATGACGCCTATCGCTCCATAGGTGAGGCGGCTTACTCGATGCTGCGAGACCGAGGCCTGCCGTTCACGGTATTTGTCGCTACGGATGCCCTGGATGACGGTGCCTCTGCGTTTCTAAGTTGGTCCACACTGGAAAGTATGGCGAGCGAGGGCCTCGCGACTTTCGGTGCTCATTCCCGGTCTCACGCGCATCTCGAAAGCCTGGGACTCGGTGCCAGTGAAGCGTTGAAAATCACAGCGCTGGAGCAGGAAATCGACGGCAGCTTTGCCCGCCTGCGTTCGCAACTCGGCGATGCGGTTATCGACGTGTTCGCTTATCCCTACGGCGAATACAGCCGGCTCAGCGAGTCATTGCTTGCCGATCGTGGACTGTATGGACTGGCGCAGCAGTCCGGCGCTGTCGGGGCGGTAACCTCGGTAACGCGGATTCCCCGCTTCCCGTTTTACATTGGCGGTGATGACGATAGCAGGCTGCTGACCGCGCTTGCCGCTGAGCCGCTCCCGGTTATTGATGAGGAGAATGAGCAGGTTTTCTTCCCTCTGTCGCCGGCAGAGCAATGGCGGTTCCGTCCGGGGGACGGCAGCTACCGTCGAGAGTCGCTTCGCTGTTATGCCGCGTCCGGCGAGCCGCTGGAACAGACCTGGGAGGATGATGCGCTGGTCGTGTCTCTGCCCGTGATGAAACCCGGACGCAACAAGGTTAACTGTACCGCGCCCGCGATCAGTGGCCCGGGCTACTTCTGGTATTCACGTCTGTGGTTGCTGGGGGATGCCGATGGACTGTGGTTGCAAAAATGATGCGTTCGTTGGGTACACTAGCCCTAAACCTTTGAGAGCTAATTCATGACTAATAACAATAATGGGTCTTCGGAATTTGATGTTGTGATCGTCGGCGCCGGCTTTGCCGGTATGTACCAGTTAAAACGGATGCGCGAAGCGGGTTTTAGTGCGATCGTGCTTGAGGTTGCTGATGACGTTGGCGGGACCTGGTACTGGAATCGCTATCCCGGTGCCCGCTGTGACATCCTCACCGTCGACTACTCCTATAGTTGGGATCCGGAACTCGAAAAAGAATGGGTTTGGTCCGAGCGCTATGCTACCCAGCCCGAAATTTTGCGTTACGCACAATTCGTGGCCGACAAGCATGACCTTCGTCGGGATATCCGCTTCCATACGCGGGTTAACGCCGCTCGCTGGCACGATGAGCAAGGTAGGTGGGTAATCACTACGCATGACGGCGATCAGCTCAATGCGCGCTACTACGTGATGGCTACCGGTTGCCTGTCCATGCCCAAAGTACCTGACGTTGCCGGTAGCGAGCGTTTTGCCGGTGAGGTGTATTTTACGAGCACCTGGCCTCACGACGGCGTGGACTTCAGCGGCAAGCGCGTAGGCGTGATTGGTACGGGGTCGTCGGCGGTGCAGTCTATTCCACTGATCGCTGAGCAATGCGAGCAACTGACGGTGTTTCAACGTACGCCGAATTTTGCGATTCCTGCGCGCAACGGTGCGGTCTCCGAAGAGCGTCTTGCAGAGTACAAAAGGGACCCCGTGGCTTATCGTGAAGAAGCGCGATGGTCCGAGATTGGGGTGCCCAGAGAGCGACCGCAGCTCAGTGCGCTCCAGGTCTCCGAAGAGGAGCGGAATGCGCGTTACGAGGCAATGTGGGAAGAGGGCGAGCTGCGCGCGATCGGTGCGGTGTACAACGACATTCTTACCAACGCTGAGGCCAACGATACGATGCGGCGCTTTATCCACGATAAAATTCGCGCGAAGGTCGATGACCCGGCGACTGCGGAACTGCTCTGTCCTGATAATCATTATGTGGCGTCCAAACGCCCCTGCCTCGACACGAATTACTTCGAGACCTATAACCTCCCACACGTGAAGTTGCTTGACCTGCGGGACGATCCTATTGCTACGATCACTGAAACCGGCATAGACACGCATAAGGCATCTTTTGAGTTTGATGCCATCGTCTTTGCCACGGGGTTTGATGCGATGACCGGTGCGCTGGTGGGGGTGGATATTACCGGCCGCGATGGTTTGACGCTGCGCGATGCCTGGGATCACGGACCGCAGACTTACCTGGGTCTCATGAGCGTGGGTTTTCCTAACCTGTTTATGATCACGGGGCCGGGTAGTCCGTCGGTACTGTCAAACATGATGGTGTCCATCGAGCAGCACGTCGATCTGATTACTGACACGCTCATCAGTCTACGAGAAAAGGGCTTTGACCGAATTGAGCCGACGGAACTCGCCCAGTCTCGCTGGGTTCAGCATAACAATGAGTTTGCGGATCTCACGCTGATGCCTTCGGCAAACTCCTGGTACATGGGTGCGAACGTGCCCGGCAAGCCGCAAGTCTTTCTACCTTACATCGGGGGAGTAGATCGTTACCGGATCGCCTGTGATGAAGTGGTGGCACGGAACTACCTGGGATTCGCTCTGAGCGGGCCCGGGGGTGAACAGGTCAACGACGGAATCATCCGTGAGCTCAAGCCGGACGTGCAGTTGCTTCTCGAGGCTATTGCGGAACTGGACCTGCCGCCCATAGAGGCCATGGGTGTCGACGGAGCCCGGCAGTTTATGATCGAGTCCGGGGCGGGTATGCCGCCGGGGCCGGACGTTGGTGAGATCATTGACGGGACACTGCCCGGTGCTGACGGCAGTGCCCTGGAGTACCGTCTCTACCGTCCGGCCTCGGGTGGTCCTCACCCCATTACGGTTTACTTTCATGGTGGTGGATGGGTGCTGGGGAATGCGACCACGGATGATCCGCTTTGCCGTTATCTCTGCCTGCATTCGGATTCTATTGTTATTTCGGTTAACTACCGTCACGCCCCTGAAGCCCGTTTTCCGGCGGCTGCCGATGATGGGCTCGCCGCTGTGAACTGGGTTTCATCGCATGCGCAGGAGCTTGGAGGAGTGCCCGGCCGCCTTGCGGTGGCTGGCTGGAGCGCCGGTGGTAACGTTGCTGCCGTTGCGGCACAGCAGGCGAGGATCGCTGGTGGCCCCGAGATAAGCGGGCAGGTGTTGCTGTGTCCAGCGACCGATGGCACGGCTCGGCGATCGTCGCATCATGAGAATGCACAGAACCTGGGGCTGACGCTCTCGCTCATGGATTGGTTCTGGGATAACTATTGCGACGAGGACAATCGATCGGATCCAAAGGCCTCGCCGCTACTGGCACGCGACCTATCGGGGCTGCCCCCCGCGTTGGTGCTTACCTGTCAGTTTGACCCACTGCGTGACGAGGGTGATGCCTACGCCGAGGCGCTTAAAAGCGCGGGAGTTAAGGTGCGGCACCTGGAATGCGAAGGACAGATTCACACGTCGATCCCCGCAGTAGATGTGGTGGTGACAGCCGAATATGCGAGGGAAGCAATGGCTGCAGCCTTGCGTGATTTTTTCAGCGAGTCATCGGTGGATTCGAACGGGCTATAGACGCAATTTGGGGCGACATAGACGTTTAGACGTTTAGACGTTTAGAGGTTTAGAGAGTTGCGTCGCCCCGTTGATACCACCGGCTAAAGCTTGCAGCATGGATTTTTACGGTGTGGAAGCGTTGGTTTGTCGATACCCACCGGACAATTCACCGGGCAGTTCGCTGGGCAATCTATCGGACAAAGCCGACCACTGCCGTGAAGTGAAGCACGCTGCCTGCCAACACAAACATATGCCAGATACCGTGGGCGTGGGTAAGTCTTCCCATCTTATCCAGAACATAAAATATTACACCGCCGGTATAGGCCAGCCCACCGGCGGTCAGACATTGATAAGCTGTTTGGGGCAGTGCTGATCGAAGCCCCTCAAGGTCATATGCGCAGGCCCAACCCATGCCCAGGTAAATGATGACTTGCCCGACTTTTACTGCTCTGCCGGAGAGGAATAGCTCACTGAGTATGCCTGCCACTGCCAGCGCCCACACAGCGGACAGGATGTACCAACCACTACCGTTCCTGAGACAGACCAGCGTGAAAGGGGTGTAGGTACCGGCGATGAGCAGATAGATCGCCACGTGATCGAATAGTTTGAAAAGCCCTTTAAGCCCCGGGGGATGGAAGCTGTGGTAAAGCGTTGACATGGTATACAGCAGCACCAGGGTAAAGCCGTAGATGCTAAAGCTGCTGATAATCCACGGGTCGCGGGTCTGTATCGAAACCGTGAGCAATGCCCCCAGGCCCACCAGGGCCATGACGGCTCCCACCAGATGGCTAATGCTATTGAGTCTTTCACCGTAATACATGCGGCTGTATCTTAGCTGTTGATGCCAGCGCGCACCATGTCGTCTGTGTGTGCCGCTGAGTTAACCCCGAGGATGGATGTGCGTGATCTCTCCCGTGCCGACAGGTACCATCTGCTATTGCTGAAAGCGCCATAACATTTCCTCCAGACCGTTGAGTTTAACTTCGTATATCAATGCCAGTTGCTTGCCCAGTTTGCTTTGTGGAAAACCCTTGCTGTGATACCACACCAGATAGGGCTCCGGCAGATCCAGTAACTGACGGCCCTTGTACTTGCCATAGGGCATGACCTGATTGATGGCATCCAATAAGTCCTTGTTGTCCACGAAACTCTCGGTCATCCGCTGATTAAGCTCAGGTGTTTTGCGCCGGGGGACGGCTGTGGGACATCATGCGGTTCAGCGTTCTTTGTGCTTGCTCCGGCGCGTTCAGGTCGCGAACTTCGATCATCTCGCAACCATCGCGAACCATTTCAGTGATAGAAGTAGGGTAGTGTCGACAGTCTTCGGGGCGGTCTTCATAAATACTGCAGCCGTATTTGTCAGAACGATTCAGTGTGTCAGTGGGCAGCAATTGTAACCAGGGACAGCGCGTGAGTTGCGCGCCGGTCTTGGGGTCCATCCAGATTTTGCCGTCCACTACATACTCTGCGATCGCAGGGTTAAAGGCTTCCCAGGCCTCTATTTCTTCTGCGCTGGCGGATAACCCGCCGTCGCTATAGAGAAGGCAACACTTGCCACACTGGTTGCATTCTTTCATGGGAGGGACGTCTTATCGAATACCTATTGGGTGTCCACAGTATAAGAACAACAAACGGTACATAGTGAAAAAACTTACCAAAAGGTATTGCCAGGTTCAGTGCTCTGCAGGGGGTTAAGCGGCCATCAATAACTGCATGGGCGTTACGCCGCGAATGGCGGTGTTTGGTCTCTTTTATTTGTTCGTCATGTCGCGAGAGTGGCTCATCTGCAATCGTGCGGTGAACCCGTCCGTGTTCTCGATCACTCGGTGTCAATTCAGTTAATTAATTGTCAATGTTGACAATATTTAATATCCAGAATAAATTGTCACAATAGACAAGTTAATGGCATTTAATCACTAGCTGGAACAATGGTTGTCGACCGCATCGCTACAGCCTTCGCAGGTGGTGTGTATGAAGATGATGGTATTTACGGCGGCGACAGGCTGATTTTTTCGCCGGAGGATGTGTTCACGGTTAGCGGTATCTTCGTGCAGCCTGTGGCCGCCGAAGAAGTGTGCTTTTTGAGAATAGGTTGGTTTTATGGCTGCAAATGTAGGTAGACCTAAAGTAGAGCTTGAAAGACGCGAGCAAATTCTCGCTGCGTTTGAGGCATGCGTCATTGAGTACGGCCTTGCGAAGACAACACTTCAAAAGGTGGCCGACAAAGCGGGCTTGCCCAGGTCCTTGGTCCGATATTTTGTGGGGAACAGGGCAGAGATGGTCCAGCTGCTGCTTGATCGAATGAATGAGAAAGCGGACCAATCCATTGCGGAGCAGTTTCCCAATGACCCCACGTTGTCAGAGTTACTGGACCTTATCTTTGATGGCGCCTTCACTGACAACACAAGCAATTTGATCATCGATCAACTTTGGGAGCTCTCGCGCAGAGAGCCAGCGGTAAAGCTGCAACTCAAGCAGCTGTACTCCAGTCTTAAGCAGAGAATCACTGCTCAGATGCGCAAGGAGGGCCTTCCCAACCCGAGCCGACATGCGGACATTGCGCAATGCCTGATTGCGCTGGGTTATGGCGAAGCCTGTTTTGAGGACCTTGGTATGAAAACCAGACGACGCAACACCAGCAGAGTATGTGCAGATGTGCTCCTGGCTCAGTTAGGAGAAACCAAAGAATGAAAAAATTTGCACTCATTGCCCTCGGCACCTTGATTGTAGCAGTGGGCGTTGCCTACCTCATCTTCAAACCCAATCTTGGCAGGCTGGGGATGGCGGCCACATTATTTTCCGGCGCGGAGCAATACGAAAATTTTGCGCGTATAAAGGAGATGTATCCAACAACCCGGTTGACCGCGGCGCCCAAGCCCTATGATTTCCCTGCGGGTGAGCCGCTGACGCTGCCGGAGCGATTCAATTACGAGGGCAAAGAGTTCGGCGTGGCAGATTTTTTGGCGCTTACCGACACCAGCGCCTTACTGGTGATTCAGGACGGTAAGGTTCGCTTCGAGGAGTACTTCCTTACCGGAGGTCGCAATGTGAATTGGCTGTCGATGAGCGTAGCCAAAAGTTTCACGTCGACACTGGTGGGTATTGCTTACGATCAGGGCCTGATAAAGAGCCTGGACGATCCCATCACCGACTATGTGCCCGAGCTTTATGGGTCTGCCTATGACGGCGTCGCGATTGTGGATGTTCTGGAGATGTCGTCCGGTGCCGCGTGGAGCGAAGACTACGCCGACCCTGACTCAGAAGTGATGCGTATGGGTAAGATTATGGGTATTGGCGGCTCTTTGGATGAGTTCACCGCAAGCATCAAACCACAGAGAGCCCCCGGCACCTACAACCTCTACAACTCAGCAGATACTCAGGCGCTGGGTATGCTCGTGTCACGCGCGACCGGACGCAGTTTGACAAATTACATGCAGGAGAAGCTGTGGGGTCCTTTGGGGACTGAGTCCGATGCCTACTGGATCATTGATGACAACAATGTCGAAATGGCATTTGCTGGGCTCAATGCCACTGCCAGAGATTACGCCAAAATCGGCGAGTTGTTCAGGAATAAAGGTAACTGGTTCGGTAAGCAGATCGTGAGCGAGGACTGGGTTACTAACGCAACACATAGCACCAAGGCGCACCTGTTGCCGGGCGATAATCCGGCCTCAGATTACCCCATGGGTTACGGTTATCAATGGTGGCTCATGGATGGCGACGAAGGGGAATACTCAGCTATTGGTGTTTACAACCAGTTTGTTTACGTCAACCCGACGAAAAATTTGGTGATTGTAAAGCTTTCCGCTTTTAGCGATTACGCGTCCGTGGAAACTGAGGATGGCTATCGTGAGTTTCAAACCATTGAACTGTTCCGGGCTATTGGTAACGAACTCTGAGAGGCGAAACTTTATTATGAGGAGTTGGGCTTCTTTATCGTTATCGTCAGTAGGTGTCTGAAACGCCGTAGCGTAGCGCCCTGGATCGATGTCAGCTGTACATTCAAACATCAGCCTGGCTGAGCGATCATGGCCCGAAAGTGCTCAGGCGGGGGAATTGCCTGTTTCGATGATCAAGTGGCGATAACACGACACAGTGATTCGTAGCCCCTGGCGCTAAGGCTCGCCAGACATTCTCCAGGATAAAAAGTCTCAAACAGAGGAGGGGAGACTAAATCCAGGTTTTCTCGAATTCCGCGGCGCTCACCGGTCGGCCAAAGTAAAAGCCCTGGGCCTTGATGCAGCCGATTCCGAGGAGAAACCCCGCCTGCTGCTCAGTCTCGACGCCCTCTGTCATAACCTGCATATCCAGGGCTTTCGCCATTGACAGGGTTGCCTGCACTATTGCCAGACTCTCGGCGTCCTCAGGGATACCTTGGACAAAACTCTGATCAATTTTTAGCTCGTGAAACGGGAACTTCTTGAGACGCAACAGGCTTGAATTACCGGTTCCAAAGTCATCAATTGAAAGAGTGAATCCCTGCTGCCGAAGCTGCATGATGTTTTCCCGGCCCAACTCTAAACTACTTAACACATCCTGCTCCGTGATCTCGAAAACCACTCGCGAAGGTGTGACCTTATGTTCCTCGCAATAACCGAGAACTTTGGGCATAAAACCATCGTCGGCCAAATCTGCAGGAGCTAGATTTATGCTGAACGTTGCATCACTATTCTGCTTCGCCCAAATGCCAATCTGCTTTAAGGCGGCCGCAAGAACCCAGTCTCCAAGTTCTGCAATCAAGCCATGACTCTCGGCGAAAGGTATAAAAAACTGCGGCAAAACACACCCGGCCCCCGGTCTTTTCCACCGCAGCAGGGCTTCGGCGCCGCATAGGCTCCCATCGCGCAGATTTACCTGCGGCTGCCAGTGCAGCTCAAACTGCTCGTGTTCAATTGCATCGCGAAGTTCACTCAATAAATGCAATTCCGTCGTTACGTCGCTGGTCTGCTGACGCTGGTAGGTGGCTACCCGTCCTCGACCCGCGGATTTAGCCTGATACATTGCGGTGTCGGCATGCTGGATAAGCTCATCAATGCTCAAGCCATCTTCTGGATACAGCGCCAGCCCTATGCTCAATGAGCTATGCACAGAGTTGCCCAGTGCCTCAAATCTCTCCTTGGTTGTCGCCAGCAGTTTGTTCGCAGCGAACACGGCATCTTCACGCGATTTCACGTCAAGCAGCACAGCAAGGAACTCGTCACCACCAAGGCGGGAAAGCGTGTCGCCACCACGCAAAATGTTCCGCAGACGGCCCGACATTGCCAGCAGGAGTTCATCACCCGCATGGTGTCCAAGGCTGTCGTTGATGACTTTAAAGTTGTCGATATCAAGGAAGAGGACAGCAAGCCGGGAGCCCTGACGCTTCGATTGCGCGATACCCTGGGCAAGACGGTCTCTAGCCAGAGCCCGATTGGGCAGGCCCGTGAGGCTATCGAAGTGTGCTAGTTGTTCCAACTGCTCTTCCAGGGCCTTGCGGTCGCTTATATCCGTGTAAATGCCTGCCAGACCCATCAGCGTGCTATCCGACGCTAACAGTGGAAACTTTGCACTGATAAATGCGCGGCGCCCGTTGGGGCTGCTGAGTGAATCCTCAAACTCAACCCCCCGCCTTTGATCCATGACGTTACTTTCACGCTGACTGAGCGCGCGTGCCATCGACGGTGGAAATAGATCCTCGTCACGTCGTCCGACAACGGCAGCAATGCTCAATCCGAATATTTGCTCCCAGTACTTGTTTACAAAACGGTAGTTTCCCAACGGATCTTTGGCATAGATGGCGGCATTCGCATTTTCCGTAATCGCGGCTAGCATCGCCGCATCGGCTTGGCTACCGGTAAACCCACGTCGAAGCAGAAGCAGGAAGAGTCCGGCCATTAATAACAAGCCCAGAAAGAAAACAAAGTGCCAGTACCACCACACATCGCTCCATATTTGGCTGAAAGGAAACAAGACGCCCGATAGACCGAGGCAGAAAGCAACGCTTGCAAAGAGCAGGTGCTGCTCACCATGTGAGGATCGGTAAGCGCGGTAGAATGACGGAATACTCAAAAGAAACAGCGCGCCGCCAAGAAGGTTTAGCAAGACAGCGAAATTGCTGAATTGTCCAGAAATTATCATCTGCGGTACGGCGTCGGGCTGCACAATAGCGCTCAAGCTAATCAGGCTGGCTGCGGTGATCACAAGATAAAGTGTCTGTACGCCAGAAAATCGCGCCGTCGTCGCAATGAAGTTGCTAAAGAAACAGGTGCCTCCAAAAAATATCGCGAGTGAATGTAGCCAGACAAAAGCGTTGCCCGGGGGTACTGCGGCGTGAGCCAGACTAAACACCCCCATTCCAGCCATTCCACAGATGACGGGAATACCCAAGGCTTCCCGGGGCGTTTGAGTATTGATGGCAAGTGCCACTGTGACCGGAATGAGCGCTATCACTGCGCCAACAGTCTCCAGTGCCGAATGAAATTCGATTGCCACCCACGACCAGTCCATCAATCGCGTAAAGATAGAGAACGACGCAACAGTTAGAAGGAGGGCGACAGCGAACAGCAAGCCAAAGGAAGCACTGCCGTGCTGCTCGCGAAAGTGCCTGCTTCCCGTACCGCCTGGTTCGATCATGGCCATATCTTTTGTGGGGTTTTTGAAGCTTAGCAGACCTAAGCTTCTAATGCTCAGTACAACTGGCTTCGAGCAAGCTGCGTCGTAAATTCAGGGCGAGAGGGTACCGCCGCTACGTGCTTTATCGCCGAGGCGGTATGAGTAGCTCATCACGGGGCGCCAATCCTGCGGTCCAGTGGTTAACAGCAGGGCAGAATGGACTTTTTGGGGGCTGTAAGTTCCACATATCCAAGCCTCTTTGGCTGACGGTAATCCTGGAGGCGCATATCTGAACCTCTTCCGAACCCGGGTGGGATGGGAGCGCCACTATTTCTGCGGTAAGTTCAAGAAAGCCAGCGCAACTTGAGCTAACCACGTACCAGCGATATTGCGATGGAAAACATTATCAGGCCGACAGCTACGTCTAAGATTTTCCAAGCGACGGGTTGCTGAAATACCGGGGCCAGAAATCTGGCTCCGTAACCCAGACTGAAAAAGAATATAAACGAGGCAGTGATCGCTCCCACCCCGAACTGCACGCGGGCTGCACCCTCGTATTGAACTGAAATTGCACCTAATAACACGACAGTATCCAGGTACACATGAGGGTTCAGCCAGGTAAAGGCCATGCATGTGAGTATCGTTTTCCAAAGTGCCCCCGGTATTTCTCCCTCCGGCTTCAGGGTGTGGCTGGTGCTCCAGGCTGATAGAAAACTCTTTCCACTATAAGCAACCAAAAACAGTGCTCCACCATAACGAGCAGCAGACTCAATCTCGGGAAATGCCTCTACCGCAGCGCCAAACCCTGTCGTCCCCGCAAAAATAAGCACCGCATCAGACACGGCACAGACCAGACAAACCCAAAAAACGTGATGCTGTTTAAGGCCCTGCTTTAGTACAAAGGCGTTCTGGGCACCAATCGCTATGATCAGCGATAGGCTGAGAAAGAAACCCGAAAGGATAGATTCCATTGCATTCATCATCTTGCAAGCTATGGCCGCGCATTGTGCCTTCGAATCAACGAACTAATGATTAAATATCAGCTGAGACAGATAGACCGCGAGCGCGGCGACTCTAGTGTAGGCGCTGCACCACTACCCGATAGCGGCACCCCATCCTGCCGCTCCCAGCAGGACAAACGTTGGAAGTATGCTCAACGCGAAACCCGGCCCACGCTTGGCGGGGTCTTTCATGTAGGAGCTCGCGTACAGAAATCGACCCACGAGGTAGACGGCACCGATTGCAGCAATAGTCGTGGCCGGCCAGTACACGGCCGCCAGCAGCAGAGCGGGTAAAAAGCAGACCAACTGCTCCAGCGTATTTATTTGAATACGAAAAGCGCGGTCAAAAATCTCATGGCCTGAGGTGGCTGGAGCGGCAACTTCGTATTTTCCGCGGGCCCGCCCCACCATGATTCCGAAATACAAAAACTGAAAGATCGCGAGCACAGCAATGATATGGACGTAATTCATAACGCTTCCTAATGTTTGTTGATTCAACGGTGATCCACAAAAACGGTCGTTCATTGGCGCCGCGCCGCCAGAGCTTCGACACCAATCCAACGTCGTATGAAGGTATCACACGCCAATCAGCAGTGCGGGGCTTATGATAGTGCTTACATCGGCCTATCATGGCGCCCCCGATTAAGGCGGAATTTTCCCTCTGAACAACACGACCCCTCGACAGCTTGGTACTCGCGAAGTCGCGCTTCTTGCAGCGGCGGGCGCTATCGTCACGGCCAATGCTTACTACATACATCCGATTATCGGATCCGTGGCAGACAGTTTTGGCGTGAGTTATGGGCTCGTGGGTCTGGTGCCCGCTCTCAATCAAGTGGCCCTGGCCCTGGGTGTTCTGTTTCTCCTGCCCCTGGGCGATCGAATGAGCAACCGTCGCCTTGCAGTTATGTGTATTGCAATCCAGGTGGTGGCACTGATTTTGATGGCTACGGTGCAGGATTTTCGTCTGTTTGTTGCCGCTTCCAGCCTGCTCGGTTTTTTCACCATCACGCCTTACTTGCTGCCTGCTTACACCTCTAAGCGTGTTCCGAAGGAGCGTCTTGGCTTTGTTACCGCGCTCCTGACTACCGGGGTGATTGCCGGTGTGCAGCTCTCGCGGGTCACATCCGGCGCCATGGGTGAATTGCTTGGATGGCGCAGCGTGTATTGGATGGCGGGCGCGCTCATGGCGCTTTCCATGCTTATTCTGCCCATGCTGATGGATACGGATAAACCGCCTGAGGAAGCAGACAGAGATAGCTACGGCCAGCTCATGAACTCCCTGATAACACTTGCTGGGAAGCATCCGCGCGTCATCGTCTCCGGCATCATACAGGGCCTGGGGTTCTCGGCCTTTTTGAGCTGCTGGCTCGGTATCGGGCTACATCTGACCAGTGCAGAGTTGAATCTGGGTACGGACACAGTGGGATATTTGGCAGCATTCTCGGCGATTGGCCTGCTGGTAACTCCTCGCCTGGGTCGCTGGGCGGATCGTATTGGGCCGGAGCGTGCACGTCTTCGTGTGTCGACACTCAATTTATTGGGGATTTTGACGCTGGGACTCGCAACGGTTCACTGGTTATTTTTGTTGCTGCCGATCGCAATCATGAGCACCGTTGGGCCGATGGTCGACGTGACGGGCCGTATGACCAGCCTGAACACACCACCTGCAGCTCGCACCCGTCTTATGACGCTGTACATAACCCTGATGTTTATCGGTGGAGGAATGGGTAGCTGGACAGGCACGATCGCCTACGGACTGGGAGGTTGGTGGGGTACGGTGGGGCTTACCAGTTTTTATGCCGCGCTGGTCTGTATTCTTTCCTGGCATCAGGCGCGGGATCGCTGATGGGGGCGCGACTTGCCTGCATTGAGGTTTGGGCCAATACCGCGCCTGGTTAGGTGCTTTCTGTACGATCCCCGGGTCGGCCGCTCTTCAGGGGTATGAGTTGACCAGAGTGAGCGAGCGTAGAAGCGTGCTTTATTGCATAGGCGGTATGAGTAGCTCATCACCGGGCGCCAATCCGGCGGTAACAATCACCTGGTGCTCGTCCAGTTCCTGGCCCAGGCGCAAGAAGCGGCGCTGAGGCCCATCTTTACCATTGATCCAGGCGACGTTAAGTTGGCCCACCACAGCTATGCGATTCTTCGGTACCGCAATGACTTGCTGGGTGCCACCAGGCACGATCAGTCGCGCGTACATTCCCGGGAGTAAGCCGGGTGCCGCCGGCAGGGTCGCCTTGATACGAAACGCCCGGGACCCGGGGTCCGCCGCCGGTACCAGTTCCTCGATGCGTGCTTCAAGACGTCGTTCCAGGGCCGGTATTTCTACCCGCAGCGTTTGCCCCTCCTGCAGTGTCAGCGCCAGCGCTTCGCGTACCCAGGCCTCAATGCGAAGAGAAAACGGATTGTATAGAGAAAGGATATTCTGGCCGGGTGACACCGTGTCGCCGGGTTCTACAAAACGGTCAACGATCCGGCCGGCAAAAGGTGAGCGGATCTCTGAGTAGCCCAGGGCGGACTTGGCCGACTGCTCCGCCTGCTGCGCTCCGGCCAGTTCTGCCTCAAGAGTTGCGGCATTGGCGATAGCCCCATCGAGATCCGCATCGGCAATCAATTTGCGTCTGTGAAGCTCTTCGGCGCGTTCGCGATTTTGCATGGCTTCGGTGAGACGCGCCTGCATAGAACGCACGGCTTCAGCGGCCTGGCGGGCCTGAGCCAGTAAATCATCCTGCTCCAGACGAACCAGCATCTGTCCTGTTTCGGCGTAGTCGCCAGCACGCACTGTGATTTCTTCCACTCTGGCCAGTAGTCGGGCGGCAATGGTGGTGGTTTCCCGTGCTTCTACAGATGCGGCGACGCTCTCGGTTGCCGGCAAAGCGACGAGTTCAACCGTATAAGCATCGGCCGTGGAGATGGCGTCGGGATCGCGCAGGCCAGGCTCTGCGCGATCCCGGAACATTCCCGCCATGTAAGCAATAAGAAGCAGTAATCCCGTCAAGGCCACTACAGAAAGTACCACCTTGCGTTTAGCACTCATGATGTTTCCTCCACCGTGGTTGTCTCAGGGACAGTCTCCGAGTCTTCGAATACAAGTAGATACACCACGGGTACCACGATGAGCGTGAACAGCGTGGAAGCGACGATGCCAAAGATGATCGCCAGAGCGAGGCCGTTGAATACGGGGTCCAGTGTGATAACCAGATTGCCCAGCATGGTGGTGCCGGCCGTCAGCAGCACGGGTCGCATCCGCACAGATCCGGCCTGCAAGAGAGCCTCGCGTATCGTGTTGCCCTCGGCTCTTGCCTGGGTGATAAACTCCACGAGAATCAGGGAATTGCGGACCACGATGCCTGCCAGAGCAATCATCCCGATCATGGCTGTAGCCGTAAATAGCACGGGCTCCGGTGCTCCGGCAATGACGCGCTCGCCAATATGATTCATGGCCCAGAAGCCCGGCATGATGCCGATAATGGTCAGGGGTATCGCCAGCATGATAATCAGCGAGAGGGCCACGGAGCCTGTCTGTATGCGCAGCACTGCGAAGATGGCCAGCAAAGCAAAGAGATACCCCAGTCCCATGTCCCGAAACACATCCAGAGTAATGTGCAGCTCTCCCTCACCGTCCCATACCACGGAGGTGCCCTCAGGCAACTGCCAGCCGTCACCACCACCGTTGGTGAAGAAGGTGCGCCGCCGCCAATCATTGCTGCTGCCGGGTGTCTTTCCATAGTCTGCGACCAAATCCGCAATGACCGCACCGGGTGTGCGTCCGTTTAGCTCGGCTGTTACATAAACCACTGGACGAAGGTCTTTACGGAAAATGGGTGTGTCCGCCGTGTCGAAGCGCAGCTCCCCCAGTTCTCCAAGCGATACCTGAGGCTGGGGCGCCAGATCCAGGCCCTGGGGCGAACTGGTTTTAACGACGCCGGCGCGACCGCGCACCTGCAGACGCTCCAGATCGGCCTTGGACGCGCGTTGCGTCTGATTGAGGCGCAGTTCAATAGGCAGGGGTTTTAGTTCCTGGTCCTGTTGCAGAAATCCTGCGATGTAACCGTCGTTTGCCATGCTCAAGGTTTGGGCTATATCACTGGTTGATATCCCCGACAGTGCGGCTTTCTGCTTGTCCGCAATAAAGCGCAGGCGCCGTTGCGGATCTTCAAGAGATGCGTCGATTTCGGCTACGTGAGCTTCGCGGCTCAGCCGCTCCATGAGCACGCCGGCGGCTTCTTGCTGTAAAGCGTAGGGCGTTAAGTACTCGCCGTAGATTTCGCCCACCAGGGTACTCAGGACCGGTGGGCCGGGCGGTACCTCGACCACCTTGATACTGATGCCCTCTTGCTGGAGCGGCGAGAGCAACTCACGGAGACGCAGTACCACCTGATGGGACTGATGTTTGCGATCGAGTTTGTCTTTGAGAACCAAACGCAAGTCGGCAAGATGCGGGCCCTGCCGCTGGTAGTATCGACGCACCATACCGTTGAAGTCGATAGGCGATGCCTCGCCAATGAAGGCCGCGACCACGTCGACTTCCGGAACCCGCAATACCTCGTCGGCAACCTGACGGGTGAAAGCCGCGGTATGCTCCAGGCTCGCCGATTCGGGCATATCGATGAGAACCTGGACCTCATTCTTGTTATCAAAGGGCAGGAGCTTCAGCGGTACCCAGCGCAGGCCGGGTAATAAAGCCGCGAAGACAAATAGCAGCGCTACGCACCACAGCAGGCGCCTGGCATGGCTGCGGGTATCGAGGAATGGCGCCATAAGACGAGCATAGGCGCTGGGGGAGACCACCGTGGTGTCTTCGGCCCCTGCGGGTTCCTTAAGAAGTCGGCTTGCCAACCAGGGCGTTACCAGAAACGCCACCAGTGTGGAGCTGATGACACTCACGGGCACGTTGAAGGCCATGGGTGCCATATAGGGGCCCATCATGCC
The DNA here is from genome assembly GCA_000158155.1 of gamma proteobacterium NOR5-3. Classification (GTDB taxonomy): domain Bacteria; phylum Pseudomonadota; class Gammaproteobacteria; order Pseudomonadales; family Halieaceae; genus Congregibacter. The sequence goes on along the minus strand of DS999405.1, from coordinate 1,506,992 downwards.
GGTGATGAATGCCAGCGGCAAAAATGCCAGGACAATTGTCAGCGTTGACATGACCAGAGGGACGCGAATCTCGTGTATGGCCGCCACAACGCGTTGGGACCAGCTTAACTGTTTGCGCTGCAAGTAACGGGTGATGTTATCGACACCGGTGATTGGGTCGTCTACTAGTAATCCCAGGGACAGAATCAAGGCAAACAGCGTTACTCGATTGATGGTGTAACCCATGGCCATATCCAGTGCCAGAGTAATGCCGTAGCACATAGGCACCGCAAGCCCCACCACCAAAGCCGGACGCCAGCCCAGGAACAGCGCTATGAATACCACAACGGTGATGATGGCGAAGGCCAGAGAGCTCGACAGATTATTGACTTTGGCATTCGCCGTTTCGCCGTAATCACGCAGTACTTTCACGCCCACTTCCGGCGGCAGCAGTTTACTGCGCAACTCGTTCATCAGTTCCAGCGCGTCGTGGGCCACGGTTACTGCATTGGCGCCACGCTGTTTGGCCACAGAAATTGCCACCATGGGATACTGCGTACCGGCTGCATTTACCTTGTCTGCAAACTCCAGCCAGCTGTAACCGTCGGGTTCTGCCGGGCCGTCAACGATGGCCGCCACATCACGCAGATAGACAGGTGCGCCGTCGATGACGTTTACCACGAGCGTCTCTAAGTCTAAGGGAGTGCGCAGGACATCACCCGCTTCAAGGGCGATGGCCTGATTGCCGACGATCCAGTTTCCGGCAGACTGAAGAATGTTGGACACCTGCAGGGCAGACACGATGTCAGCGGCCGTGGTGCGCCGCGCTGCGAGGCTTTCGGGGTCTACAAGAATACGCAGGGTCCGGGGGCGACCGCCCACTACTTTGACTTCGCTGGTCTGGGGAATCGCCTGCAATGCGGTAGATATTTCGTCGGCGATACGCAGCAACTCGAAATCGCTGTACCGCGCTTCATCACTGCTCCACAAGCCCAGTACGAGGATCGGCACATCATCGACCTCCACGGGTTTGAGTAACCACTCGCTTACAACCGCCGGGATTTGATCCTGATTGGCATACAGTTTGTTATAGGTGTTGAGCAGTGAGTCTTCGCGGTCCTGTCCCACGGAGAAGCGCAGTGTTACGGACGCTGATCCAGCATCCGTACTTGAATACAGGTGTTCGACGCCGGGTATCTGGGCGAGAAGTTTTTCCAGGGGAATCGTGACCTGTCGCTCTGTTTGCCGCGCGGAAAGACCTGGAGCAGCCACCAGCACGTCGATCATAGGCACTACGATCTGTGGCTCTTCTTCACGCGGTGTAAACACGAGGGCCAGTATCCCGGCAAAAAGGCCGAGCATAAAAAGCGTAAGCGGCAGGTAGCCGCGAAGCGTCATGGCCATGATTCTATCGAACATGTGTACGACTATTATCCTTGGCGGGGCTCTTAGCCGGGGCTCTTAGCGGGGGCCCTTAGCCCGGGCCGCGCTCAACGTCGCTGTTAACTATGTCATCGAACGCATTTTGACTCAGGTACTCCGGCGTGTAACTTCCCCCATTGTCGAGTAGCTGGCGATAGAAAGCGCGCAGATGGTTGCGGGATCCTTTTTGCAAATTCTCATAGACCAAAGCGATGTCGGGATTATTGTCCAGCTCGGTCAGTAAGCGGCTGAGATCAAAGATATCCAGCTCTTCTATGAGCACGCCAACATAGAGTCCGTCCAACAGCGAGGGGGTGCCCCGGGCGGTGAGCGAGTCGTAGAGCATTTGCAGGTCAGTGTCGGTGAATAATCCATCCGCATTACCTTCGGCGGGGTCTGCAAGCGTGTAGCGATCCAGAAGCTGTTTGACTGCTGCGGTATGCGTGTCTTCGCTACCGGCAATATTGCTAAATATTTGCAGCTGATGAAGGTCGTATAGAAAGCGATAAACATCACCGGCAAGCTTCTCTTCTTCGCGCATGAGCAGGAGTCCGTCGCGCTCGCTATCGCTTAATTCGCCAAGTGATAGCTCTGCGAGAGCGTCGCTCAGGGCGCTTTCATCAAAACTGGTTTCGCCCGCATCAGTGACGAGCGTTACGGTTGGCTCGGTAGCCGCAGCGGGGGTAGCGGATACCGCCTGGGGTGATGACGCAGAGCCACCACCACAGCCGGTTGTGGTGGTCATAGCAACGACTAATGAGCAAATCAGCCCATACTTTTTCATGAGTGCGCCTCCCATAGCCTACGGCCCATAAGGCTCTGGCTGTGGGGTCGCGGGAGTCGACGGCGGCAGCTGAGGGAGCGGAAAGTTGGGTTGCTCTCCCGTTAGCGTCTTGAGGAATGCGACAATTTTGCCGGTTTCAAGATCACTGAACGTGCGACCCGTCTGGATCTCACCCATGATGTTTACGGCCTCTTCCAATGTATCAACGCTCCCGTCGTGGAAATACGGGTAGGTCAGTTCAATATTGCGTAGCGTCGGTACTTTAAAGACCATGCGGTCAGATTCTTTGCCAGTGACTGCAAAGCGTCCCAGCGCTGGATTGTCCGTGGTGTAGGGTTTTATGAGTCCCACTTTCTGGAACATTGCCGCACCTGCCGCCGGCCCATTGTGGCAGCCAACACAGCCGCTGCTTTTGAAAAGTTGGTAGCCCTCTAGTTCTTGGCTGCTCAGTGCGGTCGCGTCGCCCTGGAGCCACTGATCAAAGCGCGAGTTAGGTGTGACCAGCGTTCGTTCAAACTCGGCGATGACATCGGTTACTCGATCAAGAGTGATGGCTTCATCCCCGTAGGCGGTGACAAAACTCTCGACGTAGCCAGGAATAGAGGCGATGACCTCCAGGGCTACGGAATGTGGTTGCGCCATTTCGCCCGGGTTGGCGATGGGACCTGCAGCCTGTTCCTTAAGGTCAGCTGCGCGGCCGTCCCAGAATTGCGCCAGGTTGTAAGCGGAGTTCAAAACGGTAGGAGAGTTGATGGGGCCCTGGTGCCAGCCATGACCTACAGAGGAGGTGAGGTTATCGGCGCCGCCCATGCTGAGGTTGTGACAGGAGTTACATGATAGAAACCCTGACTTGGAAAGGCGCGGATCAAAGAACAATTGCTTTCCAATCTCAGCCTTGTTGCTGTCGATGTCGGTGGGGGCAGCGATCGGTGTAATGGGCTCTGCCGCCAGGAGTGACAGGGGGATTAGCAAGCCGACGCCCAAGCCCAATAGCGGTATGGATAAAAGACGCATATTCATTCTCCGTGGTTCGTCAAGACATTCGGGTTTGCTGGCGCGTAGCCGGCCAGATATTTAAGTATATTAGTATAAACTAATATAAAGTCGTCAAGAAGCCTGAGTTGCATTGCGAAGCAAGCTATTCTTTATCCATGGAGACTACAAAAATCCCTCTAAGCTCGTCCAAACCATAGCCTCGGGCTTGATCAAGGGGGTATAGCGCGTCCAGGGCGGCCGCCGTGTCAGCGCTAATGTCGCCCGGATTTGAGCCGTGGCACTGCAGACACATGGCATTGGTGACAATGGGGTAGTAGCCCACCATCTGGTCTTCTAATTGCTGCATAAGCGGTTTAGGTTGCTTCCCCTGCGCCAAAGCATTCTTTGCGGCGACAATGTATTGCATCTGCATGCTGTCAGCCTTGTTGTCTGGATTGCGGGGGCGATCGCTGACCCGAGTGACGGATGCATTAAGCTTTTGCGACATTCGTTCCCCAATCGGTACAGCATTGTCCTTACAAAATTGATGGCAGAAACGGTGTCGCCGGTATTCAGGCCTGCTTTAAATTGCTGCCAAGCTCGGCCTTGGTGCTCAGAGCGATCTCCTTACCATGGCGCAGTAGTCGGTCTTTGTACTCAGGTGGTGCCACCACGTCGCTGATTGCTGCGTGCTCGTCTGATAGTGCTGTCAAACAGCCCGAGCCTCAGGAGCTATGGTAGATGTAGTATGCGATCTGCGTGATGCATCCGATCACGGGCAGCTTGGCATATTCAATCTTTTGATGCGCCTTGCATCTGGAGTTTTCGCGTCGGGTGTCGACAAAGCTGGCCAGATTCCGTCTAAATGCGTCAAAGCTGGTGTCGAGTCGACGTAGTGCTTTTTTATAGCCGCCATGGGTGGGCGATGCGGTTGTCCATTGTCGCGTTAGGGCTATGACAGCTGAAACAACTTGACTCCAGCGCGCGAAAACCCTCAGAAAGTTGCTCCTGATCAAGCGAAGCGCTGCTAGCCTGCAGCGATACCGGATCATCTCCTTGCCTGGCGTGGGCGCCGCTGGCGATCGTTAAGCCCAGAAGTGCGGCGAGAATGGCATTTTTTTTCATAGTTGAAGTATCCTAAGTTCAGTCCGGGGTAGGAGTCAGTGTCAGCAGGTTAGGGCAAGAGAATCGAGCGCAGTACAAAAGACACACTGCCAACGCACAGGACGCCGGCTATCCAGAGTCCCGCAAACCAGGCCCATTGCTGTCCCAAGCTGTTCACTCTGTTGCTACGCGGCCTATCTTTTTTCATGAGTGGTACCCCCTATCTCCATGGCGAACCTTGCCCCGAAAAATCCAGTACGAGTAGCCGGTGTAGCCCAATATCAGCGGCAGCATGATGAGTGCACCGACGAGCATAAACATAAGGCTTGAATCGGGCGCCGCCGCCTCGTGTATCGTTATTGCGCGCGGCACGATGTACGGTGTCAGTCCCACGCCAAGTCCGATAAAGCACAGTCCCAGAAGAGCGATGGTGCTGGGATAAATGATGGAGTCGATCTGTTTATAGATGCCCCGGGCGATGAATCCTGCCACCACCAGGGTCAACAATGGTACGGGCGCTACGAAGTAAATAGTGGGACTCGTGAACCAGCGCGCGTAAATCTCCGGTGACAGGAGCGGCGTCCACAGACTGACAACGCAGACAAAGAAAAAGGTGCCCATCGCAGTTAAGGTTGCAAATCGATACGCCTGGGCGCGAATGCTGCCTTCAGTCTTGAGTATCAGCCAGCCCGATCCGAGCAGGGAATAGCCGAAGCACAAGGCAACGCCGGTCATTACCGTAAAGGGCGTGAGCCAGTCCCACCAACCACCGGCATAGGCACGACCGTCGACTTCGATACCCTGCACAAAGGTGCCGAGAACGATACCCTGCATAAACGTCGCCATGAACGAGCCGAACACAAAGCTCGTATCCCAGATTCGCTCGTGTGACTTATCGCGCCACCGGTATTCGAAGGCAACGCCTCGGAACACCAACGCAAGGAGCATGATGGTGAAAGGCGCATATAGCGCGGGCATGACAATGGCGTAGGCCAATGGAAATGCGGCAAACAATCCTCCGCCACCAAGAATCAACCAGGTCTCGTTGCCGTCCCAGACGGGTGCAACAGTGTTCATGGCAACATCTCGGTCTGCATCCTTGGCGAAAAAGGGAAAGAGCAGACCAACGCCCAGATCGAAGCCATCGAGGGCAACGTAAATAAACACGCCAAGGGAGAGCAGTCCGGCCCATATGAGTGGTAAGTCCATGTCCATCAGAGGCCTCCGACGAGTTCAGTGGGTGTCATAGACGCAGCCGGCGTTGTTCCGGCGGCGCGAAGTGGCTTGCCAGCCTGCGGCCCCTGGCCATCCGGCGGTAGGCACATCATGCGAATGATGTAGTAGGTGCCGGCTCCGAACAGGGCGAAGTACACAACGATGAACGCGATGAGTGATGCGGCGACGGCCGGGGCGTCTACGGGTGCGAGAGACTCGCTGGTGCGCAGGAGGCCATAGACAGTAAAAGGTTGTCTTCCGACCTCGGTGACAACCCAGCCGGCGAGCACCGCGACAAAGCCTGAGGGTCCCATCCACAGAGCTGATTTTTGAAACCAAGGTGTTTCGTAGAGTCGACCTTTCCAGCGTAGCCACACCGAATATATTCCGATTAGCGCCATGAGCGTTCCAATGAGGATCATTACGCGGAAGGACCAGAACACCATGCCGACTGGCGGCCGATCAGAGGCCGGTACATCAGTAAGTCCCGGTGTTTCCCCGTCAATGTCATGGGTCAGGACGATTGCTGACGCGTAGGGAATGCCAATCTCGAAGCTGTTTCGCTCTTTCTCACTGTCGGGCCAGGCGGCGAGGAGGAAGGGTGCGCCAGTCTGTCGGTGCCAGTGGCCTTCCATGGCCGCTACTTTAATTGGCTGGTGTTCAAGCGTGTTAAGTCCGTGCAGGTCGCCGGCGAAAATCTGGATGGGCGCTACGAACGTCGCCATCCACATCGCCATGGAAAACATTTTTCTGGCCTCTGGGTTGCTTTTATCGCGCAGCAGGTGCCAGGCGCCAACGCCACCGACCACAAAAGACACGGTGAGGTAGGAGGCCAGGGTCATGTGGAGTAGTCGGTAGGGAAAGCTGGGATTGAAGATGATTGACATCCAGTTGCCGGGCACAAACTGTCCTAACTCGTTGACCGCATGGCCTGTGGGAGTTTGCATCCAGCTGTTCACGGCGAGTATCCAGGTGGCTGAAAGCAGGGTGCCGAAGGCCACCATCGATGTAGCAAAGTAATGCAGCTTTTTACCGACGCGGTCCATGCCGAAAAGCATGATTCCAAGAAATCCGGCTTCAAGGAAAAATGCTGATAGGACTTCGTAGGCCAATAGGGGGCCAATCACCGGGCCTGCTTTATCCGAGAAGACGCTCCAGTTGGTCCCGAACTGATAAGACATCACCAACCCTGACACCACGCCCATTCCAAAGCCGACAGCAAAGATCTTTAGCCAGTACTTGTACAAACGGAGATACACCGGATTGTCGGTTTTTAGCCACAGCGCTTCGAGTACAAAGAGGTAACTGGCAAGACCAATGGAGAAGGCGGGGAAAATTATGTGAAAGGAAACCGTGAACGCAAATTGCAGGCGTGCAAGCATCGCAGCGTCAAAAAACTCAAGCACCGTAAACTCCTTGATTCATGCTTAAAGTGGTATTTCATATAGTATTTATGAGATTGCAGGTAAAAGCAATATTTAATATAGTTGTTTAGGTTCAAAATCTAAACAAACCGCAAACAAGCAATCGCGTAGGACAAAGGAGCACAGCTCATTAGACTGACCGCTTACACCAACTACTCCATGCGCATACTGATGCACTGCGCCATACATCCGGGCCGAATAGTGCGTATTCAAGATGTCGCCACGGCCTTTGGTATCTCAAAAGCCCATCTTTTAAAGTCTGCCCGTCATCTGGGCCAATTAGGCTATTTGTCGACGTCTCGAGGGCGCAACGGAGGCATTCAGCTCGGCATGGCGCCGGAGCGGATATTCGTTGGCAAGGTAATTCGTGAGCTTGAGGATAGTGGTGATTTCGTCGAGTGTTTTAACAGCCACACTAATACCTGCCCCATCGTCGGTCCCTGCAAACTAACCGGCTTATTCCGCAAGGGTCTCGAAGCTTTCTATAAGGAACTGGACGATGTCAGCCTGGCAGATATTGTTGGCGATGGGCGAGCCCTTCGTGACCGCTTGCCGGTGCTTGAGTTGGCTTGATTTTTTTTCGTCGCGATCAGTGCCAAACTTTTATAAAGCACTCTTGTAAAAGAGCGTAAGCCCACGCAAAGGTAATTTGCGCTGAGTGGAGCCGGGTGGTGGCTTGAGCGTGGGGAGCAGATTTCTGAGATCAAGAGAGGTTAATTTGCCCATAGCTAAAAAAGCCTGCATTTGCGAAGTGTTTATCCCTGGCGCTGCGAATCGATAGCGTCACAGAGCGTTCATAAGAGCGTCACCAAAGCTTCACCCTTGCGTCACGGCGCGTTCATCAACTCTGCGTTTACTACTGCCCCGTCTACAGGGTCGAATGCAGCGGTATAGCACTGCCGCTGGACAGCCGATCTCCATGAGTAGTCGCGGTACCCGACAGTGAGTCGGGCCGGAAACTTGATTTCACAAGGGTAGAACTATGAGTAAGCAACGTTTTGCACGCCGCACAATGGTGACTGCTGTGGCAACAGCGTCCCTGTCTATTTTTGCGCTGGAGGGTTAGGCTCAGAGCAATGAATCCCAAAGTGAGCCGGTTCTCGAAGAGGTGTTTGTCACAGCCGCGAGCGTTGCCTACGGCAACAATATCGTCACCGATGCTATGAAGTCGCAGCAGTCGCCGATTACCAGCGTGAATGCGCTGATCGACAATCTGCCGGGTGTTTCCATTCAGGAAGGTGATACCTACGGTTTTGATGACTGGTCAACGACCATATCCGTCCGCGGCTTTCAGAACAGCCTTTCGGAGCAGCAAATCGGTACCACGGTAGATGGCATACCCAACGGTAACTCGAACTACGGCGGGGGAGCCAAAGCCAACCGTTACATTGATACAGCGAACATAGAAACCGTTTCGGTCTCCCAGGGTACGGCAGATATAGCGTCGCGCTCCCTTGAGGCGCTTGGGGGCACGATCGATTACGTCACCTCAGATCCTAGCGCAGAGTCGCGGGTCCGTGCCCAGGCGGTGGTCGGCGAGTTCGATGCTCAGCGCTACTACCTGAGATACGATACCGGATCCTTCGCCGGTGACACCCGCGCGTGGTTCAGTATTTCTCGCCAGGAAGCGAGTGATTGGGTGAACGGCGCGGCGGAAAACGAGCGTGATCATATCGCGGGTAAGGTGGTGTCGAACATCGGGCTCGCGACTGTCACTGGCTATCTTTCCTATGACGATACCCATGAAGACAATTACCAGCGCCTGTTTTCGCCCGAAGAGTTTGCCGCCAATCCCAACTCCGACGGGCTGAGCAAAGTCTGGACGGGAGTGCCCTATGTGGACCAGGTGTTCCGCGAGGGTTGGTCAACGCTGCGCGAAAACCTGCTTGGCTACGTCAAGGCTGACTTTGAGTTCAACGAAGGCCTGAATCTGCAGGCCAGCCTCTACTATCATGACAATGAAGTCTTCTGGGCTGACTTCCCACGCAGATACTATTTCCAGCGCCTCTGGGATGTAGGTTTGGTAGTCCATAGCTATTTCCTTTCGTAATGGCGGTAAGCCAGATAGGTGAGGGCCACGAGTCCTGCGAACAGCGATGCGATGGGGTACATCGACATCACCAGTGCGCTGACAGCAGCCGAGAAGAACCACAGCGATCCCGACGTAAAGCCGAGGACCACTGCAGCGATGAGCAGTAGTGAAAGCATTGGGTTGTCCTTTTTGGGTTGAGTTGATTGGTTTTTTAGTGCCGCAGATTCACGGCTTGGCATTGCGCCAACGGGTCCGGTATAGGTTCGGTTTGCTAGGGGAGAGGATTGCCAGTCACGTAAGAGGCCTTGCGCCACTTGGGTTTATGGCTTTTTGCTCTGAGAGAGCCAGTGACTACGAGTACCCGTGTGTGGCACGCGCGGTTGCGGGACTACTTACTCGTTGCCGGGGTAGCTTTGGCCTTTGCCATACGGCTGCCTGCTTTTGCCTTGGCTTTAGCTCGGGGTTTACTGGGCTGGCTATGCCCCGTCTTGAGCTTCTCTACCGTTGTAAGAAACTCTTTAACGTCTCCCAGCTGATAGTGGCGCTTCGTACCTGGCTTGCGTTCCAGCACTCCCTCTTTGACCAGAGTAGCCATCAGGAACGACGGGTTGTTGGCTGACTTGCCGAGAAACAGCGAGCGTAGAGCCATAGACGTGATGGGGCGATCCTGGGGCCAGTTGTTCAGTGCATCCTGGATAGCCTTCAACGCTACCCATTCTTCACTGAAGAATCCGCCACCACTATTGCTGACGAGACGCCAGTACAAGGCTGAGGTGTCGTTGATGCCGAGTTGATAACCGAGAGTGGCTTTGCCTTCCAGAGACCTGGTGCTGGCCTTCTTGAGGATCGTAATGGGTGGGGATTCGGGGTTCTTGAGGTTGTTGTCGGTTGAGTGAGATGTGTCTGCGTTGGGCATAGATGCTTCTCCGAGGAATCGGTGATGGGTTGATAGGTTCTGTTCAAGAAAGCGGACCTGCTTCCTGATTTAGATACAGCGGTTACCTCAGTTTTCTGAGACCGCTGTTGAGGGAAGAGGCTACGGTTTATCAGCTACTGCATTACATGCACTTAAAGAAAGCTTGGCGGCGGCCTATAGCAAATCTGCACATTTTGGATGCGGTTGAGGAGTGCAACTTCTGGTGAATTACTAAGGTTGTCGTTAGCCTGCAGCCCTTGCTGCGCATAAGTAAAGCTTAGGTAAAGGCGGAGTCTTGATCCGCAGGACTGGGTCAGAAAGCCGTCAAGGACTGGCTGCTGAAAAAAATCCAAGAATCAATACTAAAAGGTTGCTGTTTAAAGTGGTTCGGGGCTTATTTGTCAGGCGAAAACCATGCGCGGGCTGTAGCAGACGCATTCCGGGAGGCGGTGTTTGATGACTGACGTAACTGGCCGAATGAGTGGTGCGGTAGCTAGTGCTTGCTAAGAAACAGGTGACGCCTAAGAACTCCTACATACTAAAGGATGCCATGGTCAGAGTGTTGATCACATCATCAGAGCGGCAAAATCTAATGGATGTGTCTATTCTTGTTGCTGAAGCAATTGCGCTTTTTCTTCTGATACCTCGGTAACATTTTTTTTAATAAACGTGCCGTGTTTCGGTTATGAATTTACAAAGCCATTTCTATCTCTTATGGTTTTACGGCATCCGTCAGCTAAAAAGAGCTTTTTATGAAGACCACCCTCGCCGCAGTCTTGATGCTGCTCAGTGCCTCTCTCTGCACCATCCCTGCTCAAGCGCAGTCGAGGCCATCGGGATTTGTCAGCGATCCGCAGGTTCGTGAGTTCGCCAAAAATCTGTGTATTGACATGATGACAGCCGGAGAAACAGGGAAGGACGTAGTCGCGGTCATGGAAGATCAAATGCTGGGGTATCTGCAGCTCTCCCGGGCTACCCCCAACTACAGTGACAAGATCATCGCGTTCTGGAATGCGCATACGAATGACTTTATTTGTAAGGGACGGGTTGATTCGGCAACAAGAGAGTCAGAGCATCTACTCAAGCGTGCCATTGCGCTAAGCATGCACAATCATGTGCTGTACAAGTTTTTGCTCAATCATGAAGACACAGACGTCAATGCGGTTGAATGGGTCGTGCCTGACCCCAATGCGAGCAGCACTCAGGCTAACCTCACTCACGCCCCCTGGGGCACGGGCGAGCCCGAGACGGTAGTTGATTACCTGGATAAGATATTGGCGGATCCTGAGGCGTCCGAAAAGTTTGTGGTGTCTGATGTGGCAAGATTGAGAAAAGACTTAGTTAAGTACTACGGCGGCAAAACCGCCAAAGCGTTGGGTTACTGAGGCCCCGCCGATGGTTGCGCATACCCTTAGCTACTTATCAATCACTGGGGTCTTCGCTCTATATAACAATAAGGAGTCCGCATGGTGCGCTACGTAACCTGTTCGTTAATGGTGATTACACTCGTTTTTTCACTCTCGGCCGCAGCTCAGACAACCCTCGATCAATTAGTAACGATTGAGCGTCAACAGCAACTGGGCTTAGACCGCCTCACAGCGCAGGAGCGCGCGGGCGTGACTCGCCTTCTGGAGGAGGTCTACCAGGATGGCATTAACGAAGGACAGAGTATGTCCTGTGAGCAGGGAGCGCGAGGTCCCCAGAACCCCCGAAATCCTTCGACAGTGTCCTCCACCATAGTCGGCGAGTTCAAAGGATGGCAGGGGAATACTGTCGTACGCCTCGCGAATGGTCAGGTTTGGCAGCAGGAGAAAGGTCAGTACTACATCCACTACGCTTACCAGCCGGCAGTGTTCATTTACCGCGTCGATGGCCGGTACAAAATGGATGTGGATGGCGTTGATACGGCCGTTTGGGTGAGGCCACTTCAATAGATTGGTTCGTCTCTACAGCTAACGATATATAGTGCTAGCCAGGGACTCATTCACACCCCACAGTAGCGAGGCCCAGCAAGCGCCCAGTATCGCAAAGAGTGCAAATTGCCAAACAATCGTCCACTCGAATTCAAGCTGAATATCGACATCGACTACGGTAAGTGTAGCGAGGCTAAGGGTGGCGACGAGTGCGCCGTTAACCAGGAAGCCGACCAGTCTACGAAGGGCGCTCATGTAGCAGTAGGATTGATGCACCATCAATGATCTTAGGAACAGGGGGCCTAAAACACTGTTAAAAACAATGGCTTTTCGCGCATCCTCAATGCCAAGCCGATACTCTTCAAGAACGCTGACACAAAACATCAACAGTAAAGCCGTAGAGACGGTGTTTATCAGTGCAAAGCTAATGGGGTGCCTGCTAGGCGACTGAGCGGACATGTTCACCATTAGCGGTTTTAATAGGTAGGAGCGGGTTGCGTTAGCTGGATGGTGCTCAGTGCTCTAATTGCTGCATTCACTTTCGCTGTGCAAAGTGTTTTTGGTTGTTCTTCAAATCTTTGACCGCAGGATCTAACCAAATAGCCGACGCGTGATGTGCCAGCCATGTGGTCAGGAAGTAAGCGAGGAGCTAGAAGAGATCATCAGATGCCGTTTGCGATAGTTCAATTGCGCGCCTAATCGCTCTAGCATAACGATCAGCATCGCCCTGATCTCGAAAATCTATGCCCCAGCCGATTTCGGGAAGAAACAACTCCTTTCCTGGCTTGCCGGGACTTGACCATTTTTTCGATACTACCTTCGCAGTTTCTTTTGTGAAACAATCGAGACCTTTTGAGGCTCCGGTGCACAAAAAGCGGCCCGACCTCAAGTCTCGGAATCGAAACTCAGTCACACTCCTTTCATAGATGCCGTCTACCTTGGGGCGCGTAAAAATAAATCGGTAGGGTCCAAAACCATCGCGCCGGCGCCGTAGATTTGGATCTTGGGGGTCTCTCACATCAAATTCAAATTCGACCGATAAATAGTCATCGTTTACGACAAGAAGCGGGGTGTTTCTCTCTAGCCAGCTGAGTGTTTGATACAAGCTTGGACCGTCATCAGCGCTTGACGTTGTTGAGTAAATACTGACGGCGAATAAGCCCAGCATGATTGACAGAAATTGGCGGGCTTGACGTGCTCCAATACCTATTTGTTTGATCATTATCACGATCCTTATACGTGCTTACTTGAGTTGCGTATTTAAAGGGCAGATCTAAGTTGAAGGCCTTAAGGTTTAAATTCAAAATACTCAATACGATCTGGAGGCGACTGTTTGCCTCCTCGCTGCCGGTTACTTTCGACCATTTCTTCTAATTTCGTCTTCACCTTGTCCTGCACAATTGATTGCTCAAGGAAACACTTGCCCTCCACACTGAGGTCTTTTTTTGCTTTATCGGGAAAAACCCAGGATGCATCGATCGCGTACCTGCCGCTAGATGTGATCGGCATGTCGTAGCTAAATACATTGCTATATCGGTGCAGCTTATAAGACGTCGTATCTCTGGGGTCGTCTGTAGCATATTTGCTTTCGTGGCAATGAACGAAATTATAGGTCAGCTCGGTTCTATCTTGCGCAACGGTGATCGGTACGGTGGTGAGACAGGAAGCGCAAAGAAGCAGAATTTGCGGAATTCGAAACTGGCGCAGTGTTGTTGTATGCATACGTTACCCTTTTGTTTAGGCACAGCAATATTATTTATCTTGGTGAGTTAGCAAACCATGATAAAGCGTTAAGCTGTGGGCATCACCATTATGTGTCTAGAGAGTCAGGCTGCAAGGGTATGGCGCTTGAGTCAGTAAAGTCGTTTCTGTGCTCGTGAATGCTGTAATCCATGGGCCCATACATCAGCTCTGAACGCGTTCCCGCTCAATAGAGGTATCTACTGCGTCCTCGATCGCCTGCGGCTCGACGTATCCACTCACGGTTTGCACAACTGGGTGATTCAACAAATACGTAAAAGAAGTCTTAATCGCAGAGTTACATTTCTTCTGTTTGTTCAAATAAGTGTCGGCTAGGGCTTCCAGTGCGGTGCCTTGCTCGACGGCTTCTTTCAGGCCGCAATCACAGTTGGGGCAAGGCTGAGAGAGTGTCAATGCAAGGCGAGGCAGTTCGGGGTCGATATCCCAAAGTCTTTTGAAGAGCTCTGAGGGGTACATAGGATCATTCATCGTTCTCGGCCTCTTGTGCAAAGGGGAAGTACTCCGATGAGAGCCAGTGAAGTTCTCGCTCAGAATCCCATTCTCCCAGTTTGTCCGTCACCACGCTGTAAAACACTTTTCGATAGCGCTCGTCTGTTGCCAGTTGTAACAGCGCCTTAGCGACCTCTTTGTCCTCACTGGCACGTGCGAGTGCGCCGTAACCCCATGAGAAGTGCGAAAGCGCCACCAAGAGCCGCGATTGACGACCTAACAACTGGACGAGGTCTTCCCCAGATGCACCGTAAGGGAGAGAGAAGGTTTGTTTACTGTATTCCCCCTCACTGCCAGGAAGCTGCCACCAAACGTCAGCAGAAAACTCTGATCTCTGTTGGTCGCGGAGGTTGTGAGGCACACTGTAGTCCAGCACAGGGAAAGCCTCCTCCGTCTGATCCACGTCGACATTATCGCCCATGGTAATACTCCGCCCCCTGTTCTTACGTCAGTGTCGCCCCCGGGCCGCGAGAGATGCCCGAGAATAACTATCGCTGTACGAATGCCTCAGCAATGAGAATAATCCAGTATGGCAAATAGAAGCAAAGGCACATGAAGCAATACCTAGCAAGCATCGCACTGCTCACCGGGCTCACCGCCAACGCGGTCGCGGACGATAACCTGACTCTTCCTATGACCTGTCACGACATCCCTGCTACCGAAGCGCAGCTGTGTACTGCCGAAATCAACTCGCCTGATCAACCGGTGCAGGATGTCATTTTCTTCAAGCGTAGTAAGGAGGATGACCTTACCTTGTTGTTTGCGAAGAAGGCCGACATCGCGTTGATCTACGTGGCTGCGTTCTCAAAGAACGGCAGATACACCGTAATAGGTGAAGCTGAAGAGGGCCATCCCAGTTTCTTCATTTACGAAACGAAAGAGTTTTTGAACCCAGATTCTGTGCCTGCTCATGTCGCCAGTCTGTCGGACTACACGATTCGCGCGCTGATTGCATTGGACGATTCAGGTCTAGCAACAGTGCTCGCGTCGCCGTGCTCTGAAAGCCAAGCAGGCTCTCAAGGGCGCCAAGTGCAAGCTGATGATCCTTTATCAAGCGACGATGAGTGTTACCTACAGCTTGATGTTTTTGAGAAGAGCGCACCGCGAGGCATCCCAGTTAATGAGTAATGCAAAGGACGGCCTAGTCATCGAAACCGTGGATCAAATCCATCGCATCTTGCATGACGATGATCCCCTAATGGTTCAGCGCCTCCTGTATTCGATCGACCAATTTCCGGATAGTGGGTTCGCTGAGATGGTGTGCGAGAGTCTGGAAGAGCATATAGATACAGATGTTCGTCTCGCCGTGGCCCACGCTTATGCGCATCTGGCTGGGAGCGGCAGCTTGATGTTTGACGAGAGCGGTCGTCCGTTCTTTGACGCAGAGCTAGAACGCATTGCTGATGGCGAGTATTCCACGGTCCAGGAGAAAGAGCTTCTCCAGAGTTACCAGATTGTAGCCCTCGCCAATGACTGGGAGTATGACCATGATTTGTTAGAAAAAGCTGGCGTATTGTTTGGTTGTGGAGCGGCTACTTCGTGGGCTTATGTCGCCAGCGAAATAAATACGCAGAGCCTGAGCGCTAGCACCCTGCACAACCTTGCGAAGAAAGACTGGAGCTACTCTAAGTCTGAGCCATGCGGGAAGAGTATTGATAATATTGATGGAATGATTACGTTTTACTGCTGTCCCGACTGTCAGGCGAGAGTATCGTCGTGATGTGTCGAACAGAGTTTTAGCTGCAAGTTGGCACCCCATAAAGAACTGAGTGCGCTTCGTAGAAAGTATAAACACTAAGAAAAGGTTGCAAGGATGGCTACGCTACTGACTTCGTTTTTCGCTGTGATCGTAACGATTATCTCGGCCATACCTACGTCGACTGTCAGCCATGCTCAGGTCGTGGGCGGGGACTACGTCCCTCATTGCATTACCGTTAAGCACCTCAAGCTGGAAGACTATTGGGAAGATTCCAGGGTGGTCCTGGTTAACACCTGTAATCGGCCTCTGTGGGTGGCCTACTGTAACGTCGGAGCGATCCCAAAAATGGCCGGGTGCGGGACAGGATCCAAGTACTACAGGCAAAAAAGGTATTTCAAAGCGAACGAAAAGTATGACAACAAATTTAATCTCTCTAAGCAGCACTCTCAGCAATGGGCAGAGTGCCCTGCGAATGAGGATCGTAAAGGTGGATTTGAAGAACTCAACTCAGATGGCTCCTATCGTTGCGAGGGTATGACAAAGCATTACGCACAGACGACCGAGCAACACTTCTCTTGCGCAGATGTCCCCGGTGTTACGAGCGGAGCAGGGCCCGTGATTGTTAAAGAAAGCATCCCAGGAATTGTCATCATTGAAGGACCGGGAGCGACAGTGAACGCTAATCTCTCCAAGTACTTCACTCGATCAGGCGAAGCCAAGACGCTGACCGGCGCTGATTTTAGTGATATGCAAAACTCGCTTGTAAAGGCGATGGCACAAGCTTGCACGGGGAGTGCTTTTAAAAACGATGACACTTCTACCTTCTTGCAGGCCGGTGAATCCGCCAAAGATCCAGCAGAAAAGCTGCTTAACTGGTTTGGAAATTGCGAGAAGAATGATCTTGATTGTAAGAACCGCACGTTCTCCGGAAAAACTAGAGTAACGGCTGGGGGTGTGAGAGGCTAAATGGACCGAACCGTTCGCCGGGACCCTGTAAATATTCATGCGCAATCTGTGGTTCCCCTGCTCTTTAACGGTACTTGACTTACAGCGCACGGATTTGTGCGTCTATACTTCTGAGCTCCCCTTCCAGGCGCTCTATTTCTCTCTTGTATCGCTCAAACGTCGAAATTCCACTGCTTGTGTAATACGCCGCTGGATTAGAGTGTGATCCAAAGCTACCGCCTTTCCTGTTTGCCCATTCTCTCAAGGTTGCAAAACTATAGCTCTCTATGTTGTCGTGAAACTGGTTGGCAACAATTGCAATTTCTCTACCCTCAATCTCATTGATCTGTCTAGTTATCGATTTTTTTTGATTTTGCAGGGTTGCCAGCGTGGCAGATCTGTTGGCTGATTTTTGTGTGGCTGATTGCTTCTTGAAAGCTTTCAGCCCATCTATGTTGCCGGTCGAGAAGTGATGAAACCCTCTCAGGGTAGAACTCGAAACTGATGCGTCACCTTCGATAATTGTATTTCCCATTAACGTTGAGTTCTCAACGTAGGCGTTATCCTTTACTACGGTATCGCCTAGCAGTCGTGAGTTTGTTATGTAAGCTGAACCGCACACTGCGGCTGTGGGGGCAACAAAGGAGGCTTCTGATACGTGTGCACCATTCGACACAAAGCCGCCGGGGGTAGGATTTCTGTCACGGTCATTTGTGTAGATATAGCCTCCTTCTCCCGGGCATTTAGATGATGTTGCTGAATTTGCTAGGGTCGGAGTAAGGAGGAGCAAAAGGAAGAGCAATTTCATTTGTTTTGGATTCCGCTCGTGTGGTTGTAATCGGTGTTTTTGGTTATGAGATTTCGGCCGATCTTTCGAACAATAAAGACCCCAGAGTGTTAGGCGAATCTAACCTTGATCTGCAGAAACTTCAAGCGTGCCGCTTGTTATCGTTTATCCGAAGTGAAGAGGAAAAGTGCTGCAAGTGATGGAGTCGACAGAGAGTCTATGGTTTTAGGATTCTCTACTTGGAATCCGTGAGTCATTCCCTGGCCAAATCAAAGCGACGTGACCCTTTGCAGCGACAGCAATTGTCGAGCGAGGACTTTCAGGTAAAAGGGTGTAAACGAAAATTGTTGAGAAACAGTAAGTCCGAATTGGCCGGCTTCTAACGATGATGGGCGGTAAGGGTTTTGGTATTAGAGGTGGCTCGCGAAATCTCTGTTCCACCCAATAAAAAAGGGCTGCATCGCTGCAACCCTTTGATACTGTTATAAAAACAACAGCTAAATATGGCTCCGCCTGCTGGGCTCGAACCAGCGACCCAATGATTAACAGTCATTTGCTCTACCAACTGAGCTAAGGCGGAGTAACACTCTCCTTTCGAAGAGGGGCGCGATTCTAATCAGCCTCCGCTTCGGAATCAACACCAATTATACTAATAAGCTTTTGGTCACCTGCATCTATTATGAGCAAACCCTTTAAAGTTAACTCGCCATTTAAGCCCGCCGGGGATCAACCCATGGCAATTAAGGCCCTCGTTGAGGGCATTCATGCGGGTTTAGCGGCGCAAACGCTGCTCGGTGTTACCGGCTCTGGTAAGACCTTCACCATGGCGCATGTGATTGAGCAGCTGCAGCGTCCCACCATTGTTATGGCGCACAACAAAACGCTCGCGGCGCAGTTGTACGGAGAATTTAAAGAATTCTTTCCCGACAACGCGGTGGAATATTTCGTGTCCTACTACGATTACTTCCAGCCAGAGGCCTATGTGCCGTCTTCAGATACCTTTATCGAAAAAGACGCATCGGTGAACGAGCACATCGAGCAGATGCGTCTGTCCGCAACCAAGGCCCTGCTGGAGCGCAAGGACTGTATCGTGGTCGCGACCGTGTCGGCGATTTACGGCCTGGGTGACCCCAAGTCCTATTTCAAGATGGTCATGCACGTATCCCGCGGTGAGATCATCGATCAGCGCCAGCTTCTGCGGCATCTGGCAGAGCTTCAGTATTCGCGCAATGACATCGATTTTTCGCGAGGTACCTATCGCGTGCGCGGAGACGTAATCGACGTGTTCCCGGCGGAGGCTGAGGCAGAGGCGGTGCGCATCGAACTTTTTGACGAAGAAGTCGAGAACATCAGCCTGTTCGATCCGCTCACGGGTGTGATCATTGCAAAAGTGCCCCGTATTACGATTTATCCCAAGACACACTACGTGACCTCCCGCGACACCATGCTCAATGCCATCGAGCACATAGAGGTGGAACTGGAAGAGCGGGTGAAGCAGCTCAAGTCGGTGGAGAAACTGGTAGAGGCCCAGCGGCTGTCCCAGCGCACGCGGTATGACATAGAGATGATCCGCGAGTTGGGTTATTGCCAGGGGGTCGAGAACTATTCGCGCTACCTGTCGGGTCGGGGCCCGGGAGAGGCGCCGCCCACGCTCTACGAGTATTTGCCTGACGACGCACTGGTGATTATCGATGAGTCCCACGCCAGCATCCCGCAGATTGGCGCCATGTACAAAGGCGACCGGTCGCGCAAAGAAACGCTTGTTGAGTATGGATTCCGTTTGCCTTCGGCGCTGGATAACCGGCCCCTGCGCTTTGAGGAGTGGGAGAACCTTTTACCGCAGGCGGTTTTTGTATCGGCGACCCCCGGGCCCTACGAGGCGGAGCATGCAGGACAGGTAGTCGAGCAGGTGGTAAGGCCCACGGGCTTGACGGATCCTGAGATCGAGATTCGCCCGGCGACAACTCAGGTAGACAACCTGCTTGGCGAGATTCATAAAACCGTGGAGATGGGCGATCGCGTGCTGGTCACGACGCTCACCAAGCGCATGTCCGAAGATTTAACCGAGTACCTGGCGGAGCATGACGTGCGAGTACGTTACCTACACTCCGACATCGATACTGTGGAGCGCGTAGAAATCATCCGGGACCTGCGTCTGGGGCATTTCGATGTTCTCGTTGGCATCAACTTGCTGCGCGAGGGTTTGGATATGCCCGAGGTCGCCCTGGTCGCGATTCTGGATGCGGATAAAGAGGGATTCCTGCGCTCCGACCGTTCACTGATTCAGACCATTGGCCGTGGTGCGCGAAACTTGCGCGGCAGAGCCATTCTCTATGCCGACAAAATCACCGGCTCCATGCAGCGTGCCATAGACGAGACAGACCGGCGGCGTAAAAAGCAGGTGGCGTTCAACGAGGCGAACAACATTACGCCGGTAGGAGTCATTAAGAGCGTTCAGGACATTATGGAAGGCGCCCGGCGCATGCCCACCAAGGCCAAGAGCAAAGGCCAGAAAGTGGCAGAAGAGACTTTGGCGTTCAGCCAGGAATTACTCAAGCTTTCGCCCACGGCTCTGGCCAGGCGTCTTGATAAAATGGAATCGCAGATGCATGAGCACGCCAAGAATCTGGAGTTCGAACAGGCCGCTGCACTCCGCGATCAGCTCACGGAGATTAAGCAGCAGGCCTTTATCAGTTAGGTCGGTCTAGCGAATCACCAGCACGCGATTGGTGACCGGGTACACCCATTCAACACCACGCTCGGTGACCACGGCGTCGTCTTCTAAGGGCACGCGTAATTTTTTGCCGCCCCACTCAGGAATGGCGGTGTAGGCAAACAGCTCGATGGAGAACAGGTTGCTCGGGTGAATCATGTACTTCATGCGCTCGGGATTAAACCAGGCGATGGAGGGGCCAATGCCGTGGCCCAGGTTGCCCACGCTGTGACAGCCGATGATCACGTCTACGATGTTCGGGTCGTCCGTAGGCTGGTTGAACTTCTCCATGACTTTAAAACCGGCCGCATTGATCTTGCCGTTCACAAGGTCAAAGGTATCTCCCGCGGTGCGCCCGGCTTTAATGTTGGCCTTGATGATGTCCCGCACTTTGCGGCCGTTATCAAACGCTTGTTGAATGCTCTCGGGTACTTCAGTCTCACCTTCTTTAAGCACATAGGCCTGACGCTTCATGTCCGTATAAAAGTTCAGGTAACCCACGCCCCAGTCGATGGCCAAAAAGTCGCCGCGCTGAATCACGTGGTCATCTGACAGCGCCACAAAGCCGTCGGGCCCGGTGATGTACACCGAGGGCATGCCAAAGGATGTGCCCAGGTTGTTGGCAAACTGCTGCTCGCGCATCCACCAGGCGACATCGGCCAGGGTGGTGACTCCCGGTGTGATTACCTCGTTGGAGAACGCTGTTTCGGCGATCTTGCGTGACATCTCCCCGGCGCGGGCAAAAGCGGCGATTTCGGTGGCGACGCGGCGCGATCGAAAGTCCGAGGCGAGCTTTTCGGCGGACACAAAGCGCTCGCTGTATTTCTCACCCAGCGTCTTTTGTAAGTGTCGATACGCGGTGAGCGTAAGTCCGTCGGCACCGCCGATGTGTTCGGCATAGTTCAAGGCAATGCTTTTGGGGTCCCGCTCTGCGACGAATGCGGCAAGATCGAACTCGCCTTCGGTGGTGTAATCGTAGGCGCCGTTCTCTTCAATCAGGTGAGTGCCGATGCCCAGCGCAACGCGTTCCACACGGCCCTTATCGTAGTCGCCCTCGCGATAGGTGAAGATGTAGTAGCCCCAGTCGCCGACGTAGCCCTCACCAAAATCTTCGGTGAGCGGGTCCTTGTAGCCCTCACGATTGACGGTAATCCACATCTCTACGCCGTTTTCGCGCATAACCTCGGGCAGCACCAGATCGAATTTTTCGCGACGGATCTGGTTCATGAGCTCCCAGCGGGTTTGTGCCTCTCCTTCGCCAAAGGCAGAGAGACTGAGTAAAAGAGCCAGTGCAGTAAGCACAAGACGGGTGACCTGAGTCATGGGCGATATTCCTGTTTTATTGGCCGGGTCGAAACTCTAGCAGCTGCAGCGCGGTACTTCTTCTCTTTAATCTGTGCTTGCACTGGGGCAGAATGCGCGCCCCGCGGTGGGGATCTATCCTTCGCCGAAATCAAGTGGCCTTTCGTGGGGGCCACCACTGACAGGAGACGCATTCGATGCCAACCATTACTTTGCCTGATGGCAGTCAACGAGAATTCAGCAACGCCGTAACCGTTGCTGAGGTGGCCGCCGATATAGGCCCGGGCCTCGCTAAAGCCGCATTAGCCGGCGTGGTCGACGGCCGAGAGGTCGATACCAGTTTTTCTATTGATGCCGACGCACAGCTTGCAATCATCACCGAGCGTGATGACGCGGGCGTTGAACTCATTCGTCACTCCACAGCGCACTTGCTGGCTATGGCGGTGCAGGACCTGTTTCCCGGCACCCAGGTCACCATCGGCCCGGTCATCGATGACGGTTTTTACTATGACTTTGCCGGCGAGCATCAGTTTACGCCTGACGACCTGCCCAAAATCGAAGAGCGTATGGCGCAGATCGTTGCCGACGATGTGCCGGTAGAGCGCATCGTCATGGATCGGGACGAGGCAGCGGCGGCCTTTGAGAAGATGGGCGAGAGCTACAAGGTCGAGATCATTCGCGATCTGCCTGAGGGAGAAGAGATCTCTCTGTATAAGCAGGGCGCCTGGATGGATCTTTGTCGCGGTCCCCACGTGCCCAGCACCGGCAAGCTGGGAGCGTTCAAGCTGACAAAGCTGGCCGGCGCTTACTGGCGCGGTGACTCGAACAACGAGATGCTTCAGCGTGTGTATGGCACAGCCTGGGCCAATAAAAAGCAGCTCAAGCAGTATTTGCGCCGCATTGAAGAGGCCGAGAAGCGCGATCACCGCAAGATTGGTAAGAAGCTCGACCTGTTCCACACCCAGGAAGAGGCCCCGGGTATGGTGTTCTGGCACCCTCAGGGCTGGACGATCTATCAGGTGATCGAGCAGTACATGCGCGAGCAGCAGCGCGCGCAGGACTACCAGGAGATTAAAACGCCGCAGCTTGTGGATATGTCGCTGTGGGAGAAGTCCGGTCACGCCGACAAGTTCGGTGATGACATGTTCATGCTCACCGCCGATGAGCGTGAGTTTGCAGTCAAGCCCATGAACTGCCCCTGCCACGTGCAGGTGTTCAACCAGGGTCTGCGCTCTTACCGTGATCTTCCCTTACGTTTGGCAGAGTTCGGCAGCTGTCACCGGAATGAGCCCTCTGGCTCGCTCCACGGCATCATGCGGGTGCGGGGATTTACTCAGGATGACGGGCATATCTTCTGTACCGAAGAGCAGATTCAGCCCGAGGTTTCGACATTTATTGATTTTCTCCACGCGGTTTACGCCGATTTTGGCTTTGATGAGGTGATTTATCGCCTCTCAACCCGACCTGCTCAGCGTGTAGGAACCGACGAGGATTGGGATCGGGCCGAGAAGGCGCTGGCTGATGCGCTGGATGCCCAGGGTCTGGATTGGCAGGAGCTGCCGGGGGAGGGTGCCTTTTATGGACCCAAGATCGAGTTCTCGCTAAAGGATTGTATTGGCCGGGTCTGGCAAATGGGCACGATTCAGGTGGATTTTTCCATGCCCGGGCGCTTGGATGCGCAGTACGTCGCCGAAGACGGATCGCGCAAAACACCGGTCATGCTGCACCGTGCGATTTTGGGGTCCTTCGAGCGATTTATCGGAATTCTCATCGAAAACTTCGAAGGCTCGTTTCCCGTTTGGTTGGCGCCAAAACAGGCGGTGGTCATAAATATCACCGAAAAGCAGGACGAATATGTGCGATTTGTGGAAGATTCCTTGAAAAACAAGGGTTTTCGGGTTTTTTCGGACTTGAGAAACGAGAAAATCGGCTTTAAAATCCGCGAGCACACAATTCAGCGCGTTCCCTACCTTGTCGTGGTAGGCGAAAAAGAAGTCGAAGCGAAGACAGTGGCCGTGCGGTCGCGTAATGGCGAAGACCTCGGAACAATGTCCCTGGAGGCATTTACAGAGATTCTCGACCAGGACGTGGCTCGACGCGGTCGTGTTGCTGTCGGCGACGCTCAGGACTCTTAGTCAGTAATATTGACGGAGTGTTCCAGGCCCAAAGAGGGCTGAGTAGCAACGAATTGACAGAAGGCTCCCAGTTGATGGAGCGCAGAAATGGAGAACAGCGATCAGTAAAGATAGCGGTAAGGGTAAGAAATCCCTTATCAATGACGAAATAGTCGCGGATAAGGTCCGTCTTGTGGGTGCCGAAGGTGAGCAGGTGGGCGTTGTCTCCCTTGCCGAGGCACGCGCAGCTGCTGAGGCGGCGAGCATGGACCTTGTATTGATTGCGGATCAGTCGGATCCCATGGTCTGTAAGGTCATGGATTACGGCAAGCACATCTTCGAGGCGAAGAAACAGAAAAACGCCCAGAAGAAGAAGCAGAAGCGTACGCAACTGAAAGAAATGAAGTTTCGTCCAGGGACGGAGGAAGGGGACTACCAGGTAAAACTACGCAACCTGGTGCGTTTTCTTGAGAACGGGGATAAGGCCAAAGTCACGCTGCGTTTTCGCGGTCGTGAAATGGCTCACCAGGAGATAGGCATGGAGCTACTCAAACGAGTAGAAGCCGATCTTGCTGAACTTGGCGGTGTCGAGCAGTTTCCGAAAATGGAAGGCCGACAGATGACCATGGTTATTGCCCCGAAAAGGAAGAATGGCTAGCGGCCCGTGAATGCCCTAGACCGTTTGATTTGATGCAAGTTTCGGCTTAACCCCACGAGCTGGTCTCTGGGACCGTCGAACCCAATGCGGAGTACAAGTAATGCCTAAAGCAAAAGTTCACAGCGGAGCGGCTAAACGCTTCAAGAAAACCGCAGGCGGCTACAAGCGCAAGAGTGCGCACAAGAGCCACATCCTGACCAAAATGACCACTAAGCGTAAGCGCCAGCTGCGTGGAACTTCAATGATCCACGACAGTGACAAAGTGCTGATCGACCGCATGTTGCGGGCGCGCTAAGCGTTTATTAAGGACAGGAGAAAACTATGCCTCGCGTAAAACGTGGAGTCGTCGCACACCGTCGACACAAGAAAATTCTGAAGCAAGCCAAAGGTTATTACGGAGCACGCTCACGCGTCTTTCGCGTAGCCAAGCAGGCTGTCACTAAAGCGGGTCAATACGCTTATCGTGACCGTCGCCAGCGCAAGCGTCAGTTCCGTGCACTGTGGATCACGCGTATTAACGCTCAGTCCCGTGCTAATGGTTTGACTTACAGCAAGCTGATCAACGGCCTCAAAAAGGCCAACATTGGTTTGGATCGTCGCGTACTTGCGGATCTCGCAGTACATGACAAGCCAGCCTTTGCAGCGGTCGTGGAGCAAGCGAAAGCAGCGTTAGCTGCCTAAGCCCCTGGCTGGATCAATCCCGCCGCGATAGCGGTACGGCTTGCAACACGGAAAATCAAAAGGGAAAGGGCCCAGCCTTTTCCCTTTTTTTATGGACCCTTTTTTATGGGTAGTGATGGACCATGGACAACCTCGAACAACTTGCCAATGAAGCACGTCAGGCGATCAACGCAGCCCCTGATGTCCCGGCGCTGGAGACAGCCCGGGTTGACTATCTGGGTAAAAAAGGTGCGCTGACGGCCCTGCTTAAAGGCCTGTCGTCACTCTCTCCAGAAGACCGACCCGCTGCCGGAGCGCAGATCAATGTCGTGAAGCAGGAGATGCAGGCGCTCATCGGCCAGCGTAAAGCGGCCCTGGAAGAGGCAGCGGTGAGCGCGCGTCTGGCCAAGGAATCGATCGATGTCACGCTTCCGGGCCGCGCTGCCGGCGGTGGTCGTGTGCATCCGATTAGCCGCACCATCGAGCGCATCGAAGAGTTCTTTGGTGCCGCTGGATTTTCGGTGGCCGACGGTCCTGAGGTAGAAGATGATTACTACAATTTTGAGGCACTGAACTTTCCGCCTCATCACCCTGCGCGGGCTGAGCACGACACGTTCTTTGTTGATCCAAGAACCGTGTTACGCACCCATACCTCGCCGGTGCAGGTGCGGGTAATGGAAAATAGCGAGCCGCCCCTGCGGGTCATTTGCCCCGGACGTGTTTATCGCTGCGATTCCGATTTGACGCACACGCCCATGTTTCATCAGGTAGAAGGCCTGTTGGTGGACGAGCACTCAAGCCTTGCGGACCTTAAGGGACTCATCGAGCAGTTCTTGCAGGTGTTCTTTGAGAAGGAGTTCGCGGTGCGCTTTAGGCCCTCGTACTTCCCCTTTGTCGAGCCGGGTGCCGAGGTCGATATTCAGTGCGTGCACTGCGGTGGCGACGGCTGTCGTGTGTGCAGTCATACCGGTTGGCTTGAGGTGATGGGCTGCGGCATGGTGCACCCGCGCGTGTTTGAGATGGCGGGCATTGATGCTGAGCGCTACTCAGGTTTTGCCTTTGGCATGGGTGTTGAGCGTCTGGCTATGCTGCGTTACGGCGTCAACGACCTGCGGCTATTCTTTGAAAACGACCTGCGCTTCCTCGCGCAATTTTGATTGCGCGGCAACTGTTGCGGCATAAAGGAGTTATCACGTGAAATTCAGTGAGCAATGGCTGCGCGAGTGGGTGAATCCCGCGCTTGGCAGTGAGGCCCTGGGGCATCAAATTACCATGGCCGGTCTTGAGGTGGATGCCATCGAGCCTGTGGCCGGCGCGTTTACCGGCGTGATCGTCGCCGAGATTACCGAGGCGGTGCAGCACCCGGATGCGGACAAGCTGCGCGTGTGTACCGTGGATGCCGGAGGCGGCAATACCCTGCAGATCGTTTGTGGAGCACCTAATGCCCGCGCCGGCTTGAAGACGCCGCTCGCGGTCGTTGGGGCCGTTCTACCCGGGGACTTTGCCATCAAGGCGGCAAAGCTTCGCGGTGTGGAGTCTCAGGGTATGCTTTGTGCGGCCTCGGAGCTGGGCTTGTCCGAAGAAAAAGACGGCATTTTAGAGCTGCCCGCGGATGCGCCCGTAGGGACGGATCTACGCGATTATCTCAAGCTTGACGACGTCAGCATCGAGATTGGTCTCACGCCAAACCGTTCGGATTGTCTGGGCCTTGCGGGAATAGCACGAGAAGTGGGTCTTTTGAATGATCTGCCGGTGTGCGCGCCGCCAGAGAATGTGCAGGCTGTTACCACGGATGAAGCGGTTGAGGTTGAGCTGCGCGCCACGGCGCGTTGCCCGCGCTATCTGTGTCGTGTCATCGATGGCGTTGATCTGAGCCGGCCAACCCCCTTGTGGATGCAGGAAAAGCTGCGCCGCTGTGGGGTGCGCAGTATTGACGCGGCGGTCGATATCACCAATTACCTGCTGCTTGAGCTCGGGCAGCCTATGCATGCCTTCGATCTCGATAAGATCAAGGGTGGCATCATCGTTCGCGAGGCGAGCGCTGAAGAATCGTTTACCTTACTTAATGATCAGGAAATCACCCTCGGTGAGGGCAATCTTGTGATCGCCGATCACGAGAGACCACTGGCATTTGCGGGCATTATGGGCGGGGCAGACTCGGCCGTAGGGCAGGGCACTAACCGGCTGTTACTGGAGTCGGCGTTTTTTGCACCGGAGCCGTTAAGCGGGCAGGCCCGATCTTTTGGTCTGCACACCGACTCTTCGCACCGATTTGAGCGTGGCGTGGATTTTTGTCTGCAGCGCCGCGCCATGGAGCGCGCCACGGAGTTATTGCTGGAGATCGTTGGCGGCGCGGCAGGACCGATTACCGAGGCTGTGTCTGAACATAATCTACCTTCTCCGGCACCGATTCACCTGCGTAGAGCTCGCATTGAGCGGCTGCTGGGTGTGGCCATTGATGACGAAACCGTAGAGCGGATTCTGCGTGGTGTGGGTCTGGAGGTGGCAGCTGTAGACGGCGGTTGGGAATGTGCTGTGCCGAGCTGGCGTTTTGATCTGCGTATCGAGGCTGATCTTCTGGAAGAACTTGCGCGAGTGTACGGCTACAACAACCTGCCGGTGACGCGTATTCGTGCCGATGTGGTGCTTCCGGCAATACCGGAAGAAAAGATCCGGCTTAAGCAGCTGCGCCGCGCACTGGTGGCCAGAGATTACTACGAGGCGATTTGTTACAGCTTTGTGGATGCGGATATTCAAAAGCGGCTGGATCCCGATGTTGCCCCGGTTGTGCTGAACAACCCGATCTCCCCGGAGCACGCGGTGATGCGCAGCAGTTTGCTCGCAGGTCTGCTGCGCTCAGCACAGCACAATGTAAAACGGCAGCAGCCGAGAGTGCGGATGTTTGAGACCGGTTTACGTTTCGTGCCGGGTCCCGATGGACTCAGCCAGCGTCCCGGGCTGGCCATGCTTATCACCGGATCTTTGGCTGCCGAGGGTTGGGCAGAGCCCAGTCGTAACGCCGATTTTTATGATCTTAAAGGTGACGTGGAGGCCTTGCTGGAATTGACCGGGGACGCGGCGTCGTTTCACTTCGAAGCAGGGGAGCGCAGCGCGCTTCATCCCGGGCAGACCGCCTGGCTCAAGCGCGGCGACAGCACCGTAGGCTTTATTGGTGCTTTGCACCCGACTCTACAAAAGGATTTGGACTTTGACCTTCCGGTCATGGTGGCGGAGCTTGATCTGGAGCTGCTCAGTGCTGCAGTGATCCCTGCGTTTGCACCGGTATCGCGCTATCCGGCGCTGCGCCGCGATGTAGCGGTGGTGGTGAACAAGAGTGTTACAGCGGCTGAACTCTTGGCCAATGTGCGCGCTAGTGCAGGGGCTTACCTTCGGGACTTAAGGCTCTTTGACGTGTATGAAGGCAAAGGTATTGATCCTGCTCGCAAAAGTGTCGCTCTGGGTTTGACTTTTCAGGATCATTCGCGCACCCTTGATGATAACGAAGTCAATAAATGTATTCAGCAAGTCATTGATTCGCTGAAAGAAAACTATCAGGCGGAACTCCGCAATTAAGGTCTGACCGGGACGGTTGAGCATGAGCGCACTGACCAAGTCTGAAATGGCAGAGCGGTTATTTGAAGAACTCGGGCTGAATAAGCGCGAGGCCAAAGAAATAGTCGAGCTGTTTTTCGAGGAAATTCGCGTCTGCCTGGAGAATAACGAACAGGTAAAGCTTTCGGGTTTTGGCAATTTCGATTTGCGCGACAAGAACCAGCGTCCCGGACGTAACCCAAAAACGGGAGAGGAAATCCCGATTTCTGCTCGCAGAGTGGTAACCTTCAGGCCGGGGCAAAAGCTCAAGGCCAGAGTAGAGGAATATGCTGGAACCGAGTCACAATAACGAACTCCCTGCCATTCCGGGCAAGCGTTACTTCACCATCGGTGAGGTCAGCGAACTGTGTGCGGTAAAGCCGCACGTACTGCGTTACTGGGAACAGGAATTTCCGCAGCTTAAACCGGTCAAGCGCCGGGGTAACCGTCGCTATTATCAGCGTGAGGATGTTCTCACCATCCGGCAGATTCGCACCTTGCTGTATGACGACGGGTACACCATCGGTGGCGCGCGTCAGCGTATGACCGACGAGAAGACCAAAGGCGTGCATCCCACGCACATCGATGCAGTGATTCAAGAGACCATTGATGACCTGGAAGAATTGCTGGAGTTGTTAAAGCCTGGTCGCTAGCTAACCTTTGCGGCGCCTTTATTCCTAGCCAGCGCAAGCATTGGTGGCGCCAATAGTAGCCCAGTAGGAGCGCCAATCATTGTCAGCACCAATTTCTTGCGTATAATGCCGCCTCGATTACTGGGGAAGTTTCTTGCCAAGTGATCAAGTTCTACCACTCGGGGCGTAGCGCAGCCTGGTAGCGCACCACACTGGGGGTGTGGTGGTCGCAGGTTCAAATCCTGCCGTCCCGACCATTTTTTCCTTTCGACATTCCAACGCACACAGCCCTGTCGCCGGCGGTATGATCGTCTGCTCGTTTTATCGGGCAAACTCATGAGATACCTCAAGCATCCCAAAGAGCTCGCGCAGCTTCGGCGTAAGGTTTTGTCGGCCCAGGGTTTGATCCAGGCCCGAGCCTTTGGGACGGGGCTTGCAGGGGCCGCTGAGGCAATCAACCACATCGGCTACGTGCAGATTGATTCTATTTCGGTGGTGGAGCGAGCTCACCACCATGTGCTTCATGCCAGAGTGCCTGGCTTTAAGCCGGCAATGATGAACCAGCTTCTACTCAGCCGAGATGTTTTTGAGTACTGGAGCCACGCCGCCGCCTTTCTTCCTATCGCGGACTTTCGTTTTTCTTTGCCCTACAAACAGGCGATCAAAGATGGACAGATCCACTGGTACAAGTCCCCGGATAAGCCATTGATGCGTGACCTGTTGGACCGTATTCGCCGTGACGGCCCGCTGCGCTCTCGAGACCTCGAGAGCAAGCAGCCCAGGCGAGAAGGTTGGTGGGACTGGAAGCCGGCAAAGAAGGCCCTGGAACAGCTGTATATGCAAGGCGATTTGATGGTCAGTGATCGCGAGGGCTTTCAGAAGACCTATGACCTCACTGAGCGGGTATTGCCCGATCACATCGATACACGAACTCCCGGTAACGAAGAGTTTGCACAGTACCTGCTTGATCAGCAGCTGCGCAGTCACGCCTGCGTGTCGCTGCGGGGTGTTACCTATTTGCGCAAGAGTGCCGGTTTACGCGCGGCAGTAAAAGCGCTTGTGGAAGAGGGGCTCGCCCGGCAGACGCTGGAGCAAGTCCAGACGCCCAATGGCGATGTCTTGATTATCGAGGCGGGTACGCTCGATGGATCAACGCCCCGGGTGAGCAATCGGATGCGCATACTGTCGCCCTTCGATAACAGCGTCATTCAACGAGACAGGCTCAAAGCCTTGTTCGATTTTGACTATCAGCTGGAGTGCTATGTGCCCGAGGCTAAACGTCAGCACGGGTACTTTTCGTTGCCGCTGCTGTTTCGCGATGAGTTTGTGGGGCGTATGGACTGCAAGGCCCATCGCAAAACCAAACACCTGGAGATCAAGGCGCTGCATTGGGAGCGTTTTGATCACGACGAGGACATAGTTGTGGAGGCCTTCGTTGAGGCTCTCGAGCGCTTTTTGCCGTTTCAGGACTGTGAGTCTGTGTCGCTCACCGAGGTGTATCCAAAGCGTTGGGCGAAACCCCTGCGCACGGCGTTAGCAGCGTTGAGTTAAGCTAGGGCGTGGGGCGCAGGACCCTGCCGGAGTGGGTTCCCGTCGCCGCGCCATCTTCCAGCACGAGTTGTCCATTGACCCACACGCTGTGAACACCCGTCGATAGAACCTGCCCGTCGCGAATACCCGCATGATCTTGAATCGTGTCAGGATCAAAAAGCACTAAATCTGCCTTCATGCCCGGTGCAATGCGGCCTCTATCTGTAAGGCCTAAATGCTCAGCCGCGCGCGACGTCATTGCCGCTACCGCCGTCTCCAGAGAGATGACTTGCGTGTCGCGAACATAGTGCGCGAGCACTCGAGGAAAGGCGCCGTGTCCCCGGGGGTGTCCATCAAAGCCGCCATCGGTGCAGATGTTGCTGTGCTCCCAGGCAATAAAGGTTTCGATGTCCGACTCGGTCATGGACTTTCCCATGATGGATTCCGCGGAAGCACCGTTGTGAGCTTGCGACCAGGCGTCGGCCTCTTTTAAAAGATCGGAAAACGTTTGCACATCCGAGGTGCCCCTAAGTGCTGCGATCTCGGCCACCGATTGATTTACATAGCTTGGGTTGGGTTCAAAGCGCGTAAAAATTACGCCTTCCGCCGGCGTCAGTTGCTCCAGCACAAACTGGATCTCTTCCAGATTGTCTGCATTGCGGTCGGGCAGCAAAACCCACATCGTGGATTGCCAATATTCGTAGGGGTACACGTCTGCGGTGATGTTGATGCCTTCTGCGCGCGCAGCTTCTAGCTTGCTAATCAGTGTCGGTGCCTGTCCCCAGAGATTTTTTGCGGCGAGCTTGATATGAGAGATTTGCACAGGCATGCCGGTTTGTCGGCCGATCTCGATGATTTCATCCATCGCGTCCCACAGGAATCTGTCCTCGGATCTTACGTGAGAGATGTATCGGCCTCCTTGAGCTGCTGTGGCTTTGGCAAGCACCAGGACCTCCTCAGTCTGTGAGTAGATCCCGGGCTCGTATTCCAGCCCGGTGGACAGACCCAGAGCCCCTGCAGATAGCTCCTTTTGGAGCATTGCCCGCATAGCATCGACCTCGTCCGTGGTGGCTACCCGTTTGGCGTCATCGCCCATGACTCGGTCACGCAATGTGTTGTGGCCCACATAAGACGCCACATTGACGCTGGTGGGGCTTTGATCAAAGCCAGCAAGGAAATCATTCAACGGATAGTTGTGGCCGCCGTCCTGGCCAAACACGGTGGTGGTGATGCCCTGGGTGAGTAGGGGTAGGGCGTCGGGACGCCCAGCCAGTGCGCCCCCGTCGTCATGGTGACTGTGCGTGTCGATAAAGCCCGGTGCCAGCACCAGGCCGTTTGCATCGATCACGTTCTCGCCTTGCCTTGGAGACAGTTCGCCAACCTCAACAATCACGTCGTTGGTGACCCGGAGACCCGCCAGATAGGCGGGCGTTCCAGATCCATCAATGATTCTGGCGTTATGCACAAGGGTGGAGCGTTGCACCGCGCTAATGTCGGCTGCTGCGCTGCTATGGTTTGCCAGGGCTGTCCCCAGCAAAAGACTGCCTAGTGCGGCGGCAATGCGGGTGATCGAATACTGTCCGAATAGCTTTGATCTGTTGGCTAACACGCTAAGCTCCTTTTCCGTAAACTAAGAATAACCCAATCCGTCCTCCTGGCATTCAAGGAACTTTTATGCGTCGCTTGTTCGTTTTGTTCTTAACCACACTGTCGCTGTCTGTCGCGGCGGCTGAGGAGCCGCTCAACCCCACGGGCTTTCCCTATGTGTTTCATATGGTGCAGGCGAAACTTTGGGATCAGGTGCTGGCAGATGACTCAACGTATTTTCCGCCCACCTACGAGGTAGATGGATTTACCCACGGTACCTCTAACCCGGCGAAACTCATGAACGTGGCCAACCACTTTTATCCCCAGGTCAAGGGAGACTGGTATTGCCTGCGTATGACCGTGGAAAGCCTTGCGGCTACGGGTGTGACTACTATTTTTGAGGGGACCGCCCCTGTGGGCGATATACCGCCCGATTTTGAAGGCGCCACGGACGAGCTGTTTCCCCATATTCTTGGCGGTATAAAGCCTGGCGCCGTACTTGAAGCTCACACCATCATACGTGCTGAGGACGGGACCTTCCTGTCGGTCGAAGGCGTGACTGACTGATGAGTGCCGCAGTTGCGCTCACGCAATTTTGAAAACGACAATCCGGAGAACATGTACATGTCTGTGAAGCCCCCCAAGATGCTCACCAAACTCTCGACCTATTCATCGCTGCTATTGGCGTCGCTGGTGTTCCCAAGCCTTAACACTACCGCCCAGGAGCCTGTGGGTCCGCAATCGGCCTGGCAGATGATCTCCGAGGACGAGCGCAGTGACGTGTTTGCCTTTGCCGAGGACTACAAAGACTTTATGAGTCGCGCCAAAACCGAACTCAGCTTTGTGAGCGAGGCGGTGCGGATTGCCGAGAAAGCGGGCTTTCGGGCGCTGCCGAAGAGCGGCAATTTAAACCCCGGTGATCGCTACTATGATGTCAATAGAGGGCGAACGATCACACTTTTTGTGGTGGGTTCTGAGCCTATGGTCGATGGCTTTCGTGTGGTGGGTGCACATGTAGACTCTCCAAGGCTGGAGCTAAAGGGGCGTCCGCTGTACGAGTCAGAGGGCTTCGCGCTGTTTCAGACCTATCGCCACGGCGGCATCAAGAACTATCAGTGGGTGAATTTGCCGCTGGCGCTGGTGGGGCATGTTGATAAAAAGAATGGTGAGCGCGTAAAGATTTCTGTGGGTCTGAGTGAGGACGATCCTGTGTTCATGATTCCGGACCTGTCACCCCACGTGGATCATGATTATCGTGAACGCGCCAACCGGGATGTCATCATGGGAGAAGAGTTGGATCCGATTATTGCCTCGATCACACCCTCAGACTCTTCCCTGAAAGATTCTGTGTTGGGTTACCTGAAAGCGGAGTACGGGATTGATGAACAGGATCTGGTGTCAGCGGAGCTGGCGATTGTGCCCGCGCTGGCGCCTCGGGATGTGGGCTTTGATCGCGGCATGATGGCCATCTATGGGCAGGACGATAAGCTGTCGTCGTATACGGCCCTGCGTGCCATTCTAGAGCAGAGCAAGCCAAAGAGAACCGCGGTAGCGTTCCTGGTGGACAACGAAGAAGTGGGCAACGTCAACAACACGGGGTCTAACTCGGACTACTTTGTGGATCTGCTTGCGGAGCTTGTCTATCGGGAGCGGGGCGACGCCTACACCGACATTGACGTGCGCCGGGCTTTGCGCAATACCAAAGTCGTTTCCTCGGATGTGAACCCCGGTGTGC
The DNA here is from genome assembly GCA_000158155.1 of gamma proteobacterium NOR5-3. GTDB lineage: Bacteria > Pseudomonadota > Gammaproteobacteria > Pseudomonadales > Halieaceae > Congregibacter. The sequence continues at coordinate 1,473,025 of DS999405.1, read as the reverse complement.
ATCCCACGTACCCGGGCGTCTGGGAGGCGGGTAACGCGCCGCGCTTGGGATATGGCGTGAACCTCAAACTTTACGGTGGCGGCTTTAACGCCAACTCTGAGTTTATGGCCTGGAATCGTGCCTACCTCGACGATGCCAATGTGAAATGGCAGACCGCCACCTACAAAGGACGGGCTTCGGGCGGGACCATCGGCAACTCACTATCGAGGCGCAATATGGAAGTGATCGACTACGGCGTGCCCGTTCTGTCGATCCATTCTACCTATGCGCTCAGCTCGAAAGTTGACGTGCACATGCTCTATCGCGCGATGGATGCTTTTTACCGTTTCGCGGATTGATTGGCGATTTCAACGGCCGCGCCGCTTTGGGTCACAACCCTCGGTGCGGCGCGTATCGTCTAACTGAAGAATCTTCCACTGTCCCTCGACCTTGCGCAGACTGAAAACGTCTACACCGCAGTGGTGGAATTCGCCATTCACAAATAGATTGTAGGGCGTCCAGGCCATGGCCATGCCGTCATCGACGAGCACGGTTTCATCGAAGGTCACTTCATCCAGATAGGCGTCGGAGGTGGATACCTGAGTGATCCATGCCTCGGTGCCTTCCGTGCCCAGTCGTCCTTCTGGTAAGAACGCGGAGCGCAGCGCGTCGCTATCTTTGGCACGCATGGCATCAAAGAGCGATGTAACGGCGTTGAGAACCTTGCGCTCCTGATCCAGATCCTGATCCTGCGCCTGCGCCTGTGTAAGAGGGATGCCCGCCAGCAGCACACAGAATAAGGGGGCTGCAAGTCGCAGGTCCCGAAGCTTTCGCGCTACACTCCCGCGTCGAGAATACGTCGTGCTCAGCTTCTGGCTGTCGGGTTTGCGGGCGTTGAGTGTTTGATGCACGTGGGATTCTCCCAATTTTTTGCGGTAATGCCTGTAACAATGGCCGCACTGCCCGCCGAGGTCAACGGGGTGGGTTGCGTCGACCGGGGCTCTAACGCTGACGTACTGCGCTCGATGCGGCGCGTAAATTATAAATACAGGGGTGGGACGGATTATGGGAAATCAAACACGGACAGTGAAGAGCAAAATCGCTACGGTCGTTGCCAGTGCCACGCTCATCGGCGCCACACTCGCGTCAGTGTCTGCAACGGCAGGTACGGCGTTAGTCGGTGGACGCCTGATCGATGGCTACGGACACCAGCCCATTGCCAATAGCGTGATTCTGGTAGAAGACGGCGTTATTCAGGAAGTGGGCACCGTGTCGACGCTGCCCGTGCCACAAGGTTATGAGGTGGTGTCCACCGAAGGCATGGACGTACTCCCGGGCCTTTGGGAAAACCACGCGCACCTGATGCTGAACGGGCACGCTGATTACAGCCATTGGCACCCCACCTATATGGACCGCTTTGCCAGCGAAATTATGCCGGCAAGCGCGGTGCAGCTGCTGCTTGCCGGCATTACCTCGGCGCGGGATCTGGGTGCGCCTCTCGATGCGTCCATCTCAGTGAAGAGTCGTATCGAATCGGGTGAGATTCCCGGCCCGCGACTCTTTGTATCGGGGCCGTTTATTCAGCACGAGCCCTATCCTAATACCGACTTTTATCGCTGGGGCGTAGACAACCCGGCTGACGGTCGGCGTAAGGTCAAAAAGCTCGCGGATGCCGGCGTGGATATCATCAAGCTCATCGATCAGGACAAAATGACCCTCGAAGAGGCGCAGGCCGTGGTCGATGAGGCCCACAAGCATGGCCTGAAGGTCGTGGCGCACTCCCATCGTCCGGACGAGATTCGCCGGGGTATCGAGATTGGTGTGGATAACTTTGAACACACGGGTCTGACCACGGCGCCGGAGTATCCCGCCGATGTCATGGAGTTACTCAAGGAACGGACCGCTACCGGTCGGGTTGCCGGCGGACCCCTGTTCTGGACGCCCACCGTCGAGGGTCTGTGGAATTACGATCTCACGGTAGCAAACCCCGAAAAGCTCGACAGCGAATGCTGGCATCGGGGTCTTGAGCCTTCGACCATTGCCGATATCAAGGCATCTATAGAGGAGCCCGGACAACTGGCGTACACGCAGCTCACACCATTGCGTAAGCCCACGCTCAAGCGCAAGTTTCAGCAGCTGCGCGATGCCGGTGTTGTGATGTTGGTGGGCACCGATAGCGGGATTCCCATGAAGTTTCACTGCCAGAGCACCTGGAACGAGATGGACGTGTGGGTCAACGTCATGAACGTAGATCCCATGAAGGCGATTCGGGCGGCAACCTATTGGGGAGCGGTCATGATGGGCGTGTCCGATAAGTGGGGCACGGTGTCTGCCGGTAAGTACGCCGATATAATTGCGGTCAAAGGCGATGTACTGCGTCACATCAACTTACTGTCCCGCGTGGACTTCGTCATGAAGAACGGTGTGGTTTACAAGCAAGACGGCCGGGCCGTTGAGTCGGCACTGTAAGGGTTAAAAGGGCATGACGGATTTTCAAGCCTTCGCGGTTGAACAGTACCTGTCGGAGACCGAGCACGGGGTGCACTACAACTTCTCCGAAAGTGGTGTGCATCCCATGAGCTACGCTGAGTTGATTGAGCTGGCGGACATCGACCAGGAGGCGCTGCTGGCAAATCTGGTGGACTACCCTCAGGTTAATGGCGATCAGGCCCTGCGTGAGCGCATTGCCGCGCTCTATAGCAAGGCCAGCGCCGAGAACGTGTTAGTGACCGTGGGCGCCACCGAGGCCAATACGCTGGTGGCCGCGACGCTGCTCGAGCCCGGTGATAACGTCATCCGCTTCAGCCCTACCTACGAACAGCTGGCGGGGAACGCGCACAACCTCGGTTTTGAGGTGCGCACCGTGGAATTGCTGGAAGTGCGGGGCTGGGCCATTGATGCCCAGGCTTTGGCGGCCGCCGTGGATGAGCGTACCCGAATCATTCACATCGTGAACCCGAACAACCCCACAGGGCGGATATTAAGCGCGGCGGATCGGGATTTGATTGTCACAGCGGCCAAATCTGTCGGGGCCTGGATTGTCGCTGATGAGGTTTATAGCGGTACCGAACGCCACGGTGATGAACCTACGCCGTCCTTCTGGGGGGATTATGGTCGGGTGATTGCCATCAACTCGATGAGCAAGGCCTATGGTTTGCCGGGGCTGCGCCTGGGTTGGCTGGTCGCGCCGGAGTCGCTGATTCCTGCTTTATGGCGTCGTCACGAGTACGCATCGATTACCGCGAGCATGATGTCTATGAAACTGGCCTGTGCAGCACTGGCACCGGCTGCCCGGGACGCGATTACGGCCCGGGCCCGGGGGCTGATCCGTCGCGGTTTCGAAACCTTGCAAGAAGGCCTCAAGGTACATCCGGGCGTGTATTCAGTGGTGCCTCCCGAGGCGTCGGCCATGTCCTTTGTACGATTCAATTTGCCCTTGAGCTCGGACGATCTTGCCGCACGACTATTGGCAGAAGAGGGTGTCTTAGTGATTCCCGGCTCTCGCTTTGGCGTGGAGCAGCATTTTCGGTTTAGCTCGGCTCTGCCCGATGATCATCTGCGGGAAGGGCTTGCGCGAATTAACAATCTCACGGCGCGTATTCTGCAAGAGGCCTGAGCTTGGACTGCTCACCGGCGACCCCGGATTAAACTCTGGGCGGCTTCACTATTGCCCTGATCATCCGCGCCGGGCTAAAGCCTGTGACCAGCATCGTCCCACTGAGCACCAGTCCCGCACCCAGTAGGGTGTGCAGTCCCACCGCTTCGTCCAAGAACAACCAGCCCCAGAGGACGCCCCACAGGGGAATCAAGTAGCCTACGGTGAGTGCCGAAGGGGCGCCGGCCGTTGCTATGAGATGGAAGTACAGGAGGTAGGCCACACCGGTACAAAGCACCCCGAGGATGAGTGCAGCGGCAACAGCGCCCGCAGGCCACTCCACGGGCACGGGTGCAAAGGGCACAAAGGGGAGTAGCAGCAGTGTCGCTGCCCACAGACTGCCGTGAGCATTGGCGTAGGTTTCTACTTTTTCGGCGTATTCGGCATAGCTGCTGGCGATGCCATAGCAAACGGCCGCCGACGCGGTAAGAATTACTGCAAACAGCGCTTCGGGTTGTACTGCCAGTCCCCCGAGGCCGACCAGACTCGCTACCCCGGACATCCCCAGCAACAATCCGACGATCGCCCGGCGCGTGATGGGCTTGCCACGCCAGACAAAGCCGATGAGCAGCCCCCACAGCGGTGCGGTGGAGTTGAGTATGGCCAGCATGGAGGCAGGGAGGGTCTGCGCGGCATAGGCAAACGCCCAAAAGGGCAACGCGGTGTTGAAAACGCCCAGAATCACATAGTGACGCCAGTGCTTGCGAAGATGCAGGGGTCGGCGCATGGCGCGACTGATGATGAGCAGGATCAAAGAGGCGGCCACAAGACGCATTTCCAGCAGCCATACCGGCCCTAGCTGCGGTACCGCAATACGCATGAACATAAAGGACGAGCCCCAGATGGCGGCCAGAGCGACTAACTGTGCGAGCTGCGCTGTGCTCATGCAGGCTGTTCCCAAAGATGTAATGCGAGTTTGCGCTCAAGCCCCCAGCGATAGTTACCCCAGTCTCCGCCCTGTCGAATAACCCGATGGCAGGGGATGAGATAGGCAATGCGATTGCGGGCCATGGCAGAGCCTACCGCGCGGTGGGCCTGTCCGGTTCCTGCCATGGCGCCGAGTTGCTGATACGTTACCAACCGTCCGGGAGTGACCTGCATTAACGCTTCCCAGACCTTGACCTGAAAGTTGGTGCCGCGAAGGAGTAAGTGCAGCTTTCCGCGCTCCAGGGGTTTTGCAAACGCTTGTTCCAGAAGTGCTGCCGCGGCGGCGCGGTTCTCTTGCCGGGTTGCGCCGTGCCATTCTTCGTTGAATGTTCCCTCGACGTCCCTAAGTTTGCCGTCATGAAGGCTGAGCTGGCATATGCCCCGCGAGCTCCAGGCGATAAACGCCATGCCAAACGGCGTATCTCCCCAGCCGTAATTCAGGTTCAGGCCTTTGCCGTGGCTGGCAATCTCGCCGGGTGTCATGGCGTCACAGCTCAGCGTCAGATCATGAAGACGACCGGGCCCTGAAAGGCCGGCATCCAAACTGGCATCAAGCACCGAGGCCTGCGCGCGCAGCGCGTCCACGGCATATTGGCGGGTAATAATTTGCAAGAAGCGTTTGGGGGATACACCTGCCCAGCTGCTGAAGGTTCGTTGGAGATGCGATTCGCTCGTGTTCAGCGCCCGGGCGAGGGTTTCCAGGCTCGGCTGTTCCCGCTGGTGCGCGCGCAGATAGTGAATCGCGTCGGCAACCAGACGGTAGTGGGCAGAAGAACTGTGTAAAGGCTCAGACATAGGACGAATTGTCGCATTCGCCGGCGCACTGTGGTGAAGCATAGGGCAACTCTTTTTTACCGGGGCTTCCAGTGTTTCCTTAAGGTGCTCAGCCCGCCACCCGATTCTTGCTCAAGATCCACGCCGTAGGCTCAGGCCTGTGGTGTCAGTGCCAGCTGTCGTGACTGAGCGACAAGGCGACCGCTGCTATCCCAGACTTCACCGTCTTCTTCCATCATCCCACCGCTGATAAAGCGCGTGCTAAAGCGACAGCGCAGCCAGCCGGGCTCGGGTACTGCCCGGATATGCGCCGTGAGTTCTACGGTGGGAGTCCACGCGACGGGCAGGTTGGCATTGAATATGGTGGGGGCAAAGCAGTCGGTGGCCAGGAGCAGGCCAAAAGGGTCCATAGGCTCATTGTCCGGAAGACGCAGCCAGCCGCGAATCAAGGGGTCGCCCGAGGGTTTACCTTTGAGAAAATTTGCGTCCTCGGGATGCAGACGCAGGTCCACGCGGCCCATCATAGCGGGCGGGAAGCCCCGCTCTATATCAGGTACCGTGCGCACGCACTCGTCCGGCGGCGGAAGGTCCGGCGGGCTGGCGTCCACGCGGGCAGGGCCGGTAAAAGACTTAAGGTCAGCGAAGGTGCCCAGCAGCTCTATCAGGGGCCTCTCGGGGCTCAGCAGCGTGGCTCGTACCGTGGTGAGGCGTTTGCCGGCCTTGACGATTTGCGGATCGATGGTGACCGGGCCGGGCCTGCCAGGGGCCAGGTAGTGGGCAGTGACACTGACGGGGTGAGGCTGGGCTGCTGCCTTGGCCATGGCGCGGGCGCCAATGGCCAGCAGGTAGCCGCCATTGGCGTTGCCCACAATGTCCCAACCTTCGGCGATCTCGGCCGTATAGGGGTGCTGGTGGCTATCGACCGCGGTTGCCTTTTCAAAGCTCATTGCTGGATGACCTCCTGGATGGCTTGCAAACAGTTCTGTCGCCGACGTCGTTCTGTGTTCTAGGCGCGGTATCAATTCACGGTGGAGAAAATACCCGCTCCTCGGCGCGGATGCCAGCCCTTGACGCAGGCCAATTGGGACATTCTCCGAGCTGGTGTGGCAGCGCGCCTCAAGTCTTGACCAGAGGCACGTTTCCTGTGACTGTCTGTGTGATAAAAAGTCCTCGCCTGCGCGTACAAAAGGGTGCACCTATGACAGGAAAAGAAAGCAATCGACTCCTCCTGGAGTTAGAGAAACTCCGTCGCGACATCAATCGCGAAATTATGAATCCAGCGATACCCGAGCTGAGCGTAGAGTCCATACGGCCGGTGATCACCATGGCAGCGCGAGCGCGGCTTTCCTATCTCCAGGAGCTGATTGATATCGCCAAGATCTCGCCGGATATGCCCTCCCACGAGCAGATCTCCATGCTGGCTCGTCAGCGTGAGGCCTACGAAGAGTTGCGCTCAGCGGTTAACGCCTTGGAGACAGCCATCGACCGGGGGTATCTCGATGTCACTGGCGCCTGAAATGAGCAGTCCCACGCATCCGCAGTTCCCGCATCTTTTTGAGCCGCTGGATCTGGGTTTTACGCAGCTGAAAAACCGCATCTTGATGGGGTCTATGCACACGGGTCTGGAGGAGATGGGGCCGGCAGGATTCGAACGTATGGCTGCCTACTACGCGGAACGCGCCTCGGGCGGCGTCGGCATGATTATCACCGGTGGCAACGCGCCCAACGACTCAGCAGCGCTGGCGCCCGGTGAGTACGGCGCCTTCAATAGCGATGCACATGTGCCTTTGCATCGCGTAGTGACGGACGCGGTTCACGCCGCCGCGCCGGATTGCAAAATCTGTCTGCAGATACTTCACGCGGGTAATCTGGCGTATAGCGCCGATCCCGTCGCACCGTCGCCCATTGCATCCCCGATCAATCCCCGGGAGCCCCGGGCGATGACGGCCGAGGATATCGAGGCGACGATTGCGGATTTTGTGATCTGCGCCCAGCGAGCAAAGAGTGCGGGCTACGACGGCGTAGAGATCATTGGTTCGGCGGGCTACTTGCTGAGTACCTTTCTGTTAGAGAAAACCAATCACCGGCAGGACGAGTGGGGTGGTGATTACGCGCACCGTATGCGCCTGCCTGTAGAAATTGTGCGACGCACCCGGGAGGCTCTGGGTCCCGACTTTATTGTTATCTACCGCATTGCGGCTATGGAGCTCATGGCCGATGGCAGCAGCTGGGATGAAGTGGTCACGCTGGGCAAAGCTATCGAGGCCGCCGGCGCATCGATCATGAGCACGCACTTTGTCTGGCACCAGGCGCAGGTGCCCACCATTAGTACCCGGGTACCCCGAGCCGCGTTTGCCGGCGTCACCGGACGTCTGCGCAAAGAACTCTCCATACCCATGATCACCAGCAATCGCATCAATATGCCCGAGGTGGCCGAGCAGGTGCTCGCCGACGGACTTGCCGATATCACCTCCATGGGGCGGCCCATGCTGGCCGATTCGCAGTTTGCCAAAAAAGCTTTTGAGGGGCGTGTGGATGAGATCAATACCTGCATCGCCTGTAATCAGGCCTGCCTGGATCACGCGTTTAGAGGCAAGACCGTGTCCTGTTTGGTGAATCCCCGAGCCTGTCACGAAACCGAGCTGGAGTATCGACCCACCGAGTCACCCAAACGCATTGCGGTGGTGGGGGCAGGGCCCGCCGGACTGGCTTTTGCGACCACCGCTGCATCGCGAGGCCACAAGGTGACATTGTTCGAGGCGAGCAACGAGCTGGGGGGGCACTTCAATCTGGCCATGCGCATTCCCGGCAAGGAGGAGTTTGCCGAGACCATTCGCTATTTCCAGCGCCAGTTGGAGCTCACCGGCGTCACCGTGCATCTGGAACATCGCGTGGATCCTGCACAGCTCGGTGCGGACGATTGGGACGAGGTGGTGGTGGCAACCGGTCTTAATCCCCGCGACCCCGAGGTACCAGGTATCGACCATCCTATGGTCATGAGCTACGACGAAGCCATTCGTGGCACGCGGCCTTTGGGTAAAGCGGTAGCCATTATCGGCGCCGGCGGTATCGGCTTTGATGTGGCGGAGCTGGCGTCCCATGCGGGGGTCTCTGCGGCGCTGGATCGCGATGTGTTTGCCCGGGAATGGGGTATCGATTTTGAGAATCACCCCCGTGGCGGTGTCGCCGGCGTCGAGCCGGTGGTGGAGATCGCTGATAGAGAGATTTTTTTGCTGCAGCGCAAGCCCACGTCACCCGGTCGTGGATTGGGTCCGACTACCGGCTGGACGCACAAGCTCGCCCTGAAGCGCCGGGGTGTGCATATGCTCAAGGGTGTGCGTTACGACGGTATTGATGACCGTGGACTGCATATCTCCATCGATGACGAGCCCCAACTTCTGGCGGTGGATACCATTGTGGTCTGCGCGGGGCAGGAGTCCGAGCGCAGCCTCTATGATGCGCTGGTGGGTGAACGACAGGGCGTGCACTTGATCGGGGGCGCCGATATGGCCGTAGAGATTGATGCAAAACGCGCTATCGATCAGGCCTGTCGTTTGGCGGCCGAGCTATGAGCGAAGCGGCGTCAGGGTAAAGCTCCGCAGGCTCTCACAGCGGGCGCGTTGGTATCGCTGCGTAAATCATTAAACAAGGTGTGTTGATCGCGTGCATGTGCCCGCTCATTTGCTGCCCCACTGGATACTGGTCGTGGCAGGTATGGCTCTATTGCTCAGCCTGGCACTTGCGCTGTGGCATGCCCAGTGGTCGGCGCTGAGGCAAGCGCCGGGACGCATGCATTTGGTGGCCGGTGGTGCCGTGGTCTGTCTGATGCTGTGGCTGCTGAATATTCACCTTGTGGATGGCCTGATTTTGCATTTTTTAGGTGTCACGACGTTGACGCTGCTGGTGGGATGGTCCTTTGCGGTCCTTGCTGCATCGATCGCCATCATAGCGTTGTACGCCTTGCAGGGGTTGGATTGGGCGGCGTACCCGCTCTCGGTCGTGCTTTGCGTGCTGCTGCCGGCCACGACGACCTGGATACTGGCTCGGCTGTTGTACCGGCCATCGTTGCAGCATCCTTTTGTCTACATTTTAGGCGCAGGCTTTGCCGGAGGCGCATTGGTAATGCTGCTACTGGCACTGGCTGCGCTACTGTTGTTTTGGAGCAGTGGGCTCAATAACTATCTTCAAAATGTCAGGGAGTTCTGGCCCCTGCTGTTTTTGTTGATGTTCTCCGAAGGGTTTATTAACGGAATGTGCGTAACGGCCCTGGCTATTTTTTATCCCGACTGGATGAAGACCTTTGACGATCAGTTTTATCTTGATGACCAGCGCTAGCTCAGGCTTTGCCCGTGGCTGAGCTGCTGCCCTGGGAATATGGGGTCATCGCCTTACTGTTTGTGTGGGGCGGCTTTGTGCGCTCGGGCCTTGGCTTTGGCGGCGCGGTACTGACCCTGCCGTTTTTACTGCTGATTCGCGACGAGCCGCTGCTCTTTTTGCCGATCATTTCGGTCCATCTGCTGTTCTTCTCGGGGTTGACGGTGTGGCAGGCCCACCGGGCGGACGCCAGGCTCGGTAGGGCGGTCAGCACCATCAACTGGGAGTTTTTGCGCTACGCGCTGCCTTTAATGATTGTGCCTAAGCTAATCGGCGTTGCGGGAGTGATCACGCTGCCTGGGTCGATAGTGACCGGCTTTATATTTTGCATGGTCACCCTATATGCAATTAGTTACATAGCGGGTCGGCCGTTCAAAAGTAACAGCAAGAAAGTCGATGCGTTCTTTTTGATGCTGGGCGGCTATGTGAGCGGTGTATCGCTGATCGCAGCGCCCCTGGTGGTGCCTGTGGCGGCCAGTCGCGTCTCAAAGGAGCAGCTGCGCGATACCTTGTTTGTTCTGTGGTTTGTGCTGGTGGGTCTTAAGCTCATTGCCTTTGTTATCACCGACGTCGACCTGCAGTGGCGACAGCATTTGTGGCTACTCCCCTGTGCGGCTATTGGGCATGTTCTGGGTCTTAGGTTTCATGCTTATAGCCTGCGTGCCGACACACAGCTGTTTTTTCGCTATCTAGGGCTTGCACTGTTGATGGTGAGCGCAGCGGGACTTGCACGCTTTTGGCTCAGTTTGGGAGCAGCCTGATTGACGGGTGAATTCCCGCAGGCTGACGCGACCCAAAATACCCGCTACCCTTAGACCACCGATGAAACGAGTATTTGTCATGATTTTGCGAACCTTTGTCGCCGTGCTGGCCCTGTCGCCGTTGGCCGGATTTACCCAGTCTCTGGGTATGGAGACCGATTGGCTGGAGCTGGTGAAAGGCCACCGAGATGGCAAGTCCGGTGCCGAGGTGATGGAGGTTAAGGCCGACCCGGCTTCGGGCCAGCATACGGTCATGATTAAAGTGCCAAAAGTTGTGATGGCTTCTGACTACGACATGGAAGAGGTGCGGGTCGTGGGGCAGGCGCCAGAAAAGGCGGAGATGCCCGACTTGCTGCCGGAGTTAGAGACAGAATGGATTGATGATTACGACAACGATCATTACGGCCTGTTGGTTAAGCTAAAGAGTGGCCAGAAGATCCCTTTCCGCCTGTTCTTCTCTGCCGATGGCCAGGGCGGCAGTATTGATGGTGGTGTTCAGCCTTGACAGAAAAGGTCTAGATACCTATAGTCCCGCCCCCTACGCGCCCGTAGCTCAGCTGGATAGAGTACCTGGCTACGAACCAGGCGGTCGCACGTTCGAATCGTGCCGGGCGCGCCAAACAAACGAAAAAGCCTCCGTCGAAAGATGGGGGCTTTTTTGTTTGTCAGGTGTGCTCAGCCGAGTCAGCGTGCTCGTTCGACAAACTGCGACGAATAGGAGCAGTTTGGGCGCAGGAGCGTAGCGACGGCGGGGCGCAGCCCCGAAAACAGCCCAAAGGCTGTTTGAGCCAATCGTGCCCTTACCCACTCTACTCATATATCTGCTGCGCGCAGCCTGCGGCCACAGGTGTGACGCAGGTTATGAACGCCCTTCATGACCATCGGATCCTCCGGTAGTCCTGAACGTGTCCATGCACGGCGCTAGGCGGATGTACGCAGCGTACCGAGGCGTTTGCCCCGATACTCGAACACGTAGCCCGATTTTCCGCACTGTTGTCTGTAAGCCTCTACGATGCGTTAGCCCTCAGCTATGGCTACCAGCCTATGCCGAAATGCGTTCACAAAATTTATTTAGCGTATCGGCAAAGAACGCCTTTGCAATGGGTAGGTTACTTTCAGATGTCGGGTCTTCTAGGGGCATTGCAAGAACGACGCTATGCTGGCCATCCTTAGATCGCCATTCAACGGGCGCTCCAAGCTCTTTTTCGATCTGATCTTTTTCGGCCAAAAGGGCCGGGTAGGCCACATCCCCAAATCCGTTCCGCGCGAAGCGAAGGTAAACCCCTATTTTTCCCTGGCTACCCTGAAAGTAAGCAGATAACCACGCTTGGTTTTTATCCGGAGGCATATACAAATAATAATTTTGTGCTTTTGCCGCCGTTCCTATCGGCTGACTGGTGTCATCGAGTTGCAGCGACGCGTTAAAGTCACTCCAGAAGTTCGAGTATAGTGATCGCTGTGCTGATGCGCTGTCCTCATGAGCCTCAAGCGAGCTCGGTTCGTCGTCGGCGAGCCGAATCGCGCCGTCTTCGATAGTTACGATCGTTCTCTTTATGACCGCTGTTTTAGCCAGAACGCGAGGTTGAACCTGGCATCGGGCGTTGGGGTGTTGATAGATGGCTAGTTCGACCATGCCAAAGGTAAACGCGAGGTTGCCGGATCGTTCGATAAAGTTGGCGATAGCGCCGGCGCCCTCGCGAATACCGTCACCTGCGATGACTAGTAAGAACTGTCCGATGGATAAAGAGCGAGAGACCGCATCGCAGAACTCACGTTCCACGGTATCCGGGTACTGTGCGGCAACCAGGTTGTACAGCTGGTTACCTTTCGTGCCTGTGGCTTTAGAAACCTCACGCTGCAAATCTTCATACGACCACTTTGACAGCTCTTTCGCGTAATCAAGAATCTGTCCGATAACTTTGCGGCGCGCCTCTGGGTTTCTCCAAAGTTTTGCCTCAACAATAGCTAGCTTCCCTGACGGCGTTACATACAGAATATCCAGAGGGCCAGCAGGGGTTTGTAGTTCCATGCATACGGGTATCAGGGGGGAGTAGCTCCCATCAATTTCGTTGATGGGTAGGCATGACGGGTTTCGATACATGAGTTCCTGAAGGAACTGCTCGTTATAAGTTGATTCACTGGTTGCTGACATTGTCATTGGTGCGAGAGGCAGTGCGTCATCATTGTGTGAAATGATTAAGGGTGTTGCATAAGCTGAATTGTGCATGTCGGTGCCTCTCGCGCGCGGTGCTCAAGTTAATGCGGGCAATCTGAGTTGAAACGTTTCTATCTAGTTTATATCCCCTCAACGCAATTTGTGTAATACGAACTAGGGGACGCTTTTATGTCTATAACCTCCCGAGGATTGGATCTTTACCCGCCGATAATCGTTCATGTATGTTGCACCTCTAAGGCGCACCTATTTTGCTGATGGTGACGTTGTCAGACCCGGCTTGCATTACGTGTACGGATTCGATTTTTTTGCGACGTACCTTTCGTTACCTCAGAAACAAGCGGAGATAGAAAATTGACGTCAAGTCGAAACACTTTATCTGAGCGTCAAGCTCAAATTCGACAGATCGGCGACGCGATACAGCGAAAGCTAGAGCTAGTCGTCTGTTATGACGATTCTCAAAGAGGCAGAAATGGCACGTTAGCTTATGTGAATGTACCTAAGAAAGGAGTCAAGCGTCTTGAGGTCGTTGCGAATACAAGCGGCAAGCCGCAGATTTGTGTTGCCATTCACAATAGTTTTAGGCTTGAGATATGGCCAAAGGTCGTGGAGTTGATAGAAGAAGCAGGCATAAGCTTATCAAGAGATCAGCGTAATCCGCATTTTGGTGACTTCTCGATGGATGTCTTTGAGCGTATCTACACCGCGCTGAAGGACGCTCCTGCAGAGCGGTTGGCAGATTCGGCCGAGCGGGTGGTAGGGAAAAAGCTTTTTGATTTAACGTATTCACCTGACCTGATTGTTGGTAGATATGTCTATGCAATTGAAAATAAAGATCAGGCGCTCTTAAACATGGCGCGAACCCTGCTTGAGTCTGATGCGCATGACGCGGTGATATCGGTTAATCGAAAGACCACAACAAATAATTATCGAGAGCACCTTGTCCCCTGTATCTGCTTACACAACGAACTCATTAAAATGGCGGTCGATAAAAAACATCCGAAAGAGATGGCAGAGATAGTGCGCGAAAACTTAAAGATTGCGAACATATTGCCGGTTGAGGCAAGAAAGATTGATATTGAACTGGGGTTAAGGACAAAAATGCCCAGAGGTTGGCACTTTGGTGATGACGTTTACGCAAGACTTTCCGCAGCTGGAGTAGAGATCGCGGGCGCGTTTGACGACGATGCTCTGTAGTTGCTGTTTTGTATTTTCTAGGCTGAGACTAAAGAGTCCGTTCCTTAATTCCGCTGCCGTCGACTCTGAACCGTGGTCATTGCGCTCTGCAGAGTAGTATGAACGATGGGTCCTCCTGAACTTTTCGTTATCGGGCAGCTCGTTAAGCGCATCGGCAATGCGCCTATCGACTTCAAGTATGTTGAAGTATCCGATGGGCTTGAGCATGCCCCTTAGGCGGCGTAGCGTTATATCGATTTTTCCCACTTGACTCGATACCACGACGTTAATGCAGCCCTGGTGCTTGGCCGGGGGCCGTTGACAATCAAAACGTCAGCAGCTTTTCAAAAAAGCCATTAGCGTTACTGTCGGTACCTTTGGCTCTTGGTGTAGGTCTAGACGGCTTTTCATCATTTCCTCAAGCGTTGCAATGTCTCGTAGCAAGACTGCATCAATATCTACGGCCGCGTCGTCGGTAGGTTGCATGCTGAGAATCCCAGTTGCCTAAACTAGAATAATGTGGCCCAGAGTCGCGCCTTAATCAAATTCTCTCGATATCACGAGGGCTCGGTTGGTAGATGCTTGCGGGGCATTTCTCTTCTCTTAGCCGCCTGATGTTTTAGTGCTTGACGCTATTTGAATTGATGATAAATTTTTAAAGTCATACTTTCGGAGCAAGAGCTGGGAATGCACCCTGATGATTAGTAAAAAAGCTTGGGGTCTTCTCTGCGTGAAAGCACATGGAGAAGAGTGGCAATCGATCATCAAGCTTGGTCGACAGCTGGACTCGTTTGGCGGACAAGAACACACCGATACGCAGGAGTGTAAGTGGCTCAGTGACGAATAGCGGGGTCGTATGCCATCCTCCGTGGAATGTTAGATGCGCCTTGACGGCCCGAAATATGCCCACTCTGCTTAAGGTGTGTACGGACAGCGCCGTTTACGGCATTAAGGCCCTGCGTTTGTGTGTCCGAATCAAGCTGATGGTAGGCGGCGAAATATACTTGGCGCGTCCTGCTGCCTTTTGGCCGAGAGCTCTGGGCGGCTTTCCTTGATACGCTACGGTGGATGATATGAGGTGTTCCTCGAAACGGCGGCCCCTCGTTACGTCATGTAGTTTTATCCAATCGGATTTAGTTTTTTTTTAGCTGCTTCGCACCCGCATGGGAGTAACCGTCATTTCAAGTGAATTTAGCGTGCCCTTAGTGCCTGTGCATATCAATGTTGGCCTGTCACCTCCTGCGGAACCTCAGTCTGTCAACAAGATTGGAGAGGTGACTGTCGACTTGTCGGGTTTGCTGTCGCTGCTCGAGATGCTCTTAGGTTTAAATGTGGATCAGTCGTCGTTTACCACTAGGCTGGTGTCGTACCTCGCTTGCATTGAATCGATGAAAACTACTGACGATTTCTACGCGAAATCTTATGAGGCTGATCCATTTTCAGTAGCAAAGACGCTGTTGTCCTGGCGTGATCAATGGTACGAAGCAGGATGGAATGGAGTGTTTGAAGGCGGAGTACCGTCCCGCTTGCAGTCGATGGCTGCTATCGAAGCTAAGGCGAGAGGTGTTGTTGCCCCGTCCCGAGGAGAGCGTCTGCAACGGGTCATAAGTCTATTGCGCGACACCACAATACCTGTTGGTTCTGTGGTTTTACTCGATGATTGGGATGGTTTCTCTCATCTTTGGCAGCAGCTTTTTCGACAGTTAGGTGTCGACAATTCCTCATCTCGCGCAATCGCAATAAAGACGCCCATCGCGAAGCCAGGTAGCGACTTGTATGCCTTGCAGACGCATCTTATCGAAGGAACTGTAGGCACGATAGATTTACAGGGTGACGGGAGTCTGCGCCTTATTGAGGCAAACAATACGCGTAGTTCAGCAAAACTGGTGGCCGCTATGATCGGTTCCACAGCGACCACCATCGGTGAGGGATCGTTCGCTGTACTCGCGGAATCACGGGGCGATGTACTCGATGACGCCTTGGAATCAATCAACGCTCCCCGACTGGGTTTTTCAACCGGCTCTTCTTGGCGGCCTGTTTTGCAGTTATTGCCCTTAGTCTGTGAGTTGGTCTGGGATCCACTGCGGCCCACAGTCATGCTTCAATTTCTTACTATAGAGATGGCACCGTTGCCGGTTCAGTTGCGCCTTGCGCTTGCCGAAACGATGGCGTCTAAACCTGGCATCGATGGACCGTCGTGGCAGGAAGCGATAGCAAAGTTTTTGTCTGAGAAGCCTGAGGAAGAGCACGCTGGGATTAGACGTGACATTCAATTTTGGTTGGCGCCGAATAGGCACAATCCGATCGAAGGTGTAAGCGGCATTGTCATTGTAGAGCGAGCAAAGGCTTTGTCGACCTGGTTGGCGAAAGAACGCGGTGGTGAGCCAGAAGACGTCACACCACTTTTTGATGTGGCACTCAACCAATGCGAGGAGCTCGTGAAAGCCGTCGAGCGTCTTGCTGATGCGGGGCGGAGCATTCTGACGCGCGATCATGTCCTGAGACTCATCGAGGATATCAGAGGGCAGGGTACCAACCTTGTCGACAGGGAGGCGCAAGTAGCCGCGGGTCAGATGAGGCCCCAGCGAGCAACGCATACAGGTGCTCTCACGAATCCGGTCGACAAGCTCGTTTGGTGGGATGCAGAGGCGGTTGATTCGATAACACGGTGGCCCTGGTACCGACACGAGAGTGAGGTACTGGAGGCATCTGGAGTGCTTCTGCAAACCGAACGTAGTCAGCTCGCTTGGTTGAGTAACGCGTGGCTCCGGCCCTTACTGTCGGTAAGAGAGCGATGCGACATTGTGGTCCACGGTGATGGCGATCGCCATCATCCTTTGCTGGATCTTGTTTTTGGCATCGGCAAAGGTATCCCGTCTTACCATGCAGATGATCCAGAGGTGCTTTCGAAGCTTGGGATAGACAGTGTATCGGCCGATTGCCGGCCGTTGCCGAGGCTAGAGCGCTGGTTGCACATTCCAGCAGTGGCGCGCTTACCCGGCCGCGTTCAAGAGTCCTTCTCCAGCTTTGACGCGTTTATTAATAGCCCCTACCAGTGGTTACTTCGCTATCACGCTCGCATAAAGCCGAGTGTCTTGTTTGAGATGAGTGATGGTGCGCTACTGAAAGGGAATCTCGTCCATCACTTTTTTGAACAATTTTTTAACGAACATAAAAACCCTCAGGAGGTTGAGTCTGGAGCCGTTGCAACATGGGCAGCATTACGACTTCCAGCACTAATGAAGAAGGAAGGAGCGGTGCTTTTGGAGCCAGGTAGGCTAGCTGAGTCGCAAGCTTTTCAGAGCGGTGCGCAACGTGCCCTCTTGACAGTGGTTGAGCAGCTTAAAAATGGCGGTTTTACCCATGTCGCAAGCGAAGTGTCAGAAACCGGTGAATTTTGTGGTGGGTACCTGAAGGGAACTATTGATCTAGTCGCTAAGAAAGAAAGCGGACAAGTACTCGTTATTGACGTGAAGTGGGGCGGGCGTAACTATCGAAGGGCTTCGCTGCAAGAGGGGGAGTACCTTCAGCTCGCGGTCTACGCGCACTTGCTTCGCGGTGATGCGCCAGGAGGGTACCCGGCACTGAGCTACTTCATTGCAAGTGAGGCCCACTTTTTGAATTTTGGTCATGAGCTTTTACCAAACGGCGAACGCCTAGACCCGCCAGACGGTGTCGATGTGGCTGGCTTTTGGAGAGCCTTCGAGCATACCTGGCAATGGCGACGAACGCAGTTTGATGAAGGACGGATTGAGGTCACTATGACTGGGACTGAAGCAGATGATGAGTCTCAGCCGGGGAGCATGGGTCTTATTCTGCCGGAGACGGCCGACACATTTAATGATTATCGTTTCATTATGGGGTGGGGCGATGGATCGTGAGTGATATTCAAGTTATCAGCGCCGGCGCTGGCTCGGGCAAAACGTATACGCTGACTGGAAAACTGCGTGACTTGCTCGCGTCGGGGACAATTCGTCCTGAAGGCGTGGTTGCGACGACCTTCACCCGTTTGGCAGCGGGAGAGCTCAAAGAGCGAGTAAGAGGAAGCCTGATCAAAGGTGGGCACCACACAGTCGCCACAGAGGTCGAGCAAGCGCTAATAGGCACGGTGAACAGCGTCTGTGGAGTGCTCCTTAAGCGCTTCGCCTTTGAGGCTGGACTGCCACCGGAGCAGCGGACGCTCGAGGAGACGCAAGCAGCGTTGCTATTCAACCGCGCCATGGAGCATGCGCTTGCAACGCGGGCAAGTCTGGTAGACAGGATGAATGCCCTGGCCCGTCGTGTCGGTGCAATCGATATACGGACCAAAGCGCTGCTTTGGCGGACCCACGTAAAAAATATTGCTGATGCGGCCCGTGCAAACAATATGTCCGCTGCTTTTTTGCGACAGGAAGATGCGTCCGATATCGCGTCGTTGCTGGCCTACTTCCCTAAGCCAGCATCCTTAGATCTTGATGCGGCGCTGCTTGCGGCTCTTCATCAGGCGATCGCACAGATTGCTGCGGGCAACGACAAAACAGGTACCACCCAAAAGTATGTTGCCAAGCTGGAGCAGTGTCGTGCGGCATTGATCAATGACCAACTGACGTGGCCAGATTGGGTATCCCTGGCGAAAGCCAAGCCTGCGAAAGCGTCTTTGGACGCTGCGCAGCCGGTTGCTGATATCGCTGCTCGTTTCGGTGAACACCCGGACCTGTGTGCGGAGCTTGAGGAATTTTCTCGAGAATTGTTTCTCATTGCTGCAGATACGCTGGAGCATTACCAAAACATAAAGCAGTCAAAGGGTTTGGTGGACTTTATTGACCAAGAGCAGCAGTTGTATGCACTCCTCGCTGTGCCGGCCGTTGCTGGGGTGCTTAGGGAGGAGTTGGAATTGCTGCTGGTTGACGAGTTTCAGGATACCAGTCCGATTCAGCTCGCGTTGTTTACAAGGCTGTCTGAGCTGGCCGATAACGTTATCTGGGTTGGTGATCTCAAGCAGTCTGTCTACGGTTTTAGGGGCGCCGATCCCGCATTGATGCAGGCAGTTATTGATGGAGTCACTACAGGGGGGAATGAGCCGACGGTGCTGGATAAGTCGTACCGATCGCAGCCAGCGCTGGTGAATTATACCAACGCGCTCTTTGTGCCAGCCTTCGCCCATAAACTACCCGCACACCAGGTTGAGCTGGCACCCGCGTTGAGTCAGCTGTCTACCGCGCCCGCCGTTGAGAGCTGGCAGCTTGCCAAGGGTAAGAAAGTTGATCATTACGCCGCCGTGGCGGAAGGGATCAGTCAACTGCTCAGCGAAGGACGAGAGGTTGTTGATAAGGAAACAAAGCAGCTACGGTCGTTGCTTCCTGCTGACGTCGCTGTTCTGTGCAAGACGAACGCTGATTTGGCTGATATGGCTATGGCGCTGTCTCAACGGGGTATTCCAGCAGCGTATAAACGCGCCGGCCTTCTGGCAACGCCAGAGGCAGTGCTGACACTCGCATGCCTTCGCCGCTTGGTAAGTCAGGAAGACTCATTGGCAACCGCTGAGATAATCAGCTTATCCGGGAGCCTGAGCCCTGATGCCTGGTTGGCAGAAAGGATCGACTACCTTGCCGAAAATAAGACTCCTAATGACTGGGGGTACGGCTATAAAAATAGCCCGTTGGTGGGGCTCGATCGTGTTAAGTCTCGTCTTATTTACCTGACGCCAGTTGAAGCTTTGGATCTTGCTATTCATGCCGGCAATGTCCTGGAGACTATTGAGACTTGGGGTCCAAATCCGGCGGCAAGACAGCAGCGATATGACAATGTTGATGCATTGATGAAGCATGCACACGACTACATCGAACAGTGCTCCGCAAGTCATGAGCCTGCAACGACGCCAGGGTTGATTTTGTGGCTACAGACCCTTGCTGGTGATGAGAGGGATACGCAGGCTGTCGGTGGCAATGCTGCCGTTCGTGTGATGACGCATCACGGGGCAAAGGGGCTCGAGTGGCCGGTGGTGATTGCGATGAACCTGAATGCCAAGCTCAAGCCAAGATTGTTTGGGCTCACTGTGCAGTCCTCAAATAAGGCGGTACGGCTAGATGATCCCCTGGCGGGGCGAACACTGCGTTATTGGCCTCGTTTTAATGGCAGTAATGAGGCCGGCGTGAGAGTGCTCGAGGAGATCGTCAGGGGCACTGAAGGCACCAAAGCTCTTATAAAAGAGGAGGATGAGGGTTTGCGTCTACTTTATGTGTCGCTTACGAGAGCGAGGGACACCCTCATATTAGCGCTTCCAGAAAATGTAGAGACAGGTCCCTGGATGGGTCTGTTGAATGCCCATTGGTTTGTTCCAACTAGCGGCCAGTTGCAGCTACCCAATGGAATCTCTATTCCTACTCGCGTGCGAAATTTGGCGCCCGGTGATGCGCCTCCACCTGCTCCGGGCTATTACGCTTTAGCAATAAAAAAACCACAAAAATTGGATCTTCTGCCGCTTGGAAAAACCCCGTCGTCAATGATGCCCATCGTTACCGCTCGTGCTGGGCGCGTTTTGGAGATTGGAGCGTCGCTTGGAGTCAAAGGAAATGTTGATGCACTAACGCTCGGGTCCGCAGTCCACGCAGCAATCGCGGCGCGGCTTTTCGGTCAAGATTCCAAATCACGGATATTAGATGAGTTTGATATCGCGAAGAATATCGACGTGAAGAGCCTTGATGACTATCTGGATGGTTTTTTCGACTGCGTGAACAAAGCGTTCTCTCCAACAGCAGCGGGAGGCGAGGTGCCCATAGTCTACAGAAACGCAGAAGGGCAGCAGATCCGAGGGTTTATAGACATGCTGCTTGAGTCAGGCAGCCAACGTATTTTGATCGATCACAAAACGGGTGTTTGGGGAGTTCCAGAGGAGGCCGCACTAAGGTATTCCGGACAGTTAGAGGCCTACGCGGAAGGTATTAAGCGGACGACAGGTTGTGATCGAGTGTGTTGTTGGATTCACTTTGTATCTCTTGGGAAGTTGCTCGAAGTCGTGCTCGACTGATTAATCGGGCTATGTGTGGATGTACGCTACATGCTCTATGAGTGTGCCGCGTCAGCCGCCTCGGTGCCAATTGATCTCAGTGGCGTAAGAGATTTGCTTAGAGACGCACTCTCGATATTTTTTGTGGTGTTATCGAGGGGATCAACGTAGCCAGCGCCAATAATAGGACTGCCTCTTGAGGGGTGTTGGAGCAAATGCTGGTTACAATCCAATTGTTTTGACTCATTCTTCATTGCGCAGAGATGGTTGTGTTACATCCAAAGTGCTTGCTGCCAACAGTGAGGTGATATTAATGGCGGAAAATTTCGAAACTCTGATCCCCCTCAATGGCGGTGGATTTCAGGTTCTTGATGAGACTCGTGAGATCTTGGTGCGCATAGATCATGGCATTGAGGCTCCGGATGCCGAAGCTGATTACCAGCCATATGCCCAGAGAATCCCAATTGAGCTGCGGAATTTAGCGAGTGAATTCACGGCTGAGGCCAACGCCCGATTCAGAGAGCCACTAGCGCGCTTTATCAATGACATTTGCTCGTTAACGAAAGGCCGCAGTTTCGGTCCTGTTTATCTGTCATGTCTGATTTATATCGATGACGAGGACAATACGAAGATTCAAGTGTCGTTCGCTGTTCTAGTGGGCGTGAATGGTGAGGAGCATTTGGATACCTTGAGTCGGCACACAATTTCAGAATTGTTCTGGGATGGTAATCACTTAAATGAGGAGGCTGGCACTTTCGCAGAGGCATGGGGTCTTGATACCGCTTGCAGTGATTTTGTTCGCGAGTTGCTGGAGAAGCATTTTTGCCGCTTTGTCGAAGTGCCCGGGCTTGAGCAGACAGAGGATGGTCTCTTCAACTACTTGGCCGTGTTACAGGTCGCAGGAATGCCTGCGGACGCCGTGACCGAGCGGGTAGCTGGTCTAATCAGACGAGAACCTGCGAATGCGGAAGTGTTGGATGCGGCTATCGAAGCGGCCGCGAGCCTGATTGCTCCGGTAGGCATTACCTCGAGACCCGCTGATGATGAGTTTATTGAGAAAGTGTCGCAGTGGGTCACGGCATTAGCCGAAGCCTACCGTCTAGCCTTCGCAAAAGGCCGAAGCCCACAGCCTATCGCGGTCGATTCGTCTATTCATGAGGCGTTTGAGCTGGATATTGGCTGCACATTGTTTTTTAAACGTCTAGTGCTGCGTGGATTGACCGATGTGATCAAGTCTTGCTCAGCTGTCTCATTCAAGGAGCTGGCTGCGGAAGTGGTTGCTGAGGTAGATATCGCGTGGGACTTTGCTCGCGAGGATGGTGAGCCCGAGGAACATCTGGTGGCATTCAGGGACTCCAGCGAGTTTCTGCGGGGGGTGCTTCCCGAAATTCATCGTTATTTTTCATCAGAGGCGCGATGGCAGTTGCAAAGCTTCATCGAGGACATTGAAAAGATGCAGATGATTGAGCAATTGTCCCCGTGGTACTGGATGTCACCGGGGCTGCGTATTCAGCCGGGTTTTATTGAAGCGGCGATGGAGAACGATTGCCTGATTGTGCGCGACATGGAGGGGATTCCGCCAGCCATTGCAGCACTCCTTCCTGAGGAGGTGTCAATCCGCAGGTTCGATTTCGTTGATGATGATGAACAAGATGAGGATTTCGACCTAGAGTCGGCGCGCATTTCGATTGAACTCTCAAAGGTAAAAACGATGGAAAAGGAAGGCGAAACCGAAAAAGTGTTGGGGATCAATGTTGACGATGTCTTAAGAAAACTGGGCGAGGAGGATGAATCACCTGACCAGGTCACTCTGCATCTTATGGGCAAGGGGATTGTCTGTGACGTGTATTTCATCGATACCCATACTTTTGAACGGCTAGTTGAGCAGCCTTCCAGTGTTCCGGGAGATCTCGAAAAACGGATATCGGCTGAGGCGAGCCATCATTTTGCAGTTTCCCGCGGTTTTTTCTCTGACCAGCAGAAAGTTGTTTGTGCTTTCACCGAGCCTGGCACTGACCGGCGCGACTTCCCAATAAATGACCTGGACGAGTGGGCGTCCATCGCTGGATCACAGTTCGTGACGGCGCTGTCTGAGGGAGAGGATGTTGAGCGATGGGCAGATATTGACGGCGTTGTGTTCGACCCAAAATCTGACGAAGTCTGTCTGGTTGCTTACACTGAATTTGACGAGGGACTAACAACTATCCCGCTGGGTATCCAATCTTTGTCGGACATCACAGTATTTAGAATCAAGTGCAGAAGTGTCGACAGCGATGGATTTCTTAGGAACGTTACCTATTTGGAGTCCATTGTTGGCACATCTGATTACGACTATGCGGAGTCGGCAATCCTCGGCATTGAGATCAATGGAGCGAGCATCTCGGTGCCAATGCCCGCGTTCAGTACCAGTCGTTCAAGGGTATGGTTGTACCGTTGGGATGAAGACAAAGGCACGCATGAGATGGATTTTATCGGCAGCAAGCAGTTGGACTGGTAAGGCCATTTTTTAGGCATGGCATGGGTGGCTAATCAGTGCATTCGATCATCCTGACGCGTATGTTGGAGGTTCATGATGAGCAACGATATCTGCAAATGCAGTAACCCGGAATGTGCCACGTTCGGTGTTACTGTACTGCTATTGGCGGCTCAGTCCATGAATATGCGCACGCTATGGATAGTTTATGATCGCAGGTAAATACAATAACGGTACGGTGGTTCTGCGAAAGCTGGACTCTGATATTGGTGTAATGAAGGGTCTAATTCGAGAGTTTCAGATCAAGGATGCGGCGTCGAAGGGGCGCGAAGATGCGAGGCGTGAAAGGCGCGAAGAAAGGCGCAGGCTCTCTGGTGGCCGTACGTTGGCTGTGCCTGAATCTGTAGTGTCCAAGTTGCCTCCAGAAGAATTTATTGGACCTAAGCGTCCGCGAATATATTGGAAGGGGGCAGACGTTATGATTGTCGATGCCCCGGTACCTGACTACCGCGGTTCTAGCCGCGTCGTAGTGTCTCCTCAAGCGTCGCTTATCAGTTATTACTTTCGCCGCTTAAGAAAGTGCCGGTTTCAATCAGTGAATTGGTTTTCAAAATTAGAGTTCTACGGCCGCCTCGCCGAATCATTAAACGAGTGTTCTTATGAACAATTGCTGGATCCTTTATTTATCCGGAGTGTGATCTTTGACACTGCCCTGTCTATATTTATTGATTGGCGCTCACGAGTCATTGAGCCTATAGGCAATCAGGCGACTTAGTTATGGGCTACCACATCTCTCAAAATATCTTCAATCTCGATCGCGAGAAACAAGCGGAATTTTCAAGCACTTCTTGCCAGGCTCTCATTCTCGTTGATGAGGTCAGCGACAAGGGCGCTGAGATTGTGCGTGGCATCGAGAAAGATTTTGCTGCGATGCACGACGCTACTAACGATAGATTTGCGTTTTTTGTTGCTACCTCAGTCCCAAAGGGCTACGAGGACTGGCGACATGTACGGACAGCGTTTAAAGACGAGCAGTTAGTAGAGAAGCTTGACGCTCACGGGCGTAGAAATCTCAATTTTGCACTTGGTCGATGTCTCGGCTTAGATTTGGCTCAACTTCCTGCCGTAATCATCTCCCCAGCTATTTGGGGGCGTGGTTTTTACGTGGTTGTTCCTGCGCTTAGGAGTGCAGATGAAATTAGGCAGCTTGTTGATTATGCCAATCGGCTTGCATCCGTGTTGTCTGTGGAGATTCCGGAAAGAGAACGTGCAGAGATTATTCTGCGCGCTTTTTCCTCGGCCAACGATGAAACGTTTCAAGCCCGGGGGCCGAGTGGCAAAGCGAACTTAAGATTGAGAATGGCGAAGGTTCTGGCAGCGGCGAGTGATAGAGATTATGAAGCGACTGAGCTGCGTCGTGATGTCGATCGAACTATTCAGCAAAAAGTGCAAGGTTTGGAGTCGGAAAACCTCTGTGCTCTGACGGATGATCTTGTTTTAGATTGGTCTCTTGCGAAATCAGCGGGTCTAAAGCTGCCAGACCTTGAGCCCGCAAGGCTTATTGACACGAGCCTTATGGACGCCACCAGCTTGCAGTTCTATCGTTCCGGGCAAGCTCTCTTGGAGACAGCCGATACTTGGTCGCACGGTGATTTTTCTCCAGCCGCGGTAGGGTTCTGGAAAACAATTGAACGTGAATTCAATTTGAGTGTGTTCGAAGCATCAAGAAAGGCTCACGGTGTAAGCATGCCTGCTTGTTACGCAAAACATGACCCGTCGAAGGGTAATCTGCCGATAGCTCTACCCGAGGTGAAAGGCTTCGCGCTCAATAAACAGCTGAGAAGCGATCACTCGAAGATCGAGTTACCAATGCTTGGGCACGCGCGCTTCATTTTTCGATGGGCAGCCGAAAATGGGGGTGTGCGCATCGAAGATGCCATTGTTTCAGAGGCTTTCGATCTTTTGGAAACCTTAAATATGATTCGAAGGGCGGGATCGCATCATCAGCCTGTGACGCGAGACCAAGCTAACCAGGTTTCTACAATCGTAGAAAAGCTAATTTATATCCTGATGTACGTGAAGCGTGAGAACGCTTTTCCTCCGAATCCTAGTGGGGCTCGTACCTCAAGAGTCTTTAAGTTCATGAATTCCAAAGACGCCAAATTAGATGGTGATTTGCTGAGCCGGCTCTCTGGCGCACGTTCCTCAACGTCGTTTCACCATAAAAGCGAAAACGAGCTGTATGATTTTGACAGTACTTTTACATCTTTGGTGAATACGCTGCGTCCGGAAAATTACGCGGATCTTTCAGACGAAGACCAAAAGGTTTGCAGAGAGCAAATTGAAAAACAGATACGTCGATTTTTAGTTGATCTCAGTGAGGTAGTAGCGTTGAGGCGTCCGCGCTCCCTAGGTTTTATGATTAAGAAGCTTCTAGATACTGAAACGAGCGGATTTTGATCTGCCTTAAAATCCCGGACAATCTTGGTCGTACAATCCTCCAATAGTCATTCAGCTCTTGGTCGGTTGCCTATTAGTGTATCTGGAGATGAAAAGTTAAAGTAACCTGAGCATAACTGCTGGTGTGAAGGGGTTGCTGCGGCGTAAAAGCACATCGGTCACGCCGAATATTGTCATAGTTGAGACCAGGTTTTATGAACAACTTTCCTATCAGCACGGATTTGCTAAGCCATCTCAGTATATTTAGCGTCGCTTTTCGCCACAGTGTTGGTGAAGTGGCCGGAGCCGAATTCGAGCATCTGCTGCGTGATAATGGATGGGATGTGCATCATGCATTTGATGCAGTTCAACCAAAAGACCGGTGCTTACTTAATACCGGAACGATTCTGACCGAAACAACGCGGAAAATCTGTTTTCCAAACTATGGCCTAAACAAAGTGCAGGCTGAGTCGAGATTGACCACCATGCTCGATGCAGCAAAGGCTGGCGTTGACGGTATTCCCGGTCGCTCAAATTCTGGGCTAAAGGGTAATATGGCTGTAAGTCTTTCACGGAGACGTAAGGAGAACTTTGTAGGTGTTCCGTTAGTCCTAAAAACCCAAGGAGGGTCGACGAAACAGCAGCGCGCTATCAACTTTCAAGTCGAATGGGTGGATCTTTGGTACTTTAATGATTCGGTAGCTGTTTTGTCTTTTAAGCTTTCGGTTCTTTCCGTTAATGACAAAGGGGCAGTCCACCCAAGTCAGAATATTCCCTTTGACGATCTGGCTTTATTGAACCGTCATGTGCGCGATATGGCGCCCTCTGCGCATTGGTCGGTAGGGCTTAGGGACGATCCTGAATCAGACCTAGAATGGTGGGAGTCCGTGGTTTTGGGCCGATGGCTTGGGGGCGACATTTCAGTCAGTAGTGCAGCACCTGACAAAGCAAGCTCTTTGTCATTGCTAGGTACCACTGAAAAACCTGAAGATAGCATTCGGAGCAGGAAGGACAATTATTCCCGATATGCAAAGTGCCTCACCATGGGCGAAGTAAGCATTTCTGGTTCAGGCAACACCTCAAACAAAGAGACTACCGTTGAGCCTTCGAGGGATGAGATCGAATACCTCTGGAATGCACCGGTAACCGACCCAAAGATTGATTTTTCTGAATACTTTGACAGTGTTATGCGTGGTGAGCGCATGGACGTATTTGCTGCTTACCATTTCGCAACGATGGAAGGGTACCCGACATTGGGTGATTACCTCCTATACGATCTGGCGACAACCGGGTCTCCTGGTGCGGCAGCCGGTTTTAATGATCAAAGGGGATGGCAGGCGAGTCCCGAATATTTGCGCACACAGTTCGAAGATGGCGGCATTGAGGTTTGGGAGTATTGGCGAGGTTTGGCACTTCACGACACGCTTGCTTTTTTATCTACTGACAAAACAGTGCCCATGAGCGCTCAATCTGAGCGAGGTAGCCAAGCTGAAAGTCTGTATTACTACTTATATGTGTATCTCTATCATGCTCAGTTTAAATTGAACTTGTTGTCGAGCGACATTATTGACGGGGAGCTTATTGACTTATATAAGTCCAGAATTATTCAAAACCGCTTCAATCAATTTCGCAATCAATACTGGTTCAGGGATATCACAATAGACTTTCAAGGTGTGCTTATTGCTAACAAAATCAAGCAGGCTTTGAGAGTTAATGATGCTTTTGAAACGGTCGAGTCTGAAGTGAACGACGTTGCGGAATTTATCGACAGCAAGTTGGAAAAAGGTAAGCAGACGCTAATAAAAACGTTGATTGTCATTGCCTATCCCCTGTTTTACCTGGCAAGCATATCAGGCTTGAGAGACACAGTTGACAAGTATCAGGAATTGCACGCGTGGGAAACCGGCGCTGTTGTGTCCGTAATGACGCTCGTTTTTGGTTTTCTGTTGATCAGGTATGCACCTGAAATAAACATGTTTACTTTTAAACTTTACAGCAGAGTATTTCACCGCGGTAAGCAGTAGTGTCAATGTCTATCGATTATCGCTTCGTATCCCAAGGTACAGTCGTACGATCAGTCATACCCTGCACAATTTTTTTGGATGTTGGGAGCACAAAAAGTGCACATGTTTTTGACCATCATCAAACTGGCTCGCGCGATAAGAGCACCGCAAGCTTGGTGCTTGTTGAATCTGAGCGTTTACTCGACGCAATAGCTCAATGCTCATCGGTAGAGGTTTTTACTCACTACCTTCCCGATTTAGATTCAATTGTCGCAACATGGCTGGCAAGGCAAATTTTAGCAGGTGAGAGCCCGAAAAACTCGTTTTTTGAAGCGCTTGCAGCGTATGCAGATCGGATTGATCAGGGAGAGACCT
This sequence comes from gamma proteobacterium NOR5-3, assembly GCA_000158155.1. Lineage (GTDB taxonomy): Bacteria > Pseudomonadota > Gammaproteobacteria > Pseudomonadales > Halieaceae > Congregibacter. The sequence goes on along the minus strand of DS999405.1, from coordinate 1,444,931 downwards.
ATCTTTCATCACCTGAGTTCGTGTCTTTGTATTCGCTACTCAATTTAGATCTTCGTGAAGTATGCCGTGACCACATCGATATTGATGCAGAAAGTCTAAAACGATTGCGGAGTGGTCATGCTGTTTTGGATACGCTCAATGATATCGGCTGCACAGACTTTGAACGCGTACCTGCGGAGGTTGATCCAGAGCTATGGACCGCGACGGCCCGGGCCTTGCGGGATGACTTTGAGCGATACAAATCAGACCTGATGGCGTCCGAAAGATTCGAGGCTTTTTTGCCATGTCGTAAAGCGCCTCGACGACAGCCGGTACATGCTGTTTGTGTCAGGGAGCCCACCGCCCGGCTCTTTAAGGCTTGGGCAAGGGGAGACCCAACACTTGGTCCTGGACCGCTACTAATGGTCGGTTTGTCGTCAACGCGAGTCGTCTTTAGTGTTCCACCTAATGCCGGGGTGAATTTAGTTGGGTTGGGTGACAAGCTTCAGGCCCTCGAGGATGAGACTCGCGCTGCGACCGGTACGCTATGTTCCGGGGACAATAGGCCGGGATACTCGTCGCCAGACCCCTGGTATGACGGTCGCGGCACTGAGCATAATCACACGATTGTCGACTCACCGCGGTCAGGGACCCTGCTCAAGTGGGATGCATTAAAAGGCGTACTTGAGAGATACTCGGGGTGCTGATGACGGAGTATCTGAATAGATGAGGGGGGGGCACTTTTAGAGCCCCAGAGGGCCGGCCAGTCAGTCTTAGTGAGTATCGTGGACTTAGAGGATAAAAAAATCGAACGTTTGCAAGCAGAGTGGCTCGAGCAAGATCGGCTGCTTGCACGTCAGCTCGGTGCCAAGCTTGATGCAATGCGTGCAGCAAACGAAACAGACACACCCGAATTTGAAAGGCTTTCTGATGATTGGCAAAGTCTTGCACTGGGAATTCTTGAAGCTGAGATTCTTTCGGAGTGACTCAGGTTCTAACTTCGGGGAATGAAGGCTTTGCTTCCATCTGCGCATCTTAATACGGGGGTAGCGTGGCGAGTTACGGGTCGCCCTCGTCAAATGCGGTTTTTGCGATACGTTAAGGTCTAAAGGTTTATGTTGAAGATTGATGAACACAAACTTGGACCTAATGCAGCAGATCGACATGCTGTCGCCTTGGTACTGGATGAAGCCCGCCTTGCGCGATGACCCAGAATTTATAGCCTTTCTCATAGACAACGAATTTTTGGTAGAGGCCGATATGCCGGGTGTGCCTCCCATTCTTCAGCGTTTTCTATTGCGCTCAGATTGTATCTGAGCGCAGTGTCCATAGTTGTATCACACATCCTCGGCGTTCAAATCATTGGTACTTTTCGGAAAACCTCGGCTTGTACTGCTTTGTCACAACCCATTTACACCTCATCGTATTACGCCTGACTTTTACGCGAAACCAGACTGAAGCGGTAAAGTTCAGGCCCTAAAGCATGTAGAGCGCGATTACTTAATCGAGCTAAGACGCATGCGCCATGAAATGTGATGTAGCCAGTGGTTTCTCCTTGCATAGACTTGACGTGTTTCAAATTACTGATAATTTAAAAATGTAGGTTCAATTCACAGTGTTGTTTGTTGGAAGAAGAGAGGCTGCGTTTTATCCATGCGTTGCCAACGCCAGTGGGGTCATAGTGAAGCAGGAAGATTGGTATAAGGAAGACCTTAGATTGGTCCGAACACTGGGCAACAGACTCGAAAAGTTGTCGCAAGAGGGGGGGCGCAGACACCGAGGAATATGATCGCCTCAGCGATGAATGGCAGTCCCTCGCCCAAGACTTGGTTATGATTGAAATCTTATCAGCAAGCGAGGGTGAAGAAGGCGCCTCGATGGAGCGTCGAACACCTGATAAACACAATAAGCGCTAACAGGCGGTTTTGTTTGCAGTGTCGCTGCAGCTCCCGCGATGCAAGTTTTATAGTGTAGTGAATGCGGTCAAGAGAGGTGTTGAAAGTTTATGGATTGGATTGCGATGGCCAAAGATGCGTTAGCCAAACAAGTCGGAACGAGAGCCGCTGGGCCATGTTTAACGCTAAGCCGGAACAAAATCGACGTCATTGAGAATACGTGGGATGTCATCGTCGTTTTCAACTCTCCTTTCGGAACCTGCCTAGCGAAATTCGACCGTAAAAAGGCGCGTTGGATTTGCAGTGCTTAGGCTACTACTGATTTTGTGATGCCTAAGTGAGTGCGGCAATCGCTCGTCAATCCTTTCACATACAGTTAACCAATGGTGGTGTCTACATCGGTCATCGGTTGAGTAACACAAGGGGTCTTTCTTGAGCGAAAATCTGGTTTTGTTTTCCCACGGGAAAGAGTCGGGGCCTTGGGGTACAAAGATTCAGCGCATGGCGACAGTTGCCAGGGATATGGGTGCGAGTGTGGACTCCATCGATTATCGGGGTGTTGATGATCCTTTTCAGCGGGCAGAGAAGCTCTTAAGGATTGTTGATTCTCTCGAGGTTTCGCCAATTTTAATCGGCTCGAGTATGGGCGGCTTTATATCTACATGGGTGGCCACACAGCGAGATGTACGGGGCGTATTTGTGCTTGCGCCAGCGTATAACATGCAAGGATACCCTGAATTGGGAATACCGAGTTCTCCTTTAGAGATCGTCCATGGATGGCATGACGAGGTCGTTCCTGTGGGTCAGTGCGTGCGGTTTGCTGCAGCCGCGAAGGCGCCTCTACATATTTTGGATGGTGGTCACCGTTTAAAGGAAAATAGCGCTGACATAGCGCTATTGCTCCGGAGCTTTCTAGGCAAGGTATTTAGGTGACGCGTATTGGTGGTTTTTTTGAGGCGTTTCGCTGTGACCGAACTAGTTTTTCTCCAAAAATTCGAGTGAGTCGCTTTGTACAATACCAGACACCTGTTGTCCGATTGGTCCGTGTGGTTTATCGAGCGCAAACCTCCGAGATCAGCGTGGCTGCTTGCGGCGCGCTGTTGTTTGGTTTGGAATCGAGAGTCACCGACTGCTTGTGAAAATTGATGAAGCCATTATCGAGCTCAGTGGGTCTGATGAGCCGCCCTTTGAGTTGATTGGGCAATGCTTCGATGCGCTAGTGCAGGCTATTGAGCATAGACATTTAGAGCTTGAGAGCCGTCTGCCAGTTTCCCGGGGGCTTGGAGAGTTATCGAAGTGGGTTGCAAGCGTAGAGCCGGCGTCGTTAGCAAGGTCACTTGAGATGTGGAGGGCGCTTGGAAAGGTAGCGATTTCCGAGCTCTACCCAACTGCAGTAGAGGCGGATCGCTTCGCTGCCGCATCTTTGTCGTGGGTGCGCGAGACAGAGTGGGCGCTGCCCGAATATAGTCATCGAGTGCGATATGCGCCCACCGAGGTCAATCAAACCGGATTCGAGTGGGCGGGACGTTTTCGCAATCTCAAGTTAATGCACGGATCGGTTACTCGAGCTAAGGCTGATGTTTTGGTACTGTCCTCAGAGATTTCGGCCGAAGGCATATGGGCTGGTCAAGCTCTCGGAGCCGTGGAGCGTCAGATAACTTTAGGTCCTGTTGAGCGCAGACTTTTTCATGGCGACGGGCTTGAAGTGGTAGTCCGCTCAGCATTGCACCCAGAGTCGCCATTTGACCGAGTGCTGGTGGTAGGGGTGCCGGTAACCTTAGGGGTTCTGTCAAAAGAAGACTGCCAATCTTTGTTTAAAGCGATGGTGAGTTCCCTGAGAGCAGAAGAGACATGGGAAAATGATATCCAAACCGTGTCGTGCTCCCTGTTGGGCGGAAATCGCATTGGGAGTGAGATGGAAATGGTTGCAGGCGCAGCGGTGGAAGCTGGTCGGCAGTGGCTCCGAAGTTCTGAGTCCGGTAAAGAGTTTCAGTTAGTTTTGTTAAATCGATCAGAAATTGATGCGTTTTCTACCGCGATGGACCAGGTCCTTGGCCGCTCGGTAGAGCGTGTGTTAAATAACCCTGTAGCTGAGCCTCTCCGCTTGCAGTTGATAGAGTCGCTTGGAGAGTTGCCAAAGTCTTTGCGCACAGCGGCGGAGCCACTGATGGACACTCTGATATCCAGTGAGGGATTAACAGTAGAGCTAGTGTGCGCCTTTGCACGGTCCTGGGTTGAGCATATGGTTATGCATCTACTTCAGAGCAACGGTCTAAAGCCTGCCGGAGTGTTAATAGGGGCCATCGAGCAGGCCCGCGAAGCTGAGTTGATATCACCGTGGATCGCGAGCTATATGCATACTTGTCGTATTATGGGTAATAAGTCTGTACATCCACCTAATAGTCCTCCAGCGTACCCGGCAAACCGCTTGCTCAGCGCAGATCTAGTCAATGTCATGGCCGCCATGCACGCTCTCGCCGTTTTTGCAGCGGCAAAAGACTGATTCTCCAGCCCTGATGATTTCCCATGCCAATAGCCAGCAACTTCCGTTGCGAGCACTACTTCCTGAGGTTCGCTTCGGATCGTTGCAAAACTGTGAGGTAAGCGGTGGTTTTATTATTTTGGTTGTGAAATTGTTTGTTGGTTTTGAACTATCAGAGCGAAAGGGCTGGGAAAGGGTTGTATTGATCCGGGTTTTTTCGCTCTACGTAATGTGAGTGTGCTGCATCGGTCCAACGGTCTAAAGAACCAAAAACGAAGTCGCCACGTAAATCTGTGCTTGTGTCGAAAGGTGAAGGTGATATGAAAGTATTAGTTGGTTTGGTTGTTGCAGCGTTCGTTGCTTTTTATCTGATTTCCGATCCATTTAAAACTCAGGTTGATGCTGCTATCGAAGACAATACAACATGGACCGATCAAAAGATTATAGACGACCCGGCTAATTATTTGGTGTGGTCGGAAAAGGAGCTTCAAAGTATTGAATCCAAATTAAAAGCGCAAAAGCTCACTCTTCGCACCAAGCTTAATTCGTTGGAAAAAAATCAAAAAAGTGATCAGCTGCTCGTAAGTCAGACCGAAAGTAAGCTTGGAGACTGGAAAGACTCATATCGAAGCATGGTGTCGGCCGCGAACGATGCGGATGGCGGGAAGATTAGCGAACCCTATACCCTCGATCAGCTGAAAAGCCTGATTTTGCAGGCCGATGCACGAATTCGATTGACCAATACAAGACTTGAGGCGTATGTGCCCTCCATTCTTGAGATTGAGGGCCGCATTGCTGAAATAGATGAACATCTGCATCAGGTTGGAACAAGTATCGAGGAAGTTGGATCGATAAAAGCGCGTATCGACATAAATGCAAGTGTTACCGATTATCAAGGGCTTTTGGCCAGTGTGGAGTCTCTGGTCACCACGGTTGAGTCGCTCGACGATATCACTACCCCTGACGCGATTTCTTTAGATGCGGCATTGGCGGCGGACAGGAAACTAGAATCTGATCGTCTGTTTGATGACATCATTGCGGAAAAATAAATGCTATGGAAACGGTAAAGGCTGTCCTAGGATTACTAGTTTTACTGGTTTACGCAGTTCTGCCCGTCAGTTGCGGAGCAGCCAGCGTCACGTCAGACATAACTGAATTGGACGAGCAAATAGAGAGGTATTCGCGCAACGTAGCGACCTCTAGCCGCGAAATCACGACTGTCAATAACGAAAACAAGGCACTCCGGGCCAAAATTGATAAAGCTGAGAGTGTCAACACAGAGGTCGTTGAGTTTTCGAGGTCAAATATGCCTCAATTGGTTCTCGCACTTAACCAATTGGACCAAGCGATATCTCGAGCCAAGGCTAGCGTTGATTCCCTGAGCATAGATCTGGGTCAATTAAAACGGGTGATTGATGAGGATGAGGAAATACAACGCTGGTCAAATTACATCTCCCAGATGAGCGTGGCTAAAAACGAGTTGCTAACACAGAGAGACGACGCTTTTATCCAGTATAGGAAGTATCAGCTGAATCCCGCTAGAGTGGGTGAAGATGCGGCTTTCGCAGCTATGGTGCGCACAGCGGAACAAAGCGCGAGAGAGTCGCAGCTTCGATTTCAAGATTTGCTTGCTAAAGAAACCCCGGAAGCAGGCTGAAATGGAAGACTTCTGGGGATTTGCGTTCTTGATTGCCTTAACGACTGGTCTCTATCAGTGTGGCGCGTACGGGGCACGAGGAGATTTAGACGAGAAAAAGCACAGACTTGAGGAAGTCAAGGAGAGGTGGGTCGCGGTGGAGAAAGAAAAGCGCTCTGTTGAAGGCGTAAAACGTCGGCTGATTGCAACGCTTGCGTCAAAACAGTCAGGAGATTCGGTTGAGACTCGTGAAAACGCCATTGTTCCATTTTCAGGCAACAATCTGGTCATGCCGGTGAAGCCGCGGCTAGATCGATTCGTTCGAGAGAACATCCCTTCAGTGCTCTTTACTCAGGAAGAGTTGGCTGCTACACGTCGCCGGTATGAGGAGGCGATAGCGGCATTAGCTGCGCAGCTAGAGCTGATGGGGCGCGACCTCAATAAGGATCAAGAACTCAAGCAATGGAAGACACAGTTAGTCGCAGTTACAGCGGCACAAAAGAGTATCCGTGAGACATCGGTCGAGGCGTTTATCGCATATCGGAAGTTCGAGTTGAGTCCGGATTCTCTTACTACGTCAGAACAGTTTAAGAAGCTTGTTAAGGAAGCCCAAAATAGTGCTGCAGAGGCTCAAAGCAACTTTATTAGTCTGATGGAAGGGACTTAGGTTTTTCTTGATTGGCTTCCTCGCATGGGTTTGTCCATAGGTCGCGCGTTAAAAGGCCATCTAAGACACCGCAAACAGCCAACTGCGTATGCTCCGAAGAAAGCCATCCTTTAGCGCTTCCGACAAAAACAGCAGACCGCCCGGCACCTAACCTCCCAGCGCAAACGACCGCTTTTTTTTCCGACAAATTTCCGACATCAGTGCTGCAAAGTAGTGCTTTGTCCTGCAAATACGACAACTGGCGTCGTTTTTAGGCCAATAAAATCAATGGGTTACAATCAAAAGCGTCTACGAGTCAGGCGGTCGCTCGTTCGACAAAACGCGACGAATAGGAGGCCGCTCCCGCACATCCATGTGCTCCGCGGCAGTAGGACATCCTGTCCGTCACGTTTTGGGCGCAGGAGCGTGGCGACGGCGGGGCGTAGCCCCGAAAACAGCCCAAAGGCTGTTTGAGCCAATCGTGCCGGGCGCGCCATATAAACAAAAAAGGCCCCATCAAAAGATGGGGCCTTTTAAATAGCGCCAGTTACCCGGCCCTAGAACATCAGACGTACTCCCGCTTCCACGCTCTGTCCAGCCTGCGGTGCAAAGTTACGCAGGAACGATGTGCTCAGGCGAATCTCCTCGTCCGTGATGTTCTTCAGTTTGAGGAAGGCAAAGAGCTCCGTGTCACCAGAGAACTGCACGTTGTAGTCGATACCCGCATCCCAGCGAGTGTAGCCGTCGGTTTCGGTTTCAAAATCACCGGGGTTGTCCTGATCACTGGCGTTGAGCACTTTCAGGTACACGCCCAGAGCGTCGCTGCGCCAGGATAGTTCGCTGCCGACGCGCATGGGGGGTAAGCGCGGCACGTCGCCCGCAGAGTCAAATTCGCCCGTGATCATGTCACCGAAGACCCCGAGAGATACAGCGCCGCCGGCAACACTGCCGAGCTCAAAGCTGGACTCGATTTCCACACCATAAAAGTCTGCATCATCCTGTTCGTAGGCATATACCGGAGTCTCGTCAACTTCGGCGCCCGTATTGAGCAGAAATATGTAGTCATTAAAGGTGTTATAGAAGAACGTGATTTCTGCAAAGCTGCGCTCACTCATATAGGTCAACGACAGGTCAGCATTTAACGACACTTCTGTGTCGAGGTTTGGATCTCCGATTTCGATAATACCCGTTGCCGCATGGGTCACAAATTCTTCTGCGGAGTTGTTTAAATTTGAAAACAGTTCTTCTGTGGATGGTGCACGCTCTGCCCGGGACAAAGAGGCGCCAAGGCTCCAATTTGAATCGATGTTGTACAAGCCAGAACCAGACAGACTGAAACTTGTGAAGTCTTCCGCAAATCCTGCCGCCGGGTCCCGTTCTACGTAATCGGCGCGACCGCCAACTTCGAATTGCCAGTCCTGTGTGTGAAAGTCCTGGACGTAAAAAACACCCCATTCTGAAGAGTCGGTTCTGGGTACGTAAGCTTCTTCGCCTATCGCCTCAAACTCGTCAGCTTTCCACTGCAGGCCAAGTACGCCATGGTTGTCGCCTTCGCGAACCAGTTCCAGGCGGCCTTCGTAGGTCTCGCGGCTAAACTGCGTGCCTATCTCGGCGCCTTCGAGCTCCACGTGCTCGTAGTCTGTGTAGGTGAGAAAGCCCCGTACAGCATCGATCACACCGGGAACCACATCATGTAGATGTAACTGAGTGTCGTAGCGCTCCTGTTTGAGGTCGATACGGATGATTTCTTCCTCTTCCTCCTCGTGCTCTTCACCTTCGTGATCTTCACCCTCATGCTCTTCTTCGTGACCGTGCTCATGGGCACCCGGGGGGATGCCGTAGTTGGTCTCAAAGCTGTTGTAGGCAAACCCCACGTAGTTCTCTTCGCCAAAGTGATAGCTTCCTCCCAGAGTGAAGACATCCGAGTCACCATTGGTGTTGGCGATAAAGCCGTCGGAGTTCTCGAACTCTTCTTCTCCATGTTCCTCGCCGTGCTCTTCGCCGTGCTCGCCGCCCAGGAGTTCTTCCTGCATTTCTACGGCTTCTTCATCGATCGCCAGCCCCGGAATACTCACGTCCTCGAAGTCCCTAAAGGTCCCGCTTGCGTGGAAGGCAAAATCACCTACGCCGCCTTCCAGTTTGAGCACGCCGGTATTCATTTCGGGAGCATCATCGTAGCGGTACTCTACGGCGCCCTGTATGCCGTCGATGCGATCCGTGGGAATGCGGTTGTCGCGGGTGTTGATCACACCGCCGATGGCGCCGCCGCCATAGAGCATGGTTGCCGGGCCTCGCAGTACCTCGATGGACTCGGCCAGCATCGCTTCGATGCTCACCGCGTGGTCCGGACTGAGGCTTGAGACATCGGCCGCCGCAATGCCGTTGTTAAGATTAATTGTGCGTGGTCCCGCCTGACCACGAATGACGGGCCGGCCGACTCCCGGTCCAAAGGATGAGTTGGAAATGCCGGGCTTGTCGCCCAGGGTCTCGCCGAGAGTGCTTGCCGCAAGCCGGCGAAGCTCTTCGCCCGACACTACGGTCACCGGAAGGGCGGTTTCCGCTGCTTTTTTGTGGATGGGCATGGTCACAAGTACGTGTTCCAGACGCTCTTCGGGGACTTGCGCCATAGCCTGACTAGCGGCACCGACAAGGGCCGCAATAAGAGTGCGTTTCATATCATTCTCCTGAAAATGGTAGGGGGTTATCTCTTTCAGGAAAGTGCAGGCGGCCCTCGTGCCTTGCGCATGAATACAGCAGCGATGGGCGCAGCCGGGACCTGCTGTGGAACATGAATAGAGGCCGGTACCATGGCCGCCGGGCGGTTGTTGCTGTGGATGGCCGCATGACCATTATCAAACTGGCACTGCAGGCAGTCGGTAACCGGGCGATCATCGGCATGAAGGTGTCCGACCAATCCAATTTGCGCACTGATAAACACCGCCAGCAGCAAGGCCGGCAGCATCTTGAGCGTGCGAAACTTGTTGAGGTCGTAGTTCATAGCGGGCGAAAGGGTACGCTATTTAGTGTGAGCCGGAAAGAGCCTGAAATTCGCTTTGCGCGCTTCTGTGTTCCCCGCTATGGTCGTCACACCTAATAGGCGGAGTTCCCGGTGGACCACCGAGCCATGACCGTAAAAGTGCTGATTGCCAGTTATCTTGAGCCCGAGTACGTCGAGCAGATCCGTCAGGTAGATGCTCGGCTGGAGGTGATCTACGAGCCTTCGCTCATTGCAAAGCCCCGATACAACGCAGATCACAAAGGTGCGTCTTTTACACGTTCTACGGCTCAGGAGGCGGCCTGGCGGGCGCTTCTTGCCGAAGCTGACATTATCTTTGATTTTGACCAGACCCATCTTGAGGATTTGCCCGAGCTTGCGGTCAAGGCAAAGTGGCTTCAAACCACCAGCTCCGGCGTCGCGCGGTTCATTAGCGACAATAAATACGATGAGCGCATGCCTGACACGGTGTTCACCAATGCGGCGGGCATTCATGCCCAGCCATTGGCAGAGTTTTGCATCATGGTGATGACTATCTTCAATAAAGGCTTTCTGGGTGTGCTGCGGGACCAAAAAAACCGGCACTGGGAGCGATACGCGGGTACCGACTTAAGCAACAAAACACTGGTAATTGTCGGCCTGGGTAAAGTCGGTCAGGAAGTGGCGCGGCTGGCTAAGCAGTTCCGGATGAAGACCATTGGCGTTAAGCGATCCATCGCAAACATTCAGCCGGAAGAGCTCAACGTCGACGAGCTGTATACCCCCGAAGCGATGGACAGGCTATTGCCCGTGGCTGACTATCTGGTCTTGATAGCACCGCACACCGATGAAACAGAAAACATGATGGGGGAGAGGGAATTTGCTCTCATGCCCGCAGGCTCGGTGTTAATCAATATTGGCCGAGGGGCGTTGGTAGACGAAGATGCCTTGATGGACGCATTACAGCGCGGGCACCTTTCAGGGGCGGGTCTGGATGTTTTTAAAACCGAGCCGTTGCCCAAGGATAGTCCGTTTTGGGGTATGCCTAACGTTATTGTCAGCCCGCATTCAGCGAGCACGACAGATAATGAGAACAGGCTGATCACAGAGTTGTTCTGTGAGAATCTTCGGCTGTTTTTGGCCGATAAGCCTTTGATTAACGTCGTATAACACATAGTCCGGTTACACTCGTAGACCGGTAAGATTAACAACAGAACGCATCAGGGGCGCCGGGCACAGCGAATGCAAACGTGATTTTTGATCCCACCGAAAACGTCACCACCATCACACTTGTGCTGGTTGTTACGGTGCTTGCCGCCATATGGCTGGAGAACAATACGCGGGTATTCAAAAAGCTGGGTGCCGCAGCGCTCAGCATTTTGATCGGCATGTTGTTTTCTAATCTGGGGCTGATTCCGGGTACATCTTCTGTTTACGATTTTTTTCGTGGCCCCGGCGTGCTGGCAGGCATCACGCTCTTTCTTCTCACCGTGGACCTGGGGTCCATACGCGCCGCTGGTGGCCCTATGCTTAAAGCATTCTTGCTCGGCGCCTTTGGGGCAGCCCTGGGTGGTGCTGTTATGGGGCTGATTTTGTCTGACGCCATTGGCCCGGACACCTGGAAACTGTCGGGGCAATTTGCGGCAACCTATATCGGGGGAGGGGTTAATTTTGCGGCGGTAGGGCAGGCGCTCAACACCTCCAGTGAATACTTTACGGCGGGGGTAGCCGCGGACGTGATCGTCACGGCGATATGGCTGATTATCTGTATCAGCATACCCGCCTACCTGGATAAAACAGACAAAGCAGATCCAGTGAGAGTTGCTTCAGGCGAGCATGATGCTGGCCAGACAAAGACTGCAAACCTGCTGATCAGTACGAAGACCCCCATTACCTTATGGGATCTTGCGGTACTGGCATCGACGGTAATGGGCTGTCTGTGGTTGTCTGGCGTGATAGCCGCTGTGGTACCGGTTATTCCCAAGATAATCTGGCTCACTACCCTGGCGCTGATTCTGGCGCAAACCTCGGTGGTGCAAAATCTGTCCGGGAGTCTGGTGTTGGGCAACTATCTGTTATTACTGTTTTTAGCGACCAACGGCGCGGTATCGGTGATCGCGCGAATCATTGAAATAGGCCCCGCCATTTTCTACTTTGCTTTGGGGACGGTGTTGATACACGGCGTGATAATTTTCGGCATCGGAATCATGCTCAAGATCGACACCAAAGTTATAGCTATCGCCTCCCAGGCAAACATCGGAGGCGCCTCGTCGGCCATGGCCATAGCCGGGGCCAGAGGCACGCCGCAGCTAATTTTGCCCGGGATCGCAGTGGGTCTGCTGGGAACCGCGCTGGGAAATTATGTGGGCTTACTGGTGGCTCAGCTCATGAAGCTTTTTATCGCGTGAGGTCCTAAAGGCGCGCACCCGGCCCCGTACTTTTGCTATCCTTGGTCTCCCCGAAGTACGAGTGGTCACTCTGGGCTTCCCGGGGAATTGTGATTTATTCCTGAGTTAAAAAGCACTCTTATCCAATGTCAGTTGATTCTTATCGTTTTGGTTTACAGCGCGACGCTGAGCAACCCCCCGGGCGACGTTACTGGCTCGTCTCCGCATTGCTGCTGTTCTGGGGTCTCAGCTACGCTGTGTTGATCGCAGAAGCTTTTTACATAATGCGACCGGAGGATTTTGATCGGCTGGTGAGCGCCGGGATGATTCTGCCCGGTTATGGTGATTACGTGCAGCATCTGCCGCAGTGGATTGTCGGGCTTACCCTGTTTAAGGCGCTGACGAGAATTTTGGGTGCGCTGGCCCTGCTTTTTCGCAGCCGCTGGGCGGTGGCTATGTACAGCTTCTCGTTGTCCGTTTCCTGTCTGATTTTCTTTCGCGGCTTTTTGCTGGATAACCGCGGAGCCTATGAGGCTCCGGGGATGATCGGTCTGGACGTCCTGTTTTTCTGTGTCAGCGTGTACGCGATTTACTTCGCTGTTGTCGCGCAGCTTCGCGGCATTTTGCGCTAGATGTGATACCCCAGTCCGTATGCGTTGTTGTTCAACAGTAGCTGACTAAAGCGCCGCACTGAGCTGCGGGATAGTGTCGAACAGCGTAGTCGTGTTCAGGGAGTAATCCACAGGCACATCGATAATGTGTACCGCGGGCTCTGCAAGGCATTTGCTTAGCAGGGGCTCAAGTTCTTCGGCGCTCTCGATGCGCCAGCCCTTGGCGCCATAGGCTTCGGCGTAGAGCACAAAGTCCGGATTCCCATAATCAAGGCCGAAGTCGGCGAATCCGCCGTCCGCCTGTTTCCATTTGATCATCCCGTAGGCATCGTCGCGCAAGATCAGCACCACGATGTGCAGCCCCAGGCGCACCGCAGTTTCGATCTCCTGGCTGTTCATCATGAAGCCGCCGTCACCGCAAACGCTGATAACCGGGCGCTCGGGGTAGACCAGCTTCGCAGCCATCGCCGACGGAAGACCTGCCCCCATGGTTGCCAGCGCATTGTCCAGAAGCAGTGTATTGGAATGCGCTGCGGGAAAATTGCGCGCAAACCAGATCTTGTAAACGCCGTTGTCCAGGGTAACGATGGTTTCTGTCGGTGCCGCGGAGCGCACCGCTCTCACGAGTCGCTCAGGCAACATGGGAAAGCGATGGTCGCTCTCGCTCTGTGTGCGGTGCTCGATATCTGCCCTGCGTGCCCGATCGAAAAGTGTGAAATCCCAGTGTTCCTGCGTCGCGAGCTTTTCCTTGAGTTGCCAGATGCTGTTGGCAATATCGCCCACGACTTCCAGCTGCGGAAAGTACACCGGGTCCACGATGGCTGAGTCGAAGTTAATGTGTATCACCCGGCGGCTATCTGACGCGCGCATAAAAAAGGGCGGCTTCTCTACAACGTCATGACCCACGTTGATAATCAGGTCAGCGGCCTCGATGACACGGTGCACAAAATCGTGATCCGAGAGTGCCGCAGTGCCCATGAATAGCTCACTGTGCTCGTCTAGCACGCCCTTGCCCATTTGTGTGGTGACAAAAGGGATGCCGGTCTTGCCTACAAATTCGCGCAGCATCTTCGCGGTGAGCTTGCGGTTTGCACCGGCACCGATGAGCAGCATGGGGGACTTTGCCTGCTCGATCATTTCTGTAGCGGCAGCGATGGCCTTGTACTCGGCGATGGGTCGACGTACCAGGCTTTTATTAATAAGTGTCGCGTCGGTGTCTTCTGCAGCGATATCCTCGGGTAGCTCAATATGCACCGCGCCGGGGCGTTCTTCCTGTGCCAGTCGGAGTGCCTCGCGCACGATGGAGGGTACGCGATCACCGCTCACTACCTGCGCCGTGTACTTGGTCAGGGGCTGCATCATGTCTACCACGTTAAGAATCTGGAAGCGCCCCTGCTTGGAGCTCTTGATCGGCTTTTGGCCGGTGATCATCAGCATGGGCATAGCGCCGAGCTGCGCATAGGCAGCTGCGGTAACAAGGTTGGTTGCGCCGGGCCCGAGAGTGGACAGGCAAACGCCGACATTGCCGGTGAGGCGGCCGTAGGTGGCTGCCATGAAGCCGGCGGCCTGCTCGTGGCGGGTCAGTATCAGTTTGATCGATGAGGTGCGCAGGGACTCAAGGAGATCCAGATTTTCTTCCCCCGGGATGCCAAACACGTATTCCACGCCCTCGGCCTCGAGCGCTTGCACAAACAGGTCGGATGCTTTCATCGGTCATAGTCCTCGTGTTTTAACTTACCTGTAAATACATACGTGCTGAAGTCCAGTTGGTTTGCCCGGTTTGTCGAATTAATGACTTGACAATGGCCAGGCCCCGGCGACGACGTTACCTGCTACGTTGCTCCCCGGACCCAGCATTGTTAAGCTATCCGGCATTGCGTTGGCGCTGCTTCTAGGCGCCAGGGTTACACAGAAGTTTCAGCTAAGGCGGAGGCTGAAGTCCCAGGTATAGCCGGACTTTGTGGCTTCCTCGCAGTCGCTGTAATAAGGAATCGTCAGGTAACCATTCGCGCCAGCGCGGCTGCACGAGTCTTGCAATCAACACGACCATCACAACCCAGGCGGGCCCCTGTCGGGCTGCGCAGCAGAGAGTTCATACCCATGCATTTTGAGAGCGTTGTCATCCTGTCTTTGGCTGCGGCAGATGCGCCCATCAGCCTGACATCGAAAGAGATTTCTCAGCGCCTTAAGCCCACCATGGATCGCCTTGGGGTGCGCGAGAATCTGCTCGAGGAGATCTCAGGCATCGCCTCGCGCCGCATCTGGAATCCAGAAACGAGTCCGTCCGACGCCGCTACCCTTGCCGCGGAAAAAGCCATACAAGACAGTGGTATCGACCGCTCGCGCATCGGCGTGATCATCAGCACATCGGTGTCCCGAGATTTTCTTGAGCCGTCCGCGGCGTGCATGGTCCACGGCAACCTTGGATTGGCGTCAGATTGCCTTAACTTTGATGTGGCTAATGCCTGTCTTGGTTTTCTTAACGGCATGGATATCGCGGCGCGCATGATCGAGCGCGAGGAACTGGACTACGCTCTGGTGGTTGCCGGGGAATCCAGCCGTCCGCTTATCGAAGCCACGACGGAGCGACTGTTGGATCAGGATGTGGGGGCCGCACAGTTCCGCGAGGAGTTTGCCTCGCTGACCCTGGGTTCGGGTGCTGCCGCCATGATCATGACGCGCCGCGAGCTTGCGCCGGGCGGGCACACTTACCGCGGCAGCGTGACCCGTTCAGCCACCCAGTTCAATCGGCTCTGCCAAGGCAATATGGACCGCATGCGCACGGATACGGGCATGCTGCTCAGTGCGGGTTTGGAGTTGGCCGCCCAGACTTTCGAAGCGAGCTGCTCCACACTGGACTGGAGCGTCGATGAGATGGATCAGTTCATCATCCACCAGGTAAGTAAGGTGCATACCGAGTCACTGGTTAAGACGCTGGGTCTTAACCCGGACAAGGTCCATGCTATATACCCGCACATGGGGAACATTGGGCCAGCCTCGGTGCCTATCGTACTGGCAAAGGTCGAAGAGGCGGGTAAGCTGAAGAAAGGCGATAGGATCGCGCTGCTGGGTATTGGTTCGGGCCTGAACTGCGCCATGGCTGAGGTGGTCTGGTAAATACCCATGAGCAAACGCTATTCGCCGCCACCGGCGCTGTATCCTTTCGAGTCGCGCTGGCTTGACGTCGACGGTCACCAGCTCCACTACATCGACGAGGGTCCGCGGGATGCGCCGGTGCTCCTTATGGTGCACGGCAACCCGACCTGGTCCTTCTATTATCGAAAGCTGGTGTTGCGCCTGCGCGACCGCTATCGCTGTATCGCCCTAGATCATATTGGTTGTGGCTTGTCCGACAAACCCGACGATGCGCACTATGACTACCATCTGGCGCAGCGCATTGCCGATCTGGACGCGCTGGTGCAGGCGACCATAGGCGATCAGACGCCGCTGTCGCTGGTCGTGCATGACTGGGGCGGCATGATCGGTTTTGCCTGGGCGGCGCAGCGCGTCGAACGCATTGAGCGCTGTGTGATTCTCAATACCGCCGCGTTCCCCATGCCCGCCGACAAGAAGTTTCCCTTTGCCCTGTGGTTGGGCGGTCGCACCGCGCTGGGGGCATTCCTGATACGTGGGGTCAACGCATTTTCAGCTATGGCGGCACGTATTGCCTTTAAGAAGCCCGTGAGCAAAGACGTGCGCAGCGGATACACCGGTCCTTACAACAGTTGGAAAAATCGCATTGCCACGGTGCGCTTTGTTCAGGATATCCCCCTCGAGGAGAGCGATCGCGGTTACCCGCTGATTGCAGACACGGCGGCGCAGTTACACCGCTTCGCTGACAAGCCCGCACTGCTGGTCTGGGGGCTTAAGGACTTTGTCTTTGACGAAACCTTTTACCGCGACTGGCAGCGCTACCTGCCCAACGCAGAATTGCACCCCCTGGCTGATTGCGGACATTACGTGCTGGAAGATGGCGGGGAGCCGCTGCTCGACAAAATCGACGCGTTTCTTGCTTCTACGCAGGCCGCGTTGGCCGGGTCTGACACCGGGGTCGTTACTGAAGACCCTCCGGTGAACATCACCGCGACTGATGAACGTCCCGCAGCCGGATAGTGCGCGTTCAGGCAAACCCTGTAACGTAGCAGCGGCTCTGGCGGAGCAAGCCAGAGAGCGACCCGACAGCGCCGCAATCCATTATCCTGTGGGCGTGCGCCAGGGTAGAGTTCTTTATCACTCAGCAAGCTACGCCAAGCTGGATGCGCTCAGCGATTGTTACGCACGCGGCCTGGCACACTACGGTGTCGAACGCGGAGCCAGGGTAGCCCTGATGGTGCCCCCGGGACTGGATTTCTTTGCACTGTTCTTTGCACTCTTTAAAGCGGGCATCGTACCCGTACTTATCGATCCGGGCATCGGCCTGAAGCCGCTTAAACAGTGTCTTGAGGAGGCAGAACCCGAGGCGTTTATCGGTATCACCAAAGCACAGATTGCCCGCGTGTTGCTGCGCTGGTCACCGCAATCTATCCGACGTACGGTCACCATCGGGCCACGCCTGGGCTGGGGTGGCGTTACGCTTGCGGACCTGGCTCGTCGCGGCGAGGGTGCGGGGCCACCGGTGCTGGCAGATACACAGCCGGACGAGACCGCTGCGGTCCTGTTTACGTCGGGCAGTACCGGGATTCCTAAAGGGGTTGTGTACGACCACCGGCACTTTGTTGCTCAGGTCGAGATGTTGCGCAATACCTTTGACATCCGCCCCGGGGAAGTTGACCTCGCCACTTTTCCGCCCTTTGCCCTGTTCGACCCGGCACTGGGCATGACAACCGTGGTGCCATACATGGATCCGACGCGTCCGGCAAAAGCGAACCCGCGATACCTGCTGCAGGCCATAGAGCAGTTTTCGGTGAGCAATATCTTTGGATCTCCGGCACTGCTCAAGGTGCTCGGCAGTTACTGTGAGAAGCACGACCAGCAACTGCCAACCTTAAAGCGTGTGTTATCTGCAGGGGCTGCTGTGCCTGCACAAACGGTTGAGAAAATGCAGCGGGCAATGACAACTGGGGGCCGGGTATACACGCCCTATGGCGCCACAGAGTGTCTGCCGGTTGCTGTCATCAGCAGTGCACAAATGAACCCGGAACTTGTCGCAGCTACCCGGACGGGTCGCGGTACCTGTGTGGGTTATCCGGTTGCGCCCAATCAGGTGAAAATCCTGCGACTCACAGATGAGGTTGTAAAACAGCTGCACGAGACAGACCTGCTGCCTGCTGGTGAGCTTGGTGAAATCATTGTGCAGGGGCCGACTACCACCGAGCGATACTGGCGGCGGGATGCACAGACTCGACTTGCCAAGATAGTGGATGAGAATGGCGGCATCTGGCACCGCATGGGCGACGCCGGCTACTTTGATCACGAGGGGCGGCTGTGGTTTTGCGGACGCAAGTCACAGCGCGTGCAGACAGCCAGTGGTGATCTGTTCGCCGACCAGGTGGAAGCGATCTTCAACACGGTTGAAGGGGTGGAGCGAAGCGCGCTGATTGGTCTGGGCGAGCCGGGTCAGCAGGTCCCGGTACTCTGCGTTGAGCTGCGGCGCGGCCACACGGCATCGAAGGCGACGCTCGAACATGCGGTTGCAGTGGCAATACGGGAGCATGCAACTCAACACGACTCGCTAAGGGGGTTGGAGCGCGTGCTTTTCCATCCGGGCTTTCCCGTGGATACGCGTCATAATTCCAAAATTGGTCGGGAAAAGCTGGCGCTCTGGGCATTAAAGCAATCATGAATCGGCAACCATGAAAATCCTCGTAACCGGTGGTGGTGGCTTTCTGGGTCAGGAAATCTGCCACATGTTGCTTGCGCAGGGCGATGAGCCCGTGGCCTTTCAGCGCGGGGAGGCACGCGCCCTGGCACAGGCCGGAATCGAAGTACGCCGCGGTGATATTGGTCGACTACAAGACGTGCTTGCGGCCGCCGAGGGATGCGAGGCGGTCATTCACACGGCGGGTAAAGCCGGGGCCTGGGGCGATGCACAGCTGTACCGCGCAGTGAATGTGAGTGGCACGCAAAACGTGCTGCAAGCCTGCGAAGCACTGGGTATACAGCGACTGGTGTTCACCTCCTCGCCAAGCGTTGCTCACTGTGGTGGCGACATTGCGGGCGGCGACGAGTCATTACCCTATCCCCGGCATTATGCCGCGCCTTACCCTCAAACCAAGGCAGCCGCAGAGCAGTTGGTCATGGCAGCCAGTGGCAGTGGACTGAACACCGTATCGCTGCGGCCGCACCTGGTCTGGGGGCCAGGTGATAACCAACTGCTGCCGCGCCTTGTGGAACGTGCGCGTCGGGGAACCCTGCGACTGCCCGGTGCCGACAAGCTCATTGACGCGACCTATATCTATAACGCCGCCCGGGCACATCTGCTGGCACTGGCCGCGCTGGATAACAACGAGGCCTGTCACGGTAAGACCTATTTCATTTCCAATGGCGAACCCTGGCCGCAGGCGAAGATTATCGCTGCTTTGCTCAACGCGGTAGGTGTGAACGCGGACATCAAACCCATAGCCGCCGGCGCCGCGAAGCTTGCGGGGATTCTGGCGGAGAGCTGGTGGCGCTTATCACAGCGAGATGACGAGCCACCGGTGACGCGTTGGTCGGCGGAGCAACTGGCAACGGCGCATTGGTACGACATCTCTGCCGCGCGAAAAGACCTCGGTTACGAGCCAGTGATCAGTATGGCCGAGGGCCTGAAGCGGCTTGCACAAAGCGCTGAGAATGCTCGTCTTGCGGATGATATACAGACAAAATAAACAATCTGTTCGTAACCTTCGGAGTTTTAAAATGAGAGTTCTATCTTTAGCTATCTTCTTTGTTGCCACACTTATGGCGCCGCTGTTTGCAGGCACAAGCTACGGTCAGGATAAGGTCGTTGTTACGCCCACTATGGAGCTTCCCGCAGATGGTGTGTGGATGCACGCCTTCGATTCCATCAAGGGTGAAAGCGGCCAGACCAATGCGGCACTGGCTCGCGCGGTGGCCCTGTACAAACACCTGGAAAAAGCCGGTATTGATCCAAAGCAGGTGACCAGTGCTGTGGTGGTGCACGGCCCGGCGATCTATGACATTGCCAACGCTTCGCGCTATGAAGAAGCTTACGGTGAGGGTGTGAGCAACCCCAATGCTGAACTTGTCGCCGAACTGGTGGCCCGGGGCGGCGAGATATGGGTCTGTGGTGTTGCTGCTTTGCACCGGGGCGTAGGTGACGACGATGTGCTGCCCGGCGTTCAAATGGCGCCCGCCGCCATGGTCGCCCATGCGGAGCTGCAGCGCCGTGGATTCAGCCTCAATCCCTACTGATCGGGGCTTTTGTTAACCACACTCGCCCGATCGGCTGATTTGTATGAGCGGCCGGCGGGAATATTTGACAAGGGCGTGGCCGGGTAAGTAAAAGGAGGGGTAGTCGTTGCGTGCGACTCCCCATCTCTATGCTACGGTGCCTGCTATGTCCGCAATGACTCAAGGTATTCTTCTTCGGCTGCTCGCCTGCTGCTCCGTTTGCTTTGTGTTTCAGGCCCCGAGCTGGGCGGAGTTTCGATCCGCAGATGAACGCTTCTCCATGGCCCTCACCGGGGACTCGATCATAACGCGCAAACTGTCGGTCTATGACGAACCCGAGTATTTGCAAATGATCGACTTGATTCGCGGGGCTGATGTTGCATTCACCAACCTCGAAGTTTTGTTTCACGATTATGAGCCCTATCCCATGGCTGTCAGCGGTGGTACATGGATGCGTGCGGATCCTGAGCTTGCGGCGGAGCTTTCCTGGGCGGGCTTTGATCTGCTTGCGCGTGCTAACAATCACACCGGGGACTATGGCGTTGAGGGCATGCGGCTAACCACTCGGCATGTGCGGGAAGCCGGGTTGATGGGCGCCGGTGTCGGTGAAAGCCTGGCGGAGGCTCGCGAGGCCAAGTTTCTGGAAACGAGCAAGGCGCGTGTCGCGCTCATATCCCTGTCTTCGTCGTTCGCACCACACATGGGTGCAGGCGCGTCCCGAGGCGATATGCCCCCTCGTCCAGGCTTGAATCCCCTGCGTTACGACACCACCTATGAAGTAACGGAGAATGAGTTCGACCGACTCAAAGCGCTGGGGATGTCACTCGGCCAGTTCACTAATCAGGACGGGGAGCCGCGCGGGCTGGACAAGGACAAGCCAGACGAGATGGAACTCTTCGGGCGCGACTTCAAGCTGGCAGACAACAACCGAGTGCGCACCACCGCCAACGAGGAAGATGTGGCGGCCATCGCTGCGGTGGTGAACAATGCCAAGCGCCTGGCTGACTTTGTGATTGTCACCATTCATGCCCACGAGGGCCAGAAGCGATCAGAGCCCGCGGAGTTTCTGCCGGTGTTTGCCCGTGCGATGATTGATGCGGGTGCCGATGTGTTTGTGGGTCATGGTCCTCATGCCCTGCGCGGCATAGAGATCTACGACGGCAAGCCGATTATGTACAGCCTCGGCGACTTTATTTTTCAGAACGAAACTCTGCTGCGGCTACCCTACGATAACTATGCGCACTATGACCTCGGTGGAAATTCGCATCTGGCAGACTTCAACGACAAACGCTACAAAAACGACAGTGCAGGTTTTCCGGCGAACCCGGAAATCTGGGAGGCTGTTGTGGCGGTACCGGTCTTCGAGAACAGAGAACTCGTAGAGCTGGCACTTCATCCGATTACACTCGGCTACGGCCTGCCACGACAGGTTCGCGGTAGGCCCATGTTTGCCGACGACAAGCTTGGGGCGAAGATTATTAATGACCTTAGGCAGCGCTCTAAACCCTTTGGAACCAAAATTGTTGACCGCGGTGGCATTGGCTATGTGGATCTCAAAAAAAATTAATGCGGTATTTCATTCAGGACGCGACACCATGATTCGATCCACGTATTGGCTACTTTTTGCGCCACTGGGCATCTTGCTTGCGAGCTGTGGTGG
This sequence comes from gamma proteobacterium NOR5-3, assembly GCA_000158155.1. GTDB lineage: Bacteria > Pseudomonadota > Gammaproteobacteria > Pseudomonadales > Halieaceae > Congregibacter. Next base: position 1,423,329 of record DS999405.1, on the reverse strand, counting down.
CGGTGAGACACCGACAGAGACTGTCGCGCCGGTTCCCGTGGAAAGCGCTTCAGCACCAGCTCGGATCGCAGTGCTGCGTTTCGCGCATGAGACCTGCACGTTTTGTCCCGGCGGTGATGTGACCATGGCAGACTGGACGAAGATTCGGGACATGGACGTGGGTGACGAGGTTCTTACGGCCGGCGGGTATACCAAGGGCTTCACCAGTGCCATGCGTGAGTATCAGGGCGTTGAGCTTATCGGTCTGACGTCACCGGCGGGGGTGTATGGTGGATCATCCCGCAGTTGGTCTACCCGCGAGACCTTCGAAGAGATCATGGCGAAACAAATTGCCGACCTTGAAGCCGCTATGCCGGTAGATGGCGTTTACCTCGCGCTGCATGGAGCCATGGCTGTTCGTGATATTCCCAGGCCCGAAGCCGAGATCGCTAAACGCATCCGCGAAGTTGTCGGGCCTGATGTGCCCATCGCTGCGACCTTTGATTTGCACGCCAACGAGGATGAGGAGTTTCTCAAGTGGGCTGACATATCGCTGGTGATTAAACGCTACCCTCACTACGACACAGGGCTACAGGGGGAGCGCGCCGCGAGACTGCTCCTGCGCACCATCCGTGGCTCCTATAGCCCGACGACCGCGACAAGACGTCCGGGTATTGTCACGCCCACAGTGCTGCAGTGGACAGGACGTTCGCCTTACATGGATATCTATGAGCGTGCTCGACGCTGGGAGTCGCGGGAGCCTGATGTCTTCGTCAGCGTCGCCCTTGGCTTCCCCTGGTCAGATGTTCCCGATCTGGGTGCCAATATCCAGGTTGTGACCAACAACGATCAGGCACTTGCCGATCGCATTGCCGATGACATGAATGACTTTATGTGGCGCATGCGCGAAGCGATGTTCGACACCGAGTTGCTGATGCCCAAGGACGCCGTTGCGCAGGCAATCGACGATATCGCTGGCGGCAAGAGTCCTGTGGTGCTTGCGGACTACAGTGACCGCAACGGCGATTCAACCTGGATCCTCGACGAGATGGTTAAGCAGGGAATGAGCCGCGTTCTCTACGGCACCGTGCGTGACGAACTTGTTATCCAGAAGCTTCTGTCTGCTGAAGCTCAGCCTGGAGACGCCTTCGACATGCCCGTGGGTGGTTTCGCGGCGGACTCCAGTGGCAAGCCGGCGCAGATTACCGGCACGCTCAGTTACTTTGGCGAGGGTATGGGATACGAAACGATCGCGATCGTGGAGTTCGGCGAGGGTAATTCGCTGATCATCACCCCGGCTCTTCGTCAGATCATCTGGAAGGAACAGCTGGAAGTCGGTGGCCTGGATCCGGACAACTTCGACGCGATCGTCACCAAATCGCGTGTGCATTTTCGTCGCGGTTTTGACGAAACAGGCTACGCTAAATCTATCTATATCGTGGATGCCCCGGGGGGATTCGTGGGCACGGTCAGGCTTGATTCTTTGACCTACGAGAACGTTGAGCTTACGGACCTGTACCCCTACGGAACGCCGCCTGACAAACGCTAGGCCTCGCCAGGCGCTATAGAAAGCCGCGATCCACAAACCAGAACATGCCAAGCGCGACTAACGCGCTTGCCAGCGTGTTTCGCATCGGTGCTTGCGCGGCGTTAATAGTTGGAGCAAGCCGCAGCAAAAGCAGCAGAATCGCCAGCATGGCACCGACGATCAGCAGTTGGCCAAGTTCAATGCCAAGGTTGAATACCAGCAAAGCGACAGCGAGGCGATCCGTAGGTAGACCGATCTCCAGCAGCGAGCCAGCGAATCCAAAGCCATGAATCAAACCGAAGAACGCAGTGAGCAGGGGCGTCATTGCCGGCAGCCATGCTGGCCGCTCCCGCGTGAGTAGCAGGTAGGCGGTAAAAAACACCGTGATGCCGGCCATGGTCAGCGGGTCGGGCCCTTTTCCTGTAAGACCAGACAAGCATAGCGCTGCTCCAGACGCAAAAACCACCACGGCGTAGGTGCCCAGACGCGATTGCCTGCGAAACACGCTCTCGGCGGCAACCAGCGCGATGGTCAAGCCAATCAATGCCTCCACCAGTTGACCGTTTGGTACTGCAAGCCCAAGCACGGCAAGTGCAAGGGTGATGCTATGGCCGATGGTAAAGCCGGTGATGGCATAAATCAGCGGTTTTACACCCCCAACGAGCAATAGGATCGAGGCCAGAAAAGCCAGGTGGTCAAAGCCAAAGGTCATGTGACCGATGCCCAGACGCGCGTAACGTAAGGCAACATCCGCCAAGGAAGTGGCAGGCGCCTCGGGGAGCATCCAGGTGCGATTGGCCCGGTCCAGGACACGCTCACCGGCAAAGCGGCCATCGGCAGTGCTCAGGCGAACAAAGTGAAGATGGTCCGGCAGTAGTTCAAAGAAGGCTTCGTTGCGCAGCTCAACCGGGCCATTACCGGGGCAGGTCGCCAGGAAGCCGGCCTGCAGGAACGCGCTGGTTTCCGTCGCGGCAAAACGTGTCTTTTTGCAGGCCACATCGGCTGCGTATAACTGATAGCGATCGCCCACCACAGTGGCGACGATCTCCAGTGGTGTTTCATTGGCGAAGTACTGCAGGTCGGCCAACTGCAGAAACTGGTCACGCCGCATATTGTAGATGACCGTGAAGCTGCGCTCCGCCGGTCCGGCGCGCAGAACACCGTAGCTTTCGCCTAAAGAGTGGGCGAACAGTGGCGTAGGGAAAAGCAGCATCAGCAGCCAGAGAACGGTGGGGCGCATACTAGTGAGCCAGCTGCGCGTTCTTACGGATATCGGCGCGCTGCCTCAACCATTCAAGGTACTCTTCGTAAGCAATATCCTGACGATACATCTGCAGCTCGTTGAGTACCGAAAGACGAACGTCCTCGAAGGGAGGTACGTTTGCTTCCCGCACATCCAAAATCTTGATGATGCGGATGCCACGCTCCGATTTGTCAGTGAGAATATCGCCTTTGCCGGCGGTTTCCAGTCGGGAAACCAGATCCTGAGGGAACCTCCTGGACAACGCGCTCAGGCTCAACGGCACCTGTGGCAGTCGGGTGATCGACACTGCGTCATTCTCGGCGGCGAGCGCTTTGGCACTGAGACCTTCGCGAAGCGCAGTGATGATGGCGGTGGCCTGAGTCTCGTCTTCCACCACGATCTCCTCAAGCTGGAACCTGAGCGGCTCGGCAAACAGCGCTGTGTTGTCGCGATAAAACTCCTGTAGCTGCGCCTCGGCGAGGTTTCGGCCGCGCTCTTCGTTCAATATGGATTTCTCCATGGCCTGAATAATCGCGACGCGCACATTGGAATCGCGACGTAGAATGCCGAGCTCCGACGCTCGCTGAATTAACAGCTCCTCGTCGATCATATCGTCCAGCGTTGCAAGTAGCTGATCGACCGGCGCGCCTTCCTGTGCACGGCGTTGCAGTACGCTCTGCAGTTCGTCCCTGGGGACGGGAGTTCCATTGACCAGTGCCGCGGTTGTATCGGGCAGCGGCGCATGGCCGGCGTCGACCAAACCGGTCAGTGCTATCAGAATGCCCGCCGCTACACCGGTGATCAGCAATCCATCTGTGAGCTTAATCATTGCCCCTACCTCTATGATGACCGGACGAGGTGCTGATCATAGTCGTTGGCGTATTGCTTTGCCCAAGTTTGCCCAAGGCCAAGTAGGGGGGGGCAGCCGGCTCCTGTAAAAGAAACGTACTTCTGGCAGGTATAGGCCTATAGTGAACTTGCACCAAGGCTCTTCGGTGAGAGCACCATGAAGCGCGCTTCTGTGCAGCTCACCAGTGCCGTGCATGCCCAGTTCGGGCAAGAGGTATGACCATGTCCAAGACTCAGCACAACAAACGTGAATCCAAGAAACAAGCCACTCTGACTCCCAAGGAAAAGAAAGCCGCCAAGCGAGATAAGAAGAGTGCAGGTGGACATGTTCCCTTCATTGTAAAGGACCGCGCCTAAGCTGAGCTCTTGACTACGCTCGGTCATTTAGACGACTTGTTCTGGCAGTCAATGTATTAGTCGGCAGCGGCTAACTCGTTCCAGCGATCGATGAACTTAACGGCGGCATCGATCTGTCTGGCTGACTCTGCCGCACCTCGGGCGAGGCTTCCCTCAGCGGGATGCCGTTCTCCCCACACACCCGTAGTCGACATTTCCGCAGACGAAGTCATCTTTCCGGTCTCCTGGGCCTTTAGTCCTTCTGCAAGAAAAAGCTGAAGCGCAGTGGGGTCGCCGGCAATCACATCGGGCAACATCGCCTCAAGGTGATCGGGCAGCGTAATGTCTGCAGCTATCGCTTTATCCAGCTGCACCAGATCCGGCATGAGGTACAAAGAGTTCGATGTCTCCCCGGTGCCGCCATGACGATCCAGAACATTGGAGAGCGCTACCGTGGACGGCGCTAAAAAAGGACGTACTGCCTCGCCATAGCTCACCGCCACCCCAGCCGTCGTCTGATTGATTTGATCAACCAGGTAAGTGGATATTGCTCGGTTGCCTCCGTGGGCATTCATGATAATAAAGCGCTTGAATCCGTGCTGAATCAGACTTTCTACCGCCTGAAGATGAACGTCTACGATTGTCTGTGCCTTGAGCGTTACGGAACCGGCAAAGCCCATGTGATAGGGCGACTGACCGGCCATGAGAATGGGGGCCACCAGTAGATCGCGCTGCTGAGCGATCAGTTTGGCGCGTTCTACGCCATTGATGAAATCCGTGCCAATGGGCAGGTGCGCGGCATGTTGCTCCAAAGAGGCGATAGGAATAATGACCAGGTCAGTTTTACCCAGCAGTTCATCGACTTCTGGTGATGTCATATGCGGCAGATAATTCTTCACCTTTCTTTGGGACCAAAGAGGGTTGCCGTTTTCCACCTCAACAATCATTTCAATTTCTACCGCTTGTCCTCTCGGTAAGGAGGCCATGCCCACGGCGGCCCGGGCGTGACGGCCCTGATCGCCGAATACCTCCACAATCAAGTCTGAAAAACCGTTGATCACCGCAGGCTGCTGCACAAAGTCGGGCTCGGAGTTCACCATCCCCAGCACTTTGACAACGCGTTTGACGCGTTTCAGATCCCCCAGCATCGCTTTGAGCACAGAGAGCTGGTTAATGGCGGTTAAACGGGCAGCCTCATAGCCTTGATCAATGCTGATGTCACGGCCAAGTTTTCCGGTGACTACGCTGCCGTCGGCTCGCTTGGGGCCCTTTCCCGCAAGGAAAATCAGATTGCCTGTTTGTACCCCGTTTACGTAGTTCGCTACTGGCTGGGGTGCCGGGGGGAGCGTGATGCCGAGTTCCACGAGTCGGGCTTCGGGGTTGTAGCTATCTCCCGCAGCGTCTGCTGGTGATTGCGCCCGGACGGGCAGGGCTATGACGGTTGCTAAAAGCAGTGCCAGAAGCAGGCTAAGGCTCGACATCGCCGAGTCGGTTTTTGGCTGTGCAGAACCGGCGTTAAGTCTGGGCTGTGTCAACACCATTCATCCCCTGTTTGAAGTTTGCGTAAACCATAGATCATATGGCATGGGCTTTAGGCGGTTTGCGCCAAATGCCTGATGCATCTGGCTAGTCCTGCGAGTCCTGGGACAAGCGATAGATCAGAATGGCCGCACGCTTGATAGCCACCGCCATGGAGCTCAGTTCGAGACTTTCGTTGGGCGTGTGTCCACCTTTTCCGATAGCGCCAAGGCCTGCCAGCGCGTCGGTATAAGGCGCAACAAAAGAAACATCTGCCGCACCGCGCTTCAGAGGATCCCAGATAGGCATGGGGCCGCGGCCCAGTGCTTCGTTGATGTCAGAGAGCTCTTTTGCGAGTCGTCGGTTGCCTTCGGTAGGTGCCATGGGCGGATAACTTTCCACAAAGCTGATTTCTGCAAATGTCTGGGGCAGGCTGTTCGCCACAATGGCACGCATACGTTCCTGGGTGCGCGCCAGCTGATCCTGGGTGATAGTACGGATGCCACCGTGCACGATGACCTTTCGCGGCACGACGTTTGTTTTGCCAAAGGTTTCGCCTCGATTCTGCGAAGGATCATAGTTGACGGTGGTGCCGCCCTGAATGGTCCCGGCGTTAAAGGTCAGGCCGTACTCGCCTCTGACTTCGGCATAGAAGCTGTGCAGGATTCGTGCAGCTTCATGAATGGCACCGGCACCCACTTCGTCGCTGAAAATGCCAGAGGAGTGCGCCTGCTTTCCGGTGACCTCCAGGGTCCAGCTGCTGGCACTGCGCCGCGCGATGGTCGCCCAATCGGTGCCGTCCGCGTAGCTTGCCCCCTCAAAACCCAGGGCGATATCGGCCCACCGTCCTGCCTCTATAAGATCTTTGCGACTAATGGACAGCGGTTTCCCACTTTTTTCTTCGTCGCCGGTATAGGCAACAACAACGGGGATGTCATCAAGAACACCTATTTCCTGCAGTGCCTTAAGAGCGTAGACAATGACCACATTGCCGGACTTCATGTCGGCGATGCCGGGTCCTGTGGCAATGTCTCCGTCGCGCTGGAAGGCCTGAAAGTTGTCGTCGCTTTCGAATACGGTGTCGAGATGTCCTATGAGAAGAAGCTTTTTACCACTGCCATCTTTACGCCCAAATAGGTGGCCCGCACGCTTCATCTCCGCGGGCATGTCTATCCACTGTGTCTCCAGGCCCAGGCTGTCGAGTTCGCGCTGCATAACGCTACCGACTTTACGAACGCCTTCTGTGTTCATGGTGCCGCTACCGATGTTGACTGTTTCGGCAAGGAGCTCGATCGCAGCTTCCGCGTTGGCGTCAACCCACTGGCTGATGCGTTGCTCGGTGGGCTGCAGTTCTGCTGCGCTTGAGCCTGTGACCATCAGGAGGGTGATAGCGGCAAATATTGTCCAGTGTTTCATACGGGGCCTTGTTACAGATTGATAGGATTTCGGGATCGTGCACATTACTAAAAAAATGCCGTTCTCGACCAGCGGCAAGTACGTCTTACAGGAATTGCGCGAGGCAGTGAGTCGAGCGTTATGCCTTGACAAAGTGCTCTTTGACACCGAACGTGGATGTCTATTATCGATAAAATGAGCCTCCGAAAAGCGCTGTCGCACGCAATGACGATGTTTTTTAAGCCAGAGACAAAATGAATGGGCGCTATTGAACTCCTGACATCGCTGTCGTACTGGGTGTTATCACTCCTCTGGTTAGTGATACTGGGCTTTTATTTGACGTCGCGGGGCCAGGCGCAGGAAGATCGAAACGTTTCCATTTTGCTGGTGATACTGTCGATCGACGCCTTTCGAACGGTGTTCGAAAGTGTGTATTTCGGACTTTACTTTAACTCGCTTTACGGGATTCTTTCGCCTTCGATTGCCGTTGAGCTCGCCAAGCCTTCGTTAGTTCTTCTGCCTAAGCTCATAAATATTCTAGCCGGACTCGTTATTCTTTTTATCCTCATTCGAAACTGGCTGCCCCGGGCTATTCGTGAAAAACGGGCGTCGGATGACGCGCTGCAGCTGGCCTCCACCGTATTCACCCATGCCGACGAGGGGATTGTCATCATGTCGCCCGAAGGTGTGACCCTGGACGTCAATGCTGCTTTTGCAGCATTGAGTGGCTATGGCCGGGCAGAACTGATAGGGAGTAAGGTAGGTATCCATCGCTCCAAAGAGCACTCGAATAGCTTCTATGCTGAAATCTGGCGTGCCGCCCGAGAGGAGGGCTCCTGGTCCGGGGTGATCTGGAATCGCCACAAATCCGGTGTGGTGTACCCCGCCCAAATGAGCGTGACGGCTGTCATGGGGCCAGATGGGGAGATTGTTAGGTTCGTGTGCATGTTCACCGATGTTGCGGAATCTGTAGAGCAGCAGCGGCAGCTAGAACATCTCGCGCACTTTGATCTGCTGACCGGGCTTCCCAATCGAAGCCTGTTGTCTGATCGTTTGTCACAGGCCGTACTTCAGTGCGAGACACGTAGCCAGTCTGTCGCGGTTTTGTTTGTTGATCTGGATGATTTCAAGAAGCTTAACGATCAGTATGGTCGCCCCGCAGCCGATCGTTTGCTTCTGGAGGTTTCCAGCAACATGCAGGGCGCTTTACGCTCAGTCGATACCTTGGCACGGTTTGGTGGTGACGAATTTGTGGCGGTGCTGCCAAATCTTGATGATGAGATGCAGTGCGAGACAATTTTGACCAAGCTCATGGAAGGTGTGCGCCAGCCTATCAAGATCGCTGACGATAACGTTTCGCTGTCAGCCAGCATGGGTGTGACCCTCTATCCGCAGGACAGTGCAGACCCGGAGCAGCTGATTCGTCATGCCGACCAGGCTATGTATCTTGCCAAAGGTAAGGGCAAAGGGGTTTGGCAGTATTTCGATACGTCACGAGATATTGCTTTTCAAGAGCAGTCGCGACTCCAGGGTTCTATTCGCAGGGCGCTTATTAATGGTGGTTTTGTTCTGCATTTCCAGCCGCTTATTCAGCTCGCTACGCAGGAGCTCGTAGGTGTAGAGGCGCTGATTCGCTGGGAGACTGATGACGGTGAGTGTCTTGAGCCAGCTGCGTTTCTGGGGGCGACGCAGAACAATGCCCTGGCTGTCGATTTGGGAGATTGGGTGCTGCGCACCGCCATGGCACAAATCGAAGCGTGGTCGGAGCAGGGGCTGCGTATAGGTGTCAGCGTGAATGTTGATGGCTTCCATTTGCAGCAGCCTGGCTTTGCCGCGCGATTGGCGGAGCTTCTGGCTACACACGCTTTGGTCAATCCGGCCAATCTGGAGCTGGAAGTGCTGGAGACCAGCGCGCTGGATAATCTGGAGGCCGTAGCCACTGTTATGGCTGAATGCACCGAACTAGGTGTGAGTTTTGCCATTGATGACTTTGGTACGGGATACTCGTCACTCTCCTATCTCCGGCGTCTGCCTGCGCAGCGTATTAAGATCGACCAGAGCTTCGTGCGTGACATGTTGGACGACGCCAGTGATCTGTCCATTGTCGAGGGTGTTATAGGCCTGGCACATGCCTTTAAACGCACGGTGGTAGCAGAGGGAGTCGAGAGTGAAGAGCACTGTCATGCTTTGCTCAGCCTTGGTTGTGAGCTGGCCCAAGGGTACGGCATCGCAAGGCCCATGCCCGCGGAGGCGCTGCCGCAGTGGTTGGAAGACTGGAAGCAGGATCCACATCCTGATTCATGACGCAAACCCTTTACGTGCGCCTGCGCATGCCGATTGTCCTCGATCCTATGGAGCGCTGTTGGCTCGCCGCCTTTCAGCGACGAGCCACCGCAATTAGTTACCCGTCAGATCACGAATAATAATCGACCAGTGGTCCAGGGCATCGTAAAACGCCTTTACCGGGACCCGCTCGTTGAGGCCGTGGGCGAACTTTTCATCCGGGTTCATAAAGATACTTCCAACGCCAAAGGTCGGGACTCCGGCTTTACGAAAATGCATGCCGTCGGTGCCACCCGATGACATGTAGGCAATGATGTCCAAACCCGGATAACGACTGTGTACCGCATTGCCCACGGCCGACAGAACATCCGCGCGAATTTCTGAAATAGGGCTTTCTGTGGGGTCTCCCAGCAGTACAAATTCTGCCTCGGGGTTGCCCACTACCGACCGCAACTCCGCCTCGATGTCAGCTACCGACACGCCAGGAAAAATCCGGCAGTTGACGGTGGCTGTGGCTGACTGGGGGAGGGCGTTCTCGGCGTGACCCGCTTCGAGCATGGTGACAACGCATGTTGTGCGAGTGGTGCCAACATAGGAAGGCTCCGTGCGCAGTCGCGCTGCGGCTTCCTCGTCCTCGGGGTCATAGGCAAAACGCACCATAGCATCGCCGAGCTCGCCCCCGAGCTTGTCACCAACCTGCTGAAAATAAGACAGGGTCATCTCACTCCACATGACCGGGAAGCGATGGGCTTCGATGGCTTTAATGCCACTGGCTAATTCGTAGATGGCATTGTCATCCCGGGGCCGACTGCTGTGCCCGCCGGGATTGCGTACGGTGATCTCCCAGGTGGCAAAGGTCTTCTCTGCCGCCTGAAGGCTATAGTCAATAGCGCGTCCGTCGGCAGTCAGGCTGCCACCGCCGGAATCCGAGTTAAGCGCATATTCTGCCTCTACAAGTTCGGGCATCTCATAGGCCATCATGCGGGTGGTGATCATGCCGCTCTCTTCGTCGCCAGAGAATGCCAGGATTAAATCCCGGTCCGGCACAAAGCCTTCTTTTTTGAGGCGGATCATGGTGCCGGTCAATTGCGCTACGCCGAACTTATTGTCGATGGTGCCCCGGGCATAAAAGTTCACATCATCCTGCGTAAGCGTAAAGGGTGGGCGGACCCAGTCTTCTTGCAGCGCCTCTACAACGTCCAGGTGCCCGAGTAACAATATGGGCTTTTTGCCTGAGCTTCCATCGCCGCGATAAGTGGCAATCAGTACACCAAAATCATCTTTGGGGATAACACGAACGTCCTCGCTGGCAAACCCAGCGGCCACTAGTTCGTCGCCCAGGTATTTTGCGACGCGAAGAGTGTTACCTTTGGTTTTTGAGGTATCGACCTCTACGATCGTGCGGTAAATCTCAAGTGTCTTTTGCGCGTGCTCGCTCTCGATAAGATCCGTTTGCGCAGCGGTTCCAACGGTAGCAGTGAGTAGTAGTAGCGCCATCCAGCGGTTTTGCAGCATGCTTTTTCTCCAGATTGGGTGAGCTTTTTGACGCGTCAGTGTAGTGCTTAGGGCTCGCTACGTCATCGGAAGGATAAGCTGGATATTTGGTAGTAAAAAGCAACTAAAATTGCTAATGTCATTGTCGGATTGCAGTTGGGTGCGGAACCTTTATGACTAAAAAGCATGCTCAGACATGTCCTATTGCTGAGTTCCTGAATACGTTTGGCGACGCCTGGACCCTCTTGGTAATTCGGGAAGCGTTCTATGGGTCTACCCGCTTTGGTGAATTTCTTAAGAACACGGGCATGGCTAAAAACATTCTTAGCAATCGTCTCAGTACGTTGCTTGATCAGGGTGTGCTTCGCCGCGTGGACATCGGGGAGCGAGGGGCCCGTTATGAGTATCACCTTACGGACAAAGGGGAGTCGCTCATTACGGTGTTGGTGGCCATTAACCAGTGGGCGAATGAGCAGATGTTGGCTAAGGGCCGCGAGGCAGTCAATCTTTGCGCCAGGTCATCGGGCAGAAAGCTGCCAAAACTGGTACCGCGCGATCATAACGGGAAGGAGCTTGCTGCAGGCGAAATCCTGGCTAAGGCGGGTCCCGGCGCTAGTGCGGCCGCCAAAAAGCGCATCAACGCTATCCCGGCGTCGTAGTTTGATGGGTGGCTTAGGGTTTATCTCGTTGTAGACAAAACAATAATGGCTGCCATGAGCAGTATCGGCTGTGCACAGAGAGGGTTTTTCGATGAAAAAAGTGTGTCTTGTTTTGGGTGCTGGGGCCGGTATAGGCGGTACCGTCGGGAAGCGTTTTGCGAGTGATGGCTATCACGCGGTTCTTTGTCGCCGCAGCGATGAAGATGGCCTAAAACGTATGGTTGCTGACATCGAAGAGTCAGGCGGCTCTGCTACCGGCCGACTTTTGAATGCCGCTGACGAGGGATCCATCGAAGAACTTGTGGCAGAGGTGGAGTCCACCATCGGTCCCATCGAGGTGGTGCTATTTAATTTGGGCGCGCAAATCGGGAATCGCGCACTGGGTGATACCAGCTACAAGGCTTTTGAACTCGGCTGGCGCCTCGCCACATTTGCGTTGTTCAGGATTGCCAGCTGCGTTATTCCTCTTATGGAGGCTAGAGGCTCGGGTACCTTGTTGGTGACCTCAGCCACTGCTGCGGTGCGCGGTAACGCGGGGCAACACTCACATGCCGCGGCTATGGGTGGGCGGCGCATGCTGTGTCAGACGCTTAACGCCGAATTTGCCTCCAAGGGTATTCATGTGGCCCACGTGTTGATTGACGGAGCCGTAGATGCGCCGGACACATTGGGAAAAATGCTTGGCCCCGAGAACTTTGCAAAGCTGCGAGAGGCAAAAGGCAAGGAGCACGACGGCTTGCTGATTCCCGAGCATATGGCACAGACATACTTTCACCTTGCGCATCAACACCGCTCTGCATGGACGCATGAATTAGACCTGCGGGCGTATTCTGATCTGGCATGGTTCAATCATGCGCCCAAGTTGGTTTGAATGAAAAGCAATAGTTCTCAAGGTAACGATTCATTAATTAGTAAGATCAGGCCCGGCTCGGGTTCTTCGATAAATTAAGGAAATATAATGAATAAGACACTGGATTTTATTTTCGACTTTGCCAGCCCCAATGCCTATCTCGTCTATAAGGCGTTGCCGCCTATACTCGAACGGACAAATGCCCGACTGAACGTAATTCCTTGTTTATTGGGTGGTCTTTTTAAATCCACGGGTAATCAGGCGCCCATGCTTGCCTTTGCGGGTGTAAAGGGGAAGCTTGAATACGATCAGTTGGAAATACAGCGGTTTATTGCTAAGCACGAGTTGCATGACTTCAAGTTCAATCCGCACTTTCCCGTCAATACGCTGTTACTCATGCGCGGAGCTATCGCTGCACAAAGCAACGGGCAGTTCGAGCAGTACATAGCGGTGGGTCTTAGTAGCATGTGGGAGCAGGGACTTAAAATGGATGACCCTGAGGTGTACCAGCAGGTAATGACGGATGCGGGGTTGGATGGAGAGGCATTGTTAGAGAGCACCCAGGATCCCGAAGTCAAGGCTAGCCTGATGGCCAATACCGCCGCAGCTGCGGAGCGAGGCGCTTTTGGAATTCCTACGTTTTATGTCGGCGATGAAATGTTTTTTGGCAAAGAGCGTTTACAGCAAGTCGAAGAAGAACTGTCGGCTTGAATCGATATTGCCCAGAACTTGAGCCATTCTGCTTACGCAGATCGATCTACTTATAGTTTCCTTTAGGTATCATCTGCTGATGTTTTAGGCGCCAGTCGTTTTAGCGGCGGAGTGTTACAAGTGCGTGCCTCTAAGGAGCTTTAAGGAATGGACGTTCCGAACAATATCATCGCCATACTCGAGGACGACCTCGTCACCAAGGCTTTGCCGTTGTTTTTTCTGGCGATTCTTTTTGAGTGGGTTTATGCCGCAAAAAAACACCTTAGCTGGTATGAGCGTCGTGATTTCTTGAGTTCCATGGGGGTGCTTTTGCTCACGGGAATCATTGACCTGGTTCCGAAAATACTCGGTATTGCGGCCATGTTTGCGCTTTACGAGATCTCACCACTTAAAGGCGTCTTCGAGCGGCAGTGGTGGAGTTGGGTGCTGCTCTTCTTCCTGGATGACTTTGTTTACTATTGGTTTCATCGTAGCAATCACGAGCTACGGTTCATGTGGGCGGGGCATGTGAGCCATCACTCGTCGCAATACCTCAACTACGGTACGGCGCTGCGTCAGGGTGTGGGTGAAAGGGTCATCAAGTACGCATATTGGCTGCCTCTGCCGCTATTGGGTTTCGACCCGGTAATGGTGGTGATCATGATGACCATCAGTCTTTTTTATCAGTTTTGGATACATACTCAGGCGATAGCTAAGCTCCCGTCTGCCATCGAGTATGTGTTCAATACACCTTCGCATCATCGTGTGCATCACGCATCCAACGTGCGCTATCTAGATTGCAACCACGGCGGAACACTGATTATCTGGGATCGCTTGTTCGGCACTTTTAGCGAGGAGTCGCCCGAAGAGCCAGTAGTCTATGGCCTCACGCACAATCTGGAGTCGGGTAATGTGCTGACTATCGCTTTTCGTGAATACCGCGTCATGCTGGGGGATATGTCCCGCGCAGAGCGCTGGAGCGACAAACTGCGTTATCTGTTTATGGCGCCAGGGTGGTCTCACGATGGCCCGGATAAACGGGCGCGCACCTTGCGGCGCAAGCAGCAAACATCGATTGCCTGAGACGAGGTAGAGAAAAATGCAGTATCGACGATTAGGCACTTCGGGTCTAAAGCTGTCCGCGCTTTCCTTTGGCTCCTGGGTGACCTTTGATAAGCAGGTGGACGCGGGCTTGGCCGAGCGTATGTTTGGCACTTGCATCGACGCGGGGGTAAATTTTTTTGATAACGCGGAAGGTTACGAAGCCGGAAATGCAGAAATTGTCATGGGTAAAGCGCTTAAGTCGCTCACCGCTCCACGAGACAGCTATTGCGTGTCGTCCAAAGTATTCTTTGGCTCCCGGCAAGATCCTAAGCCTACTCAGCAAGGCCTGAGTCGCAAGCACGTCACCGAGGCCTGTCATCAGGCTCTATCGCGTTTGCAGGTCGACTACCTTGACCTTTACTTCTGTCACCGTCCGGATCCGGATACGCCGATTGAAGAGACGGTCTGGGCTATGCATAACCTGATTATGCAAGGCAAAGTTCTGTACTGGGGCACCTCGGAGTGGTCCGCGGAGCAGATTACCGAGGCCTACGAGTTTGCCAGGCGTAATCATCTAACGCCGCCAACTATGGAGCAGCCGCAGTACAACCTCCTCTACCGTGAGCGCGTGGAGCTGGAGTACGTGCCGCTTTACGAAAAATACGGACTGGGCACAACCATCTGGTCGCCACTGGCCTCGGGGACACTCACCGGCAAGTATCTAAGCGGTGTGCCGACAGATTCCCGCATTGGCTTACCTGGCTACGAGTGGCTACGCGAGATGTTGGTAGACAGCGAGCGAGGACAGGCGCGGATGCAGCGGATACAGGCTTTGCTGCCGATTGCACAGGCGCTCGACGTGACTCCCGCGCAGTTGGCGATCGCCTGGTGTCTTTTGAATCCTAAGGTTTCTACGGTGATTTTGGGGGCGTCGCGTGTGGCGCAGCTAGAGGAAAATCTGGGGGCCATTGAAGTAGTACATTCTATGGACGAAGAGGTGTGTGGCCAGCTGGCTGCAATCTGACAGAGATTTTCTTAATAAAGGTGGTCCCCATGAGATTTTTTCGTAGTGCGTTTTTCCTGACGATATGTTTCCAACTCGGAGCGTTACCCACGCTGGCCGATGAGGCTGCGATCGAGCAAGAGTTGGATCAGTATTGGTCGAGTGTGGCGCATTTTCTGGCCGTTGGAGATTATGAGGGTTTGGTGACCACCTACCACCCGGACGCGGTGCTGGTTAGTGAAAGCCTGGATACGAGTTACCCCATAGCCAAGGCCCTGGTCCGCTGGAAGCCGGGCATTCTGGCTACTAAGGCGGGAGAGGCGATGTCTATGGTGGAGTTTAAGGTGACCGAGCGTTTATTCAGCGAAACCACATCACATGAAAAGGGTATGTTCCATTTTAAAACGGGCCCTCTTGGTGACGACGTCTCTGACGCTGATCTGCAAGAAGCCTATGTTCACTTTGAGGCGCTTTTACTCAAGGATGGCGCTTGGAAAATGGTAATGGAGTATCAAAAGCAGGAAGCCAGCCTTGCGGAGTGGGAAGCTGCTCGGTGAACGTTACAACCCGGACTTGCTAGCGTTAGATTTCGAGTACAGGCGCCGCTTCGCAGGGTAACTTATTGCGCCCACAACGATCGTCGGTCCGGGCGGTCGCTGCCTCTGATAGGAAACGCCGCTCGTCGGATTCCTGCCGGTGCCGCACTGCTAGCGCTGGGGCGTGTTGGGCAGGTTCCTTCGTTTAGCCAGGCAAGTGCGCCGGCGGTAAGCGTATCGTCCGTCGATCCAAAGGCGCCTCTGTAGTTGTCCTCCAATGCACAGAGCGTAAAGCGGCCTGTATCGACTAACCCCGTGTAGTAGCCGCCGAAGCCCTCGCCACTAGCGCTTTCGAAGCTAACGAGCCTTAGGCGGGTATCGCAGCCTGTTTGATCAAAGGCGTACTGACCGACGGCCTTACCGCTGGTGTCGCTTCCCACGAGCACCACCTCTACAAATGGCTCCAAGCTGTTGATGAGTAGTTCGCTGGCGGAGGCGGTTGACTCACTGGTGATGAAGGCGATACGAATAGGAGACACGGAGTCCAGTCGCTCTCCAAAGACGTAGCTACGGTTCTCTGCGCCACGTTTTTCGTTGTGGCTTACGCGGTAGGCCACCTCTTCGTTCGCAACTGCGCCACCAAGTAAATCGAGGAAAAGGTCGGCTATGTTAACTAGACCTCCGCCGTTGTAGCGCAGATCAATGGCAAAGTCCGTTATGTCCTGGTCCGCCAGTTCAGCAAAGGCGTCGGTCAGTGCCGGTCGGGCAGAGAGCGTGAAGTTGCGCAGGTGAATATAGCCCACGGGAGCAAGGCCGGTGCGATCAATGGTTCGTGGCGCGGCGGCAATGGGAGGAACATCCAGCTCTTCTTTGGCGACCGTTAGTTCAACGGTCTCCGAGCCGATTTGCAATCTAAACCCGCGCTCCAGGCCTTCTGTAGATCCGCCGAATATGTCATCCAGAGAGGCACCTTGCTCCTCGTACTGCCGCATGGTCACGTAGCCGTTACCAGCGTCGACCGCGAGTATCTGCGCGCCCCTTACAAAGCCAGCTCTAAACGCTGGAGCATCCTCAAAAACATCACTGACCAGGTAGGCGCCCGTGTCGTTGATGGCAAAACGAAAGCCGAATCCAACGAAGGCGGCGCTGGTGAGATTAGCCTCATCCTCAGCCTCTGTTGTCAGAAAAGAGAACCCCGGATCGCGAAAGTCTTCTGCCAATGGGGCTGTCAGTGCCGAGAGGTACTGCTCTGCCGAGGAGTAGTCTCCGGGGTCGACCTCTGCCATCTCGTCATACCAAAGGTACCAATCCTGGGCGACCGCAAGGACAAAGTCTTTTTGTGATTCGACGCCACAGCTGTCAATGGCTGTCGGTGGTGAGCTTGGTTGGCTCACGGATCCGCTACTGCCTCCGCCGCCACAAGCACTGAGCAGGAAGGCGCACAGCCAGCCAGCGTGTTTTGCAAAAGCTTTAATGACCTGTGCCCTCACACCGTAAGCCCGGCACGTCGGTGACAAGTCGCTGTATCTGCAAAGACTGAGCGGGACCTTCACCGTCCATGGCCTGACGGTTGACGATCTTGGCTTCAAGCTGCACAAACATTGTGCGGGGCTGACCATCGGTTTTTGCTTTCTTGAGATAGAGTCTTTCCACGTCGAGGTAAGCGCCTTCCATGAGGACCGGGTAGCTGCTGCCACTGCGGCAGACTTTTACGCTGGCGGCGTCAGCGAAGTAACTGAACTCACCGCCTATGCGCACCGAGATTTCTGCGGGGCTGAACTGCTCAAGTTTGGTCAACTCATAGGGCAGCGTTGAATCGATGGCCTCGCCTTTTGGGCTGTGCAACCGCAATGTCGATTCATCGCTCACAGCCAGACGAAGAGGTGCCTCACGGCCACCGAACAACAGCAAGCTGTCGTCGGCAGGGTTAATGCGCCAGCGGCCCAAATCATCATCGTGACTTTCTCGGCCTTGATACTCTCTCCTAAGATGAAAAAGACCGTCGGGCCAAAGATCTAAATGCCAGTTTATGCCCGAGCAATCCGCGCAGGGCAGGGTGCCCGCAAAACTACTGGCTTCGCGCACGTCCAGCTTTGCCTGTGCGGGTGTCGATAGTGCCATAGCGCCGATGAAAAGTAGGTGAGTCAGGACTCGCGGGCGAAGGCTGTAAACCATGAATCCACATCCATTTACAAGCTCAGGAGCGCAATTGTGAACCAATATCAGCCGTCGCCCAAGCACCGCAAATAGTTGAAGTGAGTCGTGAATCATGCGACCTTTCGCGCACATAAAAAATAAGATTTTCTCTGACAAGTCCAGTGCGTATCTGAGGTGAGCTCGTCTCCATTGCAAGCGTTGCAAGAGCAGCTTATTCAGCATTCAGAGCACGCTGCGGAAGTCAGAGCGGAGCGGTAAAAATGATGGGTTTTGAAAGGCGTGTGACAGGCAGCTGGGACTGTTGCGGGAGCGCATGGCTCCGAGCAGGCTGTCTGAGCGCTGTTGCGCTGTTTGGGCTCGTGGCTTGTTCGGACCCCGAGCCCGAAAGCCCAGGTACCAAGGCCGTCACGAGTCTCATGACTGCCGATCAATACCGTAACTCACTGGCTTACATTTTCGGCCCCGGTATCGACCTGCAGGTTGAATTTGCGCCGGTGGCGCGTACTGAGGGCTTGCTGGCCAACAGTGCGGCCGTGGCCGGTGTCAGTAGTGCTCAGCTCCAGGGTATTCAGGGCGTTGCGTCCAGCGTCGCCAGCCAGGTCGTGGATGCCACGCACCGCAATTATCTTGTTCCCTGCCAGCCGGCCTCGCTGGAAGAGGCGGACCGAGATTGCGCCACAGAGTTTTTATCCAGGGTAGGACGCCTGCTCTTCCGTCGGGCATTAAGCGCTGCAGAAGTGTCTATGTATGTCGATCTTGCGGGCTCCGCGGCTGATGAGCTGGATGATTTTTACGCCGGGCTGGAAATCGCGCTGGAGGGGATGCTCATAAGCCCCGAGGGTCTGTTCGTTGTCGAGCGCGTCGAGCCGGACCCCGATAATTCTGAGCTATTGCGTCTGGATGGTTACTCCCTGGCGTCGCGGCTCAGTTTCTTTCTATGGAACGCGGGGCCGGACGACGAACTACTGCGCGCCGCCGAGAGTGGTGAACTGCATTCTGACGACGGCCTGCAGCGCGAGGTGGAGCGAATGTTAGCCAGTCCCAGGCTTACTGCGGGCATGCGTGCTTTCTTTGACGATATGCTTGCCTTTGACGAGGTGAAGACCCTGGTCAAAGACTCCACCATTTACCCGGAGTTCACTCGGGTCACCGCCGAAGATGCGCGGGAGCAGACCCTGCGCACCGCCACGGATCACTTGCTGGTCAATGATGGCGATTACCGCGATTTGTTTACAACGCGCTCTACGGTGATGTCACCTGCCCTGGCGCTGATATACGGTGTGCCAGCTCAGCCTGGTTGGTCGCCTCATGAATTCCCCGAAGACAGCCCCCGGGCCGGTCTGCTGACGCAGGTGAGTTTTCTGTCCCTGCATGCGCATCCGGGCCGTAGTTCCGTAACACTCAGAGGCAAGGCATTACGAGAGCGCTTTTTGTGTCAGGTGGTGCCGGAGCCGCCGCCCGGTATCGATTTTTCTGTGGTGTCGAACCCGGATTCGCATTATCCCACGCAGCGCGAACGGGTGCGTGCGCACCTGGAGACACCTTCCTGCGCGGGCTGCCACCGTATTACCGACCCCATAGGTCTGTCTCTGGAACAGTTTGACGGTGCGGGCGGCTACCGACTCACAGAAAATGGCGCGACCATTGATGCCAGTGGAGGCCTCGATGGGTTTGAGTTTGACGGTGCCGTGGGTCTGGGCGAAGCGCTTAGGGAAAATGCCGAATTGCCGCGCTGTCTGGTGCAGCGGGTTTATAGCTATGGCACCGGCGGGCCTCCGGGCGTCGAGATCCGGGCGGTTCTGGACTACTTCAACGAGGAGTTTGCGACCCAGGGGTATCGGTTTCGCGAACTACTTCGTATGGTCGCTTTGAGTAAGGCTTTTTCGAGAGTTCAGGAGGATCCGAGTGAGAATGTTGACTCGGATTACCAGGGTGAAAATCAGATAGCCAGCGCACAGCCAACCGGAGAAATGCGATGAGTAAGTTCAACAGGCGTCGTTTGTTAAAAGGTATGGTGAACGGGGTTGGCGTTTCAGTGGCACTGCCGTTTTTGGAGGTCTTTCTGAATGGAAGTGGCACCGCTTTGGCATCGGGCAGACCCATGCCGGTGCGCTTTGGTACCTGGGGGTACGGGCTCGGCGGTACCTCGGAGATATTTGTGCCCAAAAAAACCGGCGCGAATTACGACCTTCCGGAAGAAATTGCGGCTTGGGCACCGGTGCGAGATGACATTAATCTGTTTACCAATGGGTCAGCGTTCCCGGACTCTTCGCCTAACAACAACCACTTCACCGGTTGGGTGGTGTCCAGGACCGGCGTTGCGCCTGAAGATTCCAATGTTGTACCTGCCGAAACCATCGACGTGACTGTCGCCAAGCAAATTGGTCGGGCCACCCGTTTTAGCTCTCTTACTGCGACTGCGACAGCCGATGCACGGGACACCTATAGCTTTTTAAATGCCGCGACGCCCAACGCGCCAGAGTGGTCACCCCTGCAGTTTTACAATCGTCTGTTCGGTCTGGAGTTTCAGGATCCCAATGCATCTGAATTCACTTTGGACCCGCGGCTGATCGCGCGCAGAAGCGTGCTGTCAGGGGTGATGGACCAATCGCGCTCCATGATGAAGTCCTTGGGCGCTGCGGACCGTCAGCGTCTTGATCAGTACTTCACGGGTTTGCGTCAGCTGGAAAAACAGTTCGATCATCGCCTCACCAAACCGGAGCCCATCGCCTCCTGCGTTGCGCCAGAAGAAGCGCCTGTGAATCCACTGATGGATAAGTCCGCCGATGCAGTAAAGCTTCGTCACCAGATGATGACCGAGCTTATGGTGATGGCCGTGGCCTGCGATCAGACGCGGGTGTTCAATATGACGTACTCCGCTGCGTTCTCCTCCATCATTAAGCCGGGCTATCCCAAGCCACATCACACCTGCACCCACGAAGAGCCCGTGGATGAGGCGGTAGGCTATCAGCATCACGCATCCTGGTTCACGCGACGCGCGATGGAGTCCTGGGCAGACTTTGTTCAGGCGTTCAAGGCTGTGCCCGAGGGTGATGGCACGCTTTTGGACAATGTGCTGATCCTGGGTACTACCGACGTGGGCTATGCCCGAACCCATGCGATCGATGGAATGCCGGTGTTTCTGGCGGGTCGCGCGGGGGGTAAGGTCAAGAGTGGGAGACATATTGACTTGGATGGCGGCTCCGTTGCGCAGGTGGGCTATACGGCCTTGCGAACGCTGGGTATCGACACGCCATCCTGGGGTACTTTAAGTAATGAGTGCTCTGAGGTGATTGGCGAGGTTGTGGCCTGAGTGGGCGCCTTGAGTATGGCCAGGCAGCTTTTGTGGTTTAGTGAAAAACCTCCTGTCTTCCTTGCAGTGTTTGCTTTGATCAGCGCCGGTCAACTGGCCGCTGTCGATGCACGCGCTGACAGTCAGATGGATGCCTCCAACGCTTCGAGGTATTGGCAATCTGCTGCCAGTGCTGCGCGCGAAGCGTATATCGAAGAACCCATGCCCGCGGGTTTTCAGGTTTTTATCAGTGCATTGGATGGCCCGGTGTACGCCGACGACCAAGGTCGGACGCTGTACAAGTGGCCCCTCGGTGCCTTGCGTAACGGTTCCACCGGGGATCGAAAAGACGGACCATCAAACTGCACCGACGAAGTTCTCACTCAATCCGCTGGTTTAATGAGTCCTTATCCTCCGGGACTCCTGCTGCCAGATGCCGATGAGCGACTAAGCTGCGCTGAGGTTTGGCCGCCAGTGCTTGCATCAGGGGATGCAGAAGAGGTTGGTAAATGGACGCTGGTGGAGCGAGAAAGTGGCGCAAAGCAATGGGCCTATGACGGTTATCCGCTGTATACCTCTAATCTGGACCAGACTCCCGGGGACACCCTGGGTGGGTCGAAAATAAAATCGGTGCGCGACGGAGGTATCGTGCGCGAGCCGGTAGGACCTCCACCAGATGTCCCTGCAGGATTTAAAGTAGTTCAGAGCACCACGGGGCGTTTGCTGGTTACCAAAGAGGAATACTCCGTTTACACCCGCGATGGCGATACGCCTAATACATCGAATTGCGATGCAAAGTGCTTAAAAGACTGGACGCCGGTTCCTGCTCCAGAGATCGCTATGAACAGAGGCGAATGGGGGGTCGTCAAGCAGGCCACGGGTTTCAATCAATGGGCGTTTCGGGGCATGCCACTTTATACCTATAACAAGGACCCCGGTATCCGCAGCTTTATCGGTAGTGATGTCCCTGATTGGCGTAATCCGAGCTGGCACAATGTTTATACGCAGCGCGCGGTAACTCCGCCTGCACAGTTCACGGTGCAAGAAGTCGAGTTTGGTGGTCATGTGCTTGCGGATTCCCGGGGCAGGACTATCTATCTGTACAACTGCCGCGATGATTCGTTTGCACAACTGGCCTGTGACCACCCGGATTCAGCCCAGGAATATCGCATGGCGATCTGTGGCAATGGTGACCCCGATGTGTGCCGCGAGACTTTCCCCTATGTTCATGCAAAGCCCGATGCCAAAAGTGATAGCACCCTTTGGACGGTAATGGCGATCGATCCTCAGACAGGACGTCACGCGGCAGCGGGTGCCACGGATGCGATCTATGTTTGGGCGTATCGTATGCGGCCTGTATACACCTACCGGGGTGACACAGAGCCCGGTGTGACTAACGGTGACGGAATCGGTGAGTTCACCGGACGCCGTAATGGCTACAAAGCTTTCGTCTTGCGCGATGACTTTGGTGAGAACGCGTTTCGTCGATGAAATCAACGTGAGTGCCCGGCGCTCAGGAGAGATGATCAATGTCATTTGTTGAAGCCAAGAAAACTGTCGGAACTGCGTGCTCAGGACTTCGGATGCTTTCCATGACGCTGCCCTTGGCGCTGTCATCTGCAGTGCTTATACAAGCAGCCAGCGCAGAGCCCGTGCCGGGGGGGCGTATTGGTTACGTGCTCACCGAGCGACACTGGTCTTTGTATCAGACGGATGACGCAAAGGTCGAGTGCCCCCGGGGGTTTAACATCGGGCCGCGGGAGCAGTTCGACGAACTTTTTCCCGAGGAAGATGGTGTTGTGCGCACTGAGGTCGACACCCGGTTAATGCGAGAAGGGCGTCGTTTTCATCTGGAGACCTCCGAGGAGCCTTTCCCCTTCTATGATGGCGCGGGCCCCACTGCCTATGGCGTTAATCTTGATGGCAAAGTCACTCCCGAGGATTACCGCAGCCCTGAAGGCGAAGAAGGTATCGACAATGAGCTTAACCGGGCGCTCGCCTGTATCCCCATCTACCGGGGCCCGGATGGTGCGTTTTACCACTTCTCCAATCTGTTTATGTACGGCAATGCCTACAACCGGTGGATGTTTGAACTGACCGGCGTTGATGACCTGGCCAATGACGATAATGTCACGGTCACTTTTTATCGTGGCCTTGATGACCTGGTTTCGGATGCCTCGGGCAAGGGCTTTGTCGCTGGTGGTACGCAACGCGTTGACGCCCGCTGGGGCCAGAGCTTTATTCAGGAGGTGCAGGGCAAAATTGTTGATGGTGTGCTGACCACAGAGCCTGCGGAGCGCACCAAATTCCCTTGGTCTTTCCCGGGTATTGGCGGTGGCTTTCATATTTTCCGGGATTTTCAGCTCAAGCTTACCCTGACGCCCAAAACCGCTGAAGGTCTATTGGCAGGCTATGTGGATGTCGAACAGTACAACCACCGCTTGAATAGAAACTGGACGACGCATCACCAGAGCTACGGCCAGCTATCGGCGGCTTCGCTGTACCGCGCGATGAAGCGATTGGCTGATGGGTATCCGGATCCCGACACCGGCGCTAACACCGCGATTTCGTCAGCGGTGGATGTGGTGCTTCATCAGGTGCACATCATGCATCCGGGCGAGGACTCCACCGGGTTAACAACGGCGCAGCGCTAAAACACACTATTTGCCGGCTTGGCAAAAGCTGGCCTTAGGGCCTCCAGGAGCAGTTTATGAAGGGTCGGCAGGTTTTTCTCACGGCAGTGGCGTGTGCGCTGTGTTCTTTTGCATCTATTTCCAGTGTTGCGGAACAAGGCAGCTCGCAGACGGTGGGTGATCGTAGTCTCATCGAGCTGTGGGAGTCGGGTCAGCCGGCTTTTGGACAATACGTGACTCAGCATGCGCAGGCAGAGGGTGACCAAACCGCGCCTCCTCCCTATAGCGTGCAAACTGGCCTGGACCTTGCCGCAAATGTCTTGCTTGATTTTGCTTTTCTGAGTTTGGAGCAACACTACGATGCCAACTCTGCTCGAGATGTAGCCGCGGGCATCGCAGGGTCGGACAAGGCACTGCCTTTGCTGGTTCGTATTCCCCCTATTTCTGTCGATGGTGAAGA
The DNA here is from genome assembly GCA_000158155.1 of gamma proteobacterium NOR5-3. Lineage (GTDB taxonomy): Bacteria > Pseudomonadota > Gammaproteobacteria > Pseudomonadales > Halieaceae > Congregibacter. The sequence continues at coordinate 1,399,380 of DS999405.1, read as the reverse complement.
TGCGGCTCGAGAGCGCGTCAAAGAGCTTCTGGCCATGGGTGCCAATGGTGTGGTGATTCCGCATGTCATGAGTGCCGATGAGGCGCGCACGGCAATATCGTTCTTTGAAGGTGTCAATGTGTGGTCGCCAGCTAATCCGGATGGTGACATCGTTGCAATGCTGATTATCGAAGACCCGGACGTGTTCGCCGAGCTCGAAGAAATTGCGAATATCCAGGGTTTTAGCGCTCTGGTGTGTGGCATCGGTAGCCTCACTAGTGCCCTGGGTGGCGACAGAGAGGCCGCTGAGGTGATCAATATGCAGGTCCTTGCAGCGAGCAAGCGAGTGGGTAAGCCGAACCTCACGACCGTGAGTCCGGAATCAGTGGTGGGCCGCGTAGAGCAGGGCTTCCTGGGTTTGCTGGCCTACGGACCCGACTCAAACGAAGCTATTCGATTGGGTAAGCTTGCCGCCGGTCGCTAATCTGTTCTGGAGTCACCACACTTCAATCTATTTATACTAATTGCGGTGTGTGAGTCGCACTGCGTGCCAAATTCTCAACAGGGGTTAGACATGGACAAGAAACTCTCTCGCCGAACGGTGCTTTTACGAGGCCTGCAGCTACCCATGCTTGGGGGCGCTGTTGCAGCGTTGGCTGCCTGCGAAAGCGACAGTGGTGATTCACTGGTCTGTGCCGATCCGGCCAGCATGAGCTCGGCTCAGGAGAGCGTTCGACGCACGCTTAAATACACCGAGATATCTTCAGATCCTGCTAAAACCTGCGCGGCTTGCGAATTCTTTCATGTGGCAAAAGACGGCACTGACGGCTGTGGAACCTGCGAAATGTTTTCCGGTGAACCGGTGAATCCCCAAGGGCATTGCGATTCCTGGAGTGTGGACTCTTGAAGACGGCTAGTGCCGCGCTGGCGGCGTTTCTTGGTCTGAGCTTCGCTCAGTTGGCCCCCGCTGCTGATGAGGCGGCACTGTCTGAACTGCAGAGCAAGGGAAAATACTTAAGCGCGGCGGGTAACTGCGTCAGCTGCCACACCACGGAAGGTGGAGCGGCGCTCGCCGGTGGTCTCGCCTTCGAAACTGACTTCGGGACGCTGTACTCCACAAACATCACTCCCGACACAGAAACGGGTATCGGAAGCTGGAGTCTGGAGGCGTTCACCGGGGCCATGAGGCGGGGTGAGCGTCCCGACGGCACACACCTGTATCCGGTTTTTCCCTATACCTCGTTTACCAAGGTCTCTGACGAGGATATTGCGGCGATTTACGCCTACCTTAAAACGGTGACGCCTGTGAGGTACACGCCGCCGGAAAATGAGCTGAGTTTTCCCTACGACCAGAGATGGGCTCTGGGGCTTTGGAAGACCCTGTACTTCACACAAGGCCGTTATGAGCCTCAGACGGCACAATCGGCCGAGTGGAACCGAGGGGCCTATCTGGTAGAGGGGTTGGGCCACTGCAGCGAGTGTCATACGCCCCGTAACTTCCTTGGCGCAAAAGACGCTGAGCTTGCCATGACCGGAAGCGCCTATACGGAGCGAGTTGAAGGCAAGGCATCCGTCTGGTCTGCTTCAAACCTGACCTCCGACAATAGTGGATTGGCCATGTGGTCCCATGAAGACATCGCTCAATACCTGAAGCTTGGTTTTAATGAGCGCGCGGGCGTGTTTGGCCCCATGAACAATGTCGTGGTCAACAGCACGCGACATCTGTCGCAAACCGATGTGGATGCGGTGGCCACCTACTTAAAAAGCTTGCCCGCCAACGCTCAGGCGAGTGCCGGGCCAGCTGATGACGCTGTCTTGCGCGCCGGTTCCCTGCAATACGATATTCATTGCGGCACCTGTCATCTGCCTACGGGGGAGGGCTCTGCTGAAACGGGGCCACCAGTGCTCGGTAGTCCTGTTGTGTTGGATGCGGATCCTTCGACGCTTATTAACATTACCCTGTACGGCGCGCAGCTGCCGGAGACCGCGCCATCGCCCGAGTGGCAGGGCAGGGGCTGGAAGCGCATGGAATCCTACGCCAATAAATTGAGCGATGAGCAGGTAGCGGCATTGCTTAGCTATATGCGCAGTGCCTGGGGTCATGAGGCCGGTGCAGTGACGCTGGAGCAGGTGGCGAGGCAGCGTTAATCAGCCGCGTCGATGCGGGCGTCGGGCAACACTCTTTACACGGGTGGCCGTTGTCGAGGCTATCGATGTTGGAATTGATTTATTTGTGGGGTGTCCATCTTGACGCTTTCTGGGTCCCATTCAGCGTAAATGCATGGAAAGTGGCTTCCGCTGACGGGTAGTGTCTCAATCGTTAAAGGTCTTCGAAGTCGCTATGAAGCAGTGTTGCTACAAGTCCGGTAGTGTATTTCCACGGTAAACAGGCGAAGTGAGGTAGGGAACGAAGCGGCTTTAACAGGAATTAACAAGAAGTCTGAGGTTTGGAGGTAGCGCAAAGACGCTAACCACAGACCCTATATAACGATAAACAGGCAGCTATAACTATAATTAATGAGTAGAGCATCCACAGTTCTGCAGACAGATGACAGCGCTATCCAAAACAGGGTACGGGCACTCCTGTGCTCGTTTTCAAGTATTGAGTTTCCCAGGATTTTTACTCACATCCGTTATGTGTATGAATTGTCGCAGCGGTCGCGGGCGGCACAGCCAATTTTGTCTCATTTAAGTCAACGCTACTTCACGTATCTATAAAGCTAAGGGCACCTCTATGGCGAACAAAACTCTCAGAAAAAACCCGCTTGCAACAGCTGTTGCAATGGCTGTCGGTACGCTGCTTGCACCAACTGCCGCGATATCGCAGGAGCAAGCGAATCCCGGGCCACTCGAAGAGGTAGTTGTGGTAGGTATCAGAGCGAGCCTTGAGGCTTCCGCTGACATTAAACGATACTCCGAGGGTGTTGTAGACGCGATCTCTGCTGAGGACATCGGCGCCATGCCCGATACCAACCTGGCTGAGTCACTCCAGCGTATCACCGGTGTCTCTATTGACCGTACCCGGGGCGAGGGCAGCAAGGTGACCGTTCGTGGTTTTGGCCCACAATACAACCTGGTGACGGTAAATGGTCGCCAGATGCCAACTCACCAGAACCTGTCGCGCTCCTTCGATTTTGCGGACATCGCGTCCGAGGGTGTAGCGGGCGTAGAGGTCTACAAGACCAGCCGCGCTGAGCTGCCTACCGGCGGCATCGGTTCTACCATCAACATCAAGACGCAACGGCCTCTGGAGATGCGCGAAGACCGTATCTTTACTTTGGGCGGTAAGGCGGTTCACGACACCTCGGCAGATTCTGTGGATGGAGACGACCTGACGCCAGAGCTGTCGGGCTTGTTTGCGCAGACTTTTGCTGACGGTACCTTCGGTATAGCACTGGCCGGAAGCTACCAAGAGCGTAACCAGGGTGTGGATTCAGCCAAGGTTCGCGGCTGGATACCTTTGCGAGGCGATGCATCTTGCTGTAGCTGGGCGGGATTTGGCGATGCTAACGACACCTGGCCCGGAATCGCACCTCCGTCAGATCCTAACCAGGTCAATCGCACCACTGACAATGCCGAATTGTATTCGCTGCCACAGCAGCTCCAGTACGTGCGCGAGAGCTTCGACCGCGAGCGTATTAACGGAAACCTGACGTTGCAATGGGCACCGACCGAGACGATCACCACGACCCTGGACGTGATCTACTCAACGCAGGAAATCGAGCGGTCTTTTAACGACTACTCTGCTTGGTTCTCTCTCGCAGACGCGGCGGCGCGTCAGACTGAGTGGACCGATGGCCCGGTTGCCGGACCCATTGAGTACACCGAGTTTTACGGCAATCCTTCGGATAACCCCATGGGCGTCGGTGTGGACTCCACCAAGTCAGAGAACCTTTCCATAGGTTTCAATGCCGTATGGGATGTCTCCGATCGCTTGTCATTGGAGTTCGATTACCACGATTCGTCGGCAGAGCGCACGCCAAACGGTGAGTTTGGAAGCAGTATGTCTCTGGCGATCACGACCGCTCGTCGTACGTCAGCAAGTGGATTCTTTGCCACAGATCTTCCCATTATGTCGGTTGGGCTGCTGGATGACCGGCCCCTGTCGCCAAACGATATGCTCATCGGTGGTAGCGTATTTACCAACGAAGCTAACGAGATGAACATCGAGCAAGCCAAAATTGCCGGTAAGTTTGATTTCAACGACTTCACGACCATCAACTTCGGGGTTCAGACCACAGAGGTTGACAACACCTCTCAGTCCGCTACAACCCAGCGTGATACCTGGGGGGGTATTGGAGCGCCGGGAGATATTGCGGACTTGTTGTCGCCCTCATCAATGGCCGATTGGTTTGATGACTTTGGCAACGCCGGTGATGATCGTCGCTTCACGCAGCTATTCACCTGGGATACTAATGAGCTGATTGATCGCGCTCGAGAACTCGAAGCCCAGGGCGTGACTGTAAGTAACGCCAGCACCATACCCGGTGATTGTGGGGATGGCTTCTGTCCCTCCACAGCCTGGACTCGTGACCAGCGGACTCAGGAAGAGCAGACCGCGGCCTATGTTCAGGTCGATTTTGATCTGGAATGGGGTGATATGCCGGTTAACTTAAACCTTGGGATGCGCTACGAAGACACGGACGTGGCTTCCCAGGCACTGGTGCCGGTGGTTGATCGCTTTGACTGGATTACCGCCAACGAGTTGACTGCTGTGACCCTTCTGGATGCCAACGGTGTCGCGGTGCAGGATTTCACAAGCCTCACGGGTTCCTACGACAACTTCCTGCCTAACATCGATTTCAATATCGAGTTTATGCAGGATGTACTGTTCCGAGCGTCCTGGAGTGAGACCATGTCGCGGCCCGGGTATACCGATATTCAGGGTGGTTTAACAGTGGGTGGCTGTGTGCCTGGTGGGGGCTGTGACGGCTTCTCGGGTGATCCTGGCTTGTTGCCATTGGAGTCTACCAATATTGATCTATCTTTGGAGTGGTATTACGGCGAGACGAGTTACGTTGCCATCGGTTACTTCAAGAAGGACGTAGAGAACTTCCTGGGCAACTCCTTCAATACCGGCGTTGAGTTGTTCCCGGATCTGGGTGACCCAACGGACGGTGGTCTTGCAGCTCAGGCGCGAGCCGCCGGTGCGGCAACATCGGATGAAGTTCGCCAATACATCTTCAATAACTTCCCGAATGACCCATCTGTTGATGTAGCTAACCAGATCATTACCGGTACTACGGGCAATAGTCCCATGGACTTCCGTGTGCAGGTACCATCGAATCAGGAAGAAGCTTCGATTGACGGCTGGGAGTTTGCGATCCAGCATGCCTTTTGGGATACGGGCTTCGGTGTAATTGTTAACTACACCATTGTTGACGGCGACGTAGGCTACAACAACCTTATTAGGCCTGAGGAAGAGGCTCAGTTCGCTCTGTTGGGTTTGAGTGACTCTGCAAACTTTGTGGGCTTCTACGATAAGAACGGCATCGAGGTTCGATTGGCGTACAACTGGCGCGATGAGTTCCTTGGCGGAATCGGCACAGACTCCTTTGGTGCGCAGCCGCGTTATACAGAAGAGTATGGCCAGTGGGATGTTCGTGCCAGCTATCGATTCGGCGGCGAGGATCAATACATTGCCTTCTTCGAAGGTGTGAACGTCACTGACGAAACCTTCCGAGAGCGTGGCAGATCGCCTTTGGATCTTCTGCAGGCGGGTCAAACCGGAGCACGTTGGGCACTGGGCTTCCGCGCTAACTTCTAGCGGCCTGGTTCTATAAGCGCCTTCGTGCGCTTATTCTGAAAACCGCCACTGCATTAGTAGTGGCGGTTTTTCTATACTAGGGCCATTGGATTCATTGACGGGAACAGCTATGGCCAAGGCCATTCAAACAGTTGTCATTGTCGGCGGAGGAAGTGCTGGTTGGCTCACGGCTGGACTACTAGCCGCCGAGCTTCGTCGCGCGGGGTCACCTAATCGCGTGCGCCTGGTGGAGTCACCCGATGTGAGCCCCATTGGGGTGGGAGAGGGCACCTGGCCCACCATGCGCAGTAGTTTGATCCGCATGGGGATCTCCGAGACAGAATTTCTTAAGTCCTGTGATGCGAGCTTTAAGCAGGGCACGCATTTTGTGGGTTGGCTGCAGGGCGGGAGCGAGAGTTACTACCATCCGTTCACCCCTCCCCGGGGATTTTCAGATATCAATCTGGCGCGGCACTGGCAGGCTGTGCGTAAGCAGGTTCCGTTTTGTGATGCCGTGTCGCCGCAGGCGCAGGTCTGCAAACAGGCCCTGGGCCCCAAGCAGATCGTCACCCCCGAATATGCCAGTAATCTGAACTACGGTTACCACTTGGATGCCGGCAAGTTCGCCGTGCTTCTTCAGCAGCACTGTGTGAATCGTTTAGGGGTGGAGCATCTGTTGGAGAATGTCGACTCAATTGAGAACGACGAGACCGGTGATATCTGTGCTTTGCATACTACTACCGGTCGGGTGGTCACAGGCGATCTGTTTGTTGACTGTACCGGGATGCGCTCGTTACTGCTCTCAGAGCACTACGGTATAGACTTTAAAGACATGTCTCACCTGCTCTTTAACGATAGCGCGCTTGCAGTGCAGGTCCCGCGAACCGATGAGTCCGAGCCTGTTGCTTCGGCCACGGTATCCACGGCAAAGGAAGCAGGGTGGATTTGGGATATCGCTCTACCGACCCGCCGAGGCACGGGTTACACCTACTCCAGTCGTTACACCAGCGATGAGCGGGCCGAGCAGGTTTTGCGTGACTATCTCGCGGAGACTTCAGGCCTTGAATTTAGTCAAAGCTGTGCTCCGCGAAAGATCAGTTTTCGCCCGGGCTACCGGGAGCGTTTCTGGCACCGCAACTGCGTGGCGATTGGTCTCTCTGCCGGTTTTGTGGAGCCATTGGAGGCCAGTGCGCTGGTGATGATAGAGCTGTCTGCAAAAATGCTGGCTGAGCTTATGCCGCCGGATCGTGAGGTCATGAATATAGTCGCTGATCGATTCAACGTGAGGTTCGGCGCCCATTGGGAGCGCATCATGGAGTTCCTGAAACTGCACTACGTATTGAGTGAACGTGAAGATTCGCCGTACTGGCGGGATCACCGCGATCCAGAATCGATTCCTGCTCGGTTGCGCGACTCGCTTGTTTTGTGGGGGTATCATTGTCCCTGGCATGGGGATCAGGCACAGGTGGATGAGTTGTTTTCTACCGCCAGCTACCAGTACGTGCTCTATGGCATGAACTTTCACTCTGAGGGCGCAGCGGGGATAGCCCAAGCTGATCCCGCCGCGCATAAACGCGCTCAGAACCTGTTTGCTGAGAACGCCCGAGAGACGCAAAAAATGCTCGCTGCGCTCCCGCCCAATCGTGAACTTATCGATAAAATTAACCGCTACGGACTATCGCGCGTCTAAGTCGCGCTTTGATTGGAAAACCTGATGGCCAGATTTGAAATGCTCAATAATGTCGAACATCGCGATGTTCGCATCCGTACTCAACGCAGCGCTGACACCGGTGACGCAGTGCAATACGTGGTGACCTTTCCCCTGGAGTTGCGGCGCGCTCAGGCGCATTACCCGATTTTCTTTCAGAAGGATTCCAATACCGGACAGTTTTTTCCCATTATTCTTCTGGGTTTTGAAAAGGGCGAGAACCTTTTCCTGGGCCCGAATGGTTGGGAGCCCCCGTATGTCCCCATGAGTATTCTTCGCGGTCCCTTTCTCATCGGCTATCAGTCAAATCCTGAGCATCCCGACGGACGGCAGGCTGTCATTACCATCGACATGGAAAGTCCGCTACTAACGTCGGCCGAAGACGGGCAGCCCCTGTTCTTGGAGCACGGCGGATCTACACCCTACCTGGAGAATCTCACCGAGCTTCTGGAAGACATCCAGCTGGGTCTGGAGATGAATGCGCCTTTTGTTGGGGCTCTTACAGAAAACGATCTTATCGAAAACGTAACTATGAGCATTACTTTGAATGATGGGGCGGAGCGTCAGCTTTTGGGTTTGTACACCATTAACGAAGATCGGCTGAACGAACTGGACGATGCCGCTGTGGCATCCTTACACAAGGCCGGGCATCTGCAGTCCATTTACATGATCATGGCGTCACATTCGCATTTTCGCGCAATGATTGAACGCCGCAATGCACAGCTTAGAGAGCCGGCGACCGGTCTTGGCTGATTTTATGGAGGATCGTTTGCTCCCCGAGAGTACGGCTGTGAGCGCCTCCCATGCGGCCGAGGTGGAGGATCTGCAGACGTTCCTTACAACGCTCAACGAGCCTCATGTCATCCGCGGACTCGTAGGTGACTGGCCCATGGTGCAAAACGCTCAGCGATCTCGAGAAGACCTTGGTCAGTACCTTTTGAACTGTTACAGCGGCGCGCCGCTGATCACCTCGTCCGGGTCTCCCGCCATCAAGGGGCGCATTGGCTACAACGGTGACTTTACAGGTTTTAACTGCCAGCGTGGGCATATGCAGTTGGAGGAATTTCTCGCAGGAATAGAATCCTGCGCTGGCCAGGAAGAGCCGTCCACGCTCTATATAGGCTCGAGTCTGCTGAGTCATTGGTTTCCCGGTGTTGCCGCCGAGAATGTACTGGAGCCAAGCGCGACGAAGCCTTTGGCGAGTTTGTGGCTTGGGAATCGCGTGGTAGTGTCGGCACATTTTGATTTTCCCGACAATCTTGCCTGCTGTGTTGCCGGGCGTCGTCGATTTACGCTGTTCCCACCTGAGCAATTAGAGAATTTGTACGTAGGACCCTGGGATATGACGCCTGCGGGGCAGCCCATTAGTTTGGTAGACCTGCGCAATCCGGATCTTGAGTCCTTTCCGCGATTCGTCCATGCAATGGCGGCCGCGCGCGAAGTGATTCTGGAGCCCGGGGATGCGTTGTTTATACCCAGTATGTGGTGGCATCACGTAGAAGGCCTGGATGATCTCAATGTTTTGCTGAACTACTGGTGGCGAAGTACGCCAGCTTACATGGGTACCCCCATGAATGTGCTTAAGCATGCGTTCCTTACCATCAAAAGCCTGCCTGTAGAGCAGCGACACGCTTGGCGCGATATATTCGATTACTATATCTTCGACGCGTCAGATGAGGCCGTGGAACACATACCTGAGCCCGGGCGTGGAATGCACGGAGTCATTGATGAAAACCGTGCTCGAGCATTGCGCGCCGAGCTTTTGAATGCGCTCAACAGATAGCGAGATGTGCTTGCGGATGTGTCAGACAAAAAACGCTAAAGTGATAAAGGGCAGCTAAGATGAATAACACGATAAAGAAGGTGGTAATCGCTGGTGGGGGAACCGCCGGCTGGATGGCTGCTGCATCCTTGTCCAAACTCATTGGAAAGAATTTAGAAATCACGCTCATTGAGTCGGATGAAATCCCCACCGTAGGTGTGGGAGAAGCGACGATTCCACCTTTGATTTTGTTGCATCAGTTGCTGGACATGGACGAAAAGGAGTTTATGAAGGCGGTGCACGGCACCTTCAAACTGGGAATCTGCTTTGAGAACTGGCGAGACGTCAATGAAGACTACATCCATTCTTTTGGTTACACCGGTAAAGACTGCTGGGCGGCGAACTTTCTGCACTTCTGGCTCAAGGGGCTCAAGGAGGGCATTAGTAAAGACTATGGTGTCTACTGCACGGAGCTGATTGCCGCGCAGCAAAACAAGTTCGCAGTGCTGCAAAGCGGAGCGCTAAATTACGCGTACCACATTGATGCGGGACGCTACGCGGCGTTGTTGAGAAAAATCGCAGAGAAGCATGGCACGACTCGCCAGGAGGGGCGCATTGATAGCGTCGCGACCAATGAGCACACCGGGTACATTGAGTCTGTAACTCTGGCGTCGGGGCAGCGTATAGAGGGCGACCTGTTTATTGATTGCACGGGCTTTCGCGGCTTGCTCATAGAGCAAACGCTGCATACCGGCTACGATGACTGGAGTCACTGGTTACCTTGCGATAGCGCTGTTGCCGTGCAGACGCGTTCTGTAGGACCACCTATTCCTTATACGCGATCAATTGCCCGGGACGCCGGTTGGCAATGGCGTATTCCTTTACAGTCGAGGGTAGGCAATGGCCTGGTGTTTTGCAGTCGTTACCTGTCTGATGACGAGGCTATCCAAACAATTCTCAATAATGTCGAGGGCGAAACAATCACCGATCCTCGTGTAATCAAGTTTCGAACAGGTCAGCGTCGAAAGCACTGGAACAAGAATTGCGTTGCGATGGGGCTTGCCAGTGGGTTTATCGAGCCGCTGGAGTCCACCAGTATTCACTTGATCCAGAAGGCGGTCACTCGCCTCATACAAAACTTTCCCTTCGAGGGTATTCACGAATCCGAAATAAAAGAATTCAATACGCAGATGGACGCGGATACCGAAAACATTCGGGACTTCATTATCCTTCATTACCATGTGACCAACCGTGAGGACACGCGTTTTTGGCGTCATTGTAAAAACATGAGCATTCCTGATTCTTTGCAGCATCGTATCGACCTGTTCAAAGAGACTGGACGTGTTTTTAAGTCGCCCAACGATCTCTTTGTAGAGAATTCATGGATTCAGGTGATGCTGGGACAGGGCTTGATGCCCAAGCAGTACCACACCATTGTCGACGAAATGAGCGACGAGGAACTGCGCAAGTTTATGCAGGGTGCTGAGCTGTCGGTACAGCGAACAGTCAGCCAGTTGCCCAGCCATCAGGCGTTTATAGACCATTACTGTAAAGCCGATCTTGGCACAGCAGGGGAGCATGCTATGCCGCTCAATCCTCAGTCCGGCGTCCGCGCAGCGTCATGAGTCACAGAGGATCGCTCGCAAAGGTTTTGGATGCTTGTGCAAATTCCCTTTGATCCTTTAGAAATTGCCGCACTGCTGTACTTTTTGCTTCTATGGGCGGGATACGCGCGCTACGCAAAATATCGCGCCAAAAAAGGTCTCGGCGCTTCCCTGTCCCGCTCTCTTCGGGATCATCGTGAGGCCTGGGCGCGTCGCTTGCTGAGTCGCGAGATGCGTATGACCGACGCGTCGCTGCTGGCGAGTCAGGAGCGCGTTGTGGGTTTCTTCGCTTCTGCGACACTACTGCTTATGGCCGGTGTGCTCACGGCGCTTACTACCAGTGATCAGATCGCTGAATTGAGTTCTCACATCCCCTTTGCCGAGCATCAGTCCGAAGGGCAGGTGGAGGCCAAGCTGGCGCTCTTGTTGATTATCCTGGTGTACGCTTTTTTTAAGGTGACCTGGAGTTTACGGCAGTATGGTTTTGCTGCGGTGGTGATGGGAGGGGCTCCCGATGCGGATGAACCCCTTTCTTCGCAGCAGGAACAGGCCTTTGCCTGTAATCTGGCAAAGCTCATGGACTCCGCCGGGCATGACAATAACTCGGGTCTTCGTGCTTACTACTTCGGGCTTTCCATCATGTGTTGGCTCTTTGGCACCGTGCCATTTTTGATCGTGACCACCAGCACGGTATTGGTGTTATATCGCCGAGAGTTTGTGTCCAATACAGTCGATGCCATCCGCCAGGCACTGGTCTTGCCACAAGACCCCAAGCCGGGCGGGGACTAAGAGGCGGACTAAGGTGTCTTTGGGTCGCCTTTTTCATAGCCTTCGCGAGTCCTGCGTGAATGATCAGGGACGGTAGTCCCGACTGGCATGAGCCAGCACATCCTCCAGCTCCAGTCGCACCGGTCGGTCCTGGTGCTCTGCAAACAGCGGCGCTTGATCAGCATAATGAGGCGATGATTCGTCCAACGTAGCACTGCCGAAATTGTGGATCGCGCGGGAGCTGACTTTGCCGTTTTTATCCCACTCCACAAACATGATGTAGCTGTCGCCGGCCACGTTGCGACGATAACCACCCTCCGGATTTTCTTCGGTGTAAACGGCCCGAAGCACATCCGGACCTCCATCCAAAGGCCAGTTCTTCGCACCTCTTTCGTGGCGCATGACCTCTCCATAAAGCGGGTCGATGCGTGAAAACGCGCTTTGTAGATAATTCTGGGCTGCCCTTAGTTCCTCAGAGATATGGACATCATCCCGCCTGTGCCTGCTGTCAATGAGCGGCGAAAGCGTCAGTACGGCCAGTGCCGCAGCCCGGTTGTCGCGCTGGGTGCCCAGATCCCAGGAGGCCAGCAGGTCAAAGGCAGCGTGCAAGGACGGGGGGAGCTCTTGTTTTCCTTTAGCGATGAACGCCTTCAGTTGTTTAACAGCTTCGAGGTCTTCGTCGTAGAAAACATCGTACTTAATAGCGTAGAAGTCTTCCTTGCTGATCTTGTCCGTGGAGCTCAAAAGGCGTCTTAGGCGCAGCGCACGATTCGTCACTCCCGTCTCAATGCCCATGGTGGGGGAGAAGTTCTGCGGCAGGGGCTGCCCGGGTCCCACAGAGGAGAGATAAGGACTGTTGTTCGCATTAAAGACAAAGCCACTCGGTGGGTTGCGAGTGGCAGGGACCTGGCTAAAGGGAAGATAGGCGTCCCAAATGAGTTGCGACAAATCCCCAGGCAAATCTTTTTGCCAGTCCCAGCCTTCGATACGCCTGGGAAACATGGCGTTGTAATAATGCGCGATATTGCCCTCAGCATCGGCGTACACCTGGTTGATGGAGGGTTGGCTGCCTATGGCCAGCGCTGCTTCAAACTCCGCCATAGAGCTGGCCTTGTTGAGCGCGAGATACTGATCCAGGGTGCGGATCTCGCCCATACCTGCCCAGCGAATGGCAAAAGTCCCATGCTCCAGTTTGAGTACCGGCCCATGACGGGAAAAGTACAGCGGCTCACTGAATGTCCATCGGAATGGGCCCCACACTCGCACCAATATCTCGGCAGGTCGGGTTTCGAAATCCAGCCACTGTCCATCCAGCAGATATTGGTTGTCGTTCTGTGGATTGAGCGTGAGCTGATAGACGTCAACGAGATCCGGCTTGTTAACTGTGCTGGACCAGCCCAAGTAGCGATTATGACCGTGGAGGATCACCGGCGATCCGGGGAAGGTTGCCCCGGCCATGTCCCAACCCTCCTCTGAGTGGAGCCGCGCTTCGTACCAGGCCACAGGCCCGGTGAGAGGCTGATGGGAGTTAACTAGCAGCCGGGTTTTTCCGTCGGTGGATTTGTGGGGAGCAATAGCCACGCCCTGGCTGCCGCGTTCTGGCTGCTTGCTGTCTGTAAAGGTGAGGGCGCTATCTCCCCGCAGCGCAAGTTCTCGCGGTGTGCCATCGAACAGGGCAGTCAGTTCTGCGTCGAATCCATAAAACAGCGGCAGTTTAAAGGTGAATCCGGCAATGAGATCCTTGCCAGTGAGCGGCAGAACAAAGTCCTCCACGAGGTGAGGATTTTGCGCAGCGTACAGGTTGATCCCATCGGCGTAGGCCTGCGCGATATCCCGGGCTGTCTGACTTAATTTGGTGTCGTAGCCGGCCTCTACAGCCTCCCAGACCCCCATCAGCCGGATGAGATAATCTGTTTTGGCGGCGTCCGCACCTCGTACCGCTGCAAGCTGTCCTCGAGTCGCCAGTATGACTTCCTGAAGCGTTGCGAAGTCGTCCTCAGCTTGGGCGTAAGCCAGTCCAAACGCGGTATCCGCGTCCCGCGTGCCATAGATGTGCGGTACGCCAAACTCGTCTCGAATTATTCGCACGTCGTATTGCTCGCCAAGCTTGAGTAAGGGACCAAGTTCAACTTTCGAAGGTGCAGTACTGACGATGTTGGCCAGAACCGCGAGGGCAACCACAAGGCTTGCGAAAAGGATAATGCGGGACTTGGTCATTGTTAATCCAACGTGTGTTTTTGTTTGATGCTACAAATTTCGATGGTTAGATCGCGAAAAACCTTATTCTATAGCAGTATGGTTGCTGCATGTTTGTATCGCCGGTAGTGTTGTCTGAGCAAGGTTGCCGTGTTGCTATGAGGGCCAGCCTACCCATTTATTCCCAGGTAAAAGAAAGAGATTAGTTACATGGCTTTTGCAGATCCTGTTCAACTCATTGGCGCGACTGCGTCGCCCTATACTCAGAAGATGCTCGCGCTGCTGCGTTACCGACGAATACCCTACGCCGTTACCTGGGGCGATGTAGCGACAGTCTGCGAGGCGCGCGGGCTTGAGCCTCCCAGGCCTGCGCTATTGCCCACTTTCTTGCTCGAAGACGATGGGGTCACAGCTGCGGTATGTGATTCCACTCCCATTATTCGAAGGCTTGAAGAAGCGCAGAGCCAGAGATCCGTCTTGCCCGGGGATCCAGCCCTGGCATTTGTCGATTATCTCATCGAAGACTACGCCGACGAGTGGTGCACCAAATACATGTTCCACTATCGCTGGCATTTTGCGGCAGATGCGGACAAGGCTGGCACGGTTTTGCCGCTGGCTATGAATCCATCCATCTCCTCTGAGGAACTCGCTGCTTTTAAAGAGCATTTTTCCCAGAGACAGATCGGTCGATTGTTTGTGGTGGGATCCAACGAAACCACTGCTGCAGTCATCGACGCAAGCTACCGTCGATTTTTGACGGCAATGGAGCATCACCTGGCGCAACAGCCTTTTATGCTTGGCACGCGGCCTGGTGCAGGGGACTTTGCTTTGCACGGGCAGTTGTCGCAGCTTGTTGGCTTTGATCCCACGCCGCGCGCCATCACCCACGCGATCTCTCCTCGGACCGTTGCCTGGGTGGACAGGACGTATGACTTAAGTGGTCTGGAGCCGTCAGGCGAAGACTGGATAAAGCTCGAGGCCCAGCCCGCGAGTCTAAGCGATTTGATGCAGGAAATTGGACGGGTCTATGTTCCCGCGCAGTTAGCGAATGCCCGGGCCCTGGGAGCAGGGGACAAAGAGTGGAGTTGCGACATCGACGGGGCGCCGTGGAGTCAAAGGACGTTTCCTTATCAGGCCAAGTGCCTGCAGTGGACCCGGGAGCGCTATGCAGCGCTAAGTCAAAGCGACCGTGCGCGGGTAGATGCTTTTTTGGACGGTACGGGCATTGAGGCTATGCTGGCCTAACCAGATGATAAAACGGTCAGGCAATGTCAAAGCGCATAAAGCGTCCACCCGCTGCGCCAGACAGTCTGTCTACCAGGGCGTCACCTAACGCCGTAGCCGGGGTTAAGACTCCGACTGAGTCGGGTTTCTTCTGATGCTCCTGTAAAAGGCACAGCGCGACTTCGCTCAACATCTTGGAAGTGGCGCCGTAGCCCGGGTCGCCCTTTCCGGAAATAGTGACCCTGGATAGTTTTTTAGATCCGCTTCTGGCGTGCACTTCGACGGTAAACTGCCCCTGGGTGAGCATCCATTTGGGCGGCCCCTGGCCAGATTTGGGGTTAAAGTTGATAGGCTCTCCCAAGGGAAATCCAAAGCCTCTACTGCTGTACAGCCAGGCTACGCGCGCCCACATTCCCGCAGAGCAGCATTCTCGATAGCTCACAGTATCTGCTAAGCCGGCGAGCGCCAGAGAGCGGCGAACCACCGGAGCGTTAATCTGGGCCATAAAAAACGGTAGGAGGGTTCCCATACCGTTCACCCGCTGGTATCGAAATCGCTTTGGCATGCCGTCAAGAGTAGCCGTGGGTGAGTCGGCGCCCATGGTGCCGGGAGCAAGTATGTAGGGGTCATGCATGGCCTCGGGGGTCAATCGACCGCTCTTGATGGCGGCCTGGCGAGCGCGCCCGGACGCGAGAGTGCCCCCGGAGAACGACCCGCTGTACTCGGTGTAAACGGCGGTCAGCTGAACCGGCTCGCTAGCGTCTAGCGAACCTTCACAGGCTTGCAGCGCCAGATAGGCGCCCAGGTCGCTGGGAATAGAATCTACGCCCCCGCCCAGTACGATCTTGGCTCCACTCTTTATTGCCGTTTGGTGATAGCGGTCGATCATCTCGCGTTGCCAGAAGCCCTCACCGGATAGATCCGAATAATGCACGCCAAGCCTGGCACAGGCTCCCAGCAAGGCCTCGCCGTTGTAGCTGGAGTACGGTCCTGCCGTGGTGATCACAACTTGCGTAGAACGCACCATGGCCTGTACTGCAACCTCATCGTCCAAAGGACAAACCACCAACTCAAGTAGATCATGCTCCAGCGACTGGCGGACCTCTTCCAGGGCATCGGCATTGCGCCCGGCAATGGCCCAGCGTTTTCCCGTAAGGTCCGGATGGCTTGCCAGATACTTAGCAGTGAGCTTTCCGGTGAAGCCTGTGGCTCCATAGAGCAGTACTTCGTATCTGGGCTTTCGGGGCATTGAGGCGGTCCTTTAACTGCGCAAGTTTTTGGCGATGCCGCTTAGCGTCTCGACAAGCCGGGCAACACGATCTGCATGGTCCGACGGAGCCTTGATGGCCTCCACGGACTTCGCCATCTTGCTGAGCTCTCGAGCCAGAGCTTTGTCTGTCTTGCCGGCGTTCATAGCTGTGTCAGCCAGATCGAGGGCTTCGCGCAGCTCTGCCTGCATTGCCTCAGGTAAGCCATTATCGCGATGCAACTGGTCGAGATAGGCAAGAGCAACCGCCGGCGCTGCAGGCCAGCTGACGCGAAACTGTTGCTGCGGGTTGAACAGGGCGCCCTGATCTGCAAGGCGGGCGGCGGCGATTTCATGCTCTGTAAGGTGCTCGCTGGGTAGTAAGGAGAGCACATCCAGTCCCCGCACGATCTCCGTGCCATAGATGAAACCCTCATACCAATACACCGACCAGAACCCGCCGGTGATGATCTCATCGGCAAAGTAGGGGCCGCGATCGAAGTAGGCGATTTCAAAGGGATTCTTTGAGTCAGTAAAGTCGATGATGGAGATTCCACCTTGATACCAGGCCTGAACAAAGATGTCGCGACCCGGGACGGGAATGATCGAGCCGTTATGCGCTACGCAGTTCTCCGACTCCAGTTGCGGCGCAGGCATTTTGAAGTACCCACCGAACTCCAGTTTTCCATCAACAATGTCGTAAATCGCGTCGGCACCCCAGGTCAGAGGGTCCCAGGCGCGGCAGCGAGCGCGGGCGCCGCCGCCCCACTCATCGGTAAACAACACCTTGGTACCGTCATTGTTAAAAGTAGCGGAGTGCCAGTAAGCAAAGCCCTCATCGCTTACCACATCAGTCCGCGTTGGTTTTGCAGGATCGCTGATATCAAAGATGATGCCATTTCCTGAGCATGCACCTGCGGCGATGTTCGCCTCCGGAAACACGGTGATGTCATGACATTGATCCGTGGGGGAGGTGTCCTGGGTACCTTCGCCATGGTCGCCGCCTCGCCACAGGCCTGCCGCGACGCCGCTCTCGGGATCGGCAAAGACGCGGGGGCTGTCAACAATTCGGGCCGCAGCGGGATTGTCCACGGGCACTTCAATTACGTCGATGCGGAAGAGTGCCGTACGCTCGTCACCGGCGACTTCACCGATGCATCCTTCGAGCTCTTCTTCTTCGCGAACCGATGACGTGCCAGAGTTGTAGATGGTGATGATGCCATCTTTATCCGGGCCGGAAACCACAGAGTGAGTATGGGAGCCGCGGCAGGTTTGCACGGCTCCTACCTGCAGGGGCATGGTCAGATTAGTGATGTCAAAGATGCGAAGGCCGCGAAAGCGCTCCTTACTGACATCTTCAGTGACTCCCTCAAGTCCGCAGTCAAGGCGTCCGCGATTTTCCTGAGCCGACATGAACAGCAGGTTGCCGACAATTGATACGTCACCCTGACCACCTGGGCACACGATGGACGCCATTAAGTCGGGAACGCCGTCGTCCTGCAGTTGATAGACGTTAAAGCCGTGATAGTTACCGGCGACCAGCACGTCGTCCCGAAACGCCATGTCGGTGTTCGCGAAGCTCAACATTGGGTGTCGGAGGCTGTCAGCGTCCTCTTCGATCGTCGTGGAGCGTTCCTCGCGGTTGCTCGCTGTCAGTTCATCCCTTTCATCTGACTGCGCGTCTTCTTCGTCCAGGGCCCGGGCACCGCGCTCTGCCGGGTTGGCCGGATCAAAGAAGCCCGCTGGTTTGCGCAAGCTGGCCACCAGTTCGAGGTTGGCAATTGCCTGCTCGGCGTCAAAAACGCCAGGGTTCAGGCCTGAGCGAGGATCTTCAGATAAACCAACGAGCATGCCGTTCATGCGCTCAATCTCTACGGCCTGGTCATTGGTGATGTCATTGGTGAACTCGAAAAGAACTGCATCGTAAGCGGAGCCCGGTTGGTCCATCAGGTCTTCGACCATGGTGATGGCCCCGTCATGGTGGCGAATCATCAGCGTCAGGAACATGCGATCAAAATCCGTTCCCTGCATGTCTGCCAAAGCGGCCATCTGATCGGATGTCGCCATGCCGGCCATATCGTGATGCATGTGCATGGATTGATGATTCGTCGGGTCCGGGACGTTTTCGCCGCGCTGTGCCAGCCAGTCCTGCATGAAGGCGATCTCGTCCGCCTGGGTGCCGTTGATGCGATCCGCCAGATCTACCAGTGCCGGGTTGTTGGTACGGTCTTTGACCAGCGCTGCCATCTGCGTCGCCTGATGGTGGTGTGGGATCATATCCTGCATAAAGGCCACATCGGCTGGTGAGTAAGATGATTCGGCAATGGCTACCGCTTCATCGGCGGTAAGCGTTTGCGTTGCCTGCCCGGGAGCACCGGGCTTTACGATGGGCACCTGGGCAAAGCTTATTGCGGATAAACAGAGGCCTGTGGTTGCGAGTAACAACGCCAGCAGGGTGGTGCGCCGCGCGGCGCTGCAAGGGTAGCTCTTCATTGAGTCGGATACTCCGGGCTGCTGATTCTTTGTGGAGTGCAGGATCATAGCGCAGGACAGAGAAAAAGACTGCGACTTCAGCCGGCAGGGGGGCATTCGCCCCAAACGGCGTGTTTCATCCGTGTTCAGTACGTTGATCGTGTTAATCCAGCAGTCCACCGCAAAGGGCTCCTAAGCCACGCTGCACAAGAGTAGATTTCACGCACTAGCAACTAACAGGTGTGAGTCTGCAGCCGTGCAAACCGCAAAGACAAGTTGGATCGACACGTTTGCCCGCCATCGCTTGGCGGCGAACCTCCTCATGGTCATATTGTTAATGGCCGGTGTCTGGGGAGCCATCAAGATAAAAGTCCAGATGAACCCCGAGCAGACCTGGAACGTTGCCGAGGTCGAGCTGCAGTGGCCCGGCGCCTCAGCAGAAGATATGGAAAAGCTGGTCACTAATCCCGTTGAGCATCAGCTACGCGGACTGGAAGGGGTAGAGCGACTGACCTCCTGGACGCGCAATGGTTTTGCCTGGGTACAGCTGCGCTTCGATCGAAACACAGAAATTAATACTGCCGTAGACACTATCAAGCAGCGCATTGCACTAGTCCGGGATCTTCCTGCCGATCTGGAGCCTCCGAAGGTCGCGATTGATCGCTGGTATGAGACCGTGGCCGCGGTATTCCTCACCGGCCCTGATGAATTTACCGAGCTTGCCCCTCTGGCCTATGAAGCGGAGCGTCAGCTGCGTGCACTGGGCGCTGATGTTGTGGAGCTTCGCGGGCTTCCCCGGGAAGAAATCGCCATTGAAATCGATGGCCTGACCCTGGTGGAGATGAACGCGAGTATCGTGGATATCGCGCGATCCATCGCAAGTCTGAGCAATGATACGCCTGCAGGTACCATTGGTGCGGGGCAGGGACGCCGGCAGATTCGGTCTATGGATCAGCAGCGCAGTGTTCGCGGTTTCGAAGAGCTCCCTATCGCCTCCGCGACGGGTGACCAGCTTGCCCAGTTGGGTGATATCGCGCGGGTTGAGCGGCGCGCCATCGATAATCAACTCTACTCCCTGATTGACGGTAAGCCCGCTATTGAACTGAGAGTCCGCCGGGGTGACGGCACGGACACTTTCGATGCGGCCAAGGTTATTAAAACCTGGCGCTCACAGCGCGAAGGCTCCCTCGCTGCGTTGGGAGTAGAAACCAAAGTGTTCATTGAGGCCTGGCGCTTTGCGGCAGACACCATGGGACTGGTGGTGCGCAACGGTGTCTCCGGTCTTTGCCTCGTTTTAGCGATGTTGTTTTTGTTTTTGAATCTTCGCGTGGCCGGTTGGGTCGCCCTGGGTATTCCTGTCTCCTTTGCCGGTGCGCTGCTGCTTTTCTATGGTTTTGGCGGGACTCTGAATTTTCTATCGATGATTGGTCTGGTGATGGCCCTGGGGATCGTAGTTGACGATGCCATCGTTGTGGGCGAACACTCCCTCTGGCAGTTTGAAAATGGCCTGCCTCCCGAGGAAGCCGCGGTGGTGGGTGCACAGCGCATGTTTTTGCCCATCGTAGCGTCGAGCCTGACCACCATGGCCGCGTTTTTACCTCTGGTCCTCGTGGATGCCGATGATGTTCGCGAGATTCCCATCCTGATGCTCTGCGTCATACTTGCTTCGCTTGTCGAGTGCTTTCTGATTATGCCCGGGCACCTGAAACATTCGTTCCGGCGCATGGCGGAAAACAAAAAGCCTACTCCGGCACTGCGCAAAGCCTTTGATCAGCGCTTTGAGCGCTTCCGCGAGAATTGGGTGCTTCCTTTGCTTGGCTGGTGCCTGGCTCACCGGCGTGTAGCTATTACCGCGGCTACCAGCGCGTTTTTCTTTGCCGTCAGTCTGGTGGCTATGAGCTACATCAAGTTCGATCTCAACATGAACATCACCTTTGAGTTTGCCGAAGCGAACGTCCAGTTCACCGCAGATGCGGACGAAACCCAGCGTCGAGAGTATCTGCGCGCGCTGGAAGAATACGTGCAGTCTACGGATGAGCACTTCGGGGGCGGCAACATCGTCGCGCGCTGGGTTCAGATCAACGGCGCCACCATCAGCCGGGATCGGCGTGAGGGTCCGGAGTTTGCCAGTGTATTTGTGGAGCTTACCTCGCCAGAATCCCGGGACGTAAGCCTGGCTAAGTTCCTGGAGCATTGGCAGACGTCCATTCCCGAGTCGCCGATTGTTGAGCAGCTACAGATTGAGCAGGGTGATCAGCCCTGGCCTGAAATAGAACTGACATTCAGCGGTTCAGATACCACAGCTCTCAAAGGTGCTGCCGATGAATTGGCTGCGGTGATGCGCACCATGCCCGGAGTAAACAACGTGCATGACGATCTTCCTTATGGACGTGACCAATGGGTGTTTAAGCTCACTCCCGAGGGCAGGGCGCTGGGCTTGTCGGCGACAGAGGTAGGGCGTCAGGTTCGAACGGCGTTTGAAGGCGAGCGTATTCAGTTGTTCACCGAAAATGATGCGGAGCTTGAGGTGCGGGTGTCTCTCCCCAGCGAAGATCGTCACCGCCTTACCAGCCTCGCACGCCTGCCGGTGAGCACCCGCGGTGGCGAGATTCTTCCCTTGTCTACGGTGGCAACCATCGAAAGCCGTCGTGGTATTGACAAGATAAACCATGTTAACGGCGTGCAAACGGTTGCCGTGCGTGCCTACCCGGATAAATCCATCACGACGGCAGATGCGGTGATTAATGAGCTCGAAGCCGAGCTGATGCCGGCTATTGCCAGCAAATGGGGCGTGAGTCCCGGAAAAGGATTTTGGGCCAATGAGCAGAGCAAATTGCTTCGGGAAATGTTCATCGGATTTTTGATAACCCTGGCATTGATCTACATTATTCTGGCCTGGACGCTGCACTCTCTGAGTTGGCCCCTGGCGATTATGTTTGCCATTCCTTTTGGTCTCACCGGCGCATTACTGGGCCTTTGGGGGATGGGCTTCAACATCACTCCGCTAGCCTTCCTCGGGATCTTTACGCTGACGGGCGTGATTGTGAACGACTCTATTATCCTGGTCACAGCCTATCGAGATCATCGGCAGGCGGGCATGGGAGCGGATGAAGCGATCACCGAAGCGGTTCGCCAGCGTCTTCGACCCGTACTGCTGACATCGCTTACCACCGGGCTCGGCCTGGTCCCGATGATGTTGGAGTCGTCTCTTATGGGCGCTGCCTTCATTCCTCTGGCTACGGTGATTTGCTTTGGCATGCTTTACGGCACGGCGCTTATCCTGCTGGTCATACCCGCCATACTGTCTGCGCTCCATACCTGCGAATTAAGCTGGCGGCAGCTGCAAAGCCGCGCAAATTCTCTTTCGAACCCTGCTCTTGGAGCACCAAGCTCATGAACATACTTTCAATCCTGTTAACTCCTTTACGACCCGTGGGACGTTGGCTGCGAAACAGCTTACTGGGTCGCTATCTAAGGGCATTGTCCGCATCGGCCCGCATCAGTTGGTCGATTCTGGGCGCGATGGTGCTTGCGATTTTCGGTTTGAGTGCCTTTAGCAGTAGCGAGATTGAGGTGGATGCAACGCCTGAGGCTATTCCTGTGGTTGCGAGGCCCGCGCACCTGCAGTCGCTGTCTCCGGAGATTCATGTCTTTGGGCGTGTAGAGAACCCTAATACAACGGCTCTGCGGGCCGCTACTCTGGCCTATGTGACCGAGGTGAATGGTCGCGAAGGACAGAAAGTGGCTGCGGGCGATCTTTTGCTGCGACTGGATGATCGCGATGCCCGGCTATCCGTTCGACGCTTTGAGGCCGCGCTCACGGAGGCCCAGGGGGAATATGAGCGCATGCGGGCTCAGCAGATCGCGGAGTCAAAAAACGCAGAACATCAGCGGCGTCTATTTGAACTTACCGTCAAGAAGCAGGAGCGGTTTCAAACCTTGTTTAGCAAGGGACAGATATCAGCTACAGACTATGACGCGCTGGAGCAACAACGCCTTGAAATGGAGATGGCACTCAATCAGCAGGAAATGCTCCTGGCAAGCCATGAGTCACAACGAGCGTCTGCTGATGCCAGAGTCATCCGCGCAGAAACAGATTTGCAGGAGAGTATGCTGAACCTCGAACGTTTAACCTTGACCGCACCTTTTGATGGCACTGTGATACAGATTAATGCCGCCATTGGCGCGCGCATTGATGCCGGTCAAACCGTCATGTCGCTCTTTAATGCCGATTCCCAGCAGGTTCGAGTATCTCTTTCCGAACGTGACGCCAACGCGCTGCATGCAGCGGTAAGCAACGGCCTATCGGTTCTGGCCGCTGCGCGAGTCGCTGACGAATGGGTCGACCTGGAGCTTCTGGACATTGGCGCCCAGGTGCGAAGTGGACGCGCCGGTACCGACGTTTTGTTCGCGTCGCCCCTGGATAGTGAGTTGGCACTGGGGCGAGCGGTGGACGTCAGGATTACACTGCCGCAGCAGGCAAATCTCATTGAGGTACCTCTGCAGAGTGTCTACGCAGATCGGATTGTATACACCGTGGAGAATGACACGTTGAAGTCCGTGGACGTCGAGCGCGTGGGCATTCGCGAGGATGCCGAGGGCGAAATGAGCCTTCTTATCCGGGCCGATGGTCTCAGGGAAGGGGAGCCCCTGGTCGTGTCTTCATTGAGCCGTGCCGGATCGGGTGCGCGGGTGAGGATACTTGGAGCCGATGAGCCTGGGACTGATGGTTCTGATGTCGTCGATACTCCTCAGGCGCTGGTCGTTCGCTGATCCAAACATTGCTGCAGCGATGGGGTGAATATGGGAGTATGGAAATCTTCGCTTACCCATAAGGAACTCTGTGTCTCATGAAGCAACAGGAAATAGACAATCAGGTATTTGAGCTTTATGACGAATATTGTCATGGCGTGATTAATCGCCGGCAGTTTTTTGAGCGAGCAGCGGCATTAACGATTGCCGGCGCATCAGCGCTCAGTATGGCGAAGGCCCTGATCCCCAACTACGCCGAGGCGCAGGAAGTATTGTTTACTGACGAGCGTATCAAGGCCAACTGGATTGACTACGACTCCCCGGGAGGTAGCTCCGGGCGCATGCGGGGCTATCTGGTGCAGCCCGAGGGCGAGGGTCCCTTTCCAGCAGTGCTCGTGATGCACGAAAACCGGGGACTTAATCCCTATATTCAGGATGTAGCTCGACGCTTTGCAGTGGCGGGGTTTTTAGCCTTGGCTCCCGATGGGTTGTCGCCCATAGGCGGTTACCCGGGGAACGATGATGACGGGCGAGCCATGCAGCGTAACCTCGACCAGTCCGCGCTTCGCAAGGACATGCTAAACAGTGCGCGCTTTGTAAAAGCGCATGCTCTGTCCACAGGCAAGCTCGCCGCTACCGGTTTTTGCTGGGGTGGCGGTACCACCAATTATCTGGCCACAGAGTTAGGCAGCGATTTGCGGGCAGCGGCTCCTTTTTACGGAGCGGCGGCCGATACGGATAAGGTCATGAACATCGAAGCCGCGGTGCAGGTTCATTATGCGGAACTGGATGAGCGTGTGAATGCCATGCGGGCGGATTATGAAGCGGCGCTTGCGGCCAACGGCGTGACCTATGAAATGCATGTATATCCGGGCACACGCCACGGTTTTCACAACTACTCGACGCCCCGCTATGACGCCGCTGCGGCTCAGTTGGCCTGGGAGCGCATGGTCGGGTTTTTTCGGGAGCACACTGCCTGAGGGGATGGCGCTAGCCATCTCTGGCTAGGGTGCATCCGCGACCTCAACAATCATTTCGATTTCTACAGCCTGACCCCGGGGCAGCGATGCCATGCCCACTGCGGCTCTTGCGTGCCTTCCCCGCTCACCAAAAACCTCGACGATCAAATCAGAGAAGCCATTGATTACCGCCGGTTGCTCGATGAAATCTGGATCTGAGTTCACCATGCCCAGCACCTTGACGACGCGCGTCACACGGCTAAGGTCACCCAGCATGGTCTTGAGCACCGCCAGTTGATTGATCGCGGTGAGTCGTGCCGCCTCGTAGCCCTGCTCGATGCTGATATCCTTGCCAAGTTTGCCCGAGACCTCGCTGCCGTCGGCACGCTTGGGGCCTTTGCCCGCGAGAAATATCAGGTTACCCGTTTGCACGCCGTTGACGTAATTGGCAACCGGAGCGGGTGCCGCTGGAAGGACAATGCCCAATGCCTCCAGTCTTGCCTCGGGGCTGGATGACTCGCCCGTAGCTTGAGAAGGTGCAGCGTAGACATTGATGGCGAACATAGCTGGAATGAAAATGCTGATGCAGGCCCGGAGTATCCGTGATCCGTTCAGGCGGCGGTGATGGGAATGTGTCAGTGCGCGAGTGTTGGCGATAAGCTTTGGCATGCTGTCCCGATCTCCTAGGATTCCTGGCTGAGTCGTATAGCATCGCGCATTTCCGCATCCAATGCTTGTGCCGCATGCGACCGCGGACGCGCGAAGCGGGCCACGCCCAGATAGAGGATGGGCGTCAGATACAGGGTAAAGAGTGCTGTGAGGCCCAGACCGCCGAAGACAACCCAGCCAACCGCCGACCGGGCTTCGGCGCCAGGTCCACTGGAGAGTATGAGAGGCAGGGCGCCCAGTACGGTTGATACCAGAGTCATGGCAATAGGACGCAGCCGTACGGCGGCAGCTTCTGCCACAGCCTCCCGTACCTTGCGGCCCTCATCGCGAAGCTGATCGGCAAACTCCACCAGCAGGATGCCATTTTTGGCGATGAGACCTATGAGCATGACCAGGCCTACCTGTGAATAAATATTCAGGCTGGTACCGGTCAGGAAGAGCGCCAGAATAGCCGCGGCCAGTCCGAAGGGAACTACGGCAATGATCACAATAGCGCTGGTGAGGCTCTCGAACTGCGCTACCAGCACCAGAAACACGATCAGTAGTGCAAAGCCATAGGTCATAATCGTTTCGCGGTTGGACTCTTCCAGGGTGGCGGCCTCACCTCGGGTCAGTACTTCAATATCCTCGGGGATCACCTCCAGAGCCAGAGCGCGAAGTTCGTCAACCGCTGTTTGCATCGCTACGCCCTGAGCGACATCAACATCGACTTCGATAGCTCTGCGCTGCGATTGGCGCTCAAGCTCGCTCGCGACGCCTTCTTCTACGATCTCCACGACGCTGGATAAAGGCACCAGAGCGCCGCTGCCCGCCCGCACGTAAAGATTCGTCAAGTCGCCCGGATCGTCTACCGTGCGAGCACCGCCTTCGAGCATGATGGGCACGGCCTGGTCTTCTATATTGAGGTCTATCACGTCGAGGCCGTCGATCATTGCTCTGAGGGTTTCCGCAAGTTCGGGCAGAGACACGCCCAGATCCGCCAGTCGGCGTCGGTCGATGCGGACGGATAATTGCGGCTGGGTGGGCTGATAGCCAACGCGCGGGCCGCTAACGCTTTGCAGCCGGTCCCGGATGGCATCAGCGTAATCCCGGGCTGCGGCGTAGATACGACCGTAGTCGTTACCCGTGAGAACAATTTTCAGCCCTCCGGAGGCGCCTCTAAGGTTCAGACTGTTGCCGCTATAAACTCTGGGGCCGGCCCCGGGTAGGTTGCGAAGAATGGGCGCTATCTCAGCCGCGATTTCCTGCTGAGAGCGAGTACGCCCACTCCAGTCGGCCAGGGGCGCACTGATAAACACCAGGTTGGGGTCATAGCGACCCACAACGGTGTAAAGGGATTTGATCTCGCCACTTTCCACCAGAGGCAGCAGTACATCCTCCATACGGTCAGCCTGTCGACCCATGTAGGGTAAGCCGACGCCGTCGGGACCGCGAGCGTATATATTGATTTCGCCGCGGTCTTCGTCGGGTAGCAGTTCCTGATCAAGTTGCAGATAGAGCGTCCCGGAGCCTGCGGCGGCGAGCAGGCAAAGGGCAAGCACGGGCCAGGGGTGCCTCAGCACTTTGTCCAGGCTTCGGATATAGAAGTTTTGCAGGCAGATCCCGATCCCGCGCATTCGCCGGTCAAAGGCCCCCTCGGTTGAATTCCCCAGTCGCGCCATGGCGGCGGGGACCAAAGAGAGGGCAACGAAGGACGAAATCGCCACCGCGACTGCCAGTACCAGGCCGAACTCGCGAAACAGGCGGCCGGCAGTGCCCGGCAAAAATGCGATGGGCGCAAAGACGGCGACTAGCACCACGGTGGTGGCAATAACGGCAAAAAACACCTGACGTGTGCCCAGCACCGCGGCCGCGTTGGCACCAAGACCCTGCTGACGCCGACGCTGAATGTTCTCAAGCACGACGATAGCGTCATCGACGATAAGACCGGTGGCAAGTACCAGCGCCAGAAGCGTGAGGATATTAATGGAGAAGCCCAGAATCCAGATGGCGCCCACCGTGCCCAGGAGCGAGACGGGGATGGCGATGGCAGGCACGAGCGTAAGACGCCAGGAGCCCGAGAAAACACGTATGGTCGCTACCACCACCAACACCGCCAGCAACAGACTCAGAAGCACTTCCCTGACTGCGCCGCGAATGAATATGGCGTTATCGGAAATCTTCTCCAGGGTCAGGTCATCAAAGCGCGCGTTGAGCTCGGCGATGGCACGGTCTGCACCCGCGGCAATTTCAATGGTGTTGGAGCCAGCCTGCCTCACAACCCCGATGCCGACTACGCGCTGCCCATTGAGGCGCACGATGGACTCCGCATCCGCGGGCGCGAAGGCAACATCGGCTACGTCGCCGATGCGAACGGTGCCCGTAACAATGGTATTGGCGACTTGTTCTTCGGTGACCACTGAGGCATCAGCGCGCACCAGCAACTGTTGGTCGCCGCCACGAAAGCTTCCTGCCGGCACATCCAGCGGTGCCTCTCTCAATACTGCGGCAACGTCGCTTACCGTGAGTCCGTAACTGGTCAATCTCAGCGGGTCAAGGATAACGCGAAGCGTGCGTTTGCGGCTTCCGAACAAGGGAACGTCTGCTACGCCGGGTAGCGCTAAAAATGCCGGCACAATATCCTGCTCAACAATTCGTGTGAGCGTCTCTTCGCTGTACCGGGTGCTGAGCACCGCGACACGAACAACTTCTTCCGCGTCTTCATCGGCTTTGTAGACAGCTAACTGCTCGACGTCGTCGGGAAGATTTCGTGCGGTTTGACTGATGGCTTCCCTGACATCAGTGGCTGCGCGATCCAGATCGTAGCCCGGGCGGAACTCGGCGCGGATACGCGTACTGTTTTCTTCACTCGATGAGCGGATATCTGTCACGCCGGACACGCGAGCCACAGCGCCTTCGAGCACCCGTGTGACTTCGGCGTCCATTGTTTCGGGGGAGCCGCCGGGCAGTTGCGCGCGGACATTGATAATGGGGCGATCAACGTCCGGCAGTTCCCGCACCTCCACTGCCAGCAGCGCGGCCAAGCCGGCGATGGCGATGAGCATATTCATCACGGCTACTAACCAGGGTCTTTGGACACCTAATGCCGGTAAATCATTGCGCGCGCCCAATGCGTCGTTGCGTTGCATGGCGCTTTAGCCCTCGCGGGCGGCGGGCATGAGCACCCCCCGGGCATCGCGCGCCAGCGCTTCGGCGTCCATGGTGCGCACAGTAATGCCATCGCGCATTGACTGTACGCCCTCGCCCACGACAAGAGAGCCGTCGGGGACCTGGGCATTGACCAGCACCCGTCCGGCCTGCCGCTGCACCAGTTCGGCGGCTACACGTCTCGCCTTATTGTCTTCGACCAGCCAGATGTAGGCTCCCTCTGCTCCCCACTGGAGGGCAACATCAGGAACGGATGGGTAGACCTGACCCGTCAGATCAAGCTCTACGCGAAAGCTCATGCCCGGCCGCAGCTGGTCGTTGTCATTGGGAACCTCGGCGCGAGCGGTAAACGCACGGGACATAGGATCAACGCGCGATCCCAGATCCACCACGGTGCCGCGTGCCTCCGTGCGTTCGGCACTCCAGACTTCGATGCGCACAGGATCACCCGTTGTGAGACGACCTACAAAAGCTTCGGGGACGTCAAAGCTCACCAGCAGTACGCTGCGATCATCAATGGTGGTGATTTCTGTAGTGGGATCTATGCGATCGCCTGCGTCGACGTCGGTGAGGCCGACAAAACCGTCAAAAGGTGCGGTGATAAAGCGTCGTTGCAAGGCGATTGTCGCTCGATCGCGTTCGATACGCGCGCTGTCCAGCGTTGTTCGAGCGGTGTCGATAGTGGTCTCGGGGACCGTACGTTGCACGCTGTCGTTGGCCTGGGTGTAGCGCGCCAGCATACGCTCGGCGTCGGCCAGACGAAGCTCTGCAAGCTCCAGCGCCAACTGTTCGTCCCGGGAATCCAGTGCAAGCAACACCGCGTCCTTGTCTACCCGGTCGCCGGGCTGAAAATTCACTGCAACCACTTCTCCGGCGACCTCTGGGAACAGCGATACTGATCGGTGGGCGCGGGCGGTGCCCACGGCCTCCAGGCGGGTTTGCCGTGCCTTGAGTTGTACGACCTCTACCACCACGGGGACGGCAGGGCGACCCCGGCCTTCCTGCGCAGCAGCTTGCTTTTGGCTGTCGCCGCAGGCAACCAGCTGCAGCCCGAGGACGGCAGCAAAGGTCGCACTGAGGGTGCGCTGAAAGGACCGCATTTTCTTCTCCGTAATGTGTCAGCAAGTTATCGCATTAAGCGATAGATACGGAGCGGTGCGGCAAAGAGATTACCGTGTACTAGTGGTCCGCTTTCTGACTTGGGCAGCTTAGTGCGGTTTCTCCGTCCGCGGCTGCTTCGATCATGAGGTAGCGAGCGGTCTGATCTCCAACATTCAGGGCTTCGTGCCACGCAATGCCCTCGGGGTTCGCGAAGGTGATCGATGAGGGGATATCCTGTATGCGACTGCCGGTGGCGTCTGTGATCTTCATGCGACCCCCATCCAGCACATAGCCAACGTGGGGTGGATGGTAGTGTCGTTCGTGACCCACACCCGGAGCAAAGCTGCAACGCAAGACTCTCACTCGGTCGTCCCGGTGCAGGCATTCGCAAACAGCGTCGTCTTTCCATCCCGCTGCGAGCGGATCAGGAAGGGGGTCGGCTAACACCCCAAAAGACAGCGCTAAGCAAAGGGCTGACGCTGTATGTCGGGCTACTGGCATGTTTACTCCCCGGGCTCTTGTGAAACGCGCACTACCAGCTTGCCCAGATTTTTACCGCTAAAGAGTCGCTCCAATGAAGCGGGGGCGTTTCCCAGTCCGTCGACAATGTCCGTCTCGTAGTGAATCTTGCCCTCAGTGAGCCAGCCAGCCATGGCCTGCATGCCCTCGGGAAAACGGTCGAGATAGTCCAGGATGATAAAACCTTTGAGCAGCGTGCGGCGCATAAGAAGATTTGCAAAGTTGTAGGGGCCTGGCGTGGCCTCGGTATCGTTATAGCTGGATATCAGGCCACACAGGGGCATGCGGGAGAAGTCATTGAGCCGCGCAATAACCGCGTCCATTATCTGTCCGCCTACGTTCTCAAAATTGATATCAATGCCGTCGGGACAGTGGCGATCCAGGGCCTGCCCCACATCTTCATTTTTGTAGTTGATGGCGGCGTCGAAGCCAGCGGTTTGGGTAAGCCAACGGCATTTGTCATCGGATCCTGCGATACCCACAACGCGACAGCCATGAATCTTGCCAATCTGTCCTACCATGGAACCCACGGCCCCCGCGGCCGCAGATACCACCAGTGTTTCGCCTGCCCGGGGTTTGCCAATATCCGTCAAGCCAAAGTAGGCGGTCATTCCGGTAGCGCCCAGCGGCCCCATGAATGCCGTTAAGGGCAGTCCGGGAATCTTGGGCAATACGGTGATCATGTCACCGGGGATGTCGTTGTACAGAGCCCACTGCGAGAGACCGGTGTTGACGATCGCCCCCACGGCTACCTGCGGGTGCTTACTTTCGGTAACCACGCCAATGCTGCCGCCGCGCATACCCTCACCGATGCCTACGGGAGGTAGGTAGGCATCCGCGTCACTCATCCAGATACGGTTGGTAGGGTCCAAAGACAGGTAGATGGTTTTTACCCGGGCATGTGTATCGGCAAGCTCCCCCAGCGGACTCTCCACCAGTTCGAGATCCGTATCTTTGATGTCACCCACGGGTCGTTGGCGTAACACCCAGGTTTGATTAGTCATTGTTTTTCCTTTTCAGAAGTTGCTGCGGTGCTCACAGCAGGCTATCGATCATCATTTCCACTATTGCCGCCGCAGCCCAGGTTAAGGGAGGCAGAACAGTGTAAAACAGCATGCGCTTCAATGCGTGGACATCGAAGGGCCATGCAGGCGCCCTCGCAACGCGCTCACGCATGTCCAGAATTGCGTCAAGTTGGAACAGGGTGTCCGCATCTGCGCCGGCAATATCTCCCTGAGTAATCCTGTCCAGGCGCGCGTCGAGTGCCCTTAAGGTTTGCTGGCGTTCTGCCCTGATTCTTCGACGAATACCACGAAGCGGAAGAGCTACGATACCGATGAGTGACACGACGCCCGCGATAACGCCAATGACCACCGGTCCATCCAGAGGGTTGTCGCCACCTAAAAAAAGCAGCGAGTAAGCGCTGAGCAGGCCCGTCATCAATAGGGCAGGGCGTAAGGCAGCCGTGCCGAAGGCGGCGTGGCGAGAGGGACGCAGGAGATCGGGCCTGGCCATCTGACCCAAAGATGAAAACAGCGCCGCGTTAATGATCAGGGGCGGGACCGTCAGGAACATAGCGATCCACAGAAGTATGGTCGCGCCAAACTGCGCAGTAGCGAACTCGAGCGGTGACAGGTGATTGCCCAGGAGAAACGAGTGCCCTATGCCCAGCGCGCTGCCCAGCATGCAGGCGCGCCACACGGTCGCGGACGCTAATCTTGAGAGCGCGCTGCTGGCTGTGGCTAGGGAAGACGCTGACCACGGGAGCACGCCAGACAGTTGACGAATATCCTGCGCAGCGCCGGATAGTACGGGCTTGGAAAACCCCGTAAGAATCCCGATGCTGGTGCCAAAGAAGAGCGCCGATGCCAGCAATTCATTGACGAGTCCTGCGTTCAGCTGTGTTGTGAGCGCGGGGCTGAACTGGCTGCACGCGACCAGTAGTCCGCACAATGACCCAAACGCCCAGGATGGCAGACGACTCCAGCGCTGGAGTCGCAGAATGGGCAGCTCGGGTGCACTGGCGCGAGCCCTGAGTTTCTCCTCGAGTTCAGTCGCGGCCGCGGCCATGCGCTAGCTGCCGTAAGCGTAGGGACCGCCACGCTCGTGGGCGCGCTTGTAGGCTGGGCGGGCGTGAATACGATGCAGAAAGGCCTCCAGATTGGGGAAGTTTTCCAGGCCGTACAGTAACTTACCCACCTGCGGCACAAAGGAAAGCTGGATGTCCGCAGCGCTGAATTCATTTCCCACGAACCAGTCCTGATTGTCGAGAGCGCGATTCATAAAGCCCAGATGATTCTCAAGTTCGCTGTTGATTCTCGGTTGCAAGGGCTCACCACCGTCGGGAAGACGGCTGGTATACATCTTGAGCATTAAGGGGAGCATCGCGCTGCCTTCGGCATAGTGCATCCACTGCAGGTAATTTTCGTAGGCCGGCGTTCCCGGCGTTGGGGAGAGTTGCCCTTCGCCATAGTGGCGCACGATGTAGTCGATAATCGCGCCGGATTCAATGATGGTGTTTTGTTCGTCGGTGAGCACCGGCGACTTGCCCAGGGGGTGAACCTCAAGCAATTCTGGTGGTGCTAAATTGGTGGTGGCGTCACGTTCATAGGCGCGGACGTCGTAGGGCACGCCGAGCTCTTCGAGGAGCCAAAGGACGCGCTGAGAGCGCGAGTTGTTCAGATGGTGGACGGTAAGCATTTCGTTCTTCTCCAAAGCGGCGCTTAATAGGACATTGTACGTCGGCCTGATACCGACTGCCGACAGTTCCGATGGTCTTGTCAATCGGCGACGGGGGTATCATCGTGTCTGTCGTAATAGATTGCAAAAATGAGAATTCTCTATGTCTACTGTACTTTATGAGTGTCACGACCGGGTTGCGACCCTGACCTTGAATCGCCCCGAGCGGTTGAACGCGATCAACACGGCTTTACCCGGGGATCTTCGAGCGGCCGTTGAACGTGCCGATGCGGATCCAGCGGTTCATGTGATTGTGCTGCAGGGGGCAGGCAAGGGGTTCTGCGGGGGTTATGATCTTGTGGAATATGCGCAAACCCCCGGGGAAATGCACGGTAACCAGGAGATGCCCTGGGACCCGACCCTGGATTACGCCATGATGTCCCGAAATACCGAGGACTTTATGTCGTTATGGCGTGCCAGTAAGCCCACGATCTGCAAAATACACGGCGCTGCTGCTGCCGGTGGCAGCGACATAGCCCTGTGCTGTGACATGATTGTTATGGCCGATGATGCGCGCATTGGCTACCCGCCCGCGCGGGTCTGGGGTGTTCCCACCACCATGATGTGGGTCTATCGCCTGGGCATTGAGAACGCAAAACGCATGTTGTTCACCGGCGACCTGATTAGCGGGCAAGAGGCAGCGGCTATGGGCCTGATTCAGGAGTCGGTGCCCCCGAAGGAGCTGGACGCGACGGTTCAAAGGCTCTGCGATCGCATTAAGGGTGTGCCCAGGAACCAGCTGATGATGAACAAGATGGTGGTTAACCAGGCCTACGAGGCCATGGGGCTTGCTAACACGCAGCGTTTTGCGAACTTCTTTGACGGGGTAGCGCGGCACTCTCCCGAGGGCTTGTGGTTTCGAGAGCGTGCAGTGGACGTGGGTTTTAAGCAGGCCGTGGCCGAACGGGACTCCGGGGCGCCCATTGCCGAGCATGCCAGTAAGGATCTGGGACCGATCCGACTCGGCGAATAGCCGCGTCATTAGCCTGATCATTAGCCGGTTCATTAGCCGGTTCATTAGCCGGTTCATTAGCCAAGGCGGTTGATCTAGCTAGGAAATTTCGGTGTATTGACCGTTTTCCCAGCCCTCGCGCAACGCAAATTTTTGAATTTTCCCCGAGCCGGTGAGGGGGTAGCTTGCTACCTCAAACCAGTGTCTTGGGGTTTTTTGTGGCGACAGATGCTCGCGCAGATACGTAAACAGCGCGTCTTTGTCTATGCTGCTACCGGGCGCCGGTCGCAAAAACACGGCCACCTCTTCTCCCAGGCGTTCATTGGGTAGGCCTACAACCGCGACCTCGCCTACGGACGGGTGTTGGAAGAGTAACTCCTCGATCTCCCGGGGATAGATGTTTTCGCCACCGCGAATGATCATGTCTTTCAGGCGACCTTCGATTTTGCAGTAGCCCCGGGGATCCATGGAGCATAAGTCGCCGGTGTGCAGCCAGCCATGCGCATCGATAGTTTTTGCTGTGGCCTCGGGGTTTTCAAAGTATTCGTGCATCACGTGATAACCCCGGGTACAGAACTCGCCTAACACGCCCACGGGCTGGGTAGCACCTGTCTCCGGGTCGATGATTTTTACTTCTACGCCCGGCATCGCCTGACCCAGGGTGTAGGCTTTGTCTTCGATGCTATCGCCCGGATGTGTCATGCAGGCCACCGGCGAGCATTCGGTTTGCCCAAAGACGATGGTGAACGGTGCGCCCACGGTATCTTCCAATCTCCTCACCAGGTCCGCAGGAACGGTAGAGCCGCCCGAGCAGAGTGCTTTCACCGAAGAGAGATCACGCTCAGCAAAAGTTGGGTGTTCGATCATGGCAATGAGCATGGTGGGTACGCCCATCATCGCCGCTGCCCGGTACTGTTCCATGAGCTCCAGCACCAGGCCCGGCTCGAAAACTTCGACCAGTACCAGTGTGGAACGCTTGGATAGCGCTCCCAGTACCGCAAGCACGCAGCCGCCGGTGTGAAACAGGGGCATGATGCCCATATAAGTCTTGCCTGTATCGGAGCCCATGGTAGCCGAGGTGTGGGCCCCGTTATTCACGAGCCCGCGATGATGCAGCAGCGCTCCTTTGGGAAACCCTGTGGTCCCCGAGGTGTACTGGATCATGCAGGCATCACCGGGAGTTAGCGTTGGCAAAGCTTTATCCCCGGCGCTTTGAAGAAACGCCTGCCATTTCGAAAACAGCACAACATGCTTGAGATGGGGGCAATCATCCTGCACGGCCTCAAGATGATGCAGCATGGGATTGCCGCGAAACTCCGGCAGCAGGAAAATGCCTGAGGCCTTTGATTGACGCAGCACGTAGCCAAGTTCGTCAGCCTGGTACGAAGGGTTGACCGTCACGAGTATCACGCCGGCCAGAGCGCAGCCGTACTCCATAATCACCCATTCGGGAATATTTGGCGCCCATACGGCGACCCGATCACCGGGTTCAAAGATTTCCAGAAGAGCCCGGGCGGTGCGTTCGGCCTCATCCAGAAGCTCTGCGTAGCTCCATTCCCGGCGCTCGGCGGGATCAGGCGTGCCGGCAATCAGCGCTTTTTGCTGCGGGCTTTCTGCCGCGGCCTCCCTCAGGGCATCGCCAATGGTGAGCTCCCGCACGGGAGGCGTGGCGGGGCCGGACGCATAGGATTCAGTAAGCATTGTTTATCCTCTTTTATTTTTTGTGCAGGGATGGTCCTGTAGCCTATTCCTGTGAATCAACAAGAGTGCGAATCTGCTCGGCTCGTTTTGCTGTCCAGCCGTGTTTGTTTTGTTTGATGGCATCGCGCAGCGTCGTCATAAATGCCGCCGTAGACATACCCACCATAAGTACCCCGTTAATCGCCTGAATAGGGCCTAGGAGTTTGCGCTGTTCACTCATGACAATGTCGCCATAACCCAGGGTCGAAAAGTTGACGGCGGAGTGATAGAACGCGGTGTTGTAGTCGCTGAACTCTCCAAGGGACTGGAAAAGCGCAGCCCAGATCGCCACCTGTCCGAGATTACCGAACATCAGTAGGAACATGACGCCACAGAGGATTGTCATTGTGCCAAGGTACGAGGCCTCATCAAGCGCAGCCTGATGCTTTGAGTAGTACACCAGGGCGCGGGTGAGTAAAGCGATCTGCAGCGCCAGACATAAAGCCATGGTTGCTACACCCAGTGCGAGGTTTACGAGCATTTGCTTGACTCAGTATCAAAGAGATCTGCCAGCATAGGAAAACACGAGTCGCTTGCCCAGCCCCCTGATAGATCTTGAGTATTGGCTCAGCTGAGAAAACCCAGAGGCTTGGCGCCTCCTCCGGCACTGAAAAAACGGCCCACGTTGGGCAGCACCGTACTCAGATCACTGTCACTGACATCAAACCATAAGGCGAGTTCGGCGAAGTACTCGTCTACCGAAGTGGTAGGCGCATAGATACCGCGGCCAACATCCAGAGGATTGTTGGGATAAATATCCGGATATTCACCATAAAACCGTCCGCCGTTCACCGCACCGCCCAGAACGATGTGATGACCACCCCAGCCGTGGTCTGAACCTTTTCCGTTGGAAGTCAGTGTGCGACCAAAGTCCGAGGTGGTAAATGTCGTTACCTGATCAGCCAGGCCCATGGCGTTCATCGCCGTTTGAAACTCTAAAAGTCCTGTGTCGATAGCAGGGAGCATCGCTGCCTGATTGTCCAGGACATCATCGTGATGGTCCCAGCCACCTACAGTGATAAAGAATGTTTGTCGGCTCGCCCCGAGGACTTCTCTGGCAGCAATGACCCGTGCTATCTGCCGCAGCGCAGCAGAGAAAGGCGCGTCGGAAAAACTGCTTGGCAGTGCCTCGGCGCTCGCCAGGGCGTCCACAAAGGTGACCTGGGATTCAATGGCCGACGACAGTCGATTGCCATACTCGCGACGGAAGATATTGTTTTGCGTGGCAGCCAGCAAACTGTCAATGGCGGCCCGGGTAAACTCTCCTTCGCCCCCTGTTTCGTTGTAGCCGGCGAGGGCGGGAGCGCCGTCTCCATTGGCGGAGATGGCATAGGGTGTGGTGACAAGACCGCTTTGAAACACATTATTACCCGCCAGGGAAACGTTCATGGATATTCCGTTGGCCGGGTTTCCGGCTTCCAGGATGTCCGCGATGCGTCCACCCCATCCCTGCGCGATGCGTTCATCTGACACTGCTGTTTGCCACTGCTGTATCTGATCCGAGTGCGAGAACAAGCCCAGGGGCAGGCTCGCAGTGCCTGACGCTAAAGACGCACTGTCCATGGGTTCCAAAAGTGTGCCAACGCCGGCAAGTGTCGCCGCCTGTCCATTGGTAAACAGAGACTGCAGGCCGCTCATCCCGGGGTGTAGTGCAAAGCTCCGGCCGTTGCTATCGGTATTAGGTAGTGCCAGCAGCGATTCGCGGGGCAGGGCGAGATCGCTACGAATATCGGCATAGCGGGCGTAGTGCTCTGCGTCATTAGGTACAAGCATATTGTAAGAATCGTTGCCCCCCGCAAGGAGAATACATACGAGTGCCTTGTAGTCGCTGCTTTGCGCACTGGCCTGTCTTGCGAGGCCGAGTTGGAGAAGACTGGAACCCAGGGTCGCCGTGGCAAGCCCCAGTGAGCAACTGTGGCTTAGAAATTGACGCCGCTTCAGCAGTATTTGATTTTTAGCAGGCATCGTCAGATCTCCACGGCGTAATCGGGTGATATGAGGATCAAGTAAGCAGCAATGCGAACTCGAAGTTCAGGCTCATCTATGAGGCTCACTAGCTCCAGGATCGCTTCTCGCGTGTCGTTGGTGAGCGTACCGTAAGTGAATATGGTATCCAGACGGTCCAGCAGAGCCTGGGGCTCCTCCGCCAGTGGCAGAAAGTCGTCCAAACCTAAGGTCGCTTTAAAGAAA
Organism: gamma proteobacterium NOR5-3; assembly: GCA_000158155.1. Classification (GTDB taxonomy): domain Bacteria; phylum Pseudomonadota; class Gammaproteobacteria; order Pseudomonadales; family Halieaceae; genus Congregibacter. The sequence continues at coordinate 1,361,907 of DS999405.1, read as the reverse complement.
GGTGGGTCACTCAGGTCGTTTACCAGATCTGCCACCACGGCGTAACGCATAAGGTTGGAAATCTCGATAACGCTGTTGCTGTTGGTGATCTGAAGTTCGGGTGAGACCAGTCCTTGCTCCGCCAGTTCTCCGATCGGTTGATGACTGGGAGAGTAAAAATTGAACACGCTGGGCGCAGACATAGGGTGCTGCTGGATGAGTTGCTGAACAAAGAATCCCAGATTGGCATAAAAGCCATCGGGGGATGAGACGCTCAGCTGTCTTAGCATGGCCGTGTAGCGCAGCAGGGGCTCTCGAAGCTTGCCGAATGTCGATTCAGGATCCGGTTCTGCCAGTGCCTCGGGATCGAGGAGAATGGCGCGAAGGATGCTGCGCATGTCACCCCGTTCACCATTGCCGTTGTCCTCGAAGGCGGCGCTTACCCGGGCCACGTAGTCGGGCGATGGGTTGCTGGTGACAAGGCGTTGTATGAGTTGCTTGCCCAGAAACGGAGCGATGTTTGGATGGAAAAACAGATTATCTATGGCAGCGTCGATGTCCGAGAGTCCATCCTGACCGGCGGGAACTACCTGCCCGTTGAGCAGCTTCTTTTCGTCCTGTTCGTGGAAGTCGTCGAACATGCGCATGGGCTCGGTGAAGTTGGAGCGATTCGAGCCAAAGCGATTGTTCAGTCCTCCCCAGGAGAGCCCCGTGTAAATCTTGGCAAACTGGCGAATATCATCGTTGTTGTAGGTGGGAATCGGTTGACCATCATCGCTCAACTTCTCGCTGCCGTCGGGGTTGAGCTCAAACAGGCCGATAGAGAAGAGCTGCATTACCTCCCGGGCATAGTTCTCATCGGGAAAGGTGCCGGTTTCCGGATCACTCCTGGCGTTGTTGAGATGGCTGAGGTAGATCCCCATCGCCGGGTGGAGGCTGACGTCCCGAAGTAGGTCGCGAACATTGCCGAAGGCATGCTCAAGCAGCATGTCGTAATAGTTACTGGTTCCATAGGGGCTCAGTAGCAGGGCATTGACCTCGTCGGAGATGACGAAAATCTGGCTGAGGGAGTAAGCGACCCGCTGTCGAAGCTGGTCTTGGGCGGTGATACTGGTGTGCCACCAGGCCGCTCGACCGAAAACCGCGGCAATATTGTCGTTGTTTTCGCGCTCGGCTATTTCGTCAAAGTCACCGGCCGCTTCGCGAAGGAGAAGCGCGTCGACAACCGCGTCATGGGAACTTATCGGGAGAGAGAATTGTTCCTCAATCCACGCGTCCTGGCCGAGGCTTTCAATGTACTCAATAGAAGCGAAGCTGGCGCCAAAACTTGCGCGGGATGCCAACCGTGAGGCGCCGTAGATACCTCTTAGCTGGGGGACGCCCTCTGCGGGATCATTGTTGATCACCGGGTCTTGTGGGGCCGACGTGTCGGGCGCCGATGTCGGTGTGGCGATGCCGGCTTCGCCTCCGGATCCGCCGCCGCAGGCCGTCACCGCCAGCAATGACAGCACCAGGACACTCCCCCGAAACGTGGATGTCCCCAGGGTCATTGCTGTCGCGAGACTCATAAATGTGACTCTTCCAGCCAGTCGTCATCATCATCAAAGGGGCGCTGCTGTGTCTCGGCGGGCGCCGCGCCTGGATTTAAGGATGCGTTACAGGCATCGACAGCGGGTTGTGCGGCACGGTAGCTCACGGCCAGTTTAGCTTTCACTGCGAGACGCGCTGAAAGACTCAGGTCGTCACTGTAAAGCAGCTGGGAGCTGTAGTCGCGGGTGCTGGCACTCATGGGAATCGCGCAGGCGTGTAAGGGAAGGACGGTTTTGAGCCGGCTCAACATGCTATCGGCATACATGAAGATTTCCCGGGTGTCGTCAAAGTACATGTAATCGACCTGGCCGTCGGCATCGAGATCAGAGATACACAGAACATAGATAAAAAACGACTCACAATGTTCTTTGCCCGGGGGGCGAGCATCGTCGGGATTACTCGCGCAGGCGCTAAGCCAGAGAGCGAGCGTAAGCAATGTAATACGTTTAAGCACAGTTGAGGTTTGCCTGGGCCTTTCTTGGGCACGAGTGTAGAAGTCAGCTCAGACGACATAATAGAGTGTTGTTGCATGGCTTTCCCAGCCCCAAAGCTGCTGTTATTGAGTTCCTATACGCAGAACTTGCGATAAGCTGTCGCATTAATTTGTTTTTTGGTGACTTATGTCTTTTCACACTCCCTCGGACATGAAGCTGATATGCGGGAATCGTAATTACTCTTCCTGGTCTTTGCGCGCCTGGTTGACACTGCGTAAAGCCGGAATCGATCCTGAGCTCATTGTGTTACCCATGGATACCCCGGAATTTGAGGAGCGTATTGCCGGGTATTCGCCCACCAGACGTGTCCCGGTACTGTGGATGGGAGAGGAGTATGTATGGGATTCTCTGGCGATCGCTGAGACGGTGAGTGAGCGCTATGCGGATTCCCGGTTATGGCCAGCAGACTCCAGATTGCGCGCCTTGGGCCGTGCTATGGCGGCGGAGATGCACAGTGGTTTTGCCGCTTTGCGCGAGGAACTGCCAATGAATTGTCGAGCCCGCCAGCGTAGGCTGACTTGTAGCGATAATGCACAGAGTGATGTGCAGCGGGTCAGTGAGCTTTGGCAGACGGCCAGGCAGCAAAGTGGAAGCTCCACATGGTTGCTCGGTGACTTTAGCATTGCCGATGCGATGTTTGCGCCGGTGGCGGTACGATTCAATGCTTATGCGCTGGACCTTCCTGTGCCGGCCCAGGCCTATGTCGCTCACTGGTTAGCAGATGCGGATCTGCAGGAGTGGATGTCCCTGGCTAACAAAGAAGCCTGGATTATTGAGCATGAAGAAGTCGGAGAGTGAGTTGAGTGTTTGTTGTTGCCACACCGAGGTCCGCGAGTTAGCAGCTTCAGTGAAGCAAGAGTCGGAATTGGTGTAAGAGAATGGAGATATAAAAACGATGAAATTGTTCCAGTCTGCCCGAGAGTTACTCTCGGGGGTGTTGCTTGCCGCGATTGCGCTGTCCAGCGTCGCTGCGCCCGACACGATTTTTTTCGGTGGCCCCGTGATCACCATGGACGGCGAAGACCGGGTCGCAGAAGCGCTCGCGATTGAGGGGGGGAGAATCATCGCTGTCGGTGACAGCGATGAGTTGTTGGCACTTGCTGATAAAAACACCCGAGGTATCGATCTTAAAGGGCAGGCCTTGCTTCCCGGTTTTGTAGATTCACACAGTCACGCGAATTTTATCGGCGTGCAGGCCATGAGCGCCAATCTCCTGCCACCGCCAGATGGCGAGGGCGCGAGTGTGGCAAGCCTGCAAAGATTATTGCGTGACTATATAAAAAGTGAGCCGCAGTTGCTGCAAGAGCTAGGCTGGGTTATCGGCTTTGGCTACGATGATTCTCAGCTTGCCGAGCTTGCGCATCCAACGCGGCAGGACCTGGATGCAGTTTCGACCACTGTTCCCATATTACTGATTCACCAGTCGGCGCATCTGGGCGTCGCAAACACTCTGGGTTTGAAGATGGCGGGTGTGGGTCCGGACACGCCGGACCCTGATGGGGGTGCATTTCGCCGCGAGAGCGATGGCAAACAACCTAATGGTGTCGCCGAAGAATACGCGTTTTTCCGGCTCATTTTCACCGCATTGGCTGCTGCCGACGAAGATTTGCAAGACCGGATGGTACTGGCTGGCACGGCCTCCATGGCAAGTTTTGGCTACACCACAGCGCAGGAAGGGCGTGCGAACCCCGAGGCTATGGCCGCAATGAAGCGGGTAGCTGATCGGGGTGAACTGGCGATCGACCTCGTGTCTTATCCGGATATGTTGATGGTCGAAGAGTTATCGCCATCACGCTCTTACCAGAACCGTTACCGTGTGGGGGGCGTGAAGCTGACCATAGACGGATCTCCTCAAGGTAAGACCGCTTGGCTGAGTCACCCATACCACGTGCCGCCGCAGGGCCAGGACGAGAGCTATGTGGGCTACCCGGCGATCGATGTGGAGACCGTTAACCGTAATGTGATGCGGGCTTTTGATGAAGGCTGGCAGATCCTGGTGCATTCCAATGGAGATGCATCGACAGATGCCTTGCTCAATGCCCTGCGCTTTGCGCGGGAGAAGCATCCGGATGTCGAGTTGCGGCCCGTGCTGATACACGGGCAGGTTTTACGCAAGGAGCAGGTTGTGGCGCTCGATGAGCTGGATGTGTTCCCGTCGCTGTTTCCTATGCACACCTTCTACTGGGGCGACTGGCACCGGGACTCCGTATTGGGGCCCGAGCGCGCCGAGAATATTTCACCCACGGGTTGGGTGAGGGAGCGGGGCATGATGTTTGGCTCGCATCACGATGCGCCAGTGGCAAACCCCGACTCTATGCGCGTGTTGTCTGCAACGGTTACGCGAACGACCCGTAGCGGGGCCGTGCTGGGGGCACAGCATCGGGTCGATGTGATGACCGGTTTGCGGGCCCTGACGATCTGGCCTGCATGGCAGCACTTTGAGGAGTCGGATAAGGGCAGCCTGGAGCTAGGTAAGCTCGCTGATCTGGTGGTGCTGTCTGATAATCCGCTCACCGTGGATCCGAGTGATCTTGATAAGCTGCAGGTTCGTGCCACCTACAAAGAGGGCCGGCTGGTTTACCAGCAGGATGAGGAATAGCGGATGTTGGCGGTGGGTACAGCGCCGAGTTTTGTAGAGGTTGATTATCGGCCCTTAACACGCTCCGATGTGGTTGAGGGTCAGGAAACGCTGCGGGCAAGATTTCAGGCTGAGGGCTATCTCTATTTTCCTCGCGCTCTTGATGCCTCCACGGTGGAGCCCGTCTTGCGGGACATGCTGTCAGTGCTGGGCCCGCACATTCGCTGGGACGATAGCGCAGGATCACCGATTCTCGCCGGGGAGCCTTTTTTCGAAAGCGACCCCCTGTGGGACAGGCTCTATCCCAAAGTACAGGCACTGGAGTCTTTGCATCGACTTTTCCATCGGTGCGAGGTTCAGCGCTTGATGGAGTTGGTGGCGGGTCCGGATGTGTTTGTTTACCCCATGAAGATGGCGCGTGTTGCAGCACCGCGCAAACTGGGTTTTGAAACGCCGCCGCATCAGGACGCGTTCTCGCATCATGCGGGACCTACCATGGCCGGTATCTGGATTGCACTGCATGACGCCGATGAGGCCATGGGTCGATTAACGATTTTGCCCGGCTCCCACGCGGGAGGCGTGCGGCCCGTTTTTCAGGCTCAGGGGGTAGGAGGCGTGCAGTGTGAGATCTATCCCGGGGAAACGCTGTGGCATGTTTCTGACGTAACCGCCGGCGATGTGATTATCTTTCATTCCCAAACCGTGCACCGAGCACAGCCTAACGTCGACAAACAGCGCGTTCGCTTGAGCGTTGATACGCGCTTTTGTGATTACGGCGCCCCCGTGTTTTCTACCAACCTGGAGCCTCATCACGCCTGGCGTATTCCCGAGCTTGATTGGGAGTACGTGTACCGGGACTGGCATGCCCGGGATCTTTGCTATTACTGGCAGGATTACCCCGGGCTTTTTTAGGATTCATCGCGGATTTCAGTAACTGTCTCTCTCAACCTTTTGCTTTGTGGATGTTTTGGGCGATTCGACCCCGCTTCCCTCGAGCTGCTCGCGCATCTCCATCGGCGCCAGAGTTTTAAACAACGCGCTCGATGGACGCTCGAGCAAAACGGCGTCGAACCGCTACGCGTCGTCAGGCGATGTCACAGCTGGCACAAGGCCGGAATGTAGCACTGTCGAGGCGTTGCTGGAGATGCGCGAGCAGCTCAAAGGGCTGCCGTTTGTCTCGCCGCATTCAGCCGACTTCAAGAATTAGCCTATGGCATCCCGGGCGGAGACAAAGGCAGCGATGGCGCGATCAAGATCATCCTGGGTGAGCGCGGCAGACACTTGCGTGCGAATACGGGCCTGACCTTTGGGCACTACCGGAAAAGAAAAGGCTACGACATGCACGCCTTGCTGACGAATATGCGCAGCCATCGCCGCGGCGCGGTTCGCATCATGCAGCATGACTGGAATGATGGGATGATCTCCCGGGAGCAACTCGAACCCTTCGGCTTCCAGCGCTTTGCGAAAATACGCTGAGTTTTCCTGTAGCTGTTTGCGTAGTTCGGGCTGGGTCTGAACAAGCGTGAGTGCCTGCAGGGCCCCGGCCACGACCGGTGGTGCGACGGTATTGGAAAACAGATAGGGGCGCGAGCGCTGGCGAAGGAGATCCACAACTTCTGAGCGCGCGGCGGTAAAACCACCGCTGGCGCCGCCCAGGGCTTTGCCCAGCGTGCCCGTAATGATGTCCACGCGGTCCATACACTGGTGATACTCGTGCGTACCCCGTCCCTGCGCGCCGAGAAAACCGGTGGCGTGGCAGTCGTCAAAATGCACTAGGGCGCCGTACTGCTCGGCCAGATCACAGATTTTATCCAGCTGCGCGATGCTGCCATCCATGGAGAACACGCCGTCGGTGGTGATGAGCTTGAACCTCGCGCCGGCCGCATTGGCTGCCTGAAGCTGCGTCTCCAGATCCTGCATGTCATTGTTCGCGTAGCGGTAGCGCTGCGCTTTGCACAGACGCACGCCGTCAATGATGCTCGCGTGATTCAGTGCGTCGGAGATGATGGCATCCTCAGCGCCGAACAGCGTTTCGAACAGGCCGCCGTTGGCATCAAAGCCCGAGGGGTAGAGGATGCAGGCTTCCAGGCCCAGAAACGCTGCCAGTGCACTTTCCAGTTCTTTATGCAGGCTCTGGGTCCCGCAGATAAAGCGCACGGATGCCATTCCGTAGCCCCATTCGTCCAGACCCTTTGCAGCGGCGGCTTTGACCTCAGGGTGTTCCGCCAGGCCCAAATAGTTATTGGCGCAGAGATTGAGTACGTTCGGGCTGCCGGCGATGGCCACATGAGCGCCCTGGGCACTGGTGAACTCTATCTCGTCTTTATACAGACCCGCATCACGAATGCCCTGCAGCTCTTCGCGCAGATGCGCCTGAAAGTTACCGTACATAATCTGACTCCTTGTCTAGTCGTCCCAGCTCAGAATAACTTTACTGGCACTGCCATTGTTCATGGCCGTAAATCCTTCGTCGAAGTCGCTATAGTGCATGCGGTGAGTAATGACGGGACTGATATCAAGGCCCGTTTGAATCATCACTGACATCTTGTACCAGGTCTCGTACATCTCACGGCCGTAAATGCCTTTGAGAGTGAGCATGTTGAAGATCACCTGACTCCAGTCAATCGCCGTGTTTTGTGCGGGAATACCCAGTATGGCAATTTTGCCGCCGTGGCACATATGGGTGATCTGATCGCTGAGCGCCTGGGGGTTGCCTGACATCTCCAGACCCACATCAAAGCCTTCGCGCATTCCCAGTTCCTGTTTGACCTCGGAGAGGGATTCGTTCATGACATTGACTGTGCGCGTTGCGCCCAGGGTTGCGGCCAGGGCAAGGCGTTCATCGATCACATCCGTAATGACAACATGGCGAGCACCTGCGTGGCGACAAACCGCAGCGGCCATGGAGCCGATGGGGCCGGCCCCTGTGATCAAAACATCTTCACCCAGAAGGTCGAACTGCAAGGCAGTGTGCACGGCGTTGCCCAGGGGGTCGAAAAGAGCGGCCACATCCAGATCAATGCCCGGGGCGTGCTCCCAGACGTTGGACATGGGGAGAGTCAGGTACTCGGCGAACGCGCCGGGGCGATCTACACCGATACCGCTGTTATCGCTGCACAGGTGTCGGCGACCCGCCATGCAGTTACGACAGCGGCCGCAGACAACGTGACCTTCACCCGAGACGATCTGCCCGGGCTTGAAGTCATTGACGTTGCTGCCGACCTCGACAATTTCGCCGACGAACTCATGCCCCACAACCATGGGCACGGGAATGGTTCGCTGTGCCCAGTCATCCCAGTTGTAAATGTGCATGTCTGTGCCGCAGATGGCGGTGCGGCGAACCTTGATCAGCACATCGTTAATCCCCGGTTCCGGCTGAGCTACGTCGTCCAAGCAAAGTCCCGGAGCCGCTTCTTTTTTTACAAGTGCGCGCATGTGATTCCAGTATAAGAGAATAATTCCCGTATTTTGTACTTCCTCGCCGCGCCTTACAAGGGGCAGTCCATAAAAAGTTGTTACGCGACCCGTCCCCGCTTGCAACCAAAGTCTTCGCCGATGATCATATCGGTTAACTTCAGCGGGTTAAGCTCTCGCTAAATCCCTTTCATCCAAACAAGGATCAATCATGCGACAGCAGATTCAGGCGCTCGCGCTTCTTGCGGCCATTGCACTACTTGCTGCCTGTGGCGGCACCCAGCCCGGCGGTGGTGAACGCATACGGGAGTTTGCTGAAGGTATGCGTTGGGAACCGGGCTTCGTGCCGTTCTATCACGATACGCGTAAGGGCAAGATCTATCTGCTGCTGGATAACAGCAATAGGGATTTGCTTTACCAGGAAAGCCTGCCCCGGGGCGTGGGTTCCAATGACATAGGTCTGGATCGGGGCCAGCTGGGCGGCAGTGCAGCGCTGGTCAGCTTTGAGCCCGCGGGTGACAAGGTCTTGCTCAGGCGCAGCAATCAGAGTTATCGCGCCAGCTCATCCAACGAGGCGGAGCGACGCTCCGTGGAGCAGGCGTTCGCAAGTTCCGTACTGTGGGGGTTTCCCGTAGTGGCTCAAGACGGTGAGCAGCGGCTGGTTGATGCTACCGAGTTTTTACTGCGCGACAGCCACGGCATTGCCCGGCGACTCAAAAGCCGCGGGGAGGGCAGTTTCAAGCCTGATGCTTCGCGCTCCGCCGTTTTTGCACCGCGCAGCCGTGCGTTCCCCAAAAATACGGAGCTTGAGGCTGTGGTGACCTTTGTGGGCGATGATCCGGGCCCGCAGCTGCGCTCGGTAGCGCCCGATCCTCATGCGGTCTCGGTGCATATGCACCACAGCTTTATTGCGTTGCCTGATGCCGGCTTTGAGCCTCGGGTGTTTCACCCGGAGTCCGGGTACTTTGCCATGGGATATGCGGATTACTCGGTGCCGATCACTGACAGTCTCGAAAAAAGACTGATTCGTCGTCATCGCCTGATTAAGAAAAACCCCTCTGCGGCGGTGAGCGATCCCGTAGAGCCCATTATCTACTACCTCGATCCCGGTACCCCCGAGCCTGTGCGATCAGCGTTGATCGAAGGTGCGAGTTGGTGGGCCGATGCCTATGAAGCCGCAGGCTTCAGTAACGCCTTTCGCGTGGAGATGTTGCCCGAGGACGCGGATCCCATGGACGTGCGTTACAACGTGATTCAGTGGGTGCATCGATCAACCCGCGGTTGGTCCTATGGAATGAGTGTGGTGGATCCCCGCAGCGGTGAAATCCTTAAAGGACACGTGTCTTTGGGTTCCTTGCGTGTTCGACAGGATCTGCTCATTGCGCGAGGTATGACCTCGGCATTTGCGGACTCTGGAGACGACACCCGGACCATGGAAATGGCGCTGGCGCGAATACGTCAGCTGTCTGCTCACGAGGTAGGCCACACCCTGGGACTCGCGCATAACTTTGCGGCGAGTATCAAGAATCGCGCTTCAGTCATGGACTATCCGCATCCGCAGATGGCCCTTGATGATACAGGGAAGGTTAGCCTGAAGGATGCGTATGCCGTGGGGATGGGTGAGTGGGACAAACGCGCCATTACCTATGGCTATGCGCAGTTTGCATCGCCCGAGGTCGAGGCAGACTCTCTGGCAGCTTTGTTGGCGGATAATCGCGCTTCGGGGTTTGAGTTTATCAGCGATCCGGATTCCCGCCAGATGAGTGATTTCCACCCGCGATCGCATTTGTGGGACAGCGGTGCCGACCCTGTGACTGAATTGAATCAGGTAATGCGCCTGCGTAAAACCGCGTTGGCAGGCTTTGGCGCTGACAGTATTCCCGCGGGGGCACCAATGAGTGATCTGCAGGAAGCCATAGTGCCCGTGTACCTGTATCACCGCTATCAGCTGGAGGCCGTAGCGAAGCTCATTGGCGGTGCGGACTATCGCTATGCGCTGCGCGGTGATGATGCGGCGCCAGCGGTGTCGCCGGTGAGTTCCGCGCGCCAGCGTGCGGCGCTGGAAGGTATTCTCGCTACGCTTCGACCCGATGCGCTCACACTGTCACCTGCGTTATTGGAGCAGATACCGCCCAAAGCCTACGGCTATTCGCGGAACCGCGAGAGCGCGCCTGCGCGCACCGGGGCCTTGTTTGACCCGCTGAGTCTGGCAGAGGCAGCCGTGGGTCATAGCTACGAGGCGCTGCTGCATCCTGAGCGCCTAGCTCGGCTGGCGCTTCAGCACAGTATGGATTCGGCTCAGTTATCACCAGCGCAGTTGTTTGCCCGTTTGCAGGACGCAATCCTGCTGCAGGAGTACAGCGGCATGGAGGGGGCTATAGACCGTCGCAGTAGCGGCGTTTTGCTGCAACACTGGCGACAGTTGTTTGCCGACCAGACCACCGACCCTGAGGTGCGTGCGGCGGCCCGGGGAGCGCTGGAGAAAGCACAGCGGCTCCTGCGGGCACGATCCCGCAGTGGCAATGAGAGTGCGGCGCAGTACGCTGATTTTTACCGCTACCAGGACTGGCTCATTGCCCGCGCTCTGGAAGGGCGGGTAGAGCCCCGGGAATCAACGTTGACGCCTATGCCTCCGGGTTCACCCATAGGTGCGGGCTGAGGCAGTTTCGCCAGGCTAACCCGCGAAACCGCCTCCGATATCGTCGGGGGCAAAGCGGATCAATCGACTGTCGTCCACCGCGACGGTGCGGTGTACTACGATCGCCTGGTAATCAGGATTGGTGACCATCGCCAGGAACGCCCCGGCTGTGGGATAACGGGCCACAAAGGCAATGTCCCAGTGCTTGTCGGTGGGGCCTGTGAGCATGCATTCCTGATGTCCGCGCCACAAAATCTCGCCGCCGAGTTCCCGAAAAATCGGGCCGCTGTGTTCCCCGTAGCGGCGGTAGGCCTCGGCGCCGCTGCAGGTTTCGCCGTCGGGATAAGTCGCCGTTTCCTTGAGGCGAATGAGATTGAGCATCATGATCGGCGTGTCTCTGGGTAGCGCCTTGAATGCGTCAAACTGTTCGCGGGTGGGGTCTATATGTTTCATGCGCGGTCTCCTGCAAGAGAAACGTCAAATCCATAGCGGGGAAAATGAACGTGCAACAGCCCGGCTTGTTGGTCCTCCCGGGCGACGATGATCTGATTGTCGTCAGCCACCAGCAGCCTGCCCGTCACCGCCTGAAATCCGTAGTCTGTGGGCAAAACCTGTACCGTTGCGCCTGCCTCGAGTTCCAATAGTGGGTCTATCGCGGGATCATCAATGGCTGCGGGCTCGTTGTTGCTTGCGATATCTATGGCCTGGGCACCGCTGATTGGCGTTGCCAGGGGCGCGGCGCCGTACGCCTGCATGCGCCCGAGCCAGGCCTTTACCTGGCTGAAAGGGTCAAAATAGTGCGCCAGCACTGCCTGGCGATGGACAAACCAGCAGCAATGCCAGTTTGAAAAATCAGCAATATCCGGCTTGTCACCGCCCAGAAAATCATGGCGATCCAGGGTCTTTTCCATGGCACTGAGATGTTCCCGGAACACCGCTAATGCCCGGGGTAAGGGGGTGCTCAGCCCCGGACTGCCGGCCGTAAAGTCGGCTCGATCACGAATAAAAGCTTGGGCAGCAGCGGGGTCCTGAAATCGCGGATTTGCGGCCACTGCGGCGGGTTGAAACACCAGTCCAACGCAGGCGCGGAAGAACTCGCTGTCGGCCCAGCGTGCGGCCGCAAGGGCCTGGGCAGGTCTGGGTCCGGCAAAGATACTGGGCTCGGGTTTGCAAGCCTCAATGACCCGCGCAATGAGTGCAGTGTCACAAAAAATATCTGCGCCGCGTTGCATCACCGGGGTACGCCGATAGCCACCGGTGAGCGCCGTGAGATCTGGCTTTGGCATGATGGGCGGAATTTCAACGCTTTTATAGGCTAACTGCTTGTAGCCAAGCAGCGCGCGAATTTTCTCTGAAAACGGTGAGTCCGCGTATTGGTGAAGTATGAAATCGGTCATGGACTAGCTCTTGGCAAAAACCTAACTGTCGCAGACCGCTGTTTCGCCGTCCAGTGCGACTGGTGGCGCCCCGCAAGCAATGCTAGCCTCGGGGCATGATTATCAGCAAAAGTGAGCGTAACTGTGAGTAAGAAAGTCGCGTCAGATCCCGCCAGGGGCAAGCACCTCCATACGCGCCTGGTGCATGCGGGTCGCCCGGATCCTCGGGTAGTCAGCAGCCCGGTGTTTCATGCTTCAACAGTGCTCTTTGCGGACTATGCCGAGTTTTGCGAGCGTGAGGCGGCGCCTTTGGATCGCGAGCATATGTACTACGGGCGCATGGGGACGCCCACAACCCGGGCACTGGAAGACGCAATATGTGAGCTTGATGGCAGCGTGGGTGCGGTGCTGTCGTCATCGGGCAGCGCATCCATGGCCAGTATTTTCAATTGCTTTCTGTCGCCGGGGGATCATGTGTTAGTGGTGGACAGTGTGTATGGCCCCACGCGCAAGTTTTGCCTGGGCAGCCTCGAGCGGCGGGGTGTCAGCACGACGTTCTACGATCCTCTCATGGATGAAGAGTTGCATACGCTGGTGCAGGACAACACGCGCATGATCTTTATGGAGTCTCCCGGGTCGGCGACCTTTGAGATTCAGGACGTGCCTGCGATTGTTGCGGTGGCAAAGCATCACGGCTTGCTCACAGCGATCGATAACACCTGGGCAACGCCGCTGTTGTTCAATCCCCTGGAGTTTGGTGTTGATCTGGCCATGCAGTCGGGCACCAAATACTTAAATGGCCATGCGGATTGTTTGTTCGGTGTAACAACCACCGCGAGCCCTGAGCTGTATACACAGCTTCACCATCATACGTTGGCCCATGGTATGCACCTCGCGCCGGATGACGCGATGTTGGCGCTGCGCGGAATGCGTACTCTGGCACTGCGTATGCAGGCGCATGATCAGGGGGCGCGCGCCGTGGCCGCCTGGCTGGACACTCAAGAGCGCGTTCGGCGCTTGCTGCATCCAGCCTGGGAATCCTGTCCGGGACACGCGATCTTCGAGCGGGATTTTCAGGGCGGGAACGGTCTTTTCGGTATGGTGCTGCAGCGAGAAAGCGAGCAGGCCATGGCGGCCTTTATTGACAGCCTGGAGTTGTTCGGCGTGGGCTTCTCCTGGGGTGGGTTTGAGAGTCTCTGCTTGCCCATGCATGCGACGCGCAAGCTACCCAGCATCGCATTGGCCGACGATGAGGCGCTGGTCCGATTGCACATCGGACTGGAGCATCCCCGCGACTTGATCGAGGACCTGGCCCGAGGTTTTGCCGCCATGGATACGCTTGCGAAGGTGTAGCCTTGGGTCTCAGGCCTTAAGCGCGGGCAAAGGCGAGAAAGTCCTTCCGGAGCGCTTCGGCAGCAACGGCGATAATCTCTTCCCCCGCAGCGACAGTTGCCTGCGTGGGGTCGGAGCCGATACGCCCGTCGGCGAAGCGCTCCCGATAGTCTTCGGCGTCGGTGAAGCCGCCGCTGGGCGCGACTTTAGGCTCCAGTACCAGATCGCGCACTTGCTCCGGATAGGCCGCGTAGGTGACCGCTATTTCCGAGGCGGTGGCGTGAGAGCCTTCATGTTTGGGGTGCAAGCGTTGGCAGGTACTCATGACTTCGGGTAATTCCCACCAGTTACGTTGACGCATGCTCAAAGGTGCCAGATCTGAATGGGGGCCACTCAAGCTGCGCTCGGCATAGACCTCGGCAAACGCGGCAGCGATGGTGGCAATGTTGCCACCGTGACCATTAATCCAATAGATTCGTTCGAAACCGTGCCGTCGCAGCGAGGCACACCAGTCGGCGATAACCGCGATCATGGTGCTGGGGCGGAGCGTCATACTGCCGGCAAAGCCCAGGTGATGCTGCGCGCAACCTACGCTGAAGGTCGGGCCCACTAGAATGTCCGGATCATCAGCCGCCGCGGCCTCAGCAATAACCTGAGGGCAGATCGCGTCGGTGCCGATGAGACCGGTGGGTCCGTGTTGCTCCATAGATCCGATGGGCAGCAGGATGCTTCGGCTGCGTTCAAGATAGGCTTCTACATCACACCAGGTAGAGAGTGACAGCAACATGCAGGGCTCCTTGTCAGTTGTCCGGGGTTCGCGCTGAGGATAGCAGCTCTTGGTACAGCGCCAGCGTATCGCGCGCCATGACATCCAGAAGAAATTGGTCGTTGCGCCGGGGAGGTGCAACCTGCCCGGCGAGAATAGCGGTAATCTGATCCACCGCCGCCTGTACATCCCGTACTGGCACGGCACCTCTGGGATACAGCGCCGCGAGAATTTCCGCCACCCCGCCATGATCATAGGCCACTACCGGGCGACCTTCGCTCAGCGGTTCCAGCACCGTGCGCCCAAAGGATTCAGGTTGGGTAGACAATGACAGCACGATGTCCGAGACCGAATAAATATCGCGAAGATCCCCGCGATGTCCGGCAAAAGTGATATGCGCCGCCAGTCCGCGTTGCTCAACGGCGGCGTACAGCTCCCGGGCATAGGCGATGCGTTTGGGGTCTTCCCCGCCCACTATCAGCCCGTGAACCTCCTGTCCTGCATCCCGCAGCTGTTGGATTACGTCCATAAAGTCATGGTGACCTTTCAGCCGGGTGAGACGCCCGGCCATGGTGATGACCCGCGTATCCAGCAGCTGTGGAAATTCCCGGTACCAGTCTGATAACCATTTGTCGCTGGCCTGATGTCCCCGGGGAAACTCCAGTGGATTGATACCCCGGTAAATCAGCTGAAGTTTGTCGGGGTTACAGCGCGGATAACTCTCCAGGACATAGCGACGGATGGACTCCGAGACCACGATGACCCGTTCACCACAGGTGACGATCTCGCTATAGCGACTCACCGAATGCATGCCGTGGACGGTGGTGACCAATCGCGGTCGGGTTTGTGGATCCATGCCGCGCCAGGCCAGCCAGCAGATCCAGCCGGGCATGCGCGAGCGCAAATGCAGAATGTCGAAGGCTTCGGATTCAAGCCAGCGGCGCAGCGGACGAACATGGCGTAGCGTTAGCGGGGACTTTTTCCCCAGGGACCAGGTGACATGCCTTGAGCCCTGTTTCTCCAGGCGGGTTACCAATCGGCCGCCCTGTGAGAGTACGCTGGAATCGTGTCCGGCCTGCACCAGCGCTTTAGCGATATCCAGAGTGCCGCGCTCCACGCCTCCGGTGTCCAGAGCCGGTAGTACCTGGAGGACTTTCATGGGCAACGCGTCGCTGGGCGCAAATGCATCATGTCTGGAGCTGCTGTTGGTGAAGCTGCGCATAGATACCCTGCCGGGCGAGCAGTTCACTATGGATGCCCAACTCAAGGATGCGGCCCTGTTCCATCACGGCAATACGATCGGCCCGCTCTACGGTGGACAGTCGGTGGGCAATGATTACCGCTGTTCGTCCTTCGAGAATGCGTTGCAAGGCCTGCTGAATCAGCGCCTCGCTCTCGGCATCCTGAGCCGAGGTGGCCTCGTCAAGGATGAGAATGGGAGCGTCCTTTAGAAATGCGCGCGCCAAAGCCAGACGTTGCCGCTGTCCGCCGGAGAAGTCGTCGCCTTCTTCTCGAAGTATGGTGTCCAGGCCTGCGGGCAGGCGCTGGATAAATTCCAGGGCATTGGCCTGGGCAAGCGCCGCATTTATGGCCTCATCGTCCGCGTTGGCGAGATCGCCATAGGCAATATTGTCCCGCACGCTCGCCGCAAAGAGTGTCGTGTGCTGACTCACATAGGCTATTTGCCGGCGCAGGGAACTCAGCATCAGCGATTCCATGGGTAAGCCATCCAGGAGCAGGGCCTTGGGCGGAGCAGGAAACTGTGCGGCCAGCAGATTGGCCAGGGTTGTCTTGCCTGAGCCCGAGCGTCCCACCAGGGCCAGGGTCTCTCCTGCTGCCAGATTCAGGGAAATCCCCTGCAACGCGTCCTCATTGGCGCCCGGGTAGCGGAAGTGCAGGTCGCGCAGTTCGTACGCCCCCCGTGCTGTCGCCTCCAAAGCCATGCCGGCGTCACTTTCGGCGGGTTCATCGAGTACCTCAAAGACACTTTCTGCGGCCGCGATACCTCGTTGAATGCGTGCGTTGACCTGGGTGAGCTGCCTTAAAGGTTTGGCAACAAGACTGGCTGCGGTGATGTAGGCCAAAAACTGTCCCGCATCCATCTCGCCGCGCAGCGCCGGATCAAGACCGAACCAGAACAGGCCGGCGAGGCCACTGTAGGTTAGCCACTGAATGATCGGCGTGCTGATTTCATTCACCCGGGCAAGCTTGAGATCCTGATTGAGCGCATAGCGACTGCGCTCTGCAAAGCGTGCGTTTTCTGATGCGGTGCCGCCAAAACCACGGACCACGGGAAAACCGCGAATCGCCTCCGCTGCGACTCGGGTAATACCCCCCATGGAGTCCTGAATCCGGCGACTGTACTTTTTGAACTGTGATGAAGCGAGGCTGATGATGCCGCCGATGAACGGTGCCAGCACCACAAACATGAGCGACAACTTCCAGTTCAGGAAAAAGATATAGCCCAGCAGCGCGATGACCGTGAGGCCCTCGCGAACAATCACCTTAATGGCGGTAGATGCGGCGGCGGCGACCTGTTCAATGTTAAAGGTGATAAGCGAGATGAGCTCGGCGGAGTTTCGTTGCGCGAGGTACGCTGCCGGTAGGGTATTGATGTGAGCGAATACATCCAGGCGCAGCTGATTGACCACATGCCGGGCGACATAGGTAATGTAATAGCTGCCCAGATAGGACCCTATGCCGCGCACGGTGACGATCGCGATAAGCGCTAGTGGCAGGAAGCTGCGCACATTGCTCGCCTGATCCAGACCAAGGCGTTGCTCCCAACTGCTCAGTGTGTCCACCCCGACAAGCGCTGCTCCCCCTAGGGTGTTTCCTTCAAAGGCGGCGGGCAGGTACTGCATTAAACCGGCAAACGCCGATTGAGTCAGTGCGTACAGGATAAAGCCGAACATGCTTACCAAAAACGCCGGCCACAGTGGACGGACGTAGCGCAGCAGGCGCGCGTAGGTCTGCAGTCCACTATGGTGAGGAGGAGCGTCGGGCTGTGGCGATTCTGTATTCAAGTGCGGCAGGCAACAGTGTCGGTAAGCGCATTGTACGGGATGCACAGCAAGCGGGCATCTGTCTTGCCCAGTCTTTGCTAGACTGCGCGGCTGATCTTTGTGAGGTTCTTTTATGCGTCAAATTATCCAAGCTTCATTTGTCTTTGCTGTTTACACGTTTGCCACTGTGGCCTGGTCCTTTGATGAACTGGCCTACTACAAGCAGCTCCATGAAAATCCCGAATTGTCGTTTCAGGAGAAGCAGACCGCCGCCACGCTTGCCGGGACCCTGGAAAATGCCGGGTTTACGGTAACCACAGGTGTCGGTGGTTACGGTGTGGTGGCGATGCTGTACAACGGAGAAGGGCCTACGCTAATGGTTCGGGCCGACATGGATGGCTTGCCGGTAGAGGAAGATACGGGCCTGCCCTATGCCAGCACCGTCAAAGCAAAGGAGTTAAACGGTCAGGACGTGTCGGTAATGCACGCCTGTGGACACGACGTACACATGACCGTCGTGATGGCTGCGGCGCTTGAGTTGCTGGAGCGCCGGGAGGAGTGGCAGGGCACGCTGATGGTGATTATGCAGCCCGCGGAGGAGCGTGGAGCCGGTGCCCGGGATATGCTCGCTGACGGCCTTTTCGAGCGTTTCCCTCAGCCCGACTACAATCTCTCGGTGCACACTATCGCTACACTGCCTGCAGGCAAGATTGGATACATCGCCGGCTGGATGATGGCCAATGTCGATAGTGTGGATATAACGCTCCACGGTGTAGGAGGGCATGGAGCCTATCCGCATACGGCCAAGGATCCGGTGGTTCTTGCCGCATCGGTGATCATGGATTTGCAGACCCTGGTGTCTCGCGAGATACACCCGGCGGAGCCCGGCGTTGTGACTGTGGGATCCATTCACGCAGGCACCAAGCACAATATTATTTCTGATAAAGCCACGCTGCAGCTCACCGTTCGTTCTTACTCTGATGAGGTGCGGGAAACCCTGTTATCAGGAATAGAACGCATCGCGGTGAAGCAGGCCGAAGCCATGGGTTTCCCGGCGGACAAAAAGCCTGAGGTGACGGTGCGTGAGGAATACACGCCGGCGCTGTGGAATGACCCTGCACTAGTTGCTCGCGGCGTATCTGCCATGCGCGCTGAGCTGGGTGATGATGCGCTGGTAGAGATACCCAAAGAAATGGGTGGCGAGGATTTCTCCCGTTTCGGACGTACCGACGCCAAAATTCCTTCGTTTATGATTCGTGTGGGTACGGTGCCTGAGTCTCTTTGGGAGGCTGCAAGTCGCGGCGAAGCGCGTCTGCCTTCGCTGCACTCGGCGTTTTTCGCACCTGACCCCGTGCCCACCCTGGACACGGGTCGCCGCGCAATTACCGCGATGGTGCTTGATTTGATGGCAAGCCCCTAAGGGGTTTACCTAGGCAGTGACGGGGTTGTTCTCGCCGGCTGCTGTGTCGCGCTTGCCTCGTCGCGCTGCCCAGCGCTGCCGGATGTCCGCAGGTAGCGCCAGCAGCGCCGGCGTGGCAATGAGTGTAAGGATGGTCGCGAAGGACAGGCCAAACACAATCGCCTGAGACAGCGGTCCCCAGAACGTTGCCATCTGGCCCCCGGCGGTGACGCTGCGATTGACCAAATCAATGGACAGGTCGCACGCCAGTGGCAGTAAGCCAAACACCGTTGTGACCGTTGTGAGCATGACCGGGCGCAGACGCTGTGCGGCGGCACGGACGATGGCATCCTGAACGCTGAGTTCCGGGCTTTCGCTGCGCACAACATTGTAGGTATCGATAAGGACGATGTTGTTGTTCACAACGATGCCCGCCAGCGCCACCACACCCACGCCGGTCAGCACCGCACTGAAAGGGTTCCCGGTGATCACCAAACCCAGTAGCACGCCGGCAGTGGACATGATCACCGCGAGCAAAATAAGACCGCTTTGATAAAAACTGTTGAACTGGGTTACCAGCAGCACGAACATCAGGAGCAGTGACAGCAAGAAGGCGACCTGTACGAACGCCATGGAGTCCGCTTGCTCCTCGTTGGCTCCGCGAAACTCAATGGAGATGCGCGGGTCAAACGTCTGCGTCTCGAGCCATTCCTTAATCTGCCCCACCATGGTGTCAGCCAGGACGCCCTGCACGACATTCGCGCGCAGTCGCTCCACGGGGAAGGTGTCAATGCGCTGGAAAGTATCAACACCGGGTGCGGGTTGAATGCGTACAAAGTTACTCAGGGGGATTTGCCCCTGACGCGTACTGATGCGCAGTCGTCCATGGCTCGGATGCCCCGATCCTGAATAGGGAAGCGTGCGCGGATATCTACCGCGTCATCCGCACCGTCGGGGCGGTACTCGGCCACTTTGACGCCGTTGGTGACCAGTTGAAGGGCGACGCCGGCGGCCTGTACATCCGCGTCAAACAGCGCTGCCTGCGCTCGGTCCACCTGCATTCTCCACTCAATGGACGGTAGAGCGCGGGTGTCATCGATATCGATAAGCTCGGGCAAGGTCTCCATGTACTCGTGGATCCGCAGCATGGCTGGCTCAAGAAGCTCGCGGTGCCGCGAGCGCAGCTCGATTTGCACAGGCTTACCGACGGGAGGCCCCTGTTCCATAGCGCTGACTTCTACCTTGATACCTGCGAAGTTGCCGGTGCGCTCTCTAAGTTCACGCACAACGGCAAAGCCGTCACGGTCCCGGTCCCACTCCGGAACCAGCTCCAGAAAAATGCTCCCGATACGGTCATTGACCGCGCCGCCGCTGCGGCCACCGCCGCTGCCTGACCCCGGGAGAATAGTGCGGGTGTTCACTGAGCGGATGTCTGCAACCTGGAGGACCTGACGCTCCACTTCCAGAACCAGATCGTTGACCTCGCTTTCCGAAAAATTCCCGCGGCCGCTGACCGACAGAGAAATAAACTGGGGGTCAGAGTCGTTAAAAAACACCATGCCCGCCCCAAATTTTCCGTAGCTCCAAAAGACGCAAAACAGCAACGTGAAAATGGTGCCCACGGTAGTCAGGGGGTGTCCTGTAATCCACGCCATCATGCGGGCATAGGCGCCGGTAATGGTTTGCAGTTGGGTGGGGTCGCCGTGGTCCAGTTCTTCCATGGTCTTCTGGTCCGCTGCACTATGGACCGTGGGCTTTCCAAAGATGGAGCCAAGCACCGGGCCAAACAGCAGCGCGTAAATCAGCGAACCGGTGAGTACGGTGAAAACCGTTACCGGAAGGTAGCGCATGAACTGACCGGAGATGCCAGGCCAGAAGATCAGCGGGAGAAACGCTGCCAGCGTCGTCGCTGTAGAAGCGGTGACAGGCCAGAACATGCGTTTAACGGCCTCCGCATAGGCCTCGCGGTGATCCATGCCTTCGCTCATTTTACGATCGGCATACTCGGTAACCACGATGGCACCATCGATGAGCATGCCCAGTCCCAGCAACATGCCGAACATCACCATAAAGTTAAAGGTGTACCCGAGCTGGTAAATGATAATGATCGAAAACAACAGAGATACCGGGATGCCGAGCCCGACAATAACGCCGCTGCGAAAGCCCATGGCGGCCACCACAATGACCATTACCAGCGCCAGTGCGGTCATGATGTTGCCCTGCAGCTCGGTCACCTGCACCTGGGCAAACTCTGCGGTGTTTTGCGAAGGCACGACGCGGATGGTCGAGGGCAGCCCGGCCGTGGCCTCGTCAACGACCTTCAGGACGGCCTCAGAGGTATCGATGACGTTGGCATCGACACGTTTCTTGACTTCTATGGTCATGGTTTCCACGCCGTTAAAGCGCGCGTGGCTGGTGCGATCCTTAAAGGTGCGCCGAATGGTGGCTACGTCAGACAGAGTGACCACGGAGTCACCACTGACCTGCACCGGCAGATCCATGATATCGCTGGCGGATTCCACCACTGATGGCACCTTGACCGAGAATCTACCCTGGCCCGTGTCGACGCTCCCGGCGGGTATGAGGCGATTGTTGCGTTGCAGAATGCTCACCAGAGATTCGCTGGAAATCTGGTACGCCTCCAGCGCCTGGGGATCGATGATGACTTCCAGAACTTCTTCCCGATCGCCCCGTATATCCGCACTGAGTACAGAGGGGATGGACTCGATATCGTCGCGCAGGCTTAGCGCCGTTTCGTAAATCTGCCGCTCGCTGGCTCCTGCGCTGAGCAGATTGATTTGAATGAGGGGGAAGTCGTCCACGTCGAGCTCGCGCACCACGGGTTCTTCAGCCGTGGTGGGAATTTCGGACTTGCCCCGGTCCACAGCCTCGCGCACGTCCATTAACGCGGCATTGAGATCTACACTGGGTTCGAACTCCACGAAGATGGTCGCATAGCCCTCGGAGGCGGTGGCGTTGATCTCTTTAAGACCTTCGATCTTGCGCAGTTCTATCTCCATGGGCTGAATAAGTAGCCGTTCGGAGTCTTCCGGAGATATGCCCTCGTGCGGTATGCCGATGTAAAAATACGGCAATACAATGTGCGGATCATTGGCGATAGGCAGCAGGGAGCGGGAGATGAGTCCTGCCAGAACCAGCACGCCCATGATCATGAGGGTGCTGCGAGATCGGTCAATGGCTAGATCGATATAGCTCATAGCAGGCTTGCCGTGGCCGGTGCCACGCTTGCATCCAGCGCTTCCACAAGCTGGCCTGCGGACACAAACTCCTGCCCTACGGTGATGAGCCGCACAACCCCGGGGAGGCCCGTGACCCAGGCACCATCTACCGCATCCTCGACGATGGTCACCGGATGAAACACCACGCGGCTATTTCTATCCACGGCGCGAAGACCGATGACGCCGGCATCGTTAAGGGTGAAAAGTGCAGGAGAGATACGGTGAGCCAGTACCGTTTGAGTCTCTACGCTGGCCACGGTAGTGAGGCCCGCGCGGAGGCGGTAGTCGGCGTTCGGCACGGTGATTTCTACAGGGTAGGTGCGGGTGGTGGCGTCCGACAGGCTGCCGACAAAGGTCACTTCACCCAGGAGTTTTTCATCCGTGCTGGTGCGCGCTGTAACCGGGCTTCCCGGCTTGATGAAATTGATGTCGCGCTCGGACACATTGGCAGAGATCAGTAAGGGGTCCAGGTCAATCAGCGTGGCACAGGGTGCGCCCACCGAGGCCAGGTCGCCCACGTCCATATGCAGTTCTTCTATGACACCGTCAAAGGGCGCCACGATGCGGGTGCGCTCCAGGTTCAGCTGCTGTCGGGTCAATGCGGCGCGGGCTGCTTCCAGTTCGGAAGCCACCTGAGCGATGCGTATTTTTGAGAGCAGATTGCGGTCTTTAAGCTCCAGGGCTCCGGCGTACTCGATCTCGGCCTGAGACAGGGCCGCGGTTGCTTCTTCTACAGCCGCCTGGCGATCGTTGACGGCCAGTTCGCACAGCACCGCGCCTTCACTGACGTGGTCACCGCGCTCTACGGGTCTGGCGATGACCCGACCTGTGGTTTCGGCACTGACCCGAGCGGTTCGCTTACTCGCGGTTTTACCCCGGAGTATCCGCGTTAGCGTGCGCTGCTCCGCGTTGAACTGGGTAACGCGCACCCGCGGCAGCGTTTGCTCCGGCTCTGCCAGAGCCGCTGTTTTGGTGTCCAGCGTCGGTTGCGGCCCAGAACTGAACATGCCCGAGGCTAACCACAGAAGGAGTCCGACGCCGATGAGGGTCGCTATCAACAGGTTCTTTTTCATGATTTTGTTCGCAAATGTAGATGTCCATTATACCGCTTGTCCGGGCTCTCACGGCCTGACAAGCTGAGTAATATTCACAGGCTACATACGCAGCGTTTGCCCTATCGGCTTTGTTTGAGTTTTGCATGTCGGATCGGTGTTTTACACGAACGGCACCAAAGGAGGTTTCGGTGATCCGGCGGGCCTTTGATAAAGCTTCTGGCAGTATTGGTCGCTGGGCGGTGTTCTCGCTCCGCAAAAGTCAGTATGATCATCCGTCGGCCAGCTTCGGACAGGGAGATAGATAAATGGCACTGGTAGATTTTAACAAGGTAAGGCAGCTTTTTGGTGAGGCGCCGCAATCCGCGGATTCCGATCTTTTTAGAGAGTTGTTCGTGCTGGTTCTTTCTCGCGCGACCGATGCGGATGCTTACACCCATCCGGCAGAGATAGCGTCGGTCCAGGCGGTGATCAAAGAGGAGTTGGGCGAAGATCTGTCAGACAGCGAGGTGCGAACCGCAGCTCTCTCAAAGATCTATGAGTCCACACCTTTGCAGAAGTGCTTGTCAGGGGCAGCTTCCAAGCTGAGCATGGATCAGCGACGAACGATCCTCCGTGGTCTCGTGAAGGTTATGCACGCAGACGACAGTGTCTCATCCCGGGAAGCTGAGTTTTTTAACATGGTGGTCTCGGCTCTGGGTTTATCGGCCGCTGATGCGGCGGGACTTTTTGTCGCCTAAGCACTGAAGTTTGCCGCGGCTATGTCGGGCTTTGCGCAGTTCTTTTAGCAGGACATAGCCGTAGGCAGAATATTGCCGTCCCACGCTGTCTAGTGATATGGGAACCGGATGGTCTCAGGCCTGAGGCGTCCGCCCCTCCAAAACCTCTCGAAACACCTCGGTATCGACGTTGCCTCCGCAGAGGATTACCGCGATTTTCTGCCCCGTATTGGCTTCTTTTTCCTTAATTGCTGCCGCCAGTGGTGCGGCTCCTGCACCCTCGCTCACGTTATGGGTACAGCGAAAATACACGCGCATCGCGTTAGCGACTTCATCGTCACTCACAGCGATTACCCGCGTGGCGCCAGCTCCATAGATCGCAAGAGCCTCGGGCACCACGGACCTTACCGCCACACCATCGGCAAAGGTACGAGCCGTGAGCGTGCTCTCGGGCTTGCCACTGAGAAAGGCCTGCTGCGCGGCGGTGGCTTCCGTCGATACCACGCCCACCACCTCGGTCTTCAGCTCCAGGGCGTCCCGCGCGGCGATGACGCCACAGATGCCCGAGCCGCAGCCAATCGGGACGTAGACCCGCTGAATGTCCGAAACAGCAGTAAAAAGCTCCAGCGCGTAACTGGCGACACCCGATACCAGTGCAGAATGAAACGGAGGGACCAGAAAGAGGTCTTCCAGAGCTGCCTGGCGAGAGGCTTCTTCTCGCGCTTCGTCGAAGTCCAGGCCGTGCTCGACCAGTGTGGCCCCAAAGCTGCGCATGGCATCGTTTTTCTCCCGGGCGTTACCGCGAGGCACCACAATAGTTGCCTCAAGACCTGCGGCTGCGGCGGCCCGGGCCTGGCTTTGCCCGTGATTCCCGCGAGTTGCCGTTGCGATACCTCGACACTCAGGGTGTGTTCGTCGGAGCCAGTCTATAAAGGTGATTCCCCCGCGGACTTTGAAGGCGCCGGTGGGCGTATGATTTTCGTGTTTTACCCAGACGTCAGCGCCCAGTTCCTGGCGCAGCAGGGGCCACGCGAATTGGGGCGTGGCAGGCATGTGTTGGTAAACCAGTTTCGCAGAGGCCTCTAACGCTTCCCTGGTAAAATTCAGCTCAGCCATGACTTGTGCGGGTCTCCAGCCGCGAGGCGATCCACATGCCCGTGATCATAGCGAGCACGAAATAGTAAGTGTCCGTATCCCCGTAAAAAAGTGCGGTAAAGGCAGGACCCGGACAGAAGCCGTATACCCCCCAGCCCATTCCAAAGAGCGCAGCGCCCCCCAGCAGTTTCGCGTCCACCGCGCGGGCTGTGGGCAGATAAAAGCTGGGGGCAAATAACGGCTTGCGTTGGCGGCGCACTACTGCAAACCCCAGTAGTGTAACCGTCACCGCTGCGGCCATGACCAGCAACAGGGCTGGCTGCCAGTCGCCAAAGATATCCAGAAACCCCAGCACCTTATCGCGATCGCTCATGCCGGACAGCGCCAGGCCAAAACCAAAGATGATGCCGCTGAGCAGGCCTGCGAGAGGTTTCATAGCGGGGCTCCCAGCACATGACGCAGCACAAAGACCGTTGCAATGCCGCTGGCCATAAAGGTGACGGTGGCCACCGCGGAGCGGCCGGAGTTAAAGCCAATCCCGCAGACGCCGTGCCCGCTGGTACAGCCGTTACCCAACTTCGTTCCCAGCCCCACCAGAAGTCCGGCGATTACGGCCCAGGAGGTAGGCAGTGATTGAGGGGAGGGTATGGGTAGTCCCAGAAGCTGATGTGCCAGGGCACCGCCAGCAATCAGGCCGAAAAGAAACAGCCAGCGCCACAAATGGGTTGCCTGCTCCGTGAGGGCTCCCCACAGGATGCCACTGACGCCCGCTACTCTGCCAGCAAGGGAGAGTAGTATGACGGCAGCCGCACCAATTAGCAGACCGCCGGTGATGGCCATCCAAAGTTCCGCGCTCATATTGCTGTGTGTGTCCAGGTCAATTGGGGGCGCTATCTTGATCGTGAGTCGGTGGAATGACAAGCTGTCAGATTAACGGTTACCTCATCATCGTATTGGCTTGGGAGCGTCCACTTGGCTGCAAGTGCTGCACAGGAAAGCGTGAAGGAAGAGTGCTCCGCAGAGCTTGCTGCCGAGGAATCTTCCCCAGAGTCATTGACGGGCTTTCGTTTCATTCCATTTCGGCGCAGTGATGTGTTGCAGATGCTGCGATCTGAAAAGCGATTGGATTCTCAGCAGGAGGAGTTCTTCGAAGAGGCTGTTCTAACCATCGTCCAGACATTCAGGGATGATTTCCACGAAAGCCGCCAGGCGCTGAAGGACTGCTATGCCGGTCTTGACCCCGATGCCGATACCAGAGCGCTCCCCGATAACCCGATGAGTCAGGATGACGCTGTAGAAGCGCTGCGGGGAAGGTTGGCGGAGCTGCTCAATCGCGCCAACTACGAGGTGCTGACGGAGGCACAGTTAAAAAAGGCTTTTCGCAGCAAGTCATTGTTTCAAATACGTTTACGTGTGGACCTCAAGGACTTCGACGATTTGATGCTGTATTGCCGCGGTGGCAACGAGCGCACAGAAACCGTCAGGCTGATGTTCGGCCTGTTTAAACGCCAGGTGCGATTTCTCAATTACGACCGGGTTGTCCTGTTTATACGATTCGCGGACCGGGGCGCCAGGACCGACAACGACTTCACGCCCGGAAGAGTGATGATCAAGTTGTTCCAAAATGTACCCGACGCTGATTTGGAAATGTTGTTTCCCAACACCCGGGTCGCCATGCGTTGGATAGATCGATTACTTATCGGCGTGCCTGCCCTGGCCAGTGGCGTTGTTGTTGCGACGACCAAGCTCGGGGCGCCCCTGGTGCTGCTGGCTACGCTTGGCGGATTCTGGCTGGGATTGCACAGCGAGCCGGTAACCCTGGATAAGCGGGGTCTGTTGGTCATCGGTGCCGGCGTGGCTGCCCTGGGCGCCTATCTGTGGAAGCAATGGTCCAGCTACCGTAACCGCAAGGAGCGTTTTCGCCAGGCTCTGACCCGAGACCTGTACTTCAAGCTGTTGGATAACAACGCCGGCGTATTACTGCGGGTGCTGGATGATGCGGAAGACTCGGAATGCAAGGAGGCATTCATCGCCCTGTACTTTCTGTTGGCACAGGGGCGGGCAATCTCGGCAAAGGCGTTGGATGCAGTGATCGAAGACTGGTTTGCCGAGCGCTGGCATGCGCGGCTGGACTTCGAAATCGAAGACGCCCTGAAAAAACTACAGCAGCTGGCTTTGGCACAGGAACATGACGGTTTATGGAGTATGTCTGCCAAAGCAGCGACGCCTTCCGTCGCAGTATCGTGAAGGGCTTTGACAACACCGGCAGTACCGAGCCTCTGACGCCGGGGTTGCTCGGGGCTATTTACCGTCGGCTGGCGCCGGTTCTTCGGGAGAACCGGCAGCGTGTGCTTCTTGCCCTTCTGTGCCTCATTGCGGCTAAGGGTGGCCTGCTGCTCATCCCCTTTTTGCTCAAAGCGCTGGTGGACGGTCTGGATGCGGGGGCAGAGGCCACACCACTGATGTTCCTCCTGCTATTAGTGCTGGCTTACGGGGCTGCGCGTTTGGCCAATACGCTCTTTGGTGAGCTTCGGGATACGCTGTTTGGCCGGGTCACCGAGCGGGCGATGCGACGTATCGGTTTGCAGGTCTTTCGGCATGTACACAGCCTTGATCTGGACTTTCATCTCAATCGTCGTACCGGAGGCCTGGCCCGGGATATAGAGCGTGGTACCTCCGGGATCAGCTTTTTGCTGCGCTTTTTTATCTTCAACATTGCACCGACGCTCTTCGAGATCGCCATGGTGGCGGGCATCCTGCTGTTCAGTTACGGCTGGCTCTATGCGGCCATTGTGCTCGCCTCGGTGCTGCTGTATGGGCTGTATTCCTTCCGTGCCACTGCCTGGCGCACCCGTTTTGTTCGCGAGGTGAACGAGGCGGACTCCAGTAGTAATACCCGCGCCGTGGACAGTTTGCTCAACTATGAAACGGTCAAGTACTTCACCAACGAGGAGTTCGAAGCGCAGCGCTACGACGAGTCTCTGGCCACCTGGGAAACCGCCCGGCGCAAAAATCGCCTGTCACTGTTTGCGCTCAATGGCGGGCAGGCACTGATTATTGCGGTATCCCAGACCTGCATGCTGGGATTGGCGGCGTGGCAGGTGCACGGCGGAGACATGAGTCTGGGTGACTTCGTTCTGGTAAACCAGTTTATGTTGCAGCTGTTTATGCCCTTGGGTTTCCTGGGTTTTGTGTACCGGGAGATAAAAAGTTCTCTGGCAAACATCGAGCGCTTGTTTGAGCTCCTGGACAAGCGTCCCAAAGTGGCAGACAAGCCCGGTGCCCGGGAGCTTAGGATTACGGAGGCCGCGCTGGAGTTTCGCGGCGTGGACTTCGCCTATGAGGACACGCGGACTATTCTTAGCGGTGTGACCTTTTCTATCCGCGGCGGAGAAAAGGTGGCGGTTGTCGGGGCCAGCGGGGGCGGGAAGTCCACCTTGGTGAAGTTGTTGTTTCGCTTTTATGACCCCCGGTCCGGACAGGTGCTGATTGACGGTCAGGATCTGCGGGATCTGACGCAGTGCTCACTTCGGCGCCAGATTGCCATCGTGCCGCAGGACTGTGTTTTGTTTAATGACAGCCTGAGAGAGAATATTCGTTATGGTAATCCCGGCGCTGATGAGGCGGCTTTGCAGCAAGCGATTCAGGCCGCGCACCTGGAGCAGTTTGTGGAACGGCTCCCCGATGGTCTGGATACAGTGGTGGGAGAGCGGGGCCTGAAGCTCTCCGGCGGAGAGCGCCAGCGCGTGGGAATCGCCCGGGCTGCCCTCAAGAATGCGCCGATTCTGGTGTTCGACGAAGCCACCTCAAGCCTTGATAGCCGCTCGGAGCAGGCCGTACTGGATGCCTTTTCTGCTATGGCTGTGCAACATACAACCCTCGTGATCGCCCACAGGCTCTCCACCATCGTTGATGCGGACCGAATTCTGGTTTTACAGGACGGAAATGTGGTGGAGCAGGGGAAACACCATGACCTGCTTCTTGAGAACGGGTATTATTCGCAACTCTGGCAAGCACAGCAGCGCCGCAGCGAACAGGAATAGTGTGACCGTATCTCTTTGGACATTGACCCGGGGTCAGTGTGGCGCCATCGATGGCTTTGATGAGGCTCTTCAGGATGAGTACCGGATCAGGCTCATGGAGCTGGGTTTTCATCCCGGAGAGCAGGTGAGCTGCCTGCAGGCGCCGGCGCTGGGTGCCCCGAAAGTCTATCGGGTTGCGAACACGGTGTTTTCCCTCGACGACCAGATCGCCGCGCATGTCCGGGTCAGGCCGCAAACCCATGACTGATTCTGTACGCCTGTCTCCCCACAGCGCACTGCTGATCGGCAGTCCCAACTGTGGAAAAACGCTGTTGTTCAATCGTCTCACCGGGCTACAGCACCGGGTGGCGAACTTTCCCGGTATTACCGTGGAGATCGCCAGCGGCAAGTTATCCGGGCATACCGGCGTGACACTTTACGACTACCCCGGTACCTACTCCCTGCAGGCTATTTCCGGGGAGGAACGGGTCGCGGTTGAACAGTTTGAGGCGGCGCTTGAAGACCCTGAGTTGGGCATTGTCCTGTGCGTGATTGATGTCACGCGCCTCGAAAAGAGCCTGTATTTTGCCCTGCAGGTCATCCGGGAGTGTGGCCGCGCCGGTAAGCCGGTACTGATACTGGCCAATATGATCGATGTGCTGGAAGACCATCATATCAGTATGGACCTGGAGGCACTGAGTCGCGATATGGGTGCCACGGTGCTCGGTATTTCTGCGCGCACAGGCAGGGGCCTGGACCACCTCGATGATGCGATCAGGCAGCAGTTGTCGACTCCGCAGTGCCCCAGCGATCACCAGGAGCCGGATATTCTCCTGCGCGGTAACGCGCATCAGTTAGCGCGCAACTACGGTCCCAAAGGTGACGTATTACTGCGTACTCAAAACCGCATGGACGCTTTTTTTCTGCACACGGGTTTTGGCGGCATCGCGTTTTTTGTGATTATGTATTTGTTGTTCCAGTCTATCTTTACCTGGTCTGCGCCGGCCATGGATGCGGTGGAGTCGGGTCTGGGCTGGTTGTCCGATCTGGTGGTGCCCATGCTTGCGCCCAAGCTTGTGCAGGACTTTGCCGCGGACGCGCTGTTTTCCGGGATCGGTGCGTTTCTGGTTTTCGTGCCGCAGATTTTTGTTCTCACCTTTGTGATCGGCCTTTTAGAGGATTCGGGCTACATGGCGCGAGCGGCGCTGATATGCCACCGCCCTCTGCGATTTTTTGGCCTCACCGGTAAGAGTTTTATTCCCATGCTGTCTGGCGTTGCCTGCGCGATTCCGGGTATTTACGCCGCTCGCTCCATAGATTCTCCGCGCCGGCGTTTTCTCACCTATATGGCAGTACCGCTGATGCCGTGCTCCGCACGTCTGCCGGTGTACACCTTGCTGATTGCGGCGTTTATCCCCGGCACCACGGCGTTGGGTGGTCTGGTGGGCTACCAGGGTTTGGCGATGTTTCTGGTCTATATTTTCGGCATGGTCTGTGGCCTTTTGGTGACCGCCATGGTTTCTCGCTTTAGCGCCCAACAGGAGCCGGACTTGCCGTTTGTGCTTGAGATGCCGGCTTATCGCCTGCCGACGCTGGTTCCCTTACTGCGCAAGTCCTGGCGGCGTTGTCAGCATTTTATTACCAAGGCTGGCGGGATCATTATCGCGGTAACCGCGGTGATCTGGGTGCTCGGCTATTTTCCAAACTATGGTGCCGATCTCGGCGCGTCCTGGTTAGGTCAGATCGGACATCTCGTCGAGCCAGTGTTCGCCCCTCTGGGTCTGGATTGGCGCTACGGCGTTGCCGTAATGAGCTCGTTCCTCGCGCGGGAAGTGTTTGTGGGCACCTTGGGCGTTATGTTTGGTATCGAAGGGGCAGAAGAAAACATGGTGCCCCTGGTAGCGCAGATTCAAAACAGCGATCTGGGGCTGGCCTCGGGGGTCGCCCTGCTGGTGTTTTTCGCCGTGGCGCTGATGTGCGTGTCTACCCTGGCGGTTTTGAGCAAGGAGGCAGGCTCCAATCGCCTGGCGATACGGATGTTTCTGGCTTACAGCGGTATGGCCTATGTACTGGCTCTGATCGCTTATCAGGTGGTGACTTTTCTGGGCGGTTGAGCGGCGGCCCTCGCTGGTGAGTACTGCGGCGCAGATTTTTTCAGGCTGTCTCTACTGTGCTGACTGTGTTCTCAGCCCTTTTGCGTGAGTGCCAGTAGCTCTCGCTCCAGATTCAGGACATGCGGGTCATGCTCGCCGATATCCCTCAGTGCATCGGCAAGACGCAGCAGGTACTGTGCGTTGCTCCCACTGGGGCCATGGCTTTCGGCGATGTGTCTTGCGAGCTCGGGATCCGGCGCATCCCCCAAAAAGGCAGGATTGTCCGCCGCTGCAATGTAAAACGTGCCAGTGACGGTTTGTTGTCTTTCCTCAAGACACAGTTGAGTCTTATGCCGTTCGTAGCCGTTTTTTTCCCGGTGATCCAAATGTGCGAATACCGACTCATCGACGAGAAATGCCACCCCCCGGCACAAGGCATGAGTATCGGGAATAAGAGTGACCACGCGTCCTGGCGATTCGGGTGTGCCCCGGTGGTCCACAGAGCCCTGCCAGAAGCGCCGCGACCAGCCTCGGAGCGAGGCGATCTCGCGCTCCAGATAGGGGAAGTCCACTTTATAAATCAGCGACCCGTAGCCAAACACCCAATGCTGATCGTCTAACGTGTCGTCCACAAAACTCGCTCCCTGTCATCCCGTAGGGGGGCCATGTTACATCTGCTCACTAACGGTTTGCGTAGTCTTCTTGGACTGGGTTTTCACATTGGGAGATTGTGGTGAGTGAAACTGCGACAGCAATGCAGGGGCTTGTGGTTGGGGCTGGAGGTGGGATCGGCAGTGCCATGGCACAGCGCTGGAGTCAGGACCCACGCTTCGATGCCGTTTGGGCGGTGAGCCGAAGCGCGGACGTCGATCCGGGTTCACAGAGCTCTCTTCGCCCGCTGTCGACCGATCAGTCTGAGAAGAGTATTGCTGAACTGGCCGGGATGATTGTGCAAGAAAGCCCACGCTTGTCCCGTATCGTTATTGCGCTGGGCACTTTGCATGGCCCTTCTTACGGGCCGGAAAAGTCGCTCGATGCATTACAGCTTGCATCCATGCAGGAGGCTTATCGCGTTAACTGCATACTTCCCATGCTGTGGCTTTCGGCCCTGGCGCCGGGACTGCGTAAAAATCCTGATTGCCGAATTGCGGTATTGAGCGCTCGGGTGGGGAGTATCGGGGATAACCGACTGGGGGGATGGTATAGCTATCGTAGTGCAAAAGCGGCGCTTAATATGGGCCTTAGATCCGCTTCCATCGAGCTTGCCCGTCGTGCCAAAGGTGTAAAGCTCATAGCTTTCCATCCCGGCACGGTCGATACCGCTCTCTCTGAGCCCTTCCAGCGCGGCGTGCCCGAGGGCAAGCTTTTCGCTCCCGACTTTGTTGCCGGACAGCTGGATCGGATTCTGGATACCCATGGTGTCGATGGCGAACTGTCCTATTTGGACTGGGCCGGAGAAACCATTACCTGGTAACAATATCCGAGTTCCAAGCTCGGATATTCTGGGCTATTATTCGTCGCTCCCTCCCATCAGTTGGAACACCTTGTATGCTTTGTTCAGGCTTTCGTTATTTTGTACTGCTTACTGTGCTGCTGCTTGGCGCCTGTGCGCAGTATGACTCCGAGCGCGGCGTCGAGGTCAACTGGGACCAGGCCACACTGGATAGTTTTCGAGAAGGGGTAACCACGCGGGGTGACGTGATGGCCAGGTTAGGTCCGCCGTCGCAGCTGGTAAGCCTGGGCGACGAAACGGTGCTTTATTACCTGAATGAGTCCGCCCGGGGTCAGGGCCTCATATTACTGGCGTACAACCGCTTTAACATGACAGCGCGCTATGACAGGGCGGTATTTATTTTTGACGAAAATGACATTCTTGCTGATTACTCCGGGTGGGTAGCACCTGCTGATGAGAGCTAGTTTTGCTATAGCGCTGCTGAGCCTTGGTATGCTGCTCAGTGGCTGCACGCAGTGGTACTACGAAATGGGCGAGGCGCTGCCGGAGCGCTTTGAACAGGACGCCCAGGGCAGAACGCTGGCCAGCGTTCTTGCGCAGCTCGGCCCTCCTTTGCGATTTGCCGCCAGCGAGGACCAGTTGGTGATGGCCTGGGAAGCGTGGGAGGTGCGCGAGTCGGCGTTGGGCTTGAGCCTCGGGTGGGCCGGTGCCGACTTTCTCAATTTCGATTGGGGTAGTGCGCACATCGAAGGCGATTATTTGATGGTGACGTTTGATGCGGATCGGCGGGTGAGCGCCGCGCAGCGCGTACACCGGGATGAAAGTTTAGGTAGCGGTGCAGCGATTCAGCCTTTTTACAGTTTTGTATCGGTGGTGAGCGTTCAGGATCTTTTGCTACCCCTGCCTCAGCATGGCTGGGGAGCACGTCAATTGCTGCCTATTCCCCAGACACTCAATAACCCCCAGAGCCCGGGTATGGGTGATACCGGTATCGAGCAACGCGGAACTCCTCAGGGTGCTGGCGCTCGAACCCTGGAGTGGTTGAACTGACTATTGAGTATGATTGGTAACCCTGTTGTTTAATTACTGTTTAATGATTGTTGAATAAACGTTGATTGTGGAGATAGAACGATAATGAACTTCCAAACCCTGCCTGAATTCCTCGACCACTGGGCTGATACCCGGGGCGATAAAATCTGGATGCGTGATCTGCAAGAGGAGGGCAGTGTCGACTACAGTTGGGCTGAGGCTCGCCGACAAATTAATGCTGTTGCGGCGGCACTCGAGGCTCGATTTGGGCATGGCCAGAGCATGATCATGCTGTCGCGCAATCGGCCTCACTGGTTTATGGCTGATCTTGCGGTTATCCGTTCGGGTAACGTCACGGTGAGCATGTTTACGACCCTGCCGGCCGGAACAGCGCAATACATCGCAGAGTTTACCGAAGCAAAGGTGATCTTTGTGGGAGAAAGTCCTAACTGGGAAGTGGTGCGCCCCGTGCTGCCCGCCGACATTACCATCGTTGCGCTACCCGGCGTGGAAATCGAGGGCGATCACCTTACCTGGGATCAACTGCTCGCTGAGGGAGAGGGCAAGGAGATCAGTTACCAGTGTGCTCCCGACGACATGATGTCCCTGGTTTTCACCTCAGGCACCACCGGGGTCCCCAAGGGTGTGATTCAGACGCACGAAAGCAATGTGGTGCCTATTCGACGATTTATCGATGCTTTTGGCCTTCGCGACCAGCCGCGCTACTTCTCCTATCTTCCGCTGTCGCATATTGCTGAGCGTCAGATCGTGGAGTATTCCTCGCTGTTTTGCTGTGGAGAGGTGAACTTTAACGAATCTTTGGAGCACATCCTGCGAGATCTTCAGAGAACTCGCCCGCATATGTTCTTTGGACCACCCAGAATCTGGGAGCAGTTTCAGCAGGCGGTGGTTGGCAAGTTTGGCGGTCAGGAAGCCCTGGAGGCTGCATTGAAAGAAGATGCCGAGGGCATCGGCAAGCTGGTCCTGGACACCATGGGCCTGGGCGAGGTGGAGTTTTGTCTGGCCGCCGCCGCGCCAACGCCGCCTCCACTGATTCATTGGTGGGACTCCCTGGGGCTTAAGCTCATGGAAGGCTTTGGTCAGACTGAAGCCATGGGACTCATTGTGAGCGGCCACGATACGCGGCGTATTGGCTCTATTGGCAAGCCCGTGGGAGAGGTTGAATACAAGATTACCGAGGAAGGTGAGCTGGCGGTGCGTGCGAATGGCTGCACCCCGGGATATTACAAGCAGCCTGATAAAACCGCTGAGCTGATCCGTGATGGTTGGCTGCACACCGGTGATAAGGCCAAGGTAGATGAGGATGGCTTCATTTACATTACGGGTCGCGTTAAGGACTATTTTAAAACGATTCAGGGCAAGTTCGTTGCACCGCCACCCATTGAAGGCATGTTTGCGCACAACGCGTTCATCGAGCAGCAATGTCTCATCGGTCGCGGATTTTCCAAGACGGTAATGATTGCCGTGCTCACGGACGCGGCGCAAAGCGAAAGCCGCGATGTGGTGGAGGCGTCGATTCGGGACACTGTCGCAGCGATCAATGAAGAGATTGAAAAGCACGCGCGGATTGGTGCCGTGATTATCAGCACGGAGCCCTGGAGCATTGAAAATGAGGTGCTCACGCCCACGTTGAAAATTCGTCGGGACAAGGTCGAAGAGCTCTTTGGCGAGCTCGGCGAGAGTCTTGCACGGAAGTCCGCCGAGCAGCGGGAAGTTTTGATTCACTGGAGCTGAATGAGGTGACGGACAAAAGCGGGCAGGTATGGGTGGACGCCGATGCCTGTCCGGTGCCTATCAAGGAAATTCTGTTTCGCGCTGCGACCCGGTCCCAATGCCCGGTCACGCTGTTGGCCAACCACGCCATGACAGTGCCGCCGTCCCCGTTTCTCAAGTTCGTTCAGGTTCCCTCGGGTTTTGATGTCGCTGACAGCGAAATCCTCAAGCGGCTCCATAGCTGTGATCTTGTAGTTACCCAGGACATCCCCCTTGCCGCGGAGGTGGTGGAGCGGGGGGCCTTGGCCATTAGTCCCCGGGGAGAGCGCTACACGGCTGAGAATGCCCGGTCACGATTGGCCGTGCGGGACTTTATGACGGAACTGCGAGATAGCGGTGTTAACACCGGCGGTCCCGCGCCCCTGGATAACAGTGACAAGCAGCGCTTTGCCAACGCTCTGGACAGCTGGTTGGCAAAACGTGCTTAGCCGGGAAAGTGCGCCAGACGCCTTTGCGGCGCTGCTAGCGTAAAAACTCGCCTCGAGTTGCGGCATCAGACTTGAACACACCACCGAGTGCCGTGGTTCGGGTAGACGAATTGCTATCCATCACGCCCCGGGATTTTACGCAGTAGTGCACGGCGTTGATGGTAATCGCTACGTTGTCAGTTTCGAGCAGCGTCTGCAGTGCAACCAGAACCTGTTGCGTAAGGCGCTCCTGTACCTGAGGTCGCTGCGCAAAAAATCGCACGATGCGATTAATCTTTGACAGTCCAATGATCTTGTCACCGGGTATGTAGGCCACGCGTGCGGTGCCATCGATGGTCACAAAGTGGTGCTCACAGGTGCTCACGAGATCTATATCGTCAACAAGCACCATTTCTTCGACCTGCATTTTGTTTTCGATGACCGAAATCTTTGGAAACTGACTGTAATCCAGTCCGCTAAAGATTTCGTCCACGTACATTTTTGCGATGCGATGCGGCGTCTCCTGAAGGCTGTCATCCCGAAGATCCAGCCCCAGCGTTTCGGTGATCTCCCGGAAGCTGTCGCGAATTCGTTCATATTTCTGCTGGCGCGTCAGGCCGTTGTCCACCAGCGGCGTTTCCAGCCCGCGATCCAGTAAAGCCTGCCGTACGCTGCGGGCCTCAGCACTCATATTGTCAGCAAATTCAAGGGTTTGAGTCGCGACTGCTTGGTTCATAGTTGTTCTCCTTTGTAAGCCTTTTTACGCCGGCAGTCTGCTCTCGGATTGCTTATCACAGGGCTACTTTGACTCTGCTCATGGCGGGTGCAACACTCAGGTGTAGAAACTCACCTTTGTCGGTTCAGGAGGACTTTGCGATGGACGCAAGCAGACCCATACGTCTGGGTATCATGGGCTTCGGTCAGACCGGACGGCAGATCTACGAACTTGCCTGTGCCTCGTCCGATATCGCCGTGGTCGCGGTGGCAGACGTTGGCCGACCGGATATTCTGCATTACCTGCTGCAGTCCGAGGCGCAGGACCCCTCGCAGTGTCGCCTCGACGGGAATTTTCTCACCACGGATCGTCAGCGCACACGACTCATGTCCATTGATACGCCTGCGGAAATGCCCTGGGATATCTTCGATGTCGACATGGTGATAGACGCCACCGGTATTTATGGCTCAGAACGGGATATGCGATCACACCTGGCTGGCGGAGCGCCGCGGGTGCTCATTCGCACATTACCCGATGACAATATTGACCGCATTGTCATCCCAAAGATCAATGGAGATTCTGCAGACGTTCGGGATCGCATGATTTCCGCCGGGTCACCGACCACGACGGCGCTGTGCCTACTGCTTCATATTTTGTCAGAACACTTTGTCATTGAGTGCGGAAGCATGACTTCGGTGCATGCCTACACCTCGGATCAGGCGCTTCAGGATTACGCAGGGAGTGACTATCGCCGGAGCCGCTCCGCCCCCAAGAACATTATTCCCAATGGCCACGATGCCGGTCGATGGCTGGGACATATCCTTCCAAGCTTCGCCGGCAAGCTACATACCTCGACGCTGAATGTGCCGGTGCAGGAGGGCTGCTTGCTGGATACCACGCTGGTCCTTGACTCCGACGCTGTAAGTGCCGAGGACATCAACGAGGTCATGCGGGCCGGTGCACAGCTGCATTCCAGCAGCGTTGCGGTAGTGGAGGACCCCATTGTTTCATCGGACGTGCTGGGCAGTGAGTATTCTTTGCTGTTTGATACCAAGGGTACGCTCAAGGCGGGCGATCATTTCATCAAGATGCTCGGTTGGTATGAAACCCGGGGACATGCGGCGCGGCTGCTGGATGTGGCAAGGCTCTACGCCGAACTTGATCGCCAACAGGAGGCCGCGTCATGAGAATCGCGATCAATGGATTTGGGCGCATCGGGCGCTCGGTGTTTCGTATTCTTGAGGAGCGGGATGATATCGAGATCGTGGCAGTCAACGATCTGTTTGATCATGACGCGCTGCGCTATTTGTTGAAATACGATACGGTCATGGGACCCTTTACCCATGACCTGTCCCTGGAAGACGATCACCTGGTAACCCCCAAAGGCCGGGTGCGCATGCTCAGCGAGCGTGTGCCTTCTGACTTACCCTGGGCCGAACTGGGTGTTGATGCCGTGGTGGAGTCCACGGGTGTTTTTCGCTCCCGTGAGCAATTACAAATGCACATCGATGCCGGCGCGCCAAGAGTAGTGCTCACGGTGCCGGCAAAGGATGAGATTGATTACACGGTGGTGCTCGGAGTCAATGAAGAGGGCCTCAATGAATCGCACCGGATAGTGTCCAACGCCAGTTGCACCACCAACTGCCTGGCGCCCATGGCACGGGTATTACACGAGGAGTTTGGCATTCTCGAAGGGGTTATCAACACGG
Organism: gamma proteobacterium NOR5-3; assembly: GCA_000158155.1. Taxonomy (GTDB): domain Bacteria; phylum Pseudomonadota; class Gammaproteobacteria; order Pseudomonadales; family Halieaceae; genus Congregibacter. Next base: position 1,324,009 of record DS999405.1, on the reverse strand, counting down.
TGCACGCCTACACCAATGACCAGCGTCTGGCAGATGTACCGCACTCTGACTGGCGGCGTAGTCGTGCTGCAGCAGAAAATATTATTCCCACCTCTACCGGGGCGGCCAAAGCGGTAGGCGTGGTGCTGCCGGACTTAAAGGGTCGGCTGCACGGCATTGCCTCACGCGTCCCGGTACCCGATGGATCAGTGGTGGATTTGTTTGTGAAACTATCGCGCACGGTGTCTGTCGAAGAAGTAGATCGTGCCGTAAGGGCCGCTGCGGATTCGCCGCGTATGAAAGGGATACTGCAATACAGTGATCGTCCCCTGGTATCCACGGATGTGATCGGCAATAGCCATTCATCGATTTACGACAGCGGCTTTACGGCCGTGACCGGAGGTCGTTATCTGCGGGTGCTGAACTGGTATGACAACGAGTGGGGCTATAGCTGTCGAGTATGTGATGTTCTTGCGACGATGAAGGACTGGTAAACTCTCACCCCGTAACCGGCATGGACCGCCAGTCACAAGCCGATAACCTCGGGCAGACAATCTCGGGCAGACAATCTCGGGCAGACAATGTTGTTCGCCTTTGGCAAATTGAGGAATTTTTGCATTATGTGTAAACGCTTTTTTGGCCTTGCGGCCCTTCTGTGTCTGCTGCTCAGTCCGCTCACCTTTGCCGGAGAGTATGACGACGCGCTGCAGTCTTTTCGGGCGGCAAAACAAACCGCGCCTTTTTTTGACAACGCCTATGGCTATGTGGTGTTTCCCACTATCGGCAAAGGTGGCTTTGGTATCGGTGGGGCTCACGGTGCGGGGCGTGTCTACGCCCAGGGCAAGTATGTGGGTGACACCACAGTGACCCAGCTCACCGTAGGGTTTCAAATGGGCGCGCAGGCGTTCAGTCAGATGATCTTTTTAGAAGATGAGCGGGCGTTTCAGAGTTTTACCTCGGGAAACTTTGAATTTAGTGCTCAGGCTACGGCTGTTGCAATTACGGCGGGTGTTTCTGCCGAGGCCAATACCGGCGGCGGCACGGCGACCAGTGCCAGCGGTGGTCGCAACGATGCCAACGTAACGAACAGCGGTTATCGAAAGGGTCTGGCTATCTTCACCATCGCCCGCGGAGGCCTCATGTATGAAGCCTCTTTGGGTGGACAGAAGTTTAGCTATAAGCCTCTGTGATCAGCGTTAACCGGAAACTGAGCTCGGGGGTGCACTCCCCACGATAATGACATGCAGTGCCCGGGGCCCGTGGGCGCCGAGCACCAGCTGCATGGCGATGTCGGCGGTGCTGGACGGTCCCGATATCATCATCATTCCCCGGGGGCGTGAGCCTGCATTTTGAAGGCGGGCCTGCCCCCAGATGCTTTCCAGTTTTTCGTGTATGTCACAGCGATCAACCAGTATGAGATGGTCATCGACGAGCAGATTGTTCAGTGCCGGGTTGTTGCGGTCCAGTAGCAGCGCGAGTGAACCTGTTTCGGCGACCGCGCACTGGGCATAACTGACCGACACGACGTCCTCGTTCTGGGCAACATCAAATCGTGGCAGAAGACCGCCGTCCCGCCAGGGAAGGGCCGCGAGGCGTGGGTCATGTCCCGTAACGATGCGGCGTTGTCCGTGTTTCGTTGTAATGTACCGCGAAATTTCCCATACCGCCCCGGTGCGCGTCTCAGCGACGGCGCTGCTTGCACCGTTGCGCTGCAGGTTATGCTGCAGAGCCTCACACAGGTCCGCTTCCGGCAGTGCCGCCCCGTGCTCGCTCTTCAAAGCGGCGAGTTCCGCCGTTATATGTTGCGGTGAGCTGCGTCGAGAGGCCCCGCGGAGTCGCGCAAACACCTCTTTTTCTGCATCGCCCGGGTTCATTTCCCCAGGGATTCCTGATGCATTGCCTGAAATGTTTTCGCTGCGGGGGTGGGGAGGTCCCTGGCTTCAAGCCAACCTCCGGCGAAAGGCAGTCGACGGATAACACCATGACGGCGCCCAACCCGGTGCATCACCGCTACGGCCAGGTTGGTGACGCGCTGATACAGTCTCGGATGCAGCGCAAGCCAGGCATGAATTTGCATGCCCCAGCGCCAACGCCGGGCGGTGACGCGCTGCTCAAACTTGTCGCGGCGAAGATCGCGCAATAAATCCGGTAGCGGAATGGATGCGGGACAGACTTCTTCGCAGCGACCACAGGCGGTGCAGGCATCGGGAAGATGCGCGCTGTCTTCAAGCGATGTTAGCAGCGGCGTGAGTACCGACCCCATGGGGCCCGGGTAGACCCAGCCGTAAGCGTGACCGCCGGCGTTCATATACACCGGGCAATGATTAAGGCATGCGCCACAGCGAATACACTGGAGCATCTCGGCATAGTCACTGGCAAGAATCTCACTGCGGTGGTTGTCCAGCAGTACGAAGTGAGTTTCCACCGGGCCGTCGACGTCCCCGGGACGCCGCGGTCCGGCGTAAAAACTGGTGTAACAGCTGACCGCTTGCCCGGTGGTTGATCTGACCAGCAGGCGCAGCATCGCCATGGCATCTGTGGCCCGAGGCAAAACGCGATCGACGCTGGTACACACAATCAGTACCGGAGGCAGGTTCGCGCAAAGATCGCCGTTGCCCTCGTTGGTCACAAGCATGGAGTAGCCGTTTTCCGCGATGAGCGCGTTGCTACCAATAATGCCAACGTCTGCTGCCAAAAATTCTTCGCGCAGTACCTGTCTAGCCTCGGCGACCATCTCTGTGGCATCGGCCAGATCCCGCTCACCGAGATCGTGACGATCAAGGAATAGCTCGCGTATGTCGGCCTGGGACTTGTGCAGTGCGGGCCCGACGATATGGCTCGGCGTCTCGTTGGCTTCTTGAATGATGTACTCGCCCAGATCAGTCTCCCTTACGGCAAAACCCGCGGCTTCCAGCGCGGCATTGAGGCCGGTTTCTTCCGTGATCATGGACTTGCCCTTGGCGATCCGATGGGCCTCATGGCGTGCGCAAATATCCAGAACAATGTCATTGAGTTCATTGCCATTGCGCGCAAAGTGAACGGCGCTGCCGTTTTCCCGCGCCGCGCTGGTGAATGACTCGAGATAGTGCGCCAGGTGTCCCAGGGCGTGTTGCCGGATTGCTTTGACCTCGGCGCGCAGCGCGGAGAAGTCGTCGCTGCCACCAAAGGTTTCAATGGCCTGCTCCCGGAGCTTGGGCATGAGCAGCCCCAGAGCTTTTCGGGTGCCCGCGCTTTCGGGGTCTCCTATCGCCGTGCTGGCAGCTTGTAAAAAGTCACGGCTGTGCTGCTGCATCAGGAGGCGTCACTCTTGGCGTTGGGTGGCGTGGACGCAGCGCCCCTGAGGACTTCAGCAATATGCTGAAATTGCATTGGCATATTCCTGCGACTTGCTCTGCCTTCAAGCGCCAGAAGGCAGCCCAGGTCGCCGCCAATGAGCGTGCCTGCCCCCGTGTCCCCGGCGTCCTGAAGCTTCTGGTCTGCCATGGCTCCCGACAGTGCCGGCATTTTTGCGCAGAAGGTGCCACCAAAACCGCAGCAGACGTCGGCTTGCGCAAGTTCCTCTACCGGGATTCCCGCACGGGCGAGCAGCGAGCGAGGTTGCTGTCGGATTCCAAGTTCCCTAAGGCCTGCGCAGCTATCGTGATAGGCCACCGGTGCGGCGGAGCGTTGTTTTTCGGGGTGATAGTCGCAGACATCCAGCAGGAATGTTGTCAGTTCGTAGACCCGGCCCGCAAAGCGGTGGGCGCGTTCCAGCCACTGGCCTTCCAAAAGTTTTGGATAATGCTCTATGAGCATGCCCGCGCAGGAGCCGGAGGGTAGCACCACATAATCGTAGTCTTCAAAACTCTCGATGAGTTGTTGAGCGATGCGGGCAGCGCCAGAAAAATCACCGTTGTTATACGCGGGCTGTCCGCAGCATGTTTGCTGTGCCGGAACCGTGACTTCACAGCCGGCAAGTTGCAGTAGCTCAAGGCTGGCCTGTGCCACCGATGGCCGCATCAGATCCGCCAGGCATGTGACATACAGCGCAACGTGCCTGGGTGTCGACGGTGTGGGTTCTTGCTTGTCTTGTGGGGTATCCAAGGTTTTGCGAGGTGTCGGCGCCACTTATTGATGTTCCGCAGTATAGCGCGCAAATCTCCCTAGCCGATGATAAGCAGCAGACTGATAGTCAGCATTACGCCGGCGACAGTAGCCAGCGCCGCATTTATCCAGGGATGATGGCATAGCCACATGGCGCCGAGAATTTCTACAGGGCCGGTGCTCTGGCGCGTGGTGTAACGTTCCCTGGCAAGGTTTGTCGTATCCAGGTTAGGCAGTCCCGGCAGAGAAATTGGCAAGACGACCTCAGGGGCCAGGGCGATGGCGGCACTGCCGCGAAGCAGGGAGCGCTCGCCGTAAAAATAACGGCCATCGTAGTCAACGCAGATAAAATGCTGGTCCAGTAGCCCCAGATGACCGCCGCTACCTCGAGCTAATTCACTCCAGGCATAAAGACTGGCCATAAGCATGGGCAAGGCCGCGGCAGCCTGCCGCCACCCTCCCAGACTGCCAAGCACCGTGAGTGCCACCGCCGAGGTCAGTAAAAGAACCATACCCAGCCTAGCTATCGCCCGGTCTTTGTGAGCAGACTGGGGCAGCCAGTGAATGCCGGCGGGGAGGGGGTCAAGCAGTGCGCTGCGCTTTTGTGGCAGGTCACATAGAGCGCGGTAGCTCGCCAGATACAGTAGCGCTGCGGCAATACACAGCAGAATAACGATTAAAGGCAGCCCTATGCCCAGCTGGCGCATGAGACTTCGCTGCTGTGATGTCTTTATCCAGTCGTCTCTCTCCTGCTTAAGGAGCGATGATTCGAAGGGTGCTTCGAGTCTGCCATCACTGGCGACCCGCTGAATCAGCATTTGCATTGAGTCTGCTACGAGCAGTTTGTCACGCCAGGCAATGAAGTAAGGCGCCAGTAGTTGCTCTCCCAGAGCGACGCCCAGAGGGTTACCCCACTGCCTGTCAAGCTGATAAAGCCCGGGCGCTGCATTGTTCCCGGCCATGAGCGCCCAGTAATTCTCGCCGGTCTGGGCGACATCGAGGAGTCGATCCTGCCCGGCGGCTATGGCGGCGGACGGCATGACCAGAAGCGCATCGAGTTGCTGGCCGAAGCTTTGCTGATCCGGGCGGTAAACGCCAAGCATGGGCGCGTCCCCTGCAGGTATGAGCAGTAAACCCCCGGAGGGAAGAATTCGTGGCTGCCCCCAGGGCAGCTGCACCGTCGCAGTCGACTCTATTTCTCCCGCGCTGTTACTGCGCCATAGCTGGCCGGCTTCACTGAGCAAAAAAATACTGTCACCCAACAGGGACGCTGCGATGGCAACAACCGGGCTGGCAAAGGCTTGTGGGCTGAAGTTGTAGCAACGCAGCTCTTGGAGATTGCAGCGCTGAAGTCTCAACGCGTCCTCCTCTGTTGCTGCATTGAACAGCAGTTCGCCGTTTTTCATCGCCCAGAGCGGTGGTGCGAGTCGACTAAAGCCAAGCTCGGAAGCGCTGACGCGACTGCGAGGTAGCCCCGACCGCTCGTGGAGCAAGATTGCACCCTCGACCAGCAGCACCAGTTCATCGCCCGGTAGCGTTGTTCCCGCAAGGGCACCCACGGGCTCCTGTCCGGCAGGTGCCGCGGGAAAGCGCAGAACCACCGCAAGAACCACGGCACACAGAGCGAGGGCAGCTCCAGCGGCTATGAAACTGCGAATCTGCGCAGCCTCACGAAGCTGCGAAGGCTCCAGCGAGCTAAAAGCAGGTCGCAGGGCAAAGAGGTTCGGGGTCTGTCCTCGAACGGCCGCTCGGGATGTGGTCTGCGCCGGAATGGCAGGCTTTATGGTCGCTGCAGGACCGGTTTGTTGGGTGGGCTGCGGCGGCGTTACCTGTGGAGTTGGGGGCGGCGTTGGCGGTGGCTCTGGCTTCGGTTCTGCCTCAGGCTCTGGCCTCGGCTTCGGCTTCGGCTTCGGCTTCGGTTCAGGTAAAGGCTCAGGCTTAGGCGTGTTCGCGGACTCGAGTTCACAGATCAGGCCGACGCTGCGCAGCTGCTGGTAGAGCCGCTGAGCGTCGCTTCGGGTGATGTTGCGGCGCAGCGGTACGGGCTTACCACTGAAGAAAATAGCGACACCGGATGTGTCACGCAGTCCAAAAAAAGCCGCCAGTGTGCGTTTTGCGCGCTCTGTGTCGGTACCCGGGAGTAGCTGGCCCGAGAAAACAAGATTAAAGCGCTGGGGATTGCTATCGCTCAACGCGGCGTTCCCGGTACAGGACGATTCATTATTCGATGGGGATCAGGCTGAACTCAAGCCCTGCATTTTTTTCAAGCCGGGGTATGAGCGCAGGTGCCAACGCTGAGGCGGGCGTCCATACGCCGCCAGAGACGGTTGCCGGATCTTTTGCCAGGCACACAGCTGACTCCCCGAGCATACGCGAGGTCGAACCGTAGCCCGGATCCCGATCGCCGCTCACCCGGGCACGAAGAGACTTGCGGAGGTCCTTGGGATGTTCCGCATGGAAGAACAGCTCAAAGAATCCCCGTTCCCGGGCATCCCGGTCCGGCCCTTCGCCGGGCTTGGGTAGCCAGCGAGCCATGGCATTGCGCCCCAGTGTGTTGCTTGCGGTGAGCATAGCTGCCCCCATGCCCAGACTGATAGCCAGGGCCTGGGCGCGACTGGCGCAGAGTTGGCTCTCGTCGTAGTTAAAGTCCCGTCCCCAGGGGAAATCCATTAAAGCGTTGCTGCGCCGCACGACGCGCTCGTTAATCAGCGCCATCACGAAAGGCGTGGTCCACTGCTCGAAACACGGATCAAATACGGGCGTGTATTGGTCTTTCACGGTGGGGCCGGGGCCTTCGAGTTCCGGATAAAGACAGTATTTGTCCCGCAGTAAAGTGCGCAGCGCCGGATCGCGACCTGCGTCTTCCAACACTCCCAGAAGACTGGCCACCGTCCCACCGCTGGCCGCGCCCCGGGTTTTACCCACGCGCCCGCGGACCCGCGAGGCCGTAACGCCGTGTTGCTCCTGCATGGCTTGCTGCACAAACCAATTCCCGAGATCTGAAGGAATGGAATCAAAGCCGCAACAGTGCACGATGCGCGCTCCGGATGCTTGGGCGGTACCTTGATGTAAGGCAATCATCTTTGCGATCCAGGGCACCTCACCGGTGAGGTCGCAGTAATCCGTTCCCTGTGCCGCGCAGGCTGCGACCAGCTCACTACCGTGGCGGGCATAGGGTCCCACAGTGCTGCACACGACGCGGGTGCTAGCAGCAAGCGCTGCCAGGGCTTCGGGATCGCTGCTGTCAGCGGTGAGGAGTGGCAGTGGATTTTTCGGTCTAACGCCCTGGAGCGTTTGGCGCACTGATTCGAGTTTGGCCATATTGCGACCGGCCAGGGCCCAGCGCAGTTCACCGTCGCAGCCATAGCGTTCCAGTAAATACTCCGCGACCAATTGACCGGTGAAGCCCGTGGCCCCAAACAGAACAATGTCGAAGCTGCGCTCTGTCATAGCGGTTTCCTGCGTTTAATGAATGCCGTGCATCATGCGTCGCAGTAACGGCGACAGCAAGAGCATAAGAACGCCCGCGCCCAGGCCCAACCAGAACAGACTGCTGAACAGTTCGCCATAGGTGGCCAGTGCCCCGGCAGTGTCAGTGACGTTGCCGCTGCTGGTTTCAATGGCCGCAAGTTTTGCCAATTGTGCTGCTACAAATTCAGAGTAGGCAGTGGCCAGGAACCAGGAGCCCATCATGACGCCCACGACGCTGGGAACGGCGAGCTTGGTAACGGCAGACAGACCCACGGGTGATAAACACAGCTCGCCACAGGTGTGCAGGAGGTAGGCCAGCACCATCCAGTAGCCAGACACCAGGCCTGCCTGGTCCGGGTTGGCGGTGCCCACAACCAACGCGCCAAAGCCTAAACCTGCCTGGGCGATACCCAATGCGAATTTTACCGGCGTTGAGGGCTCGAGCCCGCGAGTGCCCAGTACGGTCCACAGCCAGGCAAAGAAGGGCGCAAACATGAAAATAAACATGGAGTTCAGGGCGCCGAACTGGGACGCGGTCAATGTGAGCCCGAAGACTTCCCGATCCATTACCCGGTCTGCAAACAGTGTCATAGAGGCCGCGCTTTGTTCAAACAGGGCCCAGAATACGACGGTGGACATGGTCAGGATAATAAGAACGATCATACGGCTGCGCTCCACCGCGTCGCAGCGGGCTACGATAAACCAGGCCAGGCCGACTAAAACCAGCACTGAGAGCGTGTTGAGCAGGAGACCCACGGCAGCATGGAACTGGAGCATCTGCCAAACCACGGCCACCGCCAGGAGTGAGCTGGCGTAGATAGTGTGCTCTTTGCTCAGTCCGATGATCGTGCGTTCACCGAGATTGCCGTCTTCGGGAGGTTCAGCCAGACCGGCGAGGTAGCGCTGGCCGTAGATAAAGGTTGCCAGTCCCACGAGCATACCGATGCCCGCCGCACCAAAACCGTAGCTCCAGCCGTAGGTCTCGCCCAGATAACCGCACAGCAGTGTCGCGCTGAATGAGCCCAGGTTAATGCCCATATAGAAAATCGTGAAGCCTGAATCCCGGCGCGGGTCATCCTTGCTGTAAAGCTTGCCAACGATGGTTGAGATGTTCGGCTTGAGGAAGCCCACACCAATCACGATGAGGGCGAGCGATGCGTAAAAAGCCTGTAAAGCCTGAGTATCGCGTTGAATACTGTCACCTATCATCCGGGCCTGCTCGCCTTCTATGGCCATACCCAGGTGTCCGGCAACGAGTAACAAGCCGCCGAGGATCACTGATTTGCGCATGCCCAGATAGCGGTCCGCAAGAAGCCCCCCGATAACGGGCATGGCATAGACCAGTGCCGCATAGCCACCGAGCACCTCAAGTCCCTCGGCATCGGTAAACAGGTGGTATTTTGTGAGATACAGAAGCAGCAGGTACTTCATGCCGTAAAAGGAAAAGCGCTCCCACATTTCCGTGGCAAAGCAGATCATCAGTCCTTTGGGGTGACCAAAAAAACCTCGGTCATCTCTCACTATGGGAGTGTCTGCAGCGGCTATTGACATGGAATGCTTCCTTTTTCTTGTCCCTAGGCCGCTATGGGAGCGATGTTGTCATCGCCTGCAATAGCCAGCCTCAACTGTTCAGGGTCCAGAATACGTTTAATTACCGCAAACATGGCGGCGGCCTGTGGGTAGTAATGTCTGAGGTATCCCAGCCATTGTTTAATCGGGTTCACGGCGTAGCGGGCATCGTAAGTATCCAGAGTGACCGCAAGGTAAGTTAGCAGCAGTGCGCGAATGTCGTCCCAGCTCAGGGCGTTTTGTTCAAGGCCCAGATCGGCTGCGCGAACAAGTCTCGGAAGGTCGGGTCTGCACAGTACACCGCGACCCAGCATCAGGTCCGGCGTGCCGCTTTTTGCTCTGGCCAGCTGCGCATCACCCACGCCCCAGATCTCGCCGTTGGCCACCAGTGGCAGATCTGTAACCGAGCGGGCCAGGGCAATCTGATCCCAGTAGGCCGGAGGTCGATAGCCATCTGCCCGTGTTCGCGCATGGATAACCAGCTCACTGGGTTTTGCTGCATCGATACCAGAGACTATATCCAGAAACCGGTCCCGGTCTTCAAAGCCCAAACGAATTTTTACACTCAGCGGGACCGATACCGGGACTGCCCGGCGGGCCGCCGCCACGATGGCGTGCACGCGCTCGGGTTCCCGCAGGATAATGGAGCCGCCGTCAGAGCGGTTAACCGTCTTGGCCGGGCAGCCAAAGTTTAAGTCAATGCCCAGGCCGCCAAGCTCTGCGGCCCGCGCGGCGTTTTCTGCTACCAGGGTTGCATCGCCTCCAAGGATTTGCAGGAAGACGGGAGCCCCCGACGACGTGCGTCCTCCCTGAGCCAGCTCCGGACATATACGATGGAATACCCGCGCCGGCAGCAGTTCCCGGGTGACGCGCATAAACTCTGTGACACAGCGGTCCACACCACCAAGCCGGGTTAACAGCTCACGCATGGTGTGATCGATGACGCCTTCCATGGGCGCCAGAAGGATGCGGGGTTGAGGTTCGAAAGTCACAGGGCTGGAGTATACGCAGACTTGCAATCTGGCACAGCTTTGGTGACCCGCAGTGCCAGCCTCGTTTATCATGGGCCATCTTTGGAGGATGTGATGAGCGTCAATCTGCTTTCGCAGGGTCTTGAACTGCTGGTTTACGGTATGGGCACTGTGGTGGTGTTCCTGACGCTGCTGGTTTTTGCTACGCGGCTGATGTCATTGTTTATTCAGCGTTTCTTTCCCGAAGCCCCCTCCGCGGCTCCCCGGCGGAGCGCACGGCCTTCCCAATCTCCTCAAACACCCTCTCCGGAACTGCTGGCGGCGATAGCTTCTGCGGTGCATCAGCATCGACAGCGTGGCCTCGTTGCATCCGCATCTGATTCTTATCAAAGGAAAACGCATGTCTGATCGACCGGGAAAACTAGGTATTACGGAACTGGTGCTGCGTGATGCGCATCAATCGCTGTTCGCTACGCGCATGCGCCTGGATGATATGTTGCCCATCGCCGCGGAGCTTGATGAGGTAGGCTTTTGGTCTATGGAGTCCTGGGGTGGGGCGACCTTTGACGCCTGCATTCGTTATCTGGGGGAGGACCCCTGGGATCGTATTCGCCAGCTCAAAAAAGCCATGCCCAAAACGCCGCAGCAGATGCTGCTTCGGGGACAGAATCTGTTGGGCTATCGCCATTACGCCGATGATGTGGTGGAAAAATTTGTGGAACGTGCTGCGACCAACGGCGTGGATGTGTTTCGGGTATTTGACGCCATGAACGATATGCGCAATATCGAGGTGGCGCTCAAAGCGGTAAAAAATCAGGGCAAACATGCTCAGGGGACCATCGCCTACACCCTGAGTCCGGTGCACGACATTGACGGTTGGGTGGATCAGGGTCGACGCATCGAGGATATGGGGGCGGACTCCATCGCTATTAAGGATATGGCCGGCCTGCTGCGTCCCTACGTCGGTTTTGAGCTGGTCACCAAACTTAAAGCTGCCTGCTCTATTCCTATCCACATGCAGTGCCACGCGACCACCGGGCTGTCTACGGCAACCAATCTTAAGTGCATCGAGGCGGGTATCGACAATATAGATACCGCCGTATCGAGTATGAGCATGACCTATGGTCATTCGCCCACGGAAGCTTTGGTGGCGATTCTTGAAGGCACGGAGCGCGACACCGGTCTGGATCTGGTGGCCCTGGAGCGCATTGCCGGTTATTTCCGCGAGGTGCGCAAGAAGTACGCAAAATTTGAGGGCTCCCTGCGCGGCGTCGACTCCCGTATTTTGGTTGCTCAGGTCCCCGGCGGCATGCTGACCAACATGGAGAACCAGCTGCGGGAGCAAAACGCCGAGCATCGACTGGGGGAAGTGCTCCAGGAGATTCCTGCAGTCCGCGAAGATCTGGGATTCATTCCTTTGGTAACACCGACCTCGCAGATTGTAGGGTCCCAGGCCGTGCTGAATGTCATAACCGGGGAACGCTACAAATCGATCTCCCGGGAAACAGCCGGGGTGTTGAAGGGCGAATATGGTGTGACGCCTGCACCGGTCAATGCAGCCCTGCAGCAGCGAGTGCTTGACGGGGGAGAGGCGATCACCTGCCGTCCCGCTGACTTACTGGCCCCCGAGATGGAGGAGCTACAGGCCGAGCTGCAGTCTCTGGCGAAAGAGAAAGGTATTGAGCTTGCCGCCGGGGCGGGAGCGGTAGACGACGCCCTGACCTATGCCCTGTTTCCTCAGATCGGGCTGCGCTTTCTGGATAAGCGGGGCGATGCCAGTGCTTTTGAACCGGCCCCGGGCACCGAGGTCGCGGTTGACGAGGCGGCGGTCTCAGCCCCGGCGCCCAGCGCGCCCGCGCCGCAAGACGCGGGTATCTACACCGTGTCGGTCAATGGCCAGCGCTTTGTGGTGGAAGTGGCCGAGGGTGGAGATGTGAGCAATATCCAGCCAGCGGCCAGAGCACCGGTCGTTGCGGCACCGCCCGCCGCAGCGAGCAATGCCGAGCCTGTTAACGCCCCGTTGGCGGGTAATATCGTGAGCCTGGCTGTAGCCGTTGGTGACGCTGTGGACGCGGGTGACGTGGTTGTTATTCTCGAAGCCATGAAGATGGAGACAGAGGTTCGCGCCCCGAAAGGTGGTGTTGTTACCCGGCTCATCGTGTCAGCGGGAGACTCCGTCGCGGTGGGTGATGCCTTGCTGGAGCTGGACGCGCACTGATGGATCGCCTGGCCCAGTTGTGGGGCGCCTCCGGTCTGGCCCAGATGGATATGGGTTCGGCAGTCATGCTGGGCATCGCGCTCTTGTTGTTGTATCTGGCTATTCATCGCCGCTTTGAGCCGCTGCTGCTGGTGCCTATCGGGTTTGGTGGTCTGCTGGCGAACATACCCGGGGCAGGACTGGCTTATTCGGCGTTGGATAAGGCGCTTCACGGCGCAAACAGTGAGTTACTTGCCGCACTGTCCGTGCTGGTTTCCAGCGCCGCTGACCCGGCCAGTATTGGCGCTGCCCTGGAGGTGGCACCCCAGGCGCTGCAGTGGGAGGCCCTCCAGTTAGCCCGCGATGCGGGGCTCAGTGATGGCATGCTTTTCAGCTTTTACAGCGTGGCGATTGGCAGTGGTGTTGCTCCTCTGGTGATTTTTATGGGAGTTGGCGCCATGACGGACTTCGGACCACTGCTGGCAAACCCTCGAACACTCCTGCTGGGCGCAGCGGCGCAGTTTGGCATCTTTGCCACGGTGCTCGGGGCTGTGGGTCTTACCTCTCTGGGGGTTACTGATTTCAGCCTTGCGCAGTCTGCGGCCATCGGCATCATTGGTGGTGCCGATGGCCCCACCGCTATTTATGTCTCCAGTTTGTTGGCGCCGGATCTGCTGGGCGCGATTGCTGTTGCGGCGTACTCGTACATGGCATTGGTCCCCCTGATTCAACCACCCATCATGCGTGCGCTTACCACCCCGGCGGAGCGACAAATTGTCATGGTGCAGCTGCGGGAGGTGAGCCGCCGGGAGAAGATCAGCTTTCCATTGATGTTGCTCATTTTGGTCGCTCTTTTGCTGCCCGATGCTGCGCCTTTGCTGGGAATGCTGTGTTTCGGTAATTTAATGCGCGAGTGCGGGGTGGTGGAGCGATTGAGTGCCGCAGCCCAAAACGCCTTGATTAATATCACGACGATATTTCTGGGCCTTGCGGTGGGCTCCAAGCTCGTAGCGGATAAGTTTTTGGATGTTAATACGCTGGGTATTCTGGGGCTGGGCATCGTGGCATTCAGCGTTGGAACGGCCTCCGGGGTCCTGCTGGCCAAGCTGATGAACCGTTTGGGCAATACACCGATTAATCCGCTTATTGGCTCTGCGGGCGTCTCTGCGGTGCCCATGGCGGCCCGGGTGAGCAATAAACTGGGCCTGGAAGAGGACCCGCACAATTTCCTGCTGATGCATGCCATGGGCCCCAATGTGGCCGGTGTGATCGGCTCCGCCGTGGCCGCCGGTGTCATGATTACCCTGGTCGGTTGATGTCTGCGATTTAGCCCATGGAGGCGCGGCGCGCTTTTGGGTAGAATCCCAGCACTAACCCACAGTCGTTGACATCGCCCATGAACCCCAATTATCTGGATTTTGAACAGCCGATCGCCGAGCTCGAGGTCAAGATCGAGGAACTTCGTCATGTGGGCTCCGGCGCAGAGCTGAACCTCTCCAGCGAACTTGATGAGCTGAAAGCCAAAAGTTCCAAGCTCACCGAGAAGATTTTCTCCAACCTCAGTCCCTGGGATGTGGTGCGCGTGGCGAGACACCCGCTGCGGCCTTACACACTCGATTACCTTCCCTTGGTTTTCGATGACTTCGATGAGCTGCACGGTGATCGCCATTTTGGCGACGATAAAGCCATCGTTGGCGGCATTGCGCGCCTCAACGGCGAGTCCGTTATGGTGATCGGCCAGGAAAAGGGTCGCTCGGTGAAAGATAAGGTCTACCGTAATTTTGGCATGCCCAAGCCCGAGGGTTATCGCAAAGCCCTGCGGCTCATGGAGACGGCAGAGCGTTTCGGCCTGCCTGTGATTACGCTCATCGATACCCCGGGAGCCTATCCGGGTATAGATTCCGAAGAGCGGGGTATTTCCGAGTCCATTGCTACCAATCTGGCCGTGATGTCCCGGCTGCGGACACCGATTGTGTCCGTAGTGATCGGCGAGGGGAGTTCCGGGGGGGCTCTGGGTATCGGCGTGGCCGATCACCTGGCCATGCTCCAGTACGCAACCTACTTTGTGATTTCGCCGGAAGGGTGCGCCAATATTATCTGGAAGTCATCGGAGTTTGCCTCGGATGCCGCGGCGGCTATGGGCGTAACCTCAGACAAGCTTAAAGAGCTCGGCATTGTGGATGCCAGTATTCCCGAGCCGCTGGGCGGTGCGCATCGGGATGCGCCGCTGATGGCCGATCGCATCCGCGAGCATGTAGCGGGGGAGTTGGACAAGCTTAAGGCTATGAGCACGGACGATATGCTCGAAGCGCGCTACGCGCGGCTCCTCGCCTACGGTAACTGAGGATTCTGAAGGGGTGGCTCACGACCCCGTCCTTCAAGCCATTGAGCGGCACATGCCCGCGCTCGAAAGGGCTGCGGGTGTCTATGTCGCTTACAGTGGCGGTCTGGATTCAACGGTGCTTCTGCATGCGCTGGCGACCAGTTTTTCCGGATTAGTGACGGCCCTGCACGCCAATCACGGGCTACACGATGATGCTGAGCTTTGGGCCAGGCACTGCGCTGAGTTGTGCGATCAGTGGAAGGTTTCCTTTCGATCCACGCGACTGCAGTTGAATGATACGGGGGACGGCGTTGAGGCTGCGGCGCGATCTGCCCGTTATCACTGGTTCGAAACCTGCGTCGAGGCAGACGCCGTCCTGCTGATGGCCCACCATCAGGATGATCAGGCCGAAACACTGCTACTACGTTTGCTCCGGGGCGCCGGTCCCCAGGGCCTGGGGTCTATACCCACAACCCGGGCACTGGGTCATGGTTCCCTGCTGCGTCCGCTCCTCGACATCCCCCGCAGTGATCTTGCGGGATATGCGGCGCAGCATAAGCTGAGCTGGATTGATGATCCGAGTAACACGGATACCCGTTTTGATCGGAACTATCTGCGTCAGGAGGTGATGCCGCTCCTGGCCGGACGCTGGCCGGGGTATCGGTCGACCCTGTCTCGGGCGGCGAGCCAGCTCAGAGAGCTCAATGAACATCTTCCCGGGCCGGCGCTTCCCACGGTACACGGAAGTCTGGGTGACCCGGGCTTTCAAGTGGAGGATTTGCCCCGGGAGCCAGCGTTGGCCGCGCTGGCGCTGAGACGGTGGCTTCGTGAGCGCTCGCTCGTGGCACCACCGGCGGCGCGATTGTCGGAGTTCCTGCGTCAGGTTCGCCACGGCAGCGGTGCCAGGCTTTGTGGTTCTGGCTGGACGCTTGAGCGTTATCGTGCCGCGGTGTATCTGTGCCCGACGGGCCTCGACCCTGCGCCCGGCATACTGACGATACAGCCTGGACAAGCGTTGCACTGGCCTGTTATGGGTGAGCTGGCCCTGAAGGCTGAGGGCGAGGACTTGTCACAGCTGAGCCTGCGTACCCGCCGAGGGGGCGAGCGTCTGGCAATGGTTGATGGCCACCACAAGGACCTGAAAACCGTGTTTCAGGATCTGGCGATTCCCCCGTGGTGGCGCAGTGGTTTGCCCCTGTTGGTACGCAGCTCTGCCGCGGGTGAGGAGCTGCTGTGTGTGGCGCATTTGCTGCGCTCACCCCGGGCGGTGTCCTCAGGGATCGAGCTTGTCTGGAAAAGCGAAGGAATTAGGTAGAAATAACGCTCTCGATGAAGGTTTCTGATTGAGCACGAGAGCGCTTTCTGTTAGTTTGATTTCCCATCTTATCGCATGGTCGCGGGCCCGGATTGATGACAGTCTTGCTCGTCCGGGGCAGAGTCAACAGGAAGGCGTGACATGACGCGATTAGTCTTTGTGACTGGTGGTGTAGTTTCTTCTCTAGGTAAAGGAATCGCAGCGGCATCGCTCGCAGCGGTCCTTGAAGCCCGTGGTCTGAAGGTTACCCTTCTCAAACTCGATCCCTATATCAATATAGATCCCGGGACCATGAGCCCGTTTCAGCACGGCGAGGTGTACGTCACTGATGACGGCGCCGAAACGGATCTGGATCTGGGGCATTATGAGCGATTCACCCGGGCGGTGATGACCCGCAGAAACAACTTCACCACGGGTCGTGTTTACAACCAGGTTCTTGCCAAAGAGCGCCGCGGAGACTATCTCGGCGGCACAGTGCAGGTCATTCCGCATATCACCGATGAAATAAAGCGACGCGTGTTGGCGGGAGCCGGCGACGCAGATATCGCTGTGGTTGAAATCGGCGGCACCGTGGGCGATATCGAAGGACTACCGTTTCTGGAGGCTGCCCGGCAGCTGAAGGTCGAGATGGGACCTTCCCGGGCGCTGCTGATGCATCTCACCCTGGTGCCCTATATCGCGACGGCGGGGGAGATCAAAACCAAGCCTACCCAGCATTCGGTGAAAGAGCTCCGCTCCATTGGTTTGCAGCCCGATGTTCTCCTGTGCCGATCCACGGTGCCCATTGAGGAAAGTGCCTGCAGCAAGATCGCCTTGTTTACCAATGTCGAAGCTCGGGCCGTTATTCCGCTGCTCGATGCCGATACCATTTACAGCATTCCTCGGGCGCTGCATGCCAATGGGCTTGATGACTTTGTGGTGGAGCGCTTCAACCTGGATTGCCCTCCTGCTGATCTCAGTGAGTGGGATGAGGTGCTCCAGCGAGAGCTTGCTGACAAACAGGCGACGGTGCGTGTTGCGATGGTGGGCAAATACATGGAGCTGCCCGATGCCTACAAATCGCTTAACGAAGCCCTGTCTCACGCTGGCCTGCAGACTCTGACGGACGTTCAGGTTGACTATGTGGAAGCCGAGGATATTGAGCGCGACGGTACCGGCGTGCTTGAGGGGGCCGATGCGATTCTGGTGCCCGGGGGATTTGGTGACCGTGGTGTAGAGGGGAAAATCCAAGCGGTGCGTTTTGCCCGGGAGAACGACATTCCGTTCCTGGGTATCTGTCTGGGCATGCACGTGGCGCTGGTAGAGTATGCGCGCAATGTGTGTGGACTCGAAGGAGCCCATTCTTCGGAAATGGCGCCGCAGACGCCGCATCCCATTGTGGCGCTGATTACCGAGTGGAAGAACGCCGACGGCAGTACCGAGCAGCGTGACGAGAGTTCGGATATGGGCGGCACCATGCGGCTCGGTTCTCAGCCCTGCCACCTCGAGGAGGGAACGCGCATCCGTGACATTTATGGTGCACCGGTGATTAACGAGCGCCATCGTCATCGCTACGAAGTGAATGATAATTATGTGAGCACACTTGTGGACCATGGCATGGTCATCGCGGGCTGGTCTGCGGACCGATCCCTGGTTGAGATGGTGGAGTTGCCCGAGCACGCCTGGTTTGTGGCCTGTCAGTTTCATCCGGAGTTCACCTCCCGGCCCCGAGGCGGTCATCCGCTCTTTACCAGTTACATACAGGCAGCTTGTCAGCATGCAGCGGGTAACCGTCATGCCCGTGATACAGCCGTAGGCTGAAGCCCTGACATCGAGGTTATGCCCATGACAACGACCGTAGAGCTAGGCGATCTTCGCATTGCCAACGATGCCCCCTTCGTACTGTTGGGCGGTGTAAACGTCCTGGAAAGCCGTGAATTTGCGCTGGAAGTTGCTGCAGAATATGTGAGTGTATGCGCTGATCTGGGCATTCCCCTGGTGTTCAAGGCCTCCTACGACAAGGCGAACCGCTCCTCCATACACTCCTTTCGCGGACCGGGCCTGGTAAAAGGGCTGGAGATTCTGGCTGAGGTTAAATCCCGCTTTAACGTCCCTTTGATCACGGATGTGCATGCGCCAGATGAGGCCGCGGCGGCGGCAGAGGTCTGCGACATTATTCAGCTGCCGGCGTTTCTTGCCCGCCAGACCGATCTGGTGCGGGCCATGGCAGAGACCGGTGCCGCGATCAATATCAAGAAGCCACAGTTTCTGTCGCCGGCGCAGATGGGCAATGTGGTCGAGAAGTTTCGCGAGTGCGGCAATGACCGACTTATGATCTGCGAGCGCGGCAGCAACTACGGTTACGATAATCTTGTGGTGGATATGCTCGGTTTTGGCGTCATGCGAACGGCTACCAAGGATGTGCCGCAAATTTTCGATGTTACCCATGCCCTGCAATGCCGAGATCCTATGGGTGCTGCTTCTGGTGGTCGCCGATCTCAGGTTACAGAATTGGCCCGCGCAGGCATGGCTGTGGGATTGGCTGGACTGTTTCTCGAGTCCCACCCAAATCCGGATAAGGCGCTCTGTGACGGTCCCAGCGCCTTACCTTTAGATAAATTGCGGCCGTTTCTCGAACAGATTCAGGCGGTCGATACTCTTGTTAAGGGGTTGCCGGTACTCAACATAGATTGAGCTTTTATGCGGGGCGGTTCAGTCGACAGTGCTGTGACAAAGGAATGCTCAAACTAGCATTCCACTACGATTCAGGGAGAGTCAAAAGTGAGCAGGATTACTGAGGTTCAGGGTTTTGAGGTGTTGGATTCGCGAGGCAATCCCACCGTCATGGCAGAGGTGACGCTCGAGTGCGGCGCTTCTGCTGCTGCATTTGCCCCCTCCGGTGCATCCACTGGTTCGCGTGAAGCGCTGGAGCTACGTGATGCTGATCCCGCGCGGTACCTTGGTAAGGGCGTCAGTAAAGCCGTTGGCAATATCAATGGTGCTATGCGCAGCGCCTTGCTGGGTATGGATGCCGCTGCGCAGCGAGATCTTGACGACGCCATGTTGAAACTTGATGGCACTGAAAACAAGGAGTCTCTGGGCGCCAATGCCATGTTGGCCGTGTCCCTGGCGGCCGCGCGAGCGGCAGCTATGGCAGCCGGTAAGCCCCTCTACGCGCACATCGCCGCGCTGTATGGTCGGGGCTCGCTCAGTATGCCGGTGCCAATGATGAACATCATCAACGGCGGAGAGCACGCCGACAACAACGTTGATATTCAGGAATTCATGATCCAACCGGTATCCGCAAGCAGCTTCGCGGAAGCGCTTCGCTGTGGAGCAGAGATTTTTCACCACCTTAAAAAAGTACTGTCGGCCCGGGGCTTGAGCACCGCCGTCGGTGATGAAGGTGGTTTTGCACCGGATTTACCCTCAAACGAGGCTGCCCTGGATGTCATTGCCGAAGCGGTATCAAACGCAGGGTATACCCTGGGCACGGACGTAACTCTGGCGCTCGATTGTGCGGCTTCGGAGTTCTACCGCGATGGCCGTTACTGGCTGGGCGGTGATGGTCGTGATTTTGATAGCGCCGGATTCACCGAATATCTTGCCGGTCTTGTAGACGCGCATCCGATTCTGTCGATTGAAGATGGACTTGATGAGTCTGACTGGGATGGCTGGAAATTACTCACCGAACGGCTGGGTGACCGGGTACAGCTGGTGGGCGACGATCTATTCGTTACCAATACAAAAATTCTTGCTCAGGGTATTGAGCGGGGCGTGGGTAATTCCATCCTCATTAAACTCAACCAGATCGGTACGCTTAGCGAGACGCTGGATGCCATAGCGATGGCTGCAGATGCGGGTTATACCGCGGTTATCTCTCATCGCTCTGGCGAGACAGAGGACACCACCATCGCCGATCTGGCCGTGGCCACCGGTGCAGGACAGATTAAAACCGGTTCTCTGTGCCGCTCGGATCGAGTCGCTAAATACAATCGGCTGCTTCGCATTGAGGCCGAGCTCGGCTCCGCGGCGCCCTATCGCGGGCGTGGCGAGTTTGCGCGCTAGTTCCGCTTTTGCGCTGGATATTGCTGATCCTTCTTTTGCTGCTCGCCGGGCTGCAGTATCGCCTCTGGTGGGGAGAGGGCGGTCGATTGGAGTTGCTGCAGCTACGACAGCAGACGCAGGACGCGCAACGCGAGAACGCAATTTTGCGCGAGCGCAATGAAGATTTGAGTCGTCAGGTTATGGACCTGAAGGCAGGTAATACCGTGCTTGAGCAGAGGGCGCGCGAAGAACTCGGTCTGACCCGTGACGATGAAGTGTATTACCAGTTCGTTGATCCGGATAAGCTTGCACCCAAAGCCGCAGAGTCGCGTCCGTGAGTGCAATCTGGGCGGTGGTCCCCGCTGCCGGGAGTGGATCTCGCATGGCGCAGAGCGAATCAAAGCAGTATCTCAAGCTCGCCGGGCGATCACTTTTGGATTGGAGCGTTGGCGCCTTGTTAGCCTGTGAGGAGCTTCGTGGCTGCGTGGTTGCAGTGCCCGAAGCAGATTTACAGCGACAGAAAGAGGGGGCTTTGGCCGATGCACGAGTCCGTCTGTGCAGTGGCGGCGCAAGTCGAGCCGCCTCGGTGGCTGCGGGGATTGCTGCATTATCCGCGCAGGATGAGGATTGGGTGTTGGTGCACGACGCTGCGCGTCCCTGTTTGTCTCAGGAAGACCTGCGCTCTCTGATTGACGCGGTCACGGGCAGTGGCGTGGGCGGACTGCTGGCAGTGCCTATTACGGATACGCTCAAACGAGGTGACGGGCAGGCGCGCGTGTCGGCTACCATCGATCGAGACAACCTATGGAGCGCCCAGACACCGCAGATGTTTCGTGTGGGAGAGCTTCGACTAGCACTAGGCGCAGCGTCTGAAAGCGACTTTGCTGTTACCGATGAGGCTTCTGCGATGGAGGCAGCGGGCTTTGAGGTTCAACTTGTGAGAGGCTCGCTGAGCAATCTCAAGGTAACCTATGCGTCGGACATGCAACTGGCGGCCTACTGGTTAGGGCAGCTTTACGCTCAGGACGTGGATATGGCAGGAACAGACATTTGATGCGCATAGGACACGGCTTTGATGTGCATGCTTTCGCACCAGCAGGGCAGGGTTCTGCTGCCATCGTGCTCGGCGGTGTATCGATTCCCAGTGACCGCTCACTGCTGGCCCATTCTGACGGAGACGTGGTGTTGCATGCCTTGTGCGATGCCCTGCTGGGCGCCATCGCGGCGGGAGATATCGGCAAGCACTTCCCGGACACCGACCCGGCCAATGCGGGTATCGACAGTAGAGAACTATTGCGGCGCTGCGCAGTGCTCGTCAAGGAGCATGGTTATGTTCTTGGCAACGCTGATATCACCATTGTCGCCCAGGCACCGCGAATGGCAGAGCACATAGTGCCCATGCGCGAAAATATCGCTGCGGACCTGCATGCCGACCTGGATCAGGTGTCGGTGAAAGCCACCACGACCGAGCATCTTGGCTACGTGGGCCGCAAAGAGGGTATTGCCGTGCATGCGGTGGTGTTGCTGAGTCGCTCATGAACAGATCTGCGGACATTTCCGGTATTGGTATGACCTCCCAGCGCACAAGAGAGCGCCTGGTGCAGCGCTTGCTCGAGCAGGGGATCACCAATATTGCTGTGCTCGATGCCCTGCGCAACGTGCCGCGGCACCTGTTCTTGGATGAGGCCATGGCGCATCGGGCCTACGAGGATACGGCGCTCCCCATTGGTTATCAGCAAACGCTGTCTCAGCCCTACATAGTCGCCAGAATGACCGAACTGTTGATCGCTGGACGCAATCCCCAAAAGATTCTCGAGATTGGCAGCGGCTCCGGGTATCAAAGTGCGGTGCTGGCGGGGATTGTGGGAGAGGTATACGCTCTTGAGCGCATCAAGCCGCTGTTGCTGGCTGCGAGAAAACGCATGCGGCAACTCAAGCTTCGGAATGTTCAAATGCGGCACGGTGATGGTTTCGATGGTTGGGAGTCCCAGGCGCCGTTTGACGGTATTCTTGCGGCGGCCGCTCCGGAGCATGTGCCCCCATCACTGCTTGCCCAGTTGGCCCCCGGCGGCCGACTGGTTATGCCTGTGGGTGGTCGTGAGCAGACGCTGGTTGTGGTGGAGCGCACAGAGTCAGGGTTTGAGCGTTATGACATAGAACCCGTGCGTTTTGTGCCGCTGCTCCCGGGACTCGGCAATGGCTGAGGGCGATTCGCCAGACAAACCCGCTATGCAACTTTTTCCCGGCGTTTTACTGCGCGGTGTACTCATGGGTGCGGCGGATATTGTTCCCGGTGTATCGGGTGGCACCATGGCATTTATCACGGGAATCTATCATCGCTTGATTACCGCTATCACCGCTTTTGACATGACGCTGATCCGTTGTGTCTTTGCGGGGCGCTGGCGCGTGGCGCTTGAGCGCACTGATGCTGCATTTTTGGCGACCTTGCTGTTAGGGATAGCGATCAGCGTGTTTTCCCTCGCCAGCGTCATTTCGTCGCTGTTAGAAACTCAGCCGCTGCTGTTATGGTCTTTCTTCTTTGGTCTGATTCTCGCTTCTGCACTGGTGCTGATTCGCCATGTGTCGCAGTGGACCGTGATGGCCGCCTTTGGACTAGTGTTTGGTGCGTTGTTTGCAGCGGGAGTGGGGCTCTCGCCGGCGTTTGAATTGCCCGTCGCACCCTGGAGTTTTTTTCTGGCCGGGTTTTTTGCTATCTGCGCAATGATTTTGCCCGGAATCTCCGGCAGTTTTATCCTCGTTCTTCTGGGGATGTATCCTGCTGTACTGGCGGCCATCGAGGCGCTGGAACTTGTTTCTATGGGTCTTTTTGCGGCGGGGGCAGGCGTCGGCCTGTTGGTGTTTTCGCGCCTGCTAAGCTACCTGCTTCGAGTGCATCACAGTGCGACACTCGCCACGCTCACCGGTTTTTTGTGTGGATCTCTTCTCGTGGTCTGGCCCTGGAAAACGCAGCCCGAGGATGCCGGCGCGGCGCTTCCCGTTTCGCCGCAGCACTACGCAGAGCTGTTTGGAGACAGTCAGCTGATAGTTTGCGTCATGCTGATGGTTCTCGGTTTTTTTGCCGTCTGGCTGCTGGAAAGCCGCTGGGGTGGGCTGGAACGCTAGCCCATGGCAAGGCTTGCAGCGTTACTGTGTCTCCTGTGTATCAATGCCTTCATAGCTGCATGTGCGGACAAACCTCTGGCGCCCATAGAGGATCGTGGTAGACCCGGAACGGCAAAGGCGGAACAGCGCTACACCGTACTTCGAGGCGATACGCTTTTCTCCATTGCCTTTCGTTACGGTCTGGACTTTCGGCGCTTGGCCGCTGCAAATGCGATATCCGCACCGTTCACCATCTATCCGGGCCAGAAGCTGCGTTTAGCAGAGGCAGACCCCATGCCAGTCGCCAGGCGTTCGCCAACGGTGGCCCCCCAGGCTACGCCGAGCGTTGTGGCAAAGGCGCCGGTAGCAAAGGCCGCGCCAAGTACCACCAGTCAGCCCACCCAAAAAGCCACGACGTCCACGGCCTCGCCGGCAGCAAGCAGCAAAACCGCCCCGAAGGTATCTCAGCCCGCCACTCCCGTGAGCAATACCAAGGTTTCGGCCTGGCGCTGGCCCGTGACCGGAAAAGTGACACGGCGATTTGAGACTAATCTTCATAAGGGCGTCGACATCAGTGGTAAGCGTGGGGATGCAGTGATTGCTACTGCGGGAGGCAGCGTGGTGTATGCCGGTAGCGGTATTGCGGGCTACGGACTTATGCTGATCGTGCGACATAACGATGAATATCTCAGCGCTTATGGCCATAACGATGCGTTGCTTGTGGACGAGGGGGATAGTGTTCGTGCAGGGCAAAAAATTGCGGAGCGCGGCAGCTCGGGTACAGATTCGGTAAAGCTGCACTTTGAAATACGTCGACGGGGGCGGCCTGTGGACCCATTACAGTTGTTACCCAAGCGCTAGAGCTCCGGTTGTTTTTTGATACAGCACTGATATAAGCTGATCGGCCGATTGTTTTTTTAAGTCGAACTTTGTTCGGTGAGATGGCCGGGCTTATTAAAGGACGCTGACCCATGGGTAGAACCAAGGGGAGTTCCGAAAGCGACGCAGGGATCAAAGCTGGTCGCAGCCGGAAAGATAAGCGAAACCCGTCTGAGGTTCTGGGACTGGGTGGGGAAGCTTTGGCCGCGATGAGCGACCTGGAAGCAGACCCTTCCTTATCTGACTCTTCGTTATCTGACTCTTCGTTATCTGACTCTTCCTTATCTGACCCTGCGGCTGACGAGCCCGTTACGGCGCAATCCCCGTTCAACGATACCGATGATCACGACGCCCGCCAGATCACACTTGATCCTACGCAGCTGTATCTCAACGAAATAGGTTTTGTTCCTCTACTTAGCGCAGATGAGGAAAAGCACTATGCCCGGCTCGTGCAAAAAGGTGATGAGGCTGCACGTAAACGCATGATCGAAAGTAATCTGCGTCTGGTGGTCAATATTGCGAGGCGCTATCTGCATCGGGGTATGAGCCTTTTGGATCTTATAGAAGAGGGTAATCTCGGTCTCATGCGCGCGGTAGAGAAGTTTGATCCCGAGCGAGGTTTCAGATTTTCTACCTATGCAACGTGGTGGATCCGCCAAACCATAGAGCGGGGCATTATGAATCAGGCGCGAACCATTCGTTTGCCGATCCACGTAGTGAAAGACCTCAACGGCTGTCTTCGGGCTGCCCGGGAACTGACCCAGCAATTAGATCATGACCCCACCACCCAGGAAATTGCTTCGCGGACCCACAAAACAGCTACAGAAGTTTCCCGCCTGATGGGTCTTAATGAGCGAGTGAGCTCCATGGATGCACCGCTGGGACCCAATTCTGACTCCTCCGTAGCAGAGACCATTGCTGATGAACATGGCTGTGACCCGTCAGAACAGATACAGGACGATGACGTGCACGACAGTGTTGCCCATTGGCTGGATGAGCTCTCAGAAAAACAACGGGAAGTGGTTGTGCGTCGCTTTGGTCTTTTAGGGTACGACAGTTGTACCCTGGAAGAGGTGGGCCAGGAAATCGGACTGACTCGGGAGCGGGTGCGTCAGATTCAGGTCGAGGCGCTGAAACGCTTGCGCAGGATCCTCGAGCGCCAGGGTTTATCCGCCGACGCTCTTTTAAAACAGTAGCTTGAAACCGCAGTTTAAAACAGTAAGTTGAAGCCGTAAGTTTAAGCAGTAGGTTTAAGCAGTAAGTTAAACCGGTAGAAGAACAGTTTTACGCGCTGGAATTAGCGCTCCAGCAGTGCCAGTTTTCCGGGCTTACCGGCCCACTCTTCGGCATCTTCCGGTGCAGGCTTCATCTCGGTAATGCAGGGCCAGACTTCAGCGAGCTCTGCGTTGAGCTCAAGAAACACCTGTTGATCTGCGGGCAGTTCGTCTTCTGAGAAGATCGCATCCACAGGGCACTCGGGCTCGCACAGCGCGCAGTCGATGCACTCGTCTGGATGAATGACCAAAAAGTTGGGTCCCTCATAAAAACAGTCCACGGGACACACTTCCACACAATCTGTGTGCTTACACTTGATGCAGTCTTCACCAACGACGAAGGTCATTCTTGCGGTTCCTTAACTTCGATTCAGGTCTCTACTTTAGCGGGGTCTGAAGTACCGCCAAAGCGCTGAAGTCAAAGTGTAGCGATTCGTTTGCGTGATGAGAAGCGCTGGCAGGGTCAAAATTCACTCTGCCAGTTCACTAAGGCGATACAGCAGCTGCAGAGCCTCCCGCGGTGACAGGCTATCCGGGTCGCTGTCGCGAAGCAAAGCGAGCGCCGGATGATCGGGATTCTCAGCAAACAGGTCGCCCTGGGGGATAGGCGAGCCCACCGCGGGTGCTTGCGCATTATCGGTGGGATTTTGATTTTCCAGCTCTCGAAGTTTGCCTGCCGCGGCTTGCAGTACGCTGGCGGGTACGCCGGCGAGCTTCGCTACCTGCAAACCGAAGCTCCGATTCGCCGGGCCCTCCTGAATTCGGTGCATAAACACCACGTGCTCCCGGTGTTCCACCGCATCGAGGTGAACATTGGATACGGTGGGTAGCTGATCGGCCAGAGCCGTGAGCTCAAAATAGTGGGTCGCAAAGAGCGTGAACGCCCGGGTTTTTTCTGCCAGATGCAGGGCGGCTGCCCAGGCCAGGGAGAGGCCGTCGAAGGTGCTGGTGCCTCGCCCAACCTCGTCCATTAACACCAGGCTGCGGTCGCTGGCGTTATGTAGAATGTTCGCCGTCTCGGTCATCTCTACCATAAATGTAGAGCGGCCGCTGGCCAGATCATCGGCTGCTCCGATGCGAGTGAAGATACGGTCCACGGTGGAAAGGACAACCGCGCGAGCAGGAACATAAGAGCCAACATGCGCCAGTAAGGTGATAATCGCGTTCTGTCGCATATAGGTGGATTTACCGCCCATGTTCGGGCCGGTGATCAAGAGCATGCGCCGCTCATCGTTAAGTAAGGTGTCATTGGCGATAAACGGTTCTTCGAGTACCTGCTCTACGACCAGATGGCGGCCCTGATCAATGTCCAGGCAGGGCGTCTCGCTGAACTCAGGGCGGCATAAATCGAGACTGTGGCTCCGCTCGGCGAGCGTTGCATAAACATCGAGCTCAGCCATGGCAGAGGCGCAGTTGCGCAGAGCTTCCAGGGATTCCTGTAAAGTCGCGAGAAGCTCAGCGTAGAGTTGCTTTTCCCGGGCCAGTGCACGACTTTTGCTGGACAGGGCCTTGTCTTCGAACTCCTTTAACTCCGGGGTGATAAATCGCTCGACATTTTTGAGCGTCTGGCGTCGCTGATACTCCACCGGAACATCATCTGACTGGTTGCGACTCAGCTCGATGTAATAGCCATGAACACGGTTATAGCCCACTTTTAACGAGGCAAGCCCCGTGCGTTCCCGTTCGCGGGTTTCAATGGCTACGAGAAATCCCGCTGCGTTTTCGCTGATGGAGCGCAGTTCATCCAGCTGGGAGTCGTAGCCTGTAGCGATGACCCCGCCATCGCGCAGGACCACCGGTGGATTGTCGATAATGGCACGGTCCAGAAGCTCGACCATGAGCGGAAAGTCGCCCAGCGCGGTCACGGTCGCTTGCAGTGCCTGAGAGTCTTCTGTGGGCGTGGCGTCGCGCAGAGCCGGTACACTTTGAAGTGCAAACAGGAGTCGAGTCAGATCCCTGGGGCGTGCGCTTCCCAGAGCCACTCGGGTAATGATGCGTTCCACATCGCCGATGGGGCGCAATACGTCCCGGAGCGCCTCGAAGCGATAGTTTTCTCTGAGCGCTCCTAGTGCGTCTTGGCGTTTCTTGAGCGTTGGTATCGAGGTTAGTGGTCTGTGTAACCAGCGCCGGAGACAGCGGCTGCCCATGGATGTTCGGCAGCGGTCCATCACCGACATGAGCGTATGCGTATCGGTGCCTCCGAGATTACGGTCGATTTCCAGATTTCGACGCGTCGCCGCATCCAGCACAACGCTGTCTTCGCGCATTTCCGGCGCGATCGCCGTGATATGTGGTAACTGGCTACGTTGTGTATCCCTCACGTAGCTAATGAGACAGCCCGCTGCTGCAATACCCAGACGCAGGTTGTCACAGCCGAAGCCGCGAAGGTCGTGGGTCTGAAACTGTTCTCGCAGGTTCCGCTCGGCGCTCTCTAAGTCAAACTCCCAGGCAGGCTGGGAGCGTGCCCCCGGTCGGGCCGTGACGGTGGGGTGCTGGAATTCCTCGTGATAGAGAAGCTCCGCAGGATCCAGGCGCTCTATCTCTCCCAACAGTGCTTCTTCACCGTCAAGCTCCATTAAGCGAAAGCGGCCACTGCCCAGGTCAAGATAGGCGAGCCCGTAGCGAGTCTGCTGGGCAATCAATGCCACCAGAAGCTGCTCGCGTTTCTCTTCAAGGAGCGCCTCATCGCTGAGAGTTCCCGGCGTGACGACACGCACAACCTTACGTTCTACCGGTCCTTTGCTCGTTGCGGGATCGCCGATTTGCTCGGCGATGGCCACGGAGATACCTGCCTTTACCAGGCGTGCAAGGTAGCCCTCTGCCGCGTGATAGGGCACACCGGCCATGGGTATGTCTTCGCCGGCGGACTTTCCCCTGGCGGTCAGCGTGATGTCCAACAGCTCTGCGGCGCGGCGGGCGTCGTCATAAAAAAGCTCGTAGAAATCTCCCATGCGATAAAACAGCAGCTCGTTGGGATGATCTCGTTTGATGCGCAGAAACTGCTGCATCATTGGCGTATGTTGGCTGGGATCGTTGGGCAAAATGGTATCTGGGGGTCATTAAAAATTCGGTGTGCAGTGTAAGTCATGGAGAGGGGCAGCTGCCATAGATGACAAGCCTGTTCGCCCCGCCCCGGGCAGTCTAGAATGATGAATTATCTGTCAGGAACCATGACCGCACCATGGGGATAGAGATTAACAAAACGACCTTCGACGCTGAAGACCGGCGGCTTTTCTCTCAGCGCTTGGATTCTCAGCTTCAACAGCTATCAGGCTTGATTGCGAACCCGAAGTTTGGTCGTCCCGAAGAGACCGTCGGAGCTGAGCTTGAGCTATACATAGTCGATGCGGACGGCAAGCCGGCATACCTCAATGATGCGCTGTGCACCGCGGCGGCCGACCCGCAACTGACGGTGGAGCTCAACAAATACAACCTTGAGTACAACCTGAGTCCTCATTCACTGGGTGACGAGGGTTTACTCGCTACTGAGCGTGAGGTGGTGGCCAAGCTGGGACGTCTGTCAGCGTTGGCGGCAGACCAGGGCGCGTACGTGGTGCCTATCGGCATTCTTCCCACACTTCAGCGTAGTGATCTGGGTGATCACTGCGTGACCGATCGTCAGCGCTATCGCGCTCTTGTGGCGCAACTGATTGCCTGGCGAGGCAGCGATTTCCATATCAACATTGACGGCCAGGAGCCGTTGCAAATGACCATGGCGAATATCACGTTGGAGGGTGCCAACACCTCGTTTCAGGTGCATCAGCGTGTGACCCCCGAATGCTATGCGGCGACTTTTAATGCGATCCAGATGATTACTCCCCTGGCCATCGCGATCAGTGCAAACAGCCCCGGTTTGTTTGGACATCAATTATGGGATGAAACGCGAATCCCTCTGTTTAAGCAGTCCATTGACACGCGCGCTACGGATCGCTATCGCTGGAGCGAGCCGCCACGCGTGTGTTTTGGTCATGGATGGGTGCGCAAGGGGGCTTTTGAACTGTTTGAACAAACTGTCAGGCTGTATCCGCCGCTGCTTCCCGCCTGCGATATGCAAGGCGTCGATGATCTGGCAAAGGTGCCCACGCTGGCAGAGCTTCGTTTGCATCAGAGCACCGTCTGGCTCTGGAATCGCGCTGTCTATGACGACGCCGATGAGGGGCATCTGCGCATCGAAATGCGTTCGCTGCCCGCGGGACCGACGTCTGTGGACATGGTGGCCGGAGCGGCGTTCATGATCGGTTTGGCCCGGGGGCTTCGGGATGATATGGATGGGCTGATGTCTGCCTTGCCGTTCCATTTGGCGGAGTACAACTTTTATCGCGCCGCGCAGAACGGACTGGATGCCCGTCTGGTATGGCCGAGTTTGCAGCAGCATCGGCTGCGGGACGCCTCGGTGGTGGAGATTATTGCCGAGATGCTGCCGGTGGCCGACGACGGGTTGCGAGCTTTGGGCGTGGCTCAGGCCGAACGAGACCGGTATATCGGTGTTATTGATGCGCGGCTGGGTGCCCGGCGCAACGGATCCAGCTGGCAGCGTGACGCAACCAGGGCATTGATTGCTCGAGGCCGCAGTAAGTCCCATGCGCTTGGGGACATGCTGCGCGTTTACCGAGAATTCAGCGCCCAAAATATTCCGGTAGCCGAATGGCCCATGCCCTGATGCGGCCCTTTACCGGGATAGCGTTGTGAGACGTTTTCGTTTTCTTAGGGATCCGGATGCCAGCCTTGCCGGCGCTGGTCCGGATGCTTTGCTGGATAACCTTGGCGGTCCGGTCTGTATGCTTTTTTCGGGGCGTGATACTTCCCGTACCCGAGCACTTGTGACTTTGCTCCATGGCAATGAGCCCTCGGGACTGTTTGCCCTGCATCGCTGGCTGTTGAGCGGGCAGCAGCCAGCGGTCAATTTACTGTTCATTGTGGCCTCTGTGCACGCAGCGCTGGAGAGTCCTCGATTTAGCCATCGGATGTTGCCCCGGGCGCGGGATCTGAATCGCTGTTTCAAACCGCCGTTTGATGACGAGCAGGGGCGCCTGGCCGAAGAGATTCTCGAACTTCTGCGCCTGCACCGGCCCGAGGCGGTCGTCGACATGCACAACACCTCAGGTTCGGGTCCGTCCTTTGGCGTTTGCACCCATCTTGATCGTCAGCATGACGCGTTGGTCTCGCTGTTTACCCGGCGTCTGGTGGTGTCCCGGCTGAGCCTTGGAGCGCTCATGGATATCAGCGATGCCACTTGTCCTACTGTGACTATAGAGGTGGGTGGACGCCTGGACGACGAGGCGCATGCATTGGCATTCGAGGGCTTGCAAAGTTACGCCCTGGCAGAGCGTGTGCTTGCCCATGAAGAGGAAGTGGATTTTGGAATAGAGATTCTCCGCGATCCCATTCGCCTGGAGCTGCGCGACGGGGTAACCCTGGCTTACGACGATGAGCCGCGACCCGGTCACGACATCACATTGCGCAGCGATATCGAGCATCACAACTTTGGTGAGGTGAGCTGTGATACGCCCCTGGGCTGGGTTAAGGATGAGCCACAAACTTTGTTTCGCGCCACGGACGCCTTTGGACGCTGCGCGGTAACGGCCCTGGTGCGCTGTGATGGTGGCGTCTTGTTTCCGTCTCAGGGCTTGAAGCTCTTTATGATTACGACTAATGCGTCTATCGCTCAGAGCGATTGCCTTTTTTATGCAGTGGCGACTGAGTCCGGTCTTCCTCTGATTTCGGCCTCCCAAATCCCCGACTAGCTGTTTTGATGGCGCTAAGCACCCGTCGCTAATCGCGACAGGTCGTAAAACTGGCAGTGGTTTTTACCACTTTTCGACGCATATGATGGTTGCATTGTGAAGCGGAACCACTGATTATATGTACAGTAGTTTTGGTGAGCGGTTTTCTGAGCGCTTTTCCGAGATGCAGGTACACGCACAGCACAACAGAACGATAGACCCAACGAAAGACCAGGAGAGCAGCACATGAACGCAAACAAAGAAAAGGCCCTCGAAGCCGCCCTAAGCCAGATCGATCGTCAGTTCGGTAAGGGCACGGTTATGCGCATGGGAGACAACGATCGAATAGCGATCCCGGCGATCTCTACCGGCTCTCTGGGCTTGGATGTTGCTCTGGGTATCGGCGGTCTCCCCAAAGGCCGTATCTGTGAAATATTTGGCCCTGAATCTTCGGGCAAAACCACGCTGACTCTGCAGGTCATCGCCGAAGCACAGAAGGCGGGCGGCACCGCCGCGTTTATTGATGCGGAACATGCACTGGACCCCATTTACGCTGAGAAGCTGGGTGTAAAAATCGATGACCTGATTGTTTCTCAGCCCGACACGGGTGAGCAGGCGTTGGAAGTTACCGAGATGCTCGTGCGTTCCGGCGCAGTCGATGTGCTGGTAATCGACTCCGTTGCTGCACTGACGCCGCGAGCAGAGATCGAAGGCGATATGGGTGATTCCCACGTAGGTCTGCAAGCTCGACTGCTTAGCCAGGCGATGCGCAAACTCACTGCGACAATTAAGCAGACCAACTGCCTGGTGATCTTTATTAATCAGATTCGCATGAAAATCGGCGTCATGTTTGGCTCCCCGGAGACCACCACCGGCGGTAACGCACTGAAGTTTTACTCGTCAGTACGACTCGATATTCGACGCATTGGTGCGGTTAAAGAAGGCGATGAGGTGGTCGGTAATGAAACCCGCGTCAAGGTGGTCAAGAATAAAGTAGCGCCGCCTT
The DNA here is from genome assembly GCA_000158155.1 of gamma proteobacterium NOR5-3. Lineage (GTDB taxonomy): Bacteria > Pseudomonadota > Gammaproteobacteria > Pseudomonadales > Halieaceae > Congregibacter. The sequence continues at coordinate 1,292,091 of DS999405.1, read as the reverse complement.
TCAAGCAGGCCGAGTTCCAGATTATGTATGGCCGAGGTATCTACCGAACGGCAGAGGTGATCGACTGGGGTGTCAAGCTGGGTCTGGTAGACAAATCCGGCGCCTGGTATGCCTACAAGGGTGACAAGATTGGTCAAGGCAAGGCAAATGCTGCGAAGTTTCTTGAGGATAACCCCGCGCTGGGCAGCGAGATCGAAGGTTTGATTCGCTCACAGCTGCTTGGCGATGGTTCGGCGGCAGCCGAGGAAGCGGAGCTGCTCCTGAGGCCAAGTCAGGAGCCCAGGACGAAGCGGCGGAGTAGCAATTGTCTTCACCCGGGGGCGTTTCTTCCGGGTGACTGAGCCCACTGTATAA
>DS999405.1:1238165-1291717 GCA_000158155.1 gamma proteobacterium NOR5-3 | reverse complement strand
CTTGCCAGTAATCTTGTGTCGCTATGAAGCGCTCATCCAAACCCCCACAAAGCCCCCGCAACGCCGCAATGAATCTGCTCGCGCGCAGAGAGCATTCCCTGACTGAACTTAAGAGAAAACTCAGCCAACGGTTTGACACCGAAGAGCTCGATGCGGCACTTGAGAAACTCGCCGAAGAAAATCTTCAAAGCGACGAGCGTTTTGCCCAAAGTTTTACGAGAGAGCGGATGCTTCGTGGGGTAGGGCCCTTACGGATCGAGTCTGAGTTGCGCCAACGGGGTGTGCAGAGTGTGTTTATCGATCAGGCACTCGTCGCTGTTCCCCAAGAGGAACGTACGACCTGGCGTGAGGTGGCACAGTACGTTTTGCAGCGAAAGTTTGGCGATGCGCCGCCGATTGATTTATCAGATAAGGCTCGACGATTACGCTTTCTTGGATACCGGGGATTCGGAGAGGAGTCTGCGGGACTTGTTCCGGATGTTTACTGAGCTCGTTTGAACGTTCCCCTCGCTGTGATTGAAAGGTTGGCATTTTTTTTCGTACCGGTGAAATTTCTCGAGGGGCGCATCAAGAGCGGCGAGGCTTTGTTAACGCAGTTTCTCTGCTTCGGCCAGCATTCCGGCAGTTTCTTTCAGGTAGGCCAGGTTCGTTCTAAAGGTCCCAAGCATGGTGTTGCGTGCCGCTAACATCAGACTAAGCGCCCGTGTTTTTCTTTTGGACAAAAACTCCTGTCGATTGATGGTGGAGGACATCGACTGTTTTGTAGTTTCCAGGCTGCTGATACTGGACACGCCCGTGCTTGAAAAAGTATCCGCACTTAGATTCATTCGCGCGTAGAGCCCCGCGAGCAGGTCCTCTTCATTGTTCAAGTACCAGTCCTTGTAAAAAGTCAGTTGCTCATTCATGGCCTCAAATTTGGAGACAATCCCAATCAACCGCTGCCTCAGTTCGCGATCCTGAATCAGATTCATCTCACCCGAACCGATAAGCTCTCTGATGGTTCCAAGCTCCAACGCAATGTGTCGCCATGCTGCGTTCAGGGGTATCGCCTGCGTAACAAATTCTTCTCCGGCCGTATCCAGGGGCTCCTCGCCCTCAACGATTCTGATGACTTTCAGGATGTCGCCGATCAAGACCTGATAGATGTTTTCAGTCTCTTGCAGCGCCACTATATTCGCTTGTATATCGACCTGTAGTCGCTGGAGATACTCGGTCTCCAGCGACCGGTTAAGACGCTCCTCGTTCCAATCGGAGACCTGCATACCGAGAAAAATACCGGTGATAACCACGATTAAATCCAGGCCTACCGCGAACCAGTTTTGCTGGTTTACGTGCTGCATAAAGCGTCGGAGAATCATCTGTCTGCCTCGTTATGTTTATCGTCGCATGCCAGACGGTTTTTCTACTCCGACGGCATAATGCGGACAGGTAGGGGCTCTGACGCATCCAGGTGCACATCGCGCTGCGGGAATGAGATGCTGATTCCTGCTGCATTAAACTCGCGATAGATGATCTGACGAAGCTCCGTAGACACTCTGGGGTAATCCCGAAGTGCAAAACATCTCAACCACAGTACCAGGGCGTTGTCGCCAAAGTCCTCGAAGCTAACGTAAGGGGCGGGATCTTCGATGATTTCCGGATGCGCGTTGGCAACATCACGTAAAGTTTTCATGGCCGCATCGACATCTGAGCCATAGGCTACGCCAATGGGAATCACCAAACGTAGCTTGGAGTTGCTCAACGACCAGTTAGTCACGACGCTGGTAATAAGCTCCTTGTTGGGGATCATGAGCTCCTTGCCTTCGAAGGTCTCGATGACCGTTGCCCGCGCATTAATTTTGGTCACTGTACCGTCGGCGCCGCCGGCATGAATGATGTCACCCACGCGAATAGGACGCTCAAACAACACGATAAGCCCGGAAATAAAGTTCGCCACAATTTCCTGGAGGCCGAAGCCGATACCGACACCCAGGGCCGCCACAAGCCATTGCACCTTTTCCCATTGGAAACCGAGCATGACCAGCGCGCTGGAAAAACCGATACCCAGGATCAGATACTGCATCAACATACCTGCCGCATAGCGACTGCCCGGTGTCACGCTTGTCCATTCGGTCAGTACCACGTTAACCAGGGGGGGAAGGTGCCGGGTGATCAATGAAGTAACTGCGATGATCAGTAGTGCCAGCAGCAGTACAGACAGCGTAATAGCCCGCAGCTCACCCTCAGGTAGACTGGCGTCACTTGTTGACCACAAGGTGATGGCGTCGAGAATTGACAGGGCGGGCAAGGCCGGCGCCCAAATCCACCAAAGTAGCGCACCCAGCGTGAGCACACGTGTGAGTCCCAGCAATTTTGAATACGCATCGGATAGGGATGCCACGGCGTCCAAGTCATTGCTTTCTTCTGACTCGTCACTCCCGGCTTCCTGAGCTCGTGCGCGCAGTTCTTCTCGCGTTTTGCGCTCCAGTGAGGAGCGGAAAATGATGAGTAGCCGTTGCAGGATATTGGTCACCAGCAGGGTGCCGATCACCGCGGCCACCGAGCCCGTTAGGGCTTTAAGATAGAGATGGGCTGCAAACAGCTGGCCGCTAAGATGCATGAAGACAATAGATGCAGACGTGATCATCCCGATCTGCAGCGAATAACGCAGTATTCGATCACCACTGAACTCTCCTGAACGCAGCATTCGCAGTGATACGATGAGTAAAAACATGGCGGTCGCAATACTGCCTATCGCCGCGAGAGCCCCTCCACTGTCAGTAGGAGATGAAGCCCGGCCCAATATGGTTATACCGATAGAGCAGGCGATGGCTACATTGAACCACGGTAAATCCCGGGAGGCGGCGTCGGATCGAGAGGTGTTCCATTTTAAGAGTCGGCGCCCAACCCCCAGTCTGTCGGACATGCGACGCAGGCTCCCCAGAACAAACAAAACCAGGCCCGCAGCAGCGAGCGCGCGACCTACGCCCATCACCACGGGATCACCCTGCGCTGCAACGTAAAAGGCTCGACCCGTGAGTAGCAGGAGGCTCGGCAAGGCAAGCGCCGCCAAAAATGTGAGTATCAGAGTCTTAACAATCAGGGCTGAGCTCTCGTCGCGTGGACGGATGGGCTTGCCCAAAATATTCTCAAGCGCCGCGGTGATCCGTCGATGCAACGACGCGCCCAGGGCGACGATGAACAGCAGCAGGAACAATGGGTCGCTGATGACTTGGGGCCAATGGTTCTTTAGGCGCAGCGCCGGATCAGAGCTATGTAAGGTCTGTAACTGGTGTAGTACACGCTGCGGGTCAACATAAGCATAGTTGCGAACCCACAGCAGGTTGGCTGTTAACAAGGTTTCGTAGTCACCGACGATGAGCGCCAGTTCTTCCGTGGCCTGGTTGCCGTCTACCAGCAGGCTCAGGAGCGTGTTGCCGGCCTGCATGTTTTCTTGCAGCAGTTCCCGCCGCTGGATGTATAAGCGTTCTGCTGTGCGCGTCTCGGCGTTGCTCCAGTTGCTTATGTCTCCCAGCGTTGCAGTTAAAAAGCCGCTGCGATCCCCTAGGACACGAAGTGCCTGCTCGTTGTCGATGGCCTTGATAGACACGGTGGCGATTTGCTCGTTGCGATCTGCGTTTTGATTGAGAATCAAACGCGGATCAGGCAGGCTCGCGAGTCGGGTAAGCATTACCTCGCCCAGTTTTGACTCCAATCCCGCGACGTTGAGACGACGCTTGGTAAGGTCGGCATCCTGTTCAATTTCGTCGATGCTTTTTCGGGTGGCGGTGACTTGCTGACGGGCCTGCTCAATTTGCGATGACAGAGATTCAAAACTGTCCACCAGTGACAGGTTGGTGCTGATCATTTCCTGAAGTTCCGAACGCGATCCTGTTACCTGAGAGAGAAAGCGTCGCGCTTCGGTGGCCCGTTGTGCCGCGGCGCCTTGACGCATTTTAGTGGCGGCCTCGAGCAACTGAGAAAGTAGAGTGTCGGCTTCAGCGATGGCGGCGTCTAACCAGGCAATTCGCGCCGTGCGGATACTGTTAAGTGAAGGGCCACTGCGCAGACGCAGTTCCAGTAAGTTCAGTTCGGTATCCAGAAGCCGCTGATGGATGGCCGCCGCAAGCTTGTTAATGCGGTCTTCTAAATCGGAGGTCTCCGTCGAAGCGGTAATCTCGGGGGAATCATCAGCACGGCTTCGACTTATCTCGGCGATACGGTCGCGGGCCGCTGCTTCATTTTTGGCAAGATTTGAGAGGGTGTCCAGAGCCTCGGTGCGCTCCAAAGACCAGGCGTCACGCTGGCTTTGCACAATGCTGAGCTCTGTTTCAATGTTCGCCAGGGATGGATTGCTACCCAGGCGTCGCTCAATCGTAGCCGGAGCATTCTGCACATCCCGCATACGGTTTTTGTAGTCGGCAATGAGTAGCTCACTGTTGTTTAGCTTTTCTTCAAGTTCTCGCCGGGAGTTTTTCAATTGCTCCAGCTGAGCACGGTCCTGGGCTGCCGTCTTGAGCGTGTCAGATAGCGCGGCACGACGCTCCTCACCGATGCTTACATCATTGCTAAGGAGCGTTCGCAGGCCCTCTAGTGAGTCACTGGCGTTTTCATCTTGAGCATTGGCGACGCCACAAAGTAACACCGTCAATAGCAGGCCCAACAATGGTTTGAACGCTGCGGCTGGTTTTGCATAGAGGCTGCGACCCTTGCAAACGGTACGTCTTTTAGTCATCAACAACTCTTCAGGGGGTGAGCAAAGCGCTCTTTAATTGTCGTGCCCATTGTTGCAGGGCCTGGGTGTTTTGTGGTCCTGTGCGCAGCAGCTGTTTGTGCAGATCACTGGCGCGTTCAAGCTCTGGATCGGCATAGGCCCACAGGGCACCTTTGCTTACCAGCGCCGGGGGCTGCTCCCGGGTGGGTGCCGAGAGGATGTTATCCAACGCCGCAATCAGGGTGTTATCCAGAGCATCGCTGGGATAGCCCAGGGCGGCGTAAGCGTCTTGCAGCAGACTGCGCTGCTGGTGGAAAAGTGCGGCCAGGGAATCGGTCGGAAGCGAGGTTAGTGCGCCCACCAGCTTGTCATAGCGTCTATAGCTATCCCGGCTGACCCAGTAGTCGGCCCCTTCTTGTTTGGTTTTAAACTTGCCTGCAGGCTTTGCAAGATTGGATGTACGCGTAGGCACCAAACCGCGCGCGAGTTGGTCAATGCTGCTCACGCCCCGATCGAGCAGGTAGGCAGCATTATAGGCGGAGCTTAGGCCGTCGCCCGGTGACAAGCCGATGCCAATCACAGCGCTGCGCAGTTGCTGATCGATTTCCTCGGGTGTGGGCGGGGTGACCTCTTCCTCGATAATCACCTCCTGGATCGCTGCTTCCTCGTCGGCCTCTGACATGCTTTGTGCAACGACAGGGATGTCCGGCGCAGCCAGAATGGCTTCATCGGGTGTCGGATCAGGCGCTTTGGGCATCACTTGTGGGGTGGCGGCGCTCTGTGTCGGTGTTACGGGAGGGATTTTGTCAGCGCTGTCTTTGTCCCGCGGCATCAGCAGATAAGCGCCACCGGCAAGAATGAGCACGGCGACTGCAGTCACCAGTGTTTGAGTGCTGTGGCGGCCTCGTTCATCGTCTTTACTAAAGCGGTCATCGCGATCGGCTTGCATACCTGCTCCCTAATATCCTGATCTTTTCAGTGTAGGCGATACCTGGGGCGACTGTTAAGAAACTTTGCGTGTCGCACCTCTGTTATAGGGCAATTGTGGTGCCTGATGGTTCACTGCGACTTACGAAAAAACCGTCCTTTTGTGGTCAGGTTTAGAGCCGCCGAGGCGCTTTGTCAGGTTTGGCGTAAGCCATGCGTTGCAGCAGCGAACTTCGGTAGTAACTGTCCAGACCTGAGATGGCGATACTGTCTGTCTTGGCAGGGTCCAGCGCCCCAAGTTCGTTAATGGCGTTGCCAGGAACTTCAAGAGATACAATTTCACCGATGATCATGTGGGTTCCATTAATACTCAAGGGTAGCTCATCCCGCAGGATCATCCCCATACGGACTTGCGCTTCGTCAACGAAGGGCGCCTTATGCCCATCGCGCCACAGTTCGGTGAGACCGGTCGCTGCGAACTCCGAAACATTGCCCGGGTAGCGCGCGGCGGTCTGGTGCGCAGCGTCGATGATGCCCGCATGAACGTGGTTGATGGTGTAACTGCCGGTTTCGCGGATGTTATCGAGGGTATGACGTTCAGCGTTATCCGGCCTGAAGACCAGTGCCAGCAGGGGAGGGTGGGACCCGATATGGACCAAAGAACTCATGATGGCGAGATTACTCCGGCCTTGAGCGTCCACCGTGCCCACCAAGTTTGCCGGTTTAAAGCCCGTTATGGAGTTGATGAGAGCCGCTCGCCTGCGGCGCTCAAGATCTTCAATATCGTTAGCGCTCAGGTGCATGGAGATTCTCGCTAAATTGTCTGCCATAGAGGCGCCGGTATCGCCAGCGCGCCCACAGCGCGTAGATGACATCGGCGACCGGGCGAATCAGGGGCCAGCGTAAGACCTTTAATGCCTGACCGTGGCGGGTACCCTCCCAGGCAGCCACGTTTGCATCTGCGCTCGTCAGCCAGGTGCCGTCAGCGCGGCGCAAATGCAGTACCCGAAGAAGCTGGTCTTTATCCGGCGCCGGTGCCAGTGATTCCTCACAGCTTTGGGAGGTTTCAGTGCTTTGCTGAAGTCCGTGGATATCCACAATACGCAGCGCCGCACCACGCACTTTACGAAGCTGCGCTATCTCGCCGGCGCACAAAGGACACTGCCCATCAAAAAACAGGGTGTCTACGGGCGCCGATTCATTGCTGAGACTGGTTTGCGGCCAAACGGTTTCGGTCCGCGACGGACTGGCGGTGGCAGGCTGATCCTTAGTGTTGGACATGGCTCAGACCCGCGAGTTACCGCCGCCTGGCGAACAGTCATCTTCCGTTGCGCAGCTGGACAGGCCAAGCCATTTCCAGAGATAGCAGCGGCCAAAAATACTGTTCCACAACAGCGCGAAAGCGATAACGAGGGCGATTAATTGGGGCGCCCCGAAGCGCTCTGCGGCCAGAATCCAGCCTATGATGATGACAGCGAGCGTAAAGCGTATTGCTCGCTCCGCTGTCCCTATATTTCGGTCAATCATTTCACACACAGTTCATGCAGGTTTAACTTGTATGGATATACGCGTGAAGTGTTCTGCCGGATGGCTTGCATCCGGCGCTTCCTTGGCAGCAGACCCGATCAGCGGTCGCGTGATTTAGCGCGGGTAGGTTGAGTCCAGCCGGTTTAGCGTATCTTCAAACTCGGCGCAGATCTCCGCCAGAATGTCCGCCACCGGGCGCACGCCCTCAATGCGACCACAAACCTGCCCGGTCAGCGCTATGGCTGACTCCATGTCACCGCCAAAATACAGGTCCTGTGGCTTGCCAAACTCGGCCATGGCGTTCACGTCGGGTTGCTTTTCCAGGGCACTTGTTTTTTCGGTGCGAAGCGCCCGCAAGCCCGGTGACTGGAAGCGATTGAGGAAGACGGTGTCTGTCTCCTCGGCATTGACGATCGCCTGCTTCCAGTTCTCGTGGACCGGCGACTCCAGGGCTGACACCATGCGCGTGCCCAGTTGAATACCCTCGGCACCCAGCGCAAACGCTGCAGCCATGGAGCTGCCATCAACAAAGCCTCCCGCGGCGATGATGGGAACATCGACTTTCGATCGCACCAGCGGCAGGAGCACCATGCTGGCAACATCCTGCGGGCTCTTGAAACCACCGCCTTCACCCCCTTCGACAATGAGTCCGTCCACACCGTACTCCACGGCCTTGATTGCGGACTTCAGATTCGGGACTACGTGGAAAACGGTAAGGCCCGCGCCTTTGAGCAACTCGGTGTAGCGTTCCGGTGAGCCGGCGGAGGTCGTTACGAAGCGCACGCCCTGATCAATGATGAACTGGGCGATGTCGGGGTCGCGCACAAATGCCTGGGCGATGTTTACGCCAAAAGGACGATCGGTGAGTTCGCGCATGCGGCGAATTTCATCGCGAATGACATCGAGTTCGCCAGAGGACGTTTCGATAATTCCCAGCCCCCCCCGCATTACACACGGCCGAGGCCAGCTGTGATCGAGCGATCCAGCCCATGGGCGCCTGCACGATAGGAAGCTCGGCTCCGGTCATCCGGGTGACGCGATTATTAAACTGCATGGGTTTTCCTTGGATTTTTATCTTCGAAGTTTTGATGGGCTCGTGCGCCGCGAGTCCTAGCCGTCAATGTCCGCGAGCACGCGTGCCTGCGCTGCGGCAATGCGCGCGACGGGTACGCGGTAGGGGCTGCAGCTGACATAGTCCAGGCCCAGGTCATGACAGAAGCGTATGGAGCGCGGGTCGCCGCCGTGTTCGCCGCAGATGCCATATTTTATGCCTTTTTTGACTTGTCGGGATTCCTGCACGGCCATGCGCATGAGGCGTCCCACTGCCCGCTGATCCAGAGAAACAAAAGGATCGTCCTCGATGATTTTGGCATCGAGGTATTGCGGAATAAAACGCCCGGCGTCGTCCCGTGAAAAGCCGTAAGTCATCTGTGTCAGGTCGTTGGTACCAAAGCTCATGAACTCCACGGCGGATGCGAGTCGATCGGCACCGAGACAGGCTCGAGGTGTTTCCATCATGGTGCCGATTTTGTAGCGCAGGGATACGGACTTTTCCTTGGTCACTTTGGCGATGCCACGATCGATGACTTCGCTGATCAGACGAATTTCGCGGACGTTGACTACCAGCGGGATCATGATCTCCGGGTAGGGGCTCAGGCCTTCCTCCCGTGCCTGCAAGGCCGCGCCAATGATTGCGCGCACCTGCATGCGGGTGATTTCCGGATACACCACGGATAGTCGACAACCACGAAAGCCCAACATCGGGTTCACCTCGGCGAGATCGTTGCGGGCCTGCATGATTTGTTCCGGATCTTTGCCAAGGCGTTCGGCCAGCGCTTCGGCGTCGGCTTGATCGTGGGGCAGGAATTCATGCAGCGGGGGATCGAGGAGTCGGATGGTTACCGGAAGTCCGTCCATCACGCGATACAGTTCCAGCATGTCCGCATGCTGAAATTCCTGAAGTTTTGCCAGGTGTTTTTTGCGCTCTTTACGATCCGTCGAGAGGATCATGGCGCGCATATGGTCAATACGGTCGCTGGCAAAAAACATGTGTTCCGTGCGGCAAAGGCCGATGCCTTCTGCTCCCAGTTCTCGAGCCTTTGCCGCGTCTTCAGGCGTTTCGGCGTTGGCGCGGACTTTCAGGCGTCTGTGCTTATCGGCCCAGGAAAGCAGTGTTTGAAAATCATCCGAGGTGCTGGCCTCTACCTTGGGCACATCGCCGAGCATTACCTCACCCGTTGCGCCATCCAGCGTGATCAGGTCTCCGCGTCGTATCACCGTGCCGTCGGCCGCAGTAGCAATTCCGTCCTGTACCGATACCCTTAGTTCCCCACAGCCAGTGATGGCACAGACACCCATGCCTCTGGCGACGACTGCTGCGTGAGAGGTCATGCCGCCGAGCTCCGTCAGTATGCCCTCGGCAACGCGCATGCCGTGGATATCTTCCGGCGTGGTTTCCCGGCGTACGAGAATCACTTTGTCGCCATCGGCTTCTACTTTCACGGCCTCGTCTGCAGAAAAAACAACGACACCGGTGGCGCCACCGGGGCTTGCAGGTAGACCCGTGGCCAGCACTGTCCGTGGCGCATTGGGGTCAACCATTGGATGCAAAAAGGACTGCACGTGCTCGGGGGAGACACGCAGCAGCGCTTCTTTTTCGTTGATCATGCCCTCGCGGACCATGTCCACAGCGATTCTTACCGAGGCGCGCCCGGTACGTTTACCGCTGCGAGTTTGCAGGATGTAAAAGCGCCCCTCCTGTACCGTAAATTCAATGTCCTGCATATCGCGATAATGCTGCTCGAGCATTGCCTGGGCCGCGAGTAAATCTGCATACGCGTCCGGCATGCGCTCCTGCATGGCTTCGACGGGCAAGGGGGTCCGTATTCCGGCGACTACGTCTTCGCCCGCTGCGTTAAAAAGCACTTCGCCGAAGAACAGTCGCTCTCCGGTGGATGGGTTTCGCGTAAAGGCAACGCCGGACCCAGAGTCCTCGCCAAAGTTGCCAAAGACCATGGACTGCACCGTGACGGCTGTGCCCAAAGAGTCAGGAATGTTATTCATCTCACGATACACGTTGGCTCGAGGCGTGTGCCAGGACTGAAAAACCGCCTCCACCGCAAGCCTTAACTGCTCAAAAGGATCCTCGGGAAAAGTCACCATGGTCTTGAAGGTGCTGATCACCGCCTGCCAGTCTTCGGCTTCCATTTCTACGTCAGTCTGATAAGCCTTTTCGTCTTTATAGTCCTCAATGACTTTTTCCATGGCATGGGTGTCTGCGCCGAGCACCACGTCTGCGAACATCTGGATAAAACGCCGGTAACAGTCGTAGGCAAAACGGGGGTTGCCGGTTTTGTTTGCCAGCCCCTGAGTAATCTCATCATTGATGCCCAGATTCAGAATGGTGTTCATCATGCCGGGCATAGAAATCGGTGCGCCGGAGCGTACGGAAAACAGCAGCGGGTTTTCGGGGTCGCCAAAACGGCCTCCCATTTGCTTTTCCACCAGATCCAAAGCAACGCGATACTCCTGCTCGAGCAGGTTGGGAAGCCTATTGCCGTTTTCGAAATACTCGCGGCAGGTAGGCGTTGTTATGACGAATCCAAAAGGCACGGGCAGGCCCAGAGTCGTCATTTCACAGAGGTTTGCCCCTTTGCCTCCCAGGAGGTCGCGGTCGTCTTTGCTGCCTTCGGAGAACAGGTACACGCGCTTAGCCATAAACGGTATTTCACCTCATTGAATCGTGGTCGAGGCGACATCTTAACCGACCTTGGTTCTAACGCTGCTGTCAACCGACATATTTGTAAATGGTCCGACTCTGAAGCGTTGACCTTGGGCGCCATAGATATGAGAATTGACATCGTCAACATAACTCAAAAAAGGTGACTAGCATGCCCGCTCGAAATACCCTCAAAGCTATCCCCGCAGCTATTGCCGCTGCTGGTTTTGCTGCATCCGTGTCTTTGCCTGCTTTGGGGCAGGGCGCCGGAATGCTCGAAGAAGTAATCGTAACTGCAGCCAAGCGTCAGCAAACATTGCAGGAGATCCCTATTGCGGTATCAGTGGTCACCGCTGAATCCATTGAGCAGTCCCAGGTCCTCGATATCAAGGATCTGCAGACCCTTGTACCGAGTCTTCGTGTCACACAGTTGCAGGGAAGTGCACAGACCAACTTTATCATCCGTGGCTTTGGTAACGGCGCTAACAACCCCGGCATCGAGCCTTCGGTAGGCGTGTTCATCGATGGTGTGTATCGATCACGCGTCGGAAGTGCTCTGGCTGACTTGCCCAAGCTTGAGCGTGTAGAGGTGCTGCGCGGTCCCCAGAGCACACTGTTTGGTAAGAACGCATCCGCAGGCGTTATCAACGTCGTAACGGCAAAGCCTGATCTTGCCGGCTACAGCGGCTCGGTTTCTGCAACACTGGGTAACTACAACCAAAAGATTGTGAAAGGAAACATCACCGGCCCCCTGTCTGACAACGTCGCCTTCAGCCTGGCCGGAAGCATGAACCAGCGCGACGGCTACTATGACAACATCGAGCTGGATACTGAGCAGAACGAAATCAATCGTTGGAACATGCGCGGCCAGTTGCTGTGGAACCCCTCGGATCGTATGGAAGTGCGGTTCATTGCTGACGCCGATGGCCTCGACGAGCAGTGCTGTGGTGTGGCGAACCTGGTTAATGGTCCCACGGGAGCTGTAGTGCAGGCCCTGGGCGGCAACCTGGTCCCTGAGCAGCCTTTCGCCTACGAGGGTTTCTACGATTTTGACCCACAAAACCGCATTGATACTCAGGGCTTGTCGATGCAGATTGATTACGACTTTGACAGCTTTACACTGACCTCGATTACCGCGCAGCGAAAGCTGGAGCAGTTTGACCTGGGTGACGTGGATTACACCAGTGCACGTTTGGTGACGCCCGATGCTGCGAATGAGCGGGACACGGTTATTGACACGTTCACTCAAGAGCTTCGCTTGACCTCAGCGACAGACGGCCCCTTGCAGTGGATGGTCGGTGCGTTCTACTTCACTGAGGAGCTTGATACGCAGGGATCCTTTGGCTACGGCGACCAGTTCCGTCCCTATGCAGATTTCCTGATTCAGGGTGCGACTGGCGGTGCTCTCAATCTGGGTGTGCTTGAGGCGATTTATGGTGTGCCCGGCCTGTCGTTCCAGGAAGGACAGGGCTTCCCCCGCGAGTCGTATACGCTGGACGATGACACTTTGTCTTTGTTTGCACAGGTTGATTTTGATATCACCGATGCGATGACCCTGACCTTGGGCGCGAACTACACCGAGGTCGATAAGACGGCTACGGCTAATCTTGTTTCCACCGATGTTTTTGCGACCCTACCGTTTGGCGGAACGCCCTTTCAAGGACTGCAGGCTCTACAGTTTTTGCCGCCATTCCTGAACTTTGGTTTCCCATCTATCGACGGCAACACAGTTGAAGATGGCAAGACCAATGACGACGACATCACCTATACAGTGCGTTTGGCTTACGACCTTACGCAAAACGTTAATGTGTATGCGGGTGTGAGTACCGGATTCAAGGCGACCTCCTGGAACCTGTCACGGGACTCCCGTCCCTTTGCGGCTGACATTCCAGCGTTGGGCGCGGCGGGAGTGCTGCCACCGAACATCGTGTCTGGTACACGTTGGGCGGGCCCTGAGGAGTCAACTGTCTTCGAGATTGGTCTGAAGGCCGAGTTTGATACGGTGAGCATGAACGTTGCGATCTTCAATCAGGAGATCGAGGGGTTCCAGCAGAACATCTTCACCGGCACAGGCTTTGTATTGGGTAATGCGGGCAAGCAGTCCACAGATGGCGTTGAATTTGATATGAACTGGGCGCCCACCGACGGCCTGCGTGTTTCCTTCGCAGCGACCTGGCTTGACCCCTTGTATGATTCCTTTGTAGGTGGTGTGGGTATTGGTGGAGCGACGGATCTGTCCGGCGAGCAGCCAGCGGGTATTCCAGAGCTTTCAACCAATACATCGGCGACCTATAACTTTAATGTTGGTCAGGCCATGTCCTATGTTCGTCTCGAGCACGTCTACGAGCAAGAAGTTCAGGTAGTGGATAACCTGCCCAAGTCTGTTGCTGGTCGTGAAGTGAACATGATCAACGCGAGCTTTGGCATGACGTTCAGCAGTGGCTTGGAGTTCAATCTCTGGGGACGTAACCTCAACGGTGACGAGTATCTGCTGTCGGCGTTTAACTCTGTTGCGCAGGCGGGAAGCATCAGTGCTTACCCCAATCAGCCGCGTACCTACGGTGCGACACTCAAGTACAACTTTGAGTGATCGGCTGGCCTCTGGCTGGAACGAAAAAGGGCGCTCAGTGAGCGCCCTTTTTTTGTGCTGCGAGTCCCGTTGATCTAGTGATGCACAACAATTTGACGCAGCGGCGCTGGCAAAGAACCCTAGTCCTTGGGATCCATGATGGCTGCTTTGGCCTTTTCCATGTCTACTGCCTCAGCCGCTTTTTCCATGTCCACAGCCTCGGCGGCTTTTTTGTAGTCCACGCCGTCGGTGCTCACCGCTGCTTTGGCTTTTTCCATATCCACAGACTCCGAGGCCTTTTCGGTATCGACCGCGTCCATCAGTTTATTCAGATCCTGAGCCTGTGCTGCAGAGGTTAAGAGCAGCGCCGTCGCTGCTACAGAAGCTAATAAAGTTTTCATGTTGTATTCCTGAATGTGGGTGGTGACTATGCTTGGGGCGCAACGTAGGCGCCCCGGGCGGCTAAGATACCACCGTTTAATGGACACTGGGCGAGCCTGCAGTGGGGTTACTGGCCACGCACCACCTTGCCCCGGGAGATCACCATGCGAATCTGTCTGCTGTGGCGAATGTCTTCTAATGGATTCGCGTCCAACAGCAGCAGGTCTGCCTGGTAACCCGGAGCGACTTTTCCCAGGCTGTCTTGCAGGCCCAAAAACCTCGCGGGAACGAGCGTGGCTGCCGCCAGCGCCCGTTGTGTATCGAGTCCTGCGGCGACCAGAATTTCGAGTTCGCGATGCAGGCTGTAACCGGGGATTGCCCAGCCAATAGGGGTGTCGGTACCCGCGCCAATAGGGATGTTTCGATCGGCGAGGCGGGGAATCATGCTTAAGGTCCATTCGCCAGCGACTTTATAGCTCGTGGGATCCATGTGGCTGGGAGCCTGAATCCATTCGCTGCTTATAGAATCGGGTAAAGCGTCGAGAGCAGAGCTCCAGTCGCTTTGAGCAAAGGGTGGGTACTGTGTCATCGCATTGAGTCTAGCCGTGGGTACCTGAATGGTGTTGCTCATACTCGCCAGAACGTACTCGCAGCGAGTAGGGTCCTCGTTTTGAATTGCGCTATCACGCTGTGCTTTGTGAATGCTGCTGCGCAGGCTCATGCCGGCTTGCTCTCTTCCTGCTTTCAAAAGAGCGCGTCTTTCCTTAAGAAGAGCGTCGGCGTCACGCGCACAGTCCATCTCTATGTTGCGCAGGTGTTCCATGGATTGCACCTTGGGTGCCGCGTCGGAGGCGAGCATGGACAGGGGGACATGAGCGGCAATAGGTAGCTTGTGTAACGCCGCTTCGCTGACAAAAGCCTCAAAAACTTCCGGAGATACCATTTCATAAATTTTGATGAAATCCACGCCTGCTTTCGCCAGAGTCTCGACCTTGCTGCGGGCCTGCGCTGGGGTGAGGTGGCTTTGGCCAATACCTGATTCATCGTCGGCGCCATACACCACGGGCGATCCATCGAGCAGTGGGCCTGCAAAAAACACCCGGGGAGCGGCGCGATCGGGTCTGTAGAGCGAAGCCAGTATGGGCTTTAAGCGCTTCAGGTCACCTCCCGTGTCGCGCACGCTGGTGATCCCATAGTTGAGAAACAGGTCCGGCATGACATCGATAAACCGCGCGTCGTAGCTTAAATGAACGTGCATATCCCACAGCCCCGGCGCCAGAAAGCGGCCGCGCCCATCAATGACTCTGGCGTCGGTGGGGGCTACAAGATCCTCTCCCATAGAGTGGATGTATCCTGCGCTCACTAGTACATCCTGGGTTGGCATGATGCCGTGCTCGGCATCCACCGGAGTGACGTTGCGGATGAGTAGCGGCAGTGGCTCGAGTTTTGGAGCAGCTGCCAGAACCGCGCTCGCAAGAGCCAGTAGCAGGCCCGTACTCACGAAGACGAGTTTCCTGCCCGCACTTTCTGAGCCGAGAAAGCCGCACGATTGCCAGCTATAGTGCATGCCTGATCTCCGAGTAAAAGAGGCAGACTATGCAGGCTAGAACTGAGCAAGTACAGAGTCGTTCAGGCCCCGTGTGCGGTTTTTGGGGTCTGTGCTTTTTGCTGTGGGCACTGGGCAGTGTGTCATCGGTGGCCGGTGCCGCTGGAGAAGATACCCAGAACGTGTTGCTGATTTACGTCGATGATCTGGGTTATGGCGATACCGGGGCCTATGGCCATCGCGTTGTAAAGACTCCCCATATCGATCGGCTTGCCGCAGAAGGTATGCGTTTTACGCAGTTCTATGCCCCATCTGCACTGTGTTCCCCGTCTCGCGCGGGCCTGCTAACCGGGCGCACCCCTTACCGAACCGGTGTCGAAAGCTGGATCCCGGATGATTCACAGGTGGCTTTGGGGCATAACGAAACGACGCTGGCGGACCTGGCCAAGGCGCGGGGTTATCGCACCGCGGTTATCGGCAAATGGCACCTCAATGGTGGACTGCACATGCAGGGCACACCGCAGCCCCGGGACTTTGGTTTTGATCATCAGTACGGGCTTGCCGCCTGGGTAAAAAATGCCTCGGTGAGGGAGTCCAAAGAACTACCCCGGCGCGGCGCCATGTTCCCGGACAATATGTACCGCAACAATGAAGCGGTCGGACCGACGAAAAAATACAGCGCTGAGCTGGTAAGCGATGAGGCCATCGACTGGCTCTCGGGTGCAAAGGATCCTTTTTTTCTGTTGCTGACTTACAGCGAGGTACATACGCCGATCGCTTCGCCGCCGGAGTATCTCGCACAGTATCAGGATTATCTGACGCAAGAGGCCAGGGATAATCCTCTTCTGTTCTACTTCGATTGGCGTAACAGACCCTGGCGCGGCCGGGGTGAATACTATGCCAACGTCAGCTACATGGATGCTCAGCTGGGGCGCGTGATCGAATACCTTCGGGGCAAGGGGGTGCTCGATGACACGCTGATCATATTCAGCAGTGACAACGGTCCGGTCACCGATGCGGCCTTAACGCCCTGGGAACTGGGGATGGCCGGAGAAACCGCAGGGCTTCGCGGTAAGAAGCGCTTTTTGTTTGAAGGTGGTTTACGGGTGCCTGGCATCATTCGCTATCCAGAGCGAATCGAAGCCGGGCGCGTTGAGTCTCGTCCCGCTACCGCTTTGGATGTTTTTCCGACGCTTGCGCAGTGGCTGGGCGTGGCCGTGGATTCGTCCGTGCCGCTGGATGGAGAATCCCTTTGGCCTCTCATCGATGGGGGCGACTTTCAAAGACAGCAGGCCTTTTACTGGTCTATTCCAACGCCGGACGGTATGGAGTTCGCGGTGCGTGACGGGAACTGGAAACTGATACTGGATGCCGACGAGCGCCCGCAGTACCTTTTTGATCTGGCCAGTGACTGGTACGAAGTGAACAACCTTCTGGAGACTGAGCCCGCGGTACGAGAGCGTCTATTGCAGATCTATGCAGCCCGCCGGGCGGCGGTGGAGAGCGACCCGCTCGCACTCGCAAGAAAGACTCACAAGCGCTAGCGGGCTTTTACAGACACTAGTCTATGGTTGGTGTTACCAGGCGATGCCGTAGTCATCGCCATAGTCGCTGGCGCCGCCCTGAAAAGTACCCTGCTTGGGATCAATAAGGATGGCGGTAATCGGGCTGTAGGTGCGATTCACCACTTCTACGTTGTAGCCCATGTCCTTGAGTCTGTCCCGGGTGTAGGGCGGTAGCTGGCGGGTCACCGCAAGGCGTCCTGGCTCGCTGACATGCGCACCAAAGGAGCTTTGCATCTGATAGCTCGTTACGTTGTGCGCCTCAGCAGCCTGCTGCACATTCATGCCAAACTCCACGACGTTCAAAAAGAATTGCAGCAGGTTTTGATCCTGAGTATCTCCGCCCTGCACGGAGAATGCCATGATCGGGTCCCCGTCCTTGAGGGCCAGGCTGGGTGTCAGCGTTGCACGAGGGCGCTTGCCCGGTGCGACGACATTAAAAGGATTGATTCGCTCATCCAGCACAAAACTCTGCATGCGCTGGCTCAGCCCCACGCCGCTGTCTCCAGCGATAAAGGCCGGGATCCAACCACCCGAGGGCGTTATGGAGACCACCCAGCCATCGGCATCCGCTGCCTGAATAGAGGTGGTGCCGGCGATAAAGCCTTCGTCATGGTCTGCGCTGGCTTGCTGAAACCCATCAGAGCCGTCTGCGGTAGCGGCCGGGGGGATCGGCGACCATTGTTCCAGCAGCTTGCTGAACGGGTTCTTGTCGCCCTGAAAGGGATAGGGGTCTCCCGGTCTGGCGCTGATATCGTTGATGTCGGGCTTGATGAGTGCCCGACGCTGCTTTGCGTAGTCTTTGCTCAGCAGTCCTTCGATAGGTTCTGCGGGCGGAAAGTACGGGTCGCCGTAATAAAAATCGCGATCTGCAAACGCAAGGTTCATGGTCTGATACAGCGTGTGAATGTAATTGGCACTGTTGTAGCCCATGCCCTTGAGGTCAAAGGGTTCGAGAATGTTCAGCGCCTGGAGCATGGCAGGGCCCTGTACCCAGGTGGTGAGTTTGTAGACATCAATACCCTTGTAATTAGTGCTTACCGGCTCTTCGATATGGACTTCCCAGTTAGCCAGATCCTCTTCGGTAAACAGCCCGCCGTGCTCGCGGGTGGCGCGGACAATTTCCTTGGCGATGTCGCCACGGTAAAAACGCTCATAAGCGGCGTAAATCGCTTCTTTGCGCGATTTGCCTGCCGCCAGAGCCTCGGCCTCGGCGTCTACCAGTTTTTGCAGGGTTGCCAGCAAATCCAGCTGCTTGAAGAGCTCGCCATCCCCTGGCGCTGCACGTTGATCCGGGTTGCTCTCGTCCAGATGCGGTAAGAAAACGCGTTTGGAGTCGGGCCACTGGGCGATGATGTCCCGGCGACGTTCTATGTTGTCGGCCTGCACGCCCTCGATGGGATATCCCTCGGCCATTTGCATTGATGGCGCCAGTACTTCGGCCAGACTCAGGCGGCCATATTCCGCGAGCATGACCATGAGTCCGCCGGGGGTGCCGGGAGTCACCGCGGCCAGCGGGCCGTACTCCGGGGGATAGACCATGCCTTTTTCCCGGAAGAACTCCGGGGTTGCACCGGTGGGAGCTACGCCCAGGGCATTAATGCCCAGAACCTTTTTGGTCTTCGGGTTGTAGATCAGAGCCTGGGTTTCGCCGCCCCAGCCGAGGGTGTCCCACATAGTGGAAGTGGCACCGAGCATCGCGCAGGCTGCATCGACGGCATTGCCGCCCCGAGCAAACATCATGGCGCCGGCGCTTGCGGCGAGAGGCTTTCCGGTTACCGCCGCCCAATGTCGACCGTGGAGTACCGGCTTTGCAGTGTCCTGAGCGGATGTGGGGGTTACAGATCCGATGGCCAGTCCCAGGCAGATGCCCAGGGTGGCGGCTTTTTTAGAAAAAATCGCGGCTTTGTAAGGAATCACTCAGTGTCTCCATGGGGTGATGAACAAGGGGCAGTTGTGACCGCTACGCAGGCTAACTCGGTTGTGGATCAGTTGCTACCTTCCAGAGGCGCTGGGATCGCGATTGTCGACCCGTCACGGTTCGCACGATAGTGGGGCGATAGAATTTCAATCTTATGGTCTCGAAAAAGGTCCTGAATGTGCGCGTGCATCTCTGAGGCTATCTGTTGCTTGGCCGAGGGATTTCGGATGTAGGCATTGAGTTCGTAGGCGACATAGTTGTCGTCCAGGCTGGTTTGCAGCACAAAGGGTGGGGGATCCTCCAGTACCTGTGTGGTGGCACTGGCCGCCTCACATAGTAGTTGATGCACACGCGTCCAGGCGACGTCGTAGCCTATGGTCACCGTCGTGTGAAGCAGTACGCCAGTTTCCTTTGCCTGGGCGCTGAAGTTGACGATGTGGTTGTTCATGACCATGGCGTTAGGTACGGAGACTTCCTCGTTTTTTGGCGTCCGGATGCGGGTCACAAAAGCGCTGCGTTCAATCACGTCACCTTCGGTATCGGCGATACGTACGCGGTCGCCGATCTTAAATCCCCGGGTGTAGGTGATGACAATGCCGGACATGACGTTGGCCACCGCCGATGTCGATCCCAATGAAACGAGTACCCCGAAGAAGATGGATAAGCCCTGAAAAGCAGGGCTGCTCGATCCCGGGAGGTAGGGAAACACGATGACCAGAGTAATAGCGATGATCAGTAGCCGTGATAGTCCAAAACTGGTTTCTGCCCAGTCGGGATAGAATCCGGGCAGGGTGATGCGCTCCAGACGAATGCCTTCGAAGATACCCCGGGTCGCGCGAATCACCAGCCGGGCAATTAACACGATGATGCCGATAATGAAGAGATTGGGAAGGTAGTTCAGGACTTCGGTAGCAATCACACCCAGTTGTGCGAAAACAAAGCCGATAGTGTTAACGGCAAGATCCCGGCTCCAGGCAAACTGCGTGAACACCAGGTTCAACCAACTGATGAGCAGTATGGCTCTCAGTAGTCGCCACACGCCGTTAACAAGACTGTGCAGAGCTCTCGCCAGCTCCCGCTCGGTAAAAATCTGTTGGTCTTGCACGGTGAGCGCGCGGGCCCCGGAGCCCTCCGCATCGATCCAGCGATGCACGCTTTTTCGCCAGCGATCGAGTAATCGCCAGATTACCCAAACCATCAAGGACACGAGAATAAGCGCGCCCGCCCGGGATGCAATGTCTACCCAAAAGGCATTGCCCATCCACTGGGCCAGCCATAGCTCAAGTGTCTCGAGGCTTTGATTCATAGGTTCAGGACTGTAGCGCGACTAAGGTGCCTAGGATGCGTGAAGCCACCGCTCATGGCAATTGTTAGGGACATTTGTCCGGGGTAATGCGAGATGGTTAGTGGGTGCTTGCCGGATGCCCTTGAGCTTTCTAGTATCGTCTCAATGAGTCATGACACGCCTCCCAGCACACGCAAGATTATCCATGTAGACATGGATGCATTCTATGCAAGTGTGGAACAGCGAGATGATCCCGCTTTGCGGGGCAAGCCGCTTGCCGTCGGGGGCTCGGCCAAACGGGGTGTTGTGGCAGCGGCCAGTTATGAAGCGCGCAAGTTTGGCGTGAAATCTGCCATGCCGGGCGTTACTGCCAGACGCCGCTGTCCCCAGCTGTTGTTTGTAAAGCCTCGTTTTGATGTTTATCGATCAGTCTCGAGGCAGCTGCACGAGATCTTTGCCCGCTACACCGACCTGATTGAGCCCTTGTCCCTCGATGAAGCCTATCTGGATGTCACCGCCGACACCGCAGGGATGGGCAGTGCTACCGCTATTGCAGAGGCCATCCGGCGGGATATTCGCGACGAGCTGTGTTTGACGGCCAGCGCGGGGGTGAGCTACAACAAATTTATTGCCAAGGTGGCGTCGGATCAAAACAAACCCGATGGTGTATTTGTGGTGCGTCCCGGGGAGGGCGCCGATTTTGTGGCGGCACTACCAGCGCGACGATTTTATGGCGTAGGTCCCCGCACAGCGGAGCGTATGTCGACGCTGGGAATTCACAGCGGGGCGGATATCCGCGCACAGTCCCTGCATTTTTTAGAGCAGCATTTTGGCAAGTCGGCCCAGTATTTATACCGCGCGAGTCGCGGTGAAGACTATCGTCCGGTGCGCCCTGATCGACAGCGCAAGTCCATTGGGGGGGAGCGTACTTACGCTGAGGATTTACTCCTTGATGAAGATTTACGTAAAGCGCTGGAGCACATTATTGATATTGTCTGGGAGCGTATCGACCGCCATCGCAGCCTGGGAAGGACAGTCACGCTAAAGGTGAAGTACGCTGACTTTCAGCAGATCACCCGGGCGCGCTCGGTAAGCCCTCCGGTAGAGACCCGCGCTGACTTTGAGCGCCTGTCCCGGGAGTTATTGGAAGCCTTGCTGCCCGTGCCCAAAGGGGTGCGGTTATTGGGGCTGACCCTGTCCGGACTTGAAGCGCCGCAGGCCGCAGGTTCTCTGAACCCGGGCGTTGTCGCGGAGCCGAGTCCGGTACAGGAGTCCCTGGCTTTTTGACGCCCCGATAGTGGATGTTGTGGCACGGTGTCCGGGCATCATCAGGCACTGGAACTTCGGATCTCAAAAATATGGAGACCGGGCACGTTAATTGCTGCATTAAGCGCAACTATGTTTGCCGTGACACTGGCCGTCATCGAAGTTTTGCACCTTCCGAATTAAGGACCTACACATGATGCACCCCCAAAAATCTGCGCTTGTTGCTACATTGCTCCTGTCTCTGGGTACTGCTTCGCTCATGGCGGAGGATGATTCGCCACCGCCGCAAATTCCCGACGAGCTGCAAAGCGCGGTGGATGCTTTGCCGGCCGAGAAGCGTGAGTACCTCATGGAGGAGGGTGAGGGCTTTGCCGGTACCTGGGAAAAGTTGTTTATACGTCTTCGGGGCAAGACCGCAGCCGAGGTTGAGGCTTTTGTGGACGCCATGCAGTACCTGGAAGATGCGAGCAAGTTCAACCCGGACACCGACATGGCTGCTATACCTCTGAATATCGAGGCAGAGGATTTCAATGGCTGGAAGCTCATGAATCCCAAAGCCCTGGCGACCCAGCGTGAGCCTGGTCCGATTAATCTGAGTTACTACGCAAACGGACAGCGGAGTGGAATACAAACTTTTGCGGGCGCGCCGGTTGCCATCTATCCCGAGGATTTGGTTGCCGGCGATGTCGAGGTGGCTATCGTCGGTGCGCCGCTGGATATGGGTACCTACTACCGCGGTCAGCGCTTTGGGCCTCAGGCTATGCGCACTGGCTACTACCACGGCGGTAACGATATGGCGACCATGGTAAATCCCAGCAAAGTGCTGAGTATCGTGGATTATGGTGATATCGCCATCGACAATATGAGTACAGAAATCAGCGTGCATCACGTGCGCGAGCGAATCGCAGAAATTGCAGCGACTGGCGCCATACCCTTTATCGTGGGTGGCGATCACTCATTGGAGTATCCGGATATTGCGGGACTTGCCGATGTGCATGGCAAGGGCAGCTTTGGCGTTGTGCACTTCGACTCTCACTTTGACGCGGGCAAAGGGCAGGCGCACTACATTACCCACGGGCAGCCGGTGTACCGTGCGATCAAGGAAGGTCACGTAAAAGCAGAAAACTTTATTCAGGTGGGTTTACGTGGCCCCTGGCCCGGAGCCTGGGGCTTTGAGTGGATGCGCAACAACGGAATGCGCTATCACCCCATGGCCGAGGTGGAGAAGAAAGGCTGGAGGCAGGTCATGGAAGATGCGCTTCGCGAGGCGCGCGAAGGCACCGAGAAGCTGTTTATTTCCTTTGATGTGGACGTGCTGGACCCTGCTTTTGTTCCCGGTACCGGAACGCCGGTTCCCGGCGGACTCACCATGCGTGAGGCGATTCCTATTGTGCGCGCACTGTGCACGGAGAGCGAAATGATCGGCTTTGAAATTGTGGAGCTTGATCCGCTGCTGGACAACACCTACCGCTCGGCCCTGAATGCCAACTACATAATGCACGCCTGCCTGACCGGCATCGCTATGCGTAAAACCGGCATCACAGATGGCGCCTATCTTTCGGAGTTGTCTACCGAGGATCAGCAGCCGAAAGCGGGCGAGCGCGGACTCGAGGCCGGCGATGCGGAAGAGATCGATCCCGGGTACGGACGACCCAGGCCCTAGGTGAAAGCGCCTTTTCTCAGCGGCTTTGTGCGCCGTGAATGAGCGAGATCCATGGGGGCGTTTGCTTCGGGACCCGGTGCTGGGCTTTTTCGCATTGGGAGCTTTGCTTTTTGTAGTCTTTGGCATGTTGCAAAAAGATAAGACAGCGCCGGTAGTACTCAGTAGCGGTGCTCAGGCATTGTTGGTCAGCGAATGGGAAATGCTCACCGGTCGATCAGCGGATGCCGATGATGTTCAGCGGATTGTCGACGATTACTATCAGCGGGAGGTGCTGTTTCGCGAGGGACTCAGCCGGGAGCTCTACCAGAGCGATCCCAGTATCCGCGAATTGGTTATCGAGTTAATGCAACAGCAGGTGACGGGTGAGATTCCGGAGCCTTCAGGCAAAGACCTGGTCAATTTTTATACGGATAATATGGATCGCTACTACAGCGAGGCAACCATCAGCTTTAGTCAGCGGCTGCTTCGCGATGCGCCACAAACTCCCGAGCAACTTAGAGAACAGCTGAATCAAGGCGATGTCATCGGCGATGATGTTCCCTGGCAGGGTAAGGACTTTCCCGATTACGGAGTGAGTATGATTCGGGGCTTGTTTGGACAGTCCCTGTTGGACGTGCTCGAACAACTGCCTGTGCAAGATTGGCAGGGCCCCTATCCATCGCCCGACGGCTGGCACTACTTTCGCGTTGAGCGGCGTCAACAGCCAGTCCTGCTCGCTTTCGAGCGCGTGAGAGATCAGGTGCTTGCAGATTATCAGGCCGCGGCGGTGTCGGCATCCGTGGCTGAGTTTGTGGATGCTCGACGCGGGCAATACCCCCTTGAGACCAGTCCTCTGTAGTGCACTTTCTGCACTAATTTTGTGCATAGCCATGCTTTGTTGCTTCGCGCTGGTGCGCGCCCGGTGGGTTTTGCTCCGCAACCTTAGCGCCTGGTGCCCACCATCGGTGGCTCGGCTCTTGCAGTGCGTTGCGGATACGTTGGAAATTGCACGGAGACACCGTTAATGAATTTGTACCTTCGCAAGTTTTTTGCGCCGTCTGGCACTCACTGTCTGACTGTGGGGCTACTGCTCTGCCTGGCCTCATTCAATGCCCGCAGCCAGGATCTTCAGCCCATTAAGGTGGGCGTGCTGCATTCCTTATCGGGCACCATGGCCATTAGCGAGACGACGCTTAAAGATACTGTGCTTATGCTGGTTGAGCAGCAGAACGCCAGAGGTGGGCTTCTGGGACGGCTGCTGGAGGCTGTAGTGGTGGATCCTGCATCGGACTGGCCGCTCTTCGCCGAGAAGGCTCGAGAGTTACTGGTGCGGGAAAAGGTCGACGTAGTCTTTGGTTGTTGGACTTCGGTGTCACGCAAATCAGTGCTGCCAGTGTTTGAAGAGCTTAATGGCTTGCTCTTTTACCCGGTGCAATATGAGGGCGAAGAGTCGTCCCGTAACGTGTTCTACACCGGTGCTGCGCCCAACCAGCAGGCGATTCCCGCGGTCGACTATTTGATGTCCCAGGGTGTACAGCGTTGGGTGCTGGCGGGGACCGATTACGTCTATCCCCGGACCACCAACAAGATTTTGCAGGCTTATCTTGAGCAAAAAGGCGTAGCGAACGAGGACATACTCGTGAATTACACGCCCTTTGGGCACTCGGACTGGCAGAGCATCGTAGCCGAGATCAAGCGTTTCGGTAGCACCGGGGCCAAAACCGCGGTGGTTTCTACGGTGAACGGTGATGCGAACGTGCCCTTCTATAAAGAGCTGGCTAATCAGGGCGTGAGCGCTACGGAGATTCCGGTCATCGCATTTTCCGTGGGCGAAGAAGAGCTTTCAGGTATTGATACCGCGCCCCTGGTGGGTCATCTGGCAGCGTGGAATTACTTTATGAGTGTGGAGGACGACGCCAACTTTGATTTTATCGACCAGTGGCTTGCGTTTATCGGCGATGACGATCGCGTCACCAATGATCCTATGGAGGCGCATTACATCGGTTTCAATATGTGGGCGAAAGCCGTGGAAGCGGCGGGAAGTACCGACTCGAACGCGGTGCAGGATGCCATCGTGGGTGTAAGCGTGCCTAATTTGTCCGGCGGCATGGCGACGATGCAGGCGAACCACCACATCACCAAGCCTGTGCTCATCGGCGAGATTCTCGATGACGGTCAGTTTCAGGTGGTTTGGCAAACGCCAGAGACTGTAGCGGGGGACGCCTGGTCTGACTATCTGCCGGGATCCAGAGATCTTGTGGCGGATTGGCGTGCGCCGTTGCGTTGCGGTAATTATCAGCAGCAGGAGAAGCGCTGTCTGGCGGACGGTGGCGACTAGGTCCTGTCTGCAGTTTTCTATGCTGCGCGTCGACACCCGGGGCTTGTCACGGTCATGCTGATACTGCGCTCACTAGCGCTTAGTCTGCTGCTTACACTCCCGGTGCAGGCAGAGTCTTTGCGTGATTGGGTTGACGCTCTGGGGGCCGCTGATGCCCAGGAGAAGCGTGAACTCCTGGAGCAGATCGCTGCGAGTGGCGACGAAATATCCGACCGGGTGTTTGATGCCTTTGCGCGAGGCGGGCTTTATCTCGATCGGCGTAACTCGTCTGTGGTTATCGCTCAGCGGGACGGTGCGCGGTATCTCCTGCGTGATGTGCTCACCGGCGAAGATCTCGGGAGTGCAGGCCGGCGAGACGTCCGGCGCATTGCTATCGACAACAACCTGCGCTCAGAGCTCCAGAGTCTGCAGTCTATTGCTCGCCTGTCTTCCAATGATGAGCAGCAGCGCGGTGCGGCTATCGCTGAGATTCTCGCCGCGCCAACTGACACGGCGCTCAAAGCTCTTGCTGCCAGAGAATCTCTGGAGCCTGTTCCCTATTTGCAGGAGCAGATCGCGATCGGTTTAGCGCTGCAAGCGCTGGCGGGGAGTGATCCGGCGACCATACAGGCCGCATTGCTGACATTACGGGGCCGTGTGGACCCGGTGGTACGTGCTTCGCTGGTGACCCTTGGCGACCGCGATGATCTGCCTGAGATGATTCGAAACGAAGCGGCGCGGCTTTTGTTTTTGGCAGAGAATCGATTGCTATGGCTGAGCCGGCTCGAGTCGCTGTTCTTTGGTCTGAGTCTGGGTTCGGTGCTGCTGTTGTCCGCGGTAGGATTGGCAATCACCTTTGGTGTCATGGGGGTGATCAACATGGCGCATGGCGAGCTGATTATGCTGGGCGCCTACACCACCTGGGTCTTGCAGCAAATGTTACCGGGACAGCCGGGCATCGCTCTGCTCCTGGCGATACCCGCAGCGTTTTTGGTCTCTGCTGCGGTGGGCCTGGTAATTGAGCGCGGTGTTATACGGTTCCTTTATGGGCGCCCCCTGGAAACCCTGCTGGCAACATTTGGCATTAGCCTGATTCTGCAGCAGGCTGTGCGATCCATTTTCTCGCCCTTGAACCGATCGGTACTCACACCCGAATGGTTGAGCGGTGCCTGGGAAGTGACGCAGGGTCTTTCACTAACCTACAACCGCATGGCGATTTTAGTGTTTTCGCTTATGGTCTTCGCCGGTTTACTTGCGCTCATGCGCTACACCCGATTGGGATTGCAGGTGCGTGCTGTGGCGCAGAATCGGGCCATGGCAAGAGCGCTGGGTGTGCGCAGTGCACGAGTGGACGCCCTTACTTTTGCTCTGGGATCCGGGGTGGCAGGGGTGGCCGGTGTAGCCTTATCTCAACTGACTAACGTAGGGCCAAACCTGGGTCAGGCGTACATCATAGATTCCTTTCTTGTGGTGGTGTTTGGTGGCGTGGGAAATCTCTGGGGCACGCTGGTGGCCGCATTTTCTCTGGGCGTTGCCAACAAGGTCCTTGAGCCTGCGACCGGCGCGGTGCTCGCAAAGATACTCTTGCTGGTTGCGCTGATCCTGTTTCTTCAGCGCCGGCCCCAGGGGCTCTTTCCGCGGCTGGGCAGGGAAGATAGCAACTGATGTTTTTTCAAAGTGCCTTTGCGCGGGAGCGCGCCTATCAGTTCACGGTGGGGACGCTGCTGTGTCTGGCTATCGGCGTACCTTTGTCTAATCTCCTGCTGCCCCAGGAATCAAGCTTCGCGCTCTCCAGCTACAGCGTTTCTCTTTTGGGCAAGTATCTATGCTATGCCTTGTTGGCTCTCGCATTGGACCTTGTCTGGGGCTACGCGGGATTGTTGAGTCTGGGTCACGGCGCGTTTTTCGCGCTGGGTGGTTACGCCATGGGCATGTATCTCATGCGCCAGATTGGCAGTCGTGGTGTTTATGGGGACCCGGAGCTTCCTGACTTTATGGTGTTTCTCGATTGGCAGGAACTTCCCTGGTATTGGTTGGGCTTTGATCACTTCAGCTTTGCTTTGCTTATGGCACTGTTGGTGCCCGGAGCCCTCGCGCTGCTGTTCGGCTGGTTGGCTTTTCGCTCCCGGGTCACCGGCGTGTACTTTTCCATCATGACCCAGGCTATGACCTTTGCCTTGATGCTTGCGTTCTTCCGTAACGAGATGGGCTTTGGCGGCAACAACGGATTGACAGATTTCAAGGACATTCTCGGCTTTGATATGCAGTCCGACGCGGTTCGTTGTGGCCTTTTTGTGGCTACCGCCTTACTGCTGCTTGCCAGCTACATGGGCTGCCGCTGGATGCTTGCTACCCGCTTTGGCAGCGTGGTGCTTGCCTTGCGTGATGCGGAGTCGAGGGTGCGCTTTCTTGGCTACTCGGTAGCGAGCTACAAACTGGTGGTCTTTGTGGTTTCCGCCATGCTAGCCGGCCTGGCCGGTGCGCTGTATGTCCCTCAGGTCGGGATCATAAACCCCGGTGAGTTCCAGCCGCTTAACTCCATCGAAATCGCGATCTGGGTTGCCGTGGGTGGTCGCGGTACTTTACACGGCGCCATGCTGGGGGCCGTAATCATCGCCGCGGCAGAGACCATGCTCACCGCTCGTCTGCCCGAGCTGTGGTTGTTTGCATTGGGTGCACTGTTTTTGCTGGTCACTTTGTTGTTGCCCCAGGGCGTGGCAGGTCTGCTTGGGGGGCGGCGCAGTGACTGAATCCATTGATACGCGACATGGCGTGATTCTTTACCTTGAGGATGTCAGCGTAAGCTTCTCGGGCTACAAGGCACTGAACAAATTATCGCTGGCGGTTGATGACGGGGAGTTGCGCTGTCTCATTGGACCCAACGGTGCGGGAAAGACAACCCTGATGGATGTTATTACCGGTAAATCACGACCCGATGAGGGATCTGTATTTCTCGGTCAGGATATCAATCTTCTGCAGCATGATGAGGCTACCATCGCCCGTTTGGGTGTGGGTCGCAAGTTTCAGAAACCCTCGGTTTTTCCCAGGCAGAGTGTTCGAGACAATCTTGCCCTGGCCGTGCAAGGGCATCGTTCGCCCTGGGAAGCATTGTGGTATCGCCCGAGTTCTGCCGACAGTGATCGAGTTGCCAGCTTGCTGGAGACCGTCGGCTTGAATGCCGTGGCGCATCAGCTGGCAGGAGGACTGTCTCACGGGCAAAAGCAATGGCTCGAAATCGGTATGCTGCTCGCGCAGGAGCCATTACTGCTGCTGATTGACGAGCCTGTGGCAGGCATGACGCAACAGGAGACTGAGCGTACGGCGGAGCTGTTGCAGTCTCTGGTTCCGCAGCGCTCCGTGGTGGTAGTGGAGCACGACATGGTCTTTGTACGCTCTATTGCTCGCAAGGTAACCGTGCTTCACGAAGGCGCCGTTCTGATGGAGGGCAGCATAGACGAAGTGCAGTCCGATAGTCGGGTACGAGAGGTTTACCTGGGCGAAGCATGCTAAGTATTCGGGGACTGAATCAGTACTACGGTGCCAGCCACACACTGCGGGATGTGGATTTAAGCGTCGGCAAAGGGCGCGTTTTTTGTCTCATGGGACGCAATGGTGTGGGCAAAACCACGCTGTTGAATACGCTGCTGGGGCTGCTGCCGGCGCAAAGTGGGGAGATAGAGCTTGCGGGTGTCGCCCTGGATAAGTTGGCGGCGGAGGAACGGGTTGCGCAGGGCATAGCCTATGTGCCGCAAGGCAGAATGATCTTCCCGGATCTTACGGTCATGGAGAACCTGCGTCTTGCTCTGGCGGGGCGACGGGGCGGTGGTTCGAAGATCCCCGAGCAGATATTCGATTTCTTTCCTGTACTTGCCGAAATGGCGAGCCGTCGCGGCGGCGATTTATCGGGTGGTCAGCAGCAACAGCTTGCCATCGGTCGCGCTCTGGTGCTCGAGCCGCGCATTCTCCTGTTGGACGAACCCTGCGAAGGTATTCAGCCGAATATTGTGCAGCTTATCGGCGACGTTATTCAGCGCCTGCGTTCAGAGCAGGGCATCAGCGTATTGCTGGTAGAGCAGAAATTACCCTTTGCCCGCTCGGTCGCTGATGATTTTGCGATTTTGGATCGCGGCGCTGTGGTCGCCACCGGTGCCATGGACGCGCTTTCCGAGAGCCTTGTGGCTGAGTATCTGACGGTCTGATTGCCCAGCTTTCCTTTGCTCTACTTTGCTGCTTCGCGGCACGAGGGCTACTGGCGCTGTTCACGCAGCGAGCGTCCCGCATTCCAGCGAGTGAAGTGAATAGCGTCAGTAGCCCGGGCATCATGAATCCAGCGTTAGCAAAAAACCTATCGATGGTAATCGGCCCACGAGCCCGAATTGCTGCACTTCGCTGAGTTGGGGGACGCTCGCTTCGCAACTCGGCCTCGTGGGCCTTTGTCATGCGCGTTGAACGTTTGCCGTGCGGTACTTTGATCTGCATTCTCGATCCTGCTGTGCTTCTGCGTGGCACGAGGGCTATTGGCGCTGTTTACGCAGCGAGCGTCCCCCATTCCAGCGAGTGAAGTGAATAGCGTCAGTAGCCCGGACATCATGAATCCAGCGTTAGCCGAAAAACTCATCGAAGGAAGTCGGCCCACGAGCCCGAATTGCTGCACTCGCTGAGTTGGGGGACGCTCGCTTCGCAACTCGGGCTCGCGGGCCTTGGTCATGCGCGTTGGACGTTTGCCGTGCGGTCGTCTACTCAGCGCGCTTTTGATCCACTGCGCTGCTTCACGGCACGAGGGCTACTGGCGCTGTTTACGTAGCGAGCGTCCCCCTCCCAGCGAGCGAAGTGAATAGCGTCAGTAGCCCGCAACTCCAGCGTGAGTCTTCACCTGAAACTCAATCTGAAGCATGACTCATACAGCATGCTTGAGCCCGCTGGCTTATACTGTGAGTTTTTTGGACGCCTTTGCCATGGACGACGAAAAGAGCCGCCAGGCGGCACGAGAAGCCGCGCTGCGATACCACGCTTACCCCAAGCCCGGGAAGCTCGAGATTCGCGCGACCAAGCCCCTCGCCAATGGTCAGGATCTTGCCAGAGCCTATTCGCCTGGCGTTGCCGAAGCCTGTCTGGAGATCGTTAAGGATCCTGCGGCGGCAGCAAAATACACCGCGCGAGGGAATCTTGTTGCCGTGGTCAGTAACGGTAGTGCGGTATTGGGTTTGGGTAATATCGGCGGTTTGGCCGCAAAACCTGTCATGGAAGGCAAGGCGGTGCTATTTAAAAATTTTGCGGGCATCGACTGCTTTGATATAGAGCTCAATGAGTCGGACCCCGAGAAACTGGCGGACATCGTATGTGCGATGGAGCCGTCTTTCGGGGCCATTAATCTGGAAGATATTAAAGCCCCCGATTGCTTTATTGTGGAGCAGCGCTGCCGGGAGCGTATGAATATCCCGGTGTTTCATGATGATCAACATGGCACGGCCATTGTGGTGGGTGCTGCGGTAAGCAACGCGCTGCATATTGCGGGCAAGCGATTTGAAGATATCAAAATCGTGTCAACCGGCGGTGGTGCAGCAGGCATCGCCTGCCTGAACATGCTTCTCAAGCTGGGCGTAAAGCGCGAAAACGTGTGGTTGTGTGACGTTCACGGGCTTGTTTACGAGGGTCGTGTTGAGGACATGAATCCTCAAAAATCCGCTTTCGCGCAGGCCAGCGATAGTCGCAATCTCGATGATGTCATTGAGGGAGCGGATTTGTTTCTGGGTCTCAGCGCACCCAAGGTTTTGACCCCGGATATGGTCCGGCGTATGGCTCAGCGTCCTATTATTTTTGCTCTGGCCAATCCCACACCAGAGATTCTGCCCGATGAAGTGCGCCAGGTTGCGCCTGACGCCATCATTGCAACCGGCCGGTCGGACTATCCGAATCAGGTAAACAACGTGCTGTGTTTTCCCTTTATTTTTCGCGGCGCCCTGGATGTCGGGGCGACGGAGATTAACGATGCTATGCAAATCGCTTGTATAGACGGGATAGCGGCACTTGCTCGCGCGACCACAAGTGCCGAGGCCGCGGAGGCTTATCGCGGCGAGCAACTGGTGTTTGGCGTCGATTATCTTATTCCCAAGCCCTTTGATCCTCGGCTCATGGGGGTGGTGGCGAGCGCCGTTGCCAGTGCAGCTATGGAGACGGGCGTAGCAACCCGACCGGTGGAGGATCTTGCAGCCTATCGAGAAAAGCTTGATGGTTCTGTTTTCCGCTCTTCGATGATTATGCGTCCCGTGTTTGCCGCCGCCGCCCGTTCCCAGCGACGTATTGTGTTTGCCGAAGGTGAAGATGAACGGGTGCTGCGAACCGCACAGGCGATTGTCGAGGAAATGACCGATACGCCGATTCTCATTGGCAGGCCCGAGGTGATTGCCAGACGCTGTGAAAAAGCGGGTCTGACAATTAAGCCCGGTGAAGACTTTGAGGTAGTGAATCCCGAGGACGACTCCCGCCATCGCAAGTACTGGGAGGCCTACCTGCTGCTTATGGCGCGACGCGGCGTGACCCCGGATCTTGCCAAAGTCATCATGCGAACCAATACCACGGCCATTGCAGCGATCATGGTGTACTGCGGTGATGCAGACAGCATGGTGTGTGGAAGCTTCGGTCAGTATCTGTGGCATTTGAACTATGTGCGACAGATCCTCGCGCATGACGGCGCGCATCCTCGCGGAGCCTTGTCACTGATGATCACCGAAGACGAGCCGCTTTTTATTGCCGATACGCATGTGCACCCGGAGCCCACGCCGGAGCAGATAGCGGACACGGTGATGGCTGCGGCCAATCACGTGCGTCGTTTTGGTCTTAAGCCCAATATTGCACTTTGCTCGCATTCCCAGTTTGGGAACCTCGATATCGATAGCGGTCGTCGGGTGCGACAGGCCATGGCGCTACTGGAGGCCCGGGAGCCGGACTTTGCCTATGAAGGGGAAATGCACACGGACTCGGCGCTGGATCCCGAGCTGCGTGCCAGAATCTTTCCTAACTCTCGTCTGGAGGGGCCTGCCAACGTACTGGTGTTTGCCTACGGGGACGCAGCCTCAGGCGTGCGAAACATTCTGAAGATGCGCGGGGGGGCACTGGAGGTAGGGCCGATTCTTATGGGTATGGGGAACCGCGCCCATATTGTGACGCCGTCGATCACCGCCCGGGGTTTGCTCAACATTTCGGCGCTGGCAGGTACGGATGTCGTTCACTACACCTAGGATTGTTACAGCTGGACTGGTTACACCCAGCTCTCTTCAATGCGCTGATTACTGACCAAACAATTTGCCCAGTCCCTGAAGATCCAGGGGCTGGGCTGGCAGTTCAAAGCGCTGCGCGGCAACAGGCTCGCCACTGATTTCGGTGACAGTCACCTCACTGCCGTAGCGAAGAATACCCGCGTTTAAGCTGCTCAGGCGGGCGCGAATGTCCTGACTTTGGGCCTTGGCTTTTTCCTGTCCCGGGGTCATGGACTCAGCAAAGTTCATCATTTGAAACAGTGCGTCGCGCAATTCCTGAGCACGTTTATCAGTGGACAACACCAGGGATTCACTGCGCTGCGCGCCGCTATCATCAATAAATTGAACCTCGTATACGTCGCCTTGAATGCCCGCGACGACTTCATTCTCACCCGTGTCTTTCAAGGAGGCTATTTCTGCACCCAGGTCGCCATGGATCGCCTGGGGCGCCATATCGCCAAAGCCCTTTAGCATGGCGCCTGCATCAAAAACCATAGGTTGTCCGTTGTTGTAGCCTACGGTGTAAAAATGGCCATCTCGCAGCAGTGCGTAGCCATCATTTTGCGCCGCGTTTATGCGCAGCATGCTGCCGCTGTACTCAAACTGCGCGACCTCGCCTTGCGGGCCCTGTACCGACGCACTTCCTGCGAGGACGCCGGAAGATAACATTGTCCCTAAAGCCAGTGACAATCCTGAAAGCAGTTTCGTGGTGTGCGAGCGCATGGGAAACTCCGTGGAGTGGTGGTGACCGTAAATCAGTCTGGTAAACGAGTGTGGTAAACGAGTGTGGTAGATCAGTGCGACAGTCAGCTCTTAGTATGTTGTGGCGGTTGATGTTACCGCGCGGTAGTAGTGATATTGCGCAGCGAGGCACACCGGTGCGGCGATAAGGAGTCCCAGGCCCAAAGGGAGACTCGCAATCACGCAGATAATGCCAAGCAGCAGCGCCAACAGGGAATAATGCCAAAAGTGTCCGTGAATGATTTTTCGGCTGCTCTCCATCGCGGGCCAAAAATCCTGATTCTGGTCAACGATGAAAAGCGTGGTAAATCCGTAGATGGTGAGCAGATACAGGCCGGGGATCACAAATAAAATCAAACCGATAGCGACAAACAGCGATATGAGAAAAGAGGCGATGATCAGCGGCAAAAGCCGTTGGAAGCCGTCAAAAAGGTTGGTGATGGTCACAGTCTCGCCTCGATCGAGTCGAATGATCATGCTGTAGAGGCCGGCAAGCAGGGGAGGGTAAATGAGGCTTCCCAGCAGGGGTATGAGACTTACGACGCCGCAAATCACAGCCATCAGCAGGGTTGCACCGGAAAGCAGAGCAGCATCTCTTTTATACAGCGTCCAGCCTTCGCTCAAGCAGTCGCCAATATCGGGGTTGTGTTGTTGAGTCATGCGCCAAGGCTAGCACAAGCGGCCGCGAGATGAGCTATCCCCAGAGTGGGGCACACATAACAGGCACAGCCTTCAGACGTAAACTTGCTGCCCACTGCGGGTGTATCAGCTTAGGGATTACCGTTCATTCGAAGTCCAAAGCCATAAGGGAAAGCCATAGTGGCAGGATCTTTGATAGATGATGCGTCTCCTGGCCAGGCAAACGACAGGCATCCCTGGAAATCGTAATCGCCAAACAGCACATCGGACACCCCCTGACCCTCGGAGCCGGGGAGCCATGCCGCCACAAAGGCGTCCGCAGCAGCCAGCTCCGGGCCCACGGGCAGCGGTCTGCCCGAGATAAGCACAGCGACTACCGGAATACCCTTAGCCGCAATGCTTGCGAGAATGGCCAGATCTTCCGGATGCGCAACTGCGTGCTCGAGAGTGCGGCCATAGGGTTCCAGCACCTTCATTTCACCGCGAATCTGCGATCCGGCCTCCACGATCACGTTATCGCCGGGGCGCACATCGCCCATGCCTTCGGCATAGGGCCGCTCACCGATCACCACCAGAGCGATATCGTGTTTCGCAGGATCCGCATCGGCCGCCAAGGGGTCCACGGATAAAGTGGCACGGGGTGCAAAATCCTGAACACCTTCCCAGATAGAGCAGCCACCTTGAATACTGTCGTTATCCTCCACACCCTGCCAGGCGATGGTAAAACCACCGCATTGGTGGCCCCGGTTGTGTGCGCTTTTACCCGCGACGAGAATTCTGGCCTCTCGCTTGAGGGGCAGGGCAGCATTGTCATTTTTGAGCAGGACTAAAGATTTTCGCACGGCCTCTCGGGCGACGGCTCTTGCCTCTG
Source organism: gamma proteobacterium NOR5-3 (assembly GCA_000158155.1). GTDB lineage: Bacteria > Pseudomonadota > Gammaproteobacteria > Pseudomonadales > Halieaceae > Congregibacter. The sequence goes on along the minus strand of DS999405.1, from coordinate 1,256,856 downwards.
CGCCACCGAAGCTCTTGTCTGCGGACCAACGACGCTCCAAGGGGCGAGGTTTGTCAAAGAGTCCGAAGGCAAACTTGACTCGCAGGATCCGCCGTACGGCGTCATCGATACGGCTCATAGGAACCGTGCCTTTTTCTACATGGGTAGTCAGGTGACGGATGAATTGGCGCCAGTCCACCGAGACCATAAACATGTCGATACCGGCATTCACTGACATGCCCACGGCCTCGTAGTAACTCTTGGACAGATAGTCGATGCCATCCCAATCAGAAATGACAAAGCCCTCAAATCCCAGTTCGCCCTTGAGTACTTCCGTGAGCAGCTGATGGTGGCCGTGACACTTGTCGCCATTCCAGCTGTTAAATGAAGCCATGACGGTGAGCACACCGGCGTCGATGGCGGGGCGGTAGGGTGCGATGTGCGTAGCCTGAAGTTCGTCGAGACTGACAGTGGTTTCGCCCTGATCAATACCGTGGGTCGTGCCTCCGTCGCCCACCCAGTGCTTGACGCAGGCCACGACGCTGTCTTCGCCCAAGTCGCCCTGCATCCCCTGGACAAAGGGTGCTGCGTAGCTCCCCACCAAAGTGGGATCTTCCGAGTAGCTTTCGTAACTGCGGCCCCAGTGAATATTGCGAGCGACCGCCAATGTGGGTGCAAAGGTCCAATCTACGCCGGTGGCGAGGATCTCCCGCGCGGTGGCCTGAGCTATACGTTTAATGAGATCCGGATCTCGCGCTGCGCCCAGACCGATATTGTGCGGAAACACCGTGGCGCCCAGAACGTTGCCGTTACCGTGGATGGCGTCGACACCGTAGAGTAGTGGTATCGCAAGATGATCTTCATCCGCCTCCATGGAGGCCATCCAGTAGGCATCATTCATGCTCACCCAGTCGCTGGGATGGTTATCGCCGGGGCAGGAGCCTCCGCCGCTGAGCACTGAGCCGATGTGAAACTCCTTCACGTCTTCGGGTGTGCAGGCCATCCGTTCGGGCTGGGTCATTTGTCCGACTTTTTGCTCAAGACTCATGTGCGATAGCAGCGCTTCGACCTGGGCCTCTAGATTTGGATCTTGCAATGTATTATTCATGCCAAATTCTCACGGGTATTAAGCGTGGACTTCAAACTCAGCCCAAAGTGGTGCGTCTGAACTGCCGCCTATCCAGACGTGAAACTGCCCTGGCTCCGTGTCCAGTTGCATATCACGATTGTAGAACGCCAGATCATCGGTGTGTATGCGGAAGCTGATGCGCTGTCGTTCACCGGGCTTCAGGCGAACGCGCCGAAAACCCTTGAGTTCCTTGATCGGCCGGGTGACGCTGCCCACCAGATCCCGGATGTATAGCTGCACGACTTCCTCGCCGGCATGACTGCCCATATTCACTACGTCAGCCGAAATATCCAGGCTCTGCCCCATGCGGATAGAGTGGTGCGAGGTGGTTATCTTGACGTACTGAAATCGGCCGTAGGACAGTCCGTAGCCAAAAGGAAACAAGGGTTTGAAGCCTGCATCAAGGTGGAACGAAGTCATACCCAGAGACGTTTGCGGAGCCCGGGGGGGGGCTTCATTGATGTCCACACAGCTTTCTTGCGTAGCCGGACGTCCGGTATTCTTTTGCGCATAGTGAATGGGCACCTGCCCCACGACCCGGGGGAAGGTGACCGGTAACTTCCCGGAGGGCGACTCGAGTCCTAGCAAGAGGTCGGCTATCGCCGGACCACCCATGGTTCCGGGGTGCCAGGCGTAGAGCACGGCATCAGCATGCTCCAATACCGGTTCGATCGTGAGTGGGCGTCCTGCCATAATCACCACAATGATAGGCTTGCCCGCACTGGCAACCGCTTCAATGAGCGCCTGCTGATGCCCCGGTAAATCGATGTTGGCCCGGGAGTGCGCTTCGCCGGACATAAAGGCCTCTTCGCCCACGACGATAATCGCTGCATCGGATTGCTGCGCCGCATTTTTAGCCGCAGCAAAGTTGTCGGGACTGGCGGCCCGCGTCGTTTCCAGCGCTTTTTCGTAGTGAATCTCCACGGTGCGCCCCAGGAGTTCGTCGAGTGCTTGGCGACAGGTCACGCTGTGCGCCGCATCTCCATCGAAAACCCAGGTTCCCATCTGCTCGTAGCCGTCGTCGGCCAGGGGGCCAATCAGTGCGATAGAGTCGAGCTTGGCGGGAACCAGCGGCAGAGTCTGATGCGCATTCTTTAACAGCACGCAGCTCTGCGTGGCCGCTTGCTTCGCGGCCTTGAGATTAGCCTTGTTGAGGAGCTCCGGATGTTGCGCCGGATCCGTGTAGGGCTGTTCGAACAAGCCCAACTCAAACTTCAGACGCAGGACGCGCGCTACCATGCGGTCAATCTGTTCCAGGGTGATTTTGTTTTCACCCACTAGGCCTTCCAGATGATCGCGATAGGATGAGCTGGCCATCTCCATGTCGATGCCCGCCATGGCCGCTTCATAGGCCGCTTGCTCATCGTCGTGGGTAAACCCGTGAACACTCATTTCCACCACGGATTCCCAGTCGCTGACTACCATGCCTTGATAGCTCCACTCCTGACGGAGAATCTCATCCATGAGCCACCGGTTGCCCGTGGCAGGCACGCCATTGAGGTCACAGAATGCTGACATAAAGGTTGCAACGCCGGCCTCTGCTGCAGCCTTGAAGGGGCGAAGATACACATTGCGCATCTCGTTTTCGGGAATATTCGCGGTGTTGTAGTCCCGGCCCCCTTCGGCGGCGCCGTAGCCCGCAAAGTGTTTTGCGCAGGCGGCGATGGCATCGGGGGCAGAAAGATCGTCACTTTGGAACCCGCGAACCATGGCCGCGCCCAGCTTGCTACAGAGGTAGGGATCCTCGCCCAGAGATTCTGCGATACGCCCCCAGCGGGGATCCCGCGTAATGTCGATCATTGGGGCGAAGGTCCAGTTGATACCGGCGCGTACGGCTTCTTCTGCGCTCACTCGGGCGCCCGCTTCCACCACCGAGGGATTCCAGCTTGCAGCCTGGCCCAGGGGTATGGGAAATATGGTTTTGAAGCCGTGTATGACGTCTCGGCCAATGAGCAGCGGAATGCCCAGGCGACTTTCTTCTACGGCCAGGCGCTGAAGTTCGTTGACGATATTCACATCAGGTTCGTTGAGTACGGAACCCACCTGACCCCGGCGGATACTGTCGGCCAGCTCATCAGGGATCCAGCCGCCCCCGGCCTGCAGCTGGCTCATTTGGCCGATTTTTTCGTCCAGACCCATGGAGCCCAGCAATTCCGCCACGCGACTGTCTATGCTGAGCTGTTCGTCCACGGCAATTGTCTGGGCTGTTTCACTGCTCATTGGTCTCTCCATTGCTGTCGCCGCGAGCGTGTCCCGATTGCAGGGTCGACCGGGGGCGCTCGTTCTCTGTACTTGCCGTCTCTGCGTTGGTTTGCATCGCCGATACTGCGGCGATGAAGATATAGCGGCTGTTGTTCAGTACAACAAATTTCGGTTCAAGCGGGCCTGAATTGCGTCAGAACGGACTGTACGGCGGTTTGTTTAATTATTAAATATTTGTATCTCCCAGTATGCCGTGGACGCCCCTTGCTTTGGAGTGCTTAAGTCCGGCTTGTCCCGATGAGAGTCCAGTTTGGCGCATGGTTGTTGTACCCTTGGCGAAGCTCCATAAGATCAGATGCGCGAGCGTCTGTATCGTGCTGCCGTTGCTGCTTCTGCGACGTCATAAGAACTCTAAAGAAAAGGCTGTCTATGCATACTGAAGAACTCTCGTTCAGAGAGAAGTTGGGCTACGGGTTGGGAGATACCGCCTCCAATTTCTTCTTTCAGGTCTTCAACCTTTTCCTCATGTATTACTACACGGATATATTTGGCCTGCCGCCCGCGGCGGTGGGCGCGATGTTTCTGGTCACAAAAATTATCGATGCCGTGAGCGATCCGGTGATGGGTCTTATTGCCGATCGAACGAACACGCGCTGGGGGAAGTACCGCCCCTACATTCTCTGGGGCGCTATTCCCTATGGCCTGTGCGGATACCTCATGTTCGCCGGACCGGAAATGTCCCAGACCGGTAAGCTGATATACGCCTACGTGACTTACACTGCGATGATGCTGGCCTATACGGTAGTCAACGTTCCTTACTCGGCGTTGATGGGCGTAATCTCTCCTTCCTCCATTGAGCGGACCAAGGTTGCGGGTTACCGCTTTATCTGTGCATTTGCGGCAGGTTGGTTAATTGCTACCTTCGTCGGTCCACTCAAAAATCTGCTGGGTGGAGGAGATGAGGCGACAGGTTTTCGTCTTACCATGATTATCTTTGCCGTGCTGTCTGTTTTACTGTTCTGGGTAACCTTTGCTACCACCAAAGAGCGGGTAGTGCCGCATATCACCAAGTCCAACGTACGTCTGGATATTAAAATCCTGTTATCAAATGGCCCCTGGGCGGTGTTGTTCGCCTCCGCGATCGTTACGCTGATGAATATCGCCGTGCGCAATGGCTCGCTTCTGTACTACTTCAAATATTACGTGGGTGATGATGGCGCTCCTTTGTTTCTTATCTTTGACAAGACGGCGGTTTTTTTGTCCCTGGGGCTGCTGGCGATGATTGGCGGCATCCTGCTTACCCGTTATCTGGCGGTGCACTTTGAAAAACGCATTCTGATGATTGCTCTGACCTTGCTTAATGCGGTGACCATGGCCGCCTTTTTTTATATTCCGCCGGATCAGTACTGGCTTATGGTTCTGGTCAATTGCATCGGCTCCTTTCTTATTGGTCCGACCCCTGCGTTGGTTTGGTCTATGTATGCCGATTGTGCAGATTACGGCGAGTGGAAAAGCGGACGGCGAATCACTGCCCTGGTTTTCTCTACGGTGCAGTTTGCCCAGAAAATGGGGTTGGCTGTGGGGGCAGGGTTGCTGGGCATAGTGTTGGGTGCATTTGGTTTTGTGGCCAACGAGGCGCAGTCTGAAACCTCGATGATGGGGATTCGGCTGATGTTCAGTATCCTTCCTGCGGCATTGGCGGTATTGGGAGCGGCATTTATATTTTTTTATCGCATCGACCAGAACACCATTGAAGAGATGGAAGAGGCTTTGGCGGTTCGACATGCGGCGACGGGGGAGGCTGTGGAGAGTTAGTCGCGCTCGGGCCGTCGACGTCCCGGCTGTTTCACTTTGCTTGTGGGCAAGACCGCAGCCTGCGGTTTAACGCCACACAGTTCAGATCAATTTATCGGTGAGCGCAGATGAATCAGCGGGTCCAGAGCGTTTTCTCCAAGTACTTTAGCGAGGAGCGCATCGCACGATTTTGGGTGTTTCAGCTGGCGGGGTGGACTGGCCTGTCCATCGTGAGTTACTTCAGTCTCAATCTTTGGTACGACCAACCGGAAGCCGCTTACATCGGGCACAACATTCTGCAGTCCGTGCTCGGTGTGCTTGTATCCTGGCCGCTGCGTTATGTTTACCGGCGTATATGGAACGACTCGCTGGTCCTGCGGAGTATTTACATTTCTGCAGCGGTGGTGATCTTTGCAGGTGTGTGGTCGATTTTGCGTCTGGCCTTTTTTCAATGGATGACCAGCGAGACAGGGCTCTGGTCTGATTTTGGCGGTTGGTTCTTCCCGTCTATTTTTATCTTCATGTGCTGGACGGCCTTGTACCACGGCTTTAAGTACTACCGGCTCGCCGGGGATGAGCACGATGCGCTGCTGCGCATGGAGTCCGCCAGGAATGTTGAAGCAGCCCGCGCAGCTCGCGCCGAGTCTTCAGCCCGGGAGGCGCAACTGGAGATGCTGCGCTATCAGCTGAACCCCCATTTTTTGTTCAACAGTATGAATGCTATCCAGAGTCTGGTGGCGACCGGTCGGAACGAACGCGCTAGCCAGATGATTACCGCACTCAGCGACTTTCTTCGATACTCCCTGTATTCGGACTCGACGCCATTTGTGTCTGTGAAAGATGAGCTGGCGGCACTGAACCTGTACTTATTGATAGAGCAAGCGCGTTTTGGTGAGCGCCTTACTGTGCAAATGAATGCGACGGACGAAGCGCAGGATGAGTTACTTCCTAGTATGCTGCTGCAACCGCTGGTGGAGAATGCTATCAAGTACGCCATTGCAAAATCAGAAAAAGGTGGAACATTGATGATCGAGGCCTATTGCGATGCAACCCACCTGAATGTGGATGTTACGGATTCTGGAGCAGAGATCAGTGCCCGGGGCGCGGTCGGTGAGCCGGGTGTGGGCTTGAGTAATATTCGTCAACGCCTGGAAGCCTGTTATTCCCGCGATTATGATTTTGATCTGCACCGCACGGCAGAGGGAGGCGTTCGGGCAGCTGTGCGTATACCGCGGGGATTTTCGGAGGCAGTGCGCTGATTATGCGAGTCCTGATTGTTGATGATGAGCCTCTCGCCCGGGATCTGCTTCTTGAGCACCTGAAGGCTAATCCCGAGGTGGAAGTGGTGGGGGCGGCTTCCAGTGGTCGCGAGGCGCTTGTCTTTATCCGCAGCCATCGTCCGGATGTGTTGTTACTCGATATTGAAATGCCGGGGATGAATGGCTTTGCGTTGGTGGAGTCCTTGCAAGCCGACGATCATATGCCGCTGGTTATCTTTGTTACTGCCTTTGATCGTTATGCCGTAGACGCCTTCGATAAGAATGCCGTGGACTACATTTTAAAGCCCGTGGACGGGGCCCGTTTGCAAAAGGCGCTGTTGCGTGCGCGGGGGCGTCTTCTGGATGGCTCTAAAGCAAAGCTACTGCGAGCCATCACAGCGGTGGGCCAGCAACCGGGCAGGGAAGCTCTATCGGTAGCCGAGGCACTGGACAGTTACTCGGACGCGGTGGGCCGATTGCCGGTGCGCCAGGGTGACTCAGTGCAGCTTCTGGAACTCGATGACATCGAGTGGGTGGACGCGGCGGGGGACTATATGTGCGTGCACGCCGGAGGCGAGACCTATATTTTGCGCTGTACCATGAAGCAGCTGTCAGATCGCTTGTCTTTGGGGCCTTTTGCGCGGATTCACCGCTCTACCCTGGTGAACCTGAACAAGATTCAGGAGATCACACCGCTAAGCAAAGGCGAGTGCCTGCTTCATCTTGGCAATGACACCCGCCTGAAAGTCAGTCGAAACTACCGCTCGGCAATTCAGCATCTGCTGGTCTGAGCGGTCTTGCCGGTGCTGCGAATCTGGGTTCAGGCGCTTTTGAGATATTCCGCTTGAGCGAACAATACCGAGCAGCTGTCCAGCATTCGATTGGCAAACCCCCACTCATTGTCGTACCAGGCCATGACTTTCACTAGGTTGCCATTGACTTTGCTGTGATTGGCATCAAACACGCAGGAAGCCGGACAGTGATTGAAGTCAATGGAGACCAGAGGTACGTCGTTCACATCCAGTACCCGTCCCAAAGGTCCTTTGGCGGCATTGAACATGATTGCGTTTACCTCCTCTACCGTGGTGTCCCGTTCCGCAATAAAGCTCAGATCTACCAGCGAGACATTGATCGTCGGGATACGCACGGCCATACCGTCGAGGCGGCCTTTTAGTTCGGGCATCACAAGTCCTATGGCCGCAGCCGCTCCGGTTTTGGTGGGTATCATGGACTGCGTTGCTGCACGCGCTCGGTAAAGGTCGCTGTGATAGACATCTGAGAGTTGCTGATCGTTGGTGTAGGCGTGGATCGTGGTGACGTGACCCTTGGCTATGCCCAGAGCCTCGTGCAGCGGTTTGACCATGGGTGCCAGGCAGTTGGTAGTGCAAGAAGCATTGGAGATGACGCGTTCATCGCCGCGCAGCGTGTGCTCGTTGATTCCGTAGACCACTGTGGCATCGGCGTCACTCACCGGTGCAGACACCAGCACTTTCTGCGCGCCGGCGACGAGGTGCCTGGCAGCTTTGTCACGAGTGGTAAAGATACCTGTGCATTCGCACACGATGCCTACATTGAGTGCTCTCCAGGGGAGTTGCTGTGGGTCGCGCTCACTGAATACGCGAATGCGGTGCTTGCCCACGATGAGATGGTCTCCGTCGACGTTTACCGGGACGGGAAAGCGTCCGTGTACGGAATCGTATTGTGTGAGATGGGCATTGATAGCACTGTCGCCCAGGTCATTGATTGCAACGATAGTGATTTTTTCGGCGAGCTCGTCTTCGCGCTCGATGAGGGCCCTGAGAATGTTTCGACCTATTCTTCCGTATCCATTAATGGCGATGCGCAACATTTCGCTGACTCCTGGAGAATTTTTTTGACCATAAAATTACATTTATTGATCCCAAAACAGATCAAAAATGAGAAAAAGTGTAGTTTTAATAAAAAAATATGTAGAATTGCTCCATGTCGAGAGATGTGTTTTCCCTATGAACGACAAGCAGGACAGCAATTTGCTCCACGAGATTGGCAGTGCTTCGCGACGTCTGACAAAGTCTGAGCGCCGAATTGTGGATGTGATTTTGGATGATCCCCGGGCGGCCACCCGCCTGAGCATCGCGGCCCTGGCAGAGCGGGCCGGGGTTAGCGAGCCGACGGTGAATCGCTTTTGTCGCAAGTTTGAACCCCGGGGGTATCCCGAATTCAAGCTGCGGCTCGCACAGTCGCTGGTGTTCGGGCTCCCTTACGTGAGTTCATCCATCGCCCCCGATGACGAAACCAGCACCTATACCGCAAAGATTTTGGACAGCGCCGTGATGTCTCTTCGCGCTCTCGGAGACCAGTTACCACCCACTTTGGTGGACGCGGTGATCGATCGGCTTCTGGCGGCAAAGCACATCTTCTTTTTTGGCCTGGGTATATCCAGCGCGGTAGCGCAGGATGCGGAACACCACTTTTTTCGTTTCGCTTTACCCGTGACCGCTCACGCCGATGTATTGATGCAGCGCATGCACGCCGCGGCAGCACGCCAGGACGATCTGTTTTTTATGATTTCGCACACCGGTCGGACCCGGGATTTGGTAGACATTGCCAATCTGGCAGCGGCGCGCGGCGCCCAGGTAGTGGCACTGACGGCGGCGGGATCGCCGCTGGCAAAGGCCAGTAGTCTCGCCATTGAGCTTGAGGTGTCAGAAGACACGGACGCGTACATGCCTATGACGTCACGCCTTGCGCACCTGGCGGTGCTTGATGTTCTGGCGGCGGGTGTTTCCCTTCGCCGCGGAGAGGCACTGCAACCGCATCTACGAGCGATCAAAGAAAGTCTTCGCGAAACCCGCTTTGCACCGTTACCCGGAGGTAAACACAGCGCATGAGCAACGATCCGTCCGCTTCAAAGGGCGCCAGTGGCCAGGAATACCGCAGCCTGAGAAGTAATGTGAGCCTGCTGGGCAGCATACTTGGGGAGACCATGGCTCAAAGTCACGGGGAGGACTTTCTTGCCAGTGTTGAGCGCGTGCGACTGTTGTCAAAATCCGGCAGCATGGGAGATGACGCCAGCTGGGAACACCTGGAGTCACTGCTGGGCGGACTGGAAACAGAGCAACTGGGGCTGGTGGCCCGTGCATTCGCGCAGTTTTTGAATCTTGCGAATATTGCGGAGCAGCATCACGGTTTATCCCGGGAGATGGATGCGGTGAACTCGGCGAGTCGCACGCTCACCAGAGCCCTGGACCTGCTGGGAGAAGAGGGTCTCGATCAGCAAGCCATTGCGAACTCGGTATCGGATCTTAGTATTGAGCTGGTGCTCACCGCACATCCTACAGAAATCACCCGCCGCTCTCTGATCCACAAATATGAAGAAATTCAACGCTGTCTGGGGCGGCTGGAGTCACCGGGTTTGACCAACTACGAACGCAGTCGCATGGATCGGCGTTTGCGGGAGCTTATTGCGCAGCTATGGCACACCCACGAGTTTCGCGAAAGCCGTCCCAGTCCGGTGGACGAGGCGCGCTGGGGCTATGCGGTGGTAGAAAACTCTCTATGGCAGGCCGTGCCCGACTTTTTGCGGAGGCTGGATGACGCTTTGCTCGCGGCAACGGGGCAGCGGCTGCCACTGGATGCGGCACCGGTCCAGTTTTCCTCCTGGATGGGCGGTGATCGCGATGGCAATCCCTTTGTGACCGCCGAAGTCACCCGGGAGGTGCTGTTGCTGGGGCGTTGGCAGGCTGCGGCGCTCTACTTGAAGACCGTAGACCAGCTGGTGCAAGAACTGTCCATGATCGAATGCAACGGCGCACTGCGGGCGCGGGCAGGCGACACTCGAGAGCCTTATCGTCGCGTTTTGAAGGAACTGCGAAGCCGACTGCGCAAATGGTTGTCCGCGCTGGAGTCACTGCTGGAAGGGCGTCCGGCGAACGAGGAGGATTTGATCCGTGATGTTGAAGTGCTCTCAGAACCGTTGATGCTTTGCTATCAGTCGCTGTGTGACTGCGGTATGACGCGCATTGCCGAGGGGACGCTTCTGGATCTGTTGCGGCAGCTGCGCTGTTTTGGCATCAACCTTGTGCGTTTGGATATCAGGCAACACTCAGAGCGTCACAGCGCAGCGCTTACAGAAATCACAGAGTTTCTGGGACTCGGCCGTTATCTTGACTGGGATGAAGAAACGCGTCGGGCATGGATACAGCAGGAACTGGTGAGTCGCCGTCCGCTGATTCCGCAACATTGGACGCCGACCGAGGAGACGCAGGAAGTTCTGGATTGCTGTTCTGTGGTGGTAGAGCAGCCGCCGGGCGCCTTGGCCTGCTACATCATATCCATGGCCCGCCAGGCTTCCGATGTTCTGGCCGTGCGTCTTCTGCTCAAGGCCGCAGGCGGTGGAGAAAGCCTGCCCATCGCGCCTCTGTTTGAAACCCTGGACGATCTGGATCGTGCCCCCAGCGTTATTACTGACTTACTGGCGGTGGAGGCAGCTCTGGATCACTTGCCCGAGCAGCAGATGGTGATGATTGGTTACTCCGATTCCGCGAAAGATGCGGGCATTCTCGCCGCAGCGTGGGCTCAGTACCGCGCGCAGGAAGCCTTGCTGGAGGTTTGTGCCCGGGCCGGTGTGCGCTTGCAGCTCTTTCACGGCCGCGGGGGCACCATTGGTCGCGGCGGTGCGCCTGCGCACGACGCGCTGCTATCCCAGCCTCCGGGCTCCCTCGAGTGTGGATTGCGAGTGACCGAACAGGGCGAGATGATTCGTACCAAGTTGGGCATGACGGGGCTGGCTGTGAAAACGCTTGCGCTGTATACGAGTGCGGTTCTGGAGGCGAGAACCGCGCATCCGCCTACGCCCAAAGCGGACTGGCGTCAGACCATGGATCGCCTTGCTGCGAAATCCTGCGATGCCTACCGTGCGGTGGTGCGCGACGACCCCCGATTCCTGTCCTATTTTCGCCAGGCCACCCCCGAGGGCGAGTTGGGCGCCTTGCCGTTGGCCTCGCGCCCCACCAGTCGAAAGAAAGATGGCGGCATTGAGTCATTGAGAGCCATACCCTGGATTTTTTCCTGGACGCAGAACCGGCTCATGTTGCCCTCGTGGTTGGGAGCTGGTGCCGCCCTCGCCAGGGAGCTGGATGAGCACGGTGACCAGGTCATTGCTCAGATGTTTCGCCAGTGGCCGTTTTTCGCCACGCGGATGTCCATGCTGGAGATGGTTTACAGCAAAACCGACTCCCGCTTGTCTGCGCACTATGACAGCAAGCTGGTGGATCCGGAGTTGCTCAGCATTGGCGAGCAGCTGCGGGATCAGCTGGATAATGATGTTAAGACCGTGCTGAAGGTGTTGGGGCAGGACAGCCTGCTGGAGCATTTGCATTGGACGCGCGAGTCGCTGGAGTTACGCAACATTTACACCGGTCCGTTGAACGTGTTGCAGGCTGAGCTTTTGTCGCGATTGCGTCGCAACGCTGACGACGACACGCGGCAGGCCATTATGATTAGCATAGCGGGTGTCGCCGCCGGAATGCGTAATACGGGCTGACCCTAAGGTCGCTTTAAGTGAGGAATACCATGGTTGAACTACACAGCACAGTAGCGAAAGTTACCGAACAGATCGAAAATCGCAGTCGCGGGCCACGCCAGAAGTATCTGGATCTAATGGAACGCAGCCGCGATCTGCGACCGCAGCGCGGCCAGTTATCCTGCGGAAATCTCGCGCATGGTTTCGCGGCCTGCGCAGACGATGACAAAGACAGTATCCGCCTCATGGAGTCGTCGAATATCGGTATTGTTACCGCGTTTAACGATATGTTGTCTGCGCACCAGCCTTACGCAGAGTACCCGGACAAGATTAAGTCCTACGTTCGTGCAGTGGGTAGCACGGCCCAGGTCGCCGGGGGTGTGCCGGCCATGTGTGACGGCGTCACCCAGGGTCAGATCGGCATGGAGCTCTCGCTGTTCAGTCGCGACAATATCGCTCAGGCGACCGGCGTTGCCCTGTCGCACCATATGTTCGACGGCATCATCTGCCTGGGTATCTGCGACAAGATTGTGCCCGGTTTGGTGATGGGTATCCTGCGCTTTGGTCATCTTCCTGCCTTGTTTATTCCCGCAGGACCTATGCCTTCGGGGCTTCCTAATGCCGAGAAAGCCCGTGTTCGCCAGTTGTTTGCCGAGGGCAAGGTGGGCCGCGAAGAACTTCTTGCAGCCGAGTCTGCCTCGTATCACAGTGCGGGTACCTGTACGTTCTACGGTACTGCCAATAGCAATCAGATGGTGATGGAGGCCATGGGTTTACAGCTTCCCGGCGGTTCCTTTGTGAATCCCGGTACCCCTTTGCGCGAAGAACTCACCAGGGAGGCCTCAGAGCTGATTACGCGAATAACCGCGCAGGGCAGGGATCCTCGTCCGCTAGCCGACGTCGTCGATGCGCGCTCCTTTGTGAATGCCATTGTGGCGCTATTAGCCTCCGGTGGTTCCACCAATCACACGATTCATTTAATCGCCATGGCACGTGCTGCCGGTTTGGTGATTAACTGGGATGACTTTTCTGCGCTGTCCGCGGTTGTGCCTTTGTTGGCAAGGGTGTATCCCAATGGCCAGGCGGACATCAATCACTTTCACGCGGCCGGCGGCACCGGGTTTTTGTTTCGGGAGCTTTTAGATGCGGGATTGATGCACGGCGATGCCAACACTGTGTGGGGGAGCAGCTTCGAGGACTACACGCAGGAGCCTTATCTTAAGGACGGCGCGCTGGCATGGCGACCCGCGGCGGACAAGAGCCTGGACGCTGACGTTTTGGGGACCACCGAAAAACCGTTTTCCAGTGAAGGTGGTTTGCGCTTACTCACAGGTAATCTCGGTCGTGCGGTGATCAAAGTGTCAGCGGTAAAACCGGAGCACCGTAAAGTGGTGGGTCCAGCGGTAGTCATCGATAGCCAGCAAGCGTTGGCTGACAAATTTGCTGCCGGCGAGTTGAATCGGGACTGTGTAGTTGTAGTTCGATTCCAGGGCCCGAGAGTCAACGGTATGCCTGAACTTCACAAGCTGACGCCGCTGCTTGGATCACTACAGGACAATGGGTTTTCAGTTGCCCTGGTTACCGATGGCCGTATGTCCGGTGCGTCGGGCAAAGTGCCGGCGGCGATTCATGTAACCCCGGAAGCGGCCATGGGTGGCGCTCTGGCGCGCCTGAAAGATGGCGATATGCTGACTTTGGACGCCGACAACGGAACATTGAGCTGCGATATGACTGATGAGGCGCTGTCAGAGCGTGCCCTTGCCAGTACGCCCACAGACAGTGAAGAAGGCGTGGGTCGCGAGTTGTTCCGCGTCTTCAGAAAAGTGGTCACCACGCCAGAGGCGGGTGCCAGCGTGATTTTTGATGAGGCATTCTAGCGGTGGCTAAGCCCTGGCATCTTTTGGCTGATATCGGGGGCACGAACGCACGTTTCGCCCTGGGGGATGTCAACACCGGCGAGATTAGCGATCTGCTGACCGTGTCCGTTGCAGATCACCCCGCCTTCAGCTCGGCCTTGCAACTGTATTTGTCGACCATTGAGTCCTCGGGTGACTGGGAGCAGCGCCCCGTTGATGGCTGTCTCGCGGTCGCGTGCCCCACAGACCGGGATGTTGTGACCTTCACCAACAGCGACTGGGTGATTGACCGGAAAGATCTGGCATTCAGTTTAGACATTCCGACTCTGCAGGTGATCAATGACTTCGAGGCGATTGGCTACGCGGCTGCCCGGTTTTCTGAGGATGACTGGGTGCAGCTTGGTGGCGGTGAGGCGCGATCGGGTAAGGTGATTGGCGTGCTGGGTCCCGGCACCGGTCTGGGCGTTTGCGGTGTGCTGCCGAAAGAGAACCGCGTCGATGTTCTGGCCGGCGAGGGTGGGCATGTGGATTTCGCGCCGGTGGGAGATGAGGAGATAGAGATCATTCGTCTGCTCCTCACCCGCTATCGTCGGGTTTCTGCGGAACGCGTGCTCTCTGGTGCGGGCTTGCAGAATATCTACTGGGCACTGTCGCAGATGCACGGTGCACAGCAGCGGCACGCCACGCCTGCCGACATCAGCGCGGCGGCGCTTGCTGCGGACGACCCGGTCGCCGTAGAGGCGCTGGAGGTTTTCTGTCGCGTCCTGGGCAGTGTGGCAGGCAACCTGGCGTTGACCTACGGTGCACTGGGCGGGATTTATATCGCCGGAGGTATTGTTCCGCGTATTCTGGATTTTGTGCGTCAGAGTGATTTTCGTGAACGGTTCCTTGCCAAAGGACGCTTTCGTGATTACCTCAATGACATACCGACGCGCATTGTTACCCGGGATAACCCGGGTTTGTTCGGCGCACTTCAATCTTTGCAAAGCAGGCATTAATAATGAGCGACTCGAGAGGCATTCTTTCTCAGGCACCGGTGGTGCCGGTGCTGGCCATTGATGATTTGGATCACGCCATACCTCTGGCCAGAGCCCTTGTGGATGGCGGTATCCCGGTATTGGAGGTGACCCTGCGAACGCCTGCGGGGTTGCCGGCGATTCGCGCAATCAGTGATGCAGTACCTGATGCGATTGTGGGTGCCGGAACCGTGATAAATGCTCGAGACTTTGAAGCAGCGGTAGAGGCAGGTAGTCGCTTCATCGTAACGCCGGGCCTGACCCAGGGAATTCTGGACGCCGCATCGGGCTCCCGTGTGCCTTTGATTCCCGGGGTTGCGACCGTGAGCGAGCTGATGCGCGCTCTGGATTACGGCATTGATTGTTTAAAGTTTTTCCCCGCTGAGGCCTCAGGCGGCGCGGCGGCATTAAAAGCGTTTGCCGGTCCTTTTCCCAACGTGGATTTTTGCCCCACGGGCGGCATTGGTCTGCATAATATTGATGATTATCTGGCATTAAAGTCTGTGGTGACTGTCGGAGGCTCATGGTTGACCCCCGGTGCATTGCTCGCAGCACAGGATTGGACCGCGGTGACCACACTCGCCCGCGAGGCGGTGGATCATGTCACCGCTTTTAGAAATCAGTCATGAGTGCCACTACGCATGAAAATAACGAGGCAGCTATGGATCTTTTGATTTTCGGTGCGCGGGGCGATCTGTCTGCGCGCAAACTATTTCCTGCGCTATACCACCTGGACAACTGTGAGTTGCTGCCTGCGGGTGTGCGCATTCATGCACTGGCCCGCGAGGATATAACACTGGAGACGTTTCTCAACGACATCAAAGTCCGAGTGCGAAAATACGTTGATGACAGTCGTTGGTCCGACGAGCAGTGGGACAATTATGCGTCACGCTTTGTCTATCACCGCATCGACTTCAGTAGTGCGGAAGACTTTGGAGCTTTGAGCAGCGTGCTCACGCCGGAGCGCCCGGCCCTGTTTTATCTGGCAACGCCGCCGTTCCTGTTTGGTCCTATTTGTGAGCACCTGGGGGCGGCAGGGTGTTTGGACGGCGATCGGCGTTTACTGCTTGAAAAGCCCATTGGACACGACCTTAAAAGTTGTCGGGAGGTCAATGACACGGTAGGTGAGTATTTTTCTGAGGATGCCATTTATCGCGTGGACCATTACCTTGGCAAAGAGACGGTTCAAAATCTGTTGGTCATGCGCTTTGGTAACCGCTTTATTAACACACAGTGGGACCAGGGCTGTGTGGATCATGTGCAGATCACCGTAGCGGAGCCCATCGGCATTGAAGGGCGCTGGTCCTACTACGATGGCGTCGGACAGCTTCGCGACATGGTGCAAAACCATCTGATGCAGCTGTTGTGTCTTGTGGCGATGGAGCCGCCCAATTCCATGACGGCGGAAGGTATACGCGACGAGAAAGTAAAAATCGTTCGAGCCTTACGGCCTATCGATGAAAGTAACGTGCAGGATCATGCGGTTCGAGGGCAATACGCCGCCGGATGGCTGCGCGGAGAATCTGTGCCGGGTTATCTCGAGGAAGAAGACTGCCCCGCGCAGGATAGCCAGACCGAAACCTACGTGGCGCTTAAGGCATTTATCGACAATTGGCGCTGGGCAGGCGTGCCGTTTTATCTTCGCACGGGTAAACGCATGCCGGAAAAGCTCACCGAGATTGTGATTACCTACAAGGCCTTGCCGCACAATATTTTTGCCGGCGCCGGCAGTGAAGATGTCCCCAATCGTCTGGTCATTCGCTTACAGCCCAACGAAGGGATCGAGATGCAGATGGTGTCCAAGCAACACAGTCTGCGCAATAAAATGGGGCTGGTAACCAAGAATCTGAATCTGGACTTTCTGGGGAGTTCGGCGCTGGACCGCATTCCCGATGCCTACGAGCGATTGTTCCTCGATGCGCTAAACGCTGATCAATCGCTGTTTGTGGGCCGCGAAGAAATCGAAGAGTCCTGGCGTTGGTGTGATGAACTGATTGATGCCTGGCAAAAACGTGCGCCAACGCTGCAGCCCTACCAGGCGGGGTCCTGGGGACCTACGAAAGGTGAGCTACTGATAGAGAAGGATGGGAGAAGCTGGCATGTCTGAGGCGCGTTTTCTGGAGTTTGAAAGTCGATCTGCCCTGGATAAGCAAATGGCGGAAGATGTTGCTGCGGTGTTGCAGCAGGCAATGGAGAGTCGCGGCAAGGCCAGTTTGGTGGTCTCCGGTGGCAGCACCCCCAAGGGTTTTTTTCAGGCCATGGCACACAAAGCGATTGACTGGTCCAGGCTGACTATAACCCTCGCGGATGATCGCTGGGTGCCGCCGTCGCACGAAGACAGTAACGATCGGCTTGTTCAGGAGAATATGCTCCAGGGTCCTGCCAGGGCGGCGAAGTTTATTCCGCTGGTCACTGACGACGCGCACCCCCGGGATGCGGTTGACCGGGTCTGCAAGAGTCTGGCGGATCTGGGTACGGTCGATGTCATGATTCTGGGTATGGGCGGCGATGGACATTTTGCTTCGCTCTTTCCCGACAGTGACACCCTGAAGCCGGGGCTTGATTTACGCAGCGGCAACACCCTCATCGCGGTGGATCCGCCGGTAGCGCCCCATGCGCGCATGAGTATGACTTTGCCCAGAATATTTGACACGCGGCATTTGCTGCTGCATCTGGTGGGTGATGACAAGCGGGCGATCTGGAATCGCGCATGCGCCGAACAGGACCCCGAAAGCCTGCCTATTGCAGCTGTAAGCGCTAGTGAATCACCTGCTGCACAGGTGTATTGGGCGCCCTAGGCGCCCATGGTGTTTCGGTCAGACAATATCCAGTAACTGCTCGTTAGGCCGCCCAAGAACCGCCTTTCGTCCATTGATACCGATGGGGCGCTGAATCAGTCGTGGCTCTCTGGCCATGGCTGCAAACACTTCATCGTCGCTTGCCGTGTCTGCCAGCCCGAGCTTTACCGCATCTTTGTCGCGCAGAAAAACCCGGGGACTGACCTTGCCCATCTTTTTGGCGATATCACGCAATTCGTCTTCGCTGAGCATGTCGCTTTTGTTCATGTACTTGCGCACTTCGGGTTCTATCCCGTTTTCCTGAAGCAGGGCGAGGCCTTTTTTTGAAGATCCGCATCCGGTGTGATGAATCAATGTGTAGGGCATGATTAAGTGCTCTCGATGAAGTGAGCGTCGAATTATCGGTCAGAGAAATCCCGGAGGGAAGCACCGGTGGTGCGTTCGTCCCGCTATTTCCCGTTGGCGGGGAACAGCATATTCATTACCAGATCAGCATGGGCCTCTATAAATTCCTCTGATGATGGCGACTCTCCAAACAGCGCCTTGCATTCCTCTGCGGCTGAAAACACGAAGGCGGCAGCGCCTACAAAGGCGTAGTAGCGGTGAGGGTTGTTATTGCCCCAGACTGCCTGGCTGGCTACCGGGAATTGCTCGCGCAAACGCTTCAGCATCGGTTGTATTTGTTTCTCGACGATAAAGTTGACCCGCCAGGACGGTTGCATGGACTCCTGCATCATCAGCCGGTTGAGCGCAGGTTCGGCGGCGGAGTAGCGTACGAAGGTTCGCGCTAGTTCACGAGCCAACAGAGTGCTGTCCGCGCCATTGTTTTTACTGGCGACCTCGGACATTGCATCCTGAATCCGCGCGAACAAACGGTTTGCCGCACAGCGCCAGAGCTCGGCCTTATCGCCAAAGTGATAGCTCACCAGGCCGCGATTCACACCAGCGATCTCCTCGATCTGGCGAACCGATGCGCCGTCGTAACCTCGTTGGCTGAACATTTCTACCGCGGTATCAAGGAGTGCGGTTTGGGTGTCGATCGCACGCTGTTGTACCCGCCGGACTTTTGTTTGGGGTGTCATAAATAATACGTTTTGTATGAATACCGAAATTATACTTGCAGGTTGACGAATTTTAAAGTAATTTATTTCGTCA
>DS999405.1:1042364-1238018 GCA_000158155.1 gamma proteobacterium NOR5-3 | reverse complement strand
ATCCTCTGGTGAAAGTGCACGATCTGGCGATGATTGAATTTGAAGGGCCTGATTCCGAGCAGGCTGCGCGTTTTTTCTGCGATTTCGGGTTGACGCTGGAACGCCGCCCCGATAAGTCCCTGTGGTTCACAGCCGAGGCCGGCGCACCCGTGGCAGTGGTGTATCGTCCCGCAAAGCATCCGCGTTTCATCGGTCCCACCTTTGCGGTGCGTCACCGAGAGGACCTGGCCGCTTTTGCTGCCAAGCTACCGGAAGCAGAGGTAACCACGTTACCGCTTCCCGGCGAACCCTTGGGTGTCTCCCTAAAAGACCCCAACGGTGTGGGCGTCAAAGTCGCCTGGTTCGAAGACTGGCGCGAAGTGCCGGATTGTGGCGAGGCGCCATCCGTGAATCGCGGTGACCAACGCCCGCGCATCAATGATCCCAGGCGACCCGCGCGCAAGGCATCACGCGTGCTGCGCCTGGGTCATATGGTTCTGGGTGCGCCAAACTGGGAGACCACCACGCGCTTTTACATTGACACTCTTGGGCTGATTCCCTCGGACGTGCAGGCCCTGCCCGATGGACGTCCCTCGGTAGCCTTTATGCGATGTGACCGTGGGGATGCACCCACCGATCATCACACTTTTGTGGTTGCCCGCTTACCGGTGGTGGATCTTGAGCATGCGGCTTTTGAGGTGCCGGATCTCGATGAGGTGGGTATGGGCGGCCGCATCCTTGGGGAATCGGGTTTCCGTCGGGCCTGGGGTATCGGTCGGCATATTTTGGGCAGTCAGATATTTGATTACTGGTTTGGGCCCGATGGTTACAAATTTGAGCATTTTGCGGATGGCGATCTGTTCGATGCTGCTCGTCCCACCGGTTATCACGCGATGTCCGCCGCAGGCCTGTCTCAGTGGGGGCCGGATATGCCCTCGGTATTCCTTCGGCCACGGACGCATCTGCGCGAGATTCTAAAGCTCATCAAGAGCGTGTTTGGTCGATCAGAATTCGGCATTCGTGAACTGCGTTTGTTTGGAACCGCCCTGCGCAGCAGCAGTCTGCCCGACTAAGCTGAGCAGGCAATTAACGGCTTAACAATAAGGAGAATTACCATGGCTTTGAACGTAGTTCGCTATAACGATGCAGGCACTCCCCGCTGGGGTGTGATTCGGGGGGAGGGCGTTGCAACCCTGAATGTAGATGCAACCTCTACAGCAAGTTTGATGAGTGATGAAGGTCTTGCTGCCGCGCGCTTGGCTGCGGCGCAATCAGACGTTGATCACGCATTGCAAGATCTCGAGCTTCTCTGCCCGGTTACCAGCGATCGTCAGCTTATTGCTCAGGGTTTGAATTACAGTTCGCATCTTCGCGAGATCGGGATCTCCTCGGGTAAGCTGCCATTCAATACGTTGTTTCGCAAAGCGTCATCGTGCATGGCACCTGCAGATACGCCTGTTATCCGTCCTGCGCACGTGAGACTGCTTGATTACGAAGTGGAGATTGGGATAGTCATGCGTCGGGCCATTACGGGGCCTGTCACGGTCACTGTGGAGAATCTGGCAGAGTACGTGGGCGCATTAGTTCTACACAATGATGTGTCGGCAAGAGATGTACAGCTTCCCCAAACCCAATTCTACAAAGGTAAAAGCTATCGAACTTTTGGGCCCACGGGCCCTTGGTTGACGCTGGTAGATGCAGATGACCTTCGGCATTTCAACAGCATTGAAGTATTGCTTGAGGTGAATGACGAGCCCCGCCAGAGAGCTTTGGCCGCTGATATTTCCTATAAGCCTGCGGAGACTTTAACCGAGTTGTCGCAGATACAGGATGTAGGCCCTGGCGATCTTATCGTCACCGGAACTCCCGGGGGGACGGCGGTAAAGTCTCCCGGTGCCTTAAAGATGTTTATTGCGCGGCTTCTGCCAGACGCCAAACGCTGGGCTATGTTTATCGACGGTGCGCTGCAAGATCCGGACTATCTGCGTGATGGTGATGTGATGCGGGCTACAGCAAAAACCCCGGATGGTGCAATTGATCTTGGCGAGCAGCGCAATCTGATTGTCCCGGAGGGTGGTCTATGAGTGACACAGGCAGCGCACAGGTTCTTATTGTGGGGGCAGGTCCCGTTGGCCTGACACTTGCCAACCTTCTGGGAAAGGAGGGGATTTCTACCGTCTTGGTGGAGCTTAACCCGGGCACAGTGCCGGAGCCTCGAGCCATAGCCTTGGATGGCGAATCGCTGAGGACCCTGCAGGCGGTGGGGCTGGCTGACATTGTTACAGCAACATTGCGGGAGGGCTTCGTAGCGGATTATGTCAACGGTGAGGGCACAGAGCTGTTTACCACCGACCTCAATCCTCGCCCCTACGGATTCTGCCTGCAAAACAGCTTCGATCAACCAACTCTGGAAAATCAGCTTCTCGAGGGCTTGAGTCGCTTCCATAGCGTGACCGTATGTTTTGACACTCGGCTGGAGAGTTTTTCTCAGGAGGCCGCGGGAGTCACCGTTCGTCTTCGAAACAGCATGGATGAGGAACGCACCCTGCGATGTGATTTTCTTGTAGGTTGTGATGGTGGTCGCTCAACGGTTAGGGAGGGTCTTGCTGTAGCGATGCACGGTGACCGCTTACCCCAGCGTTGGTTAGTTATTGATACGGTAGACACGTATCTAACCGGGGACCCTGAATGTCGTTTTTACTGTGATCCTGCCCGCCCTGCGATGACTATGCTGCGTCCCGGCGGCGAGCGCCGCTGGGAGTGGATGCTGCTGGAAGGTGAGCACGATGACAGCATGCTTGAGGACGAGGTCATCCGTCAGCTGCTCAAACCGCATACCAATCCTGACTGCGTGGAAATCTATCGCAAGGTAGTCTACGGGTTCAGTGCCGTTGTCGCGGAGAAATTTAGTGAGGGTCGCGTGTTTCTCGCGGGTGATGCCGCACACATGACGCCTCCGTTCGCAGGTCAGGGTCTCAATGCAGGCGTCCGGGACGTGCGCAATTTGTCATGGAAGTTGGCGGCGGTACTTCGAGATGGTATGGCCCCATCGATTCTGCATACTTACAATCTGGAACGCCACGATGCAGCGCAGGAGATTGTCAACCTGGCGGTAGTTCTGGGTGATCAAATTCAGCCCACGGATGTAAGCGCAGCGGCGGAGCGTGACGGATTTTTTGCCGAACTCAATAAGACGCCGGGAGCGGGTGCCAAGTTTGGTAGCGATCTCGTTGCACCATTGCACGATGTGCGCATGAATCTTGGATGGTTTGTGGACGATGGATTTGGCGGGCGTTTCTTACCCCAACCCATGGTTGAGCGTCACGGTCAGCTGGAGCGATTCGATGAGAGCCTCGGTGATGGTTTTACTGTTCTCCTCCCGCCCGGGGGATCAATACCCGCTGCAACTGTCGGTCACCGCTTGTGGGGGCTGTTATCGCCACAGGTGAGGGAGCTGCCAGCGGAGCTGCAGGACTTTATGGGCGATAGCAATGCAGCGCTTTTACTCAGGCCTGACCGTTTTGTTCTCGCTCAGTTGCCTCTGAACGAATCCGCAAGCGCTGTACTTGATGAACTGGAGGAGGGGATTTCCGAGGCTGTTTGAGTTACTTCCTTTGGGAATTCGACGGTTGCATTAATGATGCACAGGCCGCCGACGCAGGCGCTGATGATTATTGTTGTATGCGGGGCATGAAGAGGGTTTAGGGTAGACTTTCTGTTTTTCAAGGTCCCGGCATGCATATGGTAGATCAGCCTTCTTT
Organism: gamma proteobacterium NOR5-3; assembly: GCA_000158155.1. Taxonomy (GTDB): domain Bacteria; phylum Pseudomonadota; class Gammaproteobacteria; order Pseudomonadales; family Halieaceae; genus Congregibacter. The sequence continues at coordinate 1,234,278 of DS999405.1, read as the reverse complement.
TTCGGATATCGAGTCCGCGGCGCGGCGCATCGCGCCGCGGGCTATACACACCCCCCTACTGCGCAACCGTTTTCTGGATGAGAAGTTGGGAAGACGGGTGTTTCTTAAGCCCGAGACCCTGCAGGTCAGTGGAAGCTTTAAGTTCCGTGGTGCGTACAATCGTATAGCAAAACTGACCCCCGCCGAGCGTAAAGCAGGTGTGATTGCCTGGTCGTCCGGTAATCACGCTCAGGGCGTGGCTGCCGCAGCAAAGCTTGAGGGCGTCCCTGCGCGAATCGTCATGCCGGAAGATGCCCCGGCTATCAAGCTGGAAAATACCCGGGCGCTGGGTGCCCAGGTGATTACCTTTGACCGTTATCGCGAGGATCGCGAGGCAATCAGTTATGCCCTGGCCGAACGGGATGGCGGCGTGATTGTTCCGTCCTACGATGATCCGGACATTATTGCAGGGCAGGGCACCGCGGGGCTGGAGATATTTCAGGATGCCGCCGCGCAGTCCCAGCCTCTGGACGCCCTGCTCATTTGCTGTGGCGGCGGTGGGCTTACCGCAGGCTGTGCCCTGGCGGCAGAAGCCCTGAGTCCGCATACAGACATTTTTTGTGTGGAGCCAGAACACTACGATGATCATGCGCGTTCCCTGGTCTCGGGCGACCGCGAAACCGCAGACACATCCCGTCTGTCTATTTGCGACGCCCTGTTGTCGCCCACGCCCGGCGCTCTAACGTTCCCTATCAACCAGCGTTTACTGACCGGCGGCATGGTAGTGTCGGAGGCAGAGGTGAAGGCCGCTATGCGATATGCCTTTCGGGTTCTCAAATTGGTGGTTGAACCGGGTGGGGCGGTAGCCCTTGCCGCATTGTTGTCGGGTAAGCTCGACAAGCGATATCAGTCAGTCGCAGTGATGCTCAGTGGGGGTAATGTGGATCCGCAGGTGTTTGCGAATATTCTCTGCGAGGACAGCTAAATGCTACATCGTCCAGGGAGTTGTCCAATGACAGCGTCGAGGTCGCGGTTGTGAGCATCAGTGCCTTTGACTTGTTTAAAGTGGGGATCGGCCCCTCCAGCTCCCATACCGTGGGTCCCATGGTGGCAGCGCAGCGTTTTGCCAGTGAACTGCAGGCTGCCGTGTTGTTGCCTTCGGTGTCGCGTTTGACGGTAGAGTTATTCGGTTCGCTCGGGGCTACCGGTGCCGGTCACGGTTCACCCAAGGCAATTATTCTGGGCTTGATGGGTGAGCTTCCCGAGTCGGTAGATGTGGACGAGATCGCGGCCTGCGTGGAAGGAGTTCGCGAAAGCAGCGAGCTGGAGTTACTGCGGACGCATCGCATCGGCTTCAGCTATCGAGATGACCTCATTATGCATCGTCAGGAATCCCTGCCCTACCATGCCAATGGTATGCGCTTCAGTGCTTTTGATGCCGAGGGTGGTCTTTTGCGCAGTGAGGTTTTTTACTCGGTCGGCGGTGGCTTTGTCATAGACGAATCCGCGGCCTCGGGTGAAGAGCTCATTGTGGATGATCCTACGCCTTTACCGTATCCCTTCAGCACAGCGGACGAGCTTTTAGCGCAGTGTCGTGAGCACGGCCTGTCCATTAGCGGGCTGATGATGGCGAACGAAAAGGCCTGGCGCCCGGAGGCCGAAGTTCGCAGCAAACTGCTGGAGTTGTGGCATGTGATGGATGCCTGTATCGAGCGCGGCTGTCGCACCGAAGGCATTATGCCCGGTGGCCTCAAGGTGCGTCGGCGTGCGGCGCAGCTGCATCGCCAGCTCAAGAGCCAGTCGAATGATTTTGGTGATCCTTCGCTGAACACCATGGACTGGGTGACGCTGTATGCCTTGGCGGTGAATGAGGAAAACGCCGTGGGTGGCCGGGTGGTGACCGCACCGACGAATGGTGCGGCCGGTATTATCCCAGCGGTGCTCAAGTACTACCTGACGCATTGTCAGGGTAGTAGCGAGGATGATATTTGCCGCTATTTCCTCACCGCTGCGGCGGTGGGTACTTTGTACAAGATCAACGCCTCGATCTCGGGTGCCGAGGTGGGTTGTCAGGGCGAGGTGGGCTCTGCCTGCTCTATGGCCGCCGCCGCCCTCGCCGACGCTCTGGGTGGCACACCGGCGCAGGTTGAGAATGCTGCAGAGATAGCTATGGAGCATAATTTAGGCCTCACTTGCGACCCCATTGGCGGTTTGGTGCAGGTGCCCTGTATTGAGCGCAATGCCATGGGAGCGATAAAGGCGATCTCGGCGGCCCGCATGGCGCTTCGAGGCTCGGGAGAGCATTACGTCTCCCTGGATCAGGTCATCAAGACCATGCGCGACACGGGCCGTGACATGCAGGACAAGTATAAAGAGACTGCCCGGGGTGGTCTGGCCGTGAACGTGCTCGCGGTGCCGGTGAACTTTGTGGAGTGCTAAGCAGGGTTCTCGGCACGGCACCTTAGCTGGATCACCGCGCAATGGCCAAAGCGAAGAAAGGGCGCTCTAAGACCCGCCAGCTGCAGCGTATCACCTGCCACAGGCCATACGCCGCCGCGATGCCAGGCAATGCTGTGTTGTACAAAACTCCCATCCCCAGGATTTAAAAATTCCAGATCAAAGCTCTTTCCGCTCACGCAGGGCGGTAGTTTGATTAGGGGAGGTTGAGCGCTTTTGGGGTGCTCGCGGCGAAGAATAAAGAGCAGTCCTCTGGACGTGGTGGCGTCGAATAGCAGGAGAGACTCGACACCGGCTTCCGCGACATCCAGATAGTGAAAATCCGCTTTAGCAAGGCTGTCACGCTCGGCTTTGAAAAATGCTGTCCAGTGCAGCAAAGTGGCGCGGTCCTCATCTGCAAGTTTGCCAGGGTCCAGTTCGAGCCCCATATGCCCCAGGAGTGCAATGATGCAGCGCGTTGACATGGGCAGACTGGCACCCGACGTAGATGAGGGGCTCGCTCCCACATGGGTGCCCAGTAAGGCCGGGGGTAATACACTGCTGGCGTGCTTCATAACTTCAAAGCGTTGCAATGGATCCATGCTGTCACTGGGCCAGATACGCAGACTGTGCGCCAGCGCTCCGGCGTCGCTACGTGCACCGCCGGCCGCACAGGACTCAATGCTGATAGCCGGATATCGAGTATGGATCTCCCCGAGCAACAGGTACCAGGCCTCGGTCATGGCCACGGGCGTGGCGCTGCCGCCAAATCCCACCTGCGCATGGTCGCGGTTCATGTCCCACTTGAAGTAATCCGGTGCGCAGTCGTCGATGAGACGGTCAATGCATGCCAGGATGTGCTGGCGAACCTGTGGGAGGCACAGGTTGAGAAGAAACTGCTTCCTTCCCGACACCGCATTTCGGCCCGCAGCAGTGATTAGCCAGTCTGGGTGCTCCTTCGCAACTCTGGAATCGAGGGTGACCATTTCGGGCTCTACCCATAGACCAAAGGACAGGCCCTGTTTGCGGGCGTGCTCGGCAACAGGCAATAAACCCTCAGGGTAACGCCGGGGGCAGGGTATCCAATCGCCAAGTCCGACCCCGGTCCCCACTCGACCCTGCATCCAGCCATCGTCCAATACAAAGCGCTCAGCGCCCATTGCCTTTGCTTCGTCAACAAGCTGGCAACTGCTCTTGGCGTCGTGCGCGAAATAGTGGGATTCCCAGCTGTTGAAGTGGATCGGGCGGAACAGCGAAGCATCCAGATGTTTCCGTGCGTACCAGTAAGAGCGAAACTGATGCCGCAGGCCATTGATGCCTTCCTCGCTCAACGCAAATAGCGCCGGTGGGCTGCGCCAGTGCTCGCTCGGGGCAAGGCTGATCTCCCCGGCCTGAAGTGCGACACCGGCCTGCAAGGTATGCCCCCCGGCAGGAGAGGGCTCAATCCGCAGTTGATGATTGCCACTCCATTCGAGGGTTGTTAGCAGCGTTTGCCCGCGCTGTTGACCAAAGCCCGGATCCCCGCTGATCAGGCAGGGGAAGCTTTGGTGTGAGCTGCGTCCTCGACGGCTACTGATATCGAGAGAAAACTGTCCCAGAGCGGTTCGCTCGCGGAGCAGCTCGTTGGCCCAAAAACCGCCGTATCGCTCTACTTCGCTATGCGTCGGGGGCAGTGGCAGATGTACAGAGGCGAGCCAGTCGATTTGCAGTGCGGTGTCTGATGAGAGGTTAGTGACGCTATTGCGCGCACAAAAAACGCCGGATTCCGACCCGCTAACGCTAATCCTAACGGCGACTTCAGACCGTGGGTCCTCTAGATAAACCTCTAACTTATCGGTGGACGATGTGCAGCGGACCACCGTCAGCTCAATCAGCAGCGCGTGACCGCGACGTCTTGCGCGCAGTGCCGCCTGTGCCGGGGACCGTCCGTCCTGTGTGGGAAAACCGTCCGGTCGAAGTTCACAATCCAGCTCACCGTGGGGTGTGAGAGCACCTGTGAGTTGCGGGATGTCCGCAAGATTCAAATGTCCGGGCAGCTCACTGCCGAGATAACAAAGTTGAAACCGGTTTTCCCGGCAGTCCACGACCAGCGTGCGATTACCGGCATCCAGGCGATACAGACTCACACCGGTAATGCCTTTGCGAATGACAATTTCGCTTTCCCGTTAAACAACAGTCGATTGCTGATCAATGCCACCGCTATGCAGAAAAACAGAGTGATTGCCATAAGATGGATATAGTGAATAGGCGTCCACACGAAAGAGAACACCGCGTAGAGCGCTACACCACTGACCAGCGCGATGCCCGCCGCACCGGCTGCAACGCCACTGAATACCAGTCCCACAATAAACACAGACAGGATAGGCATACTGAGCAAGCCATTGAGTTGCTGTACCAGATTGATAATGCTCTCGGCGCCGTCATAGATCGGTACCAGAAGGAGGGAGCAGGCAACGAAAGCTATGGAAACCATAACGTTGAGACGGTGCACATTGGTGTCTTTGTTGACATAGGGCTCATGGAGGTCGATCACGTACAGCGTGGATGAGGAATTCAAGACGCTGTTAAAGCTGGTGAGCACCGCAGCGACCATCATGGCGGCGAACGTGCCCGAGAGCCACCCGGGCAGTAGATCACCCACCAAGGTGCCAAAGGTAGCATCGCCGATGTCGCCGTAGAGCTTATAGGCACAGATACCAGGAATGACAATAATGGCCGGGACAATGAGCAGGCGTATCGCCGCGGCGGCAAGTACGCCGCGCTGCGCTTCGCCAACACTCGGTGCTGCCATGGCACGCTGGGTAATAGTCTGGTTGGTACTCCAGTAAAAAATCTGAATAAACAGCATGCCGGTAAACAGGGTCGTCCAGGGTATGGGTGAGTCCGGCCCACCGATCATGGTTAGGCGCTCGGCAGGAATACCTGAGAAATCAAAGTCGATGGCATCTAAAGACAGCCAAACCACGACCAGACTGAGACTCAACAGTCCAATGCCACTGAGCGTGTCTGATACGGCAACCGCGCGCAGGCCTCCAAAGATAGCGTAGGAGGAACCCAGTGCCGCCAGCGCACAGGCAATAGTCAGGGTCGATGCCTCCAGGCCAAACATGGATTTGAGGAATAGCGACCCGGTGTACAGCATGATAGGAAGGTACAAAAACACATTCCCCAAGAGGAACAAAATAGACACTAATGAGCGCAGGGACTGTTGTCCGTAGCGTTTTTCGAGAAGCTCGGTGGTGGTGGCGCAGTTATAGCGGTAGTAGATGGGCACAAACACAAAGGCGAGAATGAGCAGACCCACCACTGCGGCGAGTTCCCACCAGGCCAGCAGCAGCATCTGGTTGCCGTTCATACCCACCAGTTGATCGGTGCTGAGATTGGTTAAGGTGATGGAGCCGGCAATGAAGTACCACGAGAGTGTTCGTCCGGCCAAAAAATACTCGGCGTTATCGTCGTCACTACGAGGTGCTTTGCGGCACTGCAAATAGGTGAAGATGGCGATGGCAGCGGTAATCGCGGCGAAGACCACGAACTGTGTATTCATGACATCACCTTGCGTAAATGTTCAGCTGCGCGCTCCGGGGTCAGGTCTCTCTGGGACTCTCCGAGCATCTCGAATCCCACCATGTGTTTTCTCACTGTTGCCGAGCGAAGTAACGGCGGGAAAAAGTGTGCGTGCAACTGCCAGGCATCTTTCTTCGCTGTGCCCGGTGCGCCATGCCACCCCATGGAATAGGGAAAAGGGACACAGAAGAGTCGATCATAGGCAGATAGTAAGCGTTTTAAAATCTCAGCGAGGGAGTCATGTTGCTCGGTGCCTAGATCGAGCAGCGTGGCGACCTGTTGCAATGGCAGGAGCAAGACCTCATAGGGCCAGGTGGCCCACCAGGGGACTACCGCTATCCAGTGAGCATTGCAGCAAACCATACGTTCGCCCTTGTCATTCTCTTTGTGGGCATAGTCAAGGAGCATGGGTAGGCCATGCTCATCAAGGTAGGCAGCCTGTTGGCGGTCCTCCACAATAATTTCGCTGGGAAGAGCATCAAGCGCCCAGATCTGACCGTGGGGGTGGGCGTTGGAGCAACCCATGGTGGCGCCACGATTTTCAAAAATCTGCACATGCTGATAGTGCTCGCTCAGCGACGCGGTTTCTTTTACCCAGGTGTCGATAACCGCAAGCAGCTGCTCTTTGGTCATGCTTGCCAGGGTGAGATCGTGTCTCGGGCTATAGCAAATGACCCGGCAGCGACCTTGAGCGCTGTTGGCTCGAAACAGAGCGCCGTCGGAGTCCGGGGCGTGGGTATCGCTTAGTAGCGCCGGATAGTCGTTATCGAAAACGAAGACGTCGCTGTATTGCGGGTTGATGGCGCCGCCCGCGCGCTCATTGCCCGGACATAAATAACAGTCGCTGCTGTATGTGGGCTCCGCCGAAGGTGTTTCTTCAAGCTGGCCCTGCCAGGGGCGTTGATCCCGCTGTGGTGAGACCAGCACCCAGCGATCGCTCAAAGGGTTGTAGCGGCGATGGGGGTGCTTGTTACTCATGTCCATTTCCAGGCCTTTGCGCCCGCGACGGCTTCGACCCAGCGAATGTCTGCGTGACCAAAGCCCGCGCCGCTAAAGCGTTTGTTGATGAGTCGAGCAAACTCCGCCTCGTCGCCGACGTTGACAAAGGCAATCATTGATCCACCAAAGCCGCCACCGGTCATTCGCGCTCCCGGGGCGCCGGCTTCCCGCGCCGCCTCTACCAGTGTGTCCAGCTCGTCACAGCTCACCGCGAAATCACGGGAAAGGCTCTCGTGGCTGGCGTACATGAGCCTGCCGGCAGTCTGCCTGTCATCGCTTGCTAGCGCCGCAGCGAAGGCGAGAACGCGGTCATTTTCGCTAATGACGTGGCGGGCGCGAGCCCGGATGATGTCGTCTGTTATCTCAGGCAGATCGTCCACGCTGGCGTCCCTAAGTGATTTCCCCAATTGCTCCTGGGCAGCTTCTACCTCGCCACGCCGTGCGGCGTAGCCTCCGTCGGCAAGTTCATGGCGCACGCGGGAATCAACAATCGCGATAGACAGTTGCGAGGGGAGGCGCAGGGACTGGATGCTGCGCTCGCGGCAATCGAGGAGCATCGCCCGGTTTTCTTTGGCAAAGCTGACGGCGAACTGATCAAGAATACCGCACGGCACTCCCGCGTAATCGTGTTCTGCCTGCTGGCACAGGAGCGCGCGTTCCATGGTCGGTAGAGCTTGTGAGCTGGCCAACTCGATGAGCGATGCAAAACACAGCTCCACAGAGGCACTGCTGGACAAGCCTGCGCCCAGGGGGAGGTTGCCCCCTATGACGACGTCCATGGCCGGTACCTGAATACCTCGCTGACGGTATTGTTGCAGCACGCCGCGAAGATAGTCAGTCCAGTCGCCGCTGCGGGAATCTTCGCCACTGAGCTCAAGCCTGGCTTCCCCCTCACGGGTGCTCAGGATACGAATAGACTCGCTGCCTGCGGTGCTGGGCGTGGCCACGGCAAGTGTGTAGAGATTGATGCCCATGGGTAGCGCAAAACCCTGAGAGTAGTCCGTGTGATCGCCGATGAGATTCACGCGCCCCGGGGCCCTGGCGGCCCAGAGGGGCACAGATCCACTGCGCTCCGTCAGGGTCTGCGCCAGGGGGGCAAGTAGCATGCTCAGAGAATCAGTCATTTGCCTGTTGCCAGATCGCGTATTCACCCTGGGCGAGCTGCGCACTACCCAGCACGCAGTGGGCATCGTCGATGTCGACGCGATGAGTATCCGGTGAGAAATTAAGGGCAAAGGTCAGTGCGCCCCGGCGGCGAATACGTAAGCCCTCTGGAAGGGGGGCATAGGGGACCGTTTGCGCGAGCAGAATCTCCTGCATGACCAGGCTTAGGAACTTCGTGGGCACATGCGCATTGATGTAATGGTTACCTCCGGCGCTATACCAAAGTCCGCTGCCGTCGTCACAACGAATTCGAGGCTCGGATTCGCTGTCGACAGATTCGTGCCAGCGACTGGTCTCAAAGGTTTCTTGTCCGTAACTGAACGATCGCACTGCGCCGGGTCGCATGCTGTCGACGGCAAGTACACGCAGGGGAACAAGCCGTTGCAGCGGTCCCGGGGCCAGGGCGTCGGGTAGCGCGCAGTGCTCGTCTCTGGAGCCGCTTCTGGCGCCGATGAGGCAGCTAAGATCGGCGGCTTTTACCCGGGATACAAATGCGTCATCCACAATCACTGTTCCGGGAATGATAAGCATCTTGTAACCGTGCAGGTTTGATCGCGTATTGACGATGTCGATATCTAAACCTAGCGACCGGGCCGCCGAGTAATATTGAAATGCGTTTTCCAGTTGATCCATGCCCGGTGCGTGGGGCTGTATCGTGCTGGCCCAGCACGACGGGTAGTCAAAGAGCAGGGCAACAGGGGCCTGACTGCTACCGTAGGCCGGTAGGGTCTCGAGTTCCTGTGCCAGCTGGTTCACCGAGCTCCAGGCTGGCGCAGCGTCACCTGTTGGCAAGCGCAGTGCAGCGTGCATTTGTTCCTGCGCCCTGGGTAGTTGTTGATAGCGAAAAAAGCTGACGAACTCGGCGCCATGAGCAACGGCTTCCATGCCCCAGAAAGCCGGGGCACTATCCAGGGGTTGGGCATTGGACCTTGCCCAGTTCACCGGACCCGGCTGTTGTTCCATAACGGCGAAACGGCCACGCCCCACCGCTCGATACAAATCGTGGTGAAAGGCGGCCCAGTCCGGGTGACCGATGCGTCGATATCGTAGTTTTTCTTCGTCACTAAACCAGCCCTGATCGAGAAATCCCAGGGGATAGCTGTCCCAGGTGGCGATATCCAGGTCTTCGCCCACCGTAAAGTGGTCGAAGTCGACAAAATTGCCCATAAAATTGTGGGTCACCCAGCGATCAGACCCGGGGCATTCCCTAAGCAACTGTCGTTGCTCGCCGTTGAAGTCGCGAACCTGATCAGAGGCGAAGCGCCAGTAGTCCAGACGGTGGGCCGGGTTGGCTTCGGTGACCGTGAGATTGGGGCGTCCTACCTCGGCAAAGCTGCGGTATTCCTGGCTCCAGAACACCGTGCCCCAGGCTTTGTTCAATGCATCGATATCTACATGATGCATTTCCAGCCAACGCTGAAACGCGCGCTCGTCATCGGCGGCGTAGCTCAGGGTCGTCTCATGACATCCGTACTCATTATCGAGCTGCCAGCCCACTATGGCTGGATGTGTGGCATAGCGGTCGATGACGGCCTGGCTGATCCTTAGCGATTCTTCGCGATATACGGCGCTTGCGAATCGATAGTGGCGACGTGAACCAAAGCGTCGAACGTTATCGTTGGCATCCACCGGGAGGATTTCGGGATAGCGCTCGATAAGCCACAGCGGTGGGCATGCCGTCGGCGTACACAGGATGATTTGCAGGTTTTCGGCGGCGAGTGTGTCGATGGCTGTATCCAGCCAATGCCAATCAAAGTGGCCGGGACTGGGTTCAATGCGGGACCAGGCAAATTCGCCAATGCGCACAAGCTCAATACCTCCGCTGCGCATGGTGCGGGCCTGCTCAGCCCAAACTTCCTGAGGCCAGTGCTCGGGATAGTAGCAAACGCCAATGGAAGCTAGAGCCATGGTTTACCTCATCAAACAGATAATCGTCGTGCAAGTACCAACGCAATCAATACCGCGGCCGCTCCTGCACAGCCAGTCCAGCTCAGTCCTACTGCACTGGTGACCGCACCACCTATGGACGAGCCAATGCCCTGTCCAGAATAAATCATCGACCCGTTTAAAGCGAAAGCAATGGTTGCCGCAGGTCCTGCAGCCTGAGCCAGTTGCGTCTGGATAACCGGGGAGGTGCCAAATAGAGCGGCTGAGTTGAAAGCCATGGTGAATACCAGCACGGGGATTGAGAAGATGCCCAGATCAAATAGCATGCCCGCAGAAAACAGGGCCTGCGTCAGTAGCACCACAGCCAGCAGCGTTGTCAGGGCGCTTCGAGCGCTGAGCCTGGCAAGCATGGCGCCTGCCGGTAATCCCAGGAGGCTCCCAATGCCGGTAGATATTTGAATGGCTGCAATGCCCGACCCCGTGATCCCTGTGGACGCGGTGATCACCGGGCCAATGTAGCTTACCGTTGCGAAGGTTCCCGCAAAGCCCAGCATGGTAATCAGCATCAATCTGGGATTCTCGCCTTTCAGTGCGCGACGAAAACTGGATGCGCCGGGCTCCGGTGCATGTACATGCGCGGGCGCAAAAATCCCGATGACGAGCAGTGCCACGCTGGCTATGCCCGCGGCCAGCCAGAATGCTGCACGCCAACCATAGAGGTCACCCAGTATACTGCCCATGGGCATGCCGATGAGGAATGCCAGAGTGTATCCGGCAAGCACGGTCGCTATGGCTTTGGGTCTGCTTGCTTCGGGAACCAGGCTCACTGCAAGTGTTGATGCCAGCGGTAGGGTAAGTGCTGCAAAAAAACCTGCCGCAAATCTGATACTGCCCATGGTGAGGAGATCGGGTGCGATGGCGGAACTGACGTTCATGGCTACCAGGATGGCGAGCACGCATAGCAGCAAACGCTTGCGGTCAAACTTCGACAGTAGTCTTGCCAGCAATGGTCCACCTATACCGCAGGCCAAGGCAAACACGGTTTGGAGCTGGCCGACACTGGCAATGCCTACACCCAGATCCCGGGAAATAGGTTCTATCAGACCGATGTAGATAAATGCGCTGGTGCCTAATGCAAAAGGTGCAAAGACAAGGCTGAGAAGTCTGGGGTTCAAGATGCGGTTTCCAAAGGGGCGTGACCTGATGATCAGGGGCGCTCACCCTAAGGCGCAAGGGCGGTTAAGATCAAGTGATACACAATGCCTGCGCGTTATCATAAGGACAAATATAGAACAGGGGAGTTGCAGCATGCGCTGGATTTTGATCGTTAGTCTTGCCATCGTGGCGGTTGTGGTCGTGGGGTTTAGCATCGGGCCCGGACGCCTTGAGCAGTCGCTCAATCAGGTGCTGGATCATGCCCCATACGCGATATCGTCAGAAGCTAAAAGTTTGCATGCCGATCTCGTCGTCGGGGACTTACACACCGACAGTACCCTTTGGGCGCGTGACCTTACTCAACGAGCCGATCGAGGTCACGTTGATCTGCCAAGGCTGCGCGAGGCCAATGTTGCACTGCAGGCGTTCACCTTTGTAACTCGCTCGCCCAGGGGCCAGAACTACGAGAGCAATGATGCTGATGCCCCGGACAACATCACGCTCGTGGCACTCATTCAGCGCTGGCCTGTGGCCACCTGGTCCAGCCTTACAGAGCGCGCGCTTTTGCAGGCGCGAAAGCTCGCTCAAATTGAATCTGACGAGCCCCGGTCGCTACGGGTTCTGCGCAGCAGACAGGACCTGGATGACGTGATGCGTGCGCGCGCCGAGGGCGTGCCCATGATCGGGGCCCTGCTCGGCATTGAAGGCGCCCACGCCCTGGACGGGTCCCTTGGTAATATAGACCGCTTGCGTGATGCGGGCGTGCGCATGTTTGGGCTGCATCATTTCTTTGATAACGCCTTGGGCGGGTCCTTGCATGGTACGGGCGGAGGCGGACTTAGTGATTTTGGGCGCGACGTTGTAAAGCGCCTGGACGATCGCGGAGCCATTATCGATGTTGCGCACTCTTCTGAACAAAGTGTGCGTGATGTTCTGGCTATGAGTGACTCACCTCTGGTGGTAAGCCATACGGGCTTTCAGGGTTACTGCCCGACCCCTAGAAATATTAGCGACGAGCTTATGCAACAAATTGCAATCGGCGGCGGTTTGATCGGGGTAGGGTACTGGGACGCCGCTGTCTGCAAGGTCTCTCCGGCTGGAATTGTCGGGGCTATTCGCTACGGTATTGATCTTGTGGGTTCGGACCACGTGGCCCTGGGCTCAGACTATGACGGCTCCACCACCGTACCGTTTGACACCTCGGAACTTGCGGCACTCACACAGGAGATGCTCAATCAAGGCTTTAGCGAAGACGAGATCCGAAAGGTCATGGGCGGCAATGTGCTGCGCTTCCTTCAAAAAGCGCTGCCGGTAAACGGCGCTTAACAACCCCGGCTTTTAGGTGTCACCTACGGGCAACTTTGACGAGCGCTGTCGCCATTGGACCGGAGCACACGGCGATGCACAATCTCGTTACAACGTTCCTTATGCCCTGCGGGACTTACTAAGGGAGCTTTGCAGGAACATAAACCCTATGCAGATTATTCCAAGCCATTGATGAAGGAGTTCAGTATGTCAGGTAACGAAGTTCTCACCGAAAAAATTGACGGTGTGCTGGTCATCACCCTTAACCGTCCAGAGGCTAAGAACGCCGCTAACCGCGCGCTGGCCCTAGGCGTTGCTGCAGCAATTGATGAGTTGGAGTCCGATGACAGTTTGCGTGTTGCCATCCTCACCGGCGCCGGGGGCACTTTCTGCTCCGGCATGGATCTCAAGGCCTTTGTAACCGGCGAACTCCCCCAGGTTGAGGGACGAGGGTTTGCCGGTCTTACGGAGTACCGCTCCAGCAAGCCCATCATAGCGGCCGTAGAGGGTTACGCTTTAGCCGGTGGTTTCGAGCTTGCCATCAGCTGCGATCTTATCGTCGCCTCTGACAGCAGTAAGTTCGGCATTCCTGAGGTCAAGCGTGGTCTTGCTGCAGCTGCGGGAGGTCTGGTGAAACTACCCAAGCAGATTCCATCACGCATAGCCATGGAGCTTGCCCTGACCGGAGAGTTCATCAGTGCCGCCCGCGCCTATGAGCTGGGTTTGATTAACCGGATTGCAGAATCGGGTAAAGCGCTCGAGGGCGCCCAGGAGCTGGCAAAGAGTATTGCGGCGAACGGCCCCTTGGCTGTGGCCGCGAGTCTCAAGGCTGTGGCCGGCGCCCAGGATTGGAGCAGTGATGAGATGTTCGCAAAGCAGCAGGAAATTGTCGGGCATGTGTTTACCAGTGAAGACGCCATCGAGGGTGCAACGGCCTTCGCGCAAAAGCGTGCACCCAACTGGAAAGGCAAATAGGAGGTTAGCGATATGAGCGAAGCGTGGATTATTGACGCCTGTCGGACCCCTCGGGGTATTGGCAAAAAAGGGAAGGGCGCATTAGCGCATTTACATCCTCAGCATCTGGGCGCGACGGTTCTGCGGGCGATCGCAGAGCGCAACAGTATCAATACGGCCGACGTAGACGACATTATTTTTGGTACCAGCTGGCAGCGCGGTACCCAGGGTGGTGACCTGGCGCGCATGGCGGCGCTGGATGCGGGCTATGACGTGCGCAGTTCGGCGGTAACCCTGGATCGGTTTTGTGGTTCGGGTATTACGTCGGTGAACATCGCTGCAGCGTCGATCATGAGCGGCATGGAAGATCTGGTTGTTGCCGGCGGCTGTGAAATGATGTCGCTCTACGGCTCTGACCCGAGTCAGTCGCCTTTTATGGATAACGGCAATCTGCATCTGCGTGAAATGCATCCTCAGCCGCATCAGGGTGTGTGTGCCGACGCCATTGCGACCCTGGAAAACATTCCCAGAACAGCCCTGGATGCTTTGGCCATTACCTCGCAGCAGAACGCGGCGGCGGCTATTGCCAACGGACACTTCGATCGCAGTCTCATACCGGTGCTGAACCCCGATGGCAGTGTAGCGCTGGATCGAGAGGAGTTTCCGCGGCCGGAAACTACGCTGGAAGGGCTTGCTGGTCTTAAGGCGTCGTTTGAGCCCATTGCTGATTACCCTCTGGACGAGCAGGGCACAACGTTTCGCAAGCTGGTAGCCCAGGTCTATCCCGACCTTGTCATTAATCACGTGCATCATGCCGGCAATTCCTCGGGCGTCGTGGACGGTGCTGCGGCTTTGCTACTTGCGTCTCCTGAGTATGCAAAGGCGCATGGACTGAAGCCCCGGGCGCGGGTGGTGGCCATGGCCAACATGGGCGACTCTCCGACCCTGATGCTCAACGCCCCGGTGCCTGCGGCTCGTAAGGTTTTGAAGAAAGCGGGTATGAGTCTGTCGGATATTGATCTTTTTGAAATCAATGAGGCCTTTTCGGTGGTTGCCGAGAAGTTTATCCGGGATCTGGATCTGGATCGGGGCAAGGTGAACGTCAATGGTGGGGCCATGGCTTTAGGGCATCCCATCGGAGGTACGGGCTCTGTGCTCATCGGCACGATCCTTGATGAACTGGAGCGCCGTGATCAACAGTTTGGTCTGGTGACTATGTGTGCCGCAGGTGGAATGGCGCCGGCGATTATCATCGAGCGGATTGCCGCCTAAATCGGGAGAAAGCTTGTGTACGAATTCAGTAAGGCCTCACTGGCCTATCAGGACGGCTTGCGCGCCTTTATGGACGCGCATATTTACCCTAACGAAGAGCGCTATCGCCAGCAGCTCGATGCCGCCGAAGATCGCTTTGGCTATTTGCCCATTATGGATGAGCTTAAAGCCAAGGCTCGAGAGGCGGGGCTGTGGAATATGTTTGTCCCGCCGAAGTTGGCAGAGCATGTAGACCACGATGGATTGAGCAATCTGGATTACGCACCCCTGGCAGAGCTCATGGGTCGTGTGATCTGGTGCCCTGAGGTGTTCAACTGTAATGCTCCGGACACCGGCAACATGGAAGTGTTCATGAAGTACGCAACGCCTCAGCAGCAGTCGGCCTGGCTGACGCCACTGCTAAACGGTGAAATCCGCTCTGCGTACGCGATGACTGAACCGCAGGTAGCATCTTCCGATGCGACGAATATTGAGCTGTCCATTCGTCGTGACGGGGATGAGTATGTGCTCAATGGTCGCAAGTGGTTTATCTCTGGCGCGATGTACGAGCGCTGCGCCATTTTTATCGTGATGGGCAAGTCCGATCCGGATAACCCCAGTCGTCATAAACAGCAGTCGCAGATTCTCGTACCCAAAGGAACGCCCGGGCTGGAAATTATTCGTCCGCTGACGACCCTGGGCTATGACGACGCGCCTATGGGGCATGCGGAGCTGCGTTTCAACGACGTGCGCGTGCCCGCCGAGAATATTCTTTTAGGCGAAGGCCGAGGCTTCGAAATTGCCCAGGGTCGTTTGGGTCCCGGTCGTATTCACCATTGTATGCGGCTGATTGGGGCAGCGCAGCGATGCCTGGAGCTGGCCTGCGACAGAGTCACGCGGCGCAGTACCTTTGGTCGAAAGCTCAGCGAGCATCAGTCTGTACGCGAGGACATTGCCCGGAGTTTTTCCGAGATAGAAATGATGCGGTTGCTGGTTCTCAAGACCTGTCAGCGCATGGATGAGGTTGGCGCCAAAGGAGCCATGGATCTCATAGCGGCGAGCAAAGTGTCCGTGCCTATCATGGCCCAGACGGTGATTGATCGCTGCATGCAGATGCACGGTGCGGGCGGCCTGACCGAGGACTATCCCATGGCCGAAGCCTATAACTACGCCCGTTGGTGTCGCCAGGCGGATGGCTCCGATCAGGTGCATCTCATGGCCCTGGGTAAGCAGGTCATCCGCCAGTACGCGCCCGAGTAAAACGAAGCGCCGTGAGCACTGCCTCGGCGCTTCGTTTTCTGGACATAAGGGCCACATCACAATTGTCGCTCTCCCTCTGGGGTGTTAATGTCATCCGCAATTCAATCCCTTGGAGTTTTCCTTTGAAAAGAACGGCCTTCCTGTTTTTGTCAGCGCTACTGCTACCTATTGATGCCAGCTATGCGCAGAACTTTGATGCGCTCGAATATCGCAATGTGGGGCCGACCCGCGGTGGTCGTGTAACGGCGGTTGCCGGCACCGTACAGGAGCCTGGTACGTTTTACCTCGGGGCCTCCGGTGGAGGTGTGTGGAAGACCACGGATTACGGCACGAGTTGGAACAATATTTCTGACGGATACTTTGCGTCACCCTCCATTGGTGATATCGCTGCATCCCAGACCGATTCGAACCTTCTCTATGTGGGCACAGGGTCCGAGGGTCTGCGTTCCAATGTGATTCCCGGTAAAGGCATCTACAAATCCATCAACGGAGGCGATTCCTGGACGCACATCGGACTTGAGGACAGCGGTCATATCGGGGCTGTGGAGATCGATCCGACGAACAACAACGTCGTGTGGGTTGCGGCTATCGGGCAGGCGTTTAGCGATAACCCTGAGCGTGGGGTGTACAAGACAACGAACGGTGGAGAGAGCTGGGAGAAGGTCCTGGGAATCTCTGATGCCGTGGGTTTTGCAGATATCGAACTGCTTCCCAACAACCCTAACGTTGTTTTTGCGGCGGCGTGGAAAGCACGACGCAAACCCTGGACGATTGATAGTGGCGGGACGCAGGAAGAGGGTGGACTGTATAAGTCCATTGATGGCGGCAGTAACTGGCGCCGGATTAGCGAGGGTTTGCCCACGGGCTTAATCGGCCGTATTGATCTTGCGATTTCTGCATCAGACAGCAGCATTGTGTATGCGCTGGTAGAAGCACCCGGTGAAGAGGGGGGCCTGTATCGCTCGGTGGATCAGGGAGAGAGTTTCACCCAGGTGTCGTCAAAAAAAGCGCTGGTCAACCGGCCTTTTTATTACGGCAATGTTGAGGCGGACCCGCTTGATGCAAATGTCGTTTATGTCATGGCAACCAACTACTTCAAGTCCGTCGATGGCGGCGTGAACTGGGAAGAGATGCATCCTCCCCATGGCGATAACCATGATATGTGGATCAACCCTACTGATTCGCAGTTGTTCATTCAGGCAAATGACGGCGGAGCCAACGTCACCCACAACGGCGGTAAGACCTGGTCCAGCCAGTTTAACCAGGCCACTACAGAGCTATACACCGTGGATGTTGACGACCAGTATCCCTACTGGCTGTATGCGGGGCAGCAGGACAACGGCACCGCCATCGCCGTCCCCAGTCGCTCACCCTATAGTGTCCAGAATGTAAATGCCTGGCTCATCGAAGCCGGTGGCTGCGAGACCGGACCTGCCGTACCCAAGCCGGGCGATCCCGACACGGTGTACGCCAACTGCAAAGGACGGTTTGCCGTTTTCGATAAAAACACAGGCACTGAGCGTAGCTATTACGTCGGTGCCACTAACATGTACGGTCAAAACCCCAGGGATCTGAAGTATCGTTTTCAGCGCGTGGCACCGGTAGCGGTTTCGCCCCATGACCCCAATGTGGTTTATCACGGATCGCAATTTCTACACCGCACGAGCGATAACGGCGTTACCTGGGAGACCATATCGCCTGATCTGACCGCTTTTGAAGCCGATAAGCAGGTAGTGTCGGGATCGCCGATTACCCGGGACGTCACCGGCGAAGAGGTATACAGCACGCTCTACTCTATTCGTGAGTCTGCCATTGCCCCCGGTGTTATCTGGACGGGCTCCAACGATGGTCCTATCCACGTGACGCGTGATAACGGTCAAAGCTGGAAGAACGTCACGCCCCGCGGCCTGCCCAAGGGCGGTCGCGTGGACTCTGTGGAGCCGTCCCGGCATGATCCTGCGGTGGCCTACGCCGCGGTGCTGCGATATCAGCTGGGCGACAGCAAGCCTTATGCCTATCGAACGTCAGATTATGGCAAGCGCTGGACGCTGATGACCGATGGCAAGAACGGTGTTCCCGCTGACTACCCCGTGCGCGTGGTCCGTGAGGACCCTGTGCGACCGGGTTTGCTTTACGCGGGCACGGAGGGTGGCCTGTTCATCTCCTTCGATGACGGCGATAGCTGGCAGTCTTTCCAGCAGAATCTGCCGGTGACACCGGTCACGGATATTCGTATCCACCGCGATGACCTGGTTGTGGCGACTATGGGGCGCGCCTTTTGGGTGCTGGATGATATTTCTGCATTGCGGCAGGCGCCCATGCCCGATGTAGGTGATCAGACAGTATTGTTTGAGCCTGCGCTAACCGTGCGTTATCGCGACCGGCCCAGCTATGACGCTCCTGATCCCAAAGCCATACCCCAGTATAGAAAGCCCTCAGCGATTATCGACTACTACCTTCCGGAAAGTGTGGATGGACCGGTAACCCTGGAGATTTTAGATGCCAAGGGTGAGACGGTGAATGCGTTCTCCAGCGTGAACGTAACGGACAGTGACGATCAAGGGGAACTCATCGATAGCATGGCGCTTAACGAAGTGCGCTACGTGAAGCAAGACAGCCTGACCGCAAAGGCGGGTATCAATCGCTTCCATTGGGATATGCGCTATCGCGGACCCTGGCAGAAGAATGAGAAGAAGCGCTTCACCGATGGTGCGCTGGCAGCTGCCGGGACCTACAGCGTAAAGCTGACGGTGGGTGATGACGTTTTCACTCAACCACTCACCATTATGATGGATCCCCGGGTGCTTGAGATCGGTGTCACCGAGGCGCACATTCAGGAGCAGTTGCAGCTTCAGCGACAGGTGCTGGATCTTCTGGACCGCGCACGGCGTACGGCGCACAGCCTTGAGACAGAGCTTGCGTCTCTGGACGCTGGCGAATCTGACCGACGCACTGCAGTGGAGTCGGCGATACAGCTACTCGTGACTGAAGAGGGCACCTACATGCAGCCACGGCTGATCAGCCAGATCAGTTATCTGTCGCGCATGCTGGATAAGGCGGATCAGGAGCCAGGTGGTGAAGCCATTGCGCGCTTTGCCGAGCTGACAGCCGAGTACGATGCGGTGCTCGCGGGACTCGATAGCTAGGTCGTTCGCAAGAGCTCGGGCTACTGACGTTACTCACTCCACTCGCTAGAGGGGGTGACGCTCGCTTCGTAAGCAACGCCAGTAGCCCTTTGCCCGTGGCAGCCACCGAGCCGGAAGTACGCACTGACGCCGGCAAGCGTGCGCGACTTGCGAAGTGAGCGTCCTCCAATTTAGCGACCGTAGCGGGTTGGGCACGCTTGCCGGAAAAACGAATAACGTTAGCGTGAGTCAAAGTGCGTGCTTTTGCAAAAAAATAGTCGTGCTAATCTTATGGTTAATCATCTATCCCCACCCCTGAGATGTACCCATGCCCAAGAGAGACTTTAGTAATCTCGTCGAGAATACCCCGTCGGCCACGGTGGACTATGTTTCGTCAGTACTGCGTGAGAGCTGCAGTGACATAGCGGCCATTTTCTATCAGGAAATGCTCTCCGATTCAGAGGCTGCTGCGTTTCTTGACCACAATAAAGTGGAGTCTCGAATGTTTGGCATGTTCGAGGCCTGGGCCGCTGAGGTGCTCCAATCAAGTGCGGCTATCCAGCCCAAGGAGTTGAAGGCGATCCATCTAAAGATAGGTGAAACGCATGCTCGTGTGGGGATTCCAGCGGAACAGGTCATACATGGAACACAAGTCGTAAAGGCATTCTGCGTGAAGGCGCTAATAAGCGCCTGGGATGGGCAGGATAAACACCAGCTGGATGACGGCGTGCTCTATGTCATGAGCCTCTTTGATACCTGTCTGTCGATAATGAACAAGGCGTATTTGCAGCGTACCCTGGAAGACGAAAGAAACGCGCAGGCCTTAAGGTTCAGGTTAGCCAGTGTGGACCTTTCGGTGGAGTGCGAACGCATGAAAACTGAACTCATTAGCTGGTCCCGGGACATGGCGTACGACGATTGGCCGAGCAACAGTGGCAAGCAGTCGAGTATCTATGCGTCGATGTTCGGAGCATGGCTGAGCCACAAGGCACCGCTGCATTTTGGTGATTTCCCCGAGCTGGATAGAATCCGAGGCTTGGTTGCGGAACTCAATGGCTGTGTTGAACGCCAGCTGAGTGACAGTTTTAAAGCCAGTGATCGCTCGGGCTTGTTTGCCGATGTCCGGCGACTAACTGATCAGGTTTGTTTCCTCATTGATGAGCTGGCGCAAAAGTCACAGCGAGAAATGGATAGCAGAGATCCATTGACCTCATTGTACGGGCGTCGATTTCTCGATGGCATTCTTAAGCGCGAAAACCAGATTGCACACTCCGCCGGTGATGCCTACTCGTTACTCATGATTGATGTGGACGACTTTAAGCAGGTTAATGATACCTATGGCCACGCGATCGGCGACCGGGTTCTAAAGCAGGTGGCAAAGGTGTTGACTCACGTGGTTCGGCAAACGGATTTTGCGTTTCGCTATGGTGGTGACGAACTACTCGTGGTGCTGACCTCCAGTGACATCGACGCAGCGCGCAGAAAAGCTGATGCTATTCTGCAGTCGATACGAGCGGCACCTGTGAACCTCGATGACGGTCGTGTGATACCGATAAAGGTCAGCATTGGTGTGGCAGAGTACCGAGGTCATCCCGACTACGAGACCATGTTGAAACGTGCGGATGAGGCTGTCTACGCAGCAAAAACTGCCGGAAAAAATCAGGTCAGTTCTAAGTGATAACTTTAACAGTCGCCTTCAGCAGTCTCCGGTTGTAAATCCGGGCTACTGGCGTTACTCACTCCGCTCGCTAGGGGGTGACGCTCGCTACGTAAGCAACGCCAGCAGCCCTTTGTCCGAAGCAGGCACGGACGCAGGCAAGCGTGCGCGACTTGCGAAGTGAGCGTCCCCCAATTTAGCGACCGTAGCGGGTTGGGCACGCTTGCCGGGTTAAAGCGATCTTAGCCAGTTGGGCGCTTGTCGATGATTGGGCATCGGGGCGCGCCGGCTGCAATTATTCATCTTAGGCGTTAATCTTGCGCTCACGATTTCAAGTGTCAATTTCATAAAGGATACTGCTCAATGAAGCGTACGTTTGGTTTAGGTTTGTTTGCTTTAGCTTTGGTCTTTCCCTTGCACTCAGTAGCTCAGGAAACGGGGCGCCCTCAGTACTCTATTGATATGAGCTACCCCTACGATTACAGCTCCATACCTGCTTACACCGATGAGCATGAGGCAATTTATAAGCACATCGACGACAACCTCCCGGCTCACGTGAGCAATCTGCAGCGATGGTTGCGTCAGCCTTCGATCAGTGCCCAGGATGTGGGTATAGATGCTATGGCGCAAATGTTAGTCGACGACTTTCGCGCCATGGGTTTTCAGGAAGCGGAGCTGGTACCTACCGATGGACATCCCGGGGTTTGGGGATACCTGGATTCCGGTGCGGCAACGACCCTGATGGTTTACATGATGTACGACGTGCAGCCGGTGAACCCTGAGGATTGGCAGTCACCACCTTTTGCCGCAGAGCTTGTGGATCACGCGACGGGTAAGGTGATCATGGCTCGCGGTGCAACGAATCAAAAAGGCCCGCAGCGGGCGTTTCTCAACGCTTTGGAGTCGATCATCGCTGTGGAAGGCAAGTTACCGGTAAACCTGATGATCACCGCTGAGGGTGAAGAGGAGCTGGGCTCGCCGCACTATCCTCAGATCGTCGACAAATATGAAGATCGCCTGCGCACCGCTGATGGCGTGATTTTCCCTATGAATATGCAGTCTCCCGCGGGCGATCTGAATCTTTTTCTGGGTGTAAAAGGTATCGCTTACTGGGAGTTAGAGGCACGGGGGGGGAGCTGGGGCGGCCCGGTTACCTCGGAAATTCATGGATCCTACAAAGCTGCGTTGGACTCGCCCGTATGGCGTCTTATTCAGGCCCTGGCAACACTCACCTCACCGGACGGCAATACTGCACTGGTACCGGGTTTTTATGACGGCATCCGGGGGCCCACAGAGGAAGAGCAGTCTCTCATCGCGGCATCCCTTTTGAACAACGATCGCACTAGCGCGCTAAAAGAAGCTTTTGCCATTGAGCGCTGGATGGACGATGCGGGGCCCGAGCAGCGAGCGATGGAGCTCACCTACTCACCCACTCTGAACATCGATGGTATTTACGCGGGCTATACGGGAGAGGGGGTGAAGACGATTCTGCCTCACGTGGCTACCGCAAAAATGGATTCACGCTTACCCGTAGGTATCGATCCTGATGAGCATATGGATAAAATCCGCGCGTACCTGGATGCCAATGGCTACAGCGATATTGTCATGCGTCGGCTGTCCAGTTATCCGGCGGCGCAAACATCCATCCAAACGCCGTTGGTTCAGGCGGCCCTGGGTGTGTCAAAGAAGTATGCCGGCACACCGGCGGTGAATCCCCGCATCGCCGGGTCTGCACCGTTTTATCAGTTTACCCAGCGACTCAAGCTGCCCATGATGCCCTGGGGTATGGGCTTTGGGACCGGTGCACATTCACCCAATGAAATTATGCTCATTGAGCCGGCACAAGGCAGTGGCGCCGCGGGGCTTGCGGATATCGAAAAAGCGTACGTGGACTTTGTTTACGCGCTATCAGGTAAATGAGTCCGGGCGACGTTTAGCCCCACAGTGCCGCGCCGGGCAGGCCTACAAGGCCTCCGGTGCGGTACTCAAGCCCATTGTCGACATCCTCGGCTAAAAGCAGGGGCCCATCGATATCCACGAACTGACAGAACTGTGCAATGACATAGCTTGGAGCCATGGAGAGCGATGTGCCGGTCATATTGCCCACCATGAGTTGCATGTCCCGGGCGCGGGCCGCCTTCACTAATGCCAGGCCTTCGGTGAGGCCGCCACACTTGTCCAGTTTAATGTTCAGTACATCGTAACGTTGCGCAGCGAGCTCGAATTCGCCAAGACCCAGACAGGACTCGTCGGCGCCGAGAGGCACCGATGATTTGAAGCCCTCCAATGCCGCATCGTCGCCGCGCGCCAATGGCTGTTCAATCATGGCAACGCCCAGTTTTTCGCAGGTGGGCAGGTATTCTTTTAACGCAGCGAAGCTCCAGCCCTGATTCACATCGATCACCAGTGTGGCGTCCGGTCGTGCTGCCCGGATAGCCTCCAGGCGCTCCATGGGCTTTTCATCGTTCAGTTTGATCTTGAGTTGCGGAAATTCCGCCGCGGCGGCGGCGCGCTCAGCCATGACCGACGGCTCCTCCATGCCCACGGTAAACACCGTGATCAACTCCCGAGGAGCGATGTCCAGAAGATTCCAGATCCGTTTTCCGGCGCGTTTGGCGCGGTAGTCCCAGAGCGCGCAGTCCAGGGCGTTGCGAGCACCGCAGATCGGCATTAAGTCCTGCAAGGCCTCGGGCGTGGTGTTCGCATCGATGTGACTGATAACCGACTCCAGGTCTGCAGCCATGCTGTCAGCGGTTTCATCCAGATAGTAGCTGCCTACGGCCTCGCCGCGACCAATAACCCCGTCGTTTTCAACGGTGACCAGCACCGTCGCGGTGTCGTAAAACACATGCCCGGTAATAGCGAAGGGAACCTTCATGGGATAGGTGATGATATCTACAGTGACTTTCATGAGGATCAGGCTCCACTTGTGTTATGCAAGTTGTTGGATGATTGCGCCCGTGCCGTGAATCATAGGATCGACACAGGGAAGTCCATACTGTGCAGATAGTTGGGCCAGATAGTCTGCTCGCTTTTCGGCGCCCACTGCCAGCGTGTTGACGCTGATGCCGATGCAGCGAATGCCCGGGTTGGTGAGCGCACCGATGGCTGTGGTGCGCTCGATAACTTCGCCAATGCTGGGCAAGGGGTACTCCTCCCAACCTTCTATATGTGTACGTCCCGCCGCATGGCAAACCACAAACGCATCCGGCTGGGAGCCGATGAGCAAACCATGACTCACAGCAGCATATCCTGGATGGTAGATGCTTCCCTGACCTTCAATGATGTCCCAGTGCTCGGATTTATTGTCCGGTGAGAGTATTTCAGCAGCGCCAGAAATGAAGTCAGCGACGACGCAATCTATGGGTATGCCCGTCCCGGCGATCATGATGCCGGTCTGCCCCGACGCGCGAAAATCAGCATCATAGCCCGCGCGTTGCATGTCTCGTTCGAGCTGCAGCGCCGTGTATTTCTTGCCCAGCGCACAGTCTGTGCCTACGGTAAGCAGACGTTTTCCTGAGCGCTTCCTGCCGCTTGCAACGGGGATGTTGTGCGGTGGAATTCTTACGTCGACGAGTCGACTGCCGCCGGCGGCCGCTGCGTCGCGCAATACTGCGATGCTATCGAGTCGAGTATGCAGGCCCGCGACAATATCGATACCAGCGCGTGCGGCTTCGCACAGTGTGTCCAGCCAGTTGTGGGGAATGTTCCCGCCGACCAGAGCTGTGCCCACGACGAGCGAGCCTACGCCTGCGTCCGCGGCGACGCCAACGGGCATGTCCGGCAGCTTAAGGTCCAGCGCGTCATTGCTGAGCCGTAACTGGCCTGCACAGAGCTCCGGGCGCCAGTCGGCAATGCCCTTGCCCGTCTTGGCGTAAGTGGGACGGGATTCATCACCCAGAAAAATCAGGTAGGGCGTGCGTAGCTTAAGAGTCGGGGTCTGCATGTTTTGCTAGGCGCGTTGGGCAATGCTGTGAATGCCGTCCGCGATTTCCTGTAGTAGTGGTGTGGGAAGGTCATGGGCCATGCCGGGTAAAATACGCAGCTCGCAGTCGGGCAGGTGCTTGGCCGTGTCGATGCCGCACTCAACTTTGACGAGCGTGTCTTCCTCGCCATGAATCACCAGAGAAGGTGCATCAATGGTCGACAATAAGCGGCGACGGTCTTTGGCCACGATGATAGCCGCGAGCTGGCGCGCCACGCCCGCCGGATAGTAGCCTCCTCGGGCCACGGCATCGGCCGCAGTCTGGCGAATTTCCTCATCGTCTTTCGGGTGCGTACGACTTTGCAGCGCTTTGCGTACGCGCACGTTGCGCTCGACGATCGATGCATGGTCGTTCGGATCATCCGGTTGCAGCATCAAAGCCTTGGTGGCCTCCCGGTCAGCCCGGGGCAGGGAGCGATGGCCTGTGGTGGACATGATGGAGGTAAGGCTCAGCGTGCGCTGGGGGTAGTGCGCGGCAATAAGCTGGGCAATCATCCCGCCCATAGACGCCCCGACGATATGCGCCTGTTGGATGTTCAGCGCATCCAGCAGCCCGATGGCGTCGGCTGCCATGTCTTCGAGGGTGTAGACGGAGGGTGCGGGCAGTTTTAAGGTCTTGAGAATAACGAGTCCGGGAATATTGGGTGTTCGTTCGTGATCAAGACGACTGGACAGCCCAATGTCACGATTGTCAAAACGCAGGACATGGTACCCGTGATCCACCAGCGAGTCGCAAAACGCCAATGGCCAGCCGGTAAGTTGCGTCCCCAAACCCATTATCAGTAATACCGTAGGATTGGCGGGGTTACCGTGGGTCTCGTATTCGATGCTGATGTTGTTGGCATTTATATTTGGCAAAAGCTTAGCTTCCCTTGCTTTGTGTTGGTCTAGTTGTCTGTTAGCTCGATAGCTGTGTTGGCTCAAAAGTAGAGCTTCAGGATTGTAGGGCCGGGTCTAGCGGCCGGTGAACCGGGCCTTGCGACGTTCCATAAAAGAGTTTACGCCTTCGGCGGCATCTTCACTTTTCATAATGGGGATGAGGTCGGTGAACATTTGTTTGGCGCAGGCCTCGCGATCGTTCTCCAAAGAGTATCGGCTGGCTCGCAGCAGTCCCTGCACGCCCAGAGGCGCAGCGTCGGCTACGGAGCCGGCAAGCTCCAATGCGCGGTCAATTTGCGCGCCAGGTTCCGTGAGTTCCTGAACCATGCCCCAGCGCAGGGCCTCTTCGGCACTCCACCGGTCTCCGGTGAGCAGCACGCGCTGGGCGTTCCCCCAGCCTATTTCCCGCGGTAAACGGAAGGTGGCGCCACCGCAGGGAAACAGGCCGCGCTGGACTTCCAGCATCTGAAACTGGGTGTCGTTGGCAGCAATACGAATTTCGGTATTCAGGAGCATCTCCACGCCCCAGGTGAAACAGTAGCCCTGCACCGCCATGACGATGGGTTTGCTGTGTTGAGGGCCCGTCACGCCCATAGGGTCGATACGCCCTTCGCCGATGGGCCAGCCTTCGCCGCCGCCAAAATAGGGAGCCCACTGATCAAGCTCCACGCCGGCTGTAAAGTTGCGGCCCTCTGCCGATACCACGGCGACGCGCAGCTGTGGGTCGGTTTCCAGGCGATGTAGCGCTTCGGCCAGAGCGCCATACATCTCAAGGCTCAGCGCGTTGTACTTCTCCGGCCGGGTGAGATGCAGATGCATAATGTGGTTTTTTGTGGTGACGTCGACCTGTGACATGATGTTTTCCTTTGTGGCTGGCTGGACAGTGTACGTAGCAAAGTCGTCAAGATTAAACGATTCGACGCTTTGATTTGAAAAAAACTGTAACGCGCTGACACTGGACATCCAATGCTGCTCGTTCAGCGTGCAGCAGATTTGAGTTTTGGATGGTGAGTCATGATCGCAAGAATTCTTTTGGTCTCAATGATGGTGTGGCTAATGGCCTGTAGTGATGAGTCGGTAGTGAGTTCGCAAACGGATGAAGCCGCTGTAAAAGCGGATTCTTCGGCGCAGATGCCCTATGGCAGTTGGCCGTCAGATATTACTGCGGCGTCTCTGGTTGAAGGGAGCCGGGGTATCGGCGGGCTTCGTAAAGACGGTGACTATTTCTACTGGCTCGAATCGCGCCCGGAGCAAGGGGGGCGGAATACCATCATGCGCTGGCAGCCGGGCATGGAGCCCGAGGAACTCCTCAGCGAGCCTTTTAATGTACGTACTCGGGTGCAGGAGTATGGTGGCAGCAGTTTCACGGTGCATGACGGCGTGCTCTGGTTCAGCAACTTCACTGACCAACGGATTTATCGCTTCGTCGCCGGGGCGTCGCCGGAGCCTATCACGCCGGATGCAGCCCTGCGTTATGCCGGTTGTTCCTTTGACAGCAGCCGCAACCGCCTATTGTGTATTCGTGAGGATCACCGCGGATTGGAGGAGCCCGTCAACACATTGGTGGCGCTAAACCCCGCCGAGGAAGGAGAGGGCGATGTTTTGTTCTCCGGCACGGATTTTGTGTCTGCTCCACGCCTGTCACCGGACGGTACGCGCATCGCTTTCACCAGTTGGATGCACCCGAATATGCCCTGGGATAGCACGACCTTGCATAGCGCCCGCTTTGATGAGCTCGGTGCCTTTGTAAATCTCACCACGCACAATCCCGCTAGCCGCGAATCGGTGATAGATCCCCAATGGAGGGAGGACAACACACTTATTGCTATTTCGGATCGCGATAACTGGTGGAAGCCTTACATCATCGCCGGTACTGCCTTTACGGCCATAGAAACCGGCCTGGAGAATGTGGAGATTGGCGGGCCCGACTGGACTATCGGTGGTCGCTACTACTGGCTGCTGCCCGAGGGGCAAATGTTGCTGGTAGCCCGACAAGGCAGTGTGGAGCAATTGATCGCACTGGATTCCCAAGGCAGACAGCGAGTGTTGGATACCGGGGCTGTCAGTTACGGCAGCTTGGTCGTCGATAAGGATACCCTGTACTTTACCGCCGGTTTTGCAGATCGACCTTCTGCGCTTGTTTCGGCGAATCTTGACGGAGCGATTCAGGACGTTATCCGGCGCTCATCAGATGCCGCCTTGGATGCAATGTGGATTCCGCCCTACGAGCAGGTCACTTTCCCCCTTCCCTCGGGTGGAGAGGCTTACGGCGTGTACTTCGCGCCCCAAAATCCCCATGCCACGGCCATTGCCGGGACAGCGCCACCGCTGATTGTGAGTGTCCATGGAGGACCGACGTCTGTGGCAGGCGTGAGTTACCGGCCAGAGCACTACTACTGGACGAGTCGCGGCTTTGCGGTACTGGATCTTAACTATCGGGGCAGTACGGGATTTGGTCGGGACTATCGACGAGCGCTCTACGGACAGTGGGGAATCACAGATGTTGAGGATGCCTCTGCGGGAGCTGCCTGGCTCGCTGAGCAGGGTCTGGCTGACCCGGAGCGTTTGATTATTCGTGGGGGAAGTGCCGGCGGTTACACGACGCTGGCGGTGCATGCCTTTTACGATACTTTTGCGGCGGGCGCATCCTACTATGGAGTGTCGGACATAGAAGCGTTGGCAAAGGACACGCACAAGTTTGAGTCCCGTTATCTGGATCAGCTCATCGGGCCTTATCCTGAGCGCAAAGATCTTTATGTCGAGCGATCTCCGATTCATCATCTGGACGGTTTCAAGGCTCCCTTGCTGCTTTTGCAGGGACTTGATGATCCCATTGTTCCGCCCAATCAGTCCGCGATGATTTACGAGGCGCTAAAGAGTCGCGGAGTACCCACGGCTTATGTGGCCTTTGAAGGCGAGTCCCATGGTTTTCGCAAAGCAGAGAACCAGATCGCCGCGCGGGAAGCCGAGTTGTACTTTTATGCAAAGGTGCTTGGCTTTGCGCCGGCCGATAACTTGCCCGAAATTACCATTGATAACCTGCAGTGAATAGCCGCTTGTGACGAGTAGAAACAGCTGTGAGTGATAACGCGATGGATGCCATAGTCATTGGAGCGGGCCACAACGGTCTAGCCTGTGCTGCCTATCTCGCCCGGGGTGGCCTCAAGGTGCGGGTGCTGGAGCGTCGCAGTGTGATCGGGGGCGCGGTGCTTACCGAGGAGTTTCATCCCGGGTATCGCAACTCTGTATTTTCCTATCTTGTGAGTCTGCTGGACCGTGATGTGATGGCCGACCTTGAGCTTGAGAAGCACGGTCTGACACTGCTGCATCGCCCCGGTGGTTCTCTGTCATTGCTCCCTGGCGATCATATGTACTTGCCGAGAGATACCCAGCAGGCCCAGGAGGCCATCGCCCGTTTTTCCAAAGCGGACGCACAGGCTTATCCAGCCTTTGAAGCAATGCTGGAGGATATGGGGGAGTTGGTAAGGGGCGTCGCCAAGGATATTCCGCCGAACTTTGGCGGCGGTTGGTCCGACATCTGGCGTTTAATCCAGCAGGCAAATGCGTTCCGACGTTTGTCACCCGAGCGCCAGATAGAGCTTAGCGAACTCATGACCATGTCCATCGGCGACGTGCTTGATCGCTGGTTCGAGAGTGACCCCATAAAAGGTCTCTACGGGTTCGAAGGGATCATCGGCAATTACGCGACGGCCTACACCCCGGGCACGGCCTACGTCCTTTTGCATCATGTGTTTGGCGAGATCGACGGAAGAACCGGCGCCTGGGCTTATGCCAAAGGGGGGATGGGAGCGATCACTCAGGCCATGGCCAGCTACTGTGAATCCCTGGGCGTGGAGATTCTCACGGATGCAGGCGTTGCTGAGGTTGTTGTAAACAACGGAAAGACGAGTGGAGTTGTATTAGAGGATGGCCGGAGGTTTTCCGCGGGCATTGTTGCCTCCAATACACACCCCAAGGTTCTGTTCGGCCAGTTAATCGATGTGACACACACACCGCCGGCCTTCCAACAACGCATAGCTGGCTATCAGAGCGAGTCTGCAACCTTTCGCATGAACGTCGCCCTGTCTGAGCTGCCACGCTTTGCCAGCGTGGATCACGATGAGCGCGGTTTGGCGGCCATGCAGAACACCATCGACATCTGCCCGTCACTGGCTTACATGAATCAGGCCTATGACGACGCGAAGGAGCAGGGTTGGGCGAACAAGCCTGTGATCTCCATGTGTATTCCTACACTGCTGGATGATTCTCTCGCCCCCCAGGGCTGCCATGTGATGAGCCTGTTCTGTCAGCACTTTCGACGCCATCTTCCTGATGGACAAAGCTGGGACGAGGTAAAAGAGCAGGTGGCCGATACCGTGATCGATACAGTGTCTGCGTATTCACCCAATTTTCGTGAAGCGATCATGGGAAGACAGATTAATTCGCCCTTGGATATAGAGCGAAAGCTCAATATGCTCGGCGGCGATATCTTTCACGGCAAGTTGTCCCTGAACCAGATCTTCTCTTTGCGCCCTGTGGGCGGCTATGCCGATCACCGCATGCCTGTAGAGGGCGTGTATCTCTGTGGTTCTGGTGCGCACCCCGGGGGAGGGGTGTCGGGTATTCCCGGCAAGAACGCTGCGTCGGTGATACTCAAGGATCGAAAGCGCGGTGCGATTTAATCGCTTGTGTCCGCTTTCACCTGGGCCTCTGCCAGCTTCAGTAACTCTTCTAGCCGAACCAACTTGCGTTTGAGTGGTTTGGCAGCGTGTTCTTCTTTCTCATCAGGCTCTTCCTTTAAAGCCTTAAGCGCCCGCTCGGTTTCTTTAATGGCCTCGCGTATTTTTTCGGCCGAAGCCGCATCCTCGGCTTTGTCAAACGCGATGTCCTCGGCCAGAGTCTGAATGTCCTCCGTGCGGCGCTGTGTGCTCTGCGCTGGAAGGATTCGCTGCTCGGGTGCCAGTGCCCGGGTATTCATGAAGTTGGGTGAGACAACCTCGATGTCATTATTGGTTAAGGCATCGAGCATTTCAGTCATGAGCACAGAGCGTGCGGAAATCAGACTGCGGATGTCTTCCAGTAATCCTGCTACCCGGTAGGTCACGGCGAAATCGCCGAGGGAACGGACATGCACAAAGCAATCCGTCAGGCCTGACGCGCTTGCCGCTTCAAGCAGCGCCTTTTTTGCGCGACCGTGAGCGACGTCATATCCCAAGGAAACCTCTGCGGTAATGATGGACCCCGAGGCCCGCACTACTTTGAGTGGCTGTGTGACCATATAGATGTTCGGCACGGTGACCAGATCGCGAAACTCGGTTTGGATCTCTGTATGCAGTAAATCCATCTCGGTGATGCGGCCGGTGAGATCCGCTACGGTGATGAAATCGCCCGGGCGGGCCTTGCGTATGGTTTTGAGCATAATCCCCGCAAGGATATTGCCGATAAACGTCGTAGACGATAAGGCGATAGCGGCGCTCAGTAGCAGGCCTATGAGGCTCAGCAGCTGTCCGCGGAGCGTGTCGCTTACCGGCAGCGCTGCGACTATGCTCAGACCTCCGGTGATGGTGAGAGCTAACATGATGAGCTGGAACTGGAACTGAGCGTCGGGCACGTCTTGCCAGCGTCGACGCAGCACCGCATTGGCCGTCAAAGTCACAAACAGCGTGACGGCGATTGTGGCCAGCAACGGCAGAAACGGTGTCGTAAGTTCGCTTAGGGTATTCACCCGATTTTTCCCGGTGCCGTGTCGATGACTTTTCCGGGGTTGAGTATGCCGCCGGGATCAAGTGCGTTCTTTAGAGTTCGCATCAGGCTAAGTTCCCGGGGATCTCTGGAGAGATGTAGATAGGGCTTCTTCTCCAGGCCGATGCCGTGCTCTGCGGAAACAGAGCCACCAATGCCTTTGAGTGGTTCGTAAACAGCGTTCTCGATAACTGCTCGATGCGCCACAGCGTCACCGGCAGAGGTTTGGATGTCCAGGTGCAGGTTTCCATCGCCTAAGTGACCAAACACCCACAGGGTGTTGTGGGGCAGGGCTGCATCCAGCCTGGATCGGACTTCGGCAATGTAGGTTTCCATGCGGCTGATCGGCAATGAAACATCGAAGATGATTGGCGTTCCCAGTCTGAAGGTCTGCTCAACATCATCCCGTATGGCCCAGAGGCTTCGTCTCTCGGTCGCGGATTGGGCTATGACGGCATCGACAATCAGTCCGTCCTCCAGTGCGCATTCAAGAATTGTTTCAAATCGCTGTTTGTCGAGCTCGTCATTGTTTCCCTGAGCTTCTATGAGCGCATAGTAGGGGTGCTCGCCTGACAAGGGCGGTTGATTGTTTGCGGGCGCTTCGGTGACGAGGCGGTAAAAGTTGTTCCACAAAACCTCATAGGCTGAAAGGGCGCCCCCTAGGTCCCGGTCAACACGCTTGAGCATTCTGGTGACGGATTCGAAGCTCTCAAATGCCACAAAAGCGATGTTCTGTGAGCTTGGCGCTTCCCTCAGCCGCAACACAAGTCGAGTGATGACTCCCAAGGTTCCCTCAGAGCCTATGAACAGCTGTTTGAGGTCGTACCCTGCGTTGTTCTTAATAAGATGGTTCATGGAAGAGACAATAGTTCCATCAGCCAGCACGGCTTCCAGGCCCAGAACCATGTCTCGCATCATTCCATAGCGGATAACACGGTTTCCCCCGGCGTTGGTGGCGGCATTGCCGCCTAGAGTTGCCGTTCCTCGCGCACCGAGGTCCAAAGGGAAAAATAGATGCTGCTCCTCTGCCGCTTCCTGAAGGGTCTGTAAGCTCACGCCGGCCTGGACGGTGGCGGTGCGTTGTGTGGGATCTATGGACTCGATGGTGCGCATGCGCTCCAGTGACAGTATGAGTTGTTCTGGACCGGCGTCTGCGCCATGAACCAGCCCTGTGAGGCCACCCTGAGTCACCACAGACACGCCGTTTTCACTGCACAGCGCCAGGATTTTTGATACTTCTTCGGTGCTGCGGGGCCTCGCTATCGCCAGTGCGTTCAGGGAGTCGCTCCGCCACACGCCCGCTGCGCGGCTGCTGACGTCGGTGCCGGTAAGCAGGCCGCCGGGGCCGAGTATGAACTTTAGCTCCTCAAACAGACTCATTGTTGATCATCCTAAATTGCTCAGTGACGTGGGCTGCATGTAGCCATGCCTGCATTTACCCACACTTGTTACTCTGGTCGCAATGTTCCAGTCATGTTGTGGCCGCGTTCTGTATACGACTGTTGTATCCTCCGTTTTTTGTTAGCAGCAGTAACACCATGAGCGCATCACTCAAGTCCAAGTTGCCTCGAGTAGGCACCACTATATTTACTCGCATGTCAGCGCTGGCGCAGACCCACGGTGCTCTGAACCTCTCCCAGGGGTTTCCAGACTTTTCGCCCCCGGCACGCCTTGCTCAGGCCCTCGGTGAGCACGCTATGCGCGGGCACAACCAATATGCTCCTATGGCAGGCTTGCTCCGATTGCGCGAAGCCATTGCGCAGCAATTGTTAATGCACCGTAACGTCACCGTTGACCCGGAGACCGAGGTCACCGTTGTGCCCGGCGCCACGGAGGGCATTTTTTGCGCGATTACGGCGCTCGTAGTACCAGGTGATGAGGTCATCGTTCTGGATCCCGTGTACGACAGTTACGAGCCGGCTATTGAGCTTGCGGGAGGCCGCGCTGTGCACGTGCCACTACTGGCAGGCTCCTTTGCTATCGATTGGGAACGCACAGAGGCGGCGATTACACCGCGCACCAAGCTCTTCATGCTCAATAGTCCGCACAATCCCTGTGGGAGTGTTGTGAGTGAAGCCGACCTGGGTCGCCTCGCGATGCTGGCCCAGGAGCATGATTTTTACGTCTGCAGTGACGAGGTGTATGAACATCTGGTGTATGACGGTCGTAAACATTGCAGTGTGCTGTCTCACCCGGGACTTCGCAGTCGAAGCTTTGCGCACTTTTCTTTTGGTAAGACGCTGAGTGTTACCGGTTGGAAGACGG
Source organism: gamma proteobacterium NOR5-3 (assembly GCA_000158155.1). Lineage (GTDB taxonomy): Bacteria > Pseudomonadota > Gammaproteobacteria > Pseudomonadales > Halieaceae > Congregibacter. The sequence goes on along the minus strand of DS999405.1, from coordinate 1,200,668 downwards.
GCTACTGCGTTGCGCCGCCGGCGCTCACCGCGGAGCTACGCAAGATTCACCAATACGTGGCGTTTGTGGCGGTAACGCCGGTTCAGCATGCGCTGGCAGATTTTTTGGAGGTGCAGCCCGAGTTTCCTGCGAGTCTGGCGGCGGATTATCAGCGCCGTCGAGACGTGTTTCTTTCTACGCTGACCGGCTCACGTTTCTCCTGGACACCCGCACAAGGCAGCTATTTTCAACTGTTGGATTACAGTCAAATTAGCGATGAAAGGGACACAGCATTAAGCGAGCACTGGACTAAGGAGCTGGGTGTTGCATCGATCCCCGTGTCTGTGTTCTATGAGTCTCCCCCGAAGCAGAGCGTATTGCGTTTCTGCTTTGCAAAATCCGACGACGTATTGATAGAGGCAGGAAGGCGATTATGCGCGATCTAAGAGTGACTCTCGTACAGCAGGAATTAGTCTGGGAGAACCCTCAGGCCAATCGCGAGCATTTAGCGGCTGTACTGGCTGCCGCTGCGCCCCAGACGGATTTGATTCTTCTTCCCGAGATGTTCACCACCGGGTTTTCTATGAACGCCAAATCGAACGCGGAGCCTGTGGGTGGCGCGTCCCAGGATTGGATGCGGTCGTTAGCACGTTCCTTTGATTGTGCAGTCGCAGGGAGCGTGGCGACAGAGCACAACGGCGCCGTTTACAACAGATTGCTGTTTGTGACGCCGGATGCTGTGCAAAGCTATGACAAGCGTCATTTGTTTCGAATGGCGGGAGAGCACAATTACTACGCTGCCGGATCTGAACGCGTGGTGCTGGAATGGCGAGGCTGGCGTGTTAAGCCGGAGGTTTGCTATGACCTGCGCTTTCCGGTCTTCAGCCGCAATCGGAACGATTACGATTTATTGTTTTACGTGGCCAATTGGCCGTCTCCCCGAGCCCATCACTGGCGTGCTTTACTTAAGGCGCGAGCTATCGAAAATCTTGCCTGTGTGGTGGGAGTAAACAGAATTGGCGACGATGACAACGGGCTTAGCTACAGTGGTGACAGCCTGGCTTTCGATCAGCAGGGAGATGTACTGACAGACCTCGGGTCAGCAGCTGCAGTAGAGACGGTGTGTTTTAGTGGTGATGAGCTTTGCAGCTATCGCAATCGTTTTCCGACGCAGCTCGATGCAGATGAGTTCACTCTTGTTGTGGGGCCTGAATGAGTGTTTGACCCCGGTAGACCGGGTGTTATCCAGTGCTTATGTGCACACATCTGATCTTGAAGGCAGGACGAAATGCCCTTCGTTATTGCGTTGTTGGCGTTGCGATAGGCTGCCGTTGAAGTAGGTGACATGAGGGGTCTCCAAGGTGCGAGCAATACGGCACCAGGTCACAGGTTTTCAGGCATTGGGAGTACTTCTTTCCAAAGACCTGAATGGGCGGCGGAGGGTCTCTCCGAACGGGTAAATCCAATAGCGTTAAAATGTCCATGAGCAGACATTAGCGCGGCTTGCTCGTTATGGCAGCTAGACCACGCCAAAAGCGCGATGCCCGTCACATTGTTCTTCGATTAGATTTCTGACTGTGAAGCGGGTCACACTCTATTGTCAGGCGTGGCTCCCTACTCGAGGCCAAGAGCGCTGTTTTCGGGCAGCGCCGGTTAGTGCTGGCAATGACCGCGGCAAGAAAAACAGCTGAAGCTGCGCATGCATGGCTCTCACAGAATTTCTCAACCTGCCTGCCAAACCTTAATGAGCTGGTCGTAGGGCACGGTTTCGCCCTGAGGTTTTTCATCAATTAGTTTTGGCTTTGGAGATCCGGGTTGGTCTAACCAGTACTGGGGGTTCCGTGGCTCGTTTAAGGCGGGGCCGCACTCACCGAGAATGCCGTGGCGCTCCAATCGACTCATGATGCGATCCTGTTGCTCAGCCAGCGTATCCATGGCGACCTGAGGCGTCACTTCGCCGCTTACCGCATTGGCAACGTTTGCCCACCACAACTGCGCGAGCTTGGGGTAGTCCGGCACGTTGGTGCCGGTGGGTGTCCACAGAGTTCGTGCGGGGCTGCGATAAAACTCCACCAAGCCCCCAAGCTTGGGCGCAAGGTCGGTCATGGCCTGTGAATCCAGATCCGATTTGCGGATGGGCGTCAGGCCGACCACTGTTTTCTTCAGGGATACAGTCTTGGAGGTGACAAACTGCGCATAAAGCCAGGCCGCCTTGCGTCTTTCCAGCGGCGTGCTCTTCATGAGCGTCCAGGAGCCGGTATCCTGATACCCCAGTTTCATGCCCTCGCTCCAGTAAGGTCCGTGAGGCGAGGGTGCCATGCGCCATTTGGGCGTGCCGTCTTCGTTCACCACCGCCAGGCCCGGCTGGATCATGTCCGCGGTGAAGGTGGTGTACCAGAATATCTGCTGGGCGATATGTCCCTGTGCGGGGACCGGGCCGGATTCGGAGAAGGTCATGCCGCCGGCTTCCGGTGGTGCGAAGCGCTTCAGCCAGTCCATGTATTTAGACAGCGCATAGACAGCTGCCGGTCCATTGGTGGCGCCACCGCGACTTACGCTGGAGCCTACCGGACGACAGTCCTCAACGCGGATTCCCCATTCATCGACGGGTAAGCCATTGGGGATACCTGCATCACCTGCGCCAGCCATGGATAGCCACGCGTCGGTGAAGCGCCAGCCCAGTGAGGGATCTTTTTTGCCGTAATCCATGTGGCCATAAATGCGCTCCCCATCGATCTCTTTGACATGCACGCTAAAGAACTCAGCAATATCTTCGTAGGCAGACCAGTTGATGGGTACGCCTAAAGGGTAGCCATAGAGCGATTCAAATTGCTCTTGTATGGAAGGCGTTGTGAACCAGTCGTAGCGGAACCAGTAAAGATTGGCGAACTGCTGGTCCGGCAACTGGTAAATCTTGCCATCAGGGCCGGTGGTAAAGCTGATACCAATAAAATCATCAAGGTCCAGGGTGGGGGAGGTGACCGCAGCACCGTCACCGGCCATGAAGTCGCTCAGGGGAACCACATGACCGTAGCGCGCGTGCGTGCCTACTAAATCAGAGTCGTTGACGTAGGCGTCGTAAACGTTCTCTCCGGTTTGCATCTGGGTTTGCAGTTTTTCGATGACATCGCCTTCCTGAATCAGATCGTGTGTCACTCTGATTCCCGTGATGTCGTAAAACGCTTTGGTCAGTTCCGTGCTTTCATACTCATGCGTGGTCAGGCTTTCCGAGGCGACGTTAATCGACATGCCCCGAAAGTCTTTAGCCGCCTCGGTAAACCATGCCAGCTCTGCGAGCTGCTGTGCTTCCGTCAGCGTGGAAGGCTGAAACTCTTTGACCCACGTCGCTGCATTGGACGCGAAGTCAGCAGTGATTTCGGCAGGAGATTCTGCGGATTGCTCGGAGCAGCCGCCAAGTAGCGCGCCCAGAGAAGTGATTGCCAGGAGTAGATGCCGTACTTTCACGATGATTGCTTGCCTCGGGGTTACGAGCGCTCAGTATAAAGAGCTTATCCCCAGCGCATAAGTAGGGCTGCCCACACAGCAGAAACACCGGATACGACGAGTAGGCCCTTGTCCATAAGCCCGAGCCAGAGCAAGTGGATAAAGGCTGCACTGAGCAGGCTGATAAAGAAACGGTCGCCGCGGGTGGTGGCCATGGGGAGAAAGCCCCGCACGCGCTCTGTGGGCCGATAAACCTCAAGCACCGTGAGTCCCACCAGCGCAAGACCAATGGCGGTAAAAAAGATCGCCGTGGGTAAGGTCCAGGCCATCCAGCTCACGAAACACGTCCCAGGGCAAAGCCTTTTACCAGGTCCTTGCGAACGAACCACACTACCAAGACACCCGGTAGCACCGTCAGAACGCCTGCTGCCGCCAGTAATCCCCAGTCGACACCCGAGGCGCTGACGGTCCGTGTCATGACAACGACGATGGGCTTTGACGAAGCGCCAGACAGGGTGCGGGCCAGGAGCAGTTCCACCCAACTAAACATAAAGCAGAAGAACAGGGTTACACCGATGGCCCCACGGTTGATCGGCAAAAAGACCCGCATAAAAAAGTACAGAAAGCTGTGCCCGTCTATCTGTGCCATTTCATCAAGCTCCGTGGGTACGCCGGAGAAGAATCCTTCCAGAATCCAGACGGCTAACGGGACCGTGAACAGGCAGTGTGCCAGGGCGACTGCCAGTGGCGTGTCAAACAGCCCCACAGCGGAGTACAGCTGAAAGAAAGGCAGCAAAAATACCGCCGGGGGTGCCATGCGATTGGTCAGTAGCCAGAAGAACAGCTGTTTATCGCCTAAAAAACGGTACCGGGAGAATGCATAGGCGGCGGGTATGGCTACCGCCAGGGATATCAGGGTGTTGATGGCAACATAGCTCAATGAATTTGCAAAGCCTTCGTACCAAACAGGGTTCGAAAATATCTCTGCAAAATTTGCCAGGGTGAGGGTCGGCGGCAGTAAGGAAAAGCTGCCCTGAATGTCCGCGTTGCTGCGCAGGGACATGGACAGCAGCCAGTACAGTGGTAGCAGCAGATAGAGTCCGTAAACGATGAGCACCCCGCGGCTCAGACCTGGCCTATTCATCATCGCTGCGCACCACGCTGGTGTAAAAGATCCAGCAGAACAGCAAGATGAACAAAAAGTAGATCACCGAGAATGCGGCGGCAGGACCAAGATCAAACTGTCCCACGGCCATGGTGGCCAGATGCTGGCTGAGCATCGTGGTGGCATTGCCCGGCCCCCCGCCGGTCAATACAAACGGCTCGGTGTAGATCATAAAACTGTCCATGAGTCTCAGCAGCACGCCAATGATCAGCACGCCCTGCAGGCGCGGCATCTCGACGTAGCGAAACACCTGCCAGCGGCTTGCACCATCGAGTTCGGCGGCCTGGTAAAAAGGCGTGGGGATTGATGTAAGGCCTGCAAATGCCAGTAACGCGATGAGCGAAGTCCAGTGCCAGACATCCATGGCTACCAGCGTCAGCCAGGCATGCAGGGGCTCTGCGGTGTAGTTGTAGGGAATCCCCAGGGCGTTTACGGTCCAGCCTAAAAGCCCGATATCCGGGCGGGCAAAAACCTGCCAGATGGTGCCAACCACGTTCCAGGGAATGAGCAGAGGAAGAGCCAATAAGATCAGTATGAGCGATGTGAACCGGCTGTCTTTGGGGATGCCCTTGGCTACGGCGACGCCCAGAGGGACTTCAATAGCGAGAATCGTCAGGCTGAAGACAACTTGTCGCAAAAACGCATCAACAAAACGCGGGTCCTTAAGGGTCTGTTGATACCACTCAAAGCCCACAAAGAAACGCGAGTTAAAATCCAGAATGTCCTGTACGGAGTAATTGACCACGGTCATCAGAGGTATCACGGCACTGAAGGCCACGATGAGCAACACGGGTAGAACACCGAGCCACGCACGATTGTTCTTGGGCTTAAAGGAGCTCAATGTCACTCACCTTGCGCTGGTCGGTGTACGCAATGCAGCGGGTAAGCTGCATATGTAACCTGTCTCCCGCGCTCACTGCAGCGTCGGGAAATTCACCGCGTACCGCAACTTCGCCGTGGTCGGTGGCTACGGTGAGCAAACCAAACGGCTTACCGGCCTGAGCGCCTTGTACGCGTATGCGGAGAATTTTTCCGGTGATGTGACCGATTCCGGTGCTGTTTGCGGGGGCCGTTGATGGGGTCGAGTTTGCCCTGCTCAACACAGCCCATTCTGGACGAAAGCCTGCACGGTCTGCATCGTTTATTCCCAGGGCCTTGGCGGGCAAAAAGTTCATGCCCGGACTGCCCACAAAGTGACCTACAAACTCATGTTCCGGGGAGTTGTATACCTGCTCAGGCGTTCCGGTCTGCAGGATGCCGCCGGCGGTGAGTACCGATACGCGATCAGCAAAGGTCAACGCTTCGGTTTGGTCATGCGTGACATAGATCATCGTTACCTTGAGGTCAGCCTGTACCCGTCGCAAGGTCTGTCTGAGACGCCACTTGGTGCGGGGTTCCACAGCGGTAAGCGGCTCATCCAATAACACCAGTGAGACATCCGGACGCACAAGCGCTTTGCCAACGGCAATCAGTTGCTTTTGAAACAGGGAAAGTGCGGCGGGCTTCAGTGCTCGAAGATCTCCGATGTGCAACTCGTCACAAATGTAATCCAGTCGGTCGCGGATAAGATTCTCCGGCGCTTTGCGGGTTTTTAAAGGGAAGGCCAGATTTTCGGCAACACTCAAAGACTCGTACAGCACCGGAAATTGAAACACTTGCGCCACATTGCGCAGGCGACCCGATTGCCGTGATACATCCTTGTCATCAAAACGCAGTGCGCCTGATGTTGGTGTCAAAAGTCCCGAAAGAATGTTGAGCAAGGTTGTCTTGCCGGCTCCGCTCGCACCCAGGAGGGCATGAGCTTCGCCGTCGGCGATAGTCAGGTTAAGCCCATCAAGCGTAGCGGATTCCGCGCCCGGATAGACGAAGCCCAGGTTCTCAAGATTGATCCGTGCCATTAGAACTGCACTACGTCACGCAAGGCTGCGTTAATCTGAAGTGTTTGGCCGACATTCACAGGGAGCATGCCGCGTTGCCGCAGGACCCACTCAGCACCTTCGACCAGACCGTGCACAAAGGACTCATCGCCGTTGGTTTCGTAGGCAGTAACCTGCATATGAAAATCGACGGCGTTCCCCGAGGTTGGCCCGGCGCCAACGAGCTCAATATGTTCCGGACGCAGGGCGCAAAGTTTGCCATCGCGATAGAAGCGATTGATGTCCGGATCTGCGAGCAGAGCCATCGCTGTAGGGCTGCTTGGCCTCTCGTAGACCTGCAGGGGCGGTCCCGCCTGAATCTTTTTTCCCTTGTCCAAAAGCAACAATTGATCACCGTGAGTAAAAGCGTCTCGAGGATCGCTGCTGGTATAAATAACTACCGTGTTACTGGCGCGCAGCAATTCGCGCAGTTCAACTTCCAAAGCTTCACGGAGCTTGAAGTCGAGATTCACCAGAGGCTCGTCCAAAAGTAAAACCTGCGCATCCTGAGCCAGAGCTCTGGCAATGGCGACGCGCTGCTGTTGCCCCCCGGACAACTCACTGGGCAATCGGTGCAGCAAGGGGTCTATGCGGAGTTTCTCTGCCAGATCGGTGACGCTTTTGGATACCGCTTCATTGGACGCTTTCCTGGCAATCAGCGGAGAGGCGATGTTTTCAAAAACCGTCAGATTGGGATAATTAACGAACGCCTGATACACCATGCTCACCGGGCGTGCGCGGGGACTCAGTTTTTCCAGGCTTTTGTCATCAAGATGCACAGCTCCCCGGGCGCGGGTGTTTAGGCCCGCTATCAGTCTGCAAAGATTTGTCTTTCCTGACTGGTTTGCGCCCAGAACCACGCAGATCTCTCCCCGCGCAAAACTGTGCGAGAAGACATTGTCCTCGTTCGGAATAAGACACACATTGTTAACGCTCAGCATGGGCAGTGTTGCTTTACAGGCACGGTCATTGTCTCCAGGCGGAGTGCGATGCTACTACACCCGGAGAGAACAGCGCACCATGCTCGGCTGTAGGTCTAGGCGGCGATGGACCACTCGCCTTTGTACAGTCGCTGTATCTCTTTGCCTGTCTCTTCCAATCGATAGAGGTAAATCCAGTCATTATCGATGAGCTGACGAACAACCTCATGGCGATCGACAATGTCGGCAATGGCCTTTTGTGAGGCGGCGATGTACACACTCAGGCGAAGCGAGTCATGCATCCACTGTTGCCCGTTGTGGAGAGACTGCAAAGGTAGGCCTATGCGTAAGTCTCCCCCGTTGCCCTCGAATACGCCGAGGTTACCGCCCACAACGTTGTGTAGCACTTTGTTCCCGGAACCGTAGAGGTCGTTGTCCATGACCGATGTGTTGTATTGCATGTTGATCCAGTGCGTGACGAGCATGGGCGCGGTCATGATGAGTTCCAGCACCCCATAGCCCCCGGCGCTGTCCGCGGCTTCGTCGTAGTCGTGAAGAAAACTGCGCCCCCCAAAGTCCAGATGCACCGTTCGAGATCGAGGTGCAACAATAAAACAGGCGTTCCCGGCCAGACCCCACTCGGGGCGTATCTGGGACCAGTCACGACTGCGCTCCATGATCCCTTTGTCGCTGTTCTTTTCGGCAACGCCGAGACTTTCTGCTCGCTCGCGGCGCGCAGCCTTGCCGGCGGCAGTGATCCAATCGTCAATAGCCTTTGAGCCTGCGGATAACGGCGTCAGACAGTGGAGCTCGTCTGTGGTGGTATCGTGGAGCGCTGCGACGAAGGTCGTATCCTGAGGTATGTCGATGTCATGATTACCTGCCAGCGCGCTGCGCACATCGCCGTCATTGAGCAACTGCGTCAGCACACGCACGTTGATTTCACCGGTTTGACCGCCACAGGCCCCACAGTCCAGACCCGCCGCGTGCGGATTGTTGCGGGTGCTACTGCCGTGGCCTGCGAGAATAACAGTGCTTGCGAAATTTTTGGTCAAAGTCATTGCGCCGAGGATGCCGGCTACCAGTGCAGCCTGCGCCGCGGCATCCAGGGCGGTCTCTTTATTGCTCACCACATAGCGTACAGCCGAGTCATGGACGGTGTTTACCGGATGTGCATTGTCCGCGCCAAACAGTGATTCCCGCAGGAGTTTGAAGGCGTAGCCCAGACCCACTGATTCAACATAGCCAAAGGCGGCAGGCGCCGCTTTGGCTATCGCCGACCACCGAGCCTGGCGGTTCAGTCTGGCACTTTGCCGGGATACGGCGTTAGGGCCCTCTGATTCGCTGACAGTCAAAGCGGGAGCGAGGAGTCCGGGGAGTTGCGGCCGCTTGTAGCTTGCACCAGAAGGTGCGTATTCCATGGGCAAGCCAAAGAAACCGGCAAAGCCCAGCGTCTGGATGGCCGGATTCTGAGATTCCAGCGCGCGCCGGTACGCCTCGGAGCGAACATCAATACAAAACGCCGCCTGTAGTATCGGCCGTTGAATCGCTTCTTTGCTTGTGGGGAGCGGGGCAAGCAGTTTCGCGTGCGTGGCTTCCTGAAAGGCGATTTCCGCTGCTCTTTGCCAGAGCCAGGCAGGCTCCTGATGCCGGCGGTGCTGCTGGAGCAAGTCCGGCAGCTCGGAGAACTGCTTTGTCCACGCTTCGGACAAGGTGGCGACATTGCCTTGATGCCTGCTGCTCTGATGTCGCCAAAGCACCAGCTCCCAGGCCAGACGGATGGCGAGTAGCTGATGCATCGCGTCATCGCTACCGCCTGCCAGTTTCGATTGCCAGCGCTGATACGCGACCCAGGAGGCCCAGCCATTAATATCCAGTAACAGAGCATGGAAATAGTCTTCCATGACTTCCTGGGGAACCAACAGTTCAGTGATGGCCTCGTCCAACAGGGTTTCAGCGGTTTCCGGCAGTGCGTCAAAGTGCTCATGCAGGCCTTTTTCGCCCATCATGATTTCGATGCCGCGATCGTTGCGGACGTTCTCCAGCCACGCTTCGTAAAGACAATGATCGGGTTCATGGGGGAGGGGCGTGGCAATACTGTAAAAGCTCGCGCAAAACTGACTGATCTGATGAATAATTTCATCATGCCAGGAGACATTGCGGGAGAGATCCCGGCCTGCGTCAACGGCATCGCTGAAGTTGTTCCAGCACCGGGGCTGGCCCTTTGCACCAAGCCAGGCCAGTGCTGCTTCACGATCCAACGGCGTCGCGGATTCCTTAAGTGCCCGGTCCAGATGCTCAGGACTTATTCGGTCCGGGAATTGAGCCTTAAACCACTGTCGGGGCATGTGTCCCTTGGCATGGCCCAGCAGGGTAAGGCGTGCCGCGACATCAGTAATGGGCTGGTCGCGCATCTCCCACCAGGGGTTAACGGCGATGAGCTGATCCAGCGGCCAGGTGGGCGCTATGCGACAACCGGCGGCCAGAGCTGCGCCTTGTGCAAAGGGCGCTTGTGAGTCTGTGCGTTGCGCTTGGGCTGTCATGATTGCTTCTCCCGTGGGTGTGACGTGTCAGTTTCATGCTGTGCACCGTGCTGCGGCAGTTTGGCGGGCCAAAGAGCCAGGGTGGCCCGGGTCGCCCACTCATCAAGATAAAAACCTGCATAGAGATTGCGGTAGAGGCGTCGCCCCAGAGCTGAGTCGCCCCGCTGGCGAAGAATCCAGTAAGCGGCAAGGAGTGCGCTAAACAATAGGGCACACCACAGCGCAGTGACGGCATCGGGCGTTGCGCCGCCGGGTGCCAGGTGAATAAAAACCGTCTTTTGCAGCCAATAAGCGACAATCAGGAGCAGCCCCAGCCCAGCGGTCATGAGTAGGGAGGCGCTGTACCTCGTGCTGTTGCGTTCGCTCAGCATGGCGAGGGGGAACAGTGCGAGGAGTAACCACAGGCTGGCGTCATTGGTAACCATGCCCATCCCGTACAGAGTGCCGATGACACCGAGTGCCAGAGCAAACAGCAGGGGCAGGGTGCCCGGCGCGGGCGGGCGGGCGGGTGCGAGTTGCTTGCGCAGGAAAACCTCTACATCGCCGCCTGCGCTCAAGAATGCGTAAGCCTTGTAGCAGGAGTGAGCGACCAAGTGGAGCAGAGCAAGTCCGTATTGTCCCAAGGCGCACTCGACGAGCATTAAGCCCATCTGAGCCACCGTGGACCAGGCAAGCAAGACCTTCACGCTGACCCGCGTCATGGTGATCAAGGCTGCGGCTACGCAGGTCAGGCCCGCCACAATCAGCAGCAACCAGTTTGCCAATTCGGCATGCAGCATCAGTGGCGCCATAAGCAGAATAAGAAAGCCACCGAGGTTGATAATTCCCGCATGGAGCAGCGCTGAAACGGGCGTGGGACACTCCACCACCTGAATCAGCCATCCGTGCATGGGGAATTGCGCGCACTTAACCATGGCGGCGCTTGCGATCAACAGCGCAGCGATCTGTTCGCCGGCGTTCAGAGTCACCGAGCTGCCTTCATAGGCGGCGAGAATGTCACTGATGTAAAGGGTGCCATGCTGCAGGTAGAGCAGCGCGGCAGCGGCGATCAAGCAGGATTCGGCGAGTCGCGCGAAGAGGAATTTTTTATGCGCTGCCAACACGGCGCGTTTGCGCTCGGGATAAAACATCAGTAATTGGTGTAAAGACAAGCTGATACCGATCCAGGCAGCGATCAATACGCCCAGATGATTGCTGGTTACCACGATGGTTACGCTGCCCAGAGTCAGCTGCAGCCAGCGCTGGAATCGCCGCTCGCCAGATTCCCCGCTGAGGTAATGAGCAGAGAAACGCGTAACGATCCAGCCGATAAAGGAAACAATAGTGAGCACTGTCATTGGCATGGCGCGATGGGCAAAAAAGCCTGATTCCGCGTCGGGTAAAAATGGCAGACTGATAACTATGAGTAGTATCAAAAGGTTCGTGGCGTTTAACAGGCGCCAGCCAATCTGTGCGCTGTTCAAAGGCGCCAGCATTGCGCTACAGATGTAAGCGAGGGGTAGGCTTACAAAAACCAGATCGCTCCAATTGCCGCTCATGTGTTTCTCCCAAATACGATGTGCGCGCAGTATCGGGAGTGATGTGATAATTGTAAAATTTAAATATTGAAGCGTTTGATTAATTTTTAGTTAATTATTGGGTGCTCCTGAAACGATGCTGATCTTAGCGCATCATCTACGCTGGCCGGCGGTGAAGGACACTGGCATGATGGCCCGCTGTCCTGGCGGGAGTCGGCCTTTGCCAGGAACATATCAGAAGGCCGACCTTGACGAGTTCTGTTCTAACAACCGGTAAAGGAAAAACTGCAATGCTGAATCACCTGATGATCGGGTCGAGCGATATTGAGGCAACTAAGCGCTTCTACAACGCTGTGCTGGGCGTGTTGGGCGCCGGAGATCCTATAGAGCACACCAACGGAACCGGGCAGAAGCGACTGTTCTACATCCATGACGGCACGACCTTTGGAATCAGCGAGCCTATTAATGGCGAGCCTGTGACCACGGCCAATGGTTCGACTATTGGGTTCTTGTGCCATTCCCCCGAACAGGTAGTTGAGCTTCACGACGTGGCCATAGCCAACGGTGCCACCGCCGTAGAGGACCCGCCCGGTCCCCGGGAGAGCAACATGGGCGTTATGCATTTATGTTATTTCCTGGATCCCGATGGCCACAAAATCTGCGGAATCCACCGTCCAGGGTAAAGAGTAGGGTTGTTTGAGCCGATAGGGCGCAGATCGTGCTGCGCCTCTATCGGCTTCGCAGTTACCACATGAGGTCGTCGGGGATCTCATAATCCTTGTACCAGTCACCCTCTTCACCCTCTTCACCCTCTTCGCTCTCTACATCATCGTGTGCGTCCTGCGCGCAAAAGATGACGCGCTGCGCGTCGCGCTCAGCGATCTTATGGGCAACCTCGGCCGGGATGATCTCGAAGTGATCGGCGATCCGGACAATGGCGATCTTGCCAGCGGCTAGCAGTTTTTGCTGCAAACCCGAGACATAGAGCTTTTTGATTTTTTGCTCACAGGTGAAGTTGAAGCCAATCTCACCCCCGCGGCGATCCAGCTTGTTTTTTTCAATCAACTGTACGATCTGAGCTTCGATTGCTTTGCGCCGCGCCTGCGCGTTCCGTGCTTCGTTGAGTTCTTTATCCCGTGCGACTTTTTCCTCGCGCGCCTGCTGGGCTGCAAGCTTCACCTCATCGACAATTTGGGTGCGGGATTTGTGCGCCGTGCGCTGCTGCTTGCGCTTTTCCTTGTCGAGCTTCTTTGCTTTTTTAGCGTCACTCAATCCTGCATTGAGCAGCTGATCCTGGAGAGATCCAGCCATAACAAACTCCTTAAGAGGGCACGCTGCATGCAAGGACGTTGGTGCAACGCTGCGCAGAAAATACCGACAGCGCGCTTGTTTTACAAACATTCCAAGCATTGATTATCAGTCTTCCGGGTATGGTCTCGAGGCCGGGTAGGGGTAAAACCCAGTAATAAAACGCGCTAAAGCATTGGGAGTCGGTGGTGTCCCATAGCAGCCATGGCTTAGAATTGCGTTTTTCTATTCGCGGTGATTTATCGCGATCAGCCATGCCATTGGGAGCTTTAACGTGGGCGAAAGGATAAAAGTCGAAAAACCGCTGGTCATTTTGCACGGTGACGAGATGGCCCAGATCGCTTTTGAGCGTATCCTGGAGCAGTTTGTCACCTCTCGTCTCGATATCCAGTTAGTGGAAGTGGATCTGTCAGCGGAGCAGCGCCTCACCAGTAATGGTCAGGTCGTGCTTGAGGCTATTGAGGCGCTCAAGGACCATGGTATTGGCGTAAAGAACGCCGGCATGACCGTCAATCGCAGTCAGCTCGACGAGATGTTGGCTAAATATCCCCAGATCAACGAAGCCCAGCTCGACAAGCTGGCCACCAAGTCCCCCAATGGCGCGATCCGTAAGGGTATCGGCGGAAACATCACCCGGGAAGATATTGAATTTCGCAACCTCACCAGTGTGCGTCCGGATTGGGTGAATCGTGATATTGAAGTGGACACTATGGAAAGTGGTGGCCTGGACTTCAGCTACAGCGAACTCTCTGACGCCACGGGTGTTGCCAAGGTCATGTTTGTGGGCAGTAGTGGTGATCCCGTGGAGCTGCATCGTCGCACCCTGAAAAAGGGCGATCCCTGGATGTTGGCCACCAATGACCTGGATGACGTCAAAGCCTGGGCGCATCGCTTTTTTCAGCGGGCGCTAGATGAAAAGCGTGACATCTATCTCGGGCTCAAAGATACGGTGGTGCCCGGTTACGACGGCGTCATGCGCGCGGCCATCGAGGAGATCTACGTCAGCGATTACCGTGACAAAGTTGAGGCTGCCGGCCTTAAGTACCATTACGAGCTTATCGATGCGCAGGCGGCCCGTATTGTTTCCAACCCCCCGCAGCGGGCCTTGTGGGGTGTGCCCGACAATGTCAGTGGTATGAAGCTCTACAAACTCGTTCAGCAGCTCAAGCACTATGGCTTGCCCGAGCGGAAGGCCAATGTCTCCATATCCAGAATGAGCGCCGGCGGTGGTGATCAATACGGCAGCTACAACACGCCCGCACCCGAAGACGGCATCATCAAAGTCATTATGGATGGCGAGGAAAAGCACGCCCGGACCGTCAAAAGCAATGACCCCATTCTGTTCATGTCTAACGACCGCGAATCCATAAAAGACTGGGTCAAGCAGGTGTTTCGCGATGCCGCGCTGTATAAAAAGGAAGTGTACTTTGGCCTGAAGCGTGAGTTTGTGAATTACGATGAGGTCTACAGCTCAATTATTCTCGAAATTCGCAAGGAGCTTGCGGCACTGGATACGCCGCCGCCATCATTCATGATCATGCGTCCGTCGCGCCAGCTCAGCAAAATGATCTGCGATCCGCCGCGCTGGGGTCTGTATCCGGCGCAGAACCTTGATGGCGACATTTTCTCGGATATCTCAGCTGCCCTGGGCGGGAGCCTTGCGACGGCCAGCTCTGTGATCAAAAGCAAAGACGGCACCTTGCTCTTTGAGGCACCCCACGGCACGGCTCACGACCTTTATCTGCGATATCTGGAAACCGATGGTAAGGAGGCGAACTTTAATTCCTCGGCGCTGATTTTTGCGGTGGCAAACGCCCTGGAAGAGCTTGCCCGACGCGAGGACAATGCACCGCTGGCGGAGTATGCCGAGGCGCTCAAAGCAGCACTGATTGAAACCGTGGCGCAGGGCACTATTACCGGCGATCTCAAGGGTAAGACCCTGGCTCCGGAGTCAGAAACCGTGGTGGACATGTACGGCTTTCTCGACGCCATTGAAAGTAATTTGAACAAGCTATGAAGTCGCTTGTCCTGGTGTGTCTCAGTGCGACGCTGATCGCCTGTTCCGTGCCTCCTGCGCAGGAGCTTGCGGAAACGCTGGTTGCCACCGAGGGCGGACGAGTGGTCGGGTTCGCCAGCGAGCACCCGGTGGTGCGCTGGCTGGATATCCCCTACGCCCAGCCGCCGGTAGCGCAGCGGCGTTGGCGGGCGCCACAGCGTCTGGCAGCCAGTGCAGAAAAGCTCACCGCCGCAGAGAGTCCTGTTTTGTGTCCCCAGGAAGCGGGGGAGACGTCTGGCATTGTGACTGGCGGGATTATCGGTAGTGAGGACTGTCTGTACCTGGACGTGGCGGCTCCGGTTGACTATGCCAGCGAACGCTACCCCGTGATGTTCTGGATTCACGGCGGGGCAAATACCTCGGGCCATAAAGGCACCTATGATTTTTCGGCTCTGGTTGCGAAAGAAAAAGTCGTGGTGGTGACCATCAACTACCGGTTGGGACCGTTGGGATGGTTTACGCATCCTGCATTGAAGGAATCCGCTCAGGACCTGGATGCCAGTGGTAATTTTGGCACCCTGGATATTATTGCCGCGCTGCAGTGGACACAGCGCAATATCGCCGCCTTCGGTGGTGATCCTGACAACGTCACTATTTTTGGCGAGAGCGCCGGCGGCCGAAATGTCTACAGCATGCTCGCATCACCTATGACTTCTGGCTTGTTCCACAAGGCTATTGCCCAGTCGCCGACGCTACAAAGCTATTCGCCACAGCAGGCCTATAACGAAAAAAATGAGTACCCAAACCTGAGTCGGGGTTCCTGGGAAGTTGTTGCGAACCTCGGTATGGATAACGCGAGGGTTACCGCAGCCGAACTTCGCGCCACGCCAGCCGCAGACTTACTTGGCGAGTATTTTGCGATTTACAAGGATCATGCAGAGCCGCTGATCGTCAATGACGGGCAGGTAATTCCGCGAGAGGGTTTGATTGCCGCGCTGGGTGACTCGCGCTACGCCAAGAATGTGCCGGTTATGGCCGGTTCAAACCGCGATGAGGTGAGCTTGTGGCTGGGCTTGAGCCGTTACTTTGTCGATGCCGACTCCCTGTTTGGCGTGCTGCCGCCAAAAGTTCGAGTGCGTGACCCCCAATTGTTTGAATACTGGGTTAGCCAGCGAGGACGCGGCTGGAAGGCGCGCGGGGTGGATGCGCCGCTACTGAGCTTGGAGTCAGCGGGCTATCAAGACCTGTACGCCTATCGCTTTGATTGGGACGAGCAGGCGGACAATTGGTTTGTGCCGTTTTCGAAGGTCCTCGGTGCTGCTCACGCCAGTGAAATCGCTTTTGTCATGGGTGCGCCCATGTATGGATCTGTAGGGGAGTACATGTACCCGGATACGGATTCCGCTCAGGCGATGACCGACATCATGATGGGCGCCTGGGGACAGTTCGCGCGGACCGGTTCTCCAGGTAGCGTTAAGGGTATTTCCTGGCCGAAGTTTGCCTCGGGTACTCCTGAAGTTATGGTGCTTGATGCTGGTGCCGATGAGCCGAAGCTCCTAAGGGACAGTCCGGGTCTTGATGGTTTGCTTAGTGAAGTTGCCAGCACGCCCTCAACACTCAATGACACGGAAACCTGCATGCTGGTTTGGGAGCTTCTGACCACGGTGGGCGATGCCGCCTACAGCGATTACGAACGCTGGGAGGAAGGTCGCTGCGCAACGCTGGATGTGCCCAAAGAAAAGGCAGCGGTGCGAGAAGCGCTAACCGAAGAGTATGGGTCGCCAGACTTGTTCTGAGCTTGCACTGCTGGGCGGGCATCAGTCAGGCAAATCAGTGTTCGCCGTAGAGACGGATTAAAGCCATACTCGGGGCCTTAGCTGACAAGGAAGGCTCATCGTGATACTCCAGATCGCTGTTCACTTGCACTACGCGGTACAGGCCGAGACAGATATTATTCTGCAGATCACCGTGCCTAGTTTTGCTGACCAGCGGGTCATCAGCGAAGAAGTGCTGTTAAGTGACTCTTTGTACAACTCGTCTGTTCTTGGCGAAGAACGGTTTGGTGAGCGCCGGCTTTTGCATATAGACAAAGATTTTGAATGCCATTACCGCGCACGCGTTGAACTTGATCGAGCACTTCTGGATATCGCGCCACTCCCTGCGGTCGCTCCACACCGGCTTCCCAATGATGCGCTTCGTTATTTGATGCCTTCGCGTTACTGCCAGTCCGATGAATTACAAAGCTTTGTGGAGGCAGAGTTTGGCGACAGCGGTGGTGGTGAGCGCATAGTGCGGATTCGGGATTGGATTTTTGAGAATTTCCGCTATTCCTCGGAGGCCAGTAATGGTCAGACTACGGCAGTGGATACCTTTGTGCACCGCCAGGGCGTCTGTAGGGACTTCGCTCATGTGCTGATCGCCCTCGCTCGAGCGTCATCAATCCCCGCACGCTTTGTCAGTGCCTATGCGCCTTTTGTTACCCCTCAGGATTTTCATGCGGTTGCTGAGGTTTACCTCGACAACACCTGGCATCTGGTCGATGCCACGGGAATGGCTGCATCTAATCAGATAGCGCGCATTGGTGTCGGGCTTGATGCGGCCGAAGTCTCCTTTCTTTCGAGCTTCGGCCCAATAATGTTTCAGAATCAATCGGTGCAAGTTACCGTGGAGGATTGAGCGCAGTCAGGCGCAGCCTTAGTGCTGATGCCCGCCCGGCCCATGAACGTGTCGGTGGGCGACTTCCTCGCTCGAGGCCTCTCTAACCCCCATGATTTCTATATCAAAGCTCAAGTTTTGTCCGGCAAGGGGGTGATTGGTATCTAAATCGGCGCTGAACTTACCCACCTTAATCACGGTGGCCGGGCGTTGGCCTTGCTCGGTACTCACTTGCACTACCATCCCCGGGCGTAGTCTACCCTTGTAGATTAAATGCTTTACGGGGATGCGTTGCTGCCGCTTGGGGTCGCGCTCGCCGTAGGCGTCTGCGGCTTCCAGACTCACAGTAAAAATATCGCCTGTCGTTTTGCCTGCCATGCTCTTTTCCAGACCGGGCATGATGTTGTTTGCGCCGTGAAGGTAGACACTTGGCTCGCCATCGCGGGATGTCTCCAGTTGCTCGTTTTCTGCACTAAGAAGGCTGTAGTGAAAAGTCACCACAGTGTCACGTTCGATGTTCATATTGGTTGGTCGTTCCATAAGCAAAAAATGATTAGAGTAGAAAAGCTTGCTCCAAGCAAGCAGGATCTGCGTGCCTCAGGTTTTTTCCTTTGCCCCAATGATGCAAAATGATTGGGAGGTAAGCTGCGACTATGTATTGCAAAGACAAAGAGGGAGCGAAATGGGCCGGACTTATGTTTCCAGCGGTTCTGAATTTGAAACCAAAATTGGTTATTCCCGTGCTGTAATCGACGGTGACTACGTCTTTGTTTCGGGTACCACAGGCTATGACTATCAGACTATGACTATTTCGGATGATGTGGTTATTCAGGCGGAGCAGTGTTTTAAGAATATCCAGCAGGCACTTGTTGAGGCTGGCAGTAGTTTGGAAGATGTTGTGCGAGTGCATTATATTTTCCCCAACAAGCGTGATTTTGAGCCGTGTTGGCCTGTGCTGCAGAAATATCTGGGTGCTGCCAGGCCGGCTGCAACAATGTTTGAGGCGGGGCTTCTGGACGAGAACATGAAACTGGAGATCGAAGTGACGGCGAGAGTATGTGCGTAGCAATTCGCATCTGCCTTGTGTCTAAGGCGAGCAGCAAGTAAGTGGAAATAAGGCTAGATGATTTGTCGGATTCCAGGATTGTTAAGTTTCTTGAAGAGCACTTACAGGATATGCGATCTGTATCGCCACCGGAGAGTAAACACGCTCTGGATTTGCATGGGCTCAAAGATTCGGCCGTCACGTTTTGGTCCATGTGGGATGGCCCCGATTTGCTTGCCTGCGGTGCGCTGAAGCATCTTGACGATGCCCATGCAGAATTGAAGTCTATGAGAGTGACTTCTGCGCGAAGAGGGCAGGGCGTAGCGTCGATCTTACTCACCCATATGCTGGAGGCGGCGGCTCGGGGTGATTATCACCGCGTGAGTTTGGAGACCGGGTCCATGAGCTTCTTTGAGCCTGCTCGGGCTCTCTATCGAAGCTTTGGTTTTAAGGACTGTGCTCCCTTCGCAGACTACGGCGAGGATCCAAACAGCGTGTTTATGTCTCTGGAGCTTATTGGCGTAGCGTAGCAAATCTCTGGCGTTGCCATGCGCTCATTCTTCGGGATCCCGGGTCAGCAAGACTTGTGCAAGATGCAGTTCAGAAAGATCGTTGCCAGTGTATTGATGGGTTTGATGCCGCGGCAGTGCCGATGGCGGTGATCCTATGACCGCGACCCCAAGGAGATTTTCGATGAAAAGCGTTTTGCGTCTGTTAGTGGCACTTCCCGCAGTTCTTTTTGTTGTGACTGGCCTTCGCTGGTTGGTCGATCCATCTAAAGCTGCAGCACAGTTAGGCATGCCCTTACTTGACGGTCTGGGTCGCAGCTCCCAGATTGGTGACCTATCCGGTTTTTTTCTAACTCTGGGTATGTTGATCCTCATAGCCGTCATTACGGCGCGGCGTGTTTGGTACTACCCGGCGATTATGTTGCTCGGGATTGCTGCGCTGGCTCGCCTTTTGGCCTGGTTGTTTCATGATGCGACTCTGGCGATCGAGATGATTGCTGTGGAGCTAGTAGTCGCCTGCCTGCTGTTGCTTGCTTCGCGCACGCTGACGGAACGGGAGTAGTTAAGGTGCCATTGCGCAGAGCACATGGCCTCACGCAGATTGCGCTTGCAACCTTAGCCTGGATGCTCTTTTGTCAGCCAGGTATGGCAGGAGATATTGGGTCAGCAATAGAAGTGGGGTTGCTCCAGCCGGGCAAGGCGTCACCTACCCGGCCCAATGTTGTATTAATTTTGGCGGACGATTTGGGATTTAGCGATCTGGCCCCTTACGGCGGTGAAATCAATACTCCGACCTTGTCTGCCCTGGCAGCATCCGGTGTTAGCTTTAGTAATTACCATACCGCCGCCAGTTGCGCGCCATCTCGTGCCATGTTGCTGACGGGAGTAGATAGCCACCGGGCAGGCGTGCCCAACATCCCGGAAATGATTCCCCCTGAGCAACGACAGCACGCACATTATCAAGGAGTTCTTGGCCGCAACGTCGTGACGATCGCTTCCTTACTTCAGGATTCTGGATATCACACCTACATGGCGGGTAAGTGGCACCTGGGCATGACGCCGGATCTTTTGCCCTATAGCCGAGGCTTCGAGAGGACGCTGTCCATGGCTGACTCTGGTGCTGATAATTGGGAACAAAAACCGTACCTTCCTATCTATGAGAAGGCCAATTGGTTTGCGGATGGGAAGGAGTTCGAATTACCCAATGACTTTTATTCTTCACGTTTTCTCATTGATAAAACTATTGAATTTATTGACGGGAATTTAAGCGATGAGCAGCCGTTTTTTGCCTATGTTCCGTTTCAGGCCGTGCATATGCCGGTGCAGGCGCCGCAAGAGTTTATTGATCGCTACATGGGTGTCTATGACCAGGGGTGGGAGGTCTTGCGTCGGGAACGGCACAAGCGTGCTACGGATCTTGGGGTGATCCCGGCCGGGTCGACTATGGTGACCATGTCGACCACGGAAGACTGGGATGAACTTTCGCAGGCCGAAAAACGCTATCAGGCAAAACGCATGGCTGTGTACGCAGCTATGGTCGAGGCGATGGACCACCACTTGGGTCGCTTGGTCAAGCACCTGAAAGCGAACGGGCAGTACGACAACACCGTGTTCATATTTACCTCGGACAACGGCAGCGAAGCCAGCGGTTCAGTTGATCCTGACAATGCTTTAACGCGCTTTGCCCTGGCCCGCCAAGGGTATACCAACGAATACGACAGCCTGGGTTTAAAAGGTAGTTTCAACAGTTTGCCGCCGAGTTTTAGCAGTGCTTCTGTATCACCCCTGGCCTTCTACAAGTTTTATTCGGGTGAGGGAGGGATGCGTGTGCCGCTCATCGTGGCTGGTGCTGGGATAAAGCAAAGAGAGGGGTTCTCCAAGGCGTTCACATATGTCACAGATATAGCGCCGACGGTTTTAGAGCTAACGGCAGTGGCAGCACCGGGAAGCCGCTACGGCGGTCGTGTTGTAGAGCCTATGATTGGGCAGACTCTTTTGCCCTTACTGCGCGGTGATGTTGAGCAGGTGCATGCGGACAATGAAGCCATAGGCTACGAGCTGGCGGGTAACGCAGCGCTGTTTCAGGGTGACTACAAGATTGTTATCAATCGTGGGCCACTCGGTGACAATCAGTGGCATTTATTCAACATCGCCACGGACCCTGGTGAAACAAAGGACCTGGCCGGAAAGATGCCGGGACGACTACAGCAAATGCTTAGTCTGTACCAAGGCTATGTGACAGATAACGGCGTGCTACCGGTATTGCCGAACTATAACGACCGGCGACAGGTGGCCATCAATGGCTTGCAGGACCGGTTTGGTCGAAAGATTCTTTTGTTTTTGCTGTCGCTGGTGGTGCTGCTGCCGTTCTTTATTGCTTACCGTATGCGCCGTCGACGCTGAATCGCCGCCGCTTGGATTCCCAGTTTTTAAAGGCTTTTACGGCTATGAATAATGTCTTTTGAGCCTGCGGGCAGGAAGAACGTGGTACCGTCCTGGCCAACGGTATAGTCCGGAAAAACATCCTCTGCGCCATTGAGAAATAGCGTTTCCTGGCCGGGGAAAACGATCGGCGGCACGATGTGATAGTAGAGCAGGTGGCCCACTCCTGCGTCCCGCGCCGTCTCGGCTGCTTCTACAGGGCTGGTGTGATAGTCCAAAATATCGTGTGTAATCTTGGCTAATATCTCGTTGTCTGCTGCTTCGGCGGCTTCGTGCATCATATTGACCAGATTCGGAGCGAGAGCCTCGTGTATCAGTAGGTCTACTCCCTGGGAAAACTGCCGAATATTGTCCTGCTTGCTTGTGTCGCCGCTTATCAGAAGTGATCGATCCTTGTAGGTAAATCGATAGCCGACGGCTGGTTTAATGGGAGCGTGGTTTACCGCCAGTGCCTCTACCTTCAGGTCGGCCTCATCAAACAAGGTTGTGAGAGTGCCGGTGGCCGGTGCGGCGAAGGGTTTTGCCGTCATTCCCGCACCACTTGGCGGGGCGACCGTGTCTCCGTGATGAGCATGGCGATACTGTTCGTCCAGGGCATAGGCCATGTTAAAGCCGCCCACGACCTGAGTGACACCCATGGGCCCATATACGGGCAAGGGTTCGGTGTTAGCAGCGCTGACCCAGCGTATGGTGGCCAGTTCGCCCAAACCGTCGATATGGTCAGAGTGGAAGTGGGTGAGGAAAACAGCCTCTATGGACCCGGCTGCATAGCCCATGCGACCTAAGTTGCGTAGACCGTCGGTCCCGGCATCGACAATAAAAAGACGTTTGCCAGCGACTACTGCGACACAGGGGCCCGATGCATTGGGCGCGGGCAGAGGCCCCCCGGCCCCACAGAGAGCCAAATGCAGGCCGTCGTCAAAACTGTCGACGATGTCGGCACCCAGTCGAGTCTGAAGTCCTTTTGCCATGATACGTTCGGCGATGACTGCGCGTTGCAGGTATGCCACACCACCGAGCAGTGCAATGACAGATAGAGTGACGAGGACTTTTTTCACGGTGTCTCCATTGCTTGGCGTAAGTTCCGCTGTCGAAAATCGTTGTAAACTTCTCATAGCATGGTTGCGTTTGCTATACCTTTACGAGGCAAAGTTACCTAGCGGCTTTTTTATCCTGATAAAAACCGGGGCAATGCTGCTCGGGCAATCCTAAACTTAAGAGGAACCAAGCAATGGACTTTTTGCGAACACCCGCCGAGCGTTTCGAGAATCTTCCTGATTATCCGTTTACGCCACACTTCCAGATGGTACCTGCGGGGGACGGCGATGAGCTACGTATGCACTATCTCGACGAGGGGCCGGCGGATGGGCAAGTAGTGTTGCTCATGCACGGCCAGCCCAGTTGGTCCTATTTATATCGCAAAATGATTCCGCTGTTTGTCGATGGCGGTTACCGAGTGATTGCGCCAGATCTCATTGGTTTCGGGAAGTCAGATAAGCCTACGCAGCGCGAAGACTATACTTATGCGAATCACGTGGCCTGGATAAAATCGCTTCTCGACGCGCTTGATCTAAGTGGAATTACTCTTTTCTGCCAGGATTGGGGCGGGCTGATTGGCTTACGTGTCGCGGCGGAGAACAGTGAGCGTTTTTCCCGAATCGTTGTGGCAAACACCGGCCTGCCTGATTCCAATGGCGTTGCCGACGAAGCCGTAGCAGACATTTGTAAAGCTATGGATGCGTATTACCAAACTATACCTGTACACGCTAATGCGCTCGAAATGGCGATGGGGATGGGGGGTGATGAGTCCAGCATGAAGTTTATGCATTGGCAAAAGTTCTGTGCTGAGTCTGAGGGGTTTCGCCCAGAGGAGGTAATGGTATTGATGCTTTCTTTGTCTGAAGAAGAAAAGTCGGCCTACGCAGCACCGTTTCCGGACGAGTCTTACCTGGCTGGCGCGCGGCAGTTTCCAACGCTCGTGCCTATTCGGCCAGACAACCCGGCAACCGAGGCGAATCGGGCTGCGTGGTCGGTGTTTGAGCAATGGAGCAAGCCCTTACTGACCGCATTTTCTGATTCGGATCCAATTACCGCCGGTGGTGAGATACGTTTTCAGCAATCTGTACCTGGTGCGCAGGGCAAGCCGCACGTCACTATCGCGGGCGCAGGGCACTTTCTGCAAGAGCAGGCTGCCGAAGAGCTCGCCGATGTGACGATTAAGTTGATTCAAGACAATCCTCTATGAGGCGTGTGCAGGTATATTTCTTAATACCTCTGGAGGCGTAAAGAGTTCACGCCGCGCGTTTGATACGCGCTCAGGTAGGTTGGCAAAGAGGGAGCCTTGAAGAGGCTTGCGATGATCGAATCGATTGCTAGTCAATAAGAGATGCCTATGTTGTTTGCGCTAAATTCGGGCGGCGTCAAAACCCGACCTCAGCAATATGCTGGATATGTATGGCTACCTGTCCTCATGGGCACCCGGACTCGGTGAGTTCCGCTGTGCCTAGGGCAAACCATATTGGGGCTGACGCTTACCAGTTAAACAAAGATGAACTGCTTGATCAGTTGCAGACGTCTGATTCCGGCCTGAGTGCAAACAACGCTGCACAGCGTCTTGAAAAGTACGGCCCCAATGAAATTGCCTTTCGCAAGACGCCCGCCTGGCAGCGCTTTTTACAGCAGTTCAATGACCCCATGGTGATCATTCTGCTGGTTACGGCCATCGTAACCGGGACGCTGACTCTGCTGGGTAGCCATATGTTGCCGGACACTATCGTGATTTTTTCTGTGGTGTTGCTCAACGCGGTGCTGGGATTTGTTCAGGAGGGTAAGGCTGAAGGAGCATTGGATGCGCTGCGAAATATGATGGTGCATGAGTGTCTCGTGGTGCGCGACGGTGAACGCCACCGTATCGCGGCTACGATCTTAGTCCCTGGGGACATTGTGGTACTCGAAGCGGGAGACAAGATTCCGGCTGACCTGCGTTTTATCGAAGCCAGTAACCTGCACGTCGATGAGTCCTCGTTGACCGGTGAATCGGTGCCGGTAGCAAAGCTCACCCAGGCCGTCCCCGGTGATGATCTGGTGCCAGGCGATCAACGCAATATTGGCTTTTCCGGCACTTACATCAGTCAAGGCGGCGGCTTAGGCCTGGTGTTTTCCACCGGTAGCGCGACGCAGTTTGGGCAGATTGCCGATATGGTCAAGTCTGCACAAACGGCGTCGACGCCGCTGCAGCGCAAGATGAAGGAGTTTGTCCGCAGTTTGATTGTCGCCATTTTGGCGGTGGGTGCGTTCAATTTTGCCTATGGCCTGTATCTCGGTTACGAGATGAGTTACAGCTTTTTGGGTGCCGTGTCTTTGGTTGTGGCGGCGATTCCCGAGATGCTGCCGGCCCTTGTGACATCGATTCTTGCCCTGTCCGGTGTTGTTATGGCGCGGCGCAATGCGCTGATTCGTAAACTGCCGGCGGCGGAGACGCTGGGGGCGACCTCGGTCATTTGCTCAGACAAAACCGGCACGCTTACGGAAAACCGTATGACGGTGACTCGCTGCGCTGCCGGTGGTTTGACTTACGCTGTTACCGGCGAAGGGACTTCTTTGGAGGGCCAATTTGTTCTGCATGAGCCGGTGCAGATGATTGATGCACCGGCGCTTCATCGACTGATTGAGGCTGGCTATCACTGCAACAATGCACGGGTGCGGGGCGGTCAGGCGCTGGGCGACCCTACCGAAATCGCCTTGCGTATCGCTGGGGTTAAAGCGGGCCTGGTGGATGAAAGTGTCCGGCGCTTGGAGGATATGCCCTTTGATTCGGCGGCCAAGTACATGGCGGTGTTGGTCGATATACACGGTGAGCGTCGGATTTTTGTCAAAGGTGCGCCGGAGATTCTGTTGGCAATGTGTGATCGGGAGCTGGATGCGCTCGGCGCTGAAGTTACTCTTGATCGGCCTAGGGCTTCTGAGAAAGCGGGCGCTTTCGCCAGCGACGCACTGCGTACACTGGGGTTTGCAAGCAAGCTTGTGGCTGCCGACAAGTGCGATCTTAGAACGGAAGATTTGCGCGATCTGACGTTTCTTGGCCTGCAGGGAATGATCGATCCTCCGAAGCAATCTGCCATCGAAGCCGTGGCAGCCTGTCAGCGAGCGGGGATTCGCACGGTGATGATTACCGGGGATCACCCGGATACGGCGCAGGCCATTGCGAGGCAGCTGGGCATCGATGCACAGAAGGCGTTGACCGGTTCGCAGCTTTCCTTGCTGGACGAGCAGGCTATGCGCCTAACGGTAGAAGAGGTCTCTGTATACGCGCGAGTTGCGCCTGAGCATAAAAAAGCGATTGCAGAAGCACTGATGGCGAATGGGCACGTCGTGGCTATGACCGGTGATGGTGTTAACGACGCGCCGGCGCTCAAAGCGGCAGATATTGGTATCGCTATGGGTCTCAGTGGTACCGAGGTGGCCAAAGAAGCGGCAGACATGGTGCTCCAGGACGATAACTTTGCGACGATTGTCGCAGCGGTGGAAGAGGGCCGTCACGCCTGGAACAACTTACAAAAAGCGATCCTTTACACTCTGCCCACCAATGCCGCGCAGGCGCTGTTGATTCTGGGAGCGGTTCTTATGGCGGCCAGCACGCCGTTGTTTGCCGCGCGCTTTGTTCTTGAGCCAGTGCAGATACTCTGGATAAACCTTCTGGATTCCGTGCTGCTCACTATGCCGCTTATGCTTGAGTCCAAGGAAAAAGGATTACTCGATGTACCGCCAAGGGCAGCTAATACGCATATTATTAACCCACTGTTTATACAACGGGTTGTGCTTCTAGGCTTGGCGATCTCGCTTCCGGGGTTCGGCGTGTATTATTACTTTGGTCACGCTGCGGTGAACGATGCCGGCGTAGTGATTGATACGCTACTTTTGACTCAGGCGCAGACGGCAGCTTTTTGGGGTATTTTACTAGCCCACTTTGGCTATTTGGTCAGCGCGCGATCCGTCCGTCACTCAGTGTTTAGTTTTAGTCCCTTTAGTAACCCGTGGCTCTTGGGTGGCATTACGCTGAGTATATTGATACGACTTATTCCTACACTCATACCTGAGGCAGCGGCCCTGTTTCGTACGGCACCGTTTCCCAGCGAGTGGTGGCCTGTAATTCTGCTGTGCTTCTTGCCCAGCTTCATAGCCATCGAAAGTGACAAGAAGCTGCGCGTAATCTTTGTGAACAAGCCCCAGGGCTAGCCAGCCATAGCGATGTACAGAGCGGTCATCGGATGCATAATGCATTGCAGCGCAGAATTCTGCGCACTCATTCTTGAAGAATAAGAATCTATGATTATTTACGGCGTTGCTCTTCTTTCTGGCTGTCTCTTGCTCGGCATGCTCACCGGTCAGTTGCTGGGTGAGCTGCTCGGTGTTAGTGCCAATGTCGGTGGGGTCGGCATCGCCATGCTTTTGCTGGTATTGCTTAGCAACTCAGAGCGCTTCAAATCGCTGACTTGCGGCGCGGCGGGTTCAGGTATCCAGTTCTGGAGTGCCATGTACATCCCCATTGTGGTGGCAATGGCTGCTAAGCAGAACGTGGCTGCGGCTGTGGATGGCGGGGTGCTGGCCCTGGTCGCCGGGGTGGCGGCGGTAGTCGTCTCTTTTGCACTGGTACCTCTGCTGAGCCGAATTGGAAAGCCAGAGAATGCTGAAAACGCAGACAGCGGGGCCGTTTCCTGATGGATGTCATCGAGACGGTTTTTCTCCGTAACAGCTTGATTGTCGCTTTTGCCTTTATCGGTTTAGTGATGTGGGTATCGTATTTCGTGTCAAACAGGCTCACGGCGGGTCGTATTCACGGGTCTGCGATCGCCATTGCCCTCGGCTTGCTGGCGGCCTATTGGGGTGGGGTGCGCAGCGGTGGTCAATCCGGAGTGGCAGATATCTGGTTGCTAGGAGGCATTGGTTTGCTCGGTGGCGGCATGATGCGCGACTTTGCCATTGTTGCTACTGCCTTTGGTGTGAACTTTAGTGAACTAAAAAAGGCAGGACTGGCTGGGATTGTCTCGATTTTTGCCGGGGTGCTTGTATCGTTTTTTGTGGGCGCTGCGGTGGCCGTGGCATTTGGGTATAGCGACGCTGTGTCGATCACTACCATTGGGGCGGGTGCCGTGACTTATATTGTGGGCCCGGTGACGGGAGAGGCCATTGGCGCAGCAGATGCCGTAATCACACTGAGCGTTGCCGCAGGATTAGTGAAGTCCATTTTGGTGATGGTCGGGACGCCCTTTGTGGCCAAATCCATTGGCTTGGACAATCCGCAGTCTGCCATGGTCTTCGGCGGATTGATGGGGACGACCAGCGGTGTTGCGGCAGGTTTAGCAGCCACAGACCCCAAGTTAGTTCCCTATGGTGCAATGACCGCAACTTTCTATACCGGCATTGGTTGCCTGCTGGGGCCATCGGTACTGTTTTTTGTCGTTAGTGCTATTTTTTAGAACAACACGGCTGTTACGCGCTGTGAAATTATCAGAATAATATCGAGACCCTTAATCTATGCCTTTGCCTTCTTTTCCTGAGTTACGTGGCGACAACAGCAAAATAGCTTTGGTCGAGTTTGACCAGGAGTTTAGTTATGCACAGCTGAATTATCGTGCCAAGTGCATCGCCAGCGGCTTACTCGGCGACAGCAGCGATTTAGCTGAGGAGCGGATAGCCTTTTTCTTACCGGCGAGCATGGACTATGTAGCGACGATGCATGGCGTTTGGCGTGCGGGGGGCATTGCGGTTCCCTTGAATGTGGCCTCTGCGGTAACGGAGTTAGAGCACTACCTTGGCAGTGCCTCAGTCACGCGACTCATAGCCGGTGCTGAGCACCGAGAGTCGCTCGTTGATCTGTGTGCGCAGCTGGGGATTGATTTGCTTGGCGTTACTGATGTGTTGCGCGAGGAGCTTGCTGAGTTGCCAGCGCTAGCGCCTGAGCGGCGTGCCATGATTTTGTTCACCAGTGGCACCACCAGTAAACCCAAAGGTGTTGTTAGCACGCATAAAACTATTCAGGCGCAGATCGGCACGTTGATCGAGGCCTGGGAATGGGGCTCGGATGATGTAATTCCCTTGTTTTTGCCCCTGCATCACGTGCACGGCATTATCAATATCCTCAGTTGTGCTTTGGCATCGGGCGCTAGCGTCCACTTGTACAAGTCCTTTGATATGCCACATATCACCGGTCAGGTGGCTGCGGGTACGTTTAGTGTTTTTATGGCGGTGCCGACGATTTACGTAAAGCTGATTCAGTACTTCGAGACGATAGATGCCGCAGCGCTTGCAGAAATTTGCGCGGGCTTTAGGGCCATGCGTTTGAATGTCTCGGGTTCGGCGGCCTGTCCCGAGAGTCTGTTTTATCGCTGGAAGGAGCTGACCGGGCAGGTGCTTTTAGAGCGCTATGGGATGACCGAAATCGGTATGGCGCTATCGAATCCCTACAATGGGGAGCGCCGCGCAGGGCACGTGGGGCAGGCCTTGCCTGGGGTCGAGGTTAATCTGTTTGATGAGCACAACGTACCTATCGCGGACGAGGGATCCCCCGGAGAGATCCGCGTTAAGGGCGATAGTGTTTTTCTCGAGTACTGGAACAACGAAACGGCGACAAAAGAGAGCTTTGTCGATGGGTGGTTTGCCACTGGAGATGTGGCGGTGCTCGACGATGGTTACTACCGCATCATGGGGCGTTCTTCCATCGATATCATCAAGTCCGGGGGCTACAAGCTTTCGGCGCTTGAGATTGAGGCTGTGCTCCTCACCCATGAGGCGATCGCAGAGGTGGCGGTGCTAGGCGTGCCGGACGACACCTGGGGAGAGTCTGTGCTCGCGGTGGTCGCTCTGAAGGAGGGCGCATCTTTGGCGTACGACGATCTAAAACAGTGGTGTGCAGGAAAAATGTCGTCTTACAAAATCCCCAAGGCCATGAAGATCGTCGATAGTCTGCCAAGGAACGCCATGGGTAAGGTCACCAAATCGGCATTGCGCAGCTTAGTCTAAGCATTGTTACAAGAGTGTCGGCGACACGCTAAGTGGCGAGTGGGCACGATCTCTAGTATAGAAACTACTGATGCTTTTGCATCGAAATAAATTATTTGGTTTATGCACGGACCGGTGTTTCCATAAGCGCATAACAATTTAATGAGTCTCATGCGGCTTAGCGCTGCCCGGAGGTAGGGTTTGAATATTTTTCGGTCGATATTTTTGGCGTCTGCACTTTCATTGTCAGTGTCGAGCTTGGCGCAGCACCATGACGCGGGCACACAGGAGCAGGCAGCGAATGTCTTTATTACCCTGGGTACCAACGGTGGGCCCGAGGCCACGCACAACCGCTCCCAACCGGCGAACGCGCTTCTTGTGGGTAAGGAGCTTTACCTCGTGGATGCTGGTGATGGGGCGGGCGCCCAGTTAGTGAAGGCGGGTTATCGCCTCCCTCAGATTAAAGGCATATTTTTAAGCCACCTGCATTTCGATCATACCGGCGGCATGCTTGCGCTTCTTGGCCAACGAATGCAGCTCAACGCACGCAACAAGCTATCGATCTATGGCCCCCCGGGGACCAAGGCGTTCATTGACGGCCTGCTAGCCGCCATGGAGGGCCCCAGAGAAGCTGCTTATGGGATGCCGCGACAAGAGTGGTCCGCAAATGTTGAAGTACAAGAACTGGTGCATGGCGTGGTGGTCGAGCTGGACGGAGTGTCCGTGATCTCGGCAGAGAACAGTCACTTTAAGATTCCAGAGGCGAGTGGCGCACCAGAAAAGGCCAAAGCTTTGTCGTTCCGTTTCGATCTTGAAGACCGTTCCATTGTATACACCGGTGACACAGGCCCCAGTGAGGCGGTAGAGGAGCTGGCAAAAGGTGCGGATCTTTTGGTTATCGAAATGATGGATATACCGGCCGTGCTGGCGAATGTTCGAGCTCACAACCCGGACGCGCCAAAGAAGATGATGGACGGTATCGAATGGCACTTCAGGGCTCATCACCTGCTACCTATTCAGGTGGGTGAGATGGGCGCCGGCGCCGACGCTAAACGATTGGTTGTGACACACATGGTGCCCAACATTACAGACGAGGCCATGGCGCAGCGCTACACGAGTGAAATCGCCAAGGCCTTTAAGGGCGAGATCGTCATTGCATCTGATCTGGAACGCTTTTGATCTGAATGCGGGCCTTCCGCGGTTCATCCATGCTTTTGGATGACCCACATCAAGAATTCTAGGAGTGAACAATTATGGCGAACGGGGTAGGCGGGGCCGTGGTGTCCACCGGCGCGCAGCAGTCTGCGTCCACAAAGCATGGCGTGATTCTTTTACTTGCGGCAATCATGCCACCCATGGCGATTATTTCGCTGGTTCCCGTCCTTCCTCTGCTATTGCAGGAATTTAGCGCTGTTAAGGGTAGTGAGTTTCTTGTCCCTATAGCCATGACCGTGCCGGCACTGTGTGTTGCGCTGTTTTCTCCAGTGGCGGGGTGGATCTCTGACAGCGTAGGGCGAAAAAATTTCTTGCTCCTGGCTCTGTTGGTTTACGCCGCGATTGGCGTCCTGCCCTACTTCCTCACAGACCTCATACACATCATCTGGGCCAGAGTGGGCCTCGGCGTCGCGGAGGCGGTAATCATGACTCTCGCCTCGGCCCTGATAGGTGATTATTTTAAAGGCAAAGAGCGGGAGCGCTGGATTGGTCTTCAGTTTGCCACCGTTAGTTTAAGTGCGATTGTTTTGATCGCTCTTGGCGGCATTCTCGGCGAGGTGCTTGGTTCTCGGGGGCCGTTCCTTTTGTATCTGTTGGCATTGCCGGTTGCGCTCTTGGTCGCGGTGGTGCTGTTTGAACCGGATCAGGCGTCGCACGAGGACACCCACAGTAATGCAGCACTGCCTCTGGGTAAGATCTTTCCTTTGCTACTCACAACGCTGTTTGTGGGCATTGCCTTTTACACCGTAATTGTAAACCTCGGTGCGATTCTGGGGCTAAGTGCGGACGTTTCGCCTGGCCAGATTGGCGCTATTGGCGCGGGGTCCAATCTTGGTGTTGCGGTGGGTACGATTTTGTTTCGTCGTTTTCCGGGTGCCTCCGGGGCCATGCTGGTGCTGGTAGGGCTGTCACTGTCTTCTATTGGGTATTTTGGAGCGGGCTTCTCTGCGTCGCTGTGGATGACCGCGGGATCCATTGTCATCGCCTGTCTGGGGTTTGGTGTGCTGTTACCTACCATGCTTACCTGGATGCTGCAGGTGCTACCTATCAATGTGCGGGGTCGCGGTACCGGGCTGTGGACCGGGGTGTTCTTCTTTGGACAGTTCGTCGCTCCGATTCTCACTGCGGCTCTTCAGTCGCAATTGGGCGGTCTGGCCATGGTCTTGTTGCTGTTCGGGGCATTGTGCGCCGCCGGTGTGGTACTTGCTGGCTTGCGGCTTAAGGGCTCCGCGGCTCTCCTTAGTCAGTGAGCTGTAGCAGCGAGGCCCTGTATTGCTCGTGAAATTAGCGCCTTCGTCAGCCATTACACCCGCAAATCGAGGATCAATGGTGCGCGCACTGTTTCGTCGGTATGGGGCCAGACGCTAGTTCAGGGTAAGTCTGGCACGAATACGCCATTGGCTTGCGCATAGGCATTCCAAACCGATATTAGACGCTTAAGTACATCGGGGTTGTCCTTACTGAGATCGTGACTCTCGCCGGCATCAACGGACAGATTGTAGAGTTTCCAAGATGATGAGCCGTCGAATATAGGTTTCCAAGACTTTGCGGACGGGATAAAGACATCTCCCACTCGTGTTACTTCGGCTTCGGGGTTCGCGCCTCTGCGATGTCCAATACCGTTGGCATGACGTCGCGTACCGACAGCAGGCTATCTACAATTCTTTGGCCTTGAATGTCGCGGCCCCAGACGAACGCCGGCACCCTTACTCCGCCATCTTCGATCTCTCCCTTAGACTTGTGAAACGGGGCCATGGCCGCCTGCGCCCACTGATTCCCATAGGCAATAAAGCTTTCCGTGGATCCCATTTTTGAAAGATCTGAATTGCCGGCCGCAATGGCGGCAAGAACTTGAGCTTTGTATTCCGGAGAAGTCGCTTTCGATGATCTGGCGATAAGCGCCTGGGGCGCTATGCCTTCGGCGCCGTTGTCCGACAGGAAAATCACCACGGTATTGTCATATTCACCGCTGGAACGCAGGTGATCTAACACCCGACCTACGTTTTGATCGAGTGAGTCCACCATGGCAGCGTAGATCTCCATTTTTCTGGACTGAGTCTTGCGCTGTTCGTCAGATAAGGGAGTCCAGTCGTCCAGAGCCGCAAGGTTAGCCCCCAAGGAGGATTCATTCAGAAGCCCCAACTCTCGCATCCGCTGCAGGCGCTCAAGACGCAGAGCCTCATGGCCGGCATCGTATTGGTCCTGATACTTTGTGATCAGCGCCTTGGGCGCCTGGAGTGGCCAATGCGGCGCCGTAAAGGCTAAATAGGCAAAGAACGGGCGGTCGGATTCATCTTCCTCGTCCAGATATTTGATCAGACGCTGTGCATAAAAGTCACTGGAATAGCTGCCAATCGGGAACTGTGCCGGACGTCCATCCTCGCCGTAAGTGGCGGGCTGTAGGACCGCGTCGCCGTTTTGTGCCGCATCGAAATGGTCGACACCGCCCTGCAGCAAAACAAATGACCGATCAAAACCATGGGCTGATGGTTGTCCTGTCCGGTGAGCAGCATGGATCGCGTCGGCGAACAGTTTGGGCCGGCATAAAAATTTGTGAGCCGAATCCCGGCAGTGGCAAGTGCATCCAGATTTGGTGTTTCAATCTCTCCGCCAAAGGCGCCTAGATCGGAGTACCCAAGGTCATCAGCGACAATGAGGAAAATGTTCGGTGCTTTTGATGTGGGTAGGGGGCTTGTGAGGGGGGCAGAAATATCTGATGCACTGACCGCTGCAGAGCAGCAAAAGCCAGTTAAAAAAAAGGCCCGGCTCAAAACTCGAAAGTTTCAGCCGGGCCCTGGTGCCCCTTACTTGTTTAGATGACTAGAAGTTGGCGGTTAAGCGCAGTCCATAGGTTCGCGGTGGAGAATAGATAGTGTAATTAAGTCCACGGTTGGATACGTTCGAGTTCACGCTGAATCGCTCGTCCGTGGCGTTTCTAACGAAGGCCGACACAGACCAGCCTGCATTGTCTGCGAACAATGTCGCATCGAAGTTGAGCATGGTGTACGCGTCCGACTCGGTTTCATCCAGGAACAGGAAGTTGGTTTGCTGTTCTGAGCGATGCGAAACGACGGCAGTTAGAGATAGATCGTAATTGCCCATATTAACGATGTGGTTAAGATTTAGGTCGGCGCCGAACTCGGGGGAGTACAGCATTTCGTTCCCTGCACAGCTGTAGGTTTCAATGCCGTTCGTTACGCCGTCAGAGGCGCAGCCAAACCGCCCCCTGCCGGGATCTGACACCAGGGTCAGTTCGTCATAGGTGGCGTCCAAGAACTGCATGCTGAGGCCAATGGTGGTGTTGCTTGTTGCGGCCCAAATCATGTCTAGATCTAAACCTTGGATGGTTGCATCGGCATTCGCAATAGGGAAAGCTGAAGCGCTGTCCAGGGTGGTGAAGTAGGTGACCTGCTGACCGTCATACTCCCAGAGAAACAGCTCCGCGTTAAGCTGCAAAGTGTTGTCAAAGAAGCGGTTTTTAGACCCAATGGTAAACGCGTCGATATACTCTGGATCGTAGGTGGGAGACACAGTGCTGAGGTCGACGCCACCGGCGCGATATCCGGTCTCAAAAGTTGCGTACAGGAGGTTATCGTCGGCCCAGTCCCATTCCACGCCGAGTCTATAAGTCGTCTCGCTGTAATCCAGTTCAGATGTGAGTTCACCATCACCGACATTAACGATGGTCCCAAGAACAGGAGAAATTCCACCGGGTATCGTCAGATCGTAGAAAGGCGGGCGTCCTCTTCCTGGGATATCAGCCTCAGAATCTGGCGCGATCAAACCGTTATCAACGAAGTATTGAATGAACTCGTCCCGATCACTGGTCACCGGGTGCGCAGGCATGGCGCCAGATGCGCAGCCATTGCCAAAGCTTGCGGGCGGCGTTAGGAAGTTGCCGGAGAATGGAGCGCCGCCGCAGAAGGTAACAAAGGTATCGCTGATTCCATCGGCAAACTTGCTGTCTTCGGTGTAGCGAACACCCGCATTTAAACGAAAGGTCTCCGTGAGTTCGAAGGTGCCTTGGCCAAAGATCGCCCAGCTATCGCCGCCATTGTCGTAATTTTGTATGGGCGATGCGAAGTTTTGTGCAAAGACTGTACTGGTGCTGATTTCCTCGTCTATGTAAAAAGCGCCAAGTATGCCGTTAAGCGGGCCGTCCAGGTCTGTGGCAAAGCGTAATTCAAAGGAAGTCTGGTTGTTTTCTTCTTGGGTCTTCGCTGGTGCAAATCCCGGCCCAGAGAATTGATAGTCCTGCTCTGATTCGCGATAAGACGGCAGAAATGTCAGCGTACCAACATCTGTCTGATAGTTGATTTCAGCCATAAAGCCGGTCCAGCTGATATCCTGATAAAGATCATTCGGGTCAATCGGCTGAAAGGGCGCAAACGAAGGCGTGTGGAGTACGCTGGTTCGAAGCTCGTTGGCGCGTGGGTCGGTAGGCCCTGTACTAATGGGTATTCCTGATGGCGTGAAGTCGGTAATCGACGGCCCGTTTGGCGCTCCCGTAGGGTTCGCGTAAGTTCCGATCAAATCGCCGCCGGGGCCAGTGCTGCTGACTTCAGAGTAGTCTGCTGCAACTCGAACAGAAAGCTTATCGTTTGGCTCGAACAAAAGCTGAGCGCGCAAGCTGTAGGAATCCTGGTCGTTCGTGCCATCATCAGAAAAGCCATCACGGTCCAGGCTGTTTCCCGACACTCGAATAGCGACGGTATCGGACACTGCCACGTTAGCAGCACCCTGCAAACCTATCTTCGAGTAGTTACCAACCTCACCTTGTAGGTAACCGGAATTTTCACCGAGCACAGGCTTGTTCGGGATATAGTTGACTACACCGCCCGTCGCGTTGCGACCATAGAGTGTTCCCTGAGGGCCCTTCAGTAATTCGACCCTTGCCAGATCGTACATGGCCTGACCTGCAGCACCACTGGAGCGTCCTAAGTAGATTCCATCAACGTTTTGTGCCACCGCTGCATCGGTCAGCGGGTTAACGGTCAGAGCGCCGACGCCCCGCACGAAAAAGCTGGTCAATGGACCACCTCCCGCACTAACACCCAAAGCGGGGGAGAGTAGACCCAGGTCCTGGGCAGACTCCATGCCTGCTTGAGTCAGCTGATCCTGATCGAAGGTTTGCACGGGTACCGCCGCATCTTGCAGTGATTGCTCACGACGCTGCGCGGTGACAAGCACTTCCTCAATGCCGGCTTGACTACTTACTTCTGGTTCATTGCTTTGCTGAGAATAGGCATTCGGCAAGCCGAGGGCCAATGAGAGGACAGTCACGCTGGATGCAGTTATTGCTACCTTGACCATGGAGAAACTCCTTATATTTATAGATAACGCTTTTTATTAATTACTGCCGCCACCATAAATGCCTCAGCCTTATCGGTAAAATTTATTGTTTTTATTATGGTGTATCGATAATGCGTATAGATGCGACATCAGTCGCTCGGCAGTGGCGGCGGTTTAAACGCCAAGCCCTTCGCTTCAAGTTCTGCCTGCAGAGCCTCCTCTCGTGCGATGGCCCGTTGTACGCTGGGGCGCTGCTCCATGCGTTTGGCATGCTCGCAAAAGTGGGGGTAGTCTTGTGTCGGAAAGCCGGCGCCGTCTACCCGCCAGAAAATCCAATACAGGTAAGCGTCCAGCACGCTCCAGCTTTCGCCGTACCACCACATTCCGGCGGCAAGCCGTTCCTCGATAAGTTGAAAATATTCACGCATTGCCTGGCATCCAGCATTAAAGATACTGCGCGCGGCCTCTGGTGTTGCGAAAAAATGCGGCATGCGTATGCGCGTAACAATGGGGTGCAGCGTTGATGCGCAAAAGCACAGGTCAGCGAGCTGACGTGCACTCTCTAAACTGCCCTTGGCGACCGGGAGTAAGTGGGCTTTGGGAAACAGCTGGTTGAGGTGGGTCAGTATGGCTACGTTCTCGCTTAGTGCTTCATCGTCAATTACCAGACACGGGACTTTGCCTTTGGGGTTGAGTTTTTTATAGTCCGGCGACTTGTGCTCGCCTCTCATAAATATCACCGGGCGATATTCAAAAGGTAGGCCGATTTCCTCCAGTGCTATGCAAGACACTCGCGCACAGGTGCCCGGGGCAGCGTACAGAGCAATATTGTTCATGGTTGAAGCTCCTGCAGGGCGCTACCGTTGTGGTAGTAGGGGGTGGCCTGGGTGAGTACAAAAACGATCCGACAGGGCTCGTCGCCGACGGTGCGCCAAAGATGTATCGTTCCACGCTGGATGCAGATTTCGCCGGGGCTCAGCAGCGTCTTGGTCCCGTTATCAAGTTCCAGTTCAACTTGGCCAGACAGAACGATGCCGTAATCGATGCTGTTAGTGCGGTGCATGGGTGACTCACCGCCCGGGAGCATGTCTACGATTCGTATGACGGAGCCCTTATTGATCGTCAGCCCTACCTCACGATCCCGACCATCCGTTTCATCGTTATTGTCCGCAGGCAGGCTGTCGGTGCTCCACAGCAAGGCAAAGGCCGCATCGCCGGAGGAGATAAGTTCTGGCACGACAGTGTCATCCGAACGGATCACCGCTTGGCCGGCGTCATTGTGTCCGGTAACAATGCGTCTCACGGCACTACTCACTATTACACTGCCTTTTGAACGACGCGTTGATCGATCGCGCCAAACAACAAAGAGCCGTCGGCGCCGCGGCCTTCCATTCGCACACGATCACCAAATTTCATGAAGTGAGTTTTCGGCGCGCCCTCGTCGACAATTTCTATACCACGGCGTTCGGCGATGCAGGAAGATCCGATCTCTCGGAAATTGTCGTTAGATACAGTGCCAGAACCAATTACGGTTCCGGCGCAGAGGTCGCGAGTGGCCGCTGCGTGAGCGATCAGTTCATGAAACCCTACATCCATGATGCCAGCGTGTGCCGCGCCGAAGCGCTCTCCATTCCAGTCCACGGTCAGTGGCAGGTGAATACGTCCGTCCCGCCAGGCTTCTCCTAGCTCATCAGGGGTCACTGCAAAGCTAGCCATGGAGCATGCGGGCTTCGCTTGAATCCAGCCAAAGCCGGTTTTCATTTCCGCAGGTGCAATGCGTCGTAGCGACCAGTCATTGATCTGCACAATGAGCTTGATGTGCTCCATCGCCTCTTCGGAGCCAGTGCCCATAGGTACATCGTCAGTAATGATGCCGAACTCGCCTTCAAAATCGATGTCATCCTCCTGGCGCATAAACTCGACGTCTTCCGTCGCCGAGAGAAAGCGATGCGACATTCCCTGGTACATAAGCGGTTTATCGAGGGGGACAGGGTCGATGCCGAAGACTTTTTCCATCAGGTCGCCATGACTCTTGAACGCGGAGCCATCCAGCCATTGCCAAGCACGGGGCAGGGGGGCGAGATAACGAATGTCGCTAACAGCTGAACCGCCGCCTTGCTCAAGCTTGGTGGCCAATGTCAGGAGTTGCGGAGCGGTGTCCGCCCAGTTTTCCAGGGCTGTCTGCAGTGTGTGTACTGGCGCTTGGAGGTAGCGTTCTCCATCTCGGGAAATTACAACAAGGGCGCCGTCTCTTGTGCTGTCGGCAATGCTGGCAAGTTTCATAAGATAATCCTCTGTTTTAAATACATGAAAAGGCGTTTGCAACCAGCTGTACTGCGCTGCGGTCATCGCCAAAACCGAGCGCGGAGGCACGGTGTAAGTTGTGTTCAGCTTGTCGCCCGAACGCAGCTTCGAGTGTTTCATCCGGCGCGTAGTCAACGAAGTTTTCTGTGCAGCCCGCCTGATGGGAAACGATGGCTACAAGGTCCTCCATACTGACCCGAACATTAGGAAGCGTCAGTGCTTTGGATGTGGGGAGCTTGGATGTGTCTAGCAAGAGTGCATGCAGAAGATTCTGTACTGCACAGGGCCGGGACATGAGCCACATGGTTGCCGTGGGCGATACGGGAGACGTGAAGTGCTCGCCGGCTTTAGCGGCGTGAAATAAATCGCTCAGGAATGCTGACTTCATACCTGAAGGTTCTCGTGGACGCGCGACAATGCCGGGCAGGCGCAGCGAGACGCCGTTAACGTCGCCCCTTCGCGTCAGCGTTTCGACCCAGGTTTCTAGCATAGCCTTTTGCCCGCCATAAATCATTTGAGGCCTAAGTGGGGTGTCGTCAGTGATCGGACCTTTTGAAAGATTACCGTAAGCTGCGATGCTGCTGGCGAAGATTACGCGCGGACACTTGGCGCTACCCCGCGCTGCATCAAGCAGCGACAGGCTGGCATCCACATTGATCCGCTGTGCCAGAGATCTGTTTTGCTCTGCGGCGCCGCCCGGGAGCGTGGCAAGGTGCAGGAGGGCATCGCAGGGTTGTTCAAACACTTCGGCGACAAACTCGGGTGAGCACAGGTCACCTACAAACTCTTCAGTCGCCTCTGATTCAGGGCATAGAGCGTAATCCACCGCGACAATCTCGTGCAGGCCCTCGCGTGCCAAGGCCTTCACCAGAGCTCTGCCAATAAAGCCTGCCGCCCCCGTGATGACTATTCTCATTGAGACTGGGCTTGGCTTCGAAGGTTTGAGACCTTAGCGATGATAAGCGCAGCTGCCTGCATGTTGGATCTTATGCTTCGTCAACAATGGCGACGGCACGGGTCCAGCCGGCGGAGCCGCCTTTTACCTTATGAGGGAAACACGAGACGGTGTATCCGTAGGCCGGCAGCGCTTCGAGGTTGTGCAGCTTCTCGAGATGGCAATAGCCCGTGTCCCGGCCTGCTTTGTGGCCCTCCCAAATCAACGATGTGTCGCCGGTCTCGGCAACGCGCTCTGCGGTATGGCTAAAGGGTGCGTCCCAGGACCAGGCGTCGGTGCCGGTCACGCGAATACCGCGATCCAGTAGGTACATCGTCGCTTCGTAACCCATGCCGCAGCCGATGTTCACAAAATCCGGATTGCCTACCGCTGCCCCTGCTGCGGTGTTGACTAGCACGATGTCCAGTGGCTGTAAGGTATAGCCGATGCGCTCCAGCTCTGCTTCAACATCAGCCGCGGTAGCAACATAGCCGTTTTCAAAGTGACGGAAATCCAGTTTTACGCCGGGTCGGAAACACCAGTCCAGAGGCACTTCATCGATCGTTATAGCGCGCTCTCCACCATTCATGGTGGGGTGAAAATGCCATGGTGCGTCCAGATGCGTGCCGTTGTGAGTCGATAGTGTGATGGTTTCTACGGCGGCGAAGCCTTCACCGCCGGCCATTTCTTCGGCGCTTACACCAGGGAAGAAGTGATTGGCTTCGGCCATGGTTTCGCCGTGTTTTTGATAGGTGATCTTCGGGCGCATGAAAGGCGGGTCGGTGATGACATCATTTTCAAGGTAGATAGACAGATCGATAAAAGTACGTGGCATGACTGTGTCCTATGCGAGTTCGACGCGCACTGGCAGCGAGGCAAGTGCGTGTAATGTGTTGTTTAGGCGGCGCACGGGCTCGGCGACCCGGGTAATGCGGGTGCAGCGCTTTGCAAGAGCGCCAATAATCATCTGTGCTTCCAGCCGCGCGATTACCTGGCCGAGGCACTGATGGATGCCGGCTCCAAAACCGACGTGACCACTGGTTGTGCGAGATAGATCAAAGCGCTCCGGATTTTCCCATTTTCGCGGGTCTCGATTAGCAGCGGCTAGGAACAGTAGCACTTTGGAGTCTTTGGGGATCAGATGGCCGGCTACTTCGGTGTCGTGGGACGCCGTACGAAAGAATGTTTGCACAGTAGAGTCCCAGCGAATGCTTTCGTCAACGGCGCGTCTGATCAGGCGGGGTTCTGCGCGCAATTTTTCCCATTCATCAGGGTGTTCGGTAAGCGCAAGTACCAGGTGGCCGATACCATTTACCGTTGTGTCTACTCCTGCCGACAGCATAGAACGCACGAGTCTTTCCGCCTCATCCGAGGTGCATTCTCCGCGGTCTGCAGCTGCAAACACATCCTGTCCCCATCCGCCGGGCTTGAGGTTTTCCCGTTTGCAAGCTTCAGCTACCCAGGCAGAGGCCTCTTTTGATGATGCGTTGCCTTCCTCGAAGATCTTGTTGCGCGGACCGAAGGCGTTGAAAACAGCAGAAGCATAGGTGAGTAAATGCTCGCGGCCTTCATCCATCAGGCCCACAGCGTCGGGGAATATACGCATGGGATACACTTCGGAGAGTTCGGTTACCGCATCAAAGCTGTCTTTTTCGGTTAAATTATCAATCAGTTCCTCAGCGCGTTCTCGCCATAGCGACTCCTGCAGCCGGAGTCTCGCGGGTGCCAGAATTGCACTCATAATTCCGCGGGTGCGGTCGTGTAAAGGCGGGTCTGCCTCCAGTAGTAGTGACGGCGGTCTCCAGGGTTCCTCCTTCGCAAAGTCAGCAACGCCGACGCCACGGCTTGATACAAAGGTCTCGTGGTCCAGGAGCGATGACCGCACTTCATCAAAGCGGGCCATGCCATAAACGTTGAGGTGTTCAAGCCACACGACCGGTCCCGCGTCTCTTAACTCGCCGTGGAAGGCATAAGGATCGCTCAATACCGCGTCGCTAAACGGATCCATGCTTAAAGTGGGAATGGGGTTGGTATCCATGTACCAGAGTCTCCGCCTATTATTTTATTGGGTTGTGGATGCCCGAGGAGCTTCCAATTGCGGTATCGACTATAGAGTGAGCTGGCCTATTGTAAAAAGTGATTATATTTA
The DNA here is from genome assembly GCA_000158155.1 of gamma proteobacterium NOR5-3. Classification (GTDB taxonomy): domain Bacteria; phylum Pseudomonadota; class Gammaproteobacteria; order Pseudomonadales; family Halieaceae; genus Congregibacter. The sequence goes on along the minus strand of DS999405.1, from coordinate 1,159,337 downwards.
TGGCTTAGCATACGGATTTTTGATGCATTGCAATGATTAATACGACTGCTTAATTTGATCGATCAACCAGCGCAAGCCTTCGTCATTTTGCCGCGACCTTTGGTACTGGATCATTTCTCGCATCAGCGGAAATTCAAATGGCATTGCCGCAATAGCAATGGGAAGACGTTTTTCATACATTTTTGCCAATCGCTTGTGCATCACAGTGAGCTTGTTGGTATTGATGACCATCTCCGGTGCTATGAGAAACGAAGATACGCGCATATCGATCTGTCGTTTTGCATGTGATTGACGCAAATGTGTCTCGGCAAATGAGGTGCGGGCCTGTCTGCCTATTTCTACAACGACATGGCCCGCCTCAAAAAAATCCTTTTCACTGATCTTGCGGGGTTTGACCGCAGGATTCTTAACGCACCCGACCACCACATACTCTTCCTCGAACAATAGCTCGGTCGGATGATTGGGTGATACATGCTCTTCCGGACCAATGAATAGATCCAGTTCACCTTGATCAAGTAACTGCCGGGTTAGCTCTGAGGGTTGGATGCAATCCATAGTAATGCCCGGGGCTAAACGGTCTAGTCGTTGATTCAGCTGAGGAAACAACACGGCTAGAAGGTAGTCAGATGTGGCTATCTGAAAACGCCTTTGGGATGTACTTGGGTCGAAATGGCTTCCTTCGGTAACCAGGACGTCAATATCACGCAAAAGCTGCTTGAGAGGATCCCTCATTCTCAAGGCAGCGGCAGTTGGGACCATGCTCTTGCCATGCTGTTGCAGGATGGGTTCGTCGAAGTGCTCGCGTAAGCGAGACAGCGCTGCGCTCATAGCGGGCTGACTTACGTTCACCCTGTCTGCCGCTCTAGTCACACTCTGTTCATCTAGCAGTGCGTCTAAAGCTACCAATAAATTGAGGTCAAGATTTTTAAAACGCATGGCATCACCTATAACCAATCCATATGGATATTCATCAGTATAAGCAATTTTTATTATTGTTGCGTAGGTGCCATGATTTTCGGTAATGCGACCAAGAGCATCGTTAAGTCGATCAAATCGTTATTGAGCTGTGTTTGATCTGGACTGGGGTGCAATCATTGCTTGAGGAAAATCAATGTTTAAGTACTTTCCAACGAACTATGTATGGAATCTCTCTGTGGACCTCGCGATCGAAATGGGTGCACGAATTGGCGAGATTGAAGCGATGTGTGCGCCGCTTCAGGAAGCCGCCAAGAAACCAGATGCGCAAGGCGTGCAGGCCTTTCGTGATACCTGGGCCAAGATGGCCGATCAACTGTGTGAATTGGCCGAGGAGGATGAAGCCCGGGGTCGAATGCTCTCCGCGGGCGAAAAGTATTCTCGCGCTGCGTCCTATTTGATCACTTGTGAAAGGCTTCAGGCTCATAAGGCGCCGGGGCGGCTTGAGCTGTACAAGCGGATGCTGGACTTGTTTGAAAAGGGCATCAGCCTTGCCGACGAAAACTGTGAGCGGGTAGAAATTCCCTATGAGGGCAAGCACATATCCGGACTTTTTGTGCGTGCACAGAACGGCTCAGGCCCTGCGCCGCTGTTGGTACAGGTCAATGGCCTGGATTCAACTAAAGAAATGAAATACCGGGTAGGTTTGCCCTTGTGGTTGGCCAAAAGGGGCGTGTCTTCGCTCATTATTGACCAGCCAGGTACCGGTGAAGCGCTTCGTCTGCAGAACCTTGTGGCGCGCTATGACTCCGAACACTGGGCGAGTCCTGTGGTTGATTGGCTGGAAGCCAGAGACGACGTTGATGCGTCAAGAATTGGTATGGAGGGCGTCTCCCTGGGAGGCTATTTCTGTCCGCGTGCGGTTGCCTTTGAGCCGCGCTTCGCCTGTGGCGTGTGCTGGGGTGCCAATCACGATTGGCGGGATGTGCAAAAGCGACGTCTGGAAAATGAAGGCGATTTCCCCGTCCCCCACTACTGGGCGCACGTGCGCTGGGTTTGGGGCGCAGAGGATATGGATGAATTCATGGCGATTGCCGAGAACGTCCATCTGGATGGCGTGGTGGAGAAAATCAAAGTGCCGTTTCTGGTGACGCATGGTGAGAAAGACTCTCAGATTCCCCTGAAGTGGGCTGAACGCACCTACGAACAACTAAGCAATAGCCCGAAACGAGAGTTAAAGGTCTTTACCGAACGCGAGGGCGGCGTCCAGCATTCGAGCTTTGACAACAGTATTAATGCCGGGCATTACATCGCTGATTGGGTCGCAGAGACGCTCGGCGGCCAAACCGCTAAATCCTGAGGAGATGAAAATGAATATTGTCGGACCGGATGCGCTTGTTTTTGGTGTAGATGATGTGGAGGCCTGCACGCAGTTTCTAGTGGACTATGGTCTTGATGCAGTAGGCGATGGTCGCTTCGAGGCCTTGGACGGTACAGCTGTCATTATTGGGCATAAGGACGACGCGTCCCTGCCGCCAGAATTGCACACTGGCAACATGCTGCGAAAAACTGTTTACGGTGTAGCCGATCAGGCGACCCTTGATGCGATCGCCGCCGAGTTGGGGAAGGATCGCGAGGTGAAGACTCAGGACGATGGCTCCCTGGAGGCTTTGGACGACACGGGTTTTGTGTTGGGCTTTCAGCTTACTGTACGTAAAGACCTCAATCTGCCAGTAGGAATAAACAATGTGCCAGGGGCGGCGCAGCAGCGAGCGATGAATGACATCGGCGTTACGCCGGACGCAAGCCCTAAGCCTGTTTCGCTATCCCACGTTGTTTACTTCGTTCCCGACTATGCCAAGGCCGAAGCCTTTTATGGAGAGCGCTTGGGATTTGTGACCACGGACCGTTTCACACATGTGGGGCCCTTTATGCGTCCGGCGGGTACCAATGATCATCACACGCTGTTCATGATTCAGACGCCGCCGCACATGCAGGGCTGCGAGCACTTCACTTTTCATATGGCCAGTGGCAGCGACGTAATGCAGGCGGGAACAAATCTCGTTAATCAGGGGTATCAGAGCTTTTGGGGGCCCGGGCGCCATATCTTTGGCTCCAACTGGTTTTGGTATTTCTCGAGCCCTCTGGGCTGCAAGATGGAATATGACGCCGATATGGATCTGCATGACGACAGCTGGAGTGCGCGGGAAGCAGGAATGAATGCTGATAACTCCCAGGTGTTCCTCATGGAGTTTCGTGAAAAGTGGGCTCCCTCAGGGCCACCTCCACCCAAGCAGGGTTAATCGGTTTGAACGATGAAGCTTCGACCGCGGAAGATTTGACTGAGCGTGAGTCATCCACGCAGCGTGTCGAACTTTGTCACATCGCGGAGCTTCGCGAGTCACGAGCGCAGGGTTTCGACCCATTTCGTGAAGGGCAGGCGAGCCTGTTTGTCGTTAAAAAGGACACGTCCCTTTACGCCTATCGAGATCGCTGTCCGCACTACGGCACTACGCCGTTGCCCTGGAAGAAGAACGAGTATTTAGATAAGGCGGGGGATGTCATTGTTTGCGCCGCCCATGGCGCACGTTTTGATATCACTACTGGCATCTGCATTTCGGGCCCCTGTCTGGGTCAATCTTTGTCGGCGATTGCGCTTCATGTCCGGCGCGATGGTCAACTCGTGGCAGATGTACATACATAAGTTAGCAATGGAGAGAACGCCATGATTGATTCAGTTCAAAAGGTATTGATAGTCGGCGGTGGCTTTTCCGGTATGTCTGCGGCCATACAGCTGTGTAAGCAGGGCATCGAAACTCACTTGGTAGAGATTGATGCGAACTGGCGAGCCGAAGGTGCCGGGATTAGTGTTGGCGGCGCGACGCTGCGTGCTTTCAAAGCTCTAGGCATCCTTGATGAGTTCCTGGAGCAGGGGAGTGTTCAGCCGGCACTGGAGGTCATTGCGCCTACCGGACAACTGATTCAGACCATACCCAATCCCCCTGTGGGTGACGACATTCCCGGCGGTGGCGCCATTATGCGGCCAGTGCTCGCTAAAATTTTGTCGAAGAAGGTTATGGAGGCCGGCGCTAAAGTGCGTCTTGGCTACAGCTACAGCTCCATGGTGCAGGACGCCGATGGAGTGTCAGTTAAGTTTGAGGACGGCAGTGATGATCGCTTTGATTTGGTCATCGGCGCCGATGGGGTGTATTCCAATACTCGTGAGTGGCTGATGCCTGATGCACCCAAGCCGCGCTATACAGGGCAGGGCGTATGGCGCGCTGTGTTACCTCGTCCTCCCGAGGCTAGCAATACCATGATGTGGGTCGGACCGAAGCTCAAGACAGGTATTAACCCCATGTCCAAAGATCAGGCATATCTGTTTTTGACCGAAGATAAGGAGGTCAAAGAGCGGATCCCCGAAGAGCAGATGGTTCCCATGCTGAAGAAGCTGCTGGAGACATTTCCTGCGCCGCTTGTTCAAACAATGGCAGCGCAGATTGACGACTCCTCACAGGTGCAGTGGCGCCCATTGGAGGGATTGCTTGTGCCGCTGCCCTGGTTTCAGGGGCGAGTGGTACTGATTGGCGACGCTGTACATGCCACTACGCCGCACTTGGCTTCTGGTGCCTGTATCGGTATCGAAGATGCCATCGTGCTCGCCGAGGAGCTGGCTTCTCACTCCACTTTGAACAACGCGCTCACAGCGTTCGGAGAGCGGCGCTGGGAGCGCTGCCGAATGGTGGTAGAGAACTCTGGTCGACTGGGTCAGATCGAGATTGAAGGTGGTGACAAGCAAGAGCATGGCACGATCATGCGCGAGTCCATGCAGGCACTTGCCCAGCCTATCTGAGCTTTGGTCTGTTAGAAAAACTCATTCACCGAGCTATACGAAAGGGTTTCCCGTGCTAACTCTCTACCACAACGACATGTCCGTATGTGCGCAAAAGACGCGCATGGTCCTTGCTCACAAAGGATTGGAGTGGGAGTCAAAACATCTCGACCTCCGCGCGGGGGAACAGTTCTCGGCGGAGTTTCGTAAGATTAATCCCAAGGGGCTGGTTCCGGCTCTTGTCCACGATGACAAAGTGGTTTTAGAGTCCAATGCCATCGTACAGTATCTGGATGAGGTCTTCGCGGCCCCCCCCTTACTCCCGGTAGATGCGGTTGAGCGGGCTGAAGCGCGCGGCTGGCTCATCCGCCTTGATGCGGGCTTACATGAACATATTGCGGTAGTTAGTTTTTGCGTCGCCTTTCGTCATCAGATACTTCAGCGTCATGCGACGCCAGAGTCACTGCAGGAGTTTTTTGCGCAGATTCGAGATCCATCGCGCCGGGCAGTTATGGAAGATATTGTCACCAACGGATTGATGTCTTCTCGGTTGTTGCTGGCTGTTTTCGTTTACGACAAATTACTCAAGGATATGACCTCTTGTTTGGCAGCCAGCGGCTGCTTGGTAGGGCGAGAACTGAGCCTGGCAGACTTCGCCATGCTGCCTTACATCGAGCGGCTGGAGCAGCTGCAGCTGTCGCAATGGTGGGAGTCTTATCCGGAGCTGGGTCGCTGGTTGGCCCGTTTGCGGGCTACGCCTGCCTACGAGCTTGGCGTAGCACAGTGGTCAAATCCGGCTTACCTGCAGCTCATGAAAGAATCAGGCAGTGATGCCTGGCCAAAGATTCAGGCGTTGCTCTCGGATTGATCCAGACGGGCGTCGGTTTGCTTCGCAATTTTATGCTGATCCTCGGTGCTGCCAACTTTCCAGTAACTAGACACATACAGTTTGTCTTTAGGAATCTGACGCTCGAATTTGAAGTATTTTCTGAGCATACGCATGCTATGGAACTCGCAGGCAGCCCAGACCGCAACTTCGCCCGTTAACCAGGGAAGTTCTTTGATTTTCTCCAGTAATGAGCTGTCGTTGCTGTCTGGGTCGTGCTTGATAACCCAGTGCAAGGCAATACCGGCGGGGCACTGGATCGGCTGAATGTCAGATTCCTCTTTAACTTGAATCACCGCATAGCCTTGGGCGTTCTTGTCAAGAGATGCAAGATTGGTGGTGATGGCGGGCAATGCTGTCATATCTCCGGCCAAGAAAAACCAGTCCGCTTCTCTGTTGATCAGCTTTTTTGGCCCGGGCCCGCCCACAAGTATTTGATCGCCGGGCCGCGCAGCGAGGGCCCAGGACACAGCAGGGCTTATCCCTGCATGTAGTACAAAGTCGAGGTCGATCTCATCGTCACGCTGTGCGCTGATGGTGTAGGTTCGTGTCAGTGAGGGTGCTTTATCCTCTTGAGCAAGAATAAGTTTTACATAGGCGCTTTCCTGATCTTTGGGGAAGCCGGTAAGTCCCGGACCACCAAGGGTTACGCGGAACATGTTGGGCGTGACGTAGGCTGAGCTCAGGACGGTAAGGGATCTAGGTGCAGGTCTGCTCATGGTGTTTCTTTACTCTCGCTAATCAGTGGGGGCTCAACGTTATCGGCCATGGCCTGGCTGATTCGAAGAAAGGCCTCCAAATCTGCGGGTGCTAGCTTGTGAGTGAGCTGTTCCACGGCTTGGCTTTCAATAGAATCGAGTTTTGCCTTAATTTTTTTGCCCTTGCTTGTGGGCTCCAGCAGTTGGCTGCGCCGGTCTGTGGGATTCTCAACCTTCTTGATCAACCCCGCGTCAATAAGGTCGTTTAAAGCTCGGGTAATTTGCGCTTTATCGCGCTGCATGCGCTGCGCAACCGAGTGAGCGGTGCTTTGCGGTCTTCGGCAAACGCTTTTGAGGGCTCGGATGTTGGTGATGGATAGTTGGATTTTTTGCGCGTGGATGCCGTCGCGTAAGAGTTGCTTATAAGCGTGCATGAGCCGGTGTATCGAATCGCTTAATGTCATGCTCATACTGCGTCACCATTTAGTTGATTTCGTCAACTATATGGCAATAAGGTTGATTTTGTCAACTAATATTTAGGCTTGCTGACTTTTACGAAAATCCCGGGGAGAGATGTTCTCTGATATCTTAAAAAGTCTCGAAAAATACGCTGGGTCTTTAAACCCGAGATGGTACGCGATCTGATCCAGCGGCTGCTGGGTATAAGTCAGTCGCCTCTTTGCCTCCAGAATAACTCTATCGTGAATGATTGCCTTGGCGTTGGTGTCGAGGCTTTTATGGCACATTCTGTTTAAGGTCGACGTCGATACGTTGAGTTCTTTCGCATAGCGGTTTACCTGCCACTGTTCTTTGTAGTGCTTCTCTACCAAGTCCCTGAATCTCTCTACCGTTTTCAGGTGCTGCGGGATTGCTGCGGTTGCTATGAGCTGGCTATCGACTTGTCGCTTCGCAGTGATCAGCAGTAGCTTGGTAAGTAATAGCAGTGCACTTAGCTTTCTGTCGGCGTGGGCTAAAAACTCCTCACGCAGCATAGAAATACACTGGCTAAGCTGTGTTATCCGTTTGCTGTTGAGGTCGATGACGGTGGCGGTTTCGATCAGTGGTCGCAGGTAGTCAGCATCCCCCTGTCCCAAAACTGTCGCAATGTTTTCGGTGGACAGTGTGATGACGACACCCTCACTGCCGGGCTGAAAGTTAAATGCGTGAACCACGCCTGCGGGAACACTTAGCAGGCTGCAACCCTTCATAACGTGCCGGAGGCTGTCTATCTGAACGTCAGCTTTGCCTTCAAAAATGCAGAGAATTTGAAATAGATTTCTGTGGCGGTGAGGCTTTATCACCCAATCCAGGCCTTTACTCCGCTCTTCGATATCCTCGATGTGAAAACCCGTTGCCGCAGAGCCAATACGAGGTTCACCATAGAGGTCGTAGTTGGGGATGATCTCGATCATAGGCACTTTTGCAAATAGTCAGGATAGGTCGTGTTCGTTCAATATGCACGAAAAGTACAAGAATTTGGAGGGTAAGTGAATGGCGGTGGGAGTGGCTCCTCAGGCAAATTACAAGCTCAAAGTCCTACCGCCGTAAAATGAGGCCGTCGATTGAAAACCCTAAAGACACAAGTTGCGATTATAGGCGCTGGCCCTGCGGGTCTGCTGTTGGGTCAGCTTTTGGCCAAGCAGGGAATTAGTAACCTTATCTTGGAGCGGGTCAGCGGTGACTACGTGCTTGGGCGCATTCGCGCGGGGATTCTTGAGCAAGGTCTTGCCAATCTGGTTAGGGAGGCAGGCGTCGCAGAACGTATGGATGCCGAGGGAGAGGTTCACGAGGGTGTAGAGTTTGCCGTTGATGGTGTGCGCAAGCATATCGATCTCAAAGGACTCACCGGCGGCGATGTGGTTATCTGTTATGGGCAGACAGAGTTAACCAAGGATCTTATGGATGCTCGGCAAGCTGCGGGCCTGCTTACTTGTTACGAGGCCGCTAATGTACAACTGCACGACATTGCGGAGTCGACGCCCTCGGTTACCTTCGACTACGAAGGCGAGAAGCACTCGCTATGTTGCGATTATATTGCGGGCTGCGATGGGTTTCATGGGACTTCTAGGCAGTCCATTCCCGCCGATAAACGTACCGAGTATGAGCGTGTGTATCCCTTTGGTTGGCTTGGATTGTTGAGTGACACGCCGCCAGCGAGTGAAGAGTTGATCTATTGCAAGAGCGAACGCGGATTTGCGCTGGCGAGCCGGCGGTCCGCTACTCGGTCCCGGTACTATTTGCAGGTACCTCTTACAGACAATGTTGAAGAGTGGTCGGATGACGATGTTTGGGCCGAGCTCAAGCGCCGTTTACCCCAGGACGTTGCCGAGAACATGGTGACCGGTCCAAGCCTGGAAAAGAGCATTGCTCCGCTGCGCTCTTTTGTTTGTGAGCCTATGCAATACGGTCGGCTATTCCTTGTGGGGGATGCCGCACACATCGTTCCCCCGACCGGGGCAAAAGGCCTGAATCTGGCGGCCTCCGACGTCCATACCCTATACAAGGTTCTTACTCGTGTGTACCAGGAGAATGATACAGCCTGTATTGCACGGTATTCTGAAGTTGCGCTAAAGCGGGTGTGGCACGGAGAGCGATTCTCCTGGTGGCTGTCCAATATGCTGCATGATTACGGCGATGAGGGCGGCAGTGGAGTGGATGCGAAGATGCTGGATCGCTTTATGGATTCCGAGCGTGACTACTTCTTAAACACGGAGGCGGGTCGCAGAGTGCTTGCCACGCAGTATGTGGGACTGCCCTACGAAGAGGTTTAGACCGGCCTTTGTTCAGGACTCTTCCTTGAGCCTGTCCATGAATCTCTGCTGAACCCGGGTGGGTTCCCAGCCTTTTCTCAGCGTTATTCCAATGTTTCGTGTGGTACCGCGTAAGTGATGAGGGTTAATGCTCAGGAGTCCCGAGTCCAAGTCGACCTCGACCTGCCTGGCTGAGAGGAGCGCGGCCCGGTCACTCTCCATGAGTATTCCGCGTGTGGCGACCAAAGAGCTGCATTCAATGACGTGTTCCGGGGGCGCCAGGCCATTGCTGCGAAAAAGCTCCGTGAATGCCTCTCGAGCAGGAGTGTCCTGCCGCGGCGCAACCCAATCCAGGTTTTGCAATTCCAGTGCTGAGAGTTTCCGCCGTTTTCCCAGCGGATGCCCTGGGCGCATCACCACATGAAGTACGTCTTCAAAAAGAATTTTCTGGACGATGTCCGGGCTTGGAGCGGGTTCCCGAAGCGCCCCGACAATCAGGTCCAGCCGGCCATGGAGCAGGGCATGGAGTTGCTCCTCGTAGGGGCCATCAATAATACTGACCTGAACATCTGGAAAGTCGCGGGTGATTTTAACCACCGCTCTTGGAACGGTTCGTGTCCGCGCAAGAGGGAGGCTGCCGATACGGAGTCGCCCTGCCATTTGCCCCTTGTGCTCGTTGACTTCATCGAAAGCCTGGGACAGTTCTGCAAAGAACAATGCGATGTGGCGGGCAATTTCTTTAACGCTCCAGCTGGGCTCAAGCCCTGAGGGCGATTTATTAAAAAACTTATATCCAAAGACAGCTTCTACATCTTGCACCGCGCGATACACAGAAGGCTGTGCCAATTGCAATCGCCGGGCGGCCCGGGTGTAGCTGCGTTGCTCAACGACGTGCATCAGCGCACGAATCTGAGTGCTGGTTAGCGAGCGATAGATGGGCGTGTTTTTGGCGTGTTTTGTGGGCGGTAGAAATTTATCTATCTGACGTAAATAATTGAAGGATTGTGCTACACGCCTCAAATATATCTCGCCCTCTTTGGTGCTGTTTAAGCCCTCGTAGGAGCGATCGAAGAGTCTAAAACCCAGGTCTTTCTCAAGTTTGGAGATGCCTTGAGTGATCGCAGACTGGGATAAATGTACGGTCTCTTTGGCACGACTGATAGAGCCTTGCTGCTGTACTGCCAGGGCAGCTTGGAGATGCCGGAGGTTGAGGGGTGTGTGCATAGCTTGGACTTTAGCAAACTTCGGTAACTATAGTAAAAACTTATACATCAGCGCAATAATCGGGCATCCCACAGAGGCGTCAACATTGTATTGTGGGGGCTCAATTTGGTCTGATCTGTGGGAGTGCTGCTATGCCGGTCTGCGTTACGGATATCGAACGAGTCGCGGAAGATACAGTAGCCTTGTTTCAAGGCGCTGAATCCGCAACGGTGCACGAAGCTCAGGGTCGCAAGGGTCTTCTTGCCTCGTACATGCGTCCGATTTACCGGCCCGCTGCTATTGCGGGCACCGCAGTGACCTGCGAGGTCGCACCGAACGATAATTGGATGCTTCACGTCGCTGTAGAGCAATGTCGTCCCGGCGATGTTCTCGTGGTCGCACCGACCAGTCCCTGCACTGATGGTTACTTTGGTGACCTGTTGGCTACGTCACTTAAGGCCAGGGGCGTTCTCGGCCTGGTGATAGACGCGGGGGTGAGGGATATCGCAACGCTGACTGACATGCGGTTCCCGGTCTGGTCCCGGGCCGTTCACGGGCAGGGTTGTGTCAAGGAAACAGTGTGTAACGTTAACGTACCGGTAGTGTGTGCAGGTGCCCTGGTGCATCCCGGTGATCTCATTGTTGCCGACGACGATGGCGTGGTCGTCGTAAGTCGACAAGAGGCTGATGAAGTTCACAGTAAAGTTGCCAAGCGGCTTGCCAATGAGGAAGTAAAGCGCGAGCGACTGGCTGCCGGTGAGTTAGGCCTGGATATCTACAAAATGCGCGACCGGCTCAAAGAAAAGGGCCTTCGCTACGTCAAGACGCTGCAGGATATTTGAATCGTGCAAACAGCGATTCCCTGTATGGTCATGCGTGGCGGCACCTCAAAGGGCCTGTACTTTCTTGCATCAGACTTACCCCAAAGCCCGGAGCAACGCGATCGCATACTGCTTGCTGCCATGGGTTCTCCTGATGATAGGCAGATTGACGGTATGGGCGGTGCCCACCCGCTCACGAGCAAGGTTGCGATTGTGTGTCCATCGGCCGATCCCGAGGCGGACGTTGACTATCTTTTTTTGCAGGTGGTCGTGGACAAGGCCGAGGTCACCGATGCCCAAAACTGCGGCAATATTCTGGCCGCTGTAGGCCCTTTTGCAATAGAACGAGGTCTGCTTAGCGCCTCGGCTGACGTCACCGAGGTTCGCATCCGCATGCTTAATACCGGTGCCAGGGCCGTCGCTAGAGTAGAGACACCGGGTGGTGAGGTTAATTATCAGGGGCTCGCGTGCATCGACGGTGTGCCCGGCTCCGCGGCTCCCGTGCCTATAGAGTTTCAGGATATTGCAGGCTCCAGTTGCGGTGCCTTACTGCCCACGGGCCGCGTTGTGGATACGATTAACCAAACCGAAATCACCTGCATTGATAACGGCATGCCCGTAGTGTTGCTGCGTGCTTCAGATTTTGGCCTGAGCGGAAGTGAAGCTCCCGCAGAGTTAGAGCTTAATGAGGCCTTGAAGCGCCGAGTCGAGGACATCAGGCTCATCGCTGGGCCGCTCATGAACTTGGGCGATGTTGCAAACAAGACTGTTCCAAAAATGTGTCTGCTGTCCCGGCCCCTTGCCGGTGGCGCCATTAACACGCGCACATTTATTCCCCATCGTGTGCACGAAGCTATTGGCGTCTTGGGATCCGTGAGCGTCGCGACGGCCTGTGTGATGCCCGGCTCCATAGCACAGGAGCTTGCTGCCGCTGATTCAACGGATGGTGTTGCCACACTGGCCGTGGAGCATCCCACGGGATTTTTCAGTGTAGAGATCGAAACGTCCGGTGAGAGCGGTGCGCAGGGTGTAACCGTCCATCGTGCTGCATTACTGCGCACGGCGCGCCTGTTGATGCGCGGCGAAGTTCTGGTTCCTGACGACATGGAAGGTCTTTCCCATGAACATTGAATGCGTGGGCATTATTGGTCTTGGAGAGGTCGGACGCATCCTTAGCGAAGATCTGCTCGCACAGTCCCCGGTCAGCGTGCGAGTCTGGGATCACGAGTTTGGCACTGCAGGCAGCAAGGCAGCGAAGAATCTTAAAACCCTTGCCGGCGATGAGCGATTGTCCGTGGCGGAATCAGCAGAAGAAATGTCCCTGGGGTGCCAACTGCTTCTCAGTGCGGTGACGGCAGATCAGGCGGTCAATGCAGCGCAGTCGATTCTCCCAAGCCTCCAGTGCGATACAGTGTTTGTAGATCTTAACTCCGTGTCGCCAGGTGCCAAGCAGGAAATCTCGGATCTGGTAGAAGGTGCAAAGGGGCGATTTGTCGAGGCGGCGGTGATGTCGCCGATCATGCCGCTTCGATCCGGGTCACCTATGCTGCTTTCGGGTCCCAATGCCGGCGAAACGGTGTCGATGCTCGAGTTCCTGGGCTTCCATGCGGTGAGCGTCGCGTCTGAAGATCCAGGCGTCGCTTCAGCCACCAAAATGTGTAGGAGTGTCATCGTTAAGGGGATGGAGGCGCTGGTTTCTGAGTCATTGCTCGCGGCGCGACACTACGGCGTGGAGGAGAGTGTTCTCGGCTCCTTGAGTAATCTCTTTCCAGGGCCGGATTGGCCTCAACACGCCCAGTACTTGATTTCCAGAACATTACTCCACGGCGAGCGTCGAGCTGCGGAAATGCGCGAGGTCGTCAACACCGTGCGCGAGGCCGGTTGTGACCCGCTGATGAGCGCGGCGACGGTGGCGCGGCAGGCCTGGGCCGCGCAGTTTCAGGCTGCACTTGATGAAGAGTCGCTAGGGGAGATGCTCGATGCGATTCGCGCGGCGTCTGTTTGTAATGAAGATGAGAGACCATAATGATTATTGATTGCCACGGCCATTACACCACCGCTCCAGAAGCCCACCAGTTGTTCCGGGAGGCGCAACTCAAAGCCTTTGAACTTGGCAGGGCCCTGCCAGATGTCCCACATATCAGTGATGATCAAATACGCGAAAGCGTAGAGGGAAATCAGCTTAGGTTACTGCGGGAGCGAGGGGCGGATATGACTATCTTCTCGCCGAGAGCGTCAGCCATGGCCCACCATCTGGGCGATGAGGCGGTATCCAAGCAGTGGACCTCGGCCTGCAACGATCTCATCAAACGTGTGGTTGATCTGTACCCCGAAACGTTTATCGGTGTCTGCCAGTTGCCGCAGTCACCGGGGGTGTCCATTGCAAATTCTGTTGCTGAGTTGGAGCGTTGCGTTAATGAACTGGGATTTGTTGGTTGCAATCTGAATCCGGACCCTTCGGGAGGCCACTGGACCTCGGCGCCGCTCACGGATAAGAGTTGGTATCCGTTTTTTGAAAAGATGGTTGAACTGGATGTTCCGGCGATGATTCACGTGTCTGGATCTTGCAATGATAACTTCCATGCGACTGGCGCCCACTATCTCAATGCAGATACCACGGCATTTATGCAGTTTCTTCAGGGGGATCTGTTTAAGGATTTTCCGAGCTTGCGCTTTGTGATACCCCACGGCGGCGGTGCGGTTCCCTACCACTGGGGTAGATTCCGAGGTTTGGCGGATATGCTCAAGCAGCCGCCTCTGGCAGAACACCTTATGAAGAATGTATTTTTTGATACCTGTGTTTACCATCAGCCAGGTATCGACTTGCTCTTTCGTGTGATCGATATCGATAACATTTTGTTCGGATCAGAGATGGTGGGTGCGGTGCGAGGTATCGATCCCGAGACCGGTAACTATTTCGACGACACCAAACGCTACGTCGATGCGCTGGGCTTGTCCGAGGAAGATCTTTACAAGATCTATGAAGGCAATGCCCGCCGGGTGTATCCGCGTCTTGATGCTAGTCTTAAAGCCAGAGGTGTATAGCCTTGAGCGACTTTCACATGGATTATGGCTGGCGGGTGTATCACCCGAACCCGCGCAAACCCAAATTTAGAGCACCGGCTGGCGCGGTAGATGCGCATTGCCATGTGTTTGGGCCCGGCGATAAGTTTCCCTACGCACCACAGCGTAAATACACACCTTGTGATGGGCCAAAAGAAAAGCTGTGGATGCTGCGTGACCACCTGGGGCTCAGTCGCAATGTGATTGTTCAGGCCACCTGCCATGGAGCCGATAATCGCGCTCTGGTTGACGCCTTGCTCGACTCCAATGGTATGGCCAGAGGCGTTGCAACCGTAACGCGTGATATCACAGACGAGCAGTTGCAGGAGCTTCATGCGGCGGGTGTTAGAGGAGTCCGCTTCAATTTCGTGAAACGGCTAGTAGATAAGCTCCCTTTTGATTCTTTGGAGGAGATTTCTCGAAAAATCGCGCCACTGGGTTGGCATATTGTTATTTACTTTGAAGCATCTGAGCTTCCAGAGCTTTATGACTTTTTTGCTTTACTACCGACGGACGTAGTGGTGGACCATATGGGACGCCCGGATGTCAGCAAACCCGTTGATGGAGAAGAGTTCGGGCTGTTTTTAAAATTGCTTGGCGAAAACCCGAATTTCTGGTGCAAAGTCAGCTGTCCCGAACGTCTGTCATTACTTGAGAATGTCGGTTACGGCGATGTCATTCCCTTTGCCAGAACAGTGGTGGAGCGCTTTCCAGACAGAGTTCTGTGGGGTACGGATTGGCCGCATCCGAATATGACCTCGCACACACCGGATGAGGGCGATTTGGCGGATTTTATTCCTCACATCGCCTTATCGCAGGAGTTACAGCAAAAGCTCCTGGTGGACAATCCCATGCGCCTTTACTGGCCCGAAGAAGTGGAGCAATAGGATGCCGCTAAACAAACCCTACGGAGATATTCCCGGGACTACGATCTTTGATGCAGATATGGCTCGCAAGGGCTTTCATCTGAATCAGTTTTGTATGTCTTTGATGAAGGCGAGTAATCGAGATCGCTTCAAAGAGAATGAGCGGGCCTACATCGATGAATGGCCTATGACAGCTGAGCAAAAACAGGCGGTGCTGGACCGTGATTACAACAAGATGATCGCGCAGGGCGGGAATATCTATTTTTTGGCGAAGATATTTTCTTCTGATGGTTTGAGTTTTCAATATGCCGCTTCGACCATGACCGGGGTTAGTGAGGACGACTACAAAAAAATGATGCTCGAAGGCGGGCGCGCGCCAGCGGGCAATCTTTACCTGAAGGAGCATGAAAGTGGCTAAGATTTCGGCATCGGTTTACACCTCGCATGTACCTGCCATAGGCGCAGCCATCGACAATGGTAAAACCAGCGACGACTACTGGAAGCCCCTGTTCGCGGGCTACGATTTTTCCAAACAATGGGCCGCGAAGAACACACCAGATGTGATTCTGCTGGTGTACAACGACCATGCCAGCGCCTTTGATGCGAACCTGGTGCCCACCTTCGCCATTGCTACTGGCGATGAGTTTCAGCCGGCGGATGAGGGTTGGGGCCCACGGCCCGTACCGCCGGTGAAAGGGCATTCAGCCTTGGCTGCGCACATCGCCCAGAGCGTTATTCAAGACGATTTTGACCTCACGGTGGTTAACACACTGGACGTCGATCACGGCTTAACGGTTCCCTTGTCGCTGATGTTTGGTCAACCGGAGTCCTGGCCCTGTCGAGTGATTCCCGTCGCGGTAAATGTAGTGCTCTTTCCTCCGCCGTCGGGCAGCCGCTGTTTTGATCTGGGTAAAGCATTGCGTCGTGCAGTGGATTCCTTTGATGAGGACCTTGACGTGCAGATCTGGGGCACCGGGGGCATGAGCCATCAGTTGCAGGGACCGCGAGCCGGACTCATCAACAGTGAATTTGATAATGAGTTTTTGGATCGTCTCGTTGACGATGCAGCAGCTCTGGCACAAAAACCGCATATTGATTACGTGCGGCTTGCCGGCTCTGAGGGTGTGGAACTTGTTATGTGGTTGATCGCGCGAGGAGCTATGGATGATTCAGTCTCCCTGAAGCATCGCTTCTATCATGTGCCGGCGTCCAATACCGCCGTAGGACATCTGATTCTGGAAAATGAGAGTGAGGATTAAACAATGAAAGTTATGGTGGTGGGTCCCGGAGCCTTTGGAATTAAACATCTTGATGGCATAAAAAACATCTCAGGCGTTGAGGTTGTCTCGCTTGTTGGCCGCACACTGGACAAAACCCAGAAGGTGGCCGATGACTATGGCATCGCACATGTCTCCGTGGATTTTGATCAAGCACTGGAGCAAACAGAGGCCGATGCGGTGATTCTCTGCACGCCCACCCAGCAGCATGCATCAGAGTCGATTCAATGCATGCGGGCGGGCAAGCATGTGCAGGTGGAGATTCCTCTCGCGGACAGTTGGGCGGACTCCGAGGCTGTATTGAATGCCCAACGTGAAACAGGCCTGACATGTATGGTTGGCCATACCCGGCGCTTTAATCCATCGCATCAATGGGTGAATCGGCGCATAAGAGCCGGCGATCTCAATATCCAGCAAATGGATGTGCAAACCTATTTCTTCCGTAGAAAAAACATCAATGCCAAGGGCGAGGCCCGTAGTTGGACTGATCATCTGTTGTGGCACCATGCAGCACACACCGTAGATTTGTTCGCCTATCAGGCAAACTCACCCATCGTTAAGGCCAACGCCATTCAGGGCCCGGTCCACCCCGAGCTTGGTATAGCAATGGATATGTCGATTCAGCTTCAGGCAGAGAGTGGGGCGATTTGCACCCTATCACTGTCCTTTAACAACGATGGGCCGCTGGGAACCTTCTTTCGCTACATTTGCGATAACGGCACCTACATTGCTCGCTACGACGATTTGGTAGATGGCAAGGAAGAGGTGATTGATGTATCTGCGGTCGATGTGTCCATGAACGGCATTGAGCTGCAGGACCGGGAGTTCTTCGCGGCTATAAAAGAAGGTCGTGAGCCTAATTCCAGCGTCGCTCAGGTGCTTGCCTGTTACAAGGTTCTGCACGACCTCGAGCAGCAACTGGTTGGCTAAATAGCCATGGAGAGAACCATGAAAACGCAGCGCGAGATTGCGGGACGTTCAGTGGGGGCCATAGGACTGGGGTGTATGAATCTCAGCCATGCTTATGGACATCCTCCACAGCGTGATGATGCGATTCGTTTACTGCACCGCGCTTTTGATCTGGGTGTCCGGCACTTTGATACGGCTGCTCTTTACGGTTTTGGCAGTAACGAGGAGCTACTCGGCGAGGCATTGCAGCACCGACGCAAAGACATTTTTCTTGCCAGTAAGTGCGGTATGACCGGGGTCGATGGGAAACGGGTGATCGACGGGAGGCCGGAGACGCTGACAAAGACCCTGGAGGATTCCCTGCGTAAGCTGCAAACAGAGCATATTGATCTTTACTATTTGCACCGCTGGGATAAGTCCGTGCCCATAGAGGACAGCATAGGCGCCATGTCTCTTATGGTAGAGCAGGGCAAGGTCGGAGCACTTGGGCTATCCGAAGTGTCGGCCAGCACCCTTCGTAAAGCGCAGGCGGTGCATCCCATTGCTGCCGTGCAGACCGAGTATTCTTTGTGGTCGCGCAATCCGGAGATCGCAGTACTTAAGACCTGTGCGGAACTTGGGGTGTCTTTCGTGGCCTTTAGCCCTGTTGCCCGAGGGTATCTCTGCGGCAGTGTGGGTAATGCCGAGTCGCTCTCGGAAAAAGATATCCGTCGAGGAATGCCGCGCTTTAACGAGCCAAACTTCAGCGCTAACAAAACCCTCTTCCAGGCTTATGCCAAGCTGGCGGAGCTGGCTGAATGCACGCCGGCGCAGTTGGCCCTGTGCTGGTTGCTGGCTCAGGGAGGGCACATCATTCCGATTACCGGGACGCGCTCTATTGATCACCTTCAGGAGAACATGCAGGCGGCAGAACTGCTTATTGATGGAGGGGTTCTGGATGCTGTGGGGAGTCTGATTAACCATAGCTCTATTTGCGGCGATCGTTATCCGCGCTCAACACAGCTCGAGATAGACACTGAAGAATTTCCGTTACCGACTAAATGACCCGGTCCGCCGACATTAGTCAAGTGCTGGATGAGTCGCCTATGAATCACTACCAGATACTGGTGGTTCTGGTTTGCATCCTGCTCACGGCGCTGGATGGCTTTGACGTGCTGGCTATCAGCTTTGCGGCACCCGGCGTTGCGGATGAGTGGCAGATTAGTCGAGCGCGCCTCGGTGTAGTGCTGGGAATGGAGCTGGTGGGGATGGGTCTGGGCTCCATTCTTCTGGGCGGTGTGGCTGATCGGTTTGGGCGCCGCCCGACGGTGCTGTGCTGCCTGATACTCATGACCGCGGGCATGTACGGAGCGTCGCTCGTGTATTCCGTGAATCAACTTCTGTTGGTGAGGTTTTTTACCGGACTGGGTATCGGCGGCATGCTGGCTTCGACGAATGCTATCGTCGCGGAGTTCTCCAATGCCAGGCACCGCCATTTTGCCGTCATCCTCATGGCTGGGGGCTACCCCATCGGTGTGATCGCTGGCGGTTCGGTCGCGGTGGTTTTACTGCAGTACTGGGATTGGCGTGCGATTTTTATCTTCGGTGCCATAGCCACGGCCGTGTTTTTTCTACTGGCGTATCTTTGTCTGCCGGAATCCATTGAGTTTCTTGCGCATCGACGGCCCAGGAAAGCGCTGCAACGCATAAACGTTACCCTGCGCAAAATGGGCCATGGAGCGATTGAAGAGCTACCGCCGATCGCTAATGTTGTTACAGCCTCGAGCTACCAAAGCCTGTCTTCGAAAGAGTTTAGGCGGTTCACGCTGTTACTAACCTTGGGATATTTCGCACACATTATGACGTTTTACTTTTTTCTCAAGTGGCTGCCAAAGATCGTGGTCGATATGGGATATGCCGCATCCTCAGCCGGTGGCGTTCTCGTGTGGGAGAACGTTGGCGGTATTCTGGGCGTGGTCAGTCTCGGACTTCTCGCTGGACGCTTTGGTCTGCGAAAGCTTTTGGTGGGTGTTTTCTTTCTCTCGTTTCTCTTGGTTAGTGCATTTGGCTTCGAATTCACCACATTAACCGCGCTGTCGCTGGCCGCTGCAACGATTGGCTTTTTTACTAATGCCGGTGTTGTGGGTTACTACGCGCTGCTGGCCAGTTCATTTCCATCTGCTTTTCGGGCGAGTGGAACAGGTGTGGTAATCGGTGTCGGTAGGGGTGGGGCGATTATGGGCCCTATCGTGGCGGGCGTGCTCTTCAGTTCTGGCCTGAGTTTATTGCAGGTCTGCATGATCATGGGCGGCGGTGGGCTGATCTCTGCAATTTCCATGATCCTTTTGGGGCAATTATACGGACACAAAGATGCACCCCGTAATGCTTAAGCATTGATTGGGTGTAGCTGTCTTTCTGTAGTTTTAGAACTAGGGAACGCGGGATGAATAATAAGGTAAATTTCCCAAAGAACTGCTGGTACGTGGCTGCTACTTCGGATGAAATTGAAGCGAAGCCCCTTGGCCGAATTGTTTGCGGAAAGTCTATGGTACTGTTTAGAGCGGCCGAAGGGCAGGTGGCGGCTCTTGAGGATTTTTGTCCCCATAGAGGCGCTCCGCTGTCCTTGGGTACTGTTGCGAATGGTTTGCTTGTGTGCGGCTACCACGGTATGCGCATGAATGCGGACGGTAAATGTGCAGGCATGGCCGGTCAGTCGGTGGAGCATTTTCGAAAGGGTATTCAAACGTATCCTGCCATAGAGCGCCATGGTTACATCTGGGTTTGGCCCGGGGATGCAGCGCTGGCGAATGCTGACTTGATTCCAGATCTTCACTGGGCACGAAGTCCAGATTGGGCCTTTGGCGGCGGCATGTTTCATATTCGTTGTGATTATCGCTTGCTCATTGATAACCTCCTGGACCTGACACACGAGACCTATGTCCATGCCAGTAGCATCGGCCAGCCCGAGATAGAAGAGGCGGCCCCGGATACACTACGTAAAGATCATCACGTCAGCGTAAGTCGTTTTATGGAGGACATTCCGGCGCCGCCATTTTGGCAAGATGCACTGAAAGGCAACAATTTGGACCCTGATTTACCGGTGGATCGCTGGCAGGTATGTCGCTTTTCGCCGCCGGGGAGCGTGATGATTGACGTCGGTGTTGCGCATGCAGGTCATGGCGGAATCGAGGCTCCGGTAGAGCGCAGGGCATCCGGTATCGTCGTTGACCTCATCACCCCCGAAACCGAAACCAGCTGCTGGTACTTTTGGGGAATGGCGCGGAACTTCAATGTCACCGACTTGGCATTGACAGATTCCATTCGGGACTCTCAGCTAAAGATCTTTACTGAGGATCTCGAAATGCTCGAGTCTCAGCAGCGTAATCTGGAAGCGAACCCCGAGCGGCGGCTGATGTCGCTGAACATCGATCGGGGAGGGGTTGAGGCGCGAAAGATACTCCAGGAGCTTATTGCCAGCGAGTGACGAGACTCGTCTAGGTTCGACTATTTTAGGGTGATATAGCCAACACGGCTCGCTATTGAGTTGGCCGTTGTGATGGTAAAGCGAAAATTCTACAGCTGCTTAGTTCTCCTGTAAGAGAGCCTCAGCTCTGGCCTTGCTTCCCAGATTATGCACATTAGCAAGCCCTGAGGCTCGTAGCTTTTGCGTCGCAATCTGGCTGCGAGCGCCACTCTGACAGTAGAGAAGGCAGCAGTCTTGTCCCAGCGCATTCAGGTGCTGGTCAATGTGTTCCGCTGGCAGATTGATGGCGCCGGGTACTGCTCCGCGCGCGAACTCGTTGGGACTGCGCACATCCACCAGTTTTGCGCCCGCGACGAGGTGGGCCTCAGCCTCCTGCAAGGATAAGGGTGCGTGCCATTTGCCCAGAGCGCGCATGATGCCCTCGTACATCCAGGACAGCACGCACAGATGCGTCGTGATAACGATAGCCTGAAGCGCAAGCAGCATGAGGCCGACGCCCAGGGCAGCGTTTGGGAGTTCGAGTAAAAAAAGTACCGCTGCGGCGCAGTTCATCACTCCTGCGGCAAGGCAGGCCAGACGTCGCTGGAAGGGGTTTTCTGGCAATGCCACGGCGCCCGCAAGGTGGCGAATACCGTGGTTGTAAAGTAAATCCATGGGGTGAGCGGCCGGCGCGAGGAATGCCCATATTCCCAGGAGCGAGACTGCAAACAACACCGCGGGCTGCGCGGTGAATAAACCGTAAGCCGTGAGTGCGGAGCAGACAAAGGGCGTAAAACGCAGTCCCCACTCCAACTGCTTCAACTGGCCTGGACTGTATTCCTGATACCCCTGCTGAAACAGTCCCTTCTGCTGGAAACTCATTTTTTCTGTCACGATATGTCGCTCCCTGTTCGCGTGACTGATGTGCCTACTTTGCTTTTGGTGCGGGGCAGGTGCTAACGCCAAAAATGCTGTAAGCCGGGCAGTACCCTACCGAGCCGGTTACCACGGGGATAAGCCCAAGCCAGGCCCAGGGCGTCTGCGGACCGATAAAAGCCAGAGATACAATGCCAAGTCCGGCGGTAACCCGAACAACGCGGTCGATGGTTCCTTCATTATTAAGCATCATTAGTACTCCTGAGACGCTGGGTTTTAATGGGGTGTAGTGAGTGTTCAGTCTGCCCTTGTATGTCTAAGCCCCATAGGGATTGGGCTGCGGGGTCGCTGGTGTTGACGGCGGCAGGTGCGGCAGCGGAAAGTTCGGCTGGTCCCCGGTCAGTGTTTTCAGAAAGGCGACAATCTGGCCGGTTTCCAGATCACTGAAGCTTCGGCCCAGCTGGATTTCGCCCATGATCTGTACGGCTTCTTCCAGTGTATTGACGCTTCCGTCGTGAAAGTAGGGATAGGTAAGTTCGATATTGCGCAGGGTAGGCACTTTAAAAACCATGCGATCGGATTCGTTGCCCGTGACAGCAAAACGGCCCTGAGCCCGATTATCAGTAACGTAAGGCTTTATCAGGCCCACCTTTTGATAGAGCGCTGCGCCGACAGCCGGACCACTATGACAAGCGACGCAGCCGCTGTTCTTGAATAACGTATAGCCCTCGACCTCAACACTGGTCAGAGCGGCCTTATCGCCCAGGAGCCACTGATCAAAGCGCGAGTTGGGTGTCACCAGCGTGCGCTCGAACTCAGCAATCGCATCGGTGACACGATCGAGTGTGATTGACTCATCCCCATAGGCCACCGTAAAGCTATCGACGTACCCGGGAATTGAGGCGATTACTTCCAGAGCAACGGCATGGGGCTGAGCCATCTCACCGGGATTGGCGATGGGCCCGGCAGCCTGTTCTTGTAGATCTGCAGCGCGGCCATCCCAGAATTGCGCGAGGTTGTAGGCAGAGTTCAGAACCGTCGGGGAGTTGATGGGCCCCTGATGCCAACCGTGACCTACAGAGGAGGTCAGGTTGTCGGCGCCACCCATGCTGAGGTTGTGGCAGGAGTTGCACGACAGAAACCCGGATTTTGATAATCGGGGGTCAAAGAATAGTTGCTTACCGATCTCGGCTTTGTGGTTGTCGATGTCGGTGGGAGCGAAGATCGGTGAAATAGGCTCAGCAGCCGCCAAAGACAAAGGTGCTAACAAAGTAACGCCAAGGCTCAATAGTCGAATAGATAAAAGATGCATAGTCGTTCTCCGTGGTTCTTCAAAGCACTTGGATTTGCTGATGCGCTAGGACACATAACTTATGAATATTAGCATAATCTAATATATTTAGCTTGATCAATACGCGGGACCGACTTCCAGTCTCTGGTCTTGGGTCTCTAAATCGGCATGAGCTGGATAAACCTAACCAAGCGCTATGCTGGGTTAAGGAAAACCAGACCGACTGAATCCCATCAGGCGTTCGTACTAGGGTTTCCCTGCACTTCGCAGCACGACAGGTTTGACCTGCACCGATTGATCACCGCTGGTGAGCCATAGCTCGCCGTCAGAAATAGTGCATTGCAGTGCCAGCCCCGGTGCTGCCAATGCGGCCAGCTCTGCAAGTTCGCCGTCAGTCACGCTATATACAGAGAGATTGTTAAAACGAGCGAGGGCGTCGGCATTTTTGTCCCACCAGACTTTAAACGAACGTTCACCATAGGCGTACAACACTACTTGCTGTGCACGACCGCTGGCCTTGCGCAGACGGCCTGGATCCGGGGTGCCCAGTTCAATCCATAGCTCAATGGCGTCGGTGAGATCCTTTATCCACAGGTCTGGCTCATCATCGGTAGAAATGCCTCGGCCAAACTGCAGTTGCTCATGTGCATGCAGTGCAAACACCGCAACCCGCAACATCATGCGTGCGTCGGTTTCCGACGGGTGGCGGGCTACAGCTAAAGAAAAGTCTCCGTACACGTTGCGATCAAGATCGGCAACGTTGAGTTTGAGCTTAAAGACCGTAGATTTAAGCGCCATCTCAGCGTGTCATCCCGACGGGTTGCTGCTGGGTGATGCAGTGAATGCCACCGCCGCCCTCTGCGATATGGTCGATGCGAACCTGTACGATCTCCCGGTCCGGGAAGTACGATTGCAAACGTTCTTTCACTTGATCATCCAGGGCAATGCCGTACGCCGGCGCAATGACCGCACCATTTGCAAGATAGAAGTTCACGTAGGACAGGCAGAAGCGATCGCCGATGGCGCAGTCATCGGGCGCCTCGGGTACCTCCAGTAGCTCAAAATGGCGTCCCTGGGCATCCGTTTCTGCTTCCAGCTGCTTGCGCAACGAGTCGAAAAAGGGCTTTCGGGGATCCCGGGAATTGCTGCTGGCTTCAATGATAATACTGCCGGGTTTCGAGAAGGCAGCAATGCCGTCGATGTGACCGTCGGTCTCGTCATCCAGAGGGTCCCCGGGCAGCCAAATCACTTTGTCTACGCCAAGCTGTGTTTTGAGTTCCTCTTCTATGGCGTCCTGGGTCCAGTCTGGATTTCGGTTCTTGTTAGGAAAACAGCTCGTGGTTGTGAGTAATGTGCCTTCGCCATCAACGCACAGACCACCGCCTTCGGCAATGAGTGGCGAACGTATCGCTCGAATATCGCAACGCTGCAATATGCGTTCGGCCATCCGGGCATCCTGATCATAGGGCTGGTATTTGTTGCCCCAGGCATTGAAGCCAAAGCAGACCCCGGCAAGCGCGCCTGACCCATCGTGCACAAAATTGGGGCCGCTATCGCGGGTCCAGGAGTCGTCAATAGGCACTTCAAACAGGTCGATATCACTGCCGAGGTATTTTTTTGCCTCGGCTGTGAGCTTGGGCGGAACGAGCATCGTGACGGGTTCAAAGCGTCTGATTGCATGCGCCACATCGGCATAGTGCTGTCGCGTGCCATCGGCATCGCTCCACAGGCCGGCACGGCAGGGCCAGGCCATCCAGCAGCGATCGTGGGCGGTCCATTCGGCGGGCATACGGTGGGTATACGTCATAAAGATCTTCATCGGTTGCGTTGATTGACTCGAGGCACAGTAGAGCACAGTGAGATCCCGGGCAAAGGGAAAATCATCAATTGGTCTTAAAAGCGATTGAAGTTTCGGGCATGGAGCTTTTACAGTGACCCGGTGATTTCTGAGGACTTTGCTATGAGGACAGTATCCGTGGCTGCGACGCAGATGGCCTGCACCTGGGATCGCGCCCAGAACATTGATCGGGCGACACAACTGGTGCGCGCGGCGGCGTCCGGAGGTGCCCAGATAGTATTGCTGCAGGAGCTTTTCGAGACGCCGTACTTTTGTATTGAGCAAAAAGGCGAGCATCTGCAGCTGGCGAGCGGCCGTGATGACAATCCGTTGCTGCAACACTTTCAGAGTCTCGCGGCGGAACTCGAGGTGGTGCTGCCCATCAGCTGGTTTGAGCGGGCCGGGAACAGTTTCTTCAATTCGGTGTGCATGATCGATGCAGACGGGAGCGTGTTGGGTTACTACCGCAAGTCCCACATCCCCAATGGTGTGGGATATCAGGAAAAGACCTATTTTTCGCCGGGGGACACGGGGTTTCGTATATGGAAAACACGCTATGCCCGCGTGGGCCTGGCTATCTGCTGGGACCAATGGTTCCCCGAGGCCGCGCGCATCATGGCCTTGCAGGGCGCTGAGGTGTTGTTCTATCCCACAGCGATTGGTTCTGAGCCACATAATCCTGCCCTGGATTCCAGCGGGCACTGGCAGCGAACCATGCAGGGGCATGCGGCGGCAAATGTTGTTCCGGTGATTGCCTCAAACCGCATTGGGACAGAAGTTGCAACGACAGACCCCTCCCTGACCCTGTCGTTTTACGGGAACTCATTCATCTGTGATCACACCGGTGCGCTGCTCCAGAGTGCTGACTCCGAGAGCGAAGCGGTGCTGGTGAGCGACTTTGACCTTGACGAAATCGATGCGTATCGCACTGAGTGGGGACTGTTTCGCGATCGTCGTCCGGAGCTCTACGGCGATATTTGTCGCTATGCACCCGGTGATCCATAGATGCTACCGGGGCCTCGATTGTGGGCGCTGGCTCTGCTGGGTTGTACGTCCATAATCCCCATTCTCATCGGACCGATCATCATCGGCGTGTTGGTGGATTTTGGTGCGTTTAGCGATCGTGATGCCGGCCTCACGGCGGGTTACGGCGCGATTGGATCGGTGGTGGTGGCGTTGGTATGTGCCTTGAATATGCATCGATTGCCGCTGCGGAAGCTCGCTGTGTGGGGTGTGTGTCTGGCGGCGGCTGCGCATCTGGCCGCTGCGTTTGCCTATGAGTCTCACGGCATTTTCTATGTATGTCGAACCGCCGGTTCGATTGGTGACGGTGCGGTTTATGCCTCGGTGATGAGCGCTTTTGCGCGCCAGTCACAGTCCGAGCGTTGTTATGGCATGTTCATGATGTTGCAGTTTGGGCTTGCGGCCGTCGGTCTTTGGGGGCTGCCGACATTGCTTCCCGATATGAATGTGACGCAGATGTATCTGGGATTTTTTGCACTGAACCTGGCTTCATTGGCGCTCCTGCACTTTTTACCCGCCGATGCGGCCCGGGCGGCAGGGGTCAGTATTCGCGGCGAAGAGTGGCGTCTTCTGCTGGCGGTGCCGGCGCTGGGTGGATTGGCAGCGCTGTTCTTTTTTGAAGGTAGTAACGTGGGGACAGATGCCTACATGGAGCGCATCGCTGTGTTTGCAGGCTACAGCGACGCGCAGATTGGCACGGTTCTTGGGATCGCGTCACTACTGGGTGTGCCGGCGGCTTTTGCGATTCTATTTGTCAGCTCTCGCTTTGGTCACAGCCCGCCGGTATTCGTCGGCATTGCTGTCGGTGTTGTATCGTTGACCGGACTTATGCGCGCAGACAGTTACAGTACGTTTTTTGTCTGGACCTGCGTGCACAGCGCGAGCTGGGCTTTCACCACGCCCTATATGCAATCCATTCTTGCAGACATGGATCCTGGTGGAGCGGTGGTTACCGCAGGCGGTATTGCCAGCGGTGCTGGCAGCGGGGCAGGACCCTCGGCCATGGCGATGCTCGTCTCTGCGGATGATTACTCGGGTGTACTGAGTATCGGAATTGCCGCCTATACGCTGGCAGCTGCGGCAATCGCATTGGCGGTAGTGTTGGGCATGCGCCGGGGCATGCGACAGGTCTAATAGTTTCCAGTACGCTAGCTAAGCCAAAACAAGCCAAGACAAGACAAGACATTCCACACAATGATGTTCCACTTAACCCTATTCCATATAAGGCCCCAGTGACGTGAGCGATGCCGCGCAATCCTATATTTTGACTTTTTCCTGTCCTGACTCCATCGGTGTGGTCGCCCGCTACGCAAATTTGTTTTACGAATGTGGGATCAACATCACTGAGATTTCTAACTACACGGACCCGGTGAGCAATACATTTTTTCTGCGCTGCGTGTTTGACGTGAGCGGCATGAGTTGCAGTCTTGAGCAGTTCGAAGCGCGATTGAAGCCCGTGGTCGATGATTTGCGCATGGATTACACGCTTCGCTGCGCCACAACCTGGCCCAAAGTGGTGATTGCCGTCTCTCGCTATGATCATTGCCTCACCGCACTGTTGACCAAGCAGCGCGCGGGAGCCTTGCCTGCAGAGATTGTCGCAGTGGTGAGCAACCATGAGGACTGCCGTGCGCTAAGCGAGTGGCATAACATCCCGTTTTATTACCTACCCATCACACGGGAAACCAAGCCTGCTCAGGAGCAAGAGCTTCTTGGGATTCTTGAGAACTGTGATGCGGACCTTTTGGTGCTGGCGCGCTACATGCAAATTCTGTCGGATGATCTATGCGCAAAACTTGCTGGCCGCGCCATTAATATCCATCATTCGTTTTTGCCGGGTTTTAAAGGTGCCAGGCCTTATCATCAGGCCTATGACCGTGGGGTAAAGGTGATCGGTGCGACGGCGCATTATGTGACTGCGGATTTGGATGAGGGGCCGATCATCGCACAGGAAGTACGTCCTATTGATCACGAGATATCGGTGGAGCAGATGGTGCATCTGGGCCACGATACCGAGGCAACGGCGCTTTCTCAGGCTGTGCGGCTGCACTGCGAGCAACGCGTCATACTTAATGGTCAGAGAACCGTTATTCTTTAATTTTTTGGAGCTTTAATGAGCGCATCAATCATCGACGGCAAGGCAGCGGCACAGGCGCTGCGTGAACGACTGGCCCTGGAAGTGTCTCGCATTGACGCCGAGCACAGCTGGGTCCCCGGGCTTGCTGTGGTTCTGGTGGGAGAAGATCCGGCCAGTCAGGTCTATGTACGCAACAAGGGTAAGCAGACCGCCGAGGCGGGTATGCGCAGCTTTGAGCATAAGCTGCCCACCAGTACCAGCGAGCGTGAGTTGCTTGATTTGGTACGAGCGCTCAATGCCGATGACGCCGTGAATGGCATTTTGGTGCAATTGCCGCTGCCGGAGCATATCGATGCACAACTGGTCATCGAAACCATAGAACCCGCCAAAGACGTTGACGGGTTCCATCCCATGAACACCGGCGGGTTATCTAACGGTGACCCCACTGCCCTGGTGCCCTGTACACCGCTGGGCTGCCTCATGATGCTGCGAGAGCAGTTTCCTGAGGGTATGGCGGGGCAGAATGCGGTCGTTGTGGGACGCAGTAACATCGTGGGCAAGCCTATGGCGCAGTTGCTCATCGCTGAAAGTTGCACCGTCACCGTTGCGCATTCCAAAACCCGCGATCTCCCTGCGCTGTGCCAAACCGCCGATATTCTGGTCGCTGCCGTGGGTCGGCCAGAAATGGTGCGCGGAGACTGGGTTAAAGAGGGCGCCGTGGTGATCGATGTGGGTATCAATCGGGTGGAGGTTGAGGGTCAGGACAAGGCGCGCCTGGTAGGTGATGTGGCTTTTGCCGAAGCCGCCGAACGAGCGCGGGCGATCACACCGGTCCCGGGCGGGGTAGGGCCCATGACCATTGCTTGCCTGCTGCGCAATACCGTGGTTGCAGCCTGTCGGCAGCACCGCGTTGTTTGCGAGTTGGTTTAAGTTCTCAGGCACTGCAGATGGAGCACCATAAACTAGTTTCTCCCCAGCAGTTCCGCGAGGCCGATCAGCAGTAACCACAGGCCAAAAAAACGTTTAAGTTTGGCTGTGTTCATGGCCAGGGCGAGCTTCCGCGCAATTATGGCCCCCACCACAGCCCCGGGCCCTGCGAGCATGATGACCGACCAATCTGCAGAGTCGCCCATGACCAGCTGATGGGGAGCTGCGCTCCAGACGGTAGCGGCAGACAGGACTACCGCAACACTTACCGCCAGTTTGACATCGTAACGCCGGAGAATGAGATAGAAGGCCACAAACTCTCCCACTCCCACCGATAGCCAGGCGGTAACAATGCCTCCCGCAAAGGCGATAGGTCCCAGTGCCAGCAGGTCACTGCGTCGCAGACCCTCTTGCGCGACTGCATCCTGTTTGCCACTCACTGTAATGATGGCAAGGCCCAGTAGCGCAGAGAACACCGCAAAGGTCGTTACCGTTTCTGCCGGGGGCGATATCCGCAGGAGGTTCACGCCCCACAGTCCCAGAATCGAGAACGGTATGCTCACTCCCAGCGCAGGTAAAAACGCGGTCCACTGACTGTACGGGCGACGTTCGCTTTGATAATGGTGACTCCAGGCAATGGCACCGGTGGTCATGCCAAAACACTGAATACCAAAGCTGCTCGCTACGGACTGCTGGCTGCTAAACCCGAGTTCATGGAACAGGGGAATAAACACCACGCCGCCGCCCGCGCCGGTGGCGTTGGCAAATATGGCTCCGATGATGCCCACGAGCACAAAGCCCGCCTGGGTCGCCAGCGGCAGGAGTTCGCTAAGCATGGTGACTGCGGTCTGATCAGCCTCTAATCAAACTCTTTATGGCGACCCAGGAAAGGCCTTGAGCACTTCGCGCAATAGGTCCCAGCGATTGAATCCTTGCTTACCGTAGTCCAGCCCCCGGCGCACGATGACCAGGTCGTGATCGGGGTCGATGATCACATACTGACCGCGGTTGCCTGCCGTGCTGTATGCCCCCGCAGGGACTTCTCCTTTACGATCGTCGGGTACCAGCCACCACTGAGCGCCGTAGTCATGACCGCGGGACGCGCTGGCTGGCGCCGGCGTCCGGGAAAAGGTAATCCAGTCTTTCGAAATGAGACGCTCACCATTCCACATGCCTTCATTCAGGTAGAGCAGTCCAAAGCGCCCGAGATCCCGCGCGTTGGTATACACCTGACTGCTGAGTATGAAATCGCCAAAGCGGTCGGTGGAGAGCAATGTATTGCGCATACCAAGACGGTCCAACAGGCGCTTTCTGGGGAACTCGTGGTACGCGCGCTCGCTGGGTAAGCTGTCTTTAAATGCTTTGATCGCCAGCAGCGTGTCGTAGTTCTCGTATTCCCAGAAGCTGCCCGGTCTGCGGATCAGTCCGCGATTTCGAGCCCCGTCGACAGAGCTGGCACCGGCCCAGTAGGCGAGCCCCGATCCGGTGGCGTACTCCATCTTGAAGCTGTCCACGGGATACAGGCCGCTGGACATGTTGAGCAGATGGCGCAGGGTAATGGCCTTTCTCGGGTCTTCCCCGCCAGATACCGCGGGAAGCCAGTCTATAGCCACGGGTGCGTCCAGCGACATTGTTCCGGCATCAACCTGCAAGCCGATAAGTGTGGCTCCGATGCTCTTGGCCGTGGACCAGGTGCGGGTGCGCGTGCTTTGATCAATGCCATCGGCATAGCGCTCGTGAATGATTTTGCCTTTATGGATGATCAGCAGGCTGAGTGTGTCCTGCTCGTCTGTGGCGCGATCAAAAGTCCAGTTGGATGCTTGCTTAAGTGCGTCAGCATTGAGCGTGGGAGGCACCGGTGCAACGGCATTTGCATCGCCCTGGGGCCAGTTAAGAGATCCCGGATCAGCCTTGGGGTAGGCCAGATCGAGCCTGGGAAGCTTGTCGATGTCCGATAGAGACATGTCCGGCGCCATGACCACGCAGCCAATACCTTTGCGAAAAGCCGATATCACGGCGGGACCATGGACATCACCACCCACGCTCACCGCTTGCTCACGCGGAAACAGCGTATAAGGTCCGCCGCTTGCATCGCCAAGAACATTTTCTCCGAGGTACCTAAGCTCCTGGTCGAATATCTGCGTGAGATTTCGCCGCGAGGTGTACAGGCCGTTACAGGTAAGCAGCGATTGCACACCGTTGCGAATCAGCTGTCGATTGGCCGAAAAATAGTCGTAGGGTTCTTCCTGGGCGAAACACACAGGACTCAGCAGGCTGAGCAGAAGCACCGGCAATAGCTTGCGCATAAGTCATTCCAATGAGTGTTAAACCGGTGACTATACACAACAGGGCCCGTGTCTTGGCAATCCGCGATAGACTGCTAGTCACAGCAAAACGTAGCGGGATGTCGCTTATGCGTATTACAGCGTCACTAGTGTCCTTGGTATTCATTGGCTTGGGTGGAATTGGGCTGAGCAGCCTCGTGCAGAGCGAGACGGCCTCCACTTCCGGGCTGTCCCCGGACTATATCCACGAGCAGGAGCCTATCGGGAATGTGCGGCAGATCTATGACGGCGCGCTGTTTCCCGATGAGCAGATAAACACCTTTCGAAACATTCATCGATTGTTTCCTACGCGCGTCGTCGCTGCAGGCGCTGCGCCTTATCCCTTGCCCGTCGCAAAAACGCCGCTCAGGAATTTTCAGTTTCAATCCCGGGGGCGACGCTGGGATCTCTATGATTACCTGTCCCTGAATCGCGTGGGCGGAATTCTTGTGGTCAACGCCGGTAATGTGGTGTTTGAGCGTTACTTCTTTGGCAACAGCCCCAGGACCCGATGGATGTCCATGTCGGTGGTTAAATCTATGGTTGCCACGCTGGTGGGCACGGCCATTCAGGATGGCTACATACACTCCATCGACGATCCACTGACTAAGTACCTGCCCCGGTTTGTTGGCAGCGCGTATGACGGCGTGACCGTGCGACAGCTACTGCAGATGGCATCCGGTGTTGCGTGGAATGAGACGTATACCGATCCGGCATCTGATCGACGGGCAATGCTGGAGGCCCAAATCGGGCAGCAGCCGGGTGCGATTCTTGATCTTATGGCGAGTCTGCCGCGGGCCGCCGAATCCGGGGCGCGTTGGAATTACAGCACGGGAGAGACGCAGGTGGTCGGAGCCCTGGTCGCCGCCGCCACAAAAATGCCCGTCGCTGACTACCTGTCGCAAACCATTTGGCAGCCCTTTGGCATGGAGTCGGACGCTACCTGGTGGCTGGATTCCCCCGGCGGCCTGGAGATTGGAGGCAGTGGCTTGTCAGCAACGCTTCGCGACTACGCGCGCTTTGGCCTGTATATGCTTAATGAAGGCCGGACCCATGGCAAAGAGACACTGCCGCCAGGCTGGGTGGCGGCGGCGACCAGCGTCAAGCAGATCGCAGGCGAAACCGTTGACTACGGCTATATGTGGTGGCCGCTTGACGATGGAGCCTACTCGGCCATCGGTATCTTTGGGCAGTTTGTATATGTGCATCCGGCCAGCCGCACGGTGGTTGCCATGTGGGGAGCCCAGCCCAAACCCGTGGGAACCGACGTGATTGACGAGTACGATTTTTTTAACGCCATTGTGAGAGAGCTTCAGGGTCCTCAAAGCACTAGAATGCGCGCACAGAACGCCAACAGCGCCATAGAATAATTCGGGAGAGATTGTGACTCAGGGAGACAGCCTTACCTACGGGACGCGCGATACGGTGTCTGGCGGCGCGCTCGACGCGTCTTCCGGTGACGGACAGCAGTCAGCACTGAAAGGCGCTCAGATTCTTGCCAAGTGCCTGGTCGCCGAGGGCGTCGATACGCTGTTTGGATACCCCGGCGGAGCCAATCTTGAGATCTTTGATGTTCTGCCGCAGTTTGGGATTCGCTGTATTCGCACCGAGCACGAGCAGGGTGCGGTGCACGCGGCTCAGGGTTATGCGCGGGTAACAGGACGCCCCGGGGTCTGTCTGGCCACCTCCGGTCCCGGCGCCACCAATCTGGTGACCGGTATTGCGGATGCCAATAGCGACTCCACACCATTAGTCGCGATTACCGGCAATGTGCCTTCGCATCTGCTGGGTAAAAATGCGTTTCAGGAAGTCGATATCGTCGCGGTCACCAAGGCGATTACCAAACGCAATTATCTGGTCAAACGTGTGGGCGACATTCCCGAGGTGGTTCGCGAAGCGTTCCGTCTTGCCGGGGGCAACCGGCCGGGCCCGGTGCTGATCGATATTCCCAAAGACATCCAGCAGCAGTACCCCAAGGATCCCGACGGCAACTACGAAATTCCGCGTATTCCTGCGGTTATCGACGCGCCGGAGCCTGCCATGTCGGGTATGGAGCCCGCTCAGTTGGAGGAGTGTGTTCGTCTCATTCGTGAAAGCGAGCGACCGGTAATCTATGCCGGCGGCGGCATCGGCGTTGCCCGGGGCGAGGCGACCTTGCTGGCGTTTGCTGAAAAAGCTCAGATTCCCGTGACCTGGACAATTATGGGGGTGGGCTGTTTTCCGCCGGACCACCCGCTGTCCATCGATGTACTGGGTATGCATGGCGCCAAGTATGCCAACCGGGCGATCTACGAGGCCGATCTGGTGCTCGCCCTAGGCGTACGCTTTGATGACCGGGTGACAGGTAATGTTGCCGAGTTTGCCAAGCATGCCCGCATCGTACATGTAGACATTGATCGTAGTGAGCTCAACAAAAATAAGACGGTGACCTTACCGATACGGGCTGACCTTAAACCTGCGTTGCAACAAATGCTGGACGCCTGCGACGCAGTGACAACGCGACCCTGGGTGGCCACTGTTAATGACTGGAAGCAGCAATACCCGTATCCCGGGTCAAGCTCTCAGGGGTTGAAGCCGCAGCATGTTATTCGTGCGCTGTGCGATGCCACGTCAGGCGAGGCGATAGTGTCGCTGGGGGTAGGGCAGCATCAAATGTGGGCCATGCAGTTCTACCGCTCCAAGCAGCCTCGCTCCTTTTTGAGCTCTTCGGGTTTTGGCACTATGGGCTACGGTCTGCCTGCTGCCATTGGCGCAAAAGTGGCCGCTCCCGGGCGCCAGGTTATTGATATCGATGGTGACGGCTCTCTGAATATGACCATTCATGAGTTATCGACCTGTCATCGCTATGGCATCGGCGTTAAAACCGTGGTGATCAATAATCAGTGGCTGGGTATGGTGCGTCAGTGGCAGGACATGATTTACGACGCGCATCGCGCCGGTTCAGACTTATCTGACCCTATGGCGGTGAAATCCAGCGACGATAAGGACATCTATCCGGACTTTTTGAGCATTGCCAAAGGGTATCGCGTGACAGCGGAGCGGGTGAGGGCGGCAGAGGACCTGCCGGCAGCCATTGCGCGGATGCTGGCCGATCCTCACGAACCCTATCTGCTTGATGTGATCGTGGAGGCCGAGGAGAACGTGTATCCCATGATTCCTGCGGGGGGAAGCTACCGCGACATCATTATGAGTGCCGATGATCTGGCCAATAGCGATTCCGGTACCCAGGGCAGCAATATCTGAATTCAGCGAGGGTTAGCTCGCTTAACGAGCTTCAAGGTCAAAAAATGGTCTTATTACCACTGGGGAACTTTTTCAGAACTCTGTAACATTTCTGTCAATCTTGGGTTTTACCCTTGTCCTGAATTTATAACCCTACCTTCAGAGGCTCATTCCGTGAAAAAAACGCTCACACAGGTATTTGCTCGTAAAGCACTGGTCACGGCAATTTCGACCGCTGCGATCGGCGTTGCCATGACTCCCATGCTTGCTCAGGCGCAGCAGCAGTCATCAGCTATTGCAGGTCGCGTAGTGGATCAGCAGGGGAACCCTGCGGCCTCTGCGGAGATCACCGTCATTGACCTCCGCTCGGGGACTCGTCGTACGGCGCGTTCTAACGAGGGCGGTTCTTACACGGTTCGAAACCTCGCAGTAGGTGGTCCCTACGAGGTTCGCGTCAACGGTGTGGTTCAGACCACGCTGCAGTCGCTGTCTCTGGGTGACGTGTACCAGCTGCCATTGGTAGTGGGTCGCGCTTCCGACGCTATGGAGGAAGTGATCGTTCTGGGGCAGGAGAGCTCCTTCAACGTTGCTCCCGGGCCGTCAGCGAACTTCGGTATTGCTGACCTTGAGACGGCTGTCGCGTTTGAGCGGGATATCAAGGACGTGTTTGCCATCGATCCGCGTATCAACGTAGAAGGCAGCAACGGCACCGTTAACTGTACCGGCAAGAGCCCGCGCTTTAACACCACCACCCTTGATGGCGTGCGTTACGGCGACCAGTTCGGTCTCAACGACAACGGTTACGGCACCGCCACCGGCATGCCCTTTCCCTTTGATGCTATCGAGCAGGTGGCCGTTGAGATCGCACCCTTTGACGTTCGCTACGGTGGTTTTTCGGCCTGTAACATCAACGCAGTAACCAAGCGCGGCGGCAACGAGTGGCACGGTAACGCATTCTACGAGTACACCGACGACAGCCTCCGCGGTGACGAGTTTGACGGTCAGGACTTCAACCTTCAGACCTATGAAGAGAAGTTCTACGGCTTCTCTGCTAACGGCGCGCTGATCGAAGACAAGCTCTTCGTGAGCTTTGCCTATGAGAAGCAGGAGCTTCCACGTTTTCTCGCGCAGGGCTTTAATGGCTCGGGAAGCGGTGAGGAGCGGGACTGGCTGAGCGAGTCTGACTTCAACCGCGTTCGCAGCATTGCGCAGAACACTTACAACTATGAGCCCGGTGGTCTGCCCGGCGATGGCGTGCAGGAAGGTGAGAAGTACTTCGGCCGCATCGACTGGAACATCAACGAAAACCATCAGGCAGCGTTTGTTTATAACTACTACGAAGGCTTCCAGGATCGCGCCTCAGACAGCGATGACAATGAGTTCGAGTTCGAGAATCACTATTACGTCAAAGGCGATGAGAACACCACCTTCTCTGGGTTTTTGAGCAGCCAGTGGACAGACAGTTTCTCCACTGACATCTTTATCGGTACTCAGGAGCAGATCGACAGCCAGGTAACGGTAGGTCCCAAAGACTTTGGTGATCATCAGATCTCTGACGCGAATCGCAACACTATCTATCTGGGTGCAGACGACTCGCGACAGGCCAACGCGCTGAGCTACGAAGCCAACTATCTTCGATTGAACGCTGAATACCTGTTTCGGGATCACGCGATTTCTTTCGGCTATCACCGCGAAGAGCTCGAAGTGTTCAACCAGTTTGTGCAGCACTCTAATGGTGGTGAATACGACTACTTTGACGATTCCGCCGGCAACGCTGCTTTCTGTGCAGACCTGGATGCCCAGGGACGTTTTGATAGCGATGTTTGTGGCACCACGGGTATCGACAAGTTTGAGCTAGGGCGTCCCAGCCGCGTTTACTACGGTAGCGGTGGTGGTACCAATGATCCGGATGATGCGGCAGCGAACTTCACCAATACACTCAACGCCGTGTTTATTCAGGATGACTACACCATTGGCGACAGCCTGAGCGTGACCATGGGTCTGCGCTACGAGTGGTGGGAGTCCAGCGATAATCCCGCCTTTAACCAGGCGTTCACTGATGCCAACGGCTTCCGCAACGATGCCAACATCGACGGCACTGATCTGTTGATGCCCCGTGTCGGCCTGACCTGGGACTACAACGAAGACCTCGTAATCCGTGGCGGCTTCGGTCTTTACAGCGGTGGTAACCCCAACGTTTGGATCAGCAACTCTTACTCCAACGATGGCATCTCCAACGCGCAGTTCCAGTTCCGCAATTTTGGTGGCGACGTTACCTTATTGCCGGGTAATCCTGACTCTGTTCCACTGAGCCGCGAAGGACGTCCGGGCTACGATGTGCCCCAGTCTCTGGTGGATGACGTGTTGGCAGTTACCGACGCCGATGCGAACGACTCCTTCCTCGCGCTGGTGGATCCTAATTACGAGCAGCCCTCAGAGTGGAAGTTCTCTGTAGGTGCCACCTACGACTGGAACGGCTGGGTTGTCGATGCCGATTACCTGTTTACCCGCGGTGAAGACGTGGCGTACTACGTGGATGTATCCCAGCAGAAAGTGGGCGAGACCGTTCTTGGTAAGCCTATCTACGACTTCATTCCCGGCCGTGGTGAGAGCAACTTTATGCTCACCAACTCCAATCAAAACCCTGAGTCGCATATCTTTAGCATCAGCGTGCGCAAGTACTTCGACAATGGTTTTGATATCCAGGGGGGGTACGCCTTTACCGATGCAGAGGACGTGAGCCCCATGACTTCTTCGGTAGCGGGTTCCAACTTCGGTAACGTAGCGCTCAACGATATCGTTGAGCCGGCAGCGGCCACGAGCAACTACGTCGTGCCGCATCGCTTTACCCTGCGCGTGGGTTATCGCAACACCTTCTTTGGTGATAACGAAACACGTATCTCTATGTACAGCTTTGCCCAGGAAGGACGCCCCCAGAGCTACGTAATGGGCTCTGACGACCTGGAAGGTGATCAGCGTTTCGGTCGTCACCTGCTGTATGTCCCTACGGGTATGGATGATGCCGCGGTGGTGTTCGAAGACTCCTTTGACTACGCAGCCTTTGAAGCCTGGCGTCAAAAAGAAGGTCTGAGCCGGGGCTTCCAGAAGCGTAACGAGAACTTCGCCGACTGGAGCTACCGAATGGATCTGCGTATTGATCAGGAGTTTCCGCTCTATAACGACATCAAGGCCCTGGGCTATCTCAAGATCTACAATGTCCTGAACATGGTCAACAGTGACTGGGGCGTTCAGACCTCACCGCAGTTCTTCTCTGTACAGGCTGTTGAGTCGAGCATTGATGATCAGGGGCGCTATGTTTTCGAGAGCTTCAATGACGACGATATCAACGATGTTCAGGAAGAGCGCTCGCTTTGGGAAGTACGTTTAGGCTTCTCGGTACAGTTCTAAGCACAGTAGTATCGGTTGGGAGCTTTGCCTCCCGATCTGCGGCCCCCGCTGAGTTCATCGCTCAGCGGGGGCTTTGTCGTTTAGGGGCTTTGCTATTATGCGGCCCCGTTTAAAAGGGTCTTATTCATGAGTAACACCGACTTTAGCGCACTGCCGCTATCACCGGCGCAGTTTGAAGCCCTCACCGCGCTGGGCTACGAGCACATGACCCCGGTACAGGCGCAAAGCCTGCCGCTGGTGCTTAAGGGCAGGGACGTGATCGCCCGGGCTCGCACGGGCAGTGGCAAGACGGCGGCATTTGGTATCGGGCTGCTGCAAACGATCAATCCGCGCTTCTTCGGGGTACAGGCTTTGGTGCTTTGCCCCACCCGGGAGTTAGCCGAGCAGGTATCCGGGGAACTGCGGCGCCTGGCCAGTCGCATGGCCAATATCAAACTGGTGACGCTCTGTGGTGGTAAGCCCTTTGGCCCGCAGGTGGGATCCCTGGAGCATGGTGCGCATATCGTGGTGGGAACCCCGGGACGGATTCTTGACCATCTGCAGCGCAAAACCCTGAGCCTCGACGGCCTTAAAGTGCTGGTCCTGGATGAAGCGGATCGCATGCTGGATATGGGCTTTGCCGACAGCATGGAGAGCATTATTAGCGAGACACCCAAGTCGCGACAGACGCTTCTCTTTTCTGCCACTTACCCCGAAAACATTCGCAAGATGAGCGCGTCGATTCAGCGCAGCCCCACCATGGTGACTGTGGATGAAGACGTTGGCCACGCCGACGAAGTCATTGAGCAGCTGTTCTTTGAAGTGCAGAAACACGAGCGCAATACCACGCTACTGGCGCTCTTTGAGCACTATAGGCCGGCCAACGCGGTGGTGTTTTGTAATACCAAAAAACAATGCGATGAGGTTGCCAAGATATTGCAGGAGTACGACATTGAGGCCCGGGCGATTCACGGTGATCTGGAGCAGCGCGAGCGGGACCAGGTACTGGTGCAGTTCAGTAACAACAGCTGTCCGGTGCTGGTGGCGACGGATGTGGCGGCCCGGGGGCTGGATATCAAGGCCCTCGCCATGGTGATCAACTATGAGCTGCCCCGGGACCCTGATGTTTATGTCCACCGCATTGGCCGTACCGGACGGGCAGGGGAGACAGGTCTGGCCATGAGTATCGTGATTCCCTCGGAGACTCAGCGCATCCGTAAAATTGAAGAGTTTCAAAAACAGCCCTGCGCCTGCGACACGTTGCCCTCACTGGATCGGGATCCCAACTATTTTCTCAAGGCGCCCATGGTGACTATTCAACTGGACGCCGGTCGCAAACAGAAGCTCCGTCCTGGCGATATTCTTGGCGCCTTAACCGGCGATGCGGGACTGGTAGGAACGCAAATCGGCAAGATTTCAATTTTCGATCAATGGAGTTTTGTGGCACTGGAGCGCGATGCACTGCGCCAGGCCATGAATTATCTCGCTAACGGTAAGATCAAGGGCAGGAGTATTCGTGTCCGCAAGGTCCGCTGAGCTTTAGCGGTGCGTTCGCTCCTTTGGGGTTCGTCCGGTCAACTGCCAATAGGTAACGGCGCGGCCTGCTTGACGGTCAGCAGGCTAAAGCTTGACTCAATGCCCTTTACTCCTGGAAAACGCAGTATTCCCTGCATGGCAATTTCCGAAAAGTGGTCCATGCTCTGGGCGACGACTTTTAGCAGATAGTCATAGGCGCCACTCATGGCGTGGCATTCGATGATGTGCTGCTCACTGGCAACTTCCTCCAGGAAAGCCCGGGTCTTTTGATCGTCGTGTTTCTCAAGCTGAACCTGCACAAAGGCAG
This sequence comes from gamma proteobacterium NOR5-3, assembly GCA_000158155.1. Lineage (GTDB taxonomy): Bacteria > Pseudomonadota > Gammaproteobacteria > Pseudomonadales > Halieaceae > Congregibacter. The sequence continues at coordinate 1,119,868 of DS999405.1, read as the reverse complement.
TGACCTGCAGGCCTACGCGTCGTTGGTCGATGGTGGCACTGTAACCGCTGATAACACCCTGTTCTTCCAGTGTGCGGACGCGTCGCAGGCAGGGGGATTCTGATAATCCCACGGCCTGGGCTAGCTCTACGTTAGTCATGCGGCCCTCCTGCTGAAGTGCTTGGAGGATGCGGCGTTCGGTGCGATCCAGTGTATTTGGCATAAAGTTGCTTTGTTAATTTATTAATTGGCAGAAAACACCTAATTATTCCATTTTCAGGCAACAAAAAGAAGGAATATTTCGGGGCATAGTCTGTAGGCTTGCCCTTCATACACATCACTCATCAACTGTTGGAGACAGTACATGGCTGACCTATTCGAAAACCCCATGGGGCTTGATGGCTTTGAGTTCGTAGAATTTGCTGCTTTGGAGCATGGCGTGCTGGAGCCGACCTTCGAAATGATGGGCTTTTCCCTGGTCGCGAAGCACCGCACCAAGAATGTCGATCTTTGGCGGCAGGGCGGCATTAACTTCATTATCAATTATGAAGAGTTTTCTCCTGCTTATTACTACGCGGAAGAGCATGGTCCCAGCGCCTGTGGCATGGCCTTTCGTGTCCGAGACGCCGCGCATGCCTACAAGCGCGCGATAGAGCTTGGCGCTCAGCCCATAGACATCCCCTGTGGTCCCATGGAGCTCAAGATGCCGGCTATTCGCGGCATCGGTGGCGCCATTTTATATCTCATCGACCGCTATGAGGATGGCACCGCGATCTATGACATCGATTTTGAATATCTGGACGGCGTTGAGCGTCGTCCCGAGGGTTGTGGCTTTGAGCTTATCGACCATCTGACCCACAACGTCTATCGCGGACGCATGGACTATTGGGCTAACTTTTACGAAAAGCTGTTTAACTTTCGCGAAGTGCGCTTTTTTGATATCAAAGGTGAATACACAGGTCTCAAGTCACGCGCAATGAGTGCGCCTGATGGCAAAATTCGCATCCCTCTTAACGAAGAGGGAGGGGCCGGTGGCGAAGGGCAGATTGAGGAGTTCCTCATGAAGTACAACGGCGAAGGCATCCAGCACATCGCCTTTGCCTGTGATGATCTCCCGGCTTGCTGGGATCGGCTGAAAGCCCGCGGCTTACCCTTTATGACGGCTCCGCCGGAGACCTACTACGATATGTTGGAGGGACGCCTTCCGGGACACGGCGAGCCTGTGGATGAGCTCAAGGCCCGGGGCATCTTGCTCGATGGCAACACTGACGGTGAGCCGCGGCTGTTGCTGCAGATCTTCTCGGAGACTTTGATAGGTCCCATTTTCTTTGAGTTTATCCAACGCAAGGAAGACGAAGGTTTTGGTGAGGGTAACTTTCAGGCGTTGTTTGAGTCTATGGAGCGGGATCAAATGCGCCGTGGAGCCCTTCAGGCAGGCGACGCACCGTAAACTCTGCAGATAAACGCCGGACGGCCTCAGGGAGAGCTACTGATCTGATAGTGATCGTCCAGTAGCTCCCGCACCAGAGGATTATCAAAACGCCGTTTTAAGGTGATGGCATAAAAACTCTCGGTCAAAGCATCGAAGTGCTTTGCCTCCACTAACAAGCCGCTGTCCAGCTCGTCACGCACGACGATGGGCGGGACCACGGCGATACCATGATCGGCCCGGGCCAGGAGCCTGATCATGGCCATATCGTCAACCTCGGCAACAATCTTGGGTCTTATGCCGCTGCGGTCCAACCAGGCGTCAAAGTTGTTGCGGATGCTGCTTGCCTCAGAGGGCAGAATCAACGGTTGAGTGCTCAACAGTTCCTTAATGTCGGCATCGGCAGATACCCGCGATGGGCTCCCCACGATACTCACGGGTTGCTCTGCAATAAGATGGGTCAGCCAGGGAATATCATGACTTACCACCGGTGGTGTATTTACCAGAAGCACATCCAGCTGTAAGTCTTCCAGCTCCTTGAGCAGCACTGAAAAACCGTCAGAGCGAACCACAATGTCCAGATCTTCTCTTGTGAGCAGGGGCGACAAAAAGCTGACCTGAAAGTTGCGCGACAGCGTCGCCATGGCGCCGATCCGAATGACTTTGCTCGCCCGGGCATCAATACCGCGCATGCTTCCCAGCAGGTCTGCGCCGGCAGTGAAAATTGTGTCGGCATAATCAAGGGCCACGCGGCCGGCCTCGTTGAGGACCAGTTGTCGGCCTTTGCGGTCAAAAAGCGTATGCCCTAGCTGTTCTTCCAGCTTTTGAATTTGCACCGACAGTGCCGGCGTGCTGATATGCAGCACCTCAGATGCGCGGGTAAGGCTGCCCTCGTGAGCGACGGTCCAGAAATACTTTAAATGCTTAAAATTCAATTGCATAAATATAGTAATTAAAATAATAGTTAATATTTAGACTTAATTTTATATTAACCAAACAGTTAAAACATTCTATTTTTTTAGGCATAAGCGTGTGTGTAGAGTAGCCTTTGTCCATTAATAGACCGGTATGAGGACGATCCTTTCTTTTACCCGCCCCGGGGAGCCCAAAGTTTGAAGCATTTTCGAGACATTCTGGTCTACGCAGAATCGGATGATCAGGCCTGCCTGGAGCAGGTCGTGGCCTTGGCGAAAGCGCACGGAGCCGCGATTACCGTGTGCGAGATCGTCGAGCCGGCACCGCAAATGCAGGACAGCCGCGGTGTGATTGAGCGCCTCAGCAAGTTGCGCTGGAATCGTGCCTTTCAGCGCCTGCGCCGCATCTGTGACTTGTTTGCGACGGACACGGTTATCGATTACTCGGTGTTTACCGGTGTGCCGTTTATAACCATTACCGAGCAGGTGGTGCAGCAGGATTTTGATCTTGTGGTGCACATTAGCGAGCCTTTGCAGGTCGATAGTGGCACTGGTCTTAATGCGACGGGCATGCACCTGATGCGCAAGTGCCCCTGCACTGTCTGGGCCCTCCACCCCGGGCGGGCAAGCCACAGCAATGATGTTGTTCTTGCGCTCGATAGAGAGCTTGCCAGTGGTACTCGCGCCGCCGAAGCGTTCGCCATGACCTTGGCGGAGGCGGCGCTGGGTCTTGCTCAGACCCGCGGCGGCAATGTGCACGTCGTGCATGCCTGGCTGCCTTATGGCGCGGAGTTGTTGGACGATGCGGACCTGGAACTGACCGACAGTGAGCGCCAGGTGTATCGACAGCAGCAACGAAGCGATAGCGAGCAGTGGTTCAAGCGCGTTGTTCAGCGTATTGAAAGCGTTGCTGATGAACCCCTGAGAGTCAAAGCGCATCTGATGGAGAGCCCGGCGGTTCCTGCGGTAGAACGCATGGTGAAGGATACCAATGCCGGCTTGTTGGTATTGGGAACCGTGGGCACCTCGGCCAATCCCGGTGTTTTGATCGGTGCGACCACGGAGTCTATTCTCGCGGGTATCGGTACCCCGGTACTCGCGCTCAAGCCCCCGGGCTTTGTGTCCCCTTTGACCATTGCCCACAGGCCCTAAGCTCTTCCTTGGGTGTCTTTTGGCGGCCTGTGCCACACTGGCAGTGATGGCCCGGGAGGAGGGAAGCCTTTGGATATTACGGTAGTGACGACGCGCGCTGAAGCGCTCAGAGAAGCGATTGAGGGAGAGTTGGCAGAGCGTGTCCCAGAACATGTATCGCTTCGCTATTTCTCAGATCCCGGGCATCTTGATGCCATGGCGCTTTCTGCTGAGGTGGCGCTGGGAGCGCCCGACGTCCTTGCGCCGTTGATTGCCAGCATGCCCTCACTACGATGGGTGCAGTCCACCTGGGCAGGTGTGACGCCTTTGCTTGAAGTGGGGCAGCGCGACTATGTGCTCACCGGTGTGAAAGATATTTTTGGGGCGAGTATGAGCGAGTATGCGCTGGGCTGGGTGCTGGCCATCGAGCGCTCGGTACTGGTTCATGCAAACGCGAGTCAATGGGAATTTCGCATCGATCGGGGCTTGTCCGAGCTGCGAGTTGGTGTGGCGGGGGTCGGCAGTATCGGTTCCGCGGTGGCCGGCTCTTTTGCAGGTATGGTTAAAGAGGTCCGGGGCTTGAACAGCGACGGGCGGCCAGCAAAGGGTTGCCACTCCTGCTTTGGCACAGCCGATCGCCTGAGCTTTGCAAAGAACCTGGATGTACTGATCATGGTTCTGCCCGACACGCCGGGCACGGACGGCCTGGTCGACGCCCGGGTGCTCAGTCAGTTGGCTCCGGGGGCACTGGTAATCAACGCGGGGCGTGCCAATGCGCTGGATCTTCCGGCGGCGCTTGCCGCACGCGAATCCGGGCAGCTGCGAGCGCTGGTTCTGGATGTCTTCGATAAAGAACCGCTTGCCGATGACGACCCATTGTGGGCTATCCCCGGGGTGTACATCACCTCGCACACCGCTGCACCCACCCGAATGGAAAGTATTGCTGGCGTGTTTGTTGATAACCTGGAGCGGTACCTTTCGGGGGCAGAGCTTGAGGGGATCATTAACTTCGAGCGGGGATACTAGGTCCTGCGCAAAGGGCTGTCTGTCAGTGATGGTCTCTCAGTCGACGACCGCGTCGATTCCCGCGGCGATTACTTTCACCATTTGCTCCGTAAAGCTGTGTTTGTAGACCTATTCCCATGCGACGGTCTTCATCATCACTGGTGCGGCGATCCTGATGGTGAATGAAGCTGCATTGGCAGTCCGGTCTGTTGCAGCCGGTCACCGGCAGTGATGGCGCTGCGGATTTTAAATAGCGAAGCGTGGATGTCTCAAGGACGGCCGAGCAAGGGTTGTTCGAAGGCTTAACCGAGACTGCAGCATAAGGCCCCGAAGGTATACGCCCCGCGCCGCTACCGTCTGCAGCTTTTCTGTCTTGTTGTCGCCGTTTACCGGTATTGGCTGTGCGCTGCTGGCGGAGCAAAAGTGTGGCCAGCGCAGTCATGGCGACGACGAAGCCGACGACTAGTAAGACCATCAGTCTTTTGCTCCATACATCGCTATCGACTCACTGTAATGGGTTAACGCCACGCTAGCTTTCTGTGCTGTCGAAGAAAACCCGCCCGCTAGCAAAGTGTGAGCTGGCGCACACTTTTAGCGGTTACGTCCCAGGCGCTCGTGAGCATCTACCCACTCGTTCTGGCGCGTCTTTTTGTCTACCCGGGTCGCTGCGCCGAGAGAAAGCTCGCCGGCCACAACAAGCGCGGCGGCGATTTCAGCCAGCTTCAGCGCTTTACCCTGACCATGGCAGTCCATGATTTTAAGGCACTCTCTTTGGGTGGGCAGGTTGGTACCACCGCCGTAGCTGGCAACGATGAGTGCGGGCAGCGTGATGGAGAAATGGTAATCACCCTCCCGGGTCACGCGGTTATAGGTCGTGCACTGATTGGATTCCCCGATGTTGGCAATGTCCTGCCCCGTGGCCAGATACAGCGCCGCCAGACCATTGGCAGGGTGCGCCGCGTTGTTGGAGGAGTTGGTCAGAAAGGAAGCAATGGTAGTGATGCCCTGGCCGTAGTGCATGGCCTCGGGGGTAATGCGCAGATTACGCTCCAAGACCTCTCGGGGTACGGTGATTTCTGCGGTAACTCGCTTGCCCCGGTTCTTCAGTAAATTCACTGACGAGGTGCGCTTTTCTGTGTCGAAATTGCCGGACAACAAGTAGTTCTTCAGAGCCGGGTAGTTTTCGCGAATCCACTCGCAGGCCACAAAGGTCGCTCGACTGGTCATGTTCTGACCGGCGGCGTCCCCGGTGCTGTAGTCAAAGCGGGTGTAAACGAAGTTGTGCGCGCAGTAGTGCTCGATCTCATCGAGCTTGCCGATGGATGTGGTGCTTTCTGCAACGGTTTTGATTTGCGGGAAGTTCTCCACCAGCCATTGTTCAAAGTCCCGTGCATCGCGTGAGTTACGAAAGACAAAGCACGGTGCCCGTTGCATGGCTTGTCCTACGACGGTGGTCAGTACGCCGCCGGACTCGCGGATCACTTTCATACCCCGGTTGTAGCTGGCCAGCATGGTGCCTTCCACCGTTGCCATGGGCACATAGAACTCGCCTTTAGCATGTTCGCCGTTAACCAGTAGCGGACCCGCCAGGCCAATAGGGACCTGCACAACACCGAACATGTTTTCGATGTTGCCGGCCATCTCCTGCGGGTCGAACGAATACTGTTTGGTGTGGTTAAGTTCTGCACCGGTGGTTTCTTCGATGAAACGCTGACGCTGACCGATGATCTCGGCGCTGTAATCGTCGTTGCCGTCTCTGGGGATGGATTTGCTCATAGTCGTGTCTCCGCTGGAAAGGCGGCTAAACTACGTAACCACAGCGCCAAGGTCAATTCTGGACAAGCGTGAAATTGTCTCTGCGCGATTAGCCTGGGCGATCCATCGGCGTTTTTCGGGAAATTTGTGAGGATTTTATAGTGATCAGGCTGAACAGGTATCGCGTCATCGGGCCCGTGCGGATTTTCCTTGCCCTCATGCTCATCTCGGGTCCAGGCCTGGCGTCAACGCTGGAGAAGGCGCTGTCTGAGGATCCGCCGCATGATCCCCGGTATCCTGCTGCCGTGGTCGAGCTGACCATTCCCAGCGTGGGCTCACGCATGCCGGCACATATGTATCTGGCGGCGGGGCCCGGACCCCATCCGACAGTGGTGTTGCTCCATGGTCTGCCAGGCAACGAGCGCAATCTGGACATTGCACAGGCGTTGCGGCGATTTGGGTTTAATACCCTGTATTTTCACTACCGAGGAGCCTGGGGTGCAGAGGGTGAATATCGTTTCAGTCAGCTCCCCGTCGACGCTCTGGCTGTGCTGGATTTTCTTCGGGACGAGCAACAGGCCCAGCAACTGCGGGTAGACCGCGATGCTCTGTCTCTGCTGGGCCATTCCTTAGGCGGATACGCTGCCTTAGCCACCGGCGCCCGGGATGCACAATTGAGCTGCGTCATCGCGCTTTCGCCGGCGAACCTGGGACTCTGGCAGGCGGACATCCTCCGTGGCGGCGGAGCGGGCAGTGAGCCTCTCAAAGCCTACGCAGACCAATTGTTTATGCTTCAAGGCTTTACCGGCGAACGGCTGGAGGAAGAACTGGCTTTCGCTGATGCCTCGACCTGGGATACCAGTGGCTTTGGTCCGGGTTTGCAGGGTAAGTCAGTTTTGATGATGGTGGGGCAGCAAGATCAGGTCACACCTGCTGCAACGATGTTTGATCCGGTGGTCGCCGCCTATAAACAGCACGGTGGGATTGATCTGTTGGCCAAAGTGATCCCGGGTGATCACTCTTTTTCCTGGAGCAGAATGATGCTTACCCGGGAGGTCCTTGCCTGGTCAGACGCGCATTGTCGGGGGCGCCGTTGAGTTGTCTTGTTGATGCGCAGCTCTTACGAGCGAGGGAGCAGGAGTTCGCAGCGCTGCCGGAAACGGCGGATTTTGCGCTGGGTTTTGCGTCTTGCAAAGAATCCGGACCAGGTCGACAGGGGGATAAGCTCGGCGTTGCCAATGCCGTCGACGAGCATGACGCGATAGCCATGCTCTTCTTTCACCGCAATGATGTTGTGCGGCAGTAGATCTCTACTCAGGATACGCAGCTTTCCCACAGCCTCTGTGAACTCGTCGATACCGGCTTGAAGTGCCGGGTCTTTTCCATTGACCAGCATTTGCTCGAGGTTTTGCGGCCAGCTGCCGTCCCCGTTGCGCATCAGTTGCGTGACAATGCCCACACCCATGTCGGTATCTTCGGTGCCGTGGTAGCGGGGCACATAACGCCACAGGGTTTCGCTCGCACGGGTGAGCAGCTCACGGTAGGCTTTGATCTCTTTGAGCTGATCATCCAGAAAGCGCTCGGGCAAATAACGCTTGAAGTCTTTGCGAAGCACTTTTCGGGCCGCGCCCGTGCGGTCAGGACGGAGCACCTTTACACAGCGGTTTGCGTGTTGGGGATGCTGAAAGACGTAGCGCGTGCCGCCCACAAAGAGCGGTCGTGAATTCTTGAGTTTGAGCATGGGCCGGCAATGATCGCAGAAGCAAAGCACAGTTTACCGCAGCTCGGCCAGTCCCGCGATTTTTTGACTGCCGGGCGCTGACATCGCATAGTAGCGGCGCCTCTTTCTGGAATGCTTCATGCCTTCGTTTCGTGTCTCCCTTCCTGTGTTTCTGCTGGTGCTGGCCATGGTGCTTCTGCCCTTTGGTCGCATGCTGGAAATACCGTTGGGCCTGCTGGCTATAGCAGGCTTGTGGGGGCTTGCAAGGTCCAAAGGCATGCTCGGTGCCAGTCATGCCGCTTTGTTGGCGGCGCTGCTTGCGGCTTTTGTACTCCCTATGGTCCTGGCGTTGCCCGATGCGGTGGCGCCGCAGAAATCGCTGATTACTACACTGGGCACCCTGCGCTACGGCATGAGCTGCGTGGCCCTGCTTTACTGGTATCAGTGCTTCGGTGAGCAGCCGGCAGATCGAAATCGTCTTTTGGATACACTGGGGTTGACCGTGGCGCTGCTCCTGACGCTATGGTGTTTGGACGGACTTTTACAGTTCGTCACCGGACGCAATGTTCTGGGGTACGGGGTAGGCGAGGGCTATATCAATGGTGTTTTCGGTGACGACGACAACATCAAGTTTGGTATCGCCGTGGCGTTTCTGCTACCGGTTGGCCTGGTGTATGCCCTGAGAAAGTGGCCCCCGGCTGTTGTGGGCTGTTTTTTGCTTTTGGTGTTAACGCTCATTGTGCTCTCCGGCAAGCGCGCCGCGTGGATAAGTGCCGGTGTAGAGCTGGCCGTCCTGGGTATTTATTATTTTTTTCGCGGGCGTCTGGGTTTTTTTCGCGTCGCCGGTTTGCTGGGCATCGGAACGTTAGCCCTGGTTCTGGCGTTTGGAACGAGCGAGTGGGTGCGTGAGCGTAGTGTGGTTATTGTCAGTGCGCTGGACGAGCGCGACTACGCCACGGTCAACCGGGCTACCGGACTCCGCTTGCCTATCTGGCGCACAGCGGTCGCTATGGGCGAGGCACACTGGATCAACGGGGTGGGTCCCCGGGGTTTTCGTTACGCTTATGCAGAGTTTGCATCTCAGACCGACAGCTGGGCGCGTCCCGCCGGGGAGGCGGGGGGCGCGCGAGCATCGCATGCGCATCAGTTGCTGCTGGAGTTATGGTCGGAGACCGGCGTGTTGGGGCTGGCGGGCTACATCGTGCTGCTAACACTGCTGGGTGTCGGCTGGAAACGTGCTGATGCCGATGCTCGTTCTCGAGCACTACCCTATGCGGTGACGCTTGTGGGTATGCTGTTCCCCCTGAATACGCATCTGGCGTGGTATTCATCCTGGCATGCGCAGCTGTTATGGCTGTTCATCGGACTGTATCTTCTGGCTTTGAGTGAGAGACAACCCGGGCAGGCACTTTTGTGATCATCAGTCATCGACATCGCTTTATTTTTGTGAAGACACACAAGACCGCGGGAAGTTCTCTGGAGGTCGCCCTGGCCAGGGAGTGTGCGCCGGACGACATCGTCTCCCACATGGAAGACAACATCGGGAATGGGATTCCACGCAACTACGGGCCCGATTCCTGGATTGGTCCGGCCTACAACCGCTCAAAACTTCTGCGCAAAATTGTGGGCCGCCACTCCCCCCTCATTGGTGCATTTTACTATGAGCATATGCCCGCAGCGCGCATACGTGAACTGGTGGGTGACGAAATCTGGGACAGCTATTTCACGTTTTGCTTTGAACGCAATCCCTGGGATAAAGCCGTTTCTTATTACCTTTGGAAGCTGCACGGGCAGGGTCGATCCATGCCGTCCTTTGATGAGTACATCGACAAAAAACCGCATCGCCTGCCCCGGGACGCTGATCTGTACTTTGACGGCGATGATGTCATGGTGGATCGCGTGTTTGAGTTTCGCGAACTCGCAGGGGCACTCCAGGAACTGCGCGAGCGATTAGATCTTGAGTTGCCCGAACCCTTACCTCGGGAGAAAACGGGTGTGGCTAAGGAACGAAAGCACTACCGGGAGTACTACACCGAGCACAGCAAAGCCCGCATCGCCGATTTGTTTTCTCGAGAGATTGCGTACATGGGCTATGAGTTTGATGATTAGCCGCCGGTTGGGGCTGCAGCACAGAAGGTGATGTGACAGCCGGCGCGGCAAGAGTTGTGACAGCTAGCCTGGCGTATCGGCGGGTTTGCGCACGAAGTGTACAAAGCCTGTCCGGGGTCCATCTACGCCAAAACGGGCGCGTTTTTGCTCATCCGGCTCCAGGTCCTGGGGCGTGAACACCTCAACGATGAAGCCCGCCGCTTCCAGGCGGTCTCGATAGTCGGGTCCGTAATTTCTTACGTGTTCGTCAGGGCGTTTGTCCCAGCTTGCACGAACATTCCCCGGCGTATTCGCTTCCTGTGTTGCCTCGGCGAACAGGGGGACGTTTAGTACGGCCCAGCCGTTGGGACGAAGCACTCTGAAGCACTCTGCGATCGCCTTGTGATCATCGGGCACATCCTGAAAAACATGGTTGCAGTAGATCGCGTCCATGGTTTCGTTGGGATAGAGCATGTCCTGTACATCAAGACGCACCATGACATCTTTGCGCATGAGATCCGCAGTGATGTACCCCTCACCAATGGCATTGAAAAAGAATTCACTGAGACGCGGTTCCGGTGCCACGTGAAGAAACTGCATGTGCTTTTGAAGCAGGTCACCCTGGCGCTGCTCCAGAAACAGCCAGCTGAGTCGATCCCGTTCCCTGCTGCGGCACAGGGGGCACACCGCGCCGGGGCGGGCACGCTGGCCGCTGCCCGCAGGCAGGAAGTGTGAAAAGCTGTGATCGCAGACCGGGCAATGTACCGCGTCTCCACGGTACTTGATCGGGGAGATTATCTGGTTTCGCCAGTTGCGTAGCTGTACTTCCAGAGATTTGAAAAACTGCATAGCTTAGCGACCTGTCACTGCGCCCACCCAGGGGCGCAGTGGCGTGGTCATTCCTGAAGAATCAACCAAAAACAAAGAAGGCGAGTTTGTTGCCGTCAGGGTCGCGTACGTAGGCACCATAGAACACATCGGGGATGCGTTGTCCGGGCTCACCGTCGCAGCTCGCGCCCAGCTCAATGGCTTTTGCATACAAGGCATCCGCGTGCTCTTTGCTGCTGGCGGTGATGGCGACCATGTTGCCATTGCCCGGGTGATTGGGTTCTTCGTTGTAGGGTAGACAAACGGCAATCATGGGCTCCGCCATGCTTTTGCCGATGAAAGCGATACGCTCCATGTCGACGGTCACCGATGCGCCCATATCTTTGAGTAATTCTGAGTAGAAAGTCTTGGCGCGATCCATATCGCTGACGCCGATCGTGACATAGCCGATCATAGGTAACTCCTTAAATTCAATCATTGTTGTTTGGACGCTCGCAGGCGCGGGGAGAGTGTAAAGCATATCGCCGCTGTGGCAATGCGTGTTGTCCCACAACACAGCGCTTGAGACTGCAGGCCGCCAGCGCGTATGCTCACATATTCAATCTCTGATTAGATGTCTATGCCTGAACAGCTGTTCATAGCCGTGGTGTTTCTCGGTCTGTTTTACGGGCTCATATTCAGCGCTTATGCCCCGGCCTGGTTGTTTGCCGGGGCCATGGGGGCGGTGTACTTTGCCGGGCTTGTGGATACTCCCCAAGTGCTCGAAAAGGCGACGAATATCGGGCTGGTCACCCTGGTGTTGTTACTCCTGGTGTCCATCGGACTTGAAAAGCTGAGCTGGCTATCGCGACTCTCCCGGGGGCTTGTGGTGGCTGGCTACCGACGCTCGTTGTTGCGGGTCTCTGTCGTCACCAGTATGTTTTCTGCCTTGGTGAATAATACTGCGGTGGTTGCGACGCTGGCCAACGCTCTTCGCGAAAACAGCTTTCATCTGCCCAGCAGGCTATTAATGCCTTTGTCCTATGCCGCCGTATTGGGGGGCACCACCACGCTTATCGGCACCTCAACCAACCTGATTGTTAGCTCCTTCCTGGAGGATGCTACGGGGGAGGGGCTCGCATTCTTCGACTTCTTACCCATTGGTCTGGCGGTGACCGGCGTGGGTGTGGTGGTACTTTTGCTCAGCTCGCGCTTGCTTCCCGACAACCCCCGGGACACGGTGAGTGTGGCGGAGTACCTGGTAGAAGCTGACGTGGTGGCTGGTTCCAGTCTCATCGGGCGCAGCATTGCCGACAACGCTCTTCGGGAACTGGATGCCTTGTTTCTGGTGGAAATTGTCCGGGGTGAGCACCTCATCTCGCCGGTCTCTCCGCAGGAGTACATTGCTGAGGGCGATCGGCTGATTTTTTCCGGCGACATCAGCAAGGTCAGCTTGCTCGACAAATTTGATGGACTCAGGACTTTCGCAGCGGGAGAGGGCTTGCTCAGCGGCAACCTGGTGCAGGTGATTCTTCTTCCCGGCGCGACCGTAGAAGGTAAAACGGTCAGAGATTCGGGTTTTCGTTCATTGTTTGATGCTGCCGTGGTGGGTATTCGCCGGGGCGGCGAACGGCTCTCGGGCAAGCTGGGCACCATCACGCTGCAGGCAGGCGACAGCTTGATGCTGGCGATTGGTAGTGACTTCTACAGCCGGCGTAACGTGGATAAGAACTTTCTGGTAGTGGGATCAAGAGCACTCCAGGCGCCGCTTTCGGCAGTGGTCAACAACACTGTGGGGTTTGCGATGCTGGCAGTGGTGGCGCTGGCAGCACTGAATATGCTGCCGCTTATTAAGGGATTGCTGGGCATGCTCGTGCTGATGCTCGGTCTGGGCGTGGTGCGAGCCGGTGAGCTTCGCCGCCGCTTTCCCTTTGATATAGCTATGGTGATTGGCGCAGCTCTGGTGCTTTCTCAGGCGCTGGTCAACAGCGGACTGGTTACAGTGATCGCGGATGCCTTGCATTTGCGATTGGCAGGGGAGGGGCCCTATGTCGCTCTGGTGGCGGTTTATCTCACGACGCTGCTGCTCACAGAGTTGATGACTAACAATGCTGCAGCGGCTTTGGTGTTTCCCGTCGCGTTTGGCTTGGCCGAAAGTTTTGGGTTAAGCGTGCTGCCTTTTGTTATGGCGGTAGCTTATGGCGCCAGTGCAAGCTTTATGACGCCCTACGGATACACCACCAATCTGATGGTGCAGAATATTGGCAATTACCGTTTTGCCGACTATGTACGCTACGGTTTTCCCCTTTCCCTGGCTTATTCTATTGTGGTCCTTAGTATGCTCCCCCGGGTGTTTCCTTTTTCGCCCTAGCTCCCCCATGTCGCCGAACGCCTCAGTGGTCAACAAAACCCAGCACGTGGTCCAGTAGGGACGCTTGTTCTTTTCGGATATCAGCGTCAGCCCCTTGGCCGCCTTCTACGCCATCAGCGCCCAGACTCCCGAGTTCATACTGCGGGGCCGTGCGGCCTGACAACCCGCCCTTATAGAAATACGGGCGTCCCCAGGGGTCGGTGAGATTGTCTTTACTGACACCGAAATCGCCTTCCAGCAGCGTATCTAAAGTGCTGGGAAGTACAGCGACTGCGTCGTAGTAGCGGTTAATGGCCTCGTCAATCGCGAGCATGTCATCGCGCAGCTTGCTCAGAGGCGCCCAGTTGCCATCCGGGGCGCCAATTCCCAGTCGAGCATACAGCGCCGCAGCCGGATCCTTGCTGCAATACACAAATACTTCATCTGCGGTTGGGGTCGAACGAATGAACGACTCGCCAACGACAAAGTCGCCAGTGCGCATGTTCCAACCGTAGCCGGTCAGCGTCGTGTAGCTGCCGCATAGAATCTTGCCGGGATAGGTCTGGGTGTCGTTAAAGGTGACCTCGCGTTGGTTGGGGAGACTTCTTACGAGGCGATTCTGATAGTCCGCGGTATAGGACGCACAGCCAGTCAACACACCAACAATCCATAAGACAAAAAGTCGTAAAAGCATAGATGTTCTCAGCTAATTCGAATGGGGCGGGGAGTATGAGTCTCACTGTGGTTTCCGGCAAGAGGGCTGCTTAGGATGTTTTCTTGCGCGGTATCGACGTGTTCGTTGAGGGCGTTCCTGAGGCAACCTAAATCCTGCGGAAGACCTGGAGAAGCGGCGTGATGCGCAGAATATTACACAAGTGGATAAGGTTTGCCGTGTTCGTGTATTTCTCCCTGCACGTCGGCGCCGGCGCGTTTGCACAGTCTCCAATCACCATAGAACAATTACTGGCAAAGCCTGCTACCTGGCAATTGAGTAGCAGTCTCGATTATCGATCGGTCATGTCAGCGGCAGGCATGTTCGAGCGACAGAGCAACGTGTCTACGGGAGTGCGTTACGGCGTGAGTTCTCGCCTGGAACTCAATGCCCAACTACAGATGCAGCAGTTCACTCTGGCCGGAGCAGTACCAAAGGTGCGGGAGCAAAATCAGGCAATCAGTGTGGGGGCCAATTGGCTAGCCATGCCAGAATCCAACCGGCCAGCCCTGTTACTTGAGGCTCGCGCGATGCTTGCCAGTAGCGGCGCCGCACGAAGGCAGTATCTATCCGGTGGTCAGTTTGCCGTGACCACATATAAAAGCATCGACCCGTTGGTGCTATCGCTCTCAACCTCGATCAATTTGCAGCGCGGGTACCGTCTTGACTCGGTGACGGTAAGCCCGGGATCCAGTTGGCGCATTGCGCCCGGCGTGAACTTCGCCGCCAATTCCAGCGTCACCTTGTTTGGTGGTGCGGCGTTTGAGCGCCGCAATGCCACCGGTCTGGGCTCAGGTCGGGTTCTGGGACCCACGGAGCGTCTTGGGATTCATGCCGGTGTGGCGCTTTCCGTTGCCCGAGCCCATTCGCTGTTTGTTACCGCGGATCTTGCTACGGATCGTAGTGGCGGCATGAGGGTGCAATGGTTTTATGAGTTTTAGTGGTGGGGAATTTTTTGAAGAAAGTAATGCTAAAAGGAATCACATTATGCAAATGGTAAAGAAGCAGTGTGCGGCAGTTGTCGCCTTGGGTTTGATCGTCTCGCAGAGCAGCTGGGCCGAAGTTGATTCACCGCAACAGACCGTGGTGAATGAGTCGCAGTCCAGTCTACTATTTGAGGCTTTTGATAGTTCGCCTTCCTCTGACGTGCGGGTCCTGGATGAGTCTGCGATGAGTGAGACCCAGGGCGAACTTTGGCCCTGGATTATTGGCGTGGCGGCTCTGGACGTAAGCCTCGCGAGTTTCTTCTGGGGCGAATATGTCCCGATTATGGCGGCGGCCAGTGGATCTTGTGTGACCTGCGATATTGGGTCCAAATCCCGATAAGCGGTGGGCTGGGGCAAGGTGCTTGCCTCAGCCTTGCTTTCGTTTCCAATCCCCATTGTGATCGCATGCAGGAGCCATTGTTCATGAATCATGCCCAGTTGACTAAAAAGGCGCATGACGCTGAGTACACGCGGCGGTACAACCGTTTGTTTTTTATGCACGCACTGAGTCTCCTGCCTCTCATGGTCTTCGTGTTGGTCATTTGGGTGGAGAGGCGAGACCTGGAAGCCTCTGCAATCTATCTCTGTGGCCTGAGCTACCTGCTCGTCTTATCGGGCCTGCGGGTGCTTTGGCGCCGCGACGTTGTTCTGGGAATGCGCCGGGAGGGCATTATCGATGCGGCCTATGTGCCGCCCGTGTTTTGAGCGCTCAATCAAAATCTGCCATGTGCCGGATTACGGCAATGCTGGGGATTTGGATGCTGCTGGCGACGCCTGGCTATGGGTTTGATGACTGGTTATCCATGCGTGATAGTGGTGTGGTTCGACAGCAAAGGGATTACAGCTGTGGGGCTGCGGCGCTGGCCACCCTGCTCACGTACTTTTATCAGGACCCTGTCACTGAAGAAGCGCTGTTACAGCAAACCATGAATGACCGTGCCAGTGATCCCGGCTCAGCTTTTCAATCCACGGGCCTGTCTTTTGCTGAAATGGCCAGGTTGGGGCAATCCCGCAATTATCCTGTGCTCGGCGTTGAGGTCAGCTATAGCGATTTAAAGAAGCTGAGGATGCCGGTCATTGTTGCCCTGGAGGTCCATGGCCGGGCGCATTTTAGTGTGCTGCGCAAAATTGATGATCAGGATCGGGTGTTTTTGGCCGATCCCAGTTGGGGCAACCGGCAGTGGGGTCGCCAAGAGTTTTTGCAAAGCTTTGCAGTCGCTGGCAAGACATCGCGAGGGAGGGTTTTGCTGGTAGGTGCTAAACAAGGCCAGCGCGGAGACGATGCCTACAGGCACCGCTCGCCACGCCGGGTCCTTATGGCGCCCAGGCCGTAACTTCCCTAAGTTTTGGAGCCATTTATGAGGGCCTTTTATTAGAGCCCTTAATTAGAGCTCTTTAAAGGTCAGGCCCTGGGATTCGAGAAAGGCCGTGCTGTCCTTGCGTGCCGTGTTGCCTGTCACAACCGCGATGGAGGCTTTTTCGGGGACCAGGTATTCGGCGGCCACGCGTTGGAGGTCCTCGAGGCTAACCTCAAGGATGCGCTGGCGAAATGCCATCCGCTGTTCGTGGTTGCGCCCAAAGCGGCGATTGTGAAAATCTTGTTTGGCCTCTCCGGCCGGGGAGCCTGGCTTGTCGATGCTACTGATGACGCCAAGAATCGCTTCTTCCAGGCCCGCTGCGCTGTGATCGCCTTTGGCCATCCATTCAATACTGGCGTCAAAGTCGTTGAGTGTCCCCTCGATGCGCGGGTCCCGATAGGAGTAAAAACGGAATGCCGCGATGCTGGCATCATGGCTTGCGCCGCCGCCGTAGGCACCGCCCTGTTCACGGATAGCGCGATGAAGAAAGCCATTGCGAAGATAGCCTGAGAGTACCGTAAGCGCGGCAGCGTCGGCATGCCCACTGGGAACGGTGGCGTACGCCTTTGCGCAAAAACTCACCTGCGAGTTGGCCACCCAGCATTCTCGACGGCTTTCCCGCAGCATGGGCAGGCGCAGCTGCTCAGAGCTTTGCCGGGGAAGGCTTTGCCATATGCTGGCAGCCTCTGTTGCCAGATTCTCTGTGCTCCCTGGCTCAGCGACGATCAGTGCTTCCCAGTTGGCTTCGCGCAGCTTCGTGTGAAGCTGCTGCATCTGGTTCGCAAACATCTCAAGCTTTGCTGATTCATTGAGTGAGTCGTCAAGTTGACGCAGGTTGGCAATACCCTGCATGCCGGAGAGTTCATGGTGGAGCATGGCCAGGGGGCTCATTCCCGCACAGGCGGCTAGCATGGCCAGACTGTGACCCTGGCCAGTGATAGATTGCTCGCGTCTGGCTCGCTGCTGGGCAACCAGTTCTCGTATGCGGGGCAGCTCGTCAAAGCGAACATCAAGAAGCGTGTCGCGCATTAACTGTGCCTGCTCAGCACTCTTGCGTGCCAGGGCTTTGGAGGACAGCACGAGACTGGCCTGGGCCACTTGTTCGTCATCGATGCTTCCGCGCATTGAGGTAAACAGGCTGATGGAGCCCACGGAAGACGACTGGCGGTGCTGCGTGTCCAGATAATTATCCTTGCCAAGACCCAGCTCCGCGGTCATTCCGGTGAGATGTGGAAGCAGGGAAAGCTCCCCGGCATCCAGCGGCGGCAAAGAGCAGCTCAACTGCTGGTAGACGAGGCCATTCGTGCCTCGCTCATAGAGTGTGAAGGGTAGATCGCCCAGTCGAGTTTCTTTATAGGACAGCTTTGGCAGGCTTGCAGGGACGTCGCTGAGGGTGACCTTTGGCAGTATCTCAGGATCATCTTCCTGGGCCTGGCGCTTCAGCAGCGCTTCAGCCTGGGCGACAACGGCTTTTTTTGCCGTATCGTCCATGCCGGCTTTCATGGCGCTTAAGCGCTGCCGCTCTTCTTCGAGTTTTTGCTCGGACAGTTGGCTGTCGGGGGTCATGACGAGAGTGATGCGGTGAGGATTCTCCAGCAATAATTTTCGGGCCAGACCGCGTATATAGTCCGGGTCCTGTATCTGCTCGCGCAGGCGCACGATGACCGGATCGAGATCCATGGAGGGGATAGGATCGGCATAGTGTGTGGCCGGCCCCAGTGCCTGAAGAATGAGATTGAGGCCAAAGGGCATGCCGTCGCCACTGACTTCTCGCTGATGCAGCTCCAGCTGATGTAACACAGCCTCGAGTTGTTCCAGGGGAACGCCCTCTGCGGCGATACGCTCTATAACGCCAAGAATGAGATCCTCCACAGCTTTTTCGTTGGTCGCTTCACTTCCCTCTATGCCGCAGCAAAACACCAGTTCCCGAAGAGAGTCTTCAAGGCCGCAAAGCGGAGAGGGCGCGGTGCCAAGTTCAGTGGTTTCCAGCGCTTGTTGCAGGGGGGAGGCACTGTTTTCCATGAGTACGCTGGATAGTAGTTGCGCCTCGAGCAGGTCTTGCAGTTCGGTGCTTTCGCCCAGAAGCCAGCCCATGACAATATGCGTGCGGCGTTCGCTGGACCCCTCTTCATCAAAGGCATAGGGCTCCGTCACGCGTAGCGGTTTACTAAAGCGCTGCTCCGGATTCACTATCACCCGCTCGTCCAGTCTTGAGAAATGTCGCAAAGCCTGTTCATGGAACACAGCCTGATGTTCCGACGCCGGAATATCGCCAAAAGTCATGAATGTGGCGTTGCTCGGGTGATAGTGGCTTTTGTAAAAACTTTGCAGCTGCTCATAGCTCAGCTCGGGTATGTTTTCTGGCTCGCCTCCGGAGTTGTAGTGATATGTCGTCGTGGGAAACAGGTGATGACACAGGGTTTGCCACAGGCGTGATGGTACAGAGCTCATGGCGCCTTTCATTTCGTTAAACACGACACCTTTGTAGACGAGTTCACTCTCGCTATTGCCAGGCTCCGCGAACTCAACTCGATGCCCTTCCTGGGCAAAGTCCAAGGGGTCCAGCTTGGAGAAAAAGACCGCGTCCAGATAGACGTCCAGAAGATTTCGAAAATCCTTGCGGTTCTGACTGGCAAAGGGGTAAGCGGTCCAATCTGAGCTGGTAAAGGCGTTCATGAACGTGTTCAGGGAGCGCCGGAGCATCATAAAGAACGGGTCGCGCACGGGGTAACGTTCGCTACCACAAAGCGCCGTGTGCTCGAGGATGTGGGCGACCCCGGAGCTGTCCTGGGGCACGGTGCGCAGTGCAACGAGAAACACGTTTTCAGGATTGTCCGTGGCCATGTGATAGTGGATGGCGCCGGTATCGCGATGCTCGTAGTGTTCGATGCGCAGATTCAGAGCATCGATACGTTCAGAGCGCAGTGCTATAAAACTGTCGTGGGCAATGGGTAGGCTGGATGGGCTGTTCATAGAGCTTCCGGAATCGTAAAAGCGCCTATTCTAACGTGAATTCGAAGCTCGCTTTAGACTCGGTCCTCAAAGGGCTGTCGCCTGCCTGACTGAACTTTGAATCTAAAGAGGCTTTCAGGCCTCAGGGGAGGAGATGGAGTCGCAGCCGGTACAACCACGGCCAGCGTTTTCCTGTCACCCAGAGCGCCTCGGCTCGCGCATCCCAGGCGATGCCATTGAGCACATCGGTGGTAGCATCACGATCTGCCGGGTCTAGCAGGCCTCGAAGATCCACAATCGCCCGGACCTCGCCGCTTACCGGATCAATACGCACTAACTGGTTCGCCTGCCAGACGTTTGCCCAGATCTCGCCGTTAATCCACTCCAGTTCATTGAGTCGAGGCAGGGGTCTTGATCCCAGTGTTACCTGCAATGTCCGTGATAAGGACAGCGTCGTCGGGTCCAGAAAATACAGTCGATGGCTGCCATCACTGTAGATCAATTCAGAATCGTTGTGAGTGATGCCCCATCCCTGGGTAGAAATGGCGTGCGTTTTGAGCAATTCGAAGGTGTCGGCGTCATACTCAAGCAGCTTTCCGGCACGCCAGGTAAGTTGATAAATTCGCTCATCCATGCGAGTGATGCCTTCACCAAAAATCTCCGCCGGAAGCGCTACCTCCCGGGACAGGGTCATGGCCGGAAACTGATACTCCCGAAGACGGGACTCGCCATATTGACCGGTTCCCACATACAGAGAATCGCCGACTATCTGCAGGCCCTGCACGAAGTTTTCCCGAGGCTGGGGAACGCGCTCGAGTACTTCATATCCGTAGCGCTGCAGTTCTGCAGCCTGGGTGGGGCTGAGGTGAAGGGGAGACAGGACCAGCAGAATCATCAAGCTGGCTCGCCCCGCGACATTCTTGAAAACGGTCATAGGCTTGCCGCTTTTTTTCGCGAAGCGCCCCGCACGAGGCCCCGGATGAGGAATCGTGCGGGGGAAAGAGCGCGCTGAAGCTCCCGGCTCAGAGGAATTGCCTCGCCACAAATTTGAGCGGCGATAAGTTCTGCACTCATTGCGGCATAGCTAAGCCCCCGGGATCCATGCGCCGTGCTCACATAGAGGCCGGCCTTATAGGCACCGCGCTCAGCAATCAGTTGGCTCGCGTCCCACTGAAGAGCGTCGTAGCGCTGCTTGATGGCCTGTTCATCGGGGAGAGGCCCGGCCAGGGGTAAGTAGTCAGGCGATACACAGCGCAATTCGGCGCGACCTTGCAGGTTGCGTGCATCCAGGGCGCCGAGATGTTTCTCCCAAGCCGGTAAGGCCTGGGCCAGCGCCTCAAGGTTTGCCTGATGTTCCTCAATGCGAATTTCCCGACTATCGTCTCCGGGTTTGAAGGTGGCACCGATGCAGTGCTCGCCATTGACCGCGGGGCTGATGTAACCACGGTGACAAAGGCTCGTGAGAAGAGATTGATCCTTCGGAGCAGGTATCTGGGTTGTTTGTCCGCGTACAACCCGTAAAGGCAGACTTTGCGTTTGCTGGAGGTGTCGACTGTCGGGTCCCGTAGCGATAACTACAATCGCAGCTGACGCCAGCAGCGCGCCGTGGTTGTCCTGCACCTCCCAAACCCCATTGCCGGAAGAGCGAAGCTCCAGTTCACCACAGTGTTTGTGCACACGAATCCCGGCGTGTTGCAGCAGGGCATTGCACACGGCGGGGGGAGAGAGCCAGCCCGAACCCGGCTGCCACAGACCCGGACTGTTACAGGTCACCCCCAGTCGTTGGGTGAGCGCAGCGGCGTCGCAGCTTTGGGCGACGTCCTCCAGCCCTCGCAATGCGTTCGCCAGTGTCACTTCATTGCCGCGGGGCGCGTCGATTTGCACGCAGCCGTTGAGCGCTCCGTCCACACCTTCGACGAGGCGGCCGGAGCTGAACATGCCGCGGTAGAGCTCCCGGGCATACAAAAATGCCAGCAGCGAGAATTCTCCCAAAATGGAGCGTTCATGCGAGAGGCGGGTGAACAGCACGCCCTGTGGGTTGCCTGAGCCTCCCCCCGCAATCTCTGCTTGATCCAGAACCGTGACATCCATTCCCCTGCGTGCGAGAGCGGCGGCGGCATGGGCTCCGGCAAGGCCCGCGCCAATAACCACCGCTGAGTGCCGGTTCAGGATTTTCTTGTTTGCATCGAGGTCCCAGGGCGTCATCGCCGGAGGCAGGGTGCGAGCAGCGAAGCTCCCCGGGAGGACGCCCTGTAGGCATTCCCGCTTGTTGCCAAAACCCGGGCGTTTGGTGACAGAAAAACCGGCATCCTCCAGGCTTCGGCGCACCGTTCCGGCGGCGCTGTAGGTCGCAAAGGTCGCTCCGGGTTTGCTTGCCGCGACCATGTGCGTGTGCAGCTGTGGTGACCACATGGACTCGTTTTGCCTGGGGGCAAATCCGTCGAGATACCACGCGTCCACCAGCGGTTGCTGCAACCCGGACAGCTCCGGTAGCGCATCACTCGCTTCGGCCCAGACGAAATCCACAGTAATCCTTCCCCCGGCGAGCACGCGACGATGCACACCGGGTAGCGCCGGGGGGTAGGCGTTTATTAACTCTTCCGCCAGCGTGTCTAGCTGCGGCCAGCGTTGGACCGACCGCTGCAGTGCGTCGCGGGACAGCGGATGGCTATCAACACTCCAATAGTGCAAACGGGTGTCCTGGCCCGCACAGCGCTGGAAGCAGTCCCAGGTCATCAAGAAGTTGAGGCCGGTGCCAAAGCCAAGTTCGGCGATGGTAAACACGGTGCCCTTAAACTGGCGCAGGCGCTGCTCGAGATCGTTGCCCTGAATAAATACATGCTGGGTTTCGGCGCTGCCGTCTTCAGCACTGAAGTAGCAGTCGCCATAACGCAGGGATCTTGGTTCACCGCGTTCGGTCCACTCCAATTCCGCGAGCTCCAGGGATCGCAGGGGGCCTTGAGCGCGGATCACGGCGTGGGACTGGCTTCGCCGGATGACTCAATGAGCCATTGCGGGCGGTCTTCGCCTAACTGGCCGGTGGCGCTGGCTGGAATGACGTGCAGCTCCCAGTCTTCCCCGGGCGGGGCTACAAGGAGCAGAAGGTATCGTTCCGTGCCCACGGGGGGCGGCAGTTCAATCTCCCACTGGGCATCATTGACCCCCAGAATGTTGCGCCCCTCGCCAAACTCAGTGTAGCCAAAAAACTGATGCTTGCCGATAGGTGTGAGGCTATATCGATTGCTGCCGATCAGGGTTCCCCCCTGACGAATCTGGATCGTGCCGATCAAAGAGGCATTATTGCGACGATCGGCCACTTCACTGTCGACCAGTCTTTCTTCCACTTCTGCCAGGAGCATGGGAAGATCCTGTGGTCCCAGCAGCACTTTGTCAGGCGAATAGGGCGCAGCCAGCGCGGCAGCAAAGTCCGATTCTTTCGACTCCAGGCTCGGCTCCAGCGACAGATCGGTAACAGGGGGATCTGCTTCGAGCTCGGTGGAGCCGTCGCCCTGGTACCGCAGCAACAGGCCGCGAAGCCGCTCAACGTCGCTTTCGGTGGTCGCAGCAGTGTTGATTTCCTGGGCCCAGGACACACAAACGCCGCCAGCCCCGGCGAGATAGAGCGCCAGCGCTAGCGCGAGCGACAGTGGCGCGGGGAGTCGTCGACGCGTCTTGATCAGTCGCCGACGCTTAATGATTTTGGACAGGGAATCGCCCATGGGCTCACACAGTCGTGGATGAAGGGCAGAGCATAGCAAACTGTGCGATGGAGCTCTTTTGTTCTGTTTACGCATTTTAGAGCCGGGTGGCTGGCAAGCCGAGGGGCCAATCGGTAGACTTCGCGGGCTGTTAGTCCTATCTGCGGAAAAGTTATGTCAGAAAACACCCAACGCAAGAGCCTGCCCACCGACAAGTTTCTCACCGTCGCGGTTAACTTGATCCACAAGGCATTGATCGAGCCGAGTCGCACCGAGGCCAAAAGCCTTTATCGTGACCTGGAAGAGAAGAAAGTGGTCCCCCTGACGAACCTGCGTATGGAAGACGGCAGCATGGTTCGTTTTGACCTGAGTTTGAACAGTGAGCACTACCAGGGGCGCTTAAATTTCACGAGCTTTCGCACGGGGCTCACAATGTTACTGATGAGTATCGCCGATGCGATCAAACAACCGGAATCTTTGAGAACGTTTGCCAGCGAGCATAGTGAGAACACGGTAATGTTTGGCCCGACGGCGCTGACCTCAGAAGATGGTAAGCCGAGTGTGCTGATCCTGGGCGCGGATTCCGGGCGCGGTGGCCCCAATGTGGAGCTTCAGCTCATCTATCTTGACCCGTCGCAGTTCGAGCAGACCGCGAAGGCAGACTCCACAGAGAAGGCCGGGACGGATTCTGCGGTCGGCTGAGCGGTTCCAGGCTTAAGGTGCAGGCGTCGTCCGGGTTGGCGCGATGACCTCGGCGCTGCCGCGTAGCAAATCCCGGCCGTCCTCATGGCAAACCCGACAATCAAGAATCACCCGTCCCCGGCGTTTTTTCTCCCGGACGGTCAGTCGAATGATCAAGTGGTCTCCAGGCAGCGCCGGCTGACGAAACTCAAGGTCTTGGCGAAGGTAAACTGTCCCGCGCCCGGGCAGAGTCTGAGCCAGTGCCGCGGAGATCCAACTGGCGAGCAGCATTCCATGGGCAATACGATCTTTGAATCCCGCGGCGCGGGCAAATTCTGCATCGGTATGCAGTGGGTTGTGATCTCCACTGGCATGGGCAAACGCATCAATATCTGCTGCCAGAAGCTGGCGTTTGACTTCACACTGCTGCCCCTCGTGAAGGTCGTCGTAGCTATAGCTGATATCGGTGCTCATTCTTGGGCCTCGCTGCGTAGTCCTGATTTGGTGTCTGTGATTAATCACGTTTGGGATAGAGCAATGATAAGTTCGATGCACAGACGGCTAAGAGTAACGTGGGATCCAGATCTTTGGCGAGACCCGTGCGCATGAGTGATGTCGATTCGCCGCAGCCCCTGAGGGCGATTCCTCCCCTGAGCTACCCCTCTGATCTGCCGGTGGCGGAACATCGCCAGGAGATCGCCGACGCGCTCCGAGAGCATCAGGTGGTGATAGTCGCCGGGGAAACGGGCTCGGGGAAAACCACACAGCTACCAAAGATTTGTCTCGAGTTAGGCAGAGGGCGGCTGCAGCGCATCGGGCACACGCAGCCGCGCCGACTTGCTGCTCGCACGGTCGCCCAGCGTATTGCCGAAGAGGTGGGTCAGCCCCTGGGCGAGTTGGTGGGGTATCAGGTGCGCTTTCAGGAGATTCTGGGGGACCGGACTGCGGTCAAATTGATGACCGACGGTATTCTCTTAAGTGAGATGCAGCGCGACCGGGACTTACGCCAGTACGACACGCTGATCATTGATGAGGCCCACGAGCGTAGTCTGAATATCGACTTTATTCTGGGTTACCTCAAGCGTCTGTTGCCGCGGCGTCCGGATCTTAAAGTGCTGGTGACCAGCGCCACTATCGATGTCGGGCGTTTTTCAGAACACTTTAACGGCGCTCCCGTGATCGAGGTGTCCGGGCGCAGTTATCCCGTGACGACTCACTATCTGCCCAGAGACAGTAGCAATAGCGAGGATCTCTTGCGTCAGGTCGCTTCTGTGGTCAAAGAAGTGCAGGCGGGGATTCACGGTACTCCGGGCGATATGCTGGTTTTTCTGTCTGGCGAGCGGGACATTCGCGACGTGGCACGGCAACTGCGCGGCGCGGCGGGGCTGGACGTGCTGCCACTGTATGCGCGACTGAGTCAGGGTGAGCAGGCCCGGGTGTTTGGACGGGGTAGTGCCCGAGGCTTGCGTGTCGTGCTCTCCACAAACGTGGCCGAGACCTCCGTTACCGTGCCGGGCATTCGTTTTGTGATCGATCCTGGCGAGGCGCGCATCAGTCGTTACTCCTACCGCACCCGAGTACAGCGCCTGCCGATTGAACCGGTATCCCGGGCCAGTGCCGATCAGCGCCGGGGTCGCTGCGGGCGTGTGGGCCCCGGGATCTGTCTGCGTCTGTACACCGAGGAGGACTATCTCAATCGTCCACAGTTTACTGACCCGGAGATCAAACGCAGTAATCTTGCAGCGGTGGTGTTGCAAATGCTGCAGTTGGGTCTGGGAGATATCACGAAGTTTCCCTTTCTCGAGCCCCCGGACAGCCGGCTGATCCGCGACGGTTATCGCCTGCTTGATGAGCTCGGTGCGGTCAATCAGCGGGAGCAGCTGACGCGGCTGGGGCGACGCATGGCGGCGTTTCCCATTGATCCAAGTCTGTCTCGTATGGTGCTTGCTGCTCAGGAGTTTTCCGTACTGCCGGAAATGCTCGTCATCGCCAGTGCGTTGTCCATACAGGATCCCAGGGAACGGCCCGCTGATCGCCAGGCACAGGCTGATCAGTCCCATGCCCGCTTTGCGGATCCCCGTTCGGACTTTATGAGTTTGCTTAATCTCTGGCGCTATTACGAAGAGCAGCGGCAGACGCTGAGCGAAAATAAATTACGCAAACTTTGCAAGCGCGAGTACCTGTCCTGGCTGCGTATGCGTGAGTGGCGTGATGTGCACCGACAAATCAGTATTGCCTGTCGCAGTCAGGGCCTTAAACCGGCTTTGGAACTGGCGCCTGAGACCGACTACGCGGGGGTACACCGCGCCTTGTTGAGTGGCTTGCTGGGTAACATCGCCCAGCAGGACGAGCGTCGGGAATATCTAGCGACGCGTAACCGACGCCTGCAGTTGTTTCCCGGTTCCGTGGTGTATCGCAAACCGCCAAAATGGCTGGTCGCTGGCGAAATCGTGGAGACCCAACGTGTCTACGCACGGACCGCCGCTTCCATCGAGCCCCAGTGGCTCATGCAGGTGAATCCGGCGCTGCTCAAGCACCAGTATTACGAACCTCGCTGGCAAAGAGAGCAGGGAAGGGTTGTGGCCTGGCGAAAAACCACGCTCTTCGGGCTGACCATCAGTGATCGGGTGGCCGTGCATTACGCCAAGATTGATCCGGCGCTTTGCCGCGAGTTGCTGATCCGAGAGGCCTTGATCGCCGGGCGCTGGACAAAGCCGCCGGCCTTCCTCAAGCACAACCTGCGCCTTCAGCGAGAGGTGGAAGACCTTGAATCCCGCGCGCGGCGCCGCGACCTGCTGGTGGACGAAGACACACTGTTCCAATTTTACGATGAGCTACTGCCGACTCATGCGACGAATACAACGTCTCTGGTCGCGTGGATAAAAGAGGACAGTAATCGAGGGACTGCGCTGAAACTTCGTCGTGATCAGTTACTTACCCGGGATCCCGGCGCGCTCACCGATGCGTTTCCCGATCGATTGGAGTGGGAAGATCAGAGCTATCGGCTGAGTTATCAGTTTTCGCCGGGCAAGGAGGCGGACGGTGTTTCTATCACGGTCCCGGTAGCACTGCTTAATCGATTGCCGCGTTTTCGACTGCAGTGGCTGGTGCCCGGGGTGTTGCGAGAAAAGTGCATTGCCTTGCTCAAAGGCCTCCCCAAGCCATTGCGCAAGCAGTTAGTGCCGGTGCCTGATTGGGTAGACCGTGCCCTGCAGTACATGCAGCCGACAGATGTGCCTCTGACGGAGGCATTGGGCGGCGCATTGAAGCAAGCCGGCGGACCCCTGATCGCCGCAAGCGATTGGCCTGAGATTGTCGATGACTACTACCGCATGAATCTGCGCGTAGTGGACGACAAGGGTAAGCTTTTGGCGCAGCATCGGGATGTGGATGCGCTGATCAAGGAGTTTGAGGAAGCGACGCGTCAACAATTGACCACGGAGGACGGAAACTCGCCTGCGCGTACAGGTTTGTTGCTTTGGGATTTTCCCCGCTTGGAGCGCGAGTACGGATTTAAGCAGGCGGGTGTGGATATCCTGGCTTACCCAGCGCTGGTCGATGCACAGAACAGTGTCAGTATCGAGTTGTTTGATTACCCGGGCGAGGCCTTGTTGGCCCACCGCCGCGGACTGGCACGATTACTTATGCTGTCGTCCAAGCCTTTGTTCCGTGATTTTCGCAAACGATTTTTGAAGGACAATGCCACGGCGTTGTTGTTTGTGGCCCTGGATGTTTCCCGGGACGATTTACTGGATGAATTGCTTCCCACGCTGGCCTTAAACGCAGGGGAGGTGCTTGACGGTGATTGTCGGGATAAGGATCAGTTTGAGACGGCCAGCCGGCAGATGTCGCGCACGGCAGTAGGCCTTGGGAATGACTATGAGGCGCAACTGAAAAACACCCTTGCCGCCATGGCTGACGCTGTGCGCATACTGCAGCGCTACACGGATCAATATGCTCAAGCGAAAGCGGATATTACGGCGCAGCGAAGTTTTCTTTTAAGTCGCGGAGGCCTGTTTGGGCTTGCCAGTGATGAGCTTCGGCATTTTCCCCGTTATGCCAAGGCTATGGCAGTGCGGGCAGAGCGACTGGCTGCCAACTATCGTAAAGACCAGGAGCATCAGGCCACACTCGCTTCTCTGGAAGCGCCTATGTTTGAGCTTCTCGCAGCGCAACCCGGTGCCGCACAATTGTCTCCGTCCTTGCACACCTTTCAGATCATGCTTCAGGAATTACGGGTATCGCTGTTTGCGCAGCATCTCGGTACGTCACGCCCGGTCTCAGTCAAGCGACTGACAGCTCAGTGGGCACTGGTTGACGCGTGGTACAAACGCAGTGCCGGCCGCACCGTGGAGGAATTGTAAATATTTCTCATTAATATCGAGAGAGCCCGGAAACTTCGCGCAGCGTGCTGAGTCAGATTTAAGGAGTGTGATGACAAGGCTGTTTCTTGTTCGCCAGCCTCCGGGCACGGTGGGCTTTGTGAGATGCAGGTCACGCATGACAAAGCTCCAGTAACCGACATTTTAAAAATTATTAACCGTTGAGGATATTCGACATGGCAAGTTCAAAAACACCTTTGGCAGCAGCGCTTGGCGCCGCTTTTCTGGCTTCAGCAGTGGCACCCATGGCTTCCGCTGAAGTGAATCCTTTTTCCGCTCAGCCGTTGAGCAGCGGCTACGATCTGGCGTCCTATAACCGGCACGGCGAAGGCAAGTGTGGCGAAGGCAAATGTGGCGGCGAGAAAGCCGAAGGCGAAGGCAAGTGCGGCGCTGAAAAAGCCGAAGGCGAGGGCAAGTGCGGCGAAGGTAAGTGCGGCGCTGAAAAAGCCGAAGGCGAGGGCAAGTGCGGTGAGGGCAAATGCGGTGGCGAAAAAACGGCCACTGAAGGCAAGTGCGGCGAAGGTAAGTGCGGCGCTGCTTAATGCCTGATGTAGTTTCCCCAAAGGACCCGCCAGGCGCGGGTCTGGGACTTCGGCGGGCCCTGATGGGCCCGTTGTTGTCTATGGAGGATGGCTCCGTTGATTTTTTGGAGCTGGCGCCGGAGAACTGGATAGGGGTAGGTGGCCGCTATGCTCAGGGTCTGAACGCTCTGGGAGAACGCTTCCCTTTTGTGATGCATGGCCTGTCGCTCGATATTGGTGGGCCCGATCCGTTGGACATGAATCTGCTTGACGGCGTAGCGGACCTTATCAGCCGTTTTGATGTGCCTATTTATAGTGAGCATCTTAGCTATTGCGCAGCAGGGGGGCATTTGTACGACTTGTTGCCCATCCCGTTTACGGCCGAGGCGGTGCAGTATGTTAGTGATCGTATAAACGTAGTGCAGGATCGCCTGGGTATGCCCCTGGTGTTAGAAAACGCGTCGTACTATGCGCAGGCCCATAAGGATATGGACGAGGCGACGTTTATCGCCGCGATTGTGGACGAAACGAATTGTGAGCTGCTGTTGGACGTGAACAACGTGTATGTCAATGCAGTAAATCATGGCTATGAGCCTCTTGCATTTATTGACGCCCTGCCGCTGCCTGCGGTGCGCTATCTGCATATCGCGGGGCACTACGATGAAGCCGAAGACCTGAAAGTCGACACCCACGGTACTGACGTTATTGACCCCGTCTGGGCCTTGCTTGATGAAGCATACGCGCGGGTTGGTGCGTTGCCGACGCTGTTGGAAAGAGATTTCAACTTTCCGGCCATGGAGATGCTGCTGCAAGAAGTGCAGCGTATTCGAGATGCCCAGATACGATACGCGGCGCGATCCGAAGAGGCACAGGTTTGAGCGGCGGCGCGCTCCATCGTGCGCAGCATGCGATGGCGGCCTATTTACGCGATCCCGATGGCGCTTCCCCGCCGGCAAATATCGAAGCCCGGCGTCTACAGATTTACCGTGACCTGGTGTATCGCAATATCGAAGGTTTTATCAGCTCTGCGTTTCCGGTTCTGCGCGGTCTGTACAGTGACGACGCCTGGGAGCGGCGAGTGCGGAGCTTTATTCAAACCCATCACTGTAAGACACCTCTGTTTTTGCGAATCAGCGAAGAGTTTTTGTCTTTTATGGCGGCGCTACCCCCAGAGGAACTGCGACCCTTTGAGGCGGAGTTGGCGCACTACGAGTGGCTGGAGCTCGCGGTGGATGTCGCCGAGGGTGACGTGCCCCCCTTACGCAATCTGGACGCAGCCCCTTGCTTGTCTGAATTGCGCGCAAGCTTGTCGTCCACTGCTCGACTGGGTAGTTACCGATACCCGGTTCATCGCATTGGCAACTCCTTTCAGCCCGAGTCTGTTGGCGATCCTAGCTTCTTGTTGGTATACCGCGACCGGGAGAGTAGGGTGCAGTTTATGGAATTAAGCTCGGGCTCTGCGCGTCTTATTCAAGAGGTACTTGTCGGCGCAGATAGTTCGGTAGCGCAGTTGTTGGATCGTCTGGCGGCGCTGTGGGGTATGCCCGCCCCGCAGGTACAGGAATTTGGCTGGGCGCAACTTAAAGACTTTAATGAGGCGGGGGTCATCGCCTTGAATGACTTCACCGTATAATTGGGCGTTTTAAGCTTGTGGTCCACGGGGTCGTGGGCACGCACGACACTATCGGCAGATGAGATTAGCAGTTATCAAACAGTCAGGCAGACAGTTTGGATCGGTCGCGCCCCTTACGCCCGCTGATTCGCCCTCAGGGTCCAGAGTCATGCTCTGGCGGGTAGGTGCCGCTGCAGCTTTTTATCTGTGTTTGTTGCTCAATCCGAGCGCCCACGCTAATGACGATCCCCTGGAGGCTATCAATCGGCCAATGTTTGCGCTGAATGATGCTTTGGATCGCTGGGCTCTGCAGCCCGTTGCTAAAGGCTATGATTTTGTGATGCCCGCGCCGCTTCAGCGGGGCGTGAGCAACTTCTTTGCAAACCTCTATGGGGTCACCAGCACCATGAATGCCGTGCTTCAGTGGCGCTGGGAAGGGGCATCCCAGAGCGGGGGACGGTTCCTGATTAACTCCACACTGGGCATTGCGGGATTGTTTGATGTTGCTACGCCCCTGGGTATCCGACCCTATCGCACGGATTTTGGTCAAACCCTGGCTTTGTGGGGCGTCCCAGAGGGGCCTTACGTGATGTTACCGCTCTTTGGTCCCCGCACATTTCGAAGCGGCACGGGAACGCTGGTGGACACCTTTGCGCTCTCCGTGCCGCCCTATGTCGATAACCGCAGCGTTCGGAACTCGATCTGGGGGCTGGAGCTGGTTCATGGGCGGGCCAGCCTGCTGGGTTCTGACCAGCTGATTTCTGGCGATCGATATATCTTTGTTCGCGATGCCTACCTGCAGCAGCGCGCCGCCTTCGTGAATGACGGTGAACTGCAGGATGATTTTTCTGATTTTGAGGATGCCTGGGATCAGGAATTTTAGGCCTGTGGGTGCAAGAGTTGCGCTGCCGTGGCTCAAAATTGTGAATTCTTCCTCAAAGCTGTACACCTGTGTTGCCTGCTGGCGGGCGCAGGCGTAGGGTTCCGCTAATTATCTTGAAGAAGCAACCATTAGATGGCCTATAGCGGTAAGGTTCTGGTCATTGACGACGATCTGAACCGGGGCAGCGACCTTGCTGACCTGGCTTCTACTGCTGGCTTTACCACTTCGGTTGCGCGCTCCCTCGATTCTTTCAGTTCATCACTGGGTGAAAGCAGTGATTGGGACGTTGTCCTGTGCGATGTGCAGGCCACCCCGGATGCCTGGGCGGAAGAGGGCGCAAGCCTTCGGGAGCTCGATGTTCAGGTGCCCGTGATGATGTTTAGCAACGAGTCCCGCTCCGCAAGCATGATGCGAGCGCTGAGGCTGGGGGCTAACGACTTTTTTGCCACGCCCGTGCAGGACCCGGATGCGCTGTTGGCCTCTATGGAGCGGTGTGTGCGGCTGCGCACTATGAGCCGTGAGCTTCGTCGATCCCGCCAGGCCCTGGAATCGGCGAACCGGGAGCTGAAGAACACGGTCCGGGTGCTTGAGAAAGATCAGCAGGCGGGGCGGCAGGTTCAAATGCGCATGTTGCCCGCTTCCCCCATGGTGGTGAGCGACTACATGTTTAGCCACACGATCATCCCCTCGCTTTATCTTAGTGGTGATTTCACCGACTACTTCACCGTTGACAACCACTACGTCGTGTTTTTTATGGCGGACGTTTCCGGCCACGGCAGTTCTTCGGCTTTTGCCACGGTGCTGCTTAAGAATCTGTTTGCGAGAAAGCGCTCGGATTACCTGCGCCGCAACGATCACACCATACTGGGTCCGGTGGCTATGCTGACGCTTGCAAACCGGGAGCTCTTGGAACTGGACGTGGGAAAGTACGCCACCATGGTGGTGGGGGTTCTGGATCAGGTTGCCAATACCTTGCAGTACAGTGTGGCCGGTCATCTGCCGTTGCCGGTACTGGTGTCTGATGCCGGCGCGCGGTATCTGGAAGGCGAGGGCAACGCGGTAGGCATGATGCCCGACGCCCAGTACAACGAGTATTCCGTCGATTTGCCGGAGGCCTTTATGTTGGCGCTTTTTTCTGACGGCATTCTCGAAATCTTGCCACCTAAAAATCTGGTAGAGAGAGAAGCATTCTTCCTCGATGTGTTTTCCAGAACCGCGGACACCCCGGAAGAACTGGTGTCGCAGCTAGGTTTGGATAGCGCAGAGACCGCGCCAGACGATATCGCGGCTCTGTTTGTCAGTAAGCGAGTGAGTGATGATTGAGGGACAGGTGCTTGCGGCTCAGGAAAACGGTGCCTATGTGCTACGGCTGGTGGGCGATGTGCGCCTCACCCTGTGCGCATCCATCGAAGATTATGTCGACAATATGCTCAATGATCCGCAATTCAGCAGTGTCTGGGTGGATCTGTGTGACGCCGAGGGCATCGATAGCACGACTCTGGGACAGCTCGCGAAGCTCGCGATGTCGGTGCATCAGCGCTTTGATTTTCGTCCCGCTATTTATTGCTGTGACGCGGGTATCAACCGGCTGCTGAGTAGCATGGGACTTGACCGACTGTTTGAGATGCATGAGAAAACCTGCTGTGCCACGGGCAGTGCGCACAGTATTCCCATGATCCCCGGTAGTGAAGATGACGTGCGCGAGAAAGTGCTTGCAGCGCATCGGGCATTGATGGACGTGTCTCCTGACAACCGAGCGCGTTTTAGCGAGCTGGTTGCCACGTTAGAACGTCAATAACTGAGCTTCTGGTTTGTTTTTCCTGAGTTTATTGCGTGCGTGAGCTCAAGCTCTGTCAGGCGTTGCCAGGTGCGCTTTGTTATGCCGGTTTGGCCGCCAGCTTGCCCCGAATAAAATCTTCGTGCTTGAGGTAAATGAGATCGGACACGCGGCGAATGAGGTGTTCCTCATACTTGTTCAATGATTTGTCGGCGTAGGCGACCTGCCACATAGCGCTCACCAGATCGAACTTTTCGTCGTAGCTGTAGTGATCATTGACCAGTCGGGTGAAGTCATAGAGGGAGGTGGCCTCATCGACCGTATAGCTTGCTTCGCTCAGCAGGGCATCCACGCTGGCGCGGTCCAGAGAAAGGCTGGAGCACAGTAGCTCTCGCATGGCGGCTTCTTCCTCGGCATCTTGCTGAAAGTCTGCCCTTGCGACCTCCACCAGCAGCGCCGCGGCGGCCAGCCTGCGGTTCTCATCGGCGCTTTGTTCAGCGTTCCCCGCCGGTTCCGTGAAGAGTTTTCTGAGCTTTTCAATCATAGGGATTCGATAAGGTTTTCCAGACGTTTTTGGTCCGCGATGAAATTCCTGATGCCTTCTGCCAATTTTTCGGTGGCCATGGCATCTTCGTTCAGGCTCAGGCGAAAGTTACTTTCAGTCAGGGCGTTGCTGGGGTCCGCTGAGCTGGCGCGGGCGGGCGATAACTGCCGGGGCAGCTCACCATTGTCATTGGCAAGCTCCTCGAGGAGCGCCGGGCTGATGGTCAGACGGTCGCAGCCTGCGAGTGCCTCTATCTCGCCGACATTGCGAAAACTCGCGCCCATGACCACGGTGTCATAGCCGTGCTGTTTGTAGTAATTGTAGATGCGCTCCACGGACTGTACGCCTGGATCGTCTTTGCCGCTGTTGATAGAAAGCTCGCGGTTCGCTCTATGCCAGTCGAGGATGCGTCCCACAAAGGGCGAGATGAGGAAGACCCCGGCATCCGCACAGGCCTGCGCCTGCTCAAAGCCAAACAGCAGCGTCAAGTTGCATTGGATACCCTCCTGTTCCAGTTGTTGTGCCGCGCGGATACCTTCCCAGGTAGAAGCAATTTTGATCAGGATGCGGTCTTTTGCTATGCCGGCCTCTTCATACAGTGCGATGAGACGCCGTGCCCGGGTCTTTGTGGCATTGCTGTCAAAGGACAGCCGGGCATCGACCTCTGTGGATACCCGTCCTGGCACAATGGTGAGAATTTCCTGACCGACGGCTACGGCAAAGTAATCGCAGCAGGCTGCTACCTGTTCATCCCGGCTCCCCCCCTCCGAGGTCGCTCGCGCCTTAGCCGATTGCAGTAAGGCCTGGTAATGCGGTAGCGCAGCAGCTTTGAGAAGCAGTGACGGATTGGTCGTTGCATCCAGCGGTGTGAAACGACGAATGGCGTCGATGTCGCCGGTGTCCGCAACGACGTCGGTCATGGTCTTTAATTGGCTCAGCTTGTCAGTCATAACGTTGTTGAAATCCTTTGTTATCAGGCAGCGAGTTGTGTGACTTCGTTCACTGCGGCGCGCAGGACATCTGCTCCCGCGTCGGGTCGATGCGCCTGCTCGCTCAACAAGCGACGGTAGCGCTTTGCGCCGGGCACTTCCTGGTACAGGCCGAGTATATGGCGGGTAATCTGGTTGAGTCGCGTACCGCTGGCCAGCTCTTTTTCTACATAGGGCATCAGTGCATCGATAATGTCTTCCCGACAACGAGGCTGTTGCGGTTCTCCAAACAGTCGCCGGTCCACCTCCGCGAGTACCCAGGGGTTGTGGTAGGCGCTGCGCCCGAGCATGACGCCATCTACCCGGGCTAAATGCGGCTCGCAGTCATCGATGCTCTCAATTCCGCCATTGATCACAATGGTGAGCGCTGGAAAATCCCTCTTCAGGCGATACACCCAGGGGTAGGTCAGGGGGGGCACTTCGCGGTTTTCTTTGGGCGAGAGGCCTTTAAGCCAGGCTTTTCGGGCATGCACGATAAACACGCTGCATCCGCCATCGGCTACCGTGCCGACAAAGTGACACAGTTCTTCATAGCTCTCCATGTGATCAATGCCAATACGGTGCTTGACCGTTACATCGATCTCGCAAGCACTGCGCATGGCTGACACGGCGTCGCGCACCAGTTCGGGCTCGGCCATGAGGCAGGCGCCAAAGGCACCATTTTGAACCCTGTCCGAGGGGCAGCCACAATTGAGATTGACTTCGTCATAGCCCCAGGCCTCAGCCCAGGCTGCGCAGCGCGCGAGATCATCCGGGTTCGACCCTCCAAGCTGCAACGCGATGGGGGTCTCTTCGGCGTTAAACTGTAAAAAACGCTGTCGATCGCCGTGAATAAGCGCGCCCGTAGTGACCATTTCGGTGTAAAGACGCGCATGCTGACTCAAAAGACGCCAAAAATAACGGCAGTGCCGATTCGACCAGTCCATCATGGGAGCGGTGCAGAATCGCCAGGGCGAGGTTTCGCGCGCTGTCACTTCGCTACGGTCGGTGGTCTTGATATCAAGAATTTCGCTCATCGGCTTATTGTAAATGTCTCCAGTCTGACTTGCAGCAGCAATACACAATGGTGTTTTTGCAATGTGGTGCGAATGAGGCCTTCAAGTGCCGGCGGCTGAGTCCTCTTTAGCGCTGTCTGGCGGCAACACACTGGCAAACAAAGCCTTCAGGCAGCACAATGATGGTCATTGCTTTGATGGTAAGTTTCCTAATTCTGATACGAAACAGGACGTGACAGTATGCGTAGCAAATTACTCAATCTTTGTGTGATGTCGGCGGCAGCAATGCTCGGTAGTTCTGCGGCGCTTATGCAGCCCGCTGAGGCCGCGGACACCGGTAAGTACATGGTTATCGATGGGCATAACGACCTGCCCTGGCAGTATCGCGAGCGCTTTGGTAACCGACTGGCGCCGCTCGACGTCGCTAAACGACAGGACGATATGGATCCGCCTTTACACACGGATCTGCCTCGCCTGCGAGAGGGCGGGGTGGGTGCTCAGTTCTGGTCCGTGTATGTGCCTATTGAAAATTACGGTGGTGCGCCCGGCGATGCCTCGTTGGTGCTGACCCAGATGGATGTGGTGCGGCGTCTGGTTGAGCGGCACCCCGACGATCTGATGCTGGCCATGACGGCGGCTGACATTCGCAGCGCTGCCGCGCAGGGAAAGATTGCATCGCTTATGGGTATCGAGGGCGGTCACGCTATCGAGAATTCCCTGGGTACCTTGCGTTCGCTCTATGCAGCGGGGGCACGCTACATGACACTGACGCATAGCAAAGGACTTGCCTGGGCTGACTCTGCGACGGATGCTTCCCGACACGATGGACTGACCGCGTTTGGTGAAACGGTGGTTCGAGAAATGAATCGCCTGGGAATGCTGGTTGACTTGTCCCACGTCACCGAAGCCACCATGCATGACGCTTTGGATACGGCGAGTGCGCCGGTTATTTTCTCGCATTCCTCGGCCCGGGGAGTGGCTGACCATCCCCGCAACGTACCAGACAGCGTACTTAAGCGCCTTCCCAAAAATGGAGGAGTGGTAATGGTCACCTTTGTGCCCGGTTACATCTCCCAGGAGCGCCGGGATTGGGATTTGAAAAAAGATGGCCTCGTTGCCAGCTTAGAGGCGATGCATCCCTATGATGAGGATCTGCGCAGTGACCTGCTTGCTGAGTGGATGTCCGAGTATCCCATGCCCGAGGTAACCCTGGCGGAGGTCGCAGATCATATCGACCATATACGCAGTGTCGCGGGCGTTGAGCACATTGGTTTGGGTGGTGACTTTGACGGCATTAGTGCGGTGGTTACCGGCCTTGAGGATGTGTCTACCTATCCGGCGCTTTTTGAGGAGCTCAAAGCCCGGGGTTACAGTGATGCGGATTGCGAAGCGATCGCCGGGGGTAATGTACTGCGCGCGTTTGAGGCGAGTGAAAAGGCAGCTCAGCGATTGCAGGCGAAGGGCCTTGCCGCTGATCCTCCCAAGGCGGGTGCCAGCGCAGAGTGAGGGACGTTTTGATATATGCGGCGTTGCGCAATACCGGTGCTTCGAGCTTAGAAAAGTCGATGTCTACGCCCCTTCGGTTAGGCGTTTGTCTGCTGACTTTTTTTATGGCCACCGGCGTTCTGGCAGATGTGCCTATGCCCGTGTCGTTTTCGTCCGTTCTGGAGCTTAAGGCGAGAAAGCCAGATCTGGTGACACGCTATGGCAGCGCACCCTCACAAACGGCTGCGCTTTGGATGCCCCCATTGAGAACCCGGGGTCCTGTCCCGGTTATTTTTCTTGTGCACGGGGGCTGTTGGCTCAGTGATTACAGTGCCGACCATATCTACCCGTTGGCTGCTAAGCTCGCTGCCGACGGTTATGCGGTGTGGGTGCCGGAGTATCGTCGGGTGGGAGAGCCCGGCGGCGGATGGCCGGGATCGGCTGCAGATATGACGCTGGCGCTGGATGCCCTCGCTGAACTCGATAATCCTCGTTTAGCGTTGTCGCGAACGGTGGTCATGGGCCACTCGGCGGGCGGACACCTGGGCTTGTGGCTGGCTGCCAGAGACCCGGCGCTGGTGAGGCCGCCGGTGCGCATCGTGGCAGCGATTGGTCTTGCGGCCATCACCGATCTCAAGGCTTACTCCCGCGGCGGCAATAGCTGCGAGGCCGTTACCCGGTCGTTTATGGGTTCAAGCGCCGAAGAAGATCCCCGGGCTTATGAGCAGGCCTCACCATCGTCCCTGGAGACGCAGGTCCCGGTTCGGCTGCTGCGCGGTGCGGCGGATGGCATTGTGGGGCCGGAGCAGGTCACTGCGATGCGCCGTGCCAGTACAATGGAGGTGCCCAATGTCGGTCATTTCGACTGGGTGCATCCACAGACGCAGGCCTATGATCGCGTCGTCGATGCCGTGTTCGACGTTTTGAGTATATCGATTCAACCCATGCCTCAGCCTCCGCCGGGCCCACAGCAGCCATGAGTGCTCTGTCGAGCGCACGGGATGCCGATGATCCGTTAGCCGCGCTGCGGGCGCAGTTTCAGTTGCCCGGGGATCTGGTCTATCTCGATGGGAACTCTCTGGGTGCTCTTCCTCTTGCGGTAAAGGAGGCGGTCCGGGATGTTGTCGAGCACCAGTGGGGCGAGGACCTTATCAGTAGCTGGAATAAGCACGACTGGATACGGCTGCCGATGATCGTGGGTGAGCGCATCGCCGCGCTCATTGGCGCCGCTCCCGGGCAGGTGCTTTGTACCGATAGTATTTCTGTCAATCTGTTTAAGCTGCTGGCGACGGCACTGGATTTAAATGCGCCGCGGCGGGTGATACTCGCCGTAGAGGAAGACTTCCCTACGGATACTTATATTGCGCAGGGGCTTGTGGAGCTTCTGGGGGATGCTCGCTGTGAACTGCGCCGCGTTCCGGCGAGTGAGATTAGCGCGGCATTAAACGACGAGGTGGCGGTGCTCATGCTTACAGAGGTGAGTTATCGCAGCGGCGAACGTCACGACATGCAGAGTCTTACCGAGGCGGCCCACGCTGCAGGTGCTTTGATGCTGTGGGACCTCGCGCATTCTGCCGGGGTTATTCCTATGGCGCTTGATGCCTGGGACGTGGATATGGCTGTGGGCTGTGGCTATAAGTATCTCAACGGCGGCCCCGGTGCGCCGGCATTTTTGTATGTGAATAAGCGTCATCATGGCAGAGCGTCTCAGCCGTTGTCAGGATGGCTGGGACACCGGAATCCTTTCGCGTTCAGCCCGGACTATGCCGCGGGCGACGGCGTGCTCCGCTATCAAGCGGGTACACCGCCTATCGTTAGCATGGTGGCTCTAAACGCAGCCCTGGATATGTTTGATCAGGTTTCCGTGGAGCAAATACGCACCAAATCTATTGCCTTGACCGAGTATTTTTTACAGGGCCTTGAGTCCCGCCCACTGCTGCAAAGTCTTGTTTGCCTCACACCTCGAGACGCGAGCCGTCGTGGCAGTCAGGTAAGCGTTGCCCACGAACACGCCTGGGGGCTGTCTCAGGCACTGATCGAAGCGGGGGTCATTGTTGATTTTCGGGCGCCGGATATTCTGCGCTTTGGGTTTGCACCCCTATACAACAGGTTTGCAGATGCTGAGAAGGCACTGGATATTCTGGCCCGGGTGATGGCAGAAGAGCGCTATCTGGAGGACCGTTTTGCGACGCGACCGGCTGTTACCTAAAGGCCGTGCGCCCAGTCCGGTTCGTCGCCTGCGCAAATTCAAGGGCTTGCGCGGGGTCGTTCCAGGCGTCGCCATGGCTCTGTGCTGCGCACAGTCGTTTGCGCAGTGGCCGGATCTGGCGGGCGAGCAGGCTGTGGCGGCGCTGTCTTCTGCGCCTTTGGACAGGACCATGACCGTCACGCACCTGGCGTTTGGCTCCTGCTATAAAGCACAACGGGGCGGAGCGGATATCTGGCGCTCCATCGCAGCGACCCGGCCCCAGCTCTTCATCTTTGCCGGCGATACCTTGTACCCGGATGAGGACGACAGCACTGCGGCACTCCCGGAACTGCGGGCTGCTTACGGCATGCTCGCCGATTTACCTGCGTTTAAGGAGTTGCGCTCGGCAACACCGATGTTAGCCGTCTGGGACGACCATGATTATGGCCTCAATGATGGCGGCGCTGATTTTGCCTGGCGTGAGCGGTCCGAGGCGTTGTTTGAGAAAGCCTGGGGGATAGATGCGTACGATCCCCGCCGAGGGCGCCCCGGCGTTTATTTCAGTGAATTGCTGGGCGAGCCCGGACAGCGTCTTCAACTGATTGTTCTGGATACCCGATATTTCCGTTCTCCCTTGCGCGCTACGGATGCGTATGGTGAAAAAGGCAGGGAACGTTACGTTCCCGATGCTGACCCGGCTAAAACGATGCTGGGACCTGAGCAATGGATGTGGCTCGAGGCGCAGTTGCAGCAACCCGCGGACTTGCGCCTGATTGTGTCGTCGGTGCAGGTGCTTGCCGATGGGCACGGTTGGGAAGGCTGGAAACAGCTGCCGAGGGAGCGGGAGCGGTTATTTGCTCTGCTGAGAACTTATGATGATGCGCCGGTACTACTGTTGTCCGGTGATCGGCACGTCGCGGGTTTTTATGAGCGCGACATTGGCCTGCAAAGGCCGCTTCTGGAATTTACATCGTCGTCGTTGAACAACCCCATTTCTTTTCCTAACCGCCATAACACGCTGTCAGAGCAGGGGCCCTATCGCCTGGGTGATCTTTATGGCGAGTCAAACTTTGGGTCGTTAGATATTGACTGGAAGGCAGGCGTGGTGGAGCTTAGCCTGCATGACGCTTCCGGTGCGGTGCGTCGCAGGGTTCTTCAGAGCCTGTTCAACTAATATTCCGCAGGGTGTCGCGCCCGGTGCACAGCAAAGCCGATCAAGGCTGGGTTACAGCCCCAGTGCTACCAGTGCAATCACAATGAGCGTTGCCAATACCGGAAACACCACGGTGATGATGCCCACATCTTTGTAGGCCTGGCGATGCGTAAGCTGGGTGATGGTGAGCATTGCGATCACTGCGCCACAGTGCGGCAACGAATCCACTCCGCCACTGGCCATGGTCGTTACCCGGTGCAGAACCTCTGGCGCCACACCCATCTCTAGATACGCCGGAGCCATGGACTGCATGAATATCTGCAGTCCGCCCGAGGCAGAGCCGGTGATGGCCGACACCAGACTGACGGAGAAAAATGCGGATAGCAGTGGGGGCAGATCCGAGTTCAGTACCAGCGTCGTGAAGTCTGCAAAGCCCGAGGTTTGCGTCACGACACCGCCAAAGCCGATGACTGCCGCGGTGTTAATCAGCGGCATGATGGCATCCTGTGTGCCTCGACCAGCGACGCTAAGCCCATGACGTCGAACCGCAGGGAAAAGCGCTATGGCGACAGCGCTGCCTATAAACAGCGCTATGCTGGGCCACAGTACCGGCTGTGTACTTGCAAATTGGAGAATATTCGCCGCTATACCGCTACCCAGATCAGCCCCTTTGAGGAGACGCGGCATGAGTATGGTGCCGATGACCAGCACTAATGGAGACAGAGCCAGCGGCCAGGGAGGCAGGGGTGGTCCATCACTGCCGGCAGCCGCAATATCGTCTCTGGGGCCGGGGACAAAGCCTTCGCCGGCAGCTTCGGCTTTCACCCGCTCCCGCTCGAGATACAGCATGCCAAAACTAAACATCAGTGCGCCGCCAATCAGTCCCAGCCAGGGTGCGGCGAACAAGTCTGTACCCAGGGCGCTGGCGGAAATCACGTTATGTATTGAGGGGGTACCGGGCAGGGCTGTGAGCGTAAACGTTCCCGATCCCAAAGCAGCAGCGCCCAGTAGCAATCGCTTGGGTATGTTGGACTCCTGAAGCAGTTTTAAGCCCAGAGGATAAATCGCAAAGATAACCACAAAGACCACGACGCCGCCGTAGGTTAGCAGCGCGCAGGCGATGGTGACGATGAGCAGCACACGGTGAGCGCCCAAACGGCGTATCAGTGCCATCGCCAGACTGCTTGCCGCGTGGCTTTCCCCCATAATTCGCCCAAAAACCGCACCGGCTATAAACAGTAGATAAAAGCGCCCGGCAAAACTAAAAGCACCGAGAGGCCCCGAGGCAAAGTACTCAGACAGACCTTTTGCCAGCGGGAGGTCGTTGGTCAGGATAACCACAGTGGCGCAAATTAGGGCAGCAAACACGATGTCTATGCCGCGCAGAGCCAACCAGATGAGAAGGGCCACACTGCCGATAAGGCCTGCAAATTCCATGATCGATTGCTTTTTATTAGAGAATTCGCCGCGAAGTGTAGTGAGGCTCAGGGGCCCTGTACAGCAACATAGTGTGCATGAGTTTATTGCGCGCAGGCTCTATAATCACGCACCTCCTTGGCTCTAAGACAAAGTTATGACTGTTCGAACCCGCGTCGCACCTTCTCCCACGGGAGACCCCCATGTTGGTACAGCCTATATTGCGCTGTTCAATCTCTGTTTTGCCCGGGCGCATGGTGGGCAATTTGTGCTGCGGATTGAGGACACGGATCAGGCTCGTTCTACAGCGTCATCAGAGCAGGCTATTCTCAATTCGCTGCGCTGGCTGGG
Organism: gamma proteobacterium NOR5-3; assembly: GCA_000158155.1. Classification (GTDB taxonomy): domain Bacteria; phylum Pseudomonadota; class Gammaproteobacteria; order Pseudomonadales; family Halieaceae; genus Congregibacter. The sequence continues at coordinate 1,078,007 of DS999405.1, read as the reverse complement.
CCTTGATTGGGACGAAGGTCCGGATATCGGTGGCGAGCACGGTCCTTATCGGCAAAGCGAGCGCATGGAAATCTACGGTGCCTATGCGCAGCAGCTGGTTGATGCCGGCAAAGCATTTGTTTGTTATCGACGGCCCGAAGAACTTGACGAACTGCGCGAGACCCGTCGGGCAGAAGGCAACAGCACGGCACTGAAGCATTCTGATCTGATTCTGCCACAGGAAGAGGTGAGTAAGCGCAGCGCTGCAGGTGAGCCCTATGTGATACGCATGATGGTTCCTGAAGAGCCAGGGGTATGCCGTATACAGGACCTTTTACGCGGCGAGATCGAACTGGATTGGAGCATGGTCGATGCGCAGATTCTGCTCAAGTCCGATGGCATGCCCACTTATCATCTGGCCAACGTCGTTGATGATCATCTCATGCAGATCTCCCATGTGATTCGTGGTGAGGAGTGGATTAACTCGGCACCCAAGCATCAGTTGCTCTACGAATATTTCGGTTGGGAGATGCCGATGTTGTGCCATTTGCCGCTGCTGCGTAACCCCGACAAGTCAAAGCTCAGCAAGCGCAAGAACCCTACGAGTATTCTGTACTACCAGCGTATGGGCTTTTTGCCCGAGGCGTTATGCAACTATCTGGGACGTATGGGATGGTCTATGCCCGACGAACGAGAGAAGTTTAGTCTCCAAGAGATGCAGGCGTCTTTCGATATTCAGCGGGTGTCTCTCGGCGGGCCGATCTTTGACGTTGAGAAGCTGCGTTGGCTTAACGGCATGTGGATTCGGGAGGATCTGACTCAGGAGCAGCTGGCGCAGCGTTTAGTGGAGTGGGCGTTCAACGCCGAAAACCTGGCTGCTGTGTTGCCACACCTGCAGCAGCGCATGGAAATCCTCAGTGATTTTGCGCCCCAGGCGTCTTTTCTGGTCTCGGGTGAGCTGACGCTGAATGCCGCACAGTTTGAAGGGCTGGGTATGGAGCCAGAGCAGTTGCTCAAGACGCTGCAATTTGCACTGTGGACTCTGGAGGGATTGTCCGAGTGGGATCGCGATACGGTATGGGGCGCTATGAAAGGACTGGCCGATAAGCAGGGAATCAAGGTCCGGGATTTTCTGGCGCCGCTGTTTATAGCTGTCTCGGGGAGCCGGACGTCGATCTCGGTAGTCGATGCCATGAGCTTGCTGGGTCCGGATATGAGTAGAGCCCGGGTGCGTCACGCCATTGATACGCTCGGCGGGGTGTCAAAGAAGGCCGGCAAGCGTTTTGAAAAAGAGTTTCAGGCGCTCTGAGCAGACCTTCTAGCTGAGTAGCTAGTTGGCGGTTTCCTTCCAGCGCTTGAGTGCGGCATCACAAGGGTTCCCGGTCTGTAAGAACCTTTCATAGAGAGGCTTGGCGAGCAGGGTGATTCCACCGCTGGCCACCGCCGCGCCGCCGCTGATGGCCGAGCTGGTAATGTCCAGTCCCAGGGCGGGTTTGCCCAGCGTCCCGGTTACTTCCACGTAGGGGTTTATGAGGCTGGCGGCGCTTATCCCCAGGCCTTTGCGGGCCCGATTGGTAAAGCGGATGCCCAGTTTTTCGTTGCGCAGGTTCACCTTTCCCTCGGCAGAAAGATCAATCTCCGCACTGCGAAACACAAATCCCGGATCGAGGGTGAGTATGCCATCGGTTGCCCTTGCGCCGAGCACCGTGCACTCAACCTCCATGTTGGTATTCCCGGACTTCAGCATGGGTAGCAGGGTCTGAAGTGTCTGGATGAGAAATGACTCGGTGGCTGCACTGAGTTTCATTTTCTTGAGCGAGCCGGCGCTTCCGGTCATCAGGAACTCGCCATTAAGCGTGGCGGCAAGCGCTCTAAGGTCGCCACCGTTTGCGTCCAGGGCCGCCGTCAGGTCGTAACGTGGAAGAGTGGCGAAGTTTGCGCTGGATCCAATGATAGCGATGGGCATACCGCGGACGGTGAAGTTGGTCTCGACCTGAGCAGGTGCTTGAGTGTCGTTAACAGCAAACGTTGCTTCATAGGCGCCGCGGCTACCGACCAGCTTTTCGATATGCAGCCGTCCTTTTCCGTTACCACTTTGTAGCCGCAGAATCGATTCGTCGACGAGCGACAGCGTTTTGAACTTTGGGTCCATAATTCCCAGAGGGCCCGTCTCCAGGGAGACGTCAACGCGATAATCCTGCAAAAGCTCCAGGGGGAGAGCGATGTCGGGTATTCGTCGGCCGTCTTTGGCCTTAGGCGTTGGTGCCGCATTCGCTTCACTGTCTTTGGGTAGCCATGCCTGCAGCTCTGCCTGCGGTATCTGTACATCCGCCGTGAGTGACTGATTGGCGCTTTCCCAGTGAGCGGTACCGCTCAAACGGCTGCCTCCCAGCTGAATATTGCGGGCCTGCGCAGACAGGTCTTGCCCCCGAATATTGGCGGAGAGGTCGATAACATAGGGTAGTTGCTGATCTGGAAATGTTGCGTGCGTGCCGAATGCTCGCAGGTCATCCCCCGCGCCCGATAGCGACAGACTGATGCCATTTTGTGCAAAATCCTTGGACAGGCTAATGTCCGCAGCCAGCAATTCGCCCTTCGCATCAAGTAACTGTGCATCGATACGCGTCGCTGTTTTTTCCTGACGAGTGACGGCCCGGAGAAAAAGCTGCTCTCGTGGTGGCGTGTAGCCATCGATGGCAGGTAACAGCTGGGAAATATCATCCAGAGTGAGATCTGCGGTGAGTACCGTCTTGTCGTTCAGTTGAAAGTCACTTGCCAATTCCAGACCTGCACTGCCGCTGATGCCCGGCCCTGAGAGATTTTCCAGGCCCAGGGAGAAGAGAGATGGCGACAGCCGCGGGAGCAGGTCCAGGGTGTAGGTGCCATCGGGTGTATATCCTGGGGCGTGGCTGCCCAGTATCTCCTCTATGTTGCTGAGCGTGACGGAGAGGCGCAGGTCGCTGCTAATGCTATCGCCTTGGTATCGAAGATCCCCCTTACTTGACTGAACATGCAGTTCCCCGGTGTCCAGACGCAGATTACGAACGATGATTTCCTGGGGGCTGCCCAGTAGATCTGCGTGAATACTCAGGGGTAGATCTCCCAAGCCCTGTATGTCAAAACGTTCGCCCAGCGTCGCCAGAGAGGCCCCTTGAGACTCGAATTGCAGGTTGGCATTGCCGAAATCTGGATAGCTGTCGAAATGGCCACTCACAAGACTGGTAAAGTCAAAGGCAACAATCTCTGCCGAGTTCACGGTTACCACGGCGGCGTCTGACACAGAGACGGCGGCTTTCACAGAGATCGGACTATCATCGGGCAGCTCTACCCCTGCGTTGCTGGCGATAGCCTGAAGGCTGGGGCTGTGAAACTCCAGTGCCAGATGACTGCCGGCGTAGCTCGGAAAGTTCTCCAGGAGGCCTGAAAGCTGCAGCGTATGTTGGCCGACGTTCAGCTTGCCCTGTACCGTTTCTGCACCGATCGCATCGCTGACCACTTCAGCGTTCATTGTGTAGGGAACATCCAGATTCGCCGGGCGATCAAAGAGCCGTTGATAAAAGCTGAAGTCCGGACCCGCAGCGCTGAAATTGACGCTCGCGCCATCGGTGCCCGGGAAAGCGGGTAAGACGATGTCGGCTTGTATCTGGTGGTCTCCGGCGACCAGTAAAGCGTCCCGAAGCTCTATACGTTTATCTTTGCGAAGCAGTCGACCGTCCAGTTGCAGCGGGACGTTGGCGGTCTCTCCCAGACCCAGGGCCTGGGCCAGGCGAGGCAGGCTTACTGCATCAAGCTCAACGGCAAGGTTCAGGCCGTCACTTTTCCGTGGGTTATCGATGTTCCCGCTCAGCTGCAGAGTTATCTGGGGCAGTTGCACACGTAAATCCACCTGTAAACCCGGATCAATATCGCTGATGTGCAGGACAACTTGCGCGGCTTCATTGGGCTCAAGGATGGGTGATAATGCGGAGATGCGGTCGGGCACCGGTCCCTGAAGCGTGGCATTGAAGCTTAGGTTTTGCAGTTCTCTTATGTTGGGCAAACGGTAATCGCCCTCGAGCTTCAGGTTGCCCAAAGAGCCGCTAAACGTTGCCGACATATCCAGACCCGAGCGCAGGCTGCTAAAACCGCTTCCGTCGATGGACAAGTCCCAGGGTTTATCCTGAAGGCTTCCGTGGCCTTGGTACACCAGATTGTTTTTGTTCGGTGCTTCCTGACTCAGGGTGTCAATAAGTAGGCTCATGCTCTGCTGGGTCGCATCGTTTTGTCGATCAATGCGCACATTGCTCATCTGAATATGCCTGATGAGTACGGGCAGGGGATGTTCCGGCTCGGTCGTGGTGTCCTCGGTGTCGTCCCCGGCAATCTGGGGGAGATTGCTCAGACCATCGACATTCTCACGCAGCCTCAGCTGCAGCCCATCGATGAGCAACGTTTCGAGCACAACCTGCGTGTCGAACAGCGTCGACAGATCTACATGCGCCGTGATCGATCGTAGCTCCAACATGTCATCCTGGCCTGCCCAGTCAGCGTTCGCCAGAGAAACATTGCTTACGCTCAGGTGCAATCCAGATTTGATTTGGATTTGTGGGGCGTCGTGAAAGGACAGTCGGCGCCCGAGAATCCTGCTAACCTGCGCCTCGAGATACGGTGTGGCAAAACCAAGAGACATGCCGCTTCGCAGCGAGATTCCAAAGACGGCAACCCCGGCAATCAGTGCCAGGGCAAGGATCGCCAGAGCGGGTTTTAATCGCATCAGGCTTTGCGTGACAGAAGAGCCGCCGCGGTAGCCGTGACCAATGTCTCAAAGGCGAGCGCTCCCCAGGTGTAAGTGGTGAGGAGTTCGTCACTACGCAGGGCGCCCAGTGCTCGACTCGCGGCCAAAAGGCCGATACTCAAAACCAGAAGCAGCAGAGCGCTTGATTGGAGCGTCGGCCTGAAGGCTGCGAGCAGGCAAAAAACACCGACGCCAGTTTGCAGGCCACCGTACATTGCCGACATTTCTGCATAGGCATCGCCGTTGAGCATGTCAAGGCCAGCAAGGCGCGCAGGAAGTGCAGGATCGACAATGCAGGCTAAGCCGTAGCCGATGAACACCAGGCTGACAAAAATCAAAAAGCTGCGAGTCATCATAGGTCTCTATTTTCAGGTCAGTTTTGTTGAGAAAAGCTAACTAAGTCTTATTTTCAGCTGGTTCTGAGTCCAGTCTCGCCCCCAGACGCTGACTGACAATGTAGAAGATGCCTCCTGATACAACAATGCCCATACAAATCATCGCTTCTATGGGCCGTTGAAGCACGATGTATAGCAAAGTCCAGCCGGTGATGAGCAAAAAGATGATCGGTGGCAGCGGATACAGCCAGGTACGAAAGGGGCGTGGTAAATCCGGTTGACGCCAGCGCAATACAAATACGCCCAGCACGGTAAAAAAAGTATTCAAAGCCATGGTGGCGCCAGAGAACACCAGGATGCGATCAAAGGACGATGACCAAAGAAAGGCCAGCGCGACGAGGGCCTGTACCAGTACGGCGGTAGACGGGATGCCGTCCTTGTTCACGCGTCCCAGCAGATGAAACAGCGGGAAGTCCTCTCCAATGCGATGAAGTACCCGTGGGCCGGCGAGAATCATCGCGCTAACCGTTGATACAAGTAGTAATGCGAGGAGAATCCCCATGATAGTCGCGCCGGCATCACCGAACGCATAGGTTGCCGCCACGTAGCCGACCTCCACTTTGCCTACCATGGCGTCCATGGGAGCCACTGCCAAAAAAACATAATTAAGTAGCAAATAGGACAGGCATACCAGTGAGGTGCTGGCGATCAAAACAATAGGCAAGGAGCGCTGGGGTTCTTCCAGTTCGCCCGTAATGTAGGTAGCGGCGTTCCAGCCCGAGTAGGCGTAGTTGACGTAAATCAATGAGACCGCGAATGCGCCGGAAAAGAGCAGGGCGCCATCGCCTTCGGCGGGTAGAAACCGGGTTGCCTGACCGGAATCGTTAAATAGCAGCGCTAGTCCGGCAAAGCCGATGATCAATAAAATCTTGAGGATCGTAAAAAGACTCTGTGTGCTGCCGGAGCTTTTGTGACTGCGGCTATGAGCGACGGCCAATACGACAATTAACCCCGTAGCTAACCAGATCGCCGAGAGCTGGGGGAATACTGCAGACAGATAACTTCCAAAAGTCATGGCTGCCAAAGCAGTGGGCGCAGCGAAACCTACGGTTGCTGATACCCAACCGGAGATAAAGCCCGCACTGGGGTGGTAGATCTCACTCAAAAAGTTGTATTCGCCGCCGGAGCGGGGCAGGGCGGCACCTAATTCAGCATAGGAAAGAGCACCACAGAGAGCGGCAAGGCCGCCGACGGCCCACAGCGACAACAGCACGGGGGCTGATTGGATCTCTACCAGCTGAAAACCGAGGCTGGTGAATACGCCGGTGCCGATCATATTGGCGATGACGATAGCGGCAGCTACTGAGGGGCGAAAACGAGTCACGCTTCGTCGTTCTGTGTGCGCACAGTCGACGCAACAAGATACAGCGTTACAGCCATGTCGCCACCAGGAGTGCGGCGATAAACAGGCTGGTGAACTTTCGCGTATGGGCAAACGCCTGTGCAGAAAACCACAGCGGCCAGATCTGTTTTGGATAACTGTCCGGGCGCTCTGCGGGCTTGGGTTTTTCCAATGCCTTTAATGCGCGCAGCAAGGCGGGCACGCTGAGAAAAACGACGCTCAATATCCAGTGTTCGCTGCCGGTGAGCACGAGGGCGGCGCAGCCAAGGTACTGCGAAACCAACAGTACCTGTGTAGTGCGCCGCGCAGCTGCCTGCCCAAGTAGCACCGGCAGGGTGCGTACACCCTTGTCACGATCCATTTCAAGTTTGTCGATATGCTTGCCAAACAGCACGGTGGTGGGGCCGATGCCGTAGAGCAGGCCGAGCCATGCTGCGGACGTGCTCCATTGCCCTGCGCTCACGTAATAACTGCCTCCGACCATCAGTGGACCCCAGACGAGGAGTACGGCTGGCTCCCCAAGACCAATGTATTTGAGCGGCCAGGTGTAAAACAGCACAAAGAATGCACCGGCAAGCATTAACGGCAGTGTGAGTCCGCCGCGGGTGAGGATCAGATACACGCCAACGAGGATCGCAGCCCCACCTGTGAGTGCCACATAGCCGTAGAATTGCTTGCGACTCATCAAGCCATCTTCGAGCACATGAACGCCGTATTGGTTGCGGTAGTAGTTGCCCGCATCAATGCCCCGGCTGGAGTCGGTGAGATCGTTGAGTAGGTTGTTGGTCGCGTGGGCCAGCATCAGTCCAAGCATGCACAGCAGCCATAGTCCTAAATCGCCCAGACCGTCGCGCCAGGCAAGGAGTCCGCCGAGGGCCGCGGACATCAAGGTCATGAATAATACAGAGGAGCGCACGGCGAGGAGCCAGCGAACGGGTAGAGCGAGGGTTTGCCACTGGCCGGCGTTTAGGCGCGGAACAGTCGTCAGCGCCTGCCACCAGGTGGGTGATTCGTTCATGTTCAGGGGCTCCTTGGCTACCACAACCAACAGAGCGCTTGTCTACTCTGTCAGAGGATGGATGTTAGCAGGAGTCGCTTGTACATCGGGAGCACTTCGATGTTTTTATGGGTATGGCCCTGGTTCGTACCTATCTATTTTGAGGCCCATCTATTGAAATTCGCTCCAGCCCCTATTAGACTCGCGCCTCCTCTATGGGGCCATAGCTCAGCTGGGAGAGCGCAACACTGGCAGTGTTGAGGTCGGCGGTTCGATCCCGCCTGGCTCCACCAAATCAAATCAAGCAGTTACGGATTTTCCCCGAATAAGTTTGGCCCCCCACGGGACACTCACGGGACATCTGTACGCGATTCCAAGTCTATTGAGACCCCTGGCAGTGAGCCCCCGACTCACCCAGCGCGGCGGCCAAGGCCCCCCGGCACTGGGGCAGCAAGCAGCAGCGCAGGCACCACCACCAGCAGCAACAGCATCGAGGCCACCCCGGGCTACCCTACGCCCCGGGTGGCATCCCCGCCAGCCACTCCTACAGTTATCTTTGACCTCCCGACACAATGCAACCTCCCCAGAACTTTTTGGGTATGCTCTCCCTATGCCACAGCAGCTCACCATCGACGGTCCTCCTCAGCCCCTGCCGGAGCCGCCGCCACCGCCACCCCAGCAGCAGACGTTGCCGTTGGACCACCGGGGGTGTGCCTGATGTGTCTGATGCCGGGGTATGAGCAGGAGTTGGAACGGGAGGCTCGCCACTGGGAGGCCCGTGGGCTGTCACTGGTCGACGCGGAAAGGCGACTGGTGATGGTTCACTCCACGGTCTATCCCGTAGCGACACACTGCGCACTGTGGATCCGGGAGCACTGGAGCGAGTCGCAAGTGGCTCAGTTGCCCGCTGGCGCACTGGCAATGGCCCAAAACACCTCATAGCTGACGGTCGAATTGAGTGGAGCCTGGGTCGGATCTCGACAATCAGCGGTCTCTCTGTGTCACTGAGCAGCTGTGCTAGATTAACCGTCGGGAACAGGAGTCGATCGCATCGAGTGGTTTAACTACATAGGAGCAGCAGGGACCATATTGATGGGATGCGTGGGTCTATTTTCCCCAAAGACCGCGTCTGCTTTTGTTGGGCTATCGGCTCGGACAAATTCCGGCACTTCAGAGTTCCGCGCCACTTATGGCGGGCTTTGGCTACCCCTAGGCATAGTGCCGCTCGCATCGCTTGAACCGGTTTTGTTTGCATTGACTGGACTCTGCTGGCTCGGTGCCGCGCTGGGGAGAGTCGTTTCAATTTTTGTCGACCATGCTGCTGATGCCAAGAATTGGCTGGCAGTGGTATTCGAAAGTGGCTTTGCTACTTTTCTTCTCATGGGAACACCTGCCACGCAAATGCTTGAGCTTCTGACGTAGCGAACGCCTCCTTTGGGTCGGCAGCAGCCATCGCGCTTGTAGGAACCCAGCGTCGCAAAGTAGGCGAGGCTGTGTGAAAACCGGCTCCAGCGATAAGCACTGTAAAAACAGTACTATTCAATGGTCTCTCCATCACTCAGCGGGCATGTCAGCGGCGCGATATTGAAGCAGGTCTTTATGGCTAAAATTTCTTGAACGCCTGTAATGCCGTTTACGCAGCCCTCGAACAACGCAAAATAAGGCTAAATACAGCTCTTAGGCTCGTATCGCCTCCATTAACGGCACCACGCCCATAATGCTCATCATTCGCCGCAGATTGTAAGCCAGGACATGCAAGCTCATCTCCGTGCGGACATTCTTCAGCCGCCTCGTCAGGAAGTGAGTCGACCCCATCCAGGCTTTGAGTGTCCCAAAGGGATGCTCTACCGTTTGCGATCGTACCGACATGGCATCAGGCGTATTGCGTAATTCCTGCTCCATAGTGTCCAGCAGGTCTTCGTGTTCCCAGCGCCGTATCCGGCGCTGCGCGCTCGTCATGCATTGTGATTTTAACGCGCAGTTCCTGCACACCGAGACCGGTGCAAAGTACACATGCAGCACGTTGCCTGCTTCAACTGTGTTAAACCGCCGCTGCAATATTTCCCCAGCCGGGCATCGATACTGATCTGCTGCTTCCTCGTAGTGAAAGTCTTGTTTGCCAAAACGGCCCGCCGCCTTGCTGCCGGACGTCAGGATTTTAGGGACCAACACTTGGATACCTGCGTCGTAGCAGTCTTTTATGGCTCTGCCTTTGTAATAACCTCGGTCGGCCAATACCTTAATCTCGTCTTGTTGCAGCGTGTGCTGGGTCAGTCCTGCTAGCGGGAAGAGTTGATTCCTGTCGACGGCGGCATTGGTGACGTCGTGCGCAACGATCAGCTTGTGCTTTGTGTCGACGGCCGTTTGAACGTTGTAGCTCACTTGTGAACCCATGCCGCCTTTCTTCATCAGGCGGGAATCCGGGTCGGTCTCAGAGATTTGCTGGTCGGGGTGCGCGAGTACATCGCGCTCACGCTTTTTTAATTGCTGCATTCGCTCCTTGAGCGCAGCAATCTTGTCTTCCAGTTCTGGCACCTTTGTATCCCGCACCGATGGCTCGTCCTTGTCGACGTCGTCCAGCAGCGACAGGTACCGCTCGATGTGCTGCTCTACTCTGGCGATGCGGCGCTTCATGCTCGCCTTGGTATCGTTCCGATCCTTGCTGTTTACCGCTTTGAACTTGCTGCCATCAATGGCCACGATGGCCTGTGTGAACATCTCCATAGAACGGCATAGATCAATAAACTCCCGGCAGACGCGGCGTATGGCTTTGCCGTTGTCCTTCCTGAAATCGGCAATGGTTTTGAAGTCCGGCATCAATCGGCCGGTGAGCCACATCATCTCGACATTGCGCTGGGTCTCGCGCTCCAGTCTTCGACTGGATTGAATCCGATTGAGGTAGCCATACACGTAGATCTTTAACAGTGATGCCGGATGGTAGCCAGGGCGGCCGGTGGCTTGCGGTTGCACCCGCTCAAATCCAAGATCAGCCAGATCGAGTTCCTCAACAAAGGCATCAATGACTCTTACGGGGTTATCGTCTGCGATGTAGTCATCGAGCCGTTCGGGAAATAATGTGCCTTGGCTTCGATCTTCGCCTTCTACGAAACGCTTCATCAGAATCTCGAGTTACTACGACAGCGGTAGCATATCTCGAAGAAGCGTTTTCACACAGCCTCAGGTGAAAGCGGAAGTTTTCACAGCCCACATTCGGCGACCGATAGTGGAGATAAAGTTTCGACTTGGTCGTACATCGTCTGTCAGATCAAGCCTCAGCTATTACAGCTGAGGTGCGTTAACAGCTTTAAGTTTGGTCTCTCGGAGTGGTAGGTAATCGGAACGGCATAGTTCGTTCTGTAGTGCTCTAACTCTCCCGCAGCCTTTCCCAGATTTCCCTTAGCATTTCTGAGTCGGTGATTCCGAGCCGCTCATCTCGTATCTGCATGAATTGCGTCGCTCTCTTCCCAAAGCGCCCACCCTGCTTGTTTAGGTATGGCTCGGATGCCGCTAACAAGACAGCTTCAATTTGATTGAGGGATACTCGTACGGACGAGGTGGTGCGCATGTTCTCTGCCGCCAATTGCCCTCCACGAAGCATGTGCCGCAGCCCAAACCAAGAAAATGTGTCCCATCGTCCCTGCAGATGGTCATGGCGATGTCGTTTAAGACGTGAAAACAGCTTACTGCTCCCCGAACCTGTCTGTCCCACATAGACCATATTGTGACCCTCGTAGAGCACATAGATGCCGACTTGATCCCTCATGTTGACTTGTATGGATTTTCTGTTCTTGGGGTGGCAACAGAGGTCGGCATTCATCTGTGATGTTGTCCAGTAGACGTCATCTGCTTTCCAGAAAAGACCATATGATCGGATGATGCGGCTCACGACAATTTCCCTTAGAGATCGCGTGCAAATGTAACACTTCCGTGCGCACGCGGTGGTGCGTACCCGTCAGTATGCACGTAGGCCGCACTCGAGGACGCGTGTCCGGAAAATTGCGTGGCCATTCTCTGCAACGTTTTTTTGACGCCTGCGTTGGTGGCTATCTATGCGCAAACCTGCACAATCGTGTACATTTCAGCTGCGCCGGGTGGGGCTGACCAGTTGGAGATCAATAGCGCAGGGCCATTAGGCCAGCATCAGGCCCAGTGGGGAACATCAGAAGCGGGCGTCAGGTTTTTTTACACAAACGTGAACTCAGTCGCATTGTGCGATGTAAAATTACGCCTATCTCTTTGAAACATTGAGCAATTACGGAAGTGGCTACTTTATTGCCTAAGTAATATCAATTCAGCAACTTGGTTTGTTTAATGAAAAAGCTACTCTGGATTACGGTCTTTAGTGTTATCTCGACCTGCGCAAACGCTGGCCCGATAACTACCGTGGCGGGCGAAGAGTACCTGTTTAACTTTTCCTTTGATCCCACGCCAAGCACCATATCAAGCAGTGTTTTTTTCACTCAATTAGTTCGAGACTCTCTTGATCTAAACGACACCGGCGAATGGACTTTGTACGAGGACTTAAACGCTGCTGGCACGCTCATACAAACAGAGTCGGTTAACCTGTCCTCTGTTAGTGGTCTTTGGTTGGATGGCACGGGTTCTGCGCTACTACGGATGACGGCTGGCTCACTTGGGACAGATCCCATAGTCATCTTTATCTTGTCAGATCAATCGCTGGTCACAGTCGAGCCTCAACAAAGTGTTCCAGCCCCCGCCACTCTCGCCCTTATGGGTCTCGGCCTCGCAGGTCTGGGCTGGAAGCGGCGAAAGGGTTAAACCAAGCTCCTAATGAACAGGCCCGCCAAAAGTGCGGGCTTTTTTGTGCCTGAGAAAAGCCCCGTTTGCGCACCGTGGGGCTAGGCGGTAGGAAGTCTTGCAAGTCAGCGCAGGTTCAGTAGACCACTGGCGGGGATGCGGGGAACGTCTAAAACGACCGCTTTCGCCTGAGGCTGTGTGAAAACGCTGCTTCGCGATATGCTACCGCTGTCGTAGTAATTCGAGATTCTCATGAAGCGTTTCGTAGAAGGCGAAGATCGAAGCCAAGGCACGTTATTTCCCGAACGGCTCGATGACTACATCGCAGACGATAACCCCGTAAGAGTCATTGATGCCTTTGTTGAGGAACTCGATCTGGCTGATCTGGGTTTTGAGCGAGTTCAACCGCAAGCCACCGGCCGCCCTGGCTACCATCCGGCATCACTGTTAAAGATCTACGTGTACGGGTATCTCAACCGGATTCAATCCAGTCGAAGACTGGAGCGCGAGACCCAGCGCAATGTCGAGATGATGTGGCTCACCGGCCGATTAATGCCGGACTTCAAAACCATTGCGGATTTCAGGAAGGACAACGGCAAAGCCATACGCCGCGTCTGCCGGGAGTTTATTGATCTATGCCGTTCTATGGAGATGTTCACACAGGCTATCGTGGCTATTGATGGCAGCAAGTTCAAAGCGGTCAACAGCAAGGATCGGAACGATACCAAGGCGAGTATGAAGCGCCGCATCGCCAGAGTAGAGCAGCACATCGAGCGATACCTGTCGCTGCTGGACGACGTCGACAAGGACGAGCCATCGGTGCGGGATACAAAGGTGCCGGAACTGGAAGACAAGATTGCTGCGCTCAAGGAGCGAATGCAGCAATTAAAAAAGCGTGAGCGCGATGTACTCGCGCACCCCGACCAGCAAATCTCTGAGACCGACCCGGATTCCCGCCTGATGAAGAAAGGCGGCATGGGTTCACAAGTGAGCTACAACGTTCAAACGGCCGTCGACACAAGGCACAAGCTGATCGTTGCGCACGACGTCACCAATGCCGCCGTCGACAGGAATCAACTCTTCCCGTTAGCAGGACTGGCGCAGCACACGCTGCAACAAGACGAAATTAAAGTGCTGGCCGACCGAGGTTATTACAAAGGCGAAGCCATCAAGGATTGCTACGACGCAGGCATCGAGGTGTTGGTGCCTAAAACGCTGACCTCAAATAGCAGAGCCGCAGGTCGCTTTGACAAAGAGGTTTTCCACTACGAGGAAGAGACAGACAGTTACCGGTGTCCCGCCGGCGAAACATTGCAACGACGGTTTACCACGTTGGAAAAAGGCAAGGTGATGCAGGTCTACTTCTCGGCCGTTTCGGTGTGTAGGAACTGCTCCATAAAATCACAATGTACGACAAGCATACAGCGCAAGATAAGACGCTGGGAACACGAAGACCTGCTGGACAGCATGGAGCAGGAACTGCGTAAAACACCTGATGCCATGTCGGTGCGATCGCAAACGGTAGAGCATCCCTTTGGGACACTCAAGGCCTGGATGGGCTCGACGCATTTCCTGACGCGGCGACTTAAGAATGTTCGCACGGAGATGAGTTTGCATGTCCTGGCTTACAATCTGCGGCGAATGATGAGCATTATGGGCGTCGTGCCGTTAATGGAGGCAATACGGGCCTGAGGGCCGCATTTAGCTCTGTTCTGCGTTGTTCCAGCGCTGCATAAAACGCATTACCAGCGTCCCAGAAATTTTGGGCATCGAGAGCAACCTCAACATCGCACCGCTGACATGCCGACTGAGTAGGTGAGAGGGTAATGAATAGTACTGTTTTTGCAGTGTGTATCGCGTGACCCGCTTTTCACACAGCCTCACCTCAAGGCGGCCCTTAGCACGGGCAAGGATCCCGTGCTACCAACGACCTCTTCCGGCCAAACTGCAGTCATTGTGCGTGGGTTTCTGTATGATCAAAGCGTTTCATCAGGGAATCTCCAAATGTTGCTAAGAAGGGTCGCAGAGCATGTGCGCAGTCAGAATTGGTTTGCGGTTGTGCTTGACTTCATCATCGTCGTTGTCGGTGTGTTTATCGGTATCCAGGTCGCTAACTGGAATGAGGAGCTGGCGCAAGAAGCGCGCGATGAAGTTCTACTCTCACGACTTGGGGATGATTTCGCACAGATCGTGGACTACGCTGAGCGAAAAATGCCCATTCGTCGCTCGTCCACGCAGTCTATCAGCGAGCTTATCTCAACGATTCGATCCGGCGTGGATCCGGGACTCACGGAAGTCTTTCAGGATCAGATCAATGCCGCTGTGATCGCCTGGGTTTCATTCGAGATGGCAGCAACCTACGATGAACTCGTGGCGACCGGTACGCTATCTCGCATCCGGAACCCCGAGCTGCGAAAGACGCTGAATGACTACGCCCGCCAAAGAGAAGCTGACGTTTTTCTGCTCGCGCTAGCAATGGAAAAGCGCGATGAAGGGATCATTGAAGGGGCTGTGCAGTTTCGTCCTGTCGCAGGCTACGACGGCCCCCAGCACTCAGTGGAATCATACGATTGGGAGAAAGTGAAAGCGTTGGAGCCTCACCTACAGGTGATACTGCGCAACCGAACGCTCCGACTTGATTGGTGGGAAAGAGAGTTCGCCACCGCTAAAGCCGCTCTGAGACTGATAAAAACAGAGCTTGGGGCTTTGCGATCCACCGACAGTTAGGATTTTACTCGAAAACATGGAGGCCGGCTTCGGGTCGGAAGCGGTCATCCGCCCCAAAGGGCTTTGAACGACTCAAAATAGGCGAGGCTGTGTGAAAAGCGGGTCACGCGATACACACTGCAAAAACAGTACTATTCATTACCCTCTCACCTACTCAGTCGGCATGTCAGCGGTGCGATGTTGAGGTTGCTCTCGATGCCCAAAATTTCTGGGACGCTGGTAATGCGTTTTATGCAGCGCTGGAACAACGCAGAACAGAGCTAAATGCGGCCCTCAGGCCCGTATTGCCTCCATTAACGGCACGACGCCCATAATGCTCATCATTCGCCGCAGATTGTAAGCCAGGACATGCAAACTCATCTCCGTGCGAACATTCTTAAGTCGCCGCGTCAGGAAATGCGTCGAGCCCATCCAGGCCTTGAGTGTCCCAAAGGGATGCTCTACCGTTTGCGATCGCACCGACATGGCATCAGGTGTTTTACGCAGTTCCTGCTCCATGCTGTCCAGCAGGTCTTCGTGTTCCCAGCGTCTTATCTTGCGCTGTATGCTTGTCGTACATTGTGATTTTATGGAGCAGTTCCTACACACCGAAACGGCCGAGAAGTAGACCTGCATCACCTTGCCTTTTTCCAACGTGGTAAACCGTCGTTGCAATGTTTCGCCGGCGGGACACCGGTAACTGTCTGTCTCTTCCTCGTAGTGGAAAACCTCTTTGTCAAAGCGACCTGCGGCTCTGCTATTTGAGGTCAGCGTTTTAGGCACCAACACCTCGATGCCTGCGTCGTAGCAATCCTTGATGGCTTCGCCTTTGTAATAACCTCGGTCGGCCAGCACTTTAATTTCGTCTTGTTGCAGCGTGTGCTGGGTCAGTCCTGCTAGCGGGAAGAGTTGATTCCTGTCGACGGCGGCATTGGTGACGTCGTGCGCAACGATCAGCTTGTGCTTTGTGTCGACGGCCGTTTGAACGTTGTAGCTCACTTGTGAACCCATGCCGCCTTTCTTCATCAGGCGGGAATCCGGGTCGGTCTCAGAGATTTGCTGGTCGGGGTGCGCGAGTACATCGCGCTCACGCTTTTTTAATTGCTGCATTCGCTCCTTGAGCGCAGCAATCTTGTCTTCCAGTTCCGGCACCTTTGTATCCCGCACCGATGGCTCGTCCTTGTCGACGTCGTCCAGCAGCGACAGGTATCGCTCGATGTGCTGCTCTACTCTGGCGATGCGGCGCTTCATACTCGCCTTGGTATCGTTCCGATCCTTGCTGTTGACCGCTTTGAACTTGCTGCCATCAATAGCCACGATAGCCTGTGTGAACATCTCCATAGAACGGCATAGATCAATAAACTCCCGGCAGACGCGGCGTATGGCTTTGCCGTTGTCCTTCCTGAAATCGGCAATGGTTTTGAAGTCCGGCATCAATCGGCCGGTGAGCCACATCATCTCGACATTGCGCTGTGTCTCGCGCTCCAGCCGGCGACTGGATTGAATCCGGTTGAGGTAGCCGTACACGTAGATCTTTAACAGTGATGCCGGATGGTAGCCAGGGCGGCCGGTGGCTTGCGGTTGAACTCGCTCAAAACCCAGATCAGCCAGATCGAGTTCCTCAACAAAGGCATCAATGACTCTTACGGGGTTATCGTCTGCGATGTAGTCATCGAGCCGTTCGGGAAATAACGTGCCTTGGCTTCGATCTTCGCCTTCTACGAAACGCTTCATGAGAATCTCGAATTACTACGACAGCGGTAGCATATCGCGAAGCAGCGTTTTCACACAGCCTCAGGCGGGAGCGGTCTCTACGCCGCGGCTTCTTTCTGCAACACTTCGATGATCTCGCGAAGTAGACCTAATAGCCGTAGTTGCTGGTCATAAGTGACTTGCAGTAACAGTCTGTCTGCTTCAAGCGCCTGTGCGGGTGCCGCTGTCCCCTCTGGAATAAGGAATTGCATGAGCATTGAGCGCATCATGTCTACCGTAACTGACGTTATCACTTGCTCTTGAGTACGGTCATCCCATCCAGCAAGTGCGGCACGTAGCTCCCTATTGCGAATTAGGCCAAGGTCGCCCCCGTCGATTAGGCTCCGCAGAGCACCCGAGAGCGGGTCAAAACGAGCCGGGTTTAGAGATGCCGCATAAGAGTCAATAGTTGAGCCGCCCGCAGCGCCGGGAGAGCCTGCCACTCCTTCGCGCCACCGGTCTGCGGCGTCCACTGCTTTCTTGGTCTCCGCGATATCGGATTGAAGCTGCGCCTCGTTAATCCGAAATTCAGCCAACAAGTCGAGAAGGAATTCATGCTCACTGCGTCGATCTGCCCACTCCTGCACCATTGATTGCGCGCCCAGAGCTATCAAGACACCCGCCACGATTATGGCGAGCTCTGCGATAAACTTTCTTGTGAATTGAGATGGCTGCTTAGTCACGAATTACTGGTACTCCAAAACGCGGATTTGAAGCTCCGGCCCTCTTGGATAGAAAAGAGCTGCCACTAGGAGATGATAACGCCATGTTTGAATCTTAGACGAAAGTGCTGCTCGAAAAGAAGGATGTCTAATGGTCAGTTTAGATCGAAAGCAGGGACCGCATACATTTCGGTCGAATCCCTAAAAGTAGGCGACAGCGGTAGTAACGGCCAAAGTCCATCAGCGTCACACGCGTACCCAACCAGGCCAACGCGCTGGAAAGATCACTAGATAGGTGTACAGATTAGCTTCCACTTACCGCAGGAGGAAGTCGATATGTACCCAACACTCATTGAACGACCCGTTCATATTCCATGGAATAAAGGAAAGCTATCGGGCCAAAAGCGTCCGCTGAAACTCCAAGAAATCTGGGCGATAAGGATTCGATTACAGCTTCAGGAGCGCAATCGTGAGCTGGCATTGTTCAATCTGGCCATCGACAGCAAGCTGAGAGCATGCGACCTCATGGCGCTGACCGTCACAGACATCGCCCAGGGTGGCCGAGTGCAGTCCAGAGCGCAGATCGTGCAACAGAAAACTGGTAGGCCGGTTCAGTTTGAAATCACTGAACAGACAAGGCTTTCGCTTGAACGATGGATCACAGAGGCGCACTTGCTGCCCCCCGACTACTTGTTTCCTAGCAGGGTTAATAACTCACCGCATCTCTCAAGGCGACAATATGCCCGGATTGTTGACCGGTGGGTGACTGAAATTGGCTTGGACCCGTCCCTCTACGGGACACACTCGCTCAGGAGAACGAAGGTCTCGTTGATCTATCGCCGGACGAAGAATCTTCGCGCAATCCAACTTCTGCTTGGGCATACCAAGCTGGAGAGTACTGTTCGTTATCTAGGGGTCGAAGTGGATGATGCGCTGGTATTGTCCGAGCAAACGGAAGTGTGAGTGATGGCACTGGGCGAATCCCCGTTGAGTCGCCCTTTGCCTGCTCCCGCACACTCCACGGATAAGGCAGCAGCCACCTCAAGGCGTTCTTTAGCGGTGTCAGAAAATTTAACAGCACATAGCTTAAGGTATTTGCTTGGTTGGGGCTAAACGGCTGATTTTGGCCGGGTTTCACCACACAGTGGCCGGTCAGTAGAGCGCAGCTAGCGTTGTACGGTTCCGATGGTTGATGTGAGGCCTGTCAGGATTTTTTACACCTAAGCCGAATGGAAAAGCCAGAGAGGCGAATACCGTGGGTAACTGCCTGTTTTTACGTATTAACTATGGGCTGGTACGTAAACTGCATTATTTTTGACAAAGCCCCGTCGTCTGGATAATTCCAATTCATGTTTAAACTCATCAAGTTCGTCTTCCTCGCTTTAGTCATTCATGCATCCCCGGCGTTCGCCACACCCATTTCATACGTGATCGATATTGAATGGGACGGTGACGACGGTAGCGGAACGGACTTGGTCTTCGATCTGGGCGCCCCGTTCGGGGGTTTAGACATTTACCGGCAAGCAGCTCCGTTTCAGAATCTGCCGCGTTTTGAATTTTCGGTATTCGGGGTGACGTTCGGTAACACCGCCGCGGCGGGAGTAGATTTTGTTGACGATAGGGCGTTTGTCCGATGGGACGGGAGCGCGGCGAACCCCTCGGAGATAGTTTATGGTGTTAATGATAATGGTGACGGGGAACCATACAATGTCTTTGCCGGTATATCGGTCAACAGGTCCCTAAACATTGATTCGATATTTGTCACGTTGACTCCTACCTCTAACGCGTTACCGTTCCTCGCAGCATCGGGGACGTTGATAGACGGCAGTTTTCGTAGCGTTCCTGCACCCGCCACCCTCGCACTATTTGGCCTTGGCCTCGCAGGAATAGGGCTCAATCGACGGAAACGTAATGCTCACTGATAGTCCATTTAATCCCGCTGTTGCCCAACGCCTCCAGCGGCGAAGATAGTCATCAAGCGCAGCGGCTCCTTCGGGGGCCGTTTGCTTTTGCTCATAAAGCCGACGTACTGTCTTCACCGCGTTAGCTATCGTCTTTGCCGCCAACTGTAATCCCGCTCGGCTAAAGCGATAGCCCAAAAAATCAAAGCCTTTATGCAACTTACACCACGTGCTTTTCGTGCGTAAGACGGGGGATGACTATCTACTAAATGGCGGCCCTTACTCGACAAGTTTGGATGTTGATAATGTGGAGGCATTACCGGCCACGTGGGCGGAAGCAAAAGCTGAGGGTGTGCTTGAGTGCTCACATTACCCGTGGTTCGAGGCACGTGTCCCCGCACAGCTCTTTCAGGAAGCCTTTGCCTCAGCCGAAGAACTTCTCCGACGTGAAAAGCTTGAAGAGAAGGCGTGCACGCCAGGCTCTCAGTCGTGGATAGACCGAGCAATGTATGGGGAATTCACCAGGTAGTGCAGTAATCAAGCTTTGATGTCGGTTATAAGCGAAAAGAAGATGGTGGGCCCTCCAGGGCTTGACCCTGGGGCCAATGCCGAGGGGGCGAAGCGCGAATCTTTGCAATCTTGTACACTTTCGTTCCGTGTCGTACACCGCGCTAACTTGGTGCCTACACTGGCAGTGTTGAGGTCGGCGGTTCGATCCCGCCTGGCTCCACCAATCCTACACTCTTTGTGATTACTAGCTTCAGGCGCTTCTGAGCCCTTGGCGTCGGCCTGTAGTTTCAGCCCCTTGGGATCACTATGGGGTCACAAATAGGTCTGAACTCCCAAGCGGGTGTGGTTGGAGCCACGCCCACGAGTGGAAGGCTTTACTCTTGAGGGCGCCCCAACCTCGGGCTCCCCCGGGGACCATCCCACAACTCCGCGCAATATTGGTTATCTGGATACGCTTTAAAATTCGTCCCCGCGTGGCACTTCGGTACACTCCTCCTATGCCACAGCAGCTCACCATCGACGGTCCTCCTCAGCCCCTGCCACCGCCACCCAGCAGCAGAAGTTGCCGCTGGATCACCGGGGGTGTGCCGTGCGTTCAACTATTCAGATACATGCGAGATAACAATGGCGATCCCTGACTATCAGACTCTTATGCTCCCGATACTGGAGATGGCATCTGACGGCGAGACTCATACTGCGCCCGAAGCGGTGGATTTCTTGGCGGCGAAATTCAATTTATCGACTGCCGACGTGGAGGAGCTGCTGCCAAGTGGTAAACAGGCAAGGTTCAGAAATCGTATAGGCTGGGCGCGCACCTACATGAAGCAAGCGGGCTTACTGGAGTATCCGTCTCGCGGCAAATTCAGAATCACTGACGCGGGCTTGAGCTTGCTGGCCCAGCAGCCTGAGCGAGTGGACAACTCAGTGCTTGAGAGCTTCGATGCGTTTCTTGAGTTCAAGGGTCGCAAGAGTGAGAAGGGCGCCGAGATGGTTGTGGTGGATACCACTGAAGGTGAAACCCCGGAGGAGGCGCTTGAAAGCGCGTACACAAAACTACGTGCGGATTTGGAGGCGGAAGTCCTGGCCCACGCCAAAGCTGTTTCACCGGGCTACTTTGAGCAACTCGTTGTGGACCTGCTCGTGGCTATGGGCTACGGCGGCAATCGAGCTGACGCTGCCAGAGCGGTAGGGCAATCAAACGATGAGGGAATTGATGGCGTGATTAACGAAGATGCACTGGGCCTCGACGTTATCTATCTCCAAGCTAAGCGGTGGGAGGGTTCTGTGGCGCGCCCGGAGTTACAAAAGTTCATCGGTGCCCTCGCTGGGAAGCAAGCCCGGAAAGGTGTTTTCATCACCACATCTGAGTTCACAAAAGGCGCCGCCGAGTTTATCGACAAAGTGGATCCCCGCGTCATCCTCATTGATGGCAAGAAACTCGCAAGGCTTATGGTCGACCACAATGTCGGTGTGGCGACTGTTAATAGCTTTGAGGTCAAACGAATCGACTCTGACTACTTTGAGGAATAGGACAGACTGAGAAGTTTTGTGAGTCTCTTATTCATCAGGGAAAGCCGGAAAATGTCTTATGATCACTGACGTACTTGCTAATCTTCAGTCTCACTTGGAGTGCTCCGAAGCGCACATCAAAGACATTCGTTTTGATAAGCGCCACGCTGACAGCCTGTACGGAGTTGCGCTTTATCTGTCGATTCTTGAGCTTTCAACCTCAGCACACGTCCTATGCGCTGCTGATCGAATATCGGGCATTGAAATCCTTCTCCGAACTTTGCTTGAGGCATTTGTGGATCTCACCAACTTGCGCAATGACCCCAGATATTCTTGGAACATTGAAGCCGCTGACATTGAACAATGGCTTATCGTCATGCGCAAAGCTCGGGCTGGAGGGAATCCACACTTAGCCGGTCTGGCGAGTCAGCCTGGGTTTGATGCAAATCTAAAGGCCAAGAGTGAGCGGCTAGCCGAGTTGAAACGTAATGGCTACCCGCCCCTCAAAGTGAACAAGCGATTTGCTACTGCTGGATTGAAGGATCAATACGATTCGCTATACAACCAGCTGTGCACAGAAGGACACAACAACATCCGGGCGATGACGAGCCGCCATTTTCAGGTCGACAAGGAAGGTGGCGAAGTTAGAGTCGTTTACAACAAAAATGCACACGATGGATCGCATGATCATCTGATCACGACTGTTTCAGGTGTGGTGCTTCGTGCTGGTGTACTAGTCCATTCGCCGCCAACCAAGAACGTCTTCGTCGATAGGCTTGAACGGTTCGACCGTGAAGAGCGCGAATACTTCGGCCTGTCGTGAAACTACTCGGTGTTATTGATCGTTTGGAGCGATGAGAAAAATTCTTGTGGGCCCGTTCGCGCCGCCGGTGGGCTAGGCCGGTGGCGGTCAGCGGAAAGATGCTGCAGGCGCTAGTGAAGTGTCTGTCAGCAACTCTATGTGGTCCTCATCAAAATCGGCCAGGAATCAATCAGAAGCGGCCAATGCAACGAGTTTGCTCAGCGATACTTGGTACTGGCCGTTGCTCGGTAGGGGTTTATGCGACACCAGGGCCCAGACAGGTCCGCCTGGACCGTGGTAAACCTCCTCGATGTCGCCAGTGCGCAGCAGCTTAACGACGATGCACCACTCAGGCTCGTGCCGGAACGCGACCGACTTACCCTGCGTGCACTTAATCTCAACCTTACGCCCTATCTGGTCAATTGCGTCGTAGCCCTTGGTCGAAGGAGGCATTAGCTTCAGGCCATATCTTTCAGCGACAAGCGTCTCTCCAATGCTGCCTACAAGATGGCCGTCGGGTGTGAACGGTCTTCCGGGATACAGCGCCTCAAGCTCGGCGACGATTTCGTAGAGCCCTTGAACTAACTCAGCAGTGCTTGGCATTTTCTTTCTCAGCGATGGTTCAGATGAGCATGAAACGCAGCCCGTAGCTAGGTGACCGCATCAGTGCTGCCAACTCGGTCTATACCCGAGGGACAAGCTCAGCTCTCTGCGGATCGTAGACGTAGTCCTGAATCGTTCGTTCCTTTATTTTTTCGACAGCTTCGTTTATCGCAAACAAGGGCACCAGGAACCACTCACGCGGACGAATCGGATTGCCGAAGCGGTCTTTGATCTCAATGTCGAGCCTAGCGGGCCCGAAGATCCTGTGTAGTAAATTCTCGAGCTTGGTCCGATTGATGTTGAACAACTCGTACGTAGCCACAACGTCTACGTCCGCCATCAGGAAGGTCGGTTGCAGACGAGCGCCGGCGATCCGCTTTTTCACATCTAGGTTGGTGACGCCGATCTTGTGGACGAGCTCTCGGTTCGCGTCAACGATCGAAAGATCCGACCGGCTACGCAGCACATAGATCGTGCCACTGGCCTCATCGCCATCGACGGGGTTGTCGGTGAACAGCGGTCCTGCGTCCGGTTCTGTTATTCGGCGCCCAGCCTCATCTTTGTTGAGTGCGCGTTGCAATGACCGCATGAGCATGTTGCTCTCGGTACCGTTGTCGAAGATCACTCGCAGGCGAGCGTCGGTGCGGCCCTGGTCTGTGAGCGTGAGTTCTCCCATCTCGGCAACGAAGGCCTTTTGCCCGCCAACGATGAAGAAGCGGCCTGCCTCAATCTCTGCCTTCAGCTCGAACGGGCGCGTCTGACGCACGCCCGCGTCCAGTTCCTCTTGTACTTGCTCAAAGATCGGCTTGAAGCGGTCGAAGTCCTCGCAGTGCTCTCGCCGCGCGATGTCCTCAGCCGCCTTCTTTTCCACGGCGGACCGAACATGCTTAAGTTCGGTGATCGGTGGCGCTGCTTCGTCGACTCCAAGCTCGGCAAGTAAGGCGTCATCGTCGAGTCCATTCTCTTCGGCGGATGACACCTCGCCGGTTGCCCCTAGCAGTGATTGGTGATCCATGTGCTCGACGAGACTTCGACATTCCGCGAGTGATCGAATGCGATCAAGGCGCACAGCATAGAGTCGCTCAAAGATGTCGCGGTCTTCACCGTGCTGGGGCGCTCGACCGTGCTCCTCCACGAATCTCTGAATCTCCTCGAAGCCAGCAATGATTCGCTCCTCACGAGGCGTACGCGCAGGGACTTCCTTCTTGTCAGACTCGACGCCCAGCTCGGCAAGGAGAGCGTCATCCTCATCCGTGAATGCCTTACCCATCGCTTGCCCCCTGCTTCATCCGAGCCAGGAAGGCCACGCCCTCGGCCATTCGACGCTCCCATGCGTCTGAGGAGGTAATATCAGGCAGCCTGCCGCGCTCCTGCTTGAACTTGAGGGCTCTTCTTGCCAGATCGCGGGCTTCTTCCGGCGTGAGCTGAACTCTCTTCCCCGAGATGATCGCGGCGACCTGTTTTAGGCTGTCTTCCGTCATGGCCTTCGCGAGGATAGCGTAGGCCTCTGAAAACGGATTGATTCGATCGATCAGATCAATATCAAGATCGCGCACATCCATAGCGAACTTGCGCACGCCATCGATCAGAGCCGTATTGGCTCCGGGCTCGTCGTCATCACTTTCGATGCCAAGCGCAACTTCTTTTGCTTTCTGCGTCAGGTTTAGCGCGGCGACAGCATGCTGGCGAACTGCTTCTTGGTCTTCATTATCGAGTTCTGGATAGCGCTCCTTGATGATCTTGCCCATACGCACCTGGGTCAGCTCCTCGGGCACCAGTTCCTCATCGAATAGCCCACGCTCGACGGTTGTCTTGTCCTGAACAAAGCTGGCAATGACCTCGTTCAGATCTTCATTGCAGATACGGGTCGCTTCTTCGCTTTTTGGCTCAGCTAGGCCTTTGATCTCGACCTGATACTGCCCTGTCTCCTCATTGACACCGACATTGCACTTGTCTGGGTCATAACCACCTTCGCCGTAATCAAACCCTTCCACCGGGCCGCTGTCACTCTGTTTGGGAGTGAAGTTGAAGCGTGGCGCGAGCACCTGCTCCATGAGTAGGCTAGCCGCTATGGCCTTCAGGGTGTCGTTCACCGCCTCTGTCACTGCGCTCTCGGAAGCATCTGGCTCCGCAATGAGATTCGTGAACCGGGCCGCGGCCTTACCTGGCGCATCTCTCGTCGCTCTTCCGATGATCTGAACGATCTCGGTGAGGCTGGCGCGATAGCCGACGGTCAGAGCATGCTCACACCAGACCCAGTCGAAACCCTCCTTTGCCATACCCAGGGCGATGATGATGTCGACATGGTCTCGGTTGTTCTTCTGCGTTGGATCCTTTAACGCCGCCGATACCTTGTCCCGCTTGGTGGGGTCATCATCAACCAAGTCGGCGATGCGGAGAGTCCGGCCTTCTGGCGTCTTCACCAACTGGAAACCTGTAAGGTCATCTGTGCCTTGCCATTCACCCAGTTCGTCGATGATATGTTCGACTTCTCGGTGCTTGTCTTTCGTGCTCTCACGAGAATTCACGCTGGGGATGTGGACGATAGTCTTTTCCGTCGGATCCAGTACCTTCAGGATGTCATCGGCATAGGCGCCGGAATAGAAGTAGTAGCCGATGTCGAGCGTCTTCAGATACTTGTAGCCATTGAGCTGCTCGTAATAGGTGTAGGTCACCGTATCGAAGCGCACTTCGTCGTGCGGCATCAGCACGGGCTCGGCATCCCCCCGGAAGTAGGATCCGGTCATCGCCACGACGTGGACCTTGTCCCGCTCGAGGAGCTGCGCCAGGTGCGAGCCAAGCTTGTTATCAGGGTTGGCGGAGACATGATGAAATTCATCGATGGCGATCAGGCGATCGTCGAAGACCGCGACCCCGAACTTCTCTACCGCAAAGCGGAAGGTCGCGTGCGTGCACACGAGAACCTCATCATCTCCATCGAGGAAGGATTTGACTGAGTTGACCTTGCCCCCGTCGCTACCCGGTGCGTTACATAGGTTCCACTTGGGCTCGACGTTCCAGTCGGCCCAGAAGCCGAAGTCGCTGAGCAGTTCATTGTGGAAGCTCGCGCCAATGGACTTTTCTGGTACGACAATTACCGCCTGCTTCAGCCCCTGGTTGCACAGCTTGTCCAGCGCAATGAACATGAGAGCTCGGCTTTTGCCGGACGCAGGTGGAGACTTGATAAGCAGATACTGCTCACCGCGCTTCTCGTAGGCACGCTCCTGCATTGGTCGCATGCCCAGCTCGTTGGACTTGGTGGAGGTGCCGCTTTGACTGTACGTAACCGATACAGATGGGACTGATTTCTCATTGCTCATCAGTCAAGCTCTCTTCTTCCTTCCGACTCGCATCTTTTGCTCGTCTTCAGTCATCGCCTGATACATCTCAAATAGCTTTTCAAGACGTTCTGTGTCGTTCTTGAATCGACGACCAATGTAGATGCGCTCTAGGGTTTCATCGTTTCGCTCGTGCGCCTCAAGGAGGTCCACAGGCATGGAGTCTGGATCGTACAGATCCGCGATAGTAGCTGGGAAGTGGCCCTCCCGAGCCAGCATGATTTTCTCAGCGCAATGAATAAGGTCAGATTCTTGCTTTTGGGTTAGAGGCGGCATCGGAAACGTATGCCAACCCAGCGTATTTGAGTAGCGGAACCTTGTTGTGAGCTTGCCGCAGACTGTCGCAATCCAAACAAGATGGAGTCGAGAAACGACGACAGACAGATTCCACACGGGTGATTGATAGACGACCGAGGCAAGGTTCGAGACCACTGTTGAACCATTCATGAATTCACAAGGCAAATATGGCCGTTTCTCAGACGACGCGTTTGGCACCGCCAAAGCGGTCCCTGAAGTATGAGGCGCAAACACAAATCTATACGGTGTTGAGGCATTGTCATTCGCCTGTTTCCCTCCGCTACGGCGGAACTTCTCGACTGCCTCGAATCGGTGTTTTAGGGGCTTAATCCTCTCCGCCTCCTCGATATCACTCGGCTCTATCCAAATGCACCAGCGGTCTCCGCCATTGATGATCTCCTGAGACCCGACATACCTCTTTATAAATTTGCGAGAGCAAGGTGCTTTCTGAACAAGCTCCTCCATCTCCTTGGATGAAATACATAGGTTCCCGTCATCTGTGGGCTTATTTCCAGAACGCATGACGCCCAGATTAGAGAGTGGTTTGGAGCGCTTTGAAACTATAACTGTGGGTGTTGCCGTGAGATACGGACTTATATTCTCGACAACTCTAATCCCATTCTCATCGTACAGTCGTTTGCTTCGGATAGGGCATGCTGAAATCCCCAGGATTACACATGTCACAGCAGCCGTTTTGCTTGCAAGATTTGACCAAAGAAATGACGTGTGCGCGAAATCGATGTGGTTGCCCGCCTCGAGGATCAATGGCCATAGCATGGCCACTTGCTCTCCTTGGGTGATCGAATTCGTGGTAACGAATGCGCTCTTGGCACCGGTCGTTGCGTTGAATCTCGCTGCCAACAGCATGAATGCCGCAATGTAGTCCAAATCCTTGTACCGTTTCAGAACTGGGACAAATATCCTGCGCATGTCATCTTTCTGTCCCGGGGTTTGGTTCACACTGCCTTGATAGGGCGGGTTCCCGCATACGTAGGTCTCACCTCCCTCATTCTCGAAGTCAATCTCAGCCTGATCGAGTGGGGTGCTGAATAAGTCGTCACCGTGCAGTTTCACCGCTTCACCGGTTGGGGGACAGATGCTCGACCAGTCAAGCCGAAGTGCGTTGCCGCAGGTTATCCAATTCATTGCTTCAAGCGGTAAGAAATCACGCACCGCTTCCTGTTGCCCTCGATAAAGCAGGTCACACTGATACTCGGCGATGATCAGTGCCAGCCTTGCGATCTCTGCTGGGAAGTCGCGGAGCTCAATCCCACGAAAATTGGTCAGTGGAATGACCGAACGCTGCTCGGCCTCTTCACGACGCTCGTTGATTACAGCCTCGATCGCCCGCATCTCCTTGTACGCAATCACGAGGAAGTTCCCAGAGCCGCATGCGGGATCGAATACCCGAATCTTCGACATCCGATTGCGTAGATTCAGCAGTTTGCGTGAATTGCCGCCCGCTTCTTCAAGCTTCTCACGTAGGTCGTCGAGCAAAAGAGGGTTGAGCACCTTCAGGATGTTGGGGACCGAGGTGTAGTGCATACCCAACGCACCACGCTCATCGTCGTCCGCTACCGCCTGAATCATCGATCCGAAGATATCCGGGTTGATCTTCTGCCAGTTAAGGCTGCCAATGTGCAGCAAATAGCTGCGTGCGATCTTGGTGAATACAGGTATGTCCGTAGACCCTGAAAAGAGTCCGCCATTGACGTATGGGAACTTGTCCGCCCATGGCCTAAAGCTCGCCTGAGCACGATCCTCCAGTTTGGTGTTCATCGCGCGAAAGATCTCACCCATTACTTGGTGAGTGTTTGAGCTATCACGGTCGCTCATCTGCTCCACTGTTGCAGTGAAAAGGTCGTCCCCAGTGAAGATGCCCGTATCCTCCGCGAAAAAGCAGAAGATGAGTCTTGCCATGAAGTGATTCATTTCAGGGCGGCGTTCAGCGGTGCCCCACTCTGGGTTTGACCTGAGCAGCTCGATGTAGAGCTTGTTGAGTCGGCCCGTCGCCTTGATGTCGAAGGCGCTCTCTCGGATCTGCTTGACGGTACTGATACCCGCCAGCGGAAGGAAAAAGCCGAAGTGATTATGGAATTCAGAGTAGTCACAAGCAATCGTCTCGCCCGAGCCCAGATCCTCTGCCTCCAACCAGCTTCCGTCTGTCGCCAGCACGAACTTGGCACGTGCACGTTTTGTCGCGGCGCTTTGCTTCAATTCATGCAGCGTTTCGGTAACACCGCCATCCTTGCAGACCTTGATGTGGATGTTATTGGTCTGAAGAACACCACCGGTGTCCGACTTATTGGAGGAGCCAGACCGGAGGCGCTTGATCGTAGTAGCCTTGTTGCCGAAAGCCTCTAAAAACGCGAACGGAAAATCCTCCGAGGAAAACCTTTCTTCAGCTAGGGCCGAAACTGCTTCTTCTATTTCAACTGCGTTCAACGAATATTGTCCTTCCTAGCTGATTCTTCGGACTACCGATCGCTCCTCAAGAGCTGTGGGTCGCCCAGCCACTACGCTTGCTTCGAGTGATCAGAAAATTTCACAGCCTTCTCGTACATCGGCGTACCTGAGTGAACAGTTGAAGCGGTGATGTTATGACACCATGCAGAATAACGGTAGGGCAGGGGATAAAATGTGTAGAAACATGCCGTCGGGAGGTGCGTATGCCACGAGGAAAGCCAGCAGGAGAGGTAGAGATCCAGCGTCCAGTGCTGGAGGACGACGTGACGCAGACTCGCAGGGCGGCCGCGAAGCAGGCGGCGAGTGCCGCTCAGACGGCTATCGGGGCTTTGCTTGATATTGTCGAGGACCCTGATACGCCCGCAAGCCCGAGGGTTAACGCGGCAAGGGCGTTGCTACAAACAGCTGGGTTGATTGGCACGGGGTCCGAGGAGGTCAGGCGGCCAGAGCGTATGCGAACCATTGGTGAGATGACAAAGGAAGAAATTCAAGAGCGAATGGAAACTTTACGCAGGCGTATTGAAAAAGGGCCCGCCGCGGTGGAATAGCTTGCGGGCACCGGCAGCCGCCGGTCAGCGGCTGGCTGCGGTTCCGGGCACATCACTGCTGTCGCGGAGGGTGCTGCCATTATTGTCGCCAAGTTCTATGACCCAAAACATCCGTGGTACTAGCAATCTTGGTAGTATTTTTTGACACATTCCCGTGTCAGACGTTGAGCTTCGGCCAGTTGTTCCTTGGACATCTGTCTAGCAACTATATCTCGCAAACTCTTCGTCGCGCTTTCGCCAGAGATTGAGGCAGCAATGTTTGACCACATATAAGCGTATACAAAGTCTTGTGGGACGCCGCGTCCTAAACCGTACATCGCAGCGAGATTGTTCTGCGCCTTGGCGAGGCCCTGCTCGGCTGCGGGGGTGTACCACCTCACAGCGGCCTTGTCGCTTTGCGGGACGCCTTTTCCCTCGGAGTACATCACCCCGAGGTCGTACTGCGCGAGGGCAAGTCCTTGTTCCGCCGCAGCGGTGTACCACCTGACGGCTGCCTTATAGTCCTGTGGCACGCCGTCGCCGTCTCTATACATGGCGCCCAGGCCATACTGGCCAACTGCGTCTCCCTCTTCAGCTGCGCTCGAAAATATTGCCAGCGCACTCTGGTAGTCCCCGTCCATGTAAGCTTGGAACCCCATGACGGTATCGGCTTGTGTCCAGACGCTGCCAAGGATTAGAGGTAGTAAAGCGAAGGCAGCAGTAATTTTGCGGCGCATCATAAGTCTCCAAAGGGGGGGGCTGTGGTAGTTTAGGGTTCCGCAAAAAGTGGTGCTTGGTAGAAATCGCCGACACCACTATGGGTTGCACCGATGGGTAGTTGGTGGTTTCTCACAGATCAGTCGTAAACGTCTCCTTCCTCGCCAATAGCCTACTCGCTGCAACCTTGAAGGATCCGCCATTTCTCTATCCTAGCTTTTTCCGTGAGTCGTTTCTGCTCGTGGAACCATAGTGGAAACAACTTTTCGTGCGCACAGCGCATATCTCGACTCGTGCCATAGTCTCGGTCTATCTCGGCCGGGGTGCGGGGGCGTAGTTCCTGATCTACCCGTGCGCGATAGGCATAGCCGAGCTTCCCGTAGCAGGTGGAGGGGATAGGTGTACGATCTATGTATCCGCGTTTAACTAACTCAGATAGAGCAGAGCGAACATCCCTGCCAGGTAGCACCGCAACCATCTTAGTCAGGTTGCGAGAGCCTGTCCAAGGCGACCGTCCGTGTCGTTCAGCCCAGCGGCGTATGCGCACCAACTGGCCATATACGATTCGCTCTCTTTTGCGCCGTGGTGGTTGGAGGCCGTTCATTTGCGCCCTGGCTATGAGCTGTGTGGGGGTGTCAGTTAAGGGCATACAAGCGATCCTCGCTGGTCTGTTTTTGCTTGCAAACGCTTGTTGAACCACGTTCCAGGCTTGCGGCACTTGATAAACAAGCAGTCGAACAAAAATCGGGATGGCTCTCTGTCATCGGCCAATGCAGACTCGCGTAGCGCCTTCGCCTGCTGCGACGTACTTCCGCCTTCAGCATAGACCCAAAAAGCCGGACAGACGAGCTTCTCATTCGCACAGGATAACTGCTGTCGGAAGCTACACGTTTCGCAAGGGGCAGGTGGGGGTGGTGTAACAGCGAGACCGTTGGTGCCGGTGTTACGGCTCTCACCTTCGCCAGAACCGACATCAATGAGCGTGAGGTAGTTAAGGGGCTTCCCACCACCAGCGCGGACCGGGAAGCGACTGCGGGAATATTCGTAGTCAGATGTTGTGGAGGGTGTTCCAGCGGAATAGGGGTCGAACATAAGGCGTCAGCTCCATTCAGGGATTCAGAGGCCGTCCGCCGATGGATAATCATAGGAGACTTTGCTCCTCATATCGAATTTGCGCCTCCTCCTTCAGTCTCGCCACTTCTGAGTCCTCGTGCCGCCAGCAGCATCGCCCGGCGCTTTATCGCAAACGCTCCCAGTGGCGCAGCCCGTCGATAGGGCCGTGATTGGCGAACGCATCCGCATTCTGGTCCACCCATCCCGCAATCTCTGAGCGCGCCCACTGCTCGGCGGGCTGGTTATGTTTCATCATCGTTTGCCCGAGCACCGCGTAACCGCCTTCGCAGCGAATTTCCACTGTCACGGGTGGATGTTCTGGGTGTGTGGCGTGGAACAGCACTGCTTCCCTGGCGCGGACCCCTGGTACGTAGATCCCGGCGCAGTGACGCATCTCGCTGCCCTCATCTTCCAGGTCGCGCTCGCTTTTCAGCATTGTGAAGGACCAGTCTTTCCACTGTAGGGATATGCCCGCCAACGCGCGGAAGTCAGCTAACGGCATCTGGGAGGTGCTCCGTGGGCGCTTCCGTTGCTGGAGATGTCTGTTGTGTAGCTCGCGGCATAGCCTCCGCAGAGATCGCTTTGGGTGCTCAGCGAGATGCCGGGCGAACGTAGTAGGCGAGGCAAGCACAAGGGTATCGAGGATCTGTCTGCGCTGCTCCCAATCGGCGGTAGATTCCAGCAATAAGCGCTGTGCGGCCTGAAGGATTGCGTCCGAGGCGCTAGGGGTCCAAAGACGCCCCATCAGAAGATACTCCAGGGGGGCGAGCGGCGCGCAGCGAGGCTCGGGCCAGCGCCGGGCACTCCTAAGGATCTCTGGGTCCAGAAGCTCGCGCAGGGACGCCTGGTTTTCGGACGAGATCAATTCGCGGCACCACCTTCGCGACAGGCGACGGGCCTCAAGCGGTATAAACAGAGCCTTCGACACCCTCGCCAGCGGTACGCCGGCATCGACTTGCTGGAGGGCTTGGTAGCGAATCTGTGCGCTCTGCTCGACCGGGTGCGCAGAGGACCGTCTGTGTGTGCCGCGTAAGGCCAGCCCCGGGGCGGTCAGCACAGCGAAAGCCATCGGGTATGAGGTATCGAGCTGAGCGAGGCGCTCTGGATGGCGCATGGTTGTGGCTAATGCGGCGGCTACTTGAGCGTGAGGGAGTCCCCATCGGTGGTGTAGGTGCTCAAAAGTTGCCCGGGTGATGCGGACACGCCGGGAGTCCCGGGGGGTAAAGTGTTCGGGTGTGTAGTTGCGCCCGGTGCCGCTTTCCCTCCGCCAGCGCAGATGCTTTGTGTCTGTCATCGCTGTACTCCTTTCAAGGCTATCGCCAGATTTCGGTTGTCCATCGCAAGGGCGAGTAGCTGGTGGCGCTCCAGCTCCGCAGCAGAGGGGCGGGTGATTCCCTGCTTCTTCAGATGCTTTCGGGCGCGGCGCAGGGATCGCTCCACGGCGCGAGGCGGGATACCGAAGTCGCGGATGATGTCCGCCATCTCCACTTCC
Source organism: gamma proteobacterium NOR5-3 (assembly GCA_000158155.1). Lineage (GTDB taxonomy): Bacteria > Pseudomonadota > Gammaproteobacteria > Pseudomonadales > Halieaceae > Congregibacter. The sequence goes on along the minus strand of DS999405.1, from coordinate 1,045,367 downwards.
TGGGGGTTGTTCACGGGTGGCTCCGGTGGCTTCTTGGGGGGCGCTTTTTTCGCGATGTCGCGCCGGTGGGCAGCGCCGCAAACGGGGCCACAATATTTTGCGGTGGTACGCTTGGGCGTGAAGTCGCACCCGCAGTGGTCGCAGGGACGAGCCCCCAAGGGTGTCCGAGGCGGCCGGCGGCACTCGGGGGAGCAAAAAAGCTGGCGGCGGTTCTTTGGGCGGTAGGTTTTGCCGCACCGACCACACGCTGCGTCGGCTAAATGTTGAGGGTTTTTCTGATTGGTAATCTCTATAGGGACACCCCCCTTACCGCGCCTACTTGACAAGTAGCCGACGGACGGCACCTCGCATGGGGGCAGCGCCCGTGAATCGGCCTCATTTCTTGCCCTGGAGGCCGCATAAAACACCGGAAAGTCGAAATCGACCCCCTTACCGCGCCTACTTGACAAGTAGCCGACGGACGGCCGGAATTCGCACTTTTCCTCCCAAATCCCACCCGCCCCGCCGTGCTGCTCTGGGACCGTCAAATCGACCCCAAGCCAGAGTGGTTCGCCCTCCACATTCGAGTGGTGCCAGCCGGCCTCAAGGATCTCAAGGTGGGCCGGCGTCAGGCCCAGAAGTCGCCCCTCAAGTCGCTGAATCCGGCCCTCTTGAAGCCAGAGACCGTCGTACTTGCGCGCCCAGCCGCTGCGCTCGTGGGTGACTCCGATGTAGGTCAGGAGCGTCCCGGCGATCTCCTTCGCCGGCAACGAGGTCAGATCGAAACCCGCCGCGCCCCAGCTCCCTGGAGCCAGCTTCAGCCCTGCCAGTTCCATCCGCAGCGGATACACCCGCTTGGCGATCAGGGCGCAGGTGTCGGGTGTCAGGTCGTGGGTCCGCAGTTCGACGCCTGCGAAGATGCGGCCGTAGAGCACCGTGGTCCGTTGCTGTTTGACCCGCTCCTTCCTCACCGTTTTGCCCCGCCTCGTGGCGATGCCCCACCGCTGGAGCTGCCTCACGGCGCCCTGGAAGTACCACTCGATGTGCTCGCTTTCCAGTTCCTGGTCGAGGAGGCTGAGTTCCAGCGCGATGTAGGACCGGAGGTGCGAGGGGTTGTCGTGGTCGAGTGTCTGGAATTCCTGGTGGCGATACAGGTCATTTCTGGAGATGGGCTCGGCGTCGAGGATCTCCGCGATCCGGCGCTCCTTCTCCTCGGCCTTGGCCGTGCGCCATGCTTCGCCTTCCCCTTCTCCGCATAGCGCTTCGACCATGTAGCTCATATCCCGGAGCTGGGTGAGAAGTGCCAGGTTGAAGTTGCGCCGCGCGACGTGCGCCTGGGCCGTCGCCAGCGCCCGGAGCTGAAGGATCGCTTCCGCTTCTCCGTCACCGACCCCGATCCGCTCGTAGGCAACGGAGACCGGCGCTGTGGCTGTTATCCCGTCCATCGACGCGCGCCTGTCGAGCCAGAGGGTCCAGCGCGCGACATTCCGCGCCCGACGGAGCATCTGCGCCGCGTCGGTGCTGCCGATGTTGCCCACACCGCTGAATAGCGCGAAGCCTTCATCGAAGTGCTGCCCCTCGATGCTGATACCGCTCCCGACCTTCGGGCTGTGAACCAGCAGGTTGATCCCGTGCTGCTCGCTGTATCCCTGCGGATCATCCATCCACTCCCCGGCGTCATTGGTGTTGGCTTTCACTCTCGGGCGGGTGATGACCATCTCCTTCACGGGTATCCCACGGCGGCGGGCGATCTCCTTCGCGGCCAGGGCCAGAGTCTCAGCGGCTTTCACCGTGTTCGACGCGACCACGCACCGCTTTTCGCAGGCGAGGGCTTCCACTAAGCGCTCGACTACGAGCTCCCGATCAAAGCTGTAATCAACACGAAGCCCGCGGGCCTCGTCAGGAAGGTCCACGATGTACGCCTTGTACCCCGCACCCCGACAGAGGCGGATGAACGCCAGGGTGAGGGGCGACATATCCGCGTCTGCGAGGAGAACCCATCTTGCGTTTCGGATCGCGACAGCAAGGCGGAGAAGCACCTGCTCCTGCCCGGAGCCTTTGACGGTGCCCTCAAAGAGCACTGCGCGCAGCACCTGCTCGATCTCGTCGATGAAGATCGCCCGGTGCTTACTCGCACGGCTCCAGAACTTCTCCTCGTATAGGACGCTGTTGACGCACATCGCGATCCCATCACCGTCGTAAGGCCGGGACGCGGAGAATCCTTCCTTGTAGTCAGTGACCCCGAACCGCCGTGCGGTTTCCTGCGCGAGGGTCTGTCGGTGAGATAGGGCCAGGAATCCAATGCGCTCGCGCGCTGCCAGCTCGCGCAGAGGCATCCCTCCGAGCTGGGTCTTGCCTGTAGCCATCGGCCACCGCAGGCACAGGACCCCTTCGGGCATCGTCCCGTCCAGCAAGCGGTCCCGGACACCCAGGGGCGTCAGCTTGAGTCGGATATGCTCGTCCGCCAGTTCAGGGGGAATACACCGCAGGGCACGAACCTCCGCGAGCCGCTGCTCCACCTGGACGTTGAGCGCCAGCATCAGACCCGTCTCCATGCCTTCATCGAGGGCATCGAGGCTGAGGGGGGTCCGGACGGCATCAAATAGCGCCTCGGCGTCAGGGTAGGCGACACCAACGAGTCCGGCGTAGCGCATCAGAAAGCGATAGGCCACGGCGATCTTGTCCGCGTCTCCAAACTCCGCTTGGGCGGTGGCCATTAGCTCTGATTCGGGGTTTGCCATATCCTCCAGCGCTTTCTTCGGACCGTTGAAGGTGATGGCCTCTAGGTTTCCTCCTGCGGCCTCCAGAACCGCGTAGACGCTGCCTACATAGACCTCAGTCACTCGCTACTCCCATCAGGCTGCGTAGGCGTTTGGCGCGGGCGACCGCTATGGTGTCGCGTTCATCGCGGGCCTGTGCTTCACGCTCTGCGATGTTGCTCACCGTCTCAGGCAGTCGCTCGATGTGCCTCGCGACGTAACCAGGCTCGCGCAGGTGCTCGACACCGAGAAGCGCCCGGGTCAG
>DS999405.1:709622-1042257 GCA_000158155.1 gamma proteobacterium NOR5-3 | reverse complement strand
TGCGATACGACTCGTAGCCGCTGCCGGTGTCGTTCTTGTCGCTACGCTCCGAGGCTGGGCGGACGATGCGATCCGGGATCTCGGGCACCGCGACGGCTGGCCCTTCCTCAAGCCAGCTCCGCCGTCCGTCCGGTATCGGGTCGGTAACGCCCGGCCCGAGCACTCTCCCGGTGTAGATCAACTGGTTTGGGGTGAAGATCGAGACATCCACAAAGCCCAGGCGCCCGATCCAACGCTTCATTTTCGAGGGGGTGATGGCCCGGTCGAGCCAGAAGAACAATCGCAGCCGCAGCTCGTGGCCCGGCCGGAAGCCCATCGAGCCGGACCACTGTGCGGCGTATCCGCAGCCGTGGAATTCCCCGGGGAGATGGTCGATGACGTAGTGCGCTACGGCTTCGCGGCGGTGGAGGGGGTTTCCGCCCGGCGGTGCCTCGATGTGTTCGATGTCGAGCGGCAGCCAGCAGCGCGGAACCTCGTACAGGGTCTCTCGGTCGCCGCCCTTGGGACGCAGGAGCCTTCGACGCGGGAGTAGAGGGTCATCGGCCGGCCCTTGACTGAAATCGCCCAGGAGCAGCGCCCGGTGTCTGTAATCGGGGTCCTCAAGCTGCCGCAGGATCTGAAAGATGCTGGTAATGCCCTCATCGAGGCGCTGGTGATGGTAGAGAAAAAACTTCGCATGGTCGTAGTTGTGAATCACCGGCTTACCATCCTTGAGCACGATGCGCTTGCTCAGGCAGGGTGGGGTATCACCCTCTTTGTAAGGTTCGGACTGAGCAATCGTTACAGCGGCGGGGTTGCGCTCAAGCGCCGGGGCGGGACTATTCATCCGTCCCCTCCTGCTCCAGGGCTTCGATTCGCGCCACCTCTAGGGGGCCTTCCTTGTCCTTTTCCGAGATCGTCACTCGGAGACTTCTGCCCACAATGGCGGCGGCCAATTCGTCGGCGCTCCTGATTCGCCGCAGCGCAGTGGCTGTCACCAGCTCCGCGAGCGCTGCTTCGGACTCCTCGCCCCAGGGCTCGGGCCAGTCGTGTTCGGGGGCTACTACCCAGGCGATGAACTGCGTCGCCGTCTCGCCCTCGGGTAGTCGCCAGCGCACGACCAGCATCGGAAGCCCCTGCTTGCTCTTACGGAACAAGGCCTTGCCTGCGATAGCAGTCACGGTGCGCTGCCCCACGGCTCTCTCAGCAACGAGCTGAGCGCCACAGTGGGCGGGGCCAGGCGGATCTACGGGCACAAGGCCTCGCCTTCTTAACGTTGAAACTGCCGCCCTCGCTACTGCCGAGTCTGATTATGTTGTCGCTGGTTTTCTCTGAGGTCATATCCGCCTCCTGTGCTGGTGATGGCGGACAGTGGTCAAGGTGCTACACTTTTCGTGCTTGCTGTCCGCCAAGACCCAAGCAGGAGCCCCCGGTTGCCTCACGGCGCTGGGGGTTTCTTTTACTCAGTTTCGGGACACCCCCAAGTAGTCTCGGACCTTGCGCACCCGGTAGGCACGGGTGTCGCCCACGACGTCGTACTCAAGAGGTACCGGTTCGCCGCGAGCTTGTCGCGATCCCCAATTAGCCAGGGTCTGTGGGGCCCTTCCTATGAGGGCGGCCGTCGGTTTTCTCGGGAGTGCGGCGTCATCCGGTAGAGCATCAAAACGCCGCAGCACTGCCGCCAGCGCAGCTTCCTCAGCCTCACGTGCAAGCGCCTCAAGTTGCGCGGTATCGTTCATACCGCGTCCTCGGCCGCGTACCCGGACAGCGTCTCGGCGGCGCGTAGTAGATCGGCGTATATGGGGTACTGACGATTACCGCGTTGCACCACCCGGACTTCACCGCTGGCAATCAGCTGATCGAGTTCCTTGGGCGTTATCCCGCCCAAGACCCCCCGTGCCTGGGTGCGTGTGACCACCGCGGGCAGCGGTCTGGCGATTGATGCGATGGAGGAATGAGGCATGAGTTAGCTCCTTTTACCGGCGCCGACTCTTCGGCGTCGTGAGCTATCATGCCTGGCATACCCAAAATCGGTGGGACACCCCTGGGGTGTTCGGAAGGTTTAGTGCGGGTGAGGTAGTAGTCCTTCGTCGCGGAGGCTCTTTCGGATAAATCGGCCGTCTGTAGGGCGCTTTAGGCCCAGTTCGTCCTGAATTGAGGAAACGAGAGTGCGGCGGGTTTCGGCGCTGTTCCCCATCAGTTCCAGCAGCTCCCGTGCGGTGTCGAGGACAGCATCCCGCATCTCTTCACGCTCACGGTTTTTACTCTGTGCACCCTTCACGCTTGCTAGACACTCCCGCCTCAGCAGCTCCGACGCTCGGGTTCCCTGTTCGTTAAGGTGGCGCAAGAGCCGTGGCGATGCCTGCTTAAATAGCTCATGCCGCTCTATGCCTATTAAAATCGCTTCGGCCAGTGAGCCTGGCTCGGCGTTGGGCGTCACGCCGCTGCTCCGCTTACCAGTCGCATAACAGGCGCAACCACAGTAGTCGTCTGGCCGGCTGCCTCGAGCACGGCGCTCTCCGCAGCTTGAGCGTATTTGCGATTCGCCTCCGGTGAGCGCGCGTGATAGTGCTCCTCGGTGACGCCAGCGACGGCATGGCCTACAAGCCAGGCAACGTCCTCGCGCTCGAGCACCTCTCGGGCTCTGCTCACGAAGGTTCGCCTCAACGCGTGACTGCTCGCATGCACGCTGCAGCGCTTCTCGATGCGGGCGACGGCCTTTTTGGGGTCCACAATATGTCCGCGACCGTTGAGCGAGGTTGGAAACACCCAGCAGGATCCTCGCACTGCCTTACGTCGACGCAGGAGGATCTCCCATGTGGCCTGACCCAGCGCGCGCTCCCGATCCCGCCCCGATTTGGCCCTCGTGGCGGGGATTGTAACTAGCCCCCGGTTCAGGTCCACCTCAGCCCAGCTCAGCGCGGCAGCCTCCATCTTGCGCAGTCCTGTAAGCACCAGGAATCTTAGGAAGTCGCGGTAAAGCGGGTCCTCGGCCTCGGTAGCGGACCACCATTCGGGGAGCTGCTCTGGGTGAATGACCGCGTGGAGCCGAGGCTGACAAGGTTTTATCGCCACTTTCCGGCGCAGCGCCGTGGTGACGTCCAATAGAAATCGCTCGTCGAGAGTCTCTGCGTAGACGGCGGTCCTCGCTGCGCGTATTAGCTTTATTAGTTTGTCTGCCGTTGACGGGGCGGGACGCTTGCCCTCCGATCCGGCGATCACGCGCCGGATGATCGGCGCTAATGTGGATGGGTCCAACTTGATAAGAGGTGTGCTCAGTATCGTGTCAAGATGTATACGCACGACCCGCCTATACTCGGTGAGCGTAGACGCCTTCAGTCGCCCCGTGCCGTAGTGGAGTTCCAGCGCCTGCGTCAGTGTGATCGTGTCAGCCGTGGCGCCGCCCCTCGCAAGGGTTTTGGTTCGCGCCTCCGCCCGCAGCGTGTCGGCCTCGCTCCGCGCCTCACCAAGCCCTACGTCCGCTAGCGGTCCAATCGCGGCGCTACGGATGCGCGCGCTCTTGTCCCGACCACGCCAGCCCCAGTTCGCCGCGCCGCGCACGGTGTTTCGTGTCAGCCGCTCGCCGCGCTTTACCCGCAGGCGCAGGCCACGGCAGCTCGTGTCCGAGAGGGCGTGGTCGCCTTCGATGCCCGCGATGGATGCAAGCCAATTAGTGATGACACGCTCGTTGAGAGCCGCCCTGCGCGAGGTGTTCGCCATGTTCTTTCCGCCAATATCTTGTGTAGTTTGTGACCATTGGGATCACAGTGGGGACACAGGATAGCGTGAGGTCACGGTAAAAGTGAAGTACCAAGTATTACTATTTTTTTAGTTTAATCTCTATATTTGTAGACTACCTGTCGACACTGGGGTTTGGGTCGGCGAATTTCCTGGGTTCTGATTTTGAGCGTGAGAACACTGGCAGTGTTGAGGTCGGCGGTTCGATCCCGCCTGGCTCCACCAATAAAATCAAGCACTTGCGAAGCCTCGAAGGTGCTGAGAAATTTCCGTGTAACCACTATGTAACCAGCGCTCCGGGCTCTGGCTCTTCCCACTTAAGGGGGGACGACCGGTTTTCATTAGACCCTGTTGATGATGCTATCCCGCCGCTAAGGCATGGGGTGCAACTTGTAGGTGTTCAACTCTCGAAGCGACTCCACTTGGCCCGCGTTTCTGCGTTTATCAGTGAGCTAGTCGATGATTGGAGCCGAGTTGAGTTGCAGCCAGTCTACGATCTCGGCGAGTTTCGCTTCGCCGGCGGCGATCATGGATACCATGATCACCACGTCTGGTTCGCTGGCGTCGAAATCCCATCCGTTGAGTTGGAGGAACGTGTAGGCACACAGAAAGGCCACGCGTTTGTTGCCGTCCGCGAAAGGGTGATTGCGGCAGATGCCGTCGAGGTATCCCGCGGCGAGCGTAAAAATGTCTGCATTGTCGTCGTACGCATAGAGTTGCTGTGGTCGGCTCAGTGCCGAAGCGAGTAGATCGGATTTGACTGGGCCCGGCATGCCGCCGTGCTCCAGCATCTGCTGGTGATGGATGAAGGTGGATAGCTGGATGCTTATCCACCTGGGTTCCCTCACTTGGCGAGTTCGTGAAGGGCGTTGCGGTACTTGCGAGAGGCTTTCTGCACGATCGCCATTTCTTCGGCGAATTCTGGATTGTAGGCGGACAGGGTAATCTCGCCCGGACCTGCGCGGGTGATGAAAACTTCATCGCCTTTTTCGACGTTGAGGTGCTCACGGATCTCGCGCGGCAGGGCTATGCCGGTGCTGTTGCCCATGGCCGCCAGTTTCATGCGTGTCATAACGTCCTCCTTGGGCGTTGGTACATATGTACTTACATAATCTACGGTTGTGGGGCTCCGGGTCAAACTTTTTTTCGGGCGCACTGACTCACAAATAATGTGCGCAAATCTGCGCAAGTGTGAAACGACGTCAGAAATCCAAACACTCGAAGGAGTCGCTGGAAGAGGGGACTAGACTTTCTCGCGAAGAATGGAACCTTGGTTGTTGAGAGAGGAGCGATCTATAAACCGGTCGTGCCTTAGTCTAATGCGGTTTGCCCGCTGATGTACTAACCCCTGTGTCGGTTGATGTGCAAGCCAATGCCGCCGGCGTTGCCATAAGTTTCGAAGATTCTTCCCCATCTCGCATCTCGACCCAGATGGATCATTGGGGCGATAGCCCAGTTTATCCCCGCTGCTGTCGCCTCTGCTGCTTAAGCCGTGCGTGCGGCCAGTTCCATGTCCGAACTCGCAGTCTAGGCAAGCGGAGCAGGAGATACGGTCCCCAAAACCTTGAATAACATCTGCACCGAAAATCAGAGGAACTCCCAATCTGGACTCTCGTCCACAGCTATTTTTTGAACCTGCATTATGTCCTCAGCGCCGGAGCCGTTGAAGATACCGCTTACCTGACCGAGCCGAATGTCTTCAAAGCGCTGCTCTGGAGGTGTCATGCGAAACACAGGGTTGTTCGGGTTCGGGTCAAGAATTTCGCAACCTGTTGATAGTCACCGCGCGGACCAGAAGATTCAGGGGCAGGCCCGCTCTAATGAAGCCGGAAAAGTGTTGAGCCCGTCGGTTCGATCCCGCCTGGCTCTGCGTATTTCAATGTGTGCAATCACGTGCTTTTGGCGCATCGTAAAGCACGCGCTTGGGCTGTCTATTGCTCAGCGAAGCCAAATCGGTAGCGATGACGACGCAACCCCGGTAATCGCTGCCTCTACACAATCCCCAACACTGCCAAATCGCACTTGGCGTCCCGTCAGGCCCACGGCGTAGTGCGCGTATTTACCCGAATTAGTCATGAGCGTTTTCGCTTCTACGGGAAAAACAGGTTCCGTCATTGAGCACCAGCACATGTCGCGAATCAGCGTCACGCCCGCTGATTCGAGCTTGGCAATAGTGCCGCGCTTTTCCAGCTGCGCGTAGACACTTCGGCCCAGAGTCACAATGCAGGAGGTGCCCGCAGCGCAGTGACGACCTTCAAATAGCCTTGCTAAAAGCTCGCACTCACCGACGGATGCGTGCGGGCTGCCAATGGCGATCAACTCCAGCGACTGCACATCGGGCTCATTAAAGCCCTGCCATACCTTCTCCAGGTCCTGTGCTTGAATATGGTGCTGAGCACAGTCAGGAGATGCGTCCCGGTTACCTTCAGGCGTATGGCCTCGAATGTGCAGCATGGGTGCTGCTGAGGTTGTCCCAAAGGCCGCGCACAGTGCTTTGAGATCGTCGCTGCTTGGGCGCGCAGCTTCCAGCCCCGTCATGAGCGGTATGCTGTTTGGGGCGAGCGTACCCAGCAGCCAGCCCAGCATGGGCCAGACTGCGTCGTCATACATAGGGGGCAGGCTTACATGAACTTCCACCTGCGCCTGACGTTGTTCCGACCGGTAGACGCCGCAATCCGGAGCACGTCCTGTGATAGCGATAAATAAATCGAGATAATCCGGATGTTTTGCGCTGCGCGCCCCGAGAATCGAGTTCGCATAAATCACCGCATTGGACTCTGACCAGCCAACAGCTTCATTGGCGGCGGGCGGGTTCTCAAGGAGATAGGGGGCGCAGGTCATGGTCGCTTGCGCGCCCATGGCAACGTAGGCATTGGCCAGCCGGTTGGCTTTGTTGGCAAAAGCCTCTGGCATTCCCAGGCCGCGCCAGTTGTCTTGTGCGACAGAAATCGCATTGATAGTCGTAGGTATCTGAACCTTTGCGCCGAGTGCCAGCATCTTCTCGGCGAATACAAGATTAGCGTCATGCGCCAGAATACATCCGTCGATGTGCGCTCGGCTGACATCGATCAGACGTGGCGCCCGGTCTACGGCGGCCATGATGCACAGCGTACGCATAGCGATCTTTGCAGCTTCTCCAGCGCGGCCAGCAAGCATGTGCTGGTCATAATCGCTGAGTTTCATAGGTGCCTGGGCAATAGCTGACAATGCTATCTCTTCTGCGTCAAAGCAAAGCGCTGTCTCTCGAATCTCTGCGTGTTTGGCCAGTGCAACCCTGTTGTAGCTTTGAGTATCCAGACGTAATACAGCTATGTTTCGCTCAAAAAGCTCCGAGGCGACAATCGCTCCGAGGGTCAAGGTGCTTTCATCCTCACAAAAGATCAGGGCGGCAGGTGCACAGTCGTTCAGCGCCAGCTCGAGTAATACGCCGCTGCCACTGCAGGAGCCCCGGGAAGAGGGCATCATCACAATCCGTCCGCTCAGGCAGGCACCATGATCCGGGTGATGAGCATCGATGATCAGTCCTGACTCAGGGTCAACACCACCCCAAAAGCTCAGTCCCTCGCGCAGTGGTAACACCTCTCCCGCGGTGCTTGATGGCACCAGTACCACGGCGTGGGGCATGCCAGTCACTGCGATTGGGCTTCATAGGTTTTGATAATGTAATCGGCAATCATCAGATCGAGGTGCGCGCCGCCGCCGTTCTTAAAGACCGTGATGTCATCTTGCTTGCGCACTGATGCAGTCTCATTCGCTACCAGGTCGTATAGCTCGCCGCGAATATCAGCCTCGCTTATTACGCCGGTAGAAAGCGGAATCTTGATCTCGCCGATGTGCTCGACGGTTGATGCCCGGGCATCGACGTAAAGCTGCGCACTGCCTATAAGCTCGTCATCGGCCTCGCGCATATCGTCTTTGTAGGCACCGATGAGATCGACATGGGTGCCGGGGCGTATCCATTGGCCTTGTAGTATAGGTTCTCTTGCCAGCGTGGCTGCGCTGATGATGTCCGCATGCCCACACTCTTTTGCGAGATTCGTAGCGACGCGAAACTTCACAGTTTTGTTGCCAATGTTTTTGACTAAATCGGCAGCTTTTTCAGTGCGTCTTGCCCAGATGGCTACCTCTTCAATGTATGGAAAAATTTTTGCATAAGCCTCCGCGAGACTCTCTGCAATCACACCCGCGCCTACGATAAGTAGGCGTCTGCTGTCAGGACGCGCAAGCAGCTGTGCACCCAAAAGCGAATCACTGACGGTCTTGATACGGGTAATCAATGCACTGTCGATGATTGCCCGCAGTGTGCCGGTATCGTGCGCATAGGCCATCATCGCGCCCTGAGTCGTGGGCAGGGCGTGGTGGGTATTCTCATCCATCACAGTGACGGCTTTGACGCCGTAGCCGAGTCCGGCAATGTAGGCAGAACGCGTTAGTAGCGTTTGGGTATCCGGTCCCAGAAAAGAGTCGGCGATTTCTGCCCGGGGCAGCGTGTGTCCCCTGCGCAGCGCTGTTATCGCCTCGTCCCAGGACAGGAGTGACGCTACGTTGCTGTGATTGATATAGCGGGGGTTCACGATGGCGTCCTTGGTAACACGTAGCAAAAATCCATGACATGAAGTTTACCTTGCTATCCATCGCGGCATCCATGCTGTCGTGCCCCGCCGGTCCAATGCCAGCCGGGGCAGGGATAGTTGCTACGACGCGGCACATAAATTTCACAATTGCGACCCCTTCCCCTAAGCTAGCGGCGCCGTAATTCGCGACAATGAGAATCCCGATTTTATTTTGACCCTGAGGACTGCCTTCGGGCATTAATGGAGTGGTATGAACACTGAGGTAACTGCAATACCTGATCTTGCGAGCGAGCTGGCGCCTGATGCGGTGAATGTCCCCGAATGGTTGGAGAGTGCCCTGCAAGTGCCGCGCGAAGAGGGCTGGGTAACGTCGGGTGATTGCGACATTCACTATTTTCGTTGGGGTAATCCCAAGAACCCGGGTCTTCTGTTAATGCATGGCTTTTTGGCCCACGCCCGCTGTTTTGGTTTCATTGCGCCATTTCTGGCACAGCACTACCACGTGGTGGCGTTTGATCTGTCGGGTATGGGGGATTCGGGGGTTCGCGAGCATTACACCGATGCCGTGCGTGCAGCAGAAGTAGAGGACGTGGCCCGTGCTACAGGGCTCTTTGATCATGCGGTAAAGCCTATTGTCATAGCACACTCCTATGGAGGCCACGTAGCGCTTACAGCGATGCAGGACAAGCACGCACTGTTTGGCGGTTTGATTATCTGCGACCTGATGGTTTTACGTCCCGAGCGCCTGGAAGCCTACTTCGGCTCTGAGAAGCCGCTGCGCTCTGATCCGAGTCGTCCCAATCGTGTGTATCCGGACTATGAATCGGCCAAGGGGCGGTTTGTACTCTCGCCACCCCAGCCCGTCACCGTTCCCAGTCTGTTTGACTACATGGCCTATCACTCGCTGAAGCAGGTGGAGGGCGGTTGGACCTGGAAATTTGATACCAGCGTTTTTCAAAGCGATTTCGGTCACCGGGATCGTATGTTTCGTCAGGGCGAGATTATTGCCGGGACACCCGGGCGCAAAGCCATTGTGTACGGTCAGGATAGCCTGCTGTTTGATGATGATTCGGCGCAGTACATCCACGAATGTGGGGCTACGGATACGCCCATCGTGGGTATTCCCGGCGCCCGTCACCATCTGATGCTGGACGAACCTATCGCGTTTGTCAGTGTACTGCGGACGATTCTGGCGCAGTGGGAAGCACAGCCAGCGAGTTCATGACGCTCGCTGCCCCACGTCTCAGTTTACGTTGCTATGCAATTGCTCTGGGGTTTCTTGCCGGTGCTGCCCGCGGCGATGGCGGTGTGGGCGAGTCGTTCCTTAGCGAAGGGTCGATTGCCCTGGACCTGCGTTATCGCTACGAAACCGTAGACGAGGAGGGTTTTGATGAAGCGGCGAAGGCTTCACTGCTGCGAACACGATTGTCCCTGAGCTCCGGGAGGGTGGGAGGAGTATCGGCGCATTTCGAGATTGATGACATTCGCAGTATGGGTGTCGAAGACTACAACTCCACGGAAAACGGCAAGATCCAGTACCCAACCATCGCCGACCCAGAAGGCACAGAGGTTAACGAGGCATGGTTTCGCTATTCCAACGACGATCTTGATGCCACGCTCGGGCGGCAGCGCATTCTTCTCGATGGCGGTCGCTTTGTAGGCGTCAAGCCCTGGCGACAGAATGAGCAAACCTATGACGCGGCTCGATTACAGTGGAACGCAGCGTCTGATCTTGTCATAGACGCGAGCTACGTGACACAGATCAATCGTGTGTTTGGCCCTGTCGACGGGAGTAACCCGGCCGACTGGTATGGAGACAGCGCGTTCCTGCGCATGAGTTATGAGCTGGAGGGAGGCCACACGTTAGCCGGCTTTGCCTATTTGCTGGATGTCCAGGGGCAGAGTGACTTTAGCGCAGCAAAGACCGTCAATAACTCCAGTAATACTTTCGGTATTGCCTACAGCGGAGAGTTCTCGGGTGTGGAGGTGCTGGCTCGCCTGGCCACACAGGAGAACGCGGGAGACAGCGAACTTGTCTATCGAGCCCCGTATTACCTGGTGGAAATGGCGGCACCGCTGGGTAGCCTACGGCTCAATGTGGCCTACGAAGTACTCGCTGCGGACAACGGGGTAGGCTTTGCAACGCCTTTGGCGAACGGCCATAAACACCAGGGTTGGGCTGATAAGTTTCTCTCCACACCGGGTGACGGGATAAAGGATGCCTGGGTGTCGCTTGACGGAAAACTGGGACCTTTGGCCCTCACAGCCCGCTACCATGACTTTAGCGCGGAGTCCTCCAGGGGGAGCTTAGGTACTGAAATCGACCTGCAGGCGCAGTGGGTGATTAATGAGTGGTTCACAGCGACAGCAAAGGCTGCCGTGTTTGACACCGATGCGCCGGATCGTTATCCCGACACCACAAAGGCGTGGCTAGTGCTCCAGTTACACCTGTAAGGCTGTTTAATCAAGGCAGGCCGGTCAGCTTTTGCACAATCCAATCCGATACCCGGGTTGGCAGAAGAGCTTTAATGGCGATGAATGCGCTGCCGGGCAAAAAGGGCACGACGCGTCGCGGCGTCGGGTTGTGGCGTTCACAGGCGTCGACGATGCTTCCGGCCACCGTAATGGGGTCGGCGCCTTTACTGTGTAAATCGTGATGAAAGGCCTGAAGCGTGCGCAATTGCTCCCCGTAGGCGGGAGCGTGTTCGATCCAGTGCTCTATCTGCCGTTGTTCCAGGGATCCAAAGCGCGTCTTTACCGCGCCTGGTTCAATAACGACCACCTCGACACCATGGGGTCGAAGCTCATGCCTGAGCGAATCTGAGATGGATTCTACGGCGTGCTTGGTGGAGTTGTAGGGCCCAAAAAACGGCATGGTGACTTTGCCGGCCACCGATGACACGTTGATGATTCGTCCGCGCCGTCGCTCGCGCATGGCCGGCACAAAGGCCTTGGTCACGCGCACCAGACCCAACACGTTGGTGTGAAACTGCTGTTCCCAGTCTTCATTCGAGACCGTTTCCAGGGGGCCAACTACCGCATAGCCGGCGTTGTTCACCAGTACGTCGGGTGCCTGTCCATGCAGGGCGTCAAACAGTTTCGCCACCGCAAGGCTTACCGACTCGCTGTCGGTTACATCCATCTCCAGTGCGGTGATGTTTTCATAGCCAGCATCGAGCTCGGCCAGGGCAGCCTGGTCTCGACCGGTCGCAAAAACCTGATGCTTTTTGCTGGCCAGCAGTATGGCCGCAGCGCGACCAATCCCTGCGGTGGCACCTGTGATCACAATAGTCGACATGCGATTTCTCTCTTTTACTCGGTGTTTAGCGCTTTACGCACTGCTACAGGATAGCCTCGATAAGGCAGGGGCCCGGCGTGTTCATGGCCTCGGTAAACTGCGTCTGAAATTCGCTGCTGCTGCGTGCCTGGGTTGCCCGAATGCCCAGTCCCGTGGCGATGCTGGAAAAGTCCATATCCGGGTTGGAAAGGTCGAGCATCGACAACGTCTTTGCATTGGGCTCTCCGGCACCGACTCGCGCCAGCTCAATGTTCAAAATAGCGTAACTCTTGTTGTTTAACAGGATCACGGTAACGTCGGCGTTCTCCCGGGCCATACTCCATAGCGACTGAATCGTATACATAGCCGATCCGTCAGCTTGCAGGGCTATGACCTTGCGATCGGGGCAGGCCAGTGCCGCGCCCAGTGCCACGGGTAAGCCCTGGCCGATAGCGCCGCCGGTGAGCGTCAGCCAATCGTGGGCGGGGGCCTGTTCGGTACTCAGAAACATAGCCAGACCACAGGTCGCCCCTTCGTCCGAAACAATGGCATCTTCCGGCATTTCATTGCTCATGATCTGGCCAATAGTTAACGGGTTGAGGCTCTCGTCAGTGACCTCGTGTATCTTGCGTTGGTGCACGGTTTCAGCGTGCTTGCTGATACCCAGCGCCCTTACCAGGCCGTCGACAGTGGTGTCTGCATCTTCACCCGGTTCGGCGAGGGTGAGCAGTTCGCAATGCTCTGGTGTCAGCCAGCTTTCTTTTTCCGGGTAGGCAAAAAAGCTCACCGGTGCAGCTACGCCTAAAAGAATCAGTTGCTCAAAGGGTTCCAGAGCCTCTGCCGCTTGTTCGGCAAAATAAGGTAGCCGTTGCACCGGCGCGCGCCCGGCGCCGCGCTGAAAGCGCGTGGGGAAGGTGCCACACATCAGCGTGACGTTGTGTGCTTCGGCGACAGCGCCAAGCTTGGCCAGGTTCTCCTGGCGAAGTGCCTTTCCGCCCAACATCAGGCAGGTTTTTTTCTCGCTACTAATTGCCTGTGCAATGCGCGCTATGCGATCTTCCCGCACCAGTAACGGCTCGGGCCTGGGTAGTGCGGCGGCGGCCTCGCTGGCGGCATCCCAGGCATGATTGGCCGGCGCGATGAGCGTGGCGATTTGCCCGTTACCGCGCAGTGACGCTTGCACGGCACGTGCCCCACCGGCGGACAGTTCTTCCGGGGAGTTTGCGACCTCGGTCCAGTGTGAGCCCCAACGAGCAATGCCCGGTAGATCTGAGGTAAGCGGCGCATCGAACTGCAGGTGATAGCTTGCGTGATCGCCAACGATGTTGACCACGGGAGAGCCCGCTCGTCGGGCGTTGTGCATATTGGCCAGACTGTTCGAAAAGCCCGATCCCAGGTGTAAAAGTGTTGCAGCAGGCTTGTCAGCCATGCGCGCATAGCCATCGGCAGCACCGGAGACCACGCCTTCGAACAGGCACAGCACCGGACGCATTTCATCGGTTTGGCCGATAGCGGATACCAGTTGCATCTCCGAGGTCCCGGGATTGGCAAAACAGATATCTACACCGCTGGCAACGAGGGTTTGAAGTAGAGCTTCGGCACCGTTCACAATCTTGTCTCCCAAATTTATCAGGGTGCATCATAGGCGATAACACCCTCTTAATGTTTGTCCTAAACGTTGCAGTCACCTAAAATCGCAGCTCCGCGTTCCCCACTATCAGAGACCCTGTCTATGGCGCTTAACCGTCGATCCAAAAACATCACCGAAGGCGTGCAACGTGCGCCCAACCGCTCTATGTATTACGGCATGGGTTATGAGGCGGCGGATTTTAATAAACCTATGGTGGGTATTGCCAATTCGCATTCTACGATTACGCCCTGTAATGCTGGCTTGCAGCCCTTGGCGGATGCGGCCCAGGAGGGTCTTAGAGAGGCCGGAGCGAACCCACAGATTTTTGGTACGCCCACGATTTCCGACGGCATGTCCATGGGTACCGAGGGCATGAAGTACTCGCTGGTATCCAGAGAGGTGATTGCGGACTGCATCGAGACCTGTGTGGGTGGCCAGTGGATGGATGGCGTACTGGTGATCGGCGGTTGTGACAAGAATATGCCTGGCGGCATGATGGGTATGCTCCGCGCCAATGTTCCATCGATTTTTGTCTACGGCGGGACCATTCTTCCTGGTCGTCACAACGGTCAGGATCTGAACATTGTGAGCGTGTTTGAGGCAGTGGGAGAGCATGCGGCCGGGCGAATCAAAGACGAGGACCTGTTGGCCATTGAGCGCAATGCGATACCGGGTACCGGATCCTGCGGGGGTATGTACACCGCTAACACCATGAGCTCTGCCTTCGAAGCGCTGGGCATGAGTCTGCCGTATTCCTCGACCATGGCCAACGTGGAGTCCGAGATCAAAGAGTCTGCAAAACAAAGCGCATTGGCCCTGGTAGAGGCGATTCGTCAGGACATCAAGCCCCGGGACATTGTTACCCGGGAGTCCCTTGAGAATGCGGTTTCGGTAATCATGGCCACGGGTGGTTCTACCAACGCCGTGCTGCACTTCCTGGCGATTGCCCACGCGGCAGAGATCGACTGGAGCATTGATGACTTTGAACGTATTCGCCAGCGCGTGCCGGTGATATGCGACCTTAAGCCCAGCGGCCAATACCTTGCCATCGATTTGCATCGTGCGGGGGGAATTCCGCAGGTCATGAAGATTCTCCTGGACGGCGGCCTGCTCCACGGCGATTGCATGACCGTGACGGGCAAGACCATTGCGGAGTTACTGGCTGATGTGTCCGCCACGCCGGCAGCGGATCAGTCGGTGATTCGTACGCTGGATAATCCCATGTACGCCAAGGGTCATCTGGCAATTCTGCGCGGCAACCTGGCAGAAGAGGGCGCTGTGGCCAAAATCACGGGCCTGAAGAATCCCGCTATCACCGGGCCGGCCAAGGTCTTTGATGACGAGCAGTCTGCCCTGGATGCTATTTTGGCCAACAAAGTAGAAGCCGGTGATGTGGTTGTTCTGCGTTACCTGGGTCCCAAGGGCGGACCGGGTATGCCGGAGATGCTGGCGCCCACGGGTGCGCTGGTGGGCCAGGGGCTGGGGGAGTCCGTAGGGCTTATCACCGACGGGCGTTTTTCCGGGGGCACCTGGGGCATGGTGGTCGGGCATGTAGCACCGGAAGCCTATGCCGGCGGCTTGATTGGTCTGGTAGAAGAGGGAGACTCCATCACTATTGATGCGCATACCCTGACGCTCCAACTCAACGTTGATGATGCAGAAATCGCACGGCGCCGCAGTCATTGGACTCAGCCAGCGCCTCGTTACACACGCGGCGTGCTCGCCAAGTTCGCAAAGAACGCAGCCAGTGCGAGTCGCGGTGCTGTTCTTGATCTTTATGAAGAGTAAAAGGTCGGCTGGAAGTTTGCCGGGCCCCGCGACGCTCCTGCAATGAACCTCGCCGGGATTATCGCCTACTGCGATCTGTTAGCAGTGGGCGTGTTTGCCGCGTCCGGCGCGTTGGCAGCGGCCGAGAAGCGCCTGGATATTCTCGGGTTCGTACTGTTTGGAACCATTACCGGCGTGGGCGGCGGAACGCTGCGAGATTTGTTGCTGCAGTTGCCAGTGTTCTGGATCAGCGATGTGCGCTATCTGTGGATGTGCATCACGGTTTCGGCGCTGACCTGGTACATCGCCCCTATGCTGTCTGCCCGGCGCACGTTGTTGCTGTGGGCCGATGCCATGGGTCTTGCGCTGTTTTCGGTGCTCGGTTGCGCCAAAGCGTTGCAATACGACGCTCCCTGGGTTGTTGCCATTGTAATGGGCGTGATGTCTGCCAGTTTTGGTGGCCTGATCCGCGATACGCTGCTTGGCCGGGAGTCGGTATTGCTCGGTGTGGAGATCTACGTGACCGCTGCTCTGGTAGGCGCGGGAACTTATGTTGCCCTGGTGTCCAGCGCATTACTGTCACCCAGTAACGCGCTGTTAATTGCGATGGTGCCAGCCTTTATTCTGCGCGCCGGCGCTATTGCGGCGGGGTGGCGTTTGCGAAGCTATCGGCGCCTGGGTGACTGATTCGGCATTTCGTCAAATGCGCTTGGCCAGTACCTTGTCTCGCAGCCCGTCTTTGTAACGGCGGATACGCTCGCGTAAAGCGTCATCGGATGTGGCGAGCATCTGGGCCGCGAGAATGCCTGCGTTAGTGGCATTGTCGATGGCTACAGCGGCTACAGGTACGCCGGCGGGCATCTGCACGATGGATAGCAGGCTGTCTTCACCGGCCAGTTTGGTGGCGGCTACAGGTACACCAATGATCGGGAGTACGGATAGTGAGGCGACCATGCCCGGAAGATGGGCCGCACCACCGGCACCGGCGATGATTACGCGCAGGCCCCGGCCTTCGGCTTCCCGGGCGTAGCTGTAGAGTTTATCCGGCGTTCGATGCGCGGAGACAATCTCCATTTCGCACTCCACCTGGAGTTCATCCAGAATGTCTTTTGCAGCACGCATGACCGGAAGATCCGAGTCGCTGCCCATGATGATGCCTACGCGTACGCTCATGGCTCAAGCGCCTCCTCTTGAATTCGGTTCCAGTTGTCGTGGGTGACGGATAGCGCGTCCGTCGCTGAGTTTGCCAGGGCGGTAATGTGGCCTAGTTTACGCATAAGGCGCGCAGGGCTTTTGCCGTACCAGTGAATAGTGGCTTCGTCGCTACCGCATTCCGTGCCTGCTTCTCTGTGGATGTTTTGCTGCTTAAGCGCCGGGGTACACAAAATGTTACGCATCGCGGCGGGTTGCTGCAGCGAGCTATCCCCCAGCTCCATACCGGCTACCGCACGCAGATGTTGCTCGAACTGCGAGCTTTCGCAGGCTTCAATGCTGTAGTGTCCGGAGTTGTGGACCCGCGGTGCTATCTCGTTAATGAAGACTTCCCGGGTGGATAGCAGAAACATTTCGACGCCAAAAACACCGACGCCGTCCAGGGCGTCCACCGCGCGGTAAGCGAGATCTACCGCCGCGGTTTCTATTTCTGTTGTCACCTTTGCCGGCGCGCTCACCGTATCGAGCACCGAGTAGTCTGTTTCAAACGTCATATCTACCGGGCCAAAGTGCGTTGTTTTGCCGTCCCGGCCTCGAACCACCAGTACCGCAATCTCCCGAAAGTCCCCGGCAAACTGTTCCAGCATTGTTGTACCCTGCCAGGACTTTTTGAGGCTGTCCGGGTCACGAAGAAGTTGCACGCCGCGACCGTCAAAGCCTCCACGAAGCGCTTTTTGCACCAGGGGATAACCCAGCGTTTTGCCGGCCTGCGCCAGTTGCGCGGGATCGCCATCACAAATAACGAAGGGCAGGGTGGCGAGATTATTTTCTGCCAGCCATCTTTTTTGCTTGGCTTTATCCTGCAGAATCTCGATCGCCGCCAGGGGTGGAAAGCAGCTTACAAGTCCCGCTGACTCCGCCGCGCGG
Source organism: gamma proteobacterium NOR5-3 (assembly GCA_000158155.1). Taxonomy (GTDB): domain Bacteria; phylum Pseudomonadota; class Gammaproteobacteria; order Pseudomonadales; family Halieaceae; genus Congregibacter. Next base: position 1,025,213 of record DS999405.1, on the reverse strand, counting down.
AGCTGCGCGATAGTCGCTACGGGGATATCTTCGCGTTCGTAGGTAATCACATCGCAGCGTTCAATGAGCTCGGCCACGGCATGTGCATCATCCATGGCGCCTTCGATGGCGATCGACGCTTTTTTAGCAGCCGCGCAGTGTCGGTCGCTGGTGAGCATTACCGTTGCAAGATTCAGCGAAGGCGCTGCTTCGCATAGCAGCATACCCAGCTGGCCGTCGCCGACGATGCCAATGGTTTTACTGTGTATAGTTTTTGAGTCTGAGGTCTTTGCTGTCATAGCCTTACGCTGCAATACATTCACGTGCTGCCCCGCGCCGTGCGGGCTGCCGCGAGTCAGGAAAAGCCGCGCATTTTACTGTGTTTCAGCGTCGCTGTGGGATCTGTTGGCGACTGGCGTTGATTTGTTCAAATCGCTATTCTCGCTCACCCCACAGCTTTGGTAGATGCCATGACGACCGAATCCCTGCGCCCGCTAAGTGACATTCTTGAAAACCGCCGTTCCTGCCGCGCATTTTTGCCAAAGTCATTGTCTGACGAGCAACTACGAGGCCTCCTTGCGCCCAGCCTGCGAGCGCCCAGTAACTGCAACACGCAGCCCTGGTTTTTACACGTCGCTTCGGGAGATGCCTTGGAGCGTTTGCGTCAGCGCCTGCCCGACGACTTTGCCAACGGCCGTATGACGCTTGATTTTCCTTATGACGGAAAGTACGTCGATGTTTTTAAGGAGCGTCAGTACGCCTCCGCGCAGGCACTTTACGGCGCTATGGGCATAGCCCGGGAAGACAAGGATGCCCGTCAGGCGGCGTTCATGCGAAATTTCACGTTCTTTGATGCACCGCATGTGGGCTTCTTTTTTCTTCCCGAGGGCTTTTCAGAGCGCGAGGCCTGCGATCTGGGCATGTTTGCACAATCGGTAATGCTGCTTCTGGAAGCGGCGGGTCTTGCCAGCTGCCCCCAGACCGCATTGGCGTTCCTGTCCGATTCGGTGCGCGAGGAATTGTCCATACCGCAGAGTCAGCGATTAATGTTTGGTCTTTCTTTCGGCTACGCTGACCCGAACGCTCCTGCGAATCGCTGCGTCACTGATAGAGCTGATGCAAGCCAACTCATTTCGCTGCATCGGTAAAAAGTGGTCGGGCGCTAGTCGGCCGCGAGAGGGCGAACATAGGCCTCGATGGCATCAAGCATACCCGGCCTCACATCATCAGGTATGTTGTGGGCCATACCGGGAAAAGACACAAACTGTGCAGCGGGAATCACCTCTGCCGTGTGCTGCCCATGCGCAAGCGGCAACAAGGGATCGTCCTCGCCATGAATGACCAGCGTCGGCACCTGGAGTGTTTTTAGGGCCGCAGTACGATCGCCTGAATACATAATGGCCATAAGCTGTCTGGGTATTGCTGCGGGATAGAAGCCTTTCGCGTGTATCTCTGCCAGATCTTCTTTAGACGTTTCGGCGACATTGCGAATAGCGGCCACGGACTCTTTACTTGCCTGGGGCAGATGGGTTGCGCCGGTGCTGGACATGATGGAGATCAGACTAATTACCCGCTCGGGGTGCTCGATGGCGATAGTTTGCGCAATCATTCCACCCATGGATGCCCCCAACACGTGGGCGCGCTTTATCTGGAGCAGGTCAAGGAGTGCCACAGCGTCGTCGCCCATATCCGACAGCGTATAGGCGTGGGACACTTCCAGACCAAGTTTTGCTTTTAGCATGTTCCACCACAGTACCGGCTCACCCCAGTCGTCGTATTTTTGAGAGCCACCGACATCCCGGTTGTCCAATAAGATCAGTCTGAATCCTTTGTCCACAAGTCCTGTGCAAAACTCTTCGCCCCAAACTTTGTGAGATGCTCCAAGTCCCATAATCATCAGCATGGGAGTGCCCTCGGGCTCGCCCATCTGTGTCCAGGCGATGTCTGTTCCGTTAACGATGGATCTATTGAGGGTTGGAAATGCGGCGTCTCTGGCTATGCTTGCCGGAGTGATCAGCAGTAGCACAAGAGAGAGAAGCAGGGCTTGAAACGCGGATGATCTGGCTTTCATGGAGAGTGGCGACCTATGTGCTTTGATGGATGAAACGACCCGCTGGGACCGGGACTTCTGTGTCTTTTATATTTACTGCGCGCGAACGTATCGTATGATGCCGGTACGCCGCAAGAGAGGCGCCTGTTTGGTGTCGGTATTATGTGGTCACTCAGACTCGAATGAGTGTTTTTAATTATAGGAGCATCAAAGTATGCGTTTTTGCCGGTTTGTTTTCCTCAGTATTATTACTTTTCTCGTCGCCGCTGGAAGCTCGGCGCAGCAGGACGTCGTAGCGATTGACAGTGCGGTAGAGGCCCAGTTCTCCCTGCTGCGCGGGAATGCCAAGGTGCAGCAGGCGCTAGCTCAAATACAGGAACAAGAGACGGCTTATCTTGAGGAGCACATTCGTCTGACGGAGATACCCGCGCCACCTTTTAAAGAAGAGCGTCGTGCGGCTTATTTTGTGGAGCAGATGAAGAGCCGGGGCCTCAGCGATGCTTACATTGATGAAACTGGTAACGCCATCGCGATACGCAAAGGTTCGGGCGGCGGTCCCACATTTCTGATTGCGGCGCACCTTGATACGGTTTTTCCAGAGGGCATCGACACCACGGTTACTTTACGTGATGGGCGCTACTACGCACCGGGGATTGGTGATGATACGCGGGGCCTCGCTGCACTGCTGTCGGTGATTGACGCGCTTGAGACCAGCGGCATAGAAACCGTCGGCGACATCATTTTTGCGGGTAATGTCGGTGAAGAGGGCCGCGGTGATTTGCGCGGTATCAAGGGCATTTTTCGAGATCACCCCGGGATAGATGGTTTCGTATCAATTGACGGCGTGAAGATGCGCCGCATTACCAACGGTGGCACCGGCAGTCGTCGTTTTGAGTTCCACTTTATTGGACCCGGGGGCCATTCTTTTGGCGCCTTTGGACTGGCAAGTGCGACACACGCCATGGGTAGAGCTATCGCAAAAATTGGTGATATCGAGACGCCGGCATCTCCTAAAACCACCTTCACCGTAGGTACGGTGGCGGGGGGTACGTCGGTCAATTCTATTGCTGCTCATGCCGTTCTGGCTTTGGATATGCGCTCAAACGATAAAGATGAGTTGGCCAAGCTCGAGGAAAAAACCAAAGCCGCTGCCCAGTCGGGCGTTGCAGAGGAAAACGCTCGCTGGAACAACGGAGAAATCCGGGTGGAGTTTAAGTTGATTGGCGATCGCCCCGTGGGGAGCACCCCCGTAACGAGTCCTTTAGTGCAGGCCGCGGCGCTGGCGTTTGATGCGGTAGAGGTTGAGCTTGAGGGCCTGGGTATCGGCAGCACGGACTCAAATGTTCCCATGTCTCTGGGGATTCCCGCAGTGACGTTGGCAGCAGGCGGTGACGGCGGCGGAGCACACTCACCCGATGAGTGGTATGCGCCTTTGAATTCCTATAAGGGCCCGCAGTCCGCATTACTCGTCATGCTTGCTATGACGGGAGTTTCAGGTGTGTCAGAGCCGCTGTTAAAGCCGCTCTGAGTAAGAGGCGGGGGCACACAGCTGCCCCCGCACACTCCGTGTTTAAGGGTCCACGAAGTCGACGACTTCCAGATTAAAGCCCGATAGAGCGTTGAATCGCATGGGCGCTGACATCAGACGCATCCGCCCGACATTCAGACGTTGCAGTATCTGAGCTCCGGTGCCGATGATGCGGTAGTTTTGCAGTCCCACTGAGCCGTCCCCTGAATTATTGATTGCCGTGCCGGGGAAGGCCTCGATGTCTGCGATCTGACTTTCAATAGATCGGTGCTGTCCGATGAGGATAAGTGCGCCCAGACCCTCGTTATCAATACGGGCCATGGCTTTATTCAGTGACCAGCCCTCGCGGTCCGCAATTTGCGTGTTGAAGACATCCCGGAGCATATCCAGCGGTTGCACTCTAACGAGCGTGTCCTGATCCGGGGCCAGCTTTCCTTTTGTCAGCGCGAAGTGAAGTGTGTCGTCTACCAGGTCTTTAAAGGTGTGGAGCTCAAAGGCGCCGTGATCGGTTTGCACAGACTTTTGCGAGACCAGCTCGATGGATTGCTCATGCAACGAGCGGTAGGCAATAAGGTCGGCGATGGTACCCATGGGCAGCTGATGCTTTTGAGCAAAGACTTCCAGCTCTGGGCGGCGCGCCATGGTGCCGTCTTCGTTCATAATTTCAACGATCAAAGCAGCGGGCTCAAATCCGGCCATGCGTGCCAGATCAACGCCGGCTTCGGTATGCCCGGCGCGGCGAAGCACGCCGCCTGCTTTGGCGACCAGGGGGAAGATGTGGCCCGGTTGGCGAATGTCCGTAGGGCTGGCGTTGGCTCCCGCAGCCACACGGACGGTGTGGGCGCGTTGAATTGCACTGATGCCCGGGCCGCGACTCTCTGCAGCATCAATGGATACGGTGAAATTGGTCTCATGCTGAGAACGGTTGTCACGCACCATAAGAGGAAGTTGTAGCTGCCGGGCACGTTTCTCTGTGAGCGGCATGCAGATCAGTCCGCAGGCTTCTGTCGCAAAGAAGTTAATGATCTCGGGTGTGACTGCCTCGGCGGCGATGATCAGATCGCCTTCGTTCTCTCGGTCCTCATCGTCCATGAGGATAACCATCCGCCCCTGGCGGATGGCCTCGATGAGATCGGGAACGCTACTAAGAGCCATAACTGTTTATCCTGCCTATACTGTGACGGAGTGTGTTTAGATCATCTCGATAGCAACGGCGGTGGCTTCTCCGCCACCAATACACAGCGCTGCTATGCCGCGCTTACCGCCCGTTTTGCGCAGTGCGTACATCAAGCTGACGATAATGCGTGACCCGGTAGAGCCAATGGGATGTCCCTGAGCGCAGGCGCCGCCGTGTATGTTGACTTTGGCGTGGTCCAGGCCGTGCTCGCGCATAGCCAGCATGGTGACCATGGCAAAGGCTTCGTTAATTTCGAAGAGATCTACGTCGTTAACCGCCCAACCGGTTTTGTCGAGCACTTTTTGTATGGCGCCGCCGGGAGCTGTGGTGAACTCCGCAGGCTCCTGGCTGTGGCGACTGTGGGCAACGATGCGTGCCATGCCTGTGATACCCCGGGCCGCGGCTTCGCTGCCGGACATGAGGAGCAGGGCGCTGCCGCCATCGGATATGGAGCTTGCGGTCGCGGCCGTGATAGTCCCGTCCTTGGTAAAGGCGGCGCGCATTTGCGGTATGCGCTCGACGTTGGCTTTGTGGGGTTGCTCGTCGTCGCTCACGACCGTATCACCGCGTCGGCTGGTGACGGTAACGGGCGCTATTTCTGCGGCTAAGGAATCATCGTCGATAGCGGCTTTGGCGCGGCGCAAGGATTCGATGGCAAATGCATCCATATCTTCGCGGCTGACCGATTCGCGGTCGGCGGTAGCCTGGGCAAAGGTTCCCATGGAGCAGCCGTCATAGGCGTCTTCCAGTCCATCCATCATCATATGGTCGTACGCTGTGGCAGAGCCCAACCGGAATCCGCTGCGCGCGCCCATGAGCAGGTGCGGCGCATTACTCATGCTTTCCATGCCACCAGCCAGAACAATGCTGTTGGTGCCGGCCATGATGCTGTCGTAGCCAAAAATAGTCGCCTGCATGCCGCTGCCGCAGGCTTTGTTGACGGTGACGGCGCCGGTGCTTACCGGGATGCCGGCTGCGATGGACGTTTGCCGCGCGGGGCATTGCTTGAGTCCCGCCGGGAGCACACAGCCCATAAAGACCTCATCGACCGCGGCGGGCTCCACGCCACTCTTCTCCAGTGCGGATCTGGCCGCAACTGCAGCCAACTCGGGTGCGGGCACAGATGATAGCGCCCCTTGCAGACCACCCATGGGGGTGCGGGCACCATCGATAATAATCACGCTTTGGTCACTCATTACTTGGCTCCTTGGAGGGCGGTGGGCGAGGGGTGCGTGATTTAGCCACAGTGTCTCTTGTCGCTCAAGTTTCGGTCTCTGCGCGATTTAGGATGCTGAGTTGACTGCAGCGCCGAATCGTTTGCCGCGCACGGCTTCCCGGAACGCTCGCGGGCTTAAGTCCGTGGCACGTTTAAAGGCCTGAGAAAAGCGGCTGGGAGAGCTAAATCCGCAGCGCCAGGCAATATCCGCAAGCGCAAGGTCGGAGTGTTGCAGCAGGGCTCGAGCTTCGCGGATGCGCAGGTTCAGGAGATAGCGCATGGGGGTTTCACCGGTAGCTTTGTGAAACCGGCGTCCAAAACTGCGGGCGGACAAGCCACTGAGTGCGGCAAGACTCCCCACACTGTGAGCTTCTTCGGGGCGTAACTGCATAAGATCCTGGGATTCCCGGATCAGTGCGTCGTGATGAGCCCCGCTGGACGCTTGTAAGAATGCAGCCGTTTCAAAGGACTGTCGTGCCTCGGGTGAAAACTGTGCCTCAACAGCCCGCGCAATACGTTCGCCATACCATTGCTCTACAAAATGCACCATAAAGTCCCCGATGGAGTTCACGCTGCCTACGCAGTACAAACGTTCGCTCTGGGTGATCAGGTGTCGACGCTTGAGGTTGACCGCCGGGTACCTGCGTTCAAAGCGATCGAAGTCATGCCAGTGGGTGGTGGCGGGGCGATGATCAAGGAGTCCCGTTTCTGCCAGCAGGGTACTGGCGGTTCCAACGCTGCAAATAGTGGTCCCCTGGGCGTGAAGCTCCGCAATTCTGGGTAGCCAGCGTGTGGCGTGTTTTAAAACCCGGCGGGGGTGTCGCCAGATGGCCGGCAGTATGAGCAGGTCGCAATTTTCCACGGTGCTGATATCGCCATGCAATGCCAGACGCAATCCCGAATCCAGGGTGACGGTGGATTTGCCTGACAGCCCCACCAACTGGATGTCCGCCTTTATTCCCAGGCCTCGGCGAGACTGCGACATCTGTGCCGCTGCATGGAGGATTTCCACGGGGAGCGTAACACTGGTGGCCAGGGCCTCGGGGTACAGCACAAGCGCGGCAGTGGGCATAGTAGGTCCAAAATGGCGTTTTGATAAACAAAATGACGCTAATAGGATATAGATAAGCGCGGGAGACGCCTACACTGCGTTTCGCACTTGGTTATTGCAGGAACGATTGTGGGACAAGCATTACCCGTTATTGTCAGTCTTGGTGGTGTTAACAGCGCCGGTCGCAGTTCCATGCACCATGGCTATGCACGCATGGTCGAGAACGTGTTGAGCGCGTCGCGTCGAGACGCAATGCTCGCTGCCTTGCGTCAGCTCACCGGTGGGGTTAATGACAATGAAGCGTCACTGTTGCAGCGCACGCTCATCCGTCGTATCGGTCCCGCACATTTTGATCCCTCCCGAGTAGCCTGGAATCAACGGCTACCCACCCGCAGCAACGGCGCGCCGGTGAGTTTTGAGCTTCATAAACGCTACCTACCGCAGCCCGTGCCGGATGACTGGAAGCTTCTGAGCGGTGAGGATGACGAACATGTTCGCGTGCAGATTATTGGCGAGCAGCAGTTTCTTTTACCCACACACCGCGAGTTCGAGGTAAAAGCCGCCAGCCAACTGCCCGATGGCTTTGATCCCGCAGCGCTATACCAGTCGCGCAATCATCCCCGGGGATTGGCGATGTCCGTGTATGCAGCAAGCGATGCGTTGGGGAACCTGGGCATGGACTGGGAAGCGCTTAGCGCGAGGCTAGGGCCTGATCAGATAAGCGTGTATGCCGGCAGCGCCATGGGGCAGCTGGACGACAACGGCACCGGCGGCATGCTCAAAGCGCGCTATCGCGGTAGTCGCGTGACGTCCAAGTTCTGCCCTTTGGGTCTTGCAGAAATGCCCGCTGATTTTGTTAACGCTTATGTGCTCGGTGCTGCCGGCTCCACCGGAGCGACCCTCGGTGCCTGCGCGTCGTTCCTCTACAACCTGCGCCACGCGATCCACGATATTCGTTCTGGCCGGGCGCGTATCGCTTTTGTGGGTGCAGCAGAGGCGCCGGTCACACCCGAGGTGATGGAAGGCTATGCGGCCATGGGTGCGTTAGCCACGGACAAAGGGTTGAGGCAGTTGGATGGACTCAGTGACGATGTAGAACCCGACCATCGCAGCGCTTGCCGTCCCTTTGGTGACAATTGTGGATTCACCATTGGGGAATCGGCCCAGTTCATCGTGCTTTTTGACGATGCCCTCGCGCTGCAGACCGGGGCCAACATTCTGGGTGCTGCGGCCGATGTGTTCGTCAATGCAGATGGCTATAAAAAGTCGATCTCTGGCCCTGGCGTGGGCAATTATCTGACTATGGCCCGGGCCGCGGCCTGTGCCCGTGCCATTGTGGGTGAGCGTGGCTTGCAAGAGGGTGGCCTGGTGCAGGCACATGGCACCGGTACGCCGCAGAATCGCGTTACCGAATCCGTGATTCTTAGTCGGGTTGCGGGCGCCTTTGGCATTGAGCACTGGCCTGTGGCGGCGATCAAAAGTTATGTGGGGCATTCCCTGGCAGCGGCCTCGGGAGATCAGATTGCTACAACGCTTGGGGCCTGGGCCGAGGGCTGGCTACCTGGAATCTCTACTACGGCGCGCCTTGCAGATGACGTAAAAGCGGAGCATCTGGATTTTGCCTTGCATCATCGGGAGCTTGACCTGGCTTCGCAGCGTTATGCGCTGATCAATGCCAAAGGCTTTGGGGGCAACAACGCAACGGCAACGCTTCTTAGTCCTTTGCAAACCATGGACATGCTTCGGGCCCGTCACGGAGGCGGCTGTATGACTCAGTGGGAGCACGCTCAAGAGGCGGTAAAAGAAGCACAACAGGCTCGGGAGGAGCGGGTTCTGTCGGGTCAGGAGTTTCCGCGTTATCTGTTTGATAACAATGTCCTGGGTGACGATGCAGTAAGCTTTACCGCCGATAGCATTTCTATTGGTGGTCGACCTGTGTCGCTAGCACAGTCCAATCCCTTCGAAGATTAAAAGCCAACCCAATGGCCATAATACGGGTGTTCAGCGTTTGTGGATAAAGAGCGTGAGTGGCAGGTTGTACTGAACCCGATAGCAGGTTTACGGCATGAGCTGACGCTGCAAACTCACTGCCCGGATACTGATCTTGTATCGCGTAAGCTGCACAGTGAGAGGCTCTGGGAGCCCTTTGAGACGCAGCTTTGGGTGGCTTCGCAAAAATCTGCAGATGTGGTCGTCGACGTGGGAGCAAACCTGGGATACTTCAGTATTCTTAGCGCGCTGCATTTGCGGCCCGCAGCGCAAATATTTGCTTTTGAGCCTGCGGCCGATAATGTCGCGCTACTGCACAAAAACCTCGCTTTGAATCACTGTCAGGACGCGGTGAAAACCCTGCCCGTCGCGCTGGGTGATCGGGATGTGCAGGCGAGCTTGCATCGTAGTGAAGACAACCGGGGTGATCATCAGATCTATGCCGGTGATGGCGACCGGCGTGAGGAGGCTATTGCGGTGCGTCGCGGTGCGGACGCGTTGGCACTTTATACCGATCGCATTGACCTGTTAAAGGTCGACACTCAGGGCAGTGAATACGCGGTGATGGAAGGCCTTTTGCCTCTATTGAAGGCGAGCGCGCCGCGCCTGCGAATATTGCTGGAGCTGACCCCATACTCACTGCGTTTGGCTCGAAGCAGCGGCCGGGCACTCATTACCCTCATTGCTGATCTGGGCCTGCCCTTATGGATTGTGGATCATATCGAACACCGTCTGGTGCCCAGCGATGCCCAGGCTTTATGTCAGTGGTCGGACAACGTCGATGCCTCGGCAGGCGACCGGGGGTTTATGAATATCTATGCAGGTTCCGCTCCGGCTGAACTACGCGAATCATAGCCAGGCTCTCAGCGTTGCCGGGGCCTGCGTCCGGCGGACCACGCTGGTATGATGCCGATCCCGATTTAGTGAAGAGCACAGCATGTCAGGTGTCCCCAGCAGCCTAAGGTTTTTGCAGGAGCGGAATTCTGCCGCGCGGCTTGCCGGGCCAGGCCCCGGTGCAGATGAACTTGAGCAAATGCTTCAGTGCGCACTGCGCAGTCCCGATCACGCGCGTTTGCGCCCCTGGCGCTTTATCAGCATTCAGGGTGATCGGCGGATGGCATTTGGAGAGCTTCTGCGAGCGTCTTTACTCCGGCGTGATCCCCTGGCCGATCAGGCCGCGCAAGACCGCGCCTTGAACGCACCGCTTCGCGCGCCTTTAGTCATAGCGGTGCTGGTTTCTTTGACGGAGCATCCAAAAGTCCCGTTTTGGGAGCAGCGCCTCTCTGCTGGCTGCGCAGCTTTCAGTCTGACCCTGGCGGCCGAAGCCATGGACTATGCAGCGATTTGGCGCACCGGAGCCTTTGCCGAGGATCAGCAGCTCGTTCGTGATCTGGGCGGGGCTGAGAACGAAGAGTTTGTCGGTTTTGTGTATGTCGGGCGCCGGGATTGTCCTGCGAAGCCTATTCCTGACCTGGAAACCGATGATTTTCACCGTGTGTGGTAAGTCCAAATTGTTCGCGGCTTATCATGGCAAAACAGCACACTATGTAAGAAGAACCTAGAACGGTAGGGAAAGGAGAGTGACATGCAGCAGGAACAGATAACCCACCCCACATTTGAAACGCTGGATTTGAGCGTTCACGGGCATGTGGCCGAGGTGTTTCTCAATCGTGGTGATAAAGCGAACTCCATGAGCGTCGCGATGTGGCGCGAACTGCAGGAATGTTTTGACTGGTTGGACAGCGAGCCGTCGGTACGCGCAGTGATCCTGGCGGCGCACGGTAAGCATTTTTGTGCGGGCATTGATCTGGATATGCTCGCTGGTGTGCAGGGCCAGAATGCGGACCCGGCGCGTCGGGCGGAGACCTTCCGGCGTAATGTGCTGGTGATGCAGGACAATCTGTCGGCTATCGAGAAATGCCGCAAGCCCGTATTGGCAGCCATCCACAACACGTGCATTGGTGGCGCCATGGACATGGTCACCTGTGCAGATATGCGTTATGCCACGGCAGATGCCTGGTTCTCCATTCGAGAAGTCGATATCGGCATGACCGCCGATGTGGGTACGTTGCAGCGTTTGCCAAAAATCATACCCTACGGCGTAGCCTGCGAACTGGCGTATACCGGTCGCAATATGGGTGCCGAAGAGGCGCAGCAGGTGGGTTTGATAAACCGGGTGTTCGCTGACAAGGACGCATTGTTAGAGGGTGTTCGCGAGACAGCCGCCATGATTGCCAGTAAGGCGCCGCTGGCAGTCCGTGGCAGCAAAGAGATGCTGCTGTACAGCCGGGATCACAGTGTGCAGGAAGGTCTGAATTATATCGCCACCTGGAACGCCGGAATGCTCAGTGCGCACGATCTTCAGGAAGGTCTCAGCGCCCAAATGGAAAAACGCGCGGCCAACTACGAAGACTAAACGGCAGGGCGGTTAAACGGCAGGGCGGTGATGCCCCGGGCTTTCCCTAGGGATTGCCCGGATAGTTTTTCATCTCAATGAGGGGGTGGAGCGCGAGCGCAATGCCCTCATCGACATATTCGTTGTTTTCGAGTATCGCGCGTCGTCGAATGTAGCGCCCAGTCGATGAGCGCGCATCGATGGCGTCAGTGGCATCCAGTCCGCCACGACTGACAAACAGGCGCTTCAGTTCTGTATCAAAGATAGTGACTTGCACCGATGCAACGGCGGCGGTCATGGACCAGTCAAAGTCTGCGCTGACACCGGTGCCCGGACCTTGCATAGAGGGGCGACGGGAGACGCCGTCCCAGCGGCCTATATGCTTCAGTCCGTTGTTAAACGGTACATCCAGTTCTACGAGATCTGTGAAGACAAAAGCATCCAACTCGCCAGATTCAATGAAGCGATCGCGCACGCTTTGCATGATCTGCGAAAAGGTCTTCATATTCACGCGACCGGTTGTGGGATCCACCGGGTCACCAAAGGCGCGCACGGCGGCGTTCCAATGTTGTTTGAAGTCTCGCTGAGGTAGCACTTTGTAGCCATTGTCCTTGAGATAGCTGCCGATGCGGGCATCGACGCGCGGCGAGACGTCCTCCAGGTAGTTGCGTGAAGGACTGCCAAGATTGACGTGGGGTATCACCACCGTACGGATGGGCGATTCAGCCAGGCGCTCGCTCTCTATTTCAAAGGGAAATACCGTGGGGTTATAACCTCCGCCCGTGGCACAGGCTGTGAGCCAGATGCAGGTAGAGGCGGCGAGGAGTAACAACTTTTTGGGCATATTCTTGGGTAACATGTGTTGTGAGTTTCAGGAACCGACAATGGTAACAAACTTGGCAGACATCTTGGCAGACAACAAACAGTCGTCCGGACACAAAAGGGCTTCACAGGCGGCTTTGCACGCCAGCGTCAGTGGCGAGGGCGCTCCGGTGATACTCCTGCACGGCTTGTTCGGTATGGGGAGCAATCTGGGCAGCCTTGCGCGGGCGCTCGCTGGCGAATTTGAAGTGCATCAGTTGGATCTCCTCAACCATGGTCGCTCGTCATGGCAAGAGCATTCAGATCTCAACGATCTTGCAGTCAGTGTTATTGAGTACATGAAAAGTAATGGATTGGTTCCTGCGGCTGTCATAGGGCACTCTCTGGGCGGCAAGGTTGCTATGCAAATGGCGCTTGCTTGGCCAGACGATGTCAGTGCGGTGGTGGCGGCAGATATTGCACCGGTGGAGTATGCGGCTTCTCACGACGCGGTTTTTTCTGCCATCGCCGCGGTGGAGGCGGCGCGGCCTGAATCCCGCAGTGATGCGGGGGAGGTCATGGGGGAGTTCGTTACCGAAGGGTCGGTGGTACAGTTTTTAGCACTGAGCCTGAAGCGTGAGCCGGATGGATCCTATGACTGGCGATTTAACGCTGCAGCATTGCGGGATAACTACGAAGAGTTTCGCAAAGCGCCCCGAGGTGCACCGTACCCGGGGGCCGCGATGTTCGTCTACGGTTTGGAGTCGAGTTATGTCGATGAGGCCGGCATGGCCGCCGCGTCGAGACTGTTTCCTAAAGCCCGATTTGAAGGAATTCCGGATACGGGGCATTGGCTCCACGCAGAAAAACCAGAGGCCTTTAATAGCGCAGTACTGGGTTTTTTGAGACAGGGCGTGGGCAAAGAGAGTATTCAGGAATGACATTGAGTGTTTGGGATTTGGTGTTTGTTGCTGTGTTCGGTGGTTTCGCCTGGTACATTTTTAGCGCCACTCGTGTGCGTGAGTTGGCGGTGGCCGCGGCGAAGCGCTCATCGGAGTTGGCCGATATTCAGTTGCTGGACCAGTCGGTGGCACTGTCCAAAACTTCTCTTAGTCGCGATAGCAAAGGCCGTTGGCATATTTGGCGTCAGTATCGGTTTGAATACAGCCGCGACGGAGTGGGTCGCGAGATCGGGCATATTATTATGCTGGGACCGCGCCTGCAGGCTGTACTGGTGGCCGAGGCGCCCACTCTTCATTAGGAGAGCCGTTAAAAAGAAGAAAGCACTCTTGCCAGTATTACCAGGGCCACCAGTGACAGTAGTACTGCGAAGAGCCGGTCTATTTTTGCCGCGTTGCTCCTAAGCGCTGAGATCCATTTTCCCCGCGTAAAAACCAGTGTGATGAGCGTATACCAGAGTCCGTCAATCAGCGTTGCTGTCGCAATCAGAATAGCCTGAGCTGCCACAGTGGCGTCCGGTCGTATGAACTGACTGAACAGAGCCAGCATAAAGATTGCGAGCTTGGGGTTGAGAAAAGCGATGGCAAATCCATTTCGCGCCCAGGACTTGACGTTTGTTGTGGCGGGCTCGTCACTCATTGATGCTGACGTGGCACTTCGCCACAGGCCCCAGGCCAGCCACAAAAGATAGATTGCTCCCGCGCTCTGCAGGCCGACAAATAACCAACCCGCCGCAGCGAGCAGGGCAGTGAGTCCCAGTACCGTAAGCGCGGCGTAGAGTCCGACGCCGATGGCATGGGCCCAGGCGGCTGCCAGTCCGCTGCGTTTGCCGCCTGCGAGGCTGGCGCTGACAATAACCGCAAGACTCGGTCCCGGGGAGGCCGCTCCTGCAAAGCAGAGGCTGGCCAAACTCAACCATTCCAGGAAATTCATGGGTTCGTAGGGGGCCGCATACGTTTCACGGTCACTTGCCTCAATGCGAATGATGCATGGCAGAGGGGTTGCAGGTCCGAATTGATTGTCTATTCATCCATTTAGTCCATGTTGTCCACAAAACCTGTGGATAAAGCAGTGCACAATTTGTTTAGCATGCCCGTAATCCCAAGCGTTGCGGCATGTTTGGTGCGCTGGTCAAAATTCGAACAATGTAATTAATATTATAAAAAACAGTATGTTAAGGAGGGTTTGTTAGAGCGAACCTGCGCCATGTCATGTAACTTCAATATTGCTGTCATGTGCATCATTGCTGTGCATAACAATTTTGCCGTGCTACTTCAGGTAACCAACAGAGCAGTAACACTCGGCTGACTGGTAACGTTGTAGCAAGCTCGTGTCCTCAGACCTGGACGTCAACCACGATAGACACACCCTGACGTGCAGGTTTCTCTGATCTCAACGCCGGACAAAGTAGGCAGCGCGGGCAGAAGGCGCTCCCATATCCAGCGACAGAGGTTTTCGCTGGTGGGGTTTTCCAGTCCTTCGATATCATTCAGGTAGTAGTGATCCAGTTGCGCGATCACCGGCTTGCACGCCGCTTTGATATCGCCAAAGTCCATGATCCAGCCAGTTGCCTCACCGGGCTCGCCTGCTACGTAGACGCGCAATTGAAAAGAATGACCGTGCAGTCTTTCGCATTTATGTCCCGCCGGCACCTTGGGCAAACGATGTGCCGCCTCAAAGTGAAAGTCCTTAAAGATTTCCATCAGATATGTCCCAATCAAAACCCGCGTATGTTCAACCGATGCGCAGTGAATTGAAAGACTTGGGTGCGGGCTTTATGCAGAATCACCGGCTTTTTGCAGGATCTTTTGCTGTATTTACAGACAATATGGCGTTGCAGATAGCGATGTTTAATCCTGGAGGTAAAATCCGTTGACAGGCAAAGGCAAGGCTCTATAATGCGCCCCTCCAACGCGGGTGATTAGCTCAGCTGGGAGAGCATCTGCCTTACAAGCAGAGGGTCGGCGGTTCGATCCCGTCATCACCCACCACGTTGCTAACGGTGTTTTGAAGCCAGTTTTCCTCAGGGAAAAAAGCAAAGTGGTTGTCGCGTTGTCTACCTTGGAGCGGTAGTTCAGTTGGTTAGAATACCGGCCTGTCACGCCGGGGGTCGCGGGTTCGAGTCCCGTCCGCTCCGCCACCTTTTTGCATCGTAGTGAAACATTGCGCAACACGCTGAAATAGCGGGCTCTATCCACTTAAGGGGGGATGACCGGTTTTCATTAGACCCTGTTGATGATGCCATCCCATCCACAATGGGTTAAGACCCAATGTCTTTTTAGGGGTGGGGTCTGTCCTATCCAATCTCTCGACTGCTAACCCTGGAACATCGCCAACCACGCCCAGATGTCCTCGCATACGAAAAGCGATAGCCTTACCGCACATTCCATTGCCTGGCGCTAACCCATGACCGACGAACGAGACTACCCCGATGCAATCTCTGAGGAAGAGCAGGAGCATGACAGTCGTATAGGAGCGAAGATGCACTTGTTCCTTGAGCGGATGATTAGCACCGCAAAGGAAGAGGAGGGTATTGACGACGAACGTGCCACTGACCTGATGCTGTGTGCGGCTGTTCAACTTTACGCTGAGCGATTCCCCACCACGCCGAAAGACATTGCAGTGTTGTGCAGGTCCATTGCAGAGGGAGTGCTTAAGGAGTCTGATGAAGGCGAGGTGCTGCATTAGGCGCGAGAGTCATCCATTAATCAACATGGCCTAAAGACCTCCTTCGCAAGTGACAACCGTCGTTGGTCGATAGCGTGTCGAATGGCAGCAGTTGGCCCGTTACTGTCGGTCTATCTGCCTCTGTTGAATGTCCGTTTTTGGAGAAGACAGGTTGCGCGCTCCGGTGTAGCCTGAACTTTCGTAGCGAGGAGAGCGACGCGATGTCGGATGCCAAAGGCCCCACCGAGGACACGCCCCCCGTGGCTCGTCGCCTTGCCGTCGAGGCGATGGTGATCGTTCTCTCGATTCTTGCAGCGTTTTCTATCGATGCCTGGTGGGATGACCGCCAGGAGGCACGCGCACGGCAGGCGATGCTAATGGCGATTCGAAGCGACGCTATCGCTGCGCGGACTGAGTTGGGGCGCGTACGCAGCGGCATGGCGGATGGTCTGGAGGGCACTGCGAAATTTCTTGCACTGGCTGACGGATCGCGGCCAGAGGCTACTGATGCCTCTCGGATAGATGAACTCAGTACCCGTCTATTCTTCACCCCTTCCTTCGACGCGCCGCTTGGATCGTTGCAGGCGCTCCTCAGGGGTGGTGACCTGTCCTACGTCGACAATCCGGAACTCATCGAGCGCACAACCCGACTACTAGCTCTGGTAGCGAACCTCGAACGTGAGCAGTTAGTTCTCGCCAGCAACGTCACGCAAATCACCGAAGCGATGAATATGCTGGAAATCGATGTGAGCCGCCTGCTCGCCCGTCTGAGTCGTGACATCCGCCAGCTCCCGGTGCTTCCGCGCGAGACCACGCTGTGGCGCCACGTATCAGATCCTCGTGTGCGCAGCCTCGCCCTGACAAGCTGGGTCCGCTATGAAAGTTGTCTGAGCAGTCTCGAACAGATGGAAATTGAATTCCTTGCCATACTGGCACTGGTCGCCAGGCAGCTCGGCGAGGACTGATGAGGCGATCCATGACGCTTCGATACGCTGGAGATTGTCGAGAACATGATGAAAGAAGGTAGCGCACGCTGACTTTTGGCGTCATTTGCAGGCGAGAGACTGCCACGATGGTCAAAGCCTCTCAATCGCTACCGTTCTGCAACAAGGGGTGGGCCCGCAGGTCTCTTTTGGAGCAGACTTTCATGGGATCGCCAGTGAGTGACGACTTCCGACCCAACCGCGACTCTGTATTATTTCTCAAGTAACCTTAGTCTGTTGCACTACGTGTGGGGGGGAGGGCAGACGTGGCCGAAAGCAGACCTTGGAAAAAACTGACTCTGGAGTCGGTGGCTATTGTTGTCAGCATTTTATTGGCATTTTCCATCGATGCCTGGTGGGACAATCGAGGGGACCAGAAGGCAAGGCTGGCCCTACTTCAACGGCTGCATGCTGACTTCGAAGCGATAAAGCCCGAATTAGAGTCAGTGGAGGAGGAGCACGCCTTCCGCCAGCGGGCGGCGTGGAGGCTCCTGGCATCTGTATCGGCTGGCGATGCGGTAGCGATTAACGACCAACTTGACGCGGACATTGCGTTCACTTTTATCGGCTCGCGCACATTTCAACCCGGAACTGGCGCAGTCGATGTGTTCGTAAATGGGGGGGGAGCTAGGCTCATCGACAATGGCCGCTTGGCCGATCTTTTGCTCTCGTGGCCTGGTTTGGTGGAGGAGTTGCAAGAGGAAGAGCAGAGGCTCCTCAGAATTGCGACAGAGAGGTGGACGCCATTTCTGGCCTCCAGAACTGACCTGGCCCCCTTCATCGCTATCTTCCAACGCTACAACCCAGCGTTTGGAACACTGCCCGATGAACTTTTTACCAGCCCGACGCGTTTGACTGTCGAAGCTGATCAGGAGTTCTTGAATATCGCTCTTGAGAGGTTCACGTACGAGAGTCTTGCTCGGCGAGACGTGGCGCCATTGATTGCAGTCGTGGATATGATTCTTGTGGAGTTAACGAAGGCGATGAACAAGGGTGGAGAGCTCTGATAATAGGTTCGCTACCGGGGGGGGGGGGGGAGTTATTGCTTAAGACCGCTTCCGCCTGAGGCTGTGTGAAAACGCCTCTTCGAGATATGCTATTGCTGTCGTAGTAACTCGAGATTCTGATGAAGCGTTTCGTAGAAGGCGAAGATCGAAGCCAAGGCACATTGTTTCCCGAACGGCTCGATGACTACATCGCAGACGATAACCCCGTAAGAGTCATTGATGCCTTTGTTGAAGAACTCGACCTGGCTGATCTTGGTTTTGACCGGGTTCAACCGCAAGCCACCGGCCGCCCTGGCTACCATCCGGCATCACTGTTAAAGATCTACGTGTACGGCTACCTCAACCGGATTCAATCCAGTCGCCGGCTGGAGCGCGAGACCCAGCGCAATGTCGAGATGATGTGGCTCACCGGCCGATTGATGCCGGACTTCAAAACCATTGCGGATTTCAGGAAGGACAACGGCAAAGCCATACGCCGCGTCTGCCGGGAGTTTATTGATCTATGCCGCTCTATGGAGATGTTCACACAGGCTATCGTGGCTATTGATGGCAGCAAGTTCAAAGCGGTAAACAGCAAGGATCGGAACGATACCAAGGCGAGTATGAAGCGCCGCATCGCCAGAGTAGAGCAGCACATCGAGCGATACCTGTCGCTGCTGGACGACGTCGACAAGGACGAGCCATCGGTGCGGGATACTAAGGTGCCGGAACTGGAAGAGAAGATCGCTGCGCTCAAGGAGCGGATGCAGCATTTAAAAAAGCGTGAGCGCGATGTACTCGCGCACCCCGACCAGCAAATCTCTGAGACCGACCCGGATTCCCGCCTGATGAAGAAAGGCGGCATGGGTTCACAAGTGAGCTACAACGTTCAAACGGCCGTCGACACAAGGCACAAGCTGATCGTTGCGCACGACGTCACCAATGCCGCCGTCGACAGGAATCAACTCTTCCCGTTAGCAGGACTGGCGCAGCACACGCTGCAACAAGACGAAATTAAAGTGCTGGCCGACCGAGGTTATTACAAAGGCAGAGCCATAAAAGACTGCTACGACGCAGGTATCCAAGTGTTGGTCCCTAAAATCCTGACGTCCGGCAGCAAGGCGGCGGGCCGTTTTGGCAAACAAGACTTTCACTACGAGGAAGCGGCAGATCAGTATCGATGCCCGGCTGGGGAAGTATTGCAGCGGCGGTTCAACACAGTTGAAGCAGGCAACGTGCTGCATGTGTACTTTGCACCGGTCTCGGTGTGCAGGAACTGCGCGTTAAAATCACAATGTATGACGAGCGCGCAGCGCCGGATACGGCGGTGGGAACACGAGGACCTGCTGGACAGCATGGATCAGGAATTGCGTAAAACACCTGATGCGATGTCGGTGCGATCGCAAACGGTAGAACATCCCTTTGGGGCACTCAAAGCCTGGATGGGCTCGACGCATTTCCTGACGAGGCGGCTTAAGAATGTCCGCACGGAGATGAGTTTGCATGTCCTGGCTTACAACCTTCGGCGAATGATAAGCATCATGGGCGTCGTACCGTTAATGGAGGCGATACGAGCCTAAGAGCTGTATTTAGCCTTATTTTGCGTTGTTCGAGGGCTGCGTAAACGGCATTACAGGCGTTCAAGAAATTTTAGCCATAAAGACCTGCTTCAATATCGCGCCGCTGACATGCCCGCTGAGTGATGGAGAGACCATTGAATAGTACTGTTTTTACAGTGCTTATCGCTGGAGCCGGTTTTCACACAGCCTCGCCTTAACGCTGCCGCCTTCGAAATGCGCTATGACGACTATCAGGTGTTTCAGTTCCTCGAAAGTGCGTCTGGCGCGACATCTCTTCAGTTAACGAATGCCGGTAAGGTGTCCGTAACCGGGGTTGAGACGGAGTTGACATGGGTGCCTACCCAGAATCTCCGTTTTGTCGCCAACGGCACCTGGATCGACGCTGTTTATGACGAGTTTGAGAATCCCGGCGATGGCGAAGCCTTTTCGGGTAACAGTCTTCCCTATGCACCGGAGTTGAAGTACTTTCTAGCGGCGCAGTATCTGCTTCAGCTTGCCGGGGGTAGTATCAGTTTTGATGTGGACTACACTTGGGTAGACGACCAGTTTACCGATCCTGCGAATCTTGAGGTTGATCAGATTGAAAGTTACAGCCTGCTCGGCGCTCGCGCTGCCTATACGCCTTCTGCAGGCAATTGGGAACTGGCGCTGTGGGGGCGCAACCTCACGGATGAGGAGTTCACCAAGGTTAATAATGACAACTTCCTCGGTACACCCCGAACCGTATGGGGCGATCCTCAGTTATACGGTGCGACTTTCACCTATTTTTTGGGACGCTAGGGAAAGGCTAGGTGATGTTGTTTACTGCAGTTAGGCGATATTTTTCATGAGTCGCCTGCTGCAGGTTTACGTCGTGCCTCCAGCGGTATTCGTATCCGTCATCATGGGTGGGGGATACGGTACCGGTCGCGAAGTCCTTGAGTTTTTTTCCCGTTACGGGATTGGCGGTGGCTTGATCGGGATAGCGATCGCCGGGTTGGTGTTTGCTTTGGTGTTTGCAATGACCTTCGATTTTGCGCGACGTATGGGCGCCTATGAGTACCAGACGTTTTTTCGTGAACTCATCGGTCCTTTTTGGTGGACCTTTGAGCTTCTTTATCTACTGCTATTTCTTTTGGTGTTGGGGGTTCTAAGCTCTGCCGCCAGTAATATTCTTTCGTCCAGATTTCAGGTTCCCCCGGAGCTCGGCCTTGCATTAATGCTGGTTCTGGTGGCTGCCATGGTGTTTTTTGGGCGGCAGATTCTTGAACGCATACTCACCGGGTGGATGTTCGCCATGTACGGCGTGTTTTTGCTGTACTTTTTCTTTGTGTTGCAGCAATTCGACGCGCACACGCTGAGCGTCCAAATCACGACTGCGGGCGAGCCTGGGGCTGCGGCCGGTGGGGCGCTGTACGCGCTTTACAACGTCGCCCTTGCGCCGGTATTGCTGTTTGCCGTGCGGGGGCTTGAAACGCGCAAAGAGGCCCTGGGGTGTGGCGTGGTAACCGCTGTGCTGATCATGCTTCCGGCTGCGATGTTTCATATCAGTTTCTCTTTAGGCTTGCCGTCAATCCTCGAAGAGCCCGTGCCGGTGTATTGGATGATTGAACATTACGCGCCTTCCTGGATGTTGCCGCTGTATCTGATTGCCTTGCTGGGCACTCTGGCGCAAACCGGTGCGGGTCTCGTTCAAGGTGTTATTGAGCGCGTAGAGTTTGCGCTGACGCCTCAGAAGGACGACGGTATGAGTCATTGGCTTCGCGCCCTGATTGCCATGGGGGCACTGGGCGTTAGTGCGGCGCTTGCGTCGTTGGGGATCATTTCTCTGATCGCAAAGGGTTATTCAGCCATGGCGGTTGGCTTTGCTGTGGTCTATGTCATTCCCTTGCTGACCATTAGCTACTTTAAACAATCGAGGGTCGTTGCATGAGTGACCTAATCCATAAGAACGGTTTCCCCGCGCGCTGTGCCAATGCTCTATTGCTATTGCTGCTGCTTGGCGTGCCCGCTTTTGCGCAGGAAGCTAATGACGCTGATCGTACTTCGAATCTACTCAAGACACTGACAAAGGACCTGGTTGGGGTGCTCGGTGTCGCAGCACAGCGACCGGGATATCAAGGCAGAATTCTCGTCAATGCTGATGAACCATTTCCTATGGCAAGTACCTATAAGATCCCTATTGCCATTACGCTTTTACGCAGGATAGATCAGGGAGAGCTAAGGCTTGATCAGCTCGTCCCGGTACCTGACGAGGCTGTCGTCTTTAGTCAGATTATTGCGAGCGCATTTCCGCACAGTGGCGTCACGATTTCAGTGGCGAACCTGATTGAAGTCATGATTACCTACAGCGACAACACGGCCACAGATATTTGCCTGGAACTCGCCGGCGGCCCGGAGGCGGTGACCAAGACTATGCGGTCCTTGGGAATACAGGGTCTTCACGTTGACCGCTCAACCGCTGAGTTACTCAAGGACTTTTACGGAATAGACGCGGGTCGCACGTCGCTAGCTCAGGTGGCTGAGATTGCGCGGACAGATCCGCAGCGGATCCATGCGCCCCGCGCCGACTTTGAAGCGGACGGTAAAGACAAATCCACGCCCAGAGCGATGTTGTCACTGTTGCTGGCGCTTAAGGCGGGCGAAACGATGAGTCAAGCCGGCACCGATTTTCTGCTGGGCGCTATGTCTCGGACTGTGACCAAGCCGGACCGTCTTGGGCGCTTACTCCCCAAAGGCACGCAGGTCCTGCACAAGACCGGCACCGTGGGTGGTGTGGTTAATGACGTGGGCTATATACGACTTCCCGGCGGAGATGAGTTTGCGATTGTCGTGTTCACCAAGAGCAGCACTACAGATCCTGCTGATCGTGAGCGTGCAATTGGCGAAGTCGCCCGCTCGCTGTACGACTACTTTGCAATACAGGCAGACTGATTAGCTGCATTTGTGCTGTGGCCCGGTGCCAGAGGTAACAGGTCGGGCGTCTAGTCAGGCCGAAATTTTAGCGCGGGTTTTGGGGGTTTACTGTTTTGGAGAAACCAATGAACACTTTAATGAAGAGCGTCGTTGTTCTTGTCGGCGCTGCGGGTGCGGCCTTTGTGTTGCCTGTCCAGGCTCAGGTGTACGACCTGGTTATCAACAATGGTCGCGTGATGGACCCCGAGACGCAGTTTGATCAGATCGCCAATGTGGGTATTCGAGACGGACGCATTGTCGCGATAACCCAGGACCCCCTACTCGGCGACGATAGTATCGATGCAAGTGGTTTGGTTGTGGCTCCGGGTTTCATTGATACGCATTTTCACGCGGTCGATCGCTTTGCAAGCAAAATGGCAGTGGCGGATGGTGTGACTACCGGCATGGATCTTGAGTTGGGTGCCACACGTGTGGGGCAGTGGTATGAGCAAAAGGATAGCTGCGGATGGCAGATCAACTACGGTACAACGGCGAGCCTGAACCTGAGTCGTCTTTTGGTGCACGACCCTGAAGTTGAGGTGAACGCACCCATAGATGCGTCGAGCGCCGGTGCAATGATCGACGCCGCCGCTGCGGACGGTGTTGCTGGCTGGTCCCTGAATCGCAGCGATGTGCAGCAGATGAATGCCGTGATGGAGCTTCTGGACGAGGACCTTCGTCAGGGAGCCATTGGTATTGGCGTGGGCGCCGCTTACATGAATCGCGGTATGACCAGCTATGAGCAATTTGCCGCTCAGCGTACTGCGGCGACCTACGGGCGTCTCGCGTCGGTGCACACACGCTTTCACCTAAATACACAAACGCCTACCGAAGCACCGATCGGCTTTGATGAGGTGCTGGCGAATGCACTGGCATTGAAGGCACCGCTGATCCTTGCGCACGACAATGATTACGGTTGGTGGGAAAACGAGGAGAAACTGAAGCTCGCCCGGGAGCAGGGGCATAACGTGTGGGGCGAGTATTATCCTTTTGCCGCCGGATCCACCTTTATTGCAGCTGATTTTTTAAGACCTGAAATCTGGGAAGACACCAACGGTTACAGCTATGAGGACACGGTTTACGATCCCGGCGCCGATAGGTTCTTGAGTAAGGCTCAGTACCTGGCAATGGTTGAGGAGGATCCCGGGCATGTGATTATCGTCCATCTGCCACCGCGAAAAGAGTGGCTGCCTCTGTGGCCGACTATTCCCCATATGGTGGTCGCGTCTGATGCCATGATGGGAATCGATGTGGAAGGCAATCTTTTACCCTACGATGCTGATCCCTCGCGCTTCGCCGGGCATCCTCGTACGGCCTCAAGTTATTCAAGCACCCTGGCACTTGCTCGCCAGCTCGATGTGCCCCTGATGTTTACTTTGGCGCAGCTGTCCTACTGGAACGCAAAACACCTCGGTGATACAGGTCTCAAATCCATGCAGGAGCGAGGTCGCATTCAACTTGAGATGGTCGCAGATCTGGCCATTTTTGATCCTGATACTGTCGCGCCGCAGGCAAGCTATAAGGCTGGGGAGAATGGCTTGCCGCCCGTGGGCATTCCCTATGTCGTCGTCAACGGTACCGTGGTTGTTCGAGACTCCAGGGTGCTCGATGTGCGCCCCGGGCAGCCTATTCGCTTTGATCCACAGAGCGAAGGGCGTTTTGAGTCGCTGGAAAGCGAAAATTGGATCCATGCTATCGCCAAGCGTCTGAGTGATTCTCCCGGCTGAGGGGGAGTGAAGAACAAAGCCTGGAACAGTGTAAACAGGCCCCTAGTGGCAATTGAGGAATAGAAAAATGAATGATTCAGCTACCCATCGAGCCTCCATCCCCCAATCTGATTTCACTGTACCTGACCCGCTTGAGATCCCGTCTTTGAAGGGGGTTGTGAGTGATGCAGAGTGGGCGCTCCGCTGTGATCTTGCTGCGACCTATCGGCTGTGCGCGCTGTTTGAGATGGACGACCATATTTTTACGCATATCTCTGTGCGACTGCCGGACCACAACGGTCAACGTCAATTTCTAATGAACCCCTACGGTGTCGGTTTTGAAGAGATGACGGCGTCTTCGTTGCTTGTGGTTGATGAGCAGGGCGAAGTGGTGCGGGAGTCACCGTATTTCTCAAACCCGGCGGGATTTACGATTCATTCTGCCGTGCATATGGCCAGGGACGACGCTCACTGCGTTTTGCATCTCCATAGCCCTTATGGCGTGGCGGTGTCGGCACAGACAGAAGGTTTATTGCCTTGCACGCAATTCTCTATGGTCGTCATGGATGATCTTGCGTATCACGACTATGAGGGTATTGCGACTAACCTGGAGGAGCGGGACAGACTGGTCGCCGACCTGGGCGAGAAAGGCTTCATGATCCTGCGTAATCACGGCACGCTCACGGTCGGCGGAAATTGCGGGATTGCGTTTCTGCGTATGTATTTCCTGGATCAGGCCTGCAAAGCGCAAATTTTGGCGCAGGCCGGTGGCGCTTCACTTATTCGATGCGATGCTGAGTTGACGTCCGCTGTCTCAAAGCAGGGTCAACCAGCATTTGTTCCCGGGATGGGAGATAACCTTGCGTGGCCTGCATTTATTCGGAGGCTGAAGCGACAGAATCCGGGCTGGGATTATTAATGCGGCAGTAAGTGCTCAGTACCAGCGACAAAGAGCCAGAGACAGGGGGGTGGTAGCGGTTCTTGGCAAACATGATGTTGCTGCCCATTCGAGCAGCGATAACGGTTGTTGGAGCCTAAGCTGCGCTCAGCTTAGCGCCGTGGCGCTCTCTTTCAATCTTGCAGCAAGAGTATCCATGTCGCTTTCTTCGATGTTCGCAAAAGCAAAGCGTAAAAAGCGCTCCTGTCCGGGGCCAAAAAAGCTGCCCGGCAAGCACAGGATGTTCTGATTGTCGGCGAGGCTGCGGGCGACTTGCTTTGCTGTCATATTCTCGAAGGGGTGGCGAATGTAGGCAAAGTAACCGCCGGCAGAGATAAGTTCGTAACCCAGATCATCCTCTTTGAAAATACGCTTCATGCCGTTTTCACGAGCGGCGAGCATGGCACGTTTCTCTTCCACCCAGGGCCAGGCATGCTTGAGACCAAATAGCGCTGCGTCCTGAGAAATACGCGGTGTGCAGATCTGTACGGTATCCATGACTTTGGCCACGGCTTCGATAACCCTTGCACTGGCTGACACGGCACCCACCCGGTATCCGGTGAGGCTGAAGGTCTTGGAAAAGCTGTAAAGCTGCACGAGTGTTTCGTCCCAGTGACCTTCTTGAATAAGGTTGTGGGGTGGGCCGTTTTCGTCGGTGAGGAAGTCGCGGTAGGTCTCGTCCAGAATCAGTGCGATACCCCGCTGCGCGGCCAGATCTCTAAATTCGCTGATGACTGCCGGGGGATACACGGCCCCTGTGGGGTTACTAGGAGACACGAGCACGATGGCCTTGGTATTGGGCGTGAGCAGGGCCGCCGCTTCTTCCGGATCTGGCACACCGGCACGGTCGTGGCGAAAGGGAAGGTGAATCGCATCGATGCCCTGCATTTCCAGCCACATCTGGTGGTTGAAGTAATAAGGCACAGGCAGCATTACCGCGTCACCGGCCCGAGCCAGCGCATGAATAGCAAGGCAGAAGGCCTGATTGCAGCCGGCGGATATCAATATGTTCTCCGCCGCCACATGTCCCCCGTATCGCTCGCTGACATGGCTTGCAAGCGTTTCTCGTAGCTCGGGAATGCCTTTGATTCCCGTGTACTGCGCGGTCTCGAATAAGCCGGCGCGTTGCGCTACGTGATCACTGATTGCCTTGGCGGGGGGATAGCTGGGCACTCCCTGCGCCAGGTCCAACAGGGGTTTCTCTGCTGGGAAATCGCGTCCTTCAATCCAGGAGTGAGCTTCCGCTATAGGGGGATCGATTGCATTGAGTACATCGGGGTTGAGCGCGAGTTTCATTGAGGTCGGCCGGGCAGTCGTCGAGGAAAAAGACAAGAGTAGGGCCTTTGGTGTTTCAGAGGAAGTACTTGTTGTTCATTGAGTTCGATTATGGGAGAAGTGTTTGATGTAAAGTGCGTTTTGGGGGTAAGCCTGTGCAGCAGGTTTTGGACACCCCGGAATGATTTACGGCTTAGGAGTCTTTAGTGTGAGTGTTTTACGTCGTGTTGTTGCTGCCAGTGGTTTGCTGGTCTTGAGTGCCACTGTTAGTGCGGCACCAGAGATTCGTTTGGTGCTTCAGATTACCGTTGATCAACTCCGGGGTGACTTACCTCTGCGTCATATGGAGCAGTTTGGTCCAGGGGGCTTTCGCTATCTCGAAAAGCATGGCATTTGGTATACCAATGCAAATTACCGACACGCCAATACCGAAACGATCGTAGGTCATAGCTCTTTGGCAACGGGTGCGATTCCGGCCGTGCACGGGATGGTCGGTAATGTTTGGCTTGATCGTGACTCTGACACCCTGGTGTATAACGTCGAGGACTCGAACTACGCGCTCCTCAGCGCTAACGCCGACGTCGATAAGTCCAGTGAGATTGATCCCACGCAGCGAGTTGCTAACAGTGATGGGCGATCTCCCCGGGCGCTCCTCTCATCGACGTTTGCCGATCAATTGGCGATCCGCTATCCCAATGACAGCAAGATTTACGCGGTGTCGGTAAAAGACCGGGGAGCGATTCCTCTTGCCGGTCAAAGCGGTAAGGCGTTCTGGTTTTCTAAAGCGGCGGGGGAGTTCGTCACTTCAAACTATTACTACGACGCCTACCCGCAATGGGTGTTGGACTGGAACCGAGCAGGAAAGCTTGATCGTTTTGCGGATACGTCCTGGTCCCTCAAGAACGCGCCAGAGAGTTATCAGCGATTAGAGCAGGATGACAAGGACTGGGAGACCGATGTGGCTGGCTTTGGTCGCACGTTTCCACATCCCTGGGGTGCGCGCGATAGCAAATACTTTACGACGTTGCTTACCGTGAGCCCGGCGGGTGATGAAATCACGCTGGATTTTGCCAAGACGCTGCTGGCAGCTGAGGATTTAGGCCAGGACGAGGTCCCCGATTACTTGTCCGTAAGTTTTTCTTCCACGGACTACGTAGGCCATGTGTTTGGCGCCTCGAGTCTTGAGATGGAAGACAATCTGATTCGACTGGATAGGAGCCTTGCCGACCTGTTTGAGTATGTCGACGATACCGTGGGCCTGAAACACACCTTGATAGTGCTGTCGGCGGATCACGGGGGGGCCGAGGCGCCTGGATATTTGCAGGAACTCAATCAAACCGCGCAGTATGTGGATGACGATGTGGTGTCCACAAATAAGCTCAATGCAGATCTGCGGCAAACGCTGTCTGTCGATGTCGATCTTGTGCAGACCTACTTCCATCCCTATCTCTATCTGGATCGCGACCTGGTGCGGGCGCGGGGACTTGATCTGGCTACGGTGCAGACGGCACTCGCCGACCTCATGTTGGCCCAGCCCGATGTGGCCTACGCCTACACGGCACAGGATATAGAACGCGGATCCACGGTCGGAGGCGACATTGCGGAGTTTGTTTCCGCAAACCATCAGGGCAAGCGCTCCGGGGATGTCTACGTAGTTTTTAGATCAGGGTCTTTCATAAACGATTTTGACGGTTTAGTAGTCGCCGCAAGTCACGGTTCTGTGTGGCGCTATGATCGGCATGTGCCGGTCATCTTTGCAGGCAATGGACTTAAGGGCAAAACGGTTAGCAGGAATGTCGCCCCTTATGACATAGCGCCGACGCTGGCAATTAAGCTGGGTATTGAGGCGCCGTCCGGGGCAGTAGGGGAGCCTTTGGAAGAAGCCACACGCTAGCCAGTCGCCAGTCGCCAGTCGCCAGGTGATCAGGTCTTGACGGGGCGTTTAGGAGGCCGATCAGTGGTCTACGGCGCTGGTGCCCTGCAGAGAGGGCATCACTCGGTGTCTGCCAGCACGTTTGGCTTGGTACATGGTGTGGTCCGCTGCATCAATTAAAGCTTTTGGGGATGCCTCGCGACTGGGATCAACTTCTGCGACGCCCAGACTGATCGTGGTTACCGATGTGGTGTCATCGCCGTCCATTGCAATGCCTAAAGCTTCTACGGCTATCCGACACTCTTCAGCGATGTTTAAAGCATCTTTTAGATCCACCCCGGGCAGCAGAATGACGAACTCTTCTCCACCGTAGCGCGCCACGCAGTCGCTTACGCGATTCGCGTGTTGCTCAAGAGTGGCCGCGATACCTTTGAGGCAGTCGTCTCCCGCCAGATGTCCCAACTCATCATTAAAGCGCTTGAAGTGATCAATATCCGCGAGTATCAACGCGATACCCGTTTTTTCGCGGCGGGCTCTGCGCCACTCGTTACTAAGTGCGGTGTCAAACTTGCGTCGATTTCCTATGCCCGTCAGGCTCAGTGCTCGGGGCTCGGGAGCGGTATCTGCCAAAACTTACCTTGGCGGTCCAGGTGCCCCCGCATTTCCTGAGCGACCACTCTGTCCACTACCTGCAGTCCCCGTTGGGCCATCGCCGAAAAATCATCCAATCCGTCATTGGGAAATCCACCCCGGGTGCGATGGATGTTGAATTGATGGGAAAACGTTCGACCAAAGCTTTTTTCTATACCGTCGCGACCCATCAAAAACCCCAGCAAACCACCCCAGGTAGCTGCCGGGTTATCTGAGTCCCAGCCCGCCAACACAGCTATTTTTACGGTTTCCTGATAGTCGCCGTTACCATAAATCAGGCTGATAATACTGGCGCCAAAGTTGATCCCTGATGCGAAACAGCCATTACAGAAGAGTTCTCTTGAGCTGACATCGTAGCCGTCCGCCTGTTCTATTTGATAGCGCCGGTAAAACGCATCCCGAGCGGCTTCCCAGCTTAAGCCGGCGCTGTGCGAGGCCTCTATAAAGTCGTACATTTTGGCGGTGTAGCTATGATCAGGTAGATGCGCCCGAGCTTGGCTTCGCAGTTGAACAACTTGCTCGCTGACACTCTTCGCCGGATCGACGTTTGCGGCCAGGGAGTGCATGACGACGTAGAACTCTGCCGCAAGCGCTGCGTCACCGCGCGCTGTGGTTCGAATGGGCAGCTTAGCCAGGCGCAATGCAACGTCCGGACGTCCGGGTGCAAATAGTCCGAAGATCTCGGTGGTCAGCTGTGCGTCGATCATATCGTGATGGGGGTTTAATGCTGGATCACTGGTTGCCGGAGGAAGCAAACCCTGCTCGCGCATGAGGTCGTGCGCCTGCTGATTCGACACCCAGAGATAGTTTTCTGGCTCACCACGGTCGTTGGTAAATGGCGTATTCTCATCGGAATAAATATGACGCAGCCAGCCGTCGCGAATTTGCTCGGGGCTCAGTACGCTGGTTTGATACTCCAGCAGCAGGTGCTGGTACATGTACTCGATGTCGGTATCGTCGTCTGCACCCCAGGCGCCATCGTCCTGCGCAAACACCCAATCGATGGTGGGGGACAGGTCACTGGGTATGCCCTCGGACCAGATGCTCGGCTGATCAGCCTTACCCCAATCCTCGCGCGTATAAAACTCGCCGTGAACCCCCTCGCCACCAATCTTGTCCATCTCGGTAACAAGCCCGGTCCAGTTGGCAATGCTCTGTCCCAGCCAAAAGCCCTCCAGGCGTCGAGCATAGTCTGACCGCTGTAGCTGTAGCTCCGAAGGCTGCGAGCCAGCAGTTCGAGAGGCCTCGGTCTCGGCTAACAGGGGCGTAGCCCAGGGGGCCATAGCGACCGTTGCGAAAGCGACGGCTCTTAGTACCATAGCGGTGAACCCTTCAGCGCGACGGGGGTGCCCCCCAGACGCTCAGTTGCGGCTCAGACTCTATGGCCGGTGCTGCTTTGATTTTATCCAGCGGGCCGAGCACGGCGACTACCATGCGCTGCGGATGAATATATTTTTGTGCAGCCTCACGCACTGCTTCTGCAGTGACCGCCGCTACGCGGCTGGGGAAACTCTCTGAGCGCTCGTGACTTCCTTCGGTGAGCCATTCCCGGGCATAAGCCTGGGTGGCCTCAACGCCGGTTGCATAGTGGTCGGCATAGATGCCATCTACCAAAGCACCTTTGGCGACGAAGAGTTCGGTTGCTGTGGGCAAGGTCTCGCGCATAGTGTTCAGCTCTTTGAACGTGAGGTCCACTAGCAGTCGCACGGCCTCTGGCCGACCGTAGGTACGAAAGGAATAAGAACCCGGCCCGCGAATCCCCGGCTTCAAAAAGGAGCTATTGTCGTTGGTCAGACCGCGCAGCTCTCGAGAGCTTCGGTAAAGGCGGGAATCCAGATGGTACGCGCCCAGGATATAGTCCATGACCGCCAATGCCGCTTCGTCTTCCTCAGGCACTAGGGGCAGTTCATGACCAATAACTATCCAGCCCTGAATACGCTCCGCCTGAGAGAGAATAAGCTCACGTTGCGTCGCCGGCTGCAGCGCAGCAAACGATTGGGCAGCGGGAGGTCGCGCCGCGCTGAGAGATTTCAGTGCCCGGCGAGTATCCTTTACTGCTGCTGATCGTTTGAAGTCGCCGGCGATGGCCGCCGTTATATTTTGTCCGACTACGTAGCGGGCATGTAGTGCTCTTGCGCCTTGACTGGCCGCGACGCTTTGCTCGGCGGTGGCGCTGGGCGAGAACCTATGCCCGGCAAACAGCTGGTCTTCAAACATGGCGACCGCATTTACCAACGAATAGTTGTAATCGATGCTCGCACTGGATTTACGCTCTTGGGGGCCTGTCTGTGGTCCTTCAAATCGCGGCTCACTCAGAAGCTGGCCCAGGAGCGTGAGTGCCTGAGCTCTGTCGTTGGCAGGGACGTCCAGAAATACTTCGGTTAACTCATGGCTCTGACTCACTGAAAATTCAGCGTTCATAGAGTCCAACGTGGCCTGGAAGTCATCCGCCGGCAGGGACTGTGGGCCGCGTCGCAGTGCGGCAGCCAGCGCGGCCGCCTCGCCGGGAGCGCCATGGCCGGTACCCACGCCGATATAAGCTTTTAAGGTGACAAGGGGGGCGCGATGGTCCTCAGCAATGTATGCGACCAGACCGTTGTCCAGCGTGACCTGTAATGACTCGGGATCAGGGCGTTCAAACTGCGTCTCCGCCAGACCCATGGCCTGCGGGTGCGTTGTGTCCTGAGCGGCGGCTACGGCGGTGCCCATAATACCTGCCAGCAATACGGTGGCTTTGAGGCCCACAGTGATGTTGTGCTTAAGGGCCATCATTGCTGTTGCTCCTGCGCGGCTAGGGCATGACGGGGGCGGGCAATGCCCACGCTACGGTTGTCTACAAACAGGTAGTCTTTTGTCAGTCTCACGATGTCGTCTGACTTCACTGCGTCTCGCGCAGCAAGGTACTTCGGCAAAGTGCGCCAGCTATCCATGGTCTGAAAGTGGCCGATCTCAAAGGCCAGTGCGCTGGGGTCCCGGGCGGTGCGATACCACTGGGTACGCAGCTTGGCTTTGGCCGCGTTGAGTTCACCTTTGTCTGATCCGTCATGGAGCGTTGCCAGCGTCTTTTCAAGCAAGGCTTCGGCGGCCTGCAGATTCGTGGCATCAGGCAGAATGAGTTCAAAATTCATGGTGCCGGGTACGCCAAAGCGGTCTGTATGTACAACACGGGTATTAACGTTGACGGATCCAGCAATGCCTGCGGTTTGTAGTGCCGAGGTGAGGCGGGCGCTCGCGATCTCACCCAGCACATCGAACAGGGGGCGATCCGGGTGACCTACGCCGGGGATGAGGTAACGAAACTCTACCCGGGGTTTGATTTCGTCATTTCGATAGATCAGGCGTCTTTCAGCCCCGGGCCGGGGCTCAATGGCTGGCGTCCTGGTGGGTTCGGGAGCAGGCTTCATCCAGCCAAAGTAATGTTCAACCCGGGGAATCATGTCCTTCAGGCTGACGCCTCCGATGAGTACGATGGTGCTGTTGTTCACCACAAAATACTCTTCGTAAAGCGCGCGCTGTGATGCTCGGGTGTACTCGTAAAAGTCGCTCATATAACCCTCGGGCCAGAACACCGGATGAACCAAACCTGCCACGGCATTCATCTGCTCATAATAGGGAGTAGATGGCTTGTTGAGATCGCCCAGACGCTGCTCTACCAGAATCATGCGCTCCTGATCGAATTCCCGGAATACGGTGTTGCTCATACGATCGGCTTCGAGACGAAAAAACAGGTCAATACGTTCTGCCGGCAGATTAATATCGAACTTCATGTATTCCTGCTCGGTGGTCGCCGTTAAGTTGGTGCCACCGTAGGCCTGATACCACTTGTTGATAGCGCCGTTCTCACGATAGGCAGAGGCTTTTTCTTCCAGTGCTGCAAGCTCGGACTGCAGTTCGCGCATGCGCGGCGTTGCCTGCTCGTGACGGTAATCATCTATCGCCCCGCGTTGGCGGATAGCATTGCGAGCGCGGTTCTTTTCTTCGATAAACTCGGCTTCGACGACTTTCATGCGCTCGCGTATGGGCTGCTCTGCAGACCAATCGGAGCTGCCCAGGGATGGTGTTCCCTTGAACATGATGTGTTCTTGAAAGTGCGCAGCACCCAGGAGTCCGGGAGTCTCATGGATGGCACCCATGTCCGTAAAGATTTTTGCCTCTACTCTGGGATCATCGGGACGTTCCAACACCAGCAGCCGCAGGCCGTTCTCAAAAACGTGCTCTTTGATGGGAAGGTCGTAAGCCGATGCCGCTTGAGTCGACGCGGCGACGAGGAAGGCTGCGCTTAATCCCAGGCTTAATAATGCCGATGTGGGTTCATAAGCGCGTCCGAACATAGCTAACAAAGACTTTTTCAAGCTGAGCTCACACTGGGAAGGATGAGTTGCCAGTATAGGAGCGCCCGGCTGTTACCGACAAGCACTGGGCTATTTTTGTTGCCCGCGGTGGTCCAGATACTCAAAGCGTTCCACGAATTCCCCTCGTATATGGTATCGCTGTCCGCGTTTGCCATAGCGGTAGTCCTGATAGCGTCGGGCCCGGCGATACACTTTGCGCATGACCAGCTCTTCGCCTGTGCGCATGATTGCGATGAGTGTGAAGGGCGCATCGGACATTTTTTCCTGAAGTTCGCTGCTCTGAGAGCGCCCCGAGGCACGAGGCCGCGCCCCGAGGGAGTGGGCGACCTGTTGCCAGCGGGGGCCGTGTTTGAATCGAATGCCGGCGATGAGGTGCGCGAGCTCATGTCGGATTGTGTCTTGCAGGTCCGCCGTGGCCGACGTGCCCAGAAAAGTATTGGACAGCACCACCCGGCCATCCGCATGGGCATGGCCATAGGCTCTGCGTGCACGATTAAAGCTTAAGCCTGTAAACGGGTGTTCCCAGTGTGCAAACAGTGCCGATGCCCGGCGCCGCTCAGACTCAAAAATAGCCCGAACAGACGCTTCGGTGAGTGCAGCTTCAGTATTTGTCTCAGTCAGCAATGCCAGCTTCCGCCAGGATAGTCAGAATACCGATTTGGGGGCCCAGGTGAGCATCCACGGGCTGCCACCATTCATGCAACGAGTGTGCATCGCCGGACTTGCCGCCGCGACTCATGGTGACGGCGGGAATGCCTTTGGATATAGGCAGGTTTGAATCCGTAGATGAGATCTGTAGCGACGGAGCTACGCCCAGTGCCGTGCTTGCGGCCATAGCGCGCTGCACCAGTGCTGAGTTGATATCGCCTTTCGCAGCGGGCCGGGTGCCCACCCGGTCAACGTCTACCGTGAGCGGGGGGCCACTTTGGCGTCCCTCGTTCTCCTGCTGCAAGGCCGTTTGAATGGCGGACTGCAGCACGGCGTCAATGTCATCAAGCTTGGCCTGGCTGCCCGACCGCATGTCGATCTCCATCCACGCCTCAAAGGGAATGGAGTTGATTGACGTGCCGCCGCCGATCCGTCCGACGTTGTAGCTGGTTTTTTCGCCGACGCCGGTAACTGATGGGGCATTCTCGTCAAACAGCGCAATGGCGCGCCCGAGCGCGTGTTGTGGGTTAGCAAGACCGAAAGCGCCCCAGGAGTGACCGCCGGGTCCTTTGAAAGTCACTCGATAGCGGTGGGAACCCACGCCCCCATAGACAAGGCGGTCCGCAGTGCCGCCGTCGACCGCAATAAAGGTGTCGATCTTGGGCGCGCCATCCCGGAACAGGTGTTTCACGCCGCGCAGATCGCCCAGGCCTTCTTCGCCGACATTACCGATAAACAACAGGTCCGCATCGGTCTCGATCCCCGCGCTTTCCAGCGCACCAATCACCTCGAGCACAGTGACAAGCCCCCGAGTGTTGTCGCCAATACCAGGGGCTCGCATTTTGTCGCCGTCAATCTTAACCGTAACATCGGTCCCTTCGGGAAACACGGTGTCCAGATGTGCGGCATAAGCGACGACTTTGTCGCCACGCCTGCCCGGGCGACGGCCGATAACGTTTCCCGCACCGTCAATTTCTACGTCTTTGATCCCGGCTTCTTTGAGCATCATGGCAAAATGTGCCGCGCGTACCTCTTCCTTAAACGGTGGGGCAGGGATCTCGGTGAGCTTTATAAGATCCTCTCGTGACTGTTCTTCTCGGGTCAGAATATACTGCAGGGCCATCTGCACCCGCGGGTCGGCGGTAATCTCAGCCATTTCCGCGCTGTGGTGCGCAGAGACGGGGTGGTTTGCAGGGGCCGCCTGTAGATGCCCGGCTAAGAACGGTAGCAAGCACCAGGCTATGGTCACTGGACTGAAGCATAAATGGGGTCTGGCGAATGAGATCATGAGATTTTCCGATGCGATTGGTGTGCGTTTAGGAGATCTTGGTCTTATGATGACAAGCTGTGGGCCGTCTGTCAGCTTTACTGTGGCTGCATCGATTAATAGTTTGGAGATTATGTCGTGAGCGAATCTGTCGATCTGTACTTTTCATTCCGTAGCCCATACAGCTACCTTGCGGTGCAGCTGGCCGAAGATGCCCTGGCAGATTTTGACGTGACGGTGCGCTTCAGGCCGGTATTGCCTCTGGCGATCCGCGAGCCTGGGTTTTTTGACGCCGGGAATCATGACCGCGTGCGATACATTCTCTCCGATTATCCGCGACGCGCGGAGATGCTTGGCCTGCCGGTGGGCTTTCCCAGCCCGGACCCTATTGTGCAGGACATGACGACATTTACTATCGCTGAGGATCAACCGTATATTTTTCGCCTTACCTATCTCGGCGCTGAGGCGGAGATTCAGGGTGCAGGATTGGCCTTTGCCCGGGAAGTGTCACGCTTGATCTGGAGTGGCACGCCGTCCTGGGATCAAGGTGATCACCTGGCTGCCGCGGCAAAGCGCGCGGGTCTTGATCTGAATGCCATGGACGCCGCCATAAGCAGTGGCGACAAGCACAAGCACATTGTAGAGAAAAATCAGGATGACCAGCTGGCGGCGGGTCATCGAGGCGTTCCGCTGTTTGTGTATAAAGACGAGCCCTTCTTTGGTCAGGACCGCATAGACTCCCTGTGCTGGCGCCTGGAGAAAAATGGCCTGAAACGCTGATAACACAGTCAGTACCTGCAAAAGTTAAAACCACAAATAAGGAGTGTCCTGTGATCGGAATTCATAAAGCAGTAGTGACCGCTGGGGCGGTGCTGGCGTTAGGTGTGGCACCTTGGAGCCACAGCGCGGTAGAGGGGGACGATGCCCCCGCGCCGCAGCTTGCGGGGCTTCAGGCCGAGGCGGCAATGGGTGTTGATCGTCAGGAGAAGCTAATCCAGGAGATCATAGACAGCCTGTTTTCTTTTTCTGAATTGGGTTTTCAGGAGTTTGAAACGCAAGCCTATATGACAAAGCTTCTGAAGGAGCAGGGCTTTAGCGTTGAGCAGGATGTGTCGGGTATGCCGTCTGGCTGGTGGGCAAGCTGGGGTAGCGGCAAGCCGGTTATTGCCCTGGGCTCGGATGTAGACGGTATACCTAAAGCATCCCAGATGCCCGGGGTTGCCTATCGTCAGCCTCTGGTCGAGGGTGCACCCGGCCACGGTGAAGGGCACAACTCAGGGCTTGCTGTGACGGTGGCCTCGGCGCTCGCGGTCAAAGAAGTGATGGAACGTGAGGGCCTGTCCGGTACTTTGGTTCTCTGGCCCGGTATTGCCGAAGAACTGGTGGGCGCAAAGGCCTACTACGCTCGGGATGGTCGATTCAAAGATGTGGACGCCGTGCTGTTCACTCACGTGGGTCGAAACCTGGAAACATCCTGGGGCGGAGACCGCGGCACGGGTCTGGTGTCCGTGGAGTATCAGTTTGATGGTATTGCGGCTCATGGTGCGGGCGATCCCTGGCGCGGCAAGAGCGCGCTGGATGCCGTGGAGCTTATGAATGTCGGCTGGAACTACAAGCGCGAGCACCTCAGGCCGTTGCAACGTTCGCATTATGTAATCGTTGACGGTGGTGATCAGCCTAACGTCGTTCCGTCGAAAGCCAGCGTCTGGTACTTCATCCGGGAAATTACCGCGAAGCATATCCAGGAAAATTTTGACTCGCTGCAGCAGATTGCCGAGGGCGCGGCAATGATGACCGGCACCACGGTGAATCGTCGCATTATCGGCTCGGCCTGGCCCCGGCACTTTAACAAGGTGATTGCCGAGCGGATGTATCACAACATTCAGGCCGTGGGACTACCCCAGTGGTCCGAGGATGATCAGGCTTTTGCCCGCGCCGTGCAGGAACTCATGCAGGCGGAGAATCTTAAGGAAGAGGGGCTGGCGACCAAGCTCAGTGAGTTACAGGCGCCTCCGGAGCGGCCCATCAGTGGCGGCTCGGACGACATCGGGGATGTTTCGTGGAATGTGCCCACGGTAACGCTGCGTTTTCCATCAAATATTCCGGGCACGATCGGTCACAACTGGTCTTCGGCCATGGCTATGGCTACGCCCATAGCGCACAAGGGTGCAGCGGCGGGTGCCAAGGTGTTGGCAGCGACCATGATGGACCTGATAACTGAGCCTGAATTACTTGATGATGCCTGGACTTACTTTCGTGAGGAGCAGTTAAAGGACATTGAGTATGTGCCGTTCATCAGCGCTGACGATGTACCTGCAATCGAGAAAAACAGGGCGATCATGATGGAGTTCAAGGATCAGCTGAAGCCTTTCTACTACGATCCATCCAAGTACAGTACCTATCTTGAGCAGTTAGGTGTGGATTATCCACAGCTAAAGCCAAAGCGTTAGCAAGGCCAACTCCCGGCGCTTGCCTGCTAGGTCATTTCGGCCTCTGCGCCGGGCTTAGCAGGCAGCTGTGCGAGCAGGTGCAGATAGTCTTCGGGCTGCGGGAGCAGCTCGATGAACGCACTAAGGGAGGCCAAAACGAGCTTGCCCTCGATCACCCTTACGCCATGTCGGCGTTTCCAAATCCAGCGGTGTGATTTAGCGCGGTCCCTGAACCGGTCGTTGGATACCACTGCTGCGCCTTGTTGCTTTGCCAGCTCGAGAATCCATTGATCGGCCTCGGTGCCACTGGGGACCAGGCGGAAGGTTTCTGCCCAGGGTTGCTCGGTGATCACCTGCTCAAAACAGGACCATTGTTCGCTGCGGGCATCGCGGAATCGATAAGGGGTGTTTGCATCAAAAAAACAGCAGACGGTTGCACCGTTTTCACAAAGGTAATGCGTCAGAGCCAGAACGTAGCGTAGCTCTGGTTTTACCGGTCCGTGGAGCAGCGCTATGTTTGTGCCATCAAGTACAAAGTGCTGACCTGCCATGGGTAAAGTCTTGGCTGCGGGCTCAGCCGGTGACGCTGGACTCCAAAGCCTTAACGTCAGGCGGGCCAAAAGCGACTTCATTATTTGGGATTCGGGTTCCTACTCGTGAACGCGTACCCACATGGGCTCACCGTCATTCGACTGTTGTGAACTTACCGGGCCGTTGCCAATGATTTGAACCACGGCGTCTTCATCGCCTCTTGCTCCATCCCAATGTGCGGCCCCTGCGGGATGAAACATATAGCCGCCCGCAGTAATTTTCTGCGCAGTAGCAGGATCAAAGTGAGTGCCGACGCCCGCATACCAGTTGCCCTCGATAACTGTCACGTGCCGATCTGCGCTATGAGAATGCGGCGTGTCCATGACGCCTGCCGGGAATCGCACACGAATAACATAAACGCCTGCTTTGGACGGATCACCTCGCACCACGGCAAACTGCGCACCGAGGCCCTGAGGTACAGGCATCCACCTCAGTTGACTGCTACTGACCACTTGAAAGGCTGGCTCCGGGTCGGCGCTGTGCGCGGTAAAACCTATCATGCTTATGAGAAGTGCGGCGGTGCTGCCAAGAAGGGCGACTTTCATGGACATTTTCCAGTTTTGGGGCGAGGATCATCGGGCTCGCGAGTCGACCATAATAGCCCGCTGGGGACGATGGTTTGAAGTTGGCAGAAACAGTCGTCGTGAGTCAGCCAAAATCGGTACACAACTTTGGGGGTTTGCTTGAAAATTAGTGACAGTAATTGGTTTGAGATAGAAGAGCGCGTCAAACACGATGATCGCTGCGTGCTGCCCCTGGGTAGTACCGAGCAACATGCCTACCTCAGCTTATCCGTAGATTCCATTTTGTCTGAGAAGATGGCCGTTGATGCCGCTTCGCCTTTGGACGTGCCTGTGTTTCCTGCGGTTCCCTATGGCGTGACTCCCTATTTTATGGGCTTTCCCGGCACGGTCTCGCTCACTATGTCGACCTACGAACTGGTACTACGCGAAGTGTTGGACAGCCTGTACACGCACGGCTTTCGTCGGGTGTTGATTGTCAACGGACATGGTGGCAACAGTCCCGTGCAGGCAGCCTGCGCACAGTGGGTGAGCGACAACCCCGGCACAGCCTGTCGCTTTCATGACTGGTGGCGCGCGCCAAAGACCTGGGCGGCGGTGAAGGCCGTAGATCCCATCGCTTCTCACGCCTCATGGATGGAGAATTTTCCCTGGACGCGTTTGCCGGGTCGCGAAATGCCCGATGCACAAAAACCTTATGTGGATTTTGAACGCTTGAGAGACAGCAATGCCCAGGAGGTGAGGGCACTGATCGGCGATGGTAACTACGGCGGCGAGTATCAAAAGTCTGATGAGATCATGCATGACATCTGGAAAGTTGCCGTCGCAGAGACTCGGGAGCTGTTAGAGGGCGACTGGCAGTGACAATGGTTCCGGACGGCGAGCCGATTCTCATCTGGGGAGCGGGCGCGATCGGTGGGGTCATTGGCGCCTATCTGGCGCGAGCCGGTCAGGCTGTACATATGGTCGATATCGTTGAAAGTCATGTGGACGCTATGCGCAGCGGGGGTTTGTCCATAGAGGGCCCCGTTGACACGTTTCGCCAGGCACTCATCGCCGACACGCCCGAGACCTTGCAGGGAAAGTTTCGACGGGTGATTCTTGCGGTAAAAGCCCATCACACAGACGCCGCCTTGGATCAGTTGATTAAACACCTGTCTGATGACGGTTTTGTGGTGTCAGCACAGAATGGCCTGAATGAAAAACGCATTGCGGAGCGTATCGGCAGTGAACGCACCATGGGTTGTTTTGTGAATTTTGGCGCAGACTGGCTGGAGCCCGGCCGCATTCTCTATGGTAACCGCGCCGCTGTTGCTTTAGGCGAGCTCGATGGGACCATGACGCCGCGTCTGAACAATATGCACGGGCTATTCAGGGTGGTGGAGCCAGACGCGGTAATGACCGATAACATATGGGGATACCTCTGGGGCAAGTTAGGCTACGGCGCTTTACTGTTTGCCACGGCTCTGACGCCGGAGTCTATGGCTGATGCCATGGCGTCGCCGGCGCATCGGGCGGTGTATGGGGCCCTGGGCAGCGAGGTGATGCGCCTCGCCGTAGCGGAGGGCGTGACGCCCCTGGGGTTTAACGGCTTTGATACCCAGGCATTTATTCGCCAGGACCGAGAAGGGATTGAACAGTCAATCGCGGCGATGGTGGCGCACAATCGCAACACCGCCAAAACGCACTCCGGTATTTATCGCGATCTGGCGGTGCGCAAACGCAAGACCGAGGTGGATGCGCAAATGGGCATCATGCTAACAATTGGCGAGCATCATGGAATCCCCACTCCGGCGATCGCCGGGCTCTGTTCGCTCATTCATGACATCGAAGAGGGTCGTCGCGCCCAATCCATGGAACTGCTGGATGAGATGTTGCCCCTATGCGTATAAACCTGCAAAACAAACTAGTCGTCGTGACGGGGGCTGCTCAGGGTATTGGCGCTGCAATTGTTAGAGGCCTTGTTGACGAGGGTGCAAAGGTGGCGGCTATTGATATTGATGCCGACGGTCTCGTTCCTTTGGCTTCATTGGCGGGCGTGAGTTGTTTCTCAGGAGATCTCTCCTCTGCTGATGATGCGCATCGGCTGTGTCAGGAGGTTATTGATTCTCTGGGTACAGTGTATGGCCTGGTAACGGCAGCAGGCGGCGTGCGTGGGCAGGTAGGCAGAGCTTTAGAGGATGTGGGTGAGTCGGATTGGCAGCAGATATTTGCGGCCAACGTGGATGCTGCTATGTGGTGTACTCAGGCTTTCGCTCCGCTGATGAAAGCCACGGGCGCGGGGCGCATCGTGACCATATCCTCTGGTGCGGGTTTGCGCCCCAGTTTGACGGGCATACAGGCCTATGCGGCGGCCAAGCATGCTTTGGTGGGTTTGACCCGCCAGCTCGCATTGGAGTTAGGCCCGGCGGGTATAACCGTCAAT
Source organism: gamma proteobacterium NOR5-3 (assembly GCA_000158155.1). GTDB lineage: Bacteria > Pseudomonadota > Gammaproteobacteria > Pseudomonadales > Halieaceae > Congregibacter. The sequence continues at coordinate 984,242 of DS999405.1, read as the reverse complement.
TCCGTTGCACCGGGCTTTGTGCTGTCCAACCCCTCGACGCAAAAACAGTGGGACGCTTTTGGCGCCGCGCGTCAGGAGCAGGTCCTCAACTCGATTCACCTGCGCCGCCTCGGTAGCGCCGAGGATATTGCGGACGCTGTGATCTTTCTGTGTTCTGAACGGGCCCGCTGGATTACCGGACAGGTTTTGTCCGTTGATGGTGGTCACGCCTAAGGCAGCTCCGCACAGGCTGACTGAGCGCAAGCTGTCACTTACGGTCTGTGTCGCTGACTGCTGGGATCAATGCATTTACAGTGCTTTGACCTCTATTATCTGTGAGGCTGCAGCTCGCTGTTTCGCTGTCTTGCCGTCGTTTATTGCCTATTACAGATACTGGAGTTGAATCCCATGATCCCCAGAACCGTCTTTGAAGAAGAGCATGAAATGTTTCGCAGCAGTGTGCGGCGCTTTCTTGAAGAAGAAGTCATGCCGTACCATGCCCAATGGGAGAAAGACGGGCAGGTCGATCGTGAACTGTGGCGCAAGGCGGGTGCGCAGGGTTATCTCGTGCCTCAGGCGCCCGAGATATACGGTGGTGCCGAGGCTGATTTTCGCTATAACGCGGTAATTGACGAAGAGGTATCCCGTTCCGGCTGCACGGGCCTGGGCTGGGGTGTGCACAGCGATATCGTCGTACCGTATCTGATGAATTACGGAAGCACGGCACAGAAAGAGCGTTACATTGCCGCCTGTGTCAGAGGCGACATCGTGACCGCGATTGCCATGACAGAGCCCGGCACGGGTTCGGATTTACAGGGTATTCGCACCACGGCCATCGCCGATGGTGACGACTATGTGATCAATGGCTCCAAGACCTTTATTACCAACGGACAGCACGCTGACTTGATTGTTGTGGTGTGTAAAACAGACCCCGGCGCCGGCGCCGCAGGGACCAGCCTGATACTGTAGAAGGCGATGCTGTGGGATTTGAAAGAGGCAGAAACCTGGATAAGGTCGGCATGAAGGCGCAGGACACCTCGGAACTGTTTTTTAGCGATGTGCGCGTCCCAAAAGAAAATTTACTGGGAGAGGAGGGCAAGGGCTTTGCTTACCTCATGCAGGAGCTGCCCCAGGAGCGTTTATCGATCGGGATTATGGCTATGGCCGCTTCCCACACCGTGTTGCAGCAAACCATTGATTACGTCAAAGAGCGCAAAGCCTTTGGAAAGCCTATCGCGACCTTTCAAAACACGCAGTTCAAGCTTGCTGAGCTGGACACGGAGCTAACCAGTGCCCAGGTATTCATGGACCGCTGTCTCGAATTACTTGTGCAGGGTGAGTTGGACACGGTGACTGCTTCAAAGGCCAAGTTATTGGGTTCTGAGCTTCAATGTCGCATTGTCGATGAATGCGTACAGCTGCATGGCGGTTACGGCTTTATGTGGGAATACCCTGTGGCCCGGGCATTCGCTGATTCCCGGGTTCAGCGGATTTACGGGGGTACCAGCGAAGTCATGAAGCTCATTATTGGACGTTCGCTCATCGCGGACTAAACTGTCTGTGCCGATCTGATTTTGGGCAGAAGTATTCAGTAACAATCCAGCTAACGAAAAGAGAAAGCGCTTTTTATGATTCATTTAAAAAATCTGGCAATAGCAAGCCTGGCAGCCGCGAGTTGCCTTTTCAGTTTTGGGTCGGTTGCAGCCGATAAGCCCAACATTCTGGTGTTGTGGGGTGATGACGTCGGTGTTTGGAACACCAGCGCCTACAACCGGGGAGGCATGGGTTACCAAACGCCCAACATCGACTCCATTGCAAACGAGGGGGCGCTGTTTACCGATATGTACGCACAGCAGTCCTGCACGGCGGGGCGATCCGCCTTTATTCTCGGTCAACAGCCTTTCAGAACAGGTTTGCTGACCATTGGTATGCCGGGGAGTGATCACGGTATTCCGGATTGGACGCCGACCATCGCTGATCTGCTCAAAGAGCAGGGCTACAAGACCGGGCAGTTCGGTAAAAACCATTTGGGGGATCAGGATAAGCACTTACCCACCAACCACGGTTTCGACGAGTTCTTTGGCAACCTGTACCACCTGAATGCCGAGGAAGAGCCAGAAACCTACTACTACCCCAAGGATCCGGCCTTCCACGAGAAGTTTGGTCCTCGCGGGGTTCTGCATTCCTATGCCGACGGAAAGATTGAAGATACCGGTCCCCTGACACGCAAGCGGATGGAGACAGTAGACGGTGAGTTTGGCGGCGCTGCCAAAAAGTTTATGGCGGCTGCGGTGAATGAGGATAAGCCCTTTTTCGTGTGGATGAACTTTACGCGGATGCACGTCTGGACGCACCTTCAGGAAAAGTACAGAGGTAAGACGGGTATCAGTTTGTACGCCGATGGTATGGCAGAACTGGACGACATGGTGGGAAGCTTTCTTGAGGAGCTAAAGACCCTGGGTGTAGACGACAACACGATTGTTATTTTCTCGACCGATAACGGTGCAGAAAAATTCACCTGGCCTGATGGCGGCGCCTCGCCCTATCGCGGCGAAAAGGGGACAACCTGGGAAGGAGGTATGCGCGTACCTCAAATGGTCAAGTGGCCCGGCACCATTAAGCCTGGAACGATCTACAACGACATCATGAGTCAGGAAGATTGGATGCCTACGCTATTGGCGGCGGCAGGTGTGCCTGATGTGAAGGAGCAACTGGCATCCAAGGGCGGCATGCGCGCGAATGGCAAAAAGTTCCGAGTGCATCTTGATGGCTACAACTTCAAGCCGTACTTCGAAGGTAAAGAAGAGAAAGGCCCGCGCAGAGAAATCATGTACTTTGCCGCCAGTGGCATGCTCAACGCTATTCGCGTCGATGACTGGAAGGTTGCATTCGCCATTGAACGCGGCCCCATTAACGAAGCTTATCGAGAGACACCGGCCTGGCCTGTTATTACCAATCTGCGCGCTGACCCTTTCGAAAGCGCCTATTCAGAATCCGGTATGTACGTGCGTTGGTATGCCGACAATATGTGGCTAATGGTGCCGGCGCAGGGCTTTGTACAGAAGTTCTTCGCAACGCTTGAAGGCTTCCCCTTTCAGGCCGGGGGGTCATTGAGTGCAAGCAATATTGGCTACGGTACGCTGGAGCGCCAAAAGGCTATGGGCAGTCTCAAAGCTCTTATGGATTTGTCTATTCAGAACTAAGCTGGCCTAGTTGGTGTATCTAAGCCCGGGTGGTAAATCGCCCGGGTTTTTTTTGTGCCTGCACTATTCCTGTTCGGCCCTTTAGGGTGTCAATCAAGGAGTCCCTGAGCTTTGAGATCGCCGACCAGCGAAGCGATAACATCGTGACGTAGCTTGTCGGTTGATCCCGCCTGTATGGTGTCGGAGACGGCCTGCCACATATGCTCTTTGGTCTCGGTAACGTAAAGATCCGCGATTACCTCGTGAGTCGTGTTTGTCGTCCATACCGGCTGCTGATAAGCAACTTCGTAGGCGTGACCGTAGTAACCCCCAAAGCCGCCGTAGTAATTCGCGCCATACATGGGTGTTATGCCGTAATAGATGGTGCCCGGGTGATAGATTTCTTCGGATACGGCACCGACGTACCGGGTGACTAGAACCGTATCGAGGTTGTTTTTTGTGGCAATGGCGACCACCTCCTCGGCGTTGGCTTCATCTTTACTGATAAGCGTGTGCGCAGCAACGGCATTGACGCCGTGTCCGGCAAGGGCCCTCACAAACATGTTTTCGAAGACTATGCGGTTTTCGCGATTTTGGGCGACGCCAATGACCAGTACTCCCTGCAAGTCGAGTTTACTCAGCAGCGGGTCGACATAAGAGCGGGTAATAGTGGAATTGTTGGCGCAAGAAGCGATGAATGTAACAAACGTAGCAACAATGAGCTGGCGCAGACGACCACGCAGCAAACCATGCAGACGGAAAAGGGGATGCTGTGACACGCGTGGTTTCCTCGACAAATGCGACAAGCATACCGCTAATTGCCTGACTTTCGCTTTATAATCGCCGGGATTACGGTCCGCGCAGTGGTCTGGTGGGGATTTGCGTTTGTGAGCGGGTATCGTCACGGCGGTATACGACACGTTGTTTAGCGAAGCAAGCAGGTTTTGAGGTCACAAATTTTGATATCGGATTTTTCATGAATCGCTGGCTGATAAAGCTGCTCGTTGTTCTTTTACCGGGCACGGCCTGGTCCTTTGGTGATCTGCGAACGCTGGATCCGGAAGATCGCAGCGGCGAGTGGTCCTTTGGTTTCGCCTATATTCTCGAAAACACGATTTATGCCGGAGATGAACGCGACAGCACAGATCTCGTTCCCCTGTTCACCTACAGTGGCGAGCAGTTCTTTCTCGACAGCACAGACTTTGGTTGGCATGCGATCGACAATAAAAAGTGGCAGCTCGATGTGTTCGCCAGTTACTTCACACAGGGTTACAACGATCACTCTTTCTTCAGTGAAACTGGTGGTGTACGTCCCCCGAATGATGCGCTCAAAGGCATGGAGCGCAAAAACACGGTAGAGGGCGGCCTTGAACTGACCAGAAAGACCGACTTTGGGCGTTTTGGCCTCCAACTCCGCCAGGATATCCACGGTGTGCATGACGGTGGCGAAGTGCGCGGACGTTGGGCGAAGGTCCTTAGAGGAAGTAACTGGCAGCTTGAACCCTGGGCCGAGTACAACTGGCTGTCCTCGGGCAAAGCGGATTACTACTTTGGTGTGCGCGAAGACGAAGTTACCAACAACAGACCCGCGTATGTCTTGGACTCAGGCAGTTTCTGGGCTGTGGGGCTTGCCGGCAGATACACCGCGTGGAAACACCATCAAATTAACGCAAACATCAGTTATCGGGCCTACGCAGGGGATATGGTCGACAGCCCCATCGTCGCCAACGACAGTGGCACCAGCTTTCAGGTGGGATATCGCTATGAATTCGGTGGTGAAAAAACAGTCAGTCATGACGGTCAGTACAATTTTGTGACGAACAATGCCCGCCCCAGCGCTGTCAGGCTCGCTTACGGCTGCACGACTGAGACCAAGTTTGTGGAGATACTGCAGGGTGATATCAATTGTGCGGATATCGATACCCACCTTGCCAGTGCCTTTGTGAGTCGGCAGCTCACTGAAAATATGCTCACGCTGCCCATAGAGGGCTGGCTTCAGTTGGGTCTGGGGCGACGTTTTCAGAACGATTTACAGAGTGACTTTTGGGAGGGGGTTTTCGCCTTCAAGGCGCTATTCAGACAGTTTCCCTGGTCCGACAGCGTTCAGACTCGGGTGGGCTTTTCCAACGGCTTGTCCTACGCGGGGCGTATCCCGGCGCTGGAGATTGAAAAGGCCGCGCGGAAAAACCGGCGAGAAAGCCACTTACTGCATTATCTTGAATTTAGTTTGGATGTTTCGGTAGGGGATGTGTTGCGAGTTGATAGCCTCCGAGATCTGTTTGCCGGATTTTACGTGCACCACCGCTCTGGCATCTTTGCCAGCTCCAACTACTACAAAAATGTAGATGGCGGATCTAATGCTAATATGCTGTATCTTGAGTGGGAATTTTAGTTTAAAAAAGTACTTAAAACAATGCGTTACAATATTTTTTTCATGTCAATTGTTACAATTTTTCTCAGTGTGCAGGGTGCGCAGGCACAGCGGGCGGGGCAGTCCATAAGTGTTCAGTATGGAATTGTTACAGGCGGGAGTCAGGTCGATCTCAACTCGGGTGCGGTACCCAGCGGCGCAGTGGTCGGGGGTGCTCTGGGGCTTGCTTCGGCTAAAGGCAAAAAGTCGAGTAAAAAAGCGCGCAACACACTCATCGGTGCGGTTGCCGGTGGTGCGGTAGCAGGCGCCGCCCAAGGTGATACCCGAGGCATGGTCTACAAGGTCGCCCTGACCGGATCAGCCGGCGAAATGCAGGTGGTCACTGATCAGCGGGAAATCCGTGTGGGTGACTGTGTGGCCGTGGAGCGCGCGGGCGAGACGGCGAACCTGCGCCGCGTCAGTGATGGCTACTGCGAATCGTCCAACGCGCGGGCAGTAGCTGACCTGGCCGATGAAAGTATCGAGGAGGCCAGTGAGTGTCAGGCCGCCAAGCAGGCGGTGGTAGATGCTACGACTGCAGACGCGGCTGAGCTTGCAGCGGTGAAAATGCGTCTTTTGTGCAGCGACTGATCCCTGGTGGTTTGGTCCGGGATCGCGGTCTTGCGCCCGGGCAGTGCTGACGACGCTATAATTCAAGTTTGAACGGACGAGTTACATATTTATGAGCGGCAGCAGTCGTATACCAGTGGTTGACGTGTCCAGCGGCGAGAAGTTCGTCAACGATCGCGGGATGTCAGTAATCAAGGACGGCATTAAAGCCAGCGCCGGTGGATCTTCGCGCTTGCCCAAGCCCAAGTGGTTGCGGGCGAAAATCCACGGTGGTGAGACCTATGAACGGGTAAAGAGCATCGTTCATGAGCATCGTCTGGCGACGGTGTGCGAGGAGGCCAAGTGCCCCAACATGAGTGAGTGCTGGAGTGCGGGTACGGCAACGATCATGCTCATGGGCGACGTCTGCACCCGAGCCTGTCGTTTTTGTGCGGTGAATACCGGGAACCCCAAAGGCTGGTTGGATGCCGAAGAGGCCGACAACACCGCGCGGTCCGTGCAGCTCATGGGTCTTAAGTACGTGGTGCTAACCTCCGTAAATCGCGATGATTTACCCGATGGTGGGGCGGGGCACTATGCCGCCTGTGTGCGTCGTGTAAAGGAGGTCAACGCGCAAACTGCGGTAGAAGCGCTCACGCCGGATTTTCTTGGCAACCTCGCGGATGTTGAAACTGTTGTTGATAGCGGCATCGAGGTCTTCGCGCAAAATGTGGAGACCGTGCGGCGCCTCACGCACCCGGTGCGCGATCCCCGGGCAGGTTATGAGCAAACCCTTGAGGTGCTGGCTCATGCAAAAGCCCATCGTCCGGATGTGTTAACCAAGACATCGCTCATGTTAGGTCTGGGAGAGACCGAAGACGAAATTCGAGAGGCACTGGAAGATCTCCGCAAGGCGCGGGTGGATATCGTGACTTTTGGACAGTATCTGCAGCCCACCGCCCATCATCACCCCATTGACCGTTATGTCACGCCCGAAGAATTCGCGACCTATCGTGATTGGGGACTTTCCATGGGGTTCTTGGAGGTGGTTTCCGGTGTGCTGGTGCGCTCTAGCTATCGCGCAGAGCAGGTGTTGGAGAAGAACAACGTAGGTCTAAGCTAGTTTCGCTTTGACTCGGCAGAGCCTTGGGATAAAAGCGTCTAAAACGTAAAATACGGCGGAGGCTGCGCGCCTCCGCGCTCCCTCGGCAGAGAGTTACTCGCCTCTGCCGCGGGCTTGCAGTGCCAGAAGACCGTCGTGTATCTGCGCAGCCCAGGCATTAAAGTTACGGCGAACTTCTGCCATATTGCTCACACTGTTATTGATCCCCCACATGCTGGAGTTCACGCTGCTTCGGGTGTCCTTGATGATCGCCAGAGGCTCACCGCTGTCGCCGTCGGCGATCATGATCGCAATGGACATGCTTCCGGCGCCTTCACTAATCACGGTACTGCGCGATGTAGTGCGAGACTTCTGGTCGTCCTTCGGCCCCGAAGGCGCAATGCGCGTGAGCATGCCCTCGAGCTTGATCACATCATCTCCCCCTTTTTCGACGATTTCGAAGGCGCCACCGTCTGTCAGGGCCTTGGTCATGGACTCGCGGAAGGTGCTTTGCAGCTTTTCCTTGTCGGCGTCCGTTAACTCCCACTCCCGGTTGTAGCGGTTAACCATACTGCCAGACGTATTTGGCTGGATGATTTCGACGTTATCCAGGTCCAGGGGCTCGATGTAGACCTTGTTATACCGCGCATAATCTGCCGTGGGATCGACGTAGGCCAGATCTACCCGGGAGTTATCGACCTTGGCCAGTTCGCCCATGATGGTCTCGGCATTCTCTCCGGTCTGGATGCTCGGTTGCTCTGCGCAGGCGGCCAGTAGAGCCAAGGGAAAGGCCAGGCTAAGTAGTGCTTTGGGGGACTTGAGGTATGTCTTCATAGAGTACTGTCCGGGTGATCTGGTGGTTGTGAGGGCTATAAAGGCCATATTTTGCCAGCGTGTATCCGCAATGCAAATTTTTCGCAGCCGCACACAGCGATGTTGCATAGTGGCCTTGCTGGGTATACTGGCTTTTTATTGCGAGAGTGTTGCATGCCCGGAGTATTTTCTCGAGTTGGCGTCGTGGGGCGTAGTCGTCAGGATGGTATCGAAGCGGTTCTCGATGAACTGATTGTGGCGCTTCGCACGGCCGGTGCCGAAGTCCTCCTGGAGGATCGCTTTGTGAAGCTCACCGCCGAAGGCTGCGAAACGCTCCCCAGGGATCGTATCGGTGAGCAGGCGGACTTGATCATCGTCCTCGGTGGCGATGGTTCCATGCTGAGCGCAGCGCGAGAAATGCTGCAATTTGGCAAGCCCATGCTGGGCATCAACCGCGGACGGCTGGGGTTCCTGACCGACATTAGTCCGGACCGATTGACTGAGCAGGTGACCGCCGTAATGCAGGGGGACTTCAGCAGCGAGGAGCGCTTTTTGCTTGATGTCAGCGTGCTTCGCAATGGTGAGACGGTTGCAGAAGGCGATGCCCTCAATGATGTGGTCGTTAATTCCGGCACCTCGGCCCAGATGATTGAGGTCGAGCTGTATATCGATGATGAGTTCGTGAATCGGCAGCGTGCCGACGGTCTGATCGTGTCAACGCCCACAGGCTCCACGGCTTACTCGTTGTCCGGGGGTGGTCCCATCATGCACCCCTCGCTCGATGCCTTACTGGTGTTGCCGATGTTTCCTCATGCACTGTCCAGTCGTCCCATTGTGATTCGTGGAGACAGCGAGATTCGCATCGATGTTCTGGGGCGTAATCGCATCCACCCGCCGGTGACTTGTGACGGCCAGGTCAATATGACGGCCCGGCCCGGTGACTCTGTGCTGTTGCGCCGCAACCCGGCAGTGCTAACGCTGCTGCATCCGCCGAAGCATAGCTTCTACGCCAGCTGTCGGGACAAACTGCGCTGGAGCGGCGCGCTGGTCGATTAGTATGACCGAGCTTCTCTATCGCGCTTCCCTGGACGAAGATTTACGCCCTTTGAGCGCCCTGCTGTGGCAGCAACGCATTGTGCATCGCATTGTCGAGGAGGATGGTTGTCAGGTGGTGCTCCTGGCTCAGTCTACTGATCGTGATCGTGCCGGGGACTTGTTAAGCCGCTGGCAAAGTGGCGAGCTTCAGGTGACGCTCAAAGCAGCGCCGCGTCCCCAAAAGCGTGAATCTGCATTGCCGGCGCTCCTTCGCAGTGCACCCGTGACTCTTTTGTTGATAGCCCTGAGTGTTTTGGGGTTCCTGCTGATCTATCTTGGCGCCCCCGTTAGCTGGATCGCCATGCTCACTTATGAGCCTTTTAGTTTGCAATCGGGCCGTCCGGTCTTTGAGCCCTCCACAGGTGAGGCCTGGCGGCTGATTACGCCCGCTTTTTTGCACTTCGGCTTGATGCACATCGTATTCAATAGCCTGTGGTGCTGGGAGCTGGGAAGGCGCATCGAAACTGCATTGGGGAGTCTGAATCTTGCGGGATTGTTTGTTGCTACCGCCGCGCTATCTAATTTTGCCCAGCACACTGTGTCCGGTCCGGTGTTGTTTGGCGGTCTATCGGGGGTCGTCTATGCGTTTCTGGGCTTCTCCTGGGTGGCCGGCCGGGTAAATCCCCGCTGGCGTCCCCTCGCACCTGCGACGCCGATCATGTTGTTTATGGTTGGCTGGCTGGTGGTGTGTCTATTGGGGGTTGTCGATGTGCTGGGCTTTTCCGTGGCAAACGCCGCGCACGTCGGTGGTTTGCTCAGTGGAGCGGCGATTGGTCTGGTCTTCGCGCTGGTCTACAGGAACCGGCCCGCTGTTTAAGTATAATCGCGCCTCGTTTCAGAGGAGCTCCCATGGATTACCAGTCACTTATCGATCAGCTGAGTCCGGATATTGTTGCAAGACTTCGAAAGGGCATCGAGACCGGTCGCTGGCCCGATGGCCAGCCAGTGACGCCAGAGCAGCGCGAGCATAGTTTGCGTGCGGTGATTGCCTGGGAGCAGCAGCATTTGCCGGAACAGGAGCGCGTCGGTTACATCGATAAAGGTCGTAAGGCCGACGCTGCTGCGAGGAGTCAAGCGCAGGGCGAAGAACAGTTGCGTTGGGTTAGTCAGGGCGAGGGCGATGAACAATGAGCACACTGTTAGGTGAAGGCGCCATCCGGAAAATGCGCTCAGAGCTGAGCGAAGGTCCGGTGGACTACGCACTACCTATGGGTGAGAGCAGCGTAGCGCTGAACGCCTTGCTGGGTCAGTCCATCTCGCTGAGTTTTCTGGGCGCTATTCATTGCGTTCACTGCGGGCGTAAAACCAAAAAGAGTTTCAATCAGGGGTTTTGCTATCCCTGCTTCCAGCGTTTGGCGCAGTGTGACAGTTGCATTATGAGTCCCCAGAAATGCCACTACGCCGCGGGAACCTGTCGTGAACCCGAGTGGGGCGATGCAAACTGCATGGTGGACCACTTTGTCTATCTGGCGAATACCTCAGGTTTAAAGGTGGGAATCACGCGGCATACCCAGCTCCCCACGCGCTGGATTGATCAGGGAGCGACCCAGGCACTCCCGGCATTTCGCGTGGCGAGTCGCCTGGATTCAGGCCTGGTGGAAGTCGCTTTTGCAGCGCATGTAGCGGATAAAACCGCCTGGCAGCGCATGCTCAAGGGCGCCAATGAGCCTATGGACTTACCCCGGGAGAGAGAGCGTCTTATGGAGACCTGCGCGGACGCCATAGAGCAGTTGCGCAAAGAGCGCGGCCTTGATGCCATTACGCCCCTGGATGCGGGGGATGTCACAGACATCGATTACCCCGTATTGGAGTACCCGAGTAAAGTGAAGTCCATGACGTTTGACAAGATGCCTGAGGTAGCCGGCACGCTGCTGGGTATCAAGGCGCAGTATCTGATTTTTGATACCGGCGTCATTAATATGCGTCGCCATGCGGGTTACCAGCTCGCCCTGTCGCAAACTACGGAGAGCTGATATGCGCGATGCGCAGCCAAAGACAATTTTTCTCAGTGAATACCGGGCGCCGGATTACGGCATCAGTCATACGGAGCTGCACTTTGAACTGTTTGATGCGCACAGCCTTGTACATGCACGATTGCATTTCAGACGCTCAGACACCGCCTCAGACGATGCCACGCTGGTCCTCAACGGTCAGGAGCTAGAGCTGCAGGCCCTGGCACTCGATGGTGAGGCACTTGACGCTCAGGACTACGAATTAAGCGACGACGTTCTGCGTATCAACGGGCTGCCTGCCAGCGGCGTTTTGGAAACCACCGCACGTATTTATCCCCAGTCCAATACCTCTTTGGAAGGGCTCTATCGGTCCCGGGGACTGTTCTGCACGCAGTGCGAGGCGGAGGGTTTTCGAAAAATCACCTGGTTCCCGGATCGTCCGGATGTCATGTCTACCTATCGGGTGACCATCGACGCTGATGCCCGGCATTGCCCGGAACTTCTGAGTAACGGTAATCTGATGGAAACGGTGGAGCTTCCGAATGCGCGGCACCGTGCGGTCTGGGACGATCCTTTCCCCAAGCCGAGTTATCTCTTTGCCCTGATGGCGGGTAACCTCTCTCGGGTAGAAGACAGCTTTACCACCATGAGCGGTCGCAAGGTTCGCCTGATCATTCTTGTGGAAGAAATAGACCTTGATAAGTGTGATCACGCCATGGACTCACTCAAACGTTCCATGCGTTGGGACGAAGAGCGCTTTGGGCGAGAGTACGATCTGGACGTGTTTCATATCGTGGCGGTGGATGATTTCAACATGGGGGCCATGGAAAACAAGAGCCTCAATATCTTTAATACGTCCTGCGTATTGGCCGCTCCGGACACTACCACCGATGCAGGCTATCAGCGTATCGAAAGCATCGTGGCGCACGAATACTTCCATAACTGGTCCGGCAACCGGGTCACCTGCAGGGATTGGTTTCAGCTCAGTTTGAAAGAGGGGTTTACCGTCTTTAGGGACGCGGAGTTTTCTGCAGATATGGGTTCTCGTTCGCTCAAGCGTGTGGAAGATGCCATGGTGATGCGCACGCAGCAGTTTGCCGAAGACGCCGGGCCCATGTCGCACCCGGTGCGCCCCGCATCGTTCATCGAGATATCGAATTTCTACACGCTCACCGTGTACGAAAAAGGCGCCGAAGTTGTGCGCATGCTGCAGACCCTGCTTGGCGAAAACGACTTTCGTCGCGGCAGCGATCTGTACTTCGACAGGCATGACGGACAGGCCGTGACCTGTGACGATTTTGTCGCTGCCATGGAGGAAGCGTCGGGCAGGGATTTAACGGACTTCAAACGCTGGTATTCCCAGGCGGGCACGCCGGAGCTGACGATTCGCGATAGCTGGGATGCAGAGCAGGGCGTTTACCGACTGTCTGTATCGCAACAGACGCCACCGACACCGGGACAGCCTGAAAAGGAACCGCTCGTGGTGCCGCTGGCCATGGGTTTGCTGGGGGAGGCGGGAAATCTCCGGGTTTCTCTGGAGGGAGAGATGCCCGACGGCGAAACTGCCGATAATACTCACCGGATACTGATGGTTGATCAGCCCCATCAGGAGTTTCGCTTTACCGGTTTGCCCGAGCGCCCCACACCCTCGCTACTGCGGGGTTTTTCCGCGCCCGTGCGTGTGGACTATCCCTATACAGCAGAGCAATTGCTGGCACTGGTAAGTCGTGATGACGACGAGTTTGTGCGCTGGGACGCCATGCAGCAATTGATGGTATCTGCGCTGCAGACGTTGCAGGCGGAACCGCGTCGGTCTTCTTTGGACCCACTGCTTGAAGAGGCGGTGAATGCCATTTGCAGCCAGACCCTGGATCCGGCGGTGCAGGCTGACATGCTCAGGCTGCCTTCGGAGACCTATCTTGCCGGGCTTGCCAGTCACCATGGCAAGGCGGACGTGCACGGAATTTTTCGTGCGCGGGAAGCGCTGCGTGCTGCCTTGGCTCATGCCTTTCGGCAGCGCTGGGAACAGCTTTTCGACGCTCATCGGGTGACCGGGTTTTATGCCGCGAGGGGCGATCAGATCGGCGCTCGGGCGCTGGCGAATGTTGCGTTGGATTATCTCGCTAGCGGCAACGAGGAGGGCGTGTCTCGCGCAGCACAGTATTACTACGCTGCAGACAACCTCACTAACCGTCTCGCGGCCCTGCGCACGGTGTTGCGCGAAGGCGATGCGGCGGTAGGTGACGCCTTATTGGACGATTTTTATGCGCGCTTTAAGCACGAAGCACTGGCCATGAATCACTGGCTCTCTGTGCAGGCAGAAAACACCAGCGGCGATGCGATTGCTCGTGTTCGAGCGTTAATGGAGCATCCAGCCTACGACAGCCGTAACCCCAATAAGATTCGAGCACTCATTGGCGCATTCGCCAATGCAAACGCGGTGAATTTTCACAAAGAGGATGGCGCAGGATATCGTTTGCTGGGGGAGGTTGTCGAAGTGCTCAACGAACAAAACCCCCAAATCGCTTCGCGTCTGCTTACACCACTGACCCGGTGGAACAACTACGCGCAGGGTTCGGAGCTCATGCGCGCTGAGTTACAACGCTTATCTGAGCTACCGTCTCTCTCGCCCGATGTTTACGAAGTCCTGAGTAAATCACTGGCTTAGGTAGAGTTCGGGTAGCGCGTTGTTCTCTTGGCGCTTTGAGGTGTTTTTGGGGAGTGCGCGCACAGCCGCAGCCAGCGCGTTACCGTTCCAGCTGTGGCCGTCCCCGTCCAGCGCGGAATCGCCACGGTAAAGGCAGCGGTCCAACTCCTCTACAGCCTCACTGAGCGCAGGCGAGTTATGAGTGTTGAGCCAATCGCCGATGGGACCTGAATGACCCTGATCCCGGAGCCAGGCGCGCAGTGCCTCGCGCGCAAGCACAGGATCATTTTGCTTGCAGGCGTCAAACAGCTTTGGCGACGTGCTTGACGCTTTGGGTGTCTCGGCAGCTTGCGGTGCGCGCTGTTGTGAGCGACGCCACCACATCAAAGAGGTCCCAATCCACCCCAACGCACAGCCGGTCGCTATGTAGAACCAGATGTTGCTGCCGGCCGCCACGCTGCTGGCGCTTTGTCCGGTGGGCGTTGTGATGGGCTGTGGTGAAGTCACATTGGGATCAGTACTTCCCTGCGGCGTCGCGCTGGGTAACACCGTAAGGCGCCGAGCCGGCAACCTCGCAAACTGCAGGCTGTCACTTTCGGTATCCCACCAGGGAATCTCCAGCGCGGGTAACTCGTAAACACCATCACTGACGGCGACCAGCGCGAGACTATCGGTACGAATTCCCGTAACGCCTTTGTCACCATTAACGTTATTGATCAGCGGTTGGTCGGGATAAGCGCGTAGTCCCGAGGCACTATTGCCATCGATGGGTGGTAACTGAGCGCCTTGAAGTCCCTCGCCGGTAATGGTGATAGTGCGAGTGACGGAGTCGCCTATGCGCAGTTCATCCAGCGGTGCAGACCACTGCTCCTCAAGGGTCAGATTGGAGGAGGGCAGCCACGTTGCCGCAGGGTAACTGGCCGGGCGGGGCAGAACCGGGATCACCAGTTCTTCACTGCGTCGTCGAAGCAGCCGGCCGGCCGGGCGCGTATCAAACAAGGTGCGGCGTCCAGAGGCGATACGCCCGGAAAAGGTTTGTGCGGGAATAACTAACTCGCCGCTGGATTCAGGAAACAGCGCATAGCGGACTTCGTGAACCAGCCAGGGTCGGCCATCGATCGTGCGCTGAAAAGAATTCTGACCCAGGGTCTCCACATAAGCGTTGCTGATCTCAAGTTCACTAATGCTTCGGGAATCCAGATTCACTGCCTGCTGAACCCTTAGCGTCAATAACACCTGTCCCTGCACATACACCTGCGAGCGGTCGACCTCGGCTTCGAAGATTACAACTTCATCGGTCGCCTGCACCGTCGGTTCAGGCCCTACGGTCACTGCCAATGCTTCGCTGCGCTTGCCGTCTACCTCAAATGGGGGGATAACCAGAGAGCCTTCTTTCCTGGGGGTTAGCTCGAGGGTGAGTTCCCGGGTCTGGCTGCGCTCGCCATTGATAATACGCGTGCTGATATTTGAGGAGCTTTGGAGTATTTCAAATAAACCCTGCAGTGCGCTCAGGTCCGCGTCAGCGGGGTTACTGTCGTCATCGCTGCGCAAAGACAGGCGCACACTGTCGCCCATGGCAATGTTGTAACGGTCCAATGACGCTTGCAGTGCAGCCTGGGCGGGGACGGCCAGCACCGCCAGAAGGCACGTCAGCACCATCCATTCAAAGCGTCTACCAGATTTCTTTTGTGTCACGGTTCTTTCCTTGCTGCTGTCGCTGGCGGCTTTCAAAACGAAACTTTTCGCGCAAAAGCCCCGAGGGGTCATCCGGCACCCGACGCAGCCATTGCTGCATCGCCTGGTCTTTCTCGAGATCTTCCTGCATGGCGCTATTGTCTATCTGGGGCTGCGGCATGGGTCGGGCTTGCGCCTGCTCGGATTGCTCACTGTCTCCCTGAGAGCCGTTTTCACTGTCGCTGTCCTGCTGGCCCGGTTCCTGTTCACCGTCTTGCTGGGACTGGTCGCTGGAACCTTCGTGCCCGCTGTCTTGCTGGCCTGACTGGTCCTGGGAATCCTGGGACTGCTGATTTTGTTGACTGTCGTCACCGCTTTGCTGCTCGCGGTTACCGTCGGAATCCTGGGGCTGCTGCTGTGAGTCCCCCTGCTGACTTTGTTGCTCTTGCTGCTGCTGATCTCGCAGTTGTTCTAGTGTCTCGAGATTCTTCAGTGCATCGGCCTGATCGGGTTCACGGGCGAGAGACTCCTCGAAAGCATTAATCGCGGCGTCCAGCTCGCCCTGTGCCGCCAGCGCATTACCACGGTTGTACCAGGCGTCGGCGCTATCCTGAGCGCCAAACGCCTCGGCAGCAGCGGCGTAGTTCTTATCACTAAATGCGGCTGTGCCACGCCAGGCCGGGTCTTTAAACAGCTCTGCGGCCCGGGCAGCGTCTCCCTCGGCAAGGGCGCGTTGCGCCTGCTGGTCGGCCCGCAGCCACAGGTCCTGCCATTCAAACGCTTGGCTGGGTGGTGACGGAAAGACAGTCACCAAGAGGGGCAGCATGTATACCCATCCTTTGCGAAAGCTTCCCAGCACCAGAAGCAGTAAGGGCAGGACCAGCCAGTGCGCCATGTCCTGCCAGCGGTCGGCCTGACGATCCAAAGAGATGGTGTCGTCATCATCGACCCTGTCTGAAGTCGCCAGCAGCGCCTGTAGATCGCTGTCGTCGACGGTCATGGTGCGATAGGCGCCTCTGGTTTCGCTGGCCAGTTCCATTAGCAGGTCTTCATCCAGTGCCGGAACGACAATCTCGCCGCTTTGGTCTTTGAGAAACCCCCCACCGGGGAGTGCGATGGGTGCGCCCACCCGGGTGCCCACGCCCAGTACTGCCATTTGCCGAGGCTGCCCTGCGAGTATCTCGCGCATAGCGGTGATATCGCGCGGTCGTACGCCATCGGTCACAAGCAGTATTCTGCCGCGGCGCACTCCGGCTGAGTCCAGAAGCGCGACGGCGCGTTCCAGCGCGTCTACAGGATTTGAACCCGGCAGCGGCATCATCTCTGGCGTTAGCGCGGGCAGCAAGTTGGCGATGGTGGGGTTGTCATCGGTGAGCGGCGCGACAATGTGGGCATCGCCGGCGTAGGCTATTAACGCGGTGAGACCTTCCCGGCGCTCCCTCAGTAAGTCCAGTAGCTTGCGCCGCACTCGATCCTGCCGTGACGGCTGCAAATCTGTTGCCAGCATGGAGTAGCTCAAATCCAGCACCAGAACCAGGGCGTCTTGTTTTTGCAGTACCGGTTGCGGCAGTTGCTGCCAGCTGGGGCCCGCGGCGGCAAGTACCCCGATCATCCAGGCCAGTAACAGAGCCGGGAGTCCGCTGCGACCCCGGCGAATCGAGTCCCGGCTGATCAGGTGCTCCAGAAGCTCTGGCGCGACAATACGCGACCAGCTGGCCTCGCCGCCGCGCTGGCGCCACAACAGGATTCCCAGAATCAGGGAGGGCACGATGAGGAGCAGCCAATAGGGGCGCAAAAAATGGAAGTTGCTGAGGATCTCGTTCACGCCTTTTGCCCTCCCGGGCTGGCGCCCGAGGCTGGTGAGCGATGCAGCCAGAGGTAGCGAATCACAAGAATAAAGCTCAGTGCCAGCGCCACTATCAACGGCAGTGCCGTCAAGGATTGCTGCGGCCGGTAGAGCGCCTTGTCGACTTCCAGGGGCTCCAGCTTCTCCAGCAGGCGATAGACCGTAGCCAGTTCTTCGGGGTCTCTGGCTCGAAAGTACTGTCCGCCGGTACTCGAGGCGATGGCGATAAGACTGTTCTCATCCAGGTCAGCGGAGGGATTGACTGTGCGAGCACCCAAGGGAGAACCCAGGAGTCCGGGCAGGGTGAGCGAATCAGCGCCTATGCCGATAGTGTAAATGCGCACGCCAAGATCTGCCGCGAGATTGGCGGCTTCCAGGGGATCTACGGTACTGGCGGTATCCTGCCCATCGGTGAGCAGAATCAGTACGCGGCTGGTGGCCGGACGCTCCTGCAGCCGTTTTACGGCCAGACCAATGGCATCGCCAATCGCGGTTTCCTGTCCCGCAAACCCGATCTGTGATTCGAGTAAGAATCGCTGTACGGTCTGAATGTCGAAGCTCAGGGGAGATTGCAGATAGGCCCGGCTTCCAAACAGGATGAGGCCCAGACGATCTCCGCTGCGGCGGGACATAAAGTCGCTACCCAGTTGTTTTACGGCGTCGATACGCCGGGCCATGCGGTTACCCACCTGCATATCTTCCACACGCATGCTGCCGGAGATGTCGACGGCCAACATGAGGTCTCGTCCGCTATTGGGTAGCTCAATGGCCTCGCCGACCCACAGTGGGCGCGCCGCTGCCAGCAACATGCACAGCCAGA
Source organism: gamma proteobacterium NOR5-3 (assembly GCA_000158155.1). Classification (GTDB taxonomy): domain Bacteria; phylum Pseudomonadota; class Gammaproteobacteria; order Pseudomonadales; family Halieaceae; genus Congregibacter. The sequence continues at coordinate 966,173 of DS999405.1, read as the reverse complement.
TCGTCCACAGCGCGATTGCTGGTATTTTGGCGCTTACTCTGACTACGGAATCTGCGTCCTGGCTGGCCAGACTCTGCCAGCGTTGAAAAAATGGTGCCCGCAGTGCCGGACGTTCGGTGCTGCGCGGTGGAGCAAATCGACGGAACACCCAGGGCAGGGGTAACAGCAGCAGCATCGCAGGCCAGACAAGGGTGATCATTGCGGGCGCTCCAGGTCATCAAGCCAGCGACGTGTCGCGTCCAGTGCGTCATCGCAGTCCTGTGGGGCGATGCCGGGGAGGTAGCTTAGCTGAGCGAGCTTTTCGTCAAAGTAGGGTGCTTTGCTCTTTGACAGGGAGTTGAGGAATTCTGCCCAGGCATGCCCCGTGAGACCGGCGCTGGCCTTACGACCCGCCACCGCGATAGCAAGCTGGCGTTGCAGTCTACCCAGCGCTGCTGCACGCTCCGCGCCGGGCTCACTCCTAGCCTCGAGCTGCGCCAGCGCCTTGCGTGCGGCACGCAGGGGCGCGGCACGAAGATGGAACAACCATAAACGTCGCAGGCCATAGCCCGCCAGGGCGAGCATCATTGCGCCGAGTACCCACCAGCCTGGAGCCAGGGGCCACCAAGGCACCGCGCCAGGTTCCCGCAGGGGCTCGAGCATGCTGATGATCGACTCAGGTTCCATGCTTTACCGTTGTCGAAATCGTTCCTTTATTGGGACCCGCCGCGCCACCATAGATATTTCTCAGGAGTGTGAGTGGTGCCTGGGTGGTGTTTGCGCTCAGCATGGGAATGCCCAGTCGCTGCAGCTGCTGCTGGTACCCATCAACGCGGGCGGTATAGAGCTCGGCAAAACGTTGCGAGAGTCCGAAAATCCCCGTATCCAGATCTGCGCGGGCCTGACCGTCCGTGACGCTGTAGCGACCGGCGGGGGGAAGCTGCGCTTCCAGAGGGTCGCTGCAATGAATAGCGGTAATCTCCACGTGACGCGCCAGCTGAAACAGTTCCTCCTGCGCATCCGCCTGCTCAGCACCGTCAAAGTCACTGATGAGAAAGATACTTGAGCCGGGACGCGCAACTCTGCGCACGCTGCGTAATAATGTGCTGAAGCGATTATGGTCGGGTTCATCTGTGGAGGCTGCGCCGGACTCTGGGGCTTCAGCAAGGGCCGATAGCAGCGCGAGCACGGTGCGACGGCTGTTTCGCGGGCGCATTTCCCAATGGTCGGTGTCGCGCATCAACAGGCCACCCACCCGCTCATTGCTCGCCAGCGCACTCCAGGCCAGAAGCGCAGCTATCTCGGCGGCGAGTACCAGCTTGAAGCAATTTTGCGAGCCAAAGTGCATGGATGAGCGCTGATCCACCACAAGAAGCACCGGGCGCTCCCGCTCCTCATGAAACATTTTTGTGTGCGCCGATCCTGTGCGAGCAGTAACACGCCAATCGATGGCGCGAATATCATCGCCCGGCTGGTACCCCCGTACCTCTTCAAACTCGATGCCGCGCCCGCGGAAATTTGAACGCTGGCCACCGGAGAGCTGCGCCAGAGCACGGCGTCGCCGGCGAATATCCAGTTGGCGCGCGGGAAAGCGCAGGGCCAACAGGCGAGCAATATCAACGGCGGCGCCCTGGGCAGGCAGAGAAGGGTCCAACGTCAACATCGGCGTATTACGCCACCGGGACCAGGCGAAGAAGCTCGTCGATCACCTCATCACTGCGCACACCCGCGGCTTCTGCTTCGAAGCTCAGGAGCAGTCGATGCCTGAACACATCCGCCGCGACGGCCTGCACATCATCCGGTGATACAAAATCTCTGCCGCGCAGCCAGGCATGCGCCCGGGCACAGCGATCCAGGGCAATGGTTGCGCGCGGGCTGCCGCCATAATCCAGCCAGTGCGCGAGGTCCTCGCTGTAGGGCGCGGGATCTCGGGTGGCTACCACCAGTTGCACGATGTATTCCTCAACGGCCGGTGCCATGTGCAGCGCCAGGGCTTCCTTGCGGGCCTGAAACACGCTCTCCTGTGCCAGCTGAGGCGCCTCGGCTACGGCGCCGGAAGCAGCCTCGGTGCGTGTGAGGCGCAAGATCTGTCGTTCCGCTTCGGCGTCGGGGTAATCGACTTTTACATGGAGTAAAAAGCGATCAAGCTGCGCTTCCGGCAGCGGGTAGGTACCTTCCTGCTCAATGGGGTTTTGCGTGGCCATGACCAGAAAGAGGCGCGGCAGCGCGTAGCTCTGGCTGCCGACACTGACCTGACGTTCCGCCATGGCTTCCAGGAGCGCTGATTGCACCTTGGCGGGAGCCCGGTTGATTTCATCCGCGAGCACAAGGTTGCTAAATACCGGACCTTGTTGGAAATGAAAGCTGCCCTCCTGCGGGCGGTAAATCTCGGTGCCGGTGACATCGCCGGGAAGTAGGTCAGGTGTGAACTGAATGCGATGAAAACTGCCCTCGAGGGCATCGCCGAGGGATTTGATCGCCCGGGTTTTTGCCAGCCCCGGGGCTCCCTCCACCAGCAGGTGTCCGTCGGCCAGTAGGGCAATAAGCAGCCGCTCTACAAGATGACTCTGGCCAATAATTTGCTGGTCCAGCCACTGTTCCAGTTGTCTCAGATCGCTAGAGGTCAAGGTCTCTCCCGTCGGTGTTTTGTCAGTGTGGTCAATATCATGGACTCTTGTGCATGCGGCGCATACATCAGGGGTGCGATTCTAACGGAGTAAGGGCCCGGGGGGCACCCGAATACCCCTTAATCGACTCAAAGAATGGGGGAAAGTTCCCATTATGCGGCATCCGCCAAAGCCGCCTTTGCGATACACTGCCCACCGGGTACAGCGCCACACGGTAGGGGAGACACGCTATGGCGTGGGAGACACTTAAGCAGGCCTTGCTTGACGACATTGCAGGCATCATTGCGACACGGGCTGACGCCAATCATCGGGACGATTTAACTCGTCTGGCAGACTCATTTTTCGGACGCTTCTCGGCTGAGGATATGCGGGAGCGGTCTTCCGATAACCTTTATGGAATGCTGTACGGCTTGCTTCGCTTTATGGACGAGTGGACCGGCGATGCTCCCAAGGTTCGTCTGCTCAATCCTCAGATAAGCAGTCACGGCTGGGAAAGCACTTCTACGATCATTGCCATACTGTGCCGCGATATGCCTTTTTGCACGGCTTCTGTGCGCGGTGAGATCAATCAGCGCAACCTGGGTATCCACTGCCTGGCCAGCTGTAATCTGCGCGCACGACGCGACGAACGCGGGCAGTTACAGGAGCTTTTATCTACCCAGGAGCGCTCCGGGGAAACATCCGCAGAGAGTCTTCTGTATTTTGAGATCACCCGGCACAGTGATCTTTCGGACCTCGATAATCTAAGCGACAACCTCCGGCAGATTCTGGAAGACGTTGCTGTCGTTGTTAATGACTTTGACGCCATGCGTAAGCGGCTCAGCGAAGCGAAGGAGTCTATCGCTGAAGCAGGCTGTGTAAGCGAAGATTTTCGCGATGAGGCCAGCGCCTTTATCGAGTGGCTTCGCAGTGATCACATGACCTTTCTCGGTTATGAATACCTGTGGGTTGAAAACGGCGAAGCCAGTGTGGATCCGAGTCGCAGTCTCGGCGTATTGCGACAGCGCAATACCCGGGGAGCTGCGGACCTAAGCCATGATCTGGCCTGGATGGCTCCCGAAGAGTTCCATCGTCGACAACTGAGCTTTGGCAAATCCCAACAGCGAGCCAGAGTTCATCGTCAGGCCTATCCGGATTATGTCGAAGTGAAGACCTATGATGCGGCGGGAGCGGTTACCGGCCAGCACCGGTTTTTAGGTCACTACACGGCTGCGGTTTACAATATGGACCCTGCGGACATACCCATACTGCGGCGGAAAGTCAGTCAGGTTCTTGAGTTGTCCGGTCTGTCGGCCGAAGAGCACGATGCCCGGGAGCTCAAACGAGTGCTTGAGTTAATGCCGCGGGATGAATTATTTCAGTCATCTACCGCCGACCTTTTTCATACGACCTCTGCGGTCAACCGCATTCAGGAACGCCGTCACACACGGTTGTTCGTGCGCAAGGACGCGCATGGCAAGTTCGTAAGCTGTTTGCTGTACATGCCCCGGGATCGCTACACCACGCAGCGCCGAGTGAACATCCAGCGGATTCTGAGTAAGGCCTTTGCTGCCCAGGAGTCGGAATTTAATACGCAGTTTACGGAGTCGATATTGGTTCGCGTGTATTTCGTGCTGCGCGTAGACCCATCACAAAACTACGAATACGACGTCAATGAGATTGAGGAGCAGATCGTGCAGGCAACGCTAGCGTGGAAGGATCGGCTGCGGATCAGACTACTGGAAGAGTTTGGTGAAGAGCGCGGCGAGCAGTTGATGCGTGACCTCGGTCAGGGCTTTGCGCCGGGGTATCGTGATGACGTCGATCCTCGCGTCGCAGTGCTCGATATTCAGCATATTTTGGCACTTAACGGCTCCGATCGATTGGGCATGAACCTCTACCGCCTGATCGAAGAGAAAGACGATCACCTGAAGCTCCGTCTGTACCGCATGGATTCCCCACTTCCCTTATCGGATGTGCTGCCGATTCTGGAAAATCTGGGTTTACGGGTTGTCGCCGAGCGCGCGTACCCGGTTCGCGCGACCGGGGATAGAAAATACTGGATTCAGGAATTCAGTTTGATCTACTCGCTGTCAAAAAACATAGATCTTGAGCAGGTTAAAGAAGAGTTCGAGGACGCGTTCTCCCGAATCTGGCACGGGCAGGCTGAGAGTGACTCGTTCAACCGCCTGTTGCTGGGAAGCCGCTTGAGTTGGCGTGAGATTGCGCTGTTAAGAGCCTATGCCTGCTATCTCGGACAGATAAACTTTCCTTACTCCCGTAGCTATATTGCGGAGACCATGGCAGCCCATTTGCCTATCTCAGCGTCTATTGTTGAGTTGTTCCTGACTCGATTCTCTCCCGTATTTGACGGTGACGATGAGTGGCGTGCGCAGCGCGAAACAGCGGTGCAGCAGCGCATACTGTTGGCTCTTGATGAGGTGGAGAACCTGGGGCAGGACCGGATTATTCGCCAGTATGTCGAGTTGATTATGGCGACGGTGCGCACCAATTTCTTTCAACAGGGAGATCACGGCGATAGTAAGTCGTATTTCTCCTTCAAGCTTCGCCCGGGCGATATCCCCGAAATTCCCCGGCCGGTGCCCCTGTTTGAAATCTTTGTCTACTCGCCGCAGGTCGAGGGTGTGCATCTTCGTGGAGGCAAAGTAGCCCGAGGTGGCTTGCGCTGGTCCGATCGCCTCGAAGACTTTCGCACCGAGGTGCTGGGCCTGGTCAAGGCGCAGCAGGTTAAGAATGCGGTTATTGTGCCCGTGGGGGCCAAGGGCGGCTTCGTGGCCAAGCGATTGCGCCCGGATATGACCCGGGACGAAATCCAGGAAGAGGGCATTGCCTGCTACAAGACCTTCATAAGAGGCTTACTGGATATTACGGACAACCGTGAGGAAGACCGCATCGTTCGTCCAGAACTCACTGTGTGTAAGGACGATGAAGATCCTTATTTGGTGGTTGCAGCGGACAAGGGCACGGCTACGTTTTCGGATATTGCCAATTCCCTCTCCGAGGAATACGGCTTTTGGCTGGGCGATGCTTTTGCATCCGGCGGTAGTGTGGGTTATGACCACAAGAAGATGGGCATTACCGCACGGGGAGCCTGGGTATCTGTAGAGCGGCATTTTCGTGAGATGGGTGTCGATGTGTCTACCACGGACTTTTCCGTAGTGGGTATCGGGGATATGTCCGGGGATGTTTTCGGCAATGGCATGTTGCTGTCCAAGCATATTTGTCTGGTGGCTGCGTTCAATCACATGCACATTTTTGTGGACCCAAATCCGAAATCAGCTGAAAGCTATGCGGAGCGCGAGCGCCTGTTTGCGCTGCCGCGATCGGGGTGGTCCGATTACGACACATCGCTGATCTCTGAGGGGGGTGGGGTGTTTAGTCGCAATGCTAAATCCATCGCGATTTCTGAGCCCATGAAAGCCCGGTTTGGTATCACCGCACAACAATTGACGCCGACGGAACTCATCAGCGTGCTCTTGCGTTCCGAGGTGGACCTGCTGTGGAACGGCGGGATAGGCACCTACGTAAAATCCAGCGCAGAAACGCATATGGATGTGGGCGATAAGGCGAATGATGGTTTACGCGTCAATGCCAGGGATCTACGCTGCAAGGTGATTGGCGAGGGCGGCAATCTTGGGATTACCCAGTTAGCCCGCACGGAATACGCACTCATAGGTGGTCGGTCCAATACGGACTTTATTGATAACGCAGGGGGCGTCGATTGCTCCGACCACGAAGTGAATATCAAAATTCTCCTGGACGCGATTGTTGCCCGGGGTGATCTCACCGAGAAGCATCGCAATCAGTTGCTGGAGGACATGACTGAGTCTGTGTCGGAACTTGTTTTGGCGAACAACTATCGCCAGGTACAGGCTATCAGTATTGCCGAACGGGAGGCCCGTGTGCGAAGCGGCGAGTACCGCCGCCTGATTTCAACGCTGGAGAACGCGGGCCGCCTGGACCGGGAGTTGGAGTTTTTGCCCAGCGACGATGCGCTTGCTGATAGACGTACTCAGGATCTGGGCCTGACGCGGCCGGAGCTGTCGGTACTCATTTCCTACAGCAAAGCGATTCTCAAAGAGGAGTTAATCGCTTCTGACCTGGGTACTGATGCGCATTTATTACGGGCTGTAGCGACAGCGTTTCCTGCAAAGTTACAGGAGATTTATCCCGATGATCTTGCTGAGCACCGTCTGCGCCGGGAAATCATGTGTACACAGGTTGCCAACGATATTGTTAATCGCATGGGCTTGAACTTTGTGCTGCGACAGCAAAAAGCTACCGGTGCGCCGGTAGAGGATGTGGCTCGCGCCTACACGGCGGTTATGGACATATTCGGCATCTCTTCTTTGTGGGATAGCATTGAGGCTCTGGACTTCAAGGTGGCCTCGGACGTGCAGATCGAAATGATGCTCGACGTGATTCGGCTGGTGAAGCGCAGTACGCGTTGGGTGCTTCGCAACAGGCGACATCAGATTACACCGACGAGCATGATCGAAGAGTTTTGTTCGGGCGTCGGAGAATTGCAGCTGGCGTTGCCAAGCTTACTGCGTGGTCGCGCGGCGGAGCAGTACGAGGCGCGTTTGCGCGCTTACAGCGAAGCAGGAGTCAACGCCGAGACGGCGGCTCGGGTCGCGGGCTGTATGCATGCCGCTACCGCGCTGGCCATCGTGGACGTATCGACGCAAACCGGTAATGAGCTCATGGAAGTGGCGACGCTTTATTATCACCTGGGTGAGCGTCTGGAACTTGATTGGTTTGGCGCTCAGGTCCTTGCCAGTAAGGTCGAAAACGAATGGCAGGCCATGGCGCGAGAGGCCTACATGGAAGATCTCCAGTGGCAGCAGTGCACTCTGGCGCAGGGCGTGTTGCGATTGCGCTGCGAAGACGAGGATATCGTCACCTGCATTACCGCATGGGAAAAACAGGAGAGCGCGTTGCTCAAGCGCTGGAAAGATATGCTGGGTGAACTACACACGACGTCGTCGCCGGATTTTGCCATGTTTGCAGTGGCTAATCGGGAGCTGTTGGATCTCGCGCAAAGTAGCCGCAGAGCCTAAGGGCGCTAGTTACATGGCAGCTTACATAGCAACCACTCGCGTAACCACTCAAGCGCCCGCGTGCAAACCTTCCCGAAAAGTTTCTCGCGGGTTTGGCTGCGCGCGGTTAGGATTCTGCGTGCCGAAAGCAGGCTGAAAGCAGACTTAAACCGCCGGTAGCGGACTTAATAAAACGCCGGCTCCCGGAAGAGCCAGGACGTTACTGCATGCGGAGGCGATGTACGCCTGAGACGCCGGTAAGGCCTTCTAGCTGGTCGGCGTGGCCTTCTCGCCAGCCGGTGATCCAATTGATACGTTGTTGTTCGGTGGTGTGGGGACAACTTTCGCTGTTGCGACCTGATACTCCTGCCTGATAACCGCGCTCGTAAGCTCTAGCAGTCATATCGCGTTTCTGTCGGCGCATCGCTATTCCTCTCATGTGACACATAGGGGCTTAGGTCTATCTAAGCAGAGACTGAGCCTTGGTGCTACTATTTTTTTGTTACCCCTACAAGCACGTATATCGCCAATTGCTATAAAGAATTCACACTCTGCGCCCGAATCCTTACCACAAGGGCCTTGTTTCGGTGTTTGTCATTGCCGTCTGCGGAAGGCACCATGCTCGCTGAACCATAAAAAGGATTACCGGGCTATGTGGAAACAACACCTGATATGCGCTTTTTTACTGCTGGGAATGCTTGCGCCGGCCCATGCCTTTGATGCGACCGAAGATGCGATTCGCGAGGCCGTACAGGAGGGTCAGGGCGAGGCTCTGGCGCTGCTGGAGCGTGCGGTGAATATCAACAGTGGCACCATGAATACGGACGGCGTGCGCAAGGTGGGTGAGGTGTTTTCCCAGGCATTCGAGGATGCGGGTTTCAGCACCCTCTGGGTCGATGGCGAAGCCTTTGGACGGGGCGGTCATCTCATTGCCGGGCACGGAAGCCAGGGCCCTAAGGTGTTGCTTATTGGACATCTGGATACGGTGTTCGCCCAAGACAGCAGTTTTCAGCGTTTTTCCCGTATCGATGAAGATCATGCCGCAGGCCCCGGAATCACCGATATGAAGGGCGGTAATGTCATTATTTTGCAGGCAGCCAAAGCGCTTGATGCCGCCGGGGTCCTGGATCAACTGCAACTGCGTGTGGTACTCACCGGTGATGAGGAGTCCCGCGGCCGTCCGCTGGAGCATGCCAATGCGGCGTTAATCGAAGCTGCACAGTGGGCGGACATTGCGTTGGGTTTTGAGGACGGCGACGGGGATCCGAAAACGGCTGTGACCGCGCGCAGGAGCTCCAGTGAGTGGCAGTTGGTCGTCAAGGGTAAGCCTGCCCACTCGTCTCAGATATTTCGCGAGGACATTGGCTTTGGGGCCACCCTCGAGGCTGCCCGGATATTGAATGCCTGGCGCGAAGCACTCTCAGGTATTCCCAATTTGACCTTTAACCCCGGTCTTATGATGGCAGGCACTGATCTGGAGCACGATGATAAAAACACGCGGGGCACAGTGTTTGGCAAGAACAACGTGATCGCCCAGAGCGCCATTGTCACTGGTGGCATGCGCGCCATAAGCCCCGGGCAGATCGCTCGTGCTGAAACCCTGATGCGTAAAATCGCGGCAGACAACCTCGCGCAGACCAGTGCCGAGCTCACTTTTAATCATGGCTATCCACCCATGGCGCCGTCTTCAGGGAATGACGAGCTTCTCAAGCATTACAGCGCCATCAGTGAGGAACTGGGCTATGGTCCTGTGCAGGCTGTGGATCCCCGGCGTGCAGGCGCTGCGGATATTTCCTTTGCCGCTAGTGCCGTTTCTGCAGCGCTTGATGGTCTGGGTCTTATGGGCGATGGCGGCCACACGGTGGATGAGGTTGCCGACTTGCGAACACTACCGCAGCAGACGCAACGGGCTGCCATTTTGCTGTATCGCATAGCCAACGGGAGCATCAGCTTCGCGTCTGAGTAAGTTCTCCAAAGCCGGGACAGCCAGGCCCGGCCACAGTCCCGGTGTCACAAATTCGTCATATTTTGATAACAAAACCGTCACACGCTGTGTCTAGGATTCGCGAATCGAACAGGAGCCCACGTTGGGCCTGTTGTTATTGCACACGCTTTTCTAAACGAGGCTTACGATGCTTAGCGATCGAATCTGGCAGCAAACAGTAGTTCTGGCTCTGGTAACACTTCTGGCGGCCTGCGGCGGCTCCTCTGACAATGTCTCTCCAGGGGTAATCGTTGTAGAAGTTCCGGTGGATGGGGGCGGCGACGGCGGCGACGGCGGCGATGGCGGCGATGGCGGCGACGGTGGCGATGGTGGTGACGGCGGCGACGGTGAGACGATCGCGACGGTTATCCCGGACAGCATAGCGGGCGCGTTTACAGAGACGGGCGAATCTGCCAGTGACGCCTTTGGCGGTCGACCGATTGTCGAGCTGGATATCTCCGCGCTGCCAGGCGGCGTGTTAGACCCCACAGGCCTTTTGGTCGGCAACGATATTATTCTCGAAATCACCGGCGGTGCATTGCGTGTGGGCAGCGGCGTGTTAGAAATGGCGCCCGGTTCGGTACTCAGCGGTGGCTCCCAGTTTGAATTCCTGGTAATTGAACAGGGTGCTCAGATCGATGCGGAAGGTACGGCGGAGCAACCGATTATCTTTACGGCTGCTGCGGATGTTGCGGGTGACGCTGAGTCCAACGACCGTGGCCTCTGGGGTGGCTTGGTGATTAACGGTTTTGCGCCCATCAACGATTGCCCGGAAGGTGCAGAGGGTGGTACGGCTGAGTGCACCAAAGAGGGCGAAGCAAACTCGGGTACGTTTGGCGGAGACGATCCTACGGACAATTCGGGTACGCTGCGTTATGTGCAGGTTCGTTACGCCGGCTCGAATGTGGACCCGGAGAACCAGCTCAACGGTATCGCCTTTCAGGGAACCGGCTCGGGCACCACGGTAGAGTATGTTCAGGTCCACAATAACCTGGATGACGGTATTGAGTTTTTCGGTGGCACCACCAGCGCTAAATACATTGTTCTGACCGGTAACGCAGACGACTCTCTTGACTGGACCGACGGTTGGCAGGGTTCAATCCAGTACCTGTATGTAGAGCAGACAGATTCAGCGGATAACGTCATCGAGGCGGATAACCGAGAGGGTGACGAAGCAGCCTCTCCGGTAGCCATGCCGGCGATCGCCAACTTCTCCTTTTTTGGCAATAGTGCGGAGAACTCCATCCGGCTTCGTCGTGGCACCGGCGGTATGTTTTGGAACGGCATCGTAACGACATCCGACACCTGCTTGCGAATCGACGGCACATCGCGGGACAAGCTCGGTACTGATCTTACTTTTGCCGGCACAACCTTTAACTGCACTACGATGCACAACAACGATGACGATGGCTCAGTGGAGGCATATCTGGACAGTGCCATGGAAGTATCGCAGGTAGGCGATCAGGTCAGCGCGGTTACTCCCACTGATTCCCGTCTGGAAGACGCCGGGTTTGTAGGCGCCTTTGGTGCCGAGAGCTGGGCGGACGGCTGGACTCTGGGTGGCTCCGTGAGCAATCCGGGCCAGCCGGATCTTGGATGTCCTGCGGGCACTTCTATCAATGGCGAAAGTATTGACGGTAAGCGAATCTGTGACATCGAAGGAACCATAACATCGGATGTGTCGTTGACGAACAACAGCATCTATCAGTTGGTGGGCAAAGTCACCATTGGTGACGGAACAAGCAGCAATTCGCTGACGATTCAGCCCGGCACCACGGTATTTGGTGGCACCAGCTTTGACTTTCTGGTGATCTCTCGGAATGCTCAAATCATTGCTAACGGTTCAGCATCACAACCCATCATATTTACGGCACGCGCAGACGTCGAAGGCACCGCTGATATCGACGCGGATCGTGGTCTCTGGGGTGGTCTGGTCATTAACGGCAACGCACCCATCAACGACTGCCCCGAAGGCGCCGCAGGTGGCACCGCAGCATGCACCAAAGAAGGGGAGGCTAACTCCGGTACCTTCGGCGGTGATGATCCGAGCGACAGCTCCGGCACGCTGCGCTACGTTGTAGTCAAGTTTGCGGGATCCAACGTAGATCCCGAGAACCAGCTCAACGGTATTGCGTTCCAGGGCACAGGCTCAGGAACCACGGTAGAGTTTGTTCAGGTGCATAACAATCTTGACGATGGTATCGAGTTCTTCGGTGGTACTACCAACGCCAAGTACGTGGTGCTCACAGGCAACGCTGACGACTCTCTGGATTGGACCGACGGCTGGCAGGGCTCGGTTCAGTATCTGGTGATCGATCAGGCGGACGATACGGGCGATAACGGTATCGAAGCGGACAGTCGTGAGGGTGACGAGAACGCCAGTCCCCGCTCGACGCCGCGCATCGCAAACATGACGATCACCGGCAATCCGGCAGAGCGCGCGATTCGCCTGCGTCGGGGTACCGGTCTTGAGCTTTACAACTCTGTCGTGCAGGACAGCGACAGCTGCCTGCGGATTCAGGGCGAGTCTCTGAATCAGCTGAATGAGAGCATCATTTTTGACGGGGTGACTCTGGACTGCGCGACAGTTAACGAAGGTGACGACGTGGCATTGGTACAGGCGTTTCTGGACGGCAGCAATGTCGCAGAGGGATCCACTGCTGCTGCACCGGCGGATCTTGCCGGCGATGCATTCTTTGATGCGACCAACTTTATTGGCGCCATCGAGAGTGATGCTACGGATTGGACTGCGGGATGGACTGTGGGCATGCCCGATGCGGGCGTGAGCTTTGGCTGCCCCGTCGGCACTACTGAAGCGGCCAACACCATTGGTGGAAAGACAGCCTGTATCCTCAGTGGCACTTACACCAGCAACCTGAGCCTCACCCGGGACAGCAATTACATCCTTGACGGTAAGGTGACTATCGGTGATGAGGGAATGCCGGCGGTACTGAGCATCGAGTCGGGTGTCACAGTCATTGGCGGAGGCGCCGAGGACTTCCTGGTCATCAATCGTGGATCGCAGATCCAGGCAAACGGCACCGCGGAAATGCCCATCACCATGACGGCTCTCGCGGACATTCAGGGTGCGGTGAGTGACAGCAGCCGGGGTCTGTGGGGTGGGCTGGTGATCAATGGTTTTGCGCCGATCAACGATTGTCCCGAAGGTGCTGACGGCGGTACCGCCGGTTGCACAAAAGAAGGGGAGGCTAACTCCGGCCTGTTCGGCGGTGATCAGCCCAACGACAGTTCTGGAACCCTGCGCTATGTGGTCGTGAAGTACGCAGGCTCCAACGTAGACCCTGAAAATCAGCTCAACGGTATCGCTTTCCAGGGCGTGGGTGACGGTACCACCGTGGAGTATGTCCAGGTACACAACAACCTTGACGACGGTATTGAGTTCTTTGGCGGCACAGTGGATGCCAAGTATGTTGTTCTTACGGGCAACGCCGATGACTCTCTGGATTGGACGGATGGTTGGACGGGACGCGTCCAGTATCTCTACATCGAGCAAACAGACACGGGTGACAACGGTATCGAGGCAGATAACCGTGAAGGTGACGAGCTGGCTGCGCCAGTCTCCAATCCGTCCATCGCCAACATGACTATTGCGGCGCGCAGCGACCAGCGCGCCATCCGACTGCGCCGGGGAACGGGCCTGTTCCTGTTCAACTCGGCAGTTGTCAGCGGTGATAGTTGTCTGCGTATTCAGGGTGAGTCACTGAATCTGCTCGGCACGGGCATTACCTTTGACGGCGTGCAGCTCAATTGCACCACGGTCAACGAAGGTGATGATGAGGCCGCGGTACAAGCCTTCCTGGATAGCAGTAATGTCACCGAAGGTGCCGGTTTGCCCAGCGCGGGAACATTACCCAGCGACGGATTTTTTGAGTCAAATAGCGTAATCGGGGCGGACTTTGATAGCTGGAAAGGTACCTGGGTCTTCGGACAGTAAACAGGTATCGAGTTAACGACAGCGCCAGATCCTTATGGGTCTGGCGCTTTTTACAATCCGGCGGAGGACGCGCGCGACAAAGTCGTGCAGCATTAGTCAAAGGCGAAAGGTAATGATGAAACGAAACACTCTGGCACTTGCGGTGGCGATGGCGTACGCACCGCTGGCCTCACAAGTATTTGCTCAGCAAGCCGGTATCGCGGCGCCTTCGGTGGAAATCGAGGAAGTGTTTGTTCTGGGCGAATTCATCCCGGACGAAAAGCGCGACACGTCTGAGATTTCCAACGTTCTTGATGTAGAGGATCTCTCAAAACTGGGCGAGACTAACGTAGGCATCTCACTGTCTCGGGTGACCGGTCTGAGCCTGGTGGGTGGTAAGTACGTCTACGTGCGGGGACTGGGAGAGCGTTATTCATCGACCTTGCTCAATGGCACCCGGATCTCCAGCCCTGTGCCGTTCCAAAAAACCGTTCCCCTGGACATTATTCCCAACAAGATTGTTGAGAGTCTGCTGGTGCAGAAGACATATTCAGCAAATTACCCCGGCGACTTTTCTGGCGGTGTCATCGATATTCGCACCAAAAGCACGCCCTTGGAGGACTTCGCCAATATTAAGCTCTCCATTGGCGGCAACTCCGAAACTACTGGCGGTGATGGCATCTATTATAAGGGTGGAAGTGAAGACAACTGGGGTTGGGATGATGGTACACGCGACATCCCGCTCAATATTCAGCAGCTTTCAAGTGAAGAGTTCGAGGCGGTAGAAGACCCTCAGCGTCGAGGACTCGGGGCTAGTTTTTTTAATAACTGGGATATCTACGAAAAGTCCCTGAAGCCCAATTTCACCGGCGAAGTCGAGCTGGGTAAGCGTCTGGATGTCGGAGAAGAGTCGGCCGTCGGGTTTATCGGTTCCTTTCGCTATAGCAACCAATGGCTGAACCGCTTTACGGATTTCAGGCGTTATGAGTTCACGGGCGTTGACGGCGGTTCTCGCCAGACGGTGGCCTACGATCAAATGACATCTCGACAGGTGATTGGCTTCAATGGCTTTGCCACCCTGGGTTATGAGATTAATGCCAACAACTCCGTAAACCTCACCTACACACTCATGCGTCAGACCGAAGATGAGACCCAGCAGAACAAGGGTTTGTCATCGGAAGACGATGTTACCGATGGCACCTTTGCCCAGAGTATCCGTCTGCAGTGGACCGACAACGAGATCGAAACCTGGCAGCTATCCGGTGAGCACTTTGTGCCTGCGTTTAACGACGCTGAGTTCACCTGGCGCCTGGTTGACGGGGCGGCTTTTCGAGACTCGCCCGATACGCGAACCTACACTTATGCCGAGAATCGCGACGGGATCTTAGAGGTCGTTACACCAAACCGTCAGGCCGCGGGGGATCTGCGGGAGGTGTTTCAGGCACCAGAGCGCAACTATGCGCGTTTGGATGATGAGCTAAGTGATTATGGTTTTGATTTTAGTGTGCCGTTCTACCTTGGTGACATGGATGTTGTGATCAATGGTGGTGCGGGATATTACGAGCGGACGCGCGAGAGCGAAGACCGCCTGTTTCGTTTCGATTTGACCACGGATACCCCGGACTACGTGCCCATCATGTTTCCCCAGCAGTTGTTTGATCGGGAGAACTTTGCCGAGAATTGGGTAACGGTGCGTGATTTTACTGCGGGCGCCGCTAATGCATCGGGCATTTTTCCGTTGGCGGAGTCCGGCGAAGAAGTGTTTAGCTATTACGGCTCTTTTGATGCCCAGCTCACCGACCGGGTGCGCTTGCAAGGTGGTGTGCGCTTCGAGGACATCACGCTTAATGCTGATGCCTGGGGCGGTAATACGGAGCAGGGCACCATCAACGCGGTAGAGCAGCAGTACGACGATGTGCTGCCGTCGCTGTCGCTGACCTACGAGTTCATCGAGAATATGCAGATTCGTCTTGCCTGGTCTGAGACGGTCAACCGTCCCAGTCTGCTGGAGATTACCGGTACCACCATCCGGAATCCGCAGAACTTTCAGTTGTACCGCGGTAATGTGTTTTTAGAGCCCGCGGAGCTGACCAACTATGATTTTCGTTGGGAGTGGTACTTCGGTAATAGCGACAGCATGAGTCTTGGTGCGTTCTACAAGGACTTCACTAACCCCATCGAGCAGGGCAAGGTCCAGGCCCAGAATGATATTTTCACCTGGTTTAATGCTGAAGAAGCGTATTTGCAAGGTGTGGAGTACGATTTCCGTAAGGAGCTTCGCCTGGGCGACTGGTTTGGTATCGAGAGTGAAGGCTGGGACGAGAGCTGGTTAAACCTGTTTACCCTGTCTGCCAATGCGTCTTACATCGAGTCCGAAGTGACACTGCTGGGCCCTGATGAGACTGCCGCAGATGTACCTATTACCGGCGGCCGAAACATCGCGCAGTTGAATGCCAACACACGACCGCTGACCGGGCAGTCTGATTACCTTGGCAATATCTTGCTGTCTTACGATGATCCGGATCGCGGGATTATCGCCTCTATTGCCTATAACTATACCGGTGAGCGCATCGCACTGGTGGGTTCACTCAATGATCCTGATGTGATTCAGACTGCACGCGGGCGAGTGGATTTGCTGTTTCGCTGGACCAATGACGAGTTCGATATGGTGGGGAGTGGTCTGGAGCTTGAGTTCAAAGCCGCTAACCTGTTTGACGAGCCCATTGAGTGGACCCAGGGAGGCCAGGTGTATGAAAGATATGACCTGGGTATTACCTATTCCGCAGGCGTTAGATTGAATTTCTAGGACACCAAAGCAGCCAGGTAAACCTGGCTGCGTCGAATCAAGTAAGCTGGTTGGTTGGTCTAGGTTTTGGGGTGCAGAATAACCTGCATTCCTTTGTAGCCCTTCACAAATACCGACAGTGTGCGCTCAGGTTCCCCTACCACTTCGATGCGATCGAAGCGTTCAAGTATCTCTTCCCATAGCGTGTGCAGCTGCATTTCTGCAAGCCGATTGCCCATGCAGCGGTGAATGCCAAAACCGAAAGACAGGTGCTTGCGCAGGTTTTCACGATGGATGTCATAGTCGTCGGGATTATCAAAGAAGCGCTCGTCACGATTCCCTGAGACATACCACATCACGACCTTGTCGCCTTTACGAATGGTTTGTCCCCCGAGCTCAGTATCCTCCAGCGCTGTACGACGCATATGCGCCAGCGGCGTTTGCCAGCGAATAGTTTCTGACACCATATCGGGGATCAGTTCCGGATTAGCTCTAAGCTCGGCAAATTGTTCCGGATGTTTGTCCAGACACAAAACGCTGGAGCTCATGGTGCTGCGCGTAGTGTCGTTGCCGCCTACGATGAGTAGCAGCAAATTGCCCAGATACTCCATGGGCTCCATGTTTTTGGTGGCTTCCCCGTGCACCAGGCGTGAAATAAAGTCGTTTTTGGGCGGCTCTTTTGCTCGCTGGTTCCATAGCTCAATAAAGTACTGAAGGCAGCCCAGCATCTCCTGCTTCCATTCGTCCTCTGTCTCGACCATGCCCTGTCCCGGTAGGGTGGTGGTCATGTCGGACCACCAGGTCAATTTGCTGCGCTCTTCGTAAGGGAAGTCAAACAACGTGGCGAGCATGCGCGTGGTGAGTTCGATGGAGACTCGCTCTACCCAGTCAAAGGGCTCGCCAACAGGTAGGCTGTCCAGCACATCCCGGGTGCGTTCGCGGATGATGGGTTGAAAGTGGCGCAACGCGTCTACGCCAACGGCCGGACTAACGGTTTTGCGTTGCTCGTCATGCTTGGGTCGATCCATGGCAATGAACATCGGCAGCTGGAAATCGTCGTCCTGATCCCGGATTGTGATTGCCGGTTCCGAGGAGAATATTTTGTGTGAAGTGTCGACGGTCATGATGTCTTCGTAGCGCGTTATGGACCAGTAGGGGCCAAATTCACTTTCCGCGCAAAAGTGCACCGGTGCTTCGTCCCGTAATCGCTTAAACCAGGGCCACTGCACATCGGCTTCAAATAGATAGGGGTTTGAAACGTCGAGCTTTTCCAGGGGCACAGAGTAGGGGTCAACATGGACCTGCTGTGGATCATGCTCGGGAATTTTCGGGGACGATGGCGCTGGTGCGTTCATGGCAAAGCCTCTGTTCTGATTATCGCTGTTGATTGTAAGCAAAGTAGAGCACGACGGCTATGGTCGCTGCCGGCGTCTACATTTGCCTGAGGCTGTGTGAAAACGCTGCTTCGAGATATGCTACCGCTGTCGTAGTAACTCGAGATTCTGATGAAGCGTTTCGTAGAAGGCGAAGATCGAAGCCAAGGCACATTATTTCCCGAACGGCTCGATGACTACATCGCAGACGATAACCCCGTAAGAGTCATTGATGCCTTTGTTGAAGAACTCGACCTGGCTGATCTTGGTTTTGACCGGGTTCAACCGCAAGCCACCGGCCGCCCTGGCTACCATCCGGCATCACTGTTAAAGATCTACGTGTACGGCTACCTCAACCGGATTCAATCCAGTCGCCGGCTGGAGCGCGAGACACAGCGCAATGTCGAGATGATGTGGCTCACCGGCCGATTGATGCCGGACTTCAAAACCATTGCCGATTTCAGGAAGGACAACGGCAAAGCCATACGCCGCGTCTGCCGGGAGTTTATTGATCTATGCCGCTCTATGGAGATGTTCACCCAAGCCATCGTGGCTATTGATGGCAGCAAGTTCAAAGCGGTCAACAGCAAGGATCGGAACGATACCAAGGCGAGTATGAAGCGCCGCATCGCCAGAGTAGAGCAGCACATCGAGCGATACCTGTCGCTGCTGGACGACGTCGACAAGGACGAGCCATCGGTGCGGGATACAAAGGTGCCGGAACTGGAAGACAAGATTGCTGCGCTCAAGGAGCGAATGCAGCAATTAAAAAAGCGTGAGCGCGATGTACTCGCGCACCCCGACCAGCAAATCTCTGAGACCGACCCGGATTCCCGCCTGATGAAGAAAGGCGGCATGGGTTCACAAGTGAGCTACAACGTTCAAACGGCCGTCGACACAAAGCACAAGCTGATCGTTGCGCACGACGTCACCAATGCCGCCGTCGACAGGAATCAACTCTTCCCGCTAGCAGGACTGACCCAGCACACGCTGCAACAAGACGAGATTAAGGTATTGGCCGACCGAGGTTATTACAAAGGCAGAGCCATAAAAGACTGCTACGACGCAGGTATCCAAGTGTTGGTCCCTAAAATCCTGACGTCCGGCAGCAAGGCGGCGGGCCGTTTTGGCAAACAAGACTTTCACTACGAGGAAGCAGCAGATCAGTATCGATGCCCGGCTGGGGAAATATTGCAGCGGCGGTTTAACACAGTTGAAGCAGGCAACGTGCTGCATGTGTACTTTGCACCGGTCTCGGTGTGCAGGAACTGCGCGTTAAAATCACAATGCATGACGAGCGCGCAGCGCCGGATACGGCGCTGGGAACACGAAGACCTGCTGGACACTATGGAGCAGGAATTACGCAATACGCCTGATGCCATGTCGGTACGATCGCAAACGGTAGAGCATCCCTTTGGGACACTCAAAGCCTGGATGGGGTCGACTCACTTCCTGACGAGGCGGCTGAAGAATGTCCGCACTGAGATGAGCTTGCATGTCCTGGCTTACAATCTGCGGCGAATGATGAGCATTATGGGCGTGGTGCCGTTAATGGAGGCGATACGGGCCTGAGGGCCGTATTTAGCTTTGTTTTGCGGTGTTCCAGGGCTGCATAGTTGGCATTACAGGCGTTCAAGAAATTTTAGCCATAAAGACCTGCTTCAATATCGCGCCGCTGACATGCCCGCTGAGTGATGGAGAGACCATTGAATAGTACTGTTTTTACAGTGCTTATCGCTGGAGCCGGTTTTCACACAGCCTCGCCTAAAAGATAACAGGATTTCGCGATACAGGCTGTCCATGGACGCTGGCGATCTGAGCGTAGAGCGCGGGAAGCGTTTACTATTGGGGCATCGGCATGCAGGATTTTGAGGCGAAAGAGCGATGGCAAAAGAAGAGAGCGGTAAAGCGAGCTGGGATGCCTTGAGAGATGAGCAGGAGCGTCTGGCAGACGTGGCAATTGTCGAGCTGTTTAACGATGACAATGAGCGTGCCCGGGACTTTTCTCTGGAGGCGGCCGGACTCTATCTGGACTATTCAAAAAATCATATTTCCCGATTAGCGTTACAGCAGTTACTGGCGTTAGCGCAGCACTGTGAGCTACCCGCAAAAATAGAGGGGCTCCTGCAGGGGGAGCGTATTAATCGCACGGAGGACAGGGCGGTGCTACACACCGCACTGAGAGACCGCTCGGGGCGTCAGGTCATTACCGACGGTGAGGACGCCTGTGCGCTGGCCACGCGGGAACGGGACCGTATGCTGGCATTCGTCGATGACGTGCATAGGGGGCGACGCGTGGGTGCCACAGGCAAGCCGTTAACTACGGTCGTGAATATCGGCATTGGCGGGTCGGATCTCGGCCCGGTGATGGTCGTTGAGGCTTTGAGGCCCTACTGGATTGACGGTCGAAGAAGTTTCTTTGTGTCCAACGTTGATGGGCAGCACCTGGCTGATGCGCTGGAGCAACTGGATGGGGAAACAACGTTGTTTATCGTTGCCTCCAAGACCTTTACTACCCAGGAGACCATGACCAACGCGCACAGCGCCCTCGATTGGTTTCTTGCCAACGGGGGAACCCACGAGGGCGTGCAAAACCACTTTGTGGCGCTTTCGACAAACGCCGCTGCGGTGCAGGCCTTTGGTATCGCCCCCGAGAGTACTTTTGGCTTTTGGGATTGGGTGGGGGGACGGTACTCGCTGTGGTCGTCCATTGGTCTGTCCATTGCGTTGCAGGTGGGCGCTGCGAATTTTCTGGCTTTGCTCGATGGCGCTTTTGCTATGGATGAGCATTTTCGTGAGGCACAGCTGGCTCAAAACATGCCCGTGCTCCTGGCATTGGTCGGCGTCTGGAATCGCAATCTCGAAGATATCGCTGTGCATGCGATTCTTCCCTATGATCAACACTTACATCGGCTTCCGGCTTATCTGCAGCAGGCTGATATGGAGTCCAATGGAAAGTCGGTGTGCTTAAGCGGCCAATGGAGCTCGCTGCACACGGGCCCCGTGATTTTTGGTGAGGCCGGAACCAATGGCCAACATGCTTTTTACCAGTTACTTCACCAGGGCACGGATGTGGTTTCCTGTGATTTTATTGGTGCTGTTAATTCCCAGTCTGAGCTGGGGGACCATCACGCCAAATTGCTGGCCAATCTGCTGGCGCAACCCCGGGCACTGATGTGCGGAAAGTCGCTGGAAGTTGTGAAAGAGGAGTTGGCGACCGAGGGGGTGGATCCCGCTGTGATTGACGCCCTGGCGCCACACAAGGTCTTTGACGGTAATCGACCTAGTAACACCATTCTTATGGAACGCTTAACGCCCGAAACACTCGGCGCTCTCATCGCTCTTTATGAGCACAAAATCTTTGTGCAGGGGGTCATCTGGGGCGTTAATTCCTTTGATCAATGGGGCGTAGAGTTGGGTAAACAGCTCGCCAGCGAGATTCTTCCAAGGCTCACGTCTTCCAAAGGCTCTGATTATCCAGCACTTGACCCGTCGACGGAGCAACTGCTGGACTGGATTAACCGTCGGCGCTGAACCGGCCGCTGCAGGTTTTTCCAGCGCGGCTTTTTGGGGCTGCTCGAGCACTACTACCTCCAATACCACTATCTCCAACACCACTATCTCCAACACCACTATCTCCAACACCACTATCTCCAACACCACTACGACTACCACCATAGTCGCATTGTCAGCATTTTGTTCCCGGTCTAATCTGAGTCAAAGTCAGGAACAGGAAAAAGATAAATGACAACACCTGTCGATTGGATGCGCGAAGCCGGGAATATCCATTGGTTTGAGCCACCCACAACGCTGCTGGATGACTCTCGTCCGCCGTTTTATCGCTGGTATCCCGACGGTGTCACCAACGCCTGCTTCAACGCGTTGGACCTCCACGTGGCGAATGGACGCGGCGATCAGCCTGCGCTCATAGTTGATAGCGCGGTGACGGGTCAGGGACGTACCTACAGCTATTCGGAGTTATTAGAATCTGTTGCGCGCTGTGCGGGGGTCCTCGCGGCACAGGGCGTGGTCACGGGTGACCGGGTGCTGATCTACATGCCCATGGTGGCTGAGGCAGTGATCGGAATGCTCGCCTGCGCCCGTTTGGGTGCCGTGCATTCGGTCGTATTTGGAGGGTTTGCCAGTCACGAGCTTGCGGTGCGCATCGATGATGCTACGCCCAAACTGATACTGACCGCATCCTGCGGCATCGAGCCCAGCCATATTGTTGCCTACAAGCCCCTGTTAGACGCCGCCATTGAGATGGCTACCCATAAACCTTCTGCCTGCATGGTGCTGCAAAGAGCAGAGCTGGAGGCAGAACTGCTCCCGGGGCGGGATATAGACTGGAACCTGGCCATGAGCGCTGCGCTTGAGCATGACTGTGTTCCGGTCCCCTCGAATCATCCGCTGTACATTCTCTACACCTCAGGGACTACCGGGCAGCCAAAAGGCGTGGTGAGGGATACCGCCGGCAGTATTGTTGCGCTGAAGTGGAGTATGAAAAGTATCTACAACGTTGAGCCCGGCGAGGTCTTTTGGGCGGCGTCAGATGTGGGTTGGGTAGTGGGGCACAGTTACATTGTTTATGGTCCCTTGTTCAGTGGGAACACCACCTTGTTGTACGAGGGAAAGCCCGTCGGTACTCCCGATGCCGGCGCGTACTGGCGCGTGATTGAGCAATATCAGGTGAGTGTGTTGTTTACGGCGCCCACGGCATTCAGAGCCATCCGCAAGGAAGATTCCAATGCCAGCCTCATGAACAACCACGACCTTGGCAGCTTGAAGGCCCTTTTTCTGGCGGGGGAGCGTTGTGATCCGGATACCTTGGACTGGGCGCAAAAAAAGCTCTCGGTTCCCGTTATTGATCACTGGTGGCAGACCGAGACCGGCTGGCCCATCTGCGCGAACTGCCTGGGCATCGAGCCATTGCCGATCGTACCCGGGTCGCCTGCCCGAGCCGTGCCCGGTTATGACGTGGTGGTTCTGGATGAGGAGGGTCAGGTGGTGAGCGACGACACGATTGGCGCTCTGGCGATCAGATTACCTCTCCCTCCCGGGACGTTCACGACGCTGTGGAATGCTGACGAGCGTTATGAAAAAGCCTATTTCTCGCGCTTCCCGGGCTTTTACGAGACAGGAGACGCAGGGTATATCGACGATCATGGTTACGTGTTCGTC
The DNA here is from genome assembly GCA_000158155.1 of gamma proteobacterium NOR5-3. Taxonomy (GTDB): domain Bacteria; phylum Pseudomonadota; class Gammaproteobacteria; order Pseudomonadales; family Halieaceae; genus Congregibacter. The sequence continues at coordinate 943,271 of DS999405.1, read as the reverse complement.
ATGGCGCGCACCGACGATGTAATCAATGTAGCGGGACATCGTCTGTCCACCGGTGCCATGGAAGAGGTTCTGGCGGCTCACCCGGATGTTGCCGAGTGCGCTGTGATTGGGGTTGCGGACGATATGAAAGGGCAGCTGCCGTTGGGGCTTGTAGTGCTGTCGGATGGTGTGACGCGGGCACACAGTGATGTTGTTGCGGAAGTCATCGCCTCGGTTCGCGAAAATATTGGTCCTGTGGCGGCGTTTAAACAGTGCTACGTGGTTCAGCGGCTACCCAAAACGCGGTCGGGGAAAATCCTGCGTGCAACCATGCGCAGCATCGCAGATAGCCAGTCGTTTCAGGTCCCTGCGACCATTGATGATCCGACGATCCTCGACGAGATTAGCGCGGTGATCGCAGGGAGGCACCGGGGCCAGTAGTCTCATAGGGGCCAGGCTGGGTGTATGCGCTATGCGCACGATTCTGATGGTAAATCAGCCCTGATTTGTGACACAAATATGTCATTTTGCTGACATATAACTGTCATATTTCGTCGTTATTGTGCCGCTCATCGAACTAACTAAGGTTGCGGCCATGATGTTTCGCAATGTGTACCTATTACTATCGCTGACCGCAGTGCTTTGCATGCCGGTACAGGCATTGACCCTGAGCTCCGTAGAACTGGATGCCGCGGCGCAGTTAGGCTGTGTGCTGGCAGACGACGCGCTGGGGTACCTGAACGAAGAGCAGTTCAACGATCGTTTCGATGAGGTGGTGGGCGATCTTCCCGAGGCTCAGGTTGATGTGATCTATGCCAAGGCGCTGGGCTACATTGACGGTCTGTTGTTCGGCGTGTCGTCGGGCAATTCCGATATCGCGCAGCGGCGTTTGGAGTCCTACAGCAACAGCGGCAGCTGTGCTTACGGTGCTCAGGCGGTCAGCCGTACAGTTTCTCTTTAATTTTTTTGTTTTGCGGTGATCCGCCGTGAAAACGGGGGCGTAACAAGAGCCTGTAACGTTCAATCGTTGCGGCACACACCATCTCTCCCCCAGATGGTTGTATTTTTTAACCCGGCCTTTTGGCCGGGTTTTTTTTGCCCGCGCTTTGCTGCCGGAACACATCTGCCGGGACAAAGCGATTGCCCATAAGCGGCGAAAACTGATCTCGGGGCAGGGTTTCTGCGTAAGGAAATCAACCGCTTAACTAAGGCCCGCGCATGATGTTCTACAATCGCTTGTTATCCCTTGCGCTGCTGCTGACGCTGAGTGCCTGTAGCAGTATTTCGGTTGACGACTACGCTTTAGAGCAGCCGACCTTCATTCCGGAGCAGTTCTTTAATGGCCCTTTGCTGGCCAGCGGTGTGCTCAAGGATCGCAGTGGTCGGGTGATTCGCCGATTCAGTGCTGATATCAATGCGTATTGGCGAGACGGTGTGGGTACTCTGGAAGAAGACTTTGTATTTGATGACGGCGAAGAGAGCCGCCGCGTGTGGACTCTCACTCCGGACGGTGACGGGAGTTATACGGCGACCGCCGGCGACGTGGTGGGGCCCGGCAGAGCTAGCGTGGCGGGCAACGCCATGTTTCTGGACTATGTGCTTCGGGTGCCCTACGGCGATCGCACTATCGATCTTGCCATCGATGACCGCATGTATCTGCTGAGTCACGACTTACTGATCAATGAATCACAGATGCGTAAGTTCGGCTTTCGGGTCGGCGAGATCGTACTGACGATTCAGCGACAGGACGCTGCCAACTGATGCCGATGCGCTTAATGCAGCTTCTCGGTCTTGCGGGTTTGGCGCCGTTCCTGGCGGCGGCCCTGGGCGTGATGTTTCTCGATGATCTGTTGCTGGCCATCTCGCAGCGCACTTTCTTGCTCTATTCCACGGCGATATTGTGTTTTCTGGGGGGCACATTGTGGGGCGAAACCTTGCCGGAGCCGACTGTGGGTCAGGGAGCGCCAATCCTGATCAGCAATGGGATTGTGGTGTTTGCGGTACTTGCGATGCTCACCGCCCAGCCGTTGTTGGCCGCGCTGCTCTTGATGCTGGGACATCTGATGCTGCTGTGGTACGAGCGCCAGTTGCCACAGCGGCCCTTGTGGTACACCCGTTTGCGCAGTTGGTTGACCTTTGTAGCCGTAATCTCTCACCTGATGTTTTCTGTGGGTTTGATGTGGCGAGCCCCGGTCTAGGCTGATCGCGCGTTGCAGACGCAGTAGCGCGGGGGCTAGACTCTAGCCTCCAACGAGCCCCCGGATATTCTGCCCATGAAGTATTGCGATAGCGCGCTAGAGGCCCTAAGCGGCATAGAAAGTGGCGAATTTATCTGGTGTCATTCCATGGCAGCGACCCCGGTGCTTTTGCTTGATGCGCTGGCGGAACATGCGCTGTCGAAGCAAAATATCACTCTGATGCAGCTTCACCTGGAGCATGCTGAAAAAGTCACGGCGCCCGAGATGCTCGGTCATATACGCCACCGTTGTTTTTTTGCCGGGCGAGAAACCCGCAAGCTGATCAATGATGGGCGCGCGGACTATGTGCCCATGTTCCTGTCCGAGATTCCCAAGCTGTTCCGCAAAGGCGAGCAGCGCGTGGATACGGTATTGGTGCAGGTATCCCCGCCGGACCGCCACGGCAATTGCTCCCTGGGTATTTCGGTGGAAGCCACCAAGGCGGCTTGCGATATGGCGGGAAAAATCGTCGCGCATATCAACCCGCTGATGCCCCGGACGCATGGCGACAGTTTTATCAATGTGCGCGATATACACAGCGCATTTCAGCTGTCAGAACCGCTGATTAACGTAGTAAGTGCCAGTACCTCAAGTATTGAAACACGCATTGGTGCGCATGTAGCGAGTCTTGTGGAGGATGGTGCCTGCCTGCAGATGGGCATCGGCGCGATTCCCGATGCGGCCCTGCGCTGTCTGGGAGATCATAAGAATCTTGGGGTGCACACCGAGATGTTCTCTGACGGGGTGTTGCCCCTGCTGGAATCCGGCGTGATCAACAATTCCCAAAAAAAGGTGGCCAAGGGCAGGAGTGTGACGGGCTTTGCCATGGGCAGTGATGCCCTGTATGCCTATGTGGACGACAACCCCGAAGTGACGTTCCTGGACATAGAGTTTGTTAACAATCCCACGGTCATTGCCAAGAATTCGCGCGTTACCTCGATCAACAGTGCTTTGCAGATTGATTTGTCAGGGCAGGTCTGTGCGGATTCCATTGGTCATCAGATTTATTCGGGTGTGGGGGGGCAGGTCGATTTTGTGCTGGGAGCGACCTACTCGGAGCACGGCAAGTCCATTATTGCCTTGCCCAGTACCGCGCAAAAGGGCGCACTGTCACGGCTGGTGACTACGCTTGCTGCCGGCGCCGGCGTTGTGACGACCCGGGCGCAGGTTGATTATGTAGTTACCGAGTTCGGCGTAGCGCAGCTTCGCGGTCGCTCGCTGGGGCAGCGAGCCTGCGATCTCATCGCCATCGCGCACCCTGACTTTCAGGAAGAGCTCTCCAGAGAGGCGCGCGATACATTGAAGCTAAATCTTCCCTAGCTGGCTGCAGCCGTTTGTTGAAGGGCCTCTGACGCCCGGCGGGCTGCGCGGTCGAGTGAACAAAGATCATCAGTGCCATTAAGGAGTAGAGCCATGCAGTGCATACAAGTCGTCAAGCCCGGGGGCCTGGATAAGCTGAAACTCTGCGAATCCGACTCTCGTCCGCCCCAGGCCGGCGAAGTAACGGTTCGTGTCCAGGCCAGCTCGTTGAATTTTCACGATTATCTGGTTGCTGCAGGGCTTCTTCCTGTGGCGGATGGCCGCATTCCTATGTCCGATGGCGCTGGCGAAGTGGTCGCCGTGGGCGAGGCGGTGTCTGACTTTGCGGTGGGGGACCGGGTGATGAGCTGCTTCTTTCCCAACTGGCAATCAGGCGCACCGACCTTGGAAAGCCTTATGGGCGTGCCCGGGGATCATGAGGACGGTTTTGCGAGTCAGAGCGTCACCATGTCGGCAAAAGCCTTCTCGCCCATGCCCCGGCATATGAGTTTTGCCGAGGCTGCGACACTTCCCTGTGCCGGCCTCACCGCCTGGCGCGCGCTGGTAGAAGAGGCGAGTTTGCGTGCCGGAGACTGGGTGCTGGTGCAGGGAACGGGCGGCGTGAGTATCTTCGCTCTGCAGATAGCCAGGCAACTGGGATGCAAGGTTATTGCGACCTCGTCCAGTGAGGCCAAGCTCGACAGGCTTCGGGCGCTCGGGGCAGACGAGGTGATTAACTATCGGGAGCAACCCGAGTGGGGGCGCCTGGCCAATGAGATCAGCGGTGGTGTAAGCCTGGTAGTGGAAGTGGGCGGCCCTGGAACCGTCACACAGTCGGTTCGCGCGCTGCGTATTGGCGGCATGATCAGTATGATCGGCGTGCTCACTGGCATTGCCGGGGATGTACCTCTGGCCGAGTTTTTCCAGCGTAACGCCGTGATGTCAGGCATCACCGTGGGATCACGGTCGCATCAGACGAATATGGTGAAGGCCCTGGAAGATTGGAAGCTCAAACCCGTGTTGGATCGCAGTTTTGAGCTTGCACAACTCGGCGAGGCCTTTCGCTATCAGGAGAGCGGCAAGCACTTTGGAAAAATAGGGCTTAGCCTGAGCTAATCACAACCAGCGATGCCCGGCGTGCTCAGTTTCGATCGATCTCATCGAGCTCCAGATCCACGTTGCCAAAGGCATCGCCTTTGTTCAGACGAATATGCAGCGACACGTTGTTCTTGGAGTCTGAATACTCCACGGCGGTTTCCGCAGTGATGGTGCCTTTTTCATAGAGCTCAATCAGCGCCTGGTCAAAGGTGCGCATCTGATATTTGGACCCTTGCTCTATGGTGCTTCTAAGCTCTGTAAGATCCTGCTTGGTGATCAGGTCCTGTACCCGAGGCGTGTTAACCAGCACTTCCATCGCGGCGCATTTGCCCCCGGCGATGGTGGGCACGAGCCTCTGTGAGACGACGCCGCGCAGGTTTTGGGCGATACGTACCACCTCATTAGGCTGATCTTCCGGTGGGAAAAAGCTGATCATGCGCTCCAGTGCTGATACCGCATTGTTGGCGTGCAGCGTGGTCAGACACAGGTGGCCCGTGTTGGCGAATTTCAAGGCAAACTCCATGGTCTCGTGATCCCGAATCTCACCCAGAAGAATGACGTTGGGCGCCGAGCGCATGGCTGATCGTATACCCGTACTGTAACTCTCTGTGTCCACGCCGATCTCTCGTTGGGCGACCACTGAACGTTTGTGGTGATGCAGATATTCAATGGGATCTTCAAGTGTCAGGATGTGGCCCGCTGCATTGGTGTTGCGGTGGTCGATCATGGCCGCCAGAGAGGTCGATTTACCGGAGCCTGTGGCCCCGACGACGACCACCAGCCCATTTTTCTCCATCACCATATCGTTGAGAACGCTGGGCAAGCCCAGTGATTCAACGGTAGGGATGTCGTTGCGCACATAGCGAAACACCAGCGAGGTCTCACCGCGTTGCCGAAAAGCTGATCCACGGAATCGACCGAGGTTAGGCACGCCAAGGCTGAAATCCACCTCGCCGTGCTCTTCGAACTCCATGATCTTTTTGTCGGAGGCTATGGTTCTGAAAATATGGTCGACCTGGCCGGGCTGGAGCTCGTCGCCGATCCAGGCGAAGCCAAAGGGGCCCTTGATGAGAATCTTGGCTCCGGAGTGAAAATAGATATCTTCGCCGTCCTTGTTGACCATCAGGGCCAGGTAGGGTGCGATTTCGAGATCCATGTCGCCCATTACTTACACCTCTGTTGCTGTCCTTGGAGTATGGCATCGCAGCGGCGGTGCGAAAAGCCTTGTTTATCGACTACGAAGCGCGGTGGCTTTCAGATAGACTATATCGCTCTTTTCCGCCTGTAGCTCAGCAGGATAGAGCAGCCGCCTCCTAAGCGGCAGGTCGCAAGTTCGACTCTTGCCAGGCGGACCAATTGATTAATCGAGGCCACAGATGAATCGCGTCCTTTCGGCTTTACTTGTTGCCAGCTGTGTTGTGAGTCTGTCCCATGCTAGAGCCGAAGTAACGCTGCTGGAGCCCGAACGCGTCTTTGACGGCAGCGATTTGCATGATGACTGGATCGTCATGGTCTCGGATGAATCCATTCTCTACGCAGGCCCTGATGACAAGGCGCCGGGAGTCTCCATAGATACCGTACTGAAGCTTGAGGGTCAGACCCTGCTTCCCGGTCTCATCGAAGGACACTCCCATGTGCTTCTGCATCCCTACAACGAGACGCCCTGGAACGATCAGGTCCTCAAGGAGTCCGAGGCAGAACGCGTTGTCCGGGCGGTGAATCACGTCCGGGACAGTCTTTTGGCCGGGGTGACCACTATGCGTGATCTCGGCTCGGAAGGCGCGGGTTACGCAGACGTGTCTGTGCGTGATGCCATTGATAAAGGCCTGATACCCGGCCCCCGTTTATTGGTGGCGGGCCGGGCAATTGTTGCCACCGGTAGTTATGGGCCCAAGGGATTTCATGAGGGGGTCTCCGTGCCCCTTGGCGCCGAGACCGCCGATGGTTTTGATGATTTGATCAAGGTGGTGCGCAGTCAGATCGGTCGGAATATCGATTTTGTAAAGGTCTATGCAGACTATCGCTGGGGGCCTTCGGGTGCTGCCGCGGCCACGTTTTCCCTGGAAGAACTCAAAACGATCGTTGAGACGGCGCGCAGTAGCGGCCGGGGTGTCGCTGCTCACGCGGCCACGGCCGACGCCATAGAGCGCGCTGTGCTCGCGGGGGTAGAGACCATTGAACATGGCGACGGGGCAACGCCGCAGACGCTGCGCCTGATGAAGAAGAATGGTGTGGCGCTATGTCCGACGTTGGCAGCGGGGGACGCCATTTCTCAGTACGCTGGTTGGGAGAAGGGCATTGATCCCGAGCCAGAGCGCATCAGCCGCAAGCGGGAGTCTTTTGCTGCTGCGCTCGATAGTGGCGTGGATATCTGCTTTGGTGGTGATGTGGGTGTGTACCCGCATGGCGACAACGTGCGAGAGCTGGAGATGATGGTCGAGTACGGTATGACGGCTTCTGACGCGTTGCGGGCTGCTACGTCTGGAAACGCCGATATTTTCCATCTTGACGGGCAGCTTGGCCGCGTTAAATCCGGGCTTCTCGCCGATCTGCTGGTGGTAAAGGGCAATCCGTTAGCGGATATTTCTGCGCTGCGCCAAGTGTCTCTGGTGATGAAGGGTGGCGTAGTTTACGTCCATCCTGAATAACATCCTCTGGCAGTGCGACTCGTCTGCTGCCTACAGGTTTCCTAGGGTTATTCCGCTGTGTTTGTGGCTGTTCGTGTGGCAGGATTGCGTTGCGCGCTGCCAATATTATCCAGTATGAGAATTCCCTGCTCACTCTGATCAAAATCAAAACGGATGCCGCGCACCTCTGATAGCGTCAAGGCCGGGTTGGCCTGCACAAAGGCACTGAAAGGGATCTCTACGTACTGCAGCACCGGTTCCCAGTCGCTGTTGTAATTCTCTTTGTTCTGCTTCGCGTTTTTCATGTACCTCACTCGAACCGGCGGAATAAGCTGTGCATACCGGGATGCTTGCAAGCTGGCTGTCTGTGACCCGGGAGTGAGAAGGGTGATGCTGATATCGGCAATGCCCGGGTTATCTTCTGACTCGCTGTCTGCGCTCACAGGTAACTTCTCTGTGGACCCGCTGATCGCAAACACCAGCGAGCGGTCGCTGCTGATCGACTGTGCGTTCGCCAGTTCAATAGTGTAAGCCGCATCCGGCTGCTGCCAACCGAGCACGACTGCATTGCTGCCCTGGGTTCGTTTATCGCGATGCTGGAGTGATTCTTCCCGCCAAAGTGCAAGGTTTCTGGTGCTGATACGCCCGCCAGGCTGGGTAGCGGTGCTTGCATCAATGTCTTCTTCAAAGTCAGCAAAAGCCTCGAAGCTCGAATCCATAAATTGATGAACGTAAGTTTGCCGGGGGAGCCAGGGAGCCAGACTGCGGGGATCTTTCAGGAAAGATAAAAAGCGATGGTCCTGATGCAGCGAACTTTCTAAAAATGCGGCGATATAGATCTTAGCCGCTTCGCGCTGGTCCTCGCCGGGAATAATGGGTGCGGTATTAAGCTCCCAGGCGCCCGGGGGCGAGTAATCATATCGCCCCCAACCGGTATTGAACTGCCCGTGATTTGCGCCGTGCAGGTATACGCCCGCTTTAAAGAAGTACCCTTGCCCGCTGTAGCGGATTCGATTCATCTGCCGAAGACCATGGTAGGCCGGTTCGTCGCTGTCGTAGCTTCCATGGATACTAAAGAAATCCACATCGCTAAGTTTTATGCGCCGGTGGTAGCGCTGATCCACCTGTGCAATGGCCACAAGGGCGCGAATGTTAAAGCCGTAACTAAATTTGAGCGTAGCGTCGTCAGGAAAGTGGGTCAGGTGGTTAAAACTCTGCGCTATGGATACTGCTTCGCCTCCCCGGGAGTGCCCGATGAGGCCAATGTTGTTGAGATCTACTCTGGATTCAAAGGGATGCCCGGCGGTCTGATTCCAGTCACGCCACTGGGCAATGTGCTCGAGCAATAGCCAGGCCCTGGCTGCCATTTCCTTACCCTGAAAGTCTCCCGACCAGCTGCCGTTAATGTAGTTTTCATCGACGGATACCGCGATGAATCCGCGGCTGGCCAACAGCTCGCCCAGATAGGCGTAGCCGTCATCGGAGTAGTCTTCCATGCCGTGATTGCCGTGTACGATGAGCACCAGCGGGTAGGGGCCATCACCGGTGGGCATCCACACGCGCCCATTGAGCGGCGCCGCGTCCAGTCCAAAACCCCAGTAGCGTTCGCGCATCTCCTGCTTGAAGCCTTTCCATTCGGGCAGCAGTTTTCTGGCGTCCACCACGCGGCTTTCCATGTCCCGGTTGGTGCCAAATTCTGGGCGCCGCGGGTTGTCTCCCGCGCCATAGGTGAGAGTGTCGAACTTGTGACTTCCCGGTGCGCCGGGATTGCCCAGCGCGTTGCTCGCTGCAAGGCTCTCGGGGTAGGCTCCATCGTCGGCAAAGGGGTTGCTTCCATCGCCCGCGAGGTTCCACAGGCTCTTAAGGCCTATGCTGGCCAGGGCGACGGTCACCAGCACAAGCATGATTCTGCGTGGTGCTTTGACGGCGTTGAGCTTACCGCCCGGGAGCAGAGCGCCCAGGCCAGCGATAGCCGCCACGGCCAGTACTGTGATCATAAGAGAGAAGGGCGACAGGAGCTCCGGGCTGAAAGCGACGGTCCACTGTTGTTCGTCCAGTATCAACCTGGCTATGCTTGACGGGCCATTTTCCCTGAGGGCCCACACTGCCAGCAGCGCACCGCCTATGACGCTCACAGCGGCTAGCGGAATGCCGCGAATAAGTGACCCGCACAGGCCAACCATGAGGGCTGCGAAGGCGACACCCACAATGCCAAGGCCAAGTCCCAGCATAAACTCCAGCGGGTTGCCCAGGCCTGTATCCATGAGTGCAACATTAACCGCACTCATGAGTACCACCGTTGCTGCGGCGGCTAAAGAGCTCACCGACCAGTAAGGCGCATTATGGGAGACGGATCGACGTTTCAATTCAGTCGTTCTCGCTGTGGACAATAAATACCTGGCGCATCTTCACATCCAGGGCGGTGGAGATAGCCGTGTTAGCACCGGTATCGGGATCCGGGTAGGCGTCGGCCAGACGGCGAAGCGCTTTGTACAGAGAGATCCCCGAGATTTGTCCATTGCTTAAGTGGTGTGTGGAATCGTTGCGGATCAATTGGTAATACCAGCTATCAATGTCTGCATAGCCTGCCACAAGTCCTGTGGCTTCCTTCGGCGTCAGCCGAAGCTCTAAACGCATGTCCCGAATGATTTGTACCGTGGGGACACTCAGGTTCATCCAGGGGATCACGACTTCTTCTATGGGATCTGTGCGCAAAACACCGTTTTCGATACGCCCGGTGGTGTGTCGAATGAGACTCTCACCCCAGCGACGATCTATTCTTTGTGACCCTCCGGGCACGACGTTCAAACCGGTGGCGTCGGTGAGCAGACGGTCACGTCCGCGGTACAGATCCACAGTTACAGAGTCGTCGTTTTGAAGATCGTCGACGTCGCCGAGCTCAATCATCATGCGGCTGTAGTTCTGGTCGAGGATGGCCTTGTTCTGGAATATGTACTCCACCCCATCAGGGCCGCGAAAACCAATGATGCAACCCACAGCCCGATAAACCTGATTGTCGATGCCCGGATTGCCGTTTGGGTGCTCAAAGTCTTCATCGCTGTCCAGGCCATCGATATTCAGTCCCCAGGAATGGGGACCCTGGACTTCGTGAAACTCAAAGCCATCAGGCTCGGTGTCGGGCAGCCAGGTTTGAATCTCCTGACGCAGTTGGGTGTCCTCTACAGTCATTGCTGTGTGGTTGGGGTAAAGCTGTTCGAACTGTTCCCTGGGGCCGTCGTTAAACCCTTTGGGACACTCTTCTTTTGCATCTGGCGTCTGATAAACGGCCCAGAACAAATCAGTCATGGCATAGGCAATTTTACCGTTTCGAATCACCGTCTCTGCGGTCTGTGCTGAGGTCTGGGTGTTCGATCCAACGGAAAGCGTTGCCGCAACTGCGACAAAATACAAAATACGGTAATTCACTGAATACCCTTCATATAGTCGTCGCGAACCCAGAAGGCCAGCAGGCCGTTGCGCTTGCCGCGCCATTCACCGGTGCCCGCACCCTTGACGTCACCAGGGCCCGTGTCCCTCGCAAAGGTGTAGATGGGCCGATCTCTGTAAGCCCAGACACGAATGGCCCCGGGTTCATCGGCGCCGGCAGGACGCCCGGTGTTCGGATTAATACTGATGATAGTCCAGGCCCGGTTGAGACTGACTTCGGAGTCCCCGGCCCGTACATAGGGCCAGTTTTTCTGACACTGTTGAGGGTCACCGGCACCACACATCGCCAGTCTGTACACCTGGGTATCTTCCGGGTGATCGCAAGCCAGTTGATCGATGGAGTCATCTCCACACTGATAGCTGTAAATGGTCCGGCCGCTCGCATCGGCTAAAACCGTGCCCGAGAGGGTGTTCTGTCGGGTAAAGCTCGCCGGAATGACCGGTGCTGGCTGTGTGAACACATTACTCCAGCCCGGCTCATCGCTGCCGACCTGACTCCAGGGCTCGGGGTCCAGGTTATAGGTGTACAGCGGTGCCCCGCGAAACACCCACTGCCGCACGCCCGGAGCGCGTTCGAGAATGGACCACTCACCAAAGGCTCTGGCCATGCCCGGGGCCAACACAGGCTGCCAGTCTGTGAGGCAGTCGTCCCTGCAGGCTGTAGATTGCGCTGAGTCTTCTTTAAACGCATAGACGGCGTAGTTCTGTTTGGTGGTTAACATGCGCCCGATACTGGTGGTTTTAACGGCAAAACCCGGAGGCAGAAGCGCGGGCGGCCCGACGGGAACACGACCTGCAGGAGAATCGCCATCGCCACCGCCGTCTGCACGGCGTTTTCGTCGGGAGCCGCCGTAGGTATCTCCCGCCTGTCGATCTCGCACTGACGTGTAAAGAGGCTGTTCTTTATAGGCCCATTGGCGCGCGCCATCGTTACGAAGGATGATGCTCCAATCACCGATCGCCTGGGCATTGCTGTCCGCCAGCACGGGGGGCCAAAGATCGGTGCAGCTGGGGCGGCTGTCGAGCTCCGGTAGCTGCAGGCCAGCCGGGTAGGGGCTCATGAGGCCTGCGGTGACGGTAACGACCTTGTCGTAGCAGGCGACGTTGCCTGCGGCCTCGCCGCTGTAACCATTGCGCAATTTAAGCTGCGGCCAGGTGTACAGGGTCTTACCGTTCTCATCCGCAAATACCGGTCCTTCGAGTTCCGTGGGTTCTACATGGAAGTCTTCAGGTATGGGTACAGTCCGAAACGTCTCGCGAACGGCGCTACGGCGTTGTGCGCTGTCATCCGCGTCATCGGCGAGCGCAAATGGCGTCAGCACAACACACAGCAGGCCGGGAATGAGTCGTTGTGCCAGGCGGGCGCTTGTCCCGGTATCAAGTGCTTTAAACAAGTATTTCACCGATAGCGTCGCTGGTGGTGTTGCTCTTGGTGCCCCAGCTATCAATGTCCAGGCCCATAAGACGCTGCGCGGTATAACCCAGGCGACAGCCGGGGCTGCCGCCGCCATCGATGTGCAGCCCTGTTTTGATTTTGCCGCCGGCGTTACCGGCAGTGAACATAGGAATGCCGTCAATGGCATGCATCTTTGCAAAAGACTGGTCAGTAGTGGCATAGATCAGCGAATTATCCAGTAAAGACCCGTCCCCCTCACGAATGTCCGCCAATGCCTGCACGTAATACGCCCATTCTTCCATGGCCCGTCGGGTGTACCACGATACGTTGGGTTGATAACGAAGCGATGAATCCACTGCCTCTTCATGCGTTGCTGTGTGGTGTGGCTTGTCGTAGCCGGGTTTAGTCGTGGCAGAAAAAGCCGAGGCGTAAAACATGTTGAACACACGCGTTTGATCACAGGCCACGGCCATGAGCATCAGGTCGGTCATGATGCGATGGCGTGTGGATACCAGATCGGCGTCGAGTCCACTTGGCAAGTCCTGGGGGGCTTCGGCAATGATGCAGGCGTCCCGGGGGTCTGGTTTTGTCAGCTGAAGGTCAAAGCGACGTTCCAGATCACGGATGCCCGTAAAGTATTGATCGAGGCGGGCGCGATCTTCGGCGCCCAGAGACTGGTTCAGCTTCCTGGCGTCTTCCTGCACCGATGACAGCGCACTCTTTCTGATCATCAGTCGCGGGTCGGGGGTGAAGGTTTCCGCATTGGGGTTTTGAAAGTCTGCGCCGAACAGGCGCTGATAAAAACGCAGGGGCGACCACTCGGGCGCATTCACGGAATTGCCCGCTTCGTAGCTGAAGCTATCGCGAACATCACCCGTCGCGGTGGCGCTGAGGCTGCGAAAACGGGTTTCGTTACCCAGCTTTCTTGCAATGGAGACGTCGATGGTCTCGCCGGGACGATTGGGCCGGGAAGTAGGCGCTATGCCGGAACGAAGCACTACCCAGCCTGAGTGATGACACAGGTTAGGGGCATCGTCTTTAAACACATCAAAGTTCGTAAACAGGTTGATGTGTTTCTGAATCGGTGCCAGAGACGCTATTTCGGGGGGCAGGTCAAAGTTCGCACCGGTTTTTTTCGGCACGAACACGTCTTTATTCATGCCCAGTCCCCAGGACCAGGTGCCAAATCTCAGGGGCAGTGATTCGCCGGAGGCGAGGGCCTTACCGTTACCATCCAGAAACACATCCAATAGGGGTAGGGCAACGCTCACAGCAGCCCCCTGGAGCGTTCCGCGAAGAAAACGTCGGCGACTTAAGCGGCTCATCGATTGGCCTCCTCATAGCTGTCCACGATGTCATGGGTTGGGCTGCTGAGCTTCTGGTTTGGCGTAGTGAAGGTTTCCGCCGTTGCCACGGAAACCGGGGCCTCTTCGATTGCTCTGATCGAGGAAAACGCTTCGCTCATGCTCAGGTCTCTAAGAAGCGCCGGGACGCGATGCTCACTGGATACAAAACGCTGCTCGAAACGTTTGAGAATATCCCGGTCATAACGCAGTGATACCGGACCCCCTGTTCCGTAAGCGTAGAGACGGTTAACCAGGCAGGCCGACAGTTTGGGGTGGTTTCTCATGGCCACAGCGAGTCCTTCAATTTCGTCAAAGAAAACCCCGTCCAATTCACCGCTGATGTCCAGCATCGCTCCGTTTTCTGTGTCGCGGAACGCTCCAGCACCATCAAAATTTTCCAACGCGAGCCCCATGGGGTCGGTGATGAGGTGGCAGCCCGCGCAGGACGGATTGCTGTTGTGCACTTTCAGACGTTCGCGAGCGGTTGAGACATCGCCTGCATCTTCCAGTTTGGAAAAGTCGACATTCGGCGGCGGGTCGGGCACATGCTGGCACAGCAGTAATTCACGCATGGCCTTCCCCCGCAGCGTTGGTGAGCTGCGAACGGCGTGGGAGTTGGCGGCCAGAAAGCTCACATGCGTCAGCAAGCCGGCTCGATGGCTATGCTCGTCAAAGGTATAGCGACTCCAGCCCTTTCCTGTGGGAATGCCATAGAGCGCCGCCAGGGACATGGACATAAATGTGTCGCGTGTGGTGAAGAGGTCTCGATAGTCCGCCTGGTCCACCAGCACATGATCAACGATGGTGCGAAGGGTTTGTTCCCGGGCATCCGCCAGAGTTTTAGCGGTGACCTTGGGGTAAACCACAGGATCCTTGGCCAGACTGTCAAAGTCGTCAAAAGCCAGCATGTCGTCAAAGAATGCGCGCATGCCCACTTCCAGCCTCGGGCTGCTCATGAGCCGACTGACCGCGGCTTCGCGTCCGGTGGAGGTATGCAGGGCACCACTTGCAGCAGCATCCAGAAGCCTGGTGTCGGGAGTGGAGTTCCATAGGAAGAAGCTCAGACGCGATGCCAGCGCGTAGGCATCCAGTCGCAGGCCGCCGGGCTTGGCCGGATCCGGCTCCGCGTGATCTATGACAAAAAGGAATTCAGGGCTTATGAGCAAGGTTTCCAGGGCCAGCGCCAGGCCCTCGTAGAAGTCCCCGGTTTTGTCGGCGGCGGCGCGAGCTACGGTGACCAAGTCCTGCAGGCGCTTTTTTTCTATAGGCCGTCTGAACAATAAGCGGCCACTGTCTTTGATAAATTGCGTGGCGCAACTGTCGTCGGGAGCGTATTCATCGGCCGGGACACAGGGAAGCAGATAGGCACGGTGCGCGTGGTCCACCACCTGCGCGGCAATGCCGGTAGCGGCCTGCTGAATCTGCGATACCTGATCAGAGGTCAGGCCAACAAAAGAGGCGCCGGAAGCCAGCAGTCCATCTTTTCGCGGCAGAGGCGGAAGTGGCGGGATCACGCTATCGCTGATGTCGCTGCCAAAGATATCCGCAATACTGTTGCTGTACTGCGCGGCCGTGAGCAGTCTGACGCGCAGCTCTGACGCACCCGGTACCTGCGTCGGGAGCTCTTGGCTGCAGGCGGTCAGTAATAGACAGCCAGCCAGAAGCATAGCCAACCGGCGGGATCGAGCACGAGCACGATTGATCAAGCCTTAACCCTCCCATCTTGATAGTCGCTCATGATATCACCGTCGATTGCTGTGGTATTCCTGCGAGCGATGTGCAGCATTACTCCGCTCGCTGCCTCGCGACCTGCTCAGCGGTAACGGGTCCAGCCCGGTTGTCCCAGGAATGACGGATAAAGGTTGTCACGGCAGACACTTCGTCGTCGTCCAGAATGTACTGAAACTCCTCCATGGGCTTTCTCCAGCGGGGGGGCAGCGCCGGCGAGGGGGCTTGTGGGCCATAAAGTATCGCGTTGATCATAGATGCAGGGTTGTCTGCCTGCACCACAAGGCTCCCTTTATTGAGTCGCGGAGCCATCTCGGGATCGCCTTCACCGGTGGGTAGGTGGCAGGTGCCGCAGTGCAGATTGTAAATGGTTCTGCCCCGGCCCAGGACCACGCTGTCAGGCTCCTCGGGCAAGGGTGGTTCCACGGCGGGAAGGGTCTTTAAATAGACCGCCATGGCCTGAATGTCATTATCTGACAGGTGTCTGGTGCTGTGCATGATCACTTCATTCATGGGACCAAAGGATTCCAGAAAGTCGTTTCGGGCTGTTTTCAGGTAAGCGGTCAGATCGGCCTGGGACCAGGATCCGAGCCCCCGATCTGATGCCGTTAGATTGGGCGCAGACCAGGGCCTGTTTACCCCCGGGGCGACTTTGTCGCTGTATTCTCCGCCAGCCATGTTCCTGTGCCGCTGTTCAGCGCCCAGAAGGTTGCGCGGCGTGTGACAGGCGCTGCAATGCGCGAGCGCCTCTACCAGGTAGGCACCGCGATTCCACTCATCAGAGTGACGCGTATCTACTTCATAGGCGCCCGGCTCAAAGAACATGACTTTCCAGAAGGCCATTAAAGAGCGCATGTTGAAAGGAAACCGGATGTCGTTGTCCCTGTTGTCACGTATTACCGCAGGAATGCTCATGAGGTAGGCGTACAGTGCTGCGATGTCTTCGTTACTAATTCCTGTGAAGGACGTGTAGGGAAAGACCGGGTAGAGATGATCGCCATTGGCGCGAATACCATGGCGCATGGAATTCAAAAAGTCGCGATCACTCCAGCTGCCAATCCCGGTCCCGCCATCAGGTGTGATGTTGGTGGAGTAGATGACGCCAAAGGGCGTGTCGAACGCAAGGCCGCCGGCCATGAATTCTCCGTTCGGAGCGGTGTGGCAGCTGGCGCAGTTGCCCGCTACCGCCAGATACCGTCCGCGCTCGACGAGCGTGTCCCGGTCTTGGGCTGGAGAGTCAGTGGTGATAGGTCCCGAGCCCCGGTCCACCGAGCCTCCCCACAGCAGTATGGCGGCAGCAATCAACGATGCAGTCAGCGTCAACAGGACAATGGCACGGGGCAAACTCATCAATAAAGAGACTCGGTTTGGGTTCATGGTGCTGACAGCGGCGCAGGCAGAAGCGGGCGATCACCGCAGCTTTTGGGCCGAGGTGCAGCCTTGCGGGCGTCATTACCAATGAACCGCGCATGGCTGTCAAGTTTTGTCACTAAAACCCGGAAAGTATCGTTGTATCCAGGGGCAGGGCGCAACCGCTGGAGCAGGTTTTCAGGTAGCATCGACCGTCGTGCCCGCGGGAATAATGCGAAATTGCTTGGAGAAAAGAATGTTAAAGCGATCAACACTGGGACGAGCTCTTGGCGCACTGCTAAGTTTGTGTGCGGGCGTTGCCGCGCAGGCGCAGGATGTGAGTGCCGCTGATCCCTATCTGGCCAAACGCAACGCAGAGAGGCCCATCGAGGCCAGGCAATCCCTGTGGCTTGAGGAATTGACCTGGATGGAAGTTCGCGACCTTGTGGCGTCGGGTTACAGCACGGTGATTGTTCCCACCGGTGGCGTGGAGGAGAACGGGCCCTATCTGGCCACCGGAAAGCACAACGTCATTCTGGAAGCGACCTGTCCAGCCATTGCGAAGCTTCTGGAGAATGCGCTCTGTGCGCCCATTGTGAAATTCGTGCCCGAAGGGGATATCGACCCGCCCACGGGCGCTATGCGGTTTCCCGGATCCATCAGTCTTAGTGCCAGTACCTACGAGGCATTGCTCACCGATATTGTGAGCAGCCTCCGACAGTCGGGCTTTAGCGACATCGTGATGATCGGAGACAGCGGCGGTAATCAACGGGGCATGGACGCTGTCGCAGCAAGGCTGAATAAACAGTGGGAAGAGCTGCCCACACGCGTCCATTTCGTTAAGGAGTTTTATAGTCCGGGCTGGGAGGCAACAGAGAATTTCACCCGAACCGAACTTGGCGTAGACGAAACCCGCAAAGACGGCTATCACGACGATATCTGGGTCACGGCCATGATGATGGTTACCGACCCGGCCCAGGTGCGATTTGAAGAGCGTGTGCGGGCCGGTCGTGCTTCGATCAATGGTGTGCCTATTGCACCGCTTAAGGACACTGTGGAGCTTGGCCGAAAAATGATTGCCTTTCGTGCCCGGCTCACTGCAGACGCGATTCGCCATGCCATAGCAGCGCCATAAGCGCCGGCCCGCTCACGTCCCTGTTTCATGACTACCGCCGGGCAGGGAATCAGATGGGCGTCTTGCCTGTGGCCTGAATCACCACTTCCCGTGCCAGGATGTCCGCAGCATCGTAGCTTGGCAATGGTGTTTTCAGCTGCTGCGAGATTACCGAGAGTTCGGTGCAGGCAATAAGCAGGCAATCCACACCCAGGGTCTCCAGCGTTTCTGCGCAGTCCTGCAGCGCTGCGAAGCCCAGGGCGTCTCCCGCATTAGCTTTAATGGCGACGATCAATGCCATGAGCGCGCGTTGTTTTTCCGCGGGGGGATAAACGACCTCGACGCCGAGAGCGTCAAACCAGGGCTCGTAGAGTCTGATTTGAGACAAGGCCGAAGACGCGAGAAGACCCACCCGCTGAACGCCTGGCTGGTGCTTGGCGATGTGCGATGACACCAGCTCCATCATGTTCAGGAAAGGGATATCCACGCCTGCGGAGACTTCGTCATAGTAGTGGTGCGCGGTGTTGCAGGGCATGGCAAGAAGATCCGCCCCCTGGTCACGAAGCTGTCTGGCCATGGCGCGCAGCACCGGCGCCGGACTGGGCCCGTTCTTGTCAACCAGTGCTTTCATCCGTGACGGCACTTTGGGGTTGTTGTCGACCAGCATACGGATGTGATCGATGTCATCTGCAGCGGGCGTTGCTGCGATGATGCGCTGCATGAGATCTACGGTAGCAGCGGGTCCCATGCCCCCCAGAATGCCCACCGTTTTACTGGTCGTCATGACGCCACCGCTGTGTGGACCCGCTCATCATGCCGGATCGTAACTAAAGGCATCCCGATAGGCGAAGAGCGCCTGGCTGCCGCCGGTGTGAATGAAGACAATGTTCTGGTCTTTGCTGAATTGCCCCTTACGAATCAGGTCAATAAGGCCCGCGGCGCCTTTTCCCGAGTACACGGGATCCAAAAGAATGCTCTCACTGCGGGCAAAGAGCTCAATGGCCTCGATGGTCGCGGGTGTCGGAATGCCGTAGCCCTCGCCAACGTAGTCGCAATTGGCCTGTACCTGCTCGCGCTCGATGGCACCCGGTATGCCTAACAGTTCTGCAGTGCGCTGTGCCAGCTTATAGACGTTCTCTTCCTGCAATGGCTTTGGTGCGCGCACGCCAATGCCCAATACCGGAACCTGACTGTTACTTCCCGCGAAGCCTGCTACCAAGCCTGCCTGTGTACCGGCACTGCCAGTGCCGTGAACCACCAAATCCATGCGCAGGCCCATGGTATCCGCCTGATAGAGCATTTCCATGGCGCAGTGTACGTAACCCAATGCACCCACCGGGTTCGAGCCACCTCCGGGAATGATGTACGGTTTTTTGCCATCGGCGCGCAGTTGCCCGGCCAGATCTTCCATGGCCGCATTCATGTCTGTGCCCCCCGCATATCGGCTCAGGGATGCCCTGAACAATTCGTCCAGCAGTACGTTGCCGTTGTAGTTGTAGTCCTGGGCGGTACTGCCTGTTCTATCTTCCAGAAGTATTTCGCAGGCCATGCCCATCTTGGTGGCAATTGCTGCTGTTTGCCGCGCGTGATTGGATTGCGTGGCGCCCTGGGTGATGATCGTGTCGGCTCCCTGTTGCTCTGCTTCTGCCATGAGGAATTCGAGTTTACGGGTTTTGTTGCCGCCGCCGGCCAGGCCTGTGCAGTCATCCCGCTTGATCCACAGGTTGGGTCCGCCAAGCTCCCGGGACAGATTTTTTAGCGGCTCCAGCGGCGTGGGCAGGTGCGCAAAGTGCAGGCGGGGGAATCGGGCTAAGTGCATGGTGTTGGTCTCGATGACAGTGGTCTTTGGGGGTGGCAAGATTACCTAAAGACCGGCGTCACGGCCATTGCGTGTTTCTGCAAGTTATAATGTCGACCCTGCCATAGAGAGACTGTTTTTGTGCAACGATTGATTATCCTGACTTTGGGCCTCGTGCTGGCGGCCTGTTCGTCTATTGATTACAACCTACCGGCGGTCAGTAGCGATACCGACGGAAGTCGCCGCGCCGGTAAGTTTATCTGGCATGACCTGATATCCGACAATCCAAAAGGAACAGCCGCTTTTTATGGAGGCCTGTTTGGCTGGGAGTTTCGGTCTTTGGAGCTTCTAGGCGCTGACTATTGGGTTATCAGCCTGCAGGGAACGCCCATTGCTGGCATGGTGAAGCAATCGAGCATAAAAGCGCAGCGCGATATTTCGCAATGGGTATCTGTGATATCCGTGGCGGACGCCGGTGCAGCCCTGAAGGTCGTCAGCGAGGCGGGTGGTACCGTCCTGAGAGAGCCCGTTTCCATTGGTGATCGCGGCACCATCGCTGTTTTTGCAGATGCGCAGGGCGCACACTTTGCAACACTGACCACTCCCGCGGGGGACCCTCGGGACAGTGACTCGCTGCTGGAAGAGGGGGCGTTTTTATGGCACGAGCTATGGACATCCGATGTTGCGGCAGCCACAAAACTCTATGCACAACTCGGCGAACTCGATGCGGGGATGCTGAGCATCGATAGCTTAGAGGGGGCAGATGAGGAAGAGGGGGGCAAGGTTGATTATCGTGTGCTTCGCAGCGACAAGCTGGCCCGGGCCGGGATTCGCAGCCTGCCGGACCCCCAGATGCCATCGCTGTGGATGCCCTACCTTCGGGTGGAAAGCGTAGAGCGCCTTGAGCAGCTTCTTCGTCGAGTGCCAGAACTGGGTGGTGAAGTGCTGGTGCCCGCAATGCCAAGACCGGCGGGAGGGTATGTTTCGGTGATTGCGGGCCCATCGGGGGCGCCCATCGCATTGCAAACCTGGGGTAATGATCAACCCCTCTTAAAGGATTTATGACATGCGGTATCTACTTCATAAATGCTGCGCGCGCAGTACACGACGAGCCCTGGCGACGCTGGCCCTTATGGGATGTGTTGTATCCCTCAGCGGCTGCGACGATCCTCATATCTATGGTAGCGTCGGGGTGTCTTCGGGTTACGGAGGCTATGGCGGCTACTATGGCGGTTATGGTGGTTGGGGGCAGCCCAGGATGCACACCAGTATCTCGGTAGGCGGGCGTATTCGCTGATTAAAAGCTCCAACCCACGCCGGTAGTCACGCCCCAGTCAAAACTACCGGCGGCTTCTTGTTCTACGGTGGAGTTGTCGTAGCTTCCCCAGGCGCTGAAATCCCAGAACAGATCGCTGATCATTTCCCAGCGCAGTGTTGCGCTGCTGTCAGCACGGACACGCCCGCTCTCGGTGAGAGAAGGATACACAGAAGCGTCGAGCTTGAGCTTGAGTTCCGGTGAGTCAAAGCGCCAGCGGGAGTAGCCCAGGGTAAATACCCCTTCGGCGCTTTCCTGGGTGTCCCCGCCGTTACTACGTTCTTCCAGGGCTTGTAATGACACGCTGCCAATAAGTTCACTGCGCGGGGTCTCGATAAAATAGCGCCCCAGACCTGCGCCCAGCGACAGGCGATAGTCCAGGCCCAACTCATCATTGGTTTCATAGCCGCCAAACACCAGGCGGTACATGGCGGCCCGGTCAGTCCAGACTTTTCGCGACAGATTTACCCGGGAGCTGGCGGTGGAGTCATCATCCGAGTCGGATACGGTCACGCGGCTGTTGAGCGCATTGAGGGTTCTCTCATCCTCGTAGGAAAGGTCCGCGCGAAACTCAGTCTGCGCCACGCCACTGGCTTTAGTAAACGCGTAGTTGGCCGCTACGTAGATATCAATTCTGTCGACAAGACTTTCTTCCACGGGACGAATTTCCACCACCTCTTGCCAGCTGAAATTCTTCTGTCCAAATACATCGTCCAGAGCTACGGTACCGGCGATGGAGCCGGGTTTAACACTGCCAAAAAACCGTTCTCCATTGTCGAGGCGTAGTTCGTAATTGTAGTTAGAGTCAATGCTTGCGATCTCCTTCCACTCGATATCGATGGTGCCCATGGCATCGGTGCTAAAACTCAAACGTCCGCCGAGCAATGATTTAATTTCGCCGGTAATTCGGTCTCCGTTGTAGAGAGTGATAGTATCGGTCTTGCGCTGAGCGGCGGCCGGATTGCTCAGGCATATGCTGACTAACAGGAGCATGATTACCATCGCCATGCGTTGTAGTTGCCCTTCTTCAGGCGCAAATAGCGTCGTCAAAGTCTTCAACGTCGTTCACCGATTGTTATGTGCGTCGGGGCGAAGTTTAACCTCATCGGATTGTAAAGTCGGTGTTCTGGCGCTTTTGTTGCTCTCGGTCTTTTCGCTGTCGGCTCCAGCGCAGTCTCTGTTTGAGACAGCTGCTGATGATGCGTCCCTTGCCCGGGACCGAGAGCGCTTTTTAAATGCGAAAAAAATGATCAAGACGGGCGATTGGGCAGGCTTTGATCGCGAGCGCAAAGCGCTGGATGACTATCCATTAAGCCCTTATCTCGACTACGAGCGTTTGTTGCGCCGACTTACCGTAACCTCAGGGGCGCAGGCCCGGACCTTTGTGGATGCGCAGAACCACAATCCTCTGGGTGTGCGTTACCTCGGGAGCTATCTTGAGACCACGGGGAAGCGACGCCGGTGGGGTGATTATCTGGATGCCGCGTCCCGGGAGCCTCGCAGCGAGAACCTACGGTGCTATTACGCCCGTGCTAAACGCGCCCGGGACGCGCAGCAGGAGGCCTGGGAATTGGCCGGCCGATTGTGGGTGTCACCGAGCTCGGTGGATGATGCCTGTGACCCCCTGTTTACGCTGTGGCAGAAAGCCGGCGGGCTTAATGACAGGCTGGTCTGGAAGCGGGCGACTCTGGCCTACGCCGCCAGAGAAAGCGGCCTCTTGCGCTATATCGCGTCTTTGGGCAGTCCTGATTTGCAGCCCGCACTCTCCGCCCTGCGGCGAAGTTACAGTCAGCCTCAGCGAAGCGTTGAGTTCGCAAAGGCACTGGATGCGCGCACCGGGGGCGAGTTGCTGACTCTGGGGCTGGAACGGTATTCCCGCTATGACCCGGCGCAGGCGCTGCGGCAGTTTCAAGCGCTCAAGGAAGGCGCGCTCAGCGATGAGCAGCGTGAGCGGGTGATAGCGGCGATTGCTTTCAGGGGGTTGCTCGAAAGGGACGAGGCGGTAAGAGACTGGGTTGACGCGGGTTTGCCCCAATGGTCTGACGACAAGCTCACCGAACTGCGTCTTCGTTGGGCAATTGCCGAGCAGGACTGGGACGCTGTGGACCGGTTTTTTCTGGCGCTTGGCAGCGCGGCTCAGGAAGAGGCGACCTGGCGTTACTGGTACGCGCGCTCACTGGAGTCCCGGGGGCATGATACAGATGCACAGCTGTTGTTCAGTACGGTGGCCAAAGAGCGCAGTTACTACGGTTTTCTCAGTGCGGATCGAGTAGGGCTGCCCTACAGTTACGAGGATACACCCGGCACCGGGGATGCCGCGCCCATGGGCGAGCTACCCAACTGGACAAAAGAGACGCTCTGGCGTGTTCATGAACTGGTCGCCCTGGATGAGCCACGTCTTGCCGAGACCGAATGGGCGCACGCATTGCGGCGTCTCGATGGCTCGCAGCAGCTTACCTTTGCGCGCATTGCCAAGGATCAGGGCTGGCACCGTTTGAGCATTGATGCGGCAAATGCTGGTCGCCACTGGGACGCGCTGGATTTGCGTTTTCCGCTGGCTTTCGTGGACGACTTTTATCGGCGGGCGGCAGCGCAGTCACTGCCGGTCAGTGAGCTTATGGCAATAGCGCGCAGAGAGAGCGCGTTTTCTCCTACCGCGCGATCTCCCGTGGGGGCCCGCGGACTCATGCAGTTGATGCCTGCTACCGGACGCTCTGTGGCCCGTAAGGAGGGCATGACCGTGAGCACCCGGCAATTGGACAACGTCGAGTACAACATCACCCTGGGCAGCGCTTACTACGCACAGCTTCTGGAGCGATTCGAAGGTAACCGGGCTTTCGCTCTGGCTGCCTACAATGCGGGGCCTAACCGTGTGAAGAACTGGCTAAGTGATGATGTACCCCTGGATGTCTGGATAGAAACCATTCCCTATCGCGAAACCCGTGATTACGTAAAAGCCGTGTTGGCTTACAGCGTAGTGTTTGATTATCGCCTGGGAGAAAAAACGCAATTGATGGGTGATGCGGAGCGGCATTCTGGCTATTGAGTCACACCCTTTTGTGAGTTTTGTTGTGCCGGTGCTTAACGAAGCAGACCGCTTACCCGAGCTTCTGAGCCGCCTGCGGCGGGATTTTTCGGAATGTGAGCTCATCGTGGTCGATGGTGGTAGTAGCGACGCCAGCGTGGCCGCGGCGATGTCGCTGGCGGATTGCGTGCTCCTGGGAGAGTCCGGTCGAGCGCTGCAAATGAACCTTGGGGCGGCCTGTGCGAGGGGAGAGTGGCTGGGCTTCCTGCACGCTGATACCGAGCCCGATTTTAACGAGTCCACGTTGCGCGAGGCTTTGCATGATCACCCTGGCTGGGGTTTTTGTCGCATCGCGCTGCAGGGTCGTTCGCGGGGTTTGCCGATGGTTAGTGCCTTCATGAACCAGCGTTCCCGAATCACCAGAGTAGCTACCGGTGACCAGCTGTTGTTCGTTCGCCGGGAGCTCTTTGCGACAGTTGATGGCTTTAGCAAGATACCGCTTATGGAAGACGTGGATATCTGTAAAAGACTGCGTTCTTGCCATGCAGGCGCATGCTTGAATCTGCAGGTCCGGTCCAGCGGGCGCCGCTGGGACGAGCAGGGACTCTGGAAGACCGTAGTGCGAATGTGGGGCCTGCGGCTGGCTTACTGGCTGGGCGTATCGCCGGCGCGTCTGTGGTCACACTATTATGGCACGCATGCGGTCTCCGCACCGGGTGACGGAAGCTAGCGTGAGCACACAACGACTGTTGCAGCAATTCGCCCGCTATCCAAGACCCGGAGAGGTAAAGACGCGGCTGCAAACGGCGCTCAGCCCCCGGGATGCCTGCGCGGTACATGAGGAACTGCTGCTGCGTACCGCGGGCACGTTGACCGCAGCAAAGCTTGGCCCGGTGGAACTGTGGATGGATTGTCTGGATGAGCATGCGACGCTTGATGCCGCGCTAAGTCTGGGAATGTCTGGCGTATTTTTGCAGCGCGGAGACGACCTCGGTGACCGCATGTACAGGGCATTAGCTGACGGGCTGAGTCGAGCACACGCGGTGGTACTCGTCGGTAGCGACTGTCCTATACTGTCCGGTGACTATCTGGCCTCTGCATTTGAAGCGCTGACAACGGCGGATGCGGTTCTCGGGCCCGCTGAAGACGGTGGGTTTGTGCTTATCGGCTGCACGCGCCTGTGTGTGGGAATGTTAAGTGACATACCCTGGGGTGGCCCCCGGGTACTTGGGCGAACGCAACAGCGCCTGGATGAAATGGGGCTGAGCAGCCAGCTTTTGGACGAGCTTTATGACATTGATACCCCCGCTGACTTGCAGCGTTGGCGCAGCGATCAGGGGTCAGGCGTGAGCGGCGACGGCGTTTTGCGCTAGGCCCATGGTGCTGGACTCGTTCCAGTCGTCGTTTTGCACACGAGAGCGTTGGTACAGTAACCACGCAATGGCTGTGCAATAACTGAGATTGGTTTGTAGCTCGCTGTCAGGGTTGCTTAAAAACGCCCTCTGACTCGCCAGGCCGCGCACCCGGCTCGCGATATCGGGCCGGAACGCCAGATAGCGATCCCACAGATCCCGATGCTGGCTCGAGGTGATGTGAAACAGGCCAAGCCCGGGTTCGCGCCGGGAGAACAGACCGACTTCGTCTTTACGCAGAGCCGCTGCAAGCAACTCCCGCTCAGCCTCGGACGTCCACTCGCCGAGGTATTCCAGGGTGGGTTTAATAACCTGCTCTCGCAGATGTTCGGCTGTGATGTACATATAGCAAGCTCCTCGCAGGAACATGGCGTGTTTGCTCTTTGGCAAATCAGCACTGGTTTGCATGCTATGACGATCACTTCAGGTCGCGCTATCGCGCGGTTTAAGCTCTTTTGCCGCTAGAGCCTTTGAACTGACCGACAGGTAAGCGACATGTTTCTCGCTACGAGGTCATTTTTACCACAGTGTTTTGAAATATCCAATATAAATTAGGGGTTTAGCGTATTTTTATTATGTAAATTTTCTGTTTTGGCCCTAAACAGGCTTTTTTTCGCCTGCATATGCGCAAAATATTGCCGCATAAGCGCAGATTGCCCTCATTTTTGTTCAAAAATTGATCAATAATTTCGAATTTATCTAGCCCCCGGCGATTTTGACCGTAAAGCCTTCGCTCTCGAGCACAGATTTAATCAGCTCCCGCTGATCTCCCTGGATCTCGATGACGCCATCTTTTATGGCGCCCCCAACGCCACAGCGCTGTTTTAACGCCTTGGTACGTGCTTTTAATGCCGGTAAATCATCGGGCAATCCGATCACCAGGGTCACGGCTTTGCCGCCTCGTCCTTTAGTCTCGCGTTTGAGGCGGACGATGCCATCGCCCTTGGGGGCGCTTGATTGGAGCAGGCGGCAACGGCAGTCAGCTTTGACGGTACCGCACTCGGGACATAGTCTGCCTTTGTCCGTGCTGTATACCAGGCGTGATTTTCCCTCTCCGCTGCGACCCATGACCGTTGCTCCTTCAATGACTGGCAGTGTAGGGTACAGCGCTTTGTGCTGTGGTGAACCCCGTGGATGACGATCAAATCAATGCTGACATTGCCAGCCTCCAGGCGGAGATGGCTTTTCAGGGAGACAGCGTGCAGCGACTGAATGACGCACTTGCTACTCAGCAGCAGGATATTTTGATGCTGCAGCGGCAGGTGGCTCTCCTCGGGGAGCAGTTACGTGGCTTGCGCGAAGCCAGCAGTACCCGTGAAGGGGCGACTGAGAACGAAAAGCCACCGCATTATTGAGAGCCGAACAGCGGCCAATACACGCTCGGGGCCTGCCCCGCAGCAGGCAACATTCACCCCGCAGATAATGCATCGAAGGTTCAGGTAGATAGTGATAATGCAGCTTTCAAAGTTCGGCGAAAAATTTGCAGGTAGCAGCGGGATCAGTGGTCTTATGGAAGACCTCGGTACCGCCTTGGTCGAAGATCCTACGCTGCTGTTTATGGGCGGCGGAAACCCCGGTCGCATAGACAGCGTGCAGGCGGTATTTGCCGCCCGCTTGGCGGCAATTGCAGCCGACGGCGATCAGCGACATGAACTGCTCGGGGTGTATCAGGCGCCCCAGGGTGATCGGGGATTTCGCGAGGAAATGGCGCGCTTTCTGAACCGCGAATATGGCTGGTCCGTAGGGCCAGAGAATATCTCGCTGGCCAATGGCAGCCAGTCGGCGTTTTTTCTGCTTTACAATCTGTTTGCCGGCGAAGCGGCCGATGGCAGCACGCGGCAGATACATCTGCCACTGTCGCCCGAGTATGTGGGCTATCGTGACATTGGCCTGAGCGACAATTTCTTTTCTGCCACGCGGCCGCGCATTGAGCGCCTGGACGGGGGGCTGTTCAAATATCACGTGGACTTCGATGCGTTGACCCTTGCGGATTCCGTAGCGGCGCTGTGTGTCTCACGGCCCAGTAATCCTACGGGCAATGTGGTCTCAGACGTCGAACTTGCCGAGTTGGATCGATTGGCGAAGGCCCGGGGTATTCCGTTGATCATCGACGGTGCCTATGGTCAGCCTTTCCCGGCACTGATTGACGAGACTGCCACCGCATTCTGGAACGACAACTGTGTTTTGATGTTAAGCCTGTCCAAGCTGGGATTGCCCGGCGTGCGCAGCGGCGTTGTTGTGGCCCGTCCGGAGATTGCTCTGGCCTTTTCCCGGGCAAATACCGTGCTCAATCTCGCCATCGGTAGTCTCGGCCCGCGGCTGCTACGGGGGACGCTGGATGACGGGTCGTTGCTGCAGCTTTGTCGCCAGCAGATACAGCCCTATTATAGAGAGCATCGCGATCTTGCGTTGCGCGCAGTCGAGGCAGGGCGCGGCGATTTGCCGGTGTGGATTCATAAGCCCGAGGGCGCGTTCTTCCTGTGGTTGTGGTGTGAAGGCCTGCCTATCGACAGCTACACGCTCTACGAACGATTAAAGGGGCGTGGGGTTATCGTCCTGCCGGGAAACGATTTTTTTATTGGCAGCGGTGATGACTGGCCTCACAGCCGGGAGTGTCTGCGCATATCCTATGCAGGGGACAGGCAAACCATAGAAGCGGGTATAGCGCTGATTATGGATGAGCTTCACAAAACCTATGCGACGCAGCCCTAAGTTGTGCTCGTGACAGACAGACTTTAAGCAGTGCGAATCACATAAAAACGGCGGCGCGAGCTGCGATGAAAACAATCGATGGAGAATGCGAGATGCAAAAGTTAGCCCTCGGCCTGTTATTGACGACACTGGGATCAGCAGCGAGCGCACAAAACGCTGCACACCTTGACTGGCTCAATGCCAATTACGAACAAACGGCGCAGACTGCTCGATCGCTTTGGGAGTTTGCCGAAGTCGGGTATCAGGAGACACGCAGCAGTCAGCTGTTGCAGGATCAACTTGCTGCCCAGGGATTTACTATCGACAGCGGCGTTGCTGATATCCCCACTGCGTTCGTTGCAAGCTATGGCGATGGCGGTCCGGTGATCGCAATTCTCGGAGAGTTTGATGCTCTGCCGGGCATCACCCAGGATTCCGTGCCCACCCGAAGCCTGATCGAAGACAAAGCGGCGGGGCACGCCTGTGGACACAACCTCTTTGGTGCCGGATCTGCTGCCGCGGCAATAGCGGTGAAGGAGTGGTTGGACAGTACCGGCACGCCGGGAACGATTCGTTTTTACGGGACGCCGGCAGAAGAGGGCGGCAGCGGCAAGGTCTACATGGTGCGCGCCGGGCTCTTCGATGATGTGGATTTCGCCATGCATTGGCACCCGTCTGATCGTAATTCGGCTGCGGCGCGCACGACCCTGGCAAATCGCTCGGCGAAGTTTCGTTTTCGCGGTGTGTCAGCCCATGCGGCGGGGGCACCGGAGCGGGGACGTTCGGCACTCGATGGCGTCGAGGCGATGAACTACATGGTCAATATGATGCGCGAACACGTGCCTCAGCAGACGCGCATTCACTACGTGATCACCTCCGGTGGCAATGCGCCGAATGTTGTGCCTGACTACGCGGAGGTTTTTTACTACGTGCGTCATCCCCAGGCAAAGACCGTCAGGTCTTTGTGGGAGCGACTCGAGGCGGCGGCTCGCGGTGCGGCCCAGGGCACGGGTACCAAGATGGAAGTGGAAATCATCCATGGCAATCATCCAGTATTGATCAACGAGACATTGCACAAAATGATGGATGCGACGCTGCGCGATATCGGTGGCATTGAGTACAGCAGTGAGGAGCAGCGCTTTGCCGAGACCATCCATGAGGGCTTTGATGATCCTTCCCTGAATTTGGGTTCCCAGGGTGAGATACAGCCTTACAGCGTGTCTCTGGGCTACGGATCCACAGATGTCGGAGATGTATCTATCGCCGTGCCAACCGTGGGCGCAAGCATAGCGACCTACGTACCGGGTACGGCAGGGCATAGCTGGCAAGCGGTCGCGGCGGCGGGAACGTCGCTAGGGTTTCAGGGCGCTAATCTAGCCGCCAAAGCGCTCAGCAGTGCTGCGGTAAAGATTTACAGTGATAAAGCGCTTCGGGATGCTGCCCGGGCCGAGTTTGAGGAGCGCCGCGGCGGAGACTTTGAATATGAGGCGCTGCTGGGTGACCGCAAGCCCGCCCTCGACTACCGCAAATAGTACTGCGCAATTGGTAGGTCGGCGACGTCAAAGATAAGATTGCAGGAGGATTCTTCACCAATGTCAGACAGTGAACGTAAAGACAATGCAGAGCAGGCGGAGTTTCGGCGCTACTGTAAAGACTGGATAGCAAAGAACCACCCCGGGGAGCCTGCGGTGCGCCTGCCGTTGTCTCCGCTGGAAATCATGACGACCGAACAAATGGCGTATCTGCAGCACTGGCAGAAGTCGGCCTATGACGCGGGACTGATAGGTTGTGATTACCCCGAAGAGGTGGGTGGCGGCGGTCGCAAGGACTGTCAGCGCGTGGCAAACGAAGAGTTGGTGGCGGCGCGGACACCTTACTACCCCAATGTCATTGGCCTGGGCATGGCGGCTCCCACGGTGTTTTATCACGCGAATGAGGAATTGAAGCAACGGCTGTTGCCGCGCCTGTTCTCTGGCGAAGACATCTGGTGCCAGGGATTCAGTGAGCCCGGCGCAGGCTCTGATTTGGCTAACGTACAAACCTTTGCCGAGCGCAAGGGCGACAAGTGGGTCATCAATGGTCACAAAGTGTGGACCAGCCTGGCGCACTTTGCCCAGTGGATGATTATTCTCTTGCGCACGGATAAGGGGCATAAGTACGAGGGTCTCTCGTATTTTGTGGTGCCTATCGCCTCGGCGCTCGGTAAAGGGGTGACCGTGCGTCCGCTCATTAAAATGACCGGTGAAACGGGCTTCAACGAGGTGCTGTTCGAGGATCTCGAGGTGGATGACAGCTATCGTCTGGATGAGCTGGGTAAAGGCTGGCAGGTGGCGATGACCACGCTGTTGCACGAGCGTGGAGCCGGTGAACTCGTGACCCCGCGGGCCGGTGGTCTCAAGAGTAAAAGCTCCCTGTCGATCAGTGCCCGGAACGTCATGGAGCTTGCGAGCCATACCTCCCGCGCCGGACAGCCAGCGTCAGATGACCCGCTGCTGCGGGATCGCATGGTCAGGCAGTTGATTCGCGAGGAGGCGCTTAAGGAGCATCAGCGTCGCGCACGGGTGCCGGCGCTTACGGATCATCCTATGCGCTTGCCGCTGCAGAACAAGTTGCTGGCGTCAGAAATTGCCCAGGACACCGCGGCGCTTGCCCTGGAAGTGGAGGGGCCGGCTGCCAGTCTCTATCTGGCTGATGAGCATGCGCCGGCGCGCGGTCAATGGCCGCTTGCTTACATGAATTCCTACGGCATGACCATCGCCGCAGGGACCAGCGAGATTCAACGCAATATTTTAGGCGAGCGGGTTTTAGGGCTCGCCAAGTCGAAGTAGCAGGTCGGTCGGCGACATAAGGAGATAACAGTGGCTCAACCCAAAAACTATGGCTTCGAAGAAGAAGCCGGAATGCTGAAAGATGGTGCACGGCGGTTCTTTGCCCAGAAGCTGCCGGTAGATCAACTGCATGCGCTGGTGGCGGATGCTTATGTACCTGAGCGCGCGCCGGAGGTGAAGTGGCGCAAAGACCTGTGGGACGAAATGGTGGCGCTGGGCTGGACCGCATTGGCTGTGCCTGAGAGCGCTGGCGGTGTGGGGCTGCCGTGGGTCGCGGTGGCCGCTCTCATTGAGGAGAGTGGACGGGCTGCCTTTCCATCACCACTGCTGAGTACCTTACAAACGACGGCGGTACTGGCCGCCTGCGAAGAGGCTGGGGAGTCTGCGTTAGACGCTATTGCCCAGGGATGCGCCGCGACCATCGCTGTGATGGACGCGTCGGGAAGCCCAACCCCCGGTGCGGTTCAGGTCATCGATGGCAAGCTTCAAGGGACGGCCTGCTTTGTTCAGGATGCGGGCAAATGTGATCAGCTACTGGTGCTGGCAATGGACGGTGATGAGCCGGCTTTGTTCTGGGTTGCCAGCAGTGCCGACGGTGTGGAGATTCAACAGGACGCAATCATCGACCTGACGCGGGATCAGGCGCGGGTAAGTTTTACCCAGGTCGCTGCGGAGCGAATTGCAGTCGATGCTGCGACGGCCTGGGATGCCGCTTTACCAGCGATGTGGATACTCAGCAGTGCGGACATGGTGGGTGCGGCAGAATGGTTGCTGCAAACCACGGTGGAGTATGCGCAGCAGCGCAAGCAGTTTGATCGTCCTCTGGGTTTCTTTCAGGCGGTGAAGCACGACTTGGTGAACGTTATGATTGCCATCGACGAGAGCAAGTCTCTACTGTACAGCGCCGCCTGTGCCTTGGATCATGAGCCTGAGCGCGCCCGGGAGCTTGCACACATGGTCAAAGCGTCTGCCAGTGATACCGCCGCATTTGCGTCGGGCAGGACCGTACAGATGCACGGCGGTATCGGGTTTACCTGGGAGTGTTACGTGCACCTGTACTTCAAACGTCAGAAACACAGCCAGTTGTTATGGGGCGATGCGGCCTGGCATCGCTCACAACTCGCGGCTTTGCTCATCGATCGACCAGGTATAGGTGAGGCAGCCTGACATGACCTGGAAAACAGCGGGACTTATCGCAATAGCTTTGCTGGTTGGCTACGGAACACTGGCGCTCATCGCTTTTGGAAAATAGCGGCCATTGCGCTGGGCTGGGCCTCCACGTTCTGGAGGTCCAGTGGCTCAGGCCACGGCCAGCGCTTCGATCTCAAAGCCTTCCAGAAAGCGCATCAGCTTTTCACGCTCTGCGGAGTCTTCTCGCGTGCGAGACAGCAGGTGGGTGGTACGCGGTTCTCTATCGAGGAAGAGTTTACCGCTGACCGTACCCGCTTCCGATGCCGCACAAAGCCAGATAATGGTGTCCGCGCCCTCTTCGGGTGAGCGCAGGATCAGGCGTGTCAAGGTGTGGAAGGCGGGCAAGGCGGTCTCGACCCCGGGCGTATCGGCCCAGCCCGGATGCATGGCGTTGACGACGATGCCATCTTCGGCCCAGTCCTGGGCCCACTCTTCGGTGACCACGGTCAGCGCGCGCTTACAGCGTGCATAGGCGGTGGCGCCCGCGTAGTCGTCTGGCGTCGCTTCCAGACGATCCACGCGCAGCTTTTGGGAATACATACCTCCGGACACCACGTTCACAACGCGGGATTGCCCCGCCGCTTTGAGCAGCGGATGCAGCGCCTGGGTGAGGCGCCAGGGGCTGAGCAGGAGTAGGGCAAAGCTCTGCTCCAGACCTTCGGCCGTTTCGCCCCAGTCGTTGAATAATGCGCCGGCGTTGTTAACGAGTACGTCTATGGGCTGGCCTTGTTTTAAAAGCCGCTGGGCGAGCGCGTCAACGTCAGCCATAAGCGACAAATCCGCAAGTTCATGGCGAATTGCCGGGTTACCTGTTTCGGTTTTGAGGTCTTCGACGACGGCTGTTGCACGCTCGGGGTTGCGCATGACCAATATTAGTTCTGCCCCGCGGCGGGCAAGTTCTCGAGCGGTGGCAAGCCCCAGGCCGGAGCTGGCCCCGGTGACGATCATACGTTTGCCCTTGAGCGATGCGCTCATGGGGAGCCAGTGTTTCCGTCCCCGGCGATAGCCCCACTTGCTGAACATCGCCAACCCGGGCCACAGCAAGCGGTCTGCAGTGGCACTGCCAGACGATATTTCAGGCGCTGCATTGTTGTCTTCCAGAGCTCGCTGGAGTCCGCGTAAGGCTACTTTGCCCATGCGCTGCATGCCGTTTTTGAGTGCGCCTTCCAACGCCGCAAAGGGCATTTTGTAGCTGAAGTCGGCACGGTAGTCGATGCGGGTTTGCCCCTGCTCCTCAGCGAAAGTAATAGTGTCGACCGCCGAAAACAGCCAACTTTCCGCCTGCAGTGTGACCAACTTTGCCGGCTCGAACTCAGTGATGGTGTAGCTAAGCTCAATGGAACCGAGCGGCAGGCGACAGCGCACCGAAAATGTCGACCCCAGACCGACGGGCCCGTCGCTGAGTTTTTTGGCCTTGAACGCGGTGGCATCCCACTCCGGGGTGGTTCGAAAATCCGCAGCGTAGTCGAAGCACTCCTGCACGGGGCGTGCGACGCGGATGGTTTCTGTGAGGCTGATCATGGGGCGTAACAACTCTTGCTAAATATAGCTGACCTTACGCATTGTGGCGCGGCCTAGTTCACCAGTGGCCACTTTTGTGACATGAGCTATAGCTTAATCGTCTACCCAGACGTGGCGCAGGGGCTCGCCAAAGTCGTCGTAGATCACCTGCTTTCTGGATCGTTTGAAACCCTGCTTGCGAGGCGCTTTGCGGGCCCCCTTCATGGATTCTCGACGAGCCTCGATGGTCGCAACCACCTCCGGCACGGGCGTACGCTCGCTCGGAGGTTCGGTGAATAAAGGACGGGAAGGAGGTGGTCGCTGTCCGGGTTCCCAGGCGGTCGCTCCCCGGGGGACGTTGTCTACCTCGCCGCCTACCTGTAAAAACTGTGCCGTTGCCTGCTCCAATTCTCGACGAATAGCCGCTTTGGTTTTGACGCCCAGCTTCGGTTTGGCCTTTTTGTTGTCTTCCTTCTCAGTCATCACGGTAATTGTTTAGCAAGTGCCTCTTGGTGCGCCCCGGGGTACCAAAGCTCAAAGCTTGGGTTTGCCTGATTAGGGGCACTCGCCATTATAACGCTTGATTTGGTGGTTCCGCCCTACCTGTATCTGGGATAATCCCCGCGCTTATGTAATTTTCGGAGTTAGATGTATGTTTTGGATTGCTATCACCCTTGTGGCATTCGTGATGTTTTCTTACCTGGTTCTACGGGGTGAGAATCTTTCCTATCTCGATCAGCCCGTGCCCCGGCACAGTTCCCGGGCTCCCAGCGAGGCCATGCAGTCCGTGCTTGCGTCGCTGAGCGAGTTTGGTGAGGGGTCTCATGGTCGCGGGCGGCAGCGGGTGCACGCCATTCGAGCTTTCATGGACAAGATGGGTGCAGAGCGAACTTACGAGAGTGAGTTTCTTCCGCTGTCTAACCCCGAACTGCGTGGGGAGTGGGTGTTGGCCCCCGATTGTGACAGCGCGCGACGTATTCTTTATCTGCATGGGGGCGCCTTTATGGCGGGGAGTCCCCTGAGTCACCGTCCTATCACAGACCGTCTTGCGCGACTGACTGGCGCGGCGGTGTTTGCGCTTGATTATCGATTGATGCCAGAACATAAACGTATTGCGGGTATTGAAGACTGCCGGCGCGCCTACCGCTGGATACTGGAGAACGGACCGGAAGGGCGCGAGCCGGCGCAGACGCTGGTGGTCGCAGGCGATTCTGCCGGTGGCAACCTGACGCTTTCTTTACTGGCCTGGGTTCGCGATCAGGGCCTGCGCCAGGCCGATGCGGGCATTGCTCTCTCGCCAGCTACGGACGCAGTACTGGACGCACCCAGTCTACGTAGCAACATTGCCAGCGATGCGATGTTGGGCCCCGCGTTTGGTGCGCTGGCGAAGGTGCCCTCCATAATTCTGCTCTGGTACACCTGGGCAACATCGCGGATGCTGCCGGCCGACCCTCGCATATCGCCTTTGCGTGGCTCACTCGCGGATTTACCGCCGATTCTCGTGCAGGCGAGCGACTCTGAGATGTTGCTCGATGATGCGCGGCGCTACGTGGCCAAGGCGCAGGCGGCAGAATCACCGGTCTTGCTCCAAACCTGGCCCGATATGTGTCATGTCTGGCAGATGTTTACGCCTGAGCTGGCCGAGGCCGAGGAGGCCTACGAAAACATTGCCGAATTTCTCGACGGCGTGTACGCCAGCGATCGGATTGAGCAGGCCGCATGAACACACTGCGTTCGGTGCTGGTGTTTACATGGATGGTTGTGAGCATTATTCCTGTGGGGCTTGGTTTGATCCTGTGTTCCCTGTTTTTGTCGTCGGGCAATCTATGGCGCTGGTTCGCCCGGCCCTGGCTTAGGGGTGTTGTCGTTGCTGCCCGCTGGGTGGGGCGAGTGGATTACCGGATCACTGGTGAAGAAAACCTGCCCGGCGCTAACGATATGCGACGGGTGATTCTGGTGTCAAAACATCAATCTACCTGGGAAACATTCTTTTCCCCAGCATGATGCCCCACAACCTCGCTACGTGTTAAAAAGGAGCTGCTGCGAATCCCGATTTTTGGTTGGTGCATGGCGCGATTAGAAATGGTGCCCATCGATCGAAGTAAGCGCTCTGAGGCGTGGAATAAAGTCGCCCAGTTCGGCGTGAAACTCATGGATCGCGGTAGGTGGATCATTATGTTTCCCGAGGGTACCCGCAGTGAGCGGGGTGGGCAGGGTAATTACAAAAGCGGTGCCAGCCGGCTGGCGGTGGCGACCGATGCGCTCCTGATTCCCATTGCTGTGAGCTCCGGACGATGCTGGCCCCGGCGATCGTTCTCCTTTATTCCCGGTTGCATCGACGTCTCTATCGGCACGCCGATTCCGGCGGCGGGAGGTGATCCGGAGGCCTTGATGAAGCAGGTAGAAACCTGGATCGAAGCGGAGATGCGTCGCATTGATCCCGACGCCTACACCCAGGGCGATCTTGCTAACCCGGGTGCTGATCGTGCCTGAACACCGCCTGCCAAGCTGTCATGCGATCATCGTCAGTACCGATGACGCCTGGCGGGACACGCTTTGTCAGCGCCTGGTGGAACTTGAGGCGCGCGGTGGCGAAGAGCATCCCTGCTGTGAGTTGAGTATATCGGCCCTGGCGACTCCGGACTTACTGCTCGAGCAGGCTCGAGCTGATGGTGCCTTGCAGTGCGTTGTGCTCGATGCCGCCAGTTTGACCGATGTGACCGCTATCGTTACCAGGCTGCATCGCGTGCGGAGCGAGGTGGATGTTTTTATTGCCGTATCACCGGGGCAGGCTCCGGCAGATGACAATGCGGAGCTGATTGATCGGGACGATACCCGCGCAGAGATTCTGCTAAGGCGTTTACGCCGGGCGATAGCAAAACGTGCCAGTACGCCTTTTGCAGATACCTTGCGCGAGTATATCGATGGCGCCCGGGATGCCTGGCACACGCCAGGGCACTCCAGCGGTGACGGACTGCGGGAGAGCCCCTGGGTGGCGGATTTCTACCGCATGATGGGCGAACACGTTTTTAATGCTGATTTATCCGTGTCGGTTCAGGAGTTGGACTCGCTGCTGGAACCCTCGCATGTCATTCATGCAGCTCAGGATCTTGCGGCTGATGCCTTTGGGGCAAAACACACTTTTTTTGTGACCAATGGCACTTCCATGGCCAACAAGGTCATTGTGCAGCATGTGCTGGGTAACAGCGGAAAAATGCTGGTGGATCAGGCCTGTCACAAGTCGGTGCATCACGCTGCCATCATGTCCGGTGCAGACCCTGTGTATCTTCCGGCGAGTGTGAACGAGACTTTTGGGCTTTACGGTCCGGTAAGCAAGAAGACCATCTATGACGCTATTGCTGCGCACCCTGATGCGCGTTTACTGGTGCTCACATCGTGCAGCTATGACGGTTTTTACTACGATCTTGAACCCATTATCCGTCGGGCTCATGCAGCGGGGATTAAAGTGCTCGTGGATGAGGCCTGGTACGCGCACGGTTACTTTCATCCGGACTTGCGACCCTGCGCGCTGGAGTGCGGTGCTGATTACGTGACCCAAAGCACCCACAAAATGCTCTCGGCGTTCTCTCAGGCGAGCATGATCCATGTGGCTGATCCTCAGTTCGACGAGAGCCGCTTTCGAGAGCATTTGAATATGCACACCTCTACCAGCCCGCATTATGGACTGATCGCAAGTCTGGATGTGGCACGTAAGCAAATGAGTATGGAGGGTTTTACGCGACTGGAGCGGTGTATCACGCATGCGCGGGAGCTTCGCCGGGGTATTTCACAAACGGAACGCTTTCGCGTCCTTGAGCTGGAGGATATGTTGCCTGACTCGCTCAAAGACGATGGTGTGCGTCTGGACCCCACCAAGCTCACTATTGATGTAAGTCGGGCGGGATGCAGTGCCCGGGCATTACAAAAAGCTCTGTACGAGAAGCATTCCATACAGGTCGAGAAGATCACTCACAATACGCTCTCTGTGCTGGTTACCCTCGGGACTACCCAGAGCAAGGTTCTGCGTTTACTCAATGCCTTGCGCAGTTTGGCCAGAGAGATTCCGGAAAAACCCCTCCGCTTGCAGCCGCCAAGCGTGCTTCCTGCGATTGGGGATATTGTCGCTCGACCACGAGAGGCTTACTTTGGTCCGAGCGAGGATTTACCCCTGAGTGATGAGGCCCATGGTATCAATAGCGGTCTTATTGGCAGAACCAGTGCCGATCAGGTGGTTCCATACCCGCCGGGAATTCCGGTGCTGGTACCCGGTCAGCGGATCAGCGAAGACGTGTTGGATTATTTGCTGGATCTGTACCATGGTGACAGTGGCATCGAGCTTCACGGTCTTATGCGACATGAAGGGCGGGCGATGCTGCGCGTTACCGGAAACACGGACGATGAGCATTCAGTAACGGCGAGTACCGATTAATTATCAGGATGACGGGTTATGGCTATGCAGGAAATCTATCTCGACTATGACGTAGCGGGCGCGACTCACCAGGCTTTTGTCGCCTGGGACGACGCTCTGCCGGGGCCGCGCCCCGGCGTCATGATCGCCCATGCCTGGGGTGGCAGAAGTGAATTTGAAGAAGACAAAGCGCGTTGGTTAGCGCAGCAGGGTTACGTCGGTGTGGCCATTGATATGTATGGCAAGGGCGTACGGGGCTCGTCGCCCGAGGAAAATGCGGCTTTGATGACGCCACTGGTAGAGGATCGAGCTGAGCTTCAGGCGCGCATGCTGGCGGCCTATGCGGTGATGCAGGCTCTGGACACGGTGGATACCTCACGATGCGCGGCTATGGGTTACTGTTTTGGTGGTCTTTGTGCGCTGGATCTTGCGCGGGTCGGTACACAGATTGCCGGTATTATCTCAATTCACGGTTTATTCATCCCGGCGCCAAACACCGCTCACAAGGCGATCAACGCGAAGGTGCTGTGTCTGCATGGATACGATGATCCCATGGCCGATCCGGCAAGCATGCTGGCTTTGGCGACAGAGTTGAGCGCTGCGGGTGCTGATTGGCATGTACATGCCTACAGCGGTACGTGCATGCGTTTACCAACCCGCTGGCCAATGATCCCGACAGCGGCACCGTTTACAGTGCTACAGCAGATGCCCGGGCGACGGTTGCGATCAGCAATTTTCTAAAAGAACTGTTTGGCGAGTAGGTCCCTAGTTCTTAAATATCCGCTGCCACCAACGGACTTTTTCTGCGACTTCCGGCGCTGGTTCCAGCGGTCGGTCTTCGCCGGGAGTGGCGTTGTCGTCATAAATCGCGTTGAGCCATGCGGCGGTACGAATGCCTGCGAGTGCCAGGCGCGCTTCGGCCCGGGGCAGTTCCCGCCGGATATAGCGCGTATCAATAGAGGCGGGTACCGGATACAGCGTCTCGCGAAGTTTCGCGCTCTCGGCAATCCAGACCTGGGGATCGGCATCGTTTTGTGTGGGACGTCGCAGTAATTCACTGGCTTTGAAGTAGTCGAGCCATTGCGCCTGCGTCCGCGCAGTGCTCTCAAACATCTGGCGATCCCACACACTGTGAAGATTGGACGTTTCGCCAAAGATCCTGACAGGTACGTCGTTGCCACCACGATCCAGCCCGTTGCCTACATGCAGGGGCTGCTGCAGGTCTTGGATGATGTGTATCGCGAAGCGCAGGGCCAGCTGTTTGCGTTCGAGGGAGACTGACGGACTGCGCAGGTCCCGGGCGAATTGTGTCAACGCGCTGGCGGCGTCGCCCTGAGGGGGAGGTCCGACGTCA
The DNA here is from genome assembly GCA_000158155.1 of gamma proteobacterium NOR5-3. Classification (GTDB taxonomy): domain Bacteria; phylum Pseudomonadota; class Gammaproteobacteria; order Pseudomonadales; family Halieaceae; genus Congregibacter. The sequence continues at coordinate 904,128 of DS999405.1, read as the reverse complement.
GCGTATTGCCGACCCCGGGGTATCGTGACGTAATGATAGGGGCCCGCTTCTTCCTGCCAGAATGGGGCTGGATCGCTACGCATGCGATCGGCCCAGGTGGAGGCCGTTTTCAGCGTGTCTTTGCCCAGTAGGGCCTCTACCTGTTGCCGGGTGTGTGCGGTGAGGTAGGGGTCTGCCAGCTGTGCCGCTATTTCGTGGCCCATCGCGCCCCAGGCGCGCGCCGCAGGACTGCAAAGGATTGTGCTGAGCGGCATTGCCAGTACCAGTACCTGTAAAAAGAGTGATGCCCCTGGCACGCTAGTCCCTTTGAGCCGTCGTGCGTTGATATTTTTAGCGTGTGTCATGGTCGGCAATTTTACGTTTTCCTGAAGATGAAGCGCCACGCTGCGCTTGCAAGTTTGCTGTGTTATAAATCCGCGCCTTAAAAATACGGGAGTTATAGCGATGAATCACGATCTTCAACCGATCATTATCGGTGTGGGGCAGTCAGTGTGGCGAGAACGTGATGTTAACCGGTCCCCCGTTGATGCGCTGCAGGCGGTAGCGACAAAAGCGCTGTCAGATGCGGGCTGCGAACGAGTGATCGAGGCTATCGACAGCATTGTTCATATCCCATTTTTAATGAACCAGGTGCCCGGGTTGGCTGAGGCGATGCCCATAAATCCCGGCGCGGCGTTGGCCGAGCGGCTGGGCATAGAGGCGACTCAATACACCTCAGACGTGGGGGGTAACCTTCCACAGCAACTGCTCAATGAATTTTCCGGCCGCCTGGCTCAAGGCGATGGCGAAGTGGCGCTGCTGTGTGGCGTCGAGCTTTTGGCCACCTTCCTGGGTGCGGTGCGTTCGGGGCAGCCATTCCCTGAATGGGCCACGGGCCTGGAAGACACGGCGATTCAGGTCGGGGAGACGCCCGTCATGACCGCGGCAACAGAGCAGGCGCATGGGCTTTATGAACCCATCAACGCATATCCTTTATTCGAGTCCGCGCAGGCTCATGCAAAGGGCTTGTCTGGCGCTGACCATCACGCGCGGTTGGGGCACTTACTATCGGCCATGAGCGGCGTAGCCGAGCGGAATCCCTTTGCCTGGAAGAATCGTCGCCTGTCTCCTCAAGAGGTGCTGTCGACGGCTGATGGAAACCGCATGATCAGCCATCCCTACACCAAAATTATGAACGCGATTATCGCAGTGGATCAGGCGGCAGCGGCGCTTCTGACTACCGTGGGCAAGGCGCGGGAGCTCGGCGTTGACCCGCAAAAGTGGATCTATCTGCGGGGAGCCGCCAGTGCTCACGATTCCTGGTTTTTGAGTCAGCGCGCGAGGCTCCATGAATCCCCCGCACTGAAAGCGGCTTGTGCTGCAGCGTTGATGCAAAGCGGCTTGAACACCGATGCGCTGACACACTTTGATTTGTACAGCTGTTTTCCGTCTGCGGTGCAGGCTGGCTGCGATGCGCTGGGTCTTGAGCTGGATGATCCCAGGGGAGTGACGGTTACCGGTGGCCTGAGCCTGTTTGGAGGGCCGGGCAATAACTACAGTTTGCACGCTATTGCATCGATGGTGGATTGTCTGCGCGGCAGCGAGAACGGCGCCGGATTGGTGTGGGCGAATGGCGGTTATTTAACCAAGCACTCTGTGGGCATATACGCCAAGGAGCCCGGCGGAAATCCCTGGGAGCCTGGCAATGATGAGCTCTTACAGGCTGAGATAGACGCGCTGGCACTACCAGTCCTGGCCGATGAAGGGAGTGGTAGCTTTGTGCTCGAGGCTCATACTGTCTGTTACAAACAGGATGCGCCGGAACGGGCTATTGCCATTGGTCGGCTCGATGACGGGCGACGGTGCGTGGCGATCAGCACAGAGGCGCAGCTGATGCAGGCGCTGGTTGATGGTAACTGTGTAGCGCAAAAAGCGGTCGTCAGGCACGAAGACGGTTTGAATTATTTTCGATTCCCGTGAAGCAGTTAGCCAGTTAGGCAAAACTTGATCGAGCGCAACACAATCGGCGCGCCGAGGCAGTAAGGTTTCCTCAGTTTATTCGCGATCTTAATAACGCCAATAAGGAGAAAGCCGTGAATTTCTGTGGTCACCGTCCGGCACACGCCGGTTTTTCGAGATCCCGCACAAACGCGCTGATGTCCGCTGTTGCACTGGCGACGGCAGCGCTTGTCCCGAATGCAATTGCTGCCAAGTTTGATGTGGGTCCCTTTGAGGCGACCTTTACGTCGCGCTTGTCCGTGGGTGCCAGTTGGCGGACCGAGGATCCTTCCAATCGTGTTGTTACTCCCGGCAACACTCAGGGGCGTGGTCAGGCGTCGTCAGGCACCACGGACGATGGAAATCTCAACTATGCCAAAGGGGATATGTATTCCCTGCAGTTTCGCGGTCTTCATGATCTCGATTTGAATGCCGGCAGCTGGGGTGTGTTTACGCGAGTGAAGTACTGGTACGACTACGAACAGGCGAATGGCGATGTGCTGCATGGTCACGCCGCCAATGATTATGCGGCGGGGGAAGAGCTGGACCTATCCGGCTTTGAGGACCTCGCGCAGGACAAGGGTTTTGTGTTCCTCGATTACTACCTCTACGGCGAGTTTGATCTGGGTCAGAAGCCCCTGGAGCTCCGCGCCGGTAACATGGTGCTCAACTGGGGAGAGAACCTGTTTATCCAGAACGGGGTGAATGTTGTGAGTCCGGTGGATGTGACGGCACTGCGCCGCCCCGGCAGCGAAATTCGGGAAGCCTTACTGCCTGTGGGCATGGTTTATGGCAACTTCGGCGTCACCGACAACCTCTCGGTAGAGGGTTTCTATCAATATGATTGGCAGCGTACGATTCTGGATGAATGCGGTACCTACTGGAGCTCGGCTGACCCCTACGGCGGGGGCTGTGACTATCTTACTGCGAGTGCATCGCTACCGGATGGCGCGCAGGTGGGAACGATTTTTCAATTAGGGCGGGCGCCCGATCTGGAGGCGAGTGATTCTGGCCAGTATGGCTTTTCGGCGCGCTACTTTGCGGAGTCGCTTAACTCCACAGAGTTTGGCCTGTACTACCTAAACACCCACAGCAGAACGCCGATTTTTAGCGCTATCAACACCGAGGTGGGTCTGGGGCAGCCGATTCTCAATCCAGCAGTTGCGCCCCAGTATTTCTTTGAGTTTCCAGAAGACATAGAGGTGTTCGGGGCGAGCTTTACCACGAATATTGGTGACTGGGCCTGGTCTGGAGAGGCGACGTATCGTCCAGATTTCCCTCTGCAAATCAACACCACAGAGCTGTTGCAGGCATTGTCATTGGGTATTATCGCGGAATGGTCGCCGATGTTGCCGCGTAGTCTTGCTGCGGGGCCGGGGGGCTATGTCTCAGGTTACGATGATGTCTCATACACACAGGTACAGACCTCGGTCATCAAGTTTTTTGAACAGGTAGGCGGTGCCGACAGGATCTCACTTGCCGCCGAAGTGGGCGCAGTGTGGCTTGGAGGAATGGACGATAACGTCAACTACGGACGCTCCGCGGCCTACGGTGCCAACACTTTTGACCCCTTTGCCAGTAATTTGCCTCCGTTGCCAGGCTTGCCGCCGATCACCGGTGCGCCCATAAGCTGTAATAGTCACCCATATCAACCACTGGGTGTTGTGGCAAATCCCACGGCCGAGTATTGCGAGGATGAAGGCTTCACCACGGACTTTTCCTGGGGCTATCGCCTGCGTGTTGCGGCAAATTACAACAACGCCTTCGCGGGTATAAACCTAACCCCGAGCCTGGCCTGGTCCCACGATGTTTCCGGGTACTCACCGGCACCTAACTTTATTGAGGATCGTATGGCCCTGAGTCTGGGACTACGTGGTGACTATCTCAATGTTTACCAGGCGGAGCTGTCATACACATCATTTTTCGGGGCGGACTACAACGAACTGCAGGACCGTGATTTTGTGTCGGTGAGCTTTTCTGTCGCTTTCTAAATTTATGATCAAGGAGTACGAGAGATGAACAATAAGTTAATCAATCTCTGTCTAGCGGCAAGCCTGAGTGTAGCTTCCCTGCCTACAGTGGCTAAAATCAGCGAGGCGGAAGCGGCCCGGCTGGGCGGAGATGAACTAACTCCCCTGGGTGCCGAGCGCGCGGGCAACGCAGCGGGGACCATTCCTGCATGGACGGGAGGTCTGAAAGAACTGCCCGCGGGCTACTCCGTCGGCGATCGATTGGTGGACCCCTTTCCTGATGACGAGCCTCTGTTCGTCATTAGTTCGGACAACGTAGCGGACTACGCCGAGCAGCTATCACCGGGGCAGATAGCCATGTTTAAACGCTATCCCGACACCTATCGAATGCGGGTTTTTCCTTCCAGACGCAGCGCCCGCTTGCCGGAGAATGAGTATGCGTTGATCAAGAAATCGGCAGTGACAACTGAACTGGCTGAGGGTGGGAACGGTCTGGTGAACTTTTCTGCCGGCGTGCCGTTTCCTATCCCCACCGAAGGTGTTGAGGTGATCTGGAACCACATCACGCGTTATCGCAACGAAACAGGACTGTCACGTCGTTACACCCAGATTCCAGTACAAGCCAACGGCAATTTTGCACCGGTACTCTTTGAAGATGAGTCTATTCCTGCGAGCCGGCTTCCGGATAACGAATATCCTAACCGCTTGTTCGTGTTTTTACAGCGAGTGCTCGCTCCCGCACGCCTGGAGGGCGATGTGCTTCTGGTGCATGAAAACATTGATCAGGTGAAGGAGCCTCGCAAAGCATGGGTCTACAACGCGGGCCAGCGTCGAGTTCGTCTTGCGCCGAACATCGCCTATGACGGCCCGGGAACCGCGTCGGATGGTTTGCGTACGGCGGACGATCTGGACATGTTTAACGGCGCACCGGATCGTTATGATTGGACGCTTGTTGGTAAAAAAGAGATCTATATTCCCTATAACTCCTATGATTTGCGTCGCGGTGACCTCAGCTACAAAGATATTGTTCAGCCGGGTCATATGAATCCTGACTACCTGCGCTATGAACTGCACCGAGTGTGGGTTGTAGAATCCAAGTTGAAAGACGGCGCTCGGCATATCTATGCCAGAAGAACATTCTACGTCGATGAGGATAGCTGGCAGATCTCGGTGATCGATCATTACGACGGTCGCGGCGAGCTATGGAAAATGAAGGAAGGGCACAACATGATGCATTATCAGGTTGCCGTTCCCTGGTTGGCCGCAGAGTCCTTACACGACCTCGTATCAGGACGCTATGTCGTTATTGGGCTGGACAATGAAGAGTCGGGTTACCAGTATGACTTTGACTATGAGGGAAGTTTTGGTGACTTCACGCCGTCAGCCTTACGCCGGGCAGGCAGGCGCTGATCGGGTGATCCCGTCGTCGCTATGGCTCCGTTTGTGTGCAGTGCTATTGCTGCTGGCGCCTGCAGTTAGCTCAGGTGCGGAGCGCGAAGACCTTGTCTTTACGCCGGCACCTACCGTGTTGGAGCCGGAGAAGCAGCAGCTTCTTGATATCGCTTTTGCCGGCGATCGTATGGTGGCGGTGGGCGCGGCGGGGCTGATCGTTATCAGTGATGATGGGGGCGCTTCCTGGGAGCAAGCGAAGCACGTTCCTGTGAGTGCCACTCTCACCGCGGTGAGCTTTTGTGGCCCGGATCTGGGTTGGGCAGTCGGTCATGCCGGCGTTGTCCTGCACACTCAGGATGGCGGATTGACCTGGGTAAAACAGTTCGATGGCTATCGCGCCGCCGAGGCTTTTCTGGCCTATGCAAAGGAGCAGAGGTTGGCTTTGGAGAGTCAACTGGCCTCCTTCGTCGACGGAGGTGTTGATGCGGCGGGCTTGGATCGTAGCGACATAGAGTACGCGCTGGATGATGCGATCTTCATTGAAGATGAGGCGCAGCTTGCCGTGGAGAGCGGCCCCGCGGATCCCTTTCTTGATGTGGAATTTTTAGATGAGCAACGCGGCCTCGCGGTGGGAGCCTACGGCATGTCCTTTCGCACCAGCGATGGCGGTGCGACCTGGCATATCAATCAGGCGGGCATCGAGAATATGGATCGTTTTCATCTATACGCGGTGTATGCCCGTGACCAGCAGGTTTATCTTGCCGGGGAGGCTGGGCTGCTCTTTCGCTCGGATGACGAAGGTCAAAGCTTCGAGAGATTTTACGACGTCTACGAAGGGAGCCTTTTTGGTTTAGTTCCAATGAATGCGGGAGTATTGGGTTTTGGACTCCGCGGCAACGTGTTTCTTCAACGGCCGGGCAGCGATGCCTGGGAGCCTCTGAAGGTTGACAGTCAAAGTAGTCTCTACGGTGGAATAGCGCTGGCCGATGGCTCAGTGCTTCTGTTGGGCGCAGGGGGAACCCTGCTCCGACTGGATAGCGATGCATCAGTGCAGCTCTTTCAACATCCTTCCCGCAGTACCTTCTCTGCGGCTCTGGAGGGTAAAGATGGAGAGATCTGGCTGGTGGGCATGGATGGAATGACGCGCTTCTCACAGGCACAGCAGCAATGAGTGTTCAGGAAAGTTATACCCTCGACGATGCCGACGGACAACTGCGTCCCGCGATAGGTCGGGCAATTTTTGCGCTTCGACTGCCGCTTATTATCGCGTTTGCTCTGGCGACCGCGTTCTTTATCTGGCAAATGGCGCAGCTTCGGCCCGATGCCAGCTTCGAAAAAATGATTCCGGTATCACACCCCTATGTGAAGAACTTTCTCGCCAGTCGGGAGGACTTGAAGGGCCTGGGTAACTCCGTACGAATCATTGTGGAGACCCGTGAGGGCGACATTTTTACGCAGGAATTTCAGGCGCTGCTGCAAGAGATCACCGACGAGGTTTTTTATGTCAACGGCGTTGATCGGTCAGCCCTGCAGTCGCTGTGGACACCCAATGTGCGTTGGCAGGAGGTAACGGAGGAGGGCTTTGTGGGCGGGTCGGTTATTCCCGACGACTACGACGGTAGCGCGCGAACCCTGGCGAAGCTAAGGGAGAACACGCTGAAGTCGGGACAGATCGGACGCCTGGTGGCGAATGACTTTCGTTCTGCCATTGTCGTTGCGCCCCTGGTTGAAGTGGATCCTGGTACTGGTGAGCGCCTGGACTATACAAAGTTCTCGAAGGACCTCGAAACGCTCATCCGCGACAAGTACCAGTCAGACGACATCAATATTCGGATTGTCGGCTTTGCCAAACTCATAGGCGACCTTATCGAGGGAGCGGGGCTTGTCGCCGTGTTTTTCTTTGTTGCATTTGCCATCACGGCGGTGCTGCTGTTTTTGTACTCACGCTGCATGTGGCTGAGTTTCGCGTCGCTATTGTGTTCGACCGTAGCCGTGATTTGGCAGATGGGCCTGCTCAAGGTCATGGGGATGGGGCTGGACCCTTATTCCATGCTCGTTCCCTTTCTTGTGTTCGCCGTAGGTATCAGTCACTCGGTGCAAATCGTTAATCGCTTTGGACACTTTATTCATCACAGAGTATCGCGCATCGATGCGGCAAGACTGACCTTTGTGCGCTTGTCGAAGCCGGGGTTTATCGCACTGCTCAGTGACGGTGTGGGTTTTTTCACCTTGCGGGTTATCGATATTCCTGTCATTCGAGAGCTGGCTATCGTCGCAAGCACGGGTATCGCGGTACTGGTTCTCACTAATCTTGTGCTGCTACCACTGGTGCTGTCCTATACCGGCATCAGTGATCGCTGTGTGCGCTACCGGGCCGACAAAGATCATAGCGCCTATGGGCATTGGCGTTTTCTGAGTCGTGCGACCGAGCGTGGCCCGGCGCTGAGTATTGTTGGCGTATGCGTTGCGCTCTTTATCTTCGGGGTTTGGTATGGCCAAAAGCAACAGATTGGAGACCTTGATCCGGGGGCGCCAGAGCTCAGGCCGGATTCGCGCTACAACATCGACAATGCGTATCTCACCTCAAACTATTCTACGAGTACTGATGTGTTTGTGGTGATGGCCAGAACAGGTGAGCAGCAATGCGGTACTTATTCCTTTATTGCCGCGGTAGATCGATTCCAGACGGAAATGCAGGCTGTGCCCGGCGTGCAATCGGCACTGTCTTTGGTTGATGTCTCTAAATTAGTGATTCAGGGCATGAACGAGGGTAGCCCCAAGTGGCACGAAATCAGTCGAAATCAGTACGTGCTGAATAATTCCCTGAGTCGTGCACCCAGTAGCTTACGCAATACTGACTGCTCCATGGCGCCGGTGATTTTGTTTTTGGATGATCATAAGGCGAAGACACTTCAGGGTGTGGTCGAGGCCTCGGAATCGTTTGCGCGGCAGCATGACGCCGACGATCTTCAATTCCAGCTCGCGGCCGGTAATGCCGGAGTAGAGGCGGCTACGAATATTGTGATCGAGCAAGCCCAGGGCAAAATGCTGCTGTGGGTGTATTCCGTCGTTATTCTTCTGTGCCTGATCAACTTTCGATCCGTGCGGGTGACCGTATGCATCATCGTGCCTCTGGCGCTGACTTCGGTGCTGGCTCAGGCCTTGATGGCGGCGTTGGGCATCGGAGTAAAGGTTGCTACTTTGCCGGTTATCGCGCTTGGTGTCGGTATCGGTGTCGACTACGGCATTTACATTTATTCTGCGCTGCAGTTCTACCTGCATCGTGGGGAGCCGCTCAATGTGGCTTACTTTGAGGCTTTGAAGAGTAGCGGGACGGCCGTAGCCTTCACAGGGCTGACCCTGGCGATTGGTGTGGGGACATGGATTTACTCGCCAATCAAGTTTCAGGCAGATATGGGATTAATGCTGACCTTTATGTTCTTTTGGAACATGGTCGGTGCTCTGGTGTTTCTCCCGGCGCTGACCTACTTGTTTTACTCCCCGGAGGAACAGGCTGGCGCGACTGCCTAGCCTGTTGTTCTAATCGGACTCTTTGATAGTCTCGAAGCGATTCTTTTCGAGATTTTTGTGTACATTGTCGATCTCAAAGAGCTGCCCGTTCATGCTGATGTAGACGCCGGGAGAGGCTGCCTGCAGGGCGCCCAGGGCACAACCAATGTTAAAGATCGCATCTGAGCCTTTGAAAGCCGCGGGCTGCAGCGCGCCGGTGAGCACAATGGTTTTCCCCTCGATACCTTTTAGCGCCTTGCCGGTCTGGACCATGCCGTCGGTACCATGGGTTATGAGTACCTGCTGCTCGGCGCAGCGTTCGGCGCTCTCGCGAATGAGTGCTCGGTCCGTATCCGTCAATTCAAGGCTGTCTTTGCGCATGGCGGACTCGACTGTGTACGGGAACTGAGCCCCCATGCTGTCAAGCAGCTCGCCTATAACCGGTTCACCGACCTGGTAGTCACTCTTCGCATCGAAGTAGATTTTGTCGATGGTTCCGCCGGTGGTAATAATGTGAAGATTCATAGTGCGTCTGGGCCTTCTTAGCTGAGGACGAATCCTGCTACATGCGTGCGTTCCTGTCGAGGCTCTATTCATTGCTAATGAATACGTTTTTCGCCGGGCGCAACTATGAGCTCCGGCTGCTTATAATGCGCCCGTAGCTTCAAATTCTTCACACTGGATAATGCTTATGGGTTTTTACGATCGACACGTGCTTCCTCGCTTCATAAATTGTGTCTGTGGGAGCAGTCCTATTATGAAGCAGCGAGAGAAGATTGTTCCCCGGGCGACCGGCACGGTGCTTGAGATAGGCATTGGTACAGGACTGAATCTTCCTTATTACGATAGTGACAAGGTCAATAAGCTCATTGGACTGGACCCGTCCGAGTCCTCCTGGGAGTTGGCCAGGTCGCGCGCTCAGGACATTGGCTTTCCTATTGAGTTTATTGGTTTGCCGTCAGAGCAGATTCCCCTGGCTGACAGTAGCGTTGACACAATTGTCATGACTTTCAGCCTTTGCACCATTCCTGATCCTGTTGCTGCGCTAGAGGGTATGGCCCGGGTGCTGCGGCCGGGCGGTAGCCTGCATTTTGCGGAGCACGGTCAGGCGCCGGATGAAGATGTGCGCCGCTGGCAGGATCGCCTGGATCGTCCCTGGGGGGCTATTGCCGGGGGCTGTCACCTCAACCGGGATATTCCGGCGCTGCTGGAGGCAGGTGGCTTCCATTGTGACGATCAGGAAAGCATGTACCTTCCCGGGACGCCGCGCTTTGCCGGCTTTAACGTGTGGGGCACGGCAAGGCCTGCCTGAGCTTTCCATGGACCCGATAACACAAGGCACACTGGGGGCGGCGTTGCCGCAGTCACTGGCGCGTTCGCGAAAAATGGGACTCGCCATGCTGTGCGGCATTGCCGGCGGCATGGCGCCGGATTTGGACGTGGTGATTCGTTCTGCGAACGACCCTCTGTTGTTTCTGGAGTATCACCGGCAGTTCACGCACTCACTCATTTTTATCCCCGTAGGCGCAGCGATTGTAGCGCTGGTGCTCTTTGCCGCTTTGGGGGTGCGCCGGGGCTGGGATTTTCGGGAAGTCTACTTTTTTTCGGCCCTGGGATATGCCACGCATGCAGTGCTGGATGCCTGTACCAGCTACGGCACTCTGTTGTTCTGGCCTTTCTCGGATCAGCGTTTTGCCTGGAACAACGTATCAATCATCGACCCGCTACTCACCGTGCCGCTCATCGCCCTGGTGCTCACATCCCGCCTAAGTCATCGTCGCTGGCCGGCGCGATTCGGCCTTGCCTGGGTCGTTGGCTATCTGGCCCTCGGCGTTTTGGCCCGGGATATGGCGGAAGATCTGGGGCGGCAAATCGCAACGAGCCGCGGGCACACGCCTACCGTAATAGAGGCCAAGCCAAGTTTTGCGAATCTGTTGCTGTGGAAAACGATCTATCGGGAAGAGGGTGCCTACTATGTGGATGCGGTGCGCATCGGAAGGGAGCCCGTCATCTATGAGGGGGCGTCCGTTGCGGCGCTGGATATCGATCGTGACTTTCCCTGGCTGCATAAGGATTCGCTGCAGGCGAAAGACATTGAGCGCTTTCGCTGGTTCAGCATGGGCTACATTGCGGCGGATCCGGTCTTTGAGAATCGCATTATCGATATCCGCTACTCACTGCTGCCCAATGAAATTCGAGCCTTGTGGAGTATTGAACTGGACGCCGGGGCGCAGCACAGTCGGCATGTGAGTTATCGGGTGAGTCGAGACCGGGGAGCAGATACCTTTGATCGACTATGGACGATGATCCGGGGCCTGCCGCTTTCACCAGGCCTCTGATTCCTGAGCGCGGCGCTCTCCCTAGCTGTCCGAGGACGCGTAAACGTCGGCAGCCGCGCGCAGGGCCGCTCCGCTCTCCAGCGGCTGATGCTCAGCTTGCAGAGCCGTCTCCAGCGCGTTCAGGCAGAGCATGACATTGCGCTCGCGACTGGCGTGCCCCATGAGTCCAATCCGCCAGGTTTTGCCCGCCAGTGCCCCCAGGCCCGCACCAATTTCCAGGTCAAAATCCCGTAACAGCCGAGTCCTGACGGCGGCATCATCAACGCCATCGGGAATGCATACCAAATTGAGCTGTGGTAATCGCCACGCTTCTTCTACGGCCATGGTCAGTCCCATGGCTTCCAGTCCTGCTACCAGAGCCAGATGGTTTTTGCGGTGTCGGGCGATCGCGTTCTCCAGGCCTTCTTCTTCCAGCATTACCAGCGTTTCGTGCAGGGCGTACAGGGCGTTCACCGGCGCGGTGTGGTGGTAAGCGCGTTTGCTGTCACCCCCCCAGTAGCCCATTACCAGCTGCATATCCAGGAACCAGCTTTGCACCCTATCGGTCCGCGCCTGAATGCGTTTCACCGCGCGAGGACTAAACGTTACGGGCGAAATACCCGGCACACAGGACAGACATTTCTGGGATCCCGAATAAACGGCATCGGCTCCCCATTCATCAACCTTGAGCTCGATGCCTCCCAAAGAAGTGACCGTGTCCATGATTACCAGTGCATCATGCTCCCGGGCGAGCTTACAGAGCGTGGCGGCATCGCTGCGGGTGCCGGTCGATGTTTCTGCGTGCACAAACGCCAGCACTGAGGCTTCCGGATGATCGCGAATAGCCCGCTCGACCTTCCCGGGGTCCACGGGCTTGCCCCAGTCGTCTTCCACCATGATTGCGGTGGCGCCGCAGCGCTCCACGTTTTCTCGCATACGACCGCCGAATACGCCGTTTTGACAGACTATCGCGGTATCCCCCGGCGACAGTAGATTCACGAAACAGGCTTCCATTCCCGCGGAACCGGGGGCAGAGACGGGCAAAGTGAGTTCGTTTTTGGTCTGGAAGGCGAACTGCAGGAGTTGCTTGATATCGTCCATGAGTGAGACAAACAGTGGATCGAGATGGCCGATGGTGGGCCTTGCCAGCGCCGCCAGTACGCGAGGAGATACATCAGACGGGCCCGGGCCCATTAGCGTACGTTGTGGTGGGTAAAAACTTTGCGACACTGGGTTGCTCCCTAGGCTGAAAAAGATTGGCGATCGCGTATTGGCTGCAATCACGGGGCGGCGGGATTATACATTGCCGTAGGATCGGAGGCACCGTTGCCCTTGTTGATGCTCGATGCCTGTGTCAGCATCACCTTTCTTCCGTAGTCGGCGGAAGACGTCGCCCGTCACCACTTCGGATATTCATGCTTCGCTTACTGAAAATTAGCGTTTTTCGCCCCCTCATGATCCCATCGCTAGCCCTGTTGCTTGGCGCCTGTGCAAGTGAGCCTGTGCAGCAGCAGGTAAAGTCCGATCCCGTAGATATGTCCGGGAACTGGGAGCTGGATTATGCGCGGAGCGATAACCTGCAGGCGCAATTCAGTTCCATGATGCGCGGCCTGCGAGCCCAGGCTGCGCGAAATGCCAACGATCGTAGCCGTAATACGGTGGGCACAGCGCCTACTTCGTCTCAGGAGCGTCTTCTGGGCATGGCGCAGATGGCAGAGATGATCACCGAGTCCCAGCTTCTGGAGATAGAGCAAAGTCGTATCGCCATTCGTGTGGAGCGCGAGGGCAATTTTTCGCTCAGTTGCGACTATGGTCCCGATGCGCCGGTGCAGGTGGACTACGGATTGGGTAGTGAGCGTTGCTTTTGGGATGGCCAGCAATTGGTGTTTCAGATACGTCTTCCTGATGGTCTGGACATTGTGCACCGTCTGTCGGCTTCTGCAGCGGGAGACACCCTGGGGATTGTGACGTCTGTGTACTCTCGAGGCGTATCCGAGCCGTTTTCGCTGCGCCGGGTCTATCGCCGGTATACCCCGGGGAGCAGTGGTTATCGCTGCACCGAAACACTGACGAGAGGTAGGGTATGCACCACGGAATCCCGCTAATGCGACTCTCGCTCCTGGGCGTTGTATGTATGTCGATGTGGTTGCTACAGGCCTGTAGCAGCAACCGGGGCGTGCCCGAAGCGCCGCCGGAACCCGAGCCCCGGGCGCCCGCGGTAGGCACGGTAGAGCTGCAGCGTGCTGCGCCGTCGTCCTGGCCACTGGATGTGGGTATTGCGGTCTTCGATCAGGGTCTTGATAACCGCAATCAGGGCGCCCGGGTATTTCCTACCGTTCGCAAAGCCGAGTCATTACTGATACCGGTGACGCTGTCGTCTTTTTTGGAAGAGAGCGGCGCCTGGGGAGCGGTACGCGTTGTGCATTCCAACGAGGTGTTCATGCCGCTGATTGTAGATGGAGAGATTCTGCGTGCAGACGGGGCGGTGTTGGAGCTGCAGTTGCACTTTCGGGCGGCTGACGGAAGCCTGCTGCTGGAACGGATTTACCGCGATGAAGCGCAGGATAGTGATTATCCGGTGAAGCCCGGTGAGGAGCCTTTCGAAGATATTTATAAGGCGATTAGTAACGATCTGCTGTCGATCACAAAGTCTCTAAATGACGAGCGTCGCCGTACGCTGCAGCGTCTGACGCTCATGCGGTTTGCTGCCGAACTGTCCCCGGCGACCTTTGATCGGTTTGTGACCACAGGCGGGGATGATCGCTACGCTCTGGCCAGTTTTCCTGCCGATGGTGACCCCATGCTCCAGCGTTTATCCCGGGTGCGCCGCCAGGATGATTTGTTTATCGATGCCGTGGACGAGCAGTACGCGGATTTGCGGGGGGAAGTGGAAGACAGTTATGCGCTGTGGCGCGAGTACAACTACGAGCTACAGCGTTTTGGTGATGACTACCGCACAACCGCGGCCGAGCGAAAGTCTACGGCTCGCCGGGGAACGTATGCAGCGATGCAGCAGGTGTACGCGAGTTATCGAAAAGTGAAAATTCAGGAAGAGGACCTTCGTGAGTTGGTGAAAGGCTTTTCCGGCGAGTCCCTGGAAACGGTTCTGGAAGTGGATGATGGCGTATTTCGTTTAAGCGGCAGCGTGCAGGATCGCTACGCGCAATGGCGTCAGATACTCACGCGCATCAATGCGCTGGAAACCGGCGGCCAGCTCCCGGTGACTCGCTAGGGCATGGGTGACGCCTGCGTTATGCTCTCACCGTGAAAAACGACTCCGACAGTAAATACTCCCGTATAGCCCAGAGGTCCGGCGCCGGCGGTCCCCGTTCGGCGCTTCTGGATGCCCTGATCAAGGGCGCGGGGAAGGTGGCCGGCGGGACCTTCGATCTGGCTGTTGATGTCGCCACCATGAGTGCGATGTTCGGCGATTCCTGGATTCGTGATTTGCTGCTCAATGGGGCATCTCCCGAAAGACTGGAGGCCATGGCTGAGGCCGGGCACTTCCTGCGCGATGCACGGGAAACGGCAGGCCTGAGTATTGCTGAACTGTCCGATCGTTTGGATTTAGGTGACGATACGGTATTGCAGGGGGTAGAACGGGGCGAGGCGACACTGCCCTTGGAGCTAATGCTCCGCACCGCGTCGCTACTAGCGCGCCACGACCCCGTCCCTTTTCTGATCAAATTCCTGCGTAGTTACAACCCTCAGCTCGAAGCGACGTTAGAGCAATGGGGTGTCATGGCTTTGCCGCGAAATTTTGAGCGGGAACGGCGGTTTGTAAACCTCTATCGTCAGCATGATTTTCTACGGGATCTCAGCGATGAGGGGTACCAGCGGTTTATTGAATACATGGATTCCTCGACGCAACTGGTGGTCGATGTCATGCAAAGAGAGGCTGCGGTAACACCGCGGGAGCGCAAAGCCAGCGCGCCAAGAAAGTCTCGGGCAAAGAAGGCCGCTGCAAGTCCGGCCCGCAAGGCTGCCACAGGCTCGTCGCCCAAGAAGAAGGCGCAGCCCAGAACCCAGGCCACGTCGAAACCAAAGCCTGCGGTCGCTCCCAAGCCCGTCGTGCGTAAAGTGAAACCTCGCAGTAATGATCGCTGATCCTTCCAGAGAGTGGCTTGCCACCTGTCCCCGGGGACTACCGCCTGTGTTGGCGAAAGAGCTCGCCACGTTAGGGGCGACGGAGATCAAGGAGGAGCAGGCGGGCGTCGCTTTCTCGGGTTCCCGTGCCGTGATGTATCGAGCCTGCCTGTGGTCCCGGGTAGCTACGCGGGTGTTATTGCCCATTGGTGGTGGTACCGCGGTTGATGCAGATGGGCTCTATGAGACTTTGCTGGGTATGCCCTGGTCCAGCCTCATGGCCGATGGCGTGAGTTTTGCGGTAAATTTTCACGGTACCAACGCCGATATTCGTAACACCCGTTTTGGCGCCTATCGCAGCAAGGATGCCATTGTGGACGCCTTCAGGGCAGCGGGAGTAGCGCCGCCACAGGTTAATCCCGATGCACCGGATATTCAGGTTGTCGTGCGCCTGCAGCGCGATCGAGTGGATGTCGCCCTGGATATGGTCGGCGAGAGCTTGCACCGTCGGGGTTATCGCCGTGCGGCGGGGGATGCGCCGCTGAAAGAAAACCTGGCCGCGGCATTATTACTCAGGGCCGGTTGGCCGGAGTTGGCGGCGGAAGGTGCGGCGCTTATTGATCCCATGTGCGGTTCCGCAACCTTGTTACTTGAAGGTGCCCAGATGGCGGCGGATCAGGCGCCCGCGTTAGGTCGAGAGCAATTCGGATTTATGGCCTGGCAAGGGCATGATTCCCAGCAGTGGGCAACTATCCTCAGTGACGCGCGGGGGCGTGCAGAGCGCGGTTTGAACGCCGGGCTTGGGGAGATCCGAGGCTATGACGCGGATCCGCAGGTGATTCGAAGCGCCCAGGAGAACATTGCCGCAGCGGGCATGGGTAAGTGGGTACGGGTGAGTGTGAAAGCCCTCGGGGAAGTGCGTAAGCCCACGCATGTGGCGCTGCCCAAAGGCCTCGTTATTACTAACCCACCTTACGGTGAGCGTATCGGGAGAAAGGATAGCCTGCCGCAGCTTTACCGCCATTTGGGGGAATTGTTGCACCGGGAGTTTCCCGGTTGGCAGGCAGCAATTCTCGCTGGCGACCGCGAGCACGGGCGGTCTCTGGGCTTGCGCAGTCACCGGCAGTTCCAGCTTTTTAATGGCCGCCTGCCGGTGACGCTGTTACTGATTGATCTACAAGGCAATCGGCTCGCCGACGGAAACCCTGCGCTTGCGACGCCCGGAGCGGTAAATGCGGGCACCGAAGAACAGGAACTAAGCCCCGGCGCGGAAATGTTTGCCAACCGGGTTCGGAAAAACCAACGCAAACTCGCATCGTGGTTAAAGCGCAGCGGCAACGAGTGTTATCGACTTTATGATGCTGATATTCCCGAGTATGCCGTTGCGGTGGATCGCTACGGCGACTGGCTGCATGTTGCCGAGTACAAAGCCCCGGCTCAGGTGAGTGCGGAGGGCGCGGCGCAGCGCTTGAAGGACATCTATCAGGCGCTGCCACAGGCAAGCGGGGTGCCGGCCGATAAGATTGTCTTTAAGCAGCGGGAGCGTCAGCGCGGTAAGGCGCAGTATCAGTCAAGCGGTGGCGGGAGCGACATGCTCTCCGTGGGTGAGGGGCAGGCGCGCTTACTCGTCAATCTGCATGACTATCTGGATACGGGCCTGTTTTTGGATCATCGCCCTTTGCGTCTGCGTATTGCCAGCGAGGCCAAGGGCCGACGTTTTCTCAATTTGTATTGCTACACCGGGACGGCGACGGTACACGCCGCCCTGGGAGGAGCCCGGGAAACCGTGAGCGTGGATCTGTCAAACAGCTATTTGCGCTGGCTGAGCCAGAATCTCGCGCATAACGGCCTCGCTGAAATCCACAATCATCTTGAGCGTGCGGATGTCATGCAGTGGCTCCGGGGGGGCGACGACCTGTTTGATTTGGTGCTCCTGGACCCGCCCTCTTTTTCTAACTCGAGTAAAGTGCCGGGCAGTTTCGACGTTCAGCGAGATCATGTGGGCCTGATTACGCTGGCTATGCAGCGACTGGCACCGGCCGGAGATCTGTATTTTTCCAATAATCGACGTAAGTTCCGCCTGGATGCTGCGCTAAATGAGCGCTTCGTGGTGGAGGAGATAACCCGGGCCACCCTGGACCCTGATTTTGCCCGGCTTCCCGTGCCTCACCAGTGCTGGAAGCTGCGTCACAAGGCGATTTGATGCCCGGATTTGAGTGCGAAAAATAAAGTTATCCACAGCGCTTGCAAAAAAATATGACAATGTGCTACGCCGGCAATTAAATAGCTTCTATCTTAGGTTTATGCCTTAAGATATTGAATTGTATGATATAAATTTAATATTGAATATTTGTGGTCAGGGGCATTTAATTGTTTGTTAGTCACCCTCGCGCTATTGCATTTTTTTTGCACACTGCTTTATCCACATCTTGCGGTGTGTTTGAGGCAAAAAAACGGGGTTTGCCGTGCTAATTGTTTATCACAGCCAAAGCGGTGCCTCTGCGCGCCTCGCTGCGTCGTGCTGGCTTGGGGCTCTGGAGCACAATGCAGCCGTGCGCATTGAGCGGGCGGCTGATGTTGGAGCCCTTGAGATCAAGCAAAGTGCGGGGGTCCTGCTCGTGTGTGCGGAAAACTCCGGGCGCTTGTCCGGGGGAATGAAGGATTTGCTGGACAGGGTCTTTTATCCCCTGAGCAGCGCTGGCTGCAGCCTGCCGTACGCGTTGTTGATATCGGCGGGTAATGATGGGCGTGGCGCGGTCGCAGAGGCCCAGCGGATCCTCCGTGGAATCCCCTTTACAGAGGCTCTGGAGCCGCGAATAATTCGCGGCTTTCCAGATCTGGAGGCGCTAAAAAGCGCAGAAGAGCTGGGCGCCGGATTTGCCACAGGTTTGGAGATGGGGATTTTTTGAGAGTGCCCTGCCTCGCTGCCCCAATGCACGCAGGATGTTTCGCATATGGCTTCAGAGATTAAAAACGAGGCGCCCGGGTCGGTGCCGGAAGGTTTCGAACGTTTGCCAGAAGGCCTCGGCTTTGGTGATCGCCTGCAACCCTTTTACCGACGCGTTCGGGACAATAAGGTGAGCTTTGGCCTGATCGTGCAGGAGCAGCATCTGAATCTCATGGGGATTATCCACGGCGGTGCGCTTATGACCTTGGCCGATATCGCAGCGGCTACCAGTATTCACTTGTTGCGCGACCAGCCAGCCCCGTCGCCAACGATTAATCTGAGTTTTGACTTTATGGCTCCCGGGCGTCCGGGACGTTGGTTGGAGACGCGCGCAGATCATGTGCAGGTAAAGCGCCGTTTCGGTTTTTGCAGCGGAGCCATCTACGATGGTGATAATCCTGTGCTGCGATACAGCGGTGCGTTCTATTTTCCAGACCACGGTGGCCTGGGCGTCGCTCCGGGTGATGCCCATAAGTTGAATCTTCTCATGGGAGACGACGGCGCCATACGCGGTTAGCGGGGCCGGGCCGTCCACCGGAGTGCCCTTGCAGTGGTACTCGCAAAAGCAGTATCCCGCGAATACGCGATGAACTGTTGTTTAGCGCCGGGAAACAGGCATCTGCCCCGACTCTCTCAGAAGCTCCGTGAATGCTCGGGCACTGCGCGACAGGCTTCTTTCCTGATGGCGGACGAGTCCCAGAGTTCGGGAGAGGTGAGTGCCTTCTACGGACAGACACTGGAGCTCCGGTCCTGCCATGCTGTCGGGGAGCACGGTCCAGCCCAAGCCCACCACGGCCATCATACGCAGTGTTTCCAGATAGTTGGTGGCCATACGCAGTTGCAACTGTGTGCCGGATTGTTCGAAGTGACGATGCACAATCTGTCCGGTAAATGTGTCCAGCCCCGGTAATACCGCGGCGCAGCCGGCCAGCTCCGCGATACGAACGCGTTGCCGCCCGGCCAGAGGATGTTCTTTGCAAACCATCACGGACAATTTGTCCTGCCAGATCGCTTCGCTCTTGAGCTGCGTGACATCGCCGGGCGCAAGCGTCACTACCGCCAATTCGATCTCACCGACACGAAGCCGCTCGTAAGCCTGCTCTGAATCCAGAAACTCAATAGCCAGCTGTACCGCCGGATAGCGTTGCTGAAAGGCGGAGAGCACCGGTGGTAGACGGTGTAAACCAATGTGGTGGCTGGTGGCTATGCGCAGGGGGCCCGCGATCTCGCCGTTGATATCGCGCACTGCCTGCTCGGCCTGGCGCAAGCTGTGTTCAATTTCCGGCAGGTGTCGCTGTAGGGCGCGGCCAGCTTCGGTCAATTCGATACGCCGGCCAAGGCGGTCGAACAGTGGAGTGTCGAGCTCCGCTTCGAGAACGGCGATACGCTTACTGATAGCCGGTTGGGTAAGGTGCAACTGCTGTGCCGCCGCCGAAAACGATTGCGCCTGGGCGACTGCCGCAAAAGCCCGAAGGTTGGCGAAGTCCATTGATAACCTAAAGTTATTGACTGTATAAAAATAATAGATTTGAGTTATTTCTAATGCAAGCCTAGGATGGCGGCGTTTTTAGCTAAGAGCACATTGCTATGCCGGGTAAAACGCTGTACGACAAACTGTGGGAAGCACATCTGGTGGAAGAGCGCGAAGACGGTTCTGCGCTGATTTACATCGATAGGCACCTTATTCACGAAGTCACATCGCCTCAGGCTTTCGAAGGGCTGCGCCTCGCCGGGCGAACGCCCTGGCGTTTGGACGCCAACCTTGCGGTACCCGACCATAATGTGCCCACGGGCTCCGCAGAGCGAGCCGGAGGTGTGGCGGGCATTATTGACTCGACGTCTAGGCTGCAGGTGCAGACCTTGGACGACAACTGCGAGCAGTTCGGTATTGAAGAGATTCCCATCAATGATCGTCGTCAGGGCATTGTGCATGTTGTGGGGCCGGAGATGGGCGCTACGCTGCCCGGAATGACCGTTGTCTGTGGCGACTCTCATACCAGTACCCATGGCGCCCTGGGTGCTTTGGCGCATGGCATTGGCACATCTGAGGTTGAGCACGTGCTGGCGACCCAGTGTTTGGTTCAACAGAAAATGAAGAATTTGCGGATGCGCGTTGATGGGCGGCTTGCCCTGGGCGTGACCGCGAAGGACCTGGCGCTGGCCATCATCGGCGAGATTGGAACTGCCGGCGGGACCGGGTTCGCAATCGAGTTTGCCGGTGAGGCTGTGGAAGCACTCAGCATGGAAGGGCGCATGACCCTCTGTAATATGTCGATCGAGGCGGGCGCACGCATGGGCATGATCGCCGTGGACGATGTGACCATTGATTACGTGCGGGGACGGCCCATGGCGCCCAAGGGTGACCAATGGGAGTTAGCGGTGGCGGCCTGGGGCGATCTGCACAGTGATGCGGACGCCGTGTTTGATCATGAAGTTTGCATTGATGCGGCCAGTGTCGCACCGCAGGTCACCTGGGGAACCTCACCGGAGATGGTGGCGGCGGTTACGGATTTGATTCCCGATCCTGCTGCGATGAGCAATACGGGGCAGCGCGAAGCCGCTGTTCGTGCGCTGAGCTATATGGGCCTCAGCGGTGGGGCACCGATCACGTCCATTCCGGCGGACCGCGTGTTTATCGGTTCCTGCACCAACTCGCGTATAGAGGATCTTCGCGAGGCGGCGGCCATTGTGCGCGGTCGTAAAAAAGCTGATTCGGTGAAGCAGGCGATGGTGGTGCCGGGCTCCGGAGAAGTAAAAGCCCAGGCGGAGGCTGAGGGGCTTGATCGAATTTTCCTTGATGCAGGGCTTGAATGGCGGGAGCCCGGCTGCTCCATGTGCCTGGCCATGAATGCCGATAAATTAGGCAAGGGGGAGCATTGTGCGTCTACGTCCAACCGGAATTTTGAAGGTCGCCAGGGTTTCGGGGGACGAACCCATCTGGTGAGTCCGGGCATGGCAGCGGCGGCGGCGATCGCCGGACATTTTGTGGATGTAAGAGACTTTCAGGGAGAGCCGTCATGAAAGCGTTGAGAGTACATGAGGGTCTGGTTGCACCCATGGATCGTGCCAATGTCGATACGGACTTGATCATTCCCAAGCAGTTCCTCAAGTCCATAAAGCGCAGTGGCTTTGGCCCCAATTTGTTTGATGAATTACGTTATCTTGATGAAGGGCAGCCCGGACAGGATTGCAGTAACCGGCCATTGAATCCGGATTTTCCTCTGAACTTTCCTCGCTATCAGGGGGCCTCCGTGCTTCTGGCTCGAGAAAACTTCGGCTGCGGTTCGAGTCGTGAGCACGCGCCCTGGGCATTGGAAGACTATGGGTTTCGCTGTGTGATCGCGCCAAGTTTCGCCGATATTTTTTACAACAATTGCTTTAAAAACGGCGTTTTGCCCGTGGCGTTGCCCGCGGCGCAGGTCGATGAGTTGTTCGAAGCGCTTTATGCCAACGAGGGTTACCGCATTACCGTTGATCTAGAGCAGCAGGAAGTGCTACTCGCTGATGGGCGTCGCTGGTCATTCCCTGTGGATGATTATCGCCGTCAATGCCTGCTGGAGGGTCTCGATGATATCGGGGTCACTTTGAAAAGTGGCGCGGCGATTCGTGCCTACGAAGATAAATTGCGAGGCCGTTCTCCATGGCTGTTTTCCTCGGAGGCGGGTGCATGAGTCATTCCGTTCTGTTGCTGCCCGGCGATTACATCGGTCAGGAAATAGTGCCTGAGGCCGAGAAGGTGCTGGCGCGAGTCTGCGAGCTCTATGATCTCGATATCAGCACGGATTATGCACTGATCGGTGGCGCGGCTTATGACGCCGAGGGGGATCCTCTTCCGCCTTCCACTCTGGAGAAGGCCCGTGCGGCGGACGCAATTGTGCTCGGCGCGGTGGGCGGCCCGGCCTACGACCATCTGGACCGTGATCTGCGGCCCGAGAAGGGTTTGTTGCGTATTCGCTCTGAGCTTGGACTGTTCGGCAATCTTCGTCCGGCGATCATGTATCCCCAGCTTGTGGATGCCTCCAGTCTCAAGCCGGAGCTGGTTTCAGGCCTGGATATTCTCATTGTGCGCGAGCTCACGGGGGGGATTTATTTTGGCCAGCCCCGCGGGATACGCCGGCTCGAAAATGGCGAACGGGAAGGTTTTAACACCTACGTTTACAGCGAAAGCGAGATACGCCGCATTGCCAGGATGGCTTTTGAGCTTGCTCAAAAGCGTGGTGGCCGTGTGTGCTCCGTGGATAAGGCGAATGTACTTGAGGCCACAGTGCTCTGGCGGGAGGTGGTGACGGAGCTTGCCGCCGACTATCCCGGGGTAGAGCTGGAGCACATGTATGTGGACAACGCTGCCATGCAGCTTGTGCGCGCGCCAAAGCAGTTTGATGTGATTGTCACCGGCAATATGTTCGGTGACATTCTGTCCGATGCGGCAGCGATGCTCACCGGCTCCATCGGTATGTTGCCGTCGGCTTCGCTCAACGAAAGTGGGCAGGGGATCTATGAGCCCTGTCACGGTTCGGCGCCGGATATCGCGGGGCAGGGCAAGGCGAATCCTCTGGCGACCATCCTCTCTGTTGCAATGATGTTGCGTTATTCCCTCGCTTGCCCGGCAGGCGCTGATTGCATTGAGGCTGCCGTGGGGCAGGTCCTGGATCAGGGCTTGCGTACGCCGGATATCGCCGGCAGCGGTGTAGCGAGCGTAAGCACCTCGCAGATGGGTGATGCCGTGGTTTCGGCATTGCAAAAATCATAGACAGCTGACGGATAGCGAAGTAATGAGTGATACCTACGATATAGCAGTAGTTGGCGCCACGGGCGCGGTGGGCGAGGCGATGGTCGATATTCTCGAGCAGCGCGATTTTCCTGTGGGGGAATTGTATTTACTGGCGTCTGAGCGATCCGCGGGCAAGCGCATGAACTATCGCGGCAAGCAATGCGCGGTGCAGGATCTGGCGCGGTTTGATTTTTCCAAGGTGCAAATCGCCTTGTTTTCAGCCGGCGGCAGCGTTTCCCAGGAGTACGCGCCGAAAGCGGCGGGGGCAGGCTGCGTGGTGATCGACAATACCTCGCACTTTCGCCGGGATGTTGATATCCCGCTGGTGGTGCCAGAGGTGAATCCCCAAGCGGTGGCGGATTTTCATGCGCGGGGAATTATTGCAAATCCCAACTGCTCCACTATTCAAATGCTCGTGGCGCTGAAACCTCTGCATGACGCGGCGGGTATTACACGTATCAATGTGGCGACTTATCAGGCCGTGTCGGGCACAGGTAAAACAGCCATAGAGGAACTGGCCGGGCAGACCGCCCGTCTGCTGAACGGGCAGCCTGCACAGAACAAGGTCTATCCCCGGCAAATTGCGTTTAACGTGCTCCCGCAGATCGATACCTTTCAGGACAACGGCTACACCCGGGAAGAGATGAAAATGGTGTGGGAGACGCAGAAGATCTTTGAGGATGATTCTATTGCGGTGAACCCAACCTGCGTCCGGGTGCCGGTGTTTCACGGTCACAGTGAAGCGATACACATCGAAACGCGGGACAAGCTCAGCGCACAGCAGGCGCGGTCGCTGCTGGAGGCGGCGCCGGGTGTGGTGGTCATCGATGAGCACGAAGACGGCGCTTATGCCACCCCGGTAACAGATGCCGCGGGACAAGACGCCGTGTTTGTGAGCCGAATCCGAGAAGACATCTCCTGCGACCGGGGCCTGAATCTGTGGGTGGTTTCGGACAATCTACGTAAAGGAGCTGCCTTAAACAGCGTTCAAATCGCCGAATTGTTAGCGCGCGAAAAGCTACTTTAATCGACTTGTTGTCAGGTTCAGGCTGGGAGGGAGATTGTCCTCGGGGTTGACGCCGCCGCGCGCGCAAGGCTAAATTTCTACAAGTTGCAGCATTTTGTAGGTAATTTGACGCAAGCTGTTGTGTAAAAAGCCTTTTCTGCAATGAAGTGCGGTATGGTCAGAGAAAGCGCCTAAGACCCGAAAGCTTCGGGCATAATGGCAAATCAGGGTAATAAAAAGGCGAGGCGATGGTGACTAGGGTCGGGGTCAGGGCTGCTGTGCATGCAGCAGTAATCGCGTACGGGGCGGCGGCGGCATTGCCTGCGTTGGCGTTGGGTCTCGGTGAGATAGAGATGCAATCGTTCCTCAACGAACCCTTGCGGGCTGAGGTTGAGCTTCTCGATACCCGGGAGCTGACGATCGATGACATTCGTATCCGCCTCGCGGCGGGCGACGATTTTGATCGCCTGGGCGTGGAGCGCAGCTACTTTCTCACCAGCATCAAGTTTGATGTCGAGGTTGATGAGAATAGCGGACGCGGGGTGATTCGGCTCAGTACCGACGACGCCGTGTTGGAGCCCTTTATTGATCTGATTATTGAAGCACGCTGGCCTTCAGGGCGTTTGCTTCGCGAGTACACCGTGTTGGTGGATCCTCCGGCGTTTCGCCAGGACGTGATCACCGTCTCCGCGGTGGAGCGTGTGAGCCAGGACACCAATCTTGAAAAACCGGCTCTGGCTGAAGAGTCCCGTGCACAGCAGGCGCAGAGCAGCCGCGATGACTCAGTAGCGCTCAGAGAAAGCAGTCTTCCTGCCGGGCAAATGCCCGAGCGTGCTTTTTCGGCAGAAACCGTCGGCATGCCGCGTTCCGGCAATCGCTATATGGTCAAGCGCGACGAAACGCTGTGGCAGATTGCCTCCCAGGGCAAGCCCAAAGGGGTGTCGGTTCAGCAGGCGATGCTGGAAATACAGCGCTTAAACCCTGAAGCGTTCATCAATGGCAATATCAATCAGATCAAGGCCGGCTACATTATTTATCTTCCTGCCGCGGGAGAGATCAGTTCTGACGATCTGGCGCGTGCGCTTGACGAGGTGCGGGAACAGAATCAGGAGTGGCGCGCGGGTCGCGGGGCTCCCGGGGTAACCGCAGCGGCGACCTTGAGAGTTTCAGCTGACAGCTCTGCAGACACACAGTCCCAAAGTGCCGATCGCGAGGCATCTGTGGATGCTTCTTCCAATAGAGCTGATCAGGCCGCTAGCGCCGGGTCTACTCAGCCCAGTGTTATGGACGCACCGGTCAGTGATATCGCGGATGCCACCCCGGCAGGAGAGTCCTCCGGCTCCTCGGAGTTGGCCGCACAGCTCGATGCCATGGCCACACGTCTGGACACGTTGGAGCAAATCGTCTCTTTAAAGGACGAGCAAATAGCGACCCTGGAGCAGGCATTGCGCGAGGCGCGGGAAGCGGCGGCAGCGGCTCAGGCAGCTGCGCCGGTAGTCACGGCAGCGCCGCCGGCACAGACGTCCGCACCCTCAGCGGGCGCACCTCAGTCCCCGGCGAGCGGTATTCCCTGGTTGCCCCTGTCGGGTGTGCTGCTGGCTATTGCCGCGGCGGTGGCTTTGTTTCTGCGTCGGCGTGCCAAGAGTGACGATGCGCAGGGCGCCGGACGAGGTGGTGCGTCCACGTCGGAAGAGGATGATGTGTTCGCGGGTGTTAATCTTAAAACCGAGTCGTTCGACGCACCTGATCCCGACGACTTTTCGCAGGAGTCCGCATTGGCGGCAGCGGCCACTGCGGAAGAAACTGAAGAACCCGTGGAGTCGGCCCCCGCGGTTGAAGAGCCGCACTCCCGCGGAGGCAGTCGTGGTTATGGCGAGCGTAAGCACGATGATTACATCGATGAGGGCTCGGCGGGGGATGCGCTGGCCGAGGCCGATATTTATATTGCCTACGGACGCTACCTGCAGGCCATCGAACTGCTCGAAACTGCCATCACCAGCGATCCCGGCAACGGTGCCTATCGCGTGAAGCTGATTGAGCTGTACGTGGACATGGGTGAAGAGGCCAGTGCAGCCGAACAGCTGGAAGAGCTTCGCAAGCATGGTAGCCCCGATTCCATTGCCCGGGGAGAGGCGCTTCTTGGCGCCGGTGCCAGCAGCGCCGCAACGCCAAGCTTCATGGATGACATCCAGGAAGAACCCGCGGCGGTCAAGAATCCGGATGAAGATCCGGGTGAGCCAGGTGAATCTTTGGATATTGAACCGGTCAGCCTGGAGTCTGAGCTTGCCGATGTCTCCGATGCACCGGAACTCAGTCTCGAAGATGCCGAAGAGGCAGATTTGGCCCTGGGGTCTGATCCCGAACCCGATGAAAATATCGAGTCCATTGAGTTTGAGCATCTTGAAATAGAAGAAGTGAGTCCTTTTAATGCCGAAGATGGCGAACTGGACTTCGTCAATGCCGAAGAAGAGCTCGACCTCTCTGACGCATTCGTCTCCACTGACGATGCTCCCGCAGACACCGCTGACGTTGATGATGCAGATGACGAAGACTTACTCATCGCAGATGACGCTGACCAGATGGCGACCAAGCTGGATCTGGCTCGGGCCTACCTCGATATGGGTGACAGTGAGGGCGCTCGCGGTATCCTTGAAGAAGTGATGGAAAAGGGCACCGAGGAGCAGCAGCAGGAATCGCGCGATCTTTTGACACGCATTGCCTGAGCTCCTAAGTCCGCCTTTCTCTACTGACGTGCTGCCTGCCGGGCAGCGCGTTGCCCTTAAAATTGAATACGACGGCAGCGCGTACAGTGGCTGGCAGTCTCAGCCCCAACTGCCGAAGGTGCGGACCGTTCAGACCGAGGTCGAGGTCGCATTATCAAAGATCGCTAACAGTCCTGTGCGCGTATTTTGTGCCGGGCGCACAGACACCGGCGTACATGCCGCGGCTCAGTGGCTCCATTTTGATGCACCTTGTGACCGCAGTCTTAAGGCCTGGATCGTTGGTGCCAACGCGCAGCTTCCCCTGGATGTTCGCCTGACCGATGGTCTGTCGGTCGCGGAAGATTTTCATGCTCGCCACAGCGCGGTGGCCCGTCAGTACGATTATTTGATCGCCAATACGCGCACGCCATCGGCGTTGCTGGCCAATCGCATGGTGTGGGTGCGTCAGCCCCTCGACGCGAATCTCATGCGTTGCAGCCTGCAAGCCCTCCTGGGCGAGCAGGACTTTTCAGCGTTTCGTGCGGCCTCCTGCCAGTCCACCACGCCCATGCGCTTTATGGAGAGCACGCAGGTTTTTCGTCGCGGCGATATTATTCAGATCCGCGTGGTGGCGAACGCGTTTTTACACCATATGGTGCGTAATATTGTCGGTTCCTGCCTTCAGGTGGGGCTGTGCGAGCAGCCCGCAGGCTGGCTTGGGGAACTGCTTGCCGGCCGGGACAGAACGCAGGCCGCCGCTACGGCCCCCCCTCAGGGCTTGTATCTCACCGGGGTTCGCTATCCCGAATCGCGGTCGGTTCCTGGCTCGGCGGATTTGCCATTCTTCCCCTCTGCGACGCAGGAATAAGCCCGAGCTTCTGCTATCATTGCGCGCTTTTAAATCCGTCGTAAAAGGACACGCGCAGCGAATGACTCGGGTCAAGATATGCGGGGTGCGCAGTGCCGCAGTAGCGGAGCGGGCCTGCGATGCCGGTGCCGACGCTCTCGGTCTTGTGTTTTATCCGCACAGCTCACGCGCAGTATCGGTATCCCAGGCGGTTGAGGTCATTCATGCGACGCAGGCGCTGGTGACTACCGTGGGCTTGTTTGTGGATCCAGAGGTGGACGAGGTGATGCGGGTTCTGGATAGCTGCGCTCTGGACTGTCTGCAGTTTCACGGGTCGGAGTCAGCCGCCTTTTGTGCGCAGTTTGGACGACCCTACATCAAAGCCATAAGCATGCGGCCTCAGGTGGACGTTCAGGCACTCTTGCAGGAGCACCAAAACGCGCGGGCGGTGCTCTTTGATGCCTGGCGGCCCGATGCCCCCGGCGGTACCGGGGACACCTTTGCCTGGGAGCGTATCCCGGTGTTGCATCGGCCCTGGATTTTGGCGGGTGGCTTGACCTCAGATAATGTGGCGGCGGCGATCCATCTGGTCGCGCCACAGGCAGTAGATGTAAGCGGCGGCGTGGAAAACGCCGCCGGCGATAAAGACCCCGGGCGCCTGCGAGCATTTATCGCAGCAGTACGGCAAGCTGACCAACGCAAGCATGAGGATGCAGCGGTATGACTATTGATTTGAACCCCCTGAGTTTCTCCAATCAGCCCGATGCTGACGGACGATTCGGGTCCTACGGCGGCAAGTACGTTGCCGAGACGCTGATGTCGGCGCTGGCCGAACTTGAAGCGGTTTATCGACAGCTGTCTGAGGACGCGGATTTCCAGGCTGAGTTTGACTACGATCTGGCGCATTACGTAGGACGCCCGTCGCCGCTCTATGAGGCGCGGCGCTGGTCGGATGAGATCGGCGGTGCGAGGATCTTTTTCAAGCGTGAAGACCTCAACCACACGGGCGCGCACAAGGTAAACAACACCGTCGGGCAGGCGCTGCTGGCCAAGCATATGGGCAAGCCGCGGGTTATTGCGGAAACCGGTGCGGGGCAGCACGGCGTCGCCACGGCAACCATCGCAGCGAGGCTGGGGCTGGAATGCCATGTCTTCATGGGCGCTGAAGACGTGCAGAGGCAGTCTCTGAATGTGTATCGGATGAAGCTGCTCGGGGCGACGGTGGTGCCTGTGACTTCTGGCTCTGCAACGCTCAAAGATGCCATGAACGAGGCGATGCGGGATTGGGTCACCAATGTTGATAACACCTTTTATATCATCGGCACTGTTGCAGGCCCTCATCCGTACCCCATGTTGGTACGCGATTTTCAGTGCGTCATTGGTCGCGAAGCTCGGGCTCAATGCCTTGCGCAAAACGGAAAATTGCCCGATGCGCTGGTCGCCTGTGTCGGTGGGGGCTCCAACGCCATTGGTTTATTCCACCCGTTTTTGAACGATGAAACGGTTGCCATGTATGGCGTTGAGGCGGGCGGTTTAGGTATAGAGACAGGGCAGCATGCGGCGCCGTTATCGGCTGGATCCCCCGGCGTCCTGCATGGCAATCGCACCTACCTCATGCAGGATGCTGATGGGCAGATTACTCATACCCACTCGGTGTCTGCAGGACTTGATTACCCGGGCGTTGGCCCCGAACACTCCTGGTTGAAGGATATTGGCCGGGTGAACTATGTGTCGGCAAATGATGAGGAGGCGCTGGCGGCTTTTCATAAAACCACGCGGGTAGAAGGCATTATGCCGGCCCTGGAAACCGCGCATGCGCTGGCCTATGCAGAGCGGCTCGCCGCTACCATGACGCCGGATCAACATATCGTTGTGAATCTGTCCGGGCGCGGCGATAAGGATATTCTGACGGTTGCCCGTCTTGAAGGGATAGAGGTGTGAGCCGCCCATGAGTCGCATAGCCGCTTGTTTTACAGAGCTCAAGGCGCGGGGACGAAAGGCCGTCATACCCTATATTGTCGCGGGCGACCCCGGTGTTGAGTTGACGGTGGAGCTGATGTTCACCCTGGTGGAAGCCGGGGCCGATATTATTGAGCTCGGTGTGCCGTTCTCGGACCCCATGTCGGAGGGCCCGGTGATACAGCGGGGGCACGAGCGGGCGTTGGAGCGCGGTATGCGTTTGCGAGGTGTGCTCGAGGTGATGACCGAGTTTCGCAAACACAATGAGCATACGCCGGTGTTGCTGATGGGGTACGCCAATCCTGTGGAGCACATGGGGCATGCCCAGTTTGCGGACCGCGCTTTCGCCAGTGGCGTGGATGCGCTGCTGACCGTCGACATTCCGCCGGAAGAAGTCGCGGGTTTGAATCACGAACTGCGCAGGGTGGGCATGGATAACATTTTCCTGATTGCGCCCACCACGCCTGCAGCGCGCATGGATCTTATAGCGAAAGAGGCGAGTGGCTTTATTTATTACGTGTCACTCAAAGGTGTTACCGGTGCCGGTAACCTGGACCGTGAGGCTGTTGCGCGGTCGGTAGCGGAGATTCGATCCCACACATCATTGCCCATTTGTGTGGGATTTGGCATTAAAGACGGGCCCTCGGCGGCGGCCGTGGCGGCGGTGTCCGATGGAGTGGTCATCGGTTCCGCGCTGGTTCAGCGTCTTGCTGACGTCGCGCAGGCGGGTGGGGATGATGCGGCTGTTTTGGCAGCTGCGCGAGATATGCTCAGTGATATTCGGGAACATGTTGATGGAAATGTTTCCAGCGCAGCCTAAGGCCCGCTGGATGCGTATAATGCCAAGGCATCGCGTGCTGGAGAGAGCTCCATGAGCTGGATCGACAAAATATTGCCCTCGGGCATTAGTAAAGCAGAAGGTTCCAAGCGGGCCACGGTTCCCGAGGGAGTCTGGACCAAGTGCATCAAGTGCGAGGCGGTGCTCTATCGTCCGGATCTTGAGCGGAATGCGAATGTCTGCCCTAAATGCGAACACCACATGCGTGTGGGCGCTCGAAAGCGGCTTGATCTTTTCCTGGACAAAGAAGGTCGTGAAGAGGTGTTCGCGAACATTGAGCCGGTGGATCGTCTTCGCTTTCGCGACAAGAAAAAGTATTCCGCGAGGCTTGCCGCAGCGCAAAAGTCCACGGGAGAGCGAGATGCACTTGTGGCCATGCGCGGCACCCTGCATACCTTGCCCGTAATAGCGGTGGCGTTTGAGTTTGGTTTCCATGGGGGCTCCATGGGCCAGGCCGTGGGAGAAAAGTTTTCTCAGGCGGCACAGCTTGCACTGAAAGAACGAATCCCGCTTGTTTGCTTTGCCGCTTCCGGCGGTGCGCGCATGCAGGAAGCGTTGATTTCGCTGATGCAGATGGCGAAGACCAGCGCGGTGATTGAGCGTATGCATACCGAGTCGGTGCCCTACGTGTCAGTACTCACTGATCCTATTTATGGTGGTGTGTCAGCCTCTCTGGCTCTTCTGGGCGACCTGAACATCGCGGAGCCCGATGCTCGAGCAGGATTCGCTGGCCCCAACATTATTGAACAAACAATCCGGCAAAAGTTGCCCAAGGGGTTCCAGCGCAGCGAGTTCCTGCTGGAGCATGGCGCCATAGACATGATCGTGCCCCGGCTGGAGTTGCGTGACACGATTGCCCGCATATTGGCGAAGCTCACCGGCGTGCCGGCGTTGGCCTCTTTGGAAGCGCCTCCGGAGCTCGCGGTAGATCTCACTGCAGTTGCCGAAGAGTCTCCCGAAGGCGATGGCGACTCTGATTCCGACTCTGATTCTGAAGACACTGCTGTGCAGACCGAGGCCTCAGCTGACGAGGAATCAGCTGTTGTCGACGCTGAGGGCGGGGATGACAGCGATGCTGACGGCGAAGAATCCAGTGCATTGAACTCGGATGATGATACGAACGATGAACTGAGTGACAGCTCCGCCAGCAGTGAACCTGAGTCGTCCGAGGATGACCCGGATTCAAACATCTCAGAGGCAGAAGACTCTGTGGATGCTGAGAACGATCCGGACTCCGAGACTGATGAGGAGTCTTCCGACAAAAAATCGGATGCCTGACCGCACACTGGGAGAATGGCTGCGCTACCTGGAGCAGCTTCATCCGGTCGATATTGATCTGGGTCTCGCTCGGGTTCGCATCGCCGCCGAAAACCTGCATTTGCTGCCCTATGATCTGGATGTCATTACCGTCGCAGGCACCAATGGCAAGGGCAGTGTGGTGTACAGCAGCGAGGCCATTCTTCGCCAGCACGGTAAACGCACCGGGCGCTATACGTCTCCGCATCTCCTGACTTTCAACGAACGCATCGCGGTAAATGGCGACCCGGTGAGTGACGAGCAGATTTTGGAGGCCTTTACGGCCATAGAAGCCGCGCGGGGAGATGTCACCTTAACGTATTTTGAGTTCGCCACGCTGGCAGCTTTTTGGATTTTCAAAGAGCAGCAGGTTGATGTGGCCATCATGGAAGTGGGGCTTGGCGGTCGACTGGATGCGGTGAATGTGGTGGATGCGAATCTTGCTGTGATCACCGCTATCGACCTGGATCATCAGCATTGGCTGGGTGACACCGTGGAGAAAATAGCGCCAGAAAAAGCCGCGGTAGCGCGTTATGGCTGCCCCGCAGTGCTTGCTGAGCCCAGTTATCCTGCAACGCTGTTTGCGACCCTTGAAGAAATCGGTGCACAGGCTCTGCACGCTGGTGAGCACTGGTTTTGGCAAAGTGACGCACAGGCGCTCTCCCTGCGCTTGCACGGTAGTGAGGAAACCCTGTCTTTTGTTGTGCCCGATGGCCTGCGTGGCGGCAATGTCGCCGCAGCGATTCAGGTCTGTGCCTGTCTCCTGGGGCCA
This sequence comes from gamma proteobacterium NOR5-3, assembly GCA_000158155.1. Classification (GTDB taxonomy): domain Bacteria; phylum Pseudomonadota; class Gammaproteobacteria; order Pseudomonadales; family Halieaceae; genus Congregibacter. The sequence continues at coordinate 871,737 of DS999405.1, read as the reverse complement.
GCCTTAGATGAACGTCTCACCGCCCGGAGTTTGGCCGGATTACGCGTGCCGGCGCGTCGGCAAATCATCCATATTGCCGGTCGAGAGTTATTACTGGATGTGGCACATAACCCCGCTGCGATGCAGGCTATGGTGGACTATCTGAATGATCGACCGATTGCGGGACAGACCATTGCTGCGCTGGGGTTGATGGCAGACAAGGACCTGGCGTCTATGGCATCCGCTCTGGCTACCGGTGTCGATGGCGCCTGCGCATTAGCGATTCCAGGTATTGACCGCGCGGCGTCACCGGAGGTGATCTGGCAGGCGCTGGATGATGTGGGGGTGGCAATCCCTCAGGGTGAGTTTAGCGCTGAGGCCGTCTGGACGCAGTTGCTCGCGGGTAGTTCCGCTGGCGATCGTTTGGTGGTCTGCGGCTCTTTCCACAGCGTTGCGGGTATAATGAGTCTCTTGAAGCTTGAACTCCCGAGCGCCTCAGACGAGCCCTGACAACTGGTGGACAATCTCGTAAAACAACGCCTTGTGGGCGCACTTATTCTGGTCGCGCTGGCAGTGGTCTTTTGGCCGATTATCTTTGTGCCCGGGGCCGACAAAGCCGATGATCTTCGCGTGGTGGTACCGCAGGCGCCGCCGGTGGATCTGACGCCGCTGCCAGAGCCGGATAGTTTGGGACTTCGGTCAGGAAAAAAGGCCCTGGCCCAGAATCTTGAGACGCAAGACGTAGAGTTCCCCGATGAAGAGCTGTCTTCGGATGTTGAACCTGCACCGCTCCCTGCGAGCGATGTCACTATGCCTCTGGCAAGCCTGGACGACGCCAGAGAGGCACTGGAGTCCCCGGCGATGGATGAGGATGGGTTGCCCATCGCCTATTCACTGCAGGTCGCGACCATGGGTGACAAGGCGCGCGCAGAGTCACTGCGCGACGAATTGGTCTCCGCTGGTTACAAGGGCTATGTCAAACGCATGCGTCGTGATGATCGTGTGCTTTACCGCGTACTGGTGGGGCCGCGCTACAGCCGCGATGAGCTGCTGCCGGTAAAAAACGCCGTTGATAAAACCTGGCGCGTCGATTCGCTGATCATAAGGTATTTGCCGTGAGTGATTGGCCCCAGCTCAGTTTGTTTAATGGTTTTGACTGGGTTGTCGTAGTGATCGTGATGCTCTCTGCGCTCCTGAGTCTGTGGCGGGGTTTCGTGCGAGAAGCGATATCGCTTGCGGGATGGGTGGTGGCTTTTATCGTCGCGAATTTGCTGGCGGTCACCGTCGCTGATCAGATCGGTGACTTAATCGCAAACCGCACGGGGCGTTATATCGTCGCCTGGTCATTGCTGTTTGTTCTCACGCTGGTGGCAAGCTCTCTCACCGCAAAACTGTTTGCCAGTATCGTCAAGGCCACGGGGCTGGGCATTCTGGACAGGCTGCTCGGCTCCGTGTTTGGCGTTTTGCGTGGGATGCTCATTGTTATGGCTCTGGTTTTTGTGGTGCGCGAGATTGTTCCCAAGAGTGAACAGAGTCTTTTGGAAGAGTCCCAGCTCATGCCGCATATTGATGTCATGCTGGCGTGGAGCATGCGTCTCTTTGACGAATTTCGAGATGTGGAAATTAAGGGGCTTAACGCGTGATTTTAAGATCGCTGCGCTGCTTCGTGGGCGGTGAAGAGGTACAGCCTAAATGTGTGGACTGACAGGTATCGTTGGCAAGACGAATGTGGCGCCGGAGATTTACGATGCGCTCACGGTCTTACAGCACCGCGGCCAGGATGCTGCCGGCATTATGACCTGCAGTGACGACCGCTTTCATCAGCGCAAGAGTGTGGGTCTGGTGCGCGATGTGTTTCGCCAACATCACATGCAGCGTTTGCAGGGCAATATTGGCATCGGGCACGTGCGCTACCCCACGGCCGGTAGCCCCGGTGCCGCTAACGCCCAGCCGTTTTATGTGAACTCACCCTATGGAATCGCCCTGGCACACAATGGCAACCTCACCAACTCCCGGGTGTTGCGCCAGGAGCTGTTTGAAAGTGAGATGCGGCACCTGAATACGGACTCCGACTCCGAGGTGCTGTTGAATGTATTTGCCTACGAGCTGCAGGCGCTGGGCAAGCTGCATCCGGAACCCGACGACTTGTTTGCCGCTGTTTCCGCCGTACACCGTCGATGCCGTGGAGGGTACGCTGCGGTAGCGATGATTGTGAACTATGGTGTGATCGCCTTTCGGGATCCCTACGGTATTCGTCCGCTGGTCGTGGGATACCGGGGTGAAGGCAGTGAGCGCGAGTATATGGTGGCCTCTGAGAGCGTCGCTCTTGATGTGCTCGGCTTTCGTCTTCTGGGCGATGTGGCCCCCGGCGAGGCAGTGTACATAGACGCCCAGCGACAGCTGCATATGCGCCAGTGTGCAACGGCTCCTTTGCTCAGGCCCTGCATTTTTGAACACGTTTACTTTGCGCGTCCCGACAGCCTCATCGATGAGATATCGGTGTACAAGACCCGCGCTCGTCAAGGGGAAGCACTGGCCCGCAAGATTCTCAGGGAGCGCCCTGATCACGATATCGATGTGGTTATACCCATACCGGACAGTAGTCGCACGGCGGGCCTTGCGCTGGCTCAATCGCTGGGTATCAAGTATCGAGAAGCGTTTGTGAAGAATCGCTACATCGGCCGCACGTTCATCATGCCGGGACAGAAGCAGCGCCAAAAGTCTGTGCGTCAGAAGCTCAATCCCATTCGACTCGAGTTTGACGGGAAGAATGTGATGATAGTGGATGATTCTATTGTGCGAGGTACCACCTCCCGGGAAATTATTCAGATGGCCAGAGACGCCGGGGCGGCCCGGGTGTATCTCGCCTCCGCAGCGCCGCCGGTGCGCTACCCGAATGTCTACGGCATAGATATGCCATCTCCCAAAGAGCTCATTGCTCATGACAGGACCGTAGAAGAGATAGGCGAGATGATCGGGGCGGACTGGCTGGTGTATCAGGATCTCGAGGAACTTATCAGCTGCTCGAAGGAGGGTAACCCGCTGATCGAGGCCTTTGATTGCTCGGTATTTGATGGCAACTACGTAACCGGTGACGTTGATGAAGACTACCTTGCGGCGCTGGATGCGGAGCGCAATGACGAAGCGCAGAGCATCACGCGGCAGTCCAGTGATGGGGACGGCGTGGGCATATACAACGACATGTCCGATCTCGCCTGAGCCTTTGGTGGCCTGCGAAGAGATCACCACAAGACTAATGACCCAATGAATAAACGAGAGTGAATTGTGAGTAAGCGAGACGATCCCGTGTTGGACGAACTGCAGTGGCAGAGTCTGGCAGTGCGTAGCGGCATCACGCGCTCCCCTGAGGGAGAGCACAGCGAAGCGCTGTTTTTGACCTCGAGCTACGTGTTCGACAGCGCGGAGCACGCCGCTGCACGTTTTGCCGGTGATGACCCGGGCAATGTGTATTCGCGGTACACCAACCCCACGGTGCGCAGTTTCGAAGAGCGTCTGGCCGCCTTAGAAGGCGCAGAAGCGTGTGTGGCCACTGCCTCCGGTATGGCGGCGATACTGAGCAGCTGTATGGCCCTGCTGAAGGCGGGTGACCACGTGATTTGCTCCCGGGATGTGTTCGGCACCACGCGCACGCTGTTTGCAAAATATATGGCGAACTTTGGGGTAGAAGTGACTTTTGTGCCCTTGTTACCCGTGGATGGCTGGCGCGAAGCCGTGCGGGACAACACGCGACTTTTGTATCTCGAGACGCCCTCAAACCCGCTGTGTGAGGTTGCTGATATTCAGAGCATGAGCGCTATTGCACAATCATCAGGGGCGTTGCTCGTGGTCGATAACTGTTTCTGCTCGCCGGCGCTTCAACAGCCGCTGTCCTTTGGTGCAGATATTGTCATTCACTCGGCAACCAAATACATCGACGGTCAGGGGCGCTGCGTGGGCGGGGCTGTGCTGGGCAGGCAGGACTTAATGGGTGAGGTGCTGGGATTTTTGCGAAGCTGCGGGCCAACCATGAGTGCCTTTAACGCCTGGGTATTCCTCAAAGGACTGGAGACCCTGTCGCTTCGCATGCGGGCACACAGCGCCTCGGCCATGCTTCTGGCAACCTGGCTGCAGGATCAGCCCAACGTCGAGGCGGTGTTTTATGCCGGCCTGGAGACACATCCCGGGCACGCTTTGGCCGCAAAGCAGCAGTCCGCGTTTGGCGGCGTTTTGTCGTTTCGGGTACGTGGAGGACAAGCGGAAGCCTGGAAAGTCATAGACGCAACGCGATTGATGTCGCTGACGGCGAACCTGGGCGATGCCAAGACCACCATCGTGCATCCGGCGACGACAACCCACAGTCGAATCTCGCCAGAAGAACGCGTTGATGCAGGCATTACCGATAACCTGATTCGCATCGCTGTGGGTTTGGAAGATGTCGATGATCTCAAGGCAGATCTGCAGCGTGGTCTTAGTTCCCTGAACTGAACCCGTGTATCTTGAGTGTTCAGTGGTTTTATCTGATTTTACATCACCACAGCGGTTGGCAGCGCGGGGGAGAGAGGATTGAGTCCGGGTAAAAAAGCGCTCATCGATGCGGCGGTAGACGAGGTGGCCACGGTACTGCTGGGCAAAGAGTCACAGCTGCGCCTCGCCATTTGTTGCTTACTGGCCAGTGGGCACCTACTCATCGAAGACCTTCCCGGGATGGGTAAGACGACCTTGTCTCATGCTCTGGCGCAGGTGCTGGGGCTTTCCTACAAGCGGGTACAGTTTACCTCGGACCTGCTGCCTGCGGATATTTTAGGCTTGTCCATCTATCACCGAAATGACCATAGTTTTCACTTTCATCCGGGACCGATTTTTACCCAGGTGCTGCTGGCGGATGAGATTAATCGCAGTACGCCGCGTACCCAGAGCGCTTTGCTTGAGGCCATGGCAGAAGGACAGGTGACCCTGGAAGGGGAAACCCGTGCGCTGCCCACACCGTTCTTTGTCATTGCCACGCAAAATCCACTGGAGCAATCGGGTACCTATCCGCTGCCGGAGTCCCAGCTCGACCGATTTCTCATGCGTATCGAACTTGGGTACCCCGATGCCGGGGCGGAGCGTGCCATGCTGCGCGGCTCCGGTGAAGGGACACAGAAAAGGACGCTCAAGCGCTGCATCGATGAAGCGGCTCTTGCCGCTATCCGTGCGGCGGTGGATGAGGTGCATGTCTCTGATTCGCTGCTGGACTATATCCAGCGCATTGCGGCAAGGAGTCGCCAGGGCGGTGAGTTTGCAGTGGGGCTGTCGCCGCGAGGCGTGCTGGCCTTGCTTCGTTCAGCAAAAACCTGGGCACTCATGGATGATCGTGATCACGCGCTGCCCGATGATGTGCAGGCCGTGCTGCCAGCGGTGACTGCGCACAGGCTTCAGCCCGGTGGCGGGTTCTCCGGCGATGGATTAGCGCTTGTGGCGCTGTTGCGGCGTGACGTCGACGTGGTCTGAGACCCTGAGTCGGCGCTGGTCGAGCTGGCTGGATCGGCGGATTCCTCGTTCGAGATCCGTGACCTTGCGTCAGCGGCAGATTTTTATCTTTCCGTCGCGCACGGGCTTTTTCTTTGCACTGTGCCTATTGGTGATGCTCATCGCCGCCATCAACTACCAGAACAACATGAGCTATGCGCTGACTTTTCTTCTGGCGAATCTCTTTGTGGTGGCCGTGCTGCACACCTATGCGAATCTCTCAGGGCTCACAGTAACAGCGCTCAACGCCGATGATGCCTTTGCCGGGCAGCGCAGCGGCTTTCACTTTCGATTCAGTTCGGGTGGTAAACAAGGCCACCACGCGCTCTTGGTTGGTTGGCCGCAGCCCAAAAAGTCCGGCCGCGGACGTCGGCTTCTGGCGGGCTTGTTTTCCAGTCCCACGATGCTGGCAGAGGAGGAGATTGAATTAGAGCCCGACACGTCCAGGGATCTGGTCCTGCACCTGCCCGTTGGCTCTCGCGGCTGGTATGAACCCGGACGTCTGCGCATAGAGAGCACGTATCCTCTGGGACTCCTGCGCTGCTGGACCGCTGTGGCTCTGGATCAACGGGCCCTGGTTTATCCGGCACCTCTGGTCTCGCCGGAGCCGACTTCGGGCGCAGGCGATGCGCAGGATGGTCGTTGGTTGGCGGGAGCCGGGGATGACGAGTTCTCGGGCATTCGGGACTACCGCGCTGGCGACAATCCACGACGGGTGTATTGGAAAGGGCTGGCGCGCGGACAGACGCTACAGACCAAAGACTATGCCACGGCCGTGGCCGATGCCCGGTGGCTGGACTGGGAGCAGTTTTCGGGCCTGGAACAGGAAAGACGTCTGGCGGCACTGTGTTATTGGGTAATCGACTATCACCGGCGAGAGCTGGAATTTGGTTTGCGTATTCCCGGCACTGAGTTAGCACCTGCCACGGGCGATCGTCACCGCGACAGGGCGCTGCGGGCACTCGCCCTGTTCGGCATCCCGCAAGAAGAGGACGGCCAGTGAAGCAGGCACAGCAGCTTCCCCGGCCCGCCTTGCTGTGGATCATCGTGGCTCAGGCTTTGTTGCTGCTGCCCCATCTGCCGCGCTTACCGCTCTGGGTGGCGGGGGTTTATCTGTTGGCATTTGCCTGGCGGGTACAGGCGTTTCGTGGCCGCATGGAGCTACCGGGACGTTGGCTGAAGGTCGTGCTCGCGCTTGCTGCTATTGCGGGGATCGTGCTGAGTTTTGGCTCATTGTTCGGCGTAGAGCCCATGGTCGCGTTTTTACTGACAGCGTTTGCGCTTAAGCTTACAGAAATGCGTTCCCGTAAGGACGCCTACGTGGTGATCTTTCTGGGCTACTTTGTCTGTCTGACGGAATTCCTGTTCAGCCAGGACCTGCTGATTGTCGTGTATTCGCTGCTGCTGGTTTGGGTGTTGACCACGGCGCTGGTAGCGGTTCATCGCCCCGCAGGGCGCCTGAGAGACCTGCGGCCTTTACGCAAGGCCGGGGTCATGCTCTTACAAGCGGTGCCGTTGATGCTGGTGCTGTTTTTCTTGTTCCCACGCATAGGACCTTTGTGGTCTGTGCCTATTAAAAGTCACACGGCGCAAACCGGTATGAGTGATCGACTGCGCCCAGGCGATGTATCCCGGCTAAGCCAATCGACGGAGGTTGCCTTCAGAGCGCAGTTTGATGGTGAAATTCCCGCCGTTTCACAGCTTTATTGGCGCGGCATGGTGTTGAGCTCGCTCGAAGACAGTACCTGGAGATCGCTGCGTTACTTTGAGATTCCTGCACAGGAGCGACGGGCGCCGCGTCTGGATACCGAGGGCGACCCGCTACGCTACAGCATTATTATGGCGCCAACGCAGCAGAATTGGCTGTTTGCACTGCGCTACGCGCAAACGGCCCGGCCCGGGGTCATGGAGCTTAATGACTATCGCTTGTACTCACCGGCAATCATTGAAAACGAGTATCGCTATGAGGTGCAAAGCTGGCCTGATACACCCATAGAAAAGGAGCTCAGCCCCTGGCGGCGGGGTGTAGAGACCTCGCTGCCTGCAGTGGACAATCCGCGAACACGCGCGCTGGCCGGGCGCCTTTACGAAACTACCGATACGCCGAGGGAATTCGTAGCAGCGGTGTTGGACTACTTTAGCAATGAGTCTTTTTTTTACACCCTTCAGCCTCCGCTTCTTGGCGACACGGACATGATGGATCAGTTTGTTTTTGACAGTCGCCGGGGCTTTTGTGAGCACTATGCCTACGCTTTTGCAGTGATGATGCGCAGCGCCGGTATACCGGCGCGTATCGTGGGAGGATATCTAGGGGGGGAGATTAACCCGGTCAATCGCACGGTGATTGTCCATCAGTTTGATGCCCATGCCTGGAATGAGGTGTGGCTTGAGGGGGAGGGCTGGGTTCGCGTGGATCCTACCGCGGCGGTTTCTCCGGATCGCATTTTGTACGGCCTGGAGCGAGCCGTGGCGGCTGAGGGGAGCTTCCTGTCTGATTCGCCGCTTTCGCCGCTTCGCTATCGCGGTATTGGATGGATTAACTCCATGAGGCTGCGTTATGACGCGCTCACGTACCGCTGGCAAAGTTGGGTCACCGGTTTCGACGGTCAGGCGCAGTTTGATTTGTTGCGCGGCGTACTGGGTGAGATATCTGTGAGTCGCTCCTTAGGACTGCTGCTGGGTGCTGGCGTGCTTACCATGGGGATCGTATCGCTGTTTCTGTTTCGAGGTGCCCGGGCGAGGCGCAGGCCTGTTTTTGAAGAGGAGCTTCTAAGATTTCAGCGGGCCCTTTGGCGTCGGGGACTAGCACCTATAGCGGGCGAAACCCCGGGGCAGCTCACCGAGCGCGCGGTACTGCGTTGGCCGCAGCAGGCTGAAACGTTACGTGCTTTGTACCGCGCTTTGGAGCGGTCGGTGTATGCACCTTTGCCGACCTCTCAGGATGGCAATCGTTTGCGCAGGGAATTGCGTAAACGTATACGTGGAATCCAATTCTCCCTCTAGACTTTCTCGTTGTGCTGCAATCGCAGTGCTGCTCATGCTGTGGGTGACACCGGCGCGTTCGGCGCTGGTTTGGCATTGGGAAGACCCGTTCACCCTGAGTGATCGCGGCATGTTGAGCGATTGGCTCACACAAACGCATGCTGCTTTGCAACGTTATGCAGGAATACTGCCTTTCGACGTGCATGTGTATATGCACCGGCGTGACGGCGCGAAGGAGCCGGTGCCCTGGGCGAATACCTGGCGGGACACCGAGCAGGCACTGCATTTTTACGTGGATCCGGATTTTTCTGAAGACGCGTTTCTGAGTGACTGGACGGCGGCGCATGAGTTTTCCCATTTGTTGTTGCCCTATCTCGGATCAGAAAACGCCTGGTTTGCAGAGGGGTTTGCCAGTTATTTGCAGTATGCGCTCATGGTGGAAATGGGCGTTATCGCGCAGTCGGAGGCAGATGCACGGCGTGACAAGAAAATGCGCGCCGCTGCTAGCGCGCTGAAAGTCGCACCCTTGAGCCTGCCGGAATCTATGCCAGAGCTGAAAAAGCGCGGGGCGTACCCGACCTTTTACTGGGGCGGCGCCATTTACTTTGAGCGCGTTGACGCGGCGCTGCGTAAGCAAGGCACAAGCCTGCAAAGCACCTTGCGTCAGTATCTCGACTGTTGTCGTTTGCAGAAAACGGATCTTGATGGATTGGCGGCTACCCTGAATGCGTTGAGCGGTTCTTCGGTATTCGCCAGTGAGCTTACATTGATGCGCGAGACCCCGGGGATTCCTCCGCGACCCGCAAAGAGCGCGGGCACGACACAAAAAAGGGGCCCGTAGGCCCCTTGTATTGATCCCGGGTGGGATTTAAGCGACCTCGCTGATCTCCAGCGCCGCAATACGCTTGCCGTCTTCTGCCAGCTTTTGGAACTCAATGATTTGATCAAAGTTCATGTAGCGGTAGATCTCGCTGCTCATGGCATCCAGGTTCTTCGCATACTCCATGTACTCCGCCGGCGTGGGCAGCTTGCCAAGAATGGATCCCACGGCGGCAAGCTCTGCCGAAACAAGGTACACGTTCGCTCCGTCGCCAAGCCGGTTCGGGAAGTTCCGCGTGCTGGTGCTCAGCACTGTGGAGTTGGCCGCTACCCGTGCCTGGTTGCCCATACACAACGAGCAGCCCGGCATCTCGGTGCGCGCTCCGGCGGCACCAAAGATGTTGTAGTAGCCTTCTTCCATGAGCAGGTGTTCGTCCATACGCGTGGGCGGAACAATCCACAGACGGGTATTAATGGTGCCCTTAAACTGCTCCAGCAGTTTGCCGGCCGCGCGGAAGTGCCCGATGTTGGTCATGCACGATCCAATGAACACTTCGTCGACCTTGTCGCCGGCGACTTCAGACAGCAGTCGTGCATCATCTGGATCGTTCGGTGCGCAGACAATGGGCTCCTTCACATCGGCCAGATCAATCTCGATGACCGCGGTGTACTCGGCATCTTTATCGGCGCGCATCAGCGAGGGGTTCTCCAGCCACTCTTCCATCTTCTTGGCACGACGCTCCAGCGTTCGCGGATCGCCATAACCTTCAGACACCATGGCGCGGAGCAAGGTCACGTTGGAGCGCAGGTATTCGGCGACGGTCTCTTCTGACAGGTCCACAGTGCAACCTGCACAAGAGCGCTCAGCCGAGGCATCGGACAGCTCAAAGGCCTGTTCCAGAGTGAGGTTCGGAAGGCCTTCGATCTCAAGAATGCGGCCCGAGAAGATGTTCTTCTTGCCCTTCTTGTCGACCGTGAGGTGTCCTTCTTTAATCGCGTAATAGGGAATGGCATGGACCAGATCACGCAGTGTGATACCCGGCTGCATCTCACCTTTAAAGCGCACCAGCACCGACTCAGGCATATCCAGTGGCATCACGCCAGTGGCTGCGGCAAACGCCACCAGACCAGAGCCTGCGGGGAAGGAGATACCCATAGGGAAGCGCGTATGCGAATCGCCGCCGGTACCCACCGTGTCGGGCAGCAGCATACGGTTAAGCCAGCTGTGGATGATGCCGTCACCGGGACGCAGCGACACGCCGCCTCGAGTCATAATAAAGTCTGGCAGCGAGTGTTGCGTGTCGATATCCACCGGCTTGGGGTAGGCCGCGGTGTGACAAAAACTCTGCATGGTCAGATCCGCGGCAAAACCCAGACAGGCCAGATCTTTAAGCTCGTCGCGGGTCATGGGCCCCGTGGTGTCCTGCGATCCCACGGTAGTCATAAGGGGCTCGCAGTAGGTGCCGGGACGAACGCCTTCCATACCGCAGGCTTTACCCACCATCTTTTGGGCCAGGGTGTACCCCTTGTCCGAATCGGCCGGTTGCTCCGGCAGGCGGAACAAATCGGAAACCGGCAGGCCCATGCTCTCGCGGGCGCGGGTGGTCAGGCCGCGACCGATGATCAGGTTGATACGGCCACCGGCACGCACTTCGTCCAGCAGTACATCGGACTTGAGCTCAAACTCGGAGATGGTCTCGCCGGCCTCGTTGAGAATTTTGCCGTCGTAGGGACGAATCTCAATCACGTCACCCATGCCGATATTGTCCACTGGTGCTTCAAATACCAGCGCGCCCGCATCTTCCATGGTGTTGTAAAAGATCGGTGCGACTTTGCCGCCAATGCAGATGCCACCCGCTTTTTTGTTAGGTACGCCAGGCACGTCTTCACCAAAGAACCACAGCACAGAGTTGGTGGCTGATTTGCGCGACGAGCCGGTACCGACAACGTCACCGACAAATGCCACCGGCAGACCTTTGGCTTTGATCTCTTCGACCTTATTGATCGGACCCTTGACGCCATGCTCCTCGGGTGTGAGGCCGTCGCGGGTCATTTTGTACATAGCCAGCGCGTGCAGGGGGATGTCCGGACGACTCCAGGCATCGGGAGCCGGGGACAGGTCATCAGTGTTGGTTTCGCCGGTGACTTTGAAGACCGCGACTTTGATGGACTCAGGGACCGCATCGCGCCTGGTAAACCACTCGGCATCTGCCCAGCTTTGCATCACGGACTGGGCATGTGCGTTGCCATTTTTGGCCAGTTCGGCGACGTCATGGAATGCTTCAAATACCAGCAGCGTGTGCTTGAGTTCAGCCGCGGCCAGGGGGGCCAGCGCCTCCTCGGACAGCAGGGATACCAATGTTTCTATGTTGTAGCCGCCGTGCATATTGCCCAGCAGCTTGACCGCATCTTCACGACTGATGAGTGCGCAGTCCGTCTCGCCCTTGGCGATGGCAGAAAGAAAGCCGGCTTTGACGTAGGCCGCCTCGTCGACGCCCGGTGGCACCCGGTCTGCGAGTAACTCCAGCAGGAATGCTTCTTCTCCGGCGGGGGGCGATTTGATTAACTCAATGAGTCCGGCAACTTGCTCGGGTGAAAGGGGCTTTGCAGGGATCCCCTGGGCAGCACGTTCAGCTTCATGTTGGCGATAGGCTTCGAGCACAGTTAACTCCTTGTTCGGTGGTGTGTTCAGTGGGATCACCGGCGACGCACTGGCCGTTTGGACCCCACTTGAGTGCAACGGAGTATAGACGAGGAGGGCAAATCAGACCAGAAATCAGGGGTTTATCGGCAGTATTCATTAGATAAATGACTGTTGGCGGTAGTTGCCTTGCTGAGAATAAAGCCTGAATGTACTGGCCGTGATTTGATCGTTATTCAGGGATATTTCTACTACGGCATGAATCAGCGGTGCATCTGCTGCGCATAGCTATTATCCTTGGCGGATTGACCCCTAACCTGAGTTTTTCCTGTAGCAATGCAAGGCCTTCCCCGCGTCAAAACTCCCTGTATTGGTGTGTGTTCCACCGGCATCGGCGACAGCGTCTGTCGTGGCTGTAAGCGTTTTGCCCACGAGGTGATTCACTGGAACGGCTATAGCGAAGAGCAAAAGCGCATCGTTGATGCGCGCCTGGCGCAGTTTCTGGCGCAATGTGTGCAGAACCGTCTGCGCGTTATCGATGTCACTTTGCTGCAGTGGCAGTTACAGACGCAGCAGATTCGGCACAATCCCGATCACGATCCCCACTGCTGGGTGTTTGCGCTACTTAAGGCGGGGGCGGGGCAAATTGAGGACCCCGCCGCGTTTGGCTTTGAGGTGGATCTGCGTTTCAGAAACGTTTCACTGCTGGCGCTGCGCGAGGAGATCGATCAGGAGTACTTTGCACTGTCCTGCGCGCACTACGATCGCTACCACCTGGTGCCGGATCTGTTTCGCGAGGAGCGGGTCTCATGACGGCGGCGATGGTATCCGGGGTTGATATGTCCCCCATTCGCGACTTTTTACTGTGCGAAACGCCTCAGCCATGGATCGAGGCGGCGAGTAGCGAAGAAAACCTGCATACGCTGCTCATTGATCATGCCAACTGCGAAAAAAAAGCCGCATCGACGGCGTTGCAGTTAATGTACCGCTACGTAGAGCACCCGTCGCTGTTGAACAAGTTGTCGCGTCTGGCGCGTGAGGAACTTCGCCACTTTGAGCAGGTGCTGGCGATCATCGAAAAACGGGGGATGGCTTACCCCCAATTGTCGGCGTCGCGCTATGCCGCGGGGCTGCGGGAACTGGTCGATAAAAGCGAGCCTTATCGCTTATTGGATACGCTGTTGGTGGGGGCGATCATCGAGGCTCGCTCCTGTGAGCGCTTTGCCGCTGTGCTGCCCGTACTGGATGAGGAACTGACGCGTTTTTATGGAAGTTTGCTGCGCTCCGAGTCCCGGCACTTCATGGATTACCTGTCTCTTGCGCGGGAGTTGTTACCCGGCACAGATATTGAAGCGAGGTTGCAGCCTCTGCTTGAAGCGGAGCGGGCATTGATTCAGGGCGTCGATGAGCAGTTTCGTTTTCACTCGGGATTGCCAGCATAAGCCCTGCTGCTAAAAGCTAAGGCAAAGTATCACTAGTTAACCTTAAATTATTGTTTTATATCGAATTCTACTAGCTGTATCTGCCCGTCGGCGAGCTCTATGTACCAGCCGCTTTGGTCCCAGTCTCCCAGTACCCAACGCGTTCCTGCTGTGTCTTCATGACGGGCGGGACGATGGGTGTGCCCGTGGACCAGTGTTTCGCAGTGCGCCTGCTCCATGGCGATGACGACGTCGCGCTCGGTAACATCCATGATGTCGGTGGCTTTTCGGCTGCCGGCATCCTGACTGGTCTTTCGCAGATGTTGTGCTAACTCCCGGCGCGCTTCCAGGCTTTGTGCCAGCATGCTCGCCTGCCAGTCGGGATCCCGCGCAAGGGTTCGAAAGGCCTGATAATCCGTGTCGCGGGTACACAGGCTGTCACCGTGCATCAGCAGCAGCCGCTGCCCCTGAATCTCGACGACGCTGGGGTCCGGGAGCAACTGCGCGCCCACGCGAGCCATAAAGCGCTCCCCCAGCAGGAAGTCGCGGTTGCCGTGCATGATGAAAACGTCGGGACCCGACTGGCGATAGTCCTCGAGCATGCGTGCGACGTGCGAGACCAGGGGAGCGTCGTCGTCGTCACCAATCCAGAACTCGAAGAGGTCACCAAGAATGTATAGCGCTTTGGCGTCCCTGCGTTGGTCAAGAAACCGTGAAAGAGCCTCGGTCACATAGGGCCGTGACTCATCCAGGTGCAGATCAGAAATAAAGAAGCAGCGGTCACTCATGTTTGAGTGTGCGGGACGTCTCAGCTCTCGTTGTCGTCGTCAATCACGACTGATTCGATGATGACGGTTTCAACGGGAACATCCTGATGTCCACCGCGAGAAGTGGTGGGTACCGCGCGAATCTTGTTTAGAGTTTCTTCGCCATCGACGACCCTGCCAAACACGGCATAACCCCAGCCCTGCATGGTCTTGCCGCTATGGTTTAAGAAGTCATTGTCCTTGACGTTAATAAAAAACTGCGCGGTCGCTGAATGAGGGTCCATGGTTCGGGCCATAGCCACGGTGCCGAAATCGTTCTTCAGGCCGTTGTCAGCTTCGTTCTCGATAGGCTCTTTGGTCTCTCTTTGCTTCATATCAGCATCAAAACCACCGCCCTGGATCATGAAGTTGTCAATCACCCGGTGAAAAATCGTGCCGTCATATAGCCCCTCACGCGCGTACATCAGAAAGTTGGCCACGGAAATCGGTGCGTTCTCTGCATCGAGTTCAAGCTTGATGGGGCCGTAGGTGGTGTTGAGGGTGACCATAGTGAATCCTTGTTCCGAATACGTGCTCATAGTGTCAGTGGGCGATATGCGATAACGCCGGGGCCGGATTGAGTCACTGAGGTATCCGGCAGGGGCGCGATGTTACTTGTTTTAGCCCGCAGTGAGAACCACCTGGGCGCCTTCTGAGCGTTAAATGATCCATATGACTTGCTGACTGCCCGTGCTGGCAGCCGGTATACTACGCCGCTTTTTACAGGGCGGAGGCCCCAAGTCGTGGAATCTGGTACTACCAGTAATAATTTTTTGCGCACGCTGATTGCCGAGGATCTCAAATCCAGGAAGGTGACGCAGATCGTCACCCGGTTTCCGCCGGAGCCCAACGGGTATCTGCATATCGGCCACGCCAAGTCCATCAGCGTCAATTTTGGATTGGCCGAGGAGTTTGGCGGAATTTGCCGCCTGCGCTTTGATGACACAAACCCGGAAAAAGAAAGTCAGGAATTCATTGAGTCGATTCAAGCCGACGTAGCCTGGCTGGGATACAGCTGGGAGGGTCCGGTGCGCTTTGCCTCAAGCTATTTCGATACGCTTTACCGCTGGGCAGAGCATCTTGTGGAGCAGGGCAAAGCCTATGTTGATGACCTGAGTCCTGATGAGGCTCGCGAATATCGCGGGACTCTGACTGAGCCCGGGCGCAACAGTCCCTATCGGGAGCGCTCCGTCGATGAGAACCTGGATTTACTGCGTCGTATGCGCGCCGGCGAATTTGCCGATGGCGAGCGCGTGCTGCGCGCAAAGATCGATATGGCGCACCCGAATATGAATATGCGCGACCCGATCCTTTATCGTATTCGCAAGGCGCATCACCACCAGACCGGCGATGCCTGGCCCATTTACCCGACCTACGACTTTGCTCATGGTCAGGAAGATGCGATTGAAGGTGTCACACATTCCATATGCACTTTGGAGTTTGAGGATCACCGTCCTTTGTATGAGTGGTTCATTGCCAATCTTCCGGTGGAAAGTCAGCCGCGGCAATACGAGTTTGGGCGCCTGAACACCAGCTACACGGTCACCAGTAAGCGCAAGCTTAAGCAGTTGGTCGATGAGTCTGTGGTCGCGTCCTGGGATGATCCGCGAATGCCGACGATTGCGGGCATGCGACGCCGGGGTTACACGCCTGCGGCAATCCGCCACTTTTGCGAGATGGTCGGTACCTCGCGCTCCGATGGTGTGGTGGACGTGGCGATGCTTGAGCATGCGATTCGCGACGACCTCAATCAGAATGCGCCGCGCGCGATGTGCGTGCTCAATCCACTTAAGCTGACCCTACGCAATGTGACCGAGGCACACCCGGCAATTGTTGCCCCGGCGCATCCTTCCAAGCCGGAGCTTGGGGAGCGGGAATTGCCGTTTTCCAACACGCTGTACATCGATGCGGATGACTTTCGTGAGGAGGCCAATAAAAAGTTCAAGCGCCTGGTGCTGGGCAAGCGCGTGCGTCTACGCAATGCCTATGTGATTGAGGCAGTAGGTGTGGAAAAAGATGCTGCCGGTGAGATAGTGGGGGTCGTCGCCGATTTGATTGAGGGCACCCTGGGAAATGACCCCGAGGATGGGATCAAACCCAAGGGCGTGATTCATTGGGTTGAAGCAGGCTCGGCCGTTAAGGCCACCATCCGCCTGTATGACCGATTGTTTACGGATCCAGCACCAGACCGTGGCGGGGCAGACTTTATGACCTTGCTCAACCCCGAGGCTCTGCGTGTAGTGGAGGGCGCCCTGGTGGAGCCCGGCGCCGCAGCGGCCGGCGCGGAGATCCGGTTTCAGTTTGAGCGCGAGGGGTATTTTGTGGCGGATCGTTTTGATCATCGACACGATGCGCCTGTGTTCAATCAGACGATTGGCCTGCGGGACGTTTGGGCCGACAAGGCGTGATCAGGATTTTTGGGGAATAGATAAGAGTGGCTCTTCAGCTTTACAACACGCGCGCCAGACGCAAAGAGGCGTTCGACCCAGTAGACCCGGACTGCGTGACCATGTACGTGTGCGGTCCCACGGTTTACAACCTGGCGCATATCGGCAATGCACGGCCCGTGGTGGTGTTCGATACGCTGTTTCGGCTGTTGCAAACGCATTACGACAAGGTCGTATACGCCCGCAACATCACGGACATTGACGACAAAATTATGCGCGCGGCCCAGGAGCAGGGGGTGGCCATCGACGTTATTGCTGGCGAATTCGCGCAAAAGTATCGCGAAGACACGGCGCAGCTTAACGCGTTGCCGCCGACCCTGGAGCCCCACGCAACAGACAACATCGGGCCGATGATTGCGCTCACCGAGTCGCTCATAGAGCGCAATCACGCCTACGCGGCAGAAGGTCACGTGCTCTTCGATGTGACGTCCATGAAAGACTATGGACAGCTATCGGGCCGCTCATTGGACGATATGCTCGCCGGTGCCCGGGTCGAGGTCGCTGGATACAAGCGTCACCCGGGTGACTTTGTGCTTTGGAAGCCTTCGAGTGCGGATGAGCCGGGTTGGGAAAGCCCCTGGGGTCGTGTGCGGCCCGGTTGGCATCTGGAGTGCTCAGCGATGATCCGGGAGCATCTTGGACCGACCATTGATATTCACGGTGGCGGTCGCGACCTCATCTTTCCGCATCACGAAAATGAACTCGCGCAGAGCTGCTGTGCGTTTGGTGACGAGTTTGTGCGCGTGTGGATGCATAACGCCTTTCTGGACATGGATGGCGAGAAGATGTCCAAGTCTCTGGGCAATGTGGCGACCATTCGAGAGCTCCTGACGCGTTATCGCGGTGAGGTTCTGCGCTTCGCTTTGCTGTCTGCACATTACCGTTCGCCGTTGAACTTTTCAGAGGCTCTACTGGAGCAGGCAGAGCAAACGCTGACCAGTTTTTACAATACGCTGCGCTCGGTACAGGGTATCGAGTTGGATTGTGAGGTGAGCCTTGAGGGGGAGGGGTTTTACGCCGCGCTGTGTGATGACTTGAATACGCCGCTGGCTATCAGTGAGTTACATGTACTTGCCCGCGATATCAATAAAGCGTCAGGTTCAGATAAGCCCGCCTTAAAGGCGAGGTTACTGGCTGCGGGTAATCTTCTGGGGATTCTTCAGCAGGATCCGCTGGAATGGCTGCAGGGCGATGGAGCATCGGATCTCCAGGGGCTGGATGCAGAGGCCGTCGAGGCGTTGATCGCCGAGCGAGTGGCGGCAAAAGCGAACCGCGACTACGCGCGGGCCGATGAGATTCGTGACGAATTGACCGCGGGCGGAATTATTTTGGAAGACTCAGCCGGCGGAACGCTCTGGCGTAGAATAAACAGCTAGTGTTTTGATTGACGGGGCTGGGGCGGATGAGTAACATTCGCGCTCCCTAAATCGGGCTTGCTCACAGATCGCGTGAAAGGTAGTGTGATCTGTGTGCTTGGGTTGTTTTGGTGACACATGTCATCGATGTTGAAAAGTTTTATCGGGGTATAGCGCAGTCTGGTAGCGCGCCTGCTTTGGGAGCAGGATGTCGGGAGTTCGAATCTCTCTACCCCGACCAACTTTTCACATCATTCGACACCCCCCGCCGATGTAGTGCTGCTTTTTGGGCCGTGTTTGGAAAGAGTAGGAACAGGTCTGAGACGGGTTTTAGGCACTATTGACGCACTGCTGCTCGTTGACTGTTTAGTGGTGGCCGTAGCTCACCGGGTAGAGCACCGGATTGTGACTCCGGAGGTAGCGGGTTCAAGACCCGTCGGCCACCCCATTTATCCGCAATAGTATTTCTTGATACGCGCTCATAGCTCAGCTGGATAGAGCATCGGCCTTCTAAGCCGGCGGTCGGGGGTTCGAATCCTCCTGGGCGCGCCAATTCTCACCGGTGCTTTCTTGGCACATGGGTAACAGTTTGTTCCGAGGATATAGGCGACACCGTTAACTGCTTATTGCGTGGTGCAACGGCGTAAGGCCCTCAATAACGGCATGCACCTGATCACCTGGCTCCAAAGGACCTACCCCGGCGGGTGTGCCGCTAAAAATCAAATCCCCGGGCTGTAGGGCAAACAGTGCAGACAGCGCGCTGATGATTTCACTGACGGACCAGATCATGTCACTGACATCACCTGTTTGACGCAGCTCGCCATTCACCTTCAGAGAAATTTCGCCGCTGTTTATATGTCCGCAAAGGGTCACGGGGCTGATACTGGAGATGGGAGCCGATTGATCAAAGCCCTTGGCGGTGTCCCAGGGGCGTCCGTTTTTCTTGGCCTGGGCCTGCAGGTCGCGCCGGGTGAGATCATTGCCTACTGCGTATCCAAAAACGTGATCCAGTGCTGAATGAGTTGGGATATGCGTTCCCCCTTGTCCTATAGCAATAACCAATTCAACCTCATGGTGAAGGTTGGCTGTTGCCAGGGGGTAGGGGATATCCGTGCCGTTGGCAACGATGGCGTCGGCGGGCTTAGTAAAAAAGAACGGCGGATCTCGCTCGGGGTCCGCGCCCATCTCCTTGGCGTGTTCTGCGTAGTTGCGACCCACGCAAAAAATGCGCCGCACAGGGAAAAAGCTGGCTTCATCTGTGACCGGTACAAGCGGCATAACCGGCGCTGGAAAAACGAGTGAACTGGTCTTGCTGTGTGTCATTGTTGCTTACTCATTCACTATTGTTGGTGGCCTTCAATCCTTCCATAAATATGCGGGTACTACTATCGAGCATTTTGGGGATATCAGCATCAGGGTAGAAATAGGGGAGTTTGCCGCTCATGGAAATCGCACTCATGCCGTGCACCATAGACCAGAGCTGCACGGCGAGATCCAGAAGATCGATATCCTTCAAGCCCTGCTTGCGTGTGTACGCATCAACGGCGTCCACCAGGACGTAAAACCCCGATGCTTTTTTGTCGAAGCTATCTGCATCCATGGATCTGGCGCCCGCATCACCCCACATGAGATCGTAGAAGGCTGCTTTGCGGATAACGTAATCTATATAGGTCTGCCCAATAGCAATAATGCCTTCGATACTGCCGTGTTCGGTATTCTCCACGGCGTCACGAACACTGAGGCCAAGGCCATAAAAAGCCAATTGGCTTACCGCTTCAAGCAGGGCGTCCCGGTCACGAAAGTGTCGGTAGGGGGCCGCAGTGCTCACCCCCGCGCGCCGTGCGGCATCGGCCATGGCAAAGTTAAGAGACCCGCTTTCTTCAATAATTTCTGCAGCGCCGACAATTAAGGCGTTTCTGAGATCACCGTGATGATAGGTCTTGGTCACTGTGTTCATCTGCTGTTGCTATTTAAGGGGCCTATTGTGCCCTGCATTAATGTCGGATGCTGCTCGGCTTGGAGTCGGCGGTGTTTCCGTCGATAGCACAGCATAAACATGGGGGGGATGTAGAAGAAAGAGACGATTGTCGAAAGTAGTACACCGCCAGCGATAGCCATTGCGAATGGGGGCCAGAACTGGCTGCCCTCGAGAATCAGCGGGAGAAAACCCCCGAAGTCGTGATGGTTGTGGACACGATGTGTCGACTGGAGTCCATGACTACATCGCGCACAGCTTGGGGTTCTCCGCGAGCGGCCCGGGTGTCCAGCTGCAGCGCCGTGAGTATGATAATTGCGGCATTAATAGATACGCCAATGGAGCCAATGACGCCAATAAGCGCCTGCACACCAAATGGATAGCGAAACACTGCGAGCGACAGCAGGCTCAAGCCCATGGAAAGCACGAAGACGGTGAACGCTACCGCTGACAGTCGCCAGGAATTAAACGTCAGTACGATGGTGGCAATCAGCGCCGCGACAATGAGGCCCATGGGAGCAGTAATCTGTTGCACGACGCTGGCGCGCGCGTCGGAGTTACCGCCAAACCGGTACCGATATCCAAAAGGTAAGGCCACGGGGTCCTCGCTCAGAATCGCCTGCAGCTGCTTCAGCGCTTCTTCGGCCAGGACGCCCCGGGTGACGAAACCCTGAATCGTGTTTATGCGTTCGCCGTCTTTGCGGGTGATGGGGCTGTTGGCCGGCTTTAATTCAAAACGTCCAAGGGTGCTAAGGCTAATGCTTTGTAGCGTTCTGCTGTCGCCGTCGGAGGCGGGGAGGGGTAATCGGATGCTGGCGATTTGTTCGGGGTCCGACCAGTCGTTTTCGCTGAGGCGCGCGCGAACCGGTAGGCGCTCGGTACCCTCTAAAATTTCTCCGCCAATGCTCCCGCGAAGCGCCGCATCCAGCGTGTCGGCTACGGTGGCCAAGTCGAGTCCCGCCATGCGTACGCGCTGCTCATCAAGCGTAAAGACGAGTTTGGGGGCGCCGGCGACCAGGCTTGTGTTGCTGTGGGTAATGTCCGGGACACGCTCCATGCGCAGGCGAAACGCCTCGCCCAGTTGGCGGAGGGTCTCCAGATCCGGGCCCAGCAACTCGATTTCCAAAGGTGCCGCCACCGGCGGTCCCTGATCAATGCCGATGACAACAATTCGGGCTTGCGGATACTCTTCGTCCAGTTGGGTTTGCAGCCTGCGGATCAAGTCATCGGTCTGATTTTCATCGTGTGTGAGTACCATGGCCTGGGCGTAACTCGGGATGCCTTCTTTATTGCGTACCAGGTTGTAGTAAAACTGCGGCGGACTCTCGCCGATGGTCCAGTCAACGCGGCGGATCAGTGGTTCCTGTCGAAGACGGGTATCGAGCTGCTGTACCAGCTTGTAGGTATCATTGATGGAACGCCCCGGAGGCAGAGTCACTTTCAGTGCCAGCTGATCGCGATCTGTCCCCGGGAAAAACTGCGCTGTCAGCGTGGGAAAGGCAAGAAATCCCGCGATCGGCAGGGCTAGGGCGAGAGCGACAGACCCCAAAGGGTTGCGAATGGACCAGTCCAGGGCGTTGGATAGCGCTTTGCCCATGGCACCGCTTGATACGCCGGTTTCCCACCAGTGCTGGCCTTTGTTCAGACCGGCCGGGAGCATGCGCGCAGCCAGTACCGGGGTGATTACCAATGCCAGGACTAAGGATGATGCCAGCATGATGACCACCGCCTTGGCGATTGATCCGAGAAAATCGCCCGCAGGTCCCGGCAGGATCACCATGGGTACAAAGGCTAGAATCGTCGTAGCCGTGGATGACAGCAGAGGGATCCGCATTCTTTGTACAGAGTCACCAATGGCGTCCAGGGGAGGCTCGTTATCCAAAAGCCGCTTGCGAACTTCGTCGGTCATGACAATCGAGCCATCAACCAGTAACCCCAGGGCTACCACCAGCCCGGTAACCGACATCTGGTGAATCGGTAAGCCGATCTGATTCATGATGACCAGAGAGACAAGGGTGCACAGGGGAAGAATAATGGCCACGACGGCAGCGGCCCGCAGTCCCAGAGTGAACAGTAGCACCAGCAATACCAGTACCACGCCGATGGCGAGATTGCTCAAGACACCGGCGAGTCTCGCCTCGGTGTAAGTGGCCTGGTTGTAGCTGCTCGTGATCTCAATTCCCGCAGGCGCCTGTGCGCGGTATGCGTTGAGAAAGATGTCAAAGTCTTTGCTCCATCGGTCCACCTGAAGCCCATCGTTCATAGCGACGCCCAAAAGAATGCCTCGCCGGCCGTCGGTCAGCGCCATAGACAGGGGAGGGGTCTGCTCTGCTCGATACACCCGGGCAATGTCGCTGACACTGACCGCATTGCCGCTTCGGTCCGTGCGGACAATCACGTTCGCGACCCGCGCAGCGGAGTCAAACTCCCCATCTATTTCGATCAGAAGATCGTTGGTGTCTCCGCTGGCGCGACCGGAGGCTCGCCGGGAGTCTGCGCCGCGTAAGGAGCGGGTCAGTTCGGCGATGCCTATACCGCGGGCCAGCATCGCCTGTTCGTTGACATCGACGCGAATCTCCTCGGAGGCCTCGCCATAGATGTCAACAAACTGTGTGCCGGGAAAGTTTCTTGCTCGCTCGGCGAGATCCGCGGCGCTACGGCTCAGAAGGGGCACCGATAGTTCATAGCCCGGGGCTGCATTGACTGCGATGATGCGTACGTAGGCCGTGGTGCGGTCGTTGTCGAATACGGGTGCGCCTACGCCGGCGGGAAACTGTCTGCTGGCGTCGTCTAAAGCATCGCGTACCTCGGACCAGGCGCGCTCGATTTCATCAGCTTGCAGCGTGTCATAGAGCTCTATGACAATAGATGATACGCCGGTGGATGATGTGGACTTTACTTCGTCGACTTCCGCAATGCCGCGAAGCTCCTCTTCGATAGGCTT
The DNA here is from genome assembly GCA_000158155.1 of gamma proteobacterium NOR5-3. GTDB lineage: Bacteria > Pseudomonadota > Gammaproteobacteria > Pseudomonadales > Halieaceae > Congregibacter. The sequence continues at coordinate 848,860 of DS999405.1, read as the reverse complement.
GCTTACCAGTGCTTCGATCCGCGCCGGTTCGGCGCCGGGGAAAAAGGTGGTGACCGTGGCGACAAAGTTGGTGATCGTTGGATCTTCCTGCCGTCCCAGGGAACGCAGGCTGGCTACCCCGACCATGAGGATGACCAACACGGTGAGCCACAGGTAGCGGCTGTGCGAATACAAAAGCTTTGCAAGCATGCTTAGAGCTCCGAAACGGCAACGCTGCTAAGGGCCAGGGGGGCCACAAGAGTTCCCGGCGCGATGCGATGCACCCCATCGGCAATCACCCGGTCCCCATTGTTCACCGAGCCGCGCACGTAGGCTCGATTACCACTTACATGCAGGACCTCGACCGCCTCGCGAAGGGCAACGGTTCCCCCGGTGCGCTCTCGCAACGCCAGTACTGTCCAGATGCCTCGCTCGCCTTCGATAAGCGACGATAGCGGTAGCCAGCCTCCTGCTTCGGGCTCGGTGCGGGGCAAGCTGACCGATACGGGCTCTCCGTCAAATGCCTCGAGTTCTGCCGTGACTGAAAAAATCGCTACCGTTGTCATGCTGATGGGGTTGACGTCGGGGCGCACTGCGAGCAGCGTGGCTTCCATAGCTTGTCCGCGCCATTGCAAAGGGTAGGTCCGACCGGTTTCGAGATATTGAGCCTGCTCTACGGCAATGCCGATATGGGCCTCTCTTTCGGCTATGGACGTTAAGGTGAATACGGGAGTGCCCGGCTGGGTTACCGCGCCGCGATCGAGCAACTGTCGACCGATGCGCGCGGCGTAAGGGGCGCGAAGTACCGATTTTTCAAGATCAATGTCCAGTGCGTCTAGTTGGGACTGTGCCGCCGCAAGCGCAGAGGCAATCGCCTTTTCCGCAAGGCGCGTGTCATCAAAGAGCTGTGCGGATATGGCGCCGCTCTGCACTAAAGGCGCCTGACGGGTGGTTCTTGCCGTGGCGAGTTCGAGCTCTGCTCGGGCCCGCTCTACCGCAAATGCGGCCGCGTCGCGGCGGGCCGCCAGGGCCTGGGTGTCCAGGCTGGCAAGGGGATCGCCCGCATCCACTGCCTGGCCTTCATGTACGTGGATCCTGGCGATGGCGCCCGGTACTTCGAAACCGATTTGACTCCGGCTGGCCGCCTGAACCAGTCCCAGAAAACGTTGTTCGCGCTCAAAAGATGTCTGCACACGGTATTGGGTCTGCACGACAGGCATCGGTGCCCGGGTAGTGGGTGTCTCCTGTGCCGCGACACGTGCGTGCAGCATAACTGTCACCACTGCAGTGATGCCCACGGCAGTGGCAAACGCTATAGCGTTGCTTGCCCAGCCATTCGGGGGGTTGTTGCTGATCATGTGAAAAGTCCTGTGGTGCGCAATGTTATAAATCATAACATCAATGTAAGAGATAGTAACATCTACGCTGTTGCCGCTTAACTGGATGCGCTGACGCAACAATTGTGGCGATAATCGTCGTTTTAGGCCTGCACAGTTCGGGGGTAATAGAATGAGTGTGCCTTTCGCCTTGCTCCCGCGAGGGGATTTGGCGACAATGCGCCTCCCCGCTTGTCGGGGTTTTAGGGTGGCCCGGGCGGTCCCCTCGCAATGTCAGGCAGTGAACTCCGCCAGGCCCGGAAGGGAGCAACGGTAATTGCTGGTACATGTGCCGGGGTGTGGCTGTCCGGGCCGCTTCCATTTCGGCGCGGTTAAAGCTCGTGTACGAGTAGCGTCAGAGATGACGGCCCGATAAACGGGACGTCCAGTTACGGAATCGATATGTCCTATCAGGTGCTGGCGAGAAAATGGCGCCCGGCCACATTTGATGCCCTGGTTGGCCAGGAGCATGTGCTGCAGGCCCTGCGCCATGCGCTGGATAGCAATCGGCTTCATCACGCTTACCTGTTCACCGGTACCCGGGGTGTGGGCAAAACCACGATTGCCCGGATTCTTGCGCGTTGCCTGAACTGCGAGAAAGGCGTTAGCGCCTCTCCCTGCGGCGAGTGCGGCAGCTGCCTGGAGATTACCGAGGGGCGCAGCGTTGACCTTATCGAGGTGGATGCGGCGTCGCGCACCAAAGTCGAAGATACCCGGGAGCTGCTCGACAACGTTCAATATGCGCCGACCCGGTCTCGCTACAAGGTCTACCTCATCGATGAGGTGCACATGCTGTCGGGACATTCTTTCAATGCGCTGCTCAAGACGCTGGAAGAGCCTCCGGCGCACGTTAAGTTTCTGCTCGCTACTACCGATCCCCAGAAGCTGCCCGCAACCGTGTTATCGCGGTGCCTTCAGTTCAATCTCAAGAATATGTCTGCAGAGCGTGTTGTAGAGCATCTTCGGGATATTTTGGCGCAGGAAAAAGTCGATTTTGATGAGCCCGCGCTTTGGCAGCTTGGACGGGCGGCTGCGGGCAGTATGCGCGATGCTTTGAGTCTCACCGATCAGGCGATTGCCTTTGGTGACGGTGCTCTGCGCGATGCCGAGGTCGCCAGCATGCTGGGGTCTGTGGACCGACGGCATGTCCACGAATTGCTTGAAGCCCTCCTTGCAGATGATGCCGGCGCCCTTATGGGGTGCTGTGCGCAGATGGATGAGCAGGGCGTGGATTTCGCGTCAGCGGTGGATGAACTTGGCAGTGTGCTGCATCGCTGCGCGCTGGCGCAGGCGGTACCCGAAGCTATTGACCGGGAGTTTGGTGACGCCGAGCGTCTGGCAGACCTCGCCGGTCGAATGACGGCAGAGGATGTCCAGCTGTTCTACGAGCTGGCTCTGGGGGCACGGGCGCAAATTGTGCAGGCTAGCGATCCCCGCGCAGCGTTTGAGATGCTGGTGCTCAGACTCCTGGCGTTCCGCCCGGTTGTGGCACTGGATCCAGGGTTGACGGCGGCGGATTTACAGGAGTCTCGCCCGACGGCAGCGGAGGTCGAGGTACCCGCAAAAAAGCCTGAGCCGCCCTCGGCGGCGCCCGGTAGTCCGGCATCGAGCAGTGTTAACAGCGCAGCCATGTCCAGTGAATCCGCTGACCCCTGCACAGTAAATGTTCCCTCAACGGCTCACAGGTCTGAGGCGGGTGCGCCGTGGCACGAAATTCTGTCAGAGCTTGGATTAAGCGGCAGTGCGCTGAATATCGCGTCGCACTGCATCCTTCAAAGCGTGCAGGGAGCGTCCTGGCATATGATGCTCGATGAAAGCCGCGCTAATTTGTTTAACGATCGTCACATAGCGGTGCTTGCCAAAGCCCTGTCAGACTGGCGCAAAGAGCCTTGCGAAGTATCCATTACGCCAGGCCCGGTGACCGAGGAGACTCCGGCGATGCGTCGTATGCGATTGGAGGCCGAGCGCCTGGCGATTGCAGAAACCGAAATCAACGAAGATCCACAGGTCATGCAGCTACTTCAGGACTTTGATGCAAAAGTGTTGCAAGGTTCAGTGACGGTAGAAAGTCCCTGAGCGCAGGTTCGGGTGCCCAAGGTAAACGATGAAAGGAGAGGAGTGAGATGAAGGGCGGTTTGGGTGACATCATGCAGCAGGCGCAAAAGATGCAGGCTGACATGCAAAAAGCACAGGAAGAGATGGCTGAGCGTGAGGTGGTAGGTGAGGCGGGAGCGGGGATGGTGACCGTGACAATGACGGGTCGCCATGATGTTCGTCGCGTACAGATTGATCCCAGTGTTCTTGGCGAAGATAAGACGGTGCTGGAAGACCTGCTCGCAGCCGCGGTTAATGACGCGGTGCGGCGCGTGGAAGAAACCAACCGCCAGGCAATGCAAGACCTTACCGGTGGTCTGTCGCTTCCTGCCGGCTTCAAGTTTCCCTTTTAATGTATCGTTTTAGCCCCGCCATGGATGCCCTCATCGAGGGTCTTCGATGTCTTCCCGGAGTAGGTCCCAAGTCTGCGCAGCGCATGGCGCTGCATCTTCTGGAGCGTAATCGAGAGGGCGCGCTCACGCTGAGTCGGTCCCTGGCGGACGCCGTTGAGCGCGTTGGACGCTGCCAGCAGTGTCGCAATCTCGCTGAGGCTGTACTGTGTGGGATTTGTTCTGATACCGGGCGGGATCCGACCCTGCTGTGTATTGTAGAGACGCCCGGCGACATCCTGGCGATCGAGCAGGCCGGCGGCTACCGGGGGCGCTACTTTGTACTTATGGGCCATCTGTCACCTATTGATGGTATCGGTCCCGAGGAGATTGGTTTGCCGATTCTTGAGGCGCTCGCGCGCGACGGTGAGGTTCAGGAAGTCATTCTTGCTACCAACCCCACGGTGGAAGGCGAAGCGACCGCCTATTACATAACGCGCATGCTGGAGCCTTTGATTCCTCGTTTGTCGCGCATCGCGCACGGCGTTCCTTTGGGAGGAGAGCTTGAATACGTTGACGGGTCGACACTTGCGCACGCGTTCAGCGGCCGTCAGCCGGTGCGGGGATCATGACCTGGACTCTGGTGGAGAGCGACGAGGCCCTGGCCGAGGCACTGGACGCGCTGAGCAACGCCTCAGAGATCGCGGTGGATACCGAGTTCATGCGGCGCAACACTTATTATCCTCATATCGCCTTGCTTCAACTGTGCAGTGACGATCATGCCTGGCTCATCGATCCGCTGAAGGTGACGGATCTGGACGGGCTCCGCGCGCTCATGACCGATACCGGGTGCTGGAAGGTTTTGCACTCCTGCAGCGAAGACCTAGAAGTTTTCCGGCATTGGCTCGGCGTTGTGCCCAGCCCGTTGATTGACACTCAGCGCGCAACGGCGCTCCTGGGCAAGGGTTTTGGCCTGGGCTACCGCGCGCTCATCGAATTACTGCTTGGCGTTGAGTTAGACAAGGGCGAGACGCGCTCGGACTGGCTGAAGCGCCCCCTGAGCGACTCTCAGTGTCACTACGCTGCCCTGGATGTGCTAAAGCTTGTGCCCGCGTGGAAGATCCTCAAGGATCTGGCCCTGTCCCAGGGCCGTATGGAATGGATTCTTGACGAGGGCGAGGAGGCTATTCGCCTGCTGAATGAGCGTGACCGGGATATTTATCGTCGCGTTAAGTCTGCGTCGCGGCTTTCACCCAGACAGCTGGACGCGCTTCGGCGCCTGTGTGAATGGCGCGAAGCGCTGGCCCGCTCGGTGGATAAACCCCGGGGATGGATCGTGGAAGACAAAGCCTGCATCGCCATCGCGCAGTCTATGCCTGCAGATATTGAGGCGCTGACGGATCTCGACGTTCTGCCCGCGTCCGTGATACGCAAGCAAGGTGATACCTTGCTCGCCTGTGTTCGAGGCGCCAAGGACGTGTCCCAGGATGCGCTGCCCGATGCACTGCCAGGACCGCTGGCCGCCCCGCAGCGCAACGTTTTGAAGACCCTGCGACAGCGGGCACGGCAAATAGCTGAAGAGTTGAACGTGGCGCCGGAGATTCTTATCTCTACCGCCGACCTTGAGCTGCTGTTGCGTGAGGCGTCCGGGGTAGAGATCGTAGAGCCCCAGCGCTGGCAGGGCTGGCGTGCGACGGCTGTGATAGCGCCGTTGCGGGCATCCCTGCCCGGTGCCTTGGAACCATGAAGATTCTGTGCGAGGTTTTTCGCAGCCCCCGTAAAGCGGGTATGTATCTTTATGTAAAGCGGGACGAGGGGCTCGTGCGCGTGCCGGAGAGTTTGTTGTCGGTGTTTGGCGATCCCGAATCCGCATTGGTCATCGCTTTGGACCCCCAGCGGAAGCTGGCGATGGCAGACGCGCAGACCGTGCTGGGCGAGCTCGAGGAAAACGGTTTTTACGTGCAAATGCCGCCTGCATCATTCTCAGAGTCGCTTCTGAGTACGTTAAAGATTGAGGATTAGGAAACATGCTCACTGAAACCGCTTATCTGGGTGCTTTGATCATCTACGCTCTCTCGGCGCTGCTGGCTGTCGCTCTGATGAACCTGTGGTTGCTGCGGAGCTGGTCTCTTGGGTTTAAGTTATTACTGTCGCTGCCTTTGTTGAGCCTGCTCTTAACCCCTGCACTAATTCAGCCCGAAGCACCGACCTTCGCGCCGGCCCTGGTGGTTTTGGCGTTTCAATGGTTAAGTCAGGGGCAGGAAGCGGCCGCTCATGCGTTGCGTCCCTTGCTTCTGTTTACCGGTATTAGTGCAGGGCTGGCTTTGCTGGTGGCGCTGGTTCTGGGCTGGCTCGGCCGTGCATCAGCACCTTCTGAGTCCGACGCCTAGATTTTCCAACTTGCCCGCCCTTGCCTGTGTTGGGTACCCTTGCGGCCCCTTACTTGTTTGGTCAGTAGCGTTGGCTTGCTGATCCCCTATTTTTAGACTGTGGAGCCCCGTCAATGAAGTTTGAAGGTACTGAGCGTTACGTTGCTACCGAGGATTTGAGCATGGCCGTCAATGCGGCGGTCGCTCTCCAGCGTCCTTTGTTGATCAAGGGTGAGCCCGGCACGGGTAAAACCATGCTTGCAGAAGAAGTGGCGGCGGGGTTGGGCTTTCCACTGATTCAGTGGCACATCAAGTCCACCACCAAGGCGCAGCAGGGGTTGTACGAATACGACGCCGTGTCACGCCTGCGGGACTCGCAGTTGGGTGACGATAAGGTTCACGATGTGCGCAACTACATCAAAAAGGGCAAGCTCTGGGAGGCGTTCACCGCAGACGAGCAGGTGGTTTTGCTCATCGATGAAGTCGACAAGGCGGATATTGAGTTTCCCAACGACCTATTGGTGGAACTGGATCGCATGGAGTTTTTCGTCTACGAAACAGGCGAAACCATCAAGGCAACGCGACGGCCGATCATCATCATTACCAGCAACAACGAAAAGGAACTGCCGGACGCGTTCTTACGCCGCTGCTTCTTTCACTTCATCAATTTTCCCGACAAGAGCACCATGCAGCGCATTGTGGATGTCCACTACCCGGATATCACCCAGACGCTGGTGCAAGAGGCGCTCGAGGTGTTTTTCGATCTTCGTTCGGTGCCGGGTCTCAAGAAAAAGCCGTCGACCTCCGAACTCATCGATTGGCTCAAGTTACTCATGGCGGATGATATTCCTGATGAGATCCTGCGTGAGCGTGATCAATCCAAAGCCATACCCCCGCTGTATGGGGCACTGCTAAAGAATGAGCAGGACGTGCACCTGCTTGAGCGACTCGCGTTTATGCATCGTCGAGAGACCCGCTAAGCGGCTGATGTGAGGGCTTAGACGTGTTAATCAACTTCTTCAGTTCCTTGCGCGATGCCGGCATTCCGGTCACGACCCGGGAGCTTCTTGATCTGTACGAAGGTCTGACAAAGCACGTGGCGTTCGGCAGTGCGGACGATTTCTACTTTTTTAGTCGGACCTGTCTGGTAAAGGACGAGAAGTATTTTGATCGCTTCGATAAGGCGTTTGGCGCGCATTTCGAGGAGCTTCAGGACCTGGATGACGTGATTGAGGCGATGATTCCCGACGACTGGCTGCGCAGTGAGTTTATGAAGCAGTTGTCCGACGAGGAAAAAGAGAAGATCGAATCGCTCGGTGGCCTTGAGAAGCTTATCGAGGAGTTCAAGAAACGTCTTGAAGAGCAGAAGAAGCGTCATGAAGGCGGCAACAAGTGGGTCGGCACCGGTGGTACATCACCCTTTGGGCAAGAGGGCTATCACCCTGAAGGCATTCGCGTAGGACCCAATGGGGGCAACCGAAAGGCCGTGAAGGTTTGGGATCGTCGGGACTTTAAGAATCTGGACGACAGCGTTGAACTGGGCACCCGAAACATCAAGATGGCACTACGACGCCTGCGAAAGTTTGCCCGTAACGGCGCGGCGGATGAGCTGGATCTGGACGACACCATCCGCTCCACCGCGCGCAATGCCGGCCTGTTGGATATTCGCATGGTCCCGGAGCGTCACAATGCCGTGAAGGTATTGTTGTTCTTTGACGTGGGGGGCTCTATGGACCCTCACGTAAGGGTCTGTGAAGAGTTGTTCTCAGCGACGCGCACCGAGTTCAAGCACATGGAGAGCTTTTATTTCCATAATTTCTTCTATGAAAGCGTCTGGAAGAACAATGTGCGTCGTCACGCAGAGCGAACGAATATGCTGGATATCCTGCATAAGTACGCTTCGGACTACAAAGTCATCATCATTGGTGACGCCTCTATGTCGCCCTATGAGATCGTCCAACCGGGGGGCTCCGTTGAGCACTGGAACGAAGAGAGCGGTGAGGTGTGGATGCGCAGAATTCTGGAGACCTATGACAAGGCCGTGTGGATTAATCCGGTGCCCCAGGAAGAGTGGGAGTACACCCAGTCCATTTCCATCACGCACCAACTCATGGAAGGCCGCATGCATCCCCTGACGCTCAAGGGTCTGGAAGATGCGATGAGCTACCTGTCGCGCTAAGTGTCCGTCAGGTTTGCGTAGCAGCCACGTAGGCGACCAGCGCGCCGCTCACGGCCACGTTGAGGGATTCTACGCCGTTGGCCATGGGGATGGAGAGGTTCTCTCCAGGCAGCGCTGAGAGCTCTCTGGATATACCGTCGGACTCCCCCCCGAGAACAAACAATGCGCGATGAGCGAAGGGCTGTCCGTCAAACAGTGTGCGTGAACCGCTTGCCTGCAGGCGGTAGAGTCGAAAGCCCTGTTCACACAAGGACTGACTCGCTTTAAAAAGGGATGCGCATCTTAGAAGAGGCGCGCGAAAGACAGTTCCGGCGCTGGCTTTTATCACCAGTGGCCCCAAAGCGGGATTGCCGCGGTCCGCGTAAAGTACCCCATCAATGCCGGCGGCAGCTGCACTGCGAATCACCATGCCCATGTTCTGGGGGTTCGTGACGCCATCCAGGGCCAGGAGTCTCTGGGGCTTACCCGATTCCCCGCTGATGTCGTTGATGTCATTAATATAGTCATCCAACTCCCGCATTGCCGGGCAGTAGACATCCAGCGCAACGCCCTGATCCTGACGTCCGTTGCGCGAAATACGCGCTAACTCCTCGCGACTATGCTCCCGGCAATCAAGGCCTCTTGCATCAGCGGCATCCTGAATTTCGCGTAAAACGCCGCCGCTGCGGTTGCTGCTTGCCAGATGCAGAATCCGGCAATCCATATGCCGGTCGTTGAGGGCCTCAAGAACCGCTTTGCGACCGTAGACTGTGAGGAATCGCCGACGCTCCTGACGGTCCGGTTTGCGAAATTGACTCATGCTAGACTCGTGATCCCCAATGGGCGGAATGATGAACGAAGTGCCTCTCATACTCTACAGCACGGACGGGTGTCATCTTTGTGAAGAAGCAGAGGCCTTGTTGCGTGCGCAGCAGGCTCACAACAAGGATCTGGGTTGGCAGGTGATCGATATTGCCAATGACGACGTGCTCTTTGATCGCTACGGCTGGTTGATTCCCGTCTTACGTAAGGCCGATGCGGTTACCACCGATACGGCGGCCAGCGAGTTGCGCTGGCCTTTTGATGCGCAGGCACTGAGCGAGTTTCTGGCTGGCTAGAACACCGCTATCCAACGCGAACCGCGAGCACGTCGCAGTTAGCGCCATGGAGAACGCCATTGGCCGTTGATCCCATGATCAGGGCCAGTCCGTAGCGGCCATGGCTGCCGACGACGATCAAACCCGCGCCGGTTTCCTCGGCCAGAGAGTGTATTTCCACCTCGGGTCGACCCAGCACCACATGTCGATGCGCTTCGTCCACGCCGTGCTTGAGCGCAAATTTAGCCAGTTGCTGTTCGGCCTGTTGATGAATCTCGTCCTGAATGCCTGAAAAGTCCATGGGTATGTCGCCACCGTAGGCAAAACTCAGCGGCTCAATGACATGGATGATATGCAGCTCTGCATCGTTGTTGTGCGCGATAGCCAGAGCCCGTTCTGCAACGGTGTCGGAGTCTTCACTGAGGTCCACGGCCATCAGTATCGTGCGGTAATTGGACATAACTTTTCTCCACGCCTGAGCGTTGCTGGTTAGCATGCGAAGCGGCACTGCTGCTAGCATGCGCTGATCTAATGTCTTAGTTATATCACAGTGATTTGCGTCAAAAACATCGAATGAATCAATAGATTGCGGGAGTTTTGGGTGGGATACGGCATTATTGCTTTGATTGTGGTGCTGGCGCTGGCACCGTTGTGGCATTTCATGCCCACCAAGCGCCAGCGACATCAGGCACAGCTACGGGAATCTGCAGCGCTGGCAGGACTGTTTGTCGAGTTTCGCGACCTTCCCCTGGGCCCGGAGCGCCTGGCGCGCCTTTCTGCTTCGGATCGCCAGGTCCTGTATTACGGCATCCGACTTCCGGCATCGCGCAAAGCGACTCGTCAACGACATGCCTGGTACCGTGAACGCGATGGTTGGAGTAGTCGCCCCGGGCGTCTGGAGGCACCGTCAATTGTTGCCGGACTGCCTGATGCCATATTGGCAATTGCGGTCTCGGAGGAGAGCTGTGGCGTGTTTTGGCAGGAGCAGGGAGATGAAAGTATGGTGCGCGAAATTGCGCTGTTATTGGAGCGGTGGAAGGCTGATCTTCTGTCCACTTAAAAACGCGTTCCCTTGACCGGGCCACGACGGGCCTATATATATGCGCCCCTTCAAACGTTTCGGCGGCCTCTAAACGGTGCTGTCTTTTAACTTTTAACAACAGGCTTTAAACCCCTATGGGTAAATCTCTCGTCATCGTCGAGTCACCTGCAAAGGCCCGGACTATCAATAAGTATCTGGGAAATGACTTTATCGTGAAGTCCAGCGTGGGGCATATCCGTGACTTGCCCACCGCCGGTTCCGCAAAGACAACCGATGCCAAGGAGCGCGCCGCGAAGGCCGCACAGACGCGGAAGATGTCGCCGGAAGAAAAAGTGGCGCAGAAAAAACATCGGGCACGAGAGCAGCTTGTGCGGCGCATGGGGATCGACCCGGATCAGGGTTGGGCGGCGAATTACGAAATCTTACCGGGTAAGGAAAAGGTTGTATCAGAGCTGCGTAAGCTGGCTGAAACCTCCGATACGGTATACCTCGCGACGGACCTTGATAGAGAGGGAGAGGCTATTGCCTGGCACCTGCGCGAGGCCATTGGCGGCGATGATGACCGCTATCAACGCGTGGTTTTCAATGAAATCACCAAAAAAGCGATTCAGGAGGCATTTTCTCAGCCATCACGGATCGATCAGGCTCGGGTAAACGCTCAGCAGGCTCGGCGGTTTCTGGACCGTGTGGTCGGATACATGGTGTCGCCGTTGCTGTGGGCCAAAGTTGCTCGAGGCCTCTCCGCCGGACGTGTGCAATCCGTAGCGGTGCGCTTGATTGTTGAGCGTGAGCGGGAGATCCGCGCGTTCGTACCCGAGGAGTATTGGGAGATCCATGCCGATCTCGAGAATGCCGCCGCGGAAAAAGCGCGTTTTGAGGTGCGTCGTCAGCGGGGCGAGAAGTTCCGACCGAACAACGAAAAAGATGCCATGGCGGCGCGCGATGCCTTGGCTGACGCTGATTATGTGGTCAGTGATCGCGAAGATAAGCCCACGCGCTCCAAGCCGCCAGCGCCCTTTATCACCTCAACCCTGCAGCAGGCCGCTAGTACCCGCCTGAGCTTCAGTGTTAAGAAGACCATGATGTTGGCGCAGCGGCTCTACGAGGCCGGCTACATCACCTACATGCGAACGGACTCCACCAATCTCAGTGCAGACGCTGTTGCTGCGTGTCGGGACTACATCAAGAGCAACTATCCAAAGCAGTACTTGCCCGATGAGGCCGCCCGTTATTCTTCCAGTGACAACGCGCAGGAGGCTCACGAGGCGATTCGGCCGTCGGATGTCAATGTGCTGCAAGGCAACCTGCAGAACATGGAGCGCGATGCGGAACGTCTTTATGAGTTGATCTGGCGGCAGTTCGTGGCGGGGCAGATGCCCGCTGCCGAGTATACGTCCACCACTATCACCGTGAGTGCGGGGGAGTTCGATCTCACGACACGGGGTCGCATCGTGCGCTTTGACGGTTACACGCGCGTGCAGCCGCCCCAGGGGCGAAAAGCCGAGGACACGGTGCTGCCTGACCTCTCTAAAGGCGACCCACTCACACTGGTGACGCTGGAGCCTGCGCAGCATTTTACCGCTCCGCCATCACGTTACGGCGAAGCAAAGCTTGTGAGTGAGCTTGAAAAGCGCGGAATAGGGCGTCCTTCTACCTACGCCTCGATCATTTCAACGATTCAGGATCGTGGTTATGTGCGTTTGGAGAATCGACGTTTCTACGCTGAGAAGATGGGAGAGATAGTCACCGATCGTCTTGAGAACAGCTTCAGCGACCTCCTTGACTACGGCTTCACCGCCGGTATGGAGGAGCACCTGGACTCCGTAGCCGAAGGTAAGCTCGATTGGCGGCAGCTTTTGGATGACTTTTACGGTGACTTCAAGCAGCGGGTGCAACGGGCGGAACTGCCTGAGCCTGAGGGCATGCAGTCTAACGCGCCGACGATGACGGATATCCCCTGCAAGGCCTGCGGACGGCCCATGCAGATACGCACCGCAAGCACCGGCGTTTTTCTTGGATGTTCCGGTTATGCCTTGCCGCCGAAAGAGCGCTGCAAGGAAACCGTTAACCTGATCTCCGGCGATGAAGTGGTGGACGCCGATGCGGACGATGAGGCGGAATCACGGCTTCTGCGTAGTAAACATCGATGCAAGATCTGTAATGCGGCGATGGACAGCTACCTTATCGACGAAGAGCGAAAGCTGCATGTCTGCGGTAATAACCCCGACTGCGACGGTTTTGAGGTCGAGTTAGGTAAGTACAAGATCAAGGGCTATGACGGCCCTGTCCTTGAATGCGACAAGTGCAGCAACGAGATGCAGCTCAAAACCGGCCGCTTTGGTAAGTACTTTGGCTGTACCAACAGCGAATGTAAGAATACTCGGAAGCTCTTACGAAATGGGGAGCCCGCGCCGCCCAAGATGGACCCGGTGCAGATGCCGGAACTGATCTGTGAGAAAGTCGAGGACCACTACGTGCTGCGCGACGGCGCCGCGGGCCTGTTTCTTGCGGCGAGCCAGTTTCCCAAGCATCGTGAAACCCGGGCGCCGCTGGTGCGAGAGCTTTTGCCGCACACCGCGGAAATTGATCCCAAGTACACGTTTTTGTTTGACGCGCCCACCGAAGACAGTGACGGTAACCCCGCACAAATTCGTTACAGTCGAAAAACCAAAGAGCAGTACGTCATGACCGAGGTGGACGGCAAGGCCACGGGTTGGAAGGCTTTTTATGACGGAGGGCGCTGGCAGGTGGAGGAGGCGCCCAAGCGAAAGCCTAAAGCCAAGGCCAAGGCCAAGACAAAAGCCAAAGCCAAAACAAAAGCCAAAGCAAAAGCTAAGACAAAAGCCAAAAGCGCCAAGGCGTCCTAACTCTTGGCCCGCACCCGAGGTGAAGCGAACCGCGCTTTATACCGCGCAAGGATTCTCCTCGATGGCTGGGACCGCATGCGGGCAGAGTGTGCGCACAGTGAGCAGGCGCTTCTCGGGGCATTTCTTCCGGCGGTACGCCTGCATCTCATAGAAGCCTACGGCTGGTTTTTGCTTGCGATTTCCGGTGTAGAAGATTCCCTGGCCCCTGATCTGCCCCGGAGCACTCGGGATCTTTCTGAGCCTGAAGCGGGGCGGGCGCAGATCCCTGAGATTGCTGAATTTGCCCAACTTGAGAGCGCCGGGTGGCTGGCCGAGTTGCTTGCAAAGAACGCAGAAGAGTCCCCCGGGCACGCAGTGGCGGCGTCAAGCCACAAGTCGCAGCAAGGTCTCCTGGTTACTGACCGCCAGCCTCCCGGCTATGCAGTAGCGTTTTCCTGGGCGGATGCTCTGGCAGCGATTATGACGCGCATGGATGATTCTATTTCCGAGTATTAGTCTGGCGATAGCCTGGCGATCCCGCGGCGCAAGTCCTGGGCGACTTGTGACCGGGTGAGCAGGGCTGCTACCATTGCGTTGCAACTCTCCTTTAGAGGTTACTGCGTGCCTACATCTTTGCTCGAGATCGTTGATCTCGGTGACGGCGACATAGTTCTACAACGTGCTGATGATGACAGCGAACCCCTCGTGACCATCAGTTTCTCTGACGAATCCCGTATGTACATCCTGGATCAGGGATTGGAGTGGCGAAAGCCATGATCCAAGCCGGTATACAGGCTGCCGCACAGATAGCGGAACAGACGGACGTCGAGGTAGAAACAGAGCCCACCCAGACTTCCCCCCGAACCCTGCATTAACTCGGGAGGGAGTCAGCTGCGTTTGCGCTGGTCGCGGTGCAAAAGGCCCTGCCTGTTTTAAATTTCTCACCACACCCGAAGCGGGCAACGGCTTTTTTAAAATAGAGCGTTTAAAATAGAGCGCTCCGTTCTGCAGGCTATGCAGTTGGGAGAACGTTAGCCAGAAGCCGCGAAAGCGGTCTTTAGCAAGATCCCAGAACACCTCCTGGCGCTCATCGGCTCAGCTGAGAGTGGTCTATATTCAGCGACTGCAACCGGCGAGACGCAGCCCATAAGAATCGAACTGAAATGTGACATTGCTAGCAGGACTCCCCACAGAGCTTTCTTGCGGCGGGAGTAAGCTAGCGACCGCGGGCAGTTAAAGATAAGCTGATCTGCTCATGACGATCACATTACCCGAGGCTGCTCTCTACAGCGGTGCGCTCTTCGTACTGTTCCTCACTCCTGGCCCCGTATGGCTCGCCCTGACCGCGCGTGCCATGACCGGTGGTTTTTCCGCCGCGTGGCCCGTGGCGCTCGGTGTTGTCGTAGGCGACGTAGTGTGGCCGCTCGTAGCGATTTTCGGCATCAGTTGGGTCGTCTCGACTTACGACGGTTTGATGTTCGCGCTGAAATGGGTCGCCAGTTTTGTCTTCATGCTCATGGGTCTTCTGCTTATACGTAGTGCAGACCGCAGCATCGTGGCGGACAGTCGACTGACACGACCAGGAGCCTGGGCGGGTTTTATCGCGGGCGTCGCAGTGATTCTCGGCAACCCCAAAGCCGTGCTTTTTTACCTCGGCATACTGCCGGGTTTTTTCGACCTGCGTGCACTGACGACCGTCGACATCATCGTCATCTGCTGCATCTCTCTCATCGTGCCCCTGACGGGCAATCTGGCTCTTGCAGCGTTCATCGACCGGGCGAGACGAATCGTCTCGTCGCCCACGACTTTACGTCGGGTCAACGTTGTTTCCGGTGTCCTGCTGATTACCGTCAGCGTGGCTATCGCTTTTAGTTGATCGAGGGCTTGTGACGCGCACTCGCGAGTGTCGGTTGTGTGGTTTTGCCTGAAATCCGTGGACACCTAGATAGGGCGGAAGAGGTCTTTAGCCAGGTCTGAAAACGCCTCAGTTACAACATTAGCGGTTTGTCAAAATCCCCACGCTACAAAACTAGATTCGACGATTCAGGAAACTTGTGGCGCTTGGAGTTCGGCGATCTCGCGACTGTTCGAGAACCGCTCCAGCAGTTAGGCTATCAGCTTTGCCACCTGAGACCCAACGAACAGTGAAAGTGCTCCTCCTGGCCAATCAAGACCTCGCCAGTAATTACGCTCTAAATCTGCTCTTACCCAAGCTGCGTGGTCACAGCCTGTACCTGATGCTGTCTTCTGCCGTCGGGGGCGGCAAGCGACGGGCGCCGCAGCTAGAAATGCTCAAGTTTTTTGAACAGGGCCTATTCAACGACATAGTATTTCCCTTACTGGACAACGGCGCGCAAGCGCGGATGAGGAGCTTTCACGGCCTTTCGTCGATGCTTCGATCGCCTCCAGTGATAGAGAACCACATCAATGGTGAGGAGGGTATCGCAAAGGTGGACGCGATCTCTCCCGATCTTATTATTTCTATTCGCTATGGCGGTATTTTGCGGGACGCGGTGATCTCCCTGCCTCCTCTCGGCGTGATCAACCTGCACTCTGGATTGCTACCCAGTTACCGCGGTGTAATGGCCAGTTTCTGGGCCATGCTCGCCGGCGACCAAGAGCTAGGAACAACCCTCCATTTCATAGAAGACTCCAGCATTGATACAGGCGGGGTTATTAGTCAGACACTGAGCCCTTTGGTACCTGGTAAATCTTACTTGTGGCAGGTAATCAACTTGTATGCTGATGGCGTCGCCGAGATGGCGGCCGCAGTAGAGACACTTGCTTCTGGAAGATCACTGCATACAACTGTGCAATCCTCTGGCGGCCACTATTACTCGTTTCCCGGCCCCGAGGAACTGGGCCGCTTCACCAAATCCGGTCACGTGCTCTTTGATCCATCCGAAGTCATAGAGCTGATCCAAATGTACTACCTCGAACCCACCATTTAGCGATTTGCGACGCTTTTTCTGGGCCAGTTGATTGGTAGTTCTAAAGGGTGTGTGACGCCTGCTTCTAGGCGAGGCTGTGTGAAAAGCGGGTCACGCGATACACCCTGCAAAAACAGTACTATTCATTACCCTCTCACCTACTCAGTCGGCATGTCAGCGGTGCGATGTTGAGGTTGCTCTCGATGCCCAAAATTTCTGGGACGCTGGTAATGCGTTTTATGCAGCCCTGAAGCAACGCAAAATAGAACTGAATAAGGACCTCAGGCCCGTATTGCCTCCATTAACGGCACGACGCCCATAATGCTCATCATTCGCCGCAGATTGTAAGCCAGGACATGCAAACTCATCTCCGTGCGAACATTCTTAAGTCGCCGCGTCAGGAAATGCGTCGAGCCCATCCAGGCCTTGAGTGTCCCAAAAGGATGCTCCACCGTTTGCGATCGCACCGACATGGCATCAGGTGTTTTACGCAGTTCCTGCTCCATGCTGTCCAGCAGGTCTTCGTGTTCCCAGCGTCTTATCTTGCGCTGTATGCTTGTCGTACATTGTGATTTTATGGAGCAGTTCCTACACACCGAAACGGCCGAGAAGTAGACCTGCATCACCTTGCCTTTTTCCAACGTGGTAAACCGTCGTTGCAATGTTTCGCCGGCGGGACACCGGTAACTGTCTGTCTCTTCCTCGTAGTGGAAAACCTCTTTGTCAAAGCGACCTGCGGCTCTGCTATTTGAGGTCAGCGTTTTAGGCACCAACACCTCGATGCCTGCGTCGTAGCAATCCTTGATGGCTTCGCCTTTGTAATAACCTCGGTCGGCCAGCACTTTAATTTCGTCTTGTTGCAGCGTGTGCTGCGCCAGTCCTGCTAACGGGAAGAGTTGATTCCTGTCGACGGCGGCATTGGTGACGTCGTGCGCAACGATCAGCTTGTGCCTTGTGTCGACGGCCGTTTGAACGTTGTAGCTCACTTGTGAACCCATGCCGCCTTTCTTCATCAGGCGGGAATCCGGGTCGGTCTCAGAGATTTGCTGGTCGGGGTGCGCGAGTACATCGCGCTCACGCTTTTTTATTGCTGCATTCGCTCCTTGAGCGCAGCAATCTTGTCTTCCAGTTCAGCACTTTGTATCCCGCACGATGGCTCGTCCTGTCGACGTCGTCCAGCAGCGACAGGTATCGCTCGATGTGCTGCTCTACTCTGGCGATGCGCGCTTCATACTCGCTTGGTATCGTTCCGATCCTTGCTGTTGACCGCTTTGAACTTGCTGCCATCAATAGCCACGATGGCTTGGGTGAACATCTCCATAGAGCGGCATAGATCAATAAACTCCCGGCAGACGCGGCGTATGGCTTTGCCGTTGTCCTTCCTGAAATCGGCAATGGTTTTGAAGTCCGGCATCAATCGGCCGGTGAGCCACATCATCTCGACATTGCGCTGTGTCTCGCGCTCCAGCCGGCGACTGGATTGAATCCGGTTGAGGTAGCCGTACACGTAGATCTTTAACAGTGATGCCGGATGGTAGCCAGGGCGGCCGGTGGCTTGCGGTTGCACCCGCTCAAAACCAAGATCAGCCAGGTCGAGTTCTTCAACAAAGGCATCAATGACTCTTACGGGATTATCGTCTGCGATGTAGTCATCGAGCCGTTCGGGAAACAATGTGCCTTGGCTTCGATCTTCGCCTTCTACGAAACGCTTCATCAGAATCTCGAGTTACTACGAAGGTGATAGCATATCTCGAAGCAGCGTTTTCACACAGCCTCAGGCGAAAGCGGTAGTAGCGGTCACGACCCGACAGGGGCACAGGCCCGCCCACGTGGCCAATTGGCTGGAAAGATCCCTAGATAGGTGTACAGATTAATTTCCACTCAACGCAGTAGGAAGTCGATATGTACCCAACAATTATTCAACAACCCGTTCAGATTCCATGGAACAAAGGAAAACTATCGGGACAAAAGCGTCCGCTGAAACTCCAAGAGATATGGGCAATAAGGATTCGATTACAGCTTCAGGAGCGCAGTCGTGAGCTGGCTTTGTTCAACCTGGCAATCGACAGCAAGTTGAGAGCCTGTGACCTCATGGCGCTGACCGTCACAGATATCGCCCAGGGTGGCCGAGTGCAGTCCAGAGCGCAGATCGTGCAACAGAAAACTGGCAGGCCGGTTCAGTTTGAAATCACGGAACAGACCAGACTCTCGCTTGAACGATGGATCACAGAGGCGAACTTGCTGCCTCCCGACTACTTGTTTCCTAGCAGGGTGAATAAGTCACCGCATCTCTCAAGGCGACAATATGCCCGGATTGTTGACCGGTGGGTGACTGAAATTGGCCTGGACCCGTCCCTCTACGGGACACACTCGCTCAGGAGAACGAAGGTCTCGTTGATCTATCGCCGGACGAAGAATCTTCGCGCAATCCAACTTCTGCTTGGGCATACCAAGCTGGAGAGTACTGTTCGTTATCTGGGGGTCGAAGTTGATGATGCGCTGGTATTGTCTGAGCAAACGGAAGTGTGAGTGATGGCACTGGGCGACTTCCCTTTTAGTCGCCCCTTGCTCCTCCCGCAAACTTCACAGAGAAGGTAGCAGCCACCTCAAGGCGGTCTTTGGTGCCGTCAAGAAATTTTACACCACAAAAAGCAGGGGTATTGGCTGTTTCGGGTTGAACTGGCTGTTTTTGGCCAGATTCACCTCAATGCGGTCAGTCGGAAAAGGCTGAATCGGGTGGTTTCTAGGGTCGCTACCCGCCAATAACTAACGAAAGCGTGCTGGCGACCCTTTGCTAAGGCCGTCTATCTCGCAGCATCATTGCGAGCAGGCAGTCTCTCAATAGCCTCGACTAGGGGGTCTAAGAGTCGGTACTTGGTAAGGTCATAATCTTCCCCCACCGTCTCGAATACTCGAACCACTCCCGGGATATTGCCGACGACCGCCTTCACGTCCATTGAAGCCGCCGAGTACAACGCCTCGGATGCGATTCCGGTCTTGTATGCCTCCTCTGCAGAGACCCACATATTTAGAAACCGCCTTGCGAATGCATGTGCCTGCACACTTTGAAGGTCGTCTTTCGGAACAAAATTTTCGTCTGAAAGCGCAATAACGAGAGCACCGACGTCAGCATTCGTAATCATAAGATCGTTGATCGACATCCAGTTCCGGCCCAGTTCGTAGGACGTGGTACCGATTGCTATTTGGTTCGCTTGTCGTATCTCTAGTGCGACAAATGCCAACGAAGCTACTACTGCTAAAAGCCCGAGAACCTCAGCCAATGAGTTACGATCTAGCATTTCTTGCCTCCTAACATTGTTTACTCTGCGGCAGAGGATAAACCATTGCTCAATGTCATAGGCAGCTGAGGGTCGCAAGCGGTCATCAGCCCAAGACTCTCCCAACGACTCAAAATAGGTGCGAAAGCGGTCGTTGTGACAGGACCGTATGGGACCGACAGACTTAATGATCGGCAGTCAGATGCCAATGGAAGCGATTCCACAGTAGCGCGCGTTTCTGCCAGTTATTATGAGCCCGTTACTATTGAGAAAGTACGGCGTGGCTCGATTAGCGTGAGACGCTGGTCTAGCCTTAATCTCATGCCTTTATGGAAAAAGCCTGTCGGGGCAGGACGCTAAGCTCTTGCTTCGTGCCAGATGCGCTGATGACCAACAGGAGTCTTGCTTAGAGCGAGCGGCGAATAACCCCTACGCTCAAACCCTCAATTGCAAAGCTACTCTGCGCAAGGTCAACGTCGATAGGCGAGAGTGCGTCATTCTCCGGTAACAATTGAAGGTGCCTTTTATCCCGCCCCCGCTTCAGGCGCTTTACGGTGACCTCATCATCAATCCTCGCAACGACAATGGCGCCGTTCTCTGCCACCGGAGTGCTATGGACAGCGAGTAAATCGCCATCGTGAATGCCTACCTTGATCATGCTGTCGCCCTGCACACGCAAAAGGTAGTCGGCCGGTGGATGAAACAGTGACGGGTCTACCGCGCAGTGTTCTTCAACATTTTCTGTGGCCAGGATCGGTTGTCCGGCAGCAACCCGGCCGATGATGGGTAAACCAACGTCTTCGGGTAGGCGGATTCCGCGGGAAGCGCCGGGGATGATTTCTATGGCGCCTTTACGTGCAAGCGCTTTTAGATGCTCTTCTGCGGCGTTGGCTGATTTAAAGCCCAAATCTCTCGCGATGTCCGCGCGGGTGGGGGGCATGCCCGTGTCACCGATATGCCTGCGAATGACATCTAGCACCTGTTCCTGGCGAGCGGTAAGTTTGAGCATAAGACACCTGTGGATCTATACAGTGCCTGTGATTATATACAGTATGAACGCTGGAGCAACCGTTACCTTGCGGCGGGCAGGAGCGTTCCACAGCGCCCAACGTGAGGTCGATCCACACCGATGACCGACGGAACTGGCCGAGGAGCCTGCGGTGCATTACTCGCTGCGCCTTTGCAGCGCTTTAAAAGTCGTCGAGTCCCAGAACGGAGTCGGGCTCGATGTTCGACAGAGGGTTGCCCCACTGCAGGGGGTGCATGGCTGCGTCAGGGTCCTGAGCGTCGGCCTCATCCAGCTCAAAAGCACTGCGCCAGTCTTCCGGCGCCGCCGCCAGGGCCAGCCTGAGGTCTGCCCAGGCATCCAGATCGAAGTCGGCAATCTCGCCATCCACATACTGTACCTGCACATTAGCCTCATCCAGATCCAGTGACACAATCTCAAACATCTGGCCGCTTTCACGATCCTGGTACCAGAGCCCCAGTTTGGGAACATATTGACTCATAACGTTGTCTCCCTTGTGGTATTCAATCTATCAGCAATTTCGGGAGTTGCCAGTGCGTCAAAATGTCAGGCCTGAATGACACGCGTTTTTTGCCGGTCAGGTTTTTTTTCAGGATCTCAGGCTATTCAGTTACTTGGACCGTACCGCGGACAAATCATCTTAGCTGGCTGAGGCGCTGTTATACTTTCACCGCCTTAGCGGCAATCTCTACATTCATAAATAGTCTAACCGTCACCCAGGACCGACATGGAATCACAGCTCGCGGTTGCCTTTGCGCACCTTGCTAACAATTTGAATTTACCGTGGGTGTGGGTGGCTTTCGGTGGATTGCTGCTGATTGCGCTCCTGGGCCAATGGCTCATCGGCGCTGTGTTTAATCGTCTGCAGCGATTAGCACAGCAATCCGAGCAGCAGTGGGATGATGCGTTCGTCAATGCACTGGTGGCCCCCGCAAAGCTCGCCTGGTGGCTGTTGCTGCTCACGCTTTTGTTTGCATTGTTGCCGGTGTTGGCGTCCCTGCGCGCCATGGCTTTGGCCACGCTTCACGCGTCTTTGGTGCTTTTGGTGCCATGGTTTCTGCATCGGCTCATAGCCAATCTCGAAGAACAGATTCTCATCGCCAGGTTTGCCGACGGGACCTCAGTGGACAAAGCCACGGTGCGTGCCACCGCGCGGCTCCTGCGCGTTGCTCTGTGGCTGATAACTGCCTTGATGCTGCTGCAAACACTGGGTGTGTCCGTATCCGGACTACTGGCTTTCGGTGGTATCGGTGGAATCGCTGTTGGTTTTGCGGCAAAGGATTTATTGGCTAACTTCTTTGGTGGTCTGGGCATCTATATGGACCGTCCGTTCACCATCGGAGACTGGGTGCGTTCGCCGGATCGTGCCCTGGAAGGTACGGTAGAGGATATAGGTTGGCGAGTGACGCGCATAAGGACCTTTGACAAGCGCCCGCTGTATGTTCCCAACTCTGTATTCGCGCAGATTGTGATCGAAAACCCGTCACGAATGCTCAATCGGCGGATTTATGAGAAGTTTGGCTTGCGCTACGAAGATAGCCGCAGTCTGGAACCCGTTGTAAACGCTGTGCGGGAGATGCTTCAAACGCATGCAGACATCGATACGGACCAGACGATCATTGTTAACTTTGAGTCCTTTGGCGGGTCCTCTTTGGACTGTTTTTTGTACTGCCATACTCGAACAACCAACTGGGTGGAGTATCACGGCGTGAAACAGGATGTGTTGCTAAAAGTCCTTGGGATTGTGCATGAGCACGGTGCCGATATTGCGTTTCCTACGCGCACACTGCATGTGCAAGGGCCGGATATGAGCGCCAGCGCATGAGCCTGGGCCTCATAGGGGGTACGGGGCTGAATGCCTTGCCCGGATTGGAAGTTGTGGCATCGCATGCGGTGGATACGCCCTTTGGTCAGCCATCCATGGCGATCGAGGAGGGGGTTTACGCAGGGCATAAGCTGTTTTTTCTGCATCGCCATGGAGGTCGTGCGCAGCCCATACCGCCACATCTGGTCAACTATCGAGCGAATGTCTGGGCCCTGCGAGAACTAGGGGTGACGCGCATTCTTGCTGCGAATGCTGTCGGTGCCATTAGTGCGGGGATGGCCCCCGGCAAGCTTGTTGTGCCCCACCAGCTCATTGATTACACCTGGGGACGGGAACACAGTTTTGATGATGGCAGTAGCGGAGAGCTGCTCCACGTGGATTTCACTCAGCCCTATGATGGCGTCCTACGGAGCGAAATTATCAGTGCTGCGGAATCCGCAGGGGTGCCGCATAGCGACACGGCGGTGCTTGGCGTGGTGCAGGGGCCGCGTCTTGAGACCGCCGCTGAGGTGCAGCGTTTCGCCGCAGATGGTTGCGACCTGCTTGGTATGACAGGAATGCCTGAGGCCGCTTTGGCCCGGGAGCTTGGTATCCCATATGCCGCGATATGCATGGTGGTGAATGCTGCAGCGGGGGTCGGTGCAGAACCCATCTCCATGGAAGCTATCCGCAACACACTGCTTGAAGAAACCGCGCTATTTGGCGCTTTGGTCGGTGCCTTCGTGCGGCGTCAATCCGAAGTCTGAGCGATCAGGGCTGCTCTTTTGCCGACGCGTCGTCCACCGGCGCAAATTCGATCGCAAGACCATGGCGCTCGCGAAACTCCCTTTTACCCGGTTCCAGTAACGGCAGGGCGTCATCACTCATGGGCGTCACCTTCACAATGACGCCGATGACAGGGTGATCCAGGTAGTGAATTTCTCCTGAGCGCATGCGCCGACTCTGGCGGTGCACGATGGCATGGTGCCAGGGATAATCTGTCGCGTCGGTAATCTCCTGTGTCATGCCGGGGATCGGGGACGGCATAAGGTCCGGGTCCGGAGACGCCTCCGGGTTTGGGAGTGAGACAGTGTCACTGCCAATTTCATCAAGGGTGATGCCGGGTGAGCTTATGTCGGGTGACCAGGGGTTGATCTTGCTTCCGCGCAAGGTTTGAGCGCTTAGCGAGGGAGCGGGCAGGGGCGGCGGGTCGATCTGCCATCCATCTGGCAGGTATTCACCCCGAGTGTTCAACCACAGGTCCAGTGCAATGTGCAGATAACGCGAACGGTAAACCTGCAGGCTGCCCTGAAGTGCCGGCCAGTCCAGGCTATCCATGTCACCGGAACGATCCATAATCAGAGAAGGCGTCTCGTCAGCGTCGTCAAGCATCGCCCACCAGCTTCCGTGGAATACTAGGCGGTGTCCCTGACGACGCAGACTGCGCGCTTGCGGTCGGAATTCAAGGTTATCGTCATCGAGTAATTCGTAGGGTAGAGCGATGATCGGGGTTTCCAGATCAGGTTGAGGATCGTTGGGGTCCGGTTGCAGGTTCGCAGCATCGTCCGGGGTTTGTGGTGTCAGCTCGGTGTTTCGTGCGGGTTCTTTTGTGAGGAGCGCATTTACCGCTGTGCCGGGGTCGCCCTCGGTCGCGGTCTCGTCGGGGATCAGCACGTCGAGTTCGACAAGGGGGGTTGTTAATGCGTCGGGGCGGGAATGGTCCTGGAGTTCCTCGATAGGTGCAGGGACTAACAGCGTCTGCACACCTCGGTCGTCCACCGCGCTGGAGTAAGCCTGGCTCTCTTGCAGGCGCCGGTCTGCCACCGCGGGATCCAGCAGATAACGATATTCCTGCGGATACTCCAGCGTTGGCAGGGGATCCCACTGTTCCACAAGTCGACTATCCGCATCTTCCCGAACGAAAATCAGCACCTCGGTGCGATACCAGTTCTCCGACAATTCATTGCCAGGCTGCGCCGGAGAGGCCGACGAATAGAGTCCCAGACAAAAAAGGACCGTGCTTACCCGAGCTAGTGTGGTTGTTCTAGGCAGCGTCATCGAGCAGGTCCCCGGCGAGTCGTTGGAGTAGTTCTCTGGCAAGTTCTTCGCGAATCCTGATGTCTGGCAATGCCCGTTCAATGCGCAGTCGCGTTGGTCCTGCGAGCTTGTAGTGAAGTGGTTGTTCCTGCACGAGGGTGACAAGCTGTAATGGATCCACATTGGTATTATCCATAAAGTCGATATGTCCCCCAGCCTCGCCAAGCTCCAGAGCCTTGATACCACATTGCTGAGCCAGTAGCCGTAAAGAGCTGGCGCTGAACAAGCCTTTTACTGGGGGCGGCAACAGCCCGAAGCGATCGATCATCTCAACCTGCATCTCGCGCAGCGCCAAATCATTTTCGCAAGCAGCAATACGCTTATACAGAATCAGGCGCATGTTGGGATCCGGGAGGTAATCATCGGGTATCAGCGCGGGGCTGTGCAGATTAACTTCGGTAATCGCCTGCAAGGGCGCATCAACATCAGGGATGTCACCCCGCCGCAATGCCTCCACAGCCTGGCGAAGTAACTGGGAGTACATGGCAAAGCCAACGCTTTGTATCTGCCCGCTTTGCTCGTCGCCGAGCAATTCGCCGGCACCGCGGATCTCCAGGTCATGGGTGGCCAGCTGATAGCCCGCACCGAGCTCTCCCGCAGCCTCAATGGCTTCCAGGCGCTTACTGGCATCCGTGGTCATTGCCGAAGCCGGTGGGCACAGCAGATACGCGTAGGCCTGGTGATGCGAGCGGCCTACACGCCCACGGAGTTGGTGCAACTGCGCCAGGCCAAATTTGTCAGCCCTGTCAATAATGATGGTGTTGGCATTGGGGATATCGATACCGGTCTCGATAATCGTTGAACATATCAGGATGTGATGACGCTGGTGATAGAAGTCGGACATCACCCGCTCAAGTTGCGTCTCATGCATCTGGCCGTGGGCAACCACGATGGACAGGTCGGGAAGCAGCTCGCGCAGAGCGGCGGCCCGCTGCTCGATCGTTCGAACTTCATTATGAACGTAGAACACCTGCCCACCCCGCAGCGTTTCGCGCAACACGGCTTCCTTGATCAGGCCATGATCCTGCTCTCGTACAAAGGTTTTGATGGAGAGCCGTCGCGCCGGAGGCGTGGCAATGATCGATAGATCACGCATGCCGCCGAGCGCCATGTTGAGTGTTCGCGGTATGGGTGTGGCCGTGAGCGTGAGAATATCTACCTCTGCGCGCAGGGCTTTGATGCTGTCTTTCTGGCGCACGCCAAAGCGATGCTCCTCGTCGATGATAAGAAGCCCCAGATCGGCAAATCTGATATCACTTTGGATGAGCTTGTGTGTGCCGATCAAGATGTCCACATCGCCGGCTTCCAGGCGTCTGGCAACGTCTTTAGTGTCAGAAGCGGCGCGAAAACGCGAGATGACCTCTATCTTCACCGGCCAGTTGGCAAATCGGTCACGAAAGGAGTTGTAGTGCTGCTGGGCGAGGAGAGTAGTGGGAACCAGCACGGCAACCTGACGCTGGTTTGCCGTAGCAATAAAAGCGGCCCGCATGGCAACTTCTGTTTTGCCAAATCCCACATCTCCGCATACCAGGCGGTCCATTACGCCGGCGGCGAACATATCGCGCTCTACCGCTTCGATAGCAGCCGCCTGATCCGGGGTTTCCTCGAATGGAAAGCCCGCTGCGAAGCGCTCATAGTCTTCTTCGGGATCCGTAAACTGCACGCCCTGGCGTGCCTCACGCCGCGCATAGACCTCAAGCAACTGAGCGGCAACATCGTTAGCTTTCTCCCGGGCTTTGCGTTGAGCCTTGTCCCATTGCTCGGACCCGAGACGGTGCAGTGGGGCGTGCTCCGGGTCACTGCCTGCGTAACGGCTGATCAGCTGCAGCGAGGACACGGGCACATAGAGCTTGGATTGGTCCGCATATTCCAGCGTCAGAAACTCCGCTGCAGCACCGTCAACCTCCAAATGCGTTAAACCCACGTAGCGTCCGATACCATGTTCAGCATGCACAACGGGGGCGCCGTGTCTCAATTCATTGAGATCCCGGAAAATCGCTTCAGGGTCCTGGGAGTCCCGACCGCGGCGGCGACGACGCTGGGCAACACGCTCGCCAAACAGCTGTGTCTCGGTGACCAGCATGGGGGCTGTTGCTCCGAGATTGATGCCCCGGTCGATGGGCGCCACCGCAAGCGCAAACGCTGCGCCAGAAGACAGGAACTGGTCCCAGCTCGCCACCTCCATCGGTGGTGTATCCAGTGACTCCAGAAGGATCTCCCGGCGCCCTTCGGTTTCTGCGCACAGCAAAACCGGCCCGTTATGACCCTCGAGAAGGCTGTTGAGGCGACTGGCAAGTCCGCTTTCATTCTCACCGCCGAGCAGCTGGGGAGGGGGCTCAATGTCAGTTGTGATATGGACTGTGGCGTCTGCGGTCTGGCGTAACTCAAGTACCGCATGAGCTTTGAGGATCGCAAACAACTCTTCTACCGGAGTAAATAATTCTCCCGGGGATAACAGTGGTCGCCTGGGGTCTACGCCGTAGTCCGTAAAACGCCGCGAAGCCTCGTCCCAGAACCGCGTGGCGGCGCTGTAGTGATCGCCCAGCGTCACCAGGGCTGCGTTTTCCGGCAGGTAATCCAGCAGCGATTCACAGGCGTCGAAAAACAGTGGGAGGTAATATTCAGCGCCCCCGGGAGCGCGCCCGTCACTGAGCTCGGTAAATATGGGGCACTGATCGTGGTCGACATCAAAGCGCGCGTACCAGCGCTGCTGGAATGCCTTGATGGCCGGCTTATCCAGGGGGAACTCCCGCGCCGGAAGCAGGTCCACGCGTGGGAGTTTCTCCACGGTTCGCTGGGTCTCTGGATCAAAGCACCGCAGGGAGTCAATTTCGTCATCCAGTAGGTCAATGCGCAGGGGGAGCTTGCTGCCCATGGGATAGATGTCCATGAGCGAGCCGCGTACCGCGAACTCTCCGTGCTCATAGACGGTATCGACCGCCCGATAACCATTTTTGGACAGGGCGCTTCGCAGGCCCTCGATATCCAGCGACTGGCCTTCTTCGAGCAGCAGGCTATTGGCCTCAATATAGTGGCGCGGCGGTAAGCGCTGCATGAGTGCGGCCACCGGCAGCAATAGCACTCCCCGCCGGGTCTGGGGCAGGCGATGCAGCGTCCTCAGGCGCTCCGAAACGATATCCTGGTGCGGTGAAAAGTTGTCGTAAGGCAAGGTCTCCCAGTCCGGAAGCAGCAATATTTCGCACTCCGGGGGCAAAAAGAAAGGCAGCTCCCGGGCCAGGACTTGCGTTTGGGCGGTATCTTCGGTGAAAACGACAAGCAGTCGCTCCGTGGTCGCAAGCTCTGCAATACACAGCGAAGCCGTGCTTCCGAAAAATGGACCAATAGCAGTACGACTGCCGGTCTTGGCAGGCCAGGGAGATTTGTCCAGCAATGGTGCGAACAGCATAGGAGTGCGGCGATTCTGCGGGAAAAGGGCCGCTATTGTAGAGCGAGGTGGCCCGGGGTTCCAAACTGTGAGCAACTCAACAATTGTCATGTTGCGAGTCGCCTGTCGGCCGAGGATAATGCGCGCCCAGAGACTTGCCTCGCGTTTACCGCGCTACTAAAGGACATTTTCCGTGACGGACCGCAAACGACCCCGCCCAGACGACTATTTTAAAGATTGGAAAGAGCGTGAAGCTCTCGCTGAGGACATCATTCCGCTGGTAGGACGTCTCGCGCGCGAAAAGAACGTGAAATGTTTCTGCTACGACCGTTCTTTAGTCAATACCTCTGTTTTGGACCTGATGAAGACGCATCGCTATGTGCGCCAGGTGGAGGGCAACGAGCTCTCCGAGCGGGAGACACATCCGGTGCTGACGGCAATGAGTAGCTTGAATCTGGGGCCGGCGCATATTGACGTTGGACGCCTCGCCGTTAACTACTACGACAAAAACCACGGTGAAGGTCTCAGTGTTGACGAATATGTAAGGGAACAGCTGGCCTATTTGATTGAGGGTGACTCCAAGCCCGCACCGGAGCCTGTGGATGTCGTTCTTTACGGGTTTGGGCGTATCGGTCGTCTTGTGGCCAGGATTTTGATAGACAAAGCCGCAGGTGGCGAAGCCTTTCGTTTGCGCGCGGTAGTGGTTCGTAAGGGAAGCGCCCCCAATGATCTTGAAAAACGCGCCAGTTTGCTGCGTCGGGACTCGGTTCATGGTGCATTCAACGGCACTATCCGCGTCGATGAAGAGCGTCAGAGCTTCGTGGCCAATGGCAACGAGGTTCGGGTGATTTACGCCAGTTCGCCAGACAGTATCGATTACACCGAATACGGTATTGATAACGCCATCATCATCGATAATACCGGTGTATGGCGTGACGAAGAGGGACTTTCGCAGCACCTGAAGTCCAAGGGAGCGGCAAAGGTGATTCTTACTGCCCCGGGCAAGGGCGATATCAAAAACATTGTGGCGGGCATTAACAATGATGATATTGCTGCGGATGATCGGATTATCTCCGCGGCCTCCTGTACCACCAATGCCATCGTTCCGCCTCTTAAGGCCATTGACGACAAGTTCGGTATTTTGCACGGTCACGTTGAGACTGTGCACGCCTACACCAACGACCAAAACCTTATCGACAACTACCACAAAGCCGATCGCCGCGGGCGCAGTGCACCTCTGAACATGGTGATTACGGAGACAGGGGCAGCCAAGGCGGTAGCAAAAGTACTGCCACAGTTGTCCGGGAAGCTCACCGGCAATGCCATTCGCGTTCCCACACCCAACGTGTCTATGGCGATTCTGAACCTCACTTTGAGAGATGAAACGGACGCGGAGGCGCTCAACGAGTACATGCGGCATATGGCGCTGCACTCGAGTATGCGCCGGCAAATCGACTACTCAAACTCGCCTGAGGTGGTCTCTTCGGACTTTGTCGGATCGAGAACAGCGTGTGTATACGACGCTCGGGCGACCATTGTGAGCGGCAATCAGGCAGTTCTTTACCTTTGGTACGACAATGAGTTTGGCTATAGCTGTCAGGTGTATCGCGTCATGGAGCGCATGGCCGGGGTCAACTACGCGGTATATCCCCAGCAGGCCTAGTTCGGGGCAGGCTGCAGTTTTCGTCTTCGCCAGCGATAAATAGGCGACCGGTTGAGTAGCGGGAGTGGCCGACGCTTCGCTATAATACCGGCGGCCTGAAGCCGGCTCGTCGGGGGAGCGAAGCGAGTCGGTAAGTCATTCAAGGCCATCACAAGCGAGGCATTCTTTGGTGCGTCGGCTCAAGTGGTGGCCTATTCGCTTGATACACAACGACAATCCAGGCGGATTACATGATCAAAATATCGCGGGGGCTTGATATCCCTCTTGAAGGTGCGCCCGAGCAAAAGATTTATGATGCTCCTCAGGCGCGTACCGTTGCCGTACTTGGTGGCGACTATGTCGGTATGAAACCGACCATGGCGGTCCAGGTGGGTGACCGGGTCCAGTGCGGACAGATTCTATTTAGTTGCAAGAAAACGGAGGGTGTTCACTACACGGCTCCGGCATCGGGCGTGGTATCTGCGATCAATCGCGGTGCGAAGCGTGTTCTGCAGTCGGTAGTTATCGATGTGGACGGTGATGATGCGGTCTCTTTTGACAGGTTTAGTGTAGAAGAAGCGAAAAGCCTATCCGGCGAAGCCGTGCGCGCGCAGCTTCTGGCTTCGGGGCAGTGGACGGCCTTGCGCACGCGGCCCTTCAGCGCCGTGCCTGCGCCGGCTCATCAGCCCGCAGCGGTGTTTGTTACGGCAATGGATACCCATCCGCTGGCAGCGGATCC
This sequence comes from gamma proteobacterium NOR5-3, assembly GCA_000158155.1. Taxonomy (GTDB): domain Bacteria; phylum Pseudomonadota; class Gammaproteobacteria; order Pseudomonadales; family Halieaceae; genus Congregibacter. The sequence goes on along the minus strand of DS999405.1, from coordinate 818,668 downwards.
TTCGCTGTTGATTGCGGAGCAGTCCGAGGCTTTCTCGCTGGGACTGGATCTTCTTGCGACGCAAACATCAGGCCCGGTGTACCTGTGTACTGCGCCCGGTGCGCAGATCCCAGGCGGAAGCGCGAGTAATATTCAACACGAAGAGTTTGCAGGGCCTCACCCCGCAGGGCTTCCGGGGACTCATGTACATCTGCTGTTTGGCGCCAGTGCAGCGCGTTCTGTGTGGACGGTCAATTATCAGGATGTCATCGCCATTGGCAGACTGTTCCTGGATGGTCGATTGTGGACTGAGCGTGTTGTGGCGCTGGCTGGCCCTCAGGTCGAGAACCCTCGCCTGCTGCGTACGCGCCTGGGTGTCGACCTGGAGGCCCTGATCGCGGGGCAGGTCGCCTCTGGCGAAAACCGTCTGATTTCGGGATCTGTGCTGGGCGGTCGCAAAGTCTCCGGCGCTACGGCGTATCTCGGCCGTTACCACAACCAGGTCAGCGTTCTTGAAGAAGGCCGTGAGCGGGAGTTTCTGCACTATCTGCGGGCCGGCAGCAATAAGCACTCCAGCCTTGGCATCTACCTGAGCAGCTTTTTCGGACGCAAGCCGCTGCCTATGACGACCTCAACTAACGGCAGCGAGCGAGCGATGGTCCCCGTAGGAACTTACGAGCGCATCATGCCGCTGGATATTTTGCCGACGCAACTTCTACGGTCGCTCATCGTGGGTGATACAGAGAGTGCACAGGCTCTGGGCTGTCTAGAACTGGATGAAGAAGATCTCGCCCTGTGCACCTATGTGTGCCCCGGGAAGTATGAATACGGGCCTATCCTTCGGGATAACCTGACACGCATAGAGAAGGAGGGTTAAGTCGTGGCCTTACGTAAATGGCTTGACGGCGTAGAGCATCACTTTCAGGACGGGGGTCGCTACCAGAGTTTTTACCCTCTGTTTGAGGCGGTAGATACAATTTTTTATAAACCGTCATCGGTGACGCGCTCTACCGCCCATGTTCGCGACGGTGTTGATCTCAAGCGAATCATGATCACTGTGTGGCTGGCAGCGTTCCCGGCAATGTTCTACGGAATGTATAACCTGGGTTTTCAGGCCAATGAAATCCTGGCAGTCACCGGTGGTAGTGTTGATGGCTGGCGTGGATCGTTGATCGCGGCGTTTGGCGGGAACGACTCCGGCAATATCTGGCACAACATGTGGTTTGGCGCACTTTATTTTGTGCCTATCTACCTGGTGACCTTTGTTGTTGGGGGGTTCTGGGAAGTGTTGTTCGCCGTAAAGCGGGGACACGAGATTAACGAAGGGTTCTTTGTCACGTCGATTCTCTTTGCGCTTGTATGTCCGCCCGACCTCCCTTTGTGGCAGGCTGCGCTGGGTATCAGCTTCGGTATCGTGATTGGCAAAGAAGTCTTCGGCGGCACCGGAAAGAACTTTCTCAATCCGGCTTTGACCGGGCGTGCGTTTCTGTACTTTGCCTATCCCGCACAGCTCTCCGGCGACGCCGTATGGACAGCCGTCGATGGCTACAGCGGTGCCACACCTTTGGGCCTCGTGGCTTCCGAAGGCATGACCGCCTTGCAGGCCCAGTACACCTGGATGGATTCCTTCATTGGAGCGATTCCCGGGTCCATCGGTGAGACATCAACGCTTATGGTGATGATCGGTGGCGCGATATTACTGTTAACCAAGGTGGCATCGTGGCGCGTGGTTGCCGGTGTGTTTCTTGGCATGTTTGTGTTTTCTTCCTTCCTCAATCTGGTGGGATCGGACAGTAATCCGGCGTTCTCCATGCCCTGGTATTGGCATATGGTCGTAGGCGGATTCGCATTCGGTATGTTTTTTATGGCCACCGACCCGGTGTCGGCGGCCATGACCAATCGCGGACGCTGGGCCTACGGGTTTTTGATCGGCCTCATGACGGTGTTGATCCGTGTTATCAACCCGGCTTTCCCCGAGGGCATCATGCTCGCGATACTCTTTGCCAACCTTTTTGCTCCGCTGTTTGATCACTTTGCCGTGCAGGCGAATATCAAGAGGAGGCTCGCTCGTGTCCAGTAATGATGGTATCGGCAAGATTCTTGGCGTGGCCCTGGCGCTGTGCATTGTATGTTCGGTGATTGTATCTACCGCAGCAGTGGTTCTTAAGCCTGCCCAGGAGGCCAATAAGAGTCTCGACCGCAAGCGGAACATTCTGCAGGCAGCAGGAATGCTTGAGGAGGGACGTAGCGTCGAAGAGCAGTTTTCGGTGGTAGAAGAGCGTTTTGTTGATTTACAGAGCGGTCAGTTTACGGATGCCGTCAGCGCAGGGTACGACCAGCGCGCGGCAGCAAAGGACCCTGCGCAATCGCGTGATGTGCCCAGTGACGAAGACATTGCGAAAGTCGGTCGACAGGCCTCTGTGGCGCAGGTCTACCTGGTGCGTGGTGATGGCGGCGACTATGAGAAGATCATCCTGCCCGTTCATGGCTACGGCCTGTGGTCGACCCTTTACGGATTTCTCGCCCTGGAGTCTGATGCCAATACGGTAGCCGGATTGGGTTTTTACGATCACGGTGAGACGCCGGGATTAGGCGGCGAGGTAGACAACCCACGCTGGAAAGCGCTTTGGCCGGGTAAAAAGGTTTATCGCGGCGGCGAAGTGGAGCTGGCATTAAAGAAGGGCGCAGTGGACCCCGCCAGCAAAGATGCGAACTGGAGCGTTGATGGACTCTCCGGAGCGACATTAACCAGCCGTGGCGTGACAAATCTCATCGACTTTTGGTTAGGCGACAGCGGTTTCGCACCTTTCCTTGAAAACCTACGAAACGGGGAGGCCTGATCATGGACGCAGTAAAAGATACGCTTACTGGCCCAATTTTTAAGAACAACCCCATCGCGCTGCAGATCCTTGGAATTTGCTCGGCGCTGGCGGTTACATCATCACTGAAAGTCACCCTGGTGATGTGCATAGCACTCACTTTGGTCACGGCCTTTTCTAATCTGTTTATCTCGTCAATCCGACACCATATTCCTGGCAGCATCCGGATCATCGTGCAGATGACCATCATCGCGTCATTGGTGATTCTGGTGGACGAGGTGCTCAAGGCGGTGGCTTACGACATTAGTAAGCAGCTGTCTGTATTCGTCGGCTTGATTATCACCAACTGCATCGTCATGGGACGTGCAGAAGCCTACGCCATGAAGAATCCGCCGGTGGCGAGTTTTATGGATGGTATCGGCAATGGGCTTGGCTACTCGGTAGTGCTGATTTTTGTCGCCGTCATTCGCGAGTTGTTCGGAGCAGGTAAGTTGTTTGGTTTTGAAATACTGCCCCTGGTAACCGAGGGCGGTTGGTACAACCCCAACGGTTTGCTGCTGCTGCCTCCTAGCGCGTTCTTCATTATCGGATTGTTCATCTGGATTCTTCGCTCGGCCGATGCCAAACAGGTGGAGGAGCCGGACTTCCGCATGGCGAAACACACGGTAGCGGAGGAGGGTGTCTGATGGAGTACTACCTTGGCCTGTTTGTACGGGCAATCTTCATTGAGAACATGGCGCTGTCAGTGTTCTTGGGCATGTGTACCTTCCTCGCGGTCTCTAAAAAGGTTAGCGCGGCCATCGGTTTGGGCATTGCTGTGGTTGTGGTCCTCACGATCACTGTGCCAGTCAACAATCTCATCTATAACTACCTTCTGGCGGACGGCGCGCTTGCCTGGGCTGGACTGCCGGACGTGGATCTGAGCTTTCTGGGTCTGCTGTCATACATCGGTGTGATCGCGGCGCTGGTGCAGATTCTGGAGATGTTTCTTGATAAGTACGTACCAGCGCTATACAACGCGCTGGGTGTGTTCCTTCCCCTGATTACCGTGAACTGCGCGATTCTTGGTGCCTCTCTGTTGATGGTCGAGCGCGACTACAACTTTGGCGAAAGCGTGGTATTTGGCGCAGGCGCCGGCGTCGGCTGGGCGCTGGCCATTGTGGCTCTGGCGGGTATCCGCGAGAAGCTCAAGTACAGCGACGTGCCCGATGGCTTGCAGGGGCTTGGCATAACCTTTATCACTGTAGGACTGATGTCCCTGGGCTTTATGGCCCTCGGCGGCATCGATCTCTGAGGCGCGACCATGGATATGACAATCGTATACGGCGTCGGCATGTTTACCGCGATGATACTCGCGCTTGTCGGCATCATTCTTTATGCGCGAACACTGCTGGTGAGCAGCGGTGACGTGACTATTGAGATTAACGGTGAACGCAATATCACCGTGCCTGCCGGTGGAAAACTCCTGCAGACTCTTTCAGAGGCGAATGTGTTTCTGGCCTCGGCCTGTGGCGGCGGTGGTACCTGTGCCCAGTGCAAGTGCATCGTCAACGAGGGCGGTGGCTCTATGCTGCCGACAGAAGAGTCACACTTCACCCGGCGCGACGCGGCTGACGGCTGGCGCTTGTCCTGCCAGACAGCTGTGAAGCAGGATATGAAGATTCAGGTGCCTGAAGAGGTGTTTGGTGTGAAACAGTGGGAGTGCACCGTAGAGAGCAATCCCAATGTCGCAACCTTTATTAAGGAGCTGACGCTCCGTCTCCCTGATGGTGAAAGCGTTGATTTTCGCGCGGGCGGCTATGTGCAACTCGAGTGCCCCCCACACCTGGTGAACTACAGTGACTTTGATGTCGATGAGGAGTACCGGGGTGACTGGGAGCGTTTTGGCTTCTTCAAGATGTCATCGAAAGTGGACGAGACGGTTATTCGTGCGTACTCCATGGCGAATTACCCGGAAGAAAAGGGTGTCGTGAAGTTCAACATACGCATAGCGACACCGCCTCCCGGAAGCGAAGGTATCGCTCCCGGACAAATGTCATCCTGGGTCTTTGGGCTCAAGCCGGGTGACAAGGTCACCGTCTACGGTCCTTTCGGTGAGTTTTTCGCCAAAGATACGGACGCCGAAATGGTGTTTATCGGCGGTGGTGCGGGTATGGCGCCTATGCGCTCGCACATTTTCGATCAGCTTAAGCGTTTGGGCAGCAAGCGAAAGATTTCGTTCTGGTACGGCGCCCGGTCTTTGCGCGAGATGTTTTATGTCGAGGATTACGACACACTGGCTGCCGAGAACGAGAACTTTGAGTGGCATGTAGCCCTGTCTGATCCGCAGCCTGAAGATAACTGGGACGGTTTGACCGGCTTCATACACAACGTGCTTTTTGAAGAGTACCTCAAGGATCATCCCGCGCCAGAAGACTGTGAGTACTACATGTGCGGCCCCCCCATGATGAACGCCGCCGTGATCAAAATGCTCACGGACCTGGGCGTGGAGCCCGAGAACATCATGCTGGACGATTTCGGCGGTTGATGAATCTCAGGTTCGATTTTTTCGAACCTGCGCGGATGAGGCCTATGTTCCGTCGCTGCTTTGCGCTGCCCCTGGTGCTTGTAGGGGCGGTACTCCTATCCTCTTGTGACAACGGTCCCCGTCGTGTGGTGCTTAAAGGCGCCACCATGGGTACCACCTGGTCCGTGATCTATTCCCTCGGTGGCGAGCGCCCTGATTCGACCACTGATACGGTCTCTCCAGACGCGTTGCAGGTGCAGATTGAACGCGAACTAGCGGCAATCAATCAGTCGTTGTCTACCTACATTCCTGACTCCGAGATCTCCCGGGTCAACGCCGGCGACGGCACCGGCCCTGTGGTTCTTTCGCAGCGATTCGCAACCGTGCTGGATTCAGCCCTCGCCGTGGGCGAACTTACCGATGGAGCCTACGACGTCACTGTAGGGCCGCTGGTGGAGTTATGGGGTTTCGGGGCGCGAGCGGGCACGCTCACACCTCCGGACGCGTCCGAGATCGGTGCTGCGATGCAGCTCGTGGGTGCCGAACGCCTGGCCTGGGACGCAGACACTGCGAGCCTGAGTCGTCCCGAGGGGCTGCGCATAGACCTGTCGTCCATTGCCAAAGGCTACGCGGTCGACCAATTGTCTGAGCTGCTTGCTGCGCAAGGCATTGTGAACGGTCTGGTAGAGATTGGTGGCGAACTGCGAGCCTCAGGCAGTCGTCCCGAAGGTGGACCCTGGCGACTCGCTGTTGAATCTCCGGATCTCGGACAAGCGCGATTCATCGAGGCCTTGAGTGTTACCGATGCGGCAGTGGCGACCTCTGGCGACTATCGTAACTTCTTTGAGTATGAAGGCCGTCGCTACTCTCACCTGGTCGATCCCCGTACGGGATATCCGGTGGCCCACGAACTGGTGTCGGTGACGGTCATCGATCCTCAGTGTATGACGGCTGATGCCCTGGCTACCGCGCTTTTGGTGCTAGGCCTGGACGCTGCGCTGGAGCTGGCCGAGGCACAGGGCTTGGCAGCGCATTTTGTTTCTCGGGGTAAAGATGCCCTTGAGGTACACTACACCCCGGCGTTTGAAGCTTATCGGCAAAATAGTAGCGCCGGGGCCAAGCCCTAGCTCGGCCCGGGTTCGCAGTTTCACTGGAGTTATTATGGTTTTTGTTCTCGCATTTCTCATTATGGGCCTGATCATGGCTGGCATGGCCATCGGGGCTATGGCGGGGCGTGGTCCCTTAAAGGGGTCCTGCGGCGGGCTCTCTGCAGTGGGTATAGAAGGGCGCTGCGAGATCTGCGGCGATGACCCCAACCTCTGTGAAACACAAACCAATCGATCATCGCAGCCTGCTCGTGACGATAGTGACGCTCGATTCTACGACGCCAGCAAGTAGCATCCGCAGTCGTTGACCTATGGCCTCATACACTCGGTTTCTGGGGCTACGCTACGGATTTAGCCGGCAGCGCTCGCGCTTTACTACCGTAGTTTCTCTGGCGTCGATGCTGGGGATGCTACTGGGAGTGGCGAGTCTCATCACCGTATTGTCAGTTATGAACGGCTTCGCCGGAGAGTTGCGCGGGCGCATTCTGGCGCTCGTCCCGCATGGCTATGTTGAACTAACGCCAACGCAAACGGACTCAGGTAGTACCGACGCTACGGCCGCACTCTCGGATTCGCTGCTTGCTCATCCCCGGATTCTGGCCGTGGCACCCTTTGTTCGTGAGACCGTACTGTTTTCCGGACCCTACAGGCAGCAAGGTGCGGTGCTTACTGGCATCGATATCAAACAACAGTCGGCGCTCACAGAACTTGAGCAATTTATGCTTGTGGGAAGTCTGGACGATTTAGAGCCCGACTTTAGCGTTGTTCTTGGTGCCTCCCTGGCGCGTATGCTGGGCGTGGTGCCGGGTGATGATGTGCGTATTGTGTTGCCTCAGGTGCGCACGACACCGCTGGGCTTGTTTCCCCGTTCTCGATTGCTCACGGTGGTGGGTTTGTTTGAGGTAGGTGCCCAGCAAGATAGCGTGCTGGCTTACGTCTCGCTAAACAGCGCCGATCGCCTGTTAAAAACCGGGGGCACCCGGGGACTTCAGATCAGAACCAACGACCTTATGACAGCTCCGGGTTTGCAGGCGTCTCTGGAGCCCTTGATTGCCGGGCGGGGTACCTATAGACCCTGGAGTGAGACGCAAGGCTCATTGTTTCGCGCGATCCGCATGGAGAAAGTCACTGTCAGTATCCTGCTGTTGGGTGTGGTCCTTGTCGCAGCGTTTAATGTGGTCTCTACGCTGGTTATGGCCGTTACGGAAAAGCGTCGGGATATCGCGGTACTTCGCACAATGGGCGCGACACCGGGGGGCATTTCCCGAATCTTTCTTACTCAGGGTCTGGCCCTGGCGTTGCTGGGTGTGCTTGCCGGCACTGTTTTTGGCGTGCTGTTATCAATTTACATAGCCGAAGTTGTGGACTTCTTCGAGCGCCTCATGGGTGCCCGGATATTTGATCCCTCGGTGTACTTTATTTCCCGGCTGCCCTCGCGGCTCCTGTGGTCAGATGTGGCCTTTGTGGGTGCATCTGCCACTGTATTGAGTGTGCTTGCGGCGATTTATCCCGCGTGGCGAGCCAGCCGTATCGCTCCTGCAGAGGTTCTTCGCTATGAATGATTCGGTCGCACTGCGCTGTACCGATGTGCAAAAAAGCTACGATGATGGCGCGTCGAGTGTGACTGTGCTTCGGGGCGTGGACTTTACGCTTCACGATGGCGAAAAAGTGGCGATTATCGGCGTGTCCGGTTCAGGCAAATCTACCTTGCTGAATCTTCTGGGGGGGCTGGATCGTGTGACCCGGGGTGAGGTCGCTCTGGCGGGGCGTGATCTGGCAGGCATGTCTGAAAGTCAGTTGGCGGGGTGGCGGAACAAGCATTTGGGCTTCGTGTATCAGTTCCATCATCTGCTCCCTGAGTTCTCGGCCCTGGAAAACGTCGCCATGCCGCAGCTGATTGCCGGCGTTTCCCGACGCCAGGCACAGGCTCGCGCAGCTCAGATGCTCTCAGAGGTAGGTCTGAGTAATCGCAGCTCTCATCGTCCGGGTCAGCTGTCCGGTGGCGAACGGCAACGGGTCGCGATCGCGCGGAGTCTCATCAACAGTCCACGCTGTGTGTTGATGGACGAGCCCACAGGTAATCTTGATCCCGAGGCGGCTCAGCAAGTACTGGATCTCATCGAAAAGTTGCGTGAGACCCGCAGTGCATTTGTGGTGGTAACGCATGACTTGACTGTGGCCGGGCGTATGCAGCGAGTACTGCGACTCACGGACGGACGTTTGGAAGCGGTCGCGTGACCCTCTGGGAAACCTTGCGTATTGCGCTTCGTTACACCCTGGCGTTTGGACGGGGGCATCTGTCGGTGTTTATGGCGGGAGTGAGCATGACCGGGCTGATTCTCGGCACGGCATTGCTATTGACCGTTCTGTCGGTGATGAACGGTTTTGAACGTGAGATGCGCGAACGCATCCTCGCGCTGGTGCCCCATGCAACGGTGCATACACCGGCAAGTTTTGACATTAACGATGGATTTGTCGAACGTCTGGAGAGCCTCCCACAAGTCGCATCCGTATCACAGTTTGTGAGCTTTGATGGTATGGCGATCAGGGGTAGGGATGTGGTGGCCATTTCGGGTCTCGGTCTTGCGTCTATGGTGCAGGTGACCCCCGCTATGGCAGAGCTAGCGGATCTTAATGATCTTTCAGGTGTGGTCCTGGGCGACTCTGTGGCCGCGAGGCTGGGCGTAGAGGCTGGCGATAACATTACAATCATTGTCCCTGCCCGGGGGCGTGACCGCCGGACAGATATTGTGACTCAGCGCTTGAACGTGGTGTCGCTGGTTGATACCGGCACAGAGCTCGATGAATCCCTGGCGCTGATGTCCCTCACGCAGGCCTCAGCTTTGGCGGGTCTGGGTGGGGGCGTCAGCGGCTTGCAGCTTCGCTATGACGATCCCTTCGAGGTTGACAGCCTGCTTCCTCAACTGCGCCGGGAGTTGGTTCCCGGAAGTTATGCCACTACCTGGCGTATGACCCACGGTAACCTCTACGCGGCGATTCAGTTATCCCGGGATCTGGTCGTACTCCTGCTCACCTCTATTATTGGCGTGGCCGCGTTTAACGTAGTCTCTGCGCTGGTTCTTATCGTTATCGACCAACGGGGCGCTATTGCGATCATGCGCACCTTAGGGGCAACCCCGGGAAACATGGCGTCAATATTCATTGCCCAGGGACTCATTATCGGCGTGCTGGGGTCCGCTATTGGCTGTGCTTTAGGTGCTGCATTATGTAGCGCTCTGCCAAGTATCGTGGCGGGGCTGGAACGTAGTCTTCAGTTTCAGTTCCTCAGTACCGACGTGTACCCTGTCTCGTTTATCCCGGTGGATTTACGCGGTGGCGATGTGGTGCTTATCGCGGCTGTGGCAATTGTGATGTGCGTGCTTGCGGCACTCTATCCAGCCCTGCGCGCAGCGCGTCTTGCGCCGGCGAGCGTTTTACATCAGGACCTTTGATCCCGACGCTTTTTGCGTTTTCTCCACTGACGGGCGACCCGAATGCGCCACAGTACATTGACCACGAAGTAGCCCAGACTTCCGAAGAACAGACCGCAAAGCAGACAGCCGGCGAGCAAGGGTCGCCAGACTCGTAGCAGCTCTTCTTCCAGCCACTGGATACTCAAGACGAACTCCACCTCTTTTAGGGGCACGTCAATAATCAGTGCTCCCACCTGATAGGCCAGATAAAAAATGGCCGGGACTGTCAGCGGGTTCGTGATCCATACCAGCCCCACGGATATGGGCAGATTGCAACGCAAAAGCACGGCCCCAAGGGCGGCGAGCAGCATTTGCCCGGGTACGGGGATAAAAGCGAGGAACAAGCCCACGAAAAAGGCCATGGACGCCGAATAACGGTTGAGATGCCATAGATTGCTGGCATAGACCCATTCGCCAAGAATATCCAAAGCGCCATGCTTTCGGAGCTTGGCGGGGGTGGGCATTAGTGATTTCAGTGTTTTACGCGGCATAGATCATTGACCGGTATTGCTGTTCGCCAAAAAGATTTGTCGTGCTTCACTCAAACACCGGATAGCTAAAAGAAGACGTCTGTCGCGTGCGCACTATTATGCCGCTGGAGTTCCGGCGATGGTAGCGCCGTTTCCGCTGCTATTTCTGTCACTCACTGTGGGTATTGCTGTCATGCAGCTACCCGCTTTGCCTCCACTGGCCGCAGTCCCGATAGGCGGAGTGCTGGTGATAGCCTTGTGGCTAGCCGTGTCAATGCTCCTTCGTGCGATGCAACCGGTCTTGCACAGGAGACGTTTTGCAGTGGGTACGCCGCGGCGGGCTCCGACGATGGTCGCGGGGCTCGTTCTATGCCTGGGTGCATTTCACATCCTTATGCAGGCCACGAACTGGCAACAGCGTCAATTGCCGGTCCAGTGTGAAAGACAGCCGGTGCGGGTTGATGGCGAGGTCGAGGGACTGATTCATCACCTTCCCGGCGCTAAACACGCTGCTTTACGCTTCGATGTCCGCGTTCGTGCCGTGAGCCCCGCGAGCTGTGAGGGGCCCCGACGCATTCGTGTGTATCTGCGCAAGGACACCGGTCAGGGGTGGGCACAGGACGGCGCTACCGGGTCGACCGGGAGTCCCCACAACAAAAGCACAAAGCCCTATGCAGAATTACTGCGCCCGGGCGCTGAGATTACCTTCGATGCGCGACTGAGACGTCCCTGGGGACTGGTCAACCCCGCCGCAGCAGACGGTGAGAAGGCGTTTCTGGTGGCGAATATTCACGCAACGGGTTCAGTTTCTAAATTACTCATACCGGGTGCGGAACAACATAGTGGTCTGCGGCCGTCTCAAAAGCTGGATCGAATGCGCGACGCAATCTCTCAGCAGATTCAGTCCAAAGTTCCCACGGACGTTGGGTCACTACTGGCAGCGCTGGCGGTGGGTGATCGACGCGCCATAGCACCGGAGTCCTGGGCGCGCTTACGCGCCTACGGGCTGACTCATTTGTTGGTGATCTCGGGTATGCACATCACGCTGCTGGCGCTTCCCGGGTGGTGGTGCGGCGCCGCGTTAAGCCGCGTCATCAGGCTGGTGTTTCGCCAGCGTTTTCCGGTGCGGGCTTTACCGCCAATTTTCGCCATAGTCACGGCGGGTGGCTACGGCCTCCTGTCTGGATTTGCGATCCCGTCACAGCGGGCCGTTATCATGCTGACGCTGTTCATACTCCCCGGCGTTTGCGGCAGATCGCTACGCTCAGCGCGGGTGCTGCCTTTGGCTGGCGTCACGCTTTTAGCGTTAAATCCTCTGAGCATCCTGTCGGCAAGCTTTTGGCTCACGCTGGGGGCTGTCGCGCTGCTACTGTGGTACAGCGCCTGGAGCAATGCCCGTGGATGGCTTCGGGACGCCTGGGGAGCTCAGGGGTTTATGCTGCTGGCGATGCTCCCCCTAAGCCTCTATTGGTTCGGAGAGGCAAGTAGTATCGGCGGCATCATCAATTTGCTGGCGATTCCCTTGGTCACCTTGGCCGTGGTGCCTTTGCTGCTTGGGTCGTTAGTGTGTGCCCCCCTTTTTGCAGGCGTGGCGGATCTCCAGCTCCAGGGCGCGGCGGCCTTGCTGTCACTGCTATGGTCGACCCTGGCTTATTGGGAGCCGTTCATTGCTTCAAGGACGATTCTGCAGGGCGGCCCCGGTGTGCCCACACTCGCGTTGGCGGTAACCGGTATTCTGTTAACACCACTTCCAGGCCTCACCGTTAAGACGTTGATTGTCGTACTGCTTGTGGTGCCGCTTGTGCTGCCCGGTCCTAAGGGCAACCCGGATATCGTTGAGCTGGTGTTTTTCGATGTGGGGCAGGGCACAGCGGTGTTGTTACGTCACGACAGAGAGGCTTTACTGTACGACACAGGCGGGGGCACGCTCGGGCCTTCAGCCACTGCAGCCCGAAGCGTGCTGCCCGTGTTTCGAAACCAGTCAATAAAGAGTCTGGACACTTTGGTTATCAGTCACCCGGATCGCGATCACGACGCCGGTGAATCGCTCATCAGACAGATGGCTTCTCCGAGCCTTATACGTCGAGGTATTGCCGATGAGCGATCTGAGGCCTGTCGCATGGGAGAAACCCGGCGTTTAGGCAAGGCGGTGACCGTGCGTTATTTGTCTCAAGCTCTGCCCGGGGACAGCGACAACAACGCGTCCTGTGTACTTCTGATTTCTGCCTATGGTCGTCGCATCGTGCTGGCGGGCGACATTGACGCCCGGCGGGAGCGGGCTTTGCTGGCTTATTGGGGGAGAGAACTCAAGGCAGATATTCTGTTGGCCGGGCACCATGGCTCCGCCAGCTCCAATAGTAGATTGTGGCTTCGCTCCCTCGAGCCAGAAATTATGGTCGTCACTGCCGGGCGTTCCAACCGTTTTGGGCATCCGGCGGGTCGGGTGCTCCAAACGGCGGCCTCCCAGGGTGTGAGCGTGATCAATACGGCCTCTGGCGGCGCTGTGGTCTTCAAAATCTCCGCCGGTGGCAAAGTGCAATGTGAATCCATGAGAAACCGGCGGCAGCCCTTTTGGCGTCGGGGCGAACTTCAAAGCGATTGTATGCCTTCGCGCGCCGCCATCCACGGGTATAATCATCACGACACTTAGAGGAGCCCCACTGTGCTGGAACTCATAACCGCCGGCGGCTGGTTGATGGTTATCATCATTGCCTGCTCGGTCGTAGCCATTGCCATATGTATAGAACGCACCTATGTCCTGAATCGGCGCCGCATTGCTCCGCCGCATTTGCTCGCCAGTGTCTGGAAACAGCTCAAGGCGGGGGAATTGGACGCGGCCAAACTGCGTAATCTACGGGACTCATCGCCGCTGGGGCGAATTCTGGCTGCGGGATTGGCCAATGCGCATCATGGTCGCGACGTGATGAAGGAGAGTATCGAAGAGGCTGCGGGGCATGTGGTTCATGAGCTCGAGCGCTATCTCAACACCCTGGGAACCATAGCGGCAATTGCACCGTTGCTGGGCCTTCTCGGCACGGTCGTGGGCATGATCCGCGTTTTCGCCGAAATCATGTCTCAAGGGACGGGCAACGCGAGTGCCCTGGCCGGCGGCATCTCTGAAGCGCTGATTACCACGGCTGCAGGTTTGTGCGTCGCGATCCCCGCTCTGGTGATGCATCGCTACTTCAGTGGGCGCATTGATGGGATTGTCATCGAGCTTGAACAACAGACCATCAAGTTGGTTGACGCCCTGCATGCCCGGGAAGACGAGCGCGATTCGGCGTGAAGTTTCGCCGTCAAAGCAAAGAAGAGCTTAACGTTAACCTGACGCCGCTCATTGACGTGGTGTTTTTGCTGCTGATTTTCTTCATGGTGTCCACCACGTTCACGCGTGAGACGCAGCTGTCGGTAGACTTGCCGGAGGCCACGGGGCTGGTCCGTGACGAAGTGGAAAAGCAGGTCGAGATAGTCATCGATGAGGCTGGTAACTACCGGGTCAACGGTCGGGCATTGGTCGACACCAGTATGCGCACCTTGCAAGCAGCCGTGTATAAGGTCTCTGAGGGCGACACCACGCTTCCCCTGATTATTTCTGCCGATGCGCAGTCCGCCCACGAATCGGTAGTTCGGGCAATGGACGCAGCGGGCCAAATGGGCTTTAGTCGCCTGAGTATCGCGTCGGTACAGCCAGCGACGCAGGCTCCCTGATTTATCATGTTTGATCGTTTAGCACTGGCACTGGAGCGCGCCTGGTTCCAACAGCCAAGATTACTACTGTTGCTGCTTCCTCTTGAGTGGCTATTTGCTGCGCTCACCGCTTTCCGTCGTATGGCTTTTGATAAAGGCTGGTTCGCCAGTGGCCATCCGGGAGTGCCCGTGATTGTCGTGGGAAATCTAACGGTGGGGGGTACGGGAAAAACGCCGGTGGTGCTGGGTATCACGCAATCGCTTGTGGCGACAGGGTATCGTGTCGCTGTGGTTAGCCGGGGTTACGGTGGCAGTGCCAGAGGTGTCGTGCAGGTCACCGCGCAAAGCGATTATCGTGAAGTAGGGGACGAAGCACTGCTCATCGCGAAGAGCAGTGACGCCTTGGTCGTCGTTGGGCGCGACCGTCTCGCTGCTGCCCGGCGTGCCGTGGAGTTGGGAGCACAGGTGATAGTCGCGGATGACGGTCTACAACACTACGCGCTGCAGCGCGATGTGGAGGTGGTCACCAGTGACGCCGTTCTGGGATTTGGTAATGGTCATCTACTACCCGTAGGGCCACTTAGGGAGCCGCCGAGTCGACTGGCCACGGTGGATTTTTTTCTGCAACGCGGTGGGCAGGATCCTCACTCGGGCACGAGCTATGTTGCCACACACTTCCGGCGCTTGAGTGACGGGGAAATTCGCAACGTTGCCGATTCAGGTTTGGGCTCCTCCGTGCACGCAGTGGCGGCCATAGCGCAGCCTCAGCGTTTCTTCGATGGGTTGCGTGCTCTGGGAATAGAGCCGGTAGAGCACCGTTTTGTCGATCACCGGGTGTTTACTGTGGGTGACTTTGAGGGCCTGCAAAACCTGCCTGTGGTGATGACGGCCAAAGATGCAGTGAAGTGCCCGACAACACTGCCCTGTGACGCCTGGGTGCTGGAGATGGAGATCCGCTTCCCCGACAATTTTGTTCAGCAACTGTTGCGACGTGCGGGCCTGGTTCAAGAGGCACCGTCGTCGGGTCCGGACGTAACGGATGCGGCTCACGAAAGACCTGATCACGAAGACCATCAGTTATCTGGAGGCGCCCTATGAGCTTTGTTGTGGTGATACCCGCACGTTACGCCTCGACACGGCTGCCCGGAAAGCCGTTGTCGATGATTGCCGGCAAAACCATGCTTCAGCATGTCTTTGAGCGAGCGAAAACCGCTGGCGCAAGTCGCGTAGTCGTTGCCACCGATGACTCTCGTATCGCATCGGCTTGTGCTGGGTTTGGGGCCGAAGCTCTGATGACCAGCCCCGATCACGCCAGCGGCACTGATAGATTGGCCGAGGTGGTGGAGCAGTTGATGCTTTCTGATGATCAGATTGTGGTGAATGTACAGGGCGACGAGCCCATGATACCTGCGGCAGTAATTGATCAGGTTGCGTATAACCTCGCCAGAGAACAGACGGCCAGTATTGCGACCTTGTGCGAGGCGATCACCTCGGTCGAGGTCCTTCGCGACCCGAATGCCGTAAAAGTGGTGTTCGATGAGAAAGGCAAGGCCCTGTATTTCAGTCGTGCCAGCATTCCCTGGCCTCGCGACCACAGCTGGGATTCCACCGATATGCCCGGGGGCTTGTACTACCGTCACATTGGTCTATATGCCTACCGAGCTGCGTTTCTGCGTCGTTATACGCAGTGGCAGCCCGCACCGTTAGAGCTTTGTGAGTCCCTTGAGCAGCTGCGGGCGCTTTACAAAGGCGAGGGCATTCACGTGGAGCAGGCCTGTGAGGCCGTTCCCGGTGGTATCGACACGGCGGAAGACTTGCAAAGAGTCCGTGCTCAGTTTGGCGAGTCGAGTATCGATCCGGCTCGGTTTACGGCGGCGACAGGTTCGACAACAGGTTCGAACACAGAGAGTGAGTGATTTGTCGGCTCCAGATGTAGTCAATGCGGTTGCAAACACGCTGGCCTTGCCCTGCATGGCGCGCAGGCTCACCAGTGTCTGTGGGTCGCAGGATGTGCTGGAGGCTATGGAGTGGGCACAAAAAGCCGGATTGCCGTTAATGCCGCTGGGAGAAGGCAGCAACGTGGTATTGCCCCGGGTGCTCGAAGCCGTCGTGCTTAAAGTAGCCGATAGCTCCCTGAGTATTCTGGCCGACGCTGAGGATTCGGTCACCCTTCGGGTTGGTGCAGGCAAGGTCTGGCATGCACTGGTGAGCGAGGCTGTGCATAGTGGGTATTACGGCCTCGAAAACCTCGCGCTGATTCCCGGGCTTGTGGGGGCCGCACCGGTGCAGAACATCGGTGCCTACGGCAAAGAACTTGGTGACTATGTAGTGGCCATCCACGGCTTTGATCTGATCACCGGAGCAGCGCAGACGCTCGATAGCAAAGAATGCGGATTTTCCTATCGCAGTAGTGTGTTCAAGCAGGAGTTGCAGGATCGCTTTCTCATTACCGCTGTGGATCTCAAGCTGTCGCGTGCTCCTGTGGTGAATATTGATTATCCGGTCCTTAAGTCGCGCATCGGTTGCGGTGAAGTCTCGCCTACAACGGTATTCGAAGCCGTAGTGGCGCTTCGTCAGGAACGCTTGCCTAACCCTGCGCATAGTCCCAACGCGGGCAGTTTCTTTAAGAATCCCATTTTGTCCACGCAGCTGCTGCGACAACTTCAATCTGCAGAGCCTGAAATACCGGTTTATCCGGTATCCGACGAGCTATCTAAAGTCTCCGCTGCCTGGCTTATAGAGCGGGCAGGGCTGCGCGGATATGCGCAGGGCAACGTTGCCATGTCAGATCAGCACGCCCTAGTACTGGTAACCGATGGCCATGCTGTGCAGGGTCAGGTACTTGAGCTTGCGAGATATGTGCAAACCGTGGTGCTTGAGCGTTTTGGCGTAGCACTTGAGCCTGAGCCGCGGTTTTATGACTGAGTTTGTCTCCGAAAGCCCTGAATTCGATTCGCAGGCGTTTCTGGCCACGCTGACGACACGCTGTGGCGTGTATCAGATGTACGATGGCGAAGGTGAATTGCTCTATGTCGGCAAGGCAAGAAACCTGAAGAATCGGGTCAGCAGCTATTTTCGAAACAGCGGCTTGAACGCCAAGACCGTAGCTTTGGTTATGCGCATTCGCGACATTCAGGTCACGGTCACGTCCACAGAAGCGGATGCGCTGCTGCTTGAACACAACCTGATCAAGACGCATAAACCGCCCTACAATATTTTGTTGCGGGACGATAAGTCCTACCCCTATATCTTTCTTTCCAGTGAGGACCGGTTTCCACGTCTTACGGTGCATCGTGGCCGCAAGCGGAAGAAAGGGCGGTACTTTGGGCCCTATCCCAGTGCTGGAGCGGTACGCCAGTCGATGCACTTCCTGCAGAAGGTTTTTAAGGTTCGCCAGTGCGAAGATAGTTACTTCAGGAATCGCTCCCGACCCTGTCTTCAGCACCAGATTGATCGCTGCACGGCACCCTGTGTAGATCTGGTGTCCGCGCAGGAGTATGCCGAGCAGGTAGAGAAGACCGAATTATTCCTTTTGGGTAAGTCCCGTGAGCTACAGATTCGCCTCGCCGATGATATGGAAAAGGCGGCTGCGGAGCTCGCTTATGAAAAAGCTGCACTACTGCGCGATCAGATACAGCATTTGCAGCAGGTACAAAACACCCAGGGTATTGAAGGAGGGCATGGCGACCTCGACGTCGTGGCCGCGTCCATGGAGGGAGGCCGGTGCTGTCTACAGGTACTTTTTGTGCGTGACGCTCGGGTTTTGGGTAGCAAGTCCTTCTATCCCAAGTTGCGTTTGGAGAGTACCGAGGCTGAGGTTCTGGAAGCTTTTCTGCCTCAATTTTATCTCAGTGGTCAGCAGCGAATTCCACCGGAAGTGCTGCTCAGTCACAGCCCGGATAATGCGGCGACCCTCTCGGAAGTATTCAGCGGTCGCGCCGGCCGTAAAGTCGTTTTACGAGAGCGTGTGCGCGAGGCCCGGGCTCGATGGCTACAACTGGCGGTACAAACGGCGCAGACGAATCTCATCGCCCACCTTGCGGGGAAGCAGACGACACAGGAACGCTTGCAGCTACTGCAGGAAACGTTGGAAATGGAAGTCCACCCGCAACGCATCGAGTGCTTTGATATCAGCCACAGTAGCGGGGAGGCGACGGTGGCGTCCTGCGTGGTTTTTGACGCTAGCGGAGCACGCAAGTCAGACTATCGGCGCTTTAACATTGAAAACATCGAGGGCGGTGACGATTATGCCGCGATGCATCAGGCCCTCACGCGACGTTTTCGCAGACTCCGGGACGAGGGTGCGACGGTGCCGGATATTCTGCTGATTGACGGGGGTAAGGGACAGGTGACTCAGGCGCTGTCGGTACTCGAGGACTTGGATGTTAAGGGCATTGAAGTGGTGGGTGTAGCCAAAGGCACGACTCGAAAGGCAGGCTTCGAAACACTGATCCTTGGGGATAGCGGTCGGGAACTGCAGCTGCCATCGGATAACCCCGCGCTTCATTTGATTCAGCAAATCCGCGATGAGGCCCACCGTTTTGCCATCACCGGGCATCGCAATCGCCGGGATAAGCAGCGTCGGCAGTCCAGTCTGGAGTCCATTGCCGGCGTGGGCGCTAAAAGGCGCCGTGAGTTGTTGAGGCATTTTGGCAGTGCGGGCGCCGTGGAGAATGCCAGCGTCGAGGAGCTGCGAAAGATCCCGGGTATCAGTGCTAACATTGCGCAAACTATTTATGACCACTTACACGGAGTTGGGGAATGACAGCTTGAAATCGTATAGAGAATTCTCGTGTCGCTAAATATCCCTAATTCGCTGACGTTGCTGCGTATTGTGTTGATTCCTGTGATGGTGGCGGTGTTTTATATGCCCTTCGAGGGGCACCTTTTAGCGGCAGCGGGTGTTTTTGCGATAGCGGCAATCACTGACTGGTTCGATGGCTATCTTGCAAGGCGTCTCGGCCAAATGACACCCTTTGGGGCGTTTCTGGATCCTGTGGCCGATAAACTCATGGTAGCTGTGGCGTTGGTGCTGCTGGTAGAGCGACACAATGACCTTCTGTTCACCCTGGCGGCCTGTGTAATCATTGGTCGCGAGATCGTCGTATCGGCGCTTCGCGAATGGATGGCCGAGCTGGGTAAGCGCACATCGGTCGCGGTATCGATGATCGGCAAAGTAAAGACCGGCTTTCAGATGGTCTCCATCGTGGTACTACTGGCCGTGGATGCCCAGCGTGACGGTAGTGAGATACTGGCACTGGGCGTTTTGCTACTTTACATAGCAGCGGCGCTCACCATTTGGTCTATGTGGCAATATCTTCGTGCCGCGCAGCAGGTATTGGCCGAGGAGCCCGATCAGTGAGGGTATTGATCACTGTTTCGGCTTGACTCACATGCATCAAACCCTACAATACGCGTCCCGCTCCATGGCGGGTTCTTTGCGGGAATAGCTCAGTTGGTAGAGCGCAACCTTGCCAAGGTTGAGGTCGCCGGTTCGAACCCGGTTTCCCGCTCCAAGATATAGGCTCGGTGGCAGAGTGGTTATGCAGCGGATTGCAAATCCGTCAACGCCGGTTCGATTCCGACCCGAGCCTCCATGGTTACATTCAGCACGAACCCGCTGTTTGCACGGTGCAAAGTAGCAACCACCGCATAGTGGGTATGTCACACTGGTTAAGCTGTAAAAGGTTAAGATGTAGAAAAGGGGCTGTCTTTACGGACAGCCCTTTTTTTTGGCTTATGGCGGCAGCGCTAGCTGCGCTGCATCGCCAGAGTCATCGTGTATTTACGACAGCTGAGACAGTACCTTGGGTAGCGCGTCGACGTACATCTGGACGTGTTCGAGGCGCCCCATGCTCACGCGAGACCAGTTTGTGTAATCACGGTAGATACCGCGGATGAGCACGTTTTCCTTTTCCATCGCTTCGCGGAATGTCTGGGCATTGATTGATCCAAGATCCGCAAAAATGAAGTTAGTCTGGGAAGGTAGGCCGGTTAGGCCGTTTTCTTTCAGTGCGGAGTACACCATCTCTCGCCCCTCGCGAATTTTGGCGCGAGAGGCGTCCATAAACTCTGCGTCTTCATAGCTGGCAATAGCAGCCGCGAGGCCCGCCTGGTTGAGGCCGTAACTGCCGATGCCGTACTTGCCGATGTTCTCTATGGTTTCCGGGGCAGCGATAATGTAGCCGATGCGCATTCCCGCAAGGCCATAAATTTTGGAGAAGGTGCGGGCCACAATGACGTCGTGACCGTCTCTGACCAGACTCACCATGGTGTTGGACTCGGGAGCGTCGGTTACCTCGTTGTAAGCTTCATCCACCAGCACGGTGGCTTTCTTAGAGGCTTTGATGCAGAAAGCTTTGAGTGCCACCGGGTCGGTGAGGAGACCGGTGGGATTATTAGGGTTGACGACCTGGACCATGGATATGGAGTCGTCAATGGCGGCATACATAGCGTCCAGGTCGATCTCAAGGCCGGCATCTTTGGGAAGACGGACGATCTTGGCAACATTTTGCTGCTCCACGGCGAGAGAGGTCGTGTCCCAGAAAAGATCCGGGCCGAGAATGTTTCCACTCTGGGCGGCATTAATGGCGGTAGCGGCCAAAACACCGCTGGAGCCGCTGCTTATGGCAACGTACTCGGGGTCTACACCATTGCGCTCTGCGATCATCGCGCGCAGTGCCATGGCAGACTGGTCAGCGTAATAGGAGCCGCTCAGGCTGGCCTCCTGGATTGCAGCCAGGGCCTTTTTACTGGGGCCATAGGGGTTTTCGTTAGCGTTGAGTTTGGCAACGCCCGGCGCGGGGCCATACAGGGGCGTTAGCCGGGTCATCTTTGCCGCGTCTTTCGCCCAACCCATACTCGGGCTGAGTACGGTTGTTGCGGCTGCGACACTCGCTGCTCCAACCAGGAAACCCCTTCGATTCAAATCTACTGTCATAGCTTTCTCCCGAGTTACAGTGTGTTTATCTTATCGTGCGCTTTGTCACGCTGCGCTAAAGGCGCATTCCCTGAGGATAAGTCAGGCCTTTAAAAACATCGAGACCGACACGATCACGAGGTACATACCAAAAATTTGTTTCAAACGTGCGCCATCCAGACTATGCGCCAGACGCGCTCCAATAGGTGCAGTAAAGATCGAAAAAACGGCGATTGCCAGTAGCGCTGGGATATTGATGTAGCCGATGGAGCCCACGGGCAGGTTCTCGGCTCCCAGCCCCATCACCATAAAGCCGATCATGCCGGGGACGCCGATAAGAAAGCCCACGCCTGAGGCAGTGGCAACAGCCTGATGAATGGGCCGATTACACAGCACCATGGCAAGCACCATAACCGTGCCCCCGCCGATTCCAAGCAAAGCCGAAAAGCCGCCCAGGCCACTGGCGAGTAGGGCCTTACCGGGTCCCGTGGGCAGCGAGAAGCGTCCGTGATAGCGGTCGAAAATCCGTGGGAACAAAAAGTAAATGGAGTAAATGAGTACGCCAATGGCGAAAACTAAAATCAGTCGCTGGCTGTTGCTGACGGAGGCAACCCAGATGCCTGCTCCCACGCCGAGAATCACCCAGAGGGCCCAATCCCGCAGGAGTTGGAAGTCTACCGCCCCGCGTTTGCTATGTGCGTGAACCGAACGGGCAGAAGAGACCACGATAGTGGCCAAAGAGGTGCCAACGGCAACGAGCATTAAATCCTCACTTTGATCGCCCAGGAACGGAAACACGGCCAGCAGTGCCGGGACGACAACGAATCCGCCACCGACGCCAAACAGGCCGGCAGTGATACCTGCGATCATGCCAGCACCGCTCATGAGGGCTAGAAACAACAGCATGTCTGTGAGCGCCACCTCTTGCTTCCTCGTTGGGTAAGATGCTGAGACGCGTGTACCCCAGGGCCGTGTGCGTAGACCCGTTGCCTGCTCCGCGCTCAGTTGTGTGCTTGTTTTAACGCAGCACACTCGCCGGAACCGGGTGCAAAAAACGCGCCACTGGAAGCGCATTGACGCTCGCGTTTACGATCTGCCGGGCGTGGCCCTGATAGTTGTGTTGGTTTTTGGTATGCGGCGCGCTCAATTGTATGTCGCGAGGTCATCAGCACGGGCGTACGAATAGCAAACCAGAGCTTCGAGGCACCATTATTGTGCATTGATCCGCGACTCCCGCACCAAAAAGGGAACTCCCGGATCTATGAACACAGGAAACCTTGCTGCAAGGCCCTAGGGATGGATGCGAGCATAGCTGATGCGACCGCCCACCATCGTCATCACCGTGGTGGCACGCAGAATATCTGCCGGGTCTGCCTGTATAAAGTCCGTATCGAATACCGTCAGGTCAGCCAGCTTTCCGACGCTGATGGATCCGCGCTGTTTTTCCTGAAAGGCGGCATAGGCTGGCCAGAGCGTTAGCATTCGCAAGGCATCTGGTCGTGACACGGCAAACTCAGGATGCCACCCTTCGCCCTGGCTGCCATCGAGACGCTGCCGGGTGATGGCTGCATAAAACTCAATGCGCGGATCACCAGCCTCCACCGGTGCGTCCGAACCGGCGACGATCTTTAGCCCGCGGTTGATCAATGGCTGCCAGGGATAGGCGTACTTCAGACGCGCCTCACCTAACCGGGCCGGTGCGAAGTTCAAGTCGCCAATGGCGTGACTGGGTTGCATGGAGGGAATGACCTGCATATCGACCAGCCTCTGCTGGTCCGCCGGCGGAATAATCTGCGCATGTTCAAGGCGCCAGCGCAAATCGTCTGTCTTCCACTGATCTTTCGGGAGACCGTCCCATGCGTCGCTGTACCAGTCCAGGGTGCTGCGCAGAGCGCGATCACCAATCACATGGGTCATCACCTGTAAGCCGTCACGCAGCGCAGCTTCCAGCACCGGCATCAACTCCTCCGGGGTCGTGCGATTCATGAACCCGTTGTGCTCGGCGTCCGAGTAGTTATCGATTAACGCGGCGCCCCGGGAGCCTAGTGTGCCGTCGATAAACACTTTTATGCCGCGCAGTTCGAAGAAGCCGTCACCGCTTTGCTCCGTACCATGCTCAATCAAGGACTGAGCCTCAGCGATAGGTACTGCGATGTATACCCGGTGTGCCATGTCGCTGCTCGCATGAAGCTCCCGAAGCAGTCTGACCTCTCGCCAACTCATGCCCGCATCGTGCGTCTGTGTCCAACCCATCGCGACGTTGGCCTGCATGCCGCGGCGCAGGTTCTCTTTGATGTACTCGTCAGTTTCTGGCGGCAAGATAGCGCGAAATCGATCCATGGCCCGGGCCAAGACATAGCCCGTAAGATTGCCCTGGTCATCGCGTTCAAAGCGTCCGCCCTCGGGATCCGGCGTGCTCGCGTCCACGCCCGCCAATTCCAGAGCCTTGCTGTTGACCAGGGCAGACACGCCATCGGCCCGGGGCATGTAGAGTGGTTTGTCCGTGGTAAAGGTATCGACATCCCAGCGAGTCAGAAAACGCTGGTCATCCGTCCATTCCCGCTCGATCCAGCCCCGTCCCAATACCCAGTTTCCCTCGGGAACCGAGGATGCCCAGTCCCTGATGCGTTCAATGGTGTCAGCCCGCGTGGGTATCCCGAACAGGCTGAGAGTGCGCGTACGCTTGCCAACGCCCTCGAGATGCTGATGGCCGTCGGTAAAGCCGGGGTAGACCACGCTTCCCTGCAGATCCATCACCTTCTTTGCGCCGCAATGCCAGGGTCCGGCTTGCTCATTGCTCCCCACAAAGGCAATGCGATCGTCCGCTATGGCAACCGCCTGAGCGCGCCAGTTGTCGTCATCTGCTGTGTAGACAGTGCTGTTGTAGATCAATAGGTCACTGACGGGGCATGCGCCGGTTTCCTTGGCCTTGAGCGGTGCAACGACAGTGACTGTTACGCCAAGCACGATTGTGAGCATAACGGTGGGCACAAAAGTAAGTGCCTTCAAGCCGAAAACGTTGTGCGTACTTTTCATGGTCAGCTACCTGCTAATGTCAGTGCAACGCGATCTGTGGCAGAAATCCTAGCACGGAGTATGGATTTTCGGGCCTCGCATCAGGCTCGAGGGTCACTGTTTCTTGCGCAGGTGCTATGCTTTGCCCGCTGTTTAAAAGCTCACAACCTTGGAGGGTTGTTTACCGTGAAGTTTTACCGACTGGTACTGGCAATCGCGGCGCTGTGGTTGTCGCCAGCGTATTCGAAGGACCCGCATACACTGGAAGATGCGCGTAATTTTCACCGTGTGTCTGATGTCCTGCTGACGGCGGGCCAGATTTACCCGGAGCAGGTAGCGGCTCTGCAATCTGAAAGTGTCGAGCTGATCATTAACCTCGCGGTGGCCGATCCGTCGCGAAACGCAGAAGAACCGTTCGCTGTGCAACAAGCCGGCATTAACTACGTCAATATTCCCGTGCTATGGGATGCGCCGACACCGCGCGATCTTGAACTGTTCTTCGCCATGATGGATGCGCGGCAAGGACGGAAAACTTTGGTGCACTGTTTTGCCAACTTCCGTGCTTCGGCATTTACGTACCTTTATCGCGTGATTCGCGAAGGCGTGCCTGAGGTTGACGCGAGGAAGGACTTGTACGCGGTATGGGATGAGGCCAAGTTTGATGAAAATCCGGTTTGGCGGACCTTTATCAACGAGAGCATGGCATCCCACGGTTTCGCTGCGGGCGAGTAAGCGCTATTGACAGCCCCCGCAAGTTCGCAGGAACCGCTGTGATTTTTGATGGTTAGGCAAACGCATCATCGACGACGCGTTGAAACGATGTCCCAGCGGAATTAAACACATGCAGACACAAGACAATGCAGTGCTCAGCGCAGCCCTCGACGCGCTTCGCAATGGCCAGACCTGCTGGCTCGCTACGGTAGTGGCGGTGCATGGATCGTCGCCTCGTCCTGTGGGGTCTATGGCGTTGTTTTTGCCGCCGACCTCACAGGTGGGCTCTCTTTCTGGCGGCTGCGTCGAGGAAGAGCTCCTTGCGAGCATTGTTGCAGGTGAATTCCCGGGAGACACTCCGCAGGTGCTTCAGTACGGCGTGTCCGCAGAAGAAAATGCGCGGCTGGGGTTGCCCTGCGGCGGTCACCTGACGATCTTTTTGCAGTTCTTGCACGTTGACAGGGATCGCCCCTGGCTCGAGTCGGTGCGCAACGCTTTGGATGCAAGGCTGATTATTCAACGCTGCGTCGACCGCCTTTCCGGCAATACCACGGTTGAATCAGGCGTAAGCCATCGCGAGGTCGAGTTTGCCGAAGCGCAGCTCTTGCAGTGTTTTGGGCCCCGGCAGCGCATGTTGCTGATCGGTGCAGGGCAGTTGGCCGCAAGCGTTGCTGAGCTGGCCCTGGGTCTGGACTATGACGTGCTGGTTTGTGATCCCCGCGCAGAGGCCAGAGCGGACTGGCGCGGTCCTGCTTTACCACTCTTATCGGAAATGCCTGATGACGCCGTCCGTGCTCACGCCGACGATCCCGAATCCGTGGTGATCACCCTGACCCATGATCCGCGCATCGACGATATGGCGCTCATGGAGGCGCTGGAGTCCAAAGCCTGGTACGTGGGTGCTCTGGGTTCGGTGCGTACCACCGAGCAGCGCAAAGAGCGCTTAAGTGCCTTAGGCGTGCCGGCAGACTGCATTAATCGCCTGCATGCGCCGGTAGGCCTGGACATCGGCAGCAAAACGCCGCCGGAGATTGCCGTATCCATTATTGCCGAGCTTATTCGGCTACGCCGACGGGGCAGTGGATAACCTGATGTGCTCGTAGGCGTCCAACGCGGCTTGCCGCGCTTCACGGTGATCGACGATGGGCTCCGGATAGTCTGCACCAAGCGTAACGCCTGCCTGACTCAGAACCTCGGCGGGAGCCTCCCAGGGCTTGTGTAGATATTTGTTGGACAGCGCAGCGATCTCAGGAACCCAGCGACGTACATAGTCTCCCTGCTTGTCGAATTTCTCGCCCTGAGTCACGGGATTGAAGATACGAAAGTAGGGCGCGGCGTCGGCGCCGCTGCCGGCGACCCATTGCCAGCTGCAACCGTTGCTCGCCAGGTCGGCGTCAACCAAGGTGTCCCAAAACCAGTCCTCCCCACAGCGCCAGTGTTGCAGCAGGTGCTTGCACAGAAATGACGCTACAACCATACGCACACGATTGTGCATGATGCCCGTGGCCCACAACTCGCGCATGCCCGCGTCAACGATTGGGTAACCGGTTTGTCCTCGTTGCCAGGCTTGCAGATATGTCTCGTTGGCTTGCCAGGGAAAGCCCGAAAAGTTCTCTTTAAAAGGGGTTTCAGGTAGGTGAGGGAAAAAGTGAAGTAAGTGATAAGAAAACTCACGCCACCCAAGCTCCGCCTGAAACTTGTTGATCGCTGTGTCGCTGTGGGGCTGCTCGAGCTTCTTCTGTTCGCACATCGCCCAGATTTGCCGCGGAGAAATTTCGCCATGATGGAGGTGCGCGGACATACGGGATGTGGCATCTACCGAAGGGAGATCCCGCTCATCCGCATAGCGAGACACCGTGTCATCCAAAAATGCGTGCAAGCGTGCCTGAGCTCCATTTTCACCGGGCTGCCAAAACTCGTTCCAGCTTGCCGCCCAGTCAGGATCCCGGGGAAGCAATTTCCATGCATCCAACGTATCGCTTTGTATACCTTCTGCCCAGGCAACACTTGGTTTTTCTGCCGGCTGCGGGACTTCGTTCCGACGACAGGCACGCCAAAAGGGTGTGAAGACTTTAAATGGGCCGCCACCCTGTGTAAGCACGCTGCCGGGTTCGTGGAGCAAAGAGCCAGGAAAACGCTTGAAGCTAATGTTGTCGCTGTCTAGCGCTTTGTAGAGAGTTTGTTCTTCTTGACCGGCCCAAGGTTCATAGCGGCGGCTGCAATAAATCGCCCTTGCACCACTTGCTTCACAGACGTCACGGAGGATCGAGAGCGTCTTTCCTTTTCGGAAAATCAACGTGCCACCGAGGTGATCAATGTCTTGGGCCAGCGCCGTCAGGCTATGGTGGAGCCACCAGCGGCTTGCGCCTCCCGGGGACCAGTCGCCCGGCGCATCCTCATCCAGGATATAGATTGGCAAGACCTTCTGGCCATCGCGGGTGGCTGCTTGTAAAGCAGGGAGGTCGTTGATTCTAAGGTCTTGTCGAAACCATAAAACGACAGTGTCAGTCATGCGAAGCTGTTTCCTTGTGCCCGTGTCGCTTAATGCTGTGGTTTAGCAGTGCGCTCAGCCCTGTGTCAGCCTCGACGGTCCACTTATGTGCGATGTCGTCGGCTCTTGTCACCCCGGGGTTAATGAGAAAGATGGGCTTGTTGGTTTGTCGCGCCCACTTGCAAAATCGATAGCCCGAATAAACCTGCAGGGAGCTGCCCACGACCAGCAAACTTTGGGCGCGTTCCAGAGCCGCTTGTCCTTCGAGGACGCGTTCGCTGGGAATGCTTCCTCCAAAAAACACGACATCGGGCATGAGCGTACCGCCACAACTTTTACACTGTGGAACGGTGATGCCGTCAACCATACTGTCTGCAAGGTCTGCGTCGCCATCGGGCCTTGCAGACACCGTGGTGCGATTTATCGAGGGGTTCAGACGCTCAAGTTCACTCTGGATTTGATCTCGCCCTGATGACTCTTTGCAGTTCAGGCAAAAAATGCGGTCGAGGCGCCCGTGAAGATCTGTCACTTTCGCACTCCCGGCCCTTTGATGCAGGCGGTCTACGTTCTGAGTCACGATATGCGTGATGACTCCGAGGTTTTCCAGCTGGGCCAGAATGCGATGTGCCGCCGCGGGTCGCGCGTCGCGGACAGCAGGCCATCCCAACAGAGAGCGTCCCCAGTAGCGTTGTCGCTGTCGTGGATCCCGGATGAACTCCTGATGCGTGATGGGATCGCTGCGCAACCAATTGCCAGCCTGGTCCCGATAGGTGGGGATGCCCGTGGCCGCGCTCACACCCGCGCCTGTGAGCACCAGTGCGGGCGAGGCGTCAATGATTGCACTGACGCGCTCTAGATCCGAATGGGAAAGTGGATGTGGGTTCATGCCCGCACTATACGCTGCGCGGGGGACTCTCGGATCGACTGTCTAAGTTTTGATCTAAATCGGCGTTATGGTGGTAACTACCCCTAGCGATTTTAGAGGATAGCGGCATGAATATTTTACTAACTGGCGGAACCGGCTTTATCGGGGAGGCGCTGATACCTGCGCTGCAAGAAAGAGGGCACAACGTGAGCGTTCTGACCCGTCAGTTGGCGCCGAAGTCACGCGCGGACGTGGAGTATGTGCAGGAACTCCAGGATTTGGGCCCTTGCATCGATGCGGTGATCAATCTTGCGGGCGCCTCTTTGGCCGATAAGCGATGGAACGATGCCTATAAGCAGAAGATGGTGGCGAGCCGCGTAGAGCTGACGCGAACGTTGGGAGAGTATTTTCGCCGTGTAGAGTCGCCTCCCACGGTCTGGCTTAACGCCAGTGCTATTGGCTATTACGGTGCTCGAGATGATCAGGAACTGGACG
Source organism: gamma proteobacterium NOR5-3 (assembly GCA_000158155.1). GTDB lineage: Bacteria > Pseudomonadota > Gammaproteobacteria > Pseudomonadales > Halieaceae > Congregibacter. The sequence continues at coordinate 790,132 of DS999405.1, read as the reverse complement.
AAAGCGCCTCGTCAGGAGCGGGCTTCGCCGCTGAACTCTGTCGTGATTGGGAAGCTGCGGCCACGGACGCAGCCGGCGATGCCCGTCTGTGTATCCTGCGCCTGGGCGTGGTGCTCGATGCCGGTGGCGGGGCCTATCCGCAGATGGCTCAGCCGTTTCGCTTCGGTGTGGCCAATTGGATAGGCGACGGGCGTCAGTGGCTGAGCTGGGTGCACCGTGAGGATGTCGTATCGGCATTTTGTTTTGCTTTGGATCGTGCGGATCTGTCTGGTCCGATTAACGTGACTGCGCCGGAACCTGTAACCAGCCGCGATTTCTGTACGGCTATGCGAAAGGTACACCGGACGCTGCTCGCGATTCCCATGCCCGCTTTTCTGATGCGCGCCATGGTAGGCGAAATGGCGGACGAGCTTTTGATTACGGGGCAGCGCGTACAACCCGCAAAGCTGCTTGCAGAGGGCTTTGAATTTACACTGCCTCGCCTGGCCTCTGCGTTGGAGCGAATCGAAAGGCCCGCGAGTTAAATCCCGTTACACCGCCTTGCGATACCCCGCCACGGGCCTATGCGCTTGCGTCAATGTAGTCGGCAAAGGCCGCGCGAATGCGCTCGTTGCCACTGAGTTTCGTGAGCGCTGCACGTTCCAGCTGGCGCACCCACTCGCGGCTTACTGACATGCGGTCTGCAATTTCCGCTCGGGACAGTGGCGGCCCATCGTGGAGGCCCCAGCGAGCGATCACGACTTCTCGCTCGGCCTGATCCAGGCCCTGCATCTCCACCAGCAGCCGATCATGAAGGGACTCGGTTTCAGCTTCTGCCTCACAGGCCTCAAAAGGCCCGCCGCTCATGGTGTCCAGAAGCGTGCCATCGTCATCATCATACTGAGGTGCGTCCAGAGAAATACCCAGGTTACGCAGTTGCAGCAATTCGCGGGTTTTCTCAAGAGAAAGGCCCGCTGCTTCTGCCAGTGCCGCGTCTCCCGGCTCTTCGCCGGTTCGCTGTTTTTCGGTAATACGCAGTCGATACAGCTTGTTAACCTGCTCCTGCACATGCGTTGGATAGCGTATCAGACCGCCCGTGTCGCCCACGTGCCGACGTATGGCCTGGGTGATCCAGTTAAAACAATAGGTGCTGAAGCGAAATCCCTTGTTGTGGTCATACTTTTCTGCAGCGCGGATCAAGCCCAGGGTGCCTTCCTGAATCAGATCCAGGTAGTTCACGCCTTTACCACGGTAGCGCCCGGCGATGGAATACACCAGGCGCAGGTTATGCATGGTCAAGGTGTCGCGTGCATCGGAGTAGCGCTCAAGATGTGATACGAGCGCGTCGCGAACCTCTGGATTCAAAGCCTCTTTGGGGCGCTTCTCGGTGTGAGACCAGAAAGTTGACCATTGCTGCAGCGCATCGGCGACACTGTCCTGAAGCTTTACACCGTCAAGTCGCAGTATCATCACAGCGATACCCACGGTGAGGCTAGCGGGCAGCTCTAATTCGCGCACTCTCTGATCAAGAGTCCGGGCACTGCGTTGCTTTTGCAATGCGCCGTGCAGGGCCTCCATACGGTCAGCCTGTTTGCCGTCGGCCATATAACTGGCCAGCTCACGCCGCAGAATAAAATGATGCTCCCGGTTGACGAAATACGCTATGTCCAGTGGCGTCAGTGCGGTGTTCCGGCTCCAGGAACGCAAATAGTGCAGCGCCGCGACATCTCGGGTAAGAAGCCGCTGCAGCTCTTGCACGGCCTGCCACTTGTCGCCGTCAATGGATTTTTCCTGCTCAGCCGTCAGGAGTGGATACCGACGAGCCTCAGAGAAAAGGCGCTCAAGATCCCGATCTTCAGTTTCTACTGCAAGCGATTCCAACGCGTCTGCCTCCGTGATTTGTTGTATAGGTATACGGCAGCTTGTCGTGAATTGGATAGCCTAACTGGACAATTGTCCGGGTATTGACGCGACAAAAGGTAGACAGGGGAGGTGAGTGGCGAGATCTAGTACAGCTTTTGTCGCGTAACTAATACGAAATCCCATGAGACAAGCTTATGAATGCTGCATTGTTTGAACCTCGCCCACTTTACGGTATTGGCACCGTAGCCCGCCTTACCGGTCTGAAACCCGACACCTTAAGAGTCTGGGAGAGACGCTACGGACTGGGTGCAAGTCACAAGTCCACCACAGGTCGTCGACAGTACACGCAATCGGATCTCGAGCATTTGCAGCTCATTGCCTCACTGGTGGGCGACGGGGCGCGCATCGGCGAAATAGCCAGCTCGGAACGAAAAACGCTTGAGATGTTGCTGCGCCAGCGTGGTCTGCGCAGTCATGGTTCAGATGCCCCGGTAAAACCGCGAGCTATCTTTCTGGGTGTGGCGTTGTGCGACTGGCTGGACAAGCATCAGGGCTGCGTCAGTAATGTCAGCGCACATCTGGCGCGCACGGAGCTTGCGGACATGGACTCGTCGGCGTTTGACAGCCTGGAAGAAAACGATGTTCTGGTGGTTGAGTGCGGCTCTCTTGGAAGCGCTCAGGTGGCCAAACTTAAGCAGTTTCAAAGTGCCGGGGTGGCCTCGCGCATCATCGTTGCTTACCGCTTTGGGAACGCCCACTGGTTGGAGGAGCTTGAAAAGTCGCAGATCGCGGTTATGGAGTTTCCGCCGGATGCGGGAAAACTGGCTTTTGAGATAGCCCGAGGTGTCGCAGAATCTGCTGTGCACGTCGGTGAAAGCAATCTTGGCGATCTCATGCCGGGCAAGGATCGCCAATTCGATGCGGCTGATCTGGCGGCGGCGGCCAACCTCAAAAGCACGCTCGACTGCGAATGTCCCAAGCACATCGCGGATCTCATTACCGCCCTGGCAAATTTCGAAGAGTACTCGGCATCGTGCTCTGTTGATAACTGGCACGACGCGGCAGTCCACTCGTGTATTTATGCCTATACCGGGCAGGCGAGACACTTGATGGAGAAAGCCCTGCAGGCCGTTCTTGAGGATCGGGGGGCAGAGTTTCAAGCCGAACTGACTCGCCAGGCGTCGGCCAAGGGAGCGCTGCGCAATGTCGGCTGATGCTCCAAGACTCCCGTGTCGCGGTTGCACGAAAGACTGCATTAATTATGCGAGCTGTGGCGGCAAGCCATGGCTGCTTCGCGATCAGATCTCGCGGTCGCTGTCCTGGGCAGGCCTTAAGGCTTCGGGAAGCAGGCCGATAAAAGCGGGGGAGTCCTTGGCCGTGTAGGCCCATAACAGCACGGGCGCCAAAGGCGGCACCATCAGTGTAGAAAACTGGTATAGCAGGGCTATAGCGTCCGTGGGTGGGACAGTTTCCTGGCTCATGAACACGGAGCCCAAACCGAGCATTAAGTCCTTGAGCGCGGTGCCAATAAGGCCAACTGCCAGTAGCGCCCACAGGCCCAGAAGGCACCATGCAAACTTCTCCCAACTTGCTCGCATCGGCGTGGCGAGATGCAGCGCGGTGAAAAAAGGTATGGAGTACGAAAGCGTTCGCGTGTTGATGGGGTACCCAAGCTGATTATCCGTTTGTGTGTATGGAAGAATCTGTCCGCCGGTTTCTCCATAGTTTGACATGATCAACATATCTGTCCCACGCAGGCTTACACTGGCCACGGTGTCGCCAAGCCAGCCCAGGAGAATAGGTTCGACCAACACTACGGCCGGTGCCGCAATAAAGTTGCCAAGAAAATACCAGGCCAGAAAGCAGGCCGGCAGAAGGGAGAATACCGTCAGGGTAAATCGCGTCAGGGGTCTGCGTTCGAGCCACGCAATCATGCGGTCGCCGTAGGATGCTGGGACAGGTATCTCAGATACAGCATGAAAACCACCAGCACATCCAGCATGATCAGTACCGGCCATAGGTAGAGGTGCGTCCAGGTAAAGACGTCCAGGTTCCATTGTCCCAGGTAAAACAGACTGATGATGCGCGCGATGTTCATGACCTGAATCGCTAAAAAACCCAGAGTGATGGCTACGATCTTTCGTCGCCAATCAGCGGGGAAGGCCAGCACCCCGGCAATGAGTACGATAGCCGCCTCTACGCCATTGCAGCCGGCCTCTATGGATACAGCAAACCCGGTCTGGGAATGACTGATGATTCGGCCGCTTGCCCGGACATGCTCGTCGAAGGGAATAATAATTGCTGCGCTGACATCTGCGAGCCAGCCCGTAAAGGGTTGTATCACCGCCGCCTGCACAGGATTGAGAAGCTCAAGAGTGAACAGCCCTAGCAGGAGCACGGAAAACAAGAAAACGAAGCGTCGCATAGCGGATTAATCCACCCTACACAGCACGGTGATCTGCGCTCAGCGCAGAGACTGTACAAAAATCAGCAATATAATGGCGGGACATACGAGACGTAAATGCCAGGGCCAGATCTTCCAGAACAGTCCTTCGGCGACATCTGGCGAGCCTTTTTTCAGTTCCTTGAGTACCGAGTCCCGGTGCCATATCCAGCCCACATAAATACAAAAAACAAAGCCCAGTAAAGGTTGGCTGTAGCGGGTTGTGAGGGCTATCACGAGCCCAAACAGCGTGCCGAAGTTGAGCAGGATAACCAGGCTTGCCACAGTAATAAGAGCGCCAATCACGAGCACGGCTTTGAGGCGTGCTACACCATGATTTTCGATGGTATAAGCAACGGGCACTTCCAGCATGGATATGGAGGAGGTGAGCGCTGCAATACTCATCAAGAAAAAAAATATCAGTGAGACCACGCCACCGGCCATACCCATGTTCGAAAACAGTTCAGGCAAGACCGCGAAGATAAGGGTGTCCTCTGAAAGCAACGTTCCGTTCGCTGCAAATATCTCCACACCGTTATTAAGTGCGACGTACATTGCGGGCAGGACCAGGAACCCGGCAAGCACCGCGATACCTATATCTACGGCGGTTACCCAACCGCCCGCGACGGGCAGATTCTCTTTGTCACTGATGTAGGAGCCGTAGATCAACATCGTTCCCACGCCCAGCGACAAAGAGAAAAATGCAGATCCCAGAGCCTTGATGATCAGCTGGGGTGACAGTGCGCTCTCGAAGTCAGGCATGAGATAAACCCGCACACCCTCACTGGCACCGTCCAGGGTCAGTACATAGGCGACCAAACCGAAGAGGGTGAGCAGCAGCATGGGCATCAGCCGACTCGACCAGCGTTCAATACCATCGCGAACGCCTGCAGAGATAATGGCCACCGTCAGGCCCATGAAAAGCGCCATAAAAACAAGATTACGCAGCAGCGAGAAGCCGACCAGCCATTGCGCCAACTCGTGGGCACCGAACAGTGCAGCCAGAGAAGCAAGACAGTGCGCAATCATCCAGCCAGCGACAATCGCATAGAAGCTTAAAATGAGGCTTGCAACAATAAATCCGACTATGCCGGCGGTGACACCGATATTTTGGAGGATAGCGTTGGTTGTCGTGCCTTTGAGCGCGGTAACGGCATTGGCGTGCGCGTGCCTTCCCAGCACCAGTTCTGCCATGAGCGCAGGGTAGGCAAGAACGAAGGCCAGAATAAGGTAGACGATGAGGAACGCAGCACCGCCGTTACTGGCTGCCTGCGTGGGAAACCCCCAGATATTGCCAAGACCCACTGCACTGCCTGCGGCGGCCATGATGAATCCAAAACGTGAAGAAAATTCGCCCCGCGCTTGCGCCATTTTTGTTGTCATTTCCTAGCTTGGTGCGGGCGAGTGTAGCATGCTGAACATGGCTCGTGAGGCTCAGGGAGACCCCGTTTCACAAGGTCGATAGGGGTTGTCGGGACCGGCTAAACCAAACAGTTTTAAGGTGAGGCCAGGGAGTAGTAACAGGGCCTGGGCCGAAAGATCTGCGCTTGCCTGCAAGGGTGAGACACGAAGCCGGGGATCGGCCAGTGGACCCTCAAGATGAACTGCGCTGGGGAATTGAAACGCCCGGGTTTTGGAGCGCGGCTCGATACGCACATCGAGATGGTTTTGAGGCAGATCAACCGACGCCTTTCCCGTGGCCAGCATGCGCGGTGTTTCAATATAGATGCTGTCACTGTGAGCAACGCCAGCTGCGATATCAAACTGCGCCATGGAGCAGCTAAAGGTCGTGGTTTTTTCCCCGGCACCGCTCACAAGCCAGGCCAGTAAGTTACTCATGAGTAAGTCGTAAGCCGCACCACTGACGGTCACATCGTTGAAAGCTGTGGAAACGCGTCCCTGTAAATGGCTCCGCCAGTCGCCTTGTACTGTGCCACGGGTTAGCAGTCCGCCCTGAAAACTCATGGCGCCGCTCACGTTCTGTTGTATGCCCAGGTCCTCGGTAAGCGCTCCCAAGGGTACCCGTATACCACGACCTGCAAGACTAAGTGCGGGAGGGCTCACCTGATAATCCACATTTCCGCGCAGCATTAGTTCTCCACCGGCATAGCGCGTATCCAGTTCGCGCAGGGTGATGCGCCCGGGTACCGTATCGATAGCAAGACTGAGGTCCGCAAGGCGACTCAAGGGGCCGGTGACCTGTCCGCTTCGCAGGCTCAGCTGCACCGGAAAGTCAGGAATGCGCTGGGCAAGCGGTTGGATGTCCCAGGGCTCGTCGGTCGTGATTCCTTTGTCGCCCGAGGACGATTTTATGAAATCGTCGATATGTAAACGCGCTGAGTAAAGATCAACCGAGAGTCGGTCAAGCTTATAGCGATCAAGGTCTGCTGTAGCCACGCCCTGAATCCGGGTGTCGCCCACGGTGGTATCTGACAGCAGCGTCGCATAGGCAGGGCGCAGGCGCAGACTTGCGTGAAAGCTCTCGGGGACCTTGATCAGCGAGCTTGTTTTCTGCCAGGTGTCGGGTTCCAGCCGGGTGAGATCGAGGTCCAGATCGGCGGTGATTTCATGCTCGAGGACTGCACCGCTACCCGTGATATGAAGATTGCTGCCCGGGAGTGGTTCCAGCTGCAGGTCCAGATCCTGTAAGCGGACTGTATCGCTTGCGCGGGTGAGCAAGGCTGTGCCGTTTATTCTGTGCAGTGCAAATGGAGGAGTTACCTCAAAAATCGTCAAAAGGGGTGCGATGGCGAGGTCGTTCATATTCAGATTTAACGCGAGTCCCCGTGCGCGCCCTAACTCGGCGATGCTGCCTGAGGCGGAGATAGTTCCGTTGCCTGACTTGTGGGAAAGAGCAAGCTCAAGCACCGGAGCCGACAGCAGTGTCTGGCGCCAGAGCAGACTCGCTTTCCCACTGAGTGTGTACCGTGGGTGTGCGGCCTCAAGTTTATGGAGCTCGACGCGAAGCTCGTCGAGCGTTCCGTGAGCTTCGCCGCTGAATGTGGCAGCAACATTCGCGAGCTGGCTGTCGACAATCGTGTTTGTCACTCCACTGGCGAGCAGCAATCCGCCTAAGTCGCTGACGCTACCTTCTAAATCTGCATTGACAGTTTGCTCTTGCGAGAAAGTACTGAGCTGCGACAACTGAAGCGTTTGCGCCTGGCTGGACAGGCTTACACGGGTGCCGCCGACACCATGGAGGATGAGGGATGTACGTTCCAGCTCAGGCGCCGCCAGGGTGCCTGTGACATTCAGTTCCAGTTCACTGCGCAGCAGCAGGTCAGCCAGCGTATGGTCCGCGGGTATGATTCCCTCCATCTCCCGCGTGAAACCAGTTGCGGTTAGATTCAGGGAGACCTCGGCGTTGTCGCGGCGAACCATGGTACCGGACGCGCTAAAGCTGTAAGCGTCACCTTCGACTAGTCTCAACTCATCGAGGGTCAATTCGTATCCCCTCAGGTCACCGCTGAGCGTGCCCTCGATACTGAGGTTTCCTCCAAAAGGGTAGGCCTGTGCGTCCAGCGCTCTTAAGAAGTCTCCAACGCGCTCATAGCGACCTTTCACACCCAGCTGGTAATTCAGCTGAGCGCCAGCGGCATCAACATAACCTGAAGCACGTAGTTGAGAGTCCTCCTCAAGCCCGGAGATGGTAGCCGTCACATCGAGCCGATGAGTGTGAGGATTGAGTATGCGCCAATCCGCCTGCGCCGCTAAGGACACAGAACGCCGGGCTATCGCGGCCTCTGCACCGATAGTCCAGGCACCGTCGTCGTTTTTCGTGGCGCTCAGATCAACGAGTGGGAAGATCCAGATGTTATCCGCGCGAGAAATGAGATGCAGGGAGCCAACGTCAATTTGCCGGGGTAAACGGGAAAGCGGAGCAAGCAGCGCTTCCATGTCGATAGGCTCATCGCTGGACTGTTCGTCGAGATAGTAGGTGACATTACTGGCAGTGAACTGCCCTCGAGTGATGTGGCCGGTAAGTAACTCCCGGGGCGACATAGCCAGGTTCACAGCTTGCAGGGCAACCAGTGGTGGGCTTTGCAGATCACGATAGTTGATCAAAACAAGATCAGCGTGGAATTCAAAGGGTGACCAATCAAGCACGGGGTTTTTAAGCTGCAGTTCGTAGGGTGTGAACCGCGTCACGGCTAGTTCGAGAGACTGCAGTGTGAGCTTGGGCGACGTCCAGAATGTGAGCACCGCAGATAACAGGGAAAGCAGTACAAGTGCTACGAGAGCTAGCGATAGGCGAAGAGGGCTCAAGATCATGGCAGTAGTGGGAGGTCAGACCTGAGTCTAGCACTGAAAGTCGAGAAATCGGCCCCAAGGCTGGCTTTCCCGGGGCCTCTCCATGCTAAAATCCTGCGCCTCGCGATCCTCAAAGCCCGGGTGGTGAAATTGGTAGACACAGGAGACTTAAAATCTCCCGACTATTGCAGTCGTGCCGGTTCGATTCCGGCCTCGGGCACCACGCGACACTTGCTATGGTGGTCTAGATAACCACGTCTAGCCGAACATGATCACCAACCGATGAATCGCAGCCGTTAATTACCCACCGGACTATTGGGAACCGCTCCCCGCTGATTTTTAAGGCCACTGTTTGGGCACTCTCACGCGTGCGATCTTTTCTGACTGTCTTTTTCACACCTTCTAGTCAAAGCGTTGGCTCCAAAAGATAGCCTGGCGTTGAACTGTGAGTTGTTCACAGCGTTTCGGGAACAATTTACAAAACGTACCGGTCGAACACAGTTGTGAATCAATCGATTAACATATTTGGGGACACAGGAGGCCTGCAGCACTGGCCCGAGGTGCCTCTGTTTTGGCCTCTGGTGCTGTCACTGCTCGCGCATTTACTGCTCTCGGTGGCCCTGTGGCAACGCTGGGACGTAAACGCTGAAGGTGCGGTCACACCGCAGCCGGAAACACGCCGACAAAACTTTCAATTACTGCCAAGGTCCTCTGCCGGGCGCAACGTTGCCACAGACTCGATGAAGCAGCCAGCGCGGCAATCTTCATCAAAGGCGCTCGCACCGTCGCGGCCGCTGATCAATACCACCCCATCAAATGCTGCCCTACCCGAGATGCCTGCCGACCGTCCCCCTGCAAAAAGAGCAACGCCGAGGTTTGATTTAACGCTGCCCAGAATGCCGGCGCCAATCTCTCCGGCTGAACCGTCATCCCGCACGTCGACGGTGTTTGATAGCAAGTTTGCGCAAACACTGAGCGATGCCCGAAAGCGCTCTGGCGCATTCCCGACCGCTGCACCGGACCTTCAACCGGCGGACAGCTTCGTCGGCGGTCAGCGGCGATCTTTTCTGCAAATTGGCAAGCTGTGCTTTGAAGAGATTGATGCTGATCCTCTGGATAGCTTTAGCCAGCAGCAGTGGTATCCCCGCAGTTGTGACTAGGCATGTTGTAGCTCCGCGCAAGCATTTTATCTTCATGTTGCGCTCGGCGATCGCGCGCTACCGAGTTTAGCTATCTGATAGTTTTACGGTTGTTTACGGTCACTCTTTTGACTCTTATCTAGGCTAAAATGCGCGTTCGTTTGGGCGAACACAGCGATAGGTATCAAGGACTGTTATGCAAGAAGCACTCACCACGATGCTGCGAATGCAGGACCGCATGAACACCCGGGTCCATCCCGAGTGGATTAGCCAGCACTTTGCCTGGCATCGCGCTATCTGGGTGGAGTGCGCTGAGCTTGTGGATCACCACGGTTATAAATGGTGGAAGCATCAGACTCCCGATCTTGAGCAAGTGCAGTTGGAGGTGATTGATATCTGGCACTTTGGCATGTCTGCTTACTTCCGGGAGGGTATCGCAGTGGAGCAACTTGCTCAGGAGATCATGGCGCTTTGGCCGTCTAACCCCCCGGAGCTTGGTGTGCTCGAGGCAGCCGAGGCGGTCGCGGCCGTGGCTGCAGGAGAGGCGCGTTTTTGCGTGGCGGCCTTTGCCAGCCTGCTGTCAGCTGCGGCTCTGGATTTCCCCGGGCTGTACCGTCAATACCTTGGTAAAAACGTACTCAACTTCTTTCGCCAGGATCATGGCTACAAAGAGGGTAGCTATCGTAAGTTATGGGATGGACGCGAGGATAATGAACATTTGATGGAGCTGCTTATGGACATTGACACGTCAGATGCTGACGCAGAAAACCAGCTCTATCAATCACTCGCAGCGCGCTATGCGGCGACGGCCTAGTCCATGACCGTCGCTGACGACAGTCGTTTGTCGACATCAGCGCTCGCAAAGCGCTTGAAGCTGCCTATTCAGCAGCTGTTTGTGACGCTGCGAGATTACGGCTGGATCGATCGACGGGATAAGAGCTGGGCTCTGACAGGAAAGGGGGAGCTCCACGGTGGTTCTTATCAGGAGAGTCAGCGATTTGGGCGCTATATTGTCTGGCCAGAATCGTTACTGGAACATCCGCTTCTCACTGCCATCGAAACCAATCAACGAATCACTCCCGGCGGTATGCAGCGCTATTATCCACATCTTGGCGTCCGTCAGATCAACCGCAATTTTGCGGAGCTGGGTATGCTGAACATCACGCGCCGTGGCTTGGAGCTCACGAGTCTGGGCACGCACTTTGGCGGAAGGCAAGAGGTAGACGAGGACAATGGCCTGCTGTTGATCAGTTGGCCCCACGAAATTGTTGATAACCCCGTTATTCATCGGGAGCTGAATCGGTTAGTCTCCGACGGCTTCGCCGTGGAGAGTTCTCCGGCCACGGCCCCGGGCCAGCCCACCGAGACAGGCGATATCGCCCCGGACCTTTTTGCAGCAGCAGATCAAGACGCTTCGAGGGCTTCTGGTGAGTTGATCCACGCCAGATGTGGTCTGGATGGGCACGCGGTGGATAGCTTATTGCAGCTGCGCGTCTGCGATTGGCTTTACGAAGCACAGCTGGCTCATGCGCGAGATCGCAGGCTCCCGGTTGAGGAGGCGCTCACGGCGGATTTTTACGTGCCGGCAGTGGGGCTTTACATCGAGTGCTGGGAACGTGATGTGCCCACCGCCGCCTTGTCGCGACGTTTGCGCACCCGGGAAGTCTGTCGGGAGTTAAAGCTGTCCTATCAGGAAATTGCAGCAGCAGACATAGAGCGTGTTGATGATCTTCTGACTAAGCGCGTCGCCGAACTGTCACGCAAACACTGAGTCGGTCCCGGGTTTCCACCCAAACACGGATCAGGATCGGCGCAGCACCACGGCGCTCTCAATATGATGCGTGTAGGGAAACTGGTCGAACAGTGCAAAGCTTGCCACCGAGTGAGTAGATTCCAACGCGTGTATGTTTGCTTTCAGTGTCTGGAGATTACAAGACACGTAGATGATGGCCTCAAATTGGCGTACGCAGTCGAGCGTTGCCGGATCCAGCCCGGCTCGCGGCGGATCCACGAACACGGTACGCAGGTCGTAGTCGCCCAGTGCCTTGGGAAGCGATGCCAGGCGCCTGAACTCACGCACCCCCGCCATGGCCTGACTCACTTCTTCTGCGCTCAGGCGTACAACCTCAACGTTCTCTATATGGTTAGCGCTGAGATTTTCCAAAGCGGCGCGGGTGCCGCTTTTGGAAAGCTCCGTGGCTATTACCTGGGGGAATTGCGAAGCGAGAGGCAATGTAAAGTTGCCATTGCCGCAGTACAGCTCCAACAAGTCTCCGCCGCAATGTGCTGACTGTTCCCACGCCCAATTCAACATCTTTTGATTCACCGGAGCGTTGGGTTGTACAAACGACTGTTCGTACTGGCGATAACTATAGATGCGGCCATTAACAACAAACTCATCGGTAACAAAGTCATGGCCGATGACACGCTTTTGCTTCCGGCTCCGACCCACCAGCGATACGCCGAACGCTTCAGCAAGCGTCGTCGCTTCTTCCTCCCAGGCATCGTCCAGGGCTCGGTGATAAATCAGTGTGACGAGCAACTCACCGGTTGTGGTAGCCATGAACTCGGCCTGGAAGAGTTTTCTGCGCAGCGTCGGTCGCAGTTTTAGGTATTCCCGGAGTCTCGGCATGAGCTGACGAATGGGCTCCAGTGCCGGCACGAATTCCCTGATAATCACAGGCGTCCGCGGACTCTCGGGATCAAACATCACATAATTGAGATCGTCCTCGTCATGCCAAATGCGGAACTCGGCCCGAACCCGATAGGACTGTGAAGGTGAACTGAAACGCTGAGCAGGGGGTAGTGAGCCGAACTGCATGTCTTTTTCGACACGGGCACACTTCTGGGCAAACAGTTGCTCGTAGTTTTCGGGGCTGGTTTGCCAGGGCAGCAGGCTCATAAACAATTCGCGGGTTTCGGAAGGCCCGCAATTTTACTCGCGATTTTCGCCGGAGAGCCTGGAAATAGCTTGAGTAAGTAAATACTGCGGCCTTTTTCTTCTCCGAGTCGTATTTTGCAGAACTTCACCAGCGCACGCATTGCCGGGGAAGAATCAAAGGTGGCGTAGTATTCACGGAGCAGCTCAATTACTTCCCAATGTTCCGGCGTCAGACAAAGGTCTTCTCCGGCTGCAATTTGCTGAGCAAGCTCGGCATTCCAGTCAGCCGCACTGACCAGAAACCCTTCGGTGGTCATCGGCGGGAGGAGCGTTCCGGTCATTTGCGGGTCACCGCCACAGTGTCTGGGTTGGGTACCGTTCGCTCAGTGCAACCCAGTCTGCGTAGCTTGCCCTTGTTACACCGGGGCCTGGCTCAGACACAGCATAGGCTTGTAAATCTTCCTCCAGTGCATACAGGGCAGCGCCACTGGCTATCCACTGTGGTAAATCGGGATGCGAGGCTGCAGCCAGGATCACAGCCCTGCCCAGCAGCAGTACAGGTTGACCGCCATCAACCTGCGTTAGTAGGCGCCGAGCTACCGGTGAGCCTGGGGACGCCGACAGGCAGTGCAAGGTGCCCTCAGAGACTAATGACATGCGCGGCCTCCGCTAGCATTTTCTGAATCTCTTGCGTGCTTACGCTGACTGCGAATGGCGGAATCTCCCGGGCGCCGAGCCCGTTTTGCTCGAGTGAGAGCTGGTCAACATACACCTGCTCAATATCGTATAGCGGCAGGGAGTCGATCACTTTTCGCAGTGATTTGCGCCCGATGCTGTGGCTGTCTTGTGCGTCCTTGAGGCACAAGACGGCGTCGCCACAAAACAGCAGAGCCGGCTGCTGCGCAAACACTGCGAAGCTCAGCGCCAGATCCAGCGATGAACGCGCCAGTGAGCCAGCATAGGGCGAGTTTTGGAACAGGATGAGCGGGGCGCTTGTTCTATCGTGAGTCGTCATTGCCGGGTCTAGTCCGCAAAGGTCAGAAAGCGCTGGGAGTCACTGGACGCCTCGATGAGCTCGCCAAGTCCTGCGATGGTGAACTGTGGGAGGCAACGCTCATGTAGCTCCCGGCCATCGCCAAGTCCAAAGCGCGCTACAGAAGCTACGCAGGCAACCAGTGGAGTGCCTGTGGTTTGCGCGAAATCTTGCCAGCCCTCCCGAAGATCACTTTCATCTGCTGCCGCTTCGCACTGCGACAGGGCGGTGAGAACGCCCGCGTCGTAAAAGAACACGCAGGCCACATCGTGCCCGGCAAGGCATACAGCTTTAGCAAATTCCAAAGCATGACGGGCGCTGGCGCCGCTGTCGGGAGGAGTAAGAACGAGAAGGGTATAGCGCATGGAGGAGGAGTATAAACAATGTGCCCATAAAAAAGCCCCGGTCGGTGCCGGGGCTTTAGCTGGCCTAACTACTGATCAGTCGTCGCCGGAAAGCGCGGTCAGCAGGTGCAGAATGTGAATGAACAGGTTGTAAATGTTCAGGTACAGGCTCACGGTAGCCCGGATGTAGTTCGTCTCTCCGCCATTGATGATCCGGCTGGTATCAAACAGGATCAGGCCGGACATGATCATAATTACTGCCGCCGATATAGTGAGTGACAATGCAGGGATCGCCAGGAAGAAATTAGCGACCATGGCAATGACGGCTACGATCAGTCCTATCATCAGGAAGCCGCCCATGAAGGAAAAATCCTTGCGGGTGGTCAGGGCGTAGGCTGACAGGCCAAAGAAAACCACAGCCGTTCCTGCAAGTGCCTGCAGAACCAACGCAGGACCGCCGGGCATCGCCAGGTAGAAGTTGAGCATAGGGCCCAGGGCCGCACCCATAACACCGGTAAAGGCAAAGATCGCCACGAGCCCCTTGGAGCTATCGGCGGTGCGGTTGACCACAAACAAAAGGCCAAAGCCCGCCAGACTGAGAATTAAAGCGGCCCCCTGAGGAAGCCCCATAACCATGGAGACACCAGCTGTCATCGCGCTGAACAGCAGCGTCATACCCAGAAGCATGTAGGTGTTTCTCAGTACCTTATTGGTGCTGACCGCGGCACCTAGTGCGGCATCGACGTCATACACTCTTGGATTAGCCATTATTTCTTGCCTCGCATTAAGCTGGGTTTGTGAGTAATCAGACACTTTGACGCAAACCCTACCCGAAAGTTCCCCGGGTGAGCATCACATTCAGTTCACCTATATCCGCCAAGCGGTTGATAAATGGGCAATTAATGATAACTCACCCTGAATGTCAGCATCGTGTCCAAAGCACAGTATAGCCGCTGACAGGGGGGCAACAAACCGCTAATCACCATAGCTTGGTTTACTCAAATATAACGCTGAGTGAGCAGTAAGACTATCAGCATGGTGCAAAAGCCTCCCAGCAGGGCTGCAAAGGTCCGAGTGGGTGGCCGGGCGTCGCTCAGAGCCTGTACAGCGGCACTGAGGGCTGCGTAACCGCTGTTCAGGGCCGCTATGACCAGGGTCGCGACGCACCCGGCCAGGTTCCACCAAAGCCAGGATACCTGGGGCGCCAGTTGCCAGAGGGCGATATTGAGCAAGATTCCACCGATAAAGGCGCCTACGGCGACCCGCGATGTGGTGCCGGGCAACACGATGGCGATCACAAACAGCCCCAGTAACGGGCCATTAATTAGCGAGCCCACTTTATTGATAGATTCCAATAGCGTACTGGCGATGTGCTCTATGCCAAAGGAGAAAGCCACGGCGAATACGCCCCAACACAGTGTGACGATCTTTGACTGCACAAAGCGAGTTCGTCCCAAGCTGTTGGCTGTGGCCGGGAAAAAGTCTTCAAGCGTACTGGCAGAGAGACTGTTCAATGCTGAATCAATGGAAGACATGGCGGCAGCAAACAATCCGACAATCGCCAGACCGGCCAGCCCGGGCGCGAATTCGCGCAGCACAAATGCTGGGAAAACCAGGTTCAGATTAGGCGTGCCGGCTGCGGTCACCGGTAGATCGTTCAGAAACCCGGGCTGCTCCAGTGCGTAGGCAGCCAGTCCCAGGCCGAGCACGCAGTAGAGAAGCACCAGGGGAAAGCGCAGTAGTCCGTTAAGCACGAGGATTGTGTTGAGGTCTTCTGCGTTACGGGCTGCCAGCAAGCGTTGCGCCTGACTTTGATCACTGCCGTAGTACGCCATGTAAAGAAACAGTCCACCAAACAGCATGGGCCAAAAACCAAAATTGCTTGCACCGCTGATGCCCCAGTCATTCATCAAGGGGCGGCTGCGCTGGGCAAGCACATCCATGTTCGACCATAGATCCGGTGTCAGCCAAACCAGAGAAACGATCACTGCACCGACCAGGAGCAACATTTGAATCACGTCAGAGATGACCACGGCGCGCATGCCACCCATGACATCGTAAGTCACGGTGACACCCATGAGCAGAGCCACCGCGGGGAGGTAACCGATGCCGGTGATCAATGCCACTACGGATGCCACGCCATAGACGGTCACGCCGGTGGCGACGCCGCGAAAAAACAGGAAGCTGGCGCTGGCAGTGAGTCGGGCACCGGGACCGATGCGTTGCTCTAAAAACGCGTAGATCGAAATCACGTCGCTGCGATGTACCAGGGGAAACAGGAATGCCAAACCCAGCATCGCCAGAGGCACGGCGAGTTCGTACTGGAGCCAGAGCAAGCCCCCACCCGCTGCAAAACCTACAAAGGCCGGTGCGCCCAGCAGGCTGTTGGTGGAGCACTGCGTGGCGAGGATCGACGTTGCAAGAGCCCCGGCGGGCAACCCGCCACCGAGATAGTACTCCCTCTCGGTACTTTGACCGCGACCTAACCACACCGCGAGAGCGAGCATTGCGAAAAGATAAATGCCGATAACCCACCAATCGAGGTTGGCCAAACCGCTTGCCTCCGGACTGCGTAAACGTCAATGATAATGAGTTCCATAAACTACAATAGAGAAGTCGTTATGAATAGGATGAAATTCCTGAGCTTGGGTCTAATTGCGTTTTGCGCACTTGCGCAACAACCGTTGTGGGCCGGTGAGGTCGTCAACTATGAGGTGGCCGGAAAGGACTACGAAGGTTATTTTGAGCCCGCCAGCGATAGCCGTGGTCTGGTGGTCATTATTCACGATTGGGATGGCCTGACCGAGTACGAGATCAAACGCGCCGAGATGCTGTCGGCCATGGGCTACAGCGTGTTTGCAGCGGACCTTTTTGGTGCGGGTATTCGTCCTACGGAAACAAAAGACAAAATCGCACTCACCTTTGGTGCGGGTATTCGTCCTACGGAAACAAAAGACAAAATCGCACTCACCGGTGAGCTTTACCAGGACCGGGATAAAATGCGTTCGCTCATGCGCGGTGCACTGGGAGCCGCCAGTGATAGCGGTGCGGATGTTTCCAATGCCGTCGTTGTAGGGTACTGCTTTGGTGGCACAGCGGTGCTGGAACTTGCCAGATCCGGAGAGCCCCTCAAAGGCTTTGCCAGTTTTCACGGTGGACTAACCACACCAGAAGGACAGGACTACGCCGCCACGCAGGCTCCCGTTATGGTGTATCACGGCAGTGCAGATACAGCGGTGAGCATGTCTGACTTTGCATCCCTTGCCGAGCAATTAGAAACGGCGGGTGTGGCACATGAGATGACAACCTACAGCGGCGCACCCCATGCGTTCAGCGTATTTGGCAGCCCGCGTTATCGGGAGAAAGCCGACCGACAATCATGGTCGTCTTTCACGGGCTTTCTTGACGCTACTTTCGATCAATAAGCAACGACCTATCGGAGACAGACATTGACCCATGCCATGAGACCTTCCAAGCAGTGCCTCGCAGCAATCACCAGGACCGCGATTGTGACTGCACTCACCGCCACTGTCGGGGTGTCTTCGCTCGTTGCAATGGCACAAACAGCGCCTCCGGGCGAGGTTATGGATCTCTACGATATCGCTGCTGCGCCGTCAGCGGAGCGTGTAATGAGCGATATTGAGACGCTGGTTAACTTCGGTACACGCCATACCGCGTCAGACGCGGTGAGTGAGACCCGGGGGATTGGCGCGGCCCGGCGCTGGATTTTTGCCGAGTTCGAGGAAATATCCAAAACCTGTGGTGGATGTCTTGACGTTATCTACGTGGGAGAAACGGTGCAGGGAGAGCGTCGTGTACCGGACCCTGTAGAGATCGTGTCCGTACTGGCTATTCAGCGCGGGGCCCTGGACCCGGACCGCATGGTGCTTATGTCCGGCGACATTGACAGTCGCGTGTCGGATGTCATGAACGCCACATCCGACAGCCCCGGCGCTAACGACAATGCGTCAGGCGTCGCGGGCGTGCTGGAGGCTGCACGTGTGCTCAGTCAGTATGCGTTTGACGGCAGTATCGTCTACGCGGCGCTGGCAGGTGAAGAACAGGGGCTCATCGGTGGGCGCATCGTGGCGAACTATGCGCTGGCGCAGGGCTGGAAAATCAAAGCGGTGCTCAACAACGACATGATCTCAAACATCTCCGGGATTGATGGCGTTATCAACAATACCGTTGCGCGGGTTTTCTCCGAGGGGACCCGGGCGGTGGAGACAGAAGAGGAGGCCCGGGCCCGGCGCTTTACCGGGGGCGAGGTGGATAGCCCGTCGAGAAATCTCGCTCGGTATATCGACAGCATGGCTGAGCGCTACATGACGAATCTCGATGTCGAAATGGTGTATCGCCTGGACCGATTCGGTCGAGGCGGACATCATCGGCCGTTCAACGCGGTAGGTATTCCCGGGGTGCGGATCATGGAAACCCACGAGCATTATGACCGCCAGCATCAGGACCTACGAGTAGAAAACGGTCGGGAATACGGCGACACCTTAGAGGGCGTAAACGCACCCTATGCGGCAAAACTCACCGCGCTCAATGCCATCACCATGGCTGGCATTGCTGGCGCGCCGCCGTTCCCCGTCGATGTAAAGGCTGGGGGGAGGGTAAGCGCCTCGGCAACGCTTAGCTGGTCCCCGGGGGGCAGTGAGCAGGCGCGGGAGAACCTTGCCGGGTATCGCGTTTGGTGGCGCAAAACGACAGCGCCTCAGTGGACCCATTCTCGCTTTGTGGGCAAGGTTAACGAGTGGGAATTCACCAACCTGGTGATCGATAATTACTTCTTCGGGGTCTCTGCGGTGGCAAAGGACGGCAGCGAGACTCCCGTGGTGTTTCCGGGCCCGGCCGGGGCGTTTTAACGTTTTCGCCCTCAATAGTTTTCGCCCCGAATAAATGGGTGCGCAACGGTTACAAAAAAGCCCCGATATCGGGGCTTCCCCCCTTAAGTGCGGAGAGCCCCGCGGGGGCGCCCGGACTACCGAATAGTGGCGGTGGGCTAAGGATTCGAACCTTAGGAAGGGATAAACCTTCAACGGTTTTCAAGACCGCCGCTTTCGACCACTCAGCCAGCCCACCGGATTCCAGCCTCGCGGCTAGAGGACGCGATTATACCTACTGATCGCAGCGTGGCAACGGTAGTCTTGCACTTCGTTAGCTTGGCCGCGACCCAAGGGCGCGTAAAATCAGCGATCACTCAAAAGCTGAGCCATCGTCAGAGTAGATAACCCAGATTTTCTTGTATCCGTCGGTCTCCCAGATGCCGGTCCACTCTTTAGGTATGGTCACCGCTTCTCCGGCGGAGATAGTGGTTACTGAGCCATCACTGGAAGTCAGAGTGACCCCGCCTTCCAAAAAGTACATGAACTCATCCACCCCGTAAGGTTCTTCGATGACCCAGCGGGATTTGCCGGCCAGGTACATGCCACTGGCAAAGCGGCCGTCGGACGACATCAACGAGGTGATGTCCTTTACTGTGTCGGCTCCTTCACCTTTTACAAGGGTGTCAGCGCGATCAAAAATAGCGCCCGCTATGTCATCGCTACTCATTTCTGCGGGATAGACAACCTCTTGTGCACTCACTGAATGCATGGGGCCGGCCAGTACGCCAGCGACCAGTGCGACTAAAGTGGATTTTTTAAATGTGCCTACTTTCATGGACTGACTCCTTTTCTGCAATGACATGCAGCTTAATGATGAACAAACGTGCGTTAAATTAGAAACCCCACCGCAAGGTATCCGACTCCGGCAACGGCTGCTGCAATGAGCGCATAGGGCAACTGCGTGAGTGCATGCTGCATCGGGGTACAGCCCGTGGCCTGGGCGGTTAAGACCGTGGCGTCGGAATAAAAGCAGGCGTGGCTGCCAAAGGTACTGGCGGATAGGGTCGCGCCTATGAGCAAGGTCATGTCGGCGTTGAGGTTCTGCCCCAAAGCGGCAACGATAGGCAGAATGATGACAAACACCCCCCAGTTGGAACCGGTCAAAAAAGATACCAGTCCCATGGCGACAAAAATAGCGAAGGGAAGTAGTTCCGCGGTCAGTATGGGCTCGAGGTTAGCGACAACATAGGTCGCAAGACCCAGGTCATCGTTCACTTCTTTGAGGATGAAGGCTGCGACCAAAACTGCCAGCGGCTCGATCATGGTCTTAAAGCCATCGAGCACGGTGTCGAAGGTATCGTGAAGATCAAGAATACGCAGTGCCAGGATCACGACGATAGTCGCTCCCAGAGCGATATAGATGCCCACCAGAAAGTCGTTCCCCGAAGCTATGGTTGCTCCGACGAGCAGAACCATGGGAACCACAAACAACCACAGGCGCGGTTTAACGCCGGTCTTGGGTGCTATGGAGCGGTTGGCCTCCTCGATATGCGCAGCCTCGGGCGGCACGGTGACACCGGTGCTGAGAGCGCGCTCTTCGGCGGTGCGCATACTGCCCAGAGAAGGGATCCATCCGGCAATCACCAGCGGTACAACCAGCACCGCCGCCCAGGCATAAAACATGTAGGGAATGGCGCTGATATAGACCTGAAGACCTTGCCCGTCTTCGGCCAGGCCATTGGCTACAATCAGTCCGGCAAAGAACGCCCCCCAGGTAGAGTAGGGGATGATGACGCTGATGGGGGCGGCAGTGGAATCCACCACATAAGCGAGCTTTTCTCGCGATATACGGAATTTATCCGTGACATCACGCATCGCCGCCCCTACGGCGAGGGAGTTCAGGTAGTCATCCACGAACATGGCAATGCCCATGACCCAGGTGGCGAGCAAAGCACCGCGCTGGCTGCCCACGCGGTCACCTAAAAAATGAGTGAAGGCACTGGTGCCACCGCTGCGCATTAGTAAGGCAATCAAGCCCCCCATCAAGCCGCAGACCAGAATCACCCAGGCCACATCCGGATCGGTGAGTACGGCCACGGAGGCTTCGGCCATGCCGGTGACAAATCCGCTGCCAAACAACATGACCAACCCCAGCAGCGATCCACACAGAAGCGATTCAATGGGGCGTCGTGTCCATACAGCCAGAACAAACACCAAGGCGGTGGGCAGCAGGCTTAGCGCCCCTGGGTTAGCAAGATCCATGGATCAGGCTAGCTGTTCCCGGGTGGCGCGGTAGGCCGCGTCGATGGCCCCATCCACAAAGGCGTAGGCCGAGGCATCAGAGTTGGCAATGGAGATGCGGCCTAGTTGCCGCGCACCGAGAACATGGGGACCGTTGTCGGGTCCATACTCCGGCGGGTCAGAATAATCGTTGTATTCATAGGCATAGCCATGGGGCCAGCGATTGGCGGTAATCGCTGCAATATCCCGCTGCGGATCAAATTCAGTAGCACTAAGTGCGCCGGTCATCTGCCGCAGGATATGTCCTTCCATGTCGTCCCAACTCATTTCGTAAATCGCGCGTCGCCCGATCACATGCTGCTCCCGGGCGCTCAACCCCTGATCCGGTGCACAGGGCGTTACGCTGCCATGGAGAATGGTGGGTTGATCCGGGCTTTGTGGATAGTTCACACCCCCCATACTCACGGGAAAGTCCATGCCGAAAGAGTGCATGAAGTCCGTTTGCATGATGTTAATACTGTGCATGCGAAGCTGTGCAAAAGGACGCCAGTTGCGCACAGCGACGCTGACATAGATAAGCGGAACTTTGGTCGCGTAGTCGATGGCTTCCCGTTGATTCTCGGGAAGTTCCGGGCAGATATGCGGAATGATCGCGTTGTAGCACGCCAATACCGCATGCTTCGCTCGCACTCGATAGCTTTTGCCATCTCGTTGGTAAGTGACGTTGACCATGGACTCATCAGCTGTGTGGCGCACGTCCACTGCGGTGCTATTGAGCCGCAAACGACAGGGGCTGCTTCGCAGATCAAGTTTTGCGTAATCGGTGTTGGCAAGAACCAGATCTTCCATAGTAGATCCGGCCACAGCGACAGGAATGAGTTTTCGAAGCAGCGCTCGTGCGACTCCCGCGTTGCCGTCAGGAAAATGAAAAATATACGGTTCGTCGCGCACGGGTTCACTAGAGCGGTATTCGGGAAGATCCAGGTGCAAGGTTCCGGGCATCCCCATGCCTGCAGCGGATAAGCTGGAAATCGCATCCCAGCCTGTACCCCACCAGCCTCTGGCGCTGTCTCTGAAGAGGAAATAAACGTCTTCGGGAACGCCAACAGTCTTTAGGAGAAAGTCACGGTAGCTCTGCTTGCGAAGCCACTCGGCGCGATCTTCTCGAGGAATATGTGCCGCGTAGTTCTTTTCGCTGTTCATGAGCTCAAGCAGAGCGGCCCGAGCCTCGGGAGCCATGGGATAGTCTTTTACCATGTCGTCACTGACGGG
The DNA here is from genome assembly GCA_000158155.1 of gamma proteobacterium NOR5-3. Lineage (GTDB taxonomy): Bacteria > Pseudomonadota > Gammaproteobacteria > Pseudomonadales > Halieaceae > Congregibacter. The sequence goes on along the minus strand of DS999405.1, from coordinate 767,857 downwards.
CGATGCATCGTTACTTCGCCAGCTTCTCAATCCGGGTAACGTCAGATCTTTTCCGTAGGCCTCCTTGGGAAAGTAACTGCCGCGCCCGAGATTGTGCCGCGCAAAAAAATCCTGATCGAAGTACTCATAAAACCGATCGGTAAAAATACCCAGGTCTCGAAGCAATTTGCTAGCAGCGGGGGAATAGCTTCCCGGGGTGTCGATGGACTGGCTGCCCCCATAGCCGACCAGCGTCTTACCGTCCACAGTGAATTCATTACGCCTGGCATGGCCGCCAAAGTCATCATGATTATCCAGTATGAGGATGCGGCTGTTTGGGCCTTTCTCCTGCTGCCAGTAAAAGGCGGCAGCAAGTCCGGATATGCCGCCACCGACGACCACCAGATCATAATCGTCGTCTGTCTGCTCCTTGGGCACTGCAAACTTTTTGCCGCCCCAGGCCATAGCATGCGCTGCGTCAAAAGAGCCCGGCTGACTGCCGCGAAGGCCGGTGAGGGCAGGAGGGTAAGAGGTCGAACTGCCGGACTGAGCAAGGAGTTCAAGCGGCGTTAATGCCCCCGCAGTCGTGCCGAGGGCGATACCGCCGAGAAAATCTCGGCGGCTGATCTTGAGCCGGGAGGGCATGTTTAGCCTTTACAGGTTCCAGGTAAAGCGCATGCCAAATGTGCGAGGGCGACTGGGGCCAAAACCGAACTGTGCGTACGGAGACCCGGCAGTCGTAATGCCCGTGCCTGCGTCAAAGTACTCGTCGTCCAGCAGTTCTCTACATAAAGAGCAAGCCCAGCCCGTGTCTGAGCGATATCCACCCAGTCCCTGTACCTCGGTGAAGCTGCCGAGCTCACGCTTGCCCGCAGCCACGGTAATGGGGTGAAGGGCTCCCAGTTGGTGGGCGAGTCATCTTCCCAACTGGCTGACAGGTTGCCAAACAGTTCGCCACCGCCGAAGGGCATGACTGCGTCCAGGGTACCAAAGGCTGTCCACTCAGGAATGCCGGGAATGGGTGAGCCTTCGCAGGAATTGATATCGCCAAGAAGATCCTCACCAGCATTACAGAAGTCCTGGATACCTGTGCCCTCGCTATCGAACCAGGACATGCCGAGCCCAAAGCTCAGTACGCTGTTAATCGCGAAGTTCCAGGTGCCTTCAAAGCCTGTGCCGTCAACTTGGCCGGTGTTGCAAACAATAACGACGGGCGAGCCCGGAATGCTGCAGGTTGCCTGAAGATCTTCGTACTCGTACATGTAAACAGAGGCGGCGACCTGGCTACGGCCATCAAGCTGCGTCGCCTTGTAGCCGATTTCGTAAGAGATCACTGTCTCGGAGTCAAAGGAGGAGGGGCGATGTACGCCAGGTAAAGCCTCTACGCCACTGAAGGGGCCGCCGGGATCCACAGAGAAGCTGTTAAAGCCGCCTTGCTTGTAGCCTGTGGTTACGCTCGCATAAAAAAGCGTATCGTCCATGGGACGCCAGTTGACGACACCTCGCCAGGTGAACTCATCCCAGCTCTGGGTATCAGACACAGGGCCTTGTGGAGTGGTGAATCCGGTCTGCACGACTTGGCCCAGGATGCTCTGGTTCCTATCGGTGAGCACCTGTTGCGACATGGTTTTTTCATCGTCGTTATAGCGCACGCCGAAGCTGGCATCGAGTTGCTCGCTAAACTGGAATTGCAGATCGACGTAAGCGGCCCATCCACTGAAGTCGCCTACCGTGCGATTCCAGTCGTCAATCAGTCCGTCATTACCACTGGGAGTCCAGTCATAGGTTCCCCAGTAGTCATAGAGTACGTAGGCGTAGGCGCCGTCGTAATAGGTGTTGTAGAACTCAAAGACCCCCTCGCAGGTGTTACCCCAGTAGATATTGCAGTAAACGTCTTCGTCCTGCTGGCCCAGAAACTCGGTCTCGATATCTTCCTGGTAATACGAGACACCCGCATACCAGTTGAACATGCCCTCGTTATCCGACGTCAGGCGCAGTTCCTGTTCAAAATACTCGCCTTCCTGGCGCTGCTCGTAATTAAAGATGGTTAACGTAGTCGCGTCGTAGTCTTCGGTGTAACCGTAGTCGTGTTCTTTGTAGCCTGTCAGCGAGGTTAACGTTGCCCAGCCCAGGTCGTAATTGAGTTCGAACCCTACCTGGAAGACTTCGCCGCCGTCGTAGAGGCCGTTGCGCGGCCCATCAATGCGAACGTTTCTGGGATCCGAGGGAAGGGGAATCTCGCCATAAATACTTTCGAGCGTGGCATAGGCCGGGCCGGCGCCGGTGGCGCGATACACTGTGCCTGATTGATCCCGGTCTTCCCACTCGACAAAGAGATTGGCTGTGAGCGGACCACCAGCGTCGTAGCTGCCGGTAAAGCGCAGCGCCGACTTTTCATGTTGGATGAAGTCTTCGCCGGTAATTTCGTTCGTCGAGTAGCCGTCTTCCTGAGAGTGCAGTCCCGCAATACGTACGGTAATCGAGTCGCTCACATCGAAGTTGGTGCCGCCCTCGATGCGGAAAATGCCACGCTCACCGACCCGGACGTCGACGTAGCTGTCAGACTCACCCTGGGTGGGGCGTCGACTGATGATGTTCATCGCACCTGCAATAGAGTTACGACCAAACAGGAATCCCTGAGGCCCGCGCAGGATCTCGGAGCGCTCCAGATCGAACACGCTGGTTACCGCAGCACCGTTTCGTCCCTGGTAGAAGCCATTTTTGTAGACACCGAGAGACGGATCTCCACCGTTACCAAAGTCGTTGGTGGTAATACCGCGTACGGCGATGGTGTCGAGGAAGCTGTCTTTGGAATTGCCGCTCACACCGGGGGTGAAGTTGGCGAGATCCTTGATGTCGTCGGTGTTGATCTTGCGAAGGAAGTCGCCAGACAAGGCCTGTACCGATAAGGGCACGTCCATCACGGATTCGGCCCGCTTGGTTGCCGTGACGATAACTTCCTCAAGCATTTGCGCCTGGGCGGTGCCCGCTGCCAGCGCAGCCGACACGGCCAACGCCAGGCGACGTTTTGATGTGGTTGGCGTGTACGACTTGGAAAACCTTGAGGGAGTGGCGGTAGCTTTGTTCATGGTGACCCCTTTTGTTGTGCGTGATGACTATCCGTAATGGCTAAGCCATTTATTAGTACCTCAGGAAGCCACCAGCAGGATTCCGACTCGGAATCCTGCTGTGACTTCCAACCACATCGACTTTTGATGCGGCACAGAGACTTTCTTGTCGCGGGCGTATCACATATCGATCTTGATGCATCTGATTGATGCAAGCTTCAAACGTGGCCTCGCGTCCATACTGGATCCCAAGGTGCCGCAGGAGCTTTGCGTCGATATTGGCCTTAGACTACGAAACTACGCACAAACAGACAAGCATCAGTGATGCAAAATACCCACCCCATTGGGGTAGGGTATTAGTGCTCTAAAGGAACACCGAGGCGCCGAAGCTCCGTTTGCATGGGCTGAAGCTGCTCTTCGTAACGCCGCCAACGACCGACGGAGCGAGTATGAGCCGCTTCTCGCACCTGTACGACGCTAGCTGTCGTTACAGCCCCTTGTTGCTGATAAAAGTTTAAGCACTGGTCTTCCCAGGGAAGATCCAGAAACTCTATGAGTGCATGAGCATGAGGCTCCGGGTCGGCCGCGACCTTTTCGTAATCCACCTCATGAAATTGTCCGCCGAAACGTTCCCGCCAATCGCTCATTAACTGGTAATAGCGTGCGTGGTGACGCGCCATCTCCGTCTGCTCATAGGAGTGAGGGTACGCATCAGCGAACAACTGTTTGAAGCTCGCAAAACACGCGTCCATGGGACTTCGGCGCACATGAATGATCTTCGCATTAGGCAGTGCTGCGAGGATGAGCGGCACAAAGCGAAAGTTCATGGGAAGCTTGTCGACGAATCTCTCCAGCTCGCCCTGCATGGGCTGAGTGAGCGTCATGTAGGCGTTGCCGAGCTGCCTGGGATCCAGCTCAGCAGCGGCCCGAAAGACGGATTCGGCACTGCCGTCGCCTTTGGCTCCGAGAAGGCGTCGGCAGGCACCTTCGAACTGTCGCAGCTCCCCCGCGGAATGCACGGCGCTGTGGCTACTGATAATCCGTTCTATGAGCGTTGTGCCTGTGCGGGGTTGCCCCAAAATAAAAATAGGCGCCGTGCTGTCGCAGCCGGGTGCGCGCGCCTGCTGCCACTCCCGGGTGTAGGTCTCGGTCAGCATCTCAAAAAAACCGATTTCGGCCGCCTCGTCATATTGCAGGGTTCGCCGCCGCGCTGCCGCTCCGGCAGCGAAAGCCTCGAAAGCCGCCGGCCAATCCTTGAGGTCTTCCAACTCCTTACCCAGCGCATAGGACAAATAGGCGATCTCCTGGTCTTTGAGTTGATCCCCCTTGAGTATCTCCTTCATCTCATCGATGTGTTTTCGATCGACGACTTTTTCCAGGCTCGACATCAGCCAGTGCGTATTCGCGTGCCGCGGGTTCAGGGTCAGGGCAGACTCTAAACGCGAGCGGGCACCGGTAAAGTCACCCATAAACATTTGATTGTTTGCGCGGTTGATAAGGAAACCGATATTGTTGGGGTGGCGCGCCAGCGCTTTTTCCTGCCACTGCGACGCGGCCTCAGCATTGCCAAGCAGCGTATACACCGTGGCGATGGTGTCCTGCACCATAGGGTTGTCATCGGCATGCGCGACCGCCTTGGCTAATGCGTCTTCTGCGCGGTTGACCTGCCCCCGGCGCATAAACAAACGCGCCAGTTGGGCCCAGGCGCCGCTGTGTTTTGGCTGAAGCTTGGTGACCGATCCAAACCCCTGAATGGCTGTTCTGGAATCGTCTGCGTTAAGGGCAATCATGCCGACCAGAAAATGTCCTTCGGCAAGGTCCGGTTTGCGTTCAAGGACCTGACGACAGCAGTTTGCAGCGCCAGCCTGGTCCCCCCTCTGTAGGCGCTCAAACCCCTCTCTCAATGTAGATCGTAACCAGTTCGCCTGGTCAGCGCTGTGCTGCGCCATTGCGCTTCCTTCTCGTGTGTCAGCGTGGCCTTGGAGCATGACCCGCTGCGTTAATGATGGGCTTGTGGGCCAAAGATTCACACGCCATAGTAACGACTGCCGCGGTGTGAGTCAGCCGCAAACCCCGCCCGGCGTCCGAAACAGCTTTCAACAGGAGTGCTATCCATGAACTTTTATTCCCGTTTGGCCGCATTGTGTCTGATGCTATGTTGCACGGCCTATAGCGCTGCGCAGGAAGACCCGGCCGACAAGGTCTTTACCGGGGGCCGGGTATACACCCTTGATAGCACTGCGCCCTGGGCAGAGGCCGTAGCCATAAAAGACGACACCATCGTGTATGTGGGCAGTGATTCCGGCGTTGAGGCCTTTATCGGTGCAGACACCCAGCGCCACGATCTGTCGGGCAAGCTGCTTTTGCCGGGTTTTATCGACGGGCATATTCATGTGGGCTCGACGCTGCCCTACCTTTTTGCCGCTACCCTTTCTCCCTCTATGGCCGCGGATGAGGCTCTGACGGTTATAGCCAAACATGCAAAGGAGAATCCCGATCAGAACCCCCTTGTCGGTGTGGGGTTTTTAGGCGCCGCTTTTGGTCCTGAAGGCCCTACGGCCAAAATGTTGGATAGTGTCGTGTCAGATCGGCCGGCCATTATTTTCGATGAGGGCTTTCACTCCGCATGGATCAATACAGTGGCGATGGAGATGGTCGGTCTTGATGCGGACACCCAGGACCCGAAGCCCGGTGCGCACTACTATCGTCGCTATCCCGACGGCAGTCCCACGGGATGGCTTATCGAAGGCGAGGCTTTTGGCTGGGTGGCCGAACAACTCGAAGTGATCAATCCCGACACCCTGGAAAGAGCCGCCGATCTATTCCTGGAGAGCATGTCTTCTATGGGTATCACCGCTGCATTTGATGCGGGGATGATTGAGGGTAAGGGCACTTTGTTTCGCTTTATGAGTGATAGAGCGGAAGACGGCAAGTTGCCCGTACGCATTTTGGGTTCGCATTATGTCAACAGCGATCGAGGTCTTGCCACAGCCCTGGACGACCTGGATCGACTCTCAAAGGCTTATGAACATGAGTTTTTTGATGTCGAGGTCTTGAAAATTTCGCTGGACGGTACCGTTGAGGCGCAGACGGCGTACACCCTTGATCCCTATCTTGATCCGCCGGGGCATCGTGCCGAGCCATTGGTTTCGCTCGAGAAAACCAAGCAAGTCGTCGCAGCCGCCGCGCAAAAAAAAATTGATATCCATCTGCACGCTATTGGCGACGGGGCCGTTCGCATGGCTCTGGATCTGGTTGAGTATGCTCGCGCGCAGGAGCCGCAGAGCACAAGCCGGTTTACCATTTGTCACGCACAGCTGGTGAATCCTGCGGACGTGCCACGCTTTGGCGAACTGGACGTCATGGTGCAGTCAACGCCCACCTGGTACGCCTACGACGACATTGTGCTGGCTTATCTGGGCGAGGAGCGGCTCACGCATATGTATCCCCTGAACTCTATCGCTGCAGGCGGCGGTCGAGTCACCTTAGGCAGCGACTTTCCCGCGAGCTGGATTGGTCTTGATGGGATGAACCCGGTGTTTAATATCGAGATGGGGATGACGCGGCAGCCGCCGGGGGATGAGGATTACATTGTGCAGCCACCGGTGAATGAACGTATCACGCTTGAGCAGGCTGTCCGAGCTTACACCCTTGATGCTGCTTATCAATTGGGACTGGAAAATAAGATTGGCTCCATTACACCAGGAAAACAGGCGGATATGGTTGTTTTGGATCAGGATCTTTTTTCCTTGGACCCCTACGCGATTCATAAGACCAAGGTTCTTATGACTATCATGGACGGCAAAATCGTCTACGAGGCTCAATAAAAAAAAACACCGGACCTCAGGTGGAGGAGCCGGTGTTTTGTTTCGATGGGCCCCGGAGAGTTTCCGGGGCGGTGACCGCCGGTTCTTTTAGCCTTCGGCGCTGGCAGCGCTCTTCGCGCCTCTGGGGTCATTACTGGCTCTGGGAACCTGGTGATCTGGCGCATCGACAGCCGGTGCCGGCGTCTCTGAGAACATGACCATCTGTCCAGTTTCAATTTTGAGCTCTGTGATCGGGGCAGGGGATACACGAGGATCGTTTACCGCACGACCTTGTTCGTTGACTCCCGAGCCCGGCGCGTTCGCAGCAACCGCTTCTACGTGAAGTGGGGCTGCAGGAGCGCTGTCTTCGTTCTCCAGCTTCACCTCGGCAACTGCCTCCTCAATGGCGACAGGTTCAGTTGCCCCCGTGGTCTCTTCAGCGGTGTCCTGGGTAACTGCATCAGAATTTTGGGCCGGGGCGTCGACCTTCGGCTCAGGTGCGTCTTCTGCAGGTGACTGGGCAGCGAGACCCATAGCCGCTTCAATACTGCTGCTGGCGGTGACTTCTTCAGCTTTCGGGCTGCTGAGTGACGCCTCAGTCGGCGTTTGTGCTTCTGTCGAGACAGCCTCAGAAACTATTGCGCCTTCCTCGCTTGCTTCGGCTGCAGCCTTTGTGTCGGGCTCTAAAGATGGCTCTGTGGCCGCTTCGGGCTGGCTTGCTTCAGTTACCGGCGCCTGCTCGGTGGAACCATCGACTGACGACGATTCCTCAGCACTGCTTGTCGGGTCAGTTACGGCATCGCCATCGGCAACCACTGCTGCCGGACGACGGCGGCGGCGAGGTTCGCCGCGGCGCTGACCACTGGGACGCTTTCGCGGCTTGTTGGCTGTCTCATCGCTCTGTTCATCGTCCTGGGCGACGATGGCCGGCGTGTCATCTGAGACCTCGGTATTATCGTCATTGGTTTCTGCCGTTGCTTCCTGACCTTCGCTGCCTGCACGGCGGCCACCGCGCGAGCGACGACGGCGACGTCGGGGCTTGTCGTCCTCAGTCCGGTCACTATCATCCGCGTCGGCACTGCTGTCCGCTGCGGCGTCAACCGCCTCAGCGTCCGCATCGACCGCGCTGTCCTGTGTGCTTCCTTCTCCGTCACTTGCGCCACGATTCTGGTTGCGCCCTTGACCGCCACGACGCCGGCGACCGCGACTGCGTTTGGGCTTATCGTCATCTGCAGCCTGGGTGTCGGCCTGGGATTCTTCAGGCGCCTTCTCAGCCTTGTCGGATTCACTGGAAACAACTTCTGCGGGCTCCTCGCTGGCGTTGGGGTCGCCAAAAAAGCTGACCCACAAACGTTGAGCCAAGCCAGGCTTCGCGGTGACCGCGGCTGTCGCGGCGACAGCGGTTGCTGCGGCGGCCGTAGCTGCTGCAGGCGCTGCGTCATCCGCCGCTTCAGCAGGCGCGGGTGCCGCCGTGGGTGCGATTCGTTGTACCACGGCTTCCTGGGTAGGGAGCGTGTGGTCATGGGCATCGGAGATGCTGTCGGCGTCAGGTACCGCGAGTTCAACTTTGTAGCTGGTCTGCTGGTTGCCATCCACTTCGTCATCTCTGAGGCGTGTTACCTCAAAGTGCGGTGTTTCAAGATTAGGGTTGGGTATCACCAGCACCCGCGCTCGAGTGAGTGTTTCAACCTCGCTCAGGGCGACGCGCTTTTCGTTTAACAGATAGGCCGCGACATCTACGGGCACAATGGCGCGAACTTCAGCGGTGCGCTCCTTGATGGCTTCTTCCTCGAGCAGGCGAAGGATGGACAATGACAGAGATTTGGTATCGCGAATGGTGCCTTGTCCCGTGCAACGAGGGCAGACAATGGCGCTGGTCTCCCCCAGGGACGGACGCAGACGCTGGCGCGACATTTCCAGGAGTCCAAAGCGCGAGATTCGTCCAACCTGTACCCGGGCTCGATCGATCGCCAACGCATCACGCATCCGCGTCTCAACCGCACGCTGATTGCGTGCCGCGAGCATGTCGATAAAGTCGATAACAATGAGTCCGCCCATATCGCGCAAACGCAGCTGTCTCGCCACTTCGTCAGCAGCCTCGAGGTTGGTCTGCAGGGCTGTTTCCTCGATATTCACGCCCTTGGTTGCCCGCGCGGAGTTGATGTCGATAGACACCAGCGCTTCCGTGGGGTCGATAACAATGGATCCGCCCGACGGCAGGCGGACTTCGCGCTGGAAGGCTGACTCGATCTGGCTCTCGATCTGAAAGCGGTTGAACAGGGGAATATTGTCTTCGTAGAGCTTGATGCGCTGCTGGTACTTCGGCATCACCATGCTCACAAAGTCCATAGCCTGCTTGAAGGCATCCGGTGAATCGATAAGCACCTGATCAACGTCGTCTCTCAGGTAATCGCGCACGGCACGGATGATGACGTTGCTCTCCTGATAAAGAAGCACCGGAGAGCGGTTTTCTTCTCCCGCTTTACTGACGGCTTCCCAAAGTTGCAGGAGATAGTTCAGATCCCATTGAAGCTCTTCGGCGGAACGGCCCACGCCGGCGGTCCGGATAATGACGCCCATACCATCGGGAATATCCAGAGCGCTCAATGCTTCGCGAAGCTCGGCTCGATCATCACCTTCGATGCGGCGAGATATTCCGCCCGCCCGGGGATTGTTGGGCATGAGGACCATGTAACGGCCTGGGAGACTGATAAAGGTGGTGAGTGCGGCACCCTTATTGCCACGCTCTTCTTTATCGACCTGGACAATCAGGCGGGTGCCTTCTTTGACGACATCGCGAATGGAGAACTTGCCATCGATATCTTTGGGGTCCCGATAGAAGTACTCCCGGGCTATTTCTTTGACGGATAAAAAGCCATGGCGCTCGGCACCGAAATCCACAAAGGCCGCTTCGAGGCTGGGTTCTACCCGGGTGATTTTGCCAACGTAGATGTTGGCTTTCTTTTGCAGGCGGGTTCTGTTTTCGATATCCAGATCGTAGAGCTTCTGGCCATCGACAAGTGCTACGCGCATTTCTTCTGGATGCGTAGCGTTAATAAGCATTTTTTTCATGTGTAACTAAACCTCTCGTGGGGTTTAGCCGGCGCACGCCAGTGCACACATTCATCCTCGGCAGATCTGCGATAACGCAACCCTGCGAAAACGTAGTGCGCTGCAGAAGACCCATTAAGCTTTATTGCGGCGGTCTCGCTGCACTAGTTGTTATCTCTGAGACGGCTGCAGTTGCTGCCGTTCATCGCTAATTCTGGTCTTGCCCCGGCAACCCTGGTTGTTGGTGTTGCGATCGGGTGCTTTTTCACCAGTTCTTCAGAAGCGCCCGCGGGTTATATCCATCGGGCCTTCGGACCGTGCACTGCGTTCTCGCAGGCGTATCGGTCGCTGCTGTGCAGTCTCGTTGAGCAAACGGTGGCTTTGGCCAAATGTTGCGGCGTCTGTTCCGGGGCTTACTTGCAGCTGTTCGAACTGATTAAAAACGTGTTCGGTAAATCTGTTGTCTTTTGTCGTCTTCCAATAATCCAATAACGCGGGACGGAGTTTCGTCTAAACGCGCGGCATTATGTTCCTTGGCATTCTCTACCTTGGCATCGTGTACTCTTCAGCGGAGGGCTTCTATGGATGCCCTAGCTTCGTGGTGCCTGATGGGCTTCAGTAATGATCAATCATAAAGGCCGCTCCCGGGGAACGTACCCGAACGCACACCGGAAAGGATAGTACCGAATAGTGCATCGGGGTCAGATTTATGCGTCAATTCATCCGCCAGCGCCGCATACTAGCAGCAAGCTTGGTTCTGCTCAAATAAAAGAAGGACGATTAAAATCCCTATGTTGATCTGGCCCTCAGCCCAAAGCTGGCGCTTCCCATGAGCGGTGTTCGTTTTTTGACGGTCGATGAGCGCAGTGATGGCCAGCGGCTGGATAACTACATTCTTCGGGAGTGCCCCGGGATTCCCAAAACGCGGCTTTACCGCGCTATGCGCAAAGGCGAGATTCGGGTGAACAAGGGGAGGGCAAAGCCCGATCAGCGCCTGATGCTGGGGGACAGGGTGCGTTTACCGCCGCTGAGCACTCCACCACCGCGGGAACCCGGCGCCGCGCCCCCGGGATGGCAGGAGCGCCTGGCGACCAGCGTGGTGTTCGAAGACGACCACCTGCTGGCCATTAACAAGCCTTCGGGCATCGCCGTGCACGGCGGCAGTGGGCTGCAATTTGGCCTTATTGAAACGCTCCGGGCGATGCGGCCCCATGCGCGGTTTCTTGAGTTAGTGCATCGCCTTGACCGGGAGACCTCGGGTCTTGTGCTGGTTGCGAAGAAACCCGCTGCGCTACGCGCACTGCATGAGCAACTGCGTGCCCAGGGTAAGATCGACAAGCGCTATCTGGCGCTGGCCGAGGGCGCCTGGCCCAGACATTTGCGTCTGGTGGAGGCGCCGCTGCAGCGTTTTGAGCGTAAATCCGGGGAGCGCATGGTCAAAGTGGCCAAAGAAGGCAAAGCCTCCACCACCGAATTCAGGATCAGAGAGAGCTTTGCAGACGTAACACTGCTGGAAGCACGGCCACTGACCGGACGCACCCATCAAATTCGGGTGCATGCGCAACATGCGGGACATGCTCTACTGGGCGATGGCAAATACCAGACCGCAAACGGTGAGGCCTATACCCGTAAACTCCAGCTGAAACGTCTGTTCCTGCATGCCGAGTCCCTGTCGTTTGTCCTTAATGAGCAGCGCTATGCGCTCAATGCGCCTCTGGATCAAGAGTTATCTCAGGTTTTAAAAAAGTGCCCTAAGTAGTTGTTTTTAAGGGGTATACACCTATTGATATGAGCATGTCACAGGTGGCGATGAGGGGTAATCCCTCCAAGGCGGTGGGGTCATTGCTGTGAAGCGCGCTAAACAGGCAAATCCCCAGACCTTCCCAGCGAAAACTCCCTGCGCAATCGAGCGGCTCCTCCCGCTGGACGTAGTCAGTGATTTCGTCAGACGACAAGGATCGAAATCTCACGGCGGTGTGCACACTCCGCCTCGCGACAATCGCGCCCTGATGGGCCAGACTGACTGCGGTAAAAAAATCCACCGACTGGCCGCTGCAGCGCCGCAGCTGATTTTGCGCTGCTGCAATGGTGCCGGGCTTGCCCAGCAGTGTCGATGACAGGGCGGCAACCTGATCACTCCCCAAAACATAGGCGCCAGGGTGAGAAGCTGAAACAGCGAGGGCTTTAGCATCGCCCAGGCGGCAGGCAAGCTCATCGGGAGGCTCACCTGTAAGCGGCGTTTCGTCGGTTTCAGGAGCCTCACAGGTGAAAGGTATTTCCAGACGTTCGAGAAGACGCCGTCGATAGGGAGAGGTCGAAGCAAGAATGAGCGGTGTGTGCGAGGGAGCAGTCATGGCGCTATGCTTTAGCTAACGCTCGGGATTGTAAAGATTTTTTTGACAAGTGGGGGGGTGATCACTATAGTGCGCCGCCATGTCGGCCGCCCCCCTCCCGAATCGCGTCAATATACGCAAAGCCGTGACGCGGTGTGCGAAATATTCGGGCTGCCTTGGATCCGAGCAATTACCGCAGTTTGCGGCACTTTTGGATCCGGCCAGGCCGCTGGTGGATATCAGCGTAGAGTTTGGCGAGAACGAAGAAGGGCGGCAGTTTGCATCGGTAGAGATGGACGCAAGGGTCGTGCTGGAATGCCAGCGCTGCTTGCAGCCCGTGCACTGCGAACTCAAAGCAGCGAGTCGTCTCGGTCTGGTGCCGGGGGACGAGCAGGCTCGGCAGTTACCCGCCGGACTCGAACCGCTGATTGCGGTAGACGAGGTGGATTTGTGGGAGCTCGCCGGGGAAGAATTGGCGCTCGCGTTGCCTGTGGTTGCATACCACCCGCAGGGCGAATGCGAGCCACCGAAGAGTGATCGGGATGACCGGTCGGACAAAGAAGAACGGGATTTCACCGAACCAGCGTCGGAAAATCCTTTTAGTGTTTTATCGGCGCTCTTGGATAGCGGCGATATGAAGGAGAAATAGCCCATGGCTGTTCAGAAGAGCAAAAAGACCCGCTCGCGACGCGGCATGCGTCGTTCGCATGATTCCCTGAGTGGACCCACATTGAACGTGGATCAGACCACGGGTGAAACCCACCGACGCCACCATATTACTGCGGACGGTTTTTACCGTGGTAAAAAAGTGGTTGAGACCGGTACCGACGATTAAATCCTGTCGCTCACTGCTAAGGCAGCGGGCAGTCAGGCAGTTAAATAGTCAGGTAGGTAAACAGCGGCACCTTTGAATAAGCAATAAGCGATGAATACATCGTGTTGCTTGATCGAGGTGCCGCCGTTCGTTGCTAACCCTCCATTGCCATTGGTGATGCTCAAGAGCGTCGCAGATGTGTCCAGCGATCAAACCTCCCAGAACTCATTGGAGTCAGTATATGCGTCAAGATCTCGCTTTTCTGTTCCCGGGGCAGGGTAGCCAACGCGTTGGCATGCTCGCTCAGGCTGCCGAGGAGTTTCCCGAGGTTGCCGCCGTTTTTGAGGAGTCCTCAGAAGCACTGGGATTTGATCTTTCAGCGTTGATTCTCAACGGTGATCCCGAGCAGCTCAACCTCACCGAGTTCACTCAGCCGGCTCTGCTTGCATCCTCCGTGGCGCTTTGGCGCAGCTGGGTCGCCCGCGGTGGCGTTACTCCTTCGGCAATGGCGGGTCACAGTCTGGGCGAGTTTTCTGCCCTGTGCTGTGCCGGAGCGCTGAGCCTTGGCGACGCAGTGACGCTGGTGCGCGAGCGCGGTCGTTTCATGCAGACGGCTGTACCGGTCGGTGTGGGATCGATGGCGGCGATCCTGGGCCTCGACGACGAGGTGGTGAGCCAGACCTGCGCGCAGGTATCAGCGGATAACGAGGGGGTTGTAGAAGCGGTCAACTTTAACGCGCCGGGTCAGGTCGTCATCGCCGGCAACTGCGCTGCAGTCGATACGGCGATTGCCGCATTAAAAGATGCCGGTGCGAAGCGCGCGATGCCGCTTCCGGTAAGCGCTCCCTTCCACACCTCTCTAATGGTGCCCGCGGGAGAACAGCTTGCCGAGGTGCTGGCCGACATAACGATTGAAGCGCCACAAATACCGGTAGTGCATAACGTTCATGCGCAGACCGAGGGCGAACCCGAGCGAATTCGAGAATTACTGGTAAGACAAATATCAGCGCCGGTGCGCTGGACGGCCTGTATAAGCAAACTTCAAAGCATGGGCGCGGTACAATTTGCCGAGTGCGGTGCGGGCAATGTGCTGGGGGGGCTGCTTCGGCGCATAGACCGGGGGGCGGCCTGTGCATATTTTGAAAAGCCAGAAGATCTTAAGGCCGCAGTGCTCGCGCTCGGCGCTTGAGAAAAAATAAAAGAGAACTAACCATGACTCAAGACACTCAGGGCGCTGCGCCCCGCATCGCATTGGTAACCGGCGCAAGCCGAGGCATTGGCCAGGCAATCGCTGATGCTCTGGTAGCCGACGGGCACACGGTGATCGGCACAGCGACCACGGAAAATGGTGCGCGTGCGATTGATGATCGGCTCAGCCCCCACGGTGGCGCCGGCATGTGCCTCGACGTCGCGGACCCCCAAAGTGTGAGCACTGTGCTGGCAGCAATCAATGAGCGCTTCGGCGCGCCGCTGATTCTTGTCAACAACGCCGGCATTACGCGCGACAATATTCTTCTGCGTATGAAGGATGATGAGTGGCAGGGTGTTGTGGACACGAACCTGACAGCGCTGTTTAAGACATCAAAAGCGGCGTTGCGCGGTATGACCAAAGCGCGGTGGGGCCGTATCGTGAACATCACTTCAGTTGTGGGCTCCATGGGTAACGCCGGTCAAAGCAACTACGCAGCAAGTAAGGCCGGTGCGGAAGGGTTTTCCCGCGCATTGGCCCGAGAAATTGGTGCGCGAAACATCACGGTCAACGCTGTTGCGCCGGGATTTATCGACACCGACATGACCGCGGCGCTTAGCGAAGATCAACGCTCAGCGATGTTGTCTCAGATTCCTCTGGCGCGTTTGGGGGAAGCAAAAGAAATCGGTGCTCTGGTTGCATTTTTATGCAGCGACGCAGCAGCGTATATTACGGGCGAAACAATTCACATTAACGGTGGTATGTACATGGCCTAATGATCGGGGTGGGTGTATGCCGGATAGCAAAAAGACGGTAGACTTCGCACCAACCCGGGAACATTGGGGGTGTAAGCTTTCCTTCAGCAGGAGTATTCGAGGATCATGAGCAGCATTGAAGAACGTGTAAAAAAAATCGTCGCTGAGCAGCTCGGCGTCAAAGAAGAAGAAGTACAGACTGAGGCTTCGTTTGTCGAAGATCTCGGCGCAGACTCGCTTGACACAGTAGAGCTTGTCATGGCCCTCGAGGAGGAATTCGAAACTGAAATTCCTGACGAGGAAGCTGAGAAGATTACGACAGTGAAACTGGCTATCGATTACATTAACGAGCACCTCTCCTGAGGGCATTGCTAGCGCGTCTACGCGTTTAGCACGTGAAGAGCCGTGACTACCGCCAGGTATCACGGCTTTTCTGTTTGTGTATACACGGTAAGTTGACACTGAATCGTCATTGAAGGGAGAGCGATTGTGAAGGGAAGACGGGTAGTTGTGACGGGGATGGGATTGGTCACTCCCGTGGGACACGACGTAGAGTCGAGTTGGGCATCGATACTTGCAGGTCGCAGTGGCGCTGCTCCCATCGAGACCTTTGACGTTGACGCCTACAGCACACGCTTCAGCTCCAGTGTTCGAGACTTTGATATCGAAGCATATCTGCCAGCCAAGGATGCCCGTAAAATGGACACCTTCGTGCAATACGGCATGGCAGCCGGCATTCAGGCATTTGATCATTCCGGCTATACCGTGACAGAAGAAAACGCCTGTCGCGTAGGTTGCGCTATAGGCTCCGGTATTGGCGGCATCGGCCAGATAGAAAAAAACTCAGAAATTGTAAATAGCACCGGTCCACGGCGAATCTCACCATTTTTTGTGCCCGGCTCGATCATCAATATGATCGCGGGCAACCTGTCGGTCCGCTACGGCATGCGCGGACCTAACATCGCGATTGTCACGGCCTGTACCAGCGGCACCCACAATATCGGTGTTGCGGCGCGGATGATTTCCCAGGGCGATGCCGATGCCATGCTCGCGGGCGGCGCCGAAATGGCAACGACAAAAGTAGGACTTGGCGGCTTCGCAGCGGCCCGCGCTCTATCCACGCGCAATGATGATCCGCAGGCAGCCTCACGCCCCTGGGATGCTGACCGCGATGGTTTCGTGCTCGGCGACGGTGCGGGAATGATGTTCCTCGAAGAATACGAGAGTGCTAAAGCGCGCGGCGCCCACATTTTTGCCGAAGTGTGTGGCTTTGGTATGAGCGGCGATGCGTATCACATGACCTTGCCTCCGGAGGATGGTCGCGGAGCGGCGGATGCTATGCGCAACGCGCTACTGGATGCACAGCTGGATCCGGCCAGCGTTGAGTATGTAAACGCCCATGGCACATCCACGCTGGCCGGCGATGTTGCAGAGAGCCGCGCGGTTGAATCGGTGTTTGGCACCGCCGCCAAAACCGTTGCGGTAAGCTCGACAAAATCCATGATCGGGCATCTGCTGGGCGCCGCAGGCGCTGTGGAGGCCGTGTTTGCCGTGCTGGCAATCCGCGATCAGGTGGCACCGCCGACCATCAACCTGGACAAGCCGGGCGAGGGCTGTGTGCTGGATTACGTGCCGCATACGGCTCGAGGAATGAACATCACACACAGCCTGTCTAATTCTTTTGGTTTTGGTGGCACCAACGGTTCGCTGATTTTCGGTCGCGTTTAGCGACGCGTTGAAGGCGATGGATGAGCAACGCGCGACAACAGTGCCGGGCACTGACCGTGCGTTTCTTTACGGAGATGGGCTTTTCGAAACACTGCTCATCGTCAATGGTCTACCGCTGTGGCCCGAGTTGCACCTCGATCGATTGGCTCTTGGTGCCCAGCGTCTGCGTATCGATGTCTGCCCCGGACAAATCCAGAAAGCCATTGATGAAGCACTGGGGCATTACCGAAACGCCGCTGGCGTTCTACGTATTACCGTCAGTCGCAATGGCGGACGGAGAGGCTACGCGCCGTCCCCCGATGCCGGAGCTCGTGTCACGGCACTGCATTGGGAGCTTGGGCGGGAGCCCTTTGACGCGTTGCCGGCCGCGGCAGTAGTGACCTCAGCGATCCACATGGGAGAGCAACCGCTCCTGGCGGGCTTGAAGCATTGCAACCGTCTGGAGCAGGTAATGGCGGCGGCGGAGGCGCTGGACAGAGATGTCGACGATGTACTCCTGTGCGGTAGCGAGGGTGCCTACCAGTGCTCCAGTAATGCGAATGTATTCGTGCTATGCGGCGATGCCTTGCTAACGCCTCTTATCGATCGAAGTGGTGTCGCCGGCACGCGAAGACGACTGATTCTGGAGAAGCTTGCTGTGCAAGTTGGATTGTCCGCAACAGAGACCCGATTAACAGCCTCCCAGTTGCACCGGGCGGATGCGATATTCCTGTGCAACAGTGTTATGGGAATTCGAAATGTCGCGCAGTGGGATGGGCGCAGCTTCGCGCCTTCAGCGACCGTCGATCAGCTTCAGCAGATCTACAAGCGCGAGGCCCAGCTATGCTGCGCAAGCTAGCCTGGACAGTAGCGGTGCTGGTCATAACCACTGTTGCGGGTGCAATTCTTTTGCGCGCATGGTGGGAGCGTCCGCTGGAACTGCCCGCGGAGGGCCTTGTGCTTCAGGTGGAGCCCGGAGACAGCCTCAGTCGCCTGTCCCGCCGTCTCGTCAGGCTTGGCGCCCTCGAGCATCAGCAACTACTTAACGTAATGGGCCGTCTGCTGGGAGCCGATAGTCGCATCCGCCGCGGCGAATACCGTTTATCCTCGGGCATGACGCCAGGGGCGCTTCTGGCCCTGCTGCAAAGCGGCAACACCATTCGTTACCTCGTAACCTTACCCGAAGGTATCCGACTGGCCGACGCCCTCGCCCTGATTCAGGCCAGCGACGGCATTGATTCAATCCTCAGTGGACCTGATGATGCGCGTTTACGAGAACTGGTGGCGCCTGCAACAAGCACCGAGGGCTATTTCCTTCCGGAGACTTATCAGTACGAACGCGGCGACAGTGACCTGAAAATCCTGTCCGAAGCGCATCGCCTGATGACAGACGCGCTGACAGACGCCTGGCAGCACAGGCAGTCCGATCTGCCCTACAGCGAGCCGTACCAGGTGCTCATCATGGCGTCGATCATAGAAAAAGAAACGGGCCTTGCCCGGGAGCGACCGGCTATCGGTGGGGTTTTTGTTCGCCGCCTGGAACGAGGGATGCGCTTGCAGACAGATCCCACAGTGATTTACGGACTGGGCGACAACTTTCAGGGTAATCTGCAGCGTAAGCACCTCAATGACTCGGACAATGCCTACAACAGTTATCGCCATCACGGGTTACCCCCGGGGCCCATTGCGCTTCCTGGCAGAGCAGCCCTTGTGGCCGCGGTAAATCCCGCGCCGGGGGACGCTCTGTACTTTGTTGCCCGGGGTGATGGCAGTCATGAGTTCAGCGCAACCCTCAAAGAACACGAAGACGCTGTGCGCCGCTTTCAGCTATCGCGGCGCACCAACTATCGATCAACACCGGAGAGTCAGTAACTGTGAGTCAACGAGGTTTGTTTATCACCCTGGAGGGCGGCGAAGGGGCGGGTAAGAGCACGGCGATGACCTACGTAGAGAGGGGCCTCCGCGAGGCTGGCGTTGATCTTATCTGTACGCGGGAGCCAGGAGGCACACGCCTTGGCGAACAGCTGCGAGAGACCTTGCTGGCGCCATCGGAGACCGGTATCAATCCCCTCGCCGAATTACTCATGATGTTTGCTGCCCGCGCCCAGCATCTTTCTGAATGCATCCTGCCCGCATTGGGGCGAGGACAGTGGGTGCTCTGTGATCGGTTTACCGATGCCAGTTACGCTTATCAGGGCGCGGGTCGCAATATGGGCGAGTCGCCGGTAGCTGTGCTTGAGGAACTGGTGCAGGGTGGACTGCGTCCGGATCTCACCCTTCTGCTTGATGTGCCTTCTGAGACCGGCTTGTCCCGGGCCCGGGGTAGGGGGGCCCTGGATCGATTCGAACAGGAAGACCATGCGTTCTTTGAACGGGTCAGGCAGTCGTACCTGTCGCGCGCGAAGCGCAGTAGCGGTCGTTATCAGATTATCGACGCGTCGGCGGATCTGGCGGCTGTGGAGCAAGCGCTGGAAGCCGTTGTCCAGGATTTACTTGCCTGCCCGCCGCTGGTCCAGGACTGATGCCGGAATTACCGCCGCAAGTTATCCCACCGGCGCAGTCGCGCTGCCTTCCCTGGCACCAGGAGACATGGATTAATTTACAAGCACAGTGTGCCAATGGCCGCCTGCCTCATGCCATGCTTCTGGAAGGAACACCGGGCACGGGACGCAATCGACTGGCTTTGTCGCTCGCCCGATATTTACTGTGTGGCGATATGAGCGCCCAGGGAAATTGCGGGAGCTGTAAAACATGTACATTGAGCGCTAGCGGTGCGCATCCGGATCTGTTGACTGTTATGCCGGCAGAGACTGGCAAAGCTATCGGAATCGATGCTATCCGCGAGGTCATTCGTTTTGCCGCGGGCACGCCCACCCTGGGACGTTCCAAAGTGATGTTGATATCACCCGCCGAATCGCTCACACAGGCCGCATTTAATGCGTTTCTTAAGTGCCTGGAGGAGCCGTCATCAGAAACATTTATTGTCATGGTCAGCGCCAGCGGCTACCCCTTGCCGGCGACCATAAGGTCCCGCTGCCAGCGCTGGAAGTTGCCTTCGCCTTCCCTTAAAGAGAGCCGAGCATGGTTGCAGGAGGCCCTTAGCGGGGATGCAGACGGTGCTGCGTCCATAGATGCCATGCTCGAGTTGAGCGGTGGGCGGCCGCTGTACGCTCTGGAAAAACTACACAGTGACGAGTCCGGGGGCCTGATCAATCTGCATAGCGCTACCCGGGCGTCATTGCGAGAAGGGCGCCCCTTGCCAGGGCTTGAGCAAGCTGTCGCTAAGGTCCAGCCCGATAACGCCCTGGATGTGCTCGAAAGCAATCTGCATTCCTGGCTGCGGGCACAGCGGGGGGACAGACTTCGCTCCCGGGAAGCTCGGCGGGGTTTTGCGGCGCTTGAAACTATCGCGCAGCTACGGGCAGCGAAACGCAGCGGGACTAATCCCAATGTCGATCTGCTTCAGTTCAAGGCGGTGTCCGTGATTAACGGGCTTTGGGACGAGGAAACCCGGTGATACACTGGATGCTCTCACAAGCGTGTCGCAGCCATTATGAGTGAACAGTCGTCAGGTCATCAGGGAATTCTTTCGCTGACCATCAAGGATAAGGCAGTCCTCTATTCGGCGTATATGCCGTTTATCAAAAACGGTGGCCTATTCGTACCCACCAATAAAAGTTACGTGATCGGGGACGAGGTGTTTATGCTCCTGACGCTCATGGAAGAGCCCGATAAAATCCCCATCGCCGGAAAGGTGGTCTGGGTGACTCCTCGCGGGGCGCAGGGCAATCGTACATCGGGGATTGGCGTGCAGTTTTCAGAGCAAGACGCGGCGGCGAACGCCAAGATCGAAGAGCATCTGGCGGGAATGCTCACCTCGGATCGACCCACGCACACCATGTAGAGCACCCGAGCCCTTGTTGCCGGTGCGGATCAGTTTTCAGCTCTAAGTCACTAAAAATTCATATAAAAAGCCGAGACATCTGCCCGTGCGTGGATAGCCGGGTGGTGGATAGCCGGGTGTAAGCCGGGTACTGACTCAGCGATCGCTCAAACAAGAAAGCAATGCAAATCAAGAAAGTAGAAACCACTGTAGAAATGCACTTCAACGCATTGATATGTATTGATTTTAGGCAAAAAAATGGGCTCCAAGAGGAGCCCAATAAGACCATTAGGAGTGAAACATAAAGGAAGTTAATCCTCTACAACGGAACATTGGGTTTGTTCCGGTGACCTACTATTCCTGCGAGGAAAAGAAGTCATAGATATAGTAAAGCCAATAATCGGGAATATTCCATACTTTGCTGCATAAAAACTAGTTCGTTTATGCATATAGCAATACTTTTTTGATAACTATTAGGAGCTAAAAGCGCATATGAAGACTGTTCGACCGGTTTTAGGCGTGCTCGAGGGCTTTTATGGCCGCCCCTGGTCAGCATCATCACGGTTGTTGATGGCGCAGTGGCTGCCTGCCCTGGGATTGGACGCGTATCTGTATGCGCCAAAATCGGATGCGTATTTGCGTAAAGCCTGGCACAAGCAATGGCCTGGCTCACAGCGCGACCACCTAGCAGCGGTTGCCCGCCAGTGCAAAGGCAGCGGTCTTGCATTTCACGTGGGCTTGTCGCCTTTTGAGCTCTACCTTGACTACAACCGCTCTGCCCGCAGTGCACTGCAAGGCAAGATCAATGAAATCATCGACCTGGGTGTCTCCGGGCTCGCTATCCTGTTTGACGATATGCCGGGAGACCTGGACAGCCTGGAGGCTCGTCAGGCAGAGATTTGTGCGGATGTGAGGCACTGGGTGAGTGACAGCTCGATACGCCTGCGCGTGTGCCCGACCTATTACAGCGATGACCCCATTCTCGACGAGATATTCGGACAGCGCCCTGACGGCTATATAAGGTCGCTGTATGAGCAGTTGGATGGCGCCTATGAAGTGTTCTGGACGGGCCCCGCGGTATGCTCCGAGACGATCGGTGCGGCGGACCTTCACGATGTGCATGCTGATTGTGCCGGGGAAATCGCGATTTGGGACAACTACCCGGTGAATGACAGCCGCGCCAGGTCTCCGCACATATATATGGATGATCTGGTCGGGCGATCTTCGGACATCGGCGAGCTCATAGGAAGCCATTGGTGCAATGCCATGAACCAGCCCGCGCTATCACTGCCGGCCCTGGCGTCTCTGGCTGTGCTGTATAACCGGGAGGCCCCCGGGGCCCGGGACGTTCAGGCGGAGGCGGGACTCAACGAGCGGTTTATAGACGGCTGTCGCGTGTTGGCAACACGGCGTCTTGATGAACTTAGCGCGGCGCAGCTCAAAGGATTGGAGTCGCTGGCTGGCACAGAAAGCGTTGCGGCTCTCGAATTGCGCGATTGGCTGTCCGGCGGCTACGAATTTGACCCGGAGTGCCTTACCTGTTGAAAGCATGTTGCCGCCAACCGATGCCTGTGGCAAAATCGCGCCCCTCGAAGGCACCCGGCGTCGCCCTTGCTTTCGATAAATTTCCAGAAATATCAATGTTTTGCGGGTGTTTTAAAGGGTTTTCGAAGTTCCTTTGAAGCGCCTGTTCAGTTATGCGGGAGTGGCGGAATTGGTAGACGCGCTGGATTTAGGTTCCAGTGCCTTATGGCGTGAGAGTTCGAGTCTCTCCTTCCGCACCAATCAGGGGCCCAATAAAGCCCCGCCAAAGAATGAGATACAAGGGATCACCAGATTATGCAGGTTTCTATAGAAACAACGTCAAAGCTGGAGCGCCGGCTGACCGTTGGAGTACCGGCCGAAACCGTCGACACACAGGTCGATGAGCGCCTCCGTCAGGCCGTCAAGAACGTGCGTTTACCAGGCTTCAGACCTGGGAAAGTGCCCTTAAAGGTGATGCGTCAGCGTTTCGGGCCCGGCGTTCGTCAGGAAGTACTGGGCGAGGTCATGAGCCGCAGTTTCCAGGAGGCTGTCACCCAGGAAAAACTCAAGCCAGCGGGGCAGCCGACTATCGAGCCACGCAGCATGGATGCCGGCAAGGACCTGGAGTACATCGCTACCTTCGAGGTGTTCCCCGATGTCGAGATCCTGGAGCTTAAGGATTACCCGGTACAGAAGCCCGTCGCTGAAGTCGCTGATGAAGACGTAGACAACATCATCGAAGTGTTTCGCAAGCAGCGCGGCAGCTGGGTGGAGGTCGAACGGCCTGCGGCTGAGGGTGACCGCGTGAACATCGACTTTGAAGGGACTCGCGATGGCGAGGCATTCGAAGGCGGCAGTGCGGAAGGCAGCGACCTCGAGCTCGGTTCAGGACAGATGATTCCCGGCTTCGAAGATGGCGTGGTAGGCATGAGCGCTGGCGACGTCAAAGTGCTGGCGTTGACCTTCCCCGAGGATTATCACGCTGAGGAGCTCAAAGGGGCCGCAGTGGAGTTCAAGGTTACCCTTAATAAAGTTGAAGAGATGGAGCTGGCGCCGCTGAATGCCGAGCTCTATGCGGCATACGGGCTTGAAGGTGACGATGAGTCAGAGTTTCGCGCTGAAGTTAAGCAAAACATGGCCCGGGAGCTGCGTAATGCGGTAGACGCTCGCGTCAAGAAGCAGGTTATGGATGCGGTAGTAGAAGCCTATGCGGATCTGGAGGTGCCTGCCGCATTGATCTCTCAGGAGGTCGATGCACTGCGCAATCAGATGTTCCAGCAGTTCGGTGGTTCCGCACCCGAGGGCATGGATCTTAAAGCGATTCTTCCAGACGACATGTTTGCTGAGAACGCGGCGCGTCGTGTCAAATTAGGTTTGGTGCTCGCGGAACTCATCTCGCATTACGAGCTCAAAGCTGATGAGGCCGCCATACGCAGCGCTGTTGAAGAAATTGCGTCGACTTATCAGGACCCGGATGAAGTTGTTAACTGGTACTTTTCAAACCAGGAGCAGCTCGCAGCCGTACAGTCTAAGGTTCTGGAAGACAAAGTCGTGGAACGTCTCCTGGAATCTGCCGCGGTGAGTGATTCTGCCTGTAGTTATCAGGAAGCGATCGCTCTGGGTCAACAGTCCAACCAGTAGTCAGCGCACAAACGTCAGGAGCTAACAAAGTATGTCGAAGCAGATCGAAGGAATAGCACCCTCAGTTCAATCACTGGGTCTTGTGCCCATGGTGGTTGAGCAGACATCACGGGGTGAGCGTTCCTACGACATTTACTCTCGCCTCCTGAAGGAGCGTGTGGTGTTCGTGGTGGGGCAGGTTGAGGACCATATGGCCAACCTCATCGTAGCCCAGCTGCTGTTTCTGGAGTCCGAAAACCCCGATAAAGACATACACCTGTACATCAACTCCCCGGGCGGCTCCGTAACAGCGGGCCTGTCGATCTACGACACTATGCAGTTCATCAAGCCGGACATCAGTACGATGTGTCTCGGTCAGGCGGCCTCCATGGGTGCATTTCTGCTCTCCGGCGGTACCAAAGGCAAGCGTTACTGCCTACCCAATGCCCGTACTATGATTCACCAGCCCAGCGGCGGTGCTCAGGGTCAGGCGACTGATATCGATATTCAGGCGAAAGAGATCCTGATTATCCGGGAGCGTTTGAACCGCCTCATGGCTGAGCACACCGGCCAGCCTCTGGAGGTAATCGAGCGTGACACCGAGCGCGATCGCTTTATGGATGCAGAGCAAAGTAAAGAGTACGGGTTGGTTGATGAGGTCGTGACTGCCCGGAGTGCCGGTAGCAGCGAGTGATTCCGTCCCGGTTTTGTGACGTAGATATAGCCCTTCGACTTGCATTAGGAGACGAAAAACATCAACCTAAAACCGCTGGCAGTATCGTGGGAGGCGAAGTGAGCCAATGAACAAGGATTCATCCGGATCAGATGACGGTGGCAAGCTTTTGTATTGCTCTTTCTGCGGCAAGAGCCAGCATGAAGTTCGCAAGCTGATTGCCGGCCCCTCGGTCTTTATTTGTGACGAATGCGTCGATCTTTGCAACGACATCATTCGCGAGGAAGTTCAGGAGAACGCCGCGGAAGAGGGTGAAGAGAAACTCCCTGTTCCCGAAGAAATCAACGGCATTCTTGACGAGTACGTCATCGGGCAGCAACGTGCCAAAAAGGTGCTATCTGTCGCCGTCTACAATCATTACAAGCGTTTGCGTCACGGTGGATCCAAGAGCGGTGACGTAGAGCTTGGAAAAAGCAATATTCTTTTAGTAGGTCCCACCGGCTCCGGTAAGACCCTGCTGGCAGAGACCCTCGCGCGGCTCCTGGATGTTCCCTTTACCATTGCTGATGCGACGACCCTCACCGAAGCCGGCTATGTCGGGGAAGATGTAGAAAACATCATCCAAAAGCTGCTGCAGAAATGCGATTACGATGTAGAGAAGGCGCAGGTTGGCATTGTCTACATCGATGAGATCGATAAGATCTCTCGCAAGTCAGACAACCCGTCGATCACCCGGGATGTGTCCGGAGAGGGTGTTCAGCAGGCACTGCTGAAGCTCATCGAAGGCACGGTAGCCTCGGTACCGCCGCAGGGCGGTCGCAAGCATCCCCAGCAGGAGTTCCTGCAGGTAGATACGTCGAGCATTTTGTTTATCTGTGGCGGAGCGTTTGCGGGCCTTGATAAGGTGATTAGAGATCGCTCCGAGAAAGGCGGCATCGGCTTTGGCGCAGAAGTTCACAGCAAGGACGCCAAGCGCAACGTCGGCGAGGTGCTCTTTGATCTTGAGCCGGAAGACCTGGTGCAGTATGGCCTGATCCCGGAATTCGTCGGCCGTTTACCGGTGATCGCAACGCTGGAAGAGCTTGATGTGCCGGCGCTGGTGCAAATTCTCACGGAACCACGCAACTCACTGACCAAGCAGTACAGCAAGCTCTTTGAGATGGAAGGAGTAGAAATAGACTTCCGCGAAGACGGGCTGCGCGCCGTGGCAGAAAAGGCCATGGAGCGTAAAACCGGAGCGCGCGGCTTGCGCTCGATTCTCGAGGGTGTGTTGCTGGATACCATGTACAGTATTCCATCCAGAGATGACGTTGCCAAAGTCGTGGTAGACGAGTCTGTGATCCGCGGAGATTCCGAGCCGCTGCTGGTTTACCAGAATAAAGAGCCTGTTCGGGCGGCCGTTCCAGAAGAGTAAATTCGGTGACGGGCCAGAGGCCTGTCCACCGAAAGTCTGTATCTGACTTGCACGTGACTTGTAATTAGCGCGTTCAGCCCCATTATTCATGGGTCTGAAATACCATACCTGATTTCTGGTTTGACCTGGAGAACACGATGGGCGAGCACCCCGTATTAGAACTTCCCCTTCTGCCGCTGCGCGACGTAGTGGTATATCCGCACATGGTCTTACCCTTGTTTGTGGGTCGAGAGCGCTCTATCGAAGCCCTCGAGCACGCCATGGCGAACGACAAACAGGTGCTCCTGGTGGCGCAGCGCAATGCCTCCGACGACGACCCCCGCGCTGATGACATCTATCAGGTGGGCACCGTATCCAATATTCTGCAGCTACTAAAGCTCCCGGACGGGACAATTAAAGTGCTGGTCGAGGGCGGATTTCGCGCCGCGGTAGACTTTGTGAATGACGACGGGGAGTTCACCGTCGCCGGTGTCCGGGAAATTGAGGCAGACGAGCCCGATGAGGACGAGGCCGAAGGTTTGTTGCGCACCACGTCCAGCAACTTCGAAAAATACGTCACCCTGAGCAAAAAAGTCCCTGCGGAAGTACTCACGTCGCTCACGGGGATTGATGAGCCCGGAAGACTTGCCGATACCATTGCCGCTCACATGGGCGTTGAGCTCGATCAGAAGCAGAAAATTCTCGAAATTTCGTCAGTCAAAGCGCGTCTTGAGTACCTTATGGGACTCATGGAAGCTGAGATCGACGTGTTTCAGGTCGAGAAGCGGATTCGTGGTCGCGTCAAAAAGCAGATGGAGAAGAGTCAGCGCGAATACTATTTGAATGAGCAAATGAAGGCCATTCAGAAAGAACTCGGGGAAATGGACGAAGCGCCCAACGAGGCCGACGAGCTGGAGCGGCGTATTTCCGAGGCGAAGATGCCCCAAGAGGCGCGGGACAAGACGCTGGCGGAGCTTGGGAAGCTCAAGATGATGTCGCCCATGTCGGCAGAGGCCTCGGTACTGCGCAGCTACATCGACTGGATGGTGAGCGTGCCCTGGTCCAAACGCAGCAAGGTCAAGCACGACCTGAAGCGCGCGAGCGATATTCTGGATGCCGATCACTACGGCCTTGAAGAAGTTAAAGAGCGGATTCTTGAATACCTCGCCGTGCAAAAGCGGGTGCGCAAAGTCAAAGGCCCCGTACTGTGCCTGGTAGGTCCTCCGGGCGTCGGTAAAACCTCTCTGGGTGAGTCCATCGCGCGGGCGACCAATCGCAAATTTGTACGTATGGCGCTCGGTGGCGTGCGCGACGAAGCCGAGATACGCGGTCATCGCCGTACCTACATTGGCTCCATGCCGGGCAAGTTGCTTCAGAAAATGTCCAAAGCCGGTGTTCGCAATCCGCTGTTCCTATTGGATGAAATCGACAAGATGGGCATGGATCATCGAGGTGACCCTGCGTCTGCCTTGCTGGAAGTGCTGGATCCTGAGCAGAATCATCAGTTCAACGATCATTACCTGGAGGTGGACTACGACCTGTCGGACGTCATGTTCGTTTGCACCTCCAACACCATGAATATACCGGGACCGTTGCTTGATCGTATGGAAGTGATACGCCTTCCGGGATACACCGAAGACGAAAAACTCAACATCGCGCAGCGTTACCTGATCCCCAAACAGGTCAAGCGCAATGGTCTGAAAGACGATGAGCTGACGATTTCCGAAGATGCACTCATTGATGTGATTCGCTACTACTCCCGCGAGGCCGGTGTTCGCGCGCTGGAACGGGAGATTGCCAAGATCTGTCGCAAAATGGTCAAGGCCATTACGCTCAAAGAGAGCCAGTATGGGTCAACGGTAACGCCGGAGATGCTCTCTACCTTGCTTGGTGTTCGGAAGTTTAACTACGGCGTTGCGGAAGAAGAGAATAAGATCGGCCAGGTCACAGGTCTGGCGTGGACATCTGTGGGCGGAGAATTACTGACTATCGAAACCGCAGCGGTGGCCGGAAAAGGCCGTTACGTAAAGACGGGCTCTTTGGGTGACGTGATGCAGGAGTCAATTCAGGCAGCGAGCACAGTGGTCCGTAGTCGCTCCCAGATGCTGGGAATACCAGCGAGTTATCATGACACTCACGATATGCATATCCACGTTCCCGAGGGCGCCACTCCCAAAGACGGGCCCAGTGCGGGTGTAGCGATGTGCACAGCGCTGGTGTCTGTATCGACAGAGATTCCCGTCCGTGCTGATGTGGCCATGACCGGGGAAATAACGCTCCGCGGTGAAGTACTGCCTATTGGTGGACTGAAAGAGAAGCTCCTCGCAGCGCGTCGTGGCGGCATAAAGACGGTCATCATCCCCAAGGAGAATGAGCGCGACCTTCAGGAGGTTCCGGACAACATCAAAGAAGATCTGGAAATTATTGCCGTGAAATGGATTGATGAGGTGCTTGCCATCGCACTTGAGACGCCACCGGTGCCTTTGAGTGATGAAGAGTACCTGGCGGGCACGGAGCGGTCACAGGCCGAACAAGGTCGTGACGGCGATAAAAGTCGCATAAACACGCATTAAAACGGTGATTTATCAAGCCTGCGGTTGACCCGTTGGAGGCCACTGGTATAGAGTCTCGCAGCTGTGTCGTGCTTCATTTCAGGCTTATACAGGTCGGCTTCAGTCCCTTTGGTGGGCGCCAGAGTTAACAGCGGCGCCTGGAGACATCCGGTCTGATTGCTTTGCTGAGGAACGGTGAGTCGCCCTCTAAACGGGGAAGGTGCTCATAGGGCCGGAACAGACCAGAGATAAGACTCGCGCGGATACGCGATTCAATAATTAAACAGTAAGATTTTACGGTTCGTCGTTTTTGGGCGATGAAAAATTCAAAAGGGGACCTTAGTGAACAAATCAGATCTTATAGATGCTATTGCGTCAGCAGCTGACATCAACAAATCCGATGCTGGCCGGGCGCTCGACGCCGTAGTAGACAGCATTACCGAGACCTTAAAGCGTGGCGATCAGGTATCTCTGGTGGGCTTCGGTACGTTTTCTGTAAAGCACCGTGCCGCTCGCGATGGACGTAACCCGCAAACTGGCGAGACCATCAAGATCAAAGCGTCCAACGTTCCGGGATTCAAGGCTGGTAAGGCTTTGAAGGACGCCGTAAACCAGTAAAACTCCGCCGTAGCGAATGCCTCGGACCTCAGCGATTCGCACGGGACGGGCACGCAGGCGAATAGCAAAACTCAAACAAGGCGCACTCCGGTGCGCCTTGTGCGTAAAAGCTCAGTAAGCGCGCACGGGTTATATTTACAACCAGGTTAATTTTTACACGTCAACTTATACCTCTATCTCAGGGTCGTATTGCAATGCTGCAGGATATCCGGGCCAATGCTCAGGGAACGGTCGCCAAAGTCATCATCGGGCTGATCGTCATTTCATTTTCTATCTTTGGTATCGAGTCGCTGCTGTTTAGCGGTGGTTCTAACGGTGTCGCCGAGGTTAACGGCGAGGAGATTTCACCGTTTGCACTGCAGCAGGAGTTATCGGTGCAGCAGCGAAGACTGCTCTCTATTCTCGGTGAGGATGCAGACCCGGCCTTGCTTGATCAGGCGCAAATGAGCCAGCAGGCGCTTGAAACGCTGATCCAGCGGGAGATTATCAAGCAAGCCGCCAAGGATATGGGCCTTAACACGTCGGACCAGGCCATCGCTGACATTGTCGGCTCTATGGAGCAGTTTCAAATCGATGGGCAGTTTTCACCGGACCTGTTCCAGGGGGCTTTAGCTAGCGCCGGATTCACCCCGGCGCTTTTTCGCGAACGCCTGGCGGAAGATGTGGAAATTGGACAGTTACGCGCAGGGGTTGCCGGTAGCGACTTCAGTACAGAGGCAGAGCTTGATTTAGCCGCGTCCATAGCGCTTGAAGGCCGGGATGTGCGCTACATCAGTTTGCCCTTGCTTGACTTCATCGCGTCAGTGGAGCTGAGCGACGAGGCCGTGGAAACTTTTTACCAACAAAATCCCGAACGCTTTCAGAGCGAGGAAAGCGTGATTCTGGAGTATCTCGAACTGGGTATAGATGCGTACCGGAAAGACGTTGACGAAGAACGATTACGCGAAGAATTTGAATTGGTGCGCGACGAGTTCGAACTCTCAGCCGAGGCTCGCGTGTCACACATCCTCATCGAAGGCTCTGATGCTGATCGGGCCGAACGTATTGCCGCGGCACAGAAAGCGCTGAGTGAAGGCATGTCTTTTGCCGACGCCGCAGCCGAATTTTCCGACGACATTGGTTCCGCTCAGGATGGCGGAGATCTGGGCTACACCGCTGGAGATACCTTTCCGGAAGCCATGGAGGAGGCGATTGCAGCTCTGGGCGTCGGTGAACAATCCGCAGCGGTTGAGACCGAGGCAGGGACACACCTATTGTTAGTAACGGATCGTCGTGAAGGCAGCAGTGTGAGCTTCGAGGATGTGGCGGCGGAACTGGAGGATCGGATTCAAAGCCGGGACGCTGCGGCGGATCTATTGGTGGACGTTGAGCGTCTGCGGGATATTGCATTTAACGCGGCAGACCTCAATGCCCCGGCGGAGGCGCTGGAGCTTGAGGTGCAGACATCTGAACCGGTGAGCCGGAACCAGCAGGAGGGGCTCTTTGCTCGCCCGGCACTGCGTCAGGCTGCGTTCTCCGAGGACGTATTCGAAGCCGGCCATAACAGCGAAGTTATCGAGTTAAATCCAGAGCAGTTCGTGCTATTGCGTGTCGCCGAGCGCCGACCAGCCGCTCTGAAGCCGCTGGAAGACGTTAGGGCGGCAATTGAAGTGGAGCTTCGAGAGCAACTTGCCAAAGAAGCTGCCGCCGCGCAGGCGATGGAGCTCATGGCTGCTTTGAGTCAGGGCAGTACGGTTGAAGAGGCCGCCAATGCAGCAGGCTTACAGTGGCAAGTCGAATTGGGTGCGCGTCGTAACAGCCGGAGTTTACCGGGTGTGGTACGCGAAAGACTCTTCGCGATGCCCGCGCCGGAAGATGGCAGTCCTACTCGAGAGATCGTGGATGAAGATCCGGACGCTACCTATTTGGTTGAACTGGCAAGGGTCAGCAGCGGTAACCCGGCCGATATGCCTGTTCAGGAGCGGGAACTTCTTCGTCAGCGCATCGCCGGAGAAACCGGCGGTATCCTTCAGCAGCAGTTTGAAACAGGCCTCCGCGAGCGCGCTGAGGTCATTGTCTACTAGGAGGTTTCTTGGCTAAGACGCTTCAAGGTCTGGTCAACACCATAGTCTCCGCTACGTCCGGGTTGCCAGACCCGACGGCGCTGGCATCCTGGTCGCCCGAATTGAGCGGCGAAATCGATATACGCATCCTCGCCGACGGTAGCTGGACCCATGAAGGCTCGCCTATCCAGCGAGAAGGGCTCGTCCGGGTGTTCGCATCTTTGTTGCGTAGAGAGCCCGACGGCCAATACTACTTGCTCACGCCGGCCGAAAAATGGCGCATACAGGTCGAGCGGCATGCGCTGCTTGCCATTGACTGCGAGCGAACCGGGGACAATGGAGAGGGTGTCTGGCAGGTATTGCTCAACACGGGTGGACGCTGCCGCATCGGCGGGGAATACACGCTTCACAGCGCGGGTAGGGACGGCGAGCCCTATGTGGAATTGCCCAACGGGCTCACCGCGCAAATCACCCGGTCGGCCTGGTACCGCCTACTGGATGCAGCGGAGCTAGAAGATGGCCGGGCTTTTATCTTCAGCGGCGGCGACAAGGTGATTCTCGGCGCCACCGACTGACGTGATCACATGTTAGGGTAGGTCGGACCGCCAAAGCCTTCCGGCGTGACCCAGGTGATGTTCTGCGCAGGATCCTTGATATCGCAGGTTTTGCAATGCACGCAGTTTTGCGCGTTGATCTGGAACCGCTTGCCCTGGGCGTCCTCGACAATCTCATACACGCCGGCAGGGCAATAACGCTGTGCAGGCTCATCAAACAGCGGCAGGTTGGATTCAATGGGAATACTGCTGTCCGCCAGGGTCAGGTGGCAGGGCTGATCTTCTTCATGATTGGTATTTGAGAGGAATACTGACGACAGCCGATCAAAGCTGATTGCGTTGTCAGGCTTTGGATAGTCAATCTTCGGGCAGTCTGCCGCGGGCTTCAGGGCCGCATAGTCCGGCTTGCTGTCGTGAAGCGTAAAAGGCACTTTACCGCCAAAGATATTCTGATCAATCCACACGAAAGCCGCACCTAGCATAAAGCCAAACTTGTGCATGTAGCCCGAGAAGTTGCGCGTGCTATGGAGCTCATCAAACAGCCATGAGTCACGCATCTTGGTTTCAAAGCTATCGAGCTGAGCCGGGGGAGCGTCGGACATCAGAGCCTCTACCACGGCTTCCGCGGCAAGCAGTCCGCTTTTCATGGCCGTGTGATTACCCTTGATCTTTACCGAGTTGAGCGTACCGGCGTCGCAGCCGATAAGGAGGCCCCCGGGGAACTGCATTTGCGGTAGGGAGTTAATACCCCCCTTGGAGATGGCCCGAGCCCCATAGCTCAGTCGTGAGCCTCCCTCGAGATACTTCAGTGTTTCGGGGTGGTGCTTCCAGCGCTGGAACTCTTCATAGGGCGATACATGCGGGTTGCTGTAGTTAAGGTCGGTAATAAGACCGATGTAAACCTGGTTATCATCAGCGTGGTACAGAAAAGCGCCGCCACTGGAACCGCTTTCCTTGAGTGGCCACCCCAGGCCGTGCACGACCAGCCCCGGCTGATGCTTCTCCGCCGGGATTTCCCAGATTTCCTTGATACCGATGCCGTAGTGCTGCGGGTCTTTGCCCTCGTCAAGGCCAAATTTACTGATCAGTTGCTTGCCCAGATGTCCCCGGCAGCCTTCGGCAAACAGCGTGTAGCGCGCATGCAACTCCATACCGCGCATGTAGCTGTCTTTCTGCTCACCTGCGGCGCTGATACCCATATCGCCCGTAGCAATACCTTTGACCGCTCCGTCCTCACCGTAGAGCACCTCTGAGGCAGCAAACCCCGGATATACCTCGACACCCAGGTTCTCGGCCTGTTCCGCCAGCCAACGACAGACGTTACCCATAGAAACGATATAATTACCCTCGTTGTGCGTGGGCTTGGGGATAGCAAAATTGGGTAGCCTGGTGGCGGACTTTTCACCTGTATAGAAGTAAAAGTGATCTTCGGTCACCTTGGTTTTCAAAGGCGCGCCCATCTCTTCCCAGTTGGGGAACAGTTCGTTGAGGGCGTGAGGCTCAAGCACCGCACCGGAGAGAATATGAGCTCCAACCTCGGAGCCTTTCTCAACCACGCAGACAGTAATTTCGCGGTCGTTTTCCTGTGCCAGTTGCATGATTCGACAGGCCGCAGATAGACCTGACGGACCAGCGCCCACGATAACGACATCGAACTCCATGGATTCGCGTTCCACTGTAATACCCCTCTTGCTGTGGTGTAGCGCCCGGAATCGGACGACGGCTTGATCAGGCGTTAATTATAGAGTTTTGAGGCCCCTCAAGGCCACAGGCAGATGCGACATACCCACAATGCCGGTAAAAGGAATAACGGCCGGGGTCAAGTCTGGATTTCCGCTATCATTGGGCGGTCCGCGTTTAAAAAAGGTCGCTATTGACCTGCGCAGGCAATGTCGGCACCATTTGCCCCCGCTTTTCCCGGGGGCTGCGTTTCTGCCGCCCCTCAACACCATTAACCCATCACGGGAGACAATATGAAGGTTCTCGTCGCAGTGAAGCGTGTCGTCGACTACAACGTCAAGGTACGCGCCAAGGCTGACGGTTCAGATGTCGATCTGAACAACGTCAAGATGTCGATCAACCCTTTCTGCGAGATCGCAGTAGAAGAGGCTGTGCGGCTTAAAGAAGCTGGTACCGCCACAGAAGTGATCGCGGTCTCAGTGGGAGAGAAAAGCTGCCAGGAGCAGATCAGAACGGCTCTCGCTCTGGGCGCCGACCGAGGCATTCAGGTCGAGGTTGAAGGCAGCCCAGAGCCGATCGTCGTTGCCAAACTGCTTAAGGGTATCGTCGATAAAGAGTCCCCGGATCTGATAATTCTTGGCAAGCAGTCTATTGATGGTGATAACAACCAAACGGGCCAGATGCTGGGGGCGTTGGCAGGAATGCCGCAGGGAACCTTTGCCTCTGAGATCAAGGTTGAAGACGGTAAGCTCACGGTTATCCGGGAAGTTGATGGTGGCATGCAGACGGTTAGCCTGAATCTTCCGGCGATCGTCACCACGGATTTGCGTTTGAATGAGCCGCGCTACGCGTCACTGCCAAACATCATGAAAGCCAAAAAGAAGCAGCTTGATGTATTCACGCCTGAAGAACTTGGCGTAGCGGTCACCTCGCACCTCACGGTGGTCAAGGTCGAGCCACCACCGGAGCGCTCTGCGGGCATCAAGGTGGAGTCGGTAGAGCAACTGGTCGACAAATTGAAAAACGAAGCGAAGGTGATCTGATGAGTACTCTCGTAATAGCAGAACACGACAACAACAGCCTGAACGTGGCCACCCTCAATGCCGTAGCGGCAGCGCAGGCCCTGGGTGCAGACATTGACATCTTGGTGGCGGGAGCCGACTGCGCGGGCGCAGCGTCTGCTGCTCAATCAGTGCCGGGCATCCGCAAGGTGCTGTGTGCTGACAACGCAGCCTATGCCACGCAATTGGCGGAAAATGTCAGTCTTCTCATTGCCGATGTAGGCGCAGATTATGACAACGTCATTGCCGCATCGACCAGCAACGGCAAAAATATCATGCCGCGCGTGGCAGCGTTGTTGGACGTGGCACAGATCAGCGACATCATCAGCGTTGAATCTCCGGACACCTTCAAGCGGCCCATTTATGCAGGCAACGTGATTGCCACAGTGCAAAGTGCGGACGCCAAGAAAGTGATTACTGTGCGAACCACCGCCTTTGACGCGGTGGCGGCCGAAGGCGGCAGCGCCGAGCTGGTGGCAGTGGACGCGGCACACGACGCAGGCATCTCAAGCTTTGTGAGTCAGGAAATCGCCCAGTCCGACCGTCCCGAGCTCACGGCGGCAGCCGTGGTGATCTCTGGCGGTCGGGGCATGCAGAATGGGGACAACTTCAAGTTACTCGACGGTATCGCCGACAAACTCGGCGCCGCTATCGGCGCGTCTCGTGCTGCGGTTGACGCAGGTTTTGTGCCCAATGATATGCAGGTAGGCCAGACCGGTAAGATCGTGGCGCCGGACCTGTACATTGCCGTGGGTATCTCCGGTGCGATTCAGCATCTTGCTGGTATGAAGGATTCCAAAGTGATTGTTGCGATCAACAAGGACGAGGACGCGCCTATTTTTCAGGTGGCTGACTACGGACTGGTTGCTGATCTCTTTGATGCTTTGCCAGAGCTCGAAGCGCAGCTTTAAGACCGGGTACAACACCTCGGATGAGCCGGCAAAAGCCGGCTTTTTTGTGTCCGGCTGTTGAGCAAAGTCCCTGCAGTGAGGAGCCTAATCCCGACGCAGGCGATCACTGATGGCGATAGGCGTGGGGTAGTTAAGCACCACAATATAAGACGACACCAACAGGGTGATGATGGTGGCTGCCTGAATGGTGAGGGCGGCCTGCAAGCCCAGCAAACCAGCATCAAAGGCGATGTAGGCGATAAGCAGCGAAAATTCACTGGCCTGCCCGAGGCGAAATCCCAGGTCCCAGGCAAGGCTGCGACGCTCACTCATGCCTTTTAGCAAGACGCGGTAAACAACGGGCTTCATGACCAGTACCAATGCGGCAAGGCATACCGCTGGGAGCCAGACTTGCTCCAGCATAGCCAGGTCAAAGCGAGCCCCAACGGCGAAGAAAAACAGAATCAGGAAAAAGTCGCGCAAGGGCTTGAGATTCACCGCGATGTATTGCGAAATCGGGCTAGTGGCAATGCTGACCCCGGCCACGAAAGCGCCAATTTCTGCGGACAGTCCCAGGAACTGCGCAGACTCGGCCATTCCCAGACACCAGCCAATAGCCAACAAGAAGATGTATTCGTGAAAGCGATCGAAGCGCTGAATCAGGCGTAGCAGCACAAATCGCACCACTGCCCAGGCCACCAGACCCAGTAGGGGTAGGGCAAGCAGGACCTTGGCAATATGCCAGGCGGCCTCACCTTCCTCGGCACTGCCACTGGCCATGATCAGCACCAGAACAATAATGGCCAGTAAATCCTGAAGCAACAAAAGGCCGATCATCATTTCACCGATGTGGCGATGGTGCAGAATTGTGGTGGGCAGCAATTTTATGCCGATGATGGTCGAGGAAAACATCATCGCCACCGCAACGATGACTGTTTCACCAAGACCTTCAAAAAAGAGACTCGCCATGAGCCAGGACAGGGCGAAAAAAATGGCGGAACTGGCCAGGCCTACCACCGTGGACTTGCGAATGGTGGCAAACAATGCCTGCGGCTGCATATCGAGGCCGAGAAGAAAGAGCAGAAAAATAATGCCGATGTGCCCTATGTCCGACAGCTGCTGTAAGTCAGTAACAAGACTGAAGCCAGAAGGCCCGATGAGAGCACCCAGGGCGATATAAGCAATGATCAGAGGTTGTCGGGTATACAGCGCGATGGACGCGAGAACCGCCGCACCACTAAAGATGAGAAAGAAGGCGAAGGTAACTGAGCTTGAATCCA
The DNA here is from genome assembly GCA_000158155.1 of gamma proteobacterium NOR5-3. GTDB lineage: Bacteria > Pseudomonadota > Gammaproteobacteria > Pseudomonadales > Halieaceae > Congregibacter. Next base: position 731,385 of record DS999405.1, on the reverse strand, counting down.
TAACGCGTCGTTTGCAAAACCGGGACCTGAGTGTAGCAGGCCCTCGACGATTCCCGAGCGTTGCGGGGTGTCAGGCGCTGCGTTTCCGCCGAAACAGCGGCTCCAACTCCCGGGCATCGGCTTGATAGCGCTCGCTGATTCCCGGGAGAGTCTCCGCACTGGCAGTGAGCGCGATATTATCCAGAGCATCAAAGCCGCAGCGCTGCAGGAAGACCCACTGGTCAGCTAATACGTCACCGCCCGCTACCAGTTCGCCTTTAAAACCAAGCTGGCGTAGCTTTGCTGCATGACTGAAGCCCCGTCCATCCATAAAGCCGGCAAACTCGATGGTGATCCGGGGTGCGCTGAGTAAGTCTGTGTAGTGCTCGGCAAGCGTATCTTCGGTAGCCACAATGACTGCCGCCGCCGGTTTCCCTGCTTCGATCCAATCCTGCAGATGAAAGCTGTGTAACGTTGCCACAGCGTTTCCCGTTTCGGCGCTGAGGTATTGCTCAGGCTTTTCCATATACAGCATCCTTAAAGGGCTCTATGCCACATCGCTCGTAAACGCTGAGAAACTGCTCCTGCTCGGACTCTCTAAGCTCAAGATAGCGTTCCAGAAGCTTTTCGATCACCGTTGGCAGGTCGGCACGACTGAAGGATGGACCAAGGATTCGGGCGATGCTGGCGTTTCCTGCCTGAGAGCCGCCGATACAGACCTGGTAAAACTCCTGACCTTTCTTGTCCACGCCGAGAATTCCGATATGTCCTACGTGATGGTGGCCGCAGGCGTTCATACAGCCACTGATGTTCAGTTCTATAGGGCCCAGATCATATTGGTAATCCATGGCTTCGAAACGTTCCTGTAGCGCCTGAGCGACAGGGATGGATTTTGCGTTGGCCAAGGAGCAGAAGTCGCCACCGGGGCAGCAGATCATGTCGGTAATGTGTCCGGCATTGGATGCGGCAAGCCCCAGAGGCTGAAGCGCCTGCCACAGGGTCATAAGCTCGCTCTGGGGAACATCCGCAAGTACCATGTTCTGCTCATGCGTGGTGCGAAGCTCGCCGAGAGAAAATTCATCGGCAAGCTCTGCCAACGCATCCATCTGTGCTGCACTGATATCGCCAGGCGCCTGTCCTGTCGCCTTGAGCGTTATGGTAACGGCACGATACCCCGGCTGTTTGTGCGCCATGGTATTGCGCTTGACCCAGCCAGCGAATAGCGGCTCTCGAGCACAGGCCTCGGCCAGAAACGCAGATTCGGCCGAGGCGTCTTTTGCGCTGTAAGCTGGCGCGGTGAAATGCCCGGCAACTTCAGCCAGTGCATGATCTGACAGCGTGTTTGGCCCGTTGCGACTGGTTTCCCACTCCGCATCAACGGCGTCTCGAAATGCTTCTACACCCATAGCTTTAACGAGGATTTTAATCCGCGCCTTGTATTTGTTGTCCCGACGCCCGTGGAGGTTGTAAACGCGCAAAATCGCCTCGAGGTAGGTGAGCATGTGCTCAGGATCAAGGTCATCCCGAATCATAGAGCCAATGACCGGTGTCCGACCGAGGCCGCCGCCGACGAGGAACTTCAACCGCACTGCGCCGTGTGTATTGCGATAAAGCTCGATGCCAATGTCATGAAAATGGATCGCAGCCCGGTCCTCTTCAGCGCCATTCACCGCGATCTTGAATTTGCGCGGTAGAAACGCAAATTCAGGATGCAAGGTAGACCACTGCCTAATGATCTCGCAGTAGGGGCGGGGATCAACCACTTCGTCGGCAGCGACCCCGGCAAACTGATCTGTGGTGGTATTACGAATGCAGTTACCGCTGGTCTGGATCGCGTGCATTTGTACCTCGGCCAGATCGGCCAGAATATCGGGTACGTCCTCAAGTTGCGGCCAGTTCAACTGGATGTTTTGACGGGTGCTGATGTGCGCATAACCTTTGTCGTAGCGTCGGCTGATCCTGGCGATAGCCCGCAGCTGGGCGCTGCTGATAAGACCATAGGGCACGGCAATACGCAGCATGGGGGCCAGGCGCTGCACATAGAGGCCGTTTTGCAAGCGTAAAGGCAAGTACTGGGCATCGCTCAGATCACCACGCAGATAGCGCTCGGTCTGCTCGCGAAATTGCGCCACGCGTTCGTTAACAATAGTTTGATCAAGCTGGTCGTATTGGTACATGAGCTTTGCAGTTGCGAATGAGGGCGCACTCTAACAAAGCTGCGTAGACGCCATTATTTTAGTTTTTTATAAGCTTGGATGATTTAGTTATGGCCGATCCGCCAGGTCCTTGACAGTGCCGGCAGATCCTCCAGAATCCGGGACTCTCAGGAAGAGTGAAGAGCAGATATGAAAGAGCAATTGGACAGCATCCTTAGCCAGGGGATCACCCGGGGAGCGGCTCCCGGCGTCACGGCTATCGTCGTGGATCGAGGGGGCGTGCGCTACGAGGGAGGGTTTGGAGAGCGACAGTTCGGCGGTGGTGTGGCCATGTCCACCGATACGGTGGGTAAAATATTCTCCATGACCAAGGCCTTGACCGCCGTCGCAGCTTTGCAGCTTGTGGAAAAGGGCCGGCTTTCCCTGGACACGCCAGCGGGTGACCTTTGTCCTGAGATTGCCGCTGTGCAGGTGCTCGATGGATTCGATGACAACGGTGCGCCTGTGACCCGCGCTCCGACCACACCCGTGACGCTGCAACATCTGCTGACGCATACCTCGGGCTACAGCTACCACATATGGGACGAGACCTGCCTGCGCTGGCTTGAAACGACGGGCGCACCTGACATCACCAGTCAGGAAAAAGCGGCCCTGTTGCAACCATTGATGTTCGATCCCGGGACGCAGTGGCGCTACGGCATCGGTATCGAATGGGTGGGGCAGATGATCGAGGCGGCTACGGGCATGCGATTGGGGGAGTATTTTGATACTCATGTCTGCGGTCCAATGAACATGCCGGATACGCATTTTGACTACAACGATTCAATGTTTGCCCGCGCCGCTCATCTTCATGCACGACTCCCTGATGGCTCTTTCATGCCTCTGCCACTGAAGCAGACAGACAGCCGCGAATTCGATGAGGGCGGCGGCGGACTCAAGGGCACCATGCGTGACTATGGTCAATTTATTCGTATGATTCTGAATCGTGGAGAGCTCGATGGGATCCGCATCCTCAGCGAAGAATCGATAGCGAAAATGTGCAGCAATCAAATTGGCACTTTGCCCGTTGAAGCTATGCGCTCCTGTGTTCCCACCCTGAGCAATGACGGTGAGTTTTTTCCCGGGGATCCCAAGAGCTGGAGTTTGGGATTTCAGATTAACCAGGCTCCTGGCTTCACAGGTCGTCCGGCGGGCACGTTGATGTGGGCGGGGCTCGCTAATAGCTATTACTGGATTGACCCTGCCACAGGCATCGGCGGGGCATACCTCAGTCAGATCATTCCCTTCGCAGACCCGGGATCTACCGCCTTGTTTTTCGAGTTTGAAAGCGGCGTCTACAATGCGCTTTGAGGGGGTTTAGTCTCTATGACGCGCCCATTACCCGGGTAGGCAGATAAGGGATGCAGGGGGATGCAGGGGGATGCAGGGGGATATAGTGCTTGGGGCTGGCTGCATGCGGTGTTAAAATCGCGCCGCCTGCAGCTCAGGTCGCTTGCGCTAACGCCTATTTCGAGGCTTATTTCGAGGCTTAAGTAAGCACACAACAGACAAAACACGAAAAATACGGAAAAGGATCAAAGCTATGGCCGCCAGCGGACCTCACAAATCCAACAGTACAGCAGATGCTGTTGCGACCGTCGTTATTATGACTGTCGTGGTAGCTACGGTCTCTTTCTGGCTTGCGGGCATGCCAAGCTAAAGAGCCTACCCCTGTAAAGAAACACAGCGCTCTAAGTAAGCTTACGTTGGTAGGCTTACGTTGAACTGCGCTCAACAAGCGTGCCAAGCCATAGTCTGGCCATAGCCGGCTCAGCGGCCACTCAGCACCAAACTCACCACGGTATAAACGGTACCGATAAAAAGCGCAGTAAACAGCAGCCCCGCCAGGATAAATGTCCCTGCGCGGCCTTGCTTGAAATCCCGCTCGCGGTTTTTACTACTCTGCACACCAAGCCCCGCGGCAAACACGCTACTAATCACTTGCAGAGGTTTTAGGGACTCACCTTTAGCCCGGGCTGCAGAGGAATCCTCACCGGGCAGTTCAGACGGATGCTTTTGTGATTCGCTATCGCTTGTCATTTTGTTCCTGACTTCATGATTAATCGAGGTTAGGTGCTAGCCAGCGGGCCAGCGCTGCAGTCTTCACATTTTTGCGCGCGGCGAGTGCCTCCAGTTGATCCTCGCCGATTTTGCCGACGGCAAAGTAACGGGCCTCCGGGTGCGAGAAATACCAACCGCTTACTGATGAAGCCGGCTCCATAGCGTAATTGTCAGACAAGGTCACGCCACAGCGCTCCTCTGCATCCAGCAGGTCGAAAAGGGCCCGTTTCTCCGTATGATCGGGGCAGGCGGGATAACCCGGAGCAGGGCGTATGCCCCGGTACTTTTCGCGTATCAAATCCTCATTGGATAACTGCTCATCGCTGGCATAACCCCAGAACTCCTGACGAACACGCAGGTGCATATGCTCTGCCAGAGACTCCGCAAGCCGGTCTGCCAGTGCCTTGAGCATGATGGAATTGTAGTCGTCATGGTTCGCTTCAAATGCTGCCGCACGCTCCGAGACACCATGGCCTGTGGTTACGCAGAAGCCGCCAATATAGTCATTGCTTGGCGCTACATAGTCGCTCAAGCTCAGGTTCGGCTGTTCGTTGGCTTTTTCGGTTTGCTGGCGCAGGTGATGTAGACGCAGCTCATCAGCATCGTCCCCGGTATCCACCAGAATGTCTTCACCGTCGCTATGTGCGGGCCAGAAACCGATGACCGCACGGGCCTCTAACCAATTCTCGTCGACTATTTTCTTCAGCATGGCCTGGGCGTCCGCGAACAGATCCCTTGCCTGCTCACCAACCACCTCATCCTGAAGTATCTTCGGATACTTTCCCGCAAGCTCCCAGGTAATGAAAAACGGCGTCCAGTCGATGGTGTCCACCAGGTCTTGCAGGGGAATGTTCTCGAACACACGAACGCCGGTAAAGCTTGGCGTAGGCGCTTGATAATTTTCCCAGTCGAATATGGCTCGATTGGCCAGGGCGTCCTGGTAGGAAAGGCGTTTTGCTTTGGGCTTGCGGTTGGCGATTCGCTCCCGCACCTGCACATACTCTTCCCGACGCTCTTTGACGAAACCGCTTTTTTGCTCGCCCAGAAGCTGTGAGGCCACGGACACGCTCCGGGAAGCATCGGGCACATAAACCACCAGGTCGTTTTGGTAGTTAGGCTCAATTTTGACCGCTGTATGCGCCTTGGAGGTTGTAGCTCCGCCGATCATCAGCGGCACCGAGAGGCCAGTACGCTGCATTTCGCTGGCAACGTGCATCATTTCATCAAGCGATGGCGTGATAAGACCGCTCAAACCAATAATGTCGACATTTTGCTCTTTGGCGACGCGAAGAATTTCCTCGCAATGCACCATTACGCCCAGATCGATAACCTCATAGTTATTACACTGCAACACAACGCCGACAATGTTTTTTCCAATGTCGTGCACATCGCCCTTGACCGTGGCCATGAGAATGCGACCGTTGGTGCTGCCTTCCGCTTTTTCCTCTTCGATATAAGGTTGCAGATAAGCAACAGCCTGCTTCATCACCCGCGCACTCTTGACCACCTGGGGAAGAAACATTTTGCCCTGTCCAAAGAGATCGCCGACGACATTCATGCCATCCATGAGCGGGCCTTCGATCACTTCGATGGGCCGTGCAGCCTGCTGTCGCGCTTCTTCAGCGTCTTCTTCAATATAGTTATTGATGCCTTTGACCAATGCGTACTCAAGACGCTTGGTGACGGGCTCGTCCCGCCAGGCAAGATCCTCGACCCGCACCGTGGCAGGTCCGTCCGCGTGATACTTACTGGCGATATCGAGCAAGCGCTCCGTGCTGTCGTCCCGCCGGTTGAGAACGACGTCTTCCACCGCCTCACGCAATTCCCCGGGCAGCTCGTCATACACCGCGAGCTGTCCCGCGTTGACAATCCCCATGTCCATGCCAGCGCGAATAGCGTGATACAGAAACACCGAATGGATCGCTTCGCGCACGGGATTGTTGCCGCGAAATGAAAAGGACACATTGGAAACGCCTCCGGACACCTTGGCCCCGGGGAGGTTCTCTTTGATCCAGCGCGTTGCCTCGATGAAATCTACGGCGTAGCTATTGTGGATTTCGATACCTGTGGCCACTGCAAAGATATTCGGATCGAAAATAATATCTTCGGGATTGAAATCCAGCCGCTCTCGCAGCAGATCCCAGCTCCGCTGGCAGATTTCCCGGCGGCGCGCGACGGTATCCGCCTGACCATCTTCATCGAAGGCCATGACAACGACGGCGGCACCGTAGCGCTGACACAGGCGAGCCTGTTCCAGAAACTCTTCTTCGCCGGCCTTAAGACTGATGGAGTTGACCACGGCCTTGCCCTGAACACAGCGCAGACCCGCTTCGATCACTTCCCAGCGGGAAGAATCAATCATGACGGGAACGCGAGAAATATCGGGTTCCGACGCGATGAGATTCAGGAACGTCACCATGGCTTCTTTGGCGTCGAGCATGCCCTCATCCATGTTGACGTCGATTATCTGCGCGCCGTCTTCTACCTGCGTGCGCGCCACATCCAGTGCGGCCTCGTAGTCTCCCGACAAAATCAGTTTTTTGAAGCGTGCGGAGCCGGTGACATTGCAGCGCTCACCCACGTTGACAAAGAGACTCTGTGCATCAAAGGTGAAGGGCTCCAGTCCGCTGAGCTGACAAGCCCCCGAGGATTCCGGGAGCGCCCGCGGGGCAATGCCTTCTACCGCATGGGCGATGGCCCTGATGTGCGCCGGCGTGGTGCCGCAGCAGCCGCCCACCAGGTTGACAAAACCCCGCTCTGCAAAGTCCTTGAATTCTGCTGCCATGACCTCGGGGGCTTCGTCGTACTCTCCAAAAGCGTTGGGAAGTCCGGCATTGAGGTGCGCACTGAAATAGCCCTGGGTTGCTTTTGAAAGCTCCTCGAGAAAAGGGCGCACCTCCAGAAAGCGTCGACCGCAATTACTGCCCACGACCAGAGGCCGGGCGTGAGCGACGGAATACCAGAATGCCGTAGGACTTTGTCCCGACAGGTTCCTGCCACTGACGTCCGGAAAGGTCACGGAGATCATCACAGGAACGCGCAGACCGCGTTCCTCGAATACGCTCTCAATAGCAAATATGGCGGCTTTTGCGTTGAGCGTATCAAAGATGGTTTCGATCATGAGCAGATCAACGCCACCGTCGAGCAAGCCCCGCACGGCTTCTGAGTAGTCATCACTGAGGCGCGCAAAATCAACGTTGCGCGCACCGGGATCATTGACGTCCGGGGATATAGATGCGGTGCGTGGTGTGGGTCCCAGGACGCCGGCAACGAAGCGGGGCTTCTGGGGAGTTTCTTCACTCATTGCCTGGGCAGCGCTTCGGGCGATATGCGCCGAGGTTTCGTTAAGTTCTCTCGCAATGGCCTGCAAACCATAGTCCTCCAGTGCCACTGCTGTCGCATTGAAGGTGTTGGTTTCAATAATGTCGGCGCCGGCTTCAAGGTAGGCCAGGTGAATGCCCTTGATAACGTCCGGACGCGTTATGGAAAGCAAGTCGTTATTGCCTTTCAGGTCCCCGGCATGATCAGCAAAGCGCTCACCGCGATAGTCAGCCTCCTGCAAACCCTCGGCTTGAATCATGGTCCCCATGGCACCATCGATGACAAGTATTCGTTTGCGAAGCGCGTCTGCGAGGGGGCCAGATTCCGGGATAAAAGCGTCCATGATTCCTGCTTTGTTCAAAGATGAGTGTGACCGGCAAAAGGGGATCAGCGGGCCGTGAAATTCGGGGCCGAATAATAGCAGAACTTAAGCCCCGGGGCCTGAGGTAAAGCACGACGCTCAAGCGCGGACCGCGACCGGAACCATTTGAATGAGTGACGCTGCGCTACAGGCCCGCTATAATACCCGACTAATTTACTCAGGAAGTGTGTGGATATTACGCCGATGCTCACGATTACTGAAAGTGCTCAGGACTATCTCGCCGAACTGCTGGCTAAGCAGGAGGACGCTCTTGGTGTAAGGGTATTCATCAATGAGCCGGGAACCGCGCGCGCGGAGACCTGTATTGCATACTGCCGCGAGGGCGACATCTCAGAGGATGACGTCAAACACCCTTTCGAGAAAATCACCGCGTGGTTTGACGGTCGCAGCGTGCCGTTCCTGGAAGATGCTCTGGTGGATTACTCCACCGATCGCATGGGTGGACAGCTCACCATCAAGGCGCCGAACGCCAAAATGCCCCGCGTCAGCGATGATTCTCCCATTGAGGACCGCATTAACTATCTGCTGTATAACGAAGTCAATCCTTCCCTGGCCGCGCACGGCGGAGAGGTGTCACTGGTGGAAGTCACCGAAGACGCTTACGCGGTATTGCGCTTTGGGGGCGGTTGTCAGGGCTGCAGCGCGGTAGACATGACGCTTAAGGATGGTGTGGAGAAAACGCTGCTTGATCAGCTGCCTCAGCTCAAAGGCGTGCGCGACATGACCGACCACTCTGACCGCAGTAACGCCTTTTACTGAGTTTCGATGGCTGCCTTGTCGGTGGCTAATACTCCGTCCAGGGCCGCGGCAAAATCCGCGGCTTTAAAGTGCTCACCCGATCAAGACTCTCCCCGTGACAGCAGACGCCGGGGAAGAACGTCGCGTAATTTACCGTGCAGTGAGCGCAAGCAGGCTTCAGTATCCTCCCAACTGATGCACCCATCAGTAATTGAAATACCGTACTGCAGATCCGCTGGATTGGCCGTCATGCTCTGATTGCCGGCGTGCAGGTGGCTCTCGATCATCAGACCAATCAACGATTGATTGCCGGCAACAATTTGGTTCGCCACGTTATCGGCCACCAGGGGCTGCAATGATGGATCCTTGTTGGAGTTGGCGTGACTGCAGTCCACCATAATGTTCTGAGCCATAGAGGCCTTCTCGAGCGCCTGTTCACAGAGCTTAACGTTTACCGAATCGTAGTTAGGTCCGCCGCTACCGCCGCGAAGCACCACATGCCCGTAGCGATTACCCCGCGTGGTAAATACTGATACCTGGCCCTTACTGTTGATCCCCAGAAACCGGTGCGATTGAGACGCAGCACCCAGCGCGTTTACCGCAACGGTAAGCCCGCCATCGGTTCCGTTTTTAAATCCCACGGCCGAAGACAGTCCGCTGGCCATTTCCCGGTGAGTCTGGGACTCCGTGGTGCGTGCGCCAATCGCAGACCAGGAAATCAGATCCTGAAGATACTGCGGAGAGATGGGGTCCAGGGCTTCCGTGGACACGGGCAGGCCCATGGTCACGATGTCGGTGAGCAACTGTCTCGCGATGGTCAGGCCTTCTTCGATGCGAAAAGAGTCATCCAGATAGGGGTCGTTAATGAGCCCCTTCCAGCCAACGGTGGTTCGGGGCTTTTCGAAGTAAGCACGCATGACGATAAACAGACTGTCATTGAGCTCATCCGCGAGAGCGCGCAGGCGCCGTGCATATTCCACAGCCGCCTGGGTATCGTGAATAGAGCAGGGGCCTACGACCACCAGTAGCCGGTGATCCTTGCGATCAAGAATGTCAAAAACACTTTGTCGACTGGCTGTAACAGCCTGCTCTAATGCATCTGTCAAGGGCACAAGCTGCTTTAATGCAGCCGGCGTCGGCAATATGTCTTGTGAAGCGACATTGATGTTGTGGACATTGTTGCTCATGAAAACGGTCCTGCTAGAGTGCGCGTTTGGGCGTTGAATAGGGAAGGCGCGGGAGTGTAATGCAGGGGCGCGACAATGCATAGACAGGGACACCCACTGACGGCTGGGTTCAGAGCATGAGCTTACGCCCATTATTTGCCGGCATAGAGGGTATCGCGGGGCTTCTTGAGGGGGGCACGGCCGTGCTCACACCAAATCGCCGCCTTAGCAGAGCTGTGCGTGAGGCAGAGCATCAGCATCGCTCGATGAAGGGCGAGAAGGTGTGGGAAAGCAGTACCGTACTGCCGCTGCGACAGTTCTGGATCGAGCGCTGGCGGCTTGCGGTAACGCGGGGACTGTTGCCCGCTAAAGTACTGGTAGACAGCACAGCACAGCGACTCATCTGGAGACAGATTATCGATGCCGATGACGCTGTGCCTTTCTCACTACTCAGTCCTGCCCGGGCCGCAGCCCTGAGTCAGGAGGCCAGCGAGACGCTGGCGCTGTGGCGTATCGATCTTGCCGACAAGCTCGTCAGGCAGGTCTTTAGCTTCGATGAAGATTCCAGAGCATTTCTTCGCTGGGAGCGTCGCTTCCAGAAAAAGCTTGCGGATCTGGATGCAGTCACACCGGAACAGGCGCTTGAGCAACTGCTTTGCTGCCCTCAGGCGCTGGACCAGCCGGTCGCTTTGCTCAGTCAGGATGATTTGCCGCCACTGCATCAGGCCCTCTGCGAAGCATCAACGTCCTGGCAGCGAGTGACGCTTCCCGTTCAGACCGCCCGGCATCAACCCATAAGGTCGTTCAACGACCCGGCAGCGGAGTTACAAATGGCTGCCCACTGGTGTCGGCAAAAGCTGGAGCAGGATCCGCAAGGGCGCTACGCGGTGGTGCTTTCTGATATGCACGCTGATCGGGATCGTCTGGAATACTATCTTCGGAAGGAATTCGCCTGCCTGACGAAAAATTACGCGAGCTTGCCGGTAAACTTTTCCACAGGTTTCACTCTGGACCGGGTACCTCTGGTCCGCGACGCCCTGCGAATATTTGAATTCGGTCTCCCGGAGGTGACGGTGGAAAATGTCATCTCGATTCTTCAGTCACGGTTTATCAGGCCTCTGTCGTACCGCAAAGACAAAAGAGAGCGATGCATCAGGCGCCTGAGAGAGTTAGCCCGGGAGCGGATTCCTCAGCGTGTCATGCGTGATGTACTGGACGACTTAATCGACAAAGGCATGGGCGCGGCACCCTGGGATGCAGTGCTGCAGTTGGACACCAATGGCCGCTGGCAGCGCCGTGCGCGTCCGCCGTCCCAGTGGCTGGAACCCTTTCGAGCAATTCTGGCAGCATGGGGCTGGTCGCAAGGTGCAGCGCTTGACTCACTGGAATATCAGCAGGCGCTGCAGTGGCAGGAGGCCCTGGACGCCTTCGCAACGCTGGATCTGTTTACGGGAGCGCTGACATTCGCCGAGGCGGTCCAAAGCCTGCGCGAGCTGCTGAGCGAGCAGCAGTTTCAGCCACGCACCGAAGATCAGGCAGTGCAGGTACTTGGCCCCCTGGAAACTACCGGACTTCGTTTTGATGCTATTTGGATTACCGGTATGAGCGCTGATCGCTGGCCCGCGGCAGCGCAGCCGAACCCCTATCTGCCGCACAGTCTGCAAAGAGAGCAGGGCATGCCGCACGCGGATGCCGGCTGGGAACGTCGCTGGGCGAAGGCCCGCTGGGATCAGTGGGTCGCCGGTGCGGGGGAAATTCAGACCAGTTACCTTAGCCAGCGCGATGGCGCCGAAGCACTCCCCAGCCCCTTGATCGCCGTAGTACCGGGCTGTGTTGAGAGCGAGGACTGGGCCATGGACAGGCGCTGGCTGGCGCAGGCGTCAACTGCAGCTTTCGATGCCGTGGATTTAAAGCCAGTCCCTCTGACCGAAGACGAACGCGCTTATCAGGGCGTGGGCGCAAGCGTCCTGGAGCAGCAATCTGCCTGTCCGTTTCAAGCTTTCGCAGCCACACGACTTCAGGCAATGCAGACACCGACGCTGGCAGCGGGATTGCTTCCGTCCGAGCGGGGAACACTGCTACATCGGGCCCTGTACGATCTTTGGGGCAGCCTGGGCGATAGCGCCGGACTTGCTTTGATTGCCGATGAAGCGCTTCGCGCCGCAATAGAACGCGCGGTGGACTACGCGCAGGGCGGTCTACTCAAGGAGCGGCTTGATGTGGTCGGCGGCGACCTGCTCTCGTTGGAGCGACAACGACTGGATGTGGTCTTGCGGCGATGGTTGGCGCTGGAGCGCGAACGAAGCGACGACTTCGCTGTGACCGGTCGCGAGGAACCCCGCGAGCATCAGCTTGGCGAACTACGCTTGCGTTTGCGTATCGACAGGATCGATCAACTGCATGACGGAGCGAAGCTGATCATCGATTACAAGAGCGGAGCCATCGGCAGTGTTAACAAGTGGTTTGAAGAGCGCCCCTCGCGACCGCAGCTACCGCTCTATGCCTTGCTGACTCCTCCCGCCGCCGGTATTGCCTACGCGTCGCTAAAACCCGGGGCGGAGGGGTTCAGAGGTGTCGGTGAACGGGAGTTTATCAAAGGCATCGACAGCGCCGAAAAGCACCTTTCGGATAATGAGGTCGGTGGGATGACAGCCTTACGGGCGCACTGGACGCGTGAATTGACGCTGTTGGCGGATGAGTTCGTCGCGGGACACAGTGCGGTAGATCCCACGGTCGAAGCCTGCCGATATTGTCAGCGCTTTTCATTATGTCGACTGGGGGAGGAGGTAGCATGATCCCTGTTGATATGGATGCCCGGGAGCGGGCGGTGGATCCATTGGGATCGTTTTGCGTCAGCGCCCCGGCGGGATCAGGCAAGACGGGTTTATTGGTAAGGCGCTTTCTGGGACTGCTGGCGCGCGTCAAGGATCCTGAGCACGTAGTGGCCATCACCTTTACCCGCAAGGCCGCGGCAGAAATGCGGGCCCGCGTGGTAAACGCTCTGCGGGACGCCGAGGCAGGGGTGACCGCAGGTAACCCCCACGAAGAAGCACTGCTCGCCGCCGCGCATGCCGTACGGGAGCACGACAGGGCGCTGGGCTGGGGTCTCCTTGCCAATCCTTCACGACTGCGCATACAGACCATCGATAGCTTTTGTGGATATCTCACGCGGCAAATGCCGGTGCTCAGTGGCTGCGGCGGACAGGTCACGGCCACAGACGACAGCCGGCCCCTGTTTCGCGAAGCCATTGAAAGCTTTTTACACCGTGAACTGGCACAAGCGGGTGAGGGTCAGGCGCTGGATATCCAGACCCTTTTACTGCATTTGGACAACGACTGGGAAACAGCCGTGGAGTTGCTGTCGGGCCTGCTTGCCCGCCGGGAACAGTGGCAACCCGTATTCGGTGGCGCAGGACTCAGAGAGGAGGATCGGCGCAGTGTGCTGGAGATCAGCGAGACGTTGGTGCGCCATCGTTTGCAGCAACTGCGTGCGCGCCTTGAACCCTATCTCAATGAGCTCGCCGAGTTGATGCACTATCAGGCAGAGCAGCTTGCTACGGATATCGTTTTTGCAAAAAGCAGTGAGAATCTGAATGTCTGGCGCGCCGTTGCCGCCCTGTTACTGACTGGCAAAGGCGATTGGCGCAAGACGGTGAATAAAAACAACGGCTTCCCCACCGGTTCAGGCGAGGCCAAAGAGCGAAAGCAACAAATGCTCGCGCTGCTGGCCGCCCTTACCGAGGACGCTGATCCCGCACTGTTATCGGACCTGCGTCAGGTGCTGCTCTTACCGGATGTGGAAGAAGAGCCGCAGCACTGGCACGTGTTAGCCGCGTTAACTCGACTGTTACCGCGGCTAGGAGCCCAGCTTCTGTTGGTTTTTCAACAGTCGGGAGAGGTCGATCACGCGCAGATCGCGCTCGCTGCGCTCACGGCGCTGGGCAGTGACGATGAGCCTACGGATATTGCGCTACGCCTGGACCATGCCATTGAGCACTTGTTGGTCGACGAGTTCCAGGACACTTCGTCAGTGCAGTTTGAGTTAATTCGGCGTCTGACGCGCGGCTGGCAGGACTACAACACCGAGAACAACCAGGCCCCCCGAACGCTGCTGCTGGTGGGCGATGCCATGCAGTCCATCTACGGATTTCGGGAAGCCAACGTCGGGTTGTTTATACGGGCACGCAGCGAAGGTATCGGCGACCTCGCGCTGACGCCCCTGGATTTGAGCGTCAATTTTCGTAGTCAGCAAGGTCTGGTGGAATGGACTAACAGCCATTTCAAAGCCGGGTTTCCGGCGACTGATGACGCCCAATTGGGCGCGGTGCAATACCGCAGCGCCGCGGCCGCGCGAGACCCGGGCCCCGAACCAGAGCTTGCCATCTTTACCGGCGAGGGCGCAAACGAAGCCGAAATAGCGGCGCTGTGCTTAAAACTGGAGGAGGGGCTTGTCGATGATCAGGTGGAAAGTATCGCGATTCTTGGGCGCTCTCGAAGTCAGCTTCGCCCGGTTTTAGCGGCGCTTAGGGAGCGCGGCATCGAGGTGGCGGCACGAGATCTGGATACGCTTGCCCAGCGGCCACTGATTCGGGACCTGCTGACGCTGAGCACGGTTTTATGTGATCGTTTTGACCGCTATGCATGGTTGGCGCTGCTGCGCTGCCCCTCTATCGCTCTGGACAACGCAGACCTCCTTTTGATGTCGATGATGTGCCCTACGGCTGCAGATTTAAGCGACCCTGACTTTGTTGCGTCGCAGGAATTCGCCCGATTGTCTGACACAGCGCGACAGCGCGTCGGGCAATTACAGAATGTACTTCAATGGGCTGATCACTACCGCGACCGGCTTGCCCTGCGTGTATGGGTAGAAGAGTGCTGGCTGCTGTTACACGGGGCGGGGGCGCTGGCGAGCGAGGCGGACATTCACGACGCAGAGCGTTTTTTGCAGTGTCTGGAGCAACTGGAAATGCAGCAGCAAACCCTTAACGGGCGGATGTTGAACGAGGCTATGGACACGCTGTATGCATCCCCGGGCGATGAGCGCTGCAAGGTTCAGGTAATGACATTGCACAAGGCCAAGGGGCTGGAGTTCGACTGGGTGTTTATTCCGGCATTGGCGAAGAACACCGCAGGTCAGGATCGGGAGTTGCTACTGTGGGATGAGTTTGTGCTGCCGGGCTCTGCGCCGGCCTTTTTGCTGGATATTCGCGCAGACGCCGAGGGGGGTGACCGTCCTCGTATGTATGATTACTTGAAAGCACAGGCGAAACAGAAACGCGACTGCGAGGCCACGCGATTGTTTTACGTGGGTTGCACCCGGGCGGCAGATTATCTGTGGCTGGGTGCCACGCTTAGCTGGGATGAGGCGAAAGAGGCGCACCGGCCGCCGGGCGCCGGCTCGCTGCTGAGCGTTATCTGGCCGACCATAGAGTCACAACTCGACGTATCTTTTGTGCCCGCCGACGACGCTATAACTACGGAGTCTTTGACCGGCTACCGCCGTCTTCGAGACCTCCCACGTATAGAGGCTACGCCACAGGATGCGCTTGCACAGGGCCTAAAGCTGGCGGAGAACTATCAGGCCAGAGCGTTTGGCACCGCAATTCATCGATGCTTGGAGGCACTGGTTTATCGCCCGCAGCTGCCCCGGTCCTGCGACGCTGCGCTGGGCGCGTTATTGAAAGTCGCGTTGCTGGAGGCAGGCGCAGACAGCAGCTCCCTGAGCCGATTGCAAAGCGAGGGTGCTGCCATGTTGGATCGCGTGTTGGCTGACCCCTTTGCTGCGTGGATGCTCTCTGGCGAGCGCCACGAGCGCGCGGCGGAGCTAGCGCTTACGGTAGGTACAGAAACAGGTACACAACAATTAATCCTTGATTACAGCTTTGTGGACGAGGCCCGAGGAGAACGCTGGGTCGTGGACTATAAAACCAGCGCACCGGGTGAAGGCGAGAGCGAAGAACAATTTATGGCAAACCAGCTCCAAAGCTACTCTGCACAACTGTCAGCCTATGTCCTCGCGCTAGCGGAGCGATTCAGTGAGCCCGTGCGCTGCGCACTTTACTTTCCGGCGCTGGGTAAACACGCCCAGTGGCAGGGATCTACCTTGCCGGATTCATGATCTTAGATACCATCGAGCTTGCAAGCAGAACGCTTAGCAATTGCTGCGAGGTCTTTTTATACTGTCGACCTGTTAACCAACGAGCGCCAGACACCCCATGCAAAAGCTCAGCGATCTGATTGCCAATGTGCCTGGTCTAAAAGAGGTAACACTTAGGCCCAGCGTTTTTCTAAGCGCGGTGGGAATACTGGCGTTGAGCATGGCGGGTTGCTCTGAGCCCCCTGCGCCTGAGCAAAGCATGAGATCACGCCCCGTCAAATTGTTTACGGTAGATGCCAGCCTCAGTGCCGAGATTCGTCAATTTCCCGCGAGTATCGAGGCCGCAACGCAGGCGGAGCTGTCTTTCCGCGTGTCCGGCCAGCTCGAGGCACTGCCCATTCGAGAGGGCGAGGTGGTAGAGGCCGGACAGATCGTCGCGCAACTCGACGCCACCGACTTCAAGAACACCCTGGAGGACCGCGAAGCGGTATTTGAAAACACCGAGCGCAACTTTCGCCGCGCCGGCGAACTCATAGGCTCAGGCAGCATTTCCCAGTTGGACTACGATCGCATGGAAGCGGATTTTCGTTCGGCTCGGGCGGCTTTAGCACAGGCAAAGGCCGATCTTGGCTACGCCACGCTGCGAGCGCCTTTTCGGGGACGCATAGCCCGCCGCTATGTCGATAACTTTGAAGAGGTTCAGGCAAAGCAGAGCATTGTCTACCTTCAGGACACGGATCGACTCTACGTAATTATTGCAATGCCCGAGTCCGTGATCCGCAGCGTCAGTAGCGGCGGCGAGGACGATCTATCCAACGGCGCACTGCAGGAAAGTCCTGCGGCGGCGGTGCGTGCCATGGTGTCTTTCGATAATCGGCCCAATATCAGTTATGCACTGGAGCTTCGAGAGCTCGCGACCAGGGCTGACCCGGATACACAGACTTTTCCCGTGACCTTCAGCATGCGCCAACCCGACGAGTTCACCGTACTGCCGGGAATGACCGCGCAGGTAGAGGTGGATTTCAGCGATCTGTTACCGAGCGATGGGGTTGCCTGGGTGCCGGCAAGAGCCGTGCAGGCAGATGCGACACTGTCACCCCGGGTGTTTGTGCTTGATGACCAAACCATGCAGGTGCGCAGCGTGAGCGTCGATACAGGCCGTATGTCGGGCGATATGATCGAAGTGCTGTCAGGACTGACCGGTGGCGAAGAGATTGTTGCCGTAGGGGCCAGCTACCTCTCTGATGGTATGCAGGTCACGCGCATGGACACGGGCGAGCAGGCCATTCCTCGCGAGGACGGAACCAGCGATAGCCGCGCTTTATGAGCATCGGCGCCTACTCGGTTCGTACGCCGGTTATCTCTTGGTTGGTCGTTGTCATCATGGTGGCTGGAGGCGTTTTTGGCTTTCAGAAGATGGGCAAGCTCGAAGACCCTGCCTTCACCATCAAAATGGCAAAGATCATTACCCAATATCCCGGCGCGTCTGCGCAGGAAGTACACGATGAGGTGACCTATCACCTTGAGGACGCGATCCAGAAGCTGCCCCAGTTAAAGCGCCTCAAAATGTCTGTGTCGCGGCCCGGCCTGTCCGACATCACCATCGAGTTCAAAGACGAGTATGGCGCTGCGGATCTCCCGAATGTGTTTGACGAGCTACGCCGTAAAATAACCGATGTGCGCCCCAAGCTCCCCCCGGGGGCTCGAGCCCCCATCGTCATTGATGACTTTGGCGACGTTTACGGCGTCTACCTAATGCTGAGGGGGGAGGGCTACACCTGGCGTGATCTCTACGACGTTGCCGACAACATCAAACGGCAATTAGTCCTGGTTCAAGGCGTTCGCAAGGTATCCATAGACGGAGAGCAACAGGAGGTTGTGTATCTCGATATGTCGCGCTCGCGCCTGGCTGAACTGGGCATTGATCCGGGCACCATCGCCAGCGTGCTCGGCTCCCAAAACTCAGTGGTTGATGCCGGTAACGCACGAGTGGGCAACGACTATTTGCGAATCAAACCCACCGGAGAATTTGAATCGGTCCAGGAAATCGGCGACGTGCTCATCTCATCCCGCGATCGCAGTCTGGTGCGCCTTCGGGATATCGCCACCATCACCCGCGCCTATGAAGCGGTTCCCATCAAGCTCTATTACCACAACGGCCAGCCGGCGCTCAGTGTGGGAATCAGCATGGCCAAGGGCCAAAACGTCGTGGAGGTCGGTAAACGTTTGAACGCGCGTATCGATGAACTACAGACGCTGATACCCGTGGGCATGTCCCTGGAGGCGGTCTACGACCAGCCGGCCGAAGTGGAGAAATCCGTCGGCGGGTTTATCGTGAGCGTCGCCCAGGCGGTCGCCATCGTGATTGCGGTGCTGTTGCTGTTCATGGGACTGCGCTCAGGACTCATCATCGGTTCGGTACTGTTGATTACTGTCGCCGGCACACTGTTCTTCATGTACCTGTTCGGCATTGAACTTCAGCGTATCTCTCTCGGCGCTCTGGTAATCGCCCTGGGCATGCTGGTGGACAATGCCATTGTGGTGGCAGAAGGCATGCAGGTACGCATGCAATCAGGGATGAAAGCATTGGAAGCCGCTACCGAGGCCGTGGGAAAAACGCTCTGGGCGCTCCTGGGTGGTACCGCCATCGGTATTCTCGCGTTTTCGGCCATCGGGCTATCGCCGGATAACACCGGGGAATTTGCTGGCTCACTGTTTTACGTAATCCTGATTTCCCTGTCGCTGAGTTGGATAACGGCGGTCAGCACTACGCCTCTACTTTGTGCATTGCTGTTGAAGCCCGGTGGCCCCAGCCAGGATCTAGACCCCTACGATGGGAAAATCTTTCGCAGCTACCGGCGTGTCGTCGCTCTGGCTGTGGATTATCGAAAGGTTACCCTGGTACTGGTTATGGGTTTGTTTGTGCTGGGCGTAATCGGCTTTGGACAGGTCAAAAGCGGCTTCTTCCCCGCATCGAGCACACCGCTATTTTTTGTGGATATCTATGAGCCCGAAGGATCTGACATTCGCAAAACCCGCGACGACACCCTGGCCTTGAGCGCTTACCTGCGAGAGCAACCCGGCGTTGTTCAAACAACGACGGTGGTCGGCGGGGCGCACCAGCGCTTCACGCTGGTTTACGACGCCCGGGAACCCACGCCTGCCTACAGCCAGATCATTGTGCGCACCAATGACCCCGACAAGGTGCGTCCACTGCAGCTGCTGGTCGCGGAAAAACTTCGCACCGAAGCCCCCTGGATAGACCCCATCGTCAAATCCCTGCGCATAGGCCCTGGCCGTGATGCCAAGATTGAAGCTCGTTTCTCCGGGCCCGACGCAACGATGCTACGCCAACTGTCCGAGCAGGCTGAAGCAATCATGCGCGACGATTATGAGGCCGTCGATATTCGCAATGATTGGCGATCACCGGTCAAGCTGGTAACGCCCCTGTTCAATGAACAGGTTGGCAGGCAGCTAGGCATCAGTCGGGAAGATCTTGGTGATGCCATGAAATTCGCCTTTGACGGAATGCCGGCGGGTAGTTATCGCGATGGCAATCGGGTGCTGCCTCTGAAGATGCGCGCTAGCGAAAGCGAGAGAGTCGATGTCGATGCTATTCGCGACGTGCAGATTTGGAGCGCCGTACTTGGAAAAACAGTCCCTGCATCTTCTGTGATCTCCGGGTATCGAACGGATTGGGAAAATGCGTTACTGCGAGGCCGTAATCGCATTCAGACAATTATTGCGTCCTGTAACCCTGCAGGAGAGCTGGCGACGCCACTCTTTGAGCGTCTACAGCCAAGAATTGGAGCCATCGAATTACCGCCGGGATACTCGCTATCCTGGGGAGGAGAATACGAAGACAACGCCAATGCCCAGCAAGGTCTGGGGCGCTCGCTGCCTGTGGGTGTTTTGTTGATGATACTCACCAGTATTGTGCTTTTTGGAAAACTACGGCAGCCGCTGATCATCTGGCTCACGGTACCGTTAGCCATCGTGGGTATTAGCGCTGGATTACTGGCAACCAACGGTGCCTTCGACTTCATGTCCATGCTGGGCGCTCTGTCTTTGATTGGTCTGCTTATCAAAAACGCCATCGTGCTTATCGAGGAGATTGATCAACAAATTGCCGAGGGCAAAGATCGTTACAAGGCCGTATTGGACTCTGCGGTATCCCGGGCACGCCCGGTGGTACTGGCAGCAGGGACGACGATCTTGGGTCTTATTCCACTGTTATCCGATGTGTTCTTTGAGAACATGTCGGTGACCATTATGGCGGGCTTGGGATTTGCCTCGGTGCTGACCCTGACCGTGGTGCCGACGCTTTATGCTGTGTTTTTCAATATACAAAAAGAGCCAAAGGAAGAGGCCGGCTAGGCGCTCGTGTATCGGCGTGCTAGTCCCCGGCCAGATACAGCGTGAGTGATTGCCCCGGCTGCAGGTAGCGATTCGGATCGAGCTTGTTCCAGCTAATTATGTCGTCGATGGTGACATCAAAGCGCAGGGCAATTTCATACAGGGAATCACCGCGGCGCACCGTGTAGCCGCGGCGCACTCCGGTACTGCCGCTCTGGGCCAAGGCCAGACTCTGTTGCCAGGCAGTGCTATCGGGAATCATTAAGGTATCACCGGCCCGGATCAGGTTGCCCTTGAGGTTGTTTACCTCGCGAAGCAGGCCCACCTGCGTATCAAACTGTTTGGCGATGCGAATAAGACTGTCGCCCCGACGAATTCGGTAGTGCTGCCAGGTAACCCGCTGAGAATCCGGAAGGGCGGCGAGGGTGGCCGCCAGAGAGTCAGCAATGGAAACCGGCACAAGCAGTGTGCCGTCACCATTCGGTGCCGTTGCCCAACGCAGCTGCCCGGGATTAAAGTTACGCAGTTCCACAAGATCCAGGCCGGCAAGTTCCGCCGCTCGCAGCATTTCTATCTGACCCGCAGTATCAATGGCCGCAAAAGAAGGCGCGTTAGGTATGTCGGGCAGACTGACCTCCAGTGCTTCGTTAAAGGCGACGATGGTGCTCAGTGCGATCAGTCGCGGGACATAACGCCGGGTCTCGCGCGGAAGCTCCAAAGACCAGTAATCAATGGGCAGGCCCTTGCTTTGGTTTCGCTTGATGGCGCGCTGAACGCGACCCTTGCCTGAGTTATAAGCCGCCAGAGTCAGCAACCAGTCACCGTTAAAGTCCGCATTCATGGACTCCAGGTAATTCAGGGCGTGCGTTGTGGAGTCCTGAACATCCAGACGGCCATCAAACCACCAATCCCGCCGCACGCCCAGATCGTCTGCGGTACCCGGCATGATTTGCCATAGTCCGGCCGCGCGTTGATTGGAAAACGCAAAGGGGTTCATGGCACTTTCCACGAAGGGCAGCAGGGCTATTTCGATGGGCATGTCCCGCGCCTCCACCTCGTTAACCAGATGGTAGAGATAGCGCTCTGCCCGGGGACCCACCAACTCAAAGTAGCGAGGCTGCTTGAGATAGTATTCCCGCGCAGCACCAATACGCGCGTTATGCAGCGTGTGAAACTGCAGCTGGCGTCGGATTCTATCCCACAGATCTACCGGCGGCCCCGGGTCTGCCGTTGGCTGAGCAGCGGGCGCGGGCGGCAGTAACTCGGCTGCCGACGTGGTGGTTACCTCAGGCTCCTGAGGCTTGTCGCCTTGCGTACTACAAGCGCTCAGCGCGAGCAGAGCGAGGAGTAAGCTGGCACGGAGCAATGTGGCGTTCAGAACTGATCCTTCCATGCGCGAAGGCCGGCAAAGACATCTACAGGCCTGGTGCCAGATTTACGGCCTGCAGCCTCGAGGCCCGACGCCAGC
>DS999405.1:458909-709566 GCA_000158155.1 gamma proteobacterium NOR5-3 | reverse complement strand
TGTCGGGATCGGCAGCCCGGGCAAACGCAAGATTTGCCAGGGTGTACTCGTGCGCGCAATACACCGCGGTCGCTGCGGGGAGGGCCGCAAGCTTGGACAGCGACGAGTACATCATGGGTGGGTCGCCCTCAAAGATTCGACCGCACCCGCCGGCAAACAGGGTGTCGCCACAAAACAGCACGGGCTCCTCGCCACTTTGATAGTAGGCAATATGATCCAGAGTGTGCCCCGGAACGCTGATCACTTCAAAATCAAAGTCACCTACAGTGACGCGATCACCATCGGTCAGCACTCGATCAATACCGTCAATAGCGGGATTTAAAGGCCCGTAAACCAGGCAGCCGTGTTGTTCTTTGAGGGCTTTTAGGCCACCTACATGGTCAAAGTGGTGGTGAGTAATGAGTATGCCTGCCAGTGAGAGATTCCGCTCGGTCAGCGCTTGCTCCACCGGACCTGCATCACCGGGGTCTACTACCCAGGCGCTGCCGTCACGGTTCGTCAGAAGCCAGATGTAGTTATCGTTAAAGGCGGGCAGGCCGATGATATTGGACATAAACGAAAGTTCTCTCGGTACCTGATGGCTGGATCAAATTAATACGCTCGAGCAGTAAAACACTGCTTTCCAGAGAAACGTAGTCTGACGTTGCAAGCAGGCACCGCACTGGCTACTCTCCCTATGGTGAAGAGCGTCGCAAACATGCAGTCTATCGAGATTTCCCGGGCTCTGGAATCCTGGTATGCCACAGAGCCCGGAGAAGAACTGTGCGAGGTCATCAGGGCTCGACTGGAACCCGTGCTGGACCTGTCCTTTGGATACCATATTTTACAAAGCGGTCCCTTGCCGACACGCAGTCTGATTACCCAAAGCCCTATCAACCACCAGATTTTTGCCTGCTCGGCGGTCGATCGCAGCGCATCCATGTTTTGTCATGGCGACGAGTTACCACTGGAGAGCGACAGTGTAGACACCGTAGTCGCGTTCCACGCTCTGGAGTTCGATGAACACCCCCATGGCAGCCTGCGGGAAATGCAACGCGTGTTGCGCCCCCATGGCCATCTGATCATTGTGGGCTTTAATCCCCTGAGCCTTCTCGGCGCATCGCAGTATCTGCGTGGCCTGAAGAAAAACAGTCTGTGGAATCGACAGCGGCATCGCCCCGTCAGCCTGCACCGGCTCACGGACTGGCTGCGCCTGCTCGACTGCGAACTGGAGAGTGCCCAGCATTTGTTTCCTATTCCATTGGTTGGCAAAGGCCGGTTCCGTCGTGCCGTGGGACGGGTGGACGAGTGGGCCAGTGATCATAGTCTGCCCGGGGGCGGGATCTATATCGCGCATGCCATCAAGCAAATCGCCGGTATACGTCGGCCGAGGAGCCTGAGAGCACGCGCCCGGGCCAGCTTCAGGGGCCTGAGTGTTGCCCCGAGCCCGGCTCCTACGCCGCGACAACCTCGCTCAGACAACAGTGATTTAGCCGCCTGATTCCCCTGAATTTATTCGAGACACTATGAAAAATGTTGAACTCTTCACGGATGGCGCCTGCCGTGGAAACCCCGGGCCGGGTGGCTGGGGAGCGCTGCTTTGCTACGCCGGCAAGGAGCGGGAAGTCTATGGAGCAGAGCCAAATACCACCAACAACCGCATGGAGCTTAGCGCGGCCATTGAGGGGCTCGCAGCCTTGAGCGAGCCCTGCGCCGTGAGACTGGTCACCGACTCTACCTATGTGATGAAGGGTATCACCGAGTGGTTGCCCAATTGGAAGCGTCGCGGCTGGAAGACCTCCGCCAAAAAACCGGTGGCCAATGCCGATCTGTGGCAGCTTCTGGAGGTCCAGAATCAGCGACATAAAGTCTCCTGGGAGTGGGTGAAGGGGCACAGCGGTCATCCCGGTAATGAGCGCGCCGATGCATTGGCTAACCGCGCTATTGATGAAATGCTCTCTTAGCGCTTTAAAGGACCAACAGTAGTTATGCGACAGATTGTGCTCGACACCGAGACCACTGGCCTTGAAGTCAGTCAGGGTCATCGAATCATCGAAATAGGCTGTGTGGAACTGCAGAACCGCCTACTTACCGGCCGGCATTTTCACCGCTACATCAACCCCGAGCGTGACATCGACGCCGGAGCGATTGAGGTCCACGGTATTACCGCGACGTTTCTGGCCGACAAACCTGTGTTTTCAGCGGTGGCCAAAGACTTCGTGGATTTTGTCGATGGCGCCGAACTGATCATTCACAACGCCCCGTTCGACATTGGCTTTCTTGACAGTGAACTGAGCCGAATTGATCCGGCGGCACTGCCGCTGGCGCAGCGCTGTGAGATCACTGACACGCTGGTCATGGCACGAAGTCGTCACCCCGGGCAGCGCAACAGCCTGGACGCCCTGTGTCAGCGTTATGCGGTGGATAACTCCAGCAGGGACCTTCACGGCGCGTTACTCGATGCCGAGATTCTCGCCGATGTGTATCTGACCATGACCGGAGGACAGACCGCATTGGCACTGGGAGGCGATGACGGAGACAGCCAGGGGCGCACTCGCCCCCGGGGCCTTATAAGACTGCCGGAAAACCGTCCACGGTTACCCGTCATTGAGCCCAGCGACAGCGAGCTTGCGGCTCACGAAGCACAGCTGGACAGTATTGCCGCAGCGGGAACCGAACCACTGTGGAGGACTCTGTACAACCGCGGCTGAGGGCTCTTGATAACCGCGGTTGAGGGCTCTTGATAACCGCGGTTGACGACTCTTGATAACCGCGGCTGAGGGCTCTTCACAACCGCGGCTGAGGGATACGCTTAGATAAACAGCGTCACGCAGGCAAGGCCCACACCGCCCATAACGAAAGTATAGGGCAGGGCCATAATCACCATTCGTCCGTAGGACAAGCGGATCAACGGTGCAAGAGCAGACGTCAGCAGAAACAAAAACGCGGCCTGTCCGTTGGGTGTCGCAACACTGGGTAGGTTGGTACCGGTGTTAATGGCGACTGCCAACTGGTCAAACTCCGTGCGGCTGATTGTCCCGGCGTCCAGTGCCGCTTTAACCTCATTGATATAAACGGTCGCCACAAAGACGTTGTCACTGATCATCGACAGCACGCCGTTAGCGATAAAGAACATACCCGGGCGAACACTGGAGTCCATGGCAAGCACGGTGTCAATGACCGGCGTAAACAGATGCTGATCATGAATGACCGCCACGATAGCGAAAAAGACCACCAGCAGCGCCGTAAAGGGCAGGGCCTCCTCAAAAGAGTGTCCAATCTGATGCTCCTCGACAATACCGTTAAAGGCTGTCAGCAACACGATAACCATTAAGCCGATGAGACCTACGGCCGCCCAGTGCATGGCCAGCCCCACCACCAGGATCACCGCAACCAGCGCCTGTACCGACAGCCGCGCCACATCGCGGGTGGTGCGCTCCGCGTCCGCTTTATCCTGGAACTCATTCAATACTCCACGCACGGAGTCCGGAAGCTTAGCGCCGTAGCCAAACTTGCCGGTGACCTCCAACAGCGCACAGGTCATGAGGCCAAAGGCCAGCACCGGCATGGTGACGGGGGCCATGACGGTCACGAACTTGACAAAGTCCCACCCGGCAACTGATGCAATGAGCAGGTTCTGAGGCTCGCCAACCAGGGTACAAACGCCGCCAAGGGCGGTTCCCACGGCACCATGCATGAGTAGAGAGCGCAAAAATGCTCGAAACTGCTCGAGATCTTCCCGATGATTGTCCTGTACTGCGGCGTCGTCTCCGTGGTCATGGCTGTCGTGGTGGCTACCCTTGCCCGACGCGACCTTGTGATACACCGAATAAAAGCCCACGCCCACACTAATCAGCACCGCTGTAACAGTCAGCGCATCGAGAAATGCTGAAAGAAATGCAGCCACCAGACTGAACAGCAGAGATAGCACGACCTTGGAACGCACTTTGAGAAGGATCCGCGTGAAGACAAACAGCAGCAGATCTTTCATGAAGTAGATGCCCGCGACCATGAACATCAGTAGCAGGATGACTTCGAAATTCGCTTCTGTTTCGTGAAACACCGAGTGTGGACTGGTCATGCCCAGAATCACCGCCTCAATCGCCAGCAATCCACCGGGCTGCAATGGATAACATCGCAGGGCAAGCGCCAGAGTGAAAATGAACTCACCGATGAGCACCCAACCGGTGGCAAACGGGCCAACGGTGTAGAGCAAAACCGGGTTAATCAGCAAAAAGCCGATGATCGCCTTTTTATACCACCCCGGTGACGGGCCGAGAAAGTTGTGCCAAAACGCTTGCGCTGCGGATTCGCTCATGGGTTTTCCTCAAAATATTTGACGCATAAGTGTACGGTATTGCCGGGGTTCGCGTAAGACGGTACCCGCGGATCTTTGGGCGCAATCAGGTCATTATTACGCGCATTCCCCTTGCGACGGGGACCCATGGTGCATACGATAGCGCCCCCTTTTAGTTATCCCGCCTGTGGTTACATCCGCCTCGAAGCGCCAGGAGCAATGAATCTATGCTGGATCTCGGCCAGTCAGCACCCGTTCACAGAAACGATGCCCTGCATATTGTGTTTAAGGGCGGCAAGCTGGTGATGGACATGCAGTCACGACAGCCCTGCATTTTGAGCGATAGCGATCTCGGGCAAAATGGCTGGCAGGTTCTCCGTGAGCGTTACATCGGTCATTGGACGGGGCAGGCCTGCTATGCGGTAGAGATCGATGACATCGTTGATATCGATGCCATGCGATACCAGGTGGGTAATCTTTATCACCTGCTTGGCCGCGTGGAGGACTCGCTGTTCGCCCTCGCGGGGCGCGCCGCACAATTATTGGACTGGGAGCGGGACCACCGCTTTTGTGGCCGTTGCGGCGAGCAGATGCAAGCCACCGATGGAGACCGGGCCATGGGCTGCAGTTCCTGCAGCACTATGCTCTATCCGAGAATCTCTCCCTGTGTAATCGTACTCATCACCCGGGGCGAAGAGATGCTTTTGGCGCGTAACGCGCGTTTTCCCCGCCCCATGTACAGCTCCCTCGCGGGCTTTATTGAAGCAGGGGAGAGCGCAGAAGATACGCTTCGCCGGGAAGTACGAGAAGAGGTTGGGGTGGAAGTCGGTGAAATCGAGTACTTCGGGTCCCAGTCCTGGCCTTTTCCCAATCAACTGATGTTGGGCTATTTTGCCGAATACGCGTCCGGCGAGATAACTCCGGATCTTGATGAGATCGCCGAGGCCAACTGGTATCACCCGCAGGATCTACCTCCGGTACCGCCACCATCATCGATTGCCGGTCAACTCATTCAATACCACTGTCGGCGCAGCCAATCACGCTAGCGAGACGGCTCGACAACACGCAGGAAGCTTTATGGAATTTCTCTCTCAATACGGTCTTTTTCTCGCCCAGGCCGTCACTATCGTCATCTCTATCGGCCTGATCATTTTATTGATTGCCGCCGCATCGCAGCGCCATCGTGGAGAAAGCAGCGGCCACATTGAGGTTCACAAGCTAAACGATCGCTACAAGGAGCTGCGCGAGACACTGCGCGATGCCACCCTGGATCCAGCCATGCGCAAAGAGTCGCTCAAGGCGGAAAAGAAAGCTGAGAAAAAGAAAGCTAAAGAAGAATCCAAAGCGGCTAAAAAGCAGATCAAAGCAGGGAGTGAAGCGTCTGCGGAGAAACCGCGTTTATATGTTTTGGATTTTGACGGTGATATTCGCGCTTCGGCCGTAGAGCAACTGCGAGAAGAAGTCTCGACACTGCTGGGGGAGCTTAGGGATACCGATGAGGTTCTGCTACGGCTGGAAAGTGGCGGCGGGATGGTGCATAGCTACGGTCTGGCATCCAGCCAGCTTCAACGCATTCGCGCAAAAGGGGTCAAGCTCACCGTTGCCGTGGACAAAGTGGCGGCCAGCGGTGGCTATATGATGGCCTGCGTCGCCAACGAAATCATAGCAGCGCCGTTTGCCATCATTGGGTCCATCGGTGTGGTGGCTCAGTTACCGAACTTTCACCGCGTCTTGAAAAAGAACGACATCGATGTCGAGATTCTCACCGCCGGAGAGTACAAGCGAACCCTCACGGTGTTTGGTGAGAACACCGATAAAGGTCGAGAGAAGTTCAAGGAAGAGCTTGAAGACACCCACGTTCTATTCAAGCAGTTTGTTAAAGAAAACCGCGAAGTTGTTGAAATTGATAGTGTTGCTACCGGTGAGACCTGGTACGGCCAGCGGGCTAAAGACGTCAATCTGGTCGATGCGATACAAACTTCCGATGAGTACATTCAGGACAAGCTCGAGTCTCACGGTGTGTTTGAGCTGACCTATGTGCCGCGCAAGAACTGGCAGCAAAAGCTCGGAATCGCCGCCGAGAATGCGCTGGAGCGCAGCTTTCTCAAGCTCTGGCAGGCATCGCTGACGCGGCCCAAACAATAATCGGTCACTACCGGGTTTGCGCCTCGCGTTGCTTGTTACACAGCTTGCGCTGAAGCATGGCCCGGTTCGCGAGGGCATCCTGATCCCCGTCTTCTCCAAGGATAGCGGCACTGATATCGTTTTGTGGCACAAGGCAGGGATCGTCCTGCGACGGATCACGGGTGAGAAAATAAGCCAGCACGCCGATACCCACGATCAGCAACAGCGATATCAACCGCAGAGCGTGATTCATTCGTCAGTAGCGGGCTTGAGCGCCTCGCAGGCCTGATGCTGTGAAAGAAACACCTGCCCCGACAAATGCTCCAGAAAATCGGTTCGCTCCAATGCATCCATTACCGGGCCCTTCACTTCGCTAAGGTGCAGCATTATCCCCTGTTCTTTGAGGCGCAGTGTAACTGCCTCCAGAGCTTCCAGCGCACTTAGGTCAATGGCGTTCACTGCGGTACATTGCAGCACAATATGCTTCAGACGCTGGTCCCGCTCGGCAATCACCGCATAAATCGCGCTTTCCATGTATCCGGCGTTCGCGAAATACAGACTCTCATCGATGCGTAAAGAGACGATGCTCGGGTAGGTGATCACATCATGTCGATTCACATTACGAAAATGCTCCGTGCCCGGCACCTCCCCGACAATAGCGATATGCGGTTGCGATGTTTTGTGCAAATGCAGGCTTACGGACGCCAGGATCCCGGCCAGTACGCCCAGCTCCACACCAAAGAACAACGTCGTGAGAATAGTGACCATGACGGCAATAAAGTCAGATCGTGAATAGCGCCAGGCTAACTTGATCAGCGCAAAGTCAATGAGCGAGGTCACCGCGACAATTATTGTCGCCGCCAGGGTGGCCTTGGGAAGAAAGTACAGCACCGGTGTAAGGAGCAGGGCGGCGGCGGCAATGCCCGCGGCGGTAAGTACGCTCGCCAATTGCGTTTGTGCGCCAGCGTCAAAATTCACCACGGAGCGTGAGAAACCACCGGTCACCGGAAACCCGCCGGAAAACGCCGAGGCTACGTTAGCTGCGCCCAGTGCCACCAACTCCTGATTCGCGTCGATGCGCTGACGACGCTTGGCGGCCAATGTCTTACCTACCGACACGGACTCCACAAAACCGATCACACTGATGAGCAATGCCGAGACCGCCAGCTCAGACCACAGCTCAAAATCCATAGCTGGAATACTGAAAGCGGGGAGCCCCTGAGGGACCGTACCCACCAGAGCAACGCCCAGCGACTCATAATCCAGCGCGACACTCGCGAGGGTCGTAGCAATGATCACCAACACCGGCCCGGCTTTGGCGAGCATGCCGGCTGCTCCTGCGCTTAATC
The DNA here is from genome assembly GCA_000158155.1 of gamma proteobacterium NOR5-3. Lineage (GTDB taxonomy): Bacteria > Pseudomonadota > Gammaproteobacteria > Pseudomonadales > Halieaceae > Congregibacter. The sequence continues at coordinate 701,817 of DS999405.1, read as the reverse complement.
CGGCCCGGCGCAAAAGCGGTGCGAGACCGGAGCGCACCCAGAACAAAAAAGCCAATGCTGCAGCGCCGGTGAGCAGAGTCACCATATTCAGTGCAGCTATCTGCGCCCACAGCGTGCTCAGCAGCGTGGGCAAGGTTTCGCCATGAGCGTCGACGCCCAAAATATGACGTAGCTGCGACAAGGCAATGATGATCCCCGACGCGGTGATAAATCCCGAAACTACCGGATGCGATAACAGGTTGGCCAGATAACCAAAACGTAGCAGTCCCATGCCAATGAGCATCGCCCCGGACAGCAGCGCCATGGCGATGGCGGCACTGGCGTAGCCGAGGCTACCTGTGGCGGCGACTTTCCCTACCGCCGTAGCGGTCATCAACGACACGACAGCGACAGGCCCCACAGACAAGGTGCGACTACTTCCAAATATGGCGTAAGCCAGCAAAGGCAGTATGCTGGCATAAAGCCCCATTTCTGCGGGCAGGCCGGCGAGGAGAGCGTAGGCCAGCGATTGCGGTATGAGCATGATCGTAACGATTACCGCCGCGAGCGTGTCGCTCGCCAGCGCCTCGCGGTTATAACCGCCTAGCCACTCCAGAGGCGGTAACAGGCTACGAAGCCACTGCTTCATGTATCAGCCTTGCTACGCTCCGGACTCACCATCCACTCCTTACCTTTGAGCATGGCTTTCCAGTAAATAGGCGGCAGGATCTGCTCTTTGAGAATCCAGGCCAGGCGAGAGGGGCGCTGACCATTGAGCAGCCAGCCCGGAAAGCTGGGCAACAACTTGCCGCCATAACCAAACTCCGCGAGCACTATTTTTCCGCGCTCTACAGTCAGCGGACAGGAACCATAACCGTTGTAATGCGCCACGCCGGTCACAAGGTTCATGTCGTGCAGCAGATTGTTAGCAACAATCGGTGCCTGCATGCGCGCCGCGGCCGCGGTCTTTGCGTTGGGCGCATTCATGGCGTCGCCCAGGCTCCAGATATTTTCGTAGCGCTTGTGCTGCAAGGTGTTCTGATCCACATCGATCCACCCGGCATCATCCGACAGGGGACTTTGCTTCACAAAATCCGGGGCCGTTTGAGGAGGACAAACATGGATCATGTCAAAGTCGGACCTGACCTCAACCATGTCGCCAGATTCATTCTGGGTCTCGAACCAGGCGGTCTGAGAGTCTCCGTCAATACGTGTAAGGCGATGTCCGAATTTAAGCGCCGCATCGTATTTCTCGATGTACTCCATCAGAGCCGGCACATACTCTTTGACGCCAAACAGTACCGGGCCGGCGTTGTAAAAGCTGATATCGATATTGTCCAGAACACCGTTTCGATGCCAATGATCACCTGATAGGTACAGCGCTTTTTGTGGAGCGCCGGCACACTTGATAGGCATGGGTGGCTGGGTGAACAGAGCCTTGCCTTTTTTCATGCTGCTCACCAGCTTCCAGGTGTAGGGCGCCAGATCGTAGCGATAGTTAGAGGTAACACCATTGCGACCGAGGGTCTCCACAAGCCCGTCGACACCGTGCCAGTCCAACTTGATTCCCGGCGCCACAATGAGTCGGTCGTAGTATACCGGGTGACTGTCTTCCAGGAGAACGCGGTTCTCCTCAGGCTCGAAATTACCCACCGCCGCCTTTATCCAATGCACGCCTTGAGGGATCAACGAAGCCATGGTTTTTACCGTGTCTTCCTGACGAAAAATGCCCCCGCCGACCATGGTCCAGCCGGGCTGGTAGTAATGCACTTCGGCCGGGTCGATGATTGCAATGGATAAAGCCTGAGTCCGCGCCATCAAGCTTGAGGCCACAGAGATGCCCGCTGCCCCCGCGCCGACAATAACAATATCGTAGTGATCTTTTGACCCTTTGTGCCCTGTCACTTTTGACTCGGTTGCCGGAGCACTTCCCAGCGCGTTACTGAGGTCGTAACCGCAATCCTTGGTGGTAGCCAGCAACTCGTCTACCGGAACGCCTTGCGCCTTCTGCTGCAAGCTCCACAAGGTGATCGATCGTGTGCCTGTGCGGCAGAACGCATGCACCGGCGCTTCCATGCTGCTAAGGGCCTTGGCAAAGTCTTCGATGTCCGCGGCACTAAAAGCACCGGACACTACGGGGATGTAGGCAATGTGCAATCCCGCGGCCTCTGCAGCGCTTCGAATCTCCGTGATGGTTGGCTGATCGTTGGCTTCGCCATCAGGCCGATTACAGATCAGGGACTTAACACCGGCCTCTACCAAAACGGGGATGTCTGCAACGGTGATCTGCGTGGAGACAGAAAAAGAGTCCGTAACGGGTATCAATTTTACGCTCATAGTCTTACTCCTTCGCTGCCAGTTCTGAAAGGTCCGGGCCACCGAAGGCATTCAGCGGGAGCTTCAAGAAGAAGCGCTCGCCACTCTCCGGTGGAGGCACGTGCCCCGCGCGCATATTGACCTGCAGCGAGGGGAGTATGAGGTTGGGCATGCCCAGGGTCTTATCCCGGGCTTCACGCATGGCCACAAACTCATTCTCTTCGATACCATCACGCACATGGATGTTGCCATCGATCTCGGCTCCGACCGTGGTTTCAAAAGCCAGGGCCCGATCGTTGGGCATGTAATCGTGACAGACAAAAATACGTGTTTCTCGTGGGAGATCCAAAATCCGGCGAATAGATCGGAAGAGGGTGCCGGCATCGCCACCGGGAAAGTCACAACGCGCTGTGCCAAAGTCCGGCATAAACAGCGTATCGCCCACAAAGACGGCGTCCCCAATCACGTAGGCCATGCAGGCCGGCGTGTGTCCCGGTGTGTGCATGGCGTGGCCTTGCAGTGAACCGATAGCGATTGAATCGCCATCGTTTAACAACACGTCAAACTGAGAGCCATCTCGGCAGAACCCGTCGTCCACATTAAAGACCTCGCCGAAGACAGACTGTACGGTGGTGATTGCTGAGCCAATCGCAATTTTTCCGCCCAGACGCTGCTGCAGGTAAGGGGCCGCAGACAGGTGATCGGCATGTACATGCGTTTCAAGAATCCATTCGACACTTAAGCCGTGTTCCTTAATATGGGCGATGATTGCGTCGGCACCTTGGTAACTGATCGTGCCAGAGGGGTAATCCAGGTTGAGCACGCTGTCGACGATAGCGCAGGCCGAGCTATTCGGATCTTTGACTATGTAGGATAAGGTGTTGGTGGGTTCGTCAAAAAAGTGCGTAACGTGAGCGCGATCAGACATTGGGTACCTCCGGGTACGGTATACAACTTCACTCTATGGCTTCGATATATAACTTAAAAGAATAAGCATATAACGTTAAGTATAGCCGAGTTTTCGGGCTGCATGTTTGATTTACATCATGATGCTTATGGAAGCGATCCTCGCCCCAGTGAGCCAATTGACGATCACCCCGTTCCTAAGGACCACGTTTGTCACAACAAAAAAGGAGCCTTGCCATGGTCTCAGTTACACGGAAGCTTACTCTCACCGTAATCAGCGCGTTGGCTTTTCTGACAGGCACGTTAAGTCCGCCAGTCTATGCGCGGGCCGATGAGCGTCCTGCCTGTGAACAAAACGGCATTACCGTGTATCGAAATTTCCCCGGGGCCGCTTTTGACTCCTGCGCGTTTTCCAAGGACGGCACAGTGGAGTTTGTCATCCGCCCGGAAGACAAAGAGATTAACCCCAGTCCCTGGTATGCATTTCGCGTAGTCAGCAATGCCTCCCGACGATTACCAGTGGTTCTTAACTACGGCAGGATCAAGCATCGTTACCTCCCCGATGTAAATTATGACGGGCACACCTGGCAGCCATTGAATGATGCGCAGGTGATCAGCAATCCTGATGAGACCCGCGTGCAGTTTTCTGTCGCCCTTCATCCGGCGCATGCGACTACGGTTGCGGCACAGCCTCTGCTGGCGGGCGCAGACTACAGGGCATGGATCGATTCGCTGGACAGCGCCACCGTGTCCACAAAAGAGATCGGGCGCTCACCTTTAAACAATCCGCTATGGCGTCTGACCACAGCACCCAAAACCCACACGCTACTGCTTATCGGGCGGCAGCACCCGCCGGAAACCACAGGCGCCATAGCGATGCTGGCCTTCATGGAGCGACTCTTCGCACAGGACGAACTGGCCCGGGAATTTCGGCAGCAGGTGGGTATCCTGGCGTACCCGTTACTCAATCCCGATGGTGTAGAACTCGGGTATTGGCGGCACAACACCGGGAGCCAAGACCTCAATCGCGACTGGGGCCCGTTCACCCAGATCGAAACGCGAAGCGTCGCCTCAGATATCGACGAATATCTTGGCGAACATGCGACAACGCTGATCAAATCCATCGATTTTCACTCTACATGGTATGAAGTTTTCTACACCCAGGAAGATGCCACAGCGGACAACTTCCCCGCTCTGCTCGGCAACTGGATGACTGAATTTGAGCGCGCGATGAAAACCTGGCGACCCGACTTTGCACTCAACCGAAAGCCGTCTCACAACGCTGATCGACCAACGGCGAAGTCCTACTTTTTTGAACGCTACGGCGTAGCTTCCACGACGCTGGAGATCGGCGACGCCACCCCGGATGCATACACAGGGCGTTATGCACAGCTCGCCGCCGAGAGCTTTATGCGGGTTTGGCTGGAGCAATCTCGATGATCATACATTTAAAAGCATGTGTCGCACTCGCTTTCAGTTTCGCCCTCGCGGTGGGCGCAACGGTCTATGCCAACGCAGCCGAGATCGAAGAATTTGATGCGATATTCCGGCACGGCCTGGTGGTCGATGGCAGTGGAGAGGAGCCCTACGTTGGCACTGTCGCCGTGCGCGACGGACGCCTGAGTGTTCTAAAAGGTGACGCTCCCAACTGGATAGCCGGGATGGATACAGATGCCGCTGGCAAAGTCATTGCGCCGGGCTTCATCGATCTGCATACCCATGCCCGCGCTGATCTCATGGACCCTCAGGGAAGCGCCATGACTAACTACCTCACACAAGGCGTTACCACCGTCGTGATCGGCAATGACGGTGATGGCGCGGTGGATATCACCAGGCGCTTTACAGACATTCAGGAACACGGTGCCGGCACAAACGTCGTGCAATATATAGGGCACGGTGCACTGCGACGGGCGGTGATGTCGCGTACCGACCGCGCGGCCACCGAAGCCGAAATAGCCACCATGCAAGGCCTGCTGGAATCAGCACTACAACAGGGCGCCGCGGGACTATCAAGCGGGCTTTTTTACGCAGATGGCAGTTTCGCTACCACACAGGAAGTCATCGAGCTGTGCAAGACAGTTGCTCGCTACGGCGGTGTCTACGACTCACATATTCGTGCAGAGAGCTCCCGGGGCGTTGGCGTTCTTGCCGCAATTGATGAGGCTATACGTATCGGCCGAGAAAGCGGCGCCGCTGTGCACATTGCACACATCAAAGTACTGGGTCGCGATGTTTGGGGCAAAGCACAAGAGGTGGTGGCAAAGATCCAGGCTGCGCGGGACCAGGGTCTGCGCATCACCGCAGATCAATACCCATGGATAGCTTCGTCTACCCAACTCAAAAGCGCCGTATTGAGCAAAGAGTGGCAGGCCGGGGGCAGCCAGGTGTGGCGAGCGCGGCTGCGGGATCCGGCAACCCGGACTCTCATGCTCGAAGATATGCGAATCAACATTGATCGACGCGGTGGACCCGAATCATTCCTGCTGCTTGAAACAGGCGACGCCCGTTGGAAGGGTCTGCGCCTCGCTGAGGTCGCTGCAATACGCGGTGAACCCCCGGAGGTCGCAGCCGCACATTTGCTGGATGCCGGGACTGTGCGCGTGGTGTCTTTTAACATGCAAGAAGAAGACATTGGCGTTTTTATGCGCCAGCCCTGGGTGGCCACCTCGAGCGATGGCACAAACGGACATCCCCGGAAATTCGGCAGCTTCCCCCGCAAATACCATCGCTACGTCCGCGAATTGAACCTTATACCTGTGGAGCAGTTTGTACGCTCCAGTAGCGGACTTTCTGCGGATATCCTTGGCTTAAAAGATCGCGGTTATCTGCGAAACGGGTATATCGCCGACCTGCTTGTCTTTGATCCCAATTTGTTTCGGGAACGTGCAAGTTTTCAGGAGTGGAACAGGCTCTCGGCAGGCGTCGATTATTTGATGCTCGCGGGAAACCTCGTGATCGATAAGGGGACGCTGACAGGCCTGCGCAAGGGTAAAAGCTTAGGACCTTGCCCAGGCAGCTGTAGCGTTGTAGGCTCGAACGGAATCTCGAAGTGAGAAAGGTTGCCGGGATAAAAAAACAAAAGTAAAAAATGAAAAAGGAAAAACCATGGCTCAAAACTCTCGAACACGTACGTCACGATCTATACAGCAAAACACCCTTGCAGCAGCGGTGGCCTGGGCGGTAGCGTCCATCGCAGCGACCGCATCAGCTCAGGTGTCCGACCCGCCAGCCGAACCCGTCATTGAAGAAGTTGTCGTCGTTGGCTCGCAAATCCGCGGCGCAAATATCAGCAGTGCTTTAGCCGTGAGTGTTGTGGACGCCACCGATATTGAAGTCATGGGTGTGGAGTCCGGTGACGAGTTGTTCCAGTTAATCCCCGAGAATGGCCAGAATTTTTTCAACGAAGCCGAGAACATTAGCGGCGGTGTGAACTCCGGTCGCGGCGACGTAGGCGCCTTCAACCTGCGGAACATCGGCACCGGCAACACCCTGGTCCTCCTCAACGGACGCCGCCTGGTGAATTCAGCGACCTACCAGACAGAAGAAGTCGGCGGCAGTTTTGTGCCGGTCAACACCGTCAACTCCCAAACGCTGCCTGTCTTTGGTATTCAGCGCGTCGAGGTTTTGCGTGACGGCGCTTCGGCGATTTACGGCGCAGACGCGGTGGCGGGGGTTGTGAACACGGTGCTCAAAGATGACTTTGAAGGCTTCAATATTCGCTTTCGGCACACTGAGTTCGACAACCTGCCGGGAGATCGGCAGACGGTAACGGTCGAGTGGGGCAAGAGTTTTAACGAAGGCCGCACGAATGTTGCCGTGTTTGGTAACTACTACACCCGTGATCGCGTCAGCTCTGCAGATGATGATCGATGGGCCAATTCGGACTTTCGCGATCGCATTCCAGAGGGCTCCCTCTGGGAAGGCGACACTGCCTTTCGTAATGATTCGGCCAATTCCGAATTCCCTCAGCTGGACATAATTAGCAGTCTGCCGAGCGACCACAGCCTAAGAACCAGCGGTCTTGTGGACTCCGCAGGGGAGCTCGAGACTTATCCCCAGGGCGATGATCGCTGTCAGTACGCCGTGAATGGCACAACCTGCGGCGCGGCGGACGGGCAGGGCACATTCCGGCACAACTTTAACTCGGCCTTTGGTACGGGACGGGATCTCGCTTCAGAGCTACAGCGAATCAATGTCTTCACGACCATCAATCATGAATTCGAGAGCGGCCTGCAGAGCTTTACCGAGCTTATGTACTACGAATCAAGCACCAATACGATTCGTCACGCATCGGCCCCCTTTAGCAGCTCTCGCCTGGAACTGGGTCGGGACAACCCGTACAACCCCTTTGGTAGCGGGGCAGGGCGCCTGTCAGGTCCCGAGTTTGATGCCGCTATGGCCGATGTGCCGGCGGAGGGTTACGACGTACTCCTGGATAATTATCGCTTTGCCGTCGTGCCACGCATCGTAGACAATGACGGCGAGACCTACCGCTTGCTACAGGGCTTCCGCGGTAGCTACGGTGAGTGGGACTGGGAGTCTGCTATTGCCTATTCCAAGGCAGAAAAAGAAGACATTACCCGCAATCGCCAGTCCAATACGCTGGCGCAGGAAGCACTCAACGACTCATCCCCCAATGCCTACAACCCATTCGATCCAACGCGGGAAGGCTCGAACGTTGACCGGATTCTCGTTGACGTGTTCCGTAAATCAGAAACCGAACTCACGACCTTCGATATCAAGTTGTCTAACGCCAATCTCTTTGAGCTACCTGCAGGCACCGTGGGCGGTTTAGTCGGTTTTGAGTGGCGCGAGGAGAGCTTTGTCGATGATCGTGATCCCCGGCTTGATGGCACTATTCAGTTCACTGACCGCGACGGCGATACCTATCCCTTTGTGTCGGACGTCGTGAACTCCAGCCCCACGCCAGACAGCAGCGGGTCCCGTCGAGTGAGTTCACTGTTCGGAGAGCTTCAAATACCTGTGTTTGACAACGTCGATGTACAGCTGGCATTGCGTCACGAGCAGTTCTCCGATATCTCCAAGGATGCCACCGTCGGGAAATTTGCCTTTGGCTATCGTCCCTTCGAAATGCTGCTGATTCGCGGTTCCTGGTCAGAGGCTTTTCGCGTCCCGAACCTTGTAACAGTGAATGAGGGGCTCGTTGCCCGCAGCAATACCCGCACCGACTGGGCCTGTGAATACGCCAACGATCGCAGCGGCGAGGTCTACGATCTTGACTGTGTTAATTCTACGCAGCGCGTTGCCTCCGGCGCCGACAATCTGGTGCCCGAGACGTCGACCAATATATCTATCGGTTTTGTGCTGGAGCCTCTGGAAGGCCTGACCATTACCGCGGATTTTTGGGAAATCGAAAAAGAGGACACCATTGGACTCTTCGGTGAAGAGAATCACACGCTTCTGGATCTTGTGAATCGTATTGAAGCGGGCCTCGCGGACTGCTCTGTGGACTTCAACCCGAACGTTGTGAGACTCGATGCCGACGATGATCAAATCGCCGCCTATACGGAGGCCGGCATTTGCCCCGGCGGTGATGTGAACCGGATCGAAGACAGCTACGCGAACCTCGATACGCTAACGGTACAGGGCTTTGATATTGGTGTTTACTACGACATAGACACGGATTTGGGCTCTTTCAGCTTCAGCTACAACGGCTCTTTCCTGGAGCAGTTTGAGCAAAGCGCCTCTGGCGATGCACAAATCCTTGTAGACGCGCAGGCCAGCGGCGTTCTTCCCGGCAGCTACCCCGTAGAGGGCTTTGCAGACCTGATCGGTCGGGATGGCAATCAGGAAGATCGGCACTCTGCACGGCTGACCTGGAGAATGGGGCAGTTTGGAGCTGGCCTTGGGGCCTACCGGGTGGGATCGTTCTACCAAAGTGCGTTAACGCTGGACGACGGCACGCGTTACAACATCCCTGCGTTCACAACCTATGATCTGACCGCTGACTATCGGTTTAACATCGCCGATACCGGCGCCCGTATTCGCCTCGGTGTTAAAAACGTGACTGACGAAAGAGCGCCTTTGGCTGATCGCTTCTTCGGTTTCTTTGCCGATGCGCATACGGACTTCGGTCGCTACATGTATGCTGATCTCAAGTTAAACTTCTAGTCTGACCAGGGCACCTTTGGGTGCCCCGTAAATTGCGGCCGCATTTCACGATGCGGCCCTTCTTTTTATACATAAGCACTGCGTCGCCACAGTGGGGATACGACATGAATGCGCCTGGGGCGATACAGAGTGATCTTTCGCTCGCGCTTTACCAACGGGTAGGCATCGTCGCCGGTCCGGTCCTGTGCCTTTTGATGCTGCTCTTTGCGGGCAGCCAAGAGGCCATGCCAGACGCTGCGTGGCGTGTCGCGGCCGTAGGACTGTGGATGGCCATCTGGTGGGCGACCGAAGCCATTCCGGTTCCGGCTACCGGCTTCATTCCCTTGGTGACCTTTGATCTTTTGGGCATTGCCCCCATCAAAGAGGCCGCGCAAAGTTATTCGCACCCGATTATCTATCTTTTTCTTGGCGCCTTTGTACTCGCGCTCGCCGTAGAGAAGTGGTCGCTTCATCGACGTATAGCTCTGTGGATACTGTCCAGAACCGGCACTGATGGCAAGCGGCTGATACTCGGCTTTATGCTGGTAGGCGCCTTGTTGTCCATGTGGATGACCAACACCTCTACCACCATGATGCTGCTACCCATAGCCGTATCTGTTGGCGCTCTCATTGCGGATAACATGCTGCACGTAAAGGAGAACGACGCCAGGCAGTTCCAGATAGCACTGATGCTGGCGCTTGCCTACTCAACCACCATCGGCGGCTTATCCACACTGGTAGGTACGCCACCAAATATTCTGTTAGCCGCCTTTCTTGAAGACAGTTATGGCATCACCATTGCCTTTTTTGACTGGATGATGATTGGCGTGCCACTCACGGCCGTGCTGTTGCCTCTAGGGTGGTGGCTACTCACCGCAGTGGTCTTTAAGGTAAACATTCCTGCCAGCGACGAAGCACAAAATATGATTCTGAGCATGCGCGACGAACTGGGTCCGCTACAAACGCCCGAAAAGCGCGTCGGCACGATCTTTTTGCTGGTCGTAGTACTCTGGATGTCTCGCGGGGTGCTGTCAGATCTGTCCGGACTGTCGGGGCTCAGTGATACCGGCATTGCCATGGCCGCAGCATTACTGCTGTTTGTGCTGCGCAGCGGCGCCGAAGAGGGCGGGCCGCTCATGACCTGGTCCGATGTCAGTCGCTTGCCCTGGGGAGTGCTCATACTGTTTGGCGGAGGCTTAAGCCTGGCTGCGCAGGTTTCCTCATCCGGTCTTGCCGCCTGGCTGGGGGAGGGGCTGGCTCCGCTTGCATCTACCGGCACCCTGGTACTGGTTGTAGCGTCTGCAGGATTGGTTGTGTTCCTCACAGAGCTCACTAGCAACGTGGCTACCGCAGCTACGTTTTTGCCGGTGGTTGGCGCAATTGCGCTGCAGATAGGTATTGATCCATTAATACTGTGCGTGCCCGTCACGCTGGCGGCCAGCTGTGCCTTTATGCTGCCGGTGGCTACGCCACCGAACGCGATTGTTTTTGCCTCGGGTGTTCTACGCATCTCTGACATGGTGCGCGCGGGTTTTGTTATGAACATTGTGTCGCTGATTCTGCTCACGGCCGTAGCGGTTTGGCTTGTACCCTTGGTTCTGGGTAAATGAGGAGGTCTTTATGACATTGGGTCGTGGTCTTCAGCACTTGGGCCGTTTGCTGCTGTGCGCGCTATTGACTGTCACGGCATCTACTCATGGCAGCGATGAGGATTCCAAAGCAGGACAGGGACCGAAACCGGCGTCTCCAACCCGCGTGCTGTTTGTGGGAAACAGCTATCTGTACTACAACGACAGTCTGCATAACCATGTAAAGCGTATGGTAGAAGAGCTGCGTCCCGACATTGCGGACCATTTAAAGTACAAGTCAGCGACCATTGGTGGCGCACGCCTGAGTCACCACAACATCGACTGGTTACTTACGCCGGGACAAATCGGCGTTGCGGAGCCCTTCGAACTTGTGGTGATGCAAGGTGGTAGCGCCGAGGTACTCAGTGACGACGCTCGAAGCCGCTTTTATGCAACAGCAAGCACCTACGCGGATAAAGTCCGAGAGTCGGGCGCTGAGCCCATGCTGTATATGACTCACGCTTACGTACCCCCGCATCGTCGGGCACGGCCAGGGATGATCGATGAGGTTGCAGCGGCCTATCTGGAGGCCGGAAAGCAGGCTGAAGCGCGCGTGGTACCCGTAGGCCTGTCATTTGATGAGTCTTATCGGCGTCGACCTGAATTCAACTTGCACATGAGCTTTGACGGCACACACCCGAATATTCGCGGCACGTATCTTGCGGCGTGCACGGTCTATCTGAGTCTCTATGGGGGCTCTCTTGAGGCGCTATCCTATGATTACTTTGGCGAGTTACCCCCGGAAGAGGCAGCTTATCTGAGGTCGGTAGCCACCGCCGTAGTAGATGATTTTGCGGGCCATTAAGTCACGCAGGCCTTTGATGCAATGACCATTTGGACCCAGGCGGTTATCGAAATCCCGGCGAAGAAACCAGGCTTTCATCTCATCACAGAATTTATCCAAAGCAGGGTGCAGGGCATTGAACGCTGCGAAATAGGGCTTCTGCATCTCTTCATTCAACACAGCTCCGCGTCATTGGCTATCAACGAGAATGCGGATCCCGACGTTCGCGGCGACCTGCAGCGACATTTTGAAGTGCTCGCACCACGTAACGCGCCGTATTACCAACATCTGCTTGAGGGCGATGACGATATGCCTGCGCATATCAAGAGCGTGCTCATCGGCACCGGCCTGACCATACCCATAAGCCAGGGACGCTTGGCACTGGGAACCTGGCAGGGGGTTTACCTGGCGGAACATCGTGACCATGCTGGATCACGATCTGTCGTTGCGACGCTGCAGGGAACACAAAAACTTTGATCAATGACAGCAGCGTCTGCGAGGACCTGGCGAATTGATAGGGTCCGGGTACGATATTGTGGAGATGACCACGCAGGCTGAATAACGCGTCCGGCGTCGAGAGTAGAATGGATAACCACCTGATGGGGCGCCCCTGTCCTCTACAGCCAGATACTTATAGCTACGTATAATACATATTATGTTAAATAAGGCATGTGGACGCTCAACGTGGCACCCACAACCCCCTGCGAACGCGTCAATCAACATTCGCACCATCCATAACTAAAAGCGGTCGTTTGCGACAGGTACACTCCCACCCTTGGATTCTCCCTTTGACATTTTTGTTGCCGCCCTTAGCGTATCAGGGCCCACCTTCTGCTGGGTACTGGCCGGCGTGGCTGCGCGGCGCGTGGGCTGGTTATCGGAAGTCCTGGTAGATTCCATCTCGCGCTTTGCTTTTCGGTACGCCTTACCCTTTTTATTGTTCGCCAGCGCGGCTCAGCTCAACCTGAGTCAGTCCGGCAACATCGATCATCTATTCGGCGGTATTCTCGCAACCTTGCTCACAGTCTTTCTAAGTTGGTACTACGGTGTTTGGCGCGGCTTCGCACGGAAAGAGCTCGGCATATTCGTACAGGGCGCCTACCGGTCTAATCTCGCCATCGTCGGTATCGCGCTATGTGTTGCGGCTTTTGGAGACTCCGGCCTACGTCTCGCGGCCCTGCCCATCGCTGTGCTCACCGCTCTATATAACGTCATTGCGGTGTGGCTGCTCAACACCACGCTGGGGTCCAAGCAGTCTTTAACGCAGCTTTTGCTGAGCATGTCCCGCAACCCCCTGATTATCGGTATCAGCCTGGGTTTGCTGTTCAGCATTTCGGGAATCGACCTACCGGCCACAGTGCTACAGCTGGCCGGGGGTGTTTCCACTTACTTTTTACCTGTAGCCCTGCTGTGTATTGGGGGCGCCATGAAACTGAGCTTGCTGCGCTCCGCTGCAACCCTCACTCACGAGGCAACGGCCTGGCGTCTGTGTTTGGCACCGGCCCTGGCCGTGATGCTCGGCCTGGCGCTGGGCGTGCGCGGAGAAGCCTTGGGTGTCCTTTTTTTGTTGTCGGCCTCACCCACGGCTGCGGCCAGCTTCGTTATGGTGGTAGCCGCAGGCGGTAACGGCGGTCTGGCAGCCAACATCGTGGTTCTAACCACGCTGTTGTCAGCGCTGACAGTCACCCTGGGTTTTTTCCTGTTGTCACTGGTCGGCTTGCTGTAGGCCCGCCAAGTCTTTTAGTTTTTATCTAAAGCCTTCGCAAAGGCGTTGGCAAATGCGTTATTGGGCTTGGCAGCCCCCTGCCCTGACGACTGCTTTGCGGCGCCCCGCGAATCCTTATGTGCCCTATGCGGTTTTGAGTCGCCGCGCTCAGCCTGCGCTGGACGATGCTCCTTGCGCTTGCGCTCCGTCCCCGGCTCTTGCGCACTGTCTGTCAGACGCATACTCAGTCCCACACGTTTGCGCGGAACATCAATAGCCATGACCTTCACTTTTACGATATCGCCAGCCTTCGCAGCCTCGCGCGGGTCCTTAATGAACTTATCGGACATCGCGGAGATATGCACCAGGCCGTCTTGGTGTACGCCCACGTCAACAAAGGCACCAAAGCTCGTGACGTTAGTCACGGTCCCTTCCAGAACCATATCGAGCTTTAGATCGGTGATTTTTTCGATACCGTCCTGAAGCTTTGCCGTCTTAAACTCTGGACGGGGATCACGGCCTGGCTTTTCCAGCTCGCTGAGAATATCTGTCACCGTAGGCAGGCCCACCTCGGCGGTTACATAATCTTGAGCGTTTACTGCGCGCAAAAACGGACTATCGCCTATGAGCCCTCGAAGATCCCGGCCATTCTCTGTCGCGATTTTTTCGACTACCGCATAGGACTCCGGGTGCACCGCAGATGCATCCAGGGGGTTGTCACCATCCATCACGCGAAGAAACCCGGCAGCCTGCTGATAAGTCTTAGCGCCCATACCTACCACATCCAGCAACGCTTTTCGGTTAGTAAAACGTCCCTTGGCGTCACGCAGGGACACGATATTATCGGCGATGCGCGCGCTCAAACCGGATACACGCGTGAGCAACGGCGATGACGCGGTATTGATATCCACGCCTACCGCATTTACGCAATCCTCCACCACGGCGTTGAGCTGACGACCCAACTGCACCTGGCTGACATCGTGCTGGTACTGCCCTACTCCTATGGATTGCGGGTCGATTTTGACCAGCTCGGCAAGGGGGTCCTGTAGACGTCTGGCAATGGATACCGCGCCGCGAATAGTGACATCTACGTCAGGAAACTCCTTTGCCGCAAGCTCGGATGCAGAGTAAATCGAAGCGCCCGCTTCGTTAACCACTACCCGGCGAACGGATAACTCCGGGTGCGCAGCAAGGGTGTCAGCCACAAAGCGGTCGGTCTCCCGACTACCGGTGCCATTGCCTATGCTGATCAACTGGACCCCATGCTTCTTGATCATTGTCAGGAGCGTAGCGGCTGCTTCCCGAGTTTTAGTCTGTGGCGGCGTGGGATAGATCGTGGCCTGATCAACGAGCTTTCCCGTGGCGTCCACCGCAGCGACTTTAACGCCAGTGCGTAAACCGGGATCCAGACCGATAGTGACCTGAGGACCGGCCGGCGCTGCCAGCAACAAATCCTTGAGGTTGCTGGCAAAAACACGAATTGCTTCGGCTTCCGCCTGTTCACGCAAGTTCATCAGCAGATCGCTCTGTATGTGCAGCGACATTTTGACCGACCAGGTCCAGCGTACGACCTCGGCCAGCCATTTGTCAGCGGGGCGTCCTTGATTCTCGATATTCCAATGCGCCGCGATCATGCCTTCGCAGGGGTGGGCGTCTGCAGTGGACTCCTCGGCTGTAAGCCGTAAATCCAACATGAGAATGCCTTCGTTTCGACCCCGAAACATCGCCAATGCCCGGTGTGATGGCACGGACTTAAGAGGCTCCGTGTGTTCAAAATAATCGCTGAACTTCGCGCCCTCCTCTTCCTTACCGCTTACCACTCTGGAGGCCAGTAGCCCATCGGAATAAAGAAAGCTGCGCAGACGCTCCAGCAAGTCCGCATTCTCGGCAAAGCGCTCCATGAGAATTTGTTTAGCCCCATCAAGCACTGCCTTGTTGCTATCAAACCCTGCCTCGGCATTGAAATAGTCCTGAGCCAGAACCTCAGGATCAAGGTCCGGATTGCCATAGAGCGCATCGGCCAGAGGCTCCAAGCCCGCCTCTTTGGCAATCATCGCTTTTGTTCGACGCTTGGGCTTATAGGGCAGATAAAGGTCTTCGAGACGGCTTTTAGTATCTGCGTCACGAATGGCAGCCTCGAGTTCAGGCGTTAACTTACCCTGCTCTTCTATGCTCTTTAGAATCGTTTCCCGGCGCTCAGCCATGTCCCTCAGGTAACGCAGTCGTTCTTCCAATAGCCGCATTTGCGTATCGTCCAAACCACCGGTCACTTCCTTTCGGTAGCGGGATATAAAAGGCACCGTGGCGCCCTCATCCAAAAGGCCTACGGCAGCGACCGCCTGTTTAACGTCAATAGCGAGCTCTGCCGCCAATAGTGCGGCTATGGATTGAGTCATAGTTGTAAAAGTGACCTGTAAAATAAGAAGGATTCGAGCAGGCGGGTATTATGATGGTGGACCCGCAAACGCACCAGCATTAGATGCGTTCAGTGCGCAGGAACATTAAATTAGTGCACCCCCACTAAGGACTGGCGAAGGCGCCGACACCCAGAGTCCGCGCCCCAAACCGACCTATAGACTATTAATCAAATACTGGCCGATTCGCTCATTTGAGGCATAAAGCACGCCCTTGTGATTCATAAAAGTGGAGTCAGGGCGGTTCAGCTCCAGTGGTCGACCATGAATATCGCTGACCCACGCCCCCGCCTCTGCGGCAATACATGCCGTGGCGGCAAAGTCCCAAATACTGCCGCCTCCGTCTTCGGGCTTGGGCCGTTTTAGGTAGCAGGCCGCAGGACAGTCAAGCACCTGAAGGGCATTCTTGACAGCGCCACTGCCATATAGGACTTCGACGCCAGCAAGACCGAACTCCCGAGCACACGCGTTTAGGATGCCAACGGTCTCAGCGTAAGCTTTGTCCGACGCAAAGCTCGCATCGGCAAATGCCATTAGCGATGACGACTCACTCTTTGCTCTGCTAAACAGCGCGCCATCGAGGTAGGCGCCCTCCCCGGTAATAGCATGCGTCAGCATGGAATCCACCGGGTCGTAAACGACGCCCAGCAATGGCGCGCCAGATTGGTCGACAAGTGCGATAGAAACCGCATACCCTCGCTTGCCCTCCACAAAAGGCAGCGTGCCGTCCAGGGGATCTACGCACCAGTGATACGGCTTCAACAAACGTTCCGGCGTAAGGCCAGAAGCCGTTTGCGAAGACTCCTCTCCCACAAAGGCAATGTCCCACTGCTCAGACGCCGCCTGGAGTCTCTGGCGGATGAGGGCCTCACTCTCACAATCCACATCGGTAACAATCTGAGATGCCGCGCTGCTGCCCGTGTCCTTAAATTGTCGCTGTAATTGGCTGCGGTCCGTGCCTTGAATAAACTGGCCGGCCTCCCGAGCAGCCCTTACAGCGAGATCACATAAAGACTGCAAAGGCAGCACAGCCTCAGTCATGAATTGAGTCGCTCGATGACGCGGGCCGTCAACCTTTCGCTATAGCTGTTGATTTTCCAATGCCCGGGACTCCAACCCTTCAAGAACCGATGAAAGTCCGCCCAGGCAACATCATAGAGTCCTCGCCACTCCGCCTCCAGAGACGCAGCATCTGTCTCGGGCTGTTTCTGCGCAAGCTGCTCCCGCAAACGGGAGAAATAATAGTCCAGCAAACTGGCTTCCAAAGTCTCGCATTCGTCGTCGCGAAGACAACTGCCCAGAAAATAGGCCAGGTCCTTCATACCGCAGCCTCGACCCACATACTGAAAGTCCACAGCGGCCACGCCCGGTGTCGCGGCATCACCAGAAAAGCAAAAGTTAGCCAACTTGGCATCGCCGTGAATCAGGGTTTGAAAACGACACCGCGCCAACTCCTGATCTATACCTGCGGCGGCTTGGCGCAGGGGAACATCCGCAAGAGCCGCTAATTCATCGGGGCGGGTATCGAGATGCCAATAGCTGCCGCACTCCCACAGTCCATCGGCAGAGCCACCTAAAAAGCGTGCATGAAAACTCGCCAGCCAATCCAGACAGGCGTAAATGTCCTGAATGGTCGCGGACTCTTTTCTGACAGCAAAGCCAGCGGCATCAAGATCGCTGAGCACCAATACGGTTTCATCCGCTGCCGCATTCACGGCCAGGCATCGGGGCACGCGGCAGCTATCGTCGCATTGGCGGGCGTAATCCCGGTACCAGTGCGCCTCCACCTGATATGAGCGTATTTTGCGCTCATGCGATCGACTTGTGTTCCAGCCCCGGGGGTGAACACCGGCTTCCGGCAGTTTGATATGTTTAAGAATCACCGATGCACACCTGCCGCCTTGCAAATCAAGGCGCACTATCTCGCCGTAGCCACTCCACAGTGATTGGATGACGGTGGCGCTTTGAATTTCCCGTGCGCCCGTGGCGGCAAGAACGGTGTTAGTGATTGATGCATGCATAGGCACAATATAACGAGGAATCGTCATGGGTACGATTGTTGTAACATCCACTGTCATCTAGACGCCCGATTTTGTGACATCCAAAGAACAGAAAGAGCAGCACCTATGAATAATAAAAAACGACCGCAAGCCGCAACTCTAGGCTTAGCACTGATGACAATGCTGGTTAATCACTCCAGCGCCCAAGCAGCCGATAAGTTGCTGTGGGGCGACACGCATTTGCACAGTTCTTATTCGGTGGATGCCTATATGGCCGGCAACCGCTCAGCGGATCCGGATGTGTCTTATCGCTACGCCAAAGGCGAGCCCGTCATTCACCCTTACACAAAAACACGGGTGCAGATCCAACAGCCATTGGACTTTTTGGCGGTCGCAGACCATGCCGAATACCTGGGTGTGGTGCCCCTGGTCATGGGCGGCGAGGCGGACACCAGCGAAATGGGACTCTTTGCGCGCATTAAATCCTGGTTTCTTGTCAAAGTGATGGCGTACTTTATTGAGGATCCAGTCGAGGGCACCCAATTTTTTACCGGACTGCTACCAGAGCCCGAGATCATATCGGGTGATACCACCGATCCGGTACAAGCCGCTATCGATGCGGGCACCAACGGTGGTTTGGAGACGATCGGCCTGGTGGACGATGAGACCGCGGCACGTCTGTCGGCATCCCAGTGGCAACGCTCTATGCAAACAGCCGACAGGCATTACGAGCCAGGCGTATTTACGACCCTTGTAGGTTGGGAATGGACTCAAACGGCCAGTGGCGCCAACCTGCATCGCATTGTCGTGTCGGACACCGACGGCAAAACCGCCAGCACCTTTGACCCGGTGGGCTCAGACGATGCCCCCTACCCCGAACAACTCTGGGACAGCCTGGCAGCGATATCATCCGAGACGGGCGCCAGCTTTGTATCCATTCCCCATAACTCCAATCTTTCAAAGGGCTATATGTTTGCCAAGCGTCAGCTCAATGGCGACGCGCTGAATGCTGAGTACGCGAGCAAGCGCGCCCAATGGGAAACTCTGGTGGAGGTCACCCAAATCAAAGGTGATAGCGAAACCCATCCCGACCTGGCACCCAATGACGAATTTGCGGATTTCGAGCGTTTTAACTTTTATCTCCAACGGGTTCCCCAGGCCCAGGATTACCAGATTCAACAAGGCGACACGGTGCGCAGCGCTTTAAAAGCCGGACTGGAAATAGAACAGGACCTCGGCGTAAACCCGTTTAAGTTTGGGATGATTGGTTCCACGGATTCACACTCAGGTATGGCCTCGGCAGAGGAGCCGAATTTCTGGGGCAAAGTCGCCATGGACTCAATACCCGAAAATAAGCGTCGTAACGAGCTGGGCAGCGACGATATCTATTCTAACGGCGTGGATAGCTTTAACGGTTGGAACATGTCGGCGGGTGGCCTTGCCGCCGTATGGGTAAGAGAAAACACCCGCGAAGAAATCATCGCGGCCATGAAGCGCAGGGAAACCTATGCCACCACAGGGCCTCGCATTTCGGTGCGTTTGTTTGCCGGCTGGGATTTTACTGAGGCCGATTTAGAGAGTGGTGACATTGCCACTACCTGGTACGCCAAGGGCGTTCCCATGGGTGGCGAGCTCAACGCCGCGCCCGAAGGCGCCGCCCTCAGCTTTCTTGTAACAGCTCTAAAGGGTGTTATGGACCACAATCTGGACCGGATTCAAATCGTGAAGAGCTGGCTGGATGCCAACAATCAGGCACAGGAGAAGATTTTTAACATTGCCTGGTCAGAGGGCCGCGAGCTGGACGCCAACGGCAAGTTGGAGCCTGTCGGTAACACCGCTAACATTCGCACCGGTGAAACCACCAACACCATCGGCGCAGCTCAGCTTTCCACCGTGTGGACTGACCCGGAGTTTGACCCTCGAGTAAATGCGGTTTACTACGCGCGGGTACTGCAGATACCCACGGTAAGGCATTCTCAGTTGGATGCCGTGGCCATGGGAATAGAGACCCCTTACGAGGGGCCGGCCACCCTACAGGAGCGAGCGTATACTTCGCCGGTCTGGTACAGCTCTGATAGCGCCGGCGAATGAGCAAGAATTTTGTCATGTCAGCGTCGAATCACTCAATTGAACCTACGAAACGCCCTGGATGAGTGACACACGCAATAACTACGATCTAATCGTTCTGGGCACCGGCGGCATTGGCAGCGCAGCGCTCTTTAGCGCCGCCAGCCGCGGGCTAACGTGTTTAGGGATAGATCGTTTTCCGCCTGCCCACGACCGCGGAAGTTCCCACGGCGAGTCGCGATTGATACGCCTGTCATACTTTGAGCACCCGGACTATGTGCCCCTGCTCCGACGCAGTTATGAGCTCTGGGATGAATTGGACCCGACACTCCTGCAAAAAACCGGTGGCGTTTATGTTGGCCCCGAGAATGGAGAGATCATCTCCGGCGTTCTCGGATCGGCTGCTCAGCACAAGCTGCGTATCGATAAACTCCAGACCAGCGACATTCCGCAGTACACCGTTCCCGAGGACCACATCGCTATTTTTGAGCCCGATGCAGGCTGGTTGCCGGTAGAGCGCTGCGTGAAAACGCACATTGATCAAGCAAGGAACGCCGGTGCCGAGCATCGTTACGGACTAAGCATTCTAGGCTGGAAGCCCCAGGGCGATACGGTGCGGGTAAAAACCGACGCGGGCAACTTTAGTGCCGCTGCCTTGGTGATCGCAGCCGGGCCGTGGAGCAACACCCTCTTACCGCAGCTGGATCTTCCGTTGCGGGTGGATAAAAAGCACCTACACTGGTTTCGCTGTCACGATGAGCGTTATCGGCACGGTTTTTTTTACGAACTGGCTCATGGCGCTTTTTATGGATTTCCCGCGAGTAATGGGCGCTTGAAGCTTGCCGAGCACTCCGGCGGCGAACCGGTTAGAGATCCCCTTGCGGCCAACCGAGATCCTTCACCACAGGATAATGAGCGTATTGAAGCGTTTGTCGCTGACTATCTGCCCGGGGTAGAGCCTGTACGCCTGGAACATAAGAGCTGTTTCTACACCCGCTCGCCAGACGATGATTTTATTTTGGACCTGTATCCGGAATTGCATAATGTTGCGTATACGACGGGACTGTCCGGGCATGGCTATAAATTTGCCCCGGTGCTCGGTGAGGTGTTGGTAGACTTGGCGACCGGAAAAGGTTCTCGTCTTGATATCGGGTTCTTGTCAGGCACACGATTCAAGTAATCAACGCACAAAACCTTTAAATATTTCGGACTCTGGAACAAACGATGAGCGAATTGAGAACATTGGGATGGCGCGAATGGATCGGCTTTCCGGATATCGGAATCGCGCAGATAAAAGCGAAGGTAGATACCGGCGCGCGCACATCCTGCCTCCATGCGTTCAAGGTTGAGCCCTTCGAGAACGAAGGCTCCCCCTGGGTTCGCTTCGATATTCACCCCAGCCAGACAGACAGCACCGAGGTTATTCAATGCTCGGCTCCGGTGCTTGAGCAGCGTGTGGTGAGGGATTCCGGCGGGCACGAAGAACTGCGCTATGTCATAGACACTACAATGACCATTGGCGATCACGCACAAAAGGTGGAAGTCACGCTGACCGATCGCGATACCATGAAGTTTCGCGTCTTGCTCGGACGCACAGCGATACAGGGAATTTTTGCGGTAGACCCCTCCCGCTCGTATTTGGTCGGCAAGCGGAAAAAGCCGGGCACCAACGGATCGCTGAAGGTCTAGCGATTGCTCGGGGGGGCTACACCGATTTTGTGAGCAGGCTCACATTTTTTTCGCTTCAGCGATAGCCTATTTTTAGAGCTGTATCTGGATGCGCCGGTAGAGTAATTGATTGCCGGGCGTCTGCGCTTAAGTGTTACCGACTGGGGCAACTATACGCTGCGAAGGACTTACCAGGGTAGAGGAATAAGTGATATTGACCCCGGCATCCCGGCCACGCTCGAGACCACACCGCTATCGGACGTGGCACTTCGCGCCCGGCAACAGTATAAACGCCGGGCACAATATTCGTTTATGAAATATTGATGCGCACGTTGATAGGTCGCACGGCGAGGCTTAAGATTGCCGACCGCTTTGAAGACAAAAGTTGATTCCCATGAACAAACCCAACGGCACGGGCCTGACGCGCATATTTAAAGCGGCGGTTTGTACCTATAAAGGGTTTGGAGCAGCGCTTCGCCACGAGGCAGCATTTCGACAGGAACTATTGTTAGCCGCACTACTGTGTCCTGTGGCGTTTTACATCGCCGAAACCCGTAGTCAGCTGCTGCTGTTAATTTTGAGCCTCTTACTGCTACTACTGACCGAATTAGTTAACTCAGCCCTGGAGGCGCTGGCAGACGCTATTAGCCTTGAGCACAATGAACTTTTAGGCAGGGCTAAGGACATGGGGTCTGCTGCGGTGTTTATCGCCATAGTCTGTGTGACACTTGTTTACGGCGATGCCATCTACCACAGCTTTTTAATGTGATCAGGCGGGAACGCTCTAGCGACCTACCGTCACCTGGTCGCTGCGGTCATCCACCACGTGATACCCGCTACTGGAAAGAACAACTCGCAAGCTGTCTTCTAATGACAGTCCATCCAGACTGCCGTGTAGACGGGTCTGTCCGGCAATGGCTTGATCGATGGCGCTTCAGTAGGACTGACGGCTTCTTTGACAAAGTTATCGTCCACGGCAGCCAGACGGTCACCCGCATCCGCAAAGGCCTTATCAGCGCTATGCGTCATCAGCGGCGGTCCAGCCTGCATCTATTGCGGGGTAAGAGTGTGGTTGTGAGGAAAATCATTCGCAGAAAATCAATTTTTTTGGCTGTGGGTAAACAGCGCACAGACGCCATGCCTACGCCGGCTGCGCGCCGGAATCTGCCCCGCGTCTGGAGCGGCCTTTCTCTGCATACATTTGTTGGTCGGCGTGTGCCAGCAGGGCGTCTGCTGAAATTCCATCATCGGGATACAGAGCCACTCCGATACTGACGCTGGTCTGATACTCGCCGTGGTCCAGCGAGAGTGGTTCTTGCATTTTGGTCGCGATGCTCCGAACAGCGGCACGAGCATCTGGACGGCCGGTCAATTCCGTAAGGATCACCGCGAATTCATCTCCGCCCAAGCGAGCGGCCACGTCGGAACTACGACAGGATTTCACGAGACGATCGCCAATGGCTTTGAGAACTCTGTCACCCGATGCATGGCCGTGAGTGTCGTTCAATGCCTTAAACTCATTGACGTCGATGTACAAAACGCCCATGGGACGGTTGGTGCGCTGCGCCAGGCTGATCGCTCTTGCCAGGTTTCGGTCGAACTCTCCCCGATTGACCAGACCGGTGAGAACATCGGATCGGGCGGCGCTTTCTAAAGCGTTCAGTCGCAGGCGGTTAGCAGAGAACTGCAGCGCGAAAAGCCAGGCGCTCATAAAAACCATGACGCCGAGCAAGGCCTTCATTGATTGAGGGAGTCTTTGATTGGCCGCAAGAATACGGCTTAACTGCTCTAAAGGGACCTGAGATAAGACGATCCAGCCCCCCTCCCCGGATCCACCCTGCCTGGGTACGGTCCAGGAAGCCCTGTTTATCGCCGAAGTACTGTCCAGTTGCGACGGCAATAGAACTCGATAGCTAAACAGTCCGTTGTCCGTACGAAACACGCCCGCAGTGCGCTCGCCAATCATCTGCCACTCGCTGGGAAGCCGCTGGGAAAAACTCATCTGACCCACAGGATTAATCGTGTAGGTTTGTGGCTGAAAACCCTTGGTTTCCATCAACCAACGGCCCTGAAGACTCAGTATATTGGGGTTGCCTCGGGCCACCTTACCTGCCGCGAAAAGCTGATCAAGGAGAGCTCGCGCCTTGTAATTGATGATCGCCACGCCAACCTTGGCGCTATTGCCGTCAAAAACAGGCATCGCAACGCGAATTACCGGGTTGAGTGGATACTCTACGACACCCCGCTCACTGTTAAATTCAACCGGTAAAATGATCACCTTGCCGCGTTCCAGCTTTCGGGCGCGCTGAAAGTAGTCCCGGGAAGACTTGTCCTGCAGACCCTCTGGCGGAGTAATGCGTGACCCGTCTACCTCTGCATCGACGCGCACAACCTCCTGCCCTTCCATATCCAGATAACGAAGCTGATCGAACACCGGATGGGTCTTGGAAAAATCCAGAAGAACTTGCGCAACGTCTTCTACGGGAGCCAATTCAGCTAGCTGGCGCTCTATGAGTAACACCATGTACTCCAGGCTGGCTGTCGTGTTCAGCAGCGCTTGCTGCACAATCCGGGACATGGATGCGGCAGCCTGGCGCTCTTCTTCTTGCAAAGCATCCAATGTCGCCACTTCTGCACGCTGATCACCATAGCGAATCACGGCAAACACGACGGCACCGAGTATGAGGAGCGCCGGCAAGAATGCCTTGATAAACGCCTTTACAGCTGGCGGTCTGGGGAACATGTATGGGCTGATGCTCGGGTTGTGGGGTTCGATCACAGATTTGCGAAACCATAGGGCGACTGCGTGATGATAACGAAATAAAAGAGCGTTTGGTTGGGCGTTTATGAGGTTTGCGTCACGAAATCTTCAGCCACGCCTTGACCCGCTTACCGGTATCGCTTTACTCCACGATGCAAAGCCCAAAAAAGGCCCGACACTGCTGCGCGCCAGTGATACAGTCTGGCAATCGGGAATATTGTGATTTCTTAGTCAGGCAAGAGACAAGACGGGCCACTTTGTTAAACCTAACACTTAAAGCCATGGGCATAACCACAATCGCAGTGCGCGCGCTAACGCTGTGGGCGATGATCCTGGCGGCGACTGGCACCGCGGCTCAGGAGATCCCCCAAAGTAGTTCCGAGCCACTGCCAGGCAGCGACTCCAAAACGGCTGCGAGTGATGCGGAAGGACACAGCACACCCAAAGCCAAGCCCGCGAAAAATGTGGATCTGAAAGACGTGATTGAGGATCCGGCGCAGCTGAGCGCAGTGCCCGCATCGACTCCGGTAACGCCGGTGGCCGACAAAGACGCAACCACAGCTCCGAACACGCCCTTGATACCCGAAGCAAGCACCCAGCCCGCCCTGTCCGAGACGAGCAGCGCAAGGGACGATGCTTCAATCACTGTGCCTGCGTCCCCAGCGACTCAGACCAAACGACAATTAATCCTGCTCGGCGCAGAGGTGCTACCCGGTACAACGACGCGCCTGGCCTGGACCCCGAGTGTGAGCTTTCTGGGCATTTCAGCACCGACCTCTGTATTGGTTGTCAATGGAGTAAAGCCCGGACCCAATGTATGTTTGACCGCCGCCGTACACGGCGACGAGATCAACGGCATAGAAACCGTTCGCCGAGTCCTCTATAACATCGACGCCGACACCCTGTCTGGTGCCGTCATCGGGGTCCCCATCGTCAATTTACAGGGGTTTCGCGCAGGCTCACGCTACCTGGCAGACCGTCGCGATCTCAACCGCTTTTTCCCGGGAAACCCCCAAGGCAGCGCCGCTTCGCGCATCGCGTTTTCTTTCTTTGAGGAAATCATCCGTCATTGCGACATGCTGATTGACCTGCACACCGGATCTTTCAGACGAACCAATCTTCCACAGTTACGGGCCGATCTGAGTTATCCCGCGATACAGGATCTCGCCCAGACCATGGGACGCATCGTGGTTCTTCAGAGCAAAGGCGCCAAAGGTAGTTTGCGCCGGGCTGCCAGTGAAGCGGGCATACCCACGGTGACGCTCGAAGCGGGAGCTCCCAACGAGTTAAACAAGAACGCGGTAGAAGATAGCGTTAAAAGCATTCGGGCCGCTTTTGCTGGACTGGGACTCACGGGACCACGAAAGTCGCCGAAGCGCTCTAATGCACCGGTCTATTACCAGTCGACCTGGATCCGGGCCAGTGAGGGTGGCATTCTCATCAGCGAGGCCAAGCTCGGCGCTACCGTGAAGCGGGGTGATGTATTGGGGGCTGTCACAAACCCCATCACCAATGAGCGTAGTGAGATTGTCAGCCCCAGCAACGGCAGGATTATTGGCATGGCACTGAACCAGGTAATGCACCCGGGTTTTGCCGCCTATCATCTGGGAATAGATCCTACAGCCGACGTATTGATCTATCCCGACAGAAGTATTGAAGCACAGGATGCACTCCTGCTAGCCCCTGCCGATGACGAGGATCCGGACAACGATCAAAACGTTCCTTTGACAGACGAGCCGGACGCCGAAGAGGCTACCGGCCTGATACGCACAGATTTACTCGAAGATGACGAATCGGGACGCTAAGCGTAAGAGCCCCTAGCCAAAAGAGGTGGTGGTAGCCGCTGCGACGAGTGCGCCAAAGCGCTGCTTCGCCAGTGAGATGCGCTCCGCAGGATCATCCGTACTGGCCACAATGGCCTGTGCAATCACCATGCGATGGCGTAATCCGGCCTGATTGGCAACCTGAATAGCCAGACCAGGGCGAGCGTTCAACTCAAGGAGCATCGGCCCAAACTGTCGATCCAGCACCACGTCAGCGCCAATATAACCAAGCCCGGTCATGGCATTGCAACTCGCCGCAAGCTCAAGAATCTTGTCCCAATCCGGTACTTGCAGCGTAGTCAGCACAGCTCCTGTATCGGGATGTTCCGTGACCACCACGCCATTTTGAACAGCACAGACACTCTTGCCCGTGGCAATGTCCAGACCCACGCCTACCGCCCCTTGATGCAGGTTAGCCTTCCCATCGGATTTGTGCGTCGCGCAGCGCATCATCGCCATGAGTGGTACTCCCTGGAACACGATGACACGGATGTCGGGTACGCCCTCATAGCTATAGGCTTTGAGCGCAGGATCGAAATCGATCAGCCCTTCCACCATCGCCTTGTCTGTGCGCCCCCCCAGACTGTAAAGACCGGCCAGGGTATTGGTTATGTGGTGACGGATATCCGAGTCGTCGATTCGCGCACCACTGGACTTGATATACTTATCGCCATCTCGCCCTGTGACCACCAGGATTCCTTTACCCCCGCTACCCTGCACAGGCTTGATCACAAAGCTCTGTCGATGGCGGATTTTCTTCAGAAAGCTTTCAATTTCAAACAGGTAACTCACCACACCGTACAATTCCGGTACGGGGATTCCTCCCTTGTCGATTGCGATCTGCTTGGTAAGCAACTTGTCGTCAACCAGACGGTAATTCTTGCGCTGATTGTTCTTGCCAATAAAACTGATATTGCGCTGATTCATCCCCACGATACCCAGGGATCTAAGCGTTTTTGGCGAAACAAGATGGATCACGCGAGTTTTTTCATTTCACGAAAACGGTACAGCTCGGATAGACGGTACCCGGTGTATTTACCCAGGAGGAGAATGACGCCAAGGAGCGTCAGTAGTAGTTCTGGAAAGTTGAACGTTAAATGCTCGATAAATCGGTTTGACATGACGAGGTAAGCAAGCACGGCCACCAACAAACTCCCGCCGCCTTGAATGAAAACCTCATGCCCTCCTTCCTCTTCCCAGAGAATCGACATGCGCTCAATGGTCCAGGCCAGAATAATTGTGGGGAAAAACGTGACGGTAAGTGCCTGATCAATACCGAGCTTGTAGCTCACAATTGCGATGG
This sequence comes from gamma proteobacterium NOR5-3, assembly GCA_000158155.1. Taxonomy (GTDB): domain Bacteria; phylum Pseudomonadota; class Gammaproteobacteria; order Pseudomonadales; family Halieaceae; genus Congregibacter. The sequence goes on along the minus strand of DS999405.1, from coordinate 674,352 downwards.
CCGCCATGAGCAGGATCACAACAATCACCACCGAGGCCACGCGGGAAACCAACAGCAGATTCATGTGACTGAGGTAAGACCGAATCCAAAGCCCTGCGCCGACCACCACCAGAAAAATCGCCAGCCCCACAAGCAAAGTAGTCTGAATGAGCGCCAGCGCGATAAGGATCGGCATAAAGGTTCCCGAGGTGCTCAACCCCACCACAACCCGCATAAAAACCACTACCAATGCGGCCACGGGAATCAGCAGCAAGCCTTTAAAAATACCCTGCTGTTCAACGGGCAACGCATAGATAGAAAAATCCAGCAAAGCGAACTCTTCCGAGCGCTGCTCCATACTGACAACCGTTCGGATGGGGACGCTGTTTTTTACCAGCGCAAACTCCAGGCTGGACTTTTCACCCCCCAGCACCGTCAGCACCGCGTCGTCGCCGCGCTTCCACAGATAAAAATTCCCGGGCATCCCCACGCTGGCATCCGCGGGGTTCAGTGCCACCCAGTGACCATCTATGAACGCCTCTAAAAGCGTGCTGAGAACCTGTCGTCGACGCCCGTCCTCGAGCTGTATACCCCTAAGCAAATGCGACGGTATTCCGGCGAAGGTCAGCAGGTAGCGGATAGCGTTCACCCTACTCTCATGAAGATCACTGAGAATGAATTCCACATCCTGATTATTGCCGCTGGCAAACTCCTGAAGAAGCAGTACCACAAAGCCGGTGTCGCTCGTCGACTTTTCTCGCAGTTGCTTCACAAAAAGATCAAAGGCTTTACGCTGCGTATCACTGAGCCTTGGAAGATCAGCAAGTTCCTCGGACAAGTTCTGAGGCGTGCGCACCGCATCCTGATCATAGACCTGCGTTTTATAGTAAACAGTCGTGAAATCGCTCACCGTTTGCTTGGTCCATAAAGCAGCGCGCGAATCCTCGGTAGTTGCCACGGTAAATCCAAAGCCTGAGGACGCGAAATTCTCATTGAGAATCACCCAGCCGTTGTCATTCTCGGGCAGGCTCAGGCTCACTTCTGCCGGTCCATCCGTAGGATAGAAGCTGATCTTGGACTCCACGGTCCAGACGTCCTGATACTTTTCGGGTAACAACGGCAACCCGAGGGAGATGGATTTATAAAGGGTTAAACCGAGGCCGAACAGGATTAAGCCTCCGGCAATGATCCCGATTTGCGTTCGTGAGGCGACCACTACTGAGCGTCCTTCACAGGCTTTTCGGGAACCGGTTTGGGCAGGGTGTGATGCTGACTTACGTCAACCGCAAACGCATCCATCAACATGTTGCGCCCAATGAGCAGGGGAAACTCAAAGTCGTCACGGTCGGACAGGCTCACATCAAGCCATGTTCGCGTATCACCCAGGGTGATCCACAGACGCACGACGTAGCGGCGCTCATAGTCATCACTCCCCGTTTGTTTGATTAAAATACGCCGATGCAGACGTCGCTCAAGTCGGATGTCTTCACCGCCATCGGGATCGGGTATGCTGAATCGCACCCACCGCGTGCCGTCTTTTTCGAGCAGTTGAATATTCTCCGCATGAATGGATGAGGTTTCGGCTCCGGTATCGATCCGCGCCTCAAGCACCACATCGCCCGGCTCCACTAGCGCCCATTCCTGCTCGCCGATTAACGGGTATCGTGACTGAACGCCTGTATCAACACACTGGCTTTGAGGTACCTCTGGGCATTCGACCGCAGGCAATGGCACCGGGGTCAGCTCCGGGCACTCTTGCACCGGGCACACGGGACACTCTCTGGGCTCAGCTGTGGGGCACTGTGGTGGCTGCGGCGTCTCGTCAATGGGTGCAGTTGCCTGACACGCGGCCAGGACAGCAGCACAACAGCCGAGCATTAGCGGGCGATAAACGAACATCATGCAAGTCACTCTTGGTATCTGTCATGATTGAGAAACAAATCAACCTACGAGGCTAGCACAATCAAGTACAGAACTAAGCACCGTTACTCGGCCGGAGCCTTTCGGCCAGCCAGACCCCAGGAGTTGCTGTTGAATGTTGATAGTCGTGATGTATGAACTGTCGTGAACACTGTGGTGCCTGCTGTATCGCCGCGTCCATCAGCACACCACTGCCTGGCATGCCTCGGGGTAAACCCGCAGGCGTGACCTGCGTTAATCTCGATACTTCGGACTATCGCTGTCGCATCTGGGGCACCGAACAATACCCGAGGGTCTGTATGAGTTTTCAGCCGCAGGCAGATAGCTGCGGCGCGTCGCGCACAGAAGCAATGCAACTTATCGCGATCATGGAATTGCAGAGTTCTTGATTACCCCGTCACTGTGGTCCTGCCATTTCCCAGCCGCTTGCGCACTCTCCCTCGTCCCTGCATTATCAAAGTGTTAACTGAGCTAACAGTGAGTCTTCATGTCAGACACGGTAGCGCCTAAAGGTCTTGTGCACGCTCTGCTGCTGGATGGGTCCGGCGGAGCGGATCCTTATCCGTGGTCCAAAGTTGCGTCCTGGACCGCCGATGAGGGCTGTCTGTGGCTGCACTTCGATTTTGAAGACGAAGCCGCGCAGAACTGGCTCCGCGATGAAAGCGGCCTCAATGACATCGCCTTTGGCTCTCTCACCAACTCAGAGACACGGCCCCGGGCCCTGAATCGCGGCGATAATTTGCTGCTGACGCTACGTGGCATCAACATGAATCCGGACTCTGAGCCCGATGACATGGTCTCTCTGCGTATCTGGACCAATGGCAGCCGCCTTATCAGTACCCGACGACGCAGACTGGTGTCCACGGAAGATGTACTCGCTGAATTAGCCGCAGGTAGCGGCCCCAGAGATACGGTACAGCTGCTGGTGGTCTGGACAGAGCGTATTACCGAAAGAATGACAGACACCATCGAGAGCTTTGAGGACCGTGTTCTGGCCATCGAAGAGCGCCTGCTCAACGAAGAGACTACCGGCATTCGCATGGAGCTGGCGACACTGCGAAAACAGATTATTTCCGTGCGTCGCTATCTGGCGCCTCAGCGCGAGGCTATGAATCGTCTGGTGGCCGAAAACCTCAGCTGGCTGGATGATCTGAATCGCTTACGCCTTAGAGAAATCAATGATCGACTGATTCGACATATCGAAGACATGGACGAGGTCAGAGACCGGGCAGTGCTTGCGCAGGAAGAGCTCACCAGCCGCATCGCAGAGCAGATGAACGCCCGGAGCTATCTATTTACCATCGCAGCAGTGATATTCCTGCCCCTGGGCTTTTTAACCGGCCTTATGGGTATCAACGTTGGCGGCATGCCCGGAATCGATAACGACTACGCTTTCTGGGTCGTCGTGCTATTATGTCTCTTCTCAGGTCTGGGACTGACCTTGATCTTCAAAATGCGGCGCTGGTTCTAGCCAGCACGGCGGCAGGCCCGAATAGACTTACAGCGATCCGGCACCGATAGTGGTTCGATGCAGCAATCGGTCATAACCATCATAGCCACCGGTCGCTCGATGCAGCAGGCAACGGTTATCCCACATGATCAACATGCCTGTTTCCCACTGGTGTGTGTAGATGTTCTCTTCGCGGGTCTGCCAGGCGTACAGCTCCATCAGTAGCTCCACCGCCTCTTCGTCCGGCATGCCTTCTATGCCCACGATGTATCCCAGGCAGCTGTAGAGCGATGCTCGTCCCGTCTCACTGTGGCGACGAATCAGCGGGTGCGATTGCACCGCCTGTGCTTCGGGCGAGGGACGAATGTCCATGCTTCGGTCGCTGGCTGCATCCGCTGCACCATACAGGCCATCAGGCGCGTATCCCACTTTTGCCGAATGCATGGCCATAAGGCCTTCGATGCGACCACGAAGTGCGGAGGGCAAGGTATCCAATGCCTTGTGTTGATTCGCGAACAGAGTGTCCCCGCCCGTAGGCGGAATCGTAATACCGTGGAGGCACGTGCCGATCGGCGGCGTAGCCTGAAAGCTCCAGTCGCTGTGCCAGGCCTCGGCAAACAACGGCGCCTGCTCCTGGGCGCGACGCTCTACCGCAATGACGTGCTCTCGCCCCGGGACCGGTGCAATAAACGGGTCCTCCCCAAAGGGGCCGAAATAACCGGTGAATCGCTCTAAATCATCGTCATTAAGCGTCTGCTCAGGAAAAGCCAGCACGTGATGTTCAAGCCAGGCGGCACGAATTGCCTGGACGGTGTCCGACGATAAGGGCTGCGCAAGATCCAGACCCCGCACTGTGGCCCCGCAGGCTTGCCCTGACGGTTCTACGTGAATACTCATGGCTAACTATCCTTGTTATCGGCCCATAGGCTGAGTCTAGCAGTGTCTCAATAAGACTGCTCGAGACGCTCCCGCTCAGAATCGCCGCGACAGCGCAAAGCGAAAGCTGATATCCGGTGCGCTGCCCACAGCCAGATCCTCCACAAACTGCGCGTCCATGATCCACCGATTCCGTGGCTGCCAGCGTAGCCCCAGGGTACCCCACACCGCCGCGCCATTTGCCCCAAGCACAGAGGCGTCGTACACCACGTCGTGAGTATCGAGTTGTGCAAGCAGCGCAAAGGCGTCGCTTAACTCCCAGGCCAGAGACAAGCCTGCAAACGGCACCCGCGTCTGCGCGTTCGAATCAAATGCACTCTCACCTACATCGCTCACGCCGCCCTGAAGATGACAATGCAGCCTCGTAAAAAAGCAGGCCTGGCGACTCCAGCGCACGCCCAACGACATACCCTGCTCGCCGCTGCCGCTAAAGTCCCTCACATCCCCGGTAGCAAACTTGTACTGGGCGAAGACTCCCAGTGTCCACAGCTCCGAAGAAGCTACCGCAAGGCTTAAAGCCATCTCGACATCGCCAAATCCTGCGCGGTTTGAGTTCAAATTAAAGCCTGAGGTGCCGGTGTACGCGAACTGTAATTCGTCGGTGGGTTGTATCGCCCGAGGCCCGTCCGGCATACCCCAAAAGGCATGCCAATCGTCGATAAAGGTGTCCAGCTGACCACCACTGTGACTAACGTAGGGGACGTTCAAACTCATCACCACGCCCTTACCCAGGCCCAGTTGCGCACGAAAGTCCTGACGCCGCGTTTCGCCATCGATGGATAAAATCTCCCCGTCAGAGCGTTCGGCAATAGAATGACTGGCCCAGAGCAGGGTCCAGTCCAGATCAAGCTCTCCCTTACCCAGTGACACCGCGCTCATCATCACGGGTATTCCGAGGTTCGCATAAAGCGGCGAAAGGTTTCGACTGGCGACCGGCGCACTAAGCACGGGCTCCGCCGCCATCACAGGCGAACTGATGGCGCTCATGCAAATTACTGTCCTCACAAGAGGCCATAAACGGAGGCAATGCGTTAAGGTAGACATCATGCTTTTAGAAACCCTTGAACCCACGGCAGAGTCTAGCAAGCCTCTTCGGACCTGGCGCGCCCAGCTGGATCTTTCCTTTAGGGAAAGTGCTGGTCGCACGCGCCTCAATCACTGTCTGCATGAGGGTCCGCTTCGCGTGCAGCGTCTCTTTTATCCCGAGCCCTCAGGAAAAGCGCACTGCTACCTGCTGCATCCGCCCGGTGGTGTAGTCCTGGGTGACCAACTGAAAATCAACATCGCCCTTGAGAGTGGCGAAGCCCTGGTGACGACGCCCTCGGCGGGGCGGTTCTATACCGTGGACGACCACCCGGAAACACAGCGGCAAACCGTCAACCTTTCGGTGCATGAAGGCAGGCTCGAATGGCTCCCCCAGGAGACCATCCTGTTCAACGGTGTGAACGCTCAATTAGCGACACGCATCGACCTGGCATCAGCATCGCAGCTGGCTTTTTGGGATGTGGTCGTTCTGGGACGCCCGGCCTGCAGTGAGGCGTTTTCCCGGGGGCGACTCCAGCAGACACTGGAAGTCTACCGTGAAGGCGAGGCACTGCTTATTGAGCGACTCGCGTTTGCAGCGGGGGATCGCGTGAGCCAGTCGCGTATGGGGATGCAGAGTCAAAGCACTGTTGGCATCATGGTGCTCACCGAAATACCGGGCACACCCCTGCTTGATCAGTGGCTGGAGGCAGTGAACCTCGATGCGAACAACGGCGCGTTTACCGTCACCCAGCGCGACACACTGATGATTGCGCGCTATCTGGGTGAGGATGCACAGCGCTGCCGGGAGGGGTTTGCGCAGCTGTGGGAAGCCGCTGTGCTGGAGCTACGCGGCAGCACCCCGGCAACACCACGAATCTGGCATACATGATGCTTGCCCACTATAGAGCCTGTGCTTATGCTCAGGCACAGAAAGAGCCTGCAAGGAATTGACGTGGAACTCAGCCCAAGAGAGAAAGACAAGTTACTGTTGTTTACCGCCGCCCTACTGGCCGAGCGACGACGGGATCGCGGCGTCAAGCTCAATTATCCCGAAGCGCAGGCACTGATCAGTGCCGCGATCCTCGAAGGCGCCAGAGACGGGCGGACCGTTGCGGAGCTTATGAGCTTTGGCCGCACCATTTTGACGCGCGATGACGTCATGGAGGGCGTCGCTGAGATGATCGAAGAGGTACAGGTAGAGGCGACATTCCCCGACGGTACTAAATTAGTCACCGTACACGATCCTATCAGCGGAGACGCGTCATGATCCCCGGAGAGGTCATTACGGCCCCCGGCGATCTGAGCCTCAATGAGCACCGCGAATGCGTCAGCGTCTCGGTGATCAACAGTGGCGATCGCCCTATCCAGGTGGGCTCTCACTATCATTTTGCCGAGACCAATCCAGCCCTGCTGTTTGACCGTGCCGCAGCCAGAGGTTTTCGGCTGGATATTGCAGCTGGCACCGCGGTGCGCTTTGAGCCCGGGCAGAAACGCGACGTGGAATTAGTGGCTTTGGCAGGAGATCGCCGGGTGTACGGTTTCCGTGGCGAAGTCATGGGAGAGCTCTGATGCGCAAGATCAGTCGCAGTGACTACGCCAGCATGTTCGGTCCCACTACCGGAGACCGGGTGCGGCTCGCGGACTCAGCGCTTTTTATCGAGGTGGAGAAAGACCACACAATTTACGGTGAAGAAGTGAAATTCGGCGGCGGAAAGGTGATTCGCGACGGCATGGGTCAGTCCCAGGTCAGCTGCGCGGAGTCTCCCGACACGGTCATTACCAATGCATTAATCCTCGATTATTGGGGTGTGGTTAAGGCCGACGTAGCTATTAAGGAAGGTCGCATCAGCGGCATTGGCAAGGCCGGTAACCCGGACATCCAGTCCGGTGTGGATTTCCCCATCGGGCCCGGTACAGAAATTATCGCCGGGGAAGGCCAGATCCTCACCGCCGGCGGCGTTGACGCGCACATTCACTTCATTTGCCCGCAACAGATCGAAGAGGCCCTGATGAGCGGGATCACCACCATGATTGGTGGCGGTACGGGCCCGGCCACAGGTACCAATGCAACAACTTGCACACCCGGTCCCTGGCACATTGGCAAGATGCTTCAGAGCGCTGAATCCTTCCCCATGAACCTTGGCTTCCTGGGCAAAGGTAATGCCAGCCTTCCCCTGGCGCTGGAAGAGCAGCTTCGCGCAGGCGCCCTGGGCCTTAAGCTCCACGAGGATTGGGGTACTACGCCCGCCTCTATCGATAATTGCCTCAGCGTGGCCGAACGATTTGATGTGCAGGTGGCGATACACACGGACACGCTTAACGAATCGGGTTTTGTCGAAGACACCATCGCGGCCTTCAAGGGTCGAACCATCCACACCTATCACACCGAGGGCGCCGGTGGCGGGCATGCACCGGATATTATCAAAGCCTGCGGTCTACCCAATGTGCTGCCCTCTTCGACCAATCCCACACGCCCCTACACGATAAACACCGTGGACGAGCATCTGGATATGCTCATGGTTTGCCATCATCTGGATCCTTCTATACCGGAGGACGTGGCATTCGCGGACTCGCGGATTCGCAAGGAGACCATTGCTGCAGAGGACATTCTGCATGACCTGGGCGCCTTTTCGATTATCTCGTCTGACTCTCAGGCCATGGGCCGGGTCGGCGAGGTGATCTGTCGGACCTGGCAGACGGCGAGCAAAATGAAGTCGCAACGGGGCTCCCTGGGATCGGGAGTGTCAGACAACTTCCGCGCCAAGCGCTACATCGCCAAGTACACGATCAATCCCGCCCTCGCCCACGGCATAGCCCACGAAGTGGGGTCCATAGAAGTCGGAAAGCTTGCTGATCTGTGTCTTTGGAAACCCGCTTTCTTTGGCGTCAAACCGTCCCTCATCATCAAAGGTGGCATGATCGCCGCGGCGCCCATGGGCGATCCCAACGCTTCTATTCCCACGCCTCAGCCGGTGCACTATCGCCCCATGTTTGGCGCTTTTGGCAAAGCCAGTCGAGCCACCAGTGTCAGCTTTGTGAGCGCCGCCTCTATTGAGGCCGGCATAGGAGAGTCCCTGGATCTGGAGCGACGTCTGGTCGCTGTAAAGGGCTGTCGCAGCGTGACCAAAGCCGATATGCGGCTTAACGACTACCAGCCGGTCATGGAGGTCGATCCACAGACCTATGAAGTACGTGCCGATGGGCAGCTGCTGACCTGCGAGCCCGCCACCGTTCTACCGATGGCTCAACGCTACTTTTTGTTTTAGGAAGCGCCCATGGATGAGTTAATGCTCGAGGCCTACCATCACGCCACCGCTTTTGACGGCACCTGGCAGGATGAGGTGCACCTGGTTTTTTCTGAACGAGAAAAATCCCGTTATCGTACAACCACTGAGCGTGGCCGGGAACTGGGCTGGTTCCTTCCCCGGGGTATTGTGTTGGGTGACGGTGATGCACTGGTGTGTGACAACAAGGAGATTATTTTGATACGTGCAGCAAGCGAGTCACTCACAGAGGCGTACAGCGATGATGCACATCTGCTGCTGCGGGCGGCTTACCATCTGGGCAACCGGCACGTAAGCCTGCAGATTCTGCCCGGCGCTTTGCGGTTTCCCAAAGATCATGTACTGGAAGAGATGCTCAAGGGCCTGGGACTTGGCGTTCGAGCCATCGATGACGCCTTTACGCCAGAGTCCGGCGCCTATGCGGGAGTTGTGCATGAGCACGGGGAATCTCGTTCCCACAGTCATGCGCATAGCCATACTCATAGTCATTCGCATAGTCATTCACACAGCTGAGTTTGTGATCAACGCTTGAAGAACCCGACCATGGTGCACGCCCAATTACACCTACTGCATTTATCCAGTCCGGCTCTGCCTATCGGGGCATATGCCTATTCCCAGGGTTTGGAGTACGCCATTGAGGCACGGTGGCTGGAAAACGAGGAGCTCAGTCACTGGTTACGCGACGGACTGCTGCTCGGCGTAGCGCAGCTGGACCTGCCTATTCTGCTCAGAGCCTTAAGAGCATTAGCGACAGCTGACAGCGCGTCGCTCAATCACTGGAACAACCAGTTGCTGGCCAGTCGGGAAACGTCAGAACTTCTGCTGGAAGACCAGCAGGTCGGGACTGCGCTGCTGCGACTCCTCACAAGCCTTGAAACAGCCGGCCTGCCAACGCTGAAACGCAAGCCGGCTTATGCGGTAGCCTTTGCCATAGCCTGTGATCGCTGGGGCATAGAAGCCCAAGCCGCACTGCAGGGCTACGCCTACAGCTGGCTGGAAAATCAGGTTACCGCGGCAACTAAACTCGTCCCCCTGGGACAAACGGCGGCGCAAAAGATGCTGTTCCAGCTGTTAGCGCAAATCCCTGAGGCCTGCGCCCACGCTATGACTGTCGAGGATTCTCAGGTCGGCCTGAGCCTCCCGGGCCTGGCAATGGCATCAAGCCGCCATGAGCGGCAGCACACGAGACTTTTCCGATCATGACCCATGATTCAACGCCCAAGTTTGTTAGAAGGACATTCACGCATGAGTAAACCCGCACTGCGCGTCGGCATAGGCGGCCCTGTTGGTTCCGGCAAAACCGCGCTGGTACGCTTGTTATGCCAGCACCTCAGGGATCGCTACAGCATTGGCGTCATTACCAATGATATTTACACCCGCGAAGACGCGGAGTTTTTACTGCGTCACGAAGCTCTCGAGGGCGAGCGCATTCTTGGCGTGGAAACCGGCGGCTGCCCGCACACCGCAATACGGGAAGATGCCTCCATGAACCTTGCCGCGGTGGACGAACTCCAGGGCCGCTTCACTGATCTTGATGTGCTGTTTATTGAAAGCGGTGGCGACAATCTTGCCGCAACCTTCAGCCCCGAGTTATCCGACCTGACCCTGTACGTCATCGACGTCTCTGCCGGAGATAAGATTCCCCGCAAAGGCGGCCCGGGAATCACCAAATCCGATTTATTAATCATCAACAAAATTGATCTTGCCCCCCTGGTTGGGGCCGATCTGGACGTTATGGATCGCGACGCCAAAAAGATGCGTGGAGAGCGCCCCTTCGAATTCACCAATCTTAAGAGTGAACAGGGACTTCAGGCCGTCATCGACTTCATAGAGACTCGCGGAATGCTTGGTAAGAGTAACGCCGGGTGATCCGCTTTTTGCATCAGGAGCGCGAGGTCGCCATAGAGGATCTTGCCGCCGACACAACCATTCTCGATTATCTTCGGGAGCATCGCGGGCTGACCGGCACCAAGGAAGGCTGCGCATCCGGAGATTGTGGCGCTTGCACGGTAGTCATTGCAAAAGCCAGTGACGATGGACTTCAGTATTCCCCCGTGAACGCCTGCATCGCCCCATTGGGCAGTATTCACGGCACGCAGCTTATCAGCGTAGAGGACCTCAAGGACGGCGCTGCCTGGCATCCTGTGCAGCGAGCCATGATCGAATGTCATGCCTCACAGTGTGGCTTTTGCACGCCGGGTTTTGTGATGTCCATGTTTGCGCTCTATCACTCTCACCGCACGTGTGAGCGAGAGGATATTCTCGAGGCGCTTGGCGGCAACCTGTGCCGCTGCACCGGCTATCGACCCATCATAGACGCCGCCGAGCAGGCGCTCGGTGACGTGCAGGTAGATAAATTCTCCCGCCGCGCTCAAGCGACCCTGGACCAGCTTCGGGCATTGTTGGACACAGAAAGCGAGACGGCTGCGCTGGAGTCAGCACACAGTCACTACTTCAGGCCGCGCGATGCAGCGCAGGTCGCTGAGCTACTGCAGCAATATCCGGATGCGCGCCTGGTGGCCGGCGGTACCGACCTGTTCCTGGAAAACACCCAGTCACTGACACCCTTGCCGGTGCTCATCGACCTTAGCGCAGCGACAGAGCTGCACTCGATTGACTGCGATGCTGACGCGATAAGACTCGGTGCTGCAGTTACTCACAGAGCCTGTCAACAAGCGGTACTGAGTGACTATCCGGAACTAGCGGAACTCATCGAACGCTTTGGCTCACTTCAGATACGCTCTCAAGGTACCGTTGCGGGCAATATTGCCAACGCATCTCCCATTGGAGACTGGCCTCCGGTGCTGCTGGCTCTGGGCGGCGCTATCGCGCTGCAAAGTAATGCCGGTGTTCGAGAAATACCGCTGGACGATTTTTTTCTGGACTATCGCAAGACAGCCCTGCAGGCGGGTGAATTTATCGCGACGGTGATACTGCCGCGGCGCAAAGGCTCGCTGTTCCTGCGTGCTTACAAGATCAGCAAACGCTTCGAGGACGATATATCGTCAGTGTGCGCTGTGTTCGCACTGACCCTGGACGGCGACCGTATAACACAGGCCAGAGTGGCCTTTGGGGGCATGGCAGCCATTCCCAGGCGCGCTCCCGCGCTGGAATCCGCTCTAACAGACGTGGAGTTAAGTTCGGTCGATATGGATGAGCTTGCCGCCGCAATTGCACAGGACTTTCAGCCCATTGACGATGCCCGGGCAACCGCGAACTATCGCCTTACCGTCGCTGCCCGGCTTCTGACCCGACTACAGCAGGAGTACATTGGTAAAGCGGCCACCCGGGCCCATCCTTTGGGCGCCAACCAGGCCGGAGCATCGGCCCATGGATAAACCGGTCCGCAAACCTGACTCCCCCCTGGGTAGCGCTGGCCAGGGTGTCGCGCACGAAAGTGCTGCAAAGCATGTCTCGGGCGAAGCCATTTATATCGATGACATGAGAGCGCCGCTGGGTACGCTCCATGCCTATGTGGGCTTGTCGGACATGGCACACGGTGTGGTGTCCGGCATGTCACTCGCTGCGGTACGCAATGCGCCGGGCGTTGTCGATGTCATTACCCGGGACGATGTACCGGGCATTATCGACATTGGCCCGGTGTTCCCCGGCGACCCGCTCATGGTAGGCGTGGGCGACACCGTGGAGTTCCATGGCCAGGTACTGTTTGCCGTTGCGGCCACAAACTACGCAGCCGCACGCCGCGCTGCGCGCCTTGCCAAAATTGAGTACACGCCACTGCCTGCCTGCCTGAGCATCGAAGATGGTCTCGCAGCGCAGAGTTTTGTGCGCCCCGCTCATTACCAGCGCCGGGGAGACGCCGGGGGCGCCCTTTCCAAAGCCGATCATCGCCTGCAGGGTGAATTACAGATTGGCGGTCAGGAGCAAATGTATCTAGAGGGGCAGGCCTCTCTTTGTGTCCCGGAAGAAGATGGCGGCATGCTGGTTTATTCATCGACCCAGAATCCCACAGAAGGTCAAAAGCTGGTTGCAGAAGTGCTCGGCGTCGATCTTCATCAGGTCACGGTGGATACCCGTCGCATGGGCGGCGCCTTCGGTGGCAAAGAAACCCACGCGAACCAATGGGCCTGTCTGGCGGCTATTCTCGCGCGTCGCAGTGGTCGCGCGGTAAAGCTTCGTCTCGCCCGTGCTGACGACATGCGCGCCACCGGCAAACGTCACCATTTTCTCAGTCGTTATGACGTGGGTTTTGACGATCAGGGGCGAATTCAGGCCCTGGATCTCATGCTTGCCGGTGGCTGCGGCATGTCACCGGATTTATCCGACGCCATCGTTGATCGGGCCATGTTTCACAGCGACAACGCCTATTACCTGCCCGACGTCGCCGTCGCCGGACACCGCGTCAAAACCCACACCGTGTCCAACACCGCTTTTCGAGGATTCGGCGGCCCCCAGGGCATGGTTGCCATTGAAGATATTATCGATGCCATCGCCCGCGAGCGGGGATTAGATCCTCTGGATGTGCGCAAGACCAATCTCTACAGCGCCGCAGCAGGTCGCAACACCACACACTATGGACAGGAAATAGAGCAGGAAGTCCTGCCGCTGTTGATCGACCGCCTGGAGACGACCTCGGACTACCGTGCGCGACGACAGACCATCAGGGACTTTAACGCAAGCAACCCGGTGCTGCGTCGGGGACTTGCACTGACGCCGGTGAAGTTCGGCATCTCTTTTACCGTGCAGCACTTGAATCAGGCCGGCGCGCTCATCCATGTGTACACCGATGGCAGCATCCAGCTGAACCACGGTGGAACAGAGATGGGCCAGGGTTTGTACACCAAAGTAGCCCAGGTCGTTGCCGAAGAACTGCAGGTCGATATTGCACATATTCGCTGCACATCAACGCGCACGGACAAAGTCCCCAATACCTCGCCTACCGCGGCATCATCCGGTAGCGATATCAACGGCATGGCCGCGCTGGCTGCGGCACGCAAGATCCGCAAACGGCTCACGGATTTTGCCTGCGAACATTTTGCGGTCAGTAAAGAATCGGTGCAGTTCTCGCCAAACCGCGTCACGGTGGACCACCGGGTATTCAGTTTTGCCGAGTTTGTAAATCTGGCGTACCACCATCGCATATCCCTGTCAGCCACAGGTTTCTATCGCACACCCAAAATTCATTACGATCGTGAGACCGCTACAGGCCGGCCGTTTTATTACTTTGCTAACGGCGCGGCCGTGTCTGAGGTACTGGTAGACACCCTCACCGGGGAGTATCGCGTCGAGCGGGTCGATATTTGTCACGATGTCGGCAACTCCCTCAATCCCGCCATCGATATAGGTCAGATTGAGGGCGGCTTTATTCAGGGTATGGGTTGGCTCACCAGCGAAGAACTCGCCTGGGATGACAACGGCCGTCTCACCACGGTGGGGCCCGCGACTTACAAAATCCCCGCCATCGGCGACACGCCGCCGCAATTTAACGTAGAACTGCTTCCGGACAGCCCCAACGCAGAGGCTACGATTTTTCGCTCCAAGGCCGTGGGTGAACCGCCTTTGATGCTGGCAATTTCGGTGTGGTCCGCCATTCGCGATGCCGTGTCCAGCCTGGCCGACTACCGTGTGCACCCCAAGCTTGATACGCCGGCTACCCCCGAGCGTGTGCTCATGGCCTGCGAAGCGCTGCGCCAGGCGAGTCGCTAGCGATGCTCGCCGACAATGCACATTGGAGTGAATGGGTGCGCGAGTACGAGTCCCTGGAACGCGCCTATGTCATCATCACGATGTTAGGTGCTCGAGGTTCTACCCCGAGAGACTCAGGCACGAAAATGGTCGTCAGCAACAGCGACTTTCATGGCACCATCGGCGGCGGCGAGTTGGAGTTTCAGGCCTTGCAGCGCGCCCAGAGCATGCTTGCGGACGCTCGCGCCGGCCAGTGGGTCGAGAATTTCCCTCTGGGAGAGAAGTTAGGGCAATGCTGTGGAGGCAGCACCAGCTTGCTATTTGAGCACTTTGTACCCCTGTCTCAGCCCCTTTACCTGTTCGGAGCGGGCCATGTGGGTCGCGCCCTGGCACCGTTGCTGGCTACCCTGCCCTTCAAAATACACTGGGTAGACGCGCGCACACAGGAGTTTCCCGAAACACTCCCCCGGGGCATTAACGCACTGCATCCGGATGAACCCCTGGACATCATCAGGCAGGCAGCATCGGGAAGTTATTACCTGATCATGACGCATCAGCATCCGCTGGACTACGCGCTCATGGAAGCAGCTCTGCGCAGAGAAGATGCAGCTTACATCGGTGTCATTGGCTCCCAAAGCAAAAGACGTCGTTTTGAACTTCGGCTCCAACATCGCGGCTTTGACGCCGCTTGCCTGGCGCAGCTGCACTGCCCGATTGGTTTGTCAGCGGTCCCCGGAAAACGCCCTGCGGAGATCGCCGTGGCGGTGGCGGCAGAACTGATCGCACACTATCATGCGCGCCGCGACGCCCTACCGGACCTGCAGGGTCCCGGCTGGAAGCAACTACAGAAACAGCTTCGCGCGTCCGAAACCACATTCGACAACCCCAGCGATGCAAACATCGATGGCTCAATGGTAGAACCGCAATGAACGAAGACTTTGATCGGGACGCGATGGATGATTTCCAGTTCCGCTATATCAATTTATTGGCTGAACGCGTGGGTGGCCGGGCGATCAACTGCAGCGACCAATGGTTCGCAAGCTGTGACAACCTCGTAAAGCCGGGTCGTGGCGTATTCAAAGCCGGAGAGTTCACGGACAAGGGCCAGTGGATGGATGGATGGGAGTCCCGCCGCAGCTTTGGCCGACAGTTTCGCATGAGCCAACTGGACCACGACTGGTGCGTCCTGCGCCTGGGCTTTGCAGGGCGCATTCATGGCGTGGATGTGGATACGCACCACTTTCGCGGCAACGCACCATTACAGGTGGCAGTGGACGGCACGCACGTGAAACTGGACCCCGAGGCCGACACCCAATGGACCGAAATCATCCCTCGCACCGATGTACTGCCGGATGAGCAAAATCCCATTCCCTGTGATAGCGCCGAGCGCTGGACCCATCTGCGCCTGAGGATTTATCCGGATGGTGGCGTGGCCCGTTTCCGTGCCTATGGCGAGGTTATGCCTGACCCGCAGGATTACCTGGAGAACGAAACGGTGGACCTGGCCGCGGTAGGGATCGGGGGACGCGGAGTTGCCGCATCTGATCAGTTCTTCAGCTCCACCGACAATCTGGTGATGCCCGGACGCGGCGTGAATATGGGCGATGGCTGGGAGACCCGTCGGCGGCGCGATGAGTTTAATGACTGGGCCATTATCAAACTGGGTAAACAGGGAACGGTGCGTAAAGTCATTCTCGACACCGCTCACCTTCGAGGCAACTTCCCGGACCGTTTTAGTCTGGAGGGTTGCCTGGAGCCCGAGTCCGTCGTGCCGTCGGAAGATGCGGTCTGGACGCCCATTATCAATCAGCAAAGCCTGTGCCCGGATCGTGAGCACACCTACACGCGAGAAGTGGTGTGCCCCGAGGATCAGAAGTTCAGCCATGTTCGCCTGAACATTTTTCCTGACGGTGGTGTGAGCAGGCTTCGTGTGTTCGGTATAGCCGACTGGGACGCCCAGTGACCCTGGAGGAATTCAACACTCTGGATGAGCCGGCTGCTGCGCAGGCGCTGGCTCTGTGCTGCGTAAGTGAGAATTGGATTGACGGCGTACTGCAGGGACGCCCCTATGATGATCTAGCGGCGCTGCGGCACAACGCCGACCGTGTCTGGTCCACGTTATCGGCAGATGATTATCTACAGGCCTTTGAAGGCCACCCTAAAATTGGCGACGTTAACTCGCTCAAAGCGAAGTACGCGGACAGCGGCAATCTGGCGGCACATGAGCAATCAGGCGTTGCTCACGCCACACAAGCGGTGATCCAGCGCCTCGCGAGCGGCAACCAACGCTACGAAGAACGCTTTGGCTACATATTTATCGTCTGCGCCACCGGCAAGTCAGCGCTGGAAATGTGCGAACTACTGGAGCAGCGTCTGGAGAATGATCCCGCGGAGGAGCTCAAGATCGCCGCAGAGGAACAACGAAAAATCCTGCAAATTCGCCTGGAGCAATGGCAATGAGTCAGATTACGACACACATTCTGGATACAGCGCTCGGGCAGCCTGCCGAGGCTGTGCCTCTGGCGCTGTATCAGCGCAGCGAAGGAAACTGGATCGAACTAGCCTCCGGTGTCACCAATGATGATGGCCGTGTCGCGGGCCTTCTGAACGCCGATGAAAAGCTGGCTGCCGGCACTTATCGCATGCACTTTTCTACGGCTGCCTACTTCTCGGCCCTGAACCTGACGGTCTTCTATCCTTACGTTGATGTCGTTTTCAATCTGGACGACAGTGGCGAGCACTACCACATCCCTTTGTTGCTATCGCCCTATGGCTACTCGACCTATCGGGGCAGCTGAGTTTTGAAGGAGCTACAGCTAAAACCACTGACGGCACAGGGGTTCGCGCCCTTCGGTGATGTGATCGACGGACAGGTGGCCTGCGAGCAGTACCCCATCAATGAAGGCCTTACCCAGCGCCACCACGCTCTGGCCGCCATCGACTGCGCCCGCGAAGGCGGCGCCCCCGCATTGAGTTTGTTTCGCGCCCAGGCCATCAAGGCAGACTTTGTGCTGCGCAGCATGGAACGTCACCCCCTGGGCTCCCAGGCCTTCATCAATACCAGCGGCAACCCCTATGCCATTGTTGTCGCCCGAGCAGGCATACTCGACGAGGACGCGATTCAGGGTTTTTTAGCAACGGGCGAACAGAGTGTCAGTTATCACCGGGGTACCTGGCACCACTATTTACTGGCGCTCAATACGGCCTCTGATTTTGTGGTGGTCGATCGCATTGGCCCGGGTAACAACTGCGATGAGATCGACCTGCAGACACCTTTGAAGCTCGTGCTGCCCGAATGAGCCGCGTACTCCACCGCGGCAGGCTGCTGCATTTCGTTGATGACCCCGAGAAAGGCCTGGAAGACAGCTATCAGTATTTTTCCGACGGCGGTTTACTGATTGATAATGGCCACGTAGTTACCGTGGACCATGCCGAGCAGCTCCTTAAGTCATTGCCTGCTGCCACCCCTGTTCAGGTGCATGAAAACGCCCTACTCGTTCCGGGGTTTATTGACACCCACATCCATTATCCGCAAATGGATATTATCGGCGCGCACGGCGAACAGCTGCTGGAATGGCTGGACAAATACGTGTTTCCCACCGAAGCAAAGTTTGCGGACTTTGAGTATGCGCAGACGGTTGCGAGACGATTTTTAGCCGAGCTGCTGCGCAACGGCACGACCACAGCGCTGGTGTTTGGCACCGTTCATCCGCAATCCGTCGACGCTTTTTTCACCGAAGCAGAAGCACGCAATCTGCGGATGATTGCGGGCAAAGTAATGATGGATCGCAACGCCCCGGACAACCTCCGGGACACTGCCGAGACCAGTTACAGTGAGAGCAAAGCCCTGATCGAGCGCTGGCACGAACGAGGACGGTTGCGCTACGCAGTGACGCCACGGTTTGCCCCTACTTCAACACCCGAGCAGTTAAAAGCCGCCGGGCGTCTGCTTCACGAGTATCCCGGCGTCCACCTGCATACCCATATGTCAGAAAACCTCAACGAAGTGGCCTGGGTGGAGGAGCTGTTTCCTCACCTTGATCACTACCTGCACAGCTATGACGAGGCCGGGTTGTTAGGTCGTCGCAGCGTGTTTGCCCACTGCGTTCACCTGAACGAAGCTGAGTGGCAGCGCATGGCGGAGACACAGTCAAACATCGCATTTTGCCCCACCTCGAACCTGTTCCTGGGATCCGGTTTATTCCCCCTGGCCAAGGCGCAGAGCTGCGGTATTCACGTGGGTCTGGGCACGGACATCGGCGCGGGGACCAGTTTCTCTATTTTGGAAACCATGGACGAAGCCTACAAAATCCAGCAACTTCAGGGGCATTCCCTGAGCCCTTTTAAGAGCTTTTTTCTCGCCACCTTAGGCGGCGCCCGAACCCTGGATCTCGAATCCCATATCGGTAATTTTCTGCCCGGGAAAGAGGCGGATTTTTTGGTGCTGGATCTGGCGGCGACTCCGCTACTGGAAGAGCGCATGAAACACTGCGACGATCTTTTCGAGACGCTCTTTGTGCTGTCGACACTCGGCGACGACCGCTGCGTCCGGGAGAGCTGGATCATGGGGCAGTGCCAGCATCGGCGGGATCAGCCCGAGTCCTGCGATGCCGCCGTGGCAAGCGCAACACCTCAAACCGATTACAGTGAGACAGGTCCCACAGGAGCTTAGTAACGGATGGAAACCTACATCGTCGACTGGATCAGCCTCATTGTGCGTTGGCTGCACGTCATTACCGGGATTGCCTGGATTGGCGCGTCGTTTTATTTCATGTGGCTGGATAACAGCCTTGAAGACCCACCCCAGTGGAAAAAAGACAAGGGTATCAAGGGCGATCTTTGGGCCGTACACGGCGGTGGCATTTATGAGGTGGCCAAGTATCAGGGCGCACCGGAAAAAATGCCCGAGCACCTCCATTGGTTTAAGTGGGAGGCCTACAGCACCTGGCTCACCGGCATGGTGCTGCTGGCGGTTATTTATTACCTGGGCGCCGAGTCCTACCTCATCGATCCACGCGTCGCAGATCTGAGCCAGTGGCAGGCTATTACGCTGGGACTAAGCTTCCTTCTGGGAAGCTGGATTGCCTATACCGTGCTCTGCCTCAGCCCCCTGGCCAGGAACGGCTGGCTCCTGGCGGTGGTCCTCCTGTGTCTCGGCGCGGGCCTTGCCTGGGGACTTTCACAATACTTCAGCGGCCGGGGAGCCTACATCCATTTTGGCGCGATTATCGGAACCATCATGGTAGGCAACGTATTTCAGGTCATTATGCCGGGGCAGCGCAAGCTGGTGGGTGCCCTGGAATCAGGCGAAACGCCCAACCCGGAATGGGGCGCCCGGGCGAAGCTTCGCTCTACGCACAATACCTATCTCACTCTGCCGCTGTTATTTATTATGATCAGCAACCACTATCCCATGACCTACGGACACGCTTTTAACTGGGCGATTCTCCTGGCGATAGTGGTGATTACTGCCGTCTCCCGGCAGTACTTTGTGCTCAGGCACCTGCACATCAACCGGCCGGCAATTTTAGGCGCCGCTGCGGCAGCAACCGTGGTACTCGCCATAGCGATCGCGCCCAAAGCGACCCGCACTGCCCCGGGCGATCTGGCCACGGCGGAGCTCGCCCCGCGGGCGCACAGCATTATTCGCGAACGCTGCAGCAGCTGTCATGCCGCCATGCCCACGGACGATGTATTCACCACACCGCCCGGAGGCGTCATGCTCGATACCGTAGAGCAGATGCAGCAATGGGCGCCGCGTATCAAAGCGCGCAGTATTGACAGCCACGACATGCCCTTCATGAACAAAACCAACATGACCGATGAAGAGCGCGCGATTGTGGCGCAGTGGATAAGGGCCGGCAGCCCCGCAAGCTAGGTGCTGCGGGGACGGTTCCCGGCGCTAGGCGCGCTCGCCATTGGCCAGGCGTTGCGCCATGGATTTATGGGCCGCCAGTAAAGGCATTAAATCCATGCCGCTCAACACGCCTTGGTCGACAAGAACATCACCGCCGACTACCGTATAGGCAGCCACTGAGCTGTAGCACAACAGGAGACTCGCCACGGGATCATGTACCGCTCCGGCGTGCCATAGATCATTCACAGCAAAGGCTGCGCAGTCCGCCTGATACCCCACGCTCAGCTGGCCAATATGATTGTCGCGCCCCAGGGCCTTGGCGCCCCCGCGCGTAGCGACCTTAAGCATGTCCCGCACCGCACAGCCGTCGGCACCCTCTGTGAGCCGCTGTAACAACATCGCCTGACGCGCCTCGGCCAAAAAGTGACCGCTATCGTTACTCGATGACCCATCAACACCAATACCCACATTCACACCCGCGCGCAGCATGGGCATCACTGGAGCGATGCCCGACGCCAGCCGCATATTGGAACAGGGACAGTGAGCAACGCTGGTACCCGTACTGGCGAAACGCGCTATGTCCTGGCTATCAAGCTGCACACAGTGGGCATGCCAGACATCATCGCCCAACCAGCCAAGATCTTCGGCGTACTCGCCCGGCGTCATATTAAAACGCTCCCGACTGTAGGCCACGTCTTCAACATTCTCTGCAAGATGAGTATGCAGGCGCACGCCCTTTGCGCGGGCCATGTTTGCCGACTCGCGCATCAGTTCACGGCTCACGGAAAACGGTGAACACGGTGCCAGCGCCACCTGGACCCGCGAACCGGCCGAAGCATCGTGATAAGCATTAATCAGTCGCTCACTGTCGGCAAGAATGCTGTCCTCACTCTCTACGAGACTGTCCGGCGGCAGACCTCCGGCGGACTGACCGACGCTCATACTGCCTCGCAGCGCGTGAAAACGTATGCCCGTCTCCCCCGCCGCCGCGATGCTGTCGTCCAGCCGGCTGCCATTGGGAAAAATATATTGATGATCAGAGCTGGTGGTACAGCCTGACAGCAAAAGCTCACAAAGCCCGATAATCGCCGACACCCGAAAGGCCTCTGGTGTCAGGCGCTCCCATACGGGGTACAGAGCCTGCAACCAGCCGAACAACGGCGCATTCTGTGCATGCGGCATTAACCGGGTGAGATTTTGATAGAGATGATGGTGCGTATTCACCATACCGGGCATCAGAACGTGCCCCTGCAGATCAATAACCCGATCGGCTGTCGCCGGCAAGGAATCGCTGGGACCTACAGCCTCTATGACGCCGTCTCGCGCAAACAAACCCCCATCCGGGACTTCTCGCTGTGCGTCGTCCATACACACCAGGACATCTGCATGTCGCATCAAAAGGGTTGCCACGTCTATCCTCCGTTTGCCAGGGGCGCATTATGTGGGCAGCGCCAGCGCCCCGCCAGTCCCCGGACTTTGGCCGTTAAAAGCTCGAACGACTGCGGAACCCCCTTGCTCCACTGTGGTCTTAATCACTGACTTCAAAACAGGGAATACCCCAGATGCGCATTGCTCGATTTATGCTTACCACAGCCTTTGGCTCGCTGCTGTTGATGGCCGCTCTGGCGCCCAACGCCGGCGCTGATGACGACCGGCGCCGCATTGACGTCACCGGCAAGTCAGTCATTCGCATAGCGCCGGACATGGCCTACCTGCAGTTGGATGTCGTTACCGAAGACAAAGACGCGGCCGTCGCCCGGAGAGAGGCTGATGCCATCACAGCCAGGGCCCTGCAGATTCTCAGCGAGGCGGGTCTTGCAGAGGCCGATATCGATACCACGGGGCTTTCCATAGCCCCCCAGTATCGCTGGTTAAAAGATGAGCGCAGCCAGGAGCTCACGGGATATCGGGTATCGCGGAACATTGCCGTGCGATTGCTGGAGCTCGACGCGCTGGGCGAACTTGTCACAAGCCTGAGCGACACGGGAATCAATCGTATGCAGCAGCCCCGCCTGGGCCTGCGCGACGAAGAAAGCGTCTATCGTAGCGTTCTGGCGGCGGCAGCAGAAAACGCCCGGGAAAGGGCCAGCGTTATCGCCGGGGCCTTGGGTGAGGAGCTAGGGCCACTGCTGTCCGCCAGTGCTCAGCGCGAACCCGCTCCCCGTCCCATGCTTGCGGAACGCAGCCTGATGGCGGCGGATGCGGCGCCCATGTCCTCCGGCGAAAGCTATTCCGCCGGCTATCTGACTTACGCCGTGAGTATTAATGCCTCCTTTTCCCTGCAATGACGCAAAAAAACGACGCCAGCGCGTCTTCTTTCGCTTCAATCAAGCGCTTTGACCTCAGAAAGCATCACGCTACACTCGAAGCACCAACGAATCAGGTAACAATAAGGCAAGCTATCGTGCGCAAAGCATTCCTGAATACCGCGGCTTTTCTGACCCTTGCAACGGGCCTGGGGGTTTCCGCGCCAAGCGTTGCACTCATTGAGTACAGCAAAGCCCAACAGACGACAGCTACCGAGCTGGTTGAGCAGCTCGAGCAACGGCATTACGCCAAGCTCAAGTACGACGACGCACTGTCTTCTGCCCATCTGGACAACTATCTCGATAACCTTGATGGCAGCAAAATGTTTTTCACCGCTGCGGATATTGCCGGCTTCGAAAGCTTTCGAACGCAGATGGACGATGAGCTGGCCAACGGTCGGCTTGATGCCGGCTTTAGCATTTTTAATCGGTTTCACGAGCTTCTGACCACCCGTCTGGAATCACTGGTCGAAACGCTCCCCCGGATGATCCAGGACATGGATTTCACTGTCGATGAACGCTATCAGCTGGATGTGGACGGCCTGGCTTGGGCTGAAGATCAGGCTGAGCTGGATGAACGCTGGCGGCTGCAGATCAAAAACCAGGTTTTGAATCTACGTCTAGCAGATAAACCCCAGGACGAAATTGCCGAGACACTGGTCAAGCGATATACAAACCAGTTGACTCGCGTCAACCAGTACAACTCTCAGGACGCCTTCCAGATTTACGCCAACGCGCTCACCGAGCTGTATGATCCCCACACAAACTACTTCTCGCCCCGGCGCTCCGAGAACTTCAATATCAATATGCGGCTCTCCCTGGAGGGTATTGGTGCGGTGCTGTCCCTCGAGGATGAGTACACCCGCGTAGCGCGCATCGTTCCCGCAGGCCCCGCGGATAAACAAGGCGAACTGAAGCCGTCGGACCGCATCGTTGCCGTAGGTCAGGATGACGATGGACCCTTTGAGGATGTCATCGGCTGGCGACTGGACGAAGTGGTAGAGCTCATACGGGGACCCAAAGATTCCACAGTGCGCTTGCAGGTTCTCCCGGCCAAAAGCGGCGCGGACGCAGAGCGCAAGACCATCAAGATAGTGCGTAACAAGGTGAAGCTCGAAGAGCAGTCTGCACAGAAACGCATACTGGAACTACCCCGAGGCAACGGTGAAACCATCCGCGTCGGGGTCATAGACATCCCAACCTTCTACATCGATTTCGAAGCCATGCGCCGTGGCGACGAAAATTACAAAAGCACCACGCGGGACGTAAAAAAGCTGATAGCCGAACTCGAAGAGGAAAACGTAGAAGGGATGATCGTGGACCTGCGTCGCAACGGTGGTGGCTCCCTGCAAGAAGCGAACGATCTCACCGGCCTGTTCATTGAGTACGGACCCACCGTGCAGATTCGCCACTCTTCACGACGAGTATGGCGCGACGGCAAACGTCTGCGCAGCACCTATTACGACGGACCTCTCGTGGTCCTCATCAACCGTCTGAGCGCCTCGGCCTCAGAGATTTTTGCCGGCGCGATTCAGGATTATGATCGCGGCCTCATCGTCGGAGATCGCTCCTACGGCAAGGGCACCGTGCAGACCATGGTGCCGCTCACCGAAGGTCAGTTAAAAATCACCGAGAGCAAGTTCTATCGCATTTCCGGCGACAGTACGCAGCACCGTGGCGTGGTGCCGGATATTAGCTTTCCTTCGCTTTATGACCCCGAAGAAATCGGCGAGTCCGCGTTGGATAACGCACTGGATTGGGATCAAATTAATCCCGTTCGCCACCGTCGATACAGCAACGTCGACTCGCTGGTACCCCAGCTCACAGAAATTTTTGAAACGCGCAGCAGTCACAATCCGGAGTTTCTATACCTTCAGGACCAGCTGGCGGTAGCCGAAGAAAATCGCGCAATTACCAGTGTCTCTTTGAATGAGGCGGTGCGTCGCGAGGAGCGCAAACAGCGCGAAGAGCGGGCACTGAGCATCGAAAATCGACGACGGGCTGCCCGCGGCGAAGAACCTCTGGCATCGCTTGACGAACTGGATGAGTCTGACGGGGACGATGCTGATAGTGCTGTTGCAGACGCCGGCCCGCATGGCGAGCCAGGCTCCGCGGCTGACACAGACGACCTCGCTGGCGACGCGCCTTCTGGGTCCGATGAAGAGTCTGAGGAAGAGTCCGCTGAGAAACTCATTGTGTCAGCCGAAGAAATCGCCAGTGAGGACGTTCTGTTGTCCGAAGCGGGAAGTATTCTGGTCGATGCCCTAGTGCTGCAGGAGCGCGCGTACGCGTTGACTACGGCAAAGCAGGACGACGAATAACAAGCCTGCCCCTACCCCGAGCCAATCAACCAACATGTCGCTTGTACCGGGGCCCCGCCCCGGGACAAACAGCTGCAGGGTCTCGGTAACCGGCGCGAGCATCAACATGTCCAGCCAGGCGTGTCGGCGCGTAAAACCAAGAAAAAACATAGCGCCGCAAAAAAGCACGGCATGTAAGAAGGTGAACAGCGAAAACCCACCCAGGGGGAACTGGGTTTGCAACAGCGTCTCCATGCTGACTTTTGCATCGATGGTTCTCCCACCCGTCATCAGCGCATAGATATCTGCCTTCAAACTAACGCTGACGCAACAACCAAAGAGTATCCCCAGCACGGTGATCAGCCCCGCCCATGCCAGCAGCGGCGGACGTGCATGGCGGTAGTCGTTAAACAGCAGCGTAAGCAGCACCAGCCCCAGTAACAACATTCCCATTCGGGTAAAGCGCCATACGGGGTTTTCGGTCAGTGCACCGACCTCTAGAGAACTCAGAGACAGTGATGCAGGCCCGTGCAGAAGTTTTATCTGAAAGATAGCGGGGCCATCCCCCGCCCGGCGCGGTATGGGCTCATCAAAGCACTCCCCTGCTGCGCCGCTATAAAAACTGTTCACGCGGTACTGGCGATTGAAATCCAGACTGCCCTCGCGCACCGAGGCCAGTAGCACCGCAGCCGTCTGAGGTGGGGCATCATTGACCAGACAAAAGCGTATGCGCAGAAACTCCGCTTCAGCGGGCACTTCCAACGCTCTCGACGCCCAGTGATTCCCCGAACGCTGTGCCTCCCAATGCAGCAGTCCCTCATTAAAATCTGCGTCCATACCCGGCGACAGCGACCAGGCTGGGAGCGGCTCACCCAGCGACTGTGGCGGCGCCAGGGCAAGATAAGTCGGAATCTGAACTGCCAGCGCCCAGGCGATGAGTAAGTAGCCCAGCAACCAACGCCAACGCCACAAGCTCGACCTAAAACCCCAATCTTTGGACAAGTCTGACTCAGCCACTGCCGTACCAGCGCAATTGATCTGCAAGACCGACGACCTTACCGACAATGATCAAGGTGGGAGCCTGAGGCTTGGCGCTGGCCACCAGCGACTCAATGGTTCCCAATGTTCCGGTAAGCAGGCGCTGCTGCGGCGAAGTGGCGCGCTCTATTAGAGCAACCGCGGTATCGGCAGAGCGACCATGAGCGATAAGCTCCTTACAGATGATCGGTAGACCGACCAGTCCCATGTAAAACACCAGTGTTTCGGTTTCGCTGAGAAACTCCTCCCAGCGATGCTGCAATTTACCGTCTTTGGTGTGACCCGTAACGAAGCGCACGGACTGCGCGTAATCCCGGTGAGTCAAAGGAATACCCGCATAGCACGCTGCGGCATTACCGGCGGTGATTCCCGGCACGACCTGAAAAGGGATCTTCTTCTGGGCCAACAGTGCAATTTCTTCGCCGCCACGACCAAAAACAAAGGGGTCTCCCCCTTTCAGGCGCGCGACACGTTTCCCCCCAAGGGCCAGCTCTACTAACAGTTCATTGATGCGATCCTGGGGAACACTGTGGTCTGAGCGCTGCTTGCCGACATACAGCTTATCGGCGTCGCGTCGCGCCATGGCAACAATATCGGGATTCACCAATCGGTCGTGCAGGACAATATCGGCGCGTTGCAAGAGCCGCAAAGCTTTGAAGGTCATCAACTCGGGATCACCGGGCCCCGCACCAATGAGATACACCTCTCCGACTGGGAGCTCCCTGTGATTTTCCAGGAGCTCCGCCAGCGCCTGCTCCGCCGCCTGCCATCGATTGCTCAGTATAAGCTGTGCGATGGGACCATCCATGACCTGCTCCCAAATGCGCCGCCGCTCGTTTTCACTGGTGCCAACCTCACGGATCCTGTCGCGATGCAGCCGGGCAAACCGGGCAATATCGGCGGTCGCTGCGGGCAACATGGCTTCGATACGACTGCGCACTGAGCGGGCCAGTACCGGACTCGCTCCGCTACTGCTGATCGCCACAGTGAGCGGCGAGCGATCCACAATCGCGGGAAAGATAAAACTGCAAAGATCCGGGGAGTCCACGACGTTGACGGGGATGCCCCGCCCTGTTGCCTCCGCGTGCACCGCTTCGTTGACCTTGCGATCGGGCGTGGCCGCGATAACCATAATGGCGCTACTCAGATCACCCGGCGCATACTCACGGGCATGCCAGACCAACTCATGTGTACCGGCCAGCGCCCGAAACTGCGAGTCCTGCCGGGGCGCTATCACCGTGAGCTGTGCGCCGGCACCCAACAAAAACCTGGCCTTTCGTGCGGCGACAACGCCGGCGCCAATCAGCACCACAGGCTGATCGCGCAGGCGCAGACTGATGGGCAAAAAGTCCATGCTATGCGCCCTAGGCGCAGGGAATCTCGGTTTGCCCGCCCATGTAAGCCTGCAACGCCCAGGGGATAGCGATACTCCCATCGGCCTGCTGATAGTTCTCCATCACCGCAACCATGGTTCGCCCGACCGCCAGCGCTGAACCGTTGAGGGTGTGAAGTAACTCCGGCTTACCGGTCGCCGGGTTGCGCCAGCGCGCCTGCATACGCCGCGCCTGATAATCACCAAAGCTGCTGCAGGATGATATTTCGCGGTACTTACCCTGCCCCGGCAGCCAGACTTCAAGATCATAGGTTTTGCGCGCCGAGAAACCCATGTCACCGCCACACAGCAGCATCTTGCGATAGGGAAGCTCCAATCGACGCAGCACCTCTTCGGCCTGCGAGGTCAGGTGCTCAAGCGCGGCTTCGGATTGCTCGGGCCGCACCAGATACACCAACTCGACCTTCTCAAACTGATGCTGCCTGATCATCCCCCGGGTGTCGCGACCGTAGCTGCCGGCCTCACTGCGGAAACAGGGACTGTGGCAGGCGAATCGCACGCCCTCCTCCCCCAGCTCCGCATCCTCAAAAATTCGATCCCGCGCGATGTTGGTAACAGGCACCTCTGCCGTGGGAATGAGGTAATAACCGTGATCACCCTCGAGCCGGAACAGGTCCTCGGCAAACTTGGGGAGCTGCCCCGTTCCCCTCAGGGAATCGCTGTTGACGATGTAAGGAACATTTAACTCCGTGCATCCATACTCTCGCGTGTGCAAGTCCAGCATAAACTGGATTAAGGCGCGATGAAGATGCGCCAGGGGGCCACTGATTACGGTAAAACGTGAACCGGTGATCTTGCCTCCCAACTCACTGTCCAGACCGTCAAGTCTTTCGCCCAGATCCACGTGGTCACTGACCTCAAAATCAAAGCTGCGCACGTCTCCCCAGTGGTCCACTGCTACGTTGTCATCTTCGCTGGTACCGGCCGGCACCTCGCTGGCCGGAAGGTTCGGTACGCCCTCAAAAAAAGTATCCAGCTCAGCCTGCACCGCGCGAGCTTCGTGCTCTGCCTGATCCAGACGCGCCGCGATCTCTTTCAAGGTCTCGTCCACCGAGGCTTTGGCCTCGTCAACACTCGTGCCGCCGCCAACGAGCTGCCCGATCTTCTTACTGGCGCTCTTGCGCTCGGCCTGAAGTTGCTGACTGGTGACGTCGGCGCTTTTCCGGCGGGCGTCCAGGGCTTCAAAAGCAGCCACGTCAAAGACAAAGCCACGTTTGCTTAGTGCCTCGACGACAACTTCAGGCTGTTTCCTGACTTCTTTAATATCCAGCATTGTCTTGCCTAGTTCCTGTTATGTGACGCTCAACCGAGAAGGCTTCGCGTTAAGTAAATACCCGTGGCAGCTGCCCCGACGCAAAAAAGGACGCTCGCTACTGCGTAGGCCGCCGCCATACCGGGCTGGCCCTGTATCCAAAGCTCTACCGTTTCCAGTGAGAAGGTTGAGAACGTGGTAAACGCGCCCAGAAATCCCACCATCAATACGCTGCGCCAATCCGGGTGCAAGGCAGCGCGCTCGAGCATGACAAACACCACGCCGATGCAAAAAGAACCGCTGGCGTTGATCACCAGAGTACCCAGAGGCCATGCACGGCCCCAGAGATTCAGGGCGTAAACAGACAGCCCATAGCGAGCCAGCGCCCCGCAGGCGCCGCCGACTGCGATAAAAACCAGGTGCTGCATCGTCGTGGCCCGTAAAAAGCGCGGATTGTAAAGCGTTTAGGGGTTTGCGTTAAGCGCTGACCGCCCTGGCGCCGCCCATCAGCGGTAGCGGCGACGCTCTGAGCGTCGGTCACGCTCTCTTAAATCGTCCAACCTCGCCCGAATACGTCCCTCAAGCCCACGATCGCTGGGCTCATAAAATCGCAACCCGTGCAGCGGCTCAGGAAAATAACTTTCTCCTGCGGCAAAGGCATCAGGCTCATCGTGGGCGTAGCGATAGTCGGCGCCGTGACCCTCAGATTTTGCCAGTGCCGTAGGCGCATTGCGCAGGTGAACAGGCACTTCGTGGGAGCCACCGTCGGCCACAGCGCGCTGAGCAGCCTTGAAGGCCACATACACCGCATTACTCTTGGGAACGGAGGCGATATAGGTGATGGCCTGGGCTAGCGCAAGTTCGCCCTCAGGGCTCCCCAGGCGCTCCAGGGTCTGCCAGGCATCCAGCGACAGGCTTAATGCTCGCGGGTCAGCATTACCAATGTCCTCACTGGCCATACGAATCACGCGACGCGCCAAATAGAGTGGATCACAACCCCCATCCAACATACGGCAATACCAATACAATGCGGCGTCCGGGGAGCTTCCCCGCACCGCCTTGTGCAGAGCGGAGATCTGGTCGTAAAAATTGTCGCCATTTTTGTCAAAACGTCGGGGTGACCCCTGCATAACCTCTTCGAAAGCCGCATCATCCAGACGTCCGCTTTCGGCTTTCAGACTTGCGGCAAGCTCAAGTAGGTTAAGCACTCTTCGCGCGTCGCCATCGGCCGCCAAAGCCAGCCGCTGCCGCTGGAGATCGTTTAACTCCAGGCCAACTTCTATTTCGCCGCGATGCAGAATCATCACCAGCTCGTCCACACTCAAAGAGCGCAAACGATAGACGCGGGCCCGCGACAGTAAGGCGGAGTTCAGTTCAAAGGCCGGGTTTTCCGTAGTCGCACCGATCAGCGTCAGCGTGCCGTTCTCTACGAAGGGTAAAAATGCATCCTGTTGCGATTTGTTGAAACGATGCACTTCATCGACAAACAAGACGCATTGACGGCCGCTGGCCCGCTCTGCCTCACCCACCGCCACGGCTTCTCGTATGGCCTTTACGCCATCCATCACGGCTGAGAGCTTGAGCATGCGACTGTCACTGGCATCACACAACAGTTGGGCAAGCGTCGTTTTGCCCACTCCCGGTGGGCCCCAGAGAATCATGGAGTGCAGAGGCTCGCCCTGGAGACAGCGTGACAGAGGTTTACCCTCGGCCAAGAGATGCGTCTGGCCCACCACATCCATTGCCCTTGAAGGACGCAGCGCAGATGCCAGAGGCTGCGTCCCCGCCGGGCTCCCGAACAGATCCTCGGTCACCGGGCTTTTTTAGTAGTCTGAAGGCTCATAGACATCCACGCCCAGCGGCGGTACAAACTCAAAGTCTTGCGCAGTCAGCTTTACAGGGTTCTGATCCGGCAACAAAGCGAGCCTGATCATTTGTCCACTGCGATCCTGAACATCCATGGCTATCACGACGTCCCCCTCCCAGGCGATATCCACCGAGGCGAAGCCCGCCTGAGGAAAAGTGGGAATCAAGCGAACACGCGAAGGTCCCAGACGCTGTGCCTCGAAACGCGCTTGTAGCTCTTCGCTATCACCGGCGAGCAATTCCAGGGGCGTGAACTCATTACTTTGCGAGGTATCACGCCGGGTCGCCGCCGCCAAATCTATATCGTAGTGCCACAGCCGCGTGCCGGACACGACAATCACCTGCTGATCCGGCTCCTCTATCTGCCATCGGAAAAAACCGGGGCGTAGCACCGCATAGCGGCCGCTGGAGCGCTCCAGAAGCTCTCCGTTGTCATCGAACAGCTCCTGCGTGAACGCACCGCTCGCCTGCGACTGGGCCGCAAGTAACGTCCAGACGTCCTCCGTCTCGTTCTGCGCATAAGCCTGTGTGCAGCTTAGCAACACACACAGCAAAGCCGCGGTACGCCAAATAGTTAACACGCTCTGTTAATCCTCCATGGGGGGCGGTGCTATTACTTCGCGCTGCCCGTTAGTGCCCATTTCGGTGACCACGCCCGCAGCCTCCATGGACTCAATCAGCCGCGCTGCGCGGTTGTATCCAATACGCAGCTTGCGCTGCACGCTGGAAATCGAGGCACGACGACTCTTGGTCACAAAATGCACCGCTTCGTCATACAGCGCATCACTCTCGTCATCACCCTCGGACGCTTCAGATTGCAGCTCGCCGGGCGTCACCGCCGTGCTGCTGCCCTCATCGAGCAAACCCTCAATGTAGGCCGGCTCACCGCGACGCTTCCAGTCTGCCACCACACGATGCACCTCATCATCGGACACAAAGGCGCCGTGAACCCGCGTTGACAGACTGCTGCCCGGCGGCATGTACAGCATGTCCCCGTGGCCCAGTAACTGTTCGGCACCCCCTTGATCCAGAATGGTTCTAGAGTCCACCTTAGAGCTCACCTGGAAGGCGATGCGCGTGGGAATGTTGGCTTTGATCAAGCCGGTAATCACATCCACCGAAGGCCGCTGCGTGGCAAGAATCAGGTGTATGCCCGCCGCCCGGGCCTTTTGCGCGATACGCGCGATAAGCTGCTCGACCTTTTTACCCACGATCATCATCATGTCGGCAAACTCGTCGATGACCACAACGATGGCTGGCAGTACGTCCAGCTCCGGAGCGGACTGCTCTTCTACCGGCGTCATGGACAGCTGGTCAGGCACCCACAGAGGATCGGTGAGAGGCGTGCCGGCTTTACTGGCATCCTGGATTTTGCGGTTGTAGCCCGCCAGATTCCTGACGCCCAGGGAGGCCATTAACTTGTAGCGGCGCTCCATTTCTGCAACACACCAGCGAAGACCATTGGACGCGTCCTTCATATCGGTGATCACCGGCGTCAGCAAATGCGGAATGCCATCGTAGACAGACAGCTCGAGCATTTTGGGATCCACCAGGATCAGACGCACATCAGCGGGGGTAGACTTGTAGAGCAGGCTGATCAGCATGGCGTTGACGCCCACGGACTTGCCCGAGCCCGTGGTGCCGGCTACCAGCAGGTGTGGCATTCGAGCCAGATCCGCGACCACCGGCTGCCCCGATATGTCATGCCCCAGTGCAAGAGTTAAAGCAGACTTGGATTGATCGAAGGTCTTGGACGACAGCACCTCACGAAAATTCACGATTTCACGGTGCTCGTTGGGTATTTCGATACCTACCACGCTTTTACCCGGAATGACCTCCACAACCCGCACAGAAATCACCGCAAGAGATCGCGCCAGATCCTTGGCGAGATTCGATATACGCGACACCTTAACGCCCGCCGCCGGCTGGATTTCAAAACGCGTAATCACAGGACCCGGATACACCGCGGTCACCTCGGCGGTAATACCAAAGTCGGCAAGCTTAAGCTCCAATAGCTTGGACAGTTGCGCCAGGGCCTCAGGAGAATAGCCCTCGCCCGAATCCTGTTCCGCGGGATCCAGCAGTTCCAGGGGCGGTACCTCGCCCGTGATCGGCGCATCAAACAGCGGGACCTGTTTTTCCCGCTCCACCCGCTCAGACTTTTCTGGTCTGGGTTTGAGCGGTTTAATCTTGGGTGGGGTACGCTTTTTCTCTTTCTCGACGTGCTGATCAATCACCTGCCGCCGGGCCTCAAGCTGCTTCTCTCTGGCCTTGCGGTCACGCGCCTCATCCCGAAACTGCAACACACGGGTCCGCACATCACCCAGACCATTGATAGCAAGCGCGCCCAGGCGGTCCATCAGACGCAGCCAGCTCAGGTCCGTAAAGATTGTCATGCCGAAAAGGAACACCGCGACCAGTATCAGTCTAGCGCCAAAGGCGTTAAAGGCGGTATCCATGGCCGAACCCAACGCCAGGCCGATAATGCCGCCGGCGCCCTGCGGTAAAGGTCCAACCGCACCGACATTGAGCGCCGCAAGCGCCGTGCCTGACGCCATGACCAGCAGCAAACCCAAGGCACGCACGCTGAGCACTGCGCCGGAAAAAGCACGGGGCCGCTGGCGCTCAGCGAACAGCAAGGCAGCGCGATAGGCCAGCATCAGGGGAAACAAATAGGCCAGATAACCCACCAGGGAAAAACAGACATCGGCAAGCCAGGCACCGGTGGGGCCGCCGAGATTACTCACCTGTCCCCCGGAACCCGTGCCGGACCAGCCGGGATCCGCCTGGGAATAGCTCACAAGACTCACCAGCAGGTACGCGCAGACCGCCGCAACGGCGATGAGCAGTCCCTCACGCAAACGCGGGGATGCGGAATCCTGAGCCTCTGTCTGTTGCCGGGCCATCTTAATAACCTCTGTGACGAGGGACTAGTTTCACGATGTTTTCTAATTTATTCAATAGCTTAAAGTAATTTCCTGATATTAATTTGATCTTTGCTCGCAGCGCAGCCATCCATTACCATGGGCGCCTTTAAATTGAGACCTCAACACAATGTCCGACGTTCAACATCATAAACTGATCATACTGGGTTCCGGGCCCGCAGGTTACACCGCTGCGATCTACGCTGCGCGGGCAAACCTGGCGCCCGTTGTTATTACGGGCATGCAGCAAGGCGGCCAATTGACCACCACCACCGAGGTCGAAAACTGGCCCGGTGGCGCGCATGATCTCCAGGGCCCGGGCCTCATGCAGGACATGCTCAGTCACGTGGAGCGCTTTGGCACCCAGGTGGTGTTTGATCACATTAACTCTGTGGATCTGAACGCTCGCCCTATGCGCCTCAGCGGCTCCGGAGAATATAGCTGTGACGCTCTGATTATCTCCACCGGCGCATCAGCGCAGTATCTCGGGCTCCCCAGCGAGGAGAAGTTCCTGGGAAAAGGCGTTAGCGCCTGCGCCACCTGTGACGGATTCTTTTATCGCAACAAGCGCGTCGCCGTAGTGGGCGGCGGTAACACCGCCGTAGAAGAGGCCCTTTACCTCTCCAATCTGGCAGAAAAGGTCATTCTCGTGCACCGGCGGGATAGTCTTCGCGCCGAGAAAGTACTGCAGGACCGGTTATTTGCCCGGGAGGCAAAGGGCAAGGTTGAGTTTCGTTGGAATCACACGCTGGAAGAGGTACTGGGTGATGATAGCGGCGTGACCGGGATGCGTATTGCCCCCACAGACGGCACCGCCAGTGAAGACGTGGAGCTTGCGGGCGTGTTTATTGCCATCGGCCACAAACCCAATACCGATATTTTCGAAGGCCAGTTGGACATGAATGGTGGCTACATCAAAGTACACAGTGGCATCGAAGGAAATGCCACCGCCACCAGTGCACCGGGCGTTTTTGCCGCCGGGGATGTCGGCGACCACATCTACCGTCAGGCCGTTACGTCCGCAGGCTTTGGTTGCATGGCGGCTTTGGACGCAGAAAAGTATCTCGACGAACTGGCCTCTGCCGCGGCCTGAGCGGCCCATGCCACTGCTTAACTTTCTGGAACCCGGCGCAGAGTTCCCTCCCAGCAGCGAAGCCCTTACCTACCCGAATGGTCTTCTTGCCGCCGGGGGAACCCTGGACTCTCAGACACTCCTCGCAGCATACCGGCGAGGGATATTCCCCTGGTACGAGGCTCCCCAGCCACTCCTTTGGTGGACCCCCGACCCCCGCTCTGTGCTGTTTGTGGATGAACTGCATATTTCCCGGTCCCTGCGAAAAACCCTGCGCCGGGACGAATTCAGTCTTCGGGTTGACCACAGCTTCCGTGAGCTTATGCACGCCTGTGCAGCACCTCGAGACGGCCAGCAAGGCACATGGATCGATCCCGCAATGATTGATGCCTACAGCGACTTGAACGCGCAAGGCTGGGCACACTCTATCGAGGTATGGGAGGACCATGCGCTTGTGGGCGGCCTGTATGGTGTGGCCATCGGTGGCGCATTTTTTGGTGAGAGCATGTTCTCGCTCAGACCCAATGCGTCCAAGGTCGCACTGGTTGCGCTGACCTGGCTGTTAAAACAACGGGGCGCGCTGTTTATCGACTGCCAGCTGGAAAGTGAACACCTGAACAGTCTTGGGGCAAGGAACATCTCTCGAGTGGACTTTGAGAATCGACTTCAGCACACTGTTGGCATGACCCCAGTCTTGGATACATGGACGCCCCCG
The DNA here is from genome assembly GCA_000158155.1 of gamma proteobacterium NOR5-3. GTDB lineage: Bacteria > Pseudomonadota > Gammaproteobacteria > Pseudomonadales > Halieaceae > Congregibacter. Next base: position 639,388 of record DS999405.1, on the reverse strand, counting down.
GCGAGTTGTGGGGAGCTGATTTGAGGCCCGACTTACTCAGAAACGGTAAGGCGCTGCCATGACCTCGTCGTTACGCGATCTCAAGGTGTACACCACCTACCCGCATCGCTGCAGCTATCTGGAAGGCGAAGAAGCCACCACGCTTTTCATCGACCCCCGACAAACGGTCGATCAAACGCTATACAGCAATTTGTCTATGCTCGGATTCCGCCGCAGTGGTAACCACATATACCGCCCGCATTGCAGCCACTGTAACGCCTGTATTCCCGCGCGGGTCCCCGTCAATGATTTTCGTCCTAATCGCACACAGAAACGCTGCATGAAGCGTAACGCTGATTTGCAGGTTACGGTGAGTAGCTCAACGTCCAATGATGAAAGCTATGCCCTGTACGAGCGTTACATCCGGGCCCGTCATGCCGATGGTGATATGTACCCGCCGGACCGCGATCAATTTGAGTCGTTCCTCAATAATCCCTGGGACTGCACAGAGTATTGCGAATTTCGGGAAAATGGCCGTCTTCTGGCAGTCGCCGTAGTCGACATGATGCTCGACGGCCTCTCTGCGATATACACTTTCTTTGACCCCCAGGAAGACGCTCGAAGTCTCGGCCGCTATGCGGTGTTGTGGCAGATAGAGCGCAGCAAAGAGCTCGGCCTGCCCTATGTCTATCTGGGCTACTGGATTCGCAATTGCAGCAAGATGGCCTACAAGTCCGACTATCAACCCCTGGAAACACTCATCAACAATCAGTGGCTGCGTTCAACGGCGGACCTCATTGAAACCTTTTAGGGATGCAGCAAGCCCGGAACCGCCTCCTCGCAACATTCCCTGACAATCTCATGCCCAGAAAGGCTCAGTTTTCACATGCTTTTGCAGTGGCTCTTGAGGGGCTTTTCGGGCAAAATGCGCGCTGATTTTTTACCGTAGTACTAAGTGAATGGCCAAAGAAGACCAAATTGAGATGGAAGGCGAAGTGGTAGACACCTTGCCCAACACAACGTTCAGAGTGAAACTGGAGAACGACCATGTCGTTACTGCACACATCTCTGGAAAAATGCGCAAGAACTACATTCGCATCCTGACCGGTGACAAGGTACGCGTAGAACTGACGCCCTACGACCTGACCAAAGGACGCATCACCTACCGCGAGCGTTAAGGGCCATATCCCATCCGCCACTTACGCGCGGAGTGGGAGTCGACTTCTTGAAATTACCGACTAGAAAGTACCGTGTAGAAAGTACCGTGTAGAAAGTACCGTGTAGAAAGTACCGTGTAGAAAGTACCGTGTAGAAAGTACCGTGTAGAAAGTACTTCAGACAAAGTATTCTCACCCTGTAGCAGCCACCAGGGAGTGGCCGCACAGAATAAGGACTGGAACTAGGACATAGCCAGTTCGTCTTCCGGAGAGTCCTCTGACTCTGGCACGGTGACTTCCAGACCATCCCCATTTGCATTGAGCCTGACCAAAGCGGTGCCGCCGGTATTCGCCAGCGCACCAAACAGGACCATCTCCGCCAGGGGCTTCTTGATGTGATCCTGAATAACACGGTCCATAGGCCTTGCACCCATATGCTGATCGTAGCCTTTCTCGACTAGCCACAGGCGGGCATCTTCGTCCACATCCAGGGTGATGCGTTTTTCATCAAGCTGTCCCTGAAGCTCCGCAAGAAACTTATCCACCACGGTAAGAATCACATCCTCACCCAGGGGCTGGAACTGCACGATGCTGTCCAGACGATTGCGAAATTCCGGCGTAAACATGCGACTGATCGCTTCCATACCGTCTGTGCTGTGATCCTGCTTGGTGAAGCCAATAGATCGCCGACTGATGGTTTCGGCGCCGGCATTGGTGGTCATCACCAAAATGATATTTCTAAAGTCTGCCTTGCGACCGTTGTTGTCGGTGAGCGTGCCGTGATCCATCACCTGCAGCAGCAGATTAAAGACCTCCGGATGCGCCTTCTCAATTTCATCCAGTAAAACCACGGCATGTGGATGCTTGGTCGCCGCATCAGTCAGCAGGCCACCTTGATCAAAGCCGACGTAGCCCGGGGGCGCGCCAATAAGACGGGACACCGTGTGCCGCTCCATATATTCCGACATATCGAAGCGGATGAGCTCCAGCCCCAAAATCTTGGCCAGCTGCCGGGTAACTTCGGTTTTTCCCACGCCCGTAGGGCCTGCCAGCAAAAAGGAACCAATGGGCTTATCGCCACCGCGCAGGCCTGCCCGCGCCATCTTGATCGACGTGGCAAGACTGGTCACCGCATCGTCCTGGCCGAAGACCACCATCTTCAGGTTGCTCTCGAGCTTCTGCAAAACATCCTTGTCATTGCGAGTGACGGACTTGGGAGGAATACGCGCGATCTTGGCCACCACCGCTTCTACGTCGTGCTTGCCGATGACTTTCTTGCGTTTGGACGGTGCCTGGAGCTGCTGGTACGCGCCGGCCTCGTCAATGACGTCAATGGCCTTGTCCGGCAGGAAGCGATCAGTGATGTAGCGAGCCGATAGATCTGTTGCTACGCGAAGCGCCTGGTCCGTGTAACGCAGGCCGTGGTGCTCCTCGAAGCGTGACTTGAGGCCTTTGAGGATCTTGTAGGCATCATCGGGACTTGGCTCCATCACATCAATCTTCTGGAATCGCCGGCTGAGAGCCTTATCCTTGTCAAAAATACCGCGGTACTCCTGAAAGGTCGTAGATCCTATGCAGCGCAGCTTTCCCGAGGTCAGTAAGGGCTTGAGCAGGTTGCTCGCGTCCATGACGCCGCCACTGGCCGCGCCAGCTCCGATGATAGTGTGAATTTCGTCGATAAAGAGTACGGCGCCTTCCCGGCGCTTGAGCTCAGCCAGAAGCCCCTTAAAGCGCTTTTCAAAGTCCCCGCGATATTTTGTTCCGGCGAGCAGAGAGCCCAGATCCAGGGAATACACCTCGGCGCCTTTGAGCATCTCGGGCACTTCGCCATCTTCGATGAGCTTGGCCAGGCCCTCGGCAATCGCGGTTTTGCCCACACCGGATTCCCCCACCAGCAGCGGATTATTCTTGCGACGCCGGGCGAGAACCTGAATAACCCGCTCTACTTCTGCAGAGCGACCGATAAGCGGATCAATGCGCCCCTGGCGCGCTTCTTCGTTGAGGTTCGTAGCAAAGCTGTCCAGGGGGTTGCTTTCCGCTTCTTCTGCAGCACCCTCGGCGCGTTCACCTTCCGGCTGGCTGGCGCCGGGCTCCTCACCATCATCAACCTTGGAAATGCCATGGGTTATGTAATTAACCACATCCAGACGCGAGACGCTCTGGGTCTTGAGGAAGTAAACGGCCTGAGACTCCTGCTCTGAGAAAATCGCCACCAGCACGTTGGCACCGGTGACTTCGCTGCGACCGGAGCTTTGCACATGGAACACCGCCCGCTGAAGCACACGCTGAAATCCCAACGTGGGCTGCGTTTCACGCTCCTGCTCTTCTTCCGGGATCAGCGGAGTAGTCGAGTCGATAAACTCCACCAGGTCGCCTCTCAGGCCGCTGAGCTGGGCTCCGCAGGCCTTGAGCACGCGAATCGCATCGTTATTGTCCAGCAGTGCGAGTAGCAGGTGCTCCACAGTCATGAATTCGTGTCGCCGCGAGCGCGCCGCGCGAAAAGCGTCGTTTAGCGTCTGCTCTAATTCTTTGCTCAGCATGCACTGTCTCCTTCGATGAGCTAGTCCTCGGATGCCTCGATCTCACACAGCAAAGGATGCTGATGATCTCGTGCAAATTGATTGACCTGGGCAGATTTGGTCTCTGCAATGTCTTTGGTATAGATCCCACACACGCCCTTGCCCTGAGTATGCACCGTGAGCATCACTTGCGTCGCCTGCTCACGGTTCATTTTAAAAAATACTTCCAGGACCTCGACAACGAACTCCATGGGAGTGTAGTCGTCGTTGAGAAGCACCACCTTGTATAAAGGTGGTCGCTTAAGTTGGGGTTTGGCTTCCTGCAGTGCGAGCCCGCCGTCGTCTTCCCGGTCACGCTGCTCGTCGTCCGACGACAAACGCCAAACGCCGGGCACAGGTTCTTTCCATGCCCCTTTGTCGGACACCGCCTCGCAGATACGCAGCATTCGTGGCTCAGCCCGGCAAAGTTCCGGGCTCCGGGGGTTGGGTAAATCAAGATGGCTGTCAGTTCGCATTGCTTCGATTATAAGGCTTTTCAAAGCCAGCGCGAGGCCCCTGGGCAGAAGACTTCCCGACGACGTCACTAAGCCTTAAAACCAACTAGAAAATCTTCAGGCGAACTTCATCGCGGCATTCGTTAAACGTAAAAAAGCCCACCAGGCATAGCCGGGCGGGCTTATCAAGGAGCGACTACTGGCGCCCCATATCCAGAAGGCCTTTAAGCGCCTTACATGGACTCGATGATTTTCTCACCAAAGCCCGAGCAGCTCACCAGAGTCGCGCCTTCCATGAGACGTTCGAAGTCATAGGTCACCGTGCCGTTCTGGATAGCGCCGTTCATGCCGTCGATAATGCGATCTGCAGCCTCATTCCAACCCATGTGACGAAGCATCATTTCGGCTGACAGGATCAAAGAACCGGGGTTCACCTTGTCCTGGCCAGCGTACTTGGGTGCCGTCCCGTGAGTCGCCTCAAACAGCGCAATCTTGTCGGACAGATTCGCACCGGGCGCGATACCGATGCCGCCTACCTGGGCCGCCAGCGCGTCTGAGAGGTAGTCGCCATTAAGGTTCAGCGTCGCGACCACCGAGTAATCCTTGGGACGGGTCAGAATTTGCTGCAACATGGCATCTGCAATCACGTCTTTGACAATGATGTCTTTGCCGGTGTTTGGATTCTTCAGTGACACCCAGGGGCCGCCATCAAGTAGTTCGCCGCCAAACTCTTCCATGGCTAGCTCATAGCCCCAGTCACGGAAGGCCCCTTCCGTGAACTTCATGATGTTGCCCTTGTGTACCAGGGTCACGGAAGGCAAATCCTGATCAATGGCGTACTGAATGGCCTTGCGTACCAGGCGCTTTGTACCCTCTTCAGACACCGGCTTAATGCCAATACCTACGTTGTTGGGGAAACGAATCTTGGTGGCGCCCATTTCATTGATAATAAAATCGACGACTTTCTTGGCCTCTTCTGTACCCGCTTCGTATTCAATGCCCGCATAGATGTCTTCGGAATTTTCCCGGAAGATCACCATGTTGCAGTCTCCCGGGTTCTTCACAGGCGAAGGCACGCCTTCAAACCAACGCACGGGGCGCAGACAGGTGTACAGGTCCAACTCCTGACGCAGGGCAACGTTGAGCGAACGGAATCCGCCGCCAACGGGGGTAGTCAGCGGCCCCTTGATCCCCACGGAGTATTCTTTGATGGCATCGAGCGTTTCTTCCGGGAACCAGTCACCTTCATAAAGCTCGGCCGCTTTTTCGCCGGTGTAGATTTCCATCCAGGAAATCTTCTTGCTGCCGCCGTAGGCTTTTTCTACCGCTGCATCAACCACATCTATCATCACCGGACTGATATCGACGCCGATACCATCTCCCTCAATGTACGGAATAATCGGGTTGTCCGGTACGTTGAGGCTGTTGTCGTCGTTGACGGTAATGCGTGCGCCGCTTTCTGGCACCTTGATATGCTGATAACCCATAGATTCGCTCCAGGCTTGGCTGACTTCAGCTTGTACTTTGGCGCTCAGGCAGTAAGTTACGGTACTTGACGACTAGTGCTGAGTGCTTAGGTTGCTTCAGTTCTACCTTTATTGAATTGACTTAAGTTGCTTGGACCTCAGATTACGCCGTTTGGTAAGGGCGATTCTGAGATCAAAGATCCGTTTTATAAACGATGCACGCACCAGGAATTAGATCATCAGACACTATCCCGGCAACGACGCACATACGATTGATGAGAGGCACTGCGGGTCCGTGCAAAGTCGGCCTTGCGAACCGACGAGACTCTCAAAAATCGCGGCTAATGTTACCAGAAGGGAGCCTGCCGTGGCTGCCTTTTCCATGAAATTCCCCTGATGGCGACCCTCATTTTGCTCAACAAACCCTACCAGGTCCTGAGCCAGTTTACGGACTCAGCGGGACGCGACACGCTGGCGAAGTTTATTCGCACACCGGGTTTTTACCCTGCAGGCCGCCTGGACTACGACTCCGAGGGACTCTTGCTCCTGTGTGATGAGGGGCGTCTACAGCAGCGTATTGCTGATCCGCACTTCAAGCTATGGAAAACCTACTGCGTGCAGTTAGAGGGGGAAATTACGGCGCAGGCGCTGCAATCACTCAAAAATGGCCTTAACCTCAAGGATGGGCCCACACGCCCCGCCCGCGTCAAGACCTTGCAGGAGCCTCTTTTCTGGGAACGCAATCCACCTATTCGCCAACGCAAGCACCAGCCAACGAGCTGGATAGAAATTTCGATTAATGAGGGAAGAAATCGACAGGTTCGGCGGATGTGCGCCGCGGTAGGATTCCCGGTACTGCGCCTGGTTCGCACCCGCATCGGTGACTGGGCCATCGACGGACTGCAGCCAGGGCAGCATCGGCGCATGACGGTCCATTTGCCAGACAAGCCCCCTTCCCGCCCGGACAAACGTCGCTCGCGCAGGTCCTGAGCGTGTGAGCAGCTGCGCCTCAGTCTGCTAGAATGCAGCGCCTTATAAACCAGTGATCGGGAACACAGTAACAGCCCATGGCAGCACCGCAAAAAGTTATCGTAGGTATGTCCGGAGGCGTCGATTCCTCCGTGGCGGCACTGATGCTGCTGGAGCAGGGATACCACGTCGAAGGCCTGTTCATGAAGAACTGGGACGAAGACGACGGCACCGAGTATTGCACGGCCAAAGCCGACTTTGCCGACGCGCAAGCGGTTGCCGACAAACTGCAGATTACGCTGCATTCAGCAAACTTTGCCGCGGAGTACTGGGACAACGTGTTCGAACACTTTCTCGCCGAGTATCAGTCGGGCCGCACCCCCAATCCTGATATTCTGTGCAATCGCGAGATCAAATTTCGAGCGTTTCTTGATTACGCGCTGGAACTGGGTGCTGACTCGATCGCCACAGGTCACTACGCACGTCGTGGCGTTATGCAGGGCCGTCCTGCACTGCTTAAGGGACTCGATGCCAACAAAGATCAGAGTTACTTCCTGCACGCCGTAGGACATGCAGAGCTGGCCAAAACCTTATTCCCCCTGGGAGAAATTGCCAAGCCGGAGGTCCGCGCCCGCGCCGCCGCCGCGGACCTTACAACCCACGACAAAAAAGACTCTACCGGGATCTGTTTTATTGGAGAGCGCCGCTTCAAAGACTTTTTGCAGCGCTACCTGCCGGCACAGCCAGGCGTGATCAAAACACTCGAGGGCGACACCATCGGAGAGCATAGCGGTTTGATGTATCACACCATTGGGCAGCGTCAGGGACTCGGGATTGGAGGCCTGGCCACGCACAACGAGGCACCTTGGTATGTGGCAGGCAAAGACCTTGGGAACAACGTTCTATGGGTCGTTCAGGGCAATGATCATCCGGCCCTGTTTTCAGACGAACTTTGGGCTCAAGAGCTGTTCTGGATCTCGGGTGAGGCGCCATCACTACCACTGCGTTGCAAAGCGAAAGTTCGCTACCGCCAGCCGGATCAGGACTGCACTGTTATTCAGGACAAGGATCACTATCGAGTCAGCTTTGATCAGCCGCAACGGGCTATCACCCCGGGACAATCGGTGGTGTTCTACCAGGACAATGCCTGCCTCGGTGGCGGCGTGATCACAGACACCGGTGCCGCACTGGCGATCGCCGCATGAGCGGGCTTCGCGAGCAAGCCATAGCGCTGGCCGGCGTTGCTCAGGCCGCGCGCATGGTGGACCAGATCTCCAGGACCGGCAGCTACCCTCTGGAGTTTTTGGAAAGCTCGGTAAACAGCCTCTTTGTGTTCGATCTGGAGCATGCGGAGGATATCTTCAAGGGCCTCCCCGGCGTGCGCCTGGGCCTGCAAAATCTATGCGCCATACTCGCCAACCAACGGGATATGGAACAGCGTGACGCCGTTCGTTACTTCTTTAACATTCTGCACCTCGAGCGTCGCTTTGCGGCGGACGAACAGCTTCGCGAAGTGGTACGTTCTCGACTGGAGCACGCCAGCTTTCGGGCAGAACATTTTGCGGGGCATGTCGGCGATATTTGTCACAGCGTGTCCGGGATTTATCAGGATACTTTTAGTAAATTGCCGCAGCGGATCAAGGTTATGGGCAGCGCCCAGCATCTTGAAAATAGCCAGAACGCCGACATCGTACGCAGCCTGCTTCTGGCGGGCATTCGCTCTGCCTACCTCTGGCGTCAACTCGGCGGGCGGCGCTGGAAGCTGGCGATGCACAGAAAAGCGATGCTCACGAGCGCGCAGGAATTATCTCGGGGCCTGGGTCTGGTCTGAGATACACACTCTGAGATAGAAACTCTGAGATACAAACGAGGAAAAGAAAACGCATGTCCAACGACGACCTTCCCCTTAGCCCCCTTACCGCGGTTACGCCGCTGGATGGTCGCTATGCCAGCAAAACGCGGCCCCTGGCTGAAATCTTCAGCGAGTACGGACTCATACGGCGGCGGGTTGTGGTGGAGGTCAGCTGGTTACTGGCTCTCTCCCGAGAGCCCGGCATCACAGAAGTGCCGCCACTGTCGCCTCAGGCGGTGCAGGCACTACAAGCCATCGCCGATGGATTTACAGTGGATGATGCTGCGCAGATCAAGAGCATCGAAGCGACAACCAACCACGATGTAAAAGCGGTTGAATATTTTATCAAGCAGCGCTTCGAAGCGAACCCTGAGCTTCAGCGGATCAGCGAGTTTGTACACTTTGCCTGCACCTCAGAGGATATTAATAATCTTGCTCACGCGCTCATGTTGCGTGACGGCTTGAGTCAGAGCCTTGTGCCAGCATTGGAACAACTGGTGACGACGCTCACTGCGATCGCCCATAGTCTTGCCGACCAGCCCATGCTGTCGCGTACCCACGGCCAGACTGCGAGCCCTACTACGCTTGGCAAAGAAATAGCCAACAGTGTTGCACGTTTGCGGCGACAGCTGGACAGAATTAGCAAGGTACCCTTGCTTGGCAAGATGAACGGCGCGGTGGGCAACTATAACGCGCATTTTGCCAGTTACCCCGACATCGACTGGCAGCAATTCAGCGCTGCGTTTATCCGCGATTTGGGCCTCGAACAAAACCCCTACACCACACAGATCGAGCCTCACGATTACATGGCGGAACTTTTCGACGCCATCGGTGGCGCCAATACCGTACTACTGGATTTTTCCCGGGACATCTGGGGCTATATTTCCCTGGGCTACTTCAAGCAAAAAACTATTGCCGGAGAAATCGGCTCCTCGACCATGCCGCATAAGGTCAATCCCATCGACTTCGAGAACGCCGAAGGGAACCTGGGATTGGCCAACGCCGTGTTCTCCCATCTCAGCGACAAACTGCCCGTCAGCCGCTGGCAGCGTGACCTCAGTGACTCCACGGTGCTGCGCAATATGGGCGTCGGTTTTGCCTATACGCTGATTGCCCTTGAATCGTTAATGAAAGGCATCGGCAAGCTCGAAACCAACCCCTCACGCATGGAAGATGACCTGGATGCGAGTTGGGAGGTACTGGCAGAGCCCATACAAACGGTGATGCGACGCTACGGTGTCGAAGAGCCCTATGAAAAGCTCAAGACACTCACCCGCGGGCAGCGGGTGACCGCACAGCGCATCCGTGACTTCATTGACACCCTGGATATTCCCGAAGAAGCGCGGGAGGCCCTGAAAGAGCTCACCCCGGCCAGCTATGTGGGTAACGCTGCGCAACAGGCCAGGAGTATCTAGAACGGTGACGGACTATCGTCTGGATCTGGAAGTTAAAAGCTTCGTTGCCAGATATTGGCAAAAACAGCATTTATTTATCCCCGGTGGATTCAAGCACTTTTCTGTACCGGCAGATGCGGACGAGCTCGCCGGGCTGGCCATGGAAGACGAACTCGATGCTCGAATCGTTTTCCGGGACGGCCAACACTGGCACCAGGAACGCGGCCCCTTCTCGCAGGAGAGCTACCGGCGCAGTGGAAGCTGGACCCTACTGGTGCAAGGCGTTGATCAGCACTGGGACGAAGCAGCAGAACTATTGAATGCCGTGAGTTTCCTCCCCAGTTGGCGCCTGGATGACATCATGATGAGCTACGCCACGGACGGCGGCAGTGCGGGCCCCCACTACGACAATTACGACGTGTTTATTATTCAGGGCGATGGCCAGCGACGCTGGCAGGTGGGCGGCTTATGTGATGCCTCCAGCGCCCTTATGGATAACACGGAACTGCGACTTCTCGCGGACTTTGAGTCGCAACGCGAATACCTCATGAATACCGGAGACGTGCTTTATATCCCGCCGGGCATCGCGCACTACGGTGTCAGCGTCGGCGAGTCCACCAGCTTTTCCATAGGCTTTAGAGCACCCCGCCAAAGCGATCTTCTGGCTCGCTGGGCCGACAATCTCCTCAACACTCTGGAAGACGATGCCCTTTTTTGCGACCCCGGTCGTGAGCCGGCAACGCGCGTGGGAGAAATCACCACAGCGGACCTGCATCGGGCACGGGCGCAACTGCTGCGCGTGTTTGAGGACAAGGATCCACGCTGGTTTGGTGAGGCCATCACTAACAGTGGTACAACCGTGCAACCCTCATCGGATACCGCGCTGAATCTGGACGAACAAGGTGCCTGGGTCACCCGGGCACCCGGCAGTCGTCTCGCCTGGCATGCCACCGACGAGGAACTGCTGGTGTTTGCCCACGGCAGCACTCATGACACTCCCCTGGCATTACAAAGCGTCATGGAGGCCTTGTGTGCTCATGAGGACGTAGCGGTAAGCGCTGCGCTAGAGGCGCATGATGCTGCCCAGGGGCTGCTAAGCTGGCTGCATGACGAGGGGGCCATTCTGTTTTATGACTGAAACCGCTGACGTGCTCCTGCGCGAGGCACTGTGGCCCCAGGACGCTTCGGTGCTGGAGCGCCTGCGCAGTGCCGTGTTTGTACTGGAACAAGGCGTCCCGAGAGACATTGAGTGGGATGGTCGGGACGCCGAGGCACGCCACATGATCGCCGAGCTCAATGGCACTCCCATCGGCTGCGGCCGCCTGTTGGCCGACGGGCGAATTGGGCGACTCGCAGTACTCGCGCAGCACCGGGGGCAAGGTATCGGCGCACAACTCCTGAGTGCCATTGTGGGCATGGCCCGGCAGCGCGGAGAACACTCGCTGTATCTCCACGCTCAGGCGGACGCGGTGCAGTTTTACGAGCGCGCGGGATTTACGGTGCAGGGCGAACCTTTCGAGGAGGCCGGCATACAGCACGTCAGTATGCATATCACACTGGATTATCGCGATTGGGACGACCCGATTGCGCGGCTACGCTATCCACAACCGTTCACTGAGCTTGTGATCGCCCAGGCCAGACTCGCACGCCGGGAACTACGAATCCTGAGCCCCAGACTCGACACCCGGGTGTTTGATCAAGACGAGCTCGAATCAGCCATACGCGTATTCTTACGCGGTGGCAGATTATGCAGCGTTAAAATTCTTGTGCAGGACGCCCGGGCTGTTGTTCAGCGAGGCCATCGTTTGCTCGCCTTAAGTCGTCGCCTGCCCAGCAGAGTGGAAATGCGACGACTGCCGGAACATCCCGAATGGAACGGAGAGACTCTGGTCATGCGTGACCGCGGCAGTCTTTTAGAAATGCCCGGCAGCGAGACCGACTTTGGGTTCTATCGACCACATGATCGCCCCGGGAGCGAGACGGCCATCAACCGCTTTGAGGAGCTTTGGCGCCTTGGGCAGGTGGATCCTGAATTTCGCGCTTTAGCTATCTGACTGTTCCTGGCTGACATCTTTAATCACAATCCTCAAAAAGGAGCGAGGCACCTTGAGCCCCATGGAATCCATCAACGAGGCCTATCTGCAATTACTCGCCTCAGATCCCAACACCTGCGTAGCCTTAGGGTTTGGGAGTAATCTTAACAATCTACCGGATCCATCGCTGGAAGAAGTCGCGCGGATCCGACAGGCGGCGGTAAAACTCCAACAGGACGCCACGGAGCTGGCCGGAACTCTGAGCGACTTCCATGAGCAGTTGGACATGCGACTCATCGCACTGAGCGCCGGTCAACACACTCTGCGTAGCTCACTACGTTTTAATGACCGACTTCAGGTGCAGCAATTACCCAAAGCTGGTGAGGAGATAAGTTCGGGCATCTTTTACCTGATTACCAACGACCCCCGTCCCGCAGCGCAGCGCCTGGAAAACATTCTCGCCAGGTTGCAGCAAATCCCGAGCTACCTCGAAAAAATGCTCTCTCGCCTCGATACCCCGGTAGCTCGCTGGGTAAAGGTCGATCTGGAAACCATCGCAGGGCTACCTGATTTCTTTGAGACCATTCTTCAGTGGGCCGAAGAAGAAGGGTTTTCGCACAAAGATCAGCTGGGAGCAGCGATCGACAACGCTAATTCAGCGATGGCTGACTACGCTGAAACTCTGAGTCGCTTGCCAACTACCCATAGCTTCGCCGTGGGCCACGAGCAAGCGCAGGCACTGGTGTCGAGCAACGGGATTGACCTCACACTCGCACAGATTCATCAAATCGCCTGCGACTTTGTGACCCGGACGCGTCAACAAATCGAAGAGCTGCGCGAGACCCTGGTCGCAAAGCACGCACTGGCCGGGACCACCACGGCGAGCGAGTTGCAGACCTTTCTGGAGCGCCAACACGCTGTCCAGGTGACAGATGGCAAGCTCGAGCACGTCATTGAACGCTATCAAAGCATCGCAAAAGAACTGGAGATTTTTGTCAAAGAGCGCTCGCTCTTTCCAATCCCTGATCAGCAAACAATGAAAATCATGCAAACGCCCGCATTTATGGCCCCCATGATCCCCGCCGGCGCTATGATGCCGCCGCCGGCAATGCGAGACGGTGTTCGCACCAGCATGGTGTATCTCACCCTGAGCCCGGAGCTGCTCAAGGAGCACACGGAGCTTGGAATACCATTGATGATGGTGCATGAAGGGATTCCCGGGCACCACCTGCAACTGTCCACAGCGGCCATGCATCCCTCAGTCATCCGCAGAACCTTTTCGGCTAACGAGCACGCTGAGGGCTGGACCACCATGCTGGAGGACTACATGCTGGATCAGAACCTCATGGGCGACCTCACTGACGAGGCGCGCTTCGTCACCAAATTGGACCTCAGTCGCATTGGCGCACGAGTAGCCATCGATCTGTATTTTATGACCGGTGACCTAAGCTATCTCAATATTGGTTATGAACTGGAGTTCAACCACGAAGATCCCTTTGCCAACGCGGCAAAGCTACTCATTGCAGCGACCGGCTTTAGTGCTGGGAGAGCACAGGCCGAGCTCAACTGGTACTCCCAGGAACGCGCATACCCACTAAGCTATCTAGTGGGTAACCACCTGGTATGGCAGTTAAAGGAAGATTTTCAGCGGGCGACCGCAGAAACAATGACGCCCGATGAGCAAGATCGCAGCTTCCACCGCATTTACCTCGAGTCAGGCAATATGCCCGTGGCGTATCTTAGAAAAGTGTTTGAGTACGAGCTTCAACGCTCTTTGCTCTCCACACCCACACTGTTGCCCTCGTAAATCAGTGCGTGGACTGTCAAGGCACCGCAAACGCTGTCTTTAGGAAGGCCGGTATGTAATGAGAACTCGATTGAGTGCTTCGGGCAAATCAACACATCACCGTCCAGCCTGGCATTGTCCAGCACCTGGCCTGCATGCGGGCAGTGACGATCAATCAGGTAAGGCGTCCCGCCTTCCTGGAGCAACAACAATTGACGGCCTTGGTGGTGAACAATCCGTCGGTAACCATCATGAAGGTTAATGAGCTTTTCGAGCGGCCGATACGCCATGGCTAGGTTTTATCCAACAGCTCAATGACGCGGCGCGCTGCCACGTAGGGCGTCATACGCTGCGCCTCCACTTCTGACTCGAGCACAGGAAGCTCTGCGAGAACGTGTTCGTTGTCTGTAAGGCGTTGCAGGAGCATTGCCTGTACTAACTGCCGCATCCAGTTTCGGTTTTGGGTGGCGCGCTGCCGATCAAAAAAACCGCTCTGGCGCGTTGAGTCGACATAGGACTGAATGGTCGTCCACACGTCCTCCAAGCCGGTTTTTGCAAGTGCGGAGCAGCGCATAACTATGGGAGTCCAATGCGCATCATTCCTCAGCAGGCTAAAGGCCGATTGATACTGGGACTGGGTCGCAGCGGCGATGCCTTCGCCGTCACCATCGGATTTATTGATCACCATGGCGTCGGCCAGTTCCACAATGCCTTTCTTGATGCCTTGCAGTTCGTCGCCACCGCCCGGAAGCATCAACAGCATAAAAAAATCCACCATGCCCGCAACCTGAAACTCTGACTGCCCTACCCCCACAGTCTCCACAATAATCACGTCGTAACCCGCCGCCTCACACAGCAATATGGTTTCCCGGGTTTTCTGGGCAACGCCTCCGAGCGTGCCACCCGAAGGCGTCGGTCGAATAAACACGTTTTCCTCCCGGGACAACTGCTCCATACGGGTCTTATCACCCATGATGGAGCCGCCGGCGACCGGAGAGCTGGGATCTACCGCCAGAACAGCCACACGATGGCCAGCAGCAAGTAGCAGCTGTCCAAAAGACTCAATGAAGGTGGATTTTCCAACACCGGGTACACCGCTGATACCGATGCGAACGCTGTTACCGGTGTATGGCAACAACGCCTCGAGGAGCTGTTGCGCCTCTTCTCGATGCGCTGGCAGCGAGCTCTCAGTGAGGGTTATGGCTTTGGCGAGCGCTCGCCGGTTTCCCGCTCGAACGCTCGTTACATCGATTTGTGACACCAGAGTCAGCCGCTGACCGCGTTTACCGCCTCGAGTACTTCCCGCGCGGCCTCGGGAATTGCAGTGCCTGGACCAAAAATGCACCGCACGCCGGCTTCTTTGAGAGCCGGGTAGTCCTGCTCAGGAATGACGCCTCCGGCAATAACCACAATGTCGCTGGCGTCGAGCTTGGCCAGCTCCGCTATCAACTCTGGAATAAGCGTTTTGTGCCCCGCTGCCAGACTTGATGCGCCCACACAATGAACATCGTTCTCTACCGCCTGGCGAGCCACCTCCGCGGGCGTAGAGAACATGGGGGACAGATCCACGTCAAACCCCACATCGGCAAACGCCGTGGCCACTACTTTCGCGCCGCGATCATGGCCATCCTGCCCCATCTTACAGACCAGCATACGGGGACGACGCCCATGGCTTTCTATAAATTTATCGATATCAGCACTGATCATTTGCCAGCCCTCGTCATCCTGAAACGCGGCACCATAAACACCGGATACCGTTTGGGCCTGCGCGGTGAAACGTCCAAACTCTGCCTCCATCGCATCGGAGATTTCACCCACTGTGGCTCGTAAACGCACCGCATCTATGGCCAGCGCCAATAAGTTGCCCTCGCCTCCGGCTGCACACGCGGTGATTTCAGCAAGCACCTTGTCAACGGCCGCCTGGTCGCGGCTCGCCCGGATGTTCTTCAATCGTGCAATCTGCGCGTCACGCACCGCCGCATTATCAATATCCAGAATATCGATGGGATCAGCTTCAGGTGGCGGATATTTGTTGACGCCCACAATCACATCATCGCCACGATCAATACGCGCCTGCTTGCGCGCCGCGGCCTCTTCAATGCGCAGCTTGGGCATACCCGTTTCGATCGCCTTGGCCATTCCACCGGCCTCTTCGACCTCCGCAATGAGTTCCCGCGCTTTATCGGCAATTTCCTGGGTCAGCGACTCCATCATGTAGGAACCACCCCAGGGGTCGACAACCTTAGTGATACCCGTCTCTTCCTGCAGGATCAGCTGGGTGTTGCGTGCAATACGCGCGGCAAACTCCGAAGGCAAGGCTATAGCCTCATCCAAAGCATTGGTATGTAGCGACTGGGTGCCACCAAAAACCGCTGCCATGGCTTCGATCGTGGTGCGCACAACATTGTTATAGGGGTCCTGCGCGGTGAGCGACCAACCCGAGGTCTGACTGTGAGTGCGCAACATGGAACTCTTGGGATTCTTCGGTGAAAACTCGGCAACAATGTCGTTCCAGAGCATCCGTGCCGCTCGCATTTTCGCGATTTCCATGTAGAAGTTCATGCTCACACCCCAGAAGAAGGACAAGCGTGGCGCGAACTCATCGATATCCAGACCCGCAGCGATAGCCGTGCGGATGTACTCTTTGCCGTCTGCCAGAGTATAGGCCAGCTCCAGAGCCGCGTTCGCTCCAGCTTCCTGAATGTGATACCCCGATATGGAAATGGTATTGAAACGCGGCATATTCCGCGAGCAGTAGGCAATAATGTCACCGATGATCCGCATACTCGGTGCGGGCGGGTAGATATAGGTGTTGCGAACCATAAACTCTTTGAGAATATCGTTCTGAATAGTGCCTGCCAGCTGATCCTGACTCACACCCTGCTCTTCTGCAGCGACGATATACCCGGCAAGAACAGGCAGAACCGCACCGTTCATGGTCATAGAGACCGACACCTTATCCAGAGGAATCTCATCAAAGAGTATTTTCATGTCCTCGATGGAATCGATGGCCACTCCCGCTTTACCTACGTCACCGGTCACACGCTCGTGGTCAGAGTCGTATCCTCGATGTGTGGCAAGGTCAAAGGCGACGGAGATGCCCTGCCCACCCGCCGCCAGCGCTTTGCGATAAAAGGCATTGGATTCCTCTGCGGTACTGAACCCGGCGTACTGACGAATAGTCCAGGGACGTCCGGCATACATGGTCGCCTGAGGACCCCGCACGTACGGCGCCATACCCGGCAAGGTGTCAGCGTATTCAAGTCCGTCAATATCCGCGGCGGTGTATAGCGGCTTCACCGGTATGCCTTCGGGAGTATCCCAGACTAAATCATCGGGACTTTTACCCTTCATTTGCTTTGTCGCCAGGGCATCCCAGGCGGCAAGGTCTTCTGCGGAGGCTTTACTACGATCACTCATGGCGTGTTCTCAGTGCTCCTGTGCGGGCTGACTGAGTTCAACGAGAACACCATCGCAGCTCCGCGGGTGAATAAAAATGGTCAACGAGTTGTGCGCTCCGGGGGCCGGTGCATCGGCAAGAAACTCATAACCCTTTGCTCGAAGTCTTTCGACGTCTGCATAAATGTCATCCGATCGAAAACACAGGTGATGCAAGCCGCCACCGCGCTTTTCGAGGTACTTGGCGATGGGACCTTCGCCATTCAAGGGATGGACCAGCTCGATGTTCGTAGGCGGCAATGGAATAAACGCGGTGGACGTTTTAGCCGCCTCAACATCATCCTGACCGTCAAGCGGCAGACCAAAATCCTCGCAAAAACGCTTGATGGCTTTTTCGAGGTCCGGTACCGCCACAGCTATGTGGTCCAGCGCAGTAATCATTGTGTGCTACTCCAGGCGTAGGACAACTCAGATGAACCTAGAGTTGTTCAAGGTAACGAGCGGTTGCCGAACGTCGGCGTTCCGCAATCTCTTCAGGGGATTCAAAAACGATTTTTTCGTCCGGTGTGATCTTGAACACAGCTTGACCCTTACTAATGATCATACCGTCTCCCTCGACCAACACCTCTTCCACCGTCCCGGCAAAGGGGGCATAAACCTTATTGAACATCTTCATCACTTCGACGATGTACAACGGGTCACCCGCCTCGAAATGGTCGCCCTTTTCCACATAGAGCGGCGAATCAGGCGTCTCTCGACCGTAAAACATGCCGCCGCTGGCAGCAATAATTTCATCGGACTTGGCCACCGGCGGAGGTACCAGCACTTTGGCCATCGCAGACTGAAGGTCCGAGTCATTTAAGCGCTCGGGAATATTAATTGTCAGATCATCATTGACGCAAAGCGTAAAAAAGCCCGTCGTTTCAGCGATCGCCGGCAGCATACTCATGATGGAGCAGCCCGACTGGAAACCCCGGTGCGCAGCCTGCACTGCAGCCCACTCATCTGCTGTCATTGCGACGCGATCGGGAGGCGTTGCCTCGTCCAGCTGAGTCTGCAGCGCCAACCAATCCTCTGCCGGCAATAAACCCTCGAGCCTCGCGTAGAACGCCTGCGCGTCATTAAGAATCTCGTGATCATGCGCCCAGATCATGCCTGCTGCCGGTGCACCCGGGAGATAGTCCATGTTCAGGAAATGGTAAAGATCGGCCAGCAAACCCATGGGATTATCGTTCCAACTGACCCGCCCGTTGATCATGGTGTAACTGTCGCGATGTACGCTGAGCCAACCGCTCAGCAGATGCGGTTGCTCCAGCAACAGGCCCACGGGTCTGAGTAAAAGCGTGTGCTTGAGATCCAGGGTCGCCGCCAGCGAACCGTCTGTCGCACCATCTGCTGCCGCCATCTCTGTCGCACACAGCTGCTGCCAGGCATGCTCGAGATCTATGTTCAGCGCCTCGCGCTTTAGCTCTCCTACTGCTGTGAGGTACGGGACAATAAAACGCGTGGTGGGTCTTGCGTTGATATTCTGTCCCAGAAACCAGTTAACCAGCCCGTAATGAAACTCAAGATTAGTAGCGAGATCCTTGCCGCGCATCTGCGTCTGACGAATCGTCTCCGCCATGCGTTGATAGCAGTCCAGGCGGGTATCGCCTACGGTCAACAACAAGGCAATATTTGAATCATAGGCGCCGGCCAGCGTGTATTTCATAAACACGTCAGTATCGGGATTATGCAGGCTGATACCCTGATCGTCGCGGATCTCACCATCAATCGCATCTGACCAGTACTCGATAACGCCGCCCGCACTGGGTTGCAGTGCCTGATTGGTGGCGTTCAAGCGGGCCTCGACGCTATCGTTGTGACGCGGTATGCGATGGGGCTTGGGCAATTTTGGCCCATGCGCTGCCAACAGCACCATCGCCTCAACCAGAGACTCGACCACAAAGTGATCTTCTGAGTTGTCAGGATTTGCAAAGCGCAGTGCGTAGCAAAGCTCTGTCACCCGGTGCTCCACCTGAATGCGCGTATTCATTTCCATGAAAAAATGCTTGTCGCGATCCACAATGCACTCGAAGGTCGATACAGAATCCAGTCCCACCGCTTCGCCGAAACGCGCAGCCTCGTCCTCCATCTGGGACAGCGTGCGCAGGTCCTGCTCCAGCACCCCGGCTTCTACGGTGTTGTTCTGCGCCTGTGCCTCTGCCAGCGACAGCGCCAGAGATTCCTGAGTTACGGACACCTCCAACAGCTTTTGCTCGTGCATCTGCAAGGAACAGTCTCGCCCACCCAGGCTCATACTCCAGACCCCATTACCGATGACCTGGATTTCCTGGTGTCGGGTGGTTTCGATATTCAACTCCACCAGAACGTTCTTGTTATCGCCCACCCCCGTGGTCTTCACCTCATTGAGGATCTCCCGCACCATCTCACCGGCGCGATGCGACTCGCCAATACCCAGAATTCGCTGGCCTTTGCCGCCACCACCGCTGATGGCCTTGAGTCGAACGCGATTGCTGGGATAGTCGTCACTCATGCGCTGCACAGCTTCGGTGACGGTCTCGCTCAGCTCATCGACGGTATAAAGATCGACGCCCTTGGCATAGCTCGCCGCCAGCACCTGATCGGCAGCCGCTTCAAGCTCGGACTCCAACGCCTGCGGATCCAGCGGCAGGCTCTCACGGTGAATCAATGCGGTCAGTGCTTCGTGATCCGGGTAGCGTTTGAGAAGCGTCAACGCTGTCGCGTTGTCGATGCCGGGAGTTACCGACACACCGGTCTTTAATGCCGTGCGCTTTGCTTCGTCTTTAAGACCTGCGTCATGAACGGTGCGCGAGCAGGGCCCGATGAAGTTAAGACCCGCCGCCTCCATGGCCGCGACCATGGTTTCGTCTTCTGCCATAAAGCCGTAACCGGCAAAAATCGCGTTATAGCCATTGTCTCTGGCAATACCAATGATCTGCTCAATACGCTGGTCGCGTTCTTCTTTGTTCGCCCCGGTGTAATCCGGAACGCGATGAATGCGCTCGGGGTCCGGCATGACGCGTAACTCAGGGGCCAGAGCGTTTTGATACACGATGGAGTCTTTTTCGGAGAGCAGAATACCGATGTGCACAATGCCCATCTCCCGAAACACATCGATCGCTTCTTTGCGGATGGGTCCGCGGCAAATGATCAGCGGCCGCATATGCGAGCAATCAAATTGACTGACCCAGGCACTACCGTGGCGACCGAGTCGTCGGTCGCGATGTATCAACGGATTCTTTAAATAGTGTTCGTTAGACAAGGTAACGGGTCCTTAGCAGATGAGTGTGGATCAATGGAATTCCCGCTGAACGCCGCCCAGGGGCTCAGGCACGTAGTTTCGAAGGCAAAACTCCATGTGCTCAGCAAGCACCTGGCGTAAATCCGACGGCATAACAATTTGCGAAATTGATCCCAGGCTTAACGCTTCATTGGGATTCATGAGCTCCTTCTCGTAACGCTGGGCTAGCAGGTGCTCTTCGGACTTCATCCACGCATCTACCAGTGTTTTGGCTGCGCTTGCAGCTTCCACATCACTGAGTCCTGCAGCCTGCTGGGCCTGAGTTTCTTTCGCCAGCCGCGTGCGCGCTTCAGCGCGTAACTTTTTGAGTTCGTCTTTATAGACGTACTCCACGCCTGCAGGACCCATGACCGCTACCCGCGTTGTAGGCAAGGCCACAACAAAATCTGCGCCAGTGGCGTAGTTGTTGTAAGACGCGTAAGCGCCGCCAAAGGCGTTTCTTACCAACACCAGAAATCGCGGTGTGCGCAGATCCACAATGGCATCCAGCATCGCTCGACCGGCCTGCACAATGCCTCGGGACTCCTGCTCCCGCCCGGGGAGAAACCCGGTGGTGTCCTCAAGAAAAATAATTGGAATGTTGTATAAATTGCAAAAGCGAATGAACCGCGCATTTTTATACGCGGCACCGATATCAATCTGGCCGGAGGCCACCGCTGAGTTGTTGGCAACGAAGCCAATCACATTTCCGCCCATACGCCCCAGCGCCGTTATGGTGTTTCTTGAACGCTCAGCCTGCAACTCAAGAAAGTCACCGTGATCGCACAATTGTTGGATCAAAACGGTAATGTCGATGGGCGTATTGAACCCTGTGGGCGAGTTAAACGCCTTTTTCAGAAGTACATCAATGTCCCAGGTCTTCCGGTTGATGGGGTCCGACGAGGGCTCACGGGGAGCTGCGACGCCGTTATGACTGGGCAGATAATTCAGAAGCTCGCGAACCTTGCGAAGCGCAGCAACCTCGTCAGGCACAACAAAATCGGTAACTCCGCTCTGACTGTGAACGCCGGGACCACCAAGTTCATCCGGAGTGACGTCCTCTCCCAGAACCGACTTCACAACGCCGGGCCCGGTAAGGCCAAAGAAAGTGTCATTGGGTTGGATCAGGAAACTACCCTGGCGCGGCAGGTAGGAACCACCACCGGCATTAAACCCAAACATGCACATAATACTGGGAACAATACCGCTGATCTTGCGCAGTGCCGTAAAAGCGTCTGCGTATCCATCAAGACCCCCGACACCGGCAGGAATGTAGGCACCTGCAGAATCGTTCAGACCCACTAACGGTATTCGCTGCTTGGCGGCCAGCTCAAACAGTCGCGCCAACTTCTCGCCGTTTGTGGCATCCATGGAACCTGCACGCACGGTAAAGTCGTGGCCGTAAATCGCCACGTCCCGACCTCCCACACGAATCAGCGCGGTTACCAGGGATGCACCATCAAGATTGGGGCCCCAGTTTTGATAAAGGACCCGCGGGGGCTCATCGGCAAGGCAATCGATACGCTCCCATACGGTCATGCGCTTTTTCAGGTGCTGGCGCTGTGTGCTTCTCACACCGGCCGCGGTGTGCGGCAACCGTTGCAAAGCCGCGCCGGCTTTCATGCTCTCTTCAAACAGGCCGGGCGCGCTGTGAATCTGCCCCGGCACTTCAAACTGCTGTTCCTTTGCCGCAGCAAAAGGGTTACTCAGTGTGGCATAGGGAACAGCTGAGTCCCGGGCACCATCCTTCAGTGGATCACTCATAAATGCGGATAACCTTCTTGCAGAATTTTGGTTTTCTTTTGGTTTTCTTTCGGTTTTCTATTAACTTTTGTTTCCTTGCTGCCTGTAAAGACAGACTATGGTCAGGACACTCCACGCTCGGGCAATGCAGCCCTGAAACCGTGCAATTGCAGTCAAAAATTCGGTGGCTCAGGTTAGTTCTCAGGCCATTGAAAGTCAATTTAAACAACAGCTTATGCTCACCAAGGGCATGACGTGTGAGCCTCCAAAAGATGACAGTTAAGACCTCATACACGGCCACCAGGGGATTGCCACTCCCCTACCTTGATAATCCATGCACCGTCTATGAGCGAATCCGGCATCTTGGACAAGCTGCGCTACTCGATAGTGGCGGCGCGTCGGCTCTTGGACGCTACGACATCATTGCGGCACAAGCCGATGCGTCACGAAGCCTGTTCATCGAGGCCCACAGCAGCCAGGATGAACTCATCAGTGCACTTGAGCACTGGCAAGAACTCGCTGAGCGCCAGATCAGTGCCGACTGCTGCCTGGGCGAGCTACCCTTTTACGGGGGATACATCGGCCACCTCAGCTACGAACTTGGACGACGACTTCAAAATCTGCCTGCAAATTCCGGCACGCTCCCCATAGCGGTGGCGCACTACTACCCCTGGGCAATTGTGCAGGACCGACAGCAACAGCAAAGCTGGCTGGTAGGCGAGGCAGCCGCAGTTAACGCAATGCATGCACCGCTAAAAGAGCTGCTGGGTGCCGAGAGTACGGAGCGCGCCTCTCCGGAATTTCGGTTAGAACACCGGTTCGCGCATCGCTGGTCGCTGCCTGATTACCGCCAACGCTTCTCTCAGGTCAAGCAATACATCGTCGC
This sequence comes from gamma proteobacterium NOR5-3, assembly GCA_000158155.1. Classification (GTDB taxonomy): domain Bacteria; phylum Pseudomonadota; class Gammaproteobacteria; order Pseudomonadales; family Halieaceae; genus Congregibacter. The sequence continues at coordinate 616,407 of DS999405.1, read as the reverse complement.
CGGGGATTGCTATCAGATCAACATCGGGCAGCCTTTCACAGCCAACTTTACCGGAGACCTGTTTGGGGCCTATAGACAGTTGCGCAGCATCGCCCGAGCACCGTTCAGCGGTTTCTTCCCACTTCGCCGGGACCAGTCACTGCTGTGCCTGTCACCGGAGCGCTTTGTAACGGTAGACCAGCAGAAAGTGGAAACCCGCCCCATCAAAGGAACCCGGCCGAGACATACTGATCCACGCGAGGACGAACGAGCGGCGAAAGCACTACTGGCGTCAGACAAGGAGCGCGCTGAAAACCTCATGATTGTGGATTTGCTGCGCAACGATATTGGTCGTTTCTGCGAACCGGGCAGCGTAAAAGCCAGCGAGCTGTTCTCGCTGGAAAGTTACTCCACCGTCCATCATCTGGTAAGCGTAGTGACCGGGCAATTGTCATCAACGCAGAGCGTATTGGACCTGCTGCTGGGCTGCATGCCCGGCGGGTCTATTACCGGGGCTCCCAAACGTCGCGCCATGCAAATCATCGATGAACTGGAACCAGCACCGCGACAGGCCTGGTGCGGCAGCCTGTTTTACCTGTCTCGTCATGGTCGCCTCGACAGCAACATTGCGATCCGAACGCTTTTCAACGAGGGCAGGCAGTTACATTGCTGGGCGGGTGGCGGGCTCGTGAGTGATTCCCAGCCAGAGGCTGAGTATCAGGAGCAGTCAGACAAAGTCGGTGCTTTTCTTCGCGCGCTGGAAGGTAGCAGCGCCGGCATCGAATGACGTGCTGCTAATATTCCGGCAATTCCAGGTCACCAAAAAGCTCATCGAGCTCGGCGCGGGTTTTGCGCTGAAAGGCATCGGCGACCAAATCACGGGTTAAATGCGGTGCAAAATCGGAGATGAAATCGTACATGTAACCCCGGAGGAACGTGCCCTTACGACAACCAATACTGGTTACGCTGCTGGCGAACAAGTGCCGGGCATCCAATGCTACAAGATCATCATCAATATCTTCATTGTGGGCCATATCCGCGACGATCCCGATGCCAAGTCCCAGACGCACGTAGGTCTTGATGACATCCGCATCCGCAGCGGTAAATACGACTCTGGGGGTGAGCCCCGCGGTCACAAAGGCATCATCAAGACGGGATCGGCCGGTAAAACCAAACACGTAGGTCACGATGGGGTGGGCTGCAACATCTTCAAGAGTCAGCCTGGAAACCTGAGCTAATGCGTGGTCTTTTGGAACGATGACGCAGCGATTCCAGCGGTAACAAGGCATCATGATGAGGTCACTAAACAGCTCCAGAGCCTCGGTAGCGATGGCAAAATCTACCGTGCCGTCGGCGGCCATTTCGGAAATCTGCATGGGCGTACCCTGATTCATATGTAGTGACACATCGGGATACTTAGCGATAAAGCTGCGAATAACATCCGGAAGAACGTAGCGCGCCTGGGTATGCGTAGTGGCGATGGACAATGCACCGCGCTTTTCGTCGGAGTACTCCTGAGCCACGTGCTTGATACTCTCTACCTTACGTAAGACCTCGCCCGCCGTTTTCAGAATTACCTGGCCTGCAGGGGTTACATGCGTCAGGTGCTTACCACTTCGGGAAAAAATCTCGACGCCCAACTCGTCCTCCAAAAGGCGTATTTGCTTGCTAATGCCGGGCTGCGAGGTAAAAAGGCTCTGCGCGGTTGCTGACACATTCAGGTCGTGATGTGCGACCTCCCAGATGTAGCGGAGTTGCTGGAGCTTCATTGCGCGGGCGCCTCTGACGTCAAAAAACCGGGCCTGGCGCCCGGATGTTAGAAAGAATAGCCATTAGCTGCAGTGATTTTCAAGCCTTTTGGATATAAGGCCTGGAATTTTACCCCTCGAGCTCGTTAGCGACCCCATGGGGCACGTGACCCGTCGCGATGTGCGGACTGGCCGAGGCACAATGCCCGGGCTGATCATCAAAAAACACATCAGCCTCGTAGGCCCTGAGAAATTCGGTCTTATTCAGACCGCCTAGAAAAATTGACTCATCGATACGGATGTTCCAGGCGCGCAAGGTCCGGATCACCCGCTCATGCGCGGGGGCCGAGCGCGCGGTCACCAGGGCGGTGCGGATCGGTGGATCTTCCGCGGGAAGCGCCTGCTGGATATCGTGTAGCGCCGACAAGAACAGCTTAAAGGGTCCGCCGGATAAGGGCGTGCGAGCCGAGGCCTGCTCGCTGGCGGTGAAAGCATCCAGGCCCTGGGCTTTGAACACGCGCTCCGCTTCGTCAGAAAACAGCACGGCATCACCATCAAAGGCGAACCGCAGTTGATCCGAACCGCGATTAGCACCCTTGTTGGACACCAGAGTAGCCGCAGCGATTCCGCAGTTCAGCGCGTTGCGCACATCCTCTGCCTCACTGGACAGAAAGAGCTGGCAGCCAAAGGCATTGATGTAACGCCAGGGACTTTCACCACCACAGAAGGCGGCCCGACTGATTGTCAGACCGTAGTGCTGTATGGAGTTGAATACGCGCAGTCCGGTATCCGCACTGTTGCGTGACAGCAGTACGACTTCTACGCCCTGATCACCGCCCTTGGCTTCACGTAAACGAGCGTTAATCCTGAGCATTTTCTCTACCAGGGGAAAAGCTTCACCCGGCTCCAGAGGCTGCTCCTCGTGCTCGATCTGATACGCCGAATACGCCGCCAGACCTTCTTCTTCGTAGACCCGATGACTTTCACTCAAATCAAAGAGAGCACGCGATGAAATCGCGATGACGAGTTTCTTGTCCAGTGTGACGCTCATGCCCCGAGCATACCCTGCAAAGCGCTACCGACAAAATCGGGCGAAATGATAAAGGCGTTGCCGCGCCGCTGTGCCAGCGCCAACTATCGGTCGGCGAAGATGATTAAAGACGACTATCGCTGAAAATACTCCCGACTCAGCCGAAAGACCAGGGGACCGAGGAGCAGCAGCGCAATGAGGTTGGGAATGGCCATGAACGCATTCAGGGTATCGGCGATGAGCCAGATAAGATCCAACTGTACAACGGTGCCAACGGGGATAGCCACAACCCAGGCAAGACGAAAAGGCATAACCCCTTTGGTTCCTACCAAAAACACCACGCAACGCTCGCCGTAAAAAGACCACCCAATCATGGTGGTGAATGCGAAGATACACAGGCCAATGGTTACGATGATATCCCCGCCGGGGAAAGCACTACCAAAAGCCATGCTGGTGAGGCTTGCGCCGCTCACGCCACTGGGAAGAACGTCCATGATGACGATGACCAGTCCCGTAATACTGCAAACGATAAGGGTATCGATAAAGGTACCGAGCATTGCGATCATGCCCTGCTCTACCGGTTCATTGGTCTTTGCCGCAGCATGGGCGATGGGCGCGCTTCCAAGACCGGCTTCGTTAGAAAATATTCCTCGCGCCACGCCGAAACGGATGGCGGCCCATATCGTCGCACCGGCAAATCCACCCAGTGCCGCCGATCCCGTGAATGCTGAGTCCACAATAGTCACTATCGCCCCGGGTACTGCTGAGGCATGCATGGCGATGACGATAACGCCCATCAACAGATAGCTCGTGGCCATAAGAGGCACGAGATAGCTTGCGACACTGGAAATACGCTTGATACCACCCAGGACTACAGCCCCCACAAGGACCATCAGGGTAAGACCGGTGTAGAGCGGCTTTATGGCGTAACTGTCATTCAATACCTGAGCAACAGAATTAGACTGCACCGTATTGGCTATGCCGAACCCGGCCAGGCTGCCAAAAATAGCAAAAGCGAAAGCCAGCCAATGCCAATGTGCGGCCAGGCCATTGCGGATGTAGTACATGGGCCCGCCGCTGTATTGCCCGTCGGCATCCTGTTCCCGAAAGTGCACGGCGCAAACGGCCTCTGCATATTTAGTGGCCATACCAAAGAGTGCGGTGATCCACATCCAGAACAGCGCACCGGGACCGCCGAGGGTAATTGCCGTCGCTACACCCGCTATATTGCCTGTTCCAATAGTTGCGGAGAGCGACGTCATCAACGCACTGAAGGGTGAAATATCACCTGCTCCGGCGCCACTTCGCCCTCTAAAAAGCAATCCGAAACCGGTCGGCAGTTTTCGCAGCGTGAGAAACCCCAACCCCAGGGTCAGGTAAATCCCCGTTCCCAGGAGCAGAACCAGCATCACCGGACCCCAGGCAATACCATTGATGGTGCCAATCAGCTCAGCCATGTGACTACCGTCCTCTTTCTACCACTGTTTTTAAATTCACCAGGCTGCGATCCAGTCGCTTCAAAGAAGCGTTGGACGCTAACCGATGCTCTTGAGCGTACCTTTGGGCAGCACGGCGTGGATGTGGATGCGCTGAAACTTGAGCTCAACCTTCTCGCTGACACTCAGCACAACATAGTTGTCGTCGAGACTGACGATCTTGCCCAGGATACCGGAGCTGGTTGTGACTTCATCACCCTTGCCAAGCGCAGCAACCATCGCGGCATGCTCTTTCTGGCGCTTGCGCTGGGGGCGGATCGCAATGAAGTAGAAAAGTACGAAAAGGCCTACCAAAAAAATAATCTGAAAAAGCTCGCCTCCGGCGGGAGCTCCGGCGGGGGCGGCGGTCTGGGCATGGGCTGATGCGATAAACACGGTAACTCCTTAGGGAATAACTCAATAATGAAAAAAACAATGCGTCGCGGCAAAAACGGCAAATCCCGCCTGCGAGTGGCGGAGGAATGTAACGGTTTTACCCATCCCCGGCAAACTATCGCCGGAGCTACGGTTTGATTTCGAGCTCGAACTCCATAATTTGCGGAGCGTGATCCGAAAAGCGCTCCTCGGTATAAATGGAAGCTCCACTCACCGCCGGCACAAGCTTTGGCGTAATCATCTGATAGTCCAGGCGCCAACCCACATTGTTAGCCCAGGCCTGCCCCCGATTAGACCACCAGGTGTAGCGATCGGGCTCTGTGTCAGCGACGCGAAAGGAATCCACGAAACCGATCTCGTCATATATTTGATCCAGCCAGGCCCGCTCTTCCGGGAGGAACCCCGAGTTCTTCTGATTGGCCCGCCAATTACGCAGATCAATATTCTGATGGCAGGTGTTCCAATCGGCACAGATGATGAACTCCCGGCGCTTGCGCTTTAGGACCCGCAAGTGCTCAAGAAACAGCTCCATAAAAGTAAACTTTTTTTCCAGCGCAGCGTCACTGCTCGACCCGGAAGGCACATACAGGGATATCACTGACAATCCCGCAAAGTCACATTGCAGATACCGTCCCTCTCCATCCACCGGCTCCCAGCCCAAGCGGGTGGTGACGGACCTGGGTTTCACGCGGGAATATACCGCCGTGCCGCTATAACCCTTACGCTCGGCATCGTTGTAAACACAGTGATAGCCCTGAGGATGAAAAGCCTCGTCGGTCAGCTGATGTACCTGCGCCTTGGTCTCCTGAATGCAGACAATGTCCGGAGACTCCCGAGCCATCCACTCGAAAAACCCTTTGCGCTGCGCTGCGCGAATGCCGTTAGCGTTGAAACTGACAACCCGAGTCTTTGCAACAGAAGACGACGCCACAGCGCTATAGACCCAACTCTTTGATCAACGCCACCACATCATCGTGGTGCGTCTTGGTTTTCACTTTATCCATCACGTGCTTGAGCCGCCCGTCTTTGCCGATAATAAAAGTGCTGCGCAAAATACCCATAAACTCCCGGCCCATGAACTTCTTCAGCCCCCAGGCGCCGTATTTTTCCGCGATAGCGTGGTCCTCATCGGACAACAGACTGAAGTTCAGCGACTCCTTGTCGATAAAACGTCCCAGACGCGGCACCGGATCGGGACTCACGCCAAATACCACGGCATCCAGTTTTTTAAGAGCGGCCTGGCTGTCCCGCAGGCCACAGGCCTGTGTGGTGCACCCGGGTGTCATTGCCTTGGGGTAGAAATACAAAACAACGTTTTTCTTGTCTCTAAAATCCTTGAGACTCACTTTTTTGCCATCTTGGTCAAGCAGTGAAAACGCCGGAGCAAGGTTGCCTACTTTGGGGAACGCCATGGAGATCTCCTATTAATCCTTTATTCAATCTAAGTGTTACGCAGCTGCCGCAAGCCTTGTAGTGTATTAACTGGCCCGGGGCGGCTTCTTGTAACGAATGGCGTCCACTACCACGGGATAATCGTTCCGGCGCCGATCGTCGAAATAGGCTTGCAATGTCTCGCGCACAACGGGAAACGCAATCTCATCCCAGGGAATTTCCTGCTCGGTGTACAGAGCAGTTTCCAGACTTTCCGGTCCAACCCCGAAAAGCCCGTCATCCAAACTGCAGCGGTAGAACATATAGACCTGGCTGATGTAAGGCACATCGAACACGCGATAAAGGTGCATATTGCTGACCCGCGCCCGCGCCTCTTCCCAGGTTTCCCTGGCAGCCCCCTCTTCTGTGGTCTCACCATTTTCCATAAAGCCTGCGGGTAGGGTCCAAAACCCGTAGCGCGGCTCTATGGCACGCTTGCAAAGCAGCACCTTGTCTTCGTGAACTGGCAGACACCCGACAATCACCCGGGGATTGATGTAGTGAATGTGATCGCAGTCATCGCAGATATAGCGGTTGCGATCATCACCCTGAGGAATCCGCAGCTCGATAGATCCGCCGCACTCGCTGCAGAACTTCATCGGAGCTCCCGATACTGTCCGCCAAAAAACACCAGGGGAGACTGTGGATTGATCGCAGACACATGCGTCACCCGGGCAAGCAAAATCGTATGGTCGCCGCCATCGAGAGCGCGCTCCAGACTGCATTCAAAATTCACCAAGGCATCGTTGATGCGGGGGGCGCCATTCAGGCCCGTTTCGAAGTGTTCCGGCGCCAGTCGGTGTGCACCTTTTTGGGCATAGCCGGAGGAATGCCCCTGCTGATCCTGGGCTAGCACCGCGATGCAAAACCTGGGCGCCGACTCGTAAAGCGCATAAATCTCCGCGTCTTTTTGCAGACTCCACAGCACCAGGGGCGGATCCAGAGATACGGACGCAAAGGAGTTCACCGTCAAGGCGTGAGCCACGCCGTCATCGTCGTTAACCGTAACCAGACAAACGCCTGTCGCAAACTGCCCCAGCGCATCACGCAACTGCCGAGAATCCATGGTCATGCGATTGCGCCTCCGCCCCAGCGCCTGGCGCGATCACGATCGGCTATCTTGGCATCAACCCAATGCCAGTTGCCCTCCAGGTCTCGCTCACGCTTCCACAGGGGCGCGGAAATTTTCAAATAATCCATGACAAACTCACAGGCACTAAAGGCCGCCGCGCGATGCCCGGCGCCCACTGCAAGCCAGACGATAGGCTCTCCGGCTGCCAGCTCGCCTACCCGGTGCACTACCTGCACCGACTGCACAGGCCAACGACGGGCTGCACTGTGAATAGAGTCCAAAATAGACTGCTCCGTCATGCCCGGGTAATGCTCCAGGGCCAAAGCGCTGATCCCCTCACCGCGCACAAAACCCGTGAACGTCACAACCGCACCGGTTTCAGCCGCACTGCGGGGAAAGTCCCGAGTCAGCGCCGACACATCAAGAGGCTCTTTGGAAATAGCGACAGAAAACACCCTCAGCCTCCGGTCATTGGCGGAAAAAATGCCACTTCATCGGAGCTTTTCAGAGTTTGATCTTCGCCTGCGACTTTTTGGTTGACCGCGCAAAAGACGTTGGGGTCCGCTAGTGATTCAGCTAACTGAGCATTCACGGACAGACGCAACATCGCGCGAAGGGCTGCCACGTCAGCGGGACAGTCGGCATCCGCGATCTCGAAACAGTCGCTACCGAGCAGCTCTCTTAGCCGCGCAAAAAACAGGATTTTCACTCTACGCTATCCCTCGCCCTGTGTGTCTTGATGGCCATGCGGTTCTTGGGATCGCTCCCATACGCCGGAACGTCCACCCTCTTTACGCACCAGACACACTTGGTCGATCAGCATGCCCTTATCCACCGCCTTGCACATGTCGTAAATGGTGAGCGCCGCAACAGAGACCGCGGTGAGGGCCTCCATCTCGACCCCGGTACGCGACTGCACCGACGCGCTGGCCGTGATGCGAACCCCGGGCAGCGCCTCGTCCAGTTCAAAATCCACGCTCACCGCATCCAGGGGCAGGCTGTGACACAGTGGGATGAGTTCATCACACCGTTTAGCAGCCTGTATGCCGGCAATTCTCGCCACGGCCAACACGTCTCCCTTGGAAAGGCTGTTAGCGCGAATTTGTTCCAGCGTTTGCGACTGCATGACAATCTGCCCCGCAGCGACGGCTCGCCGGGCAGTGATTGCTTTGTCGCCGACATTGACCATGCGGGCGCGTCCCTGAGCATCCAGGTGCGTGAGCGTCGTCATATTAATGAGGTACTTACGGAAAGCGGCCAGTCTAGCCAAAGGCCTCTGCGCATACCAGTGTGAAAGTGATGTTTGTGGGTTCGCGAGGTCGTTTGCACCGCTTTGCGCTTAGACGCGGCGGCAACCCTGCGCCCCGACTCGAGCGGGCTAAAGAAGTTCCAGAATGGGGTCTTCCTGGCCAGAAAGCTCAATATCTAATGAAACGGCAACCTCTCTGGCGACACGCTCCCCGCTTTCATAGGCACCGTGCACCGTACCTACGGCCTGCGGATCGGCCGTAGCCTCCCCTGCAAAAAACAGGGTATCCCAGAGGCTGGATCCGATCTCCAGGTGGGTTGCCACAGTGGCAGCCTGCGTTGCAGCACCCAGGCTGTACGGATCGGCGAGCCAATCCGCGGCTCCGGTCCAGCTGGCATCCCCAAGCATCGGTAGTACATCAAAAGCTTCCGTAAAAGCGCGAAGCGCTAAGGACAACTGCAGCGATTCGGGCTGCTGTGCTAAAACAGACGCGCGATCACCTCTGAACTGCGCCTCGAGCAACACATGACCCTGTGGACCTCCGGGAAACGCGCGCAGGCGAGTGGTGGAATCCTCAAACAGCCACGGCTGTGAGTCGTCCCTGAGTTTAGCCGCGGTGTGAGGGAAAAGAAGGGCAACACTTATGGCGGGCTCCATAACAAGTGACTCCAAAGCACTGACTTTGGAAGCCGGTAACGCCGGACTAAATGACAAGGCACCGCCACGGAGCACACCTGGTGGTAGCGTCACGATGAGGCGCCGACCGGTTACCGCACTGCTCAGACCCCGGTTCAGGTAACTCACCCCCACCAGGCCATCACGCCAAAAAACCTCCCGCACCTCGGAGTCCAGCTGCACCCTTCCCGTGGAAGACTCGGCGAGCGCGCGAACCAGCGCCACCATACCCGGGTACAGGCCCAAGCTGCCATCGGCAAACCTGTCGACGGTGAGACCAAGACGTTCAATCGCAGGCCAACCGGCCTTTTCGGGGTGCCTGAGGGACAGAGCACCCAGCTCAGCATCGCGCGTACTGTCCTTACGAGCGACAGAATGAACGCGCCCCCCGATACGATCACGGGCTTCAAGTACCAGCACCTTCAAATCGTTATCAAGACTGACAAGCCGCTCAGCAGCCGCTAGCCCTGCCACACCGGCCCCAAGCACTATCACGTCATAATCGGTCCCGACTCCCTGGGCGGCCGATGTTTGACCAAGTACCGAGGTCATCGCCGGAATACCGGCAGAGAGCTGCAATATTTTTCTGCGTGAAATCAACACAGCGATTCCAATCCATACACCTACGGAGCACTGGAGCATAGCGCAGCTGCTGCAGATTCACAGCTTGACAGTGGCCGCTTGTGCGCTTTGTCTCAATTGCCTATCTTGCGTAGGCGGGGGAGCCGATAGCGCGCTACCCGAGCACGATAAATGCCGAGCCCATCCCTGGAGAACCACAGATATGCAAAGAAACTCTCTCATCCATGTGCTTTGCGCAGGCCTGCTAAGCGCATGCGTATTCGTCACGCAAACCGTTGTCGCAGACGGCAGTCTCCAGCCTATGGCAATACCAAGCACGTCCCCTGCGCGCGAGGGCTTTTCAGGTGAGCGCCTGCAACGCATTAACGATCGCATGGAAGAAGCTGTGGACCAGCGCATCATGGTCGGCGCCCACGGGGTGATCGCCCGCAACGGGACCATCGTCTTCAATGAAACCTGGGGTATGGCCGATCGCGAAGCAGGTCGACCCATGTCGAATGATGCGCTGTTTCGCATCTACTCCATGAGCAAACCGATTACCGCCGTCGCACTGATGATGCTTTATGAGGAGGGACACTTTCTGCTTGAGGATCCGGTAAGCCAATACATTCCGGAACTGGCGGGGCTGTCACTTGCCGAGGAAGACGAAAGCGGGAACCTGGTCACTAAGGCGCCTTACCGGCAACCCACCATCCGTGATTTGCTGCGCCATACCGCTGGCCTGAGTTACGGAATATTTGGCAACACAGCGGTGGACAAACTGTATCGTGAGACGGACCTGCTTCGCGCGCCAAGCCTTGCGGAATTCTCGAAACGTCTCGGCACACTTCCTTTACTTTATCAGCCGGGCTCACGCTGGCATTACAGCGTCGCGGTAGACGTACAGGGCAGACTTGTAGAGGTTATCAGCGGCCAGAAATTTGGCGACTTCTTACAGGAGCGTATCTTTGCGCCACTGGGGATGAAAGATACGTTTTTTGTGGTGCCGCAAGACAAGCAGCCGCGTCTTACCGCCCTATACACGCCCAAAGGGACGGTAATGGACTGGAACAGTCCCTGGCAGTTTAACGCCGAGACCGAGCTGTTACCCGCGGATCCGGAGCTCACGCGCCCCTATCTGGACGGCAGCCTTTTTCAAAGTGGCGGCGGCGGACTGATATCAAGCACTGACGACTACCTGCGCTTTGCGCTGATGCTGGCCAACGGCGGTCATTTAAATGGTGCGCAGCTGCTCTCGCCAAAGACCATAGAGCACATGCGTAAGGATCATCTTGGTAATGCTGATTCAAACGGTCTGTGGGGCATGGATGGCTTTGGTCTGGGAGTGGGCATCGTCGAGAGCACCGCGGGCAAGAGCGGAGAGCTCGGTGCCGATGGCGCCTATGGCTGGGGCGGTGCGGCCGGTACTAACTTCTGGGTAGATCCAAAGGACAATATCGTCGGGCTGTTTATGGTCCAGAGTGTCCCGCATCAAACGCCATTGGCCAAAAAGTTTCGCGTACTCACCTACCAGGCACTCCTGGACTAACGGGAGCACAGGAGCGCGCTCTGCGCTGGCTAGGAACGCGTGGCCGGGAGTATGACTGACTCCCCCACCGGCACCATGCTGTCGGGACTCTTGTTACGGGCGCTTCCGACAGCGCGGCTCACCGGGACCAGGTGCAGCGCCTCGGCTAAGTGAGGCCTGAAGATCGGGTCATCGGTGGCTATGGGCGCTTCATTGTCCAGCCAGCGTGCCTGGTCCTTACGCGCCAGCATCACCGGCATCCGCGCGTGCCAGGGCTTGAACGAATCAGCTGCCGCAGTGGTGACCAGGGTGCAGGACAGCAGCGGCTCGCCATCGCCGACTTTAGCGTCGAACCACACATCCCATAGCGCCGCCACAGCCAAGGCCTCCGCTTCGTTGGTGATCAGCCACGGTTGTTTGTCTGGCGCACTCCCCCGCCACTCGATGAAAGATGACATGGGCACGATGCCCCGTTGACTCGCAAAGGGTTTGCGAAAGGCCGGACTTTTACTCAGCCCTTCGCTCCGGGCATTAAACATGGCGTATTTCTGGCTGACTTCTTTGGCCCAGGAGGGTGTCAGCCACCAGCGTGCATCTTGAAGACTGCTGATTCCGGCATCGTCCCGTCGCAGCAGGTTCACAGTCTCTGTGGGTGCCACGTTGCAGGCAGGCGCCCTTAGCTGCAGATTCACACCCAGGCCCTCCAGCAACGCCTGCAAACCCGGCGTACTGGTGATGTTAAAGCGGCCACACATCGGTAACTAAAAGGCTATCGCCAGGCGACGAAAGCCTTCAGGCGTCCTTGGGTTTACGGTAAATCTTGGCCACGCTTTGCGTAGTAGCCAACAAACTGCCCTCGGCATTAAACAACTGCCCGTCAAGGAAAGCCGTCTTGTGGGAAAGACGCACAATCCGACCCACGGCAGTGAGACTTCCCGCGCGGGTGGCTTCAAGGTAGCGCGTGCTGATCTCCAGGGAGGAGAGATTACCCACGGTATCGTCATAGCCGAACACAGCATGGCTCATGGCGGCGTCCAGCATAGCCGTCACAAATCCGCCTTGAACGATATCCCCGGAATGGCAGAAGTTTTCCCCTACGTTGAAGGTGAGCGTGGCCGTACCCTCCTGCGCATCAAACTCGGCCACCTTGCCGTCAAAGAGCTTCATGAATACAGGAAGATTGGCGTTAAGACGCTCGAGATCTCGCGGGTTGGGCATATCGGGTCCTAAGTGAGGGCTGAAACGAGGCGCGACTTTACCTAGCTACCGACTACCAATCAACATTGAGTCTCTTGCCTAAGACCCTGTTTTTGCTATTTATATTTTTTTGACTTTAATACTATTCGACATCAGGTTTCTTTCGTAAGCTTTTGTTTTTACTATTGATGTCCTTGCGCTTCAGTCGGCGCTCCCTGGACGCACGGGTGGGCCGTGTCGCGCGGCGCGATTTGGGCACAAAACTCGCCTCGCGAAGCAATTCCACCAGGCGCTCAATGGCGTCCTCCCGATTTTTTCCCTGGGTACGATGGCGCTGAGCTTTCAGCACCAGAACGCCGTCATCCGTGATTCGACGGTCTCGACCGCTCAACAGCCGCTCTTTTACGCGCTCGGGAAGCCTCGCGCGATGCAAATCAAAGCGCAAATGTACCGCGGTAGACACCTTGTTAACGTTTTGCCCACCGGCTCCACCGGCACGCACAGCATCCATTTGCACGTCGTCAAGATAGAGCGCGAATTCAGGGGTCACAGGGACCATGTTGAGAGAATCAGTCACCGGCCAAGCATACACGGCCCGAGATCGCCGTCACAGATGGGCTGACGGATTAGTAAGCGCTTAGCTATTTGCTACACTTATACTTGATATGTCAAGTATAAGTCATGTACTATGCACCCATTAAGGAGATAAATTCATGCGAACACTCAACCCCCGCGGCAAAACCCTTGTAGACCTATGGCTGGCCAGTGAGCTTTTATCCGCTCGCATTGATCACACTCTCGGCGCTGTGCATGGCATTGGCTACGTCGAATTTATGGTGCTCTATCAGCTCGCCCACTCCCCCGGACTGCGCATGCGCCGTGTGGATCTGGCGACGGCTATCGGCAGAACCGCATCAGGAGTCACAAGGCTGCTCAGGCCTATGGAGAAAACGGGCCTTGTAGCCCGTGACAGTAGCGATCGAGACGCTCGGGTGAGTCTCGTCACCCTGACGCCTGCCGGCAGACAGCGACTTGAAGATGCCCTGTCCACCATGAATGAACTCGGACAGCGGCTGACTCAATCCGTAGGCGACAGCCAACTCGACAGCACCGCCGCGGCGCTGGCGATCCTGCGTGACTAAGCGAAATCACCGACGAAGCGAGAAGGTCTATTCAGGCTCGCACCCGGTCGCCTGATCCACGGCTGGCTGTTCTGAAGCGCTCTCTCCGGCGTCAGCTGTCTCCGCCTGCGCTTGCGAGGCTCCGATTTCGCCCATAAGCGGTACCCACTGCCGGGTCATCAACTCCGTGAAAGACATCATTACACCCTGCGTTTGCCGCTCTAACAGCCGTAAAAAGCTTTGATCGTTGGCGGTGAGCTCCTCGTAAGGCGAATGGGTAAAGTAAAACGCCTTGCTCAAACGATGAGACAGCCTGTTTGAGTCGCTGATCACGCCCTGGAATTCGCGAAACTCAATGCGCGCCCACAGCTCATCGATACGCCTGCGCAATTCATCCGCCGCTTCTTGTGAGATTGTCGAAGCTGTCTGATCCAGTTCCATCTCCATACAGGCCAGCACCCGAGTCACGTCTCTGGATTGCTTCTGCAGGTTCTCTAAGGTCTGTCGGTAAATCAGGTTCTCGGCATAGTGGCTCGCCTTAAAATCGACCCGGGGGTCTGCAAGCAATATAAAGTCTTGAGTCTGGCTTATCTCCCCTGCCGTCACCGTTAGCTGGTAACTGCCCGGCGCCGCCAGGGGGCGCTCCAGCACAGGACTCATGAGTGGCCCATAGATGTCCTGCCCCTGCCATTGCAGATCCCAGCTGGTTCGGTTCATCCCCTGTACCAAGGGGGCCTCCCATTCGCGAACGGGCTTACCTTGATACGAAACCGTCATCGTGGCGGAGGTAAGTTCGGGGTCATTAATCCAAAAACTGATCAGCGCCTGTCGCGCATTATTGTCTCCGGAAAAAAGATTGTCCGGCGACAGGCGCTGCCCGGGGGCCTGATCAATGACAGGCTGGTAGGTGTTCGGCGGAGCGAACAGATGCAGCGGTTCTTCTGTGATTTCAGGCATTGACGCCAGCCTTCGCCAGGGTGTCAGGTCATCCAAAATCCAAATGCTGCGACCAAAGCTTGCCAGTACCAGATCCCCTTCGCGTTCTTGAATCTTAAGATCCATGGTCGATGCCGACGGGTAGCCTTGAGTCCACTGCACCCAGGTCTCGCCGGCATTTAGAGAGACGTAAAGACCAAACTCTGTGCCCAGGAACATCAACCGAGGCTCCTCGGGATCCTGAGCAAAGGACAAGGCATAGGACGGTATGTCTTGGCCCGCTAAAACATTCCGCCAGCTCTGCCCGAAGTCTCGGGTGTGCAAAAGATACGGCGTCCAATCGCCCTGAAGGTGATTATCAATCACCACAAAGGCTTCGCCGGCCTGATGGCCAGAGGGCACGATCTGCTTGATCCAGCCATGCGTCGGCGCGCCCGCCAGATTCGCTGTCAGATCGACCCAGCGCTTCCCGCCATTGCGGGTGAGATGAACCCTGCCATCATCCGACCCCACCCACATCAAGCCCTTTTTCAGGGGGCTTGGCGCTATCACGGTGAGCGTGGTGTGGTTTTCGGCGCTGGTGGCATCAATAGACAGCCCGCCGGATTGCTGCTGCAACTGCTTACCGGGGTTATTCGTCGTGAGGTCTGGGCTGATGATTTTCCAGGATGCTCCGTGGTCTCGACTTTTATGCACGAACTGGCTGCCGATGTATAAGGTGCCAGACACGAAGGGATCTCCGGCGATGGCCGCGTTCCAGTTAAATCGCAAATCTTTGTCGGCATCGACGGGAGCAATGGTCTTTCGCTGCCCCGTCTCTTTATTGACGCGCACCAGCATACCGCCTTGCCAAAGCGCATAAACCCAGTGACCGGGTTCGCGCTCTAAAACGACGTCAAAGCCATCGTTAAAGGCAAGTTCTCGCCAATAGCTGTTGCGGATACCCGAGCGATTCCAGACTTCGCTGGGACCATACCAGGTGCCATTATCCTGCAAGCCGCCGTAGACCTTGTACGGCACGGCATCATCCACAGTGACGTGATAAAACTGACCCAGGGGCAAGTTCTCTGCAAATCGCCAGTGCTCGCCCCGATCCCGGGTCCAATAAAGCCCGCCATCGGTACCGTCGATGATAAAGTCAGGATCATCCGGATCAATCCAGAAAGCGTGATGGTCCGCATGCACCTCCATGCCCCAGTCTTCGATCACCTCAAAGTCAGCACCGGCGTTTTCCGACCGGGCGAGGCGCGAATACAGGTTATAAACACGATCCGGGTTTTGGGTATCGACATGTATGTCGGCAAAGTAGAACGGGCGACTGCCGATGGTCTCGGTATTGATCATTTCCCAGGAACTGCCACCATCATCCGAGCGGTAGAGCGCATTCTTTTGCGACTCGACCAGGGCGTAAACCCGCTCGGTATCAGAAGGCGCGATAGCAAGACCAATGCGCCCGTAGGGCTTGGCAGGCAGCCCAGAGCCTTGCTCCGGTTCAGTCCAGGTCTCACCGCCATCCAGACTCACAAATAAACCGGATCCCATGCCACCGGATGACGAGTCCCAGGGACTGCGCCGAAACTCCCACAGTGCAGCCATCAACTTGTTCGGATTACCCGGATCAATGACTAAATCTGCAATACCACTGCGCTGATTACTGTAAAGGACCTGTCTCCAGGTCTCGCCCCCATCAACGGTTTTATAGACTCCGCGAATGTCGCTGGGATTGAAGGGGTCTCCGAGCACACCCGCCCAGACAACTTTCGCATTGTCCGGGTGAACGATGAGACGATGTACATTGCGACTGCCTTTGAGACCCAGGTACGTCCAGCTGAGCCCGCCGTCCACGCTCTTATACAGCCCGTTACCGCTTGATTGAGAGTTGCGCGGGTTTCCCTCCCCGGTACCGACATAGATCACCTCAGGATTCGACGGGGCCACCGCCACGGCGCCGATAGACTGCACCGGCTGGGTATCGAAGATCGGCTCAAAGGTTGTGCCGGCGTTCACCGTCTTCCACAAGCCTCCAGATGCAGATCCGACATACCAAACATCTTTATCAGTGGGTACCACGGCAATCGAAGTGATTCGGCCACTCATACCTGCCGGCCCGATACTGCGCAGCGGTAACTGCAGATTAGGCTGAGACATAAGTTGCTGACTCAGGAAAAGGACGAACAACGAACACAAAAGACGGATTTTCACAGCGAAACAATTCCTTGAGTGCAACGAATCAACACACGTTCTTATGACAACCCGACAGGCACGCGAGTGTCATTGAATAGTTGAGTATGTACAGAAGAGTAAACCGAAGCGTGGAGTGTGTCGAAGACCAGGGCCGACCAGCAAAGCCCTACTCGCCCGTTTGGGAACACAACGCAAGTGGGTACACTAGTGGCGACACGCAGCGCTCTAGCCGAGAGACACGCAGCGCATACCACGCAACTGATACAAGGCCCACAACAGTGCGACCACTACGACTATTAGCCGCTCTTATTTTGTTTTACACAGGATCGAGCATGGCCATTGATGAACCAAGCTATACCGTACTGGAAAAATCGGGCGACGTTGAGCTGCGTGCCTATGACCCCATGATCGTAGCCGAGACGCTGGTGCCTGGAGCAATGGATAGCGCATCCAATCAGGGATTTCGTCTCATAGCCGGCTATATTTTTGGCAAAAACAGCGCTCGCTCAGGGGAAGCCGAAAAAATCAGCATGACCGCGCCAGTCACCCTGCAGGCCGTGCCCGAGAAAATCGACATGACCACCCCCGTCACCACTGAAAAAGTCGGTGAGCAGTGGCGCGTGCACTTTGTCATGCCCAGCGAATACAGCATGGACACACTACCGGTACCCGACAATCCCGCAGTCCGCCTTCGTGAAGTACCTCAGGCTCACTATGCCGTATTACGTTTCTCTGGCTTGGTTAACGAGAAAAAACGCGCAGCAAAAATCGCTGAACTGCGACAATGGCTGAAAGCGCGGAACATCACCGCGGTCGGCGCACCTGAACTGGCGCGTTACAACCCGCCCTGGACACTGCCTTTTCTGCGCCGCAACGAGATCATGATTCAGTATCAAACTGACTGAGTACTCTGTATTGGCATACTAGCAACAGGTTTGGTCGGGACAAAAAAAGCCCACCGAGGTGGGCCAAACAGCATCCGAGATCGATCTTTCGATGCTGCTGCAGCCATAGCTGCAGCAAATATGTGGAGCCTTCAGGCGCCCGGCAGAATGACCGTGTCAATAACGTGGATCACGCCGTTGGAGGCCTCTATGTCAGTGACTACGACCATCGCATTGTCGACAGATACACCAGCATCACCGACTTCAATGCTCACAAACTCGCCCTGCACAGTCACCGCTGAATCGAGAGTAACCACGTCGGCAGCCATGACTTTGCCTGCCACAACGTGATACGTCAGCACAGCAGTCAACTGGTCCTTATTCTCGGGCTTGAGCAGTGTTTCTACCGTCCCGGCAGGTAACTTGGCGAATGCTGCATTGGTTGGTGCAAACACAGTGAAGGGACCTTCACCCGACAACACATCGACAAGTCCAGCAGCTTTTACCGCGGCAACGAGCGTGGAAAAATCGTCATTGCCTGCGGCTATTTCTACGATGTTGCCTTTAGCCATGTCGTCGTGGCCACCCTCGTGGTGTGCGGCCTGTGCGAACGCTGTGGTCATGATGAGTACAACAGCCACCTGCATCGTTCTTAATAAAGTCATGAGTTGAATCCTTTCCGTGTTACGGATGTCAGAGAGTGGTTGAGCGTAATGACACTGTTAGACGGTGCTACCACAAGTCCAGCGTGTTGCTCGCAAATACTTACGTCCTTGATCGGTGGCTGGCCTCACTGTGTACAGGCTTTGTCGTACCTAACGCATCAAAACAGCTGTGAAGCACCGAACAGAGCCACTGTGAGCATAGAAGTGCAAAACAGGTATCCTGCATGCATCAATGTGTAATCGCCTGCCACCGATGAAGAATTTGCCCGTAACTCCTGTACTGCTGATCACACTACTTCTGGGTAGCTGCGCAAACCCCTCACAAATCGTGATGGACGCCACCCTAAGCGGCGACCCCGAACGCATCGCTCGCGCAGTACTGGAAGATCAGCTTCAACGCCAGGGAATCCCCACTAACATGGAAGGGCTGCCGGAACTTATTGACGCGGTCACCAAGCTTCTTGTTAATGTCTGGGGTGAAGAAGAACCTGAAGTTGCCTCAGAACACCGATACGTCAAATACAGCAATGCCTTTGAGGCTCGGGCTATCGTGGACTTTGACGAGGGCTGGCTTCAGGTAGAAACCATTGCGACCGAGAACCCTTTAGGCAAACTTCGACAAGCTATCGTTAACACGCTGTTAACAACACGCGATATGAGCGTCGAAGATATCTTCACAGATGCTGCTCCCCCGGTGGACGGTGAGCCGTTTCTTTTAGGACAGGTGGTCGATAGCGAGGGCAAGGCCATTCGCTGGCAATGGCGCGCAGAACGCTTTGCTGATTTTTTGATAAACAATCAGCTCCGCCGCACGCAGCAAAACGGTAAAGACTTGCGCAGCGTGCGCGTGAGCCTTGTGGATGATCACTTGCATCTGCGCGAGCTTGAGTACGCCAATTATGTGCTCGCTGCTTCTCGTCGCTATGGGGTCTCACCATCCTTGATATATGCTGTTATAGAAGTCGAAAGCGCTTTCAACCCCTATGCAGTGAGCACAGCCAACGCCTATGGTCTAATGCAGGTGGTGCCATCATCAGCAGGACGCGACGTATTTGAGCGCATTAAGAAGCAGAGCGGTGAACCGACCAAGCAACAACTCTTTAACGCGGACTTCAACATCGACATTGGCAGCGCATACCTTCACCTGCTAAACGACACGTATCTGGCGGGAATTAGTCATTCCAGTAGCCGCGATATGCACGATCGCGGCATATACGGAGCGCCGGCAGCGCTCTTCGGACGTTTAGCGCCAGTAAGCCACTGCGCTGCACGCATCAATGGATGAAACCGAGTGAGGTTTATCAGCAGCTCACCAACAAACACCTTTTGCAGAAACGCGTCGCTATCTGGAGAAAGTACGTGCCGCCGAGCGAAAGTACCTATAAAAGCCTCAGCGCTGTACCCTAGGTCCTCGAGTGTGAGACGAGATCGACTCCAGCGCGATGGCAGATACCGACCAGACAGGCCAACAAATCATCAGCACAGCTGCATTGCTGCGCTTCCTGATCCCGTCGATAGCCGGACTGCTGATCTTTCTGGTGCCCCTGCCCCTGGATGACGGCCTCACCGTTCTCTTTAGCCTGTATTCAGATTGGGTAAACCGTCATCTGGGCTTTGTGCTGGTAGAACTCATGGTCCTCATCGCTGTAGCAGGCGCGCTCCTGGCGCTTTATCACGCTATCGTAAAACCTCATTGGAAACAGAAACGACCGATGCTCTACGCTGTAGCGGAGGCTGGACCGGCCTGGCTCACACTCCGTATAGCGGGTGCTGCCATAGCACTTATGGTTTACTTCAAAGTAGGTCCCGAAGTGTTACGTCTGGAGGACACCGGCATCATCCTGGTAGAAGAACTGGCCATCGCATTTTCCATCGTCCTAATACCAGCCTGCTTTTTTATGCCGCTACTCACCGAATTTGGTGCCATGGATTTTTTTGGAACACTGGTGGCCCCCACATTCCGACGCCTGTTTCGTCTACCCGGCCGCGCGGCCGTGGATGCCACTGCTTCTTTCATTTCTGCCAGCACCATTGGCATCTTAGTCACAGGACAGCAGTATCAACGAGGGTTTTATACGGGTCGCGAGGCGGTTAGCGTGGCCACGAATTTCTCTGTGGTGTCACTACCCTTTGCGCTGGTTATCGCCAACGTGAGTGGTGTTGGTGACTATTTCATCCAGTGGTATCTATGCAGCGTGCTGGCCTGCATTATTTGTGCTGCCATCGTGCCGCGCTTGCCGCCGGTAAGTCGCATCGCCGATAGCTATATTGATGGCTCGCCCAACAGCATTTCTACTGTCGAATCCGAGGGGCCGTTGCTTCGTCGGTGTCTTAACAACGCAGTATCATCCGCACAAAGTGCACCTGCGCTGCCAAACATGGCTCATTCGGCGACAGTGATGATGCTTGAACAGCTGTTTGGCTTGATCGGCCCACTCATTGCGCTGGGAACGCTCACAGCAGTGGTAGCGTTTCACAGTTCTTTCGCTACGTGGATTTCTATGCCCATCGCCTGGGCACTCACACTATTTGATGTCAACGATGCAGCGCGCATAGCCCCGGGCTTTTTGTTTGGCTTTATGGATCAGTACATCCCCACCATTGTGGCCAGCGAGATATCGAGCGATCGCATGCGATTCATACTGGCAGGCTTATCGCTCTGCCAGTTGATCTATATGACGGAAACGGGACTTGTAGTGTTAAAAGTCGGCTTGCCCGTAACTGTGCTGCAGCTTTTTCAGATCTTTGTGATTCGCACGGTGATAGTCACCCCCGTGCTTGCAAGTACAGCGTGGTTACTTTTTCCGGCGTGAGAGACCGAAACCTGCCAGACCGAGACCCAAAAGAGCCATAGTTCCTGGAATAGGAACCGCGACGTTGAATTCAACCTGGTCGATGTGTCCGCCAGAGGAACCACCGCCATTGGACTGAAACAACAAGCGAACGCTATCACCGGCGGATAACCCGGCTACTTCTAGATTCATTGCAGTCCACTTGTTTTTACTGGAGCCATCAAACCAAAGAACGTCGCTACCATTAACTTCGACACTTCCCAGAATGCCCTGAGAGCTGCGATTCTGGTAATCGAAGCTAAAGAATGCGGTGGACCCGTAAGCGAACGTTTCGGGAATCACAAACTGCGTCCAGATGTTCGCCTTGCTCGGATCATCCGTTTTCCAGGTAATCTCCGCGTGCTGACCTGTAGCCAACCCATCGCTACCCTTGCGATTACCCCATTGGAAGCTCTCTGCCCAAATCTCGATTTTGCCTTCGCCGCTATACCACTGCGGGACATCCCCGACGGGCGCCCACTTACCCGGCTTAACGCCCGTATTTTCAAACTCACCGTTTTGAACCAGGTTCATGAGGCCTGCCTGGGCAACGTTCGTCATGAGACCAAAAGCCAAAAGGCCGGTCGCAAGCGTTTTGAGTTGTTGATTAATCATGTTCTGTTCCCTGAGTGCCTGTTAGCGCAGACGTCGCCTTGGCGACAACCCTGAAGCGTTCGATCGGGACTTAAGATAGTGAGTCTCAGCGTGCAAAGACACGACATCGCCGCGCCAGTGTGCGTTTGATCACATGCAGAAGAGAGATTCTGTGAGCAACATCACGAAACACCTGCGAGAGCGCCGGCAAGTCACTAAACGAATTGGCGGAGGGTGGAGAAGGGATTGATTGAAACAGCCTAGGGAATGTTTTCACCCCTGCGGGGCGGTGTCGCAAGCGACCCCGTCCAAACAGCTCCTGTTGTCGCTGTTTGTCGAACCAAGGGCCCTCATCTATCCGCCTTAAAAGACAGATACAAAAAAGGCCCCAGTGGGGCCTTTTTTGTATCTGGCGGAGGCACACTCCGACAAATTGAATTAGTAGTTTGCCCGATGTTCGCAAACGTTTGGCTCTATTGATCTTAAGACGACGCCCGCTGCTCTGTTTGTCGGACGAGGCATAACATTGCAGGACTGATGTCGGAAATCTGCCGGTAAAGCAGGCGCCTCCTCATTGTCACCCGGCGGCAAGATTTTGAGCGTAATCTCCGCAACAGAATTCAGGCCCCTTTATAAAAGGTACGGAACTAATGACGGCTCACTGGCGATGCTCCTCTTGCCTTCGGCTGAATTACTTTTAAATACCGATGAAATAACGAAGCCGATGACCTGTCAGCAACGCGATTACTATTAAAGTAAACAACCGTAGTGAGACGCGGTTTTGCCGAGGTGGGGTTCTTTCCTGAAAAGCGTGTGGGAATTATCCACGCTCGGCCTTTTTCAGAGTTTATCAAGGTGTTAAGTCATAGAAGAACTAACATGCCGTGAAGCTTCATGTCGGCAATGACATGGCCAATACCCTGGAGAACTGAAGACATTGCCCCACCCTTTTCTTTCAATAATTAAGATCGATAGATAGCGTGAGCGAGTCCTCAGCAGCGAGATGGCTACGTGTAGCCACGAGCGAACCGGTGGTACGAAGAAGTGCCAAAGTGTCGATGATCGTGGGTACCATTCTGATAGCAATCAATCAGGGGAACCTGATCCTGTCAGCCGTCGCGTTACCTCCGGATCTTTATTGGAAGATTCCTTTGACTTACTGCGTGCCGTTCTGTGTGTCGACCTACGCGGCGGTAGACGCGATTCTCAGCAGGAGCCTTGACCGTGTTGAGTAGCTCCCTTTAAAACGCCCCTGACAGACTAACCTACTGAGAGGCCTGGGAGCGCAGTTCCTTGGCGCTGCTCAAGTAGTAATTGCGTGCGGTGGCCGTAAGCTGGCTTTCCGCCAGTGCGGTCATTGCATCGGCCTTTCGAATACGCGCCTGGGCAGATTCGGGCTCCAAAGCCAGAATGTAGTCAGACAGACTGAGCACCCATTGGTAGTCCCCCGAAACCAGGGCTTTATCGGCCCGCTCATGCAGGGCCTGAACACCACCTGCCATATCGGCAATTCGCGCCGCCTCTTCGGCGTCGCTCAGGGGGAAAAGATTTGTTGCGTTGCCATCAAACCAACCCAGATAACCGTTAAAAATCGACCTTATGGCCCACTCCGGATTGCCGTAATAGGGACGAAGATAGTCCAGCTGCGCATACTTCTGCGGTAGCTGCACATATTCAACAAGCTGGTTCGGCGTTAGTCCGCCATTGATACCCTCTACAGTCTTGTCAAAGACGAACTGTATGGCATCTCGGTAATGGGTCAGTGTTTCGACAACCTCGTCGGCACCGACAATCGGACGCGTATGGCCACCCACCAACACCTCAGGTTGCTCACCGAGCATGGCGCCGATGGCCATGGCCCACTTCCGAACGTCGCGATAAGCCGATCCCCTGATGGGATACAGGTTAGGCCAGGACTTATAAAAATTGTCGCCCGAGAATATGACGCGTTCTTCGGGATACCAGATATAGAGCGCATCGCTCGTCTCGCCGTCCGCTGCTACCAGTTCCAGCTCCACACCGGCAACGGAAACTCGCGTACGATCGCCGGTCGCAAAATGCGTGGGCTTCGCTGCATGGGCTGATTCAAAAACGGCGCCACCTCGGTTGGGCCAGTAGGGTTTGGCTATTCCATTGTTGATTCGCTGCTCCGGCTTAAGGAGAAAACCCGCCTGCATAGCGCCACGTTTTCGCTGCCTGTTGATGCCTGCATCGCGCAGGGTATTCGATTCATCCTGAAACCTCTCTCGAACCCAGACCTGCACATCGTCCGAGTCAACAAAAGCGGCAAGACCACCCAGGTGATCCGGGTGGCCATGAGTAATGACCACGGCAGAAACGGGCTTGTCACTGATCTTGCGAAAATCTTGTCTGATCTGGGCTCCGCTGACCGTATCGATACCCGTGTCGATGATCACCAACCCATCTTCGCCAACGATCATACTGACCGGTGAGACCGCATAACCCACTGCCACATAGACGCTGTCAGACACCTTTATGATGTCCTTCTCAAACTCTGAGTTGCGTAGCTTCAACTGCCGTGAGGCCTCAGTCTCGGCAATAACCGCAGCGCAGCCTAGAAGGAGAGTCACAGCGACCAGGCGCTGTAGAAACGTCCATAATGTAGTCATTCAGAATTCACCCGGCGTAAAGATGTGCAAAAAAAAAGCCGGACTTGCGCACTCAGCAATGCGAAATAAGCCCGGCCGATCTAGGTCAAAAGTCTACGGCAAACGACACCCCGTAGGTTCGTGTCGACGCGTTGGTTACCCGGCAAAGCGCAGTCATATTGATATGCGTGCGCGCATTCGTCGCACCGCCGAGAATGGCATTGCCGTCGTTAATGAGTATTGCCCCGCAAAACTCCTCACCGGTCAGGTTATTACCGTACACCGACAAGTTGTACTGCTGATCGCTCCCGAAGCGGTAGCTCGCGTTGGCATTGAGCAGCGTAAACGCCTCCTGCGTGAGTTGATCCGTAACTTCTGACAGACCGGTTGTCTGGGTCACCTTAATCTGGTCGCCCGTATGCGAGACATTTGCGGTCAACGTCAGGTAGTTACCATTGTTCAGGGTAAACTCCTGCTGCGCTAGCACATTGAAAGAAAGGTCAGGAGAATTAGCTAGTTCCGCACCCTCAACAAAGAGGCTGCCTTCCGCATCGGTGACCTCGGTATCCAACAAGGATATACCCGCCTGCAGGAAGAAACCGTTGTCGCCGCCATACCGCAGATTCGCATCAAAACCGGTAATCTCGGATTCCGGCGCGTTGTCCAAAGTCGGAACACCTCGGCCCGTGACGAACTGCTGCAGGTTTTCATAGGTATAGTGGAACGCGGCAGCATCTAACTCAACGCGTCCATCCCAGAAGCTACTCTTGTAACCAATCTCCCAGACTTCGAGAGACTCTGGCTCCAGCCGGGTCTCTTCAAGCCCTGAAATAACATTACCAATCGGCACCAACGCATAGACCGGACGGATGTCGAGCGCAGATCCCTTGAAGCCCAGCGAATTACTGAGATAAAGCATTGAGTCGTCCGTGACCGCCCAGTCCAGCTTTATGGTGTAGCCAACGTCGTCGTTCTTGAGTTTCTGGGAAACCTGCCGAGCGATCTCGTAACCATTGTCGTCAAAGTCCGGCCCCCCAGGATTCTGCGCCCGCACCAACGCATCGACCTCATCTTTAAAGTACAGGGTCGAGGTCGGGTCACCCGCGACATTAGGCGACGACGGCAGGTAATCACCCTCAATTTCCTCGTCGGACCAACGCACACCGGCGGTCAGGGTCAGAGTATCGGAAACATCGTACTCGCCCTGGAAATAGACACCCAAATTAGTCTTGGAGTGGTCGAGCTGGATATTGGGGACTTCCAGCCCGTTTCGGAACGCGCCGCGCGCACCGCGGAGGGCCGTGTAGGAATCAGCCTGGTCATTCAGGTAGTAAAGACCCGCAATCCAGCGGAAGTCCGCTTCCGCACTTGATATCAGGCGAAACTCCTGCTGGAAGGTATCCCGATCATCTTCCTGGTAAGACTGCAGACCCAGTGTGGGCCCCCCATCGTTATCATTGGCATTGCGGAACTGAAGATTGTCCCAGGAAGTGATGGAGTTGAAGGTCGCCCAGGGGAGTTCATAGTCAAACTTTAGGTACCAGCCCTTGGTTTCCAGATCCTCAAAACCTATATCCTGGGTGTTGAGCGTCCAGTTGCTTGTCGATGGATTCGACGCTGGCTCTCCGGTGCCACCACCGTCTCGACTCAGGCAACTGGTGCTCTGGCCGAAGTCGATAACGCCCGTCGGCACTTGAGCGCATAGACCGCCGGAGCCATCCGCCGATCGGCTGCCGACACCCCGAACGGGTGTACTGTTGTTTTCCGACGTCATGGCTCGTACGTTAAAGGTGACAGTGGCTAGTTCCGTCGGCACCCAAAGAAAGGTCGCCCGGATATTCTTTAAGTCGTCGTCACCGTAATTTCTGCCATCACTGACCGAACGAAAAGCACCGTCGTCGTTAATACTTTGGAAGGCGATACGGCCTGCAAGTGTATCCGTAACATCGAAGCCGACGGCCCCATCCACCTCGATACGGTCATAGTTTCCAATGCGCACTCTTGCCTTACCGTGGGTACCAGCTCCAAGGTCAGGTTTATTACTGATGTAATTGACCGCACCCCCCGTGGTATTCAGGCCAAAGAGTGTGTTCTGTGGCCCCTTCAGCACCTCAACGCGCTCCATGTCATAGAGGGCGGCACGGGCGTAGAAGCCGCTGGTGAGAGTGATACCGTCAAAATACTGCCCGACCGCAGAAGCCGCCGTAAGATGGACGTCCGACGTTCCCACACCTCTCAAGAAATAATTTCGGTTTGAGCCCGCCTGGTTCTGCACAGACAGACCCGGCGTGATGGCAACCAGTTCGCTGGCGTTGGTGATGCCCAGCGTCTCCATGGTCTCACCGGTAAACGCACTCACGGCTACCGGAACGTCCTGAAGTGACTCGGACCGTTTTTGCGCGGTGATGATGACTTCTTCCAATGCGCCATAGGCTGACGGTTGAGTGCCAATCAATGTGACGATGGCACAGGACAGGAGGTTTCTCTTACGAACTTTCGGATTCATCATCGTAGCGCTGCCTTTAGAGTAATTAGAGTTATTCACTGTTGCTATCTTCTGCGGCAAGGAACCAACTAACAGTGTGTCTGGCACTCTAATTGTTTGGCTATCGAATTATAATATGGCACATCGCGGCCTCAGTATTCTCGAATTGAGAACCAAGCAAACGCAAGATAACTCTATCATCGGGCGCCTGGACCGGCTTAAATCACAACAACGAAAAACTGCATGGACTGATGTAACAACGGATATGAGATTTGCCAAGCTAGGTGACCTTCTGCTGAGACTAACGCGACCAAAACGCCGCGCAATCATTCTCGGAACGGGGTACGACGAATATCGTATTCTGCGCAAGCTGGAGGATGAAAAACATTTCGAAGTGTTGTTCTTTATTGACGATGAACCCTGGAACCACCGCACCAGGATCGGAAACGCTGAACTGCGATACCCAAAGGAACTCGCTGCCCTGTGCCGCAACCACAAGATTGATACTGTGTTCTTTTGTGACGAAGAAAAAGCGACTGATCTGCCCGAGCTCCGCTGTGAGGTAACGCGAATACATGTCTAAGTCACGCATGCGACACCTGACTGTTGCCAAAAAAGCTTACGTTACGCCTCGCTTAATACGCATCACCCTCACCGGGGAGGACCTTCGGGAATTTCCTGAAAAGAGCGAGTCGGCAAATTGCAAACTTGTGTTCGAGGGCGCGGCGGAATCACAGACAGTAAGAACTTATACAATCCGCGGCTATCGTTGCGACCCGCGACCCGAGGTGGACATCGACTTTTTCATCCACGACGAACCCGGGCCGGCGTCGACGTGGGCCAAAGACGCACAGACAGGTTCGCCTATAGGCCTCAAAGGTCCCTCCGGGCCCAAGCTCGTCAACGACACCGGAGACTGGGTACTCCTGGCAGGCGACATGAGTGCAATGCCCGCCCTGGAAGCGAATCTCGAGCGCCTGAGTCCCGAGACCAAAGGCATCGCTGTTTTTGAAGTTGTCAGCCCAGAGGATAAGCATGCGGTGAAGGCGCCACCGGGAATCGACATTCAGTGGGTAATTAATCCCCACCCGGCAATGCCAAATACCGTGCTTGTGGATGCTGTCCGAGGGCTTTCCCTACCCGGGGGAACCGGCGGCGTATGGATTGCGGGAGAATCGCACTGCGCGCGCGAGTTGCGACGTTACTTCAGAGACGAAGCGGGCGTACCCCGATCCCATCTCTATACCAGCGGCTACTGGCAGATGGGACTATCGGAAGACTCTCACCAACGGCTTAAGCGCAAAGAGGCTGCAGCAGACACGATTGGATCAGAGCAAAGTTAGCGCTCAGGAGGACTCGCTAATTAAGCGGAGCCTCGCGGAACCTTGTTGACCTTCTCACCGATGAAGTCCACATAATCGAGTATCCCCTGCGGCGACGTTCGGGCGAAGGCACAGGAGGAAATCCACGCTGCAAAAATCGTATGATCCGATCTGATAAGAAAGTGCGCAGGTTCGCAAAATAAGGGCATTTCCTCTTCCTTGGCCTGCGCAGAAACAAACACACCCAGCTCCCGCGCTTTTTCCAGTGGCATTTCGTACCCCACCCTGAGATTACGAATAGCAAGGGTTTCCGAGAACTCTTCGGCTCGCTGCCGGGTGTCCGCGCTAACGGCCACCACCGACACCTCACGCTCCGCAAACGCGGGAATAAGTTCATCCAGTTGCTGCAAGTGCCGGGTGCACTGATGGCACCATTTTCCGCGATAAATATTCAGCAGGGTAAACCGACCGTCAATAGCGTCCAGGCTCCCCCAGGTCTCGCCATTAAGCAGATTGAATTCAAAATCAGGGATGCTCGCGCCGGTGCGTCTCCAGGTTTCCATATCGTACGAACCTCAGCTGTTCATCTGCACGGTCACCCACTTCAACTCCGTGAGCGCATCTATATCGGCTTCCGTGCCCTCGCGACCAAATCCGCTGTCGCCAACCCCGCCGAAAGGTACGTGCGCTTCATCGGTAATGGATGGGCCGTTAATATGCACCATGCCGGCCTCAACTGACTTGGCGTAACGCAATGCAGCGTTGATATCGCTTGTATAAATAGCCGAACTAAGCCCGTAACGCGAATTGTTTGCCGCCGCTAAAGCCTGGTCGAGATCATCGATAACATACACACTTACCACCGGGCCAAAGGTCTCTTCGGCAAAACATTCCATGTCTTCCGAAACATTTAGGAGCACAGTGGGTTCACAGCGATTGCCATCCCAGTCGCCTCCAACCAATACCTCTGCGCCTTTTTCCTGGGCATCACTGATATGCCGCCGTATCCGCTCACGTTGCCGGTCGCTGATGATCGGACCGATAATGGTGTCCGGATCACGCAGTTCGCCTCGCCCGAGCTTCGCAACGGCGCCCTTGTATATCTCGATGAATTTCGGATAAATCCCTTTCTGTACGTAGATTCGGCTGGAACTAATACAAGCCTGCCCCTGATGCATAAACATGCCTCGCACCGCGCCTTGCACGGCATCCTGCAGGCTCGCGTCATCGAGAATCACCAGGGGATTTTTGCCCCCAAGCTCCAGCGTCACATGTTTGTTGCCCTTCGCGCATAGCTCTTGAATATGCTTACCGACCACCGTGGACCCCGTAAACGTCACCGACTTCACCAACGGGTGCGTTACCAGCGAGTCGCCTATCTTATAACCATTACCCGCAACAACATTCACGGTGCCCGGTGGGAATCCGGCGTAATTCAGTAGCTGCGCAAATTTCAGCGCTATTACCGGTGTATGCTCTGACGGCAGAAGCACGACCGTACTACCGGTAGCCAGGGCATTGGCGCACAGGCGGCTGGCCTTGATCAGAGGCACATTAAAGGGCGTGATGACCGCCACAACACCTCGAGGCTCTCGCCAGGTGAGGCTAAGACGACCGGGATAGTCACTGGGCAGGGTCTCACCACTTACCCGCCGCACCATACCAATCGCAGCGCGAATAAAACTGACAGCTTTGCCAGTCTCGAACTGAGCTTTGGTAAACGTTGACCCGGCTTCGTCAATAAGCAGGTCAACAAACTCGCCTCTGCGTTCTTCCAATAGCGCCGCGGCCCGGGCCAGCCAGGCTTCGCGATCATTCACCGATGTGTTGCGATAACTCTGAAATGACTCATGAGCTGCCTCAACCGCCATATTTATTTCAGCGGCAGAACCCTCCGCAACCTCAGCAAACGCTGAATCATCGACAGGATTGTGGACGGTGAATGTCCCCCTATCCTGGGAAGAAAGCCATTCACCGTTAATCCAGTGCCCCAGAGTCTGTTGTTCAGCTATATTCACGATGCATCCATTTTTAATTGATCATCTGCCCTTAGTAAGACAGGGCTCCACCATCGACGTTTACGCATTGTCCGGAGATAAAATCACTGTCTTCGCTTGCCAGGTAATAGAGAGTTCCCAGCAGGTCCTCGGGGACCATGTCCCGTTGGATAATGCGCATATTGTGCGTTGCCGAGCGCGCCATATCGTACTGTTTGCTCGCCGCAACACCCTCACTCTCTGTCAGTCCGACCATAATGCAATTAACGTAGACATTGCTGGAGCCGAGCTCGCGGGCCAGGGAACGGGTCTGACCAACCACCGCGCCCTTGGATGCTACGTAGTGACAGAACATGGGGGCGCCTCGCAGGAACGTACCGGACGCAATGTTTATCACCTTGCCCCGACCGTTCTTCTTCATGCTTGGCAGCACGGCCTTGGTGGCCTGAAATGGCCCGCGGGCATTCACTCGCATAACCGCATCCCATTCCTCATTGCTCAGTTCCGTGAACGGCTTGAACTGAATGGACGCAAAGATCGCCGCGTTATTGACCAGGATTTCGATAGGGCCAAAATTTTCCTCGACCTCGACGACAAGTCTGTTCAGGGACTCATCATCAGTAACATCGGCCACGATGCCCATGGCTTCGCCACCAGACCCGTTGATCTGGGCCACAATCTCCGTGGGCTCACTCAGGTCGCATACCACAACCCGAGCTCCCTCCGAAGCGAGCCCCTTCGCATAGGCTGCGCCGATTCCCTGCGCTGCGCCGGTTACTACGGCGACTTTTCCCTTGAGTCTATCCATGATCGAACAATTCCTTTTACAGCTAGATGCCAATTATTTTTTTCACTTCCGGCCAACTTTGCTCACCGAAGGTTTTGAGATCTTCTGTGAGCTTTTCCGGGCACCAGTCCAAAAATACCTCTTTAAAACGCGGTCTGGCTTTGATCGCGTCAAACCAGCGTTCAACTTCGGTCAAACGACCTTCCCACATGCCCGACATACCTAGCATGTCGAGGCGGTTTACATAGGGCGCTAAACCGATATCTGCCAAAGAGAACGTATCACCCGCCAACCACTCATGATCGGCGAGCGCTTCGTTCATCTTCACCAGATAGTTGTAATAGAGACGTATTGTGTCTTCGATACCCGGAGCTTCGAAGCCTTCCCTAACTATCTCCTGCTTTCGCGCTTTCCACTTGGACGTTACCGACTGATCCGGCGTGCTGGCGAGAAATTCATCCAACTTCTCCGGAGGTAGTCGCAAAACGATATGACGATGACAGCAAACGAAGGTCAACTCGCCACAGGCCGGATGCAGCTGCTCGTCCACGGCTTTCGTCCACATACGCATCTGAGCCCGGCCGTAGGCATCACCGGGAACCAGCTCCGGCCCGGCGAACTCATCATCGATGTACTCACAAATGACCGTCGATTCGTTGAGAACCTTATCGTCGTGGACCAGCGATGGCACCACCGCCTTTGGATTGATCTTTCGGTATTCGTCGGTGAATTGCTCCCCCGCGAGAATATCAATGTAGTGGCCCTCATCAACCTCTATACCTTTCTCAGCAAGGGCGAAGCGGACCTTGGCCGCGCAGACGGAAGAACCGTGGTGATAAAGTTCAAGCATTTAGTTCTTACCTCCCATGTGCGCTGGCCACCAGTCGAGCACGGCCTTTTGAAAGCTATCGCGCTGACTGATGCGATGGGCCCAGTCGCCGAGATTGGCATAGGGCTCGAAGGAATATCCCGCGAGTTTGTCGAGGGTGAAATGTAGCGGCATCCAAGCAACGTCGGCCAGGGAGAACTCATTTCCAGCAATCCATTCGCTTTCTGAGAGCTGGTTGTCCAGAGTCTTAAAGCAGTCATCAAGAATGCCTTTTGCCTTGCCGACATCTTCATCTGTGAATCCGGTGGTTGTGCTCTTGCGGTGAAAATCGAGCAGTTCCGGATTGGTTTGCAGATTACGGTACTTCTCGTCTTCTTCCGCATCATGAGCCATGTTTTTACCCACGCGCTTGTAATAGATGTAGGTCTTTACGGCTTTGACGTGGATCTCAACCGCCTTACGCAGCCAGTAGTACATTTGCTCACGGTCGCTCTCGCCTGCAGGTTTCAGGGGCGGGTCTGGGAACGCGTCATCAATGTAATCAATGATGTCGTCGGACTCGATAATAACCACACCGTCGTGCACCAGCGTTGGCACCAATCCATTCGGGTTAATGCCAAAGTACTCGGGAGTAATGTGCTCTTTGACAAGAATGTTGAGATGGTGACTTTCCCAATCAAGCCCCTTCTCCTCCAGCACAATACGGACCCGCATGGAGCAATTGGAGATACCGCTGTGATAGAGATGCAAGCCCTTTAAGTCCAAAACTTCAGTATTTTTGGGTGCGACTACTCCCATAGGTACGTCTCCGTATGACTGTTGATTCTTCGAATCATGGAACTAGTCGAAGGTGGCCCGCAGTTGCAGGGCGATCTCTCGCGGCGGATTCATAGCCGCAAGAATGTTGGGGCCCGATGGAATGCACCAAGCGCAGTACTTCTCGTTAGTCAGGTTCTTGCCGATCAGTGAAACCGTGAACCGCTCCGAGGGTGAGTTCATTCTCAGGACAGCGTTGTAGAGGGTGAAGGATTCTGTAAGCACATTATCCTCATAGGAAATATCGGTATAGAACTCGTCGGAGTACGATACATCCAGACGCCCGCCGATACCCCAGCCTCCCACCGCATCGCTAATCTGAAAGTCTGCAAACAGCGCCGCCTTGAGCTCCGGCGCAAAGATCAATGGAAGTCCGGCAAGGTCACAGGTCCCTGTCTCAGGGTCGGGATCCACCGGAGTCCCCGGAAAACACTCTGCACCGGGGAACGAGTCGTACTCGGCGTCGGTGTAGGCGAAGTTGGCTCCCAAAGTCCACACACTGCTCACAGCCCAGGTGGAGTCAAACTCAATTCCCCGGCTGGTTGAGTCAGCCGCATTTGATACCGCAAAGGCTGGAACGTCGCCCGGAATCTGCGTGGAGAGCTGCAGACCTTCAATATCCATATGATATAGCGCAATATTCAAAGCCAAGGCGCCATCGAGCAAGCTTGCTTTTGCACCGACCTCGAAGGAATCAACGTTCTCCTCGTCAAACTCGAAATCCGCGCCGGGCCCCTCAATGCGGTCACTGAAGCCGCCGGTCTTGTGGCCCTGTGAAAAATTTGCGTACAACATGGTGTTGTCGCTGTAGTCCCATTGTAAGGTCACGGCACCAGTGAATTTACTCTCGCTACGGCTGTCGGTTGCAACCACAGGCGGTCCACCGGGTCCTCCCGGAATATCCAGCCGGTTGTTGGTCTGGTACTGTGCAAAATACCGCTCGAACTCAAAGTCCTTGTCTTCACTCGCGTAGCGTCCACCCAGTATCAGTGAAAGGTCTTCGGATAACTCGAACTGCACCTGACCAAACCCGGCGATGGTCTGCGTATCCTGAGACCAGGGTTCATAGCGATCTATGAACGCGCCGTTCGGATCGAAAAACACGGTGGCAAGATTAATGCTCGAATTCTGAAAACGGCTTAGCTGAGAGTCCTCGAAGTAAACGCCGACGATATAGTCCATACCGTCCGATGGCGCCGAAGCAAAACGAAACTCCTGCGTGAACCCCTCGTAATCTTCGTTTCTTCTCGCGCGAAAGCCACTTGCGAGGCCCATGTCCAGCCCCACAAACTCGTGCTGGTAATCGTATGTTTGAAACGCTGAGATAGATGTAAACGTTCCCGCGGCAACGTCGTGCTCTAGCCGCAGCGTGACATTTTGAGACTCCTGATCACGACTTGGGCAAAAAGAACCCGTGTTGAACGCGGTATCCGCCTCTCCGTCACCAGTCGTGTCGCGGTTGGCAATCACGTCGGAACAATCCACGTCGTAAGTCCAGTCCAGTACCGGCGTGAACTCTGGTGAGTGCAACTGATAAACAAACAGTGGGGGACCACCCAGACCGTTCCACTCCCCGGTATCAGCGCCACTTTCGTCAAACTCAGCGTGCTCCAGTTTCAAATCCACGCGGGTCTGATCCGTGGGAGTCCAGGCAAAACTTAATCGATACATGGACTCATCACGATTGGGACCACCCGGCCCGGGAAGCCTGTTCTCATAGAATCCATCGGCGTCGCGATACCGGACAGCGAGACGCGCGGCGAGGTTTTCTGTCAGGGGGCCTGAAACGTAACCCTCGATTTCGTTGTTACCGCCTGTGGTCTCATAGGTACTGGTGGATGCAGTAAACCCAGACTCAAACTCCGAGGTTGGCTTGGCGGTATTCATAATAAGTGCGCCAGCCACCGTATTTTTACCAAACAGCGTGCTCTGTGGTCCGCGAAGCACTTCCACACCGGCAAGGTCCATAAACCCGTGGAGATTGATTGCGGCTCGGCCAATGTAGACCTCGTCAATAAACCTTCCTACAGATTGTTCGATAGAGTGACTGGCGCCGGATCCAAGACCGCGGACGTAAAGATTCGGCAAAATAGAAGCGCTGTTGATCTCAAAATTCGGAATCAGCAGCGACAGTTGCTCCATGTCCATGATCCCAAGGTTCTGAATCGTCTCACCGCTGACCGCTGCAACTGAGATCGGGACATCCTGAATACTTTCGGCGCGCTTGGTGGCGGTGACCATCACTTCCTCGAGTACCCCTTGTGCCACAACCCCCGGACCGAGGCTCGAAAGTGCGAGGCACACGCCAGTGCTAATCAGGTTTTTTTTCAAATGCTGCATAGCTGAATCGTCCCTTGTTTATTGTTATCTCTCGATTTGGCTCCCGCGAAAGTCGCAAAAAGCCGCCCGGGTAGGAGTCAGGATAGTAGGAATAAGGTATATTGCTTACAATATGCATTTTCAGGGACTATTGGTTCTCGATTCGAGAACAATTATGCGATGGATGAACTCAAGGCAATAAGATCGTTCGTTAAGGTTGTTGAGGCCGGCAGCTTCGCGGAGGCAGCACGCCAGGAAGGCGTCGCCAAGTCTGTGATCACGAAACGTATAAACCAGCTGGAGTCGCTGATGGAACTGGAGCTACTTCAACGCTCTACCCGTCGCATGGCTGTTACTGATACCGGCGCAAACTTTTACGAGCGCTGCCTGCGTGTGCTGAATGAACTGGACAGTGCAAAAGCCGCCGTGAGCTCCATGGAATGGGGGCTGACAGGCAAGTTCCGGGTCAGTTGTATTTCGTCATTTACAGCGCCCTACCTCGCGAGAGACCTATGTGAGTTTCGACGAGAACATCCGGGGCTGCAAGTGGAGTTCCAGCAACATGATCGCTTTTGCGATCCCGTGCAGGAAGGCTTCGATGTTTGCATCCAGACAGGCAGTCCACCCACCGGCGTGCTGGCGGCAACCGAAATATTCCCCGTCAAGCGTTTGCTGGTGGCAAGCAGATCACACGTGGACAAACACGGCTATCCAGAGAGTCTTTCAGATATCGCTGAGCGCCCGATTGCGCTGAACAATAACGTGACACCCGAACTGAAACTACGCTTTGAGGGCATCCACGAAACGGACTCTGTTTCCATTCACCCGGTCATGGTCACCAACACCATCTGGCTGCTTCGTGAAGCGGTGCTGAGCGGCGAGTTCCTGTCCCTTATGCCCATATTCTTTATTGAGAAAGAACTGCTGTCAGGCGAAATGGTCCCACTGCTCACGACATATTCGATTCGCCGAGCACCGCTCAACGCCTATTATCGCCATTCTCAGTTTGTACCCATCAAGGTTCGAATTTTCATCAACTTTCTGCGGCGCAAATACGGAGGAGTACCTCCCTGGGAACGTCGTCTACTTGAGGTCATGCCCGAATTGCACGTCGCCCTGGGGCACGAAGCAGCCGACTCCGGCACATAGCGTTAAAGCTCTAGCCGCGGTGCTGCGCGGCAAATTTTGACGGTGATATGCCCGCATGTTTTCTGAAAAACCTGGAAAAATATGCGCTATCGGCGAAACCCAGTTCGTACCCCACACTGGAAACGGGCATGGCCGTGTGAACGAGATAACGCTTCGCCTCTTCCATGATATGCCGGTGGATATAAGCCAGAGGGCTTTCGCCGGACATGGCACGGCAGATCCGGTTGAGGCGGCGTTCGCCGATAGCAAGCCGGTCACAATAGGCGGACACGGGTAAATGCGAACGAAATCGGGCAATTACCAGATCGCGAAATTGCTCAAAGCGGATAAACTCCTCGCTGGACCTTTTCCCAGCGTTCTCATGGCTTGCATGGCGGTCCAAATGTACAAATAGCAACTGCAGCAGAGCAGACAGTGCCGAGACATACCCGGGACTTCGCTGACGGGCCTCAAGCTCCACGGCTGAAAACAGTCCTGCCAAATGCTCAAAACCCCCATCATCCCCACTGAAGTGCACGACTTTAATCGCATCCATCCACCGGACCGCTCTACTCGCCTCCAGAGCCCCGCGCAGAAAACCATCGGATACGGAAATCATCCGCCCCCGCACACCTTCTCCATAGCCGAAACCATGCACACGCCCGGCTGGAACTAACAGCGCACAGGGTGCGAAAAGTGTAAATCTGCTCGTCTCTATCAGCGTTTCGAGCTCGCCCTCCTCCACCATGAATATCTGATAAAGCTGTGAGTGCCTATGAGGTCTTATCTCCCAATCCTGCTCTGAAATACGGGAAAAAATCGCCTGGCAATGCAGAAGATCAGGTTCAATTTTCGGTTCCGCTTCGCCGTATCGGTGGTAGCTCGGGATGTGTGACGCGTGCATGCTTAATCGCCGGATGTCTGATTCGTCCAATTGTATGCACAGAATTTGCATTCTCCACAACAGTCCGAGGGACTAGCATAGCTGAGCTCAAGAACCGCAAAAACAACCACGAGACCATCATGCGAGAACCAAGAGAGTTTGACGATATTCCCGGTACCTACGTTTTCGATGGACAGCGAAATCGCGAGGGTTACCACCTGAACATGTTCTGCAAGTCCCTGGACATCCAAAGCAACCGGGACGCGTTCCGGGCGTCACCGGAGGAATACCTGAGCAAATACCCCATGAGCGATGAACAGCGCCGCTGTGTTCTCGAACGGGATTTTCTCGGCATGCTTCGAGTTGGAGGCAACATTTATTACACCTGGAAGATCGCCGCCTTTGACCGGGTATCCATGCAGGCCGCGGGGGCCGCCATGTCAGGCACAGGAATGACCGAGGACGAGTTCAAGCAAATGATGATGGAAGGCGGTCGGTCGATCGAAGGCAACCGTTCGAAGAAGGAGAGTAACTAGTGGCCAAGCTCATTGCCGGCATCGGCACCTCACATGTCCCGTCGATCGGTGCCGCCGTAGACAATGGCAAAACTCAAACCGAGTATTGGAAACCGCTCTTCGACCAGTTCGAGCCCGCGCGAAGTTGGGTTGAAACTGTGAAGCCCGACGTATCCATTATTGTTTATAACGATCATGCTCACGCGTTTGATCTGGGTTCAATTCCTACCTTTTCTATCGGCACCTGCGAATCCTTCCGCTCATCAGATGAAGGCTACGGACCGAGACCCATCCCAGATGTTCAAGGGGACCCACGACTAGCCTGGCACCTTATTGAGTCGCTGGTATTGGATCAATTCGACATCACCATGGTCAATGACATGACGGTGGATCACGGCCTCACAGTTCCCCTGTCGATCATGTATGACCAACCCACGAACTGGCCCTGTAAAGTGATTCCACTGGCGGTAAACGTGGTGCAGTACCCCCAACCGACAGGACGACGCTGCTACGCCCTGGGTCAGGCCATCAGAAAAGCCATCGAATCCTACGACCAGGATATCACCGTCGCCATTTACGGTACCGGGGGCCTTAGCCATCAACTTCAGGGCGAAAGAGCCGGTGTTATCAACGAGCCTTTTGACAACTGGTTTTTGGATAAACTCGTGACCGACCCTTTGACTGTCGCCGAGGTCGACCACACCACATGGCTTCGCGAGACCGGATCAGAAGGTATAGAGGCGGTAATGTGGCTAATTATGCGCGGCGCGCTGTCCGAGGAGGTCAAGGAGGTCTACCGTTTCACCCACTGTCCTGCTTCCAACACGAACTACGGCATGACTATTCTGGAAAATGCAGCCGGCCAATAGCCTCGAATTTCATTTGCATTACACAATTGCTCATTAGCAATCGAGCACCAGTATGATTGACCCTCCGGTTTGGGATCTCGAACCCACTCGATAACTAAAACCGGAGCTCTCGTACCATGAACGAATTTACCCACGGCTGGAAGCCTCTCATCGCGGCTACCGTCGGAACCATGTGCGGTATTTTTACCCTGACGAACTATTCTCAGGGCTTTTTTGTTGGCCCCGTCACAGCGGAGTTCGGCTGGAGTCCGCCTCAGTTTTTTCTGAGCTATACCGTCATGATGTGCCTCGGCCTCGTTACCGGCCCCGCGGTGGGGACACTGGTTAGAAGCTACGGGCTCAAAGCTGTCGGCATCTTCGGCCTCTTTGGCCACTCACTGGCCTACGTCCTACTGTCATTCAATACGGGTTCACTTGTCTTGTGGTACCTGAGTTGGGCACTGCTCGCAATTCTGGGTGCCGGTTCGCTGCCCATAGTTTGGACAACTGTGCTCAACGGATGGTTTGAGAAGCATCGCGGTAAGGCTATCGGCATAACAATGACTGGCACCGGCCTGGGCGCATTTCTCCTACCGCCGCTTGTGGAGTTCCTAATATCGAACCACGGGTGGAGAGCGGCATATAGGGCTATTGGACTAGGTGCCATGTGTATTTCATTGCCTATTGTTTTTGCGATGTTCCGCGAAAACACAGACACCGCTGCGCACGCATCCGGGACGAAAACCCCGTCAAAGTCCTGGGGCATGACCCGATCAGAGGCTATGCGAACCGGGAGATTCTGGCTGCTGGGTGCCGTACTCTTTCTCACGGTCGTGGTTATAGCCGGGGTACTGTCTAACTTCCCACGCATTATGGGAGAGCTCGGCTTTGATCGTAGTGCTATCGCTGGCATAGCGGCCGTCATGGGAATAACCGTGGTATTTGGTCGCTTGTTCGTGGGTATTTTGGTCGACAAATTTTGGGCTCCGGGAGTCGCTGCAGCCTTCTTTGTTTTACCCACGATTGCCTTATTACTTGCTCTAAAAGGAGACCTTAGTACGTCTACAGCAATGATCATGGCGGTGTTGATCGGTCTGGCAGCGGGAGCCGAGCTCGACCTGCTGGCTTTTCTGACGGGTAGGTTCTTCGGACCCAATCACTACCCGGAAATTTTTGGAGCGATCATCGCGTTCTTCACCGTTGGCGCGGGCATAGCGCCTCCCTTGTTCGGTGCCGTTGCCCAGGCTACCGGCGGCTATTCGACAATGCTCACCATAGCGGTGGGAATGCTAATCGCATGTATCGCCATGTTTCTGGCACTGGGCCGCTACCCTGAGATCGCCGGGGGACCCGATTAGAAGCCCGGGCAACACACTGACACTGCCCGGACGCCAAGCAGAGATCCGGGGCGGTGTTTCATAAACACCTTGGCGGGGCTCGAAAGCTTTACGGGCCCCACGTAGGAGGCTCATTCCGTCGGCAGCGGTTCCGCAGGCAGGATGCGAAATGGGCCTTCGGGTAGCACGACATTGTTGACCTCTGCGTATTGCTCCCAGGCTGACTCAAGCATCGCAAGAACATCAGGCCTTTCCGTGGCAAGATCCGTTTGCTCCCCGGGATCATTATCGAGATCAAAAAGCATCCACTGGTCCTGACCCAGCGGTGGGGGCAGTCTCACCGCTTTCCACTTACCCCGGGTGATCGATCGTCGACCCCAGATTTCGACACCCATATGATCCTCATCTGACCTTACCAGCGCACTGACATCGTGGAGCAAAGGCGCAATACTTTTGCCGGTGAACCCGTTTTCATCACCAGGAATACCCGCAAGGTCCATAATAGTCGGCGCGAGATCGGCAATCGTCACCAACTGTTTCGACATCCGACCAGGTGCAGCTATGCCTGCTGAAGAGAGTATCGCCGGCACGCGTATGCCACCCTCGAAGGTAGAGCCCTTGTAGCCTCTGAATGGCGTACCACTAACCCAGGCCCAGCCGCGATCAAAGAGCGTGAATGAGCCCGGCTTACCCATGTTTTCAAGGGAATTATCGAATTTTTCGGCATGATCCCGTACCGCCGGCGGCGCATGCTCCGTGTCCCAGCCATCCGGACCGTTGTCTGAAATAAATATAACGGTCGTGTTTTCAGCCAGCCCCTGTGTATCGAGGTATCGAAGCAGTCGTCCGAGCTCCAAATCCATCAAGCCAATCATACCCGCGTATATTTCCATGACCCGGGCGGAGCGTTGCTTACCCTCCTCATCCAGATCGTCCCAGGCGGGGACCCCCGGCGGCCTCGGTGCAAAAGCGGCCGTTTCATCAAAGAATCCCAGCTCCCGCTGACGCTTAAGCCTTTCACTACGCACGACGTCGTAACCTTTGTCGTAACGACCGGCAAAGTCGTCAATATGTTCTTCCGGCAGCTGCAGTGGCCAATGGGGTGCCGTAAGCGCAAGGTAGGCAAAGAAAGGTTTCCCCGTATCAGCTGTCTGCTCCAGCCCCTCGATAAGCTCAGAGGTAAACCCCACGGTAGAGTAAAAATCCTTGGGGATTGTAGGATTCAGCACACCGTTTTTGCGATAGAGCATCCGGGG
Source organism: gamma proteobacterium NOR5-3 (assembly GCA_000158155.1). Taxonomy (GTDB): domain Bacteria; phylum Pseudomonadota; class Gammaproteobacteria; order Pseudomonadales; family Halieaceae; genus Congregibacter. Next base: position 575,720 of record DS999405.1, on the reverse strand, counting down.
CCTGTGGAGGTCCGGCCCGATCAGATCGCCAAAGTGGCTACCGCCGCCAAAACTGAAACTGAGTGCGTGGTCGAAACCTCTGGCTTTGGGACTCAGCTCGCGCTTCATACCCAAATGCCACTTACCTGCCATAACCGTGCGATACCCGTTTTGAGACAATCGCTCGGCAATAGTCGGGATTTGCCGCCGGAGATGCCCCTCATAGCCGGGCAATCCCATCTGATTGTCGGCTACGGTTTCGGCCATATTGCCAAGCCCCGCGATATGATTATCCATGCCCGACATCAACATCGCTCTGGCCGGAGAGCAGGTGGGCGCCGCGTGGAAGTTCGTCAACACCAGTCCTCGACTGGCGAGGCGGCTCAGGTTCGGTGTTTTTATCTCGCCGCCAAAGGGCTCAATGTCCGAAAAGCCCATGTCGTCGACGACGACAAGCAGGACATTAGGGCGCGCGGGGCCCACGTCCGGGTCCGGTATGTCTGCGGCACATGATAAGGATGACCCGATTAGAGCTGAGACAAGCAGGCTGTGTTTAAGTAAACGAATCAAAATGAGGGCACCACCTGTGCAAAAGAAAAAGGGGATGGCGTGATGCCATCCCCTTTCGATCTTGCCAAACCTTCCTGTTTAAAAGAAATGAGATTTAGCGAACACCCTGTTTCAACTAAATATTGTAGTTAAACGACACTCCCCAGGACATTGGACGAAGCGTAGTGGACATAAAGGGCCCCACAGACCGCACTGCGCCGTAGGTTGAAACGCCGGGAATGAGTTCATCCGTAAGGTTGCGACCCCAAATCCCCACACTCCAGCCCGCATCCAGACTCCACAATTCCACTCGCGCGTCGATAAGCTCATAGCTATCCACCTGAAAGCGATCATCCAGCTCCACGCCTGTCCGGTACCCATCCGTAAGTACGGCCGTGAGATTACTTCGCACTTCGTAGGAACCGCTCAGGGGAAGCACGTGATCCGCTGTTAGTGTCCCGCTCCAACCCGGCGCCTGCGGCAGGTCCTCTCCACTGAGGTCACAAGAGGTCTGTCCCGCATTCGTCGACAATCGATCACAGGATGCGCCCTCGAACTCGTCGTAACTCGCGTCGAGCAGAGCCCCCGCCACCGAGATTGTAAGGTTGTCTGTGGCTGCCCACTGCATATCCAGCTCAAGACCCCTGGACGTTGCCGCGCCTGCATTCTTGATCTGGAAAGCGATGGCTGTCGGGTTAAAGATACTCTGCTGCAGATCATCGAACTCGTTCTGGAACAAAGCCAGGTTCAATCGAACCGACTCCCACTCAGCCTTGAACCCAAGTTCGTAGGCAACCACTTCCTCCTGATCAAAGGCGAACGCGCCGCCTGACGGGGTACCCTCGATGCCCGTTGGGTTCTTGCCACCACAGGGGGGACGCGGGTCGTTCGCGGCACACAACCCGATTCCCGTCGGATAGATTTCCGGCAGTCGAATCAGGTTGTCAAAGCCGCCAGCCTTAAAGCCGTTGGCGACCGTTCCGTACACCATCATGTTCTCCGTGAGGTCATACTGCACGTTGATCTGGCCCGTGAGTTCGTCTGAGGAAACTGTATCCTGCACGGAGTGCGCGATGAACGCAGGTCCAGCCGGACTGCCAAGAAAGGGCACTGCCGCCCCACTACTCTCAACAGGGACAGCGTCCTGATTGCCTGACAATCCAATGCCAAGGACACTGCTACCATCCTTCTGCACGTCAGAGTAACGCAGTCCGATAGTTATGCGCGTTCTGTCGGTGGGATTCCATGTGGCAGAGGCGAATGCCGAAAGGTTGTCGGTAGACTCGGTGTAATCGCCGGTGAAGTAACCCAGAACCGGCCCGTGAACACCGTTACCTCCGGGAGGGCCGCCAGGATCGGCTCCATCGGGTGCCTCAAGCAGCGTATAGGTGAAGTACTGAAAATCAACGTCGTTGGTCTGGTAGTACAGACCTGCCAACCAGTCCACAGTCTCTCCACCGGGCGACGCAATGCGAAACTCCTGACTGAACTGTTCGAACTCCTCGAAGCGGTTTGTTGAAATCGAAGCCAGCGGTGTCGAATCAACATCAAACTGGCGCTCCGAGTCGTATGCAGTAAAGCCGGTAATTGAGGTGAACGTCCAATCGTTTGACATACCCCAGTTAAAGGTCAGGTTTGCGTTCTGCGTTTCGATATTCCGAAATTCCCCGCCTTCTTGCGCGAGAATTGAGTTGATATTGCCATCTGGAATAGGGATCGTCGTCTGCGGATTAAGACCGCCCTTTTCAACAGTCTCGTCAAAGAAGAATGCGTCACCGGTCAACGTCGTCGCGAGGTCACAAAGACCATTCCCGGCATTCTCCCTACCGGGAGTCGGTGCAGGTGTATAAATCGAATCGGGCCCACAATCTCGAATCTGGTTTGTCGCGCCTATGGTTTCTTCATCGCCATATTCGAGCTTGAGAAATACCTCCAGATTGTCGCTGGGATCCCAAACGAAGCTGGTGCGGATCACCGTTGACTCTTTCTGGGGTATACGGCCGCCGGAGGTATTATCCAACCATCCATCAGAATCAAGATATTTGAACGCGACCCGCGCGCCGAACGTGTCAGATATAGGTCCGCCGATACCGCCGTTGATGTCTATCTCATCATCATCGGGGTTGTAGGTACCGCGGATTCGAGATTCGAACTCATTGCCCGGGCGAACCGTGGTCAAGTTAAGAGCACCTGCTATCGCGTTGTTACCAAAAAAGGTGCTTTGTGGTCCCCGCAGAACCTCGACTCGCTCGAGATCAAGAAACGACGCCAGCGATTGCTTCGCGCGACCGAAGTACACACCATCGATGAACGTAGATACGGCCTGCTCAAAACTGGGGTTCTGATTTGAACCGAATCCTCGAATAGAAATTGTTTCACCCGCGAATCCTTCCCGAATAGTCATGTTCGGAACATAGTTCGACAAATCGTCGAGGCGCCCTATACCCATATCCTGAATGCGGTCACCCGCCACTGCAGTCACAGAAATAGGCACGTCCTGCAGGGATTCCGAGCGAATCTGCGCCGTCACCAAAACTTCTTCTAATTCAGCTGCAACCGCTGGCGCCACAATGAGAGATCCGGACATCAGCGGAAGCGCCATAGCAATCGCAGTCTTCAGCCTGTTCAGTGGTTGCGCACAAACTCCAGCTGATCGGTGTTTATGCGGGAAACGAGAGCCGCCGGAGGCATCCGGGGAAGAAGCCGTGAGTCGCGCATGGTCGCCAAATATATAACGAGAATAGGAGTTGGAAGGCATATCGGTGTTCTCCGCATTTATTATTTGATGGCCCCAGTGTAGGCACGGATACCGCGATGCCACATGCGAATTTGCCCTCTATAACTGCACTTTTACGCCTTACACAGGCTTTGTCATCCCTTTTTAACTTATTATTATGATGCTCTTGGGTAGCAGGTATCGGCGCATATACTATTTATGCAGCGTTTATGGCTCATCTATAGACGCCTCTGATGGTCTGAATTTCATAGACATTGGACGATTATTCGCTTATCTGCAGACTCCCGCCGGCATAAGATCATGCTTCGGCAGGCAAGCAGAGACTCCAGCATGAACCACGACTACGCCTTCAGCGCACGCACGAAGTACAACTGCGCGGCAAGAGCGCGACCCCGACGAGCCAGAACGCTAGCCTGTATTCTCTTACTGTCGCTCTCTTGTGCTTATTCACTTATACCCGCTGCATCAGCCGAGGAAAACGCGGAGGCTCTTCGTCAGCAGCTTCTGCGAAGAAATGCGGAATTCGAGCAGGCAGTACTGGAAGTTACTGAAGGCGTCTATACAGCAGTAGGCTTCGGCGTTTCCACCGTATCAATGGTCGACACCGAAGATGGACTGGTAATAGTTGATACAGGCATCGACCAGGGAAGCGCAAAGCAAGTCATCGCCAGCTTTCGAGAGATAACAGAAAAGCCCGTCATCGCTATCATTCTCACCCATGGGCATGGCGATCACACCGGGGGCTTTAGGGCATTCTACGAAGAAGGAACAGCCCCTGCGGTTATAGTCGCCAGAGATTTTGGACAAGAACAACGAGAGTTCCAGAATGCCGGATTGACCATTCAGAAATCCCGAGGCGCTATGCAGGCCGGGTTCCTGCTGACAGAAGAGCAGCGCATCAATAACGGCATCGCCAAGGCTTATTGGCCGAAGCGCGGTGGAAAGGCCTTCGAAGCGGGAAACGCAATCGACCCCACCTTTGTGGTGTCCAATCCGACTCAAACACTGGAGTTCGGCGGCTCCACATTTAGCTTTCACCTCGCACCGGGTGAAACTAAAGACCAGATGTTTATTGTGCTTGAGGATCGACAGGTACTTTTCGCCGGCGACAATTTTTACAAGTCATGGCCCAATGTCTATGCAATACGTGGAACCAGCTACCGCGATATCAATCTTTGGATCCTGTCCTTGAATGAAATGCTGATGCATCATGCAGACGCATTGGTGGGCGGACACACTCGCCCTGTTCTGGGATCCAAAATCGTTGAAGAAACGCTCACCAATTATCGGGACGCATTGGACAGCGTGTTCAAGCAGACCATTGCTGGAATCAACCAGGGATTGACGCCAGACCAACTGGTGGAGCAGGTCAAGTTGCCAGCGCACCTAAGCGAGATCGACTATCTCCAGCCCTTCTATGGCCATCCGGAGTGGGCCGTTCGCTCCATTTTTACCGGCTACCTCGGATGGTTTGATGGCAATCCAACGAACCTCTTTCCAATGACCCCAAAAAGCGAAGCGCAACAGATGGTGCTTCTCGCGGGAGGACGGGCCGCGCTCATGGGTCAGGCTCAAAGCGCCCTGGAATCCGGGAATGCGCAGTGGGCAGCGCAGTTGGCCGACCACCTGCTCGTGCTGGATGTGACCAATGAACGTGCTCGCCTGCTCAAAGCGAATGCCCTCGAAGCGCTCTCGGACATGGTCCTGACTGCTACCGCAAGAAACTACTATCAGTCCGCGGCAATGAAGCTACGGCAAGCTGCAGAACAACACAAGACCGAAAAACGGGACAACCAATGAACAAATATGAATGCATCGTCTGTGGCCTGATCTACGATGAGGCTCTTGGCTGGCCCGACGACGGTATTGCCCCTGGCACGCGATGGGAAGATGTTCCCGACGACTGGCTCTGCCCAGACTGCGGTGTAGGCAAGGAAGACTTCGAACTCATCAATGAGGCTGCCGCAAACACAGACAGCGAAGTGGACGCTGATGCGCCGATAGTTATCGTCGGCACCGGCCTTGCGGGTTATGGCCTGGCCCGGGAAATACGCAAGATCGACAAGAACACACCGATTACTCTCATTACACAGGATGGGGGTGAGTCCTACTCTAAACCAATGTTGTCGACGGGATTCACCAAGGGCTCATCTGCACAGGACCTGATTCAGTTCTCAGCCGATGCCATGGCACAGACGCTGAATGCGGACATCCTGACAGAGACACGCGTCACCGCTATCGATGCGAACCGGCAACTCGTGGCACTGGAGGCTGAGCATCGCACTGAGCTGAGATATTCAGAGCTTGTGATGGCCCTGGGCTCGAGCGCCATCCATCCAGCCATAGAAGGGGGTGCCGACGACCGGATTTTCTCCATAAATGATCTTGATGACTACACGCACTTTCGCGATGCGCTGGACAAGCTCCAGGCAAAAAGAATATGTGTGATCGGCGCCGGCTTGATCGGGTGCGAGTACTGCAACGATCTGCTCAATGGCGGTTACGACATCCAGGTAGTTGATGCGCTGTCGACCTGCCTCCCGACACTTGCCCCCGCGAGTGTAGGACAGGCCATCCAGTCTTCACTGGAAGCGCAGGGAGTAAGCTTTCATTTTGGCACTACCGTAAATCGTGTCTGTCGAAGTGGAAACGGTGTACGGGTGTCGCTGGCAAATGGCCGGACGCTGGAGGTAGACATAGTGGTTTCTGCCATAGGCGTGCGTCCCTCCGTAAGGCTTGCCAAAGAAACCGGACTTAGCGTGAATCGCGGAATCTGTACGGATACTTATATGCGTAGCTCTCAGCGACACATTTATGCCATTGGGGATTGCGCGGAGGTTGCGGGTCTGGTGCTGGTTTATGTCGCCCCTCTGATGGCTCAAGCCCGCGCATTGGCTAAAACGCTAACCGGTGATGATACGCCGGTGGCTTACCCCGCCATGCCCGTTACCGTAAAGATTCCAGTATGCCCCACGGTGGTAGCACCCCCGGATCAGAACCTGGATGGCTCCTGGAACATTGCGGCAGAGGGAACCAACATCAAAGCAGAATATAGAAATACGGCGGGCGAACTGGCGGGGTTTGCGCTGACGGGAAAATACATCGAAGAAAAACGACAACTGCAGGCGCAACTACCGCCTGTTCTGCCGTAAATTGCATGGCTGAGCATCGATCGCGCCCGCAATGAGCATCAGCTATCAGGAGTCGCTGAACAAGAGCAAGATTACCTCTGCGCACTTGCTTCTGCTTTTGACCTGCTTCTGCCTGAATATGGTCGATGGCTACGATGTCCTGTCTATTGCATTCGCGGCTCCACCGCTAGCCACCGAGTGGGATCTTCAAGCTAAAACTCTGGGCTTACTTATGAGCGCTGGCGTCTTCGGCATGACTCTCGGCGCTATCTTTCTTGCACCGCTGACAGACACCTTGGGACGCAGAAAAATGGTGCTTGCTGCGGTTTCCGTCATGGGCTGCTCGATGATACTAAGCTCCCGGGCAAACGGATTAACAGAGCTCATCGCGCTGAGAGTGTTAACAGGGTTGGGCACCGGCGCCATGCTGGCAAGCCTCACGGCATTGATCTCCGAGTTCTTTCCCACAAGGCACCGGGACCTGGCAATTGGTGTCACCCTGGCGGGCTACCCCATAGGCGCAACGCTTGGCGGTTTTCTGGCTGCAAAAATCATATCGATCTATAGCTGGCAGGGGGTATTCATGGCCGGCGGCATTGCCACACTGCTGCTCGTACCGGTAATTCTTGCCTACCTCCCGGAATCCGTACATTTTCTCATGCGCCGGCGTCCGCATGAATTTCTCGCCACAGCCAACAAGGTGCTGGGCCGACTTGGATTACCGGCGACAACGTTCACAGCAGATACCGGGGAGGCAATAGCACGAGCCTCTGTTCGTTCGCTGCTATCCCCTTCACGTCGAAATATGACTCTCTGGTTGTGGTCCGGCTTCTTCCTGACCTTTGGCACCCTGTACTTTCTTCTCAGCTGGATACCCAAACTGCTCGTCGATTCGGGAGTCGAACTCAGCATCGCCATTTATGCAAGTTCGTTCTTCAACCTGGCGGGAGCTCTCGGCAACGTAGGCATGGGAGCGGCTTCGAGTCGTCTCGGACTCGGAAAAAGTATTCTGGGCTTCGCGGTGCTGTCAGCATTTTTCATGCTCGTCTTCGCGATGAGCTCACTGGAGACATCGGCAATATTGACACTGGCCGCCCTCATTGGTTTTTTTCAGCAGGGGGCGCTTGTCGGCTTCTACATTTTGTCGGCACAGGTCTATCCCCCGGAGACTCGCGCGACCGGCATAGGTTGGGGAATTGGCCTTGGACGCTTCGGTGCGGTAATAGCCCCGTACATGGGTGGAGTACTGGTTACCCGAGGACTGGAGCTCAGCAGCCTGTTCATAGTGTATGCACTACCGCTGGCCGCGGCAGGCATCATTGGGCTGGGAATATGTCGCCGTTACCTCAACGACGAAGAGCGCTAGCGCCAGGTCGGCGCGGTAATGTATTGCGGCGCCACATCTGTCCGAAGTCAGCTCTTCGGCGGCAAGGGAAATTGCTGTTGCCCTCGCTGGATGGTGACCCATTTAAGTTCGGTAAAGGCCTCCATGGAAAACTCTCCGCCTTCGCGGCCGGTGCCACTGTTCTTTACCCCGCCAAAGGGGGCTACGGGTTCATCGCGGATGGTGGGCCCGTTAACGTGCACCATGCCGGACTCAAGGTTGTCTATAAAGAAGGTGGATTTCTCAAGATCATTGGTGAGTACCGCTGAGGTTAATCCGTATTCGCTGTCATTCGCCAATTCCAGGGCGTGCTCATGACTCTCTGCGCGGATAACCGAAGCCACCGGACCAAAACACTCGGTATGAAAAATTGACATGTCAGAGGTCACGTCGGCAACCACGGTTGGCAAATAATAACGATCCCGCGGCTCACCGCCGGCTATCACTCTCGCGCCTTCGGCTTGTGCAGCTTTTACCTGATCGTGAATGAAGTCTACCTGTCCTTTGCGAATTAAAGGGCCCACCATCACACCAGGTTTCCGGGGGTCCCCCCAGGGCAAGCCGGACACACGTTCTGAAAATCGCTGTACAAAATCGTCGTAGATCGGCGCCTCAACGATCACTCTGGACCCCGTCATACAGACCTGCCCCTGATGCATAAAGTTACTGAATGTAGCGACCTCGACGGCGTAGTCGATATCCGCATCCTTCAGAACAACGAGCGGGTTCTTGCCACCCATCTCCAAAGTGACTTTCTTGCGGTACTTTCCGCACTGCTGCCCGATGATATGACCGACTCGACTGGAACCGGTGAAATTGACCTTCTTGACCCGAGGGTCTGCTATGAGGCTGTCGCCGAGATCAGACGCTTCGGCTGGAAGGACGTTGAGAACTCCCGGGGGGAGACCGGCTTCGGTATATATCTCCGCAAGCTTCAGCGCGATCACCGGTGTGACCTCCGACGGTTTCAAAATGACCGTATTCCCCGCAGCCATAGCCCATCCAATTTTCCGGTTCGACAATAACAGCGGGAAATTGAACGGTGATATGGAAACGCACACACCCAGAGGCCGCCTTACGCAGTAGGATTCGACACCGGGGTAGTCCGACCAATAGGTAGAGCCATGCACTCGCCGACACTCACCGGCAATGCTGATCATGTGCAACGGAGTGTGAGTCACCTCGTAGCCCGCTTTCATGAGTGTCGATCCGGCCTCATCAACCAGCACATCCATGATCTCCGCTTTGCGACTTTCAAGAACTCTGGCCGCCTTTAGAAAGACGCCCTCCCGCACCGAGGGTCGCTCCTTGCTCCAGGACTGAAACGCCTCTGACGCCGCATCCAGCGCCTTGGCGACATCTTCTGTCCCAGCTTGATGCACTCGAGCGTAGACCTCACCCGTTGCGGGATTCTCTACATCAGCCACCTTGCCCGAAATCGCCGGCTCATAAACGCCATTTATAAACAGTTGATGCTCTGCCATAACTCATTCCTTCACGCTGCTGCGCGGTAAGGGCGGGCAGGTTTCCCCTGAAACCGGTCCGCCTTATCCAGATTTTAGAGGTCTATGATCACTCTCCCATTTGGCGCGGCCGCCCTTGAGGAGCAGAGAATCACGCGCTCTTCGCGTTGCTCCTTACTTAACACAAAGTCCCGGTGCTCAATATCGTCCGATTGATCTTTAACGTAACGAGTGGCGCACACGCCGCAAATACCATCGCTGCACTTGGTATCAATTGCGACCCCCGCCCCCGCTAGTGCTTCGGTCGCTTTCTGGTCGGCAGCTACTTCGATCTCTTTTCCCGTCGACGCGAGCACAACTTTGAAGGGGTGGTTTTCGTATTCAAGCCCCTCCGGTGCTGCAAAGAATTCCCGGTGCAATGCCTCCTCCGGCCATCCGAAGGCTGCGGCACGCTCGAAAACCGCATCCATAAACGCGACCGGGCCACAGGTATACAAATGATTGCCTGGGGCATAGTCCTTAAGTACTGAAGCTATATCGAGCCGATCTTCATCGCTCGGATAGAAATGAGCATTTGCCGACCAGGGCTGTCTTGCGATCTCATCAACAAACGCTGCGCCGGCGCGGGACTTAGCCTTGTAATAGAGCACAAAGTCCTCGCCGCGGGAATGGAGTTCATGGGCCATACTCATCATAGGCGTTACGCCTATACCGCCAGCGAGGAGTAGTGACTTCGTTGCATTACGCTCCAGCGGAAAGTGATTTCTTGGCCGTGAGATAAGCAGGGTTCGACCTGGCTGCAAACGCTGATGGATTCGCAGCGAACCTCCCCGTCCTTCATCCTCACGCAGCACTCCGATGGCGTAGCTTTTTGAGTCGGCGGGATCGCCACACAGGCTGTACTGACGAATAAACTGCGGATCGGCCATCACGTCAATGTGCGCACCGGCTTCAAAGGCGGGCAACTCACCGCCATCTAAAGCCTCGAATTGAAACTGCACGATAGTCCCGTCATCTGAAACTGGCGTCTTCGAGACTAACCTTACCGGGATAACCGGTGCCGGGCCTTCCGGAGGAACGTACTTCGCTGCCAGGTTAGCCGTGTCGCCCTTTTCCAGCTTTGCCCGGTATTCATGGGGCGTGAGCATCGCGTCATACGCTTTAATGCCCGCCTCCCGGTCAATGGGTGAAGGCACCGGATACGGCGTAGGAGCCAATTCAGCCGGGTAACACGCGAGAGTCTGCTCTTTCGGATCGATTTCCAACGCCGGCTGAATGCCCCGTTGATTGGCGTCTGTGGCGATAACCGTTACGCCAGCGCGATCCGTGCGGAGGTCCCACCACCACTTTTTAACGGGATTAATGCCTCCGTTACCCAACCAGTCATCCACGCGAGTCAATACCGGAGCCAGCTGAGGAAAATTCACTCCCAACCAGCGAAAGGGGGCTTCAGTGAAAATGCCTTCGAGATTCCAGGGACAGGTCTTCATACATCTTCCACACATGGATCCGGCGTCGTTGGTCATGCGATAGCGGGCGCACTTCTCGGCATCCGGCTTCCAGATTTCGTACCCGTTAAACATCCGCTTTTCGCCCGCCGTTATTGCCCCGGAGGGACATTCCCGTGCGCACTTCTTACAGTTGCCGCAAAATGTCTGAAGACCAAAGTCGATCGGTTTATCGACCGTAAGCGGCATATCCGTGGTCACTACACCGCACTTGAGCCGCGGACCGAGAAAAGGATTAAGGATCAGGTCACCAATACGACTGATCTCGCCGAGCCCGGCTAAAAGCATCAATGGTGGCTGAAGCACATCGCCGTCGGCTGCGGTGTGATTTGTGGCAGGGAATCCGAGCCGGCGCAGAGTCAGAGTAACCACGCCCCCAAGCAGCGATGCGCGCATATAGGAGCGCATGCTTTGGGACGTCGATATCCAATCATCGCCACTCGCTCCTTCCATGGTCTCGTGACCCTGGTCAATGAGTGTGGTGATGGCGTACTTGTGAGCGGGCTTCATCTCTTTGCCGTCCGCCGAATGGGAATACCAGGCCCAGTCCGGCGCCTCAGAGATACCGACTATGTCAGCACCAAGGAAGTACAAAGCGGCTTTGATCAGATCGGCATTTCGGTCCGGATTCTCATAGCCTGTCGCAGGCGAACCTGAGCTATCACCGCGCTGTAGAATCGAATAAGTATTGAGAATGCTCGCTATGGAGCGTCCAAATGGATTCTTCATGACCGAGAATCCGTCGACGGAGGTCTTCTGCGCCGCCTCCCCTAGATCGCCCAGGGCAATACGGACGAAAAACTCAGTGCGTTTTGGCACCCGAGGAATACGTTCCGCATCGATGAATGAAGTGGGCTCTTCAACGCGTTTCAGCGTCTCCATGGGATAGAGACCATCCTTGAAGCGCCGCCGCTTAAAAGGAATCCGATCGAAGGCGGTTTTGTGCGAGTCATATCCCGCCCACCATCGCGGACCGTGACTCCGTAGTCGAGTTAAAACGCTTTCTGCTGCAAGAGGGCTATCCGGATCGAGCTCGAAATCTGTCGTTACCGCGGCAAGGCCAAAACGACTTCCTAGATAGGGGTTACGCACTTCGCCGTCAGATTCCATTCGGGCTATTCCCGCGTCACAGGCAAGCTGAAGCAGATTAATATCTGAGCTCGTACCCGTATGAGCGCGCGCCGAGAAACCCAATTGCCGCAGATACAGTGCGAGAACCGTAGCGGTTTCTCCGGCACGAAGGTGTGCCCGCTGCGCCTGCAGACCCGAGATCCATTCCGTCCCGGGTTCGTCCGGGGCCGGGTCTCGCGGATACTCGAACGCAATCACAAGTGCGTGACTGTGGTCATCGATCGGCTGTGCAATACGCTGCTGGCACGCCTCCATCGACTGGTACACAGCCGCGACGTTAAGTCTCAGGTGCACCTTGTCTGAGGGTCCTTTGCGAAGCCAATCTGTGATTCGCGGATGATTGTAAGGTGTGTCTAGTCGCATGGCCGGCGTAAGCTTCGCGATTCCCGCGACACTGGCATCAAGAAAATATGCTGCGGACTTTAAATGCTCACTGCGCTCCGTCAGGTCCTCGGGTACTTCGGCTTTACTTGGGACAGGAACACCGTCGCGTATTGAATCCAGCAAGCCCAGATATTCATCCATCCCTTCGGCGATGGAGTCTCTGGCAGCACCCGGAATCATACTCAGCGCAGGGGCGGCGGGAACTTCAGCATTCGGTGCCCTCACTGCGCGGGACAATCGCTCACTGGGATACGGCCCAAGGTGAACAGGCCTATTGCGGTAGGAAAAAAACTTCATGATTGTCTGTGCCTGCGGATGAGCGGATTCCCCGCTCAGCCGGCACCCAGCCCATACTTTTGCGACGTAGAGTGTGCGAACAGCCCACCATCGACCGGAATGTTGGCCCCACGAATCCAATCGCTACCGCTGGAACACATAAACACAATAAGGGGAGCGATATCCTCCGGCCGACCCGGGCGACTCACCACCTTGTCTTTTTCGGCACGTTCGCCAAGGCTGGCCAGAAAGTCAGGCAGGATAGGCGTATCGACGGGCCCCGGACTAACGCAGTTAATGCGGATGCCCTGCTCTCTCCAGGTCCAACGGTTCTGCATCGTCCATATGATGAGTACTTCCTTAGCAAAAAAGTAACTGCGTGAATCGTCGACGGCAAGCTCCCCACACAGATCGGTCAGGTTATCGAAATTCGCTCGCGCCTGAAATTCTTTAACCTGCTCTACAGCGCCAGGCCACCCGGCTCCCGCTAGCGAGGCAACATTGGTGATCGCCGCGCCCTCACTCATTTTCGGAATCAACTCGTAAGTCAACTGTTGCAGCCCAAGCACATTGACCTTCATGACAAGTTCGAAGCCGGCGGTCGGAGGAACACCCGCCACATTGCACAAGCCATCAACAGGCCCTTCGATAACGGCAGCAGCGTGACTGATGGAGTCAGGGTCAGCCAAATCAACCCGGATGTATTCGTCGGTATGCGCGCCTGGCTCATTTATGTCCAGGCCTATAACAACCGCATTCTCCGCCTTAAGGTATCTTGCAGTCTCCAGACCGATACCCGATGCCGCACCGGTTACCACTATTCTTTTTCCGCTCAGATTCATCTGATACTTTCCCTTCAACTGTTTTTATCATTTTCAGTGCAAAATCATCGCTCAAAAGGAATAGCGCACCGCCGTTGGACTTCGAAAGGTCGTCGAAGCAATCCAATCGAGCGTCTCTGCGTTACGTTCCAGATTGGGTAGCCTACGGTAGAGCTCGGCCATGGCCGTCTCGACCATAAGCTTTGCAAGAGGAGAACCCAGACACATATGTTTGCCTCCGCCCATCCCTGTGTGTTCCCGGGCATTGGGCCGATCTATATCGTATTTATCAGCGTTCTCATGTTTGCGTTCATCGCGGCCACCAGAGCCGTAACATAAGATAACCTTATCTCCCGCGTTCATTTTCTGCCCATGCAACTCAAAGTCACGGGTAAGCGTTCGGCGAAAACGCTGTGCCGTCGTGTTGTAGCGCAGGGATTCTTCAATGGCATTGGCAAACAAGGAATGATCGGCCATTACCCGCGCTCTGGAGTCAGGGTGATCCGAGAGGTTTAGCGCCAACATTGTCATGAAGCTCGATGCCGACTCCACGCCCGCCATAATCAGGGTCAATGAGGTCATCTGTATTTCCCGATCCAACAACTTATCGCCATCAATCTCGGCTTCGAGAAGGCGCGTCAGCAGGTCATCCGGGCGTTCGAGCTTATGTTTCTCCAGCAACTCGCCCGTATAGTTTTTAAGCCATTCGAAAGACGCCATGGACTCAGCTGTTTTTTGCCGAGTTTCAGGATCTGTCGATAGAATAGAGACGATATTCTTTCGAAGAACTTCCTGATCTTCCATCGGCATACCAATGAGCATCGAAAGCACGCCCACAGTAACCGGACTGGAAAAGTCATTTACAAACTCTAGCTCGCCGTTGTCGATGAACTGTTCGATCACCTGATTGGTGATCGCCTTGATCGGCTCGACCATGTACTCCAGACCGCGCTTGGCAAACGCGTACTGCACAAGAGAACGCAAGCGGTCATGACGCGGGGGATCGGTAGTACCCAGCGTCGACCCCGCACGTTCGGGGATATCGTCGAGCATATTCCCTTTTGCCGAAGAAAATACTTCCCAGTTACGCCCGGCGTTGTAAATATCCTCATAACGAGTCAACACCCAGCAGTCACCGGACTCACTCCAGTAGCAGGGATAGTCGTCACGCAGTGTTTTGTACAGCGGATAGGGATCGATATCCACTTCCCGGGAATAGGGGTCAAAAACGAACATCGAAGTCTCCAGAGCTTTTATTAGTGCGACTCAGTCTAGAAGCTGGGTTCTGTGCATTACATGCGTTTTTACCTTAAACAACTGTACATTTTCGCCAAATTGGTCTTTTATCATCGGTATTTGAGCATTGCTTATGACGGAAGCCGCCATGAATCAAAACGTTCCGCACTATTTTCTTTATGGGGAGACCGAATCTCAGGCAGAACTCGAGTTAATTCACATCGAGACTATTGCAGAGCGCGGGAGCCTCCTCGAGTGGGAGATCAAGCCTCACCGCCATGACACACTCTTGCAGCTCTTCTGGATCGACCGAGGATCAATGACAGCAAGCATTGATGCAAAGGTTGAGCGCTGCTATGGCAGATCTATACTGCTTATACCCCCGTCGGTAGTGCATGGCTTTCAGGTTAGTCAGGCGACGGCCGGGCTGGTCATCACTATAGCCGACGCCCTACTTCAGGAGCTACTCAGCGAGGCTGATCATGGCGACCTCGCACGCCTGATATCGGCGCCCCGAATCCTGCCCATTGACCAGGAGACCCGGGCTGGCAACGCCGCGGTACGGCTCATCCGCCAACTGGACGAAGAGTACCGGTGGCCCCGACCTGCACGGGTGTCTGCGATTAGCGCCCTATGCAAACTGATACTCGTCAATCTGGTGCGGATGATGCCCAACGATGCTGCGTCAGACGAAATACATGGTGAAGCTACCCGTCAGTTCGAACGGTTCCGCGACCTCATGGAGCACCACTACCGGGAGCAATGGACCATCAGACAATACGCCGACAGCCTCGGAGTCAGCGAAAAGCGTCTGACGCGGTTCTGTCGCCTTACGAGCGATCTAAGTCCGCTACAAATTGTTCACAACCGACAGTTGACTGAAGCAAAACGCTGTCTTGTTTACACGGAAAAATCCATTAACGAAATCGCCTATGAACTCGGCTTTAAGGATCCCGCGTATTTTTCGCGATTTTTCAGCAAGATGACCGGGCATCAGGCAAGTCAGTTTCGGCGCGAGTATCAAAGCAATCAGGCGCACAAGGGCCGATTGATCGATCAACAGGCGAACACCTGATCCAGAAAGGTCAGACAACGGCTGTTCGCAAGCGCCGCTTGATCCTGTCTATAGCTCGGCCGCGCAACGTTGGCAAACGCATGTCCCGCCCCCTCATATTCGAAGTACTGATCTGAGGACTTACAGCTGCCCTGAACAGCTCTTCGGGCTTCTGCGTCTATCATCAGATCATCCATGCCGAGGTGAAACTGGCAGGGAGCCTCGGGCGGCGAGGATTTGCAGTACTGCGTTAGGCCCGTACCGTAATAGCTCACGACGGCCCTCACGCTGTGCTTTTGCGCCATCCAGTAGGCCAGACCACCTCCCCAGCAGTAGCCCAGCAGAGCCACGCCTCGCCCAGTATCTGCAAGGGTGATAGCCGCCGCGATGTCCAACTCTATCTCGTCGTATCTGAGCTGGTTTTTTGCAGCACGGGCAAGATCTGCCTGTACGTAGTCAAGCACGTAGTCTTGCTCAATGCGATCGTAGAGTGCCGGCACCACAACTCGATATCCGTTTTCGCCGAATTTTTCAGCAATGCTCGTAAGCTCAGTAGTGACCCCGAATATCTCCTGAATGACAACAATCGCCGGTGCGGGAGAATCATTCGAAGATGTCAGGTAAGCTGACAACCCGTGCCCATCCAGCGCCCTGATATCAGCCCAGCGGCCCATTGCGTCACGCCTTCATACGACTGAAGACCCGGCGTGCGTTCCCTTCGAATATAGCGCTCTTGTCCGCCGGAGAAAGAGCAGCACAGTTATCGATGTAGCGCTTGGTATCGTCGAAGTAGTATCCGGTTTCCGAGTCGATGCCACGCACCGCACCGACCATCTCTGACGCAAACAAAATATTCTCGACGGGGATTACATCGACCAGCAGGTCAATCCCCGGCTGGTGATAGACACAGGTATCAAAAAAGACGTTCTTCATCAGCAGCTCACTCAGGGGCGGCAACTTGAGCATGTCCGCGAGCCCCCGGAACCTGCCCCAGTGGTAAGGCACCGCTCCGCCGCCATGGGGAATGATGAACTTGATATCCGGAAAGTCCTGACAGACCGTCGACGTCATCAGCTGCATGAATGCGACCGTGTCTGCGCTTAAGTAATACGAACCCGTGGTATGGAAGGCCTTGTTGCAACAGCCACTGACATGGATCATCGCCGGCACATCGAGCTCACACATCTTCTCGTAGATCGGATACCAATAGCGGTCGCCCAAGGGAGGCGAGGTCCAGTGTCCGCCCGACGGATCCAGGTTGAGATTGAAACCAACGAAATCAAACTCAAGGACACAGCGCTCGAGCTCCGCAACGCTGCTTTGCAGGCCAGCACCGGGCGTCTGCGGCAACTGACAACCACCGATGAAGTTATCTGGATACAGCTCGGTCAGGCGGTAGATAAGCTCGTTGCAATGCTCGGACCAGAACTTACTGGTGCTCTCATTGCCCACGTCATGTCCCATCCAACTTGCGCGGGGAGAAAAAATCGTACGGTCTGTTCCTCGCTCCTTCTGTAATCTGAGCTGCGCACCCTCGACGCTCTCCCGTAACTCATCGTCCGAAATAGTCAGTATCCCTTTCTGGTGCTGGAACATGGGGTCTGCTGCAAGATCGGATTTCTGCTGCTCCCGATAAGCGCCGAGTGCATCTGGCGCCGTCGTATAGTGCCCGTGGCAATCAATAATCATCGTTAATCTTCCAAATCACTGACGGACTCAAGATAGATAAAGCCGGACTCTTCAAGCCGCGGCCGCATGTTGTACATATCGAGCCCCAACTCGCCGGCCGCCAGGCGCTCCCGCTTGCTAGCTTCGTTGTCTTCTCGAGACTGGGCGGACACCCGAACGGATTCCGCGTTCCTGCGCGGCACGACCACCACACCATCGTCGTCGGCGACCACCACGTCGCCCGGGCTAATGAGCTGGCCCGCGCATACCAAAGGCACATTAACTGCACCCAGTGTGTTCTTCACGGTTCCCTTGGCGGACACCGCCTTCGACCAGACCGGGAAGCCCATGTCCTGCAGCTCCGCAACATCGCGAACACCCGCATCAATAATCAACCCCCGAACCCCTCTGGCGAGACAGGAGGTCGCCAGCAGGTCGCCGAACATGCCGTCGCTGTTATCAGTCGTGCAGCCAACCACGAGTACATCGCCAGGCTTACACAGCTCGATCGCCACATGCAGCATCCAGTTGTCACCAGGCTGCGCGAGGACCGTTACCGCACTACCGCCAATTCGGGACCGGGGATAAATTGGCCGCATATAGGGTTTCAACAGGCCAACTCGACCCTGTGCTTCGTGCACCGTAGCGACCCCCAGAACGCCCAGGGCCTCGACGGTATCAGTGTTCGCGCGCTCGATATTGCGTACCGCGACTGTTTTCATGGTTTGCCTCGCTTCTTTGAATTGGGGACGTAGAGCACACCGCGACTCAACAGGCGAGCCGTGCGCAGGACCCCGGCTTTCCTGATTCTGGGTATTGCTGAGGAGTCATCCACATCGAGGGATATGGAGAATTCGCCCGAGGGGTGTTCCACAGAGATTTGCTTTACATCTCCAGCAGGGACATCGACCAAATCAAAGGCGACTGAGCCCGGCAGAATGCAGGCTGTGGCGGCAGAAACCGCTCCCAGGACTCCCACAGCACTGTGGCACTTGTGCGGAATAAACGTCCGGGTGCTAATAAGCCCACCTCTCTCGGCGGGCGACACCAAACACATTTTGGGTATGGCCTTGTCGGCGACGTCACCCAAATTCATCTTTGGACCGATTTGCAGGCGGATGGACTCGAGGCGCTTTTTGAGTACCTCGTCGGCATTGAGCTGTTCCGGTGATTCGCGACCGCTGAGACCAAAGTCAGCGGCCCTAAGCACCACCACCGGCATGCCATTGTCGATGCAGGTCATCGTGACGCCATCGACCTCGTCCGAAACACTGCCAGTCGGCAAGAGAGAGCCACAGATCGAACCGGCCACATCCAGATAATTACAGATAATCGGCGCGCCGGTTCCGGGTACACCGTCGATAGTGGCATCACCCTCGTATTCCATGGCGCCACCTGGTGTGCACAGCTGAAGCTCACAAAGCTTGCCACTGTTGACCATGTGCACTGTCACACGAGTGCTCTCATCCGACCCTTGAATCAGGCCGGCCTCGATAGCATAGGGACCGACACCAGCAAGAATATTGCCGCAGTTGGGCGTAGTATCAACCAGGTCTTCTCCCACAACAATCTGTGCAAACAGGAAGTCAACGTCTGCATCATCACGCGACGCTGGCCCCACAATCGCCACCTTGCTGGTCAGCGGGTCACCGCCACCGAGGCCATCGATCTGACGCGCGCCTCTACCGACAGCGTCCACAAGAATGTCGTTGCGCGTGGCTTCATCTAACGGTAGATCTGAGCGCAGAAAATACAGTCCCTTTGAACTACCCCCGCGCAATTGCATGAACGGGACCTCAAGTTGTTTCATGGATCCACTTCCTGATTAATAGAATCAGTTTATGGAGCCAGACACCCGCGAACCAATGCAATTTCCTTTCGCGGCCATGTGAAAACGTTGCCCGGCCACAGCCGGAATTCAGGTAACACAGGTATGAGAAACTAAAGCGCTAGTGTTATGGTTATACGAAATCTCATAAGAAGAAGTTGTCATGAGTACTGATCAACTGGGCATCACTGACATCAGTCTGCGTCACCTCAAATCAGCGCTGTATGTTTTCGAGCACAAAAATGTGACTCGGGCTGCAAACAAGCTGAATCGGTCCCAGACGGCTATCACTAAAGCCATTGGCGAACTGGAGTCTGAATTGAATTGCAGCCTGTTTGACCGCTCATCGACCGGAATGCTGCCGACGGTGCATGGTGAAGCGCTCGCCCACCGCGTGCGACTTGCGGCCAATGAGTTTGATCGGGCCGGCCAGGCTTATCAGCAATTCGTTCCCGACGGGCGTGCATACCAGTCAATTCCCGTCTTTTCTATGGACATCAGTTACAAGCGACTCGCCGCGTTTATCGCTCTCTTTCAGGTACGGGATATACGCGAGGCCGCCAAGCTACTGGGCGTCACAAAGGCGGCCGTCTACAACTCGGTGCGTCAGATGGAAGAACTACTGGACCTTAGCCTCTTCGAACGCGAGCCCGGTGGCGTTGCTCCCACCAGTTTCTGCAGCATCCTTGCACGGCACACCAAACTGGCCTTCGCGGAAATTCGTCATGCACTGGAGGACATTGCCAGCCTCGATGGTATTACCCAGGGGAACGTCTCCATTGGCACGCTGCCCTACACCCGCACCTACCTGACCCCGAGAGCTATCAATCGCCTGCTAAAGACACATCCACAATTGAACGTCACGACCCAGGAGGGCCCCTACGCGGCCCTGCAGGCGAGCTTGCGCAGTGGAGATCTGGATGTAATTGTCGGTGCTGTACGTATACCTGCGCCAGGCTCCGATATTGTGACCGAAACACTTATCGAAGACCGCCTCGCCGTGATCGCGCGAAAGAACCATCCGCTCACAAAACGCCGCAAAATCAGCTTCCGCGATTTACAGGACCTGGAATGGGTGCTGCCAGCGAAAGAGACCCCGTCCCGGCAGCTGTTCGACGATACCTTTCGAAAGCACAACATGGACACACCCAAGCAGGCCGTACAAACCAGCTCCCAATCCATGGTTCGCGGGCTACTACTGGACAGTGATCGGGTCGCCCTACTGTCAGAACATCAGATCTACTACGACCGCAAGGCGGGATTGCTCGAGGTGCTGCCCGTAGAGCTCGAAGAAACCTATCGCCCCATCGGCATCACCCTGCGTGCGCTGACACAGCCCTCTCCGGCTGCTTCGCTTTTTTTGGATGAATTACGGTCAGTCGCCAAAGAACTCAGGAACTGAGCTGTCGTTCTAAACGGTCCAGCACACGCATGGCTGGCAGACACTGGGCGATGCTGCCGTTGGGCTCCCGTCCCTCGCGGATGGCCGTAAAAAACTCACGGTCGATCAGCTCGACTCCATTCATGGAAACATCAACCGAGGACACGTCGATCTGCTCATTGTTTCCGTCATACAAATCATCATAGCGGGCCTGATAAGTACCGTTATCGCAAATGTAGCGAAAGGACGTTCCCAGAGGACCGTCGTTGTTAAAGGACAGAGACAGGGTACAAATCGAGCCAGAGCTGCTCTTCATCACAATGCCCATATCCATCGCGATTCCCAACTCCTCGTGCACGGGTCCCTGCACCGCATAGCACTCCTCAACCGGTTCCCCCGTCTGATACATAAACAGATCTACCGTGTGGCAGGCGTGGTGCCAGAGCAGGTGATCTGTCCAGGAGCGCGGCTGACCCAGCGCATTCAGGTTACTGCGACGAAAGAAATAGGTCTGCACATCCATTTGCTGAATCGAGATAGCGCCAGACCGGATACGTTGCCGTATCCACTGGTGAGACGGATTGAATCGGCGTACGTGTCCGGCCATAGCGACCAGGCCGGTCTCTGCCTGTAGGCGGGCAAGAGCCTCTGCATCAGTAAGACTCTCTGACATGGGTATTTCCACCAGTACATGCTTGCCGGCACGAAGCACCTGCATCGCCTGAGACGCATGCAACGGCGTCGGCGTAGCGAGAATCGCTGCTTCAACGCCCGGTTGCGCTAAGCCCTCCTCCAGGTCCAGGGTCCAGTGCGCAATACCCCGCTCCTGAGCGAGTTTGCAGGTCGCCTCCTTGACACCACCTACGAGTGAGACGACCTCAATACCCGCTATCTTTGACAGGGCGTCCAGGTGCTTGTTGCCAAAAGCCCCCTCGCCTGCCAGGCAGATTTTCATACGCCGGCCTCCTCAGGCCAATAAAGACGCATTGGGTTGTCGACCAGCAACTTATGCTGAAGTTCGGGAGTCGGCGCTATCTGAGGAATAAAATCCACTAACTTTCCATCGTCCGGCATGTGAGACTTCATATTCGGATGCGGCCAGTCGGTTCCCCATAAAACACGGTCAGAAAATGTTTCAACGACGGTGCGGCCAAAGGGAATAACGTCTTCATAACCATGCGGCCCGCTGCGGGATAAGCGCTCGGGACAAGTGACCTTGGACCAGAAGTTTTTGTTGTCACCCAGCAATCGCAGGAACATTTCAAAATCAGCGCCGTCAATGGGCTTTCGCACATCGGGCCGTCCCATATGGTCGACAACCACCGTGGTCGGCAAAGAGGTGAAAAAATCAAAGTACTCGGCCAGATCATCCGCCTCAAAGTAGATCACGATATGCCAACCCAGACGCATAATACGCTCGGCGATACTTTCCAGGCTGTCAAAAGGCAGCGCATCCACCAGACGTTTGACGAAGTTGAAACGCACCCCGCGCACACCGGCCTGATGCAGGGCGTCAAGTTCTTCGTCAGTCACACTGGGACGCACCGTGGCAACACCTCTCGCCAAACCCTGAGAATCAACTAAGGCATCTACCAGCGCGCGATTGTCCGCCCCATGGCACGTCGCCTGAACAATGACATTGCGCGACAGGCCTAGGTGGTCACGCAGCGCCCAAAGCTGCTCTTTTCCTGCATCGCAGGGTGTGTACTTTCGCTCTCGCGCAAAAGGAAATTGATCGGCCGGCCCAAAGACGTGGCAATGCGCGTCGACTGATCCCGCAGGCGGAGTAAATTGAGGTGTTGAAGGTTCGGGGTGAAAGCGTAGCCAGTCTGGATCCATTGTTGCCTCAATGCCTCGTTGTCATTTTAGTCACTGCGCCCGGGCTGATGGGATGTAGGGTAGCCCGTGCTCAAGGACGCGCCGCAGATTCTCCACCGTCGCCCTGGTCATTACCGGCTCTACTCCCAGGTCCAATAGCAGCTGGGACGAGGCCTCCATTTCATGCAACCGCCGCTTTGCGTGCGGCGCTGTCCCGGTCACAAGACGTCGGATAAGGGATTCATCAGCGCTGGCAATTTCTGTGACCAGGTTATCCCACAGCCATTCAGACAGACCCGCCTCGCCCGCCGCCTGCAGCGCTTCGATCATGACACCGGCCAGCCCCTTCATGAAAACACTGCGCAGCAGCTTACGGGTGGCGGCCTCACCAGCGTCGCCAGCCAAGGATTCCACAGGCATGCCCAGCTGCTGAAAAAGTGTGGCAAAGCGATCGGCCCCGGGGCCGGATGCAAGCGCCCTGGTACGTAAACCATTACCCGGCACAACCGCCAGCAGAGCGACATCAGCAAAACGAATGTGACGTTGCGAGGCCCTCGCTTCCAGCTCTCGTTTGAGGGACGCCGCCGCTGTTGAGAAATCCGCGTAAACAGCATCTGCCGGAATATCGCTGTAGGCCTGATCAAGCGCGCTCCTTGCATCAGCCGCGGCGGTCAGGGCAATAACAACGTTTGCATCCACGACCACCGGGGACGGGGTATCGAATCGAATGACACCCTCGGGGGTGCTGACATTAGCCGGGTCGTAGGCTTTGACGGTAACGCCGGCGCGCAGAAGATCGCCAGCAATAAGACCACCTGCCTCCCCCAGACCAAAAATACCGACACGCATCAGGGGTTTTCCAGAATAATCAGCCCTGCAGCGGTGTTTGACGCGGGCACATGAAAATGCCGATACAGTTCCTTTGCATCGTCATCCAGTGCGCCGCGCATAATCATCCACATCACAAGCTCAGCACCTTCCGACCCCGATTCGCGCATGTACTCCACGTGGGAAATATTCACAAGTCGGTCCACATTGCGAGTAAGGTCATCCAGAAATGCAATATCGAATTCTGCATTAACCAGTCCGGCTCGCTCACCTTGTAACTGGTGCGACATACCACCGGTCCCAAAAATTGCGACTTTTAGATCCCGATCAAAAGAATCCACCGCCCTGCGAATTGCCTTGCCGAGCTGATAGCAGCGGTTCCCGGTGGGTTGCGGATACTGGATAACGTTGACGCACAGAGGAATCACTTTGAAGGGCCAGGCCTCGGGCTGCCCGCAGGTAATAGACAGAGGTACGGTCAGGCCGTGATCGACCGGCATCTCGTTCACAATCGTCATATCGAATTCATCAAGAATCAAAGATTCTGCCAGGTGCCACGCAAGTTCCGGATGACCCTGAACGGTCGGTACTTTACGCGGCCCGTAACCCTCGTCAGCAGGCTGAAACTCAGCGGCCACGCCCAGGGCAAATGTTGGAATCAGTTCCATTGAAAACGCCGACGCATGATCGTTGTACACAATGATGACGACATCAGGCGCTTCTTTGGCCAGCCACTCGCGCGCAGGTTCATAGCCATCAAATAAGGGTTTCCAATAGTCGTTCTGCGTCATACCTTTATCAACAGCAGCGCCTATGCCAGGCACGTGAGAAGTGCCAATTCCAGCGAATAAATCAGCCATTGTTATGCCACTCCGACTTAAAACGATTGCCCTCGATAGGGCGCCCACCATCAACCATCATCTTCTGGAACGCTTCAGTTTCAACGCCGCTCATCAGCGCGCCTACCTGCTGCATGCTCAGACCATCGAATATCGCAATTTTGAAGGTGTAATAAATATTGCCGCCCAGGCGAAGCATACCTACCCAGTCGCGATTCAGTACCGCCTGACGCTGCTCAGGCGTCAGGGGAAACCGATCCAGGTACGACTCTTCGTCCTGTCGAAACTTCTCACGGTTTTCAGGTTTGTTGAGCGACATGCAGAACATATTCAGGTGATAACCCTGCATGGAGTGCTGGGGATCAAATACGTAAGTCCCGGGAATATCGCTGTAAATGCGGTCTTCTCTCATTGTCTTTTCGCTGGCGGTGATAAAGCATCCAGTCTAAAGGCAGCTATGACCTCGCACTAATCAGGAAAAGTAGAATTTCCCTGAGGAAAGATAGGTGCAACATTGGATAACGGCCTATCTTGGCCTATCCAGGTATTGGCTTGTAACTATTGGTATCAAAAACGCGTATGGCGCAGACGGAGGGATTGATTCAAACAGCCCAGGGACTGTTTTCACCCCTGCGGGGCGGTGTCGCAAGCGACCCCGTCCAAACAGCTCCTGTTGTCGCTGTTTGTCGAACCAAGGGTCCTCATCTATCCGCCTGAACAGACAGATACAAAAAAGGCCCCAGTGGGGCCTTTTTTGTATCTGGCGGAGAAGGAGGGATTCGAACCCTCGAACGGTTACCCGTTACACACTTTCCAGGCGTGCGCCTTCGACCACTCGGCCACCTCTCCGTAAGGGCGCGAATAATACAGAAACCTCCACCGCGGCGCTAGGCATCTCTGTCGGTTAGTCGCGCGTCGTAGTATCTTCTGGAGCTCTCACTACAAGGACTTCTCATGCCGCGCATTAACACGCTTACCACCTCTTTGTTATTGGCCCTCTCACCCCTGCTGTTTACGGCAGCAATACCAAGCTCTGCAGCCGCTCCCGACACAGACGCGCTCAGGAGCGCTGTCAAATCCCACATCAATGAACACGGGGGAGCAATCCTGGGGGACTTTCGTGAGTTACTCAGTATGCCCAACGTATCGACAGCTGCCGCCGATATGCAAAAAAATGCAGCCTGGATCTCTCAGTACATAGGCAAGCGAGGGTTTACCTCAAAAATCGTGACGGCAGGCGGCGCGCCCTACATCCTTGCTGAGCGCAAGACGCCCAATGCCCGGAAAACCGTGTTGATCTATGCACACTACGACGGCCAGCCGGTAGAGCCTGCAAACTGGGACACACCACCCTTTGAGCCAACGCTCAAGGATGGGCCGGATACCCTGGACTGGGCCACAGCAGGCAAACAGGCTATCGACCCCGAATGGCGGGTTTATGCGCGATCAGCGGGCGATGATAAAGCCCCAGTGATTGCGTTGATGCATGCCATCGACGCGATGGACAGCGCCGGCTTGGACGCCAGCGTCAACATAAAGCTCATTCTCGACGGCGAGGAGGAGTTCGGAAGTCCAACTGTAGAGGATATCCTCAAAGAGAACGCTGATTATCTCAGCGCTGACGTGCTCCTGTTTTGTGATGGCCCCATGCATCAAAGCGGGCTTCGCCAGCTGGTGTTTGGCGTGCGCGGCGACATGGGCGTCAATCTGACCATGTATGGCCCGTCTCGGCCACTGCATTCGGGGCATTACGGCAACTGGGCACCCCACCCTACGGACGCGCTCATGCGCCTGCTTGCGACCATGAAGGATATGGACGGTAATATTCAGGTCGCGGGCTATCTGGATGAGGTCACGCCCATCACCGAAGCCGAGCAAGTCGCCATCGCTGCAATACCCTCGGTTGATGCCCAGCTTCAGAATGAATTGGCACTGGGGCGTGTAGAAGGCGCGGGCAAGCGTATTGAGCTGGCCATTATGCAGCCTGCCATTAACATCGTGGGTTTCCAGGCCGGCGGTGTTGACGATCAGGCGCGTAATATCATCATGTCAAAAGCTCGAGCATCTTTAGACCTGCGGCTGGTGCCAGTGCAAACCATCGAACATGTGCGCGAGACCATAGAGGCCCATTTCACCAGCCAGGGCTTTTACGTCACGCATGAAGAGCCCACGCAAGAGGTACTTAGATCCAATCCCGGCGTCATCAAGGTGGACTGGACCAGCGGTTATCCGGCCTATCGCAGCAGTCTGGATGGCGAAGCAGCGCAACGGCTCACGCGCATACTGACGGAGTACGACGGTACAGCGCCACTGTTGACGCCTACCCTGGGGGGCAGTCTGCCGGTACACCTGTTTGATCAGGAGTTGGACATGCCTATTGTGCTGCTGCCTATTGCCAACCACGACAACAATCAACACGGCCGTAACGAGAACATGCGGTTGGGCAATCTACTGTCAGCGATCGGCGTCTACGCAGCCGTCTTGCAAAACTTTGGGCGGGACTAGAGCCTGAACAAGCGCCCATAACGGGCGCTTTTAGCCGACCTTAATGATCAAGTTTTAGTTGGATTTTTCCATGGTTTTACGGGACATCCATAGGACGCTTTTGCGCGGCAGAAATGGCAGCACGCCTTCAAGTAAAACGCGTATCTTACGGTCATTGACCGCCAGCAGCTCACCGCGCTCCATGGCGCGGTAGCCGCACAGCGCCACAGAACGTGCGTCCGCGGCCAGATCAAAACCTTTTACGCCGTCCAGGTCGCCCGCCTCCTGAAACTCCGTAGCCACCGGCCCGGGGCACAGCACCGTGACTGTCACACCTGTGCCCTGAAGTTCATTGGCGATCGCCTGCGAAAAGGAGTTCACATAGGCCTTGCTGGCGTAGTACACAGCCTGCAAGGGGCCGGGAAGAAAGCCGGCGGTAGAACCGACATTTAAAATCCTGCCTGCGCCACGCGCCACCATACCCTGCGCGAAGTAATACGCCAGTTCAGTAAGCGCGACCATATTGAGCTGCATCATGCGTTGATCACGCTCAAGGCCACTTTCGTGGAACTTGCCATGGCCGCCAAAACCCGCATTGTTAATCAATACATCGACCTCCGCCCCAAGGCCGTCTACCTGGGCCATTATCTTCTTCGCGGCGCCAGGCTTGGCCAGATCTGCCGCTATCACGTTTACCTGCACGCTGTGTTCTGCGCGTATCTCCGTGGCAATGGACTCCAGACGATCTTTGCGCCGGGCGACGAGAATCAGGTCGCCACCTTTTTCGGCATGTACGCGCGCAAGTTCTTCACCGATGCCCGCAGACGCCCCGGTAATTAATGCGGTATTGGTCATAATGGTTGTTCCCACTGGTTGCCTGACGTTGATAGAAGGGCTGAATAACCCGACAAGAATGCTATGTGTCGTTATTAACAGTTATTAACGGTTGTTGAAAATTGCCGGCGGTTACTGGCGGTTCATGCGCCCCTGCGGTGCGGGCCGGGCTTCTGAACATCGCCACGGACAGATATCGAGTCCTCCCCGGCGTGTGTAAAGCGCCTGCACGGATAGATAATCAGGCTCCAACCGCTTCCACAGATCGGTATATACCCGCTCCACACACTGCTCGTGAAACTCCTGATGATTACGATACGCCAACAAGTAACTCAACAGCTTGTCGCGCTGTGCAGAGGTACCCCGGGTTTCAATAATCATAGTCGCCCAGTCTGGCTGGGCGGTGACCGGGCACAGCGAACGCATCAAATGCGTGTAGACCCTGGCGTCGCCGACAACAGGCTCCAGAAGCTCCACATGAGGCTCCTCAGGCACGCTGACCTGGAAACCATCAAGGCAGTCACCCTCGAGCACCCGACCGTCATAGCGCTGATCGTCGACAGCCTTCAGCACCAGTGAAACCTGCGCGCCAGCTACTGCAGACAGATCTCGCACAATCGTCTCGCGGGCAAGCCCGTCGCTGGCAAACTCAAAGTTATTGAGAGAGTTTAGGTACAACTTAAATGACTTGGATTCGATGATATTTGCAGAGTCCGCAGGAACACTGAAAGTCCCCAAAAACATCTGCGGCATGCCGCTGGCATTCAACCAACTGAGCTCGTAGGCATGCCAGATGTCCTCGCCGAAACCTGCAAACGCCCCACCTGGAAGGCTTTTTCTGGCGTTCGCCCTGGGCACGGGAAACAGCAAACCCGGATCATAGTAATGACTGCCCGCTACCTGGCGCCCTAGTAGAGGGCCCTTATCGTGCGCAACACCAGGTGCAGAGTGATGATCACCCATAACGGGCTATTACTGACGCAGACGCGTACCGCTGTTAAGCAGGTACATGCTGTAAGCAAAAGCCGCCACGGTAAAGCCGCCGAGCATGGCAAAGGCAAAGGCAACACTGACATCCGCCACGCCCAGCACGCCGTAGCGGAAGGCATTGACCACGTATACCAGTGGATTGAGTTTGGAGACCCCCGCCCAAAAGCTCGGCAGTAGATCCAGCGAGTAAAAGACGCCACCGAGATAGATTAGCGGTGTCAGCACAAAAGTCGGAATAATGGAAATATCATCAAAGCTGTTGGCATATACCGCGTTGATAAAACCGGCCAGAGCAAACAGCAGTGAGGTCAGCACCACGCCGGCAACCACCACGCCAAAGCTGTGGATATGTAACCGCGTGAAGAACATCGATACGGTGGTCACAATGGTGGCCACCAGAAGCCCGCGAATCACACCCCCACTGACGAAGCCCAGAAGAATCACATAATTAGGCGTCGGGGACACGAGCAGTTCCTCTACGCTGTGGTTGAACTTGGCGCCGAAAAACGAGGAGACAACGTTAGAGTAGGAGTTGGTCACGATGGCCATCATGATCAAGCCCGGCACCACAAACTCCATATAACTAAAGCCGCCCATCTCACCAATGCGTGATCCGATGAGTGAACCAAAAATCACAAAGTACAGGCTCATGGTGATAGCAGAAGGCAGCAACGTCTGGGGCCAGATGCGAATGAACCGTCGAATCTCTTTTCGCAAGATCGTTTTGAAGGCAATTAACTTCTCTTGGGTATTCATGCGTCCGTCTCCAGCAGATTCACAAACATCTCTTCAAGACGATTGGCGCGGTTACGTAAACTCACCACATTCACACCCGCGCGATCCAGCGCCGTAAATACATCGTTAAGATGCTGTCCTTTCTCAACTTCAATTTCCAGGGTTCGTTCATCTGCTCGGCGAAACTCAAAGCTCTCGATGGTCAGCTGCTCAGGCAGCGGGTCCGCGCTGTCTACGATAAACACCTCGCGCTGCAAACGCCGCAAAAGATCCTTGATCGAGGTGTTCTCCACGATGGAGCCGTGATTAATAATCGCGATATTGCGACACAGAGCCTCTGCTTCCTCAAGGTAATGCGTGGTCAGAATGATCGTCGTGCCATTGGCATTGAGCTTTTGCAGAAACTCCCACATACCCCGGCGCATCTCGATATCAACGCCGGCTGTGGGCTCATCAAGGATCAGCAGCTTGGGATCATGAACCAGCGCCCGGGCGATCATGAGTCGACGCTTCATCCCTCCGGAGAGCATACGCCCGGTCACATCCCGCTTTTCCCAGAGCCCCAACTCCCGGAGGTACTTCTCTGCACGTTCACTGGCAAGCGCTCGGGGAAGCCCGTAAAAGCCCGCTTGATTCGTCACGATATCAAAGACTTTCTCGAACATATTGAAGTTGAATTCCTGCGGCACGATGCCGATGAACTTCTTCGCCGCAGGAAAGTCCGCATCGATATCCACGCCGTGCACCGCCACCTTGCCTGCGGATTTACTCACCAGGGAACAAATGATGCCGATGGTGGTGGATTTACCCGCACCATTGGGACCCAGTAGCGCAAAGAAATCCCCCGGCGCCACCTCCAGACTGATGCCCTTGAGAGCCTGGAAGCCATTGTCGTAGGACTTCTCAAGGTTTTCGATTCTTAAAGCTGGCGTGCTCCCAGCGGTGGACTCTGGCATCCTGCCCTCGTTAATCTAATTGGTATGAAACTATCGGTGATCCGTTCACTGGCGCAGCACTCCACCAGCAATAGCTGATTGACTGCCGCAATAGACCAGTAACTCACCAGCGCGGCTTTCCCGGATTGGCCGGAAAGATGCACCATTGTAAACGCAACAGGCTCAACGAGAAACGACAATGAATGATGTGGACTTCCATGCAGCACAAATGGCGCTGTTTACGCCTTCAACCAGCGGCTTCAGCGTATGCTGCAGCGCCCGAGGGCGAAGGTTTTGTGGAAATCGCCCGGCAATTTGCCGTACTGGCAGCAGATGCTGAACAAATCATGGACGAGGCTCCGGCGCTGATTTATCGCATGCTCACAATCGCCCCACAATTCGCTCAGGAGTTCCCCCGGGATCTGCTTTGGTACCTTGGGCAGGAGTGCCTGCATTTCATGCCTGATGAAGAAATCGAACGGTTCACCCTTCTGGATGAGCAGCGCCGGGAAGCTGACCGTCAGGGAGCGCGCTTCAATTGGGCCGAAGCCTGCGCGGCAATGAGCAGCCTGCACAGTGAAGAGCAGATCCCCCAAACACGTCACTAACAACGGCGAAAACCGACCAGTGACTCCCAACTACCCTGTTTACGGCGTAAAACAGAGCCACTAGAGAAGCTTGTCCTTTTTTTGCTTGACGATTATGGGCTCTCTCCCTACAATGCGCGCCTCCTGACGAGGAGCACCACGTCCCCTTCGTCTAGTGGCCTAGGACACCGCCCTTTCACGGCGGTAACAGGGGTTCGAACCCCCTAGGGGACGCCATTTTCTTTGTCGGGAGACTGTAGTTATAGGGGTTGTCGGAGTCTGCAGAGAGTTTCTGCCCACCTCCTCCCCGACGACATACAGCGTGCATTTCGCGGGTGTAGCTCAGGGGTAGAGCATCTCGTTGCCAACGAGAATGTCGACAGTTCAAATCTGTTCACCCGCTCCAAATTCAAAAAGACCAATCAATCGATTGGTCTTTTTTTTGCCCTAGGCAAAAGTTGCCTTACTGCGGTAGCGGTCGCTGGGGACTCAGCCCTCACCCGCGGTCAAAAATCGCTCAAGTCGCTGACGCAGGGCCTGATTCTCCCGATCCAGGGCTTCACGCTCCCTCAGCAGGTCGATGAGCATGGCCACAGCAATCCAATCGATTTCAAGATCCCGCTGTAGCCGCAGCGCGCGCTTCACCCAATGGGCGCTGGTAACATCAAAGCACCAGTCATCGACACAAGAACCCTCCAGCGGCTCAGCAATCTCGTGCTGTATGACCTCTAGCAACGCGTCGTGCGACACACCCTCACGCTCACACAGTTCCTTGACAGTCACTCTGATCATCGTGGTGCTCATGACTTACCCCCTCCCTTGTTGCCCCACTCCGTGCGAGGGTCAAACGCGGCTTTCTGAGCCAGTTCCTGCCACAGTGCTTCCACGTCGGGACTCGTGCTGTCAGGCATGACAACCTTTAATACCGCGTAAAGATCACCCTTGCCGATCTTACTGGTCAGGCCTTTACCTTTGACGCGCAACTTCTGTCCTGACTGGCTCTTGGGCGCAACCGTTAGATGAATCTTTCCGTCCAAGGTAGGTACAGTGACTTTGGCACCCAGAGCAGCCTCCCAGGGGGCAATGGGGACGGTCACCAACAGATTGTGGCCCTCTACATCAAACACCGGGTGCGGCACCAAACGAATGTGAAGATAAAGATCACCCGGGGGAGCGTCGCCCTGACCTGGCGCGCCCTGCCCTCGCAAACGGATCCGCTCACCATCGCCAACGCCGGCCGGAATCTTCACCTTCAGCGATTTCTTGCTGCGCCGAAGCTGCCCGCTCTCCATAACCGGGAGCTCATAGCTTATGGGCTTGCTCACATCCGATATTGTCTCCTCAAGGAAGACCGGCATCTCGATCTCGATATCCTGGCCGCGAAACCCCTGGGCGCGAGGTCCGGCGCCGCCCTGCGCAAAGCCTCCGCCAAACATAGAACTGAAGAACTCGGAAAAATCACCGCTGAAGTTCGGGGACTCGCCAGAGGCAGATGAACGCCAGCCCGGCGGCGGCTCAAAATCGTTCTGAGGACGCCCGCCATAGCGACGCAGCTCGTCGTATTCGGCTCGACGCTCCTTGTCTTTAAGGACTTCCCAGGCCTCGGCGACCTCTTTGAAGCGGTCTTCGGCGTCTTTCTCGGGATTCAAATCCGGATGGTACTTTCGGGCGAGCTTGCGGTAGGCCGACTTAATATCAGGAGTGTCTGCGTCTGCCTCAACGCCCAGAATCTGATAGTAGTCTTTGAACTCCATCAGCAACCTCCTTTGCTACCGCACCTTGACGGCTCGATAGTAACAGCCGAGCCGCTGTTCTTCACAGTCGTGCGAAACAACAGATCGCGGAAATTGGGGCGATTGTGCTCTGGCACTCTGTTCATCTATTCTTTAGTTCTAATATCAGGCTATCGGGATCGTTTTTTGCGCCAGAGCAGCTCACCCGACAAGACCACGCAGGAACTCAAAACAGGGGGGGCGGCATCGCTGTACCAGGACCTGTTTGGGCGTCTTGGCCTGGGCGTGGCCGTTTATGAGCCGTTTCGTGATGGCGAAGACTTTCGGTTCGTTGATCTCAACGCACAGGCGCTATTCCTCAGCGAAGTCTCCCTTTCAGACGTTAAAGGCAGGCTTCTCAGCGAATGCTTTCCCGGTGCCAAAGACATGGGCATTATCGATGCGCTGCGTCGTGTGCACCGCACTGGAACACGAGAGTCCCTAGCCCCTCAGCGCTATCAGGACGCGCGGCGAGATAAATGGTTCCGCAATGATATTTTTCGTCTGGTAGACGGCAACATCGTCGCCGTTTACACGGACGTCACCGCCGATATGCAATCAGCGGAAGCGCTACATGAAAGCGAGACGCGCTATCGCCTGCTCACCGAGTCTTTGACCTAGGGTATCTTCGACTGGGACCTGTCCGGGGGCACGATTTATCTATCACCGGCGCTTAAAGCGCAGCTTGGCTACGACGATCAGGCGTTTCCCAATGATCTGAGTAAACTCCAGGCCTGCCTGCATCCTGAGCAGCGGGAGTCGGTCCTGGCATCCATTGACCGTTTTCTAAAGAGTAACGACGATCTATGGGATGCGGAAATCCAGCTAAAGCACAAAGCCGGCCACTACATCTGGATCCACTCCCGGGGGACGCCCCTTCGTGATGATGAAACAGGGCACACACTCCGCGTTCTTGGTGTCCACGTTAACATTGACCGCAGCAAACGCGAGCGCGAGGAGTTAGAACGTCGCCGCAAGACCCTTGAAGCGTTTTACACGGCAATGCCTGACCTGTTTTTTCTTGTCGATAGCGATTCCCGCATTATTGACTTCAAAACTGGTGACACAGGTGCGTTATACCGAAAACCAGAGCAGTTTCTCGGCAAACGCATGAGTGATGTACTTCCCGCCGGCGTGGGCTCACAAATATCAGCAAAACTTGCGGAAACACTGGAGCAGCAATCGCTGACCAGCTTCGAGTATTCGATGACAATCGATAGGGAGCTGCAACACTTTGAGGCGCGTATCGCACCGATAGACGCGACGCATGCTGCATTGATCGCGCGCAACATCACTGCACGAAAAACGGCTCACCAGCAACTTCAAGAACGCATGAAAGAACTGGATGGCCTTTACAAAACCTATCGCCTGATCCAGATCGAAACAGATTTGGAACATCTGGCTCCGGCCGTCCTGCAAGTGATCGCCGAAGCGATGCAGGCTCCTGATGAAGTGCATGCAAGCATCAGCATCGATGGACGCTGCTGGGAGCACGGTGATGACAGCGCTGACGGCCAGATAATCAGCGCTCCCATCAAAAGTCCCAAGGATAAAGCGGCGCGAATCACCGTCCGTTTTAATCAACGCACGCCGCCAGTGGCCGAGGAAGAAGAAGTGCTTCGGGCAGTGGCCACCGCCATAGAGCTTTGGCTTAAAGACGACGAAGCGCAGGCGCAACTGGAGTTATATCAAAGGGTAGTGGCGGACACACGGGATCAAATCGCGCTGATAGATCATCGACTCCACTATAAAATGGTGAACGCCGCCTACGCGGCCAGACTGGGCTTGAACCCGGAAGAATTGATTGGCAAAGCCGTCGGCTCAGTCATCGAGGATCAGCTGTTTACAGACACCATTGAACCCAAACTCAAAGAGGCACTAACCGGCTCCTCGGTGCAGTATCAGCAGTGGCGACCCCAGCCCGATGGATCCCGCGCGTACATGAACGTGCTCTACACTCCTTATAAAGAACATCGTGGGGTGCGCGGCGTCATCGCCAGCATGCACGATATTACAGACCTCTACCAAGCCCAGGAGCAACTGCGCAGGGCAGCGCGGGTGTTCAGCTCCTCGGCAGAGGCCGTTTTAATGACGGATGTCGATGGCGCGATCACTGATGTCAACGAGGCGTTCGAAAAAATCGCAGGATACAAGCTTGAAGATGTCGTGGGCCAACATTATTCCATTCTGGAGTCGGGGCGCCACCCGCCGTCTTTTTTTAGCGCAATTTTTAATGACATCGAACGGACCGGGTTCTGGCATGGTGAAATGTGGAACAAACGCCGCAGCGGCGAGGTATTCCCCTGCCTGATTACAGTCTCTCAGGTTTTGTCCGAGGAAGGAGAGCTCAGCGGCTATGTGGCCGTGTTTTCCGATATCAGCAGCATCAAGGACAACGAACACCGACTCGAACTACTGGCGCATCATGACCCACTGACGGGTGCCCAATCGTACCCAGCTGAGAAAAAGCCTCCAAAACCGCATTTCCAGGACGCGCAGCGATAAGCAGGCCTTTACGGTGATGTTTATTGATCTGGACCATTTCAAGGATGTAAACGATGTACTGGGACACAGCGTGGGCGACCTGCTTCTGCAGGAAGCCGCCACGCGACTGCTGGCTGCGCTGAGAGAAGGCGACCTGCTTGCGAGAGTGGGCGGTGATGAGTTTGTCGCCATGCTGCCCGGTATAGAGAGTGCGCAGAACGCCTCGGTCATCGCCACCAAGATTCTCGACACACTCAAGACACCCTTTTTCATTAACGAAGAGGAAATACTGGTCTCCGCCAGCATCGGTATTTGCTGCTACCCGCAAGATGGTCAGGATGTCGAATCCTTACTGCGTAATGCGGACACTGCAATGTACGAGGCCAAGTCTGCCGGTCGTGGCACCTGGCGATGTTACTCGCGAGCAATGACGGTTGCGGCTCGCCGCCATATGGAGCTGCTTTATGCCCTGCGCCAGGCCATAGATCACGGTGAGCTGAGTGTAGTCTATCAACCCAAGTACGATGCACGAACCGAAAAACTCAGTGGCTTCGAAGCTCTGCTTCGCTGGGAGCATCCAAAATTCGGCGCGGTCAACACTCATGAATTCATCACAGTGGCCGAACAAGGCGGAGTCATCGATGATCTCGATTACTGGGTGCTGAAACAGGTATGCGAACAAATCAGCGACTGGCGCCGCAACGGACTATCGCCACCAACAATAGCGGTGAACGTGAGTGCGGCGACCCTTCATGATAGGGACTTTGTCACCACGGTATCGCAAACTCTTCAGGAGCAGAAGATTGCCAAGGATTGGATTCAACTGGAGCTCACGGAAACCGCCTTACTGCCCAGTTTTGATAGGCCAGACAGTGCGTTGAATCAGATCAGAGCGCTGGGACTGGGAATTTCCATTGATGACTTTGGCACCGGCTACTCATCGCTCTCATATCTGCGAAAGCTGCCTGTCACGGAGCTCAAGATCGACGCATCTTTTGTACGCGACATTGCCACAGACCGCGATGCGGCTACCATCGCTGAGACGATTTTTGCCATGGCCAGAAGCCTCGAACTCAACGTTGTTGCCGAAGGTGTGGAGACCGCTGAGCAACTTGCATTTCTAAGAAACCTTGGTCCACTGCAAATACAGGGCTTTTATTTCAGTAAACCGTTGAGCGCCCGGGACACGCAGATTCTCCTCGCTGACATAGCCAGAAATGCAGTAAACAACTAGCCGCTCTCTGCTCGGCTCTCTGCTTGGCTCTCTGCTTGGCTCCCGGCATGCCACGCGCCACTGTGTTAAACATGCCTACGCATTTACCCTGACGGTTTTGGGGGTCTTAACTCAACCCCCAACGCCCTACAAATGCGCGTCGCGTCTTTTGATAGCAAATGGCCCGGTAACGTCAGCCTGGACCCTCGCAGCTCGCGGCGCTGCCGATACCCCCGCCGCAGTGCATCAAATCCAGCGGCCTGCTCTTTTGCCGAGCGCGAACCCAGACTTCGAAACAAACGATCATCCTCACGGATTTGATAACGCTGAGATAGGAGTTGGCGGGCAAAATCGCCTGCAACACCCGCTACCGGCTCCAGAGCACTGGATGCACTAAGATTCTCGGGCACTGGTGTTTTCACCAATCCCGTATCGAGGAGGCGCTCGTAGAGCATGCGTGTCGCCTGCCATTTGGCGTCCCAGCTATAGCCGGCGATATGTGCGGTGGCTATCTTTACCGGGGACAAATCAAGCAGTGCCGCATTGAAGGCGGGCTCGCCTTCCCACACATCCAAAACACAATTAGCCGGATCGCCGCCAGACAGGTAGGCAAGCAACGCATGGTTGTCGATCACCGGGCCTCGGGCCGCGTTGACGAGCCATTGAGAGCTGTTGAGCATAGCCAGGGCCTGCGCGTCGAACAGGTGATAGCTAGGCCAGGGCTGATCGCGCCTCAGGGAACAATGCAGGCTGATCACACTGCACTGAAGAATCTCAGAAAAGGTTGCCCAGCGAGGATCACCGACATCAGAATTCTCGGCGAGCCAGGGGTCATAGACTTTCACATCCCAGCCCAGCGCTCGCGCCACGGACGCCAGCAAACTGCCCACCGCTCCGCAGCCCACCACACCAAGGGACTCCCCACCCTCCAGCCGCTCCCAGGGCTGTCCAAGCTCGACCAGGGCGGCGAGCACGTATTCCACCACGGAGTTAGCATTGGCCCCGGGCGCTGCGGCAAAATCTATTCCCCGGGACGAGAGCGCCTGCTGATCTATGTGCTCCAGCCCCGCCGTTGCCGTACCCACAAAGCGCAGTTGGCTACCATCGACAAGCGCCTCGCTTACCTCGGTCACGGAACGAACCCAAAGTACATCGACATCCTTGAGGTCCCCGCAGGAGATAGTGCGACCCGGCAGCGTGCGGATAGCAAGTTCACCGGGGGGAAGCAACTCCAGACCCACCATGTTTTCGTCGGCCAGCAGTCTGATCACCGTAGATCGTCCCGGGAGAATTGCAGTACGTCAATGGACAGATGGGTTCCGCTGGCAAGGCCCAAAACGTCGAACATCGCCTGGGCGCGAGGCGGCAGTCCGCGAACAACAAAGTCATTAGCCTGCGTCAGAACTGCAGTGGCAAAAGCCTGGTTCATCGCCAGATCCGGCGGCGCATCGAGGTTGTCCAGACTTAGCCGAAAAGATAGGCCACAGGCCTGCGAGAAACACCACTCCAACGCCTGGGGACGAGCCTCCGCCGTCATAAACTTCGCCTGAGCGTCCTCACTCCGACCATCCGGGTCATACCAATACCCATAATCTACGCGCGTACGACGCGCGGCACTGGCAATGCACCAATGGGCGATTTCATGCAGGGCGCTCGAGGCATAGTCTGATCTGAAAGATATACGTGCCGGGACATCACCCTGCGCCGGCTCATATAGCGGCTCCGGCGCCCCACCTTCGATACAGGTGTGATGGCTGCTCAGAAAAAGATCGTTAAAGACTTTAACGATCGTGTCGGCGCTAAGAGCCTTTGACGAGGATAAAGCGGTATTCATCATCGTGCTCTTCGCTCTGCGCAAGCTCATGTCCCAGAAAGCGACAAAACTGCGGTATGTCTCGCTGCGTCGTGGGATCCGTAGCAAGGACCAGAAGCCGCTCACCCGGCGACAACTCAGCCATAGCTTTGTGCAGTAGCATCACAGGCTCAGGGCAACGAAGCCCCCGAGCATCCAAAGTGCCGTCTGACTCCGGGACACTCATAAACAAATTGCTCTGCTGTCGCTCATCAATAAAACCCGCTGCTGCAATGCTAGGCCTCGTCTTCGTTGTCCAGAAGTCGCTGAGCATCTTCTGCGGACACGATGTCCCACTGTTCGCAATCCACATCAAACAGTAGCTGAAGCTTTCCCGAGCGCATTTGCGCCTGCAGCTGCAAGACACGATCGCTCAGGCTGGTTTCTTCGGACCCGTAGTCAGTGCCATCGCGACTGGCATACTCCTCAAGGAGCGCCTGCAGGTGCTCCTGGGGAACACGCGCAAGCGGGACTTGTACAAGCTGTGCCAATTCAGCTCGCTGGCTTTACAAACTTCAAGGTCATGCGGTCGCTCTCACCGACGGCCATACGCGCGTCGCGATTTTCATCGGCAGTGCGCAGCGAAGGTGGAAGCTCCCAGACACCGTCGGCGTAGTCGCCGGTATCTTTGGGGTTTGCGTTCACATCAGACCGGGCTTCCAATTTAAAGCCAACGCTACGAGCAGCGGCAATAATGTAATCTTCACTGACGTAACCCGTAGCCTTCATACGCTCCGGGTCCCGACCGTCCTTAGCGCGATGCTGCACCACGCCAAATACGCCACCGGGCTTGAGTGCATCGTAGGCTGCCAGCAAAGTATTGGCCAAAGTATCCGCACGCATCCAACTGTGAATATTTCTGAAAGCAAGGACCATGTCCGCAGTACCGGCCGGCGCTATAACTACAGCATCTGCCGGCCCCAGCGTTGTCACGGTGACAGCGCCGTAAACATCAT
Source organism: gamma proteobacterium NOR5-3 (assembly GCA_000158155.1). Taxonomy (GTDB): domain Bacteria; phylum Pseudomonadota; class Gammaproteobacteria; order Pseudomonadales; family Halieaceae; genus Congregibacter. The sequence continues at coordinate 536,863 of DS999405.1, read as the reverse complement.
CCTCTTCACCGAGCTTCTTCAAATACCCGCCCAGGGAGCGGCGTGAGTAGGAGCCGCCATTGGGACTGTTATGCGCCGCGTAATAGCTGCCCTTTTCGCGCAGCAACGGTGCAAGCACTTCGGTGTACCAGCCACCACCCGGAGACAGCTCAACGACGGTCATATCCTCCTGGAGCCCGAAAAACTCCAGGGTTGCTCTGGGATGGCGGAACTCATCACGAGCCGCGTTTTTCTCGCTGCGGTGCTTTCCATTGAGCGCCGTGTCCCAGTCAAGGGCGGCAACTGCGGGTGTCGACATCAGAATCGCTGGCGCCAGAACCAGGGTAGAAACAAGGGCCATTACCTTTTGCACAGATAAACTCCTTCGATGAATGAAATCACGAGGTAATATACGCTGTGAATGAGGCAAAGTGGAGCAGCAGACCGTGACGACCCGTGTTTTGATCAGTTTTTTTTGCGACGACCGCCCCGGCGTTATCGAACAACTCAGTGGATTGATCTCTGAGCACGATGGCAACTGGCTGGACTCTCAGCTGAGTCGTCTGGGAGGGCGTTTTGCGGGGGTTCTTCAGGCGCAAATACCCAAGGCTCAACAGGAGCCCCTGAGCGAGGCGCTGAACAAACTCGAGAGCCAGGGTATCACCGCCAGCCTTACTGACGCCGGGGACCCCGTTCATCATGCTCTGGCGACCCAGCGCGTGACGCTTATGGGTCCAGATCGCCCGGGTATTGTTCGAGAGTTAACCCGCGCGCTGCGCAGTGCCGGTTTTAATGTCCGCTCGCTGGAAACCGCTGTGGAAACCGCACCCATGAGCGGTGAGCCACTGTTTAGAGCTGAGGCCTGTATCGAGCTCAATGAGGACAGCCGACTGGATGAACTGGAATGGCAGCTTGATGCCATGGCTGACGCCATGACGCTGGAAATTGACCTGATCGCTGACTAGCTGACTCACGCTCCCTGCTACTGGCGTCGACGACGTAACAACCCCAGGAGCACAGCGACCAGTGCCGCAAGACCAATAAGCAGTAAAAAGGCTGCCACCAGAACCAGGAACTGCGCCAGCAGACTGTTGACTCCTAAACCCAACTGCGCCGCTGCCCCCCAGAGCAAGGCCCCCAGAGCGGCCACCCCGAGCACTGTGGTTCTTGCTACCGAGCGACGCCAGAGAGGAAACTTCACGACGTGTGCGGCGCCTCTGCGGGCAATACCGGCGTGGGGGACACAACATCGCCATTTTGCGCACGCTGGCGCAAAAAGTGGTCCATCAACACCAGCGCCAGCATGGCCTCGGCAATGGGTGTAGCGCGAATACCCACGCAGGGATCATGACGTCCCGTGGTAACCACCTCGATGGGCTCTCCTGCATGATTGATACTCGCGCCGGGCTGTCGAATACTCGACGTGGGCTTTAAGGCCATGCTCACCGTAATATCCTGGCCGCTGCTAATGCCACCGAGTACACCACCGGCGTTGTTGCTCAAAAAGCCCTCCGGTGTCATAAGGTCACGATGCTCGCTGCCATAATGCGCGACGCTATCAAAACCTGCGCCGATCTCCACCGCTTTTACTGCATTGATACTCATCATGGCGCCAGCGATATCCGCGTCCAGACGATCGAAAACGGGCTCACCGAGCCCCGGGGGCACGCCTTCTGCCACCACGTTAATACGTGCGCCGATGGAGTCGCCGCTCTTATTCAGGGCGGCCATGAACGTTTCCATCTCAGGGACTTTTGCAGGATCCGGACAGAAAAACGGATTGGTTTCGACGCAGCTCCAATCCAGCACCTCGGCGGCTATGGGACCCAGCTGCTGCAAATAACCTCGAATTCGAATGCCCTGCCGAGCAAGAAACTTCTTGGCGATAGCACCGGCAGCGACGCGCATCGCTGTCTCTCGCGCGGAAGAGCGCCCGCCGCCACGATAATCTCGCATCCCGAATTTGTGCATGTAGCTGTAGTCAGCATGCGCCGGTCGTATACGGTCTGCGATATTGGCGTAATCACGGCTTCGCTGATCTTCGTTTTCGATGAGCAGCCCAATGGGCGTGCCCGTGGTCACACCCTCGAAGACGCCGGATAAAATCCGCACTTCATCCGACTCCCGACGCTGCGTGGTAAATCGTGACGTGCCCGGCTTACGCCGATCCAGGTCCGGCTGCATATCGGAGCTATCGAGGGGCAACCCCGGAGGACAGCCATCGACAATAGCGCCCAGCGCCGGACCATGGCTCTCGCCAAAGGTTGTCACGGTAAAAAGAGTGCCAAAGGTATTGCCTGCCATGCCCGGGTCCAAGCTGCTCGAAAAGCGCGATTATACGCGTTGTGAGGAACGCTGCAGAAGCTCCACCTAGGTTCCGGGTGGCAAGTGCCTGACAATGTCGGGAAGCTCATGAGCCCGCACCAGCAATACCCCATGCCCTCCTTCGCTAAACTCCAACCAGGTGAGTGAAACCTCCGCAAGCTCGTCATCCAGCGTGGCCCAGGAATTACCCAGCTCCAAAAAGAGAAGCCCCTCGGGAGTGAGATGTTGCTGTGCATTGCGCAGAATACGCCGCGCAAGATCAAGGCCATCTTCGCCACTGCCCAGGCCCCGAGGTGGCTCGCAGTGGTACTCAGCGGGCATGCAAGCCAGATCATTCGCATCGACATAAGGTGGGTTACACAAAATCACGTCAAAGCGCTCATCCCCAAGGGCATCCATTAAATCCGATTGCCGGACTTGCACACGGGACTGCAGCTCGTAGCGGGCAATATTCTCCCTGGCAAGCGACAGAGCATCCGCATCGATATCGGCAAGCACTACCTGTAATTCAGGCTGATACACGGCGGCGGCAATGCCAATACACCCGCCCCCACAGCACAAATCCAGTATGCGTGTGGGCGTCTTTTTTGAGTACCAGGGACTATAATCACTGCGGATCACTTCGGCCAGCGGTGAGCGCGGCACCAGCGCTCGCTGGTCACAGTAAAACTCCAACCCCGCGAACCAGGCGCGACCGGTGAGATAAGGCAAAGGTGTGCGATCTTCGATACGTCCCCACAGCCAGCGCAGCGCGGTTTGCCAGGCCTCCTCGCCCAGGGGCAAGCCGAGCACTTTGTCGTCCGAATCCAGCGGCAGCCCGGCGGCACTCAAGACCAGAAACACCGCCTCATCCCATGCACTGTCACTACCGTGACCATAAAAAAGATCAGCACGGTGCAAAGCCCTGTGCGCCTGCTCTAAAGCATCACCCAGGGTGTCCGGTGTCGCAACATCAAGATGGTGTTTAGCGCAAAACGCTTCATTGCTGTGCCCGGATGAGGTTGCTACCATCGGTGGTCTCCTTTGACGCTGAGTAACTACAGGCATGGAATCGCATTGGGCGAGCATTATCGCGGGCATCGGTGAAGATCTCGAGCGCCCGGGTCTAAAAGATACACCTAAGCGCGCAGCGAAAGCCTTCGAGTTTCTGACCCGAGGCTACAACCAAAGCGTTGAGGACGTGGTGAACAACGCTTTGTTTCCCTCGGACAGCAACGAAATGGTGCTGGTACAAAATATCGAAATGTACTCGCTCTGCGAGCATCACATGCTGCCATTCATTGGCAAATGCCACGTCGCGTATATCCCTACGGGCAAAGTGCTTGGATTGTCGAAAATAGCCCGACTGGTGGATATGTACGCCCGACGCCTGCAAATACAGGAATCACTGACCACCCAGATCGCCGAGACAATTTTGGAGGTCACCGAGGCCGAAGGCGTAGGCGTCATCGTCGAGGCACAACATATGTGCATGATGATGCGCGGGGTAGAAAAACAGAACTCCCTGATGAAAACCTCGGCCATGCTGGGAAGTTTTCGCTCCGATCAGAAGACCCGAGATGAGTTCCTCTCCTTACTGCAGCTTCGTCAGTAATCAGGCCAAAAGTTAAGCCAGGCGTTCAGGGAGCGTCAGGGCGAAATCTTCACTGCCTCGACATGCAGGTACTGGCGGTCGCTGCTGCGAGCAGACGCATAAATCAGTAACCGGTAGCGATCGCCATCAAGCTCAATGCTGTACACCCGATAACGCTGGGACACCTCCGTACCGTAAAGCATTCGCTGCTGAAAAATCCTATTGGCCCATTGCACACTACTGCCACAGGCTCGAGCGTCACAGCTGAAGTCTTTGCGTGCGGCCTCATTGAGGGCAAGACGTTGATCCAGCTCCGCGACCATCTCATCAGCTGTGTAGCCGTCCAGAACCCGCCAGGTGTGCCTGTCGAGCGATCCACTTAAGCGCTCACTGTCTCTGGGCGACCAAACCCCGCGGATTTTTTCGATCGCGCCCAAAGGCACCAGATAGTCACGAACCCTGCGACCCGATGTTGAATCGATACTCTCCAAATGCGTGTACTGATCCAGCGCCGCAAAGTACTCCGCGGGCGGCAACGTATCCGCCGCCGCCAGCGTAGTGGCAAGAACCAGAGGGAGAACAAAATACCGGGTTATTCGCATGCTCAGACTATAACGCCAATTGCCCCGCAAAAGGCGGAGCATTGGGCGCTAGCCATCTCAACCGTTGCTCAACTGCAGCAGCAAACTGTTCAAACGTTCGACGTACGCCGCCGGATCATCAAGCTGCCCGCCCTCGGCGAGGTTCGCCTGATCAAAGATGATCTTGGCAAGATCAGCAAAGCGCGCCTCATCACTCTCCGCATCCAGACGATTAATCAAAGGATGTGTGGGATTGATTTCTAAAATCGGCTTGGACTCCGGAACGGCCTGCCCGGCCGCTTCCATGATGCGGCGCATCTGCGCCCCCATATCCATCTCCCCCACGACCAGACAGGCCGGAGAATCTGTGAGGCGTGTCGTTACACGTACTTCTTCAACATCCCCCTCCAGCACGGCCTTGAGTCGCTCAATCAAGCCTTCGCTGTCTTTCTCTGCGGCTTCCCGTGCCTGTTTTTCTTCTTCGCTCTCGTCGTCAAGATCAAGGCGGCCGCGGGCAACATCCTGCAGCTGTTTCCCATCAAACTCCTGAAGGTGATTCATGAGCCAGTCGTCCACACGATCCGAGAGCAGGAGCACCTCGATTCCGCGCTTTCGAAAGACTTCCAGTTGAGGGCTGCGGCGGGCGGTATTGAAATTCTCCGCCACGACATAATAGATCTTCTCCTGCCCTTCAGGCATACGCTCAATGTAATCTTTAAGAGACTGGTCCTGAACCTCTTTATCGGTATGGGTGGTGCTGAAACGCAGCAGCTGGGCAATCTTGTCTTTGTTGTTCGCATCCTCGGCAGGGCCCTCTTTGAGCACCTGACCAAACTCCTTCCAGAACACGGCGTACTTTTCCGCATCGTTCTTGGACATTTTCGCGAGCATATCCAACACACGCTTACTCAATGCGCTGCGTAATGCCTCCACGGTTTTATCCTGCTGGAGAATTTCCCGGGACACGTTCAGCGAAAGATCATTAGAGTCCAGCACTCCCTTCACAAAACGCAGATACATGGGCAGGAACTGTTCAGCGTCATCCATGATAAAGGTGCGTTGAACGTACAACTTGACCCCGCGGTTTGCATCACGGTTCCACATATCAAAGGGCGCGCGAGCTGGAATATACAAGAGGCTGGTGTACTCGAGCTTGCCTTCGACACGGTTGTGGCTCCAGGTCAGCGGGTCCTCAAAATCGTGGGATACGTGCTTGTAAAACGCCCCGTACTCCTCATCGGAGACCTCACTGCGACTGCGGGTCCACAGCGCTGTAGCCTCGTTAACAGCCTTGTACTGCGCTTGCGCGGGCTCACTCGCCTCTTCGCCTTCGGCATCGTCTGCCACAGGCATGGGGGCCTCTTTCATGAGTACCGGCACTGAAATATGATCCGAATACTTCTTGATAACGCTGCGTACGCGCCAGTCGTCCGCGAAGTCTTTGCAGTCGTCACGCAGAAACAAGGTGATGCTTGTGCCACGATCAGCCTTTTCCTGCGGCTCAATAGTGAACTCCGACTCACCGCGAGACTCCCACAAGACACCCTCGTCCGCGGGCGCGCCTGCTTTACGGGTATGGACTGCAACTCTGTCTGCCACAATAAATGACGAGTAAAAACCCACGCCGAACTGACCGATGAGCTGAGAGTCTTTCTGTTGGTCGCCCGATAGCTGCTCTAAAAATGCAGCTGTGCCCGATTTCGCGATGGTCCCCAGGTGGTCGATGACCTCCTCGCGATTCATGCCGATACCGTTGTCACTGATCGTGACCGTTCCTGCGTCTTTGTCGACGTCGACCCGCACGGCGTATTCACCGTCTCCTTCGAGCAGCGCATCATTGGCAAGCGCCGCAAAACGCAGCTTATCGACAGCGTCTGAAGCATTGGAGATGAGCTCGCGAAGGAAAATCTCCTTGTTGGAGTACAAGGAGTGGATCATCAGGTGCAGCAATTGCTGCGCCTCGGTCTGAAAACCCAGTGTTTCTTTGTTCATTTCTGCGGTCATGGCGTCCTCTAAAAGCTAAAAAGGCTGACAGGTTGATAGCTAGGGATATGGGGGCGGTATAACCGGGTTTCAAGGCAATAAGGCCCATTGCGGAGCATAAAAAAACCCGCCATCGCTGGCGGGTTCACAAGAAGATCAGATAGATGCCGTTACCAGCCGGTGATTTCCTTCAGGCCAGCGCCGATATCGGCCAGAGAGCGGACTGTTTTAACACCCGCATCCTCCAGCGCTGCAAATTTCTCGTCAGCAGTGCCCTTACCACCGGAAATAATGGCTCCGGCATGGCCCATGCGCTTACCCTTGGGCGCGGTAACACCCGCGATGTAGGACACTACGGGCTTGGATACGTTAGCCTTGATATACGCAGCCGCCTCTTCTTCCGCAGTTCCGCCGATCTCACCGATCATAACAATCGCCTCGGTCGCGGGATCCGCCTCAAACATGGCTAGAATGTCGATAAAGTTAGAGCCGGGGATAGGATCTCCGCCGATACCCACGCAGGTGGACTGACCAAAGCCCGCATCAGAAGTCTGCTTCACCGCTTCGTAGGTCAAAGTTCCAGAGCGAGAGACGATGCCCACTTTACCCGGAAGGTGAATGTGTCCCGGCATAATGCCGATCTTACACTCTCCGGGCGTGATCACGCCTGGACAGTTAGGCCCTACCAGGCGCACACCCAACTCGTCGCACTTTACCTTGGCCTCGAGCATATCCAGCGTCGGAATGCCCTCGGTAATGCATACCACCAGCTTAACGCCGCCATTAGCCGCCTCCAGAATGGAGTCCTTGCAAAAAGGCGCCGGCACATAGATTACGGAAGCATCTGCACCCGTCGCTTCTACGGCTTCAGCCACCGTATTAAAAACCGGCAGGCCAAGGTGCTCCTGGCCGCCTTTTCCGGGGGTTACACCACCGACCATCTTGGTGCCGTACTCAATGGCCTGCTCCGAATGGAACGTGCCCTGAGAGCCGGTAAACCCCTGGCAAATGACCTTGGTGTCCTTATTAATCAGGATACTCATCAGGCGTTGCCTCCCGCTGCTTTGACTGCCTGCTGCGCCGCGTCGGTAAGACTGGTCGCTGCGATAATGTTTAGACCGCTGTCCGCTAACACTTTGCGGCCCAGCTCTGCGTTGTTACCTTCGAGGCGAACCACTACCGGCACCGCTACGCCAATCTCTTCCACTGCGCCTATAACACCTTCGGCAATAAGGTCGCAGCGCACAATGCCTCCAAAAATATTGATGAGGACTGCCTTCACTTTGTCGTCGGACAGAATGATTTTGAACGCCTCAGACACGCGCTCCTTGGTCGCACCGCCTCCCACGTCCAGGAAGTTGGCTGGATCTCCACCGTGAAGCTTGACGATATCCATGGTACCCATCGCCAGGCCAGCACCATTGACCATGCAACCGATATTGCCATCCAGAGCAACGTAGTTCAGTTCCCACTGTGCAGCGTGAGCTTCACGCTCGTCTTCCTGTGACGGATCGTGCATATCCCGCAGGTCGGATTGACGGTAAAGCGCGTTGCCATCAACGCCAATCTTTGCATCCAGACAATGCAGGTTTCCTTCGGTGGTAATGACCAGCGGATTGATCTCGATAAGCGCGAGATCCTTCTCCTGAAACATTTTCGCAAGTCCCAGGAAGATTTTAACGAACTGCTTGATTTGCTCGCCCTTCAAACCCAGTTTGAAAGCCAGTTCTCGACCCTGATAGGGCTGAGCACCGGTGAGGGGGTCAATCACCGCGCGAAGAATCTTCTCGGGGGTCTCTTCGGCGACTTTTTCGATCTCCACGCCGCCCTCGGTAGAGGCCATAAACACGATGCGTCGCGAGGAGCGATCCACGACCGCGCCCAGATAAAGTTCATCGGCGATGTCGGTGCAGGTCTCAACAAGGATCTTGGACACGGGTTGACCGTTTGCATCAGTCTGGTAGGTCACGAGATTTTTGCCCAGCCAATGGCTCGCAAAGTCCGCAATCTCATCCTTGGTCTTGACCAGTTTGACGCCACCGGCCTTACCCCGACCTCCGGCATGTACCTGAGCCTTAACGACCCACATGTCGCCGCCAATCAAGTCAGCCGCTTCCACCGCGGCCTGAGGAGAGTCAACAGCGTGACCCTTGGAAACCGGCAAGCCGTACTCTGCGAAGAGGCGCTTACCTTGGTATTCATGAAGATTCATGTAAAGTCCCGTTAATGTTCAAGGAAACAACGGCGCCCTGGACCCCTTGCCCAGAACGCTTTTTCTAACAGCCACGTCAAACATGGCCATCAACTTCTTTAGCGACGCTTGCGATTCGCTACGTGGATAGCATGACCATCAACCGCAAGTGCTGCTTCGTGCACAGCCTCTGACAGTGTGGGATGTCCAAACACCATCAAAGCCAGGTCTTCTGTACTGGAGCCGAACTCCATGGCGATCAACACCTGCTGTGCCAGATCAGCCGCCGATGGACCCACAATATGGCAACCGAGAATACGATCGGTCTCGGCATGCGAGATAATTTTGACCATTCCATCAGAATCATTGGCAGCGAGCGCTCGACCCGATGCCACAAAGGGAAACGTACCCGCTTTGTAGGGAATGCCATCTGACTTGAGCTCTTGCTCGGTACGCCCCACAGCTGCGATCTCTGGATGGGTATAGATGATTGATGGTATGCAGTCGTAGTTCACCTGAGCGGGCTTGCCGGCGATTCGCTCTGCCACCATGACGCCCTCTTCGGAGCCTTTGTGCGCCAACATCGGGCCACGCACCACATCGCCCACCGCGTAAACATGGGGAGCCTCCGTCGCGCACTGGTCGTTAACAAAAATAAAACCACGCTCATCCAGCGTTACGCCGGAGTCATCCGCCAGCAGGTCGACCGTACGGGGGCGACGGCCCACAGACACAATCAACTTATCAAAAACCTCGGTGTGCTCACCCTCGGGGGAGTCGTAACGCACATGCACCTTGCCGTCTTTGACCGTGGCATCGGTTACGCGGCTACTTAAGCGGATATCCAGGTGTTGCTTCTTGAAGATCTTTGCAGCTTCCTTGGCAATCTGCGTATCCATCATCGCCAGAAACTCATCCAGCGCCTCAAGAAGAACCACCTCGGACCCGAGGCGACTCCAGACACTGCCCAGCTCCAGACCAATAACGCCGGCACCGATAACCCCAAGGCGACCCGGCACTTCGGTGAACTCAAGCGCTCCCGTAGAGTCCACAATAAACTCGTCGTCCACCGGGGCCGGGGGGATTTTGACGGGTTCTGATCCCGCTGCAATGATAACGCTGCCGGCCTCGACCACGCTTACCGTGCCATCAGCTGCTGTCACCTCTACATTGGCACCGGCGAGGACTTTTCCGCGTCCCTGGATCACGGTAACGCCGTTGTGCTTGAACAGGCCGCCTATGCCACCGGTCAATTGACCTACAATCTTGTTTTTGCGCTCAAGCATTGCCGGCACGTCAATACTTGGATTCTCAACACCAATACCGTGAACCGACAATGTCTCCTTGGCGTCGTGGAACTTCTGACTGGAATCGAGCAACGCTTTAGAAGGAATACAACCCACGTTCAGGCAGGTTCCGCCCAGGGTCGCTGCGCCTTTCTCATCGGTCCATTCTTCCACCACAGCCGTGCTAAGACCCAACTGCGCAGCCCGAATGGCCCCTACGTATCCCGCCGGGCCTGAACCAATTACTACTACATCAAAACTGTCTGCCATCATCAATTTCCTGTCAGGCTAAAAAAGTGTCTGCGCGCTTTATAGCTGCAGCAGAATCCGCGCGGGATCCTCAATCAAGTCTTTCACCGCCACCAGGAACTGTACGGCGGTCTTCCCATCAATCAATCGATGGTCATAGGAAAGCGCGAGATACATCATGGGCAGCACGACGACTTCGCCGTTGACCACCATAGGCCGCTCCTGAATCTTGTGCATACCCAGGATGCCGGTCTGCGGGGGGTTCAGGATCGGCGTGCTGAGCAGCGATCCAAACACCCCGCCATTGGTGACCGTGAAGGTACCGCCGGTCATATCATCGATAGTCAACTTGTTGGCTTTTGCCCGCGTTCCCAGATCAACGATCGCTGCCTCCACATCCGCAAGGCTCATAAAATCCGCGTCACGCAATACCGGCACTACCAAACCGCCCTCGGTGGACACTGCCACACCGATGTCCTGGTAACCGTGATAAACAACGTCGTTGCCATCAATAGAGGCATTCACTGCCGGGTAGCGCTTGAGCGCTTCGCAGGCCGCTTTTACAAAGAACCCCATGAAGCCAAGACGCGTTCCGTTGTGGGTCTTCTCAAACTGATCTTTGTACTTTTTACGCAGTTCCATAACCGGCGCCATGTTGACCTCATTGAAGGTCGTCAGCATGGCTGTGGACGTGGTGGCCTCCAGCAGACGCTCCGCGATGCGCGCCCGCATCCGGGTCATGGGCACACGCTTTTCTATACGCTCTCCCGATGGACCGCTGGGCACCTCGACGATCGAGGGAGCCTCCGGCGCCGCCGATGCAGCAGGTGCTGCTGCAGGACGATCTTTGAGATACGCCGACACGTCTTCCTTGGTGATACGTCCGCCTTTGCCCGTACCGGAAATATCCGCGGGATTCAAACCGTGCTCTTCCACCATCTGCCGCGCTGCCGGGCCCATTTCAGATGCCGAGGCAGTGCTGCCGGAGTCTGTAGATCCGGCGTCAGCCACGGCTGCGGGCGCACTTGTCGGGGCGTCGGCTACTGCGCCCTCTTCGATCTCCGCAAGGAGTGCTTCGCTTTCAATGGTCTCGCCTACGGCTACATGGATTTTCTTAATCACGCCGTCTGCAGGAGCCACCACTTCCATAACCACTTTGTCGGTCTCGATTTCAACGATAAGCTCGTCACGTTGTACCGAGTCACCCTCTTCCTTGTGCCACGCAGCCACCTCGCCGTCAGCGACTGACTCAGGGAATGCGGGAGCTTTGATTTGGATAGCCATGAATTTTCCTTGTAAAGAAGCTGTTAGGCGTTGTCGGTGTAAAGCGTCAGGGCCTGATTGATAAAGGCCTCCTGTTGCTCCAGGTGCAGGGCCATGTAGCCCGCCGCTGGTGCGGCAGAGGCGTCACGCCCCGCGTAACCGAGATAAATACTGTTGTTAAGCGATGCAAATACTCGTCGCATATGATGTTGACTCGAGTACCAGGCGCCTTGATTCATAGGTTCTTCCTGACACCACACCGCGTCCTTCAGGTTGGGATAGCCGCTCAACACCTGCAACATTTCTGCTTCAGGAAACGGATACAGCTGCTCCAGACGAATCAGCGCGATGTTCTCGATACCTCGCTCCCGACGTGCCGCTCGCAGGTCATAAAAAACCTTGCCGGAACACAGCACCACACGATCCACTGCGGACTTGTCCAGGTTATCTGTTTCATCGAGCACATTGTAAAAACGACCGTTGGCCAGGTCTTCCAGTGTGGATGTCGCTTCTTTATGTCTCAGCAGGCTCTTTGGCGACATTACCACCAGCGGCTTGCGCAGAGGTCGGATCGCCTGACGCCGAAGCATATGAAACACCTGCGCCGGCGTCGTGGGTACGCAGACCTGGATATTATGCTCCGCACACAGCTGCATGAAACGCTCAAGACGCGCAGAGCTGTGCTCGGGCCCCTGCCCCTCATAGCCGTGGGGAAGGAGCATGGTCAACCCGCACAAACGACTCCACTTATGCTCACCACTGGTAATGAACTGATCGATAACCACCTGGGCGCCATTGGCAAAATCGCCGAACTGTGCCTCCCAGATAACCAAGCCCGTGGGTGAGGTTGTGGAATACCCGTACTCAAAAGCCAGGACGGCCTCTTCGGACAGCAGAGAGTCATGAATAACAAAATCAGCCTGATCATCACTGATATGCTGTAGCGGCACATAGCTCCCTTCGTCACGCTGGTTGTGCAGCACGGCATGCCGGTGAGAGAACGTTCCCCGTCCCACATCCTGACCGGTGAGGCGAACCGGGTATCCCGCCTCGAGAAGTGACGCGTAGGCCAGATTTTCTGCAAAGCCCCAGTTGAGCGGTAACGCTCCGGCACCCATCTTGCGACGGTCCTCGAGTATCTTTGCGACCTGTCTTTGCAGGGGGAAGTTGTCCGGCGGCTGATTGCTGCTATGTGCCAGACTCTGCAGATGATGCAGGTCCATACCGGTTTCGCAATGCAGGGTCCACTCGTGCCCGAGGTAAGGAGTCCAATCCACAAACAGCTCGGCATTAGGCTCGTTTACCAGGCTGGACACCAGGGGTTCATTGCGGTCCAAAGACCCGCGATAGCCATCCACCAGCGCCTGATCTTCGGCTTCGGTGAGCACCCCCGCCTCTATCAGGCGACGCGCGTAGATGTCCCGCGTCGTCGGGTGCTTACGAATCGCCTCATACATTTGCGGCTGAGTCACTGCCGGCTCATCCGCTTCGTTATGCCCCCTGCGGCGGTAGCACACTAAATCGATGACTACATCACGTTTGAATTCATTGCGATAGTCGATGGCCATTTGGGTTACAAACAATACGGCTTCCGGATCGTCCGCGTTAACGTGGAAAATCGGCGCCTGCACCATTTTTGCAACATCGGTGCAGTACTCCGTGGAGCGGGAGTCTTCCCTGACGCTGGTGGTAAAACCCACCTGGTTGTTCAGGACGATATGCACGGTTCCGCCGGTCTTATAAGCGCGGGTCTGGGACATCTGGAACGTCTCCATAACCACGCCCTGTCCGGCAAAGGCCGCATCCCCGTGCAGCACAATGGGCCACACACTGGAACCATTGGGATCGTCGCGCCGGTCCTGCCGGGCTCTTACGGACCCTTCCACCACTGGAGAAACAATCTCCAAATGCGAAGGATTAAACGCCAGCGCCAGGTGCACCTCACCGCCCGACGTCATCATGTTCGACGAAAAACCCTGGTGGTACTTCACATCACCGGAGCTTTCGTAAATCGCCCGCCCCTCGAATTCCGCGAACAGCTCTGAGGGATTCTTGCCCAGAATATTCACAAGGACGTTCAATCGGCCGCGGTGTGCCATGCCGATCACAATTTCCTTGGCACCGTAACCACCGATACGTTGAATCATTTCCGCCATCATGGGGATCAGGCTCTCGCCCCCCTCAAGACCAAAACGCTTGGTACCGGGGAACTTTGAGCCCAGAGATTTTTCGAGACCATCCGCTTTAATGAGGCGTCGCAAAATCTGCCGCTGCACTTCCGGACCAAAATCCGGAGCCGAGCGCACCGATTCCATGCGCGACATAATCCACTGCCGCTGCTCGGTATCCACAATGTGCATAAATTCCGCGCCCACGGTATGGCAGTAGGTGCGTTCGAGCGCGTCAATAATATCTTTCAGCGTGGTTCCGTCGGCGCCCATCTTGAGTGTGCCCACCTGAAAGCTCGTATCCAGGTCTGCGATGGACAACTCATGGAAACCAAGTTCAAGGTCGGGAATATGCTCCCGCGCCGCAAGACCCAGAGGGTCAAGCTGGGCCTTCTGATGCCCCCGCTGGCGGTAGGCCGATATCAGCGCAAGGACTTTAACCTGCTTTCTTTCGTATTGGGTTGCCTGGCTATCGTGAGCAACGGTGGCTTCGGTACGCACACGCATTTTACTGATACGCGCAAAGCGCTCTCGCACAGCGCTGTGCGGTACGTCATCGATGAGGGATGTTTTACTTTCGACTCGCGGCAACTTATCAAAATAGTCGCGCCACTGCTCCGGCACGGCGTTCGGATCGATCAGATAACTCTCATAGAGATCTTCAACGTAAGTGGCGTTGCCACCCGCGATGTGTGAGCTGCGACGAAACAGCTCCATCGTGTTTTCTTGCATGCTGCCCCCTAGGCGAACAACACATTAGCTTTAAGACGACCGTTAAGACGACAACCAATGTGTGCCGGGGCAAGATGATTCCACGGTCCCCCCGGCCCCGCGGGCGCTACCATTCCACCGGTAGCGCGATGGCGCAATTATGCCAGTAAAGCGGGAGGTCTAGAAGGTGTAAAGAGAAGAAATGGGCGGACTTTTCGCTTAAAAAGCCGCCCGGTGGAGCTTAGGCAGCGCGTTTGAGCAGCATGCTGCGGATATGACCAATGGCACGGGTCGGGTTCAAGCCCTTGGGGCAGACGTTCACGCAATTCTGGATACCGTGGCATCGGAATACGCTGAAGGGGTCATCCAGGCGCGAAAGCCGCTCTTCCGTCGCCGTGTCCCGGCTGTCCGCCAGAAAACGATAGGACTGCAACAAGCCGGCAGGACCGATAAAACGATCCGGGTTCCACCAAAAAGAGGGGCAGCTGGTGGAGCAGCACGCACAAAGAATGCACTCATACAGACCGTCAAGCTTGGCTCGATCTTCGGGTGATTGCAGACGCTCGATGGCCGGCGCGGGTGTTGCGTTCTGCAGGTACGGCTGCACTTTCTCGTACTGCGCGTAAAACATGCTCATGTCCACCACCAGGTCCCGAATCACGGGCAGACCGGGAAGCGGCCTGATCACCAGCCGATTGTTCTTTACCGTCTCAGACAGCGGCGTAATACATGCCAGGCCGTTTTTACCGTTCATATTAAGGCCATCTGACCCGCAGACGCCTTCCCGACAGGAGCGCCGGTAGGTCACCGAAGCATCCTGCCGCGCCTTGATCTCTTCCAGGACGTCAAGAACCATCACATCCTTGCCTCCGGTATCGACCTCAAAGGTCTGCATGGACGGCTCGGCGTCCTGCTCCGGATTGTAGCGATATACACTAACCTGCAACATGCAAAAAACTCCGTATCGTTCGTTGTGCGAAAGAATCAGTAGGTACGAGCCATGGGCTCCATGGTGTCCATAATCTTGGGAGCAAAGTTCACGTCACGCTTGCCGACCCGCTTCTCACCCGGGAAATACAGTGAGTGACACAACCAGTTCTCATCATCGCGCTCTTGATAATCATCCCGCGCGTGAGCGCCGCGGCTCTCGGTACGCTGCTCCGCCGAAATCGCGGTAGCCTCTGCCACCTCAAACAGGTTTTGAAGTTCCAGCGCTTCGATGCGCGCCGTATTGAAAGCCTGGGTCTTGTCTTCCACGCCCACACTCTCGATGCGAGGGCGTAAAGACGCCAGACGCTCAATGCCATCGCGCATAAAGTCGCCCTTACGGAAGACGCCAAAGTAGTTCTGCATGGTGTTTTGCAGCTCTTTACGCAGATCGGCCACATTCTCACCCATGGGCGCAGCTTCGAGCTTCGCCAGGCGCTG
Source organism: gamma proteobacterium NOR5-3 (assembly GCA_000158155.1). GTDB lineage: Bacteria > Pseudomonadota > Gammaproteobacteria > Pseudomonadales > Halieaceae > Congregibacter. The sequence goes on along the minus strand of DS999405.1, from coordinate 521,126 downwards.
ATTACCTTCCTCGATATCAGTCGGCGATGCGTCCCGCGCCTCGATCCCTGAGCGCAGTGACTCTTCGATGAACAGCCCGGCAGCTCTGCCAAACACCACAAGATCAAGCAGTGAATTACCACCCAGACGGTTAGCACCATGAACGGACACACACGCGGCCTCTCCACAGGCGTACAGCCCCGGAATGACGTGATCCTTGCCCTGGGCGTCAATAGTCAGCGCCTGCCCGTTCACGTTAGTAGGAATACCGCCCATCATGTAATGGCAGGTCGGTACTACCGGAATAGGCTCTTTCACCGGGTCGGCATGCGCGAAGGTGCGCGACAACTCGAGGATGCCCGGAAGACGGCTCTCGAGCACATCTTCGCCCAGGTGGTCGAGCTTGAGGAACACGTGATCTGCCTCAGGACCACAACCACGACCCTCCAGGATCTCCAACACCATGGACCGGGCAACCACATCGCGTCCCGCAAGATCTTTGGCATTGGGTGCGTAACGCTCCATGAACCGCTCGCCGTCTTTATTAATAAGGTAACCACCTTCGCCCCGGCAACCTTCGGTCACCAGCGTGCCGGCGCCATAAATACCCGTGGGGTGAAACTGCCACATCTCCATGTCCTGCATGGGGAATCCGGCACGCAATGCCATGCCAATACCATCACCGGTGTTGATATGCGCATTAGTGGTGGACGCGTAAATTCGGCCCGCCCCGCCCGTTGCAAACACCGTTGCCTTGGATTTCACGTAGACAACTTCACCGGTCTCAATGCAAATGGCGATGACGCCAACCACCACACCGTCCTGATTCTTCACCAGATCCGTGGCAAACCACTCATTAAAAAATACGGTCTTGTTCTTGATGTTGTTCTGGTAAAGCGTGTGCAACAGCGCATGGCCCGTGCGATCGGCAGCCGCGCAGGTACGGGCAGCCTGACCACCCTTGCCGAAGTCCTTGGACTGGCCGCCGAAGGGGCGTTGATAAATGCGGCCGTCTTCTGTGCGGGAAAACGGTAGCCCCATGTGCTCGAGCTCGAAAATCGCCTCGGGTCCCACCGACGTCATGTACTCAATAGCATCCTGATCACCGATGTAATCAGAGCCCTTGACCGTGTCATACATGTGCCAGCGCCAATCGTCCTGCGGGTCGGCACTGGCAATGGCGCAGGTGATACCGCCCTGCGCAGACACCGTATGTGAACGTGTGGGAAAGACTTTGCTGATTACTGCTGTCTTGTAGCCAGACTGAGCCAGCTGAAGAGCGGCTCGCATGCCCGCACCGCCACCACCTACAATCACACCGTCAAAAGAAATTGTGCGCATTCGTACCTATGCTCCTATCGCAGGAATCACTACCAAACTTCAGGCCCAGACGATCTGGATACCCCAAATTACATAAATGACCAATGACAGCGATGTAAGCAGCTGCAAACCGATCCTTAACACATTGCCTCGGGAACCCATCAAGCGCTCCGTCAGGTAATCCGTAAACACACCCCACATCCCTATCCAGGCGTGGGCAGCAAGCGACAGAATCGCAAGCAGTGTGAAGATTTTCATCCATGTTTGCGCAAACAATGCTGTCCACTCGGCGTAGCTCACGCCACTTGCAATCTGCACACCTACAAACACGAAAAACGCCAGAAGGATAACGGCTGTGACACGCTGCACCAACCAATCCGATAAACCCGAGCGGGAAAGACTCGTAACAGCGGTTACCATAATGCAACTCCTACCAGAACGGCGCTAACTGCGGTGAAACCGAAGACCAGGCGAGCGCCTAATGTGCCCCCCTCCATGGTCTCCCCTATCCCAAAATCCATAATGAGGTGCTTGACGCCTGCCAGGCTGTGATAAATCAGCGCGGTGGCAATACCCCAGACGACAAACTTAACCAGCGGATTAGCGAGCAGCTCACCAAGACTGGCAAAGCCTTCGGGACTGGCAAGACTTTGCTCCAGCGCCCAAAGCAGCAAAAAGGACGCCACGACCATAATCACACCGGAAACCCGGTGCAAAATTGAGGCGTAGGCAGTAATGGGTAATCGGATGGTACCGATATCGAGATTGACCGGACGGTTGTCTTTCACAGACGGACAGCTCCTAGCTCTGGAATGGTCCTGAGTAGCCTTTTTTACCCGGAAAAACCGCGCGGATAACACAACAGGCACTCGCTTTGTGTCGCTCTAGCCACACCAGCAGCTATTTGCACAGACAGGGCCCTGCCCCTCCATGCGTCGACACCCTAAAAACCGCGCGAGTATAGAGATTCAACAAGTTCATTACAATTGATCGGTATCAATGTGCTTTGGGGTAAAGTTCGCACGCACCGAGAACATTGCGCCAGGTCAATTGACAAACGTTTGCCACTGTCTATAGTTGGCGACCCCACTGAAAACACGCGGGATTTCCCCATGAGTCAAAAGAAAGCAACCCTTCATATTGATGGCATCGAGGGGTCTATAGATCTGCCTGTTTACTCAGGTTCCATCGGTCCGGATGTCATAGACGTTGGAGGACTAACGAGTAAGGGGATGTTTACCTACGACCCCGGCTTTGTCTCCACGGCGGCCTGCGAATCAGAAATTACTTATATTGATGGTGGCAAGGGCGTGCTGCTGCACCGCGGCTACCCCATCGACCAACTCGCGGCACAATCAGACTACCTGGAAACCTGCTACCTGCTGCTTTACGGCGAGCTGCCCAACGCAGAGCAGAAGGCTCAGTTTGTAAGCACAGTGCACAATCACACTATGGTGCACGAACAGATTCGAACCTTCTTTAACGGCTTTCGCCGCGACGCGCACCCCATGGCGATTATGTGCGGCGTTGTGGGAGCGCTCTCTGCTTTCTACCACGACTCTCTGGATATATCCGATGAGCATCATCGGCAGGTGGCGGCTTTCAGACTCATCGCGAAAATGCCCACACTGGCAGCCATGAGCTATAAATTCTCCATCGGTCAGCCTTTCATGTACCCGGACAACCGGCTGGGCTACGCCGAGAACTTCCTGCACATGATGTTCGGCACGCCCTGCGAGCCCAGTAAAGTGTCGCCGGTGCTGGCCAAAGCTATGGACAGGGTGTTTTTACTCCACGCTGACCATGAGCAGAACGCCTCAACATCTACCGTACGCCTTGCCGGCTCCTCGGGCGCAAACCCATTCGCCTGTATCGCAGCCGGCATTGCCGCGCTTTGGGGACCATCTCACGGTGGCGCCAACGAAGCGGTACTGAATATGCTCGAGGAAATTGGGGATGTATCGCGTATTGACGAGTATGTTGCGCGTGCCAAGGACAAAGAAGATCCCTTCCGGCTCATGGGTTTTGGTCACCGCGTCTACAAGAACTTTGACCCGCGTGCCAAAGTGATGAAAGAAGCTGCAGACGAAGTGCTGGCTGAACTGGGTATCGAAAATGACCCCTTGCTGGCCATCGCAAAGCGCCTGGAAGAGATCGCTCTGGAGGACGAGTACTTCATCGAGAAGAAGCTCTACCCCAACGTGGACTTTTACTCGGGCATCATCCTCAAGGCCATCGGCATTCCCACCAGTATGTTCACAGTCATTTTTGCCGTGGGTCGTACCGTAGGCTGGATTGCACACTGGAACGAGATGATTTCCGGCAGCTATCGTATTGGCAGACCGCGTCAGCTTTATACAGGTCACGCGCAGCGCGACTTTGTGAGCATAGACGACCGTAGTTAATCGCCCGGGACTGTCCATTGGGCGTGCGTGAGGGGCGGGGGTAAGCAAAGCCCCTCACACTCTAACCTCTCTTACCCCTTGTCCCGCGGGCAGCAATCCCGCACATCACAGACCAACACAAAACAACACAAAACAACACAAAACAACAGGTAGAGGCGCACATGCCCGGATCGTCGGTATCAGCAGATGTAACAGAGGTCTTCCTGACCGGCACTGGTCTGTACACACCTCCCAACGCCATTAGTAATGAAGAGCTTGTGGAGAGCTTCAACCAGTTTGTGGATCTTCACAATGCGGAGCATGCGGATGCCATAGCCGCTGGGGAAATGCCCGCGCTTGCGCACTCTTCTGCGGAGTTTATTGAGAAAGCATCGGGAATTCGCTCTCGCTACGTGGTCAATAAAGACGGCGTTTTAGACCCCCATCGCATGACACCGAACATCAGTGAACGCTCTAATGAAGAGCCCTCGGTAATGTGTGAAATGGCACTGATCGCAGCACGCCAGGCCCTTGAGACCGCCGGCTTGCAAGCCTCAGATCTGGATGCGGTGATATGTGCCGCGTCTAACATGCAGCGCGCCTACCCCGCGATGGCTGTAGAAATTCAATCTGCGCTCGGTGCCGGCGGCTTCGCCTTTGATATGAACGTCGCCTGCTCTTCAGCAACCTTCGGTCTACAGCAAGCCCGCGATGCCATTCGAAGTGGAAGCGCCAAAAACGTACTGGTCGTCAATCCCGAGATCTGCACCGGACACCTGAACTTCAGAGACCGCGATTCGCATTTTATCTTTGGCGATGTCTGTACCGCGATGATCCTTAGCGACCGTCCCGGCCCCTCCCCGAGTAACTTCAAAGTACTCGACAGCCGCCTGCAGACCATGTTCTCCAACAACATCCGCAACAACTTTGGATTCCTCAATCGCGGCGACGAAGAAGGGATTGGCAAGGCAGATAAATTGTTCGTGCAGGAAGGACGAAAAGTCTTCAAGGAAGTCTGTCCCGCGGTGGCAACGCAGATCAGCGAGCAACTGTCTTCACTGGAAATGCTTCCCACCGACCTCAAGCGCCTATGGCTGCATCAGGCAAACCTCAACATGAATGTGCTTATTGCCAAACGGGTACTGGGGCGGGACGCTACCACCGAGGAGGCTCCGGTGATTCTCGATGAATACGCGAACACAAGCTCGGCGGGTTCCGTCATCGCTTTTCACAAGTACCACGCCGACCTCGCTCCCGGCGAACTCGGCGTGCTGTGCTCATTCGGCGCAGGGTACAGTATCGGTAGCGTCATTTTAGAACGCTGCTAGAAATACGCTTTAGGGTGCCGCAAACGGCCTAGCAGCCGGGGAGCAGCGACCTTAAGGTCTCGATGAGACGGGCGCATTGCTGTGGCGTACCCACGCTGAATCGCAGATACTCTTGAATCCGTGGCTTATCCCAGCGACGCACGATAACCCCCTGGCCCCGCAAAGCCTCGAAAATCCGCTTACCGGGAATGGATACGTGCTTTGCGAACAGAAAATTGGCTGATGACGGTAGTACCTCAAAATCCAGAGCTGCCAGTTCCTGCGACAACGTTTCCCGGCTCTGAATAACCGCACCGCAGCACTCGGCAAACCAGGCCTTGTCGCGGTAAGCCTCTACCGCGGCACGCTGTGCCACCACGTCCAGAGGATAGGAATTAAAACTGTCTTTAATGCGCTCCAGCCCTTCGATGAGCTCTGGGCTGCCAAACGCCAATCCTATACGCAAGCCCGCCAGGGCTCGAGACTTGGAAAGGGTCTGCACGACCAGTAAGTTATCGTAGTCGGCAAGCAAGGGAATGGCCGACTCGCCACCAAAATCGATGTAGGCCTCATCAACCACGAGCAAACGATCCGGTGCCGCCTCGAGAAACTGACGGATAGCTGCCAGCGGCTGTAACAGTCCCGTGGGAGCATTAGGATTAGGCAAAATGATTGCCGCCGCCGCACTATCGTAGTCGTCCGGGTGTAGCGTAAAGTCCCGACGCAAAGGGACCTGCCGATACTGCACGTCGTGTAACTGACACCACACCGGATAAAAACTGTAGCTGATATCCGGAAACAGCAGTTCTTTTGGTTGCTTCAAGAGACCCAGAAAAACGTGGGACAGCACTTCATCTGAACCATTTCCGGCAAATACCGAATCCACAGAGATCCCGTGATAGTCCGCAACAGCTTGCCGCAGTGCGGTAGACGCCGGATCGGGGTAGCGCAACAAATCCTCACCACTAATCGAATGTAAAGCCTCCAGCACCCTGGGCGATGGAGGGTACGGACTCTCATTCGTATTGAGCTTAAGCAGCTTGTCTATCTGCGGCTGCTCTCCCGGGGTATAGGGCTCTAATTGAGTGGTCAGCTCATTCCAGAAGCGTCGGCTCATGACTCTTTACTCTTTAACAAGCTCTGAAGCTCACCGGGCTTCATGTGTCGTACATCCCGGCCCAGCACAAGGTAAATCACCTGCTCGGCTATATTGGTCGCATGGTCCCCTACTCGCTCGAGACCCCGCAGCGCCCACATTTCATGAACCACCGAACTGATGGACTCCGGATCTCTCTTCATAAGGCGCACGAGACTGCTCATGGCTGCATCGTATTCCACGTCCACCGCCCCATCATCAAGCACCACATCTATGGCCTTGGACACATCAAGCCGCGCGAAGCTATCCAGCGCCTCTCTTAGCATCGACGCTACGTGGTTACTGATTTTTCGTAGTTCCAGCGCACCACCCGCTGACGGGGGCAGCTCTGAGAGCTTGGTTGCCTGCTTGGCTATTCGGGTGGCTTCATCCCCGATGCGCTCCAGATCCGTTGTGGATTTGGCTACGGCAAGCACCAGGCGCAAGTCACTGGCAGCGGGCTGACGGCGTGCAAGAATTCTCGAGCACTCCTCATCGATCTGAAGCTCCATTTCGTTGATCTGTCTGTCCGCACGCACGACCACCTCCGCCTGGCCGCTGTCACGCAGCAACAGCGACGCCATAGCCCGGCTGAGCTGCTGCTCCACCAAGCCTCCCATCTCAAGAAGATGGTTCTTCATTGCATCGAGCTCTGCGTTGAACTGGCCAGAGATATGCTGTTTGTGTTGGTCGCCTTGCAAGACTGCTCCTTGTTATTACGCCGGGCCACGCCGGTGGCTTCGCACTCCCAGCACGCTTGGGCGTGATAGCTCTGGTACCGATCAGCCGTAACGGCCCGTGATGTAGTCCTCGGTCTGGGACTGGCGAGGATTGGTAAACAGTGTATCCGTTTCGCCAAACTCGACCAATCGACCCAGATTCATAAAGGCCGTCATATCCGACACTCGCGCCGCCTGCTGCATGTTATGCGTCACGATGACGATGGTGTAGCGTGTCTTGAGCTCGTATATGAGCTCTTCAATGCGCAGCGTTGAAATGGGATCCAACGATGAGGCGGGCTCGTCCAGCAGGAGCACTTCCGGTTCCACTGCAATCGCCCTGGCAATCACCAGGCGCTGCTGCTGTCCGCCGGAGAGGACCAGTGCGTTTTCGTTCAGGCGATCCTTTACCTCGTCCCACAGAGCGGCGGAGCGTAACGCCCTTTCAATGAGCTCGTCGAGAACCCGCTTCTTGTTCAAACCCTGAATACGCAGACCAAAAGCCACGTTCTCATAGATACTCTTCGGGAAAGGGTTCGGCGACTGGAACACCATACCCACCCGCCGGCGCAGCGTCGCCACATCCACGCCCCTGGCGTAGACATCCTCGCCGTCGAGCCAGACATGTCCGCTGATAATACTGCCCTCGATGAGGTCGTTCATACGATTGAAGCAACGCAACAAACTCGACTTTCCACAACCCGACGGACCGATAAAAGCCGTCACGCGCTGCCTGGGAATTTCAAGACTGACATCATGCAGGGCAACGTTCTGACTACGCAGATAGTGCAGACTCAGGTTCTCCACCTGCAAACACACATCAGCGTTCTGTGAGGGCGTAGGCGCGCGTTTTAAAGCCTTCACATCAATACTATGGTTCTTCATCTAAATGGCTTCTTGTGGTTTAAAAGCATTACGCAGGCGGCTGCGTAACAAAACCGCCGCAATGTTTAATAACAAGGCAATGACAACAAGTAATAAGGCGGTGGCAAACACCAGTCCCTCCACCGTTTCAAGGTGCGTGCTCTGAAATCCCAGGTCGTACACGTAAAACCCCAAATGCATAAACTGCCGATCCAGATGCAGGTAAGGGTATTCCCCACTCACGGGGAGCCCCGGCGCGTACTTTGCGACCCCGACTAACAGCAGCGGAGCCACTTCACCCGTTGCTCTGGCGACGGCCAGAATCAGTCCCGTGAGCACCGCGGGCGATGCGGCGGGTAAAACAACATGCCAGAGCGTCTCCGCCCGCGTTGCGCCCAGGGCAAGACTACCCTCGCGCAAACTCGCAGGCACCCGGGCCAGACCCTCCTCTGTAGAAACAATCACCACCGGAAGCGTCAGTAATGCCATGGTCAAAGCTGCCCAAAGCATGCCCGGCGTACCCAAGGTCGGTGCCGGAAGCCGATCTTCAAACAACAGAGAGTCCAGAGAGCCGCCAATGGCATACACAAAAAATCCCAGTCCAAAAACGCCGTAAACGATAGACGGTACGCCGGCCAGGTTGTTCACCGCGATACGTACCAGTCGAGTAACAGGGCCGCGCTGGGCGTACTCCTGAAGATAAATTGCGGCCAACACACCCAGAGGCGACACAATCACGGCCATGAGTAAAACGAGTATCACCGTACCAAGAATGGCTGGAAAGACCCCACCCTGCACGTTACTGCGACGCGGCGACTCGCCCAGAAACCGCCCAATGCCACCTACAAAATGCGTGATTTTTTCCGCCACGCCCATAGCGTTGGGCGCGTACGCCGCCTTCATATCCTGCATGGGCACATCTACCACCCGCCCGGATGCCAGACGAAGCTGGAAGATCGGCGCTGCGCTCGACGGAGAAGAACCTGAATCGGCCGCGATAGCATCACGCAGCAAACCCAACTGCGTATTGAGAGGCAGCTCGCGCAACCCCTGGCTTTGACCCTGCACCCGAACTGACTGCAAGAACCCAAAGATCGGCCCGAGCGTCGTACGTTCCAGCACCAGCGCATTCGCCGGGGCACTGCGCTGAAGCACCGCCGACTCGTCAATCCACACCAGGGGCGAATCAAAAAAGTCCTCGCCGCCCCGGTGTAAAAGAACCCGGCCAGAGCTTTGAGTGCTATCTCCCTCGCGATCGAGAATCACCCCGAGCTGCGCCTGCGGACCCGATTCGGTACTCTGGAGTAACAGCAAAGACTGTGGCCAGAAATGCATCAAACCCCGAACCGACAGCAAAGACAACAGGCCAATCAACACCAGGAGCGCAAAAACTACCGCTCCTGCACTCAGCCATACCATAGGCTCTGCACGCCGGACCCCGGACTGCAGGCTCGACACAGCCAGCATGGGCTTAACGGTTAGCATAGGCATAACGCAATCGCTGACGAAACAGTTCAGCCACCGTGTTCAAAACAAAGGTCAGCCCGAACAGCACCAGGGCAGCCAGAAACAGCAGGCGAAACTGCACACTATCGGTACCTGCCTCGGGTAGTTCTACCACGATGCTGGCACTGAGACTGCGTAGCCCCGAAAAAGCCCCGGGCTCCATCAGCGGCGTGTTACCCGTTGCCAGCAATACAATCATGGTTTCCCCAAGGCCCCGAGCCAAACCGATTAACAATGCAGACAATATGGCTGGTGAAGCCGCTGGTAGCACTACGCGGGCAAGGGACTGCCAACGCGTTGCGCCCAAAGCAAGGCTTCCATCAGAGAGGCTTCGGGGCACCGCGAAAATTGAATCCTCTACGATAGAGAACATCACCGGCGTAATCGCGATCCCCATGGCCATACCTACCAGGAGCGCATTTCTTTGCTCGTAAGCTATGCCCCATGTGCTCCATAGCCAGTCGCGCAAAGAGTCATCGAACAGCCACCGCTCCAGGCCTTCTCCATTCGTTAGGAGCAAAAACACAGCCACAAGATAGACAGAAGACACCAGCGCAATTCTCGGGGGACGACGCTGAAAACGCGGTGAAACAAGTTGCAAAAGCAGGTGAATGACCGACAGCAAAATCGGCAATCCCAACAATAAAACAGGCAGCAGTAGTATGGGAAGCAGATAGTCCAGCAACAGCGGCGCAAGCCAAAGGCCCGCAACAAAGCCCAGCACTACGGTAGGGAAAGCCTCGAGCATTTCGATGGCCGGCTTTATGCGATTGCGAATACGCGGAGGCAAAAAATACCCCGTGTACACCGCAGCACCGAGCGCTAAGGGCACGGCCAACAGCATGCCGTACAGCGCAGCCTTAAAGGTGCCGTAAAGCAGGGGTGACAGGCTGAGCTTCGACAAAGCCCCGATGGCGGCACCGTCCGGATGCCAGTACTGCCCGGGCCCGTCGTATCCACCAAACCATTGCGGCAACCACAGACTTCTCCATCCGGTTTCGGCAAAGGGATTTTGCACGGCGACCCGCACCAGGGAGTCAGCTGTTAATCGGTAAACAATGCCGCCGTCGCTAGAAATCCCCCTGCGCCCCGGCCCCGCCAGCTCGGTCACCTGCTCTTGCAACAGCAGCTCCTTACTGCCGGGCACTTGAATCAGGAGTTGGCCATCAGTGCCCAGCAAATAACTGACACGACGGCCGGACTCACTACCCAGCCATGCCACATCCATCGCGATTTGCTGAGGCTCACCCAGGAGCGGCATCGCGGCGCGGGCCACATCAAAGCGATACAGTCGATTATCCGTGTCTACCAGCAACAGTGTTTCGTGGCCCGGCCCCCAGGCCATCAGCTTTTTCCGGACGTCCAGTCCCGGCAGCTGTCCTGTATACGGCTGTTCGAAGCCCATGCGCTCGGGATGCCAACGAAGATAAGACCTGCCCTGCACTAACAGCACTTGTCCTGATGCTGCATCCACCAGACTCTCGCCGCCCGCAAGCGACCCCACCGGCATGGACCAACGGACAAGCGAGGGTGCCGACCCTCCCACGTCGTACTTCAGTAAGACCGCGTGCAAAAGGCCGCTCGTGTCCATATACGCCAGCAAAAGTCGCTGCTCATTACTATCAACACTTAAACTTGTTGGCACCGCAGCGGGGGCTGCCACCTGCGACGTGAGCCGCGTCTGGGCATACTCTACCTCGCCCCCTTCCTCTCCTTCTCCCTCTACCTCTCCCACGGAACCGGCGCCGGCTCCAGGCAGCAATAGGTCAAAGATCTGCAACAGATCTTCACCCAGGTATACCGCACGCGCCTCGCTACTCAAAAGCTTCCCGGGTCGGGTCGCCGCAGAATCCGGCAGTCTGAGCAAAACATCATCCGACATCACCGCAAGATCGCTGTTAAATGGCAGGGTCTCGATAGACGCTGAACCTAATCTCGCCGGTGATGCCAGCGGCAATGCCACGTAAAGCAGGTACGCAAGGATCAACAGAATCAGGACAATTACCGCACCACCAGCAGCGCCAATGGCAAGACTTGCCAGACGATCCCAGGCCCGACGACGGGATGATATCTGCGGTCGCCCTTCAAGCACCGCCAAGGCCCAGATCCAAACGTAGCTGCCTGAGCTCGGCCGCTCCTAATGCACCGTAACCCAGACGAGACACTTCCCGCTGGCCCTGCGCACTAAAAGCCACCTCCAAAAACGCGGCAGTAAGTGCATCGACCGGTGTCCGCGGTGGGCGGTTGATATAGATGAAAAGCCGGCGCGACAACACCGCTTCTTCCACTCCGTCATCCTGCACCACCCGCAGCTGCTTTACGTTGGCATTCAGGTAGCCGGCGCTGGCGTAACCAATCCCGTTCTCATCCATCGCCACAGCTCTTACAACCGCCGATGAGCCCACAAGTCGATTAAGATAGACAGCAAAGTCACCTGCGCACAGCACCTGCCGCCTAAACACGCTGTATGTGCCAGATGCGGCGCTGCGGCCATAAACGCTGATCGCTCTTTGATCCCAGGGCTTGCCCAGCCCCAGCAACCCCCAGTCGCGGATCGCCGTGGGAAACCCACAGCGACGCGTTGTGGAAAACACCGCATCAAGTTGTGACGCGGTAATGCTGTCCAATGGATTGTTTCGATGCACAAAGACCGCAAGCGCATCTTCAGCCACCGGTACTGCCGTAGGCTGGTAGCCATACTTACGGCTAAAATAACTGATCTCATCAGGCGACATGGGACGGCTCATGGGTCCGATGTCAGCGGTGCCCTGAATCAGTGCCGTAGGCGCCGCACCGGAGCCGATAGCGCGGACTTGCATAGAGACCCCGGGATGCCTGGCGGTAAGCATTTCCGCCCAAATAGAGGTTAGTGCTCCCAGGGTGTCAGAACCCGTACTCACCAGCTTACCCAGCAGGGGCTGCTCAGCGTTCGCACTGGGAAGCGCCCCCAGCATGGCTGTGGCAATCAAACCCGATAAGAGAGCGCGACGCTTCAAGGAAGTGAAAAATGCAAAGAAAAACAGCTTCCGCGACCCGGCTCGCTTTCGATAGTGAGTTCGGCACGGTGTGACGCCGCTACGTGCTTGACGATAGCAAGACCCAATCCCGTGCCACCGGTTCGCGCGTTGCGACTTTCATCAACGCGGTAAAACCGTTCGGTGATTCGGTCCAGGTGCCGCTCTTCAATACCGACACCGGAGTCCGCGACATGGAGCACCAGGTTATTGTCTTCCCTCACCCAGCTTACCCGCACGGGATCGTGATCGCCGCTGTATTTCAAGGCATTAATCACGAGGTTGGACACGGCACTGCGCAACTCCCGGTAGTTCCCCAAGACCTTTTCCCGCGTTTCCAACTCAAGGACCACCAAACGCTCCGGATAACTGGAGCCCAGCTCCTCGCGCAATTCTTCAAGCATAGCCACCATGTCGACGGCATTGGTTTCCCGGTCCTCACTCACCGTCTCAATACGACTTAGCCATAAAAGATCAGTGAGCAGGTTTTCCATGCGTTGGACCTGCTGATCCATTTGCCCGGCAGCCTTTTGAAACCGCGCATCGTCAAACAATTCACTGGCAGAAAGCGTATCCAGATACCCCTTAAAGACTGTCAAAGGGGTGCGTAGTTCATGGGACACATTGCCAACAAAGTCACGCCGCATTTGCTCCATTTGAACGACCCGGGTGACGTCGCGAAAGAAGAGCAGAAAATCTCCACCGGCAAACGTCGTAATCTCCACCTGGAGAATCTGTCGACTGTTACTGGCGCTGGGAAGCTGTAAGGGTTGCTGAAAATCGCCCTTCAAAAAGTAGTCGTGAAAAACCGGCCAGCGCAGAAGGTTCAGCACCGGCTGTCCCCGATCCCGGGGGTAGTCCAGGCCCAGGAGCCTTTGGGCGGCATCATTGGACCATTCAATGGCACCGCTTTGCGTGAGAATCAAAACTCCGTCATGCATAGACGCGAAGGAGCTTCTCAGGTAATCAACGGTGGACTGCAAACGACCTCTGGCCTCGCGATTTTCCCGCTGCAAACCGTAAATTGTGTCGTACACCAGACCCCAGATCCCGGCACTTTCCGGAGGTGCCTGATTCGGATCCTCGAGCCAGCGGCGCATAAGCCAAAGCTGCCAAAGCCAGATACCGGTGAGGACAAAAAGTCCCAGACACAGCATTTCCAGCGTATAACCGGATACCCAGCCGAGTAATCCCGAAGCAGCGAGAACCAGCAGCAGCTTACGAAGTTCGGCGCGCCAACTGCCAGCGAGACTCAATCCGCGGGTACTCCCCTGGAAGAAAAGCGATACCCCGTACCGCGCACCGTTTGGATAACACCACTGTAGTCTTTACCCTCAATTTGCAGGGCTTTACGAAGGCGACGGATGTGGACATCCACTGTTCGCTCTTCTACATAGACGTTCGCGCCCCAAACCTGATCCAGCATCTGGTTACGGCTGTAAGCGCGCTCGGGATGGGACATAAAAAACTGCAGCAGATTAAACTCTGTCGGCCCCATATCCAGCGGCTGCTCTGCCAAAAACACTCTCCGACTCTTACCGTCCAGCACCAGTTCGGATACCTGCATTCGATCCGTACTCTCGCCCACGCCAGAGCGGCGTAGCAGGGCTTTGATGCGGGCAATAAGCTCCCGGGGCGCAAAAGGCTTGGTCATGTAGTCATCCGCGCCTACTTCCAGTCCCTGAATGACATTGTCCTCAGCTGTCTTTGCGGTGAGCATGATCACCGGAATCTCCCGCGTAGTTTCATCGCGCTTCAGCCGCCGTAGCAGCTCGATACCACTGCCTCCCGGCAACATCCAATCCAGGAGTACAATATCCGGACGTTGATCCACAACGATGGCGTGGGCGTCCTGTATGTTGTCTGCTTCCAAACATCGATAATCGACAATCTCCAGTGCCATGCGCAACATATCGCGAATAGCAAACTCGTCATCAACCACCAGCACCGTACGTTCGCTCATCCCTGCTCTCCGAAAGAGTCGCTAAAGCGGTGAATCTTGCAGCCCGCGTATGACACAAAGATGACAGTCCGCGCCCGGCGAGACACCGGCCTGTCACTGTTAGAACCAGCCAAACCAGCCTCTACCCTTTTCCAGCTCAGCTCTACATCCCGCTAACTGCCGGTCATACATCGCGGAGCGATCCGAGACCTTGCGCGCGACTTTCAGCAGCCAATCCTTGGATCGATAGCTGCCCCGCTCATAACCTCCATGCCCCTCGTGATACGCCAGATAAAGACTATAGGCATCGTTTCTGGCTATACCATTACGGCGATAGGACTGGTGGTTATACCAACCCACAAAATCCAGCGCGTCACCAAAGTCATCGCGATCAGCACCATAGCGCCCGGCCGAACGCTGGTAGCTATCCCAGGTTGATTCCAACGCCTGGCTATAGCCGTAGGAATCAGATGGGCGCGGGCCGGGTATAAAGCCGAGAATCTTTTTGCGCGGCGGCTTCGCATTAGCAACAAAACGCGACTCCTGATGCACGATAGCCATTAATACCGGGATCGAGGTGCCCCAGGCTTTTTCCGAAGCCCGCGCATCCTCATACCACCCACGCTTGTCGTCAAATATCCCGCAGATATTGCTTACATCTTTGGGTGGAGAGGTGACACAGCCAGCCAGGCCCAAACAGGTTACGACCACCGCGCACCGCCAAACGCCAGAGACCGTCGAGGTCATGCGCCGGCCTTTGCAAGGCGGGCCAAAAACTCCTGCTCATCCACAATCTCTACACCCAGGGACTCGGCCTTTGCGAGCTTGCTACCGGCACCCGGACCCGCGAGCAGGACGCTGGTCTTGCCGGACACCGACTTGGACGTTCGGGCTCCCAGCGCGCGAAGTGCTTCCTCAGCCTCATCGCGGGACTGACTCTCGAGTTTTCCGCTGACCACCCAGGTTTGACCCTCCAGCGGCCCCTGGGCATTTTGTGCCGGAGAAACAGCCGGCCACACAACGCCCGCGGCGAGCAGTCGCTCAAGCACCTGCTGATTGGCCTGGGCACTAAAAAATGCGCGCAGGTGCTGCGCCACCACGGGACCGACATCGGGCACCTCAAGAAGGCTGTCGAGGTCCGCTGCCCGGATCGCTTCGATGCTCCCGAAATACGTTGCCAGCGCCAGTGCCGTGGCCTCCCCCACCTCCCGAATACCCAGGGCAAAAATAAACCGGGCCAGTGTTGTCCTGCGACTGCTCTCAATCGCTGCCAGCAGTTTTGTGGCTGACTTTTCTCCCATACGCTCCAGGGTGAGGAGCGACCGTTGCTCCAGCCTGAACAGGTCCGCAACGTCGCGCACAAGCCCCGTATCGACCATCTGCTCTACGAGCTTTTCCCCCAGCCCATCGATATCCATGGCGCGGCGACTGGCAAAATGTCGCACCGCCGCTTTTAGTTGCGCCGGGCATACCAGGCCCCCGGAACAGCGCAGGGTCGCTTCTCCCGCCACCCGCTGCACTGCCGAGGCACACACCGGGCAAGCGCTTGGCGCGGCAATCAAGGCTGCATCGGGCAGGCGTCGCTCCTCGATAACCGACACCACCTGCGGGATGACATCGCCTGCCCGGCGAACAACCACCGTATCACCGTCATGTAGCTCCAGACGTCCGACTTCATCCATATTGTGGAGTGTCGCATTGCTCACCGTTACGCCACCTACGAACACCGGCTCCAGCCTGGCAACGGGCGTAATAGCCCCGGTACGTCCCACCTGAAACTCCACGCCCGTCACTTTGGTAACCGCTTCCTGAGCCGGAAACTTGCGGGCAATGGACCACCGGGGTGCCCGCGCCACAAACCCCAGCTTGCTCTGAGCCTCAAAGTCATTGACCTTGTACACAATCCCGTCGATGTCGAAACTCAGACTATCGCGCTGGTCGCCCAGGCGCTGATAGTAGTCAACGCACTCTTCCAAGCTGGAGAGTCGCTCTGCGTATCGGCTGATAGGCACACCCCAGCTGGCAAAGAGCTGCAACACCTCCCAGTGCGACTTCGGCCATTGGGACTCGGGATGCTGCCCGGATGCGTAGGCACAGAATTCCAGCGGTCTGCGCGCCGTGATTTGAGAGTCAAGCTGTCGCAGGGAACCTGCAGCCGCGTTCCTGGGGTTTACAAAGGGTTTCTCGCCGTTGCGTCGCGCGTACTCGTTAAACGCTTCAAAACCGGCCCTGGGCATGAATATCTCACCCCGGATCTCGACGACATCAGGGCACGCATCACCCCCAAGCCTGAGAGGCACCGAGCCTATGGTGCGCACATTAAGCGTGATGTCTTCTCCGTGAGTGCCGTCTCCCCGGGTTGCCGCCCGCGCAAGAACCCCATCGCGGTAAATCAAACTGACCGCAATGCCATCAAGCTTGGGCTCTGCCACCAACTCCGGTAACGACTCGACGTCCAGACGATCCATAACGCGCTGAAGAAACGCGCCAAGCTCTTCATCACTGAAGGCGTTGTCCAGAGACAGCATGGGCATAGGGTGTGCCACGCTTTCAAAAGCACTGAGGGGCGCCGCTCCCACCCGCTGTGTGGGGGACGACGGATCTTGCAGCTCGGGGTGCTCTGTTTCGAGTTTTTGCAGCTCGCGAAGCGCTGCGTCGTAATCCTGGTCGGGAACCGTAGGTTCATCCAGGACATAGTATTGGTGGTTCCAGCGCTCCAGTTGCTCCCGCAGAGCCACCACCCTGGCTTTGATATCGCCTCGCTCGGGCATAGCTGCTCCTACCCCCGCTGGGCAAGAAGCCGGCGTTCAAGCTCACGAATCTGCTGCCGGGAATGCTCTACGGCTTGCTGCGTCAATACACTTCGCGACTCATCCAGCAGCTCTCCACCCAGGTTTCGCGCGACCACGCGAGCGGTTTCAAGCATGTAGTCAAAGGCCTGAATCATGTCCTCAGGCCCCGGCAGCGTCACAAAAAACACCAGCCCCCGGGTGAACATGCTGTCCATATTATCGATATCAAAAACCCCGGGCTGGAGCATGTTGGCAACGCTGAACTGGATGGGCCCGCGGCCCGCCTGTTGTTCGTGGCGATGAAAAAAGTTCATGTCCCCAAAGCGCAGATCACAGGCTAATAGAATCTCCAGATGTCTTTACCGGAAAGCCGTCGCGTCCGCGACATGACATGCAGAATAACAACCTCTGTCTGCACCGCGCTTTTTCATCGTCAGTGCTTTCATCGGGGGCCGGAGCGTGTTCAGGAATATCTTCCAGCCAATCGAGATTGGTCGGCTCATTGTTTTCCGCACGCATGCCTTCAAAGGTGACCTCCTGCTCAGGAGACCCCACGCCCGTGGCCTCTGCCGTGCTCTCTGTAGTGCCCGCTTCAGTGCCCGCTTCAGTACCCTCTTCAATGCCCTGCAAGGAAGCTTCAACGTTATCCGCCGGTTCCCGTGCGGCTTTTGATGCCCCGGATAATACCTCGCCGGGTGCGCGTTTTGCCGCAGCCGCGTCCACAGCATCAGCCAGATCGTCGTCGGCTAAAATGCGGGGATTATCATTGGACGGACCGAGGCCATCACTACCCAGTAAATCTTCCCGACTGACGATGCGGGCGCCACCGTTAGGCAGTTCGCGATACACAGTGAGATCCTCTGCCGGCACATCTCCCGGCAGCTCCGGGGCCAGCTTCACGCGCAGACGCTCACGCTGCTGACTGCGCATCCTACGCCAGGCATCAATCATCACCGCAAGAATCAAAAGACTCCCGACGAGCACCATTCCATCGCGCAAGGTCACTTCAGGCACGGGTTTTTTTACTCCTCCCCAAACGACAGCGAATAACGCACGCCATAACAGTCACGCGGCATCAGCTTGCTGCCAATTCCGCTGCTTCTTCCACATCGACGGTAACCAGTCGTGACACGCCAGGCTCGTGCATGGTCACACCCATGAGCTGATCGGCCATCTCCATGGTGATCTTGTTGTGCGTGATAAACACAAACTGCACTTTCTCGGACATCTCTTTGACCATGCGGGCGTAACGACCTACGTTCGCATCGTCCAGCGGCGCGTCCACCTCATCGAGCATACAGAAGGGCGCGGGATTGAGCTGGAAGATTGAGAACACCAGGGCGATAGCCGTCAGAGCCTTCTCCCCACCGGACAGCAGATGGATTGTGCTGTTCTTTTTGCCCGGGGGCTGGGCCAGGATTGACACTCCGGTATCCAGCAGGTCATCACCGGTCATTTCCAGGCTGGCTGCACCACCGCCAAACACCCGGGGAAACAGTTCCTGTAAGCCCGCATTCACCTGATCAAAGGTATCCTTGAAACGATTACGGGTTTCTTTATCAATTTTTCGTATCGCTGCTTCCAGCGTATCCAGCGCAGACTCCAGATCTTCATTCTGGGCGTCGAGGTAGCGCTTGCGTTCCGATTGCTGCTGATACTCCTCCACAGCGGCGAGATTGATGGGACCTAATCGCGCAATTCGATTGCCGCAGCGCTCAAGCTCAGCCTCCCAGGCCGTCATATCCACAGTCTCAGGCAACGCTTCGAGGAGACTCTCAAGATTACCGCCCAGGTCTTCCAGCTGACCTTGCAGGGTATTTTGCTGGTGCTCCAGCCCCTGTACTGCAAAACGACGGGACTCAAGTTTTTCGCGGATGTTCGCAGCGCGCTGCTCGATCTGTATGCGTTCCTGCTCCGTTTCGCGCAGGGTATGTTCGATATCCGCCAAAGCCTGCCTCGCGGCGGTAAGCCGGGTCTCGGACTCGAGTCGCAACGCGAGCTGTGACTCCAGATTCATCTTCAAATCGTCCAGCGGCTCGTCGTTGTCCAAGCGGGCACTGCGCAGCGTCTCAAGACGCTCACCCAGTTGCTCCACCTGCTCACGACTTCTCACCAGCGCACTGCGAATGGTCTCACTCTGGGTCACCAGCGACTGATGCCGCAGCGCCGCCTGATGAGCGGCATCCCGGCTTTGATGCGCATCGCTTCTGGCCGCGTCCAGCGCACTGCGCAGGCCGTCACGCAGCGAGAGGCGCGCTTCTCTATCGGCGGTATCTCCGTCCATCGACTCGATCGCGGCTGCAAGCTTGCTGCGTGCCTCGCCGATAGCGCTCTGCTCTTGCTCAAACTGAGCCCGCAGCTCACTGACCTCATGATCCAGGCGTTCGCGGCGCGCAAGCACCTGCTCCTGTTTGGCTTCTTCAGCCCTGAGCTGAGACAGAACATCCGACCGCTTTCTGGCTGCCGTGTCCGCCTCGGCACGCGATGCCTTGAGTTGCTGCTCAGCCGTGGCGAGTCGTTCGTCACTGTCTGCCAGAGCGTCTTTCGCTTCGACCTCAGTCTCCGCAAGCTGCGCTATCTCCAGCCTCAGGGCCTCCAGTTCCTGCTGCCGCCCGATGAGGCCCGATTCAGTCTCACCGCCATGGAGCGCTCGCACCCAATTGCGGCCAAACCAAAGACCCTCCGGAGTGATCAGGGACTCGCCCGGCGCCAGGTCTGCGCGTCTGGCCCGCGCCTGGGCACTGTTCTCGGCGCAGCGCACCGCGGCGAGCAATGCTCGCGCGGGGCTATCGCTTTGCAGCTTCGCGGCCAGGGAGTCGTCGGCGTAGGGCACGTTGGTGGCGCCCTCAAAGAGCGTGAGGTCGCCACTGGCCAACTCGCCCAAGGCATCATCCAGCGTGTCCACGCTATCAACGCATACACCCTGCAAAGCGCCGCTGAGCACTATCTCGACAGCACTTTGCCACCGAGCTTCGACCTGAAGATCATCTAACAAGCGAGGATTCTCTGACAGACCACGCTGGCGCAGCCAATCGCCAACCTTGCCGCCCTCCGCACGCTCCTTGGCTGCCTGCTGCAGGGCATCCAGTGATGCTTCGCGTCCCCGCTGGATTTGTAGCTTCGAACGCAGTTCGTTGAGCTGCTCCTGACGTTCCCGGCGCTGTGTCCGC
Organism: gamma proteobacterium NOR5-3; assembly: GCA_000158155.1. Taxonomy (GTDB): domain Bacteria; phylum Pseudomonadota; class Gammaproteobacteria; order Pseudomonadales; family Halieaceae; genus Congregibacter. The sequence goes on along the minus strand of DS999405.1, from coordinate 500,994 downwards.
AAACCGCTCAGCTGAGCTTCCAGGCTCTGGAGTTTTTCGGCCAGCACTTCGCTGGTCTCATTCGCCAGCTCAAGGTCTTCGCGAAGTGTGCCCAGCGCTTCCATCGCTTCGTCATCATTCTGGGACGCCCGTTCCTGCCCCAGCTGCTCGAGACGTTTTTGCAAACGCGCCAGAGAGTGCTCCAAATGCTGAATCCGCGATTGCTGCACTTCTGTTTGCTGCCGGGGAACCGCCGCCTTCTGATTGAACTCGTCCCAATCGCTTTGCCAGGACTGCATCTTCGACTCGGCATCCGCCAAAGCCGCACTTGCGCTAGCCGCGGCTGCGCGCTGCGATTCCAGGGCCGGGCCAAGAGAAGCAAGCTCCTCCTCCCAGCCGGCGAGTCGGTCACCATCCTCTTCGAGGTGTTGATTAGCCTGCGCAAGACCCAGCTCGGTGCTGCGCAAGTCCTCATTGATCTGCTGTGCCTTCTCTCCCTGATAGCGGATTTCCTGCTCAATACGACTCACCTCAGAGCCGATGGCGTAAAACCGCCCCTGGACCTCAACCAGCTCATCGTTGCGCTCGCTATGAGTCAGGCGATGCTGCTCAAGCGACGTGTCCACGCGCTGCTGATGTGCATACTCCGCCTCCAGGCGCACCTCGTGCTCCCCCACTTCATGGGCCGCCGCCGCGTGCTTGGTCCGGAGCTCGCGCAGCTGCGCTGCCATGAGCTGCTGGCGCAATGCCCGCTCTTCGGCTTTGAGGTTTTTATATTTCTCTGCCGCCTGCGACTGACGCTGCAGGTGCTGCAGCTGGCGCTCCAGCTCATCGCGCAGGTCCGTCAATCGCTCAAGGTTCTCAAGGGTGCGACGCATGCGGGATTCGGTTTCCCGCCGACGCTCTTTGTACTTGGAGATACCCGCCGCTTCTTCAATAAAAATTCGCAGCTCTTCGGGCTTGGACTCGATGAGCCGGGAAATCATGCCCTGCTCGATAATGGCGTAGCTTCTGGGACCCAGGCCGGTACCCAGAAAAATATCGGTGATATCCCGGCGCCGACACTTTGTTCCGTTGAGGAAATATTCTGACTGTCCGTCGCGGGTGACCTGCCGACGGATGCCGATCTCGGCATAGCTGGCATATTCTCCGCCAACCCCACCGTCACTATTATCAAAAACCAACTCGATGGATGCCTGCCCCACAGGCTGACGGTTGCCCGAACCATTGAAAATGACATCGGCCATGGATTCGCCGCGCAGGTTTTTGGCGGAGCTTTCACCCATGACCCAGCGCACGGCATCAATAATGTTGGATTTACCGCAACCATTAGGGCCCACTACGGCGCTCATGTTGGTGGGGAAGTGCACAGCAGTGGGATCCACGAAGGACTTGAAGCCTGCCAGCTTAATCGACTTTAGACGCATCTAGCTTTAACTATCCTTCATAAACTCTTGATTTCTATGGAGAATTTTTATTATTTTTGCGTGGCGCCCAACTATTGACCACAAGATGTAGTGTATCTGCTTTGCACGAATAACACTATGCCCGACTCGTAATCGGCTCAACCTCGCTGATCTTGTCCCTGCAGCTGAATCTCTATGGCAACCTCACTGCCGCCCGCAGAAACCGGGCCCGCCACGCCGCTCAGGGCTGCGTTGGCGACCCCCGGCTGGCCATTGATTGACAGCTGGGCTGACACCACAACATCCCCCGCCTCGCTAAGAAGCTGGCCCGCCATGGAATCTGTGTCACTTAAGCGCAAGGTCAACGGCAACTGCGCCGCCTGCAGGCGCCGCACCGCGATGGGCATCCCTCCTGCAGCGCCAGCACGACGAGCAAATACAAACACCACCGCCTGCGGGTCTGTCTGATGATCTTCCGGCAAGGCCAGAGACACCGAAATACCCGGAGCGCTCTCGTCAACGGTCGGTGCCGCCACGACTGCCGTACTCAGCCCACCACGCTCAGCGGCAACGGCGATCACCTGTTCGAGCATGTCATAGCCCGGCGAACCCGGAGCCTCCTGTGCCTGCAAACGCCCCCAGTAGTTGATGGCCGCGGCGTAAGCCTCATTTTCAAAGGACGCCATGCCCAGCAGGCCCAGCGCCGTGCGCTGCCCCGGATCAACAGCCAATGCGCGCTCGGCCAGCAACTGCGCTTCACCATCGAGTTGCCGGTCTGCCGCCAGGAAGCGTGCTTGCGCGGCCATTGCCAGAGCCTGCGGATCTTCCGGTGCTTTCTGGGCCAAACGGCCAAAGCTATCGCTCGCGGCAGCGAAATCTTCCCCGGCCATGTAAAGCTGTCCCAACAAACCGAGATACTGCAGATTGTCTGGTTTTGCACGACTTCGATCCGCGATGCGGCCCAGCAGCGCCGACCGGGTCTCCTCACTATCTTCGGGCGTTAACTCGGACAACTGCTCATAAATCACGACATCTTCAATTGAACCGGTTTGCAGATAGAGCCCGACTGAAGCCAACAGAACGAACAGTAATATGGCCAGCCCCGGTCCCCGGCCTGTCGCAGACGCGACCACCGGCCCCGCAGCAGCCTTTGCGGAATCCTCCAGAAGCCGCAGACGGGCATCGTCGAGCAGCTGTGAGTCCTGGCCGTCGAGCTCGGCCTGGCGTTGAGCGTACCAGCCAAGATTAGGGTCGCTGGCATCCGCCGCGCGAGGCGTGGCGGGCTTGCGCAAAAGCAACAGAGCCGCCGCCAGCAGGCACAGAGCAGCTCCGCCGGTCAAAAAACCGATCATGAATTATCTGCCTTGTCGTTGATCATCTGATCCAGGCGCGCACGTTCTTCCTGGGTGAGCGCCCCCTCGCTGGCTTTTGATACACCCTTCCCACGTCGCAGCAGAACGATCAAAAGCAAAAATCCTGCGCCGAGCATGAGCGCCGGCGCGAGCCAGAGCCACAGGGCCGCTCCCTGCGCAGCGGGCCGGTAGCGCACGAACTCACCGTAGCGAGCCACCATATCTTCAAGAATAGCCTCATCACTCGCACCCTCTTCCAGCTTCTCGTAAAGCAACGCCCGAAGGTCCTGCGAAATAGGCGCATTGGAATCCGCGATGTTCTGGTTCTGGCATTTGGGACAACGCAGCTCCTGACTCAGGGCCCGGTACCGCACCTCGAGCTGCGGCGTTGAAAACTCATAGGTCTCTATCACCGCAAGGGCACACAGGGACCCGCCGAATCCAAGAACCAGAGCGATTAACTGCAAAGACTTTTTGAAGGAATTGACCAACATCAGGAATCCGCCGGCGTGGCGAGCGCGTCGTAGACAGCCTTCAACCGTCCGGTCCAGATACGCTCATCGATGACGCCCACATGGCGATAACGGATAACGCCGTTTCCATCGATAAAATAGGTCTCCGGAGCACCATAAACACCCAGATCCAGCCCCAGAGTCCCCTCCGCATCGACAACACTTGCTCGATAAGGGTCTCCCAGGCTGTCGAGCCAACTGCGAGCCGCCACAGAATCATCTTTATAATTAATCCCGTAGATAAGCACGCCCGAATCCGCAAGACGCTGTAAATAAGGGTGCTCCACACGACAGGAAATACACCAGGTCGCCCAGACATTCAGCAGGGCTGGCTCACCGACCAAATCAGCATCACTTAATGTCTGCTGTGTTCGCAGCGCCGGCAGCTTGAATCCGGGCAAGGGTTTATCGATAAGCGCCGAGGGTAGCGCCTGGGGATCCAGCGAGAGCCCGCGAAAAAGCAGTACCGCAAGCAGGACGAATAAGCCCAGCGGAACAAAGAGCTTAAGCCTGGACGACATCAGCACCCCCGACCGGGACCGCGCTGCGACTTGGCTGTCGGCGATAACGACGATCCGTCACCGTGAGCAAGCCCCCCGCCCCCATAAAGATCGCGCCCAACCACATCCAGCGCACCATAGGCTTGTAGTGCAAACGAATTGCCCACGCGCCCCCGGCGCCCACGGGTTCCCCCATGGCAATGTACAAATCGCGGAACAACCCCCCGTCGATGGCGGCCTCGGTCATCACCGAACCCGAGGCCAGATAGCGGCGTTTCTCCGCCAGCATCGTGCTGATCAGTTTGTCGCCCTGATACACCTCGAAGCGAGCACCGTCAGCGAGATAATTCGCTCCGCGCAGTCGCACGGTTTCTTTGAATTCAAAGCGGTAACCGGCCAGGGTCTCCGTTTCGCCCGGCGCCATGCGCAGGTCACGCTCGATATTGTATTGCGATGTGGCAACCACACCGATAATAGCCAGCGCAAAACCACAATGGGCCAACACCATACCCCAGTAACTCGGCGTCTGACGGCGAAGACTGCGCAGCAGGCTGGGACTGTTACTGTTGCGATCGCGAAAGTCCTGTACCAGCCCTGCCACCAGCCATCCGGCGAGCACCACCGCTAGCGCCACCCAGATGTTGAACGACTGGTCACTCAAGAGTGGGAAACCTGCACCACAGGCAAGCACTACAAGCGCGGGCACCAGCATACGGCTCCGCCAGCGATACACGCTGTCATCCCGCCATTTGGAAATAGGCCCCACGCCCATAAACGGCACCAGACAGGCCATGAGAGGTACAAACACCGCATTAAAATACGGCGCTCCCACGGAGTACTTGCCCTGCCCCAGTGCATCCATCAGCAAAGGAAACAAAGTACCGAACAGCACCGTGAGCGTGGCCACCAGAAAAACCACGTTATTCACTAGCAACAGAGACTCACGAGATACGGTGCCAAACCCGATACGGCTGCGCACAGAGGGCGCGCGAACGGCATACAGCGTCAGCGAGCCGCCCACGACTATCGCCAGGAAAGCCAGAATAAACAAACCCCGCTCGGGGTCTGCCGCAAAGGCATGCACAGAGGTCAAAACCCCGGAGCGCACCAAAAAGGTACCGAGCAAGCTGAGCGAGAAAGCAAAGATTGCCAGTAGCACTGTCCAGCTTTTAAACAGGCCTCGCTTCTCCGTGGCAGCCAGCGAGTGAATCAGCGCCGTTCCCGCAAGCCAGGGCATAAACGACGCATTCTCTACCGGATCCCAGAACCACCAGCCGCCCCAGCCAAGCTCGTAGTACGCCCACCAACTGCCGAGCATGATGCCCAGACTCAGGAATGCCCAGGCGACATTTGTCCAGGGGCGGGACCATCGCGCCCAGGCAGCGTCCAGACGTCCCCCCATAAGCGCCGCGACGGCAAATGCAAAAGCGACACTGAAGCCGACATACCCCATGTACAGCAACGGTGGATGAATGATCAAACCCGGATCCTGCAAGAGGGGGTTAAGGTCATTGCCGTCCGCGGGAACCCCGGGGAGCAGCCGCTCAAAGGGGTTTGATGTAAACAGGGAGAAGGACATGAAACCCACGCCAATGAAGCCCATCACCGACAGAACCCGGGCCAGCATGACTGTGGGAAGGCCGCGACTGAGGGTCGCTACCGCCGCTAACCAGAACGACAAAATAAGCACCCATAAAAGAAGAGAGCCCTCGTGGTTACCCCAAACAGCAGAAAACTTGTAGATCGATGGCAGCAGGCTGTTGCTGTTGGAGGCCACAACCTTCACGGAAAAATCGTCCTGTAAAAAAGCAATCGCCAGACAGACAAAGCTGATCAGGCAAAACACCGTGACCGCCGCAGCCAGGGTCGGCGCGAGTCGCATAGCCGCGTAGTTACCGCGCCAACTCCCCCACAAAGGGACCACCGTCAAAGCCACTGCCATAACCAGCGCGATCACCAGGGCAAAATGTCCGAGTTCAGGAATCATGGGGTGACCCCTGCCGTCGCGCTATTTTTCAGCGCTTCGGCCACTTCCGGGGGCATGTAGTTTTCATCGTGTTTCGCCAATACCTCGTCCGCCTGTAATACCCCGTCTGCGCCCAGCCTCCCGGAAGCAACAACGCCTTCGCCCTCGGCAAACAGATCAGGAAGAATGCCCTCGTAAACAATCTCAACGTTGGCCTGATAATCGGTGACGGTAAAGCGCGTCTCCAGCGTTGTGTCAGAGCGCTGTACGCTACCTTCCACAACCATGCCTCCTACACGAATGGGGGTCGCCAGCGGTGCTTTACCTGCCGCCACGTCGACCGGTGGATAAAACAAATTGATATTCCCCCGCAGTGCATAGGCAGCCAGACCGATTGCCACGGTGGAGAACAGCACAATACTTAAAACCACCCAGAGGCGTTGTTTACGGACAGGATGCATTAGTTCAGGACAACTCCACACTGGAACGAGATTCGGATTGGCGATTGCGACGATGTTCCCCGCGAAGCTCGCGCAGCAAACGTCGTTTGCTGACAATGGGTAACAACACAAGCAGAGCAATCACCGTGAGGGTAATACCGTAGGCGGACCATACGTAGGGTCCATGGCCATCCATGACAAGAGCCGCCGCGACACTATCAAAATACATCAGGACTCCCCAACCAGACGACGTACCCAGCCGGTTTTGCGCTCACGCCGCAAAATCTCAACACGCATATTGGCAAGCAAGACGCAGGTGAACAGCAAATAGAAAGAAACAATGCACAGCAGCAAGGGGTAAAGCATGCTCGGATCGATGGTGCTCTCGCCGGTAAACTTGATGGAGGCCGGCTGATGCAGGCTGTACCACCAATCTACGGACTTATAAATGATGGGAATGTTCACCGTTCCCACCAGTGCAAGAATGGCGCAGGCCCGGGCAGCGGCCGCCTTATTGTCGTAAGCCTCATAAAGCGCCATCACCCCCAGATACAAAAACAACAGGATCAACATAGAAGTGATTCGCGCATCCCAAACCCACCAGGTTCCCCAGGTTGGCTTCCCCCAGATCGAACCGGTCAGCAACGCGACAAAGGTGAGCGCTGCTCCCACCGGGGCCGCCGCGAGCATGGCGATATCCGCCATTTTCATCTTCCAGATAAGACTTACGGCGCCGGCGATGGCCATGACGTAGTAACCGGCAAGGGCGACCACGGATGCCGGTACATGAATATAAATAATTCGATAGCTGTTGCCCTGGCGAAAATCCGGCGAGGTGTACAGCAGCCCCCAGACGACACCCACGCTCAAGGCAACCACTGCGATAGGCAACAACCACCGCAAAATAGAGCCTGCAATTCCGTACAGCCAGGGCGGGGAACCTAATTTATGAAAGAACGTCCACATCAGCGAATTATACTCGGGGCAAAGAGTGGGAACAAAGCAAACCGCGCTCGCGTGATTCCCTGACCATCATTGTGACATCAGGAATCCGCAGAAATTCGCAGCGCAGCTGAAATAGCGACGGGACCCAGCGCGAGGGCCAATGAGAACATCGCTCCCAATATCGCCAGATAAGGCGCAAAAGCCAGCCCATCTACCGCAGCGTTCACAGCCCCCGCCCCAAAAATAAGCACGGGCATGTAAAAGGGTGTAACCAGTAACGCGATGAGTATGCCGCCGCGGCGAAGCCCTACCGTTAAGGCTGCGCCGATGGCCCCCAGAACACTCATTACCCCACAGCCCAGCGCCAGGGAAGCCATGAGCACCACAATTCCCTGCTCGGGTAAGCCCAGCATCAGCGCAAACAGTGGCGACAAAAGCGCCAGCAGCACGCCACTGAGCAGCCACTGCACCAATAGGTAAGGCATCACCAGAAAGTACAGCGGCTGCTCGGCGATCAGCAGTTGATCCAAAGACCCGTCGTCGTAATCCCCTTGAAACAGCGTTTCGGCGCCCAGCATGTTTGCCAGCAGTGCGACTATCCACAAGATCCCACCGGCGAACATGGACAGTGTGTCCGGTGCCGGCCCGAGCCCCAGGGGAAACAGCACGATCACGATAGCGAAAAAAAGTGCCGGATTAAGCAACTGCACCGGCCGGCGCAAGGCCAGCGTCAGCTGGCGCCGTAACAAAGCACCGTATATGGAGCCTGATGCGCCTGAACTCACGAGAACTGCCCCGATGAGAGATCCAGCAACCGGGCGTTGACGGAGGCATCAAGGGCCTGATGCGAACTTAGCAGCACCGCCCCGCCCTGCGCAGCGTGCTCGACAAAGCGCTGCTGCAAGCGCGTGACACCCCGGATATCAATTGCCGTAAAAGGCTCATCGAGCAACCAGACGGGCTTTTGGCTCAGGTACAGGCGCGCCAGATCGACGCGGCGCTGCTGCCCCGCCGAGAGCTGCGCCGCCGGGACATCTTCGTAGCCGTGCAAGCCAACGTTCGCCAAGGCCGACTCTATCGCCTGATCATCGCGAAAACGCTCCCCCGAGGGATGCCAGTGAAGATTCTCCCGGGGACTCAACAAGCCTTTTACGGCGCTTTGATGACCTAAAAACAGGCAGGCACTATGCCGGTGAACAGCGCCATCAAAACCGTAGCGGGACAAGCCCGCCAACATCCGCAGCAAAGTCGTCTTCCCCGCGCCGTTTTCGCCGCGCAAATGTACGATGCTGCCGGGGGTCAGGCTGAAAGAAAAACCGGAAAACAGCTGCCTGCCTCCGCGCTCGATCCCAAGATCAATCGCTTCGAGCATGGATGGGCCGCTCATGCGCTACAGGTTGACCGCGTTGATACGCGAAAAATCCGCCGCTGCAACCGGCTCCGCCGCGTTCAAACTCAGGAAATCGAAGAGCTCCCGGTCTGCAAGCTGCGATGGCGACACGTTGCCAATCGCCTTGAAAATCGTTTCGGTTCGACCGGGGTACTGCCGCTCCCAATCCAGCAACATTTTCTTGATGGCCTGACGCTGCAGGTTGTCCTGGCTGCCGCAGAGGTTGCAGGGGATGATCGGAAACTCCATCGCCTGCGCGTAACGCTCAAGGTCGGCTTCTTTACAGTAGGCCATGGGCCGAATAACCACGTTTTTACCGTCATCGGACAATAACTTGGGGGGCATGGCCTTGAGGCTGCCGCCGAAAAACATATTCAGGAACAGCGTTTCAACAATATCGTCGCGGTGGTGCCCCAGCGCAATCCGCGTGGCACCGATACTTTCGGCAAAGCCATAAAGTGTGCCGCGCCTGAGTCGGGAGCACAGACCGCAGGTTGTTTTGCCTTCCGGGATAACGGATTTGACAACACTGTAAGTGTCTTTTTCCAGAATGTGATACTCGATATTCTGCTTGTCGAGGTAGGCCGGCAGAATCTCCGGAGGATAGCCCGGCTGTTTCTGGTCCATGTGGACGGCAATGAGTTCAAAGTTCACCGGGGCGCTGCGCTGCAGAGACTGCAGGATATCCAGCATGGCGTAGGAATCCTTGCCTCCCGACAGGCACACCATAATTCGCTCGCCTTCGCGAATCATGTCGAAATCCACGATGGCCTGGCCAACCTGACGGCGCAATCGCTTGTGCAGTTTATTAAACTCGGTTTTTGAGCGCCGAGGGTCGCGGTTCATTACGCTATAACCCCATGTTGAACACGCGCGCATGGTACTCGCGTGGCGCTGGGCAGGTCCAGCGCTGCTTGTGCACAGAACTTGTCTTTTTGGGGCGTAATGCCGACAATGCGCGGCGTATTTTTGTACCCCAGCCCCAACTCAGAGGTCTCTTATGAAAGCACCTGTTCGCGTTACCGTCACCGGCGCCGCTGGCCAAATTGGCTACGCTCTTCTTTTTCGTATCGCCTCAGGCGCCATGCTCGGCGACGATCAGCCCGTGATTCTGCACCTGCTGGATATCACGCCAGCGATGGATGCGCTGGAAGGCGTCCGCATGGAACTCGACGATTGCGCGTTCCCACTGCTTGCCGGCATCGTGTGCACCGATGACCCCAACGTGGGCTTCAAAGATGCTGACTACGCGCTGCTCGTGGGCGCCCGTCCCCGGGGCCCGGGCATGGAGCGTAAAGATCTGCTGGAAGCCAACGCAGCGATATTCTCCGTGCAGGGCAAAGCGATCAACGATCACGCCAGCCGCGACATTCGAGTCCTGGTCGTGGGCAACCCGGCCAACACCAATGCGCTCATTACCCAGCGAAACGCACCGGATATCGACCCGCGCAACTTCACAGCCATGATGCGTCTGGACCACAATCGAGCCAAGACCCAAATCGCCCAGCAACTCGCCGCGCCGGTAACGGCAGTGAGCACCATGACCGTGTGGGGAAACCACTCCGCCACGCAATACCCGGATCTCCATCACTGCACCGTGGATGGAAAGGTCGCGGTAGATCAGGTCGATCAGCAATGGTATGAGAACGACTTCATTCCCACCGTGCAGCAACGGGGCGCGGCAATCATTAAAGCCCGAGGCGCCTCCTCCGCGGCGTCGGCGGCCAACGCAGCCATCGATCATATGCGCGACTGGGCACTGGGAACTGCCGAGGGCGACTGGGTATCCATGGGTGTTTACTCCGATGGTTCCTATGGCATTGCCGAAGGGCTGATCTACTCCTTCCCCTGCCGCTGCAGCGGTGGCCAGTGGAGCATCGTTCAAGACCTGGAAGTCAATGCGTTCAGCCGCGACCGCATGCAGGCTACGGAACAGGAACTCACAGAAGAGCGCGACGCTGTCGCTGATCTGCTGCCCTGACACCAGGCACCAGCGATCCATGACGCAGGCCGCAAGTCAGCGAGCGTACCATCACGGAAACCTGCGTGCGGAGCTGCTCGAACAAGCTATTGAGCAGCTTCGCCACACACCCGCTGAACAGTTAAGTCTGCGGGCAGTGGCTCGCGCACTGGGTGTATCGCAGACCGCTCCGTACCGCCATTTTAGTGATAAGGAAGCGCTCCTCGCGGCCATCGCTACCCGGGGCTATCGAGAACTGCTCGCCCAACTTGCTGAGGCGCGGGACGCCGGCGGTGATAGCGCCGCGCAGCAACTACGGTTGGTAGCACGCGCTTACGTCGATTTTGCCGGGCGCCAGGAGCAGCTGTTCAAACTCATGTTCGGCCCTCTGGTACAGCCCGGCGATGAGTATCCGGAGCTTCGAGGCGTGAGTCGCGACACCCTGCTTCTGGTGCAGGCAATATTGCAGCACGGTATGGGCAGTGGCGAGTTTGAAGAACAGGACATTATCTATCTGGCTAACGCATCCTGGGCCGGCATTCATGGCGTTGCCACCTTGCGGGTCGATACACCCGGCCTTTACCACAAGCACATCGACCTGCTCCGTCAGATCGATGTCGCGGTAAATGCCTTCATCAATGGCATACGACGGCGAGATGCGTGAGCACGACGCCCGCGCTTAAGCGTCCCGAAGCACCTCTGCCGGTGCTACAGAAACCACACGGCGACAGTTCCACAATCCCAAACCGCCAATAAGGAGCGCTGCTGCCATGAGCGTCGGCAGCCACAGGCCTGGCGTGGGTGTATAGGGAAGCTCGAAGACGAATCGCTGCAACGCCCAAAAAGCCGTTTCTGCCGCTGAGATAGCCAGCAGGCCCGCCATAAGACCCAGGGTCAAAAACTCAATGGCCACTGCGCCGAGGATATGCGACTGCCCCGCACCAAGAGCCCGTAATAAAGCGCTCTCCCGTAAACGCGAATCCGCGGTGGCCTGAACCCCTGCGATCAGGACCAGCACCCCCGCCAACAAAACCAGCCCCAGTACGAGTTCAATGGCCGAGGACACCTGTGAGAGCGTGCTGCGCAACTGCGCCATGATCGCATCAACCTCAAGCACTGTTGCTGTGGGATGCGCGCGCAACAAATCGTTCAGTAAAGGCTTTTGCTCCGGCGGCAGATAAAAGCTCGTCATGTAGGTCACGGGGTAACTGTCCAGCAACCCCGGGGGGAAGACCATAAAAAAGTTGGGCTTGAATGACTCCCAATCCAGACTGCGCAAACTGGTCACGGTGACCCCAAACTCCGCCGCGCCAATGCGCACCTGCAGCTGGTCCCCCAGACTCATGCCATAACGCTCGGCGAACTCCACTTCCACGGACACCGCGGCTGTTTCACCCGGGACCCACCATTGGCCCGCGAGCAACTCATTGCCGTCGGGTATCTGTGCCGACCAGGTAAAGTTCACTTCCCGCTGGGTCGCCGCGTCGTCATCTTGCGCTTCAATGGGCAAGGCCTCTCCGTCCACAGCCATGAGCCGCCCGCGCAGCATGGGGTACAACTTCTCTCGACGTACCCGTTGATCGTCAAGCAGGGTACTTACAGCGCCCAACTCATCAGGCGCGAGATTCAGTAAAAAGTGGTTGGGAGCGCCTTCAGGCAGCTGTTGCTGCCAGCCTTCCAGAAGCGACGTTCGCAGCAGGGCCAGCAGCAATAACAGCATAATGGCCACGGAAAACACCACCAGCTGCAGGGCATTACCCAGACCGTGGCGCTGCAAACTCGCCAGCGCCAGACGCCAGACGCTTCCCGCCTGCATGCCCAGCACCCGTCCACCGCGGAGTAAAAACAACGCCACCAGGCCGCCAAGGACGGTCACCGTCAGCAGCCCGCCAAGCACGACGAGCGTTAGCTTCAGGTCCGCGCTGTACCACCACATCAGCAGCACCATCGCCAGCAGACCCAGCAGATAGTCTCTGGGCTCCCGCGTGTCGTGCAGCGGCATGTCGCTGCGCAGTACTCGCAAAGGACTGATTGCTGTCAGTCGGCCCAGGGAGGGCCAGGCGAACACACTCACACATACCAGCGCCGTCACCGCACCGATAAAGTAAGGTCGGGGCTGCAGTAAAGATGGCATCACGGTGAGCTGCTCCGCAAAGGACTGCAACGCCAACAGCTGCAGTCCCCAGGCGAGCACCCATCCCAGAAGCAGGGAAAGCAACCAGCTGATGGCCAGGGTTGCTGCGTAGAGACTTTTCACGCGGGATGAGTCGGCTCCCAGGCTTTTCAGGAGCGCAACGTAGTTTTGGTGACGCTCGGCGTAACGTCGGGCGGCAAGCCCCACCGCTACACTGGCGAGAATGACAGCCAGACTGCCGGCCAGCAGAAGAAAGCGCTCGGCGCGGGCAAGCGCCCGGCCCACCGCGGGCTGCGACGTTTCCACACTCTGCAGGCGCTGCCCGGGCTCCACAACTGCCTCCAACCACAGGCGGAATTCTTCTGCGGCCTCAGGATCCCCGGCGTACAACTGCCGGTAACTCACCCGGCTTCCCGGCTGCACAACCTGCGTTGCCGGAATATCGCCCGCATTGAGCATAACCCGGGGCCCCACTCCCAAAAACCCGCCCGCACGATCCGGCTCACCGCGAATGGCCGCCGCAACCCGGAACTCGGCTTCCCCAATCCCCACTGTGTCGCCGATGGCAATATCCAAAAGCGCAAAGAGCCGGGGCTCGAGCCACACTGAACCCTGCGCAGGGGCTCCGCGGTGCTCACGAAGCTCGCCGTAGGGCGCATCGCTAAGCCTCAGTGCCCCTCGCAAGGGATAGGCTTCGCTCACCGCTTTAACCGATGCGAGCACCATGCCCTCATCACCCGCGTAGAGCATGGAGGTGAAATTGAGTGTTTGTGCTGACTCCAAACCGCGCTCGGCGGCCTCGGCAAGCCAGGACGCGGGCAGCGGCCTGGCGTCACGGACCACCAGATCCGCCGCAAGAAAGCTATGACTCTCCTGGCGTAGCGCTGACTTGAGTGCTGCGGCAAAGCCGCTGATACCTGAGACCATGGTTACTGCCAGGACCAACGCCCCCAGTAACACGCCCAGCTCGCCACCGCGCCAGTCGCGGACCAGCATGCGTAGTAACAGTGTCATATCAGGAAGGCTCTATTTCGTGCAGCTCACCACTATCCATCTGCAGCTGCCTCTGGCAGCGTTTTGCGAGCTGCAGGTCATGGGTAACGAGTACCAGTGTCGTGCCCTCCTCGCGATTAAGCCCGAACAGTAAATCGGTTATGCGCTCACCCGTGGCGCGATCAAGGTTGCCCGTGGGCTCATCAGCGAAGAGTATGCGTGGCGACCCTGCAAAAGCCCGCGCGATGGCGACGCGCTGCTGCTCGCCACCGGATAACTGCCGCGGATAGTGGTCTCGTCGGTCCGCCAGGCCCACCCGCTCAAGATAACCCGCGGCGCGCTCACTGGCTCTGGCATCACCCTTTAATTCCAGGGGCAACATGACGTTTTCCAGCGCAGTCAGTGCCGGGAGCAGTTGGAACGACTGAAACACGAAACCGACGTCGCGACCACGCAGCGCGGCGCGGCCATCTTCGCTCAAGCCCTGCAGGTCCGTACCGTCAATGCGGACCCGACCATCAGAGGCAGTATCGAGGCCCGCCAACAGGCCCAGCAGTGTTGACTTCCCCGAACCGGATGCGCCAATAATCGCAACACTCTCTCCCGACTTGATTTCGAGGTTAATCCCTTTCAGTATCGCAAGCTCCCCGTCTGCCATGGGTACCCGCTTGCCGAGATTTTCTGCAGTAATCATTTGCGCTCCTGTGTTGCACGCTTTACGCGTGTGGCTGCTTCTTGGATTGGCCTGCGTACCCTTAAGCTGGTCCGTCAGCGCGGCCGCCACGCCGGAAATAGCGCCGCGTGTGCTGGTGCTCGGCGATAGTATCAGTGCCGCCTACGGAATGTCCCTTGAACAGGGTTGGGTTGCGCTGCTGGAGCGACAATTACGTGAACAGTGGTCCAACAGCCGCGTTATCAATGCCAGCATCAGTGGGGACACCTCTGCCGGCGGACTGCGTAGACTGCCGGAATTACTCGCAGAGCACGCCCCGCACCTGTTGGTCATTGAACTGGGGGGCAATGACGGCCTTCGGGGTTACCCGACCAACAAGCTGGAGAGCAATCTCACCCAGATGGCCGAGCTGGCTAACGCAATAGGCGCGCAGGTCCTTATTTTGCCTATGGAGATTCCACCGAACTATGGCCCACGATACACGCGGTCATTCAGGGAGAGCTTTCAGCGCGCCGCCGCAGCGACGGATTCTACATTGGGCCCCTTCCTGCTCGAGGACATCGCAACGGATCCCGGCCTCATGCAACAGGACGGCATTCATCCGACCGTGCAGGCGCAACCGTTGATTAACGCCATTTTGCTCCCGGTGATTGAATCGCTACTGGCGCAGGGCGACTTCTCGTGACCCAAAGAGAGCAAACAGCGCTTCAGGCCCATCTGTACAAAATTATTTTTGGGACAGATACGACCGCAGGCAAATGGTTTGACCTCATACTGATCTTCACGATTCTCATCAGCGTGAGCGTGATCGTCGCGGACTCCATGGCCAATATTCATCGTGACTATGGTCCCTTGCTGCAGCGACTGGAATGGGGATTCACCCTGCTCTTCACTATCGAGTACCTGGTCCGCATCTGGATAGCGCGCAACCGTAGAGCCTATCTTTTCAGTCTCTACGGCATCATCGATTTACTGGCAATTCTGCCAAGCTACCTCGCCATAGTGATCCCCCAGACAGCCCCACTGCTGATCATTCGCCTACTGCGGGTGTTACGGGTGTTCCGGGTGTTGCGTCTGGTGGGATATCTCCATGAGGCTAATCAGATCGCCGGCGTCATGCGCAACTCCTGGCGGCAGATCTTTGTGTTCTTCTCAATCATCATCACGATCATTGTGGTGTTCGGATGCCTGATCTACGTGCTTGAGGGTCCCAACAACGGCTTTGACAACATTCCCGTCAGCGTTTATTGGGCCATTGTGACGGTAACCACCGTGGGCTACGGCGATGTTGTGCCGGTTACTGCCGCAGGACGCACGATATCGGCACTGGCCATGCTGGTCGGTTACGCGATCATTGCCGTGCCCACGGGGATCTTCACTGCCAACATCATCGAAAAACGGCAGAACAAGCGCACGCCTCTCAATTGCCCGCAGTGCTCCCGGGCCGGTCACGAGGATGACGCTCGATACTGCCGTCACTGTGGCAGCTATCTGCGTACGGACGACGAAGAGAAAAAACCGCTATAGGCGGCCTGTCTATGCCGTGTCGATGCGCGGGTTCAAAGCGTCTGGCGCGCGATGATGTAATCACCCAACAGACGAAACTCCGCTTGTCGTGGCGTTTTCTTGCGCCACATAAGACCGATTTCGCGCTTTACGGACGCATCGGCAAAGGGCGTCACTACCACGTCCGGGGTCGCCAGGGCCCCCGCGGTCACCGCCATGCCCGGCACCAGCGTTACCCCGATGCCGCTGGCGACCATCTGTACCACGGTTGTGAGACTCGTGGCCTGATACGGGACCTTGTACTGGCTACCGCGCAACTTACAGGCTTCCAGAGCGTGGTCGCGTAAACAGTGTCCATCCTCCAGCAGGAGTAGCTCCTGACCCTGCAAGCTGTCGGTGTCCAGGTCAGTCTGTGCAGCCAGGGGGTGCTCTAAAGGCGAAGCGAGATAAAACGGGTCATCGAACAGGTGCATACTCTCCACGCCTTCAGCGATCACCGGCAGCGCCAGCAACAGTAAATCGAGCTCCCCGCGATGCAAGGCCTCAATAAGCGGCTCGGTCAGATCTTCGCGTATAAACGGCGTAAACTCCGGATAGTCGTTGCGCAGGGATTTAAGCAGGCCCGGCAGTAGGAAAGGCGCGATGGTCGGAATAACACCCAGACGCAGCCGCCCACTGAGAGGCTCAGCTGACGCCTGGCACAGCGCCACAAGGTCCTCCACGTCCAGGAGTAAACCCCGGGCCCGCTCAACGACGTCCTCTCCCAGTCCTGTGAGCACCAGACTCCGGTTATTGCGCTCGAGCAACGAGGCCCCGAGCACCTCCTCTAACTCGAGAATGCCGGCGCTGAGAGTCGACTGAGAAACATGACAGGCCCGCGCGGCTCGCCCAAAGTGACCATGTTCCACAACGGCACAGAGATAGCGCAGCTGTTTAATCGTTGGATGTCGACTCATGTTAGAGATACCCCCTCAGGAGGCGAAAAGATAGCAGACTTGGAGGCAAAAGCACCGCGGACAAGCACTCGCATTGGCTTAATGGCGCTATAATCCCGGCCATGGACCTCATCGTATTTGATCTCGACGGCACGCTCCTCAATAAGT
Organism: gamma proteobacterium NOR5-3; assembly: GCA_000158155.1. Classification (GTDB taxonomy): domain Bacteria; phylum Pseudomonadota; class Gammaproteobacteria; order Pseudomonadales; family Halieaceae; genus Congregibacter. The sequence goes on along the minus strand of DS999405.1, from coordinate 484,135 downwards.
CGTCCAAAATTTCCGCCTACACCCGGGAAACACTTCGCCGTCTCAGTGAGCGGGGTATCGCTTACACGGTGGCCACGGGCCGCGCCTTGCACGGCGCTATCGATATTCTCGACGGACATGGGTTTTTGCTGCCGCAGATTTACAAGAACGGCGTGATGATCTGGAACCCGGAGCTTGGCCATTACAGCACAAGTCACCTGTTAACCCTGGATGAGATTGCACACGTTGCCGACGCGTTTCTCGAAAAAGATGTGACGCCGTTTTTCTTTACACTCCAGCCGGGAAACCGTCATGCGGTTTACCACCCACCGCTGCGGCAGAAAGCCGAGTACAAACTGGTAAAAAGTTTTCAGCGCGAACGCAATCTGCCGGTGCTTCCCGTGGCTGAGTTACCCGCTGATGCAGACATCACCAATATCAGCGCCATCGGCGCGGACACCGCCATCAATGCCGTGGCCGATATGATCGAAAACGAAGCGCAGTTGGTTGCCTACATGGGCATTGCTATCGAAGATCGCAAACTCAATTGGATTGACATTCACCACCACTCGGGGAGTAAAGGCGGCGCCGTAGAAGCCCTCAAGCAAGAGCTCGGATTCAGTCGGGTGATCTGCTTTGGTGACAGCGACAACGATTTAAGCATGTTTGAAACAGCCGACGAGGCCTATGCCCCACAAAATGCCAAAGACAATATCAAAGCCGCGGCGACTGCCGTCATAGGGCACCACGACTCCGACGGTATCGCACGCTTCCTTCGCGAGCGCTTCGACCTGTAAGCTTCTGCATCATCGCCTCGGGGCGAATTGAGTCTACAATACCGGCAACGTTTCCCTCCCCCATCAACGAGGTTGTAACCATGGTCTTATTGTTCGCGGGCATCGTACTGTTCACTGGAACGCATCTATTCCTGGGCCTGGCCCCCGCGCGGGCAAACGCCATCAAACAAAATATCGGGGACAACGGCTTAAAGGCCATCCTTGGGGTACTCAGTATCGCTGGCCTGGCGCTGCTGGTGCTCGGTTGGCGGTCCAGCGAACCCACGTGGCTTTATGCCACTCCTGCGCCCCTGCACGGCGTGGCCATGGCATTGATTGTTGTCGCGCTGTATCTGTTTGTTGTCTCCAACCGTCCCTCTGCAGTGAAACGTCTGATCCGTCATCCCCAACTGACCGGCGTCGTTCTCTGGGCAGCGGCGCATCTGCTCCTTAACGGAGACTCACGATCCTTACTGCTGTTTGGCTCCATGCTCGTCTGGGCATTGCTGGAGATCCCGATCATTAACCGTCGGGAAGGCCCCCGGGAGAAACCCACTGCCCCAGGTTTGGGGACAGAGCTTTTCACCGTGGTATTTGCACTGCTGTTCATCGCTTTCCTTGCCTATATTCATCCGTGGCTGGCAGGCGTGCCGGCGATCGCAGGGCTTCCGTCATGGCCCTGAAAACACCGTTATCGCGCGACAGCAACCCGTTATCCGAAGAGCAGGCGCTCCGCGAGCATATCAATCGTGCACTTGCCACCGAGCCACCCCGGGGGCTGGAAGAAAAACTCATCTATCGGTTCTCCAAGTTCTGGTTTCGTCCTGAGCTGCACAACACAGACCGACTACCGGACCGCCCCTGCCTGTTTATCGGCAACCACGCGCTATTCGGCTTGGATGGTTTTGTGATACTGCCGGTATTGCTGGAAGAGTACGGACGTTTTTTGCGGCCCATGGGTGACAAGTTTCTGTTCTCCCAGCCTGCGGTGGCAAAAACACTGTTGCGTCGGGGCGCCACCATGGGGCACCCGGATGTAGCGAGAGCCCTGATGGCCCACGATCAGGACATCCTGGTGTTTCCCGGGGGGGCTCATGAGGCGGTAAAGCCCAGCCGCGAACGCTATCAGTTGCAATGGAAGGAACGCCTTGGCTTCATCAGGCTGGCCGCCGAATTCGGCTACACCATTGTCCCTTTTGGACTGGTGGGTCCTGACGAGTTTTATGAATACCTACTTGATAGCGAGCAAATCGTAACGCTGCTCAAGCAATTTGGTTTGTGGTCAGACAACATGCGTCCGGATGCAATCCCCCCCTTGCTGCGCGGCGCCCTGGGTACAGCGATGCCCAGGCCACAGGCGAGCTACCTGAGCTTTGGGGAACCCTTGGAGCTCCCGCCGCGAGGAGCCCGCGCGCCGAGCGTACAAAAGCTCAAAGCCTGGCGTACAACCGTTGCCGAGCGTATTGACGCAGAAATAGCTGACATGCTGCTCAAACGCGAGCAATCCCGACACACACTGAGTCTGCTGCGAAGAATCGCCAGTTTTTAGAGATTTTGCACCGGCGCGTTACACCAGCGTCCGGGCTCACTGCCCCATCACTCAACCATCACACGCGCGAGCCGGTCCGGATGCCGCCAACGAGAGCCCAGCACACGCCATAGATACAACAGCGCGTTAATGATGAGCATGGCAACAAAGACAGACCAGCTCACTAAAGGCCCGAGCTGCCACACCAGAATCACAAACACCTGAACGATCAAGGTCAGGACATGAATAGTGACCGACGCAATGAGTAACCAGCGTGTATCGCCAGCCCCGCGCAGTACGCCGCTGCAGACCAGAATGAGCCCGTCCGCTACCACATAGGTCGCCATACCAATCATCATCGGTGCTCCCACCGCGAGAATAGGTGAGAAATCCATCCCCGGGGTAGCAAACATACTGAGCAGTGATTCTCGAAATTTCACGAAAATCAGGCCCATGACGCCGGCATAGGTCACGGCCATGACAAACCCGGCAGATATCACTTCGTTCGTCCTGGACATGTCGCCAGCGCCCACGGTGCGTCCAATCATACTCATGAGCGCGATGTTCAGGCCCATCAAAGGTACAAAGGACAACATATCCCAGTTGAAGACAATCGCCATCGCAGCCCCTTCGGCCACGCCGTAGGACTGAAACAAGAGCAGAAAAACATTAAAAGTCCCCATGCCGATGAGCACCTCAAACCCGGACGGCAGGCCCAACCGCAAATAGCGGCGCATGATGCCCGGCACGTATACAAAAGACTTGCGCAAATGAAAGCGCCGGGCGTGGATGGGGTTGAAGTAAAAAGCCAGATAAATGCCAATGGATAGTATGCAGGCAATCACGGTTCCCAGCGCTGCCCCGACAATTCCCAGCTCAGGTAAGCCCAGACGGCCAAAGATCAGAACGTAGCTCAGGGGAATGTTCAAAAAAACGCCAATGAGGTCGGCAATCATCACCACTCTGGGACGGGCTATGCCCGAGAAGTACGAGGCAAGAACGGTCTTTACGAGAAAGAAAAAAGCACCGGTGATAAAGGTGAGGAAGTAGGGTTTTTCCAGGGCCACCTGCTCCGGTGCATGGCCCATCCACTCAAACATCGACAACATGGGCCAGGCCAGAAGTAAAAGCAGCGGCATGGCCACAACCGCCAGAATAACGCCCTGGGTTACCACCCGGGGACAGCTGCGCATGTCCCTGCGACCAAAGTACTGCGCGACCAGCGCATTGCCATACGCCGCTATGCCATTAAAGAAGCACAGACACACCCAGAATGACACGCCACCGCCGAGTGATGCGGCGACGTGCACCGGGCTAATGCGCGATAAAAAGAACCGGTCTGCGAAGGACATCAGGGCGAGTGCGCCCTGAGACACCACCATCGGCAGTGCCAGCAAAAAGAGCCTGTTGAGCGTTGCTCGAGAGAACCACATAGCACCCTGCCATTTCGAGGGCGCGCATTCTACTCCGGTAAAGCACCTGGTGGCGAAAAAAGAACGGGGACTTTTCCGGCCCTATGAATCGCGTTGCGCCACACCGAGCTTCTCAAGATTCGCGATCATGTCCTGCGCGGAGGTGCTTGGCCTTACCGCGGTATCTATGTGCGAAATCACACCATCAACATCGATATAATAGGTATGACGTTTCGCAAAACCCATAGTAAACACGCCGTAAGCCGTCGCCACCTCACCATCAGGGTCACTCAGAAGCGGAAAATCAGCACCCGTGTCGTCGGCAAATTCAGCATTCTTCTCTACCGGATCGGTGCTGGCCATAAAGTAGCTCACGTCAAACTTGCGTATCTCATCGCCGTTTTCCGCCAGACTCTTGCACTCTACCGTACACCCAGAGGTGAAAGCGCGGGGAAACCAGGCGAGCACGACGGCCTGTTTACCGCGGTAATCCGCCAAATTATAGGTCTGCCCGTCTGAGGCCCGGAGACTGAAATCCGGCGCTACATCGCCAACCTTAAGCTCCGCGTGCGCGAAGACGGCCGTGAGGCTCAATGCTGCTATGAGCAGCGCGCGAATCGAAGCGACACCAAAATACTGCATAGTTACTACTCCCGAAAACAATTCGTCGTAATTTAAAGGGGGTGAAAAGCATCCCACAGCGCTAACGCTACGTTCGTAAATTAATACGCAGTCGCGGTTTGATAGATCACTGTTGATCTCCCGCAACAGACGTCGGTGTAGGCTTTTGTTTCTTGAACCGACGGCAACAGCGTGGTGATAAAGCCTTTACCTAGGTGCCGCTTGCCGTTAACTTCAGGGTTGCGTAATTTAACGGCGCAAGAAGATGCCGGTCAAAAACCCCGTTCTCGTCGTGGATCCAGAGTCACAAACAGACAAAATACCGGGAAGACCTGAGCAAACACACACTGACACTGACACTGACACTTGGACAAACAAGGAAACATTATGCGAACTAAAGCGATTATCGGCGCAGTTGCCACATCGGCTCTACTCCTCACCCTGAGCGGCTGCAGTAAAGAAGATATGGACAAAGCCAAAACGTCCGCGGAAAAAGCCGCAGAATCAGCAGCGGAAATGGCTGAGGGCGCTATGGATAAGGCAGGCGACATGGCTGAAGACGCAGTTGATGCCTCAGGCGATGCCATGAAATCGGCGGGTGATGCCGCAGAAGGCGCCCTGAAGTCTGCTGGCGAAGCAGCTGACGGTGCTATGAAGTCTGCGGGAGAGATGGCTCAGTCGGCTACTGACAAAGCGGGCGAAATGATGGACGAGGGTAAGGAAGCCGCGAAAGGCATGATGGATGATGCTGAATCGAAGGCTAAAGGCATGATGGATGACGCGGAAAGCGGTGCCGAAGAGATGATGGACGACGCGGAAGCTGGCGCCGCCGATGCAATGAAAAAGATGGGCCAGGGTTGATTGTTCAAACCCCTGTACCCTTGTTTTAACGCTGAGGCGCGGCTTGGTCAGCGCGCCTCAGCGCGTTTCGCTTACACAACTCCCGGGAATCGCCCCTGCATTCCCCTCCCCCGGAAAAACTGCACCTACAGATCGCCCAAGGAGTGATAGATGGACCTGTGGCCATATCGCTGGGACCACCTCCTTAGGTACCGCTATATTGAAATTATCAGTTTGTGGGAGGGCCGTCTCACTACGGGACATCTGACCCGCTGTTTTGGCATTGGTCGTCAACAGGCCAGCAAGGATATTAATTTTTATCTTCGAGAGATTGCACCGGGCAACATAGCCTATGACAAGTTTCTCAAGGGCTATCGGCCCACGGAGGATTTCCAACCCCGGATCACGCGGGGCACCGCAGATGAGTATTTGCACCTGATGACAAGGGACGAGCAGCTCATGGGTGTGTTTGAGACCCTGCCTCTGACAACGGCGAATGTGGAACAGCTTTCACCGCCCGGACGGGACGTATCCCCGTCCATTTTGCGACCGATGATACAGGCAGCCCGGGCCCAAACACGTCTGGAGGTGGACTATGTGTCTTTACAGAACCCTGATCGTGAGGGCCGTATCATCGTACCGCACACCCTGGTATTTACCGGCTACCGTTGGCATGTGCGCGCCTGGTGCGAGAAAAATCTGGGCTTTCGCGACTTTGTGTTGAGTCGTTTTCGGGGTGAGGCCGAGACACTGGATGCCTCCGAATTCGGCGAGGATCAGGACCTGGACTGGCAGCAAATCATCGAACTTGTGATTGTGCCCGACCCACGCCTAACGCCAGCCCAGCAAGAGGTCATAGCCCATGACTACGGGATGCACAGCGGCGAATTGCGTCTGAACACTCGCGCCACCCTGGTCAATTACCAATTGCAACTACTCCAGCTGGATCCTGCCAGCCAGCAGGACAACCCGCTGGCCCAACAGGTGGTGCTGAAAAATCATGAGGCGCTGTCGCCCTGGCTATTTGGATGAACTAAAGTCTCGCTTGGCGCACCTCGCTCGCTGAGTTGTTCTCGCCGACAAACCGATGGCAAGGTAGGCTTGCCACTTAAGTTCGTCAAAACCCGCAAACTCTGATCAAGGAGACACCTGTGTCCCGTACAGCGTTCTTTACTGTGCACATCCTGCTGGCGTGCATTCCTTTTTTTGTCGGACTCAACAGCTTGTGGCTGTGGCTGTTTTTCCTTCTGGTGCTAACGAGTTTCTGCATTGGCATCTACGACATGCAGCAGACAGAACACAGTATCCGCCGCAATTTTCCCCTCATAGGTCGGGGACGATGGCTCCTGGAATCCGTACGACCTTTCGTCCAACAGTATCTTTTGGAATCCGATGTGGGCGGCGCTCCCGTAAATCGTATGTTTCGCGCGATCGTCTACCAGCGGGCTAAAGGCGATTTAGCCAGCATACCCTTTGGCACCAAGGTAGATACCTACGGTGATGGCTACGAATGGATGGGGCACTCCATTGCGGCGCGCGATATCAGCGCCATGGATCACAACCCCCGCGTCAAAATTGGCGGCATCCACTGCACGCAACCCTACAGCGCGGCTCTGCTTAATATCTCAGCGATGAGTTTCGGCTCACTCAGTAGTAATGCCGTTCGCGCCCTGAACCGCGGGGCCGCCCTGGGCAACTTCTATCACAACACCGGTGAGGGTGGCGTTTCGGATTTTCACTGCGAACATGAGGGCGACCTGGTCTGGCAAATAGGCACCGGTTACTTCGGTTGTCGTAGCGACGATGGGAGATTTTCTGCCGCAGGTTTTGCCAAAACGGCCCAACGCACAAACATCAAGATGATAGAAATCAAACTGTCGCAGGGTGCAAAACCCGGACACGGCGGAATCCTCCCTGCCAGCAAAAACACCGACCTCATCGCACGCATCCGACATGTCCCGGTAGGCACAGAAGTCGTTTCGCCCTCGGCGCATAGTGCGTTTTCCACGCCTCGCGGCCTGCTTGAATTTGTGCAGCAATTACGGGAGCTCTCCGGCGGAAAACCGGTGGGCTTCAAGCTGTGCGTTGGCCGGGAGAGTGAGTTCATCGCCATCTGCAAAGCCATGCTCGAGACAGGAATCATGCCCGACTTTGTCACCGTCGACGGCGGTGAGGGTGGCACCGGTGCCGCCCCCCTGGAGTACAGCAACTCCGTAGGAATGCCCCTGCGCGATGGCCTGGCTTTTGTGGTCAACACGCTTGAAGGCTTTGGCGTTCGGGAGCACATTCGCGTCATCGCTTCCGGAAAAGTCTTCACTGCGTTTGACATGGCCAAGGCGCTGGCGCTGGGAGCTGATCTTTGCAATAGCGCACGAGGCATGCTGCTGGCTCTGGGTTGCGTGCAGTCTCTGGAATGCAATTCCAACCGCTGTCCTACGGGAATCACCACGCAGGATCCACGACTTGTTCGGGGACTGGATGTGAGCGACAAGGGACAGCGGGTAGCACGGTTTCATCGCGAAACCATACATGCGCTGCTGGATCTCACCTCATCTGCAGGTCTGGAGTCACCCCAACAGCTCAACCGGTCGCATATCTACCGACGCGTTGATCAAATGACTGTCCGTCGTTACGACCAGCTGTTTCCGCTGCCACAGAACGGGAGCTATCTTACGGCTACAGCCACAGACGCTGTCTTTGTTCACCTCAACGAGGCAAGTAGTGACAGTTTTTCTGCAGCGTTGGCAGATTCGGCGTAAGACACACCAGACCATGACGCCGGATTAACCTGTGTTATGGCCGGGCAGTGACATTCACTGCCCGGCTTTCACTTTCCAGACTTTCTCACAATCACGCTACTTCGGGGTCGTTAACTCGCGAATGATCACGGACCAGTGATCCAGTGCGCCGTAAAACGCCTTGATGGGTACCCGCTCATTGAGTCCGTGGGCGTACATCTCGTCAGGATTCATGAAAACCCCGGAAATACCCCAGGTAGGAATACCGGCCTTTCGATAGTGCATGCCATCAGTACCACCGGATTCCATGTAGGTAATCAGATCAAGTCCCGGATACCGACTGTGAACCGCCTTCCCAACCGCCGCCAATACGTCTGAGCGTGTCTCAGAGATAGGACTCTCTGTGGGGTCTCCAAGCAGCACAAACTCAGCCTCTTCGTTGCCCACTACGGCCTGCAGTTCAGCTTGAATATCCGCTACGGACACACCCGGGAAGATACGGCAATTCACCGTGGCCGTCGCTGACTGGGGTAACGCGTTCTCCGCGTGCCCCGCCTGCAGCATGGTCACCACACAGGTTGTGCGGGTGGTTCCTACATAGGATGGCTCGCTGCGCAGCGCTTCTGCCGCCTCTGCATCTTCCGGGTCATAGGCAAAGCGCACCATGGCATCGCCCAGATCACCGCCGATCTTCTCTCCCACCTTTTGGAAGTACGACAACGTCATCTCACTCCACCTTACAGGGAAGCGGTGGGCTTCGATGGCTTTTACCGCAGCAGCAAGGTCGTAAATCGCATTGTCATCCCGGGGACGACTGCTGTGCCCACCGGGATTACGTACCGTGATCTCCCAGGTCGCGTAGGTCTTTTCCGCAGCCTGAACACGATAGCTCACGGCCACACCGTCAGCCGTAAGGCTACCGCCGCCGGCATCAGAATTGAGTGCATACTCTGCCTCAGCGAGCTCTGGCATTTCATAGGCCATCATTCGCGTCGTGGTCATGCCGCTCTCTTCGTCGCCCGAGAATGCCAGGATAAGATCCCTGTCTGGCACAAACCCCTCTTTTTTGAGACGAATCATGGTGCCGGTCAACTGCGCAACGCCAAACTTGTTATCGATGGTGCCCCGCGCATAAAAGTTCACATCATCCTGGGTTAGCTCAAAGGGTGGGCGAACCCAGTCCTCGGCAAGTGCCTCCACCACATCCATATGGCCCAGGAGCAAAATCGGCTTTGCGCCAGCACTGCCATCGCCCCGATAGGTGGCGATCAAGGTGCCGAAATCGTCTTTTGGCACGATACGCACATCATCCTTGGCAAAACCGGCGGCCATCAATTCATCTGCCAGATACTGGGCTACCCGTAGGGTATTGCCCTTGGTCTTGGAGGTATCAACCTCCACAATGGTCCTGTAGATCTCCAGCGTCTTCTGCGCGTGCTCACTTTCTATCTGAGCCTGCGATGTCACGCTGATTGACAACAGGGTTAACGCTGTCCAAAAAATCCGACTCATTCACGTTCTCCCGATTTACGTGGTTGGGTTGAGCAGTGTAGTGTTAACACAGCCTCGCGTCATGGATACTGCTTACATCACTGACGCAAAGCTTATAGGATTCGTCCATAGCTAAGGGATAAAAATAATGCGCAGAATCGATCTAACCAGCGCCGGCTTCCTCCTTTTGGAGAAGCGGGAGACCCCCATGCACGTTGGTGGTGTCAACCTGTTTACACTCCCCGACGGGGCCGATGAACAGGAATTTCTCACGGATCTGCGGACCCAGCTCAGAGACTGCACGGAGTTTCGTAAACCTTTTGGCGACTACGTCGTCACGGGAAAAACCGGCCTTTACTGGGAGAAAGACGAACATATCGATATGGATTACCACGTGAGGCACTCGGCGCTGCCAAGTCCCGGGCGATACCGGGAGCTCTTTGCCCTGGCGTCACGATTGCACACCACCTTACTTGATCGCACGCGCCCCCTATGGGAGATGCACATTATTGAGGGCCTGCAGGACCGCCAGTTCGCGGTCTACAACAAGATTCATCACGCGGCCATTGACGGCGTGGGCGCCATGCATATCACGCAGGCCATGTGCACCGAAGAGCCCAGTGCCCCCTTAGGCTATGCCCCCTATTCGCAGGAAGCTTACGAAGTCTACAAGCAGGCACGCTTCGGCGGCGCGCCGCGGGCAACGGCGCCCGATAAACGGGACATGCGTAATGTCCTGGAAGCGCTCAAACAACAGTACGACTCCAGCATGAACCTGGCGACCGCTATGCGCCGTTTTGGCCTCGCATTTGTCGGACGCAGCGGCAACCTCGCCGTGCCCTGGCACAACGTGCCGAAGACCTCCATTAACACCCGCGTGTCGGGAGCCCGGCGCTTCGTCGCTCAGACCTTTGCGTTTGAGCGCGTAAAGAATGTCTGCAAGTCCATGGATGCCACGGTCAATGACATTGTGCTTGCGATGTGCGCAGGGGCGCTCAGGCGCTATTTACTGTCCCGGGACGAGCTACCTCTGCATTCGCTCAAGGCCATGGCACCGGTCTCTTTGCGTGAAGAGGGTGACGTGGACTCAAGCAATGCGATCGGTTTTATCACCGCCGACATGGCGACCAATATCTACGACCCGGAAAAGCGCCTGCGCACGATTCAAAAATCCATGCGCGCGGGCAAGGACCTGTTAAAAGAGCTCTCTCCTGCAGAAGCGGGGTTGTTTATGCAACTTACCCAGCTACCGGCGCTGTTAACTTCTATTCTGGGACTTGGCTCCAAGTTCCCTGCGTTCAGCACGGTGGTGTCCAATGTACCCGGCCCGCGCAAGCCCCTGTATTGGAACGGAGCCCGGCTGGATGGCCTGTATCCGGCATCCATCGTATTTGATGGCTTCGCCATGAACATGACCCTGGTGAGCTATCACGATCAACTCGACTTCGGGATCGTGGCCTGCCGACGCTCCATGCCCCAGATTCAGCGCATCATTGATCATCTTGAAGACGCGCTGGTAGAACTGGAGCTGGTCGCTGGTGTCAGCGGCTCCGGTCGCCGAGCCGGCGATTCGCGCCGGACCACCACAGCGCCTGCGAAGGCCAAGACCAAAACTAAAGCGAAGGCCACATCAAAAACCAAAGCGAGGGCGAAGGCGAAGGTAAATACACAGCCCAAGGCTAAGGCTGCTGTCAAAGCAAAAGCCAAAGCGAAGGCGAAGCCCAAAACCAAAGCAAAGGCAACGGCAGCCAGAAACGCGGTCAAACCCAAACTCGCCACAAAGTAGCAGGTAGCCCATGAGCACAGCACAGGATAATCCCGGCATACTTATCGGAGGCTCCGACGCGGGGCAGATATTTCTCAATCTGAAGTATGCGAATCGACACGGCTTGATTGCTGGCGCCACAGGCACCGGCAAAACCGTGACCCTGCAATGTTTAGCCGAGGGCTTTTCTGCACAGGGCGTCCCCGTATTTCTTGCCGACGTTAAAGGCGACATCTCCGGACTTAGCCAGCCAGGCAAGCCGCACCCCAAAGTCGATGAGCGTGTCAAAAAAATTGGCATATCGGATTATTCCCAGGAGGCCTACCCCGTCGCCTTTTGGGATCTGTTTGGCAAAAAAGGCACGCCGATCCGCACGACCCTGAGCGAAATGGGCCCACAACTGCTGTCGCGTCTGTTGGACTTGAATGACACTCAGGAAGGCGTACTTACGCTGGTATTTCAGTTTGCGGACGACCATGGCCTGCTCATGCTGGATTTGGCCGACCTTCGCACGACCCTCCAGCATTTAGCCGATAACCGTCAGTCCCTCGGGACCAACTACCGAGTGTCTGCAGCCTCAGTCAACGCTATTCTTCGACGCCTGTTAATGCTCGAGCGCGAGGGCGGCAAACACTTTTTCGGCGAGCCGGCGTTGGAGCTGGCCGATCTCATGCAGCGAACCCGCGACGGACGCGGCGTCATCAACGTTCTGGCCGCAGATACTCTGATACGCAGCCCTCGTGTCTACAGCACCTTTTTACTCTGGCTATTATCCGAGCTGTTTGAACAAATGCCGGAGATCGGCGACCCGGACAAACCAGAACTTGTGTTCTTCTTTGACGAAGCCCATCTGCTGTTTCAGGATGCGCCAAAAGTCCTGCTCCAGACGATAGAGCACTTCGTTCGCCTCATCCGCTCCAAAGGCGTGGGGATTTACTTTGTCACGCAAAGCCCGGCTGATATTCCCGACAGCGTGCTGGGCCAGCTGGGCAATCGAGTGCAACACGCCTTGAGGGCTTACACGCCCAAAGAGCAAAAAGCGGTGAGGGTGGCTGCGCAAAGCTTCCGGGCAAACCCTGCACTGGATACAGAAACGGTCATTAGTGAACTTGGCGTTGGCGAGGCACTGGTGTCAACTCTGCAGAACAAAGGCGTGCCTTCCATGGTGCAGCGAACCCTTATCAGACCGCCCTCCTCCCGAATGGGCAAAGCTACGGCTGCCGAACGCGCCGAGGTCTTAAAGAACGATCCCAACGGCCGCCGTTACGCAACCAGCATCGACCGGGAAAGTGCACACGAACAACTACTGGCGCGCGCCACCGAACAGCAGGCCCATAGAGATGAGCAAGAACTCAAAAAGCGTGAGCAGACTGCGCAGAAACGCAGTGGGCGCAAAACCCAGAGTAGCAGTGACGCCTTTGTGAAGAGTATGGCTCGAAGCCTGGGCTCTGCCGCAGGACGCTCTTTAGGGCAGAAACTGTTTAGAGGAATACTGGGCTCTTTGTTGAGATAGACACAGGTGTCGAGCGAGCGCTTCTCACTCGCTCGATTTATACGCACGAAACACGCCACTGAGCACCAGTAGCACTGCGGCTCCGGCCAGTACCCCGACAGTCGCGGAAAACACCTGAGGAACCACGACATTCACCACTGCATTATCGCCGAGCCCCTGCTGGATTAGCTGCAAAAACAGATCAGCCAAATGATGTAGCTGTGCAATACCGTGCACCAGGATCCCGCCGCCGACCAGAAACATCGCCGCGGTGCCAACGACCGTAAGCACTCGCATGAGGCGCGGCGCAAGCGCTAGCAGTCCCCGACCTATAGCGCGCAGAGCGCTGCCTATAAGGCCTTCGCGTTCCGTCTGAATCCAGTACAGTCCCAGGTCATCTATTTTTACAATGGCCGCCACGAGGCCATACACACCCAGGGTCATCACCAGCGCAATGGTGCTTAACACGCTGGCACGCACCAGCAAACTGGCGTCCCCGACGATTCCCAGGGTGATCACAATAATCTCCGCAGACAGAATAAAGTCTGTACGAATTGCCCCTTTGATCCGCTTCTTTTCCAGCTTCAAGGGGTCTGTGGCAGGATCCTCCAACTGCCGTCGAAGACTCTCCTGCTCCGCATGGCGCTCATCAGCGCTCTGCGTAAAGTGATGCCAGAGCTTCTCAAAGCCTTCGTAACAGAGAAACAAACCGCCGGCGATGAGCAATGGCGTAATCAGCCAGCCGGCAAATGCTGCGATCACTATGGCCGCAGGCACCAACATTGCTTTGTTCAGCAAGGAGCCCTTGAACACAGCGTAGACCACTGGCAGCTCACGATCTGCGGCTACACCGGTAACTTTCTCAGCGTTCACTGCCAGGTCATCGCCGAGTACCCCGGCGGTCTTTTGCGCGGCGACTTTCGTCATCACCGAGACGTCATCGAGCAGCACGGCAATGTCGTCGAGCAATGCGAGCAGGCTGGCGCCGGCCATAAACTTAGTCCTTTTTACCTTTCTTGCGCTGCTTGGCGGGCAAGAGCATATTTGAGCGGGGAATTCGCGGTTTTTTACCGGTGGTTAGGTAGCTATGGATAGACTCCTGCGAGCGTATCATCGCCGACTTTCCTTTTCGCGGCACTGCCTCATTGGACTGCGCTCTGTCGAGAACACGCGCTTTAACATTGTCATGCCACTGCATATCCAGGATGTCCTGAATGGTCCTGCGCGCGTCCGGATCATATATCGGGCACAAAACCTCGACGCGGTAATCCAGGTTTCGCGTCATCAAATCGGCTGAACCGATGTAATAACGCGGTTTCCCGGCGTTATAAAAAACGTAGACCCGCGGGTGTTCCAGATAGCGGTCAACGATACTGATCGCCTCAATATTCTCAGAAATACCTTTCACACCCGGCTGCAGCGAGCACATGCCACGGATGATCAGGCGAATCTCCACGCCGGCATCACTGGCCTCGTAGAGCTTCATGGCCAATTCCCGATCCACCAGGTTGTTGCACTTGAGGGTCATGGCCGCGCGCAACCCCTTGCGTGCATTTTCAATCTCGACGTCGATCATTTGTTCCAGCCCGGGGCGGGAGCTGTGCGGAGATACCAGCAAATGCTTGTACTGGGGACGGCGATAGTTGTACTGCAGGAAATCAAATACATCGTACACCTCACGACCCAGATCCTGATCGTAGGTCATAAGCGAAAAGTCCGTGTACAGGCGAGCTGTCTTTTCGTTGAAGTTGCCCGAGCCGACATGGGTATAAAATCGTTGCTGCCCATCCTCACGGCGCTGAATCAGCAGTAACTTACTGTGAACTTTGAGCCCCGGCACGCCAAATTTCACCTCGATACCGCCCTCGGTCAGACGCTGGGCCCAGTGAATATTAGCCTGCTCATCAAAGCGCGCTGCAAGCTCCACCACTGCAAGCACGCGCTTGCCGTTGGCCACTGCATTAAGCAGAGCATCAACCACCCGTGATTCCGAGGCTACGCGGTACAGGCAGATTTTTATGCTGTCCACTTCGGGATCCACCGCAGCGGTCTTCAACAGGTTGATAAGGTAATCAAAGGAATGATACGGGTAATACAACAACACGTCCTTTGTACGAATCGCCGACAGAATGTTATCTGCCTCGTCGATGCAAGGGACCGGAACACTTGGTAGCGGTCGCAGCTCGAGGTACCGCGGCCCCACACTGGGAAAGGACATAAAGTCTTTCGAGTTGTGGTACCGGCCGCCGGGAATCAGGCTGTCATATTTCCCCAGAGAAAACTTGGATGCCAGAAAATCCAACAGCGATGGGGGCATCTCGGCATCATAAACGAAGCGCACCGCATCGGCTTTTTGACGCTGTTTGAGGCTGCTGGCCATTTTCTCGATGAGGCTTTCCATAATGCCCACATCGAGTTCCAGCTCGGCGTCGCGGGAAAATTTAAAACAGTAGGCACTCACAGAATCGATGGGCAAAACACCCCGAAACATCTGTGGCAGGCAGGCACGGATGACGTTGTCCAGCGCAATAAACACCCGACCGCTCTTACCTTTTCTCCGCGGTATCTCCACGAAGCGATTCAGTCGATCCGTAGGCACTTCGACCACGGCAACGCGCTGTTTCTTTCTGGTATTAATCTCTACCGCCAAATACAGGCACTCGTCATTGAGCACCGGAATGGGCGAGCCCTCGGCAAACAAAATGGGATCAAGCTCTGGCAGTACGGTGTTGCTGAAGTAACTTTGGATGAAGTCCGCCTGATTGGGCTCCAGCTGACGCTCGTTGATCATGTAAATCCGCCGCGCCTGAAGCGCTTTCATCACAGACGCATAGACCCGCTCAAAATCGTGTTGCTGGGACACCACCTCAGCCTGAATCCCCGCCAGTAGCTCCTTGGCACTCTGGCGGGTGTTACCGCTGGACACCGAGATAATCCGACGCACCTCGGCAACCCGGACCCGAAAAAACTCATCCAGGTTATTGGAGAAAATACCCAGATATCGCAGGCGCTGAATCTCCGGGGCGCGCTCGTCGGCAGCTTCTTGCAACACCCGGGCGTTGAAAGAAAGCCAGCTGAGCTCTCGGGGAACAAAGAGGCTATCGTCAAGATCTGCGAGACGTGTTTTTATCGGACTTTTCATGACGTCTCTGTATCCCTCAGTTGCCCGGATCTGGATTCGCAGGCAAAAACGCCGCCAGCGGCGCGCTCGCGCATCCGTCTACTCCACTTATCCTTTTGAATCAGGATTCGGGTTTCAAGGCAAGAACGTCGGTACGCAGATCCTGAAGCACGTTCTCGGCGGTATTACCGATCAGTTTTGCACTCAACCCCTGACGAGCAACCGTGCCCATAACGACAATCTGCGCTCGCGCTTTCGCGGCCTGAGAAGTAATCACTTTCCGCACGGGACCCCGTTTGGTAACAAAGTTCTTTTCCGGGATGCCGTGCTCTTTGGCCAACGCCTTTAAGTGGGGCATCATCTCTTCGCGATGCTTTTTGGTATAGCTTATCGGGTCTACCAGATCGAGGTCCGCCAGCATAGACGGTATCTCAATGGCAGACAGGATCTTCAGTTCCACGTCCAAAGCCTCTGCCAGCGCCTTGGCTGCGCCCAACACGCGGGAATTCAGCTGCTGCTTGCTGCGCTTACGTGTGCCCAGATCCAGCGCGGCCATTACGGGACGCGTGCGACTCCACTTCTTCTCAGCCACCATCAGTACCGGCACGGGGCACTCACGCAAAAGATGCCAATCTGTGGAGGTGTACCCCAGACTGCCACTACTGTGGCTAGTCTTCACCACTGCTGCGAATTGCGTGTTGCTCGTGCGTTTTACAATCCACGGATGCACAGTTTTCATCCACACGACCTTCAACGCCACTTTCTGCTGATCTTTCGAGCACGCGCCGATACGTTCCAGCATCTGCTCCCGGCGCTGGTCGAGCAGCTGCTGTTTCAGCGCCGCCTGGGCGGCCTTGCCACCCTCGATCCGATCAAGTGGTGCATAGATGAATGCAACCACTTCAGCGTCATGCCCCAGTTTTTCGGCCAGCTCGAGGCCCCGGGACGTCGCAACGCAGGACTTGCCCTTGTCTGCAACAATCAGAATTTTGCCCATATCATCTCTCCGCGTTTAACTCCCCCTGATTATAGAGGCTGATTGTTACCATAAAAGAGCGGACCGAAAATTAATCCGTAAAAACATAATCTATGGCCGCCTGCGCAGTTGCCTCAGGGGACTCCAGCGGAAACAGGTGCCCGCCGGGAATTTCCAGAAAACTTGCCTGCGGTTGCCAGTGCTGCCAGCGCGCCCAGATCTCTGGTCGCAGGGTATCGCTATCGACGCCGCGCAAAGCCAGAGTCGGCACCTGCATGCGTTTCATTAAGGGACGGGCACTCGGAGCACTGCCATAGACCGCAGCTTCCCAGGCACCCGAATAGCGCAGCTGCACTCCCCCATCCGAAATCGGCGCTTTACTGGCATGCACGTAATGCAACAGCGCCTCATCACTCAAGCCTTTAAAAGCACGCTTGCCGCGATAAAAATCAAAGGCTGCCGCATGACTTTCAAAGTGCTCTGGCCGGGCCAACGCTCGCCGCAGCATGGGCATCTGCCGGCGCTTCTTCTCCGGCATTAAACGCGTTGCAATAACAAAGCGATCGGGAAGAAACACAGGATCGAGTAAAATGAGCCCCGCAATATTCTCCGGCCGCTGCCGGGCAGCCAGCGCGGCAATCACGCCCCCCATACTGTGCCCCATCACCCAGACTGGCTGTGCATAACGTCCCTGCATGGCGCTGAGCATGTCGTCGACAAACAACTGCCACCGCAGTCGCCGCGGCGGCTCCCGGCCGCCCCACAGGGGCCGATGCTCCAGTGCGTCAATCTCAAAACGATCCTCCAGGTGCATAAAAAGCTCGCGATAACTTCCCGGGGGATAACCATTCGCATGGGCAAACAAAAGCGGAAGACCCCTACCGCCAATTTTTTCGACTACCGGATTCATTGATCCCTCCCACTGTCTTCAACGCCCAGCCTATTCGAAGCGCAAAACCCACAACAGTCCCGACGCCCTCTGCTATGCTTTGCACATGGACAATGAACATACACAAAACCCGGGCATGGACTGGCGCATTCTGTTCGGCCTGACCGTCACCACGCTGTGGATGAGCACGGGAATCTACTACGTTACCCGCGTTGTCGGCTGGACTGAGTTTCAGGCGCTACCCACAGCCGATATCGGCAGCTTTTTTGAGGGCGCATTTGCCCCGCTGGCCTTCCTGTGGCTGGTGATCGGACATTTCATGCAGCAAAAAGAGATCACCGCAAACACCCGCGCCACCAGCATGCAGGAGCAAAGCACGCGCCGTCTGGAGTTGCACTCCCGACGTGACTCTTATTTTAAGCTGCTGGGACTGGTGCAGGAGCAGCTTGGTAGCATCGCGGGCTTTCACTACCTGTCTGTATTTGGGCCCACGGGCAGCGGCGAGGTATCCCTGGAAGAGTTTGGCACGCTGCGCTCGGATGCCAGTACCGGAGACCACTCTTTGTTTATCCGCCGCATGATCAGTGCTGCGGCAACCAACAGTGACAACGAACCATTCGTGAAGGATATGCTCTTTGGCACGGAGATACGCAGCCGCCACAGTGAAAATTTCAAGCGCACCTTTGGGCGGCTTCTGGAAGCCGCTGAATCGGTAGACACCGATGACATGTTACGTGAGGCTCTGCTGCAGGGCTCTGCGGCCGGCCTGTATTACCGCATCATTCGACATGTTGCCGGCGAGGAAGCCATGAACCCGGTGTCGGGGGCTAGCACCGCAATGGTCTGATAAACCCGGGCCTTGGCAGGGTTTTACCGACGATCTAGTAACTCCAAGTCAACTGCGCAAACAGATACTCACTGTTGCCTGTGCCGGGAGGATTCAAAAGAGAGTCTCCGGCTCCGGTAAAGTAAGCACCCTTATGCAAATAGGCAGCGCCCAGCTCAAAAGATACGGGCGACTGTGCCGACATCCAACGCCAGCGTAACTCCCACTGCCGCCCGATATCATCCCCCGATACGCCGCTTACATCGCGGCGGGCGCCGGGGACAAAGAAGTCTCTGGAACTAGCTAAACTCAGCCAACGATGCGACAGCAGCCAGGTTTGCTGCCCCGTCGCCTGCCAGCGCAGAGCCAACTGCGGGGACTGAATATTGCTGCGAATCGCCGCCCCGAAAATACCGCTGGGTCCGAGCTCAAACGCGCGGGCGCCGTACAGGCGATCAAAGCGCTCGTTGCGACCATCAAAGGGGTCCCGATCACCGGTGGCGTGATCATAAGCCGCCCGGAAATTCACACCGGATCCCAGGTCAATTCCTAAATGTAAATGCGTAAACCAGGCTCTATGATCCAGTTGATCAGCCTCTGAGGACAGAACCCCCGCCAAAGACTCACCCCATTGGTAAGCCGCTTCCGCTTCAAGATCCAATCTGTTGCCTTGCCAGGTTAAACGCGAGCCCGCTGTCCATAGCTCCCGGTCGGCAACCGGCCTGCCTCCCCGGTCGCTAAGTTGACTGCGAAACACATAGGCTGCCACTGTGCGGTTGGCCTCGGGGTATCGATAGTCGTAGCTCGCGCCCCAAAAACGCTCTCCTCGTCCGGCTTTATCCAATCTAAATTCGTTACCCCGAAGAGAATCTCGATCCAGACGATCAGGCTGTCGCTGTAAAGGCAGTGTGTAAAAAACATCGGTAGTCGCATTCGCTGAGGTACGTCTTAAATGCACGCCCTGAAAGGCATTACTGGTATTGCGAAAGTTGTTGCGTGCAAGCAGCCGCCGACTGCCGTAGTCCAGGGTCATGCGTCCTGCGGAGAGCGATATCGCAGCGCCTGAATTCATTTGCCAGGTCTTTTCTACCTTGGCAATGACAGGCTCCAGAGTGTTCACGTCATCGGTGCCTATGGGTGACAGACTTTTGTCGCCCCAGGCGCGGCTATCCTGAACCTCAAGCTCAGCACTCCAGCCAGACGCCTGATAGCGTAGCCCTAGCTGGCTTCGGGAAAACTGTAGGTGATCCTGTCGGGGAGACACTAATCGAAAAGAGTCCGCAAGGTACTCTGTGCGCAGTCGAACATTTGCGCTGAAAAACCAGCCCTGTTCTTCGCTACCGACTGACTCAGCAATTGATGGCAGAGTCGGGTTTAGCAGAATCAGGCTTAAAGCGACACTCGGCAGCAGGCAGGGATGCTTTCGCATAGATAGATAAATAAACAGGCTAGGAGCTTAAGCTAACTGCGTATTGAGGTCTCATCCGTGCCTGGGTACCAGCACCTTGGCCACACCGCTCACACTGAACGGCTCCCAACGGTCCATGGATTGTCGCAGCCGGTCGGCGATCACGTACCACACCGCCGGATTCAAGGTCATTCCGCAATGGCTTCCGCGCACCTGAATGTTCTGGGTGCTGGCGTGGGCAAAATCGAGGTTTTGAAAAGCCGTTCGCCAGTTAACAATGCCATCACCTTTTGAGTAAATCGCCGTGGTGGGGACAGGCGGAGCTCGATGCAAGTCGTCCAGGGCCACCGGCAAATCGTCCGTAGGGTTGAGCGCTTCAAAGAGTCGCGCCGGGTAGGATGCACTATGACGACCTCGCCCAAAGGGGCTGCCCAGGGTGATTACCTGTCGCACTAATGAAGGATCTTCGCGAGCGAGCTCCCGGGCAAAAATGCCGCCCAGGCTGTGCCCCACCAGGGACAAGGGCTCACCGTAACGCTCAGCGAGCATTGCTGCACGCGCCATAAGACTCTCCAGGGCGTTCCCCCGGGGGCCCAGATTGCGTCCCTGCCCCCAGCCGTGAACCTTATAACCGAGCCCCCTGAGAAAACGGCGCAACGAGGCGTTATAGGCGTCAGAACCCAGAAAGCCCGGAAGGACCATAACAGGATGACCATCTCCGGGCTTTAAATTATCTAAAAGTCGTCTTAACGATGCCAGGGAGGCCACTTCAAGCACCACGCGCTGGGGCTCCGTCAGTGCTAGCCATGCTGCCGGCGGCGGCAGGTAATGCGGATCAACACTCTCTGTCCCCGGCATCACCACGTCGCCAAACAAGGCCATACGACTCACACCCATTAGTTCTCCTCTGCGGATCAGCCAATCTGGCTTGCCGTTTCATCATTCGCGTTGCTTGGAAGGATACTCCGGGGAGCCCCGGGGGCAAACCCCGGGGTGGATGCGCTGATTACAGGCGGGAGAGCTCGCTGTTGAGCTTGTAGCGCCGGGACGTCACATAGGTCTCCATGCTCTCCACCCGCCGAAGCGCCGAATCAAGGCGCTCTCTGGCGCGCGCCAGGCGAACACTGGCGCTATCGCTGTAGCGAAACATACGCCTGGGGCGATAGTCGTGGTAGCGCTCGTCATACTCCATCTCGGGGCCGAAAGCCTCTTCATTGGCTGATGCCTGCGTCGCTGCTGACGCTTCCCGGGATTCGCGCTTGCGCTGACGGGCACTGCGATCATCCGGCCGCGGGCTCAACAGGAGGCAGGCTGCAACGTAACCCCAGATGGCGAGGGTGCCGGTAAAAAGAAAGGCGCCGACAAAAATCAGCCGCACGACCCAGTCCGCAACATCCCAATAGTCAGCGATACCAGCGGCAACCCCACAGATTTTGCCGTCCCGTCGGTTCCGATACAGCCCCATTCCCCAGCCGTGACGCTTTCGTTCCTGATAGTGCCGAAACTGCTGCGCGCCATGACCACGCCCGCGACCACTTCGACGACGGCGACGACTTTCATTCGAATAATCACTCATGAGCTTCTCCTTGTATGGCTGCTCTGGTGCTCCTGGTCACGCCAATCGCCATGATCAGAGTCAAGGATCGACTCCAGCGCCTGGATACGCTCCGTGAGGCGATCCACCGTGACCAGTATCTGTTCGACGTTCTCACGATCTTCCTCATTCAAACCCCGACTCGATCGGTTAAGGCTGCGGTAATGCAACACTATCCAAATCGGCGCGACGATGACCATAAACAGGATCGTTGGCACGAAAAGAAGTTCTGAAAGTTCCATCTATGGCTCCTCGCCTCAGAAGGTGATTCTCCCATCCTGCACTATTGCCTGTGGGAGCGGAATGGGTTCAGGCGTCCCTGGACGACCCAGCCCCACCCAATTCGGCTTTCAAGCGATCCAGCTCTGCCGTGATTTTCTCGTCCTGCTCCAGGGCATTGATCTCAGCTGCCAGGGACGGCGCTACATCCTTACCCATGTCCATGACTTCAAGCTGACTTTCCAGATTATCCATGCGCCGCTCAAAATGCTCAAAGCGACCGAAAGCCTGATCCAGAGCATCGCGATTAACCTGACGCTTCACCTTGATTCGTGACTCAACGGTCTGCGTGCGCATGACCAGCGCTTTTTTCTTGGCTTTGGCGTCATTGAGCTTTGCCTGAAGCTTACCGATTTCATCGTTAAGCTGGGCAATATGCTCGTCAGTTGCCGCCAGCTCGGTGCTTACAGCTTCGAGTTCTTCCTCGATCTCACGCTTTTCCTGCAGTGCCGCTCTGGCGAGGTCCTCACGCCCTTTGCTTATCGCCAGCTTGGCTTTTTGCTCCCAGGAATCGGCCTCGGCCTGAAGTTGCTCCACGCGCCGGGTGGCCGCCTTGCGATCCGCAAGCACCCTCGCCGATGAACTGCGAACCTCGACGAGTGTGTCTTCCATCTCCTGGATGATCAGTCGAATCAGCTTTTCAGGATCCTCCGCCTGATCAAGCAGTGCGCTGATGTTCGAATTAATAATGTCGCTCATTCGCGAAAAAATACCCATGTTTACTCTCCTTGCGAGTTGCGTGGGGTGTCGACCCGGGAGTGTGATACATCACCCGGTGCTGAAATCAGATTGACGGCTTCAACGACAAGAACGACCTCAAACAGCGAAATCAGTGCCATAGACGGTCCCGTGACCGCGGCAATACCGCAGGCAACCACAGCTAACGCAAGATAGATCGTTAAGCGGTCGGGTTCCATGCTGTACTCCTTGTTGCGTTGCTGCACACTCAGTCATAGCAATCCAATTTTTGGGCCAACTAATCAATTAATTAATATATAACAGCTGCTTATATTATTTATCTAATTTTTTACATTAATTATGAATCGTAATAATTAGCGTAAATTACCAACTTAGTTGGTTATTTTGACCATTAATTATGGTAAATTACACGCATGCCACACCAGCCTGACAATATGCTCGGAGAGTCCAGCGCGCTAACTACCGCACTGGACCACCTGTCACAGCTGGCGACGATCCAGCGCCCTGTACTGGTACTGGGTGAACGGGGCACGGGTAAAGAATTGGCCGCGGAGCGCCTGCACTACCTTTCTACTCGCTGGGATGCGCCTTTCATCAAAGTTAACTGCGCGGCCATGGCCGAGACGCTGCTCGAAAGCGAGCTGTTTGGACATGAACCCGGCGCATTTACCGGGGCCTCCCGCCTGCATGTAGGACGCTTTGAACGCGCGGACGGGGGCACCCTGCTGTTGGACGAGATTGGCACCATGTCTCCCCGCCTTCAGGAAAAACTGCTGAGACTTATCGAGTACGGTGAGTTCGAACGTGTGGGTGGGCAACGCACGCTGCGTGTCGACGTTCGGGTCATCGGCTCTACCAACGCCGATCTACGCTCCATGGCTCACACACAACACTTTCGCGCCGATTTACTGGACCGACTGAGTTTTGATGTCGTGCATATGCCGGCACTGCGCCATCGCGATGACGACGTCATGCTGCTGGCCCGCCACTTTGCGATGCAAATGAGCGCGGAGCTGAGCTGGGACCAGTTCCCGGGCTTTGCGCCCCAGGCGCTAAGGCAGCTTCGGGCGTATGACTGGCCGGGCAATGTCCGGGAACTAAAGAACGTGGTTGAGCGCTCCCTGCACCGTTGGGGAGATCAGGAACGCGCTGTAGAGACACTGGTGATCGACCCTTTCCAAAGCCCCTGGGCCGACGCCCCTTCGCAGCACGAGGTGACGAGGATCCTGCAGCCGCAGCATGAAGATGCGCTAACGGCCGGAGAACGGCAGCGCGCCAGCCCATCTACCTCGTTATCTCATTCAGCGGGGCTTCGCGAGAGCGTCGACCACTACGAAAGAACACTAGTGCTGACATCGCTTGAGCGTCATGAGTTTAATCAGCGCCGCACGGCAGAAGCGCTGGACCTTAGCTACGACCAGCTTCGCGGACTGGTACGCAAACACAAGTTGCAAGGCAAAAACAAAGGACGCGGTTAAGACCGAGAGACGACAGACGCCTTTGCACTCGCGCTCACTTTGGCTCCCACAGTGCAATGGGGTTTCCTTCGGGATCATACAACCGTGCAAAACGCCCGTTGGGATACGCTTCGGCATCCACCTCGATGCCCGACGCGCAAAGAGGCCGCCGATCCCCGTTACCCGCTCCTTCGCCACTCAGGTGAAATAAGCGCGCGGAAACGTTCCCTAATGGCGTGGGTCCTTGTAACGTAGGCGCCCTGAATTTTCGATTTTTATTAAGGAGTCTCCCATGACACTTCCGCTCTCGGACCCGTCCCTGCTGCGCAGCAATGCCTATATCAATGGACAATGGGTCGCCGCAGACAACGGCAAAACGCTGGCGATACTTAACCCCGCCACAGGCGAAGAAATAGTGAGCATCGCCAGCGTCGGCGCGGTGGAAACCCGGCGTGCCATTGAGGCTGCACAGGATGCCATGGACGGTTGGAAGCGCTTACCCGCTAAAAGCCGCGCGCAAGTCCTGCGAAAGTGGTTCGAGCTGATCATGGAGCACCAGGAAGACCTGGCAATCCTCATGACCGCCGAGCAAGGCAAACCTCTCGCAGAATCTCGAGGCGAAGTCGCCTACGGCGCCTCTTACGTGGAGTGGTTTGGAGAAGAAGCCAAACGACTCTATGGCGACGTGATACCGGGGCCTGGCGAGGACCGGCGCATCGTCTGCATCAAGCAACCGGTAGGTGTGGTCGCCGCGATCACACCCTGGAACTTTCCTATCGCCATGATCACGCGTAAAGCAGCCCCTGCCCTTGCTGCCGGATGCACTATTGTAATCAAGCCCGCGAGTGAAACCCCGCTGTGCGCACTCGCTCTGGCTGAACTTGCCGAACGCGCGGGCATTCCTGCGGGCGTCCTCAATGTGGTTGCGGGCTCTGCGAGAGAGATCGGCGGCGAACTTACCGCTAATCCTATAGTGCGGAAGCTTACCTTTACGGGATCAACACCCATCGGAAAAGTACTGGAAGCGCAGTGCGCTGACACCATGAAGAAAACCTCCATGGAGCTTGGGGGTAATGCGCCCTTTATCGTGTTCGACGATGCCGACCTTGACGCTGCCGTGACCGGGGCGATGATTTCCAAGTATCGCAACGCGGGTCAGACCTGCGTTTGCTCCAATCGAATCTTCGTTCAAAGCAGCATCTACGATGCCTTTGTAGAAAAGCTGGTTGCCAGGGTTAACGAACTGTCGGTGGGTGACGGCATGGACGACGGCGTAGCGCTGGGCCCACTGGTAAACGTCAAAGCCGCCAGCGATGTTCATGAACTGGTTGAGGC
>DS999405.1:133810-458332 GCA_000158155.1 gamma proteobacterium NOR5-3 | reverse complement strand
TACACAGCATTTCAAACATCAGATTCGCGGCCAGTAAGGCGGTGTTACCCGTGGTGTCGTAGGGTGGCGAAACCTCCACGAGATCTGCGCCGACAAGGTTGGTACCAAACACTCCGCGGATAATCTCCAAACCCTGGGAGGTCATCAGACCCGCCGGCTCGGGGGTTCCCGTACCTGGCGCAACGGATGGGTCGAGCCCGTCGATATCAAAGCTCAGATACACCGGGTGATCGCTCCCAATCTGCTCTCGCACTTCGGACATCAGTGGCTCCAGGGATTTGTACCAGCATTCTTCCGCCGAGACGACTCGAACGCCCCTTTGCCGCGCCCAATCAAAATCATCTGCCGCGTATCCGGTAGCCCGAAGTCCGATCTGCACCATCTTCGTCGGATCGATTAATCCTTCTTCAATCGCCCGCCGAAAAATCGTGCCGTGAGTAATCGACTCCCCGAACATGTGATCATTCATGTCCGCGTGAGCATCGACGTGTACCACTGCAAGAGGTCCGTGGACCTTTGCCTGAGCGCGCAATATAGGCAGTGTAATCGTGTGGTCTCCCCCCATGGCCAGGGTTTTAGCCCCGGTGGCCAGGAGCGTGTCGAAATGGTGCTCAATGATGCCAATAGACTTTTCGAGGTTGTAGGTATTAAGGGCAACATCACCGGTATCAGCGACCTGAAAAGAATCAAAAGGCGCTGCTTTGGTGGCCATGCCATAGGGCCGCACCAGCACAGATTCTGCACGTATTTGCCTCGGACCATAGCGAGAACCCGCGCGATTACTGGTACCACAGTCCAACGGCACGCCCACCACCGCAACATCCAACCCCTCGGCCGATAACTGCACGGGCAAACGGAACATACTCGCAATACCGCCAAAACGCGGCATTTCGTTCCCGGAAAGGGGCTGATTAAATTCGCTCACTCAATACTCGCTTATTCGATAGTTTAGGGGAGAATCACCGGGCCCCGGAAAGCGTCTGATCCACGGCCGCCTGCCAACTTTGCATCCTGCGCCGCCGCGCGGCGGCGCTCATGCCGACGCTGAACTCCCGTTCTGGCTGCCAGATGCGTTTAATCTCCGCGGTGTTGCTCCACAAGCCCACACCAATTCCCGCAAGGTAGCTGGCCCCCGCCACCGTGGTCTCGGTCATCCGGGGACGCACCAGTGTGCGGCCCAGGTAATCGGTCTGGGTCTGCATCAGCAGATCGTTCGCCGCAGCGCCACCGTCCACGCGTAATGGACGCATGCGCTTACCCAGGTCCGCTTCCATGCACCGAAGAATGTCCACATTTTGCAGCGCCATGGCATCAAGCGTCGCCCGGGCAATATGCCCCCGATCACTGCCCCGGGTCAGTCCGGTGATGAGACCGCGGGCATCGGGTGCCCAATGGGGCGCCCCTAATCCTGTGAGTGCCGGAACAAACTCCACACCACCGTGATCCGGGACACTTGCTGCCAGCGCCTCAATATCCGGCGCTCGTTTGATCAGTTTGAGACCATCGCGCAGCCACTGTACCGCAGCACCACAGACAAAGGCGCCCCCCTCCAGCGCGTACACCGGGTCCTGCTTGTCTAACTGCCATCCAATGGTCGTTAACAATCCGGATTTAGAGAGGATCCGTTCACTGCCTGTATTCATCACAATAAACGAGCCGGTGCCGTAGGTGCACTTTGCATCCCCCGCCGAAAAGCAGGCCTGCCCGAAAAGCGCAGCCTGCTGATCACCGGCTATCCCCGCGATGGGGATTCCATCAGGCAGGCCGCGAACACCCCGGGTGTAGCCAAACACCCCGCTGCTTGGACGTATCTGCGGGAGGATATCCTCAGGCACTTCAAACAGCCGTAACAGCTCCGGATCCCAGGACAGGCTCTTCAAATTCATCAAGGAGGTACGCGCAGCGTTACTGACATCGGTAGCATGCTGCTCGCCGTCGGTTAAACGCCACAACAGGAAACTATCGACAGTGCCCGCGGCCAGCGTGCCGGCTTTCAGGGCCCGCCGGGCGGCAGGCACCTCACGCAGCAACCAGCGGAATTTGCTTGCACTGAAATAAGGATCCAGCACCAGACCACTGCGCCGGCGTACGGATTTCTCATGCCCCGCCGCACGGAGCATCTCGCAAAAATCGGCGGTGCGTCGGCACTGCCAAACAATGGCATTGTGCAGGGACTTGCCGGTACGGCGATCCCATACAAGCGCCGTCTCGCGCTGATTGGTAATCCCGATTGCGGCGATATCCGAGGGCTTGCAGAGTTTTTTGCGCAGTAAGCGCGACAGTGCTTTTTCCACCGATGACCAGATAGCCTCTGGCTCGTGTTCTACCCAACCGGGCTTGGGGAAAATCTGGGGGAATTCAACATTAATACTTGCGCGGAGTTTACCCTGCGAATCGACCAGGGCGACGGTACTACCCGTCGTGCCCTGATCAATAGCAAGAATGAAGTCAGCCATTAGGCTGCAAAACCCTCCATGGCTTTAATTTCCAGGTAGTCGGTGAATCCATGCTCACCCCATTCACGGCCGTTACCGGACTGCTTGTAACCGCCGAAAGGAACCTCATAGCCGCCAGAGGCGCCGTTGATATGAATATTTCCGGCGCGAATGCGTCGCCCAACACGTCGGGCGTGCTCAATGTCACCACTCTGAACATAGCCGGCAAGACCGTAAGGCGTGTCATTGGCCATGGCGATGGCTTCGTCTTCTGTCTCGTAGGGCAGAATAGCTAACACCGGCCCAAAAATTTCTTCGCGAGCGATGGTCATCTGGTTGTTCACGCCAGAGAAAACGGTCGGCTTGACGTAATACCCGGCTTCCAGACCGTCGGGAAGCCCGGTACCGCCCGCCACCAGTGTGGCGCCCTCGTCGATGCCTGCCTGAATCAATCCCTGAATCTTATTAAACTGAACTTCGGAGACCACTGGGCCTACCTGGGTGTTCGAATCAGCGGGGTCGCCCACCACAACCGCGCTTGCCACGTTTCTGGCAATCTCTTCGACTTCTGCCAGTCGTGAAGCCGGCACAAACATGCGAGAAGGCGCGTTACAGGACTGACCGCTGTTAACGAACATGCTCATAACACCGCGAGACACAGCTTCCTGGAAATCCGCATCATCAAGAACAATATTCGGCGACTTACCGCCAAGTTCCTGAGTAACACGCTTCACGGTAGGCGCAGCGTTCATGGCGACCTGCGTACCGGCACGCGTGGAACCGGTAAACGACATCATATCCACATCCGGGTGCTTGGACAGCGCGGCGCCCACCGTTGGACCATCACCGTGAACCATGTTGAACACCCCGGCGGGTACGCCCGCCTCGTGCATGATTTCTGCCCAGATCTGCGCAGACAGCGGTGCGATCTCGCTTGGCTTTAGAACGATGGTGCAGCCCACTGCCAACGCCGGCGCCACTTTGCAGGCAATCTGATTCACCGGCCAGTTCCAGGGTGTAATCATGCCGCACACACCAATGGGCTCTTTAATCACCCGGTGCTTTCCCAGATCCTCTTCAAACTCGTAGTCGCGCAATACGTCTAAAGCCTGCTGCAGATGGCCAAGGCCCGTGTGTGCCTGTGCTGTTTCCGCCAGGCCTTTCGGTGCTCCCATCTCGGTGCGAATCGCATCTGCCATATCCTGATAGCGCGACTGATACACCTCTACACAGCGCTCCAGTAGGGCAATGCGTTCTTCCCGACTGCTGTTACCAAAGGTTTGAAACGCAGCTTTTGCCGCCGCCACCGCGCGATCGATGTCGGCCTCGGAGCCCAGAGAGATGCGTGCGCAAACGGTTTCGTGCGCCGGGTCGATGACATCAAAGGGCTTGGCAATAGCGGGGTCAACCCACTCACCGTTGAGATAAAACTGCAGATGCTCTTGCATAAAAGGTACTCCGTTATTGTGTGTGCGTCGAAAATCCGAGTGCGGAGTTTAGCACTGCAGCATCTCAGGGAAAGTACCTCTTGAGGGTGGCTTCCCTAAACCCGACGCGGGGCCACGGCGCGCAGTGCGGGGCAAAGGGCCTTCCTTGCACAGGCCGGGGGTATCCACCACAATACGCACCCTTTAAACAGCTGGATAAGTCGGGGATTTAGACCATGAACATGGACGTCGGCAGCGATGAAATGACACTCTTTCGCGATATGGCGCGGCGAGCGTTTGAGCAAGAGATCACACCGCATTTTGAAGCCTGGGAAGAAGACCACCTGGTCCCCCGGGAATTCTGGAACACCATGGGCGCCGCGGGCTTGCTCTGCCCGGACGTGGATGAGGCTTACGGCGGTGCCGGTACCGTGCCCCACGTAACGCTCATGCTCATTGAAGAACTGTCCCGCATGGGCTTTGGTGGCATCGCCACCGGTTACGGCATCCATTCAAACATCGTGGCTCCCTACATCAGCCGCCATGGCAGCGACGAACAAAAGCAGCAATGGCTGCCCAAGATGGTTAGTGGCGAAGCATTTGGCGCGTTGGCCATGACAGAACCCGGCGCAGGCTCCGACGTGCAGGGTATCCGCACCAGCGCGGTTCGCGATGGCGACGAATGGATTCTCAACGGATCAAAAATCTTCATCACCAATGGCATTCACGCAGATATCGTCGTGGTCGCTGCCATCACCGACCCAGGCAAAGGTGCCAAGGGCACGTCCTTGTTTTTAGTCGACACCACGCTTGAGGGATTCGAAAAGAGCCGAAAGATCGAAAAGATCGGGCAGCACACCTCTGACACCGCCCAGCTGTTTTTCCAGGACGTCCGCCTGCCGGCTAACGCCCTTCTTGGCGAAGAGAACCGGGGTTTCGTCATCATGATGGAAGAACTCCCCCGGGAACGCCTGGGGATTGCTGCACAGGCGGTCGGTGCCGCCGAAGGTGCACTGGACATTACCGTGGACTATGTGAAGGAACGTAAGGCTTTCGGTCAAAGCATCGGCGAATTCCAGAACACACGCTTTAAGCTGGCGGATGTCAAAACCCAGATCGGACTCAACCGCGCGCTGTATGAGCAATGCGCTGACGAATATGCCCAGGGCACCCTGACTGCGGACAAGGCTGCCATGCTGAAGCTCGCTTCCTGTGAAATGCAGTGCAGCACCATCGATGACTGCCTGCAGTTGTTCGGAGGCTATGGTTACACGGTGGAATATCCCATCTCCCGTTTTTATACCGATGCACGTATTCAGCGAATCTATGGCGGGTCCTCAGAGATCATGCGCGAGCTGGTAGCGCGCACTATGCTGGGGCGATAAAGCCTGAAGCAAACCGTTCTCCTCGCCGGCGCAACCGGCTACATCGGCTCCCGGGTAGCCCGGGAGCTGCTCGACCACGGTTTCACGCTGATCTGCCCGGTGCGGGACCCCTCAACCGCTCAAGCTCTGCGCAGCTATGCGGCCAGCGTGGCTCCCGAACGGCTTAATCTGCTGGCAGCGAGCCTGCAGGACGAAGACTCGCTCAACGCAGCCCTGCACCCCTATAAAGCTGACGCCATAGTGTCCTGTATTGCCAGTCGTAGCGGCGGCATTGCGGACAGTGACACCGTGGAGTACATCGCCAATCGCAATCTGCTGCGCTGGGCCGCCGTCGGTGGTGTGCAACACTTCACCTTGCTGTCAGCCATCTGCGTACAAAAGCCCCGCCTTGCTTTTCAATTTGCCAAACTCCGCTTTGAATCCGAGCTTGCGGCCTCGGGCATTCCCTATACGAGCGTAAGAGCCACGGCATTCTTCAAGTCCCTCAGTGGTCAGCTTCAGAGGGTAAGTCGCGGCAAACCCTTTCTGATGTTTGGCGATGGACTGCTCACGCAATGCAAACCTATCGCCGAATCAGACCTTGCACACTTTATTCGCTTAACGCTTGAGCGTGCGGATTTACGCGGCGTGCAGGCCATCGGCGGACCGGGCCCGGCGATAACGCCCCTGGCGCAGGCTCAACTGCTGGCGCGCCTTACCAGGCAACCGCTGCGCACCCAAAGCGTCAGTCCAAAGTTGTTATTGGCTATCGCATCACTGCTGTCCGTGCCGGGCCGAGTGTCGTCGAGGATCGCGGACAAGGCT
This sequence comes from gamma proteobacterium NOR5-3, assembly GCA_000158155.1. Lineage (GTDB taxonomy): Bacteria > Pseudomonadota > Gammaproteobacteria > Pseudomonadales > Halieaceae > Congregibacter. Next base: position 452,281 of record DS999405.1, on the reverse strand, counting down.
GAGTTTGCGCGCATAGGACACTACTACGCCACGGAATCCATGTTGCTTTGGGATGACAATCAACAAGCCTACGATGCCGCCGCAACGCCGGAATTTGGCAGTATCACTCTGGAAGACAGCTACCGGGCCCAGCTAGCCGGAAAGACTAATCAGGGCCTGGGGGCGCAGGCGGTTTTTCGCTAAGACGGTTTGCGCTGACCGTCGGGCGCAGACGCCCTCGCTTGCAGAAGCGCGCAGATTCAGGTTCTATTGCTGCCTGATACCTTTCGTACCGATGTCACACAGGAGAAGTCGCATGTCGAAGAAACTGCTAGCTACTGGTTTAGCCGTACTTACCCTTGGTAGTGCCCCCATGGCGCTATCGCACTTGGTGAAAGAGGAAGCCATGCAGTCCTACCGCCAATCCTACTTCACACTCATCGCCATGAACTTCGGACCCATGACCGCAATGGTCAAGGGCGATATGCCCTGGGATGACGCAAAAATGCTGGCACTGGCAGAAGACTTTGCCGCCATAGCCAGTGTCGATGTGGCCCGAGCCTTCGGCCCTGGATCGGACAAAGGCACTACCCGCGCCAAGCCTGAAATCTGGGAAAACACAGACGACTTTCTTGAGAAGTATGCAGCACTGCAATCCGCCGCCGAAGGACTGTTAGCGGCAGCGCAGAGCGGCGACCGGAGCGCCATTGGCGGCGCGATCAAAGAGACAGGCGGTACATGCAAAGCCTGCCACGATGAATACAAAGCTAAAGATTATCTTTACTGATCTTAACTCGTTTGTAGTGAATCCAGGCGCCTGATCAGGCGCCTTTTTTGTGGGGGGCACTATGTCGATGGTGTGACTGGCCGACAGACAGACGCTACCAGAAATAATCCGTAGGCGGCTCCGGCGCCAGCTCCAGTAGCGCAAACAGCATGCCTGCAATCAAAAGGGCGATTACCAACGCTTTATAGATTGGCTGGGCTGGCCCGGTGCCGTAGCGATCCGGCGCCTTTCCAAAAATCATTGGTCGCAACAAGCGCTGATCTCTGCGGCGTTCATAAATAGCCACCGACAGCACATGCAGTGCCACAAAGCCCAAAAGGATATTGAAAATGGGTTCGTGCAGTGCCGCAAGAAAATCACTCATATCACTATCAAAAACGTAGTAAAACGGCCCGGTAAACAAGACGTCGTCGGAGTTCACTGTCCCCGTGAGCGCCTGCGCCAACAGCAGCATCCAAAGAAGCATGGCCGACCACCCCCCCGCGGGATTGTGCCCCGGCGTACCATTAGGCGCGCCTCGAAAATACGCCAACACGGATTTCGGGCCGCGCAGGAAGTCGACAAAGCGCGCCTGCGGCGAGCCCACCAGCCCCCAGCACAACCGCGTCAGTACAGCCACCAACAACGTCAGGCCCAGGTACTGATGAACATCCTGGTAACCCTCCTCTGCGGTCCACCAGCTTGCAGGTAACAGCAACAGGATAAGCCAGTGAATAACCCGCACCGGTAGATCCCAAAGCGGGTGTTTTTTATCTTGTGTGGAAACGCTGGGCATTGCTTCAGTCCTGAGGATACAGGGGTGGCTCACTCACACCTTCATATTGATACTGCCAGCCGGCATCGCACAGGAATGCGCGGTGTCGGGGGCCCTCGGCATGAATATCACCCGTCTCGTAGGCAGCATCACCGGGATACAGCGTCGTGAATCCCCCCTCACCCTCCGTGGGCACCAGCAGCGGTACAACGCGTGGACAGGGCGTCTCACGCTCTCCGGCCAGCGCAGCGGATGCGGTATCATAACGCGCCACCGCACACAGCGTGATATAGGTCGGCGGCATCATAGGGAGCTGTCCTGCCCGATGCAGTTCCAGCGCCTGACTCACGCCCACCCACTGAAAATCGTGTATCTCACTGCCGTCAATCACCACTTCGGAGTCCGGCGCAACCTCTCCGGCAAAAATCCAGGTTGAAAAACGCTTCCGCTCTCCCACCGGCGTGGTCCAGTGACTGATCAGTACCATGGCATCTGGATCCGGCGCGACACCCGCCTCTTCCTCAGCTTCGCGAGCCGCGGCATAGCGGGCAGCTTCGTCCGGATCGTCGCCGCCCTTTGCGAGGTCTGCAGCGTCCACGGCACCGCCGGGAAACACCCAGAACCCCCCGGCAAATGCCAGTGCACGATTACGCCGCACCATGAGCACCTCAAGACCGGCCTCGCCATCGCGCAGCAACACCACCGTGCTGGCAGGTCTTACCGGTACTGTCATTTGCCCATCAACTCCATCAAGCCTACAACTGTAGCCTCGACCCCGAGTGTCACGGCAGGTTGAGGCGCGATTTTGAAGAGCGGTGAATGATGCGAAGGCACGGGTTCACCACCGGCCGCCTGCACTGCAAAGGCCTCGGGGGGCGTACCGCCTACGGCAAAGTAGGTGCTGGGAATGTAAGGATCGGTGGTAAAAAACGGAAAGTCTTCAGAACCCATACCCTTGCGTTTTTTATCCCACAGAACATCCGCGCCAAAGCGCTCCTGCCACACATTGCGAAGACGCTGAGTTACCGCAAGATCGTTCGCCGTTACCGGCACTGACTCATCGGACACGATGACCTCGGGCAGTTTGTCCTCGGGAAGCCCGGCCACCCGCCCCATATTCACCGCAACGCGACGAATGCCATCAAGCAGCAACTCCCGGGTCGCTGGATCATCATTGCGAACCGTGAGCTTGAGCACCGCCCGGTCAGAAATAATATTGTTCTTTGTGCCGGCGTGAAACGCTCCGACGGTAATCACGCCCGCATCCCGAGGTGGCAGCGTGCGACTCACCACAGTCTGCAGGGCCAACACAATCTGCGAGCCCAAAACCACCGGGTCCACTCCAGTGTGCGGCGACGCACCGTGAGCACCGACCCCGTGCACGATAATCTCAACGGTATCTCCCCCGGAGTACGCTGCGCCCATAGGCGCGGAGAGTTTTCCCGTGGGAATAGCGGACGTGACGTGAAAAGCCATGGCCATATCAGGCTGGCCAAAGCGCTCCCACAGTCCATCGTCCATCATGGCTTCGGCTCCGGAAATACGCTCCTCTGCAGGCTGGCCAATCAGCATTAAAGTGCCGGACCAGTCATCGCGCCGGGCCATCATTTGGCGTGCCGTGCCCACGAGGCTCGTGATATGCACATCATGCCCGCAGGCGTGCATCACAAACACTTCATTACCATCAGGATCAATTTGCTTTACCCTGGACGCGTATGCCAGGCCGCTTTTCTCCTCTACAGGCAGGCCATCCATATCCGCACGCATCATCACTAAAGGCCCGGGACCGTTTTCCAAAATTGCCACAAGCCCCGTTCCGCCCACCCCTTCGGTCACCTCGAATCCCGCAGCTCGAAGCTCTGCCGCCAGGCGCGCAGCGGTTTTGTTTTCCATGAAGGACAATTCAGGGTTCTGATGGAAATACACAAAAAGCTCGCCCAGATGTTTGTCATAGTCACTCGCAATCGCATCACTGAGTGAATCAGCCCGAACCGCCGGGGAACACAGAAGACTCAATACCAGGGGCAAAGCAAAAAGTTGTCGCTTCATAAAAGTTACTCGCAAAATAAAATTATTGTCGTTCAGAAGAGGTTCAAAACACGCCATCGTGCTAGCGCATGGACATAGACACATCAAAACCCAGCTGCTGGGCATGTTGTCGCGCCTTGTCCTGCTCTTCTCCTGAGCGACTGCTTATCCACAGATTGCTCGATCGCGTGCCGCTTCTGCAAAAAGCAAACACCGCACGGGGGCCATCAAACAACGCAGCCATGGCACCGACATCAGCACCGGGGTAGTTAAAGGCGTTCAGGGGATAGTAGTGATACTCAAGACCCGCGGCGACGGCAGCGGCGGCCATATCATCGGAGCACGGCTGCCCCATGGCTTCACCATCAGGACGATTATTGACCACCACCTGATAGCCGGCGGCGGCAATGGCCGGCATATCGTCTACCTGTATCTGCGGCGAAACCGCCAGATTTTCCGTGAGCTTTACGTAGCGAAGACTGTCTGACATAACGTTACCCAAGTGATTATCGATCGCGAATGTGCGGCAAAGTATATCGCGCTGCCAACGCTCACAACAGCGAGGCTCAGACGCTTCTCCTCTCAGCCAGCCAAGCCCTGATACCCGTCAAAAATCAGTTTTATCCCAACACACACCAGAAACAGCGAGATGATTTTGTAGTAGACAACCGGATTGGATAACTGGACCAACCGCCGACCCAGCAACACGCCCAGGGGGGCGATGGGCACCAACACCAGGGAATACCATAAACTCTCACCGTCGAACTGTCCCAGGGCGTAATACGCAGGGAGCTTCACGAGGTTAACCACCGCAAAAAAAAGCCCGGCGGTGCCCGCATAGATCAACGGCGGCAGTCTTTTGGGTAAAAGATACATCGCAAACGGAGGCCCCCCGGCATGGATGCTAAAGCTGGTAAAACCCGACAGTGCGCCGATCAGCGTAGCCAACCAGGGATTGTGCTCCCGTCCCAATGAGGCAAGCCAGCCCAACAGGTTTTGCACACCGAAAACCAGCGCGACGACGCCAACCAGTAGCCGCATCATTGCGTCGTTCACGAAGTTAGCCAGCAGATACCCTGCCAGTAGGCCCAGGAGTGCTCCGGGGAGCAACAGGCGCAGGGCCCGCGCTTCAAACTGTCCCCGGTAGCTGTAGACAACCACCATGTCCATGACTATCAGAATCGGCAACAGAATTGCTGCCGCCTGCGCCGGCGACATCCGCAATGCCATAAGCGGAACAGCCAGAATAGCCACCGCCCCACCAAAACCACCTTTAGCCACACCATAGAGCAAAACGGCCGGAACGCTCAGGAGGTAAAACATGGGGTCTTGCAACATTGGCTAGCTGACCAGGCCGAAACGCTCGCTGAGAATATCCAGAATTCGTTCCCGGGGTCGCTCCATAGCGGGTAGCGCCGAGCCAAGAATACGCTCGGCCTGCGCGGCATAGGTGTGTGAGAGGTCTTCAAAGAAAGTGTCCGGCACCGGGTTGGCCTTTGCAAAAGCGCTGCGTTCGGTCATGCGCGCCGGATCAAGAAGCATATCCCGATCCTCGACCCAGGCCATGAGGGCCTCACGAAACTGCTCTTTACTGTGCTCCTTTGGCTGCCCCCGCTGCCAATCATCCTGCCGCCAGATCCGTGATGAATCCGGCGTCCCCACCTCATCCATGTAAATGAGTTCCTCACCACCGTGCAGTGTCGGCGCAATGCCAAACTCAAACTTGGTATCGACCAGCAATTCACCGTGCTGCGCGAGGGATCGTTCGATGCACTCAAACCCGGATCGCAACGCCGTCACGCAGGCATCCAGCTGGGCTTCGGACTGCAAACCAAATGCCTGGTAATGAGACCGCAACGCGGCCGGTGACAACGGCGCATCATCAGTCTCCGGCACGTCCCTCAGACCGCGCACAACGCCCTTGGTTGAGGGGGTGAAAAGCAGCTCGGAAAATCGCTGGTACTGCTTTAGACCGTCGGGAAGCGTCACCCCGCCAATGACCCGTTCGCCCTGTGCGTAGGCACGCCAAAGCGATCCCGTGAGGTAACGCCGCGCAATCGCTTCGATCATTAGAGGCTTTGCCTGACGCACAATCCATACCATGGGGTGAGGCATTTCCAACAAATGGTGCGGCGCAAGTTGCGCCTGACCAAAGGATTCAAACCAATGCGCAGCAATCGCATTAAGCGCGGCGCCCTTACCCGGTACCCCGGCAAGGCTTTCGCTGTGCCAGAGACAATCAAAGGCGGACAGACGATCGGAAATCACCATTACCGCCAGGTCACTATGCGGCGCTACAGGGTAGCCCCGCTCCTGAATGAGTCGCCGGGAATCTTCCGGGCGCAAAAAGTACACCGACCGGACTTTTCCACTATGCACGGGTCGCGCCACCGCCAAAGGCAGATCATCGCTGACCGTGAGAACGGATTGCTCGCTCATGCTTGATAGAAACTCCTGTCGTTGAGGCGACCATGAAAGAAATCAACCGCACAATGAGCCATGGCTGTGGCTCAGGCTAAAGAAAGGAAAAAACTTGCGATAGCAGCACTGAGCAGATTCGCCAGAAAGCCGCCAAGCACCGCCCGGAGCCCCAACTGTGCAATCAGCTGCCGACGCTGCGGCGCTAAGGTGCCCAGGCCACCGATAAGAATCGCGATGGAAGAGAGATTGGCAAAGCCACACAGCGCGAAAGAAACCACTGCCTGCGAGTGCGCACCGAGCTGCGCCCGATCCTCGTAAAAGGAACCAAAGGCCACAAATTCATTGAGCACCACCTTCTGGCCGATGAGGTTCCCTGCGATGGCCGCTTCCTCCCACGGCACACCCAAAAGATAAGCCATGGGCCTGAATAAATTACCCAGCAAGAGTTCAAGTGACAGCGTCTCCCACCCTACCAGCGCACCGAGACCACCCAACACACCATTGAGCAAGGCAATGAGACCCACGAAAGCAAGGAGCATGGCGCCGATGTTTACCGCCAGAGACAAACCGTTTGCCGCGCCGGTCGCGGCAGCATCAAATACGTTGACACTCTTCTCGATAGTCAGGTCCAGGGAATCCTCGACTTTGGATACACTCTGCTGCTCGGGGACTAATAACTTCGCCATGAGCAACCCCCCGGGAGCCGCCATAAAACTGGCGGCCAACAGATAACGCATCTCGACACCCAGGGCCACATAGCCAGCGAGCACCGAGCCTGCCACTGTTGCCATTCCACCGACCATCACGGCGAACAGCTCCGAACGTGTCATGGACGCAATATAGGGCTTAATAACCAGGGGCGCCTCGGTTTGACTGACAAACACATTCGCCGTGGCCGACATAGACTCAGCAGGACTGGTGCCCAGCAACCGCTGCAGGGCACCACCAAGTATGCGGATTACCCAGCCCATCACTCCGATGTGATACAGCACGGCGACCAGCGATGAAAAGAAAATAATGATCGGCAGCACATGAAAAGCAAACACAAAGCCCACTTCATAGCGGCCGATATCGCCAAAAACGAAGTCGATGCCCGACTGCCCATAGCTGATCACCCGCCCCACACCTGTGGACAGGGTCTCGAGAATCGCGCGACCTGCGGGGAGGTAAAGGGCCAGGCCACCAATGCCGACCTGCAACAAAAACGCGCCGCCCACGGTTCTGAGCGACACCGCCCGACGATCCAGTGACAGTGCCCAGGCAACCCCAAGAAGTACCACTATCGCCACCAGCGCGAGTAACGCCGTCGGCAGGGTACTCATGCTTTGGCTTCCTCAAGGGACAAAGACAGAAGCATATTGCGCACCACATCCAGCGCAACACGGTTGCGCCCCCCTCGGGTAATCACCATGTCTGCATAGCGAACACTGGGACGAATGAACTCGTGATACATGGGTCGAACTGTTTGCTGATATTGAGTCGTTACCGAGTCAAGGCTACGCCCCCGCTCCTTGATGTCCCGCGCCATGCGTCGCAGCAGGCAAATATCCAGGGGGGTATCCATATAAAACTTGATATCGAAGGCTTCACGAAGCGCTGCGTCAGTGAGGAGCAAAATACCCTCTACGATAATCACAGCGGCCGGCTCTATACGCACCGTTTCGCTCTTCCGGCTATGAACGGTGTAATCGTAGAGCGGCGATTCAACGGCATTTCCTGCCGTGAGTTCCCGCAAATGCCTGGCCAGCAGATCCTGCTCTATGGCGCTGGGATGATCATAATTCACTTTCTCGCGATCCTCGAAGGGGATCTGCCCCTGATCGCGGTAGTACGCATCCTCCTTGATCAGGACTACACCCAACTGCGGAGCATCGCGTCTCACCTCTGCACACAGCGTCTCGGCGAACAGGCTTTTACCTGATCCCGAGGGGCCGGCTATGGCTATAACAAAGGGCTGCACAGGGCGCGTACCTACAGGCAGAAAATGACAGGTCCAGTCTAGCTGCTGAAGCCGCGCACCCCAAGCGTCGCGACACGCATAAAACCTGCAATCTTGCCGATTCTTAACTCAACCACACTGTACAGACGCTCGGGACTTGGGTCCTTGGGCTCGCTCCGTTACACTGCCGCGCGACTTCACCGGACTTGAATATGCACTCTATGCGCGTACACGCTTCAACGACTCTGGCAATGCTCCTGGGACTTTCGGGAGTCACCTGGGCAACAACTGCAAGCTCACAGGAGAGCGACGAACGCGCGTCTCGCATTGAGCAGGTTATTGTCAGTGCCTCGCGCGAACCAGAAACGGGATTAAACCTTGCCCTCCCCTGGTCCCGTATCGACGATGACGCACTGAAGCTCACCGGCTCTGTGCATATTAATCAGATTATGCAACGCGCTCCCGGCGCATGGATATCGCGGGGTAATGGGCAGGAGAGCCTCGCGGCCCTGCGCTCCCCGGTATTGACGGGCAGTGGCGGCTGCGGCGCTTTTTACATGGCCTGGGACGGCATCAGTCTGCGCGCACCGGGATTTTGTAACGTGAATCAACTATTTGATGTAAGCAGCGAGCAAGCGGGCGCCATTGAGGTGATTCGCGGGCCCGGCACAGCCGTCTATGGAGCTAATGCGTTACACGGTGTCATCAACGTACTCACCGCCGACCCCCGCCGGGGCCCGCAGAACGCTTATGCGGTAGAGGCCGGCCCCAATGACTACTACCGGGTGCGCGGGGAATTTCGCGCCGAGCACGGTGATCACGCCTTTGGTGCCTACTTTAACGGTGCCAGCGACGGCGGCTACAAAGACAACGCCGGCTTTGATCAGCAAAAAATCACGCTGCGACATGATTACAACGGCGATGTGTGGCGGGTGCAAAACGCCCTGGAAGCCACCAATTTAAATCAGGAAACAGCCGGATTCGTCGTGGGGTTCAAGGCCTACGAAGACCCCGAGCTAAAACGCCAAAACCCCAATCCCGAAGCTTACCGGGATAGTTTTTCCCTACGGGCCTACAGTCAGTGGGAACGCGAGACCAATGCCGGGCAGCTGAGCATCACACCGTACGTCCGGCGCACGAGCATGGAATTTTTGCAACACTTCCTACCCTGGCAGCCAGTAGAAAAGAACGGCCAGGAGAGCCTCGGCTTACGGGTGTCTCTGAACGACGGCACAGACAGCTTCAACTGGCGCACCGGTGTGGACTTCGACCTCACGCGTGGATGGCTCAGTGAGGTTCAAGCCGATGACTTCAGCCCCAACCAGCCTGCGGGGGTCCATTACGATTACGAGGTGGATGCACTATCGGCGGCATTTTATGCCCAGGCTAACTGGCAGCTGAACTCTCGTCTGGGACTCGCGGCGGGATTCAGACTCGAGCAGAACAGCTATGACTACGACAATCAAACCGGCGATGGATCTGCTTGCGCACCCGAGGCCAGTGCCTGCCGGTTTTTCCGTCCCGCCGATCGCGAGGACGATTTTGCCAATGGCAGTGTGAATCTGGGCATCACCTACGCCCTGGCGGACTCGCACCGCATTTATCTTCGCGGCGCCCAGGGTTTTCGACCTCCCCAGACCGCCGAGCTCTACCGATTGCAGTCTGGACAGCAGGTCGCCGATCTCGATAGCGAAACCATGAGCAGTGTTGATGTGGGTGTAAGGGGTGAGTTTGGAGGTTTTAGCTACGACACGTCCGTCTACAGCATGCTCAAGCGTGACGTTATCTTTCAGGATGCGGATCGACAGAACGTCAGTGGCGCAAAGACCAGCCACGAAGGCGTGGAGTTTAGTGTGTACTGGACCGGCGAGTCCGGTTGGTACGCCGGTGTGGACGGCAATATCGCTCGGCACCGATATGACAGCGACGCCAATCTTCTTGGTTCGCGCCTTAACATTCAAGGCAATGACATCGATACCGCCCCCCGTCAGTTTGGCAGCGCACGCGTAGGTTTGGATAAGCCTCTTCAGAACAACCGCAGTCTGCGCACCGAGTTAGAGTGGGTACACATGGGGAGCTACTATCTCGAGCCCGACAATCAGCACGAGTATGAAGGCCACGATCTGCTCAACTTGCGCATGGCTTTGTCCCTGGGAAAAGGATTCAGTACCACACTGCGGGTTACCAACCTGCTTAATGAAGAATATGCCGAGCGCGCAGACTTTGGCTTTGGAGCGTATCGCTATTTCGTGGGCCAACCTCGCGGGTTGTTCGTGGAGTTCGCTTACTCCCCATCCTGGCAATAGGTACCTCGGGCTATGGAAGGCTCAGGCCATGGGCCGGATACCCACCGCTGCCCGAACCTTAGCCATGAAGGGCACGCTGTGTTCCCGCGCACGCTCAGCCCCGGTGCGCAGCACACGCTCGATGTGACCGGGATCCGCGATGAGTCGCTCGTACTCTTCCCGGGGCCCTCTCAACTCTTCATTGATCAGCTCAAATAGCTGCTTTTTTGATTCACCCCAGGCTATACCATCAGCAAAGGCCTGCTCCATAGCAGCGATCCCCGCCTGATCAGCAAAGGCGCTCCACAACTGAAACACCGTGGAGTCTTCTGTGCTTTTAGCCTCACCGGGCTCCAGAAGATTGGTTTTGACTTTGTTTATCGCCTTTTTCAAGCGCTTTTCGGTATCAAACAACGGAATGGTGTTGTGATAACTCTTGCTCATTTTGCGGCCATCGAGGCCCTGCAAAACCGCAACGGTGTCATCGACCTGCGCCTCGGGCAACACAAAAAGCTCATCGTAGTGATGATTGAACCGCTGGGCGATATCCCGCGCCATTTCCACATGCTGAATCTGATCACGTCCTACGGGTATATCCTGAGCGCGAAACATCAGAATATCTGCCGCCATGAGCACCGGATAACTGAACAGGCCCATGGTCACCGCAAAGTCAGGATCATCGCCGTTTTCCTCGTTAGCCTGAACGGCTGCTTTATAGGCATGCGCTCGATTCATCAGTCCCTTGGCGGCACTGCAGTTGAGAATCCAGGTCAGCTCGGCGATTTCCGGTATATCCGACTGTCGATAAAAGACCGCCCGGGAGGTATCCAGTCCCAACGCCAACCAGGTCGCTGCAATCTCCAGCGCTGATCGCTGCACCAGCTCAGGGTCACTGCATTTGATCAGCGCGTGATAATCGGCAAGAAAGAAAAAAGATTCGTTATCCGTCTCTTTGGCCGAAGCTATGGCCGGTCGAATAGCCCCGACGTAATTGCCCAGATGTGGAGTACCCGTGGTGGTAATCCCCGTTAGCACGCGACGCACGCTCATGCGTTTCTCCCCAAGATAAATGCTGTCTGTATTAATGATCCAAGATGGACAATGCTTAACTTTTGACGAACAAAGGTGCTGCGCGTCGAAAATAGGCGCCCAGCACTCGTTGCAGTGCCCAGGCATCGTCACTGCCTGCGAGCTCCCGAATAGAGTGCATGGCAAAGGTAGGCACGCCAATATCCAGGGTGGTCACCCCAAGTTCACCCGCTGTTATGGGCCCGATGGTACTGCCGCAGGCCATATCCGCACGCATGGCAAAACTCTGCACACTCACCCCTTCTTGCCGTGCCAGTAATCGAAACAAAGCAGCACCATCGCTGGTGGTTGCATAGCGCTGGCTCACGTTCACTTTGATGACAGGGCCACCGTTGATCATGGGGCCGTGCCGCTCATCGTGTTTATCCGGGTAGCTGGGATGCACGGCATGCGCGTTGTCGGCAGAAATCATCATGGAGCGCTGCATCAGCTGGGGCAAGGCACCCGGCTCTTTCAGCAACGCCTGCAAAAACTGTTGCAGCATCGGACCCTGTGCGCCGGTGGCTGACCGGGAGCCCACTTCTTCGTGGTCATTGCAAATCAGCAGCGACCACTGCGTTCCATCAGCCTCAAGCAAAGCCTGCAGGCCCGTATAGCAGGACAATAAATTGTCGAGCCGCGCCGAGGCAATGAACTCCCAGTGTAGCCCAATTTGCGCCGGCGGCTGGGTATCATAAAAACACAGCTCGTAATCCAGCACTTCATGGACGTCCAGGTGTTGCTCTTGCAGATGCGCGCGCAGAAAATCGCGCAGATTGAACTGCCCGGTATCCAGAGAGAGCAGCGGCGCCATTTGTGTCTGCGCATTGATACTGCGGTTTTTATTCGCTTCACGATCAAGGTGAATTGCAAGACTGGGTATCACCGCGATGGGGTCGCGGAAATCGACCAGCGCTGTGGCTACGGCTCCCTCTGCATTTTGGTAGCTCACCCGACCTGCCAGCGATAGATCACGATCAAACCAGGGGTTCAGCAAAGCGCCGCCGTACACCTCGATCCCCAGCTGCAGGTAGCCAAGATCAAATTTTTCAGGCTGCGGTTTGACCATCAGACAGGGGCTGTCAGTATGAGCGCCCACCATGCGCAGACCACTGTCCAGCAACGGGTCCCGGCCCGGGCGCAACGCAATGAGGGTTCCCGCCTGCTCGTAAAACACACCAACGCTACCCGGACTTAGATCACTGTGGGCATCAAAAGGCACAAAGCCCGCATCCAGCAACCGGCGGGACATGGACTGTACCGCATGGAAGGACGTGGTCGACTGCGACAGAAATTCCAGAAGGCCTTTATTAAACTGCTGCTTATCCATCACCCTTTATCCCCATCACCGGACGGTGCATGCTTTTGAAGCAGGCGCGCGAGCAAACTGCTGGTGTCCCAACGCCCGCCACCCATGGCCTGCACCTCGGCGTAGAAACCATCGACAATCTGAGTCAGGGGCAGATCAAGACCCAGACGACGTGATTCAGCAAGCACGATCGCCAAATCCTTGCGCATCCAGTCCACCGCAAACCCATGCTCGTACTCGCCGGCGAGCATGGTCTGATAGCGATTCTGCATCTGCCAGGACTGCGCGGCACCCTGGCTGATGACCTCAACCACCGCCGCCGTGTCCAGACCAGCGCGCTCTGAAAAAAGCAGCGCCTCAGACAGACCCTCTACAACCCCGGCAATACATATCTGATTCACCATTTTGGCCAACTGCCCCGCCCCGCTGGGGCCGAGCAATCGCACGCAGCGGGCGTAGCTTTCCATCACCGGAAGCCCTCGCTCAAATGCTTCGGGTTCGCCCCCGACCATTACCGTGAGAACCCCGCCTTCGGCGCCGGCTTGCCCACCGCTCACCGGCGCGTCCAAAAAGCCGATATCCCGCGCCTTGCACAAAACGGCGAGCTCTCGGGCCAGCGCCGCAGAAGCCGTTGTGTGATCGATGATCACGGCCCCGGGCTTAATTCCCTGCAGAACCCCCGCGCTTCCAGAGATCACCTCTCGAACGTCATCATCGTTGCCCACGCAAAGCGCTGCAATGTCAGCCTCGGCAACGGCCTGTGCAGGAGTGTCAAAGGCACGTCCCGAGTAACTATCCAGCCAACGGTCCGCCTTGGCTCGACTGCGGTTGTAAACACAGACATCGTGACCCGCACGCGACAGATGACCCGCCATGGGAAAACCCATAACACCCAAACCCAAAAAAGCGACTTTCATCTATGGTTTATCCTCGACATTCAGCGCCACCACAGCGCGCACAAAATGGCCCCAAGAAGCAGGCGATAGACAACAAACGGCATCATGCCCACGGCTTCGATCAAACGCAGAAACACCGCGATGCAAGCGTAGGCGCTTAGCGCGGCAACGCCGGTTCCCAGCAGCACCAGAGGCAAGTCCACCGCGGTATCGGTACCGACAAGTTCGGACACTTTAAGCAGTGCCGCGCCGAGTATGATGGGAATGGAGAGCAAAAAGGAGAACCGCGCCGCTGCATGGCGGGAAAGCCCCAACAACAATCCCGCCGTAATGGTTATGCCTGAACGGGAGGTGCCGGGAATAGGTGCAATCGCCTGGGCGCAGCCGATGATCAGCGCGACCCACCACGTCGCCACACGGGTCTTGGCATGCTCTTCGACCCGACGGTCGGCGTAGCCGAGTAACAAGGCAAAAACGATGGTTGTGGAGGCGAGCACCGGCACGGTGCGCAAGGAATCCATAACATCATTCAGCGCGAAGCCCACCAGTACCGCAGGGATGGTGGCCAGGCCTAAATATGTGATCTCCCAGCTGCTCTCGTTCATGGATCGATGCAGCACCGAGTCCCAGCCACCCCGGGTCAAGGCCCACAAATCCTGACGAAAATACACCACCACCGCACTGAGCGTACCGAAGTGCACCGCCACATCAAAAGCCAGACCCTGATCCGGCCAGCCAAGGAGCATAGACGGCAGCAACAGATGCGCTGAACTTGAGATAGGGAGAAACTCGGTAAGGCCTTGAATCAGCGCCAGCACTAGCGCCTGCCACCACTCAATCATGCAAGCCGACCCTGCTCAGCCAGCGTTTTCCAGCCGATGCGCGTCTGCACATAATCCGGTGCTGCCGCCCTGGGGGCTTGCAGTTGCCCAGCCTCTAACGCCTGCTCAGCTGTTGTGAACATATCCCGAGCCTCGGGCAACACGTCTGGCCAACAGCTCGCCTGCTCGCGTATAGCCTCTGGCATCGCTTCCAGAAATCCGAAACCGCTCCCGACACCGAACACTGTAAGCGGCCCGACATCGTCCCGACCGGGCAACTCAATCGCGTCGGGCACTGCAACGAAAGCCTCTCCAGCCGCGCTGAGTGAGCTCCCATCGTAATCAAACCACTGGCCGTAAACCTGCCCGATGCGCGCATCGATACAACTGAGTATGCGCGCGGAGTCGGTAACTGATTCACTGCGCAGAAAAGTGCGCACCTGCGTTTCGAGGCTGGACACACCGATCACGGGTATTCCCAGACTGAATGCCAGCCCCTGAGCCGCACTCACAGCGATCCGCAGGCCGGTAAATGAGCCGGGGCCACGACCGTATACAATGGCCCGTAGATCCAATTCAGGCAGTTTACGATCGCCCAGCAGCTCATCCAGCAGGCTGAACAGCAGCTGCTGGTGCTGTCTGGGCATAACGCGGTGCAGCGAATGACAGCCACGGTCATCCAGCAGCGCAAGGCTTAGGGCGTCAGTAGCACTGTCGATGGCAAGAAGGCGATTCAAGTCAATGAGGTCTGGTAATGGCGAACGCTGATTATCCCACACAATCCCCGCCGCGGGAGACGATTGCCCGCCCTGAAAGTAGCCAACCCCGAGATTCCGGCACGCTGGGTCTGGTGCTGTGCGGCGGAGCAGGTCGGCGCATGGGCGGCAGGGACAAGGGACTGCTGGACATCGCGGGGCGACCCGCCGTCACTCGGCCTTTGGAGCTGCTTGCACCGATCTGTGAGCGCTGTTTCATCAGCGCCAACCGACATCAAGATGTCTATACCGCTCTGGGCTTGGGCGAAGTCATCAGCGACCTGCGCCCGGGCTTTCAAGGGCCCCTGGCCGGTATGGAAAGCATTTTCCCCAGGCTCAAGAGTGTGTCCGGGACTCAAATACTGTTACTCCTGCCCTGCGACTTACCACTACTGTCGGCAGATGTACCGAGACAACTGCTGCGCGAACTCCAGGCGAGACCTGAACTGGACATCGTATACGCAGCAACCGAGTCTCAGTCACATTACTTATGCGCTGCTTTGCGTGTAGAGATTCTTGGGACGCTTACCGGGCATTTGGACAGAGACCAGCGGGCCGTGCACCGCTGGTATGCGCAATGCGCCAGTGCAGCACTGCTCTTTGACGGCGATCTTGCAAAGGGATTCGCAAATATCAATGAGGTTGAAGATTTACGACTTCAGTCCCAGGTCGCTCCGGACGGGTTTGCGACTTAGGCGCCCAGCGCGGCTACCACCTTGGCACGAATATCTTGAACATCACCTACACCCGCGATGAAGTGATAAGCCGGCGCATCACTACCCGTCATACTGCTGTAAAAGTCCACCAGCGGCCGAGTCTGCTCCTGATACACCGCAAGTCTTTTACGCACGGTCTCCTCAAGGTCGTCATCACGCTGCACCAGCGGCTCTCCGGTTTCATCGTCAACGCCCGCGACTTTCGGCGGATTGTGCTCAACATGGTAGATACGCCCGGAGCCGGGATGCACCCGGCGCCCGCTGAGACGCTTAACGATCTCTTCATCGTCCACCGCGATTTCGATCACATGATCGATAGCAACCCCCGCATCAACCATGGCCTGCGCCTGGGGAATTGTCCGAGGGAAACCGTCAAAAAGGCAGCCGCCGGCACAATCTGGCTGGGAGATACGTTCTTTCACCAGGCCGATGATGATGTCATCCGAAACCAGGCCACCAGAATCCATGATGGCCTTGGCCTTTTGGCCCAGCTCAGTACCGGCTTTTACCGCCGCCCTCAGCATATCGCCAGTGGATATCTGAGGAATGCCGAAGGCCTCAGTAATGTACTGAGCCTGGGTTCCCTTTCCCGCGCCGGGGGCTCCGAGCAGAATCAATCGCATGGACTTCCTCGTTATCTAAAGTTTGTAGTTCGCATCCCGCACAGGCCAGCGCTGCACCCGGGCCGGACACCATACCGGCAGCATGGAGGGGAAACAAGCAGCCTTTGGTCGAAGATCTGTGCACTATACGGATGCTTTTGCCTGATCCCACAGTAGCTCCATGGCGGCGGCGTCCAACGCCTCAAGCACTGTATTCTGTTCGGCGCAGGCCCGCTCCATGCTGCTAAATCGCCTTTCAAACTTACTGCTGGCCCGCCTCAGCGCAGCTTCCGCATCGATCTTGAGGTGCCGGGACAGATTCACCACCGTAAACAGAAGGTCACCCAGCTCATCCTCGATCTCGCCCGCATCCTGCCGGTCAATGGCGTCCCGCAGCTCCTGTAGTTCTTCGTCAATCTTTGCAAACACCGGCGCCGCGTCGGGCCAATCGAAGCCAACGCGGGCCGCGCGTTTTTGCAGCTTTTGTGCCCGGGGTAGCGCCGGCAATGCCACCGGCACGTCATCCAGCGCCCCATGCTGTGCCCGCTGCGCCCGCTCGTCTGCTTTTATCTGCTCCCACTGTTGTTTTACCGCTGCCGTGTCTTGCGCGCCCCCTGCGGATCGGTCCACGATGCCTTCAATCCGCCCCTGGGCGAACACATGGGGATGCCGTCGAAGCAGCTTGTCAACCAAACCGTGGACCACGGACTGGAAAGTAAACAGCTCACGTTCCGCCCCCAACTGAGCATAGAACACCACTTGAAAAAGCACGTCGCCCAACTCATCCGCAAGATGGGGGTAGTCTCCCGCTTCAATGGCCGCAGCGAGTTCGTAACACTCCTCCAGCGTAGACGGCACAATACTCTCAAAGTCCTGCTGCAAATCCCAGGGACAGCCGTGCTCAGGGTCACGTAAACGCTGCATAATGCGCAATAAATCGGCGATGCTGTAATGGGGTTCCTGCACAATGGCTCCTGATGCAACAGTTCAGCTCTGCTTTAAGCTTAGGGATAAAATTAAGGCGGAAAGAGCGGCAAGACGACCTAAGTACTCACACGACGCGCGGAAATGACATTCTTGAGTCGATTCAGGCGCTCGAGAAGCTTGGCCAAAGAGCCCAAATCCCCCACTTCCACGGTTAAACGCATGGCGGCAGCGTGGGCTTTGCGGTTCGTCTGGGTCTGGATTGACAGCACGTTGATCCGCGCGTTCGCAAACATGGACGTCACGTCCCTGAGCAAGCCCTGCCGGTCATAAGCTTCAATCGCTATATCGACTTCGAAGCGTTCATCCGGGGTACTCCCCCATTCCACATCAATAACCCGCTCGGGATTCTGCTCTGAGATTTTTAACACCCGGGCACAGTCTCCACGGTGAATACTGACCCCCCTGCCCTGAGTAATAAAACCGGTAATCTCGTCGCCGGGAACCGGCTTACAGCACCCTGCGATATTGGTCAGCAGATTACCCACGCCCTGAACCTGCACGGCATTGCGTTTTCGCCCACTCGTGGGCCGACTGACCCGCAACTCCGGCTGCGGCTTGCTTCCGATGAGCGTTTCCGCAGCATTCACCACCTGGGATGCTGACAGGTCCCCCGAGCCCACCGCGGCATACATATCATCTACCGTGGGAACACTGAGCCGAACGGCAATACGTTTATAGTCGACACTGGTCAGCGCCAGACGCCGAAACTCCCGTTCCAGGAGCTGCCGACCGGCGTCGACATTTTCCTCCCGGGCCTGGCTTTTGAACCAGGCCTGCACCTTGGCCCGCGCACGGGGCGTTTGAAGAAACCCCAACCCGGACTGCAGCCAATCTCGACGAGGCCGGTTTTCACGACCGGTAAGAATTTCTACGCGATCGCCGGTTTGCAGGCTGTGCGTAAGCGGTACGATATGCCCATTCACCTTAGCGCCGCGGCAGCGATGCCCAACCTCGGTGTGCACATGATAGGCAAAATCCAGTGGCGTCCCGCCGCTGGCCAGATTCACAACATCTCCCCGGGGCGTAAAGACATACACCCGATCCTGGGCAACGCCGAACTGCAACTGCTCTTCAACACTGGCCGCATCACCACTCTCTTCATGTAAATCGAGCACCTGGCGCAACCAATTGATTTTTTCGTCGTAGCTTGAGCCTGAGCCCCGCTTGGTATCCGTTCCCTTGTAGCGCCAATGCGCACAGACCCCGAGCTCCGCTTCCTCATGCATTTCATGGGTGCGGATCTGCACTTCAAGAATTTTACCTTCAGGGCCGATTACCGCCGTGTGCAAAGAGCGATAACCATTTTCTTTGGGGCTGGCAATGTAGTCATCAAATTCATTAGGGATATTGCGCCAAAGCCCGTGCACCAGACCCAATGTGGCATAACAATCCTTCAGCTCGGGCACAAGAATACGCAGCGCGCGGATGTCATAGACCTGGGAAAAGCCGATACCCTTGCGCTGCATTTTTCGCCAGATACTGTAGATGTGCTTAGAGCGACCGCTGACCTCAAACTCAATGCCCGCACCACCGAGCACGGACCGTAACTGCTCAATCACCCGGGTGATAAAGCGATCTCTCTCCAAGCGCTTACCATCGAGCAAGCCTGCAATACGCTTGTAGGAATCGTTGTAGAGATAGCGAAACGAAAGATCCTCAAGCTCCCACTTCAGGTGACCAATACCCAGACGATGAGCAAGCGGTGCGTACACATCGAATACGTCTCTTGCCACCAGCTCCTGTCGCGTTTTATCGCTTTTGACAGCACGAATCGCACAGGTCCGCTCCGCGAGTTTGATAAGTGCAACCTGAACATCATCAACTATGGCAACCAGCATCTGGCGGATGTTGTCGCGTTGTCTCTGCGCTTCTCCCAGGACTGCGGTATCACTGGGGTTACGCAAATCGGCAATGGCGGCCATTCGTAAAACGCCACGCAGAAGATCTGCGACAACCTTGCCGAAGCGGGCCTCAACGTCACGAATCTCAAGCCTCTGCTCGCGCACAGCACGATAAAGCAAGCCAGCGATAAGACAATTCACGCCAACCCGCAGCTCTGCGAGAATCTGTGCAGACTCGATACCTGCCCACTCGCAGTTTGCATCCCGCGCCCAATCGCCGGTATCGATACCCGGCGTCTGAGCAGCGTTGTGTAAAGCATCAAGCGCATCGCGCAGGCGCCCGGCACTGGCATCAGACAGAGCGTCACTGACGGGCAGCTGTGCCAAGAAGGCCTCGACATCCACCGTCCCGTCATTGGAAAAGTAACTGTGTTCGCGTACTCGGACCATCGTTTCAGATCTTGTCGAAAACGCCGGTCGACAAATAGCGATCCCCACGATCGCAGATAATCATCACGATGGTCGCATTCTCGACCTCAGCGGACACACGCAATGCCCCCGCCACGGCACCACCGGCCGAAACTCCACAAAAAATACCCTCCTGCTGTGCCAGAGCGCGCATGGTGTCTTCTGCCTCGTCCTGAGAGATATCCAACACCCGGTCTACTCGGGCAGGTTCAAAAATAGACGGCAGATAGGCCTTGGGCCAGCGCCGAATCCCGGGGATACTCGCACCTTCTTTCGGCTGAAGACCCACCACTTCGATGTGCGGATTCTGAGTCTTGAAATACGCCGAACACCCCATGATCGTCCCCGTCGTGCCCATGGAGCTGACAAAGTGCGTGATCTCCCCCGCTGTCTGTTCCCATATTTCCGGCCCGGTGCCGCGATAGTGCGCCAGGGGGTTGTCCGGATTCGCAAACTGGTCCAGAACAATACCCTCGCCGGCGTCACGCAGGGCGTGGGCGAGGTCCCGGGCACCTTCCATGCCCTCTTCGGCGCTCACCTCAATAAGCTCTGCTCCATACGCACGCATGGCCTGTTTGCGCTCGCTGCTCGCGCTGGCTGGCATGATCAGCTTCATCTCATAACCGCGGACTGCCGCGGCCATGGCCAGCGCAATCCCTGTGTTCCCGCTGGTCGCTTCGATAATTGTGTCACCGGGTGAGATATCACCTCTGGCCTCGGCCTCGGCGATCATGCTCATTGCCGGACGGTCCTTTACCGAACCTGCCGGGTTATCGCCTTCGAGCTTGGCCAGCAAAGTATTGCTGGTCTGGCCCGGCAATCGCTGCAGACGTACCAGAGGGGTACGCCCAATACAGGCTTCAATCGTTGGGTAGTCCGGCATATCAAATCCTAAAATTCTTCGGGCACCCATCGCTTACCAGGGCCAATCCACGCACACCTTAAGCCAGCAGCACAGCGAACGCCACTGCATAGGCCCGCTCATCAGACAGGCTCAAAAGCACCCTGCTTCCGCCCTTTTTTCGGGCCAATGCACTGCCCCGGGGCGACAAATGCACCACGGGTGCACCTGATGGAGCCGCTCGCAGCTCAATGTCCTGCCAGCTCAATGCAATCCCGATACCTGTGCCCATACTCTTGGCAATGGCCTCTTTTGCAGCGAACCGTTTGGCCAGGTAACGCCAGGGCTGAGTTCGCGCCCGGCAGATCCGCACTTCGTCGGGCGTCAGGATACGTCGCTCAAATCGCTCTTGATGACGACGCCAGACCGCTTCCACTCTCTCGATCTCAACAATATCCGTGCCAATGCCTATCAAACGCCACCTGCCTCTATTTCTTCGCCGGTTTGCGCCCGGGGCCCCCGGGTGGTTTCAAACATGCTTCGCGAGCGCAGGGGCGTACTGCCGAGATGGGGATGCAACAGGGTCCGGACCATACGCTTGGCCGCTAATCCGCTGACGCCGTCAAAATGGCCTTCAGCAATCGCCATAATGTCGGTGCCCGCAAAGCTGGCATTGGAAGGCGATGCGGCAGCGGCTACCTCTCTAAAACCGAAATCCGGCACCAGCGCGTAGTGGGCATCCGCCCGTATCACTGCGCCGCAAGAAGCGTCTGTTGACAGATCCACGGCATATCCAAGTTCTTCGAGCAGCCGAAACTCAAAGCGACGTAACGCCGGCTCCAGGCTCAGGCGAGCGTTTCCTGTGCTTGCAACATCCGACAGATCGGCAATGGCTGCTCCGTAGGCGGTGAACAGCGCCGGCTGCACTTCAAAACGTTGCAGCAGGCGTAACAGCAGTTCGCTCAGATAGAAGGCACTGAGCAGGGCTTCACCGTGTAAGGGTGCCAGCTCGCCCCCCGATTCAGCGCCCGTGAGTGTCAGCAACTCACCTTTACCGCTGAAACTGAGTAACAGGGGACGGAACGGCTGTAAGAGCGCTCCCAAGGGGCCTCCTCGGCGGCGACGGCTCAGGCCCCGGGCAATCAGGCCTAACCGTCCATACTCGACGCTAAACACATCGAGCAGCTCACTGTTGTCGCGAAAGGGACGACGATGCAGGAGATAGCAAGGCTGCAGCTGGACGCGCATCAGCCTGAACGTCTAGGACGCTCAACGCCCGTCGTCATAACCCAGACTCCGCAACGCACGCTCATCGTCCGCCCAGCCGGATCGCACTTTCACCCAGAGATTCAGCATGACCTTGCTCTCTATCAATCGCTCGATATCCTGGCGCGCTTCAGTACCAATCTGCCTCAGTCGACTGCCCTTCTGGCCGATTAATATCGCTTTCTGCCCTTTGCGCTCCACCAGTATCACGGCAGAAATATGCACGATCCCGGCCTCGTGACCATACTCTTCGATCTCCACCGTCGTGGAGTAAGGCAGTTCATCTCCTAGCTGCCGGGTGATTTTCTCACGTACGATCTCCGCTACTAAAAATCGCGTACTTCGATCGGTTATCTCATCTTCTTCAAAAAGAAACGGACCCTGGGGCAGACGTTTTACGATTTCTGCTTCGAGTACGTCCAGATTACGCCCCCGCAGTGCAGAAAGAGGTATCAGCGCTGCAAAATCGGCGCGCTCCGCCAGCGATTGCAAGCTGGGTAAAATGGCATTGGGGTTGTCCTCGAGATCCACTTTATTGATCACCAGAAGCACCGGTGCGTTGCTTGCCACACAGCTTCTAAGCACCCGCTCGTCATCGTCTCGCCACTCTCCCCGATCCACTACCATCACCGCAATATCCACGGCCGCCAATGCCGCGCTGGCGGTGCGGTTCATAAAGCGATTCAGCGCACGATCCTCACCACCATGAATGCCCGGTGTATCGACAAACAGCATCTGGGCGCTGTCTGTGGTCTTGATACCAAGGACCTGATGACGGGTGGTCTGGGGTTTCCGCGAGGTAATCGACAGCTTTTGTCCCAGCAGATGATTCAGCAGGGTAGATTTCCCAACATTAGGTCGGCCTACAATTGCCACATAACCGCAGCGGGTTTTTTCGCTCATGATTCCCCCAATTGGGCCAATATTGCTGTCGCTGCAGCCTGTTCCGCAGCGCGGCGGCTTTCGCCAACGCCCTGCGCCACTTCGTCACCATCAGAAAGCTCACAGGCAACGGTGAATATTTTCGCGTGGTCCTCGCCGGCAGCATCGCACAGCACATAGTCCGGCAGCTGACGGCCTCTGCCTTGCAGAAATTCCTGCAACCGGGTTTTGGGATCCTTGCGCGCCTGCTCAAGTTTCAGAGCGTCAAAGCGACTTTGAAACACCCGGGAAATAGCAGCACGACAGGCCTCTATACCCAGATCCAGCACAATAGCGCCCAGTAGGGCCTCCAGCGTATCTGCAAGAATTGAGTCCCGGCGGCGGCCTCCGCCGTGTATTTCGCCTGCTCCGAGGCGCAACTGATCACCCAGATCCAGCTCCCTGGCTACCGCGGCAAGGGCGCTGCCTTTTACCAAAGACACGCGAAGGCGGCTGAGCTGCCCTTCATCGGCGTCGGGAAAACGTCGGTACAGCTCTTCGCTTACGACAAAGCCAAGTACCGAATCGCCGAGAAACTCCAGACGTTCGTTATTGCGGCTGCCAACACTCCGGTGAGAAAGCGCCTGGGTCAGCAATGACCCGTTTTGCAAGCGGCAACCAAACTGCCGCTCCAGCCACTGCTGTGCATCCATCACTCGTCGCTGTATCGCTCGCCGGCCACGAACACCAGGTCATCGTACTTGACCACTGCATCGATACGCCAAAATAGCGGGATTCGGTCCTCGTAATTGGCATCGATCATCACTTTGCCGTTTTCCCGGTTGATCTGCACGTCTCTAGGCCCAATGGTTTTAATCTGGTTCATATTGAAACTACCTGAGAGCTGGCGACGAATATCGGCAATGGTGTCCTCATCATCGTCATAGCCCTCAGCCGCTTCAATCACCAATTCCCGGATGGTCTGATATTCAATCAAACCCGGCGCAATGCGAATACCGGACATGACAAAAAAACCCACCATCACGGCAATAATTAGCATGCTGAGCATGCCCATCCCCTGCTGCCTACCTGGCTTTTTCATAGTCGCCCCCTCGGTGACTGCCCGCTGTGAGCGGACTTATTCAATGCCGCCTACACGATCAAAGCGTGGAATACTGAACAGCGAATCCCAATGCATCCAAATCGCGAAAGCTTTGCCCACTATATCGCGCTCGCTCACCTGGCCCCAAACACGACTATCAGAGCTGTTATCGCGATTATCGCCCATCATAAAGTAGTGTCCCGGTTTCACCGTGACCGTAAAGTCCCGTCCGGGCCGCATAAGATTGATCTGCTGGAGATGACTCTTGCCCCCAAGCTCCGCCAGGCCCATTTGATACCGAGACCGCCCGTCTGGCACTACCGCCAGTGGTTCAAAGGGAACCGGCTCGCCATTAACGTAAAGACGCTTACTGCGGTAACTCACCACATCACCGGGCAAACCTATGACCCGCTTGATGTAATAAGTCTTGTTAAGGTGCGGCGGGAAAAACACCATCACATCCCCGCGCTTTGGCTCACTGATCGACAGCACCTTGGTTCGCAGTACAGGCAGTCGAATACCGTATACAAACTTATTGACCAATATGTAATCCCCAACCTCCAGGGTGGGCACCATGGAAGAAGACGGGATCTGAAAGGGTTCCGCTAAAAAGCTGCGCAACACAAAAACTACCGCCAGCACCGGAAAAAACGATCGCGAATACTCGACGATGGTTGATTCTTTGGGCAGGCTCTGCGCTGCGGCGTTAAAGCGCTTCGCATCCGCCGAACCATCTTGATCCCAATCGGGATACTGCGCGCAGAGAGTATCCAGGCTGCGCTGGCGCCCAGGCGCCCAGAGCAGACGGTCCGCCAACCAGATCAAACCGGTCCCGAAAACCAGAATTACAAGAATCAGCGGGAAATCAAGCGACATGAACGCTCCTGTTATCTACCATCAAGGGCACACAATCAATCTACCTAAGCACAGCAAGAAAGCGACTGAGGTATCTCCACCCGCCCCACTGCTTCATACGTTTTTACCGGCGTCTGCTTATCCAGAAGTTTGCGCTTACGACTCACATCACCGCCATAGCACTTGGCCGTCACGTTCTTGCGCAGCGCTTTGACGGTTTGCCGAGCCACAATCTTGCCGCCCACCGCGGCCTGGATGGCCACATCGAACATCTGCCGGGGAATGAGCTCTTTCATTTTCTCAGTGAGCTGACGCCCCCGGTATTCAACCTGATCGCGGTGCACAATAATCGCCAGCGCATCAACGCGATCTCCGTTGATCAAGACATCAAGGCGAGAAAGCGTGGCCGTCTCAAAGCGATCAAAACTGTAGTCAAGCGAAGCGTAACCCCGACTCACAGACTTCAGTCTGTCAAAAAAGTCGAGCACCACATCGGCCATGGGGATGTCGTAGGTTAGCGACACTTGAGACCCCAGGAACTGCATATCACGCTGCTCTCCGCGTTTTTCCACGCACAGGGTGATCACGTTACCCAGATAATCCTGAGGCACCAGAATATTGCAGCGGGCGATGGGTTCACGCATCTCGTCCACGTCACCCATGTCCGGGAGCGCTGAGGGATTGTCCACTCGCAGCGTTTCGCCGCGCTTGGTAAGCACCTCGTATACAACGGTGGGTGCCGTGGTAATCAGGTCAAGATCGTATTCCCGCTCCAGCCGTTCCTGAATGATCTCCATATGCAGCATGCCCAGGAAACCACAGCGAAACCCAAAACCCAGGGCATCGGATGTCTCGGGTTCATAGAACAACGATGCGTCGTTAAGGGTCAGTTTGCCCAGGGCATCGCGAAAATCTTCGTAATCATCGGTAGAAACCGTGAAGATACCCGCATAGACCTGCGGCTTGACCTTCTTGAAGCCCGGCAGCGAAGGCACATCGGGCGTCTTGGCGTGAACCAGGGTATCCCCCACGGGCGCGCCGAGAATATCCTTGATACCCGCAACGACATACCCCACCTCGCCTGCCTGCAACATTTCCCGGGCTTCGCGTTTGGGCGTAAAAATACCCACGCCGTCAACCTGATGCTGCTTACCCGTAGATTTGGTGATAATCCGGTCGCGTCGCCTGAGAACACCTTGCTTTACGCGTACCAGAGACACAACACCCAGATAGTTATCAAACCAGCTATCGATGATCAGCGCCTGCAAGGGTGCGTCACGATCGCCTTCCGGCGGTGGAATATGCTTTACCAGGTACTCCAGGGCGTCTTCAATGCCCAGCCCGGACTTCGCGGACACCAGGCAGGCTTCCGTTGCATCGATGCCTATGATCTCTTCGATCTCTACCCGAACCCGGTCCGGATCGGCCTGCGGCAAATCCATTTTGTTGAGAATCGGTAACACCTCCAACCCCAACTCGATGGCGGTGTAACAGTTGGCAACCGATTGCGCCTCTACCCCCTGACCGGCATCGACGACTAACAACGCACCTTCACAGGCTTCCAGGGATCGTGACACCTCGTAGGAAAAGTCCACATGCCCCGGCGTATCAATAAAATTGAGCTGGTAGGTCTCACCGTTCCGGGCGTGATAATCGAGCGTGACGCTCTGCGCCTTGATGGTAATTCCCCGCTCGCGCTCGATATCCATGGAATCGAGAACCTGAGCCTGCATCTCCCGAGAGCTTAGCCCTCCACAGTGCTGGATGAAGCGATCGGCCAGCGTTGACTTCCCATGATCGATATGGGCGATGATAGAAAAATTACGGATGTGATCGAGGTCACTCAAGGGGCATGCTCACTAGGACAACGCAAAACGGGACCCCTAGGGAGGTCCCGGCAAAAAGCGCGGCATTGTAGCTCAGTGAGCCCGCGCTCGCCACGAGTAAGACAAGCGGCTGATACCTGGCGCGGGGCCGCTGTCCGGGGCATCACTCTTTCAGACGCAAACCAATGAACATGGGGGAACCTCTGCGAATCAACCGCAATGGCACTGACGCACCGTCATCGAGTTCGTCCACGATATCCCGAAAGGCGTCCAGAGAACGAACCGGTGTAGCACCCACGGCGGTGATGACGTCACCGGGCATCAATCCCGCCTCGTCGGCGGGCGAATCGGGCTCTACGCTGCGCACCAGCACGCCCCCCGCAAGATCCCAGCGGGTGAGCATTTCTTCCGGGGCTTCTTCGACTGAGATACCGAGACGCCCGCCGC
This sequence comes from gamma proteobacterium NOR5-3, assembly GCA_000158155.1. Taxonomy (GTDB): domain Bacteria; phylum Pseudomonadota; class Gammaproteobacteria; order Pseudomonadales; family Halieaceae; genus Congregibacter. Next base: position 425,427 of record DS999405.1, on the reverse strand, counting down.
GCCCAGCGTCACTGTCGGCATTTCCATAGGCCTGATCGACGCTGTCATCGGCATCCAGGCCACCCACTTCGACTTCGATAGTCTTTTGCTTCCGGTTCCGGACAATCAGTACATCAACCTCGGTACCCGGAGCGATAAGCCCTACCACGTGAGGAAGATCTGCAGATGTCTCGATGGCTTCACCATCAAATTCAATGATGATGTCACCGGGCTCAAGTCCCGATTTTGCGGCAGGCCCGTCGTTAGCTATCTGCGATATGAGCGCACCCCGGGGCCGGTCAAGACCAAAGGACTCACCGAGATTGCGGTCCACATTCTGAATGGTCACCCCCAACCAGCCGCGGGTAACCGTGCCGCCATCTTTCAACTGGTTGACCACGTTGCGCACGACGTTCACCGGAATGGCAAACGACAACCCTATGGAACCGCCCGCACGGGTGGTAAAGATCTGTGAGTTCACGCCCACCACTTCACCCTTGAGGTTAAACAGCGGTCCGCCCGAATTACCCGGATTGATGGCCACATCGGTCTGAATAAAGGGCACGTAATTCTCGCGGCTGCGCGTAGGCAGACTGCGCCCTTTCGCGCTGACGATGCCCGCGGTGACGGAGTAGTCAAGACCGAAGGGAGAGCCTATCGCCAGCACCCACTCGCCCACCTGTAATGCATCGTCTGCGCCGAGCACCAGATAAGGCAGCCCTTGTGCTTCGATACGCAGCAGCGCAAGATCGGAGCGAGGGTCCAGACCTACTATTTCTGCTTCGTACTCCCGTCGATCCGACAGACGCACGGTCACCACATCAGCATCCTCTACCACATGGTGGTTGGTCACAACGTAGCCGTCGTCAGAAATAATGAAGCCCGAACCGGTCGCCATACGCTCCTGGGGACCCTGAGGGCCTTGAGGAGGGTTGGGCATCTGAAAGTAGCGTCGCAGGAACTCCGGAATTTCTTCTTCATTGATATCCGGGCCACCACGAGAAACGCTCGCCTCAACAATAATCTTGACCACGGCAGGTGATTGCTGCGACACAATTTTCGTAAAGTCAGGCAGTTCTGCCGCTCGACTGAGGGATGCAGAAACCAGCAACGCAAAGGCTGCCGTTGTCAGCAATAATGCCCTCAGGCCTGCAAAAGAATGTCTCATGGGTTTCTCCAGGGTCATGGTCGGTCCAGAAAAAGGTTTAGATCAAAGATTCGCAAGGCGCACGGCTTTGGATCAGGTCACACCGGTAACTCGAGGCTGAATATCCGGATCGTTGCTCATGCGACGACTCGCAAACCTTAGCAACAAAAGACCGCCGGCCAATCCGGCGATCGCCGCCAGACTGACTCTCAGGTCCAGAGCTGCCTGGGATAGGGAATGCGACGCAAACCACTGATCGGCTCCCACAGCAGCAATCACCGTTATTAGCAACGGCATGGCATAGAGCATCCCCGCAGCGCGCAAGAACGTCCGCTGGGGTATAGCTATCTCTACGGTGTCATGAAGGCCTACCGTCAGGGCCTTGTCCGCGGGCAACAGCGCCTTGATCAAGCCCTGAGAAACGCCGGGTCTGGCACTGTTGATCATGCCATGGCCACAGCCCGCACGGGCTGCGCAGCCCCCGCAACTCGATTGCCGCAGCGTCTCCACCCAGACACAGCCTCCATCAAGAGCCACCACCCGGGCAGTCTCAGTCAGCATAAGCCACCAGCGCGCTGACTCGCATCAGCGAAGCCTCACGGAGTCTGCCAGCATGCGCGCGGTGTTTGTAGGAATCTCGCCAAGCACTGTTATCAGCACCGGCCTTCGCTGCAGCAACACGCCCCGGGTGTAAGCCACCGTGCTCCCCTGGCGCTCAACACCCTCTCCCGGCTTGATCGCCGCGCTAAGCGGCTCGAGAAAAACCGAGAACGATGCCAGGCCATCGGTATAACTTTTCCTTTGGGACTCCGGAGGCGCCGCATCGGTCGCCATAAATCCATCCGGCAGCCACGCGAGTTCCCAGCTTACGCCCGTGCGCAAATGCGCCGACTCGTGGGGATGCGGATGGCTCGCCTCGTGAGCAATCACTGCATCATTGGGCTCACCCGGGCGCATAGAAAGACTTGCGAACTGAAACTGCTCCAAAACTCGCTGATCTGCAGCAAAAGTCGAAGACTTGAGTATGAGCGCCGTATCCTGATCGAGCTCGAGCACATGTCCGAAGCGGTACATATCCCGGGGTTCCACCCGCAGGCGCACAGACTCACGATCGGCGATGCGGTCGCCGGGCTGCACCCGGAACTTATACACGGATGCTAGCCCGCAAAACGACCCGTTAAGCACATTGGCCGCTCGCAGCAATTGGTGCCCGGGATGCATACAACCCGTGGGATGGCCGGATCGTTCCACACGAGCGTCCTGACCGGTGAGACGCACCAGCTCCTCGCTTGCCTGGCCATTAGACACACTGTGCGACAGCTCCATGATCTGCATATCACTGCCACGCTGCAGAGTCACAACCCCGCTATAACTTGCCTGCTGGGCATTGTTGGACATGGCCTGAAGCAATTGTGCAACCGCAGGATCAAGCGACTCGCACTGCGGCTGCGCCACCAGCGTTGCGGGCGCAAGCAGCACCAGAAAGCCCGCTAGCAAGGACGGTAAAGCGACATCCCACCGCAGATTGCCCAAGGTCTTATCGACTATAGACATCCTAGACATCCTAGACATCCTGCTGCCTGACGATTTCACGTAAGAGCGCTTCACCTATTGCTCAATCACCGGAACACGGGCGAACGGCAGCATTCCCTGCGGCGTGTTGAGCGATGCGTGCTCTGCGTGCTCCTGACTGTAACGACGGAGTCGTTGCCGGGCCAGCTCGCGGTAGGCCGTGCGATCAGCAGGCTGCAGTGTAGGCAGCGCGCGCGTGCCGTAGCTGGCCTGCACCGGCACTGCGCCCGTGGTGTTGACCACACCCACAGGCAGTGGCGCTACTCGTGCCACAAGATCCGCATTGCCACCGGCAGACGTCAGGGCTAATTGCTGGCCTCCCAATACGACAACAGCAGCTACAGACGCTGCTACAGCAAAACTCCCCAGCGCCCGCCGAAAGCTTCCAGCGCTGTTTTGTTGCAGTGCCGGTTCAGCATCTATAGCTGCTCGCACCGAGTTCGCAAAACCCGCTGAGGGCCGCACCGCCTCGCCATGCATCGCTGCACGCGCCGCGTGCAGACGATACCAACGATCACCTAACTCCGGGGTGCTTTCTAACTCGCGCAGCAACCGCCGAAGCTCCAACTCCTGAGCCTCGTTATCAGCCAGAGCCGACAAAGTCTCCTCTGGAGTGGCTCCCAGGCCAGTGCTCTCGGCATTACGCATACTGTTGATCTCCACTACTCATTGCTACTCATTGCTACTCATTGCTACTCATCACTACTCATCACTACTCATCACTACTCATCACTACTCATCACTACTCATCACTACTCATCACTACTCATCACTACTCATCACTACTCATCACTACTCATCACTACTCATCACTACTCATCACTACTCATCACAATTCTTGCCTTACCCGTTTGATACCGCAGCTGCATCTACCCGGCTACAAGCCGTCCATTTGCTGCTGTACGATTTTATCGATCGCTTCCCGGGCGCGAAAAATCCTGGAACGCACCGTGCCCACCGGACACTCCATCACTTCTGCGATCTCCTCATAACTGAGACCATCAAATTCCCGTAAAGTTACCGCAGTGCGCAAATCATCGGGCAGCGCATCCAGCGCTTCATTGACTTTCTCTCTTAATTCTTCGCCAAACAGTGCGTTTTCAGGCGTCTCGCGATCACGCAGCGCGTCTCCCCCCTCGAGGTACTGAGCATCTTCTACATCGACATCAGATCCCGGGGGGCGCCGGGAACGCGAAACCAGATGGTTCTTCGCCGTGTTGATCGCGATACGGTACAACCACGTGTAAAACGCACTATCGCCCCGGAAACCGGGTAGCGCTCGATACGCTTTGATGAACGCTTCCTGGGCCACATCCTGAACCTCGTCTGCGTCACGCACGTAGCGGCTGATGAGGCTCATGATTTTCTGCTGGTACTTAATGACCAGCAGATCAAAGGCGCCTTTGTCGCCTTTTTGAACCCGCACAACCAACTGTTTATCTGTGACCGAAGCGGTCAAACGTCGCACTCCTCCTTGATGCACGGCGCCAGCAACCGCTTGCTGCTCCACCTGCCAACTATGGACACCCGCAAACTCCCCCGGTTCCCTGTGAATTATTTACATTCCAGGCTATGTCCAGCGACCCTGGCGAATCACTGTACCGATCATGGGATAAAACAGGCATGATACCTGTCATTCGGCTTTCTTTATAAGGACTCCTGGCGCCAATGAGTACACATTATCGCCACGACGTTGTAATCATCGGGCGCGGCGCCGCCGGCCTGGCGCTCGCCTTACGACTTCCCCCACATTATCGCATTGCCGTGCTTTCCAAAGGCGACGTCAAACAAAGTTCGACCTATTGGGCCCAGGGAGGCATGGCTGCGGTACTGCATGCCAGGGACAGCGTAGATGCCCATGTAGAGGACACCCTTCGCGCGGGCGCGGGGCTTTGCCACCGCGATGCCGTGGAGCTGACCGTGTCTCACAGTCGGGAAACGGTCGACTGGCTGGCATCGCTGGGAGTGGATTTCGATCTTCGAGAGGATATTGATCCGTCTCAGTTACCGGAATACCACCTCGCCCAGGAGGGCGGCCATAGCCATCGGCGGATCGTACATGCAGCCGATCGCACCGGGGGCGCCATTGGCGAAGTTCTGGAACAGCGAGCTCGCCAGGCAGATAACATAGATTTACTCCCGGGACGCATCGCTGTAGACCTCGTGGTTAAAGAAGGGCGTTGCAGGGGAATCTATGTACTGGACGAACAAAAAGACAGCGTCGACCTGTTCGAAGCCAGCTCAGTAGTCCTCGCCAGCGGCGGAGCAAGCAAGGTCTATCTCTATACGAGCAACCCTGATGGTGCCAGCGGCGATGGAATCGCCATCGCCTGGCGAGCAGGATGTCGCGTTGCCAACCTGGAGTTCAATCAGTTCCACCCCACCTGCCTGTATCACCCGGAAGCGAAGTCGTTTCTCATTACCGAAGCGCTGCGGGGGGAAGGTGCTCACCTTTTGCTCCCGGACGGACAGCGGTTTATGCCACGGTTTGACGAGCGGGCAGAACTGGCGCCCCGGGATATCGTAGCGCGCGCGATTGATCATGAGATGAAACGACTGGGTGCCGACTGTGTGTATCTGGATATCTCGCACCGCGACCCGGGCTTTGTGCGTCAACACTTCCCCACCATCTACGAACGCTGTCTTGAATACGGCATCGACATCACCCGGGACCGTATTCCGGTCGTACCTGCAGCGCACTACACCTGTGGTGGCATTATGGTCGATAGCCATGGTCGTAGCGATGTGGAGGGCCTGTATGCCATCGGCGAGTGCTCCTTTACCGGACTTCACGGGGCAAACCGTATGGCCAGCAACTCTCTCCTGGAGTGCCTGGTCTATGCACAGGCTGCCGCGCGGCATATCAGCACGCAGAACCTGCACGACAGCGAGGCAAAAAGCCCTCCGCCCTGGGATGAGAGCCAGGTAACAGACTCCGATGAAGACGTCGTGATATCCCACAACTGGCATGAGCTTCGGCGCTTCATGTGGGACTACGTCGGCATCGTGCGCACCAATAAACGACTGCAGCGTGCCCTGCGCCGCGCCCATCTACTGCAGGGAGAAATCGCTGAGTATTACAGTAACTACAAAGTGACCAATGACCTGTTGGAACTGCGTAATCTGGCCATGGTGGCTGAACTGATGATTCGCTGTGCCATTGAGCGACGGGAAAGTCGCGGGCTGCACTACACGCTCGACTATCCCGGGCTGAACCCTGTGCCGTCGGACACCGTGCTTATTCCTGACAATCATCCAGACAAGCAACCAGACAAGCACCCAGCCAACCGCCCAAGCTAGGCGTTACGGGCATGCAGTTGCAGACGCAACTGGCGGCGCAAAAGGCGCCAATGTTCTTCTGACATAGCGTCAGGAAAGATCAACAGGCGTGCACGGGATCTGACACCCCTGAGGTCACGGCGCTGACAAATACAGTCAAGCAACAACACGCTGGCAAGCTTGCCGTGAGCCTGCAATTCACAGGGTAAAAAGTTCTCGTCATTGTATGACCTGTAGCGCCACTCGGCGGATGCTTGGCGGATGGATTGACATGCCAATATGATCCCGGAGGGATCCAGGCGCGCCAGTGTTGCGCACAGTAATGCCAAACCCGGCGCCGCGATGAACAGCCGAAAATCGGCGGTATAGATACCTACCAGAAGGTCCAACCCAAGAAACAGCAGGGACAGACGAAACAACACGCCTAACTGCCCAGACTTACGGAGGTGTATCCTCAGCTCGTCTGGCACTTAAGATAGTCCTGACCATATACGCATGCTCTGCGTTGTCCGGCACGCGTTTGCGCAAAAACCAATCAAACAGCTCCTGATCCTGACAGGTCATGAGTTCCCGGTAACGACTCCGCCCCTGTTCGTCCAATTGCGCGTAGTGCAGACGTACAAACGGTTCAAGGATCAGGTCGAGCTCGAGCATCCCGCGGCGACTCGCCCAGCGCATGCGCTTGTGTTCTTCGTCCATGCAGGACCCCAACTGAATCAAACGTCACAGTATAGCCGAGTCAGTGTCCGGGTTATGATTCACCCTTTACGTTGACCATAGCCAGTTCAATGAGCACCAAGGAGTAATCGTGAGCGGTTTTGCCTGCTTTTTACCAAAGGAAGCGATGATTCACCTACGCGGGAGCAAGATTCCCGAGTTTCTACAGGGGCAATTGACCTGTGATACGCGGAAGCTTTCGCCGGGCATTGCGGTCATGGGAGCGCTTTGCAATGTTAAAGGACGCGTGCTCAGTGACCTGCTTGTTGTGCAGGTGAGCGACACCCACGTGGTGCTGCGGCTTCGCCGTTCTCTTGCCACAAGCGTTGCTGACACCCTTCGGCGCTATGCGCAGTTCTCCCGAATCAGCGTGGAGCCTGACTCCCGCGAAGATGCCATAGTGGGTTTGCGTGAGTCTGTGGTAACTCCAACGCCTGACGCGCTGCCGGCGGGTCACATGGCGGCTTCAATACGGACGGGAACCGTGACGCTGCAGCGCACACCGGGTTTGTCTGAAATTCTGAGCGTCGATCCTGACAACCCCATCGATTTAGCTGACACCCTTAACGAGCGGACCATGGATGCGGAACCCCGCTGGGCTATGGAGACTCTGCGAAGCGGCCATTACGCAGTAGAGCTTGAAGATCTGGGAGCCTTTACGCCACAGGCGTTGAACTACGATCTCACCGGCCTTGTTGCCTTTAACAAGGGTTGTTACACAGGCCAGGAAATCGTCGCGAGGCTGCATTACAAAGGGCAGAGTAAACGTCGCCTGCAAATCTTCGAAACGCCCGAGAGTGTGAACGGCCCGGCGCGAGACACCCCGCTTCAAACATCCGAAGGGGACACGGTAGGACGCACCCTGCGCTTTGAGAGTGCGCCGGACGCCCCATCTCTTCTGGCAGCTGAAGTTCAAAGCGAACATCTGCGCAAGGTGTTATTTCTGGATGGTAAAGAGCAACTCAAGCCGCTTCACCTGCCCCAATCACACCCGGGCTGAACAACGGTGTTTACACCGCCGGGGAATCCAAAAGGGACCAGTCAATAGGAACAAGCCCCCGGGACTTGAGAAACGCGTTGGCCCGGGAAAAGTGCCTGCAGCCCAGAAATCCCCGATGCGCACTGAGCGGCGAGGGATGAGAGCTCGTTAGCACACAGTGTTTACCTGCATCGATAGCCTGCCCTTTTTTCTGAGCCTGCGCCCCCCAGAGCATAAACACCAGGGGCTGCTCCCTTTGGGAAAGAAGGCGAATCACAGCATCGGTAAACTGCTCCCAGCCCTTACCCTGATGAGCCCCGGGCTGATTTTTCTCCACAGTTAACACGGTATTCAACAGCAGCACGCCCTGCCTGGCCCAGGCACCTAAATTTCCGTGAGGCGGAATATCCAAGCCCAAGTCAGCGTGCAGTTCCCGAAAAATATTGGCCAACGATGGCGGGACCGGCGTGCCGCGATTAACCGAAAACGACAAGCCGTGCGCCTGCCCTTCGTTATGGTAGGGGTCCTGCCCGAGAATAACCGCCCGAACAGTCTGCAGCGGTGTTTGCGCGAAGGCCGCAAAGACCTGGTCTGCTGGCGGGTAGACGTCGGCGCCGCTTCCTCGGCGCTCCGTCAAAAAAGCCGCCAACGACTGCATGGACGAAGAATCAAGCTCGGCGCCGAGCAAATCTGCCCAGTCTTTTTGCAGCGGCCAACTGTATGTCTGTTTACGAGTACGGGTCACCTGCTTGTCCATCTCTTTGAATCCACCACGCTCTCAAAATCGCCACTTGGGACAAAATCCCCGAAAGCCCGCACTGTACTTCAGAGTCAACAGGTTCTTCCGTATACTCTGACCCACAGCGACGCAGCGATGCAACCATGCCCGCGCGTCACGCAATGAGACTGCAAACTTTATGAGCAATAACAGGCTTGCGTTACCCGCTTATCTTCGGTTGCCCGACGGCCTTCGTTTCGCCGGTGTTGCAGAGATCACGGACGCAGGCTCACTGCTCTTACGGCCCAAGCAGTCGATCTCTCCCCTGCCTCCCGAGGGACTGCCAGTACACCTGATAATAGCTGGCCTGCCCGATGATGAGGAAGCACATATCAGCATCGCCGGGAGCATTGAGACAGTAAACTCCCGCGAAGTACTGGTCGCGCCGGACGAGGATTTACCGGATCTTGTTTTGGAAGTTATGGATCCCGATTCCATCCTGTGGCTCCCGGGCCCGGAAGAAGCCGAGCAACTCATCAGTGAGATGCTGGCACTGGGACATAAACAATTGAACCAGGAAATGCGTCGATTTCTGGTGGAGCTTGGGGATCGCTTATTCGATCTGTCAACTTCCTCACGCTACGGAATGTCAGGGCAACATGCACACTACGACGCGCTGAACGTACTCAAGCGCAATAGCGAAGATTTTCTTGAGGCGTTCTCAAAATCCCTCTCTGTCAGTGTGGAAACTCTGGAAAAAGAAACCGATGGTCAAACCTTTGCGGACCTGGAGGCCGCTTCGGCCAGAAACCTGGACCTCGTCGCCCTTGACGAAATGGATCAAAAACTCGCGGTAGACAAAATAGTCAACGCACTCATCGAGAAGCATCGCGTCGAACTCGAGAGCCTGACTATTCGTACCGCCCTGGTCGCCGACCGTGAGCCGCGCCGGGCACGAACACCTTTTCACCCCGCTTATGTGCTGCAGGCATTTATGGACGCCTTTGAAGACGTCAGCGATAGCCCCGTGGTCATTCAGGACACCCTCACTATGTTCCGGGAGGCCTACGCGCCGACGCTGGAAAAACTGTACCCGGCGCTCAACGCCGTGTTTATCGCGGCCGGGGTTGAGCCCGGACTCGAAGAAGACATTCGGGAAAATGGCTCTTTGTTAAATCCCGTAGAAAAGCGGATCATCAAGTCCACAGTTCGCACACGCCCGGGGTCTGACTCCGAAACACCGCAAAACAATGACACCCCACCCACACAGAGCACACCCGTAGGTACTTCGTCCCGCGAGTCACAGCCAGCACAGCGCAACGCGAGTAACAACGAGGCCGGCGCACGCAGCGCAGACTCAGAGGCCTCGAAAGGCAGCTCCGGTGAGGGAAGCCCGGGGCCTTCCGGCGCGGGCAGCAAACACGATGCGATGTACGACGCTGTTATCAGCGCCCTGGACACCAATCGAGAGCGCTTGTCCGAGGCTGCCGGACCCGCCAAAGAGGCTGTGTCCGGCAGCGCAGAAGATGCAGCTACGTCCGCTCAGGGAGCGTCAGCAACAGGCGGCACAGCTGCGGCGGCACCTGCGGTGGCGCCCACTGTGGATCAGGCACAGCTGCTCAACGCTCTGCTCGCCCTTCAAGCATCGCAGCCGCAAAGCGCCTCCTTAGAAGACCTGCAGCCGCTGGAGAGCCTGGTAAAAGACCATGGCGGCTTGGCCAGCCACTCGGAGCTCGACCCGGATGGCGCCAATCGACTGAGCTTTGTAGACACGGTTTTTCGAACACTCAGCCGCAATTTTGAAGTCAGCGATGATATGGCACCGAGTCTGGCGCGATTGCGCGTGCCCCTTGCCCGCCTGTCGCTGCAGGAGCCGCGCTTCTTCGCCCAACCGGAACACCCGGCGCACAAGCTGCTGGACAAGATCTCCAGACTGGCGAGCGCGGACCACACGCTTAACCGGTCTTTGCAAAAGAAAGTCGCGGCCGTGGTTGAACGCGTCGCCGAAGACTACATCGACGATAGCGCTGTTTTCTCCGAGGCTCAGAGTGAACTGGATACACTTCTGTCGCAGCAGACCCGGTCCCTGGATAGAAACATTGAGCGCGTAATCAGCGGACTTCAGGGGCAGGAGCGACTGAATCAGGCGCAGCGAAGTGTTGAGCGCCTGCTGGACCGAAATCTGGATAAAGAACGGGCCCCCCGTGCACTCGTGGATCTGCTTGATGGCGGCTGGCGCTCAGCGCTTGTGCAGATTGCGCTGCGCGACGGCGAAGAGAGCATTGCCTGGAAGGAAGAGGAAGCACTACTGCGCACCCTGGTGGACGACTTCCGGGAGTCCAGTGAGGGCGGTGTACCAGAGCCCGAAGTCCGGGAAGTTCAACAACGTCTGCAGGCGCTCAATCGGAGACTCAATAGTTCAAACCCCGGCTCTGTGGCTCACGAGAGTGCTCTGCGCAGAATTAACGCAGTCATCACAGGCAAAGCGCCGGTTGATACCACCCGCTATAGCCCCCGGGCCGCCGTACAACGCCCACCCGATTCCCAGCGCGTAGAGCAGCTTCCCCGCCTGCGGCGCTGGCTTAAGCGCGTGGAAGCCCTGGAGCCCGGAGCAAAGCTGCGCTATCGCGGCAAAGATGGCCGACAACGAAAAATGCGTCTGGTTTGGATCAGTGAAGATCGGGACCAATTTGCCTTCGTCAATGAACGCGGTCAGAAAATCGCCGAAATGAGTGCCATTCAGCTGGCCCGGCAGCTCAGTCGCGGAGCACAGATGCCGACCCCCGTCGACGAAATGTCGGTACTGGATCAGAGCATGTTCGGGACTCTGGAGCAGGCTCAGAAGACGCTGAGTTTTGATAGAAACCGCGACAGCGTCACGCAGCTCATTAACGGTGAATCGCTACTGTACCAACTTCAGCGCACACTCCGGCACGCTCAGGCAAAAGGCAGTGAGCATGCTTTTCTGTTGCTGGATATCGACAACTTTGCACTGGTTAACGATGTGTTTGACGACACCAGCGGCGACCAGGTGCTGAACGAATTCGGACGGTTACTGGCGCAGATCAATGATCGCCGGGCACTCACCGCAAGAATGGAAGGGGATGAATTCGGCATTCTCCTCACCTATCGCGATAGCGATGAAGCCCGCCGGATCGCCGATAAGATTCGCACCGACATTGCCTCAAGCAGTCTCAACATCAGTGGCGAGCTGGTGTCTTTCACCGTGTCCATAGGTGTTGCCAGCGTGCTGCAAACCAGCGCCAGCCCCGCCTCTATTACCCAGCAGGCGCGCCAGGCCCTGACCCTGGCCAAGACCCAGGGCAAAGATCAGGTCGTGGTATTCGATACCGACCAGGAAGAGGTCATGAACTACAAGCTTGAGCGCGCCAGCTCCCGTAAGCAGCTGGATGACGCCATGTCCACAGACAGCCTGGTACTACGCGCACAACCCATCGTGCAAAGTGCCGTGGACGGCCGCGAAGGTGCAAAGCATCACTACGAGATACTCTTGTCGCTACGAGACGACAATGGCGAGCTGCAATCACCGCAGGACTTCATTATGTCGGCAGAGCGCTTTGGCTATGTCACGTTGGTCGACCGCTGGGTACTCAAGGAAACGTTCTCCTGGATATCGCTACTGATGGATAGCCAAAAAGAGGTTCCCGAGCTCTCCATCAACCTGTCTGGCACCAGTATTACCAATAACGACTTCCTTGATTATGTGCTGGAGCAAATTTCGGAATACGGTGTTGGCACAAGTAAGCTGTGCTTTGAAATCACCGAAACCGGTGCTATCGACAACCTGCCCCGGGCGGCTGACTTCGTCCGCACGCTAAAGAACATTGGCTGCAAGTTCTCCCTCGATGACTTCGGCACGGGGCTTGCGAGCCACAAGTACCTCAAAGAGCTGCCGGTGGATTATGTGAAAATCGATGGCACTTTTATTACGGACATTCACAACAATGCCACGGATTACGCCATGACCAAGTCCATCAATGATCTGGCGCATTTTCTGGGGCAAAAGACCGTTGCGGAGTGTGTAGAGAATCTGGAAATCGTTCCCGCCCTGCGAGAGATTGGCATTGATTATCTCCAGGGCTGGGGTATCGGCATGCCCCGGGAACTCCATGAGGTCACAAAAGAACTCGCGAATCTCGAAACCTGATTCACCGTGACTTAAGTCTCCGGCGTTGACGTGGATCAACATCAGCGCCTGCATCTGCTGCTAGCCTACCGTTTTAGGATGACGACTGGCAAAGCACTGACAATGAATCAAATTATAGGAACCACCGGTGCTCAAGCACAGCGCCTTCCCGCCGAATGGGAAGCCGGCATGGAGATGGCCCGCAAATACGCGACCAGCGGACCCCGCTACACCTCTTATCCCACCGCTCCGCAGTTTTCCGAAGACTTCGAACTCAACCGCTACCGCAACTGGCAAGCCCGCAAAGACAGCCATGCGGATGCCTTGTCGCTCTACGTGCACCTGCCTTTCTGTCATGACATTTGTTATTACTGCGGCTGCAATAAGGTGGTAACGCGTAAGGAAGGTGTCGCTGCACACTACATCAACGAGCTCACAAAAGAGCTCGACATGCAAAGTCAGCTGGTTGGCAAAAACCGTCCCGTGACCCAAATGCATTGGGGGGGTGGCACGCCTACTTACCTCAACGATGGTGAAGTCACCGAACTGATGCACAACCTGGCAAGTCGCTTTCGACTGCTGGACAAGGGTTATCGCGAGTACTCTATCGAGATAGACCCCAGAACTGTTTCTCCGGCTACCATCGCGCTGCTCAAAGGTGTTGGCTTTAATCGCATCAGCCTTGGCGTGCAGGACTTTGACCCCGCCGTGCAAAAAGCAGTGAACCGGATCCAGCCCTACCGACAGGTGGCCGATCTTGTGTCCGCCGTACGTGCGCACGGATTCCGATCCCTGAGTTTCGATCTGATATACGGACTGCCCTACCAGGACCACCTGAGTATGGCCGAGACCCTGCGCAAGGTAATCAGTCTGCGGCCGGACCGCATTGCCTGTTACAACTACGCGCACCTGCCGGAGCGTTTTTTACCGCAGCGCTCCATTGATCGTCATAGCCTTCCGGAACCTGAAGAGAAGTTACTCCTTGCGCAAATGATCAGCGCGACGTTGCAGGACGCGGGCTATCGCTATATCGGCATGGATCATTACGTTTTACCTGACGACGATCTGGCCAAGGCTCAGGGGGAAACCCGTCTACAGCGAAATTTCCAGGGTTACTCGCTACAACTGGCCGACGATCTCCTGGGGCTGGGAGTCTCCTCCATAAGCCAGATGGGCGACTTTTATCTGCAGAACGCCCGGGATCTGCCGCAGTACTACCAATTGCTGGACGCCGGGCAGCTTCCCATCACCAAGGGTTATTTGATTAACCGTGAGGACAAGCTTCGACGTCGGGTCATCATGTCACTCATCTGTGATCTGAGTCTGGATATCGCAGAGGTTGAGAAGGAGTTTGGCATCGACTTCCTTGCCCACTTCAAGCAGGCGCTTGCGGAACTCGAGTGTGCCTTTGAAGACCGACTGATAACCCTCGAAAATGGGCGATTACAGGTCACCGCTGCGGGGAGGCCCTTTCTTCGAAACCTGTGCATGCCCTTCGACGAATACCTCGAACATCATAGCCAAAGCGGCAAAGCAAAATTTTCAGCCACGGTGTAATCCAAAGATCAATGTAAAGCGTGGTTGACACTTTTCACCGGTGTCGCTAACTTGTCACTCAGCCGGTATGGGGATGAGAACAGCTGTGAATACGCGACTTATAGATCTGGAATTGGACAATCCGTCGGCGGCGTCATGCACCCACGATTTTCAGGTTAATTGCAACAATTGCCGGCTCAGTGCCATCTGTCTGCCCTTCTCACTGGAAACAGCAGAGATAGACGAACTCGACAGGATTGTTCAACGCAGTAAGCCGCTGCAAAAAGGACAGCACCTCTATCGCGAAAGTGATGATTTCCAGTCGGTCTTTGCTGTGCGCTCGGGAACTATCAAGGCGTATCGCACCACAGATGATGGACGGGAGCAGGTTACCGGCTTCTATTTCCCCGGCGAAATTCTCGGCATGGACGGCATCAGTAACAATGCCCACGCCTCTTCGGCAAAGGCCCTGGAAACCGCGTCGGTTTGCGAAATCCCCTTCAGCTCTCTGGAAAAACTCAGCGCCAGTATGCCGCAGCTCCAACGGCACTTTTTCCAGCTGATGAGCCGTGAAATTACCGAAGACCAACAACTGATAACGCTACTGTCCAAAAGCTCTGCTGATGAACGGGTAGCCGCGTTGCTTCTGAGCGTCTCGACCCGAAACGCACGACGACAACTCAGTGCCACACAGTTTCGGCTCAGTATGTCCCGCGTGGACATCGGTAACTACCTGGGCCTCACCGTAGAGACCGTCAGTCGCGTATTCAGCCGGTTACAGAAGTTAAAGGTATTAGATGTAGAAAACAAAGAGATCGAGATTCTCGACATAGAAGCGTTGCGCAAAGTCGCAGACGCACGCTAGTTATACGACCGCCGCCAAGGCACGACACAACACTCAATCAGGGTACTTGCACAGGTTATTGATGCAGGTCAAAGAATACCGCGGCGACTTGATTAAAATGCCGCCTGTCACAGGGTACACCGGGGGATAACAAACAATGATCCAGCACACTTTTGGACTGCTGTTCAAACCAAAACAGCAGTGGCAAAGCATCGCTGACCTGCCCGAAAGCTCACAAAACCTTTTGGTGATTTACCCCTTTGTGTTCGCTCTGCTTCCGGCGATTGCCTGGTACTGGGGCACGAGCCATGTGGGTTGGACCGTAGGCAGCTACAACGAGGTCATCAAGCTGACCGACGCCAGCGCTATGCAGGTCAACATTCTTTTTTACTGCGTGATGGTGGCCAGTGTGGCCGCTATCGGTTACGCGATACACTGGATGTCCAGCACCTACGGTGCAGAGCGTTCAACCATTGCCAAGGGCATTATGATCGCCGGGCTGACGGCCACCCCGCTTTTCATATTGGGTTTGGTGGGATTTCATCCCGTGCTTTGGGTCGATCTTTTGATCGGGGTCGTTGCCATCAGCTGGGCGGTGTACCTCATGTATCTGGGCATTCCCATCGTCATGGATATTCCCCAGGAACGCGGATTCCTATTCTCCAGCGCTATTTTGGCCATTGGCCTGGTGCTTCTTGTGTCCATCATGGTGATATCCATTCTGGCCTGGGACTTTGGGGCTGCGCCCGCGTTTACCGATGGTTAGAGAAATACGCTATTAATAGGGGCACGAATAGCGGCAGGTGAGCGCGCGCCACCGCAGCAAGGATTCAACAGATCATCACATTGATCGCCGTGGTTTTCGCGGATCAACAGGGACTTACAGGGACTACAGGTAACAAGCATGAGCGAACTGAACGCAGCACTGGAACACCCTGTCTACAACTATAAGGTTGTACGACAATTTGCGATCATGACCGTGGTCTGGGGCATTGTGGGCATGTTTGTCGGCGTTTACATCGCCGCAGAACTTGTCTGGCCAGCACTGAATCTGGGCTTACCCTGGACCAGCTTCGGACGCTTACGTCCCTTACACACCAACGCGGTAATTTTTGCCTTCGGAGGTTGCGCTTTGTTTGCCACCTCCTATTACGTAGTCCAGCGGACCACTCAGGCGAGACTCATTTCCGACAAGCTGGCGGCATTTACGTTTTGGGGCTGGCAGGCTGTGATTGTTCTTGCGGCCATAACACTGCCTCTTGGCTACACAAGTTCAAAAGAATACGCGGAACTGGAATGGCCTATCGACATCCTGATCACAATTGTTTGGGTGTCCTATGCGGTGGTTTTCTTCGGCACACTGGTCAAACGTAAGACCAGCCATATTTATGTGGCGAACTGGTTTTTTGGTGCCTTCATTGTGACCGTCGCTGTCCTACACCTGTTAAACAGCGCCGCTCTTCCCGTAGGTATGACGCTCAAGTCTTACTCGGCTTACGCGGGTACCGTAGACGCCATGGTGCAGTGGTGGTACGGCCATAATGCGGTGGGCTTCTTCCTGACCGCCGGCTTCCTAGGCATGATGTACTACTTTGTACCCAAGCAAGCGGAACGCCCGGTTTACTCCTACCGTCTGTCCATCGTCCACTTCTGGGCGCTGGTGTCGGTTTATATCTGGGCCGGACCTCACCACCTGCACTACACGACTCTTCCCGATTGGGCACAGAGCCTGGGTATGGTCATGAGTTTGATACTGCTTGCGCCTTCCTGGGGCGGAATGATCAACGGCATCATGACCCTGTCCGGCGCCTGGCATAAATTACGCCACGACCCCATCCTGCGCTTTATGGTGGTAAGCCTCTCCTTCTACGGCATGTCCACCTTTGAGGGACCCATGATGTCCATCAAGACGGTGAACTCCCTGTCGCACTACACCGACTGGACGATCGGCCACGTGCACTCCGGCGCTTTGGGCTGGGTGGCAATGATCTCCATCGGCTGCCTGTACCACCTGATACCCAAGCTTTACGGTAAAGAGGAGATGTACAGCACCAATCTCATCAACGTGCATTTCTGGATGTCTACCATTGGTACCGTTCTTTACATTGCCGCACTTTGGGTGAACGGCATCATGCAGGGTCTTATGTGGCGTGCCTACAACCAGGACGGCACACTCACCTACGCCTTTGTAGAGTCTGTGGTCGCCAGCTATCCGGGTTGGATCGTGCGAGTCCTCGGTGGCGCTATATTCCTCGGCGGCATGCTCATCATGGCTTACAACGTCTTTATGACAATTCGCAAAGAAGCGCCCGCAGCGGCGCCTGCAGCTGCAGCGGCTTAAGGAGCGAACCCCATGTCATCTCATGAGAAAATCGAAAAAAGCGTTCCCCTGCTCATCGTTCTGATCATTGTGGCGATCAGCTTTGGAACGCTGGTAGAACTGGTCCCCATGATCTTTTCGAAAAAGCTGGCCGAACCCGTAGCGGGGCTAAAACCCTACACGGCGATGGCTCTGGAAGGCCGCGACATCTACATACGGGAGGGTTGCAACACCTGCCACTCCCAGATGATCCGTCCTCTGCGGGCCGAAACTGAGCGTTACGGGCATTATTCTGTGGCCGGAGAATCAGTCTACGATCACCCCTTCCTCTTTGGCTCAAAGCGTACCGGCCCGGATTTGGCGCGCGTGGGTCAGCGCTATTCCGATGCCTGGCATCGAGCGCACCTGTACAACCCAAGAGATGTGGTACCCGAGTCCAACATGCCCGCGTTTCCCTGGTTGTTTGAAAATGACATCAATGGCGAACTAACCCCGAAAAAAATGGGCACTCTTAGGACTCTGGGCGTGCCCTACACCGACGCTGATATCGCGGGCGCTGCCAGCGCAGTCGCGGGCAAAAAAGAGATCGATGCGCTGGTCGTGTACCTGCAGCAGCTCGGCACGCTGATTCAGACGCGACGCTAATCCATGGATATCAATGATCTTAGAGGCATCAGTACCGCATTTTTATTTGTTGCCTTTATCGGGCTCGTAATATGGGCCTACAGTAGTAAGCAAAAGAAAGAGTTTGATGAAGCCGCCAACCTCCCCTTTGCCGACGATGTACCGTCGCAAGGTGGTAAAAAAGAAGGAACCGACCAATGACTAGCTTCTGGAGTGGCTGGGTAATCGTATTAACGAGCATCACCCTGATATTGGTGACCTGGTTGCTGGTTGCCAATCGAAAACAAAGGGCCATCGACGAAAAAACCACAGGCCACGTTTACGATGGCATTGAAGAGTGGGACAACCCGCTTCCGGTTTGGTGGTTTGCCATGTTTCTGATCACCATTGTGTGGGGTATTGGCTATCTTATCGCCTACCCCGGTATGGGGAACTTTCCCGGTGTTCTGGGCTGGAGTTCTGCCACACAGCATGAACAGGAAGTTGCGGTGGCTGACGAGAAATTCAGGGCGATGCGCGACAAGTATCTCGCTATGTCCATTGAAGACATTTATCAGGATCCCAAGGTTCGCAAGATGGGCATGCGCATCTACGGCAATAACTGCTCTCAGTGTCATGGACTGGATGCGGCGGGCGCACTGGGCTTCCCCAATCTCGCAGACAACGACTGGCTCTACGGCGGTTCAGCCGAAGCTATCAAGCACACGCTGGTTAACGGTCGCCAGGCGGCCATGCCCCCCTGGGAGAGCATTCTCGGGGAAGACGGCATTGCCGAGGCCACTGCCTATGTGCTCTCACTAAACAGCCGAGAGGCGGATCCAGAGATGGTAAAAGCCGGAGAGAAGCATTATCAAACCTACTGCATTGCCTGCCATGGCCCCGAAGCCAAAGGCAATCAACTGATGGGTGCGCCTAACCTCACTAACGGCATCTGGCTTTACGGTGGAAGCGAAGAGCAAATCGCGCATAGTCTCCGTGTAGGAAGAAATGGACAGATGCCTGCATTTGCCAACACGCTGAGCGAAGACAAGATCCACCTGGTCGCCGCCTACATCTACGGCCTCAGCAAATAACGCCATTATTAGAATAAATACCGAAGGCAATCGCCCCGGCTATACCGGGGCCTAACGCCACGGGAGTGGCCACTCATCACACGTAGTGGTACCAATATGTCAGAACCAGATCTCATCGATATTCAGGAGATCGCACCCGCAGAGGTCGCCGAGCTCGACCTCTACCAGAAGCGCGAGAAAATTTACACCCGAAAAATCGAAGGCTTCTATCAACGTCTTCGTGTGTTCACCGGTTGGCCAATGCTGCTGGGATATTACTGTATCCCGTGGATCACTATTAACGGCCGTCAGGCAGTCTGGTTCGACCTGCCGGAGCGGGAGTTCCATATCCTGGGTCTCACGTTCTGGCCTCAGGATTTTTCGCTTCTCGCATTCTTACTGATTATCGCGGCGTTCTCGCTGTTCGCGGTCACCGTCTCTGCCGGTCGCATCTGGTGTGGTTACACCTGTCCGCAAACCGTGTGGACGAGCATGTTCATGTGGGTCGAACAAAAGACCGAGGGCACACGCAACCAGCGCATAAAGCTCGACAAGCAGCCCTGGTCTCTAAACAAGGCTTCGCGAAAACTCGCCAAACACAGCGCCTGGCTGTTCATCGCATTTATGACAGGTATGACTTTTGTCGGTTACTTTTACCCCGTGCGCGAGCTCGTCCATGAACTCGCCACCTTGTCGACCGGAAAATGGCAGTTACTCTGGACCGTGTTTTTTACACTGGCGACCTACACCAACGCCGGATGGATGCGCGAGCAGGTATGCACCTACATGTGCCCCTATGCGCGATTCCAGTCGGTGATGTTCGACGCAGACACCCTGATTGTTTCCTACGATAGTGCCCGAGGCGAGCCTCGGGGCTCCCGCAAGAAATCTCTGGAACATAAGGAAGCCGGTCTCGGCGACTGCATCGATTGTGAGCTCTGTGTTCAGGTATGCCCTACGGGAATAGATATCCGTGACGGCTTACAGTACGAGTGCATCGGCTGTGCGCTGTGTATTGATGCCTGTGATTCTGTAATGCGGAAAATGGACTACGCACCGGGTCTTGTGCGCTACACCAGCGAACGGGAGCTCCAGGGTGGAAAAACGAACTGGTTGCGGCCCCGCATCATCGGCTACATCGTAATGCTCAGCCTGATGGTGGGCGTGTTTAGCTACAATATCGCCACGCGGATTCCTCTTGAACTCACGGTGATACGCGACAGAAACAATTTGTACGTCGAGACCGCCGACGGCGGCATCGAAAACATTTATCGTCTCCACATCGTCAATATGGATATGTCGCCGCATCGCTTCGTGCTCAGCATATCGGGCCTTGAAGGTGCCCAGATAAAAGGCGCTACGAGCTACGACCTGGCGGGAAGCGAAGACAGGGAAGTTACCCTCAGAGTGTATGCTGAAGCGGCGGCATTGGCGTCTGTAAGCATGACATTCAAGTTCGACTTGGTTGCCGAGGATATGCCCTCAATCCGGGCGAGCACTGAATCACGCTTCATGAAACCGCTATAGTGTCGTCCCGAAGGATTATCGATGCGAACTGTAACCATGCCTAAGGCCCATAAGAATGTCCGCTGGCGCGAAGATGATGAGCCCTGGTATCAGCAGTTCTGGCCCTGGTTCCTCATTGCGCTCCCGGGTTCTGTCGTGATTGCCGGGCTCAGTACGCTTTACATTGCCAATCGTTACTCCGACGACCTTGTGGTGGATGAGTACTACAAGGACGGGCTGGCCATCAACAAGGAGCTGGGCAAACAGGCAATCGCCCAGGAGCTTGGGATCTCTGCGCAGATCAAAGTATTGGACCGCCGGGCCCAGGTACGGCTCAGCGGCGCGCTAAGTCCTGAGAGTTTCATTTTACGCTTTTCTCACCCCCTGGAAGCGGACCGGGACTTTAGTGCGACGCTCTCGCAAGTTGCTCCTGGCCTTTACCAGGCAGCACTACCCGCTGAGGTCTCGCCCAATTGGCACTGGACAATGGAAGCGACTGACAACCAGTGGCGGCTGGATGGATCCCTTGGGCCGACAGACTTCATCGGCAGTGAACGCCCGCCACAGCCCTAACTAACAGGCGAGCGATAACTGAAACTATCCATGAGGATGCAGTGAATAGCGTGCAGCCCCTTCCCGAGATCACCACGACGGCCTGCTTTCATTGTGGCGATGACGTTCCGCCGGGATCGAACTTTGCTATCGAGATCGGCGGAGAGTCACGACCGATGTGCTGTCCTGGCTGTCGCGCCGTGGCGAGCATGATTTCCCAGGGCGGTCTCGAGCGATTCTATGAACAACGTACCTCATTTAACGATCGGCCCGCGGCTGACTTTGAGTCGCGACAGCAGGATTTTGTCATTTACGATGACCCCATGCTCGCGGCACAGTTTTCCGACACCGACAACGCGGGGCGGCGTAACGCCCGCCTCCTCCTGGGCGGCGTCAGCTGCGCCGCCTGCACCTGGCTGATTGAAACCACGCTGAAGCGTATGAAAGGCGTGCATCAGGCGACACTCAATCTTGGTCAGAGTCGCCTGGATGTTTGCTTCGATCCCCGAGAGCTGTCTATGAGCGACGTGTTCACGCGCGTCGCGAGTCTAGGCTATCGGGTACAGCCCTGGCAGAGCAGCCTGCGCCAGGATCAGGCAAAACAAGAGTACCGCAACGATCTGCGGCGACTCTCGGTCGCGGGCATTGGCATGATGCAGGTGGGCATGTTTGCCATTGCCCTGCACGCCGGAGACATTCAGGGCATCAGCACTGAGTACCAGGGACTCATGCGCCTTTTTAGCCTGCTGGTGACCACGTTTGTCGTCGCCTATTCGGCACGGGGCTTTTTCGAAAGTGCCTGGCGCCACCTCAAATTTGGCGCACTGGTGATGGACCTGCCCGTCGCTCTGGCCATCGGGCTCGCTTACGGTGCCAGTGCCTATGCCAGCCTTCTGGGAGGCGGCGAAGTCTATTTTGACTCCGTGGTCATGTTCACCTTTTTGTTGCTGTTGGCGCGGTTTTTGGAAAAACGCCTGCGTTATCAGGATGCACTCGCGTGGCAGGACGCCGAGCAAACCCTGCCAGACGTTGCGCAGGTCTGGAAGGACAATGCCTGGACGCGCATTCCTCGCCGGCAATTAGGCGCGGGCGATCGCGTATTGCTGAGAGCCGGCGACGTCATCCCCATCGACGCCAAAGTCAGCCACGGTGACAGTGCAGTGCGAGAAGACAGCTTTAACGGCGAAGCGCTGCCCCGAACCGTCACGGTGGGCGACACCGTATACGCCGGCACCATTAACGTCGAGGACTCCTTGGAAGTCTCCGCCACAGGCAGCTACGCCGATACAAGACTCGCCGCACTGCAGCAATCCATTGACGCAGCACGGCACGACAAACCTGCGGTGGCACAGCTGGCAGATCGCATTGCCACGGGCTTTATCGCGGGGATTTTACTCATCGCCGCGGTTACGGCTTTGATCTGGTGGCAAATCGATGCATCACGGGCCTTCTGGGTGGCGCTGTCTGTGCTGGTGATCAGCTGTCCCTGCGCGCTTTCATTGGCGACGCCAGCCAGTCTCGCCAATGCGGCCAGTCTACTGCGTCGCCAGGGCGTAATCGTTAACGGCGAAAATGCTCTTGAGTCGCTTTCAACGCTGGATGTGGCGCTCTTTGATAAAACCGGGACGCTTACCAGCGGTAATTTTTCCCTGCGCCGGGTGGTCACCCTAAGTGAACGTTACGACCAGGCTGGTATTCTCGCTCTGGCGACGGCCTTGCAACGCCATTCCAATCATCCGCTGGCCAGCGCTTTTAAGTCATCGACCGCCGATGGTGACGTTCACGACGTTCGCTACAATATCGGTGAAGGTCTCGAGGGCACTTATAAGGAACGACGCCTGCGTCTGGGATCATTACGCTTCTGCCAGGAGATCGTTCCGACTGTTGCGCCTCCGCCTGATGAGCCCCTGTACTGGATAGGGCTCTGCACGGACACAGAAGCGCTGGCATGGCTGGGACTTGACGATGAAGTCCATGCGGAAGCGGCCACAGTGCTTCGGGGACTACGCAACAGCGGCATCAGCACGGAGCTTTTGAGTGGAGATGCCTCCTCCAGGGCAAAACAACTGGGGGCAACACTACAATTTGATCGGGTGGCTACGGGGCTTACGCCCCAGGAAAAGCTCCGCAGAGTGGCTGGTTTGCAGGATGCGGGGGCGACCGTTCTCATGGTTGGTGACGGGCTCAACGATGCGCCGGTACTCAAGCGTGCCGATGTCTCCATTGCCGTGGCCGGTGCCACAGATCTAGCCAAAGCGCAGGCAGATTTTGTGCTCATGAGCGGCAATCTCGAAAAAATAACGCTGCTTGTGGACGTAGCGGCCAGGACCCGGCGGGTAATTATCCAGAACTTTAGCTGGGCGCTGGGCTACAACGCACTGGGCATACCTCTGGCTGCGCTCGGCTGGGTACCACCCTGGGCCGCGGCCATCGGGATGTCGCTGAGCTCACTTCTGGTGGTTGGCAACTCCACGCGGCTACGCCGCGCGACACCTAAGACAGAGGTCTGATTTTGGAAAGCCTGTATCTACTCATCCCGGTTGCATTGATCTTCTGCGTAGTCGTCATCCGTCTCTTGCTGTGGGCCATAGACAATGGCCAGTACGATGATCTGGATAAAGAAAGCTGGCGAATTCTCGCTGACGACGATTTTGAGGACGACAACGACGACCGGCCGGATCAGCATGCTTAGTACGGATATCATCGCTGCAGCGGGCATCGGACTTGCCGGCGCAGGGCACTGCCTGGGAATGTGTGGGGGGATTGCTGCCGCCATTAATCTCGCTGGCAATCGCGGGGCACTCACCACCGTCGCCTATCACATAGGCCGCCTGAGCAGTTACGCGGCGCTAGGCGCATTACTGGGCGCCTTGGCCGGCAGCGTAAATATCGCCCAATGGACTATGGTGCTGCGTTACATTGCGGCGCTGCTACTTATTGGCATGGGCCTGTCTATCGCCGACTGGTGGCGTGGCATGAGCGTGCTGGAGCGTCTGGGCGCGACACTCTGGAAGCCGGTGCAGAGGCTATCGTCGAAGCTTCTCCCGGTAAAACACTGGACCCAGAGCTACCTCCTGGGCTTATGCTGGGGACTCATGCCCTGCGGCTTGATCTACAGCGCCTTAGCCTGGTCAGCAACAGCTCAGGATGCAGCGCGGTCGGGACTACTCATGCTGGCATTTGGTGCGGGCACACTGCCGGCCATGCTCAGTACCAGTTTCGGCGCCGCGAGCGTACAGGCCCTGCTACGTCGTCGGGGCCTGAAGCTCATCATTGCTGTTTTCCTGATTGCATCGGGACTGTGGTCGCTAATGATGACCTGGAATCACGGCGCCCATCTGAACCGACCCATAGGCGGTGACGCGCCCGGCGCTCATCACGCTACCATCAATAGTGACAGCAAGACCGATGCCGGCACGGATCACTCGCAACACTAGTGAGGGCTACTACCCTTGCGCTGCTCCTCAGCCTGCTCTTGCTTCCGCTGTAACTGTTTTTTGCGAAGCGGCCCCAGGGTTGAGACCAGCCATAAGACCGTTGCGATGACAAAGATCACAAAGAATATAGTCAGAGCCAGAAGCATCCAATTCATGTGGCATTCCTAGGATTGGGAATCATTTCTCTCGTGTGCAAACTAACACGAAATATCCTGCAGTAAAGCCGTGCGCCGCGCATAAAAAACCCCGCCTGAGGCGGGGAATCACAGGGGAGACGGTGCTCGCGCAGCGTCTCAATTACACGGTCAAAACTTGTAGGCCACACCTACGTTGTACACCCAGGGGTCGATATCAACATCGAAGCTCACTGTGGCATTAGCCCCGCTACCGGTAGTCACGTCAATGTCTGCGGTAGTACCAATGTCGATGTACCAGACGCCCAGATTGAACGCCCATTTGTCATTCAGGGGAATATCCACACCCGCCTGAGCGGCAAGGCCTACAGAGTCATCGAGCGACAGCTTGGCGGAGGTTACATCCAGTAGGTCTCCCAGGACCGCGCCGAGCTCACTGTCGACTTTCTCACTAAAGAAAGTCGTGTAATTCACACCCAGCCCTAAATAAGGCTGCCAACCCTCCATACCGCCACGGGGATACCACTGAATGCTGACTGTGGGAGGCAGGTGCTTGGTCGAACCGGCTACAACCGGCAGATCAGCAAGGTCGATGTCGTGTTTAAAAGGCGTGGCAGCCAGCAGCTCAACACCCCAGTTATCCGACATCATCCACGTCGCAATCAAACTGATTGCAGTCCCGTTGTCGACGTCGACACCACCGGGCAACACTGTCGGGGGAGCAGTCGGTAGCTCAATAGGATCACTATCGCCACTGGGTGCAACCGTTGCGATACCTGCCCGAAAGATAATATCTCCCTGCTCATAGGCGGCAGCGCCCAGAGAAGCAAGGCTAATTCCCGCCGCCGCGACTGCAATGACAAGCTGTTTCTTCATAATGACTACACTCCTTTCCCTTAATTTATGCCCCATGGGCACTGCATGAGCGCATAATAAGAGCGTGGTGCGGCCATAGCATTGATGTTAATCAAGGTTATGGCGTTAGCCGCGCTAGAATGCGTATTCCTCTCTTCGACCCGGGATTCCAACGACAAATCAATGTTCTTTTCCCCGTCTGAACCCTCGCAGCAGTTTTGCCATCGCTTATGGATCGCATTGTTGCTCGCCGTCATAGCGACGAGCGCAGGCAATGCACAAACCCCGCCCGGCGGTTCTGCGGCGATTGTTTTAAGCGTCGGCAAACTTCACGTTCCCGGGCAGCGCTACGAGAACGGCTACGCTCGGCATTACGATGAGAGCTGCTCCGCAACGCTGATCAGCGACGAACCCGGCGCGCAGTTATCAGCCCTGATTATCAGTGCCTGGCATTGTATGGAGTTCTACCGGGATACCAGCAAGCCCCTTACCTTTGAAACACCGAGCGGTGAAATAAGAAACGCCAATCTCATAACCAGCGGCGGCAGCATGTACAGTGACTGGGCGCTGTTGCGACTGGATGCTCCGCTGCCCGCCCCCGCAATATTGCCTCCCGAGCAAAGTGAGATCACTGAAGCATTACTTATGGCGGGTTACCCGCGCTCTGCGTCAAGCCGGGCAAGACTCCGGCCAACGGTTTCCCATTGTCAGATCACGGGCGTTGATGGCGCAGATACGCGCAGCGATTGCGTGCTGCAAAAAGGTGCTTCGGGTGGCGCCGTGTTCTCGGCTGACAACAACTTACAGTATGTAGGCGTTATCTCCCGCGGCGATGGAGAGTCTCAGAGCATTTATGTACCGCTGGCGAGGTTCCGGGCCAAAATCAGCGCGTACCTTGAGAGTTCTGCGCTGCCCTAATCGGTAAGCAAACACCAACCTAATCCGCTGGAGGAGCCTCAGCGTTCTGAGAATCGCCACCGGAAGGCTGCTGATTGCGGGGGCCCTGCCCTTGAGCGCCCTCTCTGTCCGGCGAACCATCACCCTTTGCCGTTTTTAGGATCTCCTCGACCTCATCTACTGCGCGGTCGATGGTAAGCTCACCACTGTCGGCATGATCATCGAACAAGTTGATCATATGATCCGAGCGACGACCCAGTACCATCAAACGAAGATATAAGCTCTTCTCGACTTTCGGTTTTCGAATAACGTCGATCACGAAGGCGGCAACACTCAGAGGACTGAGCAGAAAGTCGCGCAGTGCGTCCGCCGCGAGCTTCAGTTGGAAGACCATCAGGTGGCGTAACGCGGTGGACGTGCGCACGCGACCATCATCGTCGCCCTCATCATCTGTGAACATAAAGCGTCTCCCTGGGTATCGGGCTTTAACTAGTACCAGCCATCAACCGGACCTGACAAAAAACAGTCTTCCGGTAATTCAATCAGCGTGGGACGGTCTTTCTGTGTGGCCACGCCTAGCGCTGCTTGCAGGGCAGCAAGCGAATCCACGCGCTGGGCAGAACAACCCAGGGCTGTGGCCGCAGCAACAAAATCCGGCGCATCAATATCTACACCTACCGGTGTGATACCACTGGCGAGCATGCCCTCGCGAATCTCCCGATAACCATTGTTGTTCCACAGCAACACGATGATGGGGAGCTTCTCCTGTACCGCAGAGGCCAGTTCCATAAACGTAAATTGCGCTGCCCCGTCGCCAATGAGTGCAACCACCGGAACGTCGTTTGGCAGAGCTCTCCGGGCGCCCATGGCTGCAGGCAGCGCGTAGCCCAGGGTTCCGCCTCCCGTTGCCGAATGAAAGTATCTTCGGGGCGCCGGTGCTTCATATTGCCAAACGGCGTAGTAAGTCGGCAGAGTACTGTCTCCCACCAGACACAAGCCGGGAAGCGTTGCATGCAATAGATCGAACAGCTCCTGCATCTGCGCATTCCAGTGCTGCTCTTTCCTAATGGCAATCCTCGCCTGCACTACCCGAGCAGCGCCGCCGGAGTCCCCCTGGTAACCATTCAGAATATCCAGCAAAGACGCCACGCTCTCCCGGGCGTCGCCGCACAGGGCCAAATCCGGTCGCTGATTACGGCACAACTGTGCGGAGTCTATGTCGATCCTTGCGAGCCACATTGGCGAAGGCATCTCTCCCAGGAACAGCATGTCGTAGTCGGTCTCTCCAAACTCTGTCCCGATCGCCAGCACCACATCAGACTCGGCAATGAGTGCGCGCACCGCTGACAAGCTCGGACTCCCACCGACCAGCAGGGGATGCTCCGGCGGCAAGACTCCTTTCGCATTCACCGTTGTTACCACCGGTGAACTCAGTGCCTCAGCCAGTGCTCGGGTTTGCTGTGCCGCGTTAACTGCCCCGCCGCCGAGCAGCACCAACGGCCTGCGCGCTTCGCGTAGGCGATCAGCGAGTTCTTTCAAGCCCGCCGTGTTTGCGCTGGGAGGGCACACCACGGGCCAGGGTATGACGGACACATGCGCTGCGTCCTGGGTAATAACATCCATGGGAATCTGAATATGCACCGGTCCCGGTCGAGCACTGTTAAACACGGCGAAAGCCCGGGCCAATACTTTGGGCAGTTCATCGGGTCGCATCAGCGTATGACTGAACCGACTGCATTGACTGGCCAGCGCGCTCTGATCAGGTACTTCGTGGAGCCGTCCCTCGCCCATACCCAGCTCTGAACGAGCGGCAACCGCGGTGACCACCAGCATGGGAATCGAGTCGGCCAGCGCCTGAATCATGGGCGTTATGGCATTTCCAAGCCCCGGGCCGGAAATCAGAAAACACGCTGCCGGTTTGCCACTGGACCGCGCGTAGCCGTCGGCCATGAAGGCAGCGCCCTGTTCGTGCCGCGGCGAAATATGTCGGATTTTGCTGTTACCCAGGCCTCGGTAAAGCTGCACCGTGTGATTACCCGGGATACCGAAGACCGTATCGATACCATAGGCCTCCAAAAGCTCGACCAGTCGTTCCCCACAACTCACTGCCTGCTGAACGCTCAACTCACAGTCCCTCGGCCTGCTCAGGATGCGGTTGAATCACCGGCGCGTCCCCAATATGTTGTTCGCCGCGGGCTTTCGCCAACTCAACCTGCCGCTGCCTCTCGGCAAATCGTTCACGCTGCTCATCAGACTGAAGGTCAATACAGTGGGGACAACTCACCCCCTTCACATAATCCGGCGACTGCAGGTCATCCTTACTAACGGGATGACGACAGGCAAAGCACTGGTCATAACTGCCCCGTTCCAGGGCATGATTAACGGCGACTCGCTCGTCAAATACAAAGCATTCGCCTTCCCAGCTACTAGATTGCTCCGGCACATCTTCGAGGTATTTCAAAATGCCACCCTTGAGATGAAAAACCGAGTCAAAACCCTGCTCCAATAAATAGGATGAAGCCTTTTCGCAGCGTATTCCGCCGGTACAAAACATCGCCACCTTGGCGTTCTTCTTGGGATCCAGGTTTTTTTCCACCCAGGCAGGAAAATCACGGAACGTGGTGATACCCGGATCCACCGCGCCACGAAAACTGCCTATGGCACACTCATAATCATTGCGGGTATCGATAAGGGTGACCTCAGGGTCAGCCAACAGCGCATCCCATTCCCGGGGCGGCACATAGGTGCCGACCACCCGATTGGGGTCCACCTGAGGCACGCCCATAGTGACGATCTCGCGCTTGAGCTTAACCTTCATACGCAAAAAAGGTTGCTCGTGATGCTCGGACTCCTTGTGCTCCAGATCCGCCAGTCGGGGATCAGTGCGCAACCAGCCGAGCACTGCGTCAAGGGATTGCCGGCTACCCGCCACGGTGCCATTGATGCCTTCTTCTGCCAGCAACAATGTACCCTTGAGACCCTGCAGCCGGCATTGCTCGAGCAGCGGCTCCCGCAGTGCTTTGTAATCGTCAAGCGTGACAAACTTATACAGCGCGGCCACCACCACCGTCATCGTGAAAGCCCTCCTGCGTCGGCCTTACTACCCCCGAGACAGTTGGGTGAGGCAGGCGCTTCGTGGGTCTTGTGTGACCACTCCGTGGGGTCGTAAAGGTGCATCGCCAGTGCATGAATCGGCCCTGCCAGCAATTCAGCGAGCTCGGCGTAAACCAACTGATGACGCGCAACGGCACGTTTGCCTTCAAACGCCGAAGACACCATGACCAACTTGAAATGTGTTTCCGAGTTTGCCGGCACGCTGTGCATATGGCTTTCGTTCTCCAACTCCAGCCAATCGGGTGCAAATGCTTCGCTGAGACGGGCCTGCACTTGATCTTGGACGCTCATAAAATCTCCTACGGTGAGGTGGCGATTATACGCCGGCCGACCAGGGGTTTCAGCCGGCGGCGGTAAAGGTTTTCTCGGGGCCGTATGAAGCTCTATACTCAGCGCATGGCCACTGAATCCAACGAACGTTATGACATTGCCTTTGCCGGCGAATGCCTCGAGGGCCACGATCCACTGGCCGTGCGCAAAGCCCTGGGGACTTTGTTTAAAGCGGACGAGGCGACCATCGAACGTCTCTTTTCGGGCACACGTCAGCGCATCAAGCGAAACTGCGATAAAGCCACGGCGCTGAAATATCAAAAGAGCCTGGCTGCTGCCGGCGCTAAAGCTATCGTCACCCTAGCCGCAGAGGAAGCCGCCAAGGCCACTGCTCCAGTCAGCGCGACGGTGGAAAAGCCGCCAGTAAGCGCAGCGACAGAGATAGCCGACCATAAACACCCCGACCCTGACCGGCCTGACCCCGGCGAGCTTGAATTGCTTCCCGGCGGCAGCGACATCCTGCGCCCTGATGAGCGCGAACAGTATGAAGAAGCCGCACTGGATTTAAGCCATATCTCGCTGGCTGAGACCGGGGATCGACTGAGCGAAGAGTCCATCGATACCGGGCCCGTGGTCAGTACACCCCACTTTGATGTTGCCGCACCCGGAGCGCAGATAGGCCCCGAGGTGACTCAGGCACCACCACCGGCCCCGGACACCTCCGCCCTGGACCTGGCTCCGGTAGGCGAAGATCTTGGCGTTCATAGCGCTGACGCCCCCCCCGTATTGGTAAGCACCGAGCACCTGAATCTTGCTGACGCCGGAAGCGACTTACTCCGAGCCGATGAGCGTAAAGAGAGCGATGTCCGGGCCCCGGATACCAGTCATCTGGCGCTTGATCCCGCCGAGAACGAACCCAAAACCTGAGCACAACGTGACTACACCGACCCTCCCCGCGCCGGCGCTGCCGCGTCGTCTCGTCGCCATTGTTTATGACACGCTGCTGGTCGTACCTCTCATTATGGTGTGCGTGGCCGCGGGGCTGGGTATTCGGCAGCTACTGGGTAGCGCCGCTGACAGCTTGCTTCCCGCAACGCTGGTGCAGACGATCGCCGTGCTCAGTTGCGTGGGCTTTTTTGGGACCTTTTGGCTCAAAAGTGGCCAGACGCTGGGCATGCAGGCCTGGCGCATAAAGCTGGTCCCCATGCCGGGCAACGAATTGACCTTTGGACGGGTCGTCACTCGCTGCCTGTCGGCGCTGTTGTCCGCGGCGTGTTTAGGCTTGGGCTATTGGTGGTGCATCTTTGATCGTCGCAACCGCTGTTGGCACGACTATCTATCGGGAACAGAACTGGTGCTACTGCCAAAAAAACCGAAAAAAGACAAAGCGCCGGCTTCTTAGCCGACACGGCTTCGCGGACACATCTTGGCCGACATCCTAGAAACCTGGCGTTCGCCACCTGATACCGGCTCATGGAACGGAACGGAACGGCACATCTCACCGCTTGCGCCGCGGACTGCGATCAGGCCTTGCGAAGCAAATAGAGTCCCACCAGCACGCAGGCCAACACCGGCGCCAGGGCCGCGTACAGCGGAGGAAAACCGAACACCAGGCTTGCCGGGCCCAGCAGGTCCTGACTGAGCTGAAACAGAATTCCCACCATGACACCGGCAAAGATCCGAAAGCCCAGGGTGCCATCTCGCAGCGGCCCGAAAACAAAAGAAATGGCGATCAACACCAGGGCCGCTACGGCAGCCGGTTGCATGAGCTTGCGCCAGGTGGCCAGCTCAAAGTCTGCGACATCCTCTCCCTGGGTCCTTAGAAAAGCCGCGTAATCCAACAGATCTACCAACGGCAATTGCGAGGGCGCCACGTTTTCCAGCGACAGGATCTTGGGCGTAATGTTGCTCGTCAAACTTAGTTGAGCTTCTGTACTCGTCTGAATTTTATCCTTTGCAAATTCGGTAATGAGAACATCCCGCAGGCGCCAGGCCGCACCATCATAGCGACCGCTGTCAGCAAACAAGGCGCGACGCATCCATCCGTCGGCTTCAAATTCGTACGCAGTGACGCCAAACACCTCCTCATCACCGGACACCGCCTGCACATGCAGAAAAACCCCGGCATCGCGACGCCAGATACCCTGCCCCCGATCGACCTGCTTCCCCGCATAGCGGGCCAGGGCGCGACCGCTCTGGGCCTGCTGCTCTGCGACGGGCGCGACATATTCACCCAGAAGAAACCCAAGCACTGCAATGACCACAGCCTGCTTGAGCACCATCCACGCGAGACGCCCATTGGAAATACCCGCCGCGCGCATCACCACAAGCTCACTGGTGGAGGCTAACTGTCCAAGGCCAATCAAGGCTCCAATCAAGGCCGCAAAGGGAATGAATTCGTAGACTCTTCGCGGCATGGTCAACAGGACGTAGCGCCCTATTTCAGCGAAACCATAGCTGGCACTGCGACTATCCGACTCGTCTATGAACGCCGAGAGGCCGTCGATGCCCACAATCACGAGCAATACCAAAAGGATGGACAGCCAGACCGTGCGCGCGACATACCGATTAAGGCGACCCATTCAGGAGTTCCTCAAGCGACGGATGCGGTCTGGGCCGAACAGTAGCGCCAGCGCCAAAGCCAAAAACGCCAGATGCAGGAGATACATTTGGCTAATGTCCGCATCGCCTTCAGCAACACTGGTTCGAATACTCGCCAACAGGAAGAGGTAGCAAAGATGCAGTAACAACGCCGGCGCGAGCTTTATATAGCGTCCGCGCCGATGATTGGTTTTACTCAGACTCAAGGCCAACAGCGCCACTATGGGCACCATCAGCGCCACGGACAGGCGCCAATGCAACGCGGCGCGATCTTCAGGATCCCGGGACTCAAGCAGTTGCCTGGTAGGTTTCGCATCCACCGGCTCGCTGCGCGCCATAGAGGGCTCCTCCGGTAACAGTTGCCCAAACTGCCCAAAACTAACCACACGATAGTCTGCCCGTCCCGGCGTTCCACTGAATCTATAGCCATGAGACAGCTCGAGATATCGTGCGCCGGTAGCTTCATCCACCACCACGGAGCCGCGGCGCGCCACGGTGACTCCAGCGACCGCACGCTCATCATCAGCGCTTTTGGGCGCATAGAGAAATACCTGCCGAAGATCGCCTGCCTCGGGATCAATATCGGCGGCGTAGGTCACCGTGCCATCGTCTCCCCGCGGCTGAAAACGTCCTGCCGCCAACAACTGCAAACCCTGCAAAGCCTGAGGGTCATTGAGCAGCGCCTCGGACCGCGCTGCGCCCTGGGGCGTGATAAACAGCGAGAGACCCGCAACGATCAACATAATCAGAAAAGCGGGCGCGAGAGTAAAACGTGCCAGTTTCGCAGGCCCTACCCCACAGGCGCTGAGAATAACCATTTCACTTTCTACGTAGAGTCGCCCGTAGGACATGAGAATGCCGATAAACAGGCCCAAAGGCAGCAAAAGCTCTAAAAATCCCGGTAAACGATAAAACATCACGGGTAACAGAATTTCCGCCGCGAGTTTGCCCGAAGCGGCTTCGGCAAGGTACTTCACAAATCGCCCGGTGAGAATAATGGCCAGCAACACGGAGCTCACCGCCAGCGTATGGCCCAGTACATCACTACCCAAATAGCTGCGTAGCCTCATGCCGGCCCGACATCAACGAGAAGAATATGACGAATCACGTGTTTGGAGAGTTCAGTTTGCACGCTGTTCATCTTACACTAGGCACACTGTTCTTTTAGAGAGAAATACCATGGCAGCTCTTCGCTTTTCCGCTAGCGACCCACAAAAATTTTCCGGCAAGCGCACCGACTGCGCAATCCTTCCCGTAGGCAGCAAGCTTAAGCTCGATGACGCGGGTAAAGCGCTGGCCAAAGAGAGCGCCGGCGTCATGGACGCTGCCCTCAAGTCGGGCGAGTTTAGCGGGAATGTAGGTCAAACTCTGCTGGTGCACTGCCCCGGACCCGCTGCGCGCATTTTGATGGTGGGTGTCGGTGAGGGCAAACTCGAGCGCAGCGATTACCTCAAGATCAGCAGCGCTTTGGCTCGCGCCTTACTTGCCAGCAAGGCCAGCGATGCGCAGATGCACCTGGGCACCCTCAAGGTGAGCGGCGGCGACTGGGAATGGTTTTGTCAGCGTATTGCTACGGATCTGGTTTATCACGGATATCGTTACGCTCTCACCCTATCCAAACCCAAAGCACCTCCTGCCCTGAGTCGCTTCGTGCTCCTGAGCGACGATGCAGCGATGACTCGCCAAGCCAAGTCGGCTTTGAATCGTGGCGCTCAAGCAGGCGCGGGTATCAATCTTGCGCGGGAATTAGCCGATACACCCGCTAATTACTGCACGCCGGAGCACCTGGCCAAGGAGGCCCGTAAACTGGCCCGGGGCAATGACAAGGCGAGTTGCAAAGTACTGAACGAAAAGGCCATGGCCGAACTGGGTATGCACTCCCTGCTGTCGGTCACCGCAGGCACCGCCACCCCGGCAAAGCTTATTGTGCTGGAATACAAGGGCGGCAAGCGCGGCAATGCTCCTCACGTACTTGTGGGCAAAGGCATCACCTTTGACAGTGGCGGTATTTCTCTCAAGCCCGGCGCCAAGATGGACGAGATGAAATTCGACATGGGCGGCGCCGCGAGTGTTTTAGGCACCATGCAGGCGGTCATGGATATGGCCCTGCCTCTGAACGTCGTTGCGATTATTGCCGCGGCCGAAAACATGCCCAGTGGAACGGCCACCAAACCCGGTGACGTAGTGACCTCCATGGCCGGCATAACCATTGAAATCCTCAACACCGATGCGGAAGGCCGCCTGGTCCTGTGTGATGCCCTCACCTATGCCGAGCGCTTCAAGCCCGCCAGCGTCGTGGATATTGCGACGCTCACAGGGGCCTGCGTGGTTGCCCTGGGGAGCCACGCTTCAGGCCTTTACGCCAACAACGAAGATCTGGCAGAACAACTGCTCGAAGCAGGCACCACGAGCCATGACAGGGCCTGGCGCATGCCGCTGTGGGATGACTACCAGAAACAGCTGGACAGCAACTTTGCCGACCTGGGCAATATTGGCGGCCCCGGCGGCGGCAGCGTCACGGCCGCATGCTTCCTTTCCCGTTTTGCAACCAAGTACAACTGGGCACATCTGGATATCGCCGGATCTGCCTGGGACTCGGCGCCCAAGGGAGCCACGGGACGCCCTGTGGGCCTGCTTACGCAATATCTGTGCGATCGAGCAGCCGGCGGTTGACCCGCGTAGGCTTCTACATCGTTGAGAATACGGACGCCGACAGCCGTACGCGCCTGGCCCTTCGCCTGACGGAAAAGGCTCACAAGCGCGGGCACCGGGTCTTTATCAACAGCGAAAATGAACAGCAGGCACGGCAGCTCGACGAGCTGCTTTGGACCTTTCGGCCTGCGAGCTTTCTGCCCCACGCGCTTTGCAGTGACAATGCTTCAGAGCAGATCTGTATAGGTTGGGGGCAGGAACCCCAGGGTCACGATGATTTACTGATCAACTTACAAACCCGCGTACCCCAGTTCATCGGCCGCTTTCAGCGGGTGGCAGAGCTGGTGAACCAGGAACCCGCCAGGCTTGAGGCTTTACGCGACTCTTGGCGGCACTACCGCGAGCGAGGTTATGCGTTGGAAGAACACCGGCTCCCCAGCGTATAATTGCGCGCTCACACCCAAGGCTGTTCTGTTTAACGACCGCTGATTCCACTCGAAACGCGCGAAAAAAATCAAACTTCCCCTTAGCCTGGGCTCCAATCTCGCGAGACTGACAAACCACTTATGGACAAGACATTTCAACCTGCAGACATCGAACAGCGCTGGTACAAGAGCTGGGAAGCTGCGGGATACTTTGCCCCCAAAGGCGGCGACGAGCCCTATTGCATCATGATCCCGCCGCCCAATGTCACCGGTAGCCTGCACATGGGTCACGGTTTTCAGGAGACCATCATCGACGCCCTGGTCCGTTATCACCGCATGGCCGGTTATGACACGCTATGGCAGGTGGGTACCGATCATGCGGGCATTGCTACGCAAATGATCGTCGAGCGGCAGCTCGCCGCCGAGGGCAAAGATCGCCACGAGATAGGTCGCGATGCCTTCATCGACAAGATCTGGGACTGGAAAGCAAGTTCCGGCGGCACCATCACGCAGCAGCTTCGTCGACTGGGCGCTTCACCTGATTGGTCCCGGGAGCGCTTCACCATGGACGAAGGCCTGTCCCAGGCCGTCCAGGAGACTTTTATCCGCCTCTACCGCGAGGGCCTGATCTATCGCGGGCAGCGCCTGGTCAATTGGGATCCGGCACTCCACACGGCGATCTCTGATCTTGAAGTCGTTTCTGAAGAGGAGCAAGGCAAGCTCTGGCACTTGCGCTATCCGCTGTCAGATGGCTCGGGTCACCTTACCGTTGCCACAACGCGTCCCGAGACCATGCTCGGTGATGCGGCCGTTGCGGTGCATCCGGATGACGAGCGCTATACCCATCTGATTGGCCAGGAAATTGACCTGCCACTGTGTGATCGACGAATACCTATCATCGCCGACGACTATGTAGACCCTGAGTTTGGTACGGGTTGTGTCAAGATCACCCCCGCTCATGACTTCAACGATTACGAAATGGGCCAACGGCATGACTTGCCGTTATTGAACATCCTTGACGATGATGCCGCGATTAATGATCAGGCGCCGGAATTCTATCGGGGCATGGACCGTTTCACCGCCCGGGAAAAGATCATCGAAGATCTGCGTCATCTGGGTCTCCTGGAGAAAATCGACGACCACACCTTAAAAGTCCCCCGGGGCGACCGCAGCGGTGTCGTTATCGAGCCCTACCTGACTCAGCAGTGGTATGTAGACGCCAAGGCGCTAGCGGGACCCGCTATTGCGGCGGTAGAAAGCGGACAAATCGAGTTCGTCCCCAAGCAATGGGAGAACACCTATTTCGCCTGGATGCGCGACATTCAGGACTGGTGCATCAGTCGCCAGCTGTGGTGGGGACACCGCATCCCGGCGTGGTTTGATGCCCAGGGCAATATTTACGTAGGTACTGACGAGGCCGCCGTGCGCGCAGAGCACGGACTGGACGAGACACTGCCACTCCATCAGGACGAAGACGTTCTGGATACCTGGTTTTCTTCTGCCCTATGGACTTTCAGCACTCTGGGCTGGCCACAAGACACGGAGATGCTCCAACGCTATCACCCCACCAGTGTTCTGGTTACCGGCTTTGACATCATCTTTTTCTGGGTTGCCCGGATGATCATGATGACACTGCATCTTCGAGGTGAGGTCCCCTTCAAGCAGGTCTACGTGCATGGTCTCGTGCGTGACGCCGAAGGCCAGAAGATGTCAAAGTCCAAAGGCAATGTGCTGGACCCCATTGATCTCATCGACGGCATTGACCTGCATTCCCTGATAGAAAAGCGCACCTCGGGACTGATGCAGCCCCAGCAGGCCCAGCGTATTCGCGAGGCCACACAGCGGCAGTTTCCTGATGGGATTAACGCCTATGGTACCGATGCCCTGCGTTTCACTTTCTATTCGCTGGCAGCCACCGGGCGCGATATCAAGTTCGATATTGGCCGCATCGAAGGATTCAGAAACTTCTGCAACAAGATATGGAACGCCGCACGCTATGTGCTCATGAACTGTGAGGGCCAAGACTGCGGGCTCGATGCCGAATTGCCCGTAACTCTGGGGCCATCAGAACGCTGGATAGAGAGCGAGTTGCAGCGCGTGCTCGAACGACTCAGAAAGTCCATGAGCAGCTACCGCTTTGATTTGGCGTCCCAGGGCCTTTATGACTTTATATGGAATGAGTACTGCGATTGGTATTTGGAGTTATCAAAAGTCTCCCTGAGAGACGAGAGCGACCCGGCGGCGGCAAGAGGCACGCGAAGGACCTTGATTCGCACTCTGGAGCAAAGCCTTCGAGCGTTGCACCCGCTGATGCCGTACATCACCGAAGAGATCTGGCAGAGTGTGGCCCCGCTTGCCGGAGCCACCGGCCCCACAATCATGCTCCAGGAGTTCCCCCGGGAAGACCCGTCGCGCATAGACGAGCGGGCCATCGCCGATATTGAGTGGCTAAAGAGCTTTGCGCTTGCGGTACGCACTATTCGCGGAGAGATGAATATACCGCCGGGCAAACGTCTCCCGGTGTTACTGCGCGAGGGAAGCCCAAAGGACCCGCTCCGTATAGACACACTGCAAGCGCAGCTGAAGCAGCTTGCCGGACTCGCCTCCATCCAGTGGCTCGAGGGAGAAGCACCTGCCAGTGCGACAGGTCTGTGCGGCAAGCTTGAGATTCTTGTCCCTCTTGCGGACATCATTGACCGGGACGCGGAGCTTGCCCGCCTGGACAAGGAGATCGAAAAACTGCGGGGCGAGTTAAAACGAATCGAGGGAAAGCTCAACAATGCGGGCTTCGTCGCTAAAGCACCCGCAGAAGTGGTGGCAAAAGAAGAGGAGAAACTGCGTTTTCAGCAGACCTCTCTCGAAAAACTGCTGCTGCAACGAGAGCAGTTAGGTAATATCCCCGCATAGACTGACCACAGAGTCAGCTTAAAAAATGTAATACCGAGGAAGGTTCCATGAGCGAAAAGAGCAGCGGCACGGTTAAATGGTTTAACAATGCCAAGGGATTTGGATTTATCACCGGCGAAAGTTTTGACGGAGATGTCTTCGTGCATTTCCGTTCTATTGTGGGTGATGGCTTTCGAACCCTCAATGAAGGCGAAGAGGTCGAGTTCACATTAACTGAAGGTCCGAAAGGTCTTCAGGCAGAAGACGTCGCCAAAATTTAGTTACTCGCCCCCCAGGGGGCGACCACCTTCACTTTAAGGAGTCTCATGTCTATTCCAGGCAAAGTGCTGATCGCCCTACTTTCAGCACTGGCAGTTTCAGCTGCCGCAACAACATTCTACGAGAGCCACACCATAGGCAGTCTTTTTCCGGCCGCAGCAATAGCAGCGGTTCTTGCGGTCTTGCTGAGCCATCGCGCACTACCCATGCCCGCCAGCCTGAACGCCGACAATACGGTCACACCAGCGAAGCCCGCTGGCACCAAGGCAAAAAGCAGTAGAAAGCCGAAAGCTGAGAAAAAACCGGATAGAAAGCCCGAGCAGAAAGCCAGCAAGGTTGCCACAAAGTCCACCGGGAAGCCCGAGAACGGCACCGTGAAGTGGTTCAATGGCACCAAGGGCTTTGGCTTTATCATTCGGGAGAATGGCGACGAAATTTTTGTGCACCATCGATCTATTGTCGGAGAAGGCCGCCGCAGTCTTCGCGACGGCGCAGCGGTGAAGTATCGTGTAGTCACCACCGATAAAGGCCCGCAAGCCGAAGAAGTAGAGGCTATCGACTAAACGTGGCCGCCCTCAAACAACACCGCTTTCGAGGCGTGGTACTGCCCACGTCCAGTCATCCGGAGATTCGCAGAACCAAACGTGAGCAGGATGCACCGTCCATCCACGGCAACAAGCTTTGGAAATCCAGTTGTCTGGTTATTGATTATCTACACAAAAACGCGGATCCCGCTCCACAGCGGGTCTTAGACGCCGGCTGTGGCTGGGGCATCGCCGGCATTTGGTGCGCCAAGCAGTTTGGAGCGCAGGTCACTTCGGTGGACGCCGACCCCAACGTGTTCCCGTTTCTGGACGTGACCGCAGCGCTCAATGGCGTCAGTACCGAGTCCCGGGTAGCGCGTTTCGAGGCACTCAACGGAAAGTTTCTCAGCGGCTATGACACGCTCATTGCCGCCGATGTCTGCTTCTGGGATGAACTCGTCGCACCGGTCACTAATCTCGTCAACCGCGCTATTAAAGCCGGCGTGAAGCGCATCATCATCGGCGACCCGGAACGCCCTACATTCCACGAAATGGCGCAACGCTGCGTAGAGCGACATGGTGGTGAGGTTCTGGAGTGGCAGACCAAGGGCAGCCTCGCGACAAGCGGAGCGCTGCTGGTCATCAATAATTACTAGTGCGCAAAGCGCTAGGGTCTGAACAATAAGTAACTCGCAGGAACATTCTCTACGGCCGTTACGCGGCCGTTTTCTACCACCGGCCTGAATCGGGTCGCCGCAATGTAGCGCTTAAGCCGTATCGCGGATCCCTGCCAGCGTTCTGCCAGCGTTGTCACGTCCGCCGAGGCTCGGCCGTTGTCCCGAACCGTCAAGAGGACCGCCATGGGGCCGTCACCACCCTTCGGGCCCGACGGAAAAAATACGCCGTTGTCAGGCAACGGCACGGGCCTGGAGAACCAGTTAAGCGCCAGTTGCTGCAGACCCTGACTATGCAACTCCGCCCAAAGACTTTCGTAAAGAGCACTCGCCTCGCGGGTACTACCATGCCACTGCAGCCAATCAGCAAGCGCCAATAACGCTTCTGCTCGAACTTCCGGCGCCTGCGGGGGTATTACGGTCAGTAACTCCTCAATGAGACTACGCCCGGCCCCCCGGAGCGTGCGTTGCAGGTTCTCAAGTCGCTCCTGCAGCAGGTTAAAGTCCCGAGGATCCTCGGAACGATAAAAGCCATTACGTTGGTCTCTGAACAACGGCTGGGGTTGTATCAGGTCTTCAATGAGATAAAAGGTTTTAAGCTGACTATGGACTGCCTCAGCTAAAAGCCGGAAATCCGGTCCCTCGGCCTGCAACCTCAACTCCTCAAGAAGGTCTTCATGCAGTCCATGCAAGCGGAGTAAGCGAGGCATGGGATCGCCGTCCAGACCCCGGCGCAGGGCCTCCCGCTGCCAGCGCAGATACTCCATCGCTGCACGCCACCGCAAGTCGTTCCAAGGCGGCTGCCCCGAGCCATAGAGACGGAAAAAGTAATCATACCGCTCATCCAGGGCAGCGAAATCCTCCTCGCGCCGCAAACTATCCAATATCGCCTGGAGAATAGGCCTTTGAGATGCGCTGTAGAGCCCTTCATTCACCCGGATCAAATGCAGCGCCCTTTCCCGGCTGCGCCTGGCATCCTCCACCGCCCCCGCCGCTTCCTGCGCTCGAGCCAGTTCATCCAAAGTTTCCGCCAGCCCCATAGCATAGGGTCCATCGCGGAACTCCTGCTCTGTTAACCGCTCGTTGATTGCGCGGGCAAGCTCTCGCGCCGCGGATTCAGACAGGGGGGGTGACAGGGTAGCCGCTGCGCCTGAACCTGCGGTTTCAGGCCAGTCTGCGCCCGACTCCACAAAATATTTGCCATAGGGCTCCGCTGCGCCCTGGGAACAGATCGCTACCAGTAGCAGCTTTACAAAGATGAGTGACGGCAATAGGCGCATAGAGTCGATATAATGACCTAACTTTATGCCTGACACACCTTCTGAACTCCTATGAGCAAAAAACAACGCCGGGATATCCCGCGCTTCGCGCATCCTATTATCGAGACTCATTGCCACCTCGACTACCTGGAAGCCGATGCCCTTGCCGAAGAACTGCAGGCGGCGCGCGACGTGGGCGTAGAACGCATCATTACCATCGCCGTGAGTCCATCGAATCTTGTGACCGTCCAGGAGATAGC
Source organism: gamma proteobacterium NOR5-3 (assembly GCA_000158155.1). Lineage (GTDB taxonomy): Bacteria > Pseudomonadota > Gammaproteobacteria > Pseudomonadales > Halieaceae > Congregibacter. Next base: position 384,188 of record DS999405.1, on the reverse strand, counting down.
GCGACGCGAGGACCGGGTATTCTGCACCCAGGGTATACATCCCCATGAGGCAGAGGCGTATACCCGGGACGTGGATAGCCTAATACGCCAGGGAGCCACCGAGTCCAAAGTCGTGGCCATTGGCGAGATAGGCCTCGATTATTTTTATGATCACGCTGACCGGGCTGTGCAGCGAAAAGTGTTCGCTGATCAACTGGCGATTGCCGCAGACTGCGATCTTCCCGTGGTCATTCACAGCCGGGATGCCGATGAGGACATGCAGGCGATATTAAGTGAGCATTTGCACAGCCTGCCAAAGCGAGGCGTCATTCACAGCTTCAGTTCCGGACTATCTCTCGCCGAATTCGCTTTGGAATCTGGTTTTATGCTCGGCTTTAATGGCATGGTCACCTTCAACCGCGCCGATAATGTCCGGGACGCTGTTGCACTGACCCCGGTAAACCAATTACTGCTGGAAACAGATGCCCCCTATCTCACTCCTGAGCCCTACCGGGGACGCAGCAATGGTCCGAGATACATTCCCTTTGTTGCTGAGAAAGTTGCCGAGATAAAGGGCTTACCCATTGAGGAGCTTCTGAGCCAGTGTTTTGCCAACAGTGAAGCGTTGTTCTTTTTGGGCACAGAGGAGAACACCACGCCATGAGCTACGCAATTGGGCAACGCTGGCTGAGTCATGCCGATAGTGAGCTGGGACTGGGGATTGTTGTCGAGCTGGACGGACGGCGAGTGAGCGTGCATTTTCCCGCCGTGGAGGAAGAGCGTACTTACGCCACCGAAAATGCGCCACTGACCCGGGTAAAGCTCCGCGAAGGCGACTCCCTGCACACCCGGGATGGACGCAAACTTCAGGTGCTTGCCGTTCATGAAGAGCAGTCGTTGTTAATGTACGAGGTTGCCAACGACGGGCAGCGTGAGTTGGTCGCCGAGCTCGATCTCGATGATCACATCGATCTGGCAACACCCCGACAGCGCCTGCTTGCCAGTCAGATCGACAGTCATGCGGCCTTTGCCCTGCGCCTGCAAACCTGCAACCACCTCCATGAGTTACAGCAAAGCGGCCTTCGGGGACTCCTGGGCACCCGCACCGCGCTGTTGCCGCATCAGCTTTATGTCGCTAACGAAGTCGGTAAACGTCATGCACCGAGGGTGCTCCTCGCCGACGAGGTCGGCCTGGGAAAAACCATCGAAGCGGGCATGATTTTGCATCGCCAGCTACTCAGTGGAGACAGCCGCCGCGTTCTCATTATGGTCCCGGAGTCCCTGCAGTTTCAGTGGCTGGTGGAAATGCGCCGACGTTTTAATCTTCAATTCGCCCTCTTTGATGAGTCGAGACTTCAGGAGGCCGGCGACGGCATCAACGCCTTCGAAGAAGAACAGTTGGTACTTTGTGCAACATCGTTGTTCCTGGACCCCAATGCCCGGGCTTTGGCGCTCGCCGCTGACTGGGACATGCTTATCGTAGATGAGGTGCATCGCCTTGCCTGGAGTGCAGAGGCCGCCAGCGAAGAATTCGAGTTTTTACAAACCATGGCAGCACAGGTTCCAGGACTTCTGTTACTCACCGCGACTCCCGAGCAGGTCGGGCAGGAGGCGCACTTCGCGCGACTGTCATTACTTGACCCGGAACGTTTTCATGATTTCCCGGCGTTTGTTGAAGAAGAATCGCAATACAAACGCTGGAGCGCGCTTATCGATGCCCTGGATCAGGGAGAGCCCGCCGAGGGCCTCCCTGCAGATATCGATCCGGCTGCATCGGCGCAAAGCCAGATTGCCGCCCTGCTGGATCGCTATGGCACGGGGCGCGTGTTGTTTCGCAACGCCCGGGCCAGCGTCGGCGGATTTCCTGCGCGGGAAATGCTGCCCCATCCACTGCCGGCCGTAGACAACCCACTCTATGCAGACCTGTATCCAGATCTGCACATCAACACGGAACAATGGCTTCAAGAAGATCCCCGGGTAGCCTGGCTCGTCGCGCAGCTCAAATCACTGCGACCGGAAAAAGTTCTGGTGATCTGCGCCAAGGCAGAAACCGCTCTGGCGCTGGAGAGCTATCTGCAGCTTCGTGCGGGCATTCGCTCCGCTGCCTTTCACGAACAGCTGAGTCTTGTCGAGCGCGATCGCGCAGCGGCCTATTTTGCCGAGCAGGAGCAGGGGGCTCAGGCCCTGATCTGCTCGGAGATTGGCGGCGAGGGTCGGAATTTTCAGTTCGCCCAACATCTCATACTGTTCGACCTGCCCGAGCATCCGGATCAGTTGGAGCAGCGCATTGGACGTCTTGATCGCATCGGCCAGCGTGATCGCATCTTTATCCATGTTCCCTACATTCAGGGCAGCGCGCAGGAAACACTCATGCGCTGGTATCACGAAGGTATTGATTTGTTTCGGGCCAGCTGCTCCGCCGGCGATATGATCCTGGGCAAATTCAAGTTTGAACTTCAGGAGCAGCTCCGGCAGCGCAGCTCCGCATTTGATGAGCTCCTGATAGAAACAGCCGCCTTTACAGCCCGGACCCGAAAAGAGCTCAGCGAGGGTCGCGACAAGCTCCTGGAGCGAAGCTCCTGCAACGCAGAACAGGGCCTTGCCCTCGGCAGCGCTATCAGCGCCATCGAGGATCCTGCAAAGCTCGGCGCATATCTAGAGGAGCTTTGTGCGGTAACCGGCGTCGAACACGAGGAGCACGGCGAACACAGCAGCATTTTACGCCGGGGCGAGCAAGAGCTGCTGGAGGTTTTCCCACAGGTACCCGAAGACGGATGCACGGTGACCGTGTCCCGGGATCTGGCGCTGCAGCGGGAAGACTGGATCTTCCTCGGCTGGGAACACCCCTGGATGGAAGACGCCATGACCACGGTGCTGGGCAGTTCCTTAGGACAAGCCAGTGTGGGCGCTATAACGCTTAAAGGTGTGCCCGGCGGGTCGCGGCTCTACGAACTGCTATTCACCGTATCACTCAGCGCACCCCGGGCACTGGGTCTACAACGTTACCTGCCTCTTGCCCCCAGGCGCCTGCTCCTGGATGCCAACGGACGCGATTTAAGCAAACTTCTGAGCCACGAGCGTCTGAACGAGCGCGTCGAGAAGCTGCCAAGAGGAACGGTAAGCAAAATCGTACGTCAACTTCGCGAGGAGATAGAAGGCCGCATCGACGATGCAGAGAAAGCGTTTGCCAGCGAACTGGCCGCCAGGCAGGCCGAAGCTTCGACAAAATACGGCACGCAGATGGACGAAGAGATCACCCGCTTAAGCTCGTTAAGAGAGGTGAACCCGGCTATCCGCAATGAAGAAATAAACGACCTTCGAGATCGTCGCGCAGCCGGTCTGGCTGCCCTTAACACCGCGCGAGCCACGCTTCAGGGAGTGCGTCTGGTGCTTACCCGCTAGCAGCTTTGTACTCGCTGTTTACGCAGCACCATCACCCGGAGACATCCTGCCCGCCATCCAGCACAAGGATATGACCGGTGACAAATGCGGAGGCCCGGGAGCAGAGATAAATGGCGGTGCCCGCCGCATCTTCCGGCGTACCGATACGCCCCCGGGGGATGGCTTTAGCCATCTCCGCTTCATGCTCCAGCAAATGCGCTGTCATCTTGCTGGGGAAAAACCCCGGTGCGATGGCGTTCACATTGATGTTCGACGAGGCCAGATCCACAGCCAGCTGTCGGGTCAAATGGTGCACCGCTGCCTTGCTCGCCGTATAGGAGTAGTTCTGCAACGGAGCGTAGGACAAGCCATTAATCGATCCAATGTTCACCACTCGCGCGGGGTCCTGTGCGGTCCCGGAGGCGCGCAGTTGTGGCAGCAGAGCCTGGGTGAGAAAAAACACAGACTTCACATTCAGATCCATCACCTTGTCCCAGCCACTCTCGGGAAACTCATCCAACGGTGCGCCCCAGGAGGCTCCGGCATTGTTGATCAAAATATCTATGGTGGATTCGCGCTCTGCAATCTCCTTTGCAAAGGCGGCTACACCCGCGGGCTCTGCCAGATTGCCTGGAACCGCAATGCATTCCCCGAGCAGAGAAAGCTCTTCGGCCGTGGCCTGCAGCTCATCGGCGCGTCTGGCGGTGATATAGGTCTTCACGCCGCTCTGTACAAAACCGCGGGCGATCATTGCGCCGATGCCTGGGGAGCCGCCAGAGACCACGGCCACTTTGCCCTGTAATTTAAACAGATCTTGCATTGCTGCATACCTCCTGTGATGCACTACCGGATGTCTCATCGCTTCGCTTTCTTTTCTGACGCTTACCGGACTGCGCTATGCTGCAGCGCAGTGATCAACTGATCGCGGGTGTCCGCCGGGTCAATCACGGCGTCAATCTCCAAATGCGCCGCCGCCTCCAGTGCCTTACCCTTGTCGTAGAGTTCTGCCAGTAGCTTGTCGAACAACTGCTGTCGCTTCTCTGGGTCGGACTCAGCCTCTAGCTCCTTACGAAACCCCAGACGCACAGCACCCTCCAGTCCCATGCCTCCAAATTCTCCGGTGGGCCACGCCGCGGCAAAATGTGGCACCGCAAAGCTGCCCCCCACCAACGCCATGGCCCCCAGTCCGTAGGCTTTGCGTAAAAACACCGCCAAAATAGGCACCCGCATAGACGCGGCACTTTCGAACAACGCTGACATGCGATGTACCGCACCGGCCGCTTCGCTGTCAGGTCCCACCATAAAACCCGGCGTATCCACCAGGGACACCACGGGCAAACCCGTGCGATTGCAAAGATTCAAGAATCTCGACGCCTTATCCGACGCGTCGCTGTCCACGGCGCCGCCCAACTGCTGACAGTCGCTGGCCAGGACGCCCACCGCGCGGCCGCCAAGACGGGCAAATCCGGTAATGACGCTGCGACCAAACACCCTCCGCAATTCGGTAAAGCTCTCATCATCAAACAGACGCTGGATAACGTCTCGCACCGGGTAGCTCCAACGCCGGTCTTCCGGCAGGGCATCGCGCAGAGGCAACTGGTCCTGCGCAACGCCGGGGGCCGTATCGCCCTGAAAGTACCAGAGTATGCGCCGCGCCATGGCTGTGGCGCCCGCTTCATCGTCCACGAGAATATCAATCACGCCATTGCGATACTGACTTTCTGCAGGCCCTATTTCGTCGGGACGAAAACTACCCAATCCACCCCCTTCGATCATTGTGGGACCGGCCATACCGATACTGGAGGCGCGGGTGGCGATGCGGATATCGCCCGCCCCAAACAGCGCGGCGTTACCGGCAAAGCAATAACCGTTGTTCACGACAATCCTCGGCATGCCGGTGTTTAGAGATGCCCAGCTGGCAAAGGTATCGACATTAAGGCCAGCAATCTGCGTGGTGACATCTGTATCGCCCGGCCGCCCTCCGCCACCTTCGGTATACATAATCACCGGCAGGCCCTGACGGGCAGCAATGGATAGTAGTCGATCAATTTTTGCGTGATGGAAAAAACCCTGGGTCCCGGCCAAAACGCTGTAGTCGTATATCACCAACGCGGTGCGCGACTGTGCAGAGGGAAAATACTGGCTGTTAACTTCACCAATACCCGTGATCACGCCATCTGCCGGCGTCTCACGCTGCAGTTCTTCATAGTCACGACGCTGACGTTGTGCCGCCACCGCGAGGGCCCCATATTCAACAAAGGGGCCGTCGCACAGAAGATCGGCAAGATTCTCTCTGGCGGTGCGAAAACCCTTCTTGCGTCTGCGCGCCACAGCCTCGGGACGCGCGGCATCGCTCCCGCGAGCAATTCTTTCCCGCAGCTCCTTAAGCTCCTTGCGGTCCTCGGAACTCACAGCGCACACCGGTGATTTAACAGCACGCCTAGCGACCCTTGAACACCGCCGGACGCTTCTCAAAGAAGGCCGTGACACCCTCCGTGGAGTCCTCACTGGCGATGCAGATATTTTGCATCGCCGCCTCCTGAGAGATCATCTCACCGAAATTCAGATCAGCGGCCATGGACAGGGCCTTCTTGCTGAACTGCACCGCAAGTGGTGCTTTCTTCGCCAACTCCGCCGCCCATTCCAATGCGGCCTGTGTCTCCTCGCCCTCGTCCACGACGCGGTTACACAAGCCCAGCTCAAGACAACGCTCGGCGTACAGACGCTCACCACCCACGATGACCTCAAACGCGCGCTTGCGCCCCAGGGCACGGAGAAGCTGCCAGGTCGCACCGCCATCGGGGATAAGACCAATAGCGGCGAATGCCTGATACAGGTAACTCCCCTTGGCCATGACCACCAGGTCGCAGGCCATCATATAGGCGCTGCCAATACCGGCGGCCGGACCACTCACTTCAGCAATCCAGAGTTTCGGAGAATCAGTGATGCCGAGAATACTCGGTTTGTACTCGCTCTTGAGCATGTGCTCCGTCATAGGGCCCCGATGCGCAGGGTCACCTTCAAAGCCATCCGCCAGATCAGCCCCGGCACTGAAGGCTCGTCCAGCACCCGCTAAAACAATGACTCTCAAATCCGGATCCGCATTAAGCGCATTCACAGCAGAAAGCATCTCCCGGCGTAAAGCTGTGGAAAATGTATTCAATTTTTCCGGACGATTCATCACCAGGCGGGCAACGGGGCCATGCTTCTCTACCAGCAGTGTTTCGTAAGTCAGTTCGCTCATTGTGCAGTCCCCTCTTGTCCTTGAAAAATACAGCTCAACACTGTCAACTCAGCCAATCGCACCGGCCTCGCGCAGCGCGGCAATTTCCTGCTCCGCAAACCCCATGGCGCCCAGCACCGATTGCGTATCCGCGCCATTGGCATGTGCGGCATGCTCAACCTTTGATGGCGTGCGGGAAAATCGCGGTGCTGGCGCGGGCTGCACCACACCATCAAGCTCGATATAGCTGTTCCGTGCACGGGCCGCACTATGTTGCGGCGCTTCGGTGAATCGCAGCACCGGCGCAAAGCAGACGTCAGTGCCTTCCATGAGCTCGCACCACTCGTCTCGAGTCTTCTGCCGAATCACGTCCCCCAGCGCCTGTTTTTGTTCCGGCCAACGCTCTGGATTATTCTGCTCGGCAAAGTCGGATTCCGACAGCCCGGCTTTTTCCAGAAGCAGGGCGTAAAACTGCGGCTCGATGGAGCCGATGGATACATACTCGCCATCGGCGCACTCATAGGTGTTGTAATAGTGCGTGCCCCCATCAAGCATATTCGCTTCGCGCTGCTGTGCGTTCCAAAGACCGGCTGCCCCGAAGGTATGAAACATCCACATCAGCTGTGCAGCGCCATCAACCATCGCAACATCGATAACCTGCCCCTGACCGGAGCTTGCCGTTTCAAGCAGCGCAGCCAGAACGCCATTGACGAGCAGCATACCGCCACCGCCCATATCGCCAACGAGATTTAGCGGCGGCATAGGGCGCCCCGCTGCTTCTCCATTGGCAAACAAGGCGCCGGTGAGCGCGATGTAATTGATATCGTGGCCGGCTGCCGACGCCAAAGGACCGTCCTGCCCCCAGCCAGTCATGCGTGCGAAGATCAACTTGGGATTACGTGCCAGACAGACCTTGGGACCCACACCCAACTTTTCGCACACACCGGGGCGAAAAGGATCAATGATCACATCGGCGTTTTCGACCATGCGCAGAAGCGCTTCGACGCCCTGCTCGGACTTGAGGTTCAAAACCACTGACTTTTTGCCACGACCACTGACGCTCTCCAGCGGTGAGGGCGCATCCGCCACCGCCCGATCAACGCGGATCACTTCTGCCCCCAGGTCCGCAAGCATCATGCCGCCCATAGGCGCCGGTCCGATACCTGCCAGTTCAATAACGGTATATCCGTTAAGCGGTCCCATTGATGCTGCCTCCTGACTCAAAAATTACGGGTATTAAACGGCTGATAGTTATCACCGAGGCAGTCGCGGCTCACGATAATCTTCATAACCTCTGAACTGCCGGCATAGACGGTTGCTATCTTTGCGTCAGTGAACTGGCGGCTGATGGGGTACTCATCCATATAACCCGCACCGCCATGCAACTGCACCCCGATGTCCGCGACTTTCACCTGCAGCTCGCTGGTAACCAGCTTGGCCTTTGCTGCATCTACGGCGTTCAGTTGACCCGCATTAAAGGCAGCCACACACTGATCAACATAGTTCTGCGCGATGTCCAGGTCTGTGCGCAGTTCCGCCAGCTTGAACTGGGTGTTTTGGAATGCGGCAAGGGGTTTACCAAAGGCTTTGCGCTCTTTTACGTAGGCGCAGGTCAGGTCCCAGGAGAGCTGCGCTGCGGCCAGATAACCGCAGGCACCGATCAAACGCTCCTCTGCCAGGCCCTCCATGAGGTAGATAAAGCCCTTGTGCGGCTCACCCAGCACGTTGGCTTTGGGTATGCGTACATCGTTAAAAAACAGCTCGGCGGTGTCCTGCGCCTTCATACCCATCTTTTCGAGATTGCGTCCTCGCTCAAAGCCCTCCATGCCACGCTCTACAATAAACAGCGTCATGGCATGGGGATTGTTTTCGGGGTCGGTTTTTGCGGCCACAATGACAACATCTGCGTTGATGCCATTGGAAATGTACGTTTTTGAGCCATTGAGGACCCAGTGCTCACCCTCTTCAACGGCGGTACTTCTCATACCCGCAAGGTCGCTGCCCGCGTCAGGCTCGGTCATCGCGATAGCCAGGATTGTTTCGCCACTGGCACAACCGGGCAGAAAGCGCTGACATTGCTCTTCGGTACCAAAACGCGTGAAGTAAGGCCCTACCAGACGGCTGTGCAACGTGCTGTACCAATCACCTACGCGGGCATAGGCAGTTTCTTCGATAATCACCTGCTCAAAGCGGAAGTCAGGGTCCCCCATGCCGCCGTACTTTTCCTCCGGCCAGACCATAAGAAACCCGCGTTCGCCGGCTTTGCGGAAAGCCTCGCGATCAACAATCCCCGCCTCTCGCCAAGATTCCATATGTGGCACAATCTCGCTACTGAGAAATTTACGGTAGGCATCGCGGAACATGACCTGCTCTTCGGTAAACGCGCGGGGCAGCATTAGACTCTCCTTTCCATCAACAAATAAATCCAGCGACGCAGTATGGTTTTCGCTTTAAAAGGCAACAATGACTGTCATTAACAGAGAAATTGACCCCAAATGACAGTGCCTTTCCTACTGTTGGCAAAACGCCTGCAGGAACAGCCGTGAGTGGCGCCAACAACAAGATCTCGGTCTCCGTGCATTTTGTGCGGGCGATCCTCAAGCACTGCCTGGATGCAGGTATCGACACCCAGTCCCTGCTCCGACGCCAGCGAATACCACCCCGATTACTCCTTGAGCCGCAGGCGCGAATTAGCGTCCAACAACTCGCGGATCTGCAAACCAGTGCTATGCAGGCGCTGGGCGACGAAAGCCTGGGCTATGCCGAGCGAGCCATCCCCCTGGGCACCTGGGACATGATGTGCCACGCCGTGATCACCTCGCAGACGCTGGGACAGGCGCTGCATCGTCACTGCCGTTTTTTCGAGTTGATGGCCAATGGAATACCTTTAAAGCTGGTGCTCGAAGACGACGAGGCGCGAGTCGAGTTAGCGCCATCAGCCAGCACCCACGGCGCCTACTTTTCGGAACTGTGTCTGCTAAACACGCACCGCTTTGCCTGCTGGCTGGTGCAGGAAGAACTGCCCCTGAGGGATGTGCATTTTGAGCACCCCCCCAGCACCCGGGCCATCGACTATCGATTGATGTTTGTCGGCAACCCCGTGAGCTTCGAACAGAACGACACCAGTCTGATTTTTGGCGCTTCCTTGCTGGAAAAGCCCGTTATGCAAACGCCAGAATCCCTGCGTCGATACCTGCGTCACCCGGTGTTAACCATGCTCACCACCAGTTACGATTTTAGTTGGACCGCCAAAGTTCGGGCCCAGCTGCGCCAGGACCTGTTGTTTATGCCGGAACTGCCGGACGTCGCCGCGGCACTGGAATTACATCCGCAGACCTTGCGCCGCCGACTCGCGGCGGAAGGGAACACCTTCAAGCAGATAAAGAGCGATATTCGCCGTGATACCGCACTGCATTTTCTGGGTAAACGCTCGCTGAGCGTCGAGGAAGTCGCCCACCGGGCGGGTTTCTCGGAAGCCAGTGCGTTTATCAGAGCGTTTAAGGGCTGGACCGGGCTGACTCCCTACGCGTACCGTAAAGGGCTATAACGTCGATATCTGTGCCGTAGCCAGCCTGGATCGCGCATAGCCAGTGCAACGATGTAAGTGGCTAAATAGGCGACTACACCCGCGACTACACAAGGAACCAAAAAGTCTATGCCATCAGCTATGCGATCGCTCCTCCGCTGGAGCCTGGGTGCCTACCTGGTTTTTTTACTCCTATGTCTGCTGGTGCTTATGCCTGCGCTGAACATCCTGGCACCACGGGCGGTTGAAAGCGCGCTGCATCGGGAGCTGCGAAGCGAACTGATACTGTTCAATCCCTTTAGCCTGACGCTGGAAGCACGCGACGTGACCATCGTTGAATCCGGCGGGCATGAACCCCTGGGCTTCGAAACCCTGCGCATCAATTTATCGCTGGAAAGCCTCTGGAGTCCGGGTATCGTACTGGACGCATTTACTATCAAGGCCCTGGATGTGCATGTTCTGCGCGGTGCTGACGGCGTTTTCCATTTTGCTGACTTGCTCAGCGGGCCATCGGAGCCAGAGTCAGAACCGGCGTCTGAGCCCCCGGGTATCACCATCCACGACCTGCTGATCGAGGCGCAAACCCTGCGCTTTACCGACGAGACAAAGCCGGGCCCCTACACAACAGCGCAAAGTAATTTTCGCGTACGCACAGAAAATCTGACGACGGTGCCGGAGCGTCAAAGCAACGGTGACCTGGTTGTCACAGGGGATGGCGGCGGCACCCTGCGCTGGCATGGCGCCCTGGAGGTCCATGCAGGTAAGAGCAACGGCCAGGTCACGCTGGACAACATCGATCTCACCCCACTGTGGCGTTATCGGGCGGACACACTCCCCTTCGTGGTAAGCAGCGCCAGGTTCAGCGCCGTATTGAATTACGACGCCGACTGGAATGGCGAGCTTCAAGCCAATTTGGACGGCAGTGAGCTTCGCCTGAACGACGTGCTGCTTAGCCCCGCCGACACCGACGCCATACCGAACACCGCGCTGTCCCTGAACGAGTTTGCGCTTACAAATCTCGACTTCGACCTCATTGAACGCTCCGTTGCACTTGCTGCCGCCACCGTCACCGGACTGAACGTCAGTGGTTTTGATGAGCAGGGGCAGCCCAGCCTGATGACCATGTTCGATCTGGAAACCGAATCAGAGGACCCCGCCGCGCAAACAACCGATGCGGAGCAAAACACAGCGGACGCTGCCGAAGCACCCTGGCAGCTAAGCCTCGATACTTTCACACTCGCACGCAGCGAAGTGCAGTGGCGCACGTCCTATTTAAGTCCCGATGTACTGCGTATCTCACCACTGGATATGGAGGTCAAAAACATTGCCTGGCCAGCGCAGGCGAGCAGTCCTTACCGACTTGATGTAAAGATCAACGACGAAGTCAGCCTTGGCATCGCGGGAGGGCTCAATCTTGATAGTGGTGACGGTGAAGCCAGCATTGAACTGCGGCAGTGGCCCCTGCCCTGGCTGAACCCATTGGTGAGTGAACAGGCCCACGTAACAATTGGTCGCGGTGAACTCCTATTACAAACCATCGTGAACCTGCAGGCGTTTTCGCCGGCGACTGTGAAGGCGAGCCTGGAGATTAAAGATTACAGCTCCGTGCTGGACGCAAGCGGCGAAGAAGCGTTTACCTTCCAGACCTTGAAGCTCGACGGCGTTGGGGTCGACCTGCAACAACAGTTGCTGAACATCGACAATATCGAGCTTCAGCGTCCTTCGGGCTCACTGCATATTCGTGAAGATGGCACCATTAATGTCAACGGTATCGTTAGAAGCAGCCCCCAGGATCCAGAGGCCCCTGAGGCCGAAGAAACCAGCGCTGAGACCGCCTCCTGGAGAGTCCAGCTTGACAATATTGCACTGCGCGAGGGTCGCCTGGATTTTGCCGATGCGTCCCTTCCATTGCACTTCTCGACGCTCATCGACGGCATTGAGGCCGATATCAACGATATTGATACCGCTTCAGAAAAGCCCCTGAATCTGGAATTTAAAGGATCGGTGGACGGCTACGCTCCCGTGGTCATCCTGGGCAGTGGAAAGCCTTTTGCCGAGCAGCGCGATGGCGAACTTCGCTTCACCTTCAAAGGTATGGATATCGCAACCATGTCGCCCTATTCAGGCACCTATGCCGGCTACACCCTGGACAGCGGCACCTTGAGTCTGGACCTTCGCTATGCGCTGGACGGGCAAGCCCTGGAGGGCGATAACCGGATCGTCATTTCCCAAATGGCGCTCGGCGAGCCGGTAGAGAGCGAACTGGCTATCGATGCGCCACTCAAACTTGGCATTGCGCTACTCACTGACCGAGAGGGCGTCATAGACCTCTCGGTACCCATTAGCGGCGACGTGGACTCCCCGGACTTTTCCCTGGGACCTATTATCGGCCGGGCCATCACCAACATCATCGTCAAGGCGGTTACCGCCCCTTTCAGCCTGCTTGCAGGCCTGGTGGGAAGCGATGACGATCTGGAAAACGTCGCCTTTGACGCCGGCAGCAGTTCGCTGGACACAGACGCACAGCGCACCATAGAGACGCTGGGCAGAGCCCTCACAGAACGTCCCCAGATAAAGCTGCAAATCGCGGGTGGCGCTGATTCTTCGAGCGACGTCGCCGCTCTCAAGGAACGCATTCTAAGAACGCAGCTGCAAGAAGAAGGCATTGACGCAGCAATGATTGATGCACAGGCGGGCCCGTATCTTCAGACTCTGAAGGCGCGCTATGAGGCCCTGAGTCAGGCAAGCGCTGCGGGCGGGGACGCTGGCCCGACAGATGAACCCGTCGATCCCGCTACCATGTGGCAGGCTCTCGTACAAAGCACAGCGCTCCCCTCCGGCGCGCTACAGGATCTAGCGACCAAGAGAGCAGCCGCCGCCAAGCGCGAACTGGTCACTATCGGCGGAATCGATCCTGAACGCATCTCTATCAGCTTTAGCGCCGATCTGGCTAAAAGCAGCGTCCAGATGATCGTGGACAGCTAGCTGCTAAACCGCGTCAGCCAGGGCCAGAGAGTCCTGCAGGGCCCGCTTTACAAACTTGCCGTTTGCATTGCGCGGCAGAGGCTCTGACAGTAACCAGAGGTAGCGTGGGATTTTAAAGGGTGCGACGTACTGCTTGCAGTGCTCGCGCAATGCCGCGGCGTCAAGCGTCTCGCCAGGCGCAACATAAACAGCCGCGCCCACTTCCTCGCCCAGGCGCTCGTCAGGCACAGCAAACGCCACGCACTCAGCCACCGCGTCGTGATGGAACAGAGCATTTTCGACTTCTGCGCAATACACGTTCTCGCCACCGCGAAGGACCATGTCTTTGGCGCGATCAACAAGATAGATAAAACCATCATCATCAATGTAGGCAATGTCACCGGTACGCAACCACCCGTCGACGATACTCTCTGCCGTGGCTTCAGGCCGATTCAGATAGCCTTTAACCACCGGTGCACCGCGCACCACCAGCTCACCGATTTCATTGGCCGGTAGGTCAGCCCCATTTGCGTCGATACACTTGGCTTCGAAGGTTGGCATTGCCGGCCCGACACTGGTGGGTCGATCGAGAAAGAACTCCAGGGCGAGAGCCGCAATAATTCCGCAGGTTTCCGTCATACCGTAGCCGGTGTTTGGACGGGTTCCGGGCATTGCCTTTGGCACCTTGCCTACCAGATCCGGCTGCATAGCTGCACCGCCGCCGCCGATGGTTTTGAGTGACGAAACATCCCGAGTCGCAAAGTCCGGATGCATGATGATCTCCCGGGTCATCATGGGCACGGCACTGAAAGCCGATATTTTTTCCTTTTCAATGAGACGCAGCGCCTCAGCCGCGTCCCACTTGTACATATGCACCAGACAACCCCCCACAAGCGTAGCAACATGCGCCACGCAGTTATTCGCTGTTACATGGAAAAGCGGCGTGGCGACCAAGGCCCGGATCGGCGCATCGCTCCCCGGCGCAGCGGGTTCCTGCCCGGCGGCATAAGCCAACGCTCTTGGCTGCACCGAATTGATAAAGGCGACGTTCATCACGTTATTCACGCAACCGCGATGTGTCAGCTGCGCGCCCTTGGGGCGGCCGGTGGTTCCCGAGGTATAAAAAATACAGGCATCGGCATCAGCATCAATCTGCACATCAGGAAGCCCGCCCTCACCCGTGAGCAGCGAGTCCCAGTTCACCGCCCAATCCGGTGTTTCCAAGTGCGGCCGCACCGCGACCACCCGCATCTCACTGAACGTGTCGCGAATCTCTGCAAAACGCTGGAGTCGTTCCTCATCTGCAATCAGTACCTTGGGCTCTGAATCCTGAAGCGCATACTCCATTTCGTGGGGAACCCACCAGGCATTCATACCCACTACCACTGCACCCATGCCCGTGATGGCCCAGTACGCCAACATCCATTCAGGATAATTGCGCATGGCGATGGCGACCCGATCACCCGGCTCCACACCCATGGCAACCAGGGCCTGGGCCACTGATGCGACCCGACGGTGCGCTTCGGCGTAACTGATGCGTTCGTCCAGGTAAATCAGATAGTCATTGTCTGCGTGCCCTGCGGAGGCCAGCCACAGGTCTCTCAGCGAATTAGGCGCATGTACGTAACTCAGAATCTCAACGCCGTTTACCGGCGTCCTGTGGACCTCAAACATCTGGCCCGGCGCCGTGAATTCGCCCCAGGCTCTCTTCAATTCTGTGTACATGTCGTATTCCTGTTGTGTCTTATTTTTTACCAGCAACTGACGCCATTTACCGTCACTGATTTCGGTTCGCGAGCATAACGGCCCTGCCGCGCAGTGACAACTTTTAGACACACCCGAAGTAGGGTGTTCGACGTCACAGCTCGGCTGACAATTGCAAGCAAAGGCAAGCTGCTGCAAACTCGCCCGCTCGCACGATAGTCAGAGCCGATCATGAGCACACAAACTCTCAACATCGAAGCATTACAAAACTACCTGCAGGACAAGCTGCCGGGGTTTTCGGGCCAGTTACACGCCGAGAAATTTGCCGGCGGTCAGTCAAACCCCACCTTTTTACTCAGCGATGACACGCAAAAGTGGGTACTGCGACGCAAACCACCGGGCGAACTGTTGGCCTCTGCGCACGCGGTGGACCGCGAATACCGTGTGCTCAGCGCACTTGCGAATACGGACGTGCCGGTGGCAAAAACGTACCTGCTATGCGAAGACGAGAGCGTTATCGGCTCCATGTTTTACATCATGGAGTATCTGGAGGGACGCGTGTTTTGGGATCCGGAGTTGCCGGAAGTCTCGTCAAACGAAGAGCGCACTGCAATTTACGAGGATATGAACCGGGTGCTTGCGGCGCTGCACTCCGTGGACCCCGCCAGTGTGGGCCTTGAAGACTTCGGCAGGCCCGGAAACTATTTTGAGCGCCAGCTCAGTCGCTGGACCAAGCAATATCGCGCCTCGGAAACTGAGCATAGCCCGGCCATGGAACGCTTGATTGAATGGCTTCCGGCCAACATGCCCGCGGATGATGGCCTGGTAAGTCTGGTGCACGGTGATTTTCGTCTGGATAACCTCATGTTTCACCCTACCGAGCCGCGTATCATTGGCGTACTCGATTGGGAGCTATCCACTTTAGGGCACCCTCTGGCAGATCTGTCTTATCAGGTCATGGCGTGGCAGATGCCTGCCGGAGACGGCTTGCGAGGCCTGGCCGGCTGTGACCGAGGGGCACTGGGCATTCCTACGGATGAAGAATACATCGCCGCCTACTGCGCGCGCACCGGTCGCTCAGATATAGCGAACTGGAGCTTCTATCTGGTGTTTTGTTTCTTCCGTCTCGCGGCGATTTTGCAAGGTGTCAAAAAGCGCTCGCTCATCGGCACCGCATCCAGTGCAGAAGCCACAGCCAAAGGCGCTCTGGTCGAGCCCCTGGCCGAGATGGGTGTCAGCTACATCAACACATAATCAGGCAGCATCACTGACCGACTCACCCTCTTTGGAACCGCGTCCCGCTGCACGGGAGCTCTGGGCGCGGCTCTTGGACGCAGTTTTGGGCGCCCGTTTTCCCGTACTTTTTAACGCGCTCTTGGCGGGGCTTTTGCGTACTGGCTTCGCAGCGGGTGCAGAAGCCTCCTTATCCAGCCGTTGAGACCCCGTCTCACGCATCGCCTCGCGATCTGAGCGCGTGGGTGCGGGTCGACGCCGCGACGCTCTGGGCCGCTGATATTTATCCCCCTGGGGGCGTAGGTCCCCGTATTCAAAGCGGTGCAGAATCTCCTCCATGGTGCGGGAGATCTTGGTACAGGTGCGAATCGACTCCACAGCCGGAAAAGCCGAGCGCTCCCCCGCTTGCATGAGTTCCATGAGCTCTTTTTCAGAAAGATGCGCGAGGATCTTGCCCGGGTTGTACCAGCGGAAACTCGGTACGATGTTAATGTCGCCGCTGTACTCCTGATCCATCAGCGCATGCACACCATTGAGCAGCAGATTGAATCGCGGCCAGGTGTCTCCCTGTCGCTGGGCCACACCGCGGTAGAAGTTCAGCATTTCCCGGCCCATGCCGACCCCCAGCGAACCCAGAGCCCGAGTCAGCTGGCTGCGCTCTTTACCGCCGTTCAGGAAAGGAGTGGCGATGGGGTTTACCATACTCACAATGGAGTGATTGGTGCTGTACAGACGCGACAAACGCTTGGCAGGAAGATCATCGGCAACACTACCGTCCACCCAGCGCCGGGTCGGCAGATAGGGCTGCGCCTCATCGTGAACGTTTCTGGCCATCAGCGTTACCGGCGGAAAAACACCCGGCACTGCACAGGAAGCCATGACGGCCGAGCGCACAAACACATTGGGAGAGGTAATCGCATTGAGGAGGCGCGAACGCTGGTGCGGCTCCGCAGGGGCGACGGTGATGCTGATCTGCCGCCCGGTCTTTTCGTACGCATCCTGAAAGGTCATATCCGGCACAAGGCGGGCGATAATCTGCTCAAGATCCCCCACATCGATCTGCGTGTTGCTGCCAAAAAACATCCGCGAAAACGCACTCGCTTCCCGCTCCGCCTCAAAGTGCACGTTGGCCGGATCGTAAAAGCGCCTGAGCTCTTTGTCAGTATGCGTGCCGACCACGCCGGCCACCAGGGATCCCGCACTGGCGCCGGAAATCACACGGGGCAGTAAATTCTGCTCCAGCAGCGTCTTCACCACGCCCAGATGGTAAAAACCCAAAACGCCGCCGCCGCTGAGCATGAGGGCTGACCGGCCGAAGCAAATGTTCGCCCGGTAGAAGAAATCCATCTTCTGCTGGATGTCGATCTCTTTAACGTCCAGATCCGCCAGATAACGCAGCGCGTCATCAATCTCATCGATGTATTGCTCGATAAGCTGCTTGGTCCCAAATTTGGCCCGGCGATACAAAGAACTGCGTCCCATACCCCCCATATTGCCGTGGATACCTTCATTGAGGGTGAAAAGCAGACCCTGGTAATCATTGCGAACCCGAAGGCTGCGCAGGCGATCCAGACGCAGACGAATCTGTGCGTAATCGTACTGCCGGCTCTGATCGACATCGCGCCAGCGCTTGGCGCCGCTCACTTCATCATGCAGTTTGGCGGCTTCTGCCCACTCCTCGTAAGTCAGGGCCGAATCCATGGATTTCTCGATCTTCTTAAGCTTTCGCGACGACATCCGTCCTCCTGATGCGCAAGCGGGGTAACCTGCCCAGCATAACGCACCTTGAGGCTCTGTAAACATTACCTAAAGTAACAAATCGCCGGGCCGAACGACGCGTCGTGAGTGTATCTAAAGATGCATTTAGCAGGCACAGACCCTAAACTTCAGCCCCGACGAACGGCATCCGCCGAATAAAGGAGTCTGTTTTGCGCGCCTACCTTGTCGCCGCCGCCCTGCTTCTGGTCCTCCTGGGAGGCACAGCGCTGTACATCCAGCAGCGATTTGCCGGTCTGGCGGGGGGCGACTATCGACCGCCGCCAGCCACCATAGCCGCTGGCGTCGCCGAGTCTCGTCAATGGCGGGAAACCATTGACGCTGTGGGAACGATCCGAGCCGCCCGGGGAATACTACTCACGGCACAGACCAGCGGCGATATCACGGCAATTCACGTTGAATCCGGCGACACCGTGGATGCGGGACAGGCGTTAATTGCTATCGATGAGGAATTCGAGGTGGCAACGCGACAGAGACTAACGGCACGACTGGTCCTTGCGGACCAACTGTATCAACGCGATGTGCGGTTGATAAAAGAAAACTCCATACCCCAAAGCCAGCTTGACCAGTCCCGCGCAAATCTGCAGTCCGCGAAGGCAGAACTCGCAGAAATCGATGCCACGCTTAAAAACAAACGGATCAGCGCGCCTTTTGCCGGGCGACTGGGGATTTTTCAGCAGCGGGTCGGCGACTATGTAGAGGCAGGCACTCCTCTGGTAACCCTGCAGGACGTATCGCAGTTGGAGGTGGACTTTTCGGTGCCTGATCGCTACGCACCGCTCATGCAGCCCGGACTCACCATCCGCCTGCGTACTGCGGCTTATCCGGACCGTGTTTTCGCCGCAACACTGCAGGCCGTTGAGTCGCAGGTCGATGAGAGTACGCGGAATTTGCAGATCCGGGCCAGCGTCGATCAGGGTGAAGGACTGCTGCCGGGTATGTTCGCTCGGCTTGTTATTGATGTAAATCGGGAAACCGAGCGCGTTTTCGTGCCCGAAACGGCGGTCAGCTATTCTTTGCAGGGTAATCTGGTGTATGTCATTGAAGAGGATGAAGAGGGTCTTTTTGTCAGCCCCCGAGTGGTAAAAACCTTTGCTGCCAACAACGGTGAAGTCGCCATCGCAGAAGGTGTGTCCGCCGGAGAGCGCGTTGTGACCGCGGGGCAAAATAAGTTGTATCGCAATGCCCGCGTTCAGATTGCCAAGGATGCAGGTATTTAGCCATGCGCTTTACGGACCTATTTATACAACGCCCGGTACTTTCCATCGTGCTCAGCGCGCTGATTCTGGTTGCCGGGCTCGCCTCTCTCGGAAAGATCACGCTGCGCGAATTTCCGGAGCTGGAACGCAGCGTCATTTCAATCACCACCGTATATCCCGGCGCCAACTCTCGAACCATTCAGGGCTTTGTCACCACCCCCCTGCAGGTCAATATCGCCGGCGCCCGCGGCGTCGAATACATCAGCTCCTCAAGCAATGCCGGCGTTTCCTCCATTTCGGTTCACGTGCGCCTGGGCGAGAACACCTCGGACGTGCTCACAGAAGTTATCGCCAAGGTCAACGAAGCCCGGGACGAACTCCCCGACGACGTGCTCGATCCCGTGATCTCCACCGCAGGCAGCGGCGATGCCATGATGTATCTGGCCTTTGTCAGTGAACAAATGACCGCCTATCAGGTGACTGACTACCTGCTGCGCAGTGTGCAGCCGGAACTGGCGACCATCGCCGGGGTAGGAAAAGCAGGCATATTCGGACGTTATCTGGCGATGCGCATCTGGCTTGATCCGGTACGTATGGCCGCGCTCAATGTGACCGCCAATGATATCAACGCGGCCATTCGTCGCGACAATGTGATCAGTACCGCCGGGGCAACCGAAGGCGAATGGGTCCGTGTCACCGTGGATGCCGTTACGGGGATGCGCACGGAAGATGACTTTCGGGGCCTGGTGGTTCGTCAGGACGCGGACCGCCAGGTGCGCCTGGGCGATGTAGCGGAGGTAGAACTCGCCGCTGAAAACAACCAGAGTCGCAGTTCCACCAGCGGCAAAGACGCCGTGTTTATGTCTATCACCACGGCCCCGGATGCGAATCCTCTGTCAGTCTCAAGTGCCGTGCATGACATACTGCCCTCCATCGAAGCCAACCTTCCCGCCGATATCGAATTGATTATGGATTGGGACAGCTCCGTTGCTATCGACGATGCGCTGCAGGAAGTCATCAGCACACTGCTCGAAGCCGGACTCATTGTGATCTTTGTGATCTTCCTTTTCCTGGGCTCCCTACGCGTGGTTCTCATCCCACTGGTCGCCATACCGCTGTCTCTCATCGGCGTGGTTTTCATCATGCTCAGCATGGGTTTCTCACTCAACCTTCTGACCTTACTTGCCATGGTGATTGCCATTGGACTGGTGGTCGATGACGCCATCGTGGTGGTAGAGAATGTCCATCGACATATCGAGGAAGGCGCCGGCCCCATGCAGGCAGCCATGGACGGCGCCCGGGAAGTCGCTCTGCCGGTTATAGCGATGACTCTCACGCTGGCCGCTGTGTATGCCCCCATTGCCTTTATCGGTGGACTTACCGGCGCACTGTTCAGTGAATTCGCCCTGACACTCGCCGGTGCCGTACTGGTCTCCGGCGTGGTCGCGCTCACCCTGAGCCCCATGATGGCGTCGCGATTTTTGCAGGGACACGGGGAACAGGGCCGCTTTGCCGATGGCCTGGACCGTTTTTTTCATCGGATGAACGGGACCTACCAGAATCTGCTTGCGCAGTGTCTGAACCATCGCGGCGCCGTTTTAATGTTCACCGCCGGCATTTTACTCAGCCTTCCCGCGCTGTTTCTTGTCAGTCAGCGCGAGCTTGCGCCCGAAGAAGATACCGGGTCTCTTTACGTCGCGGGCTCAGCACCAAGTTACGCCAACCTGGACTATGTGTCACTGTTTCTCGATCAGGTGGTGGATATCTGGAAAGAGATTCCCGAGATCAACTCCTCCTGGCAGGTTGCCGAGCCCGACAGCAACTTTGGCGGCCTCAACATGACCCCCTGGAGAGAACGCACTCGCTCTCAACAGGAAGTGCAACGAGAGCTACAGGCAAAACTTGGCAGCGTTGCAGGCATGGAGATGTTCACCTTTGGCTCCCCTGCTCTGCCGGGATCGGACTCGGGATTGCCTGTGAGCTTTGTCATCGCCTCCACCGCCGGCTATGAGGAGGTAGAACGCGTAGGCGAGGAACTTGTCAGCGCAGCACGGGAGTCAGGCTTATTTACCTTCGTCAATCAGAGTCTGGATTTCAATCGTCCGGAGATCAGCGTCGACATTGATCGGGAGTTAGCCGCGAGACTGGGTATCTCGATGCAGGACATCGCAAATACACTGGCTGTGATGCTGGGCGAAGCCGAGGTAAACAGATTCACCCGCGACGGCCGAAGTTACAAGGTAGTCCCCCAGGCCGGGCGAAACTTCCGACTGACTCAGTCCGAACTTGAGAAATACTACCTGCGCACCAGCGGTGGAGATCTGGCCCCCCTGTCCAGTGTCATCACCCTGCGGACCCGGGTAGAGCCGAATACGCTGTCGCAGTATCAACAGCTCAACAGCAGTACCTTGCAGGGCATGATGATGCCGCCCAACACCTTGGGAGACGGTCTGAGCTTTCTCGAAGCGCGCTTGCAGGAAATCGCGCCCCGGGGCTTTAGGGTCGGCTATACCGGCTCATCTCGACGTTATGTTCAGGAAAGCGCGACCTTCCCCATTCTTTTTGGCATGTCACTGCTGCTGATTTTTCTGGTGCTCGCGGCACAGTTCAACAGTTTCCGCGACCCTCTGGTGGTTCTCGTGGCCGTGCCTCTGTCGATTTTTGGCGCCATGCTGCCCATCGCTATGGGAGCGATGACGTTAAACATTTACACACAGATTGGATTGCTCACGCTCATAGGACTCATCGCCAAGCATGGCATTTTGATCGTAGAGTTTGCCAACCAGTTGGTTGTGCAGGGGCATGACCGTCACAGCGCCGTACTCCAGGCAGCCACGCTGCGTCTGCGCCCCATTCTGATGACCACCTTTGCAACGGTGCTCGGGGTCTTACCCCTGGTGCTTGCGAGCGGACCGGGTGCCAATGCACGCTTTGGTATCGGATTGACGATCACCGCGGGCATGCTCATAGGAACACTGTTTACGCTGTTTGTGCTGCCGGTCTTCTACCTGCCTTTTCGACAGGCTCGCCCATTGACCACCGACGCTGTCCCTGTTCCCGAGACACCCTGAGACTCACCGACAGAGGCACTGCCGAACCGTCTACTCTTTCGTCAACTCATCGCGAGCTGCCGCACGGTATTCCTCGACCAGATGGCGCTTGTAAAGCTTGCCATTATCGAGGCGCGGGAGATTCTCGTTAAAATCAATGGAGCGTGGAATCTTGATGTGTGACAACCGCTCTCGCAGCCACTCCATCAATTCAATAGCCACCTCGTCTGTAGCATCCACCCAGTTTTGCGGCTGAATAACGGCCTTTACCTCCTCCCCAAACTCCTCATGCGGTATACCGAACACAGCCACGTCTGCCACCTTGTCGTGGGTTATCAGCAGGTTTTCCACTTCCTGCGGATAGATATTGACCCCGCCACTGATAATCATGAAGTGCTTGCGATCAGTGAGGTAGAGGTAACCTTCCTCGTCGAGATAACCCACATCGCCCGTGGTAGCCCAACCCTGCTCGTTATAAGACTCCGCCGTTTTCTCGGGCTCGTTGTGATACTCAAAGGTCGCCTGGGGGCCACTGAAATAAATGGTTCCCACCTCTCCCGGAGGCAGCTCTCGACCCTCTTCGTCTACCACATGTAATGTGCCCAGCATTGCCCGGCCCACGGACCCTTTATGGGACAACCATTGCTCGGAATCGATAAGCGTCGCGCCCGCCGCCTCGCTCGCCGCGTAGTACTCCACAATCACGGGACCCCACCAATCGATCATGCGCTCTTTGGTTTCAATGGGGCATGGTGCCGCAGCGTGGATAGCAAACTGCATGGAACTCACATCATATTTTTCGCGGACTTCCTGCGGCAGCTTGAGCATCCTCACAAACATAATCGGCACCCACTGACTGTGGGTAGCCCGGTGTTCTTCGACAAGCGCCAGAGCCCGCTCAGGATCAAAGTGCTCCATCACGACCGTTGTTCCGCCCATGTAGAGCGTAAGCATGTTGTAGTGCAAGGGAGCGGCGTGATAGAGCGGCGCCGGGGAAAGATAGACCGTCTCCTCACTGAATCCAAAAGCCGCACCCAGGGTACCCGCCAGAAAATGCGGCGCATGCACATCATCCGATTCCGGCGGCACAAACACACCCTTTGGCTGACCTGTGGTTCCGGATGAGTAAAGCATGGGCACGCCGTTTGCCTGGTCATCGATGGGTGTTTCCGGTTGACCGTCTACGGCCTCCTCCCAAGACTCAAACCCAGGGCGAATACCGCCTACCATGAGCCTGTGAGTCACGCTCACAGCAGACGCCACCGCACCCTCAGCGACCTTGGCTACAGCCGGAGACGCGATAAACAATTTTGCTCCGCAGTTGGTTAATATATAGGCGGTTTCCTCAGCCTGAAGGTGGCTGCTTATCGGCGTGTAGATGAGTCCCGCTCTCTGTGCGCCCCAACAGATCTCGAGATATTCGCGACGATTCTCCATCATCAGGGCAACATGATCGCCTTTCTCAAGCCCCAGCGACCGAAACAGTTGCGCGGCCTGGTTGGAGCGCTCATCGAGCTCACGATAGGTCACCATGGCACCGCTGTCGCCCATGATGATGGCGGGCTTGTGAGGATAGAGTTTGGCAGTTTCGCTGGGGTGCGGCATCAGGGGTTCCCATAATTTTTATTGAGCATGTAGGTAGATACTATAGAAAATGCTGTCTCTCAGGTACTCTTCGCAACGCTATTTCAGGAGCTCGCCCAAGAGGTATCCCAAGAGCCATTTTGAGAGCCATCGTGAGCGCATTTCAAGCAGCGGCCCAACGTCTGGAACCTCTCCCGGGGCCAGGCCCGAAGCACAGAGTCATCAAGCACTGAAGCACAGCAAAAATCTGACATTCACCGGACGGTTGAAATCGTGAAAGAACTTGCAGACATCTCACCTCAATTACTTCGAGAACACATTCGAGCGGGAGAGTTTACGGGCAATACCTCGGGCTTCGCCCCGGGCTTTGTGCAGTGTAATCTGGTCATCCTTCCGTCAAAGTGGGCCGCTGACTTTCTACGCTTTTGTCAGGCTAACCCTAAGCCCTGCCCACTGATTGCCTGCAGTGCCGCCCCGGGAGACACGGGCCTGCCGACGTTGGGTGACATTGATATTCGTCGGGATATTTCGTCTTATCGGGTTTTTCGCGACGGCGTGCTGAGTGAAGAACGCGCTGACATTGTGGATCTGTGGAACGACGATCTGGTGAGCTTTGCCCTGGGGTGCTCCTTTTCTTTCGAGGAAGCGCTGATCGGAGCCGGACTGGAAGTGCGCAATGTCACCGAAGGCGTGAATGTACCGATGTATCGAACCAAGATCGCCTGCGAACCTGCGGGGTCTTTTAGCGGAGACATGGTAGTGAGCATGCGACCTTTCTCTCCCGCGAATGCGATACGCGCCATCCAGATTTGCAGTCGCTTTCCGGCGGTGCACGGGGCCCCCGTTCATATGGGTGATCCTGCGGCTATCGGAATCGCGGATATCCACGCGCCGGATTACGGTGATCCGGTCAGTATTCGCGACGGCGAAATACCGCTCTACTGGGCCTGCGGTGTCACGCCCCAGGTGGCTCTGGAGAACGCAGCGCCGCCAATGGCGATCACCCATGCCCCGGGCTGCATGCTGGTAACCGACAAACGAAATTCTGAACTGGCTGTTTTTTAGGAGGATGGCAAGTGCTGCTTAATTGCGATTTGGGCGAGAGTTACGGTAACTGGCGTATGGGGCTGGACGAGGACGTTATGCCCTTTCTGGATCAGGCTAATGTGGCCTGCGGGTTTCACGGCGGCGACCCTCTGACTATGGAAAAAACACTCAAGCTGGCTGCGCAACACAATGTCTGCGTGGGCGCGCATCCTGCTTACCCCGATCTCGTGGGCTTTGGCAGGCGCAGTATGGCGCTCTCAGGTGATGAGCTGCGCAGCGCGTTGCTCTACCAGATCGCCGCCCTTGATGGCATGGCTCAAACCACGGGTATCAGCATTGAATACGTAAAACCCCACGGCGCTCTGTACAACGACATGATGGCCGACACCGCGGTACGCCAGACAGTGATGCAGGCCGTTGCCAGCTATGCAAAACCCCTGCGTTTAATGCTTCAGGCCACGGCCGACGCCGAAGAACATCAAAAGGAAGCAGCCGCTCTTGGACTGCCTCTGTGGTTTGAGGCCTTTGCCGATCGCTGTTATGACGATGACGGACGACTGCTCTCCCGGCGCAAACCCGGAGCCGTGCATGACCGATCGCGCATGCTGGCGCAGGTCGAGCAACTGGCGCGGCATGCAACGGTGACCACCGTATCCGGAAAAACACTGGCGCTTAAGGTCGATACGCTCTGCGTTCACGGAGACAACGCCGAGGGCGTTCAGGCCATTTCGGAAATACGGCAGCTGCTCGCCCATGCCTGAGTCAGCGCACATCCAGAGCGCCGGAGAATCGGCGCTCATCGTGTATCTCGGGACCGAGAGTTCCCCTGAGGTGGCGGCCCGGGTCCAGGCACTGGGAGCTGCCCTGCGTCATTCCCTGGGTAGCATTCTCATCGACCTTGTTCCCTCCTATGCCTCGCTGCTGGTTATTTATGATCCCCTGCGCAGCGATCGTTACCACGTGAGTCAGTGCATCAGAACCAGCCTGTCCGATCTGCCGGCCGTCACGGCCGGGAATGGACGACTGGTAGAAATACCCGTGTATTACTCCCCTGAAAGTGGCGAGGATCTGGAGGGTCTGGCGTCCAGCAAAGGGCTTTCAACGCAGGATGTCATCGATATACACAGCGAGCAGGAATACCGCGTCTACGCCATTGGCTTCGCTCCCGGCTTTGCCTATCTTGGCGACGTCGATACCCGTATCGCCGCGCCGCGCCTCAGTACGCCGCGCCAGAGCGTGCCGCGGGGGGCGGTGGCTATCGCTGATCGACAGACTGCGGTGTACCCCGCCGCGTCTCCCGGCGGATGGAATCTTATCGGGCGCTCACCGCTAAAAATGTTTGACCCGCTGGCGACGGAACCCATGCCGGTGCATGTAGGGGACCGTGTACGCTTCAAGCCTATTGGGCGCGCTGAGTTTCTCGACGCGGGAGGCAGCTTATGAGCGCGCTGGAAGTCCTTCAGCCGGGACTGCTAAGTCTGCTTCAGGATCGTGGGCGCTTTGCCCAGGCCGCCATCGGTTTAACCACCGGGGGCCCCATGGATCCCCTTGCCGCCTCTATTGCCAATCGCCTGCTTCAGAACGAGGGCAACGCCACCCTCATCGAGGTGAGTTTTGGGGGTCTGGCACTCCGTGCGGGCGCTGACACGCAGATCTCTGTCACCGGAGCCACCCTACCCCTTGCCATCGATGGCCAGGAGCAGGCAATGTGGTCCGTGATCGACGTCGCTGCGGGACAAGAAATTAATCTGGGTTTCAGTGAAACCGGCTGCCGAAGTTACCTTGCGGTACGCGGCGGCTTTAACATCCCTGAAAGTTTTGGCAGTAGCTCGACGGTGGTTCGCGAAGGCATTGGCGGCCTCAACGGGCAGCGGCTCGCCGTGGGTGATCAGCTACCCATACACAAGACCGACGCGACGCAACGGCTGTGGTTGCCGCCCCGGCTGCGACCGCGCTACCACCGCCGCGCCACCGTGCGCGTGATACCGGGCTACCAGTACGCGCATTTTCCCCGACTGGAACAGCGACGCTTCTTTGGCAGCGAGTACCGCGTAACAGATCGCTGCGATCGCATGGGTTATCGACTCGAGGGCCCTGCCATCGCCTGTGACATTCAAGGCATTCTCTCCGAGGGAATCGCACCGGGGGCCATACAGATACCAGCAGACGGACAACCCATCGCGCTGCTCAACGATCGTCAGACCATCGGGGGTTATCCGAAAATTGGCTGCGCCCTGTCTCTCGACTGTGCGGCACTGGCACAACTGCGACCCGGTGATACCGTGATCTTTACGCCTATCTCCGAACACTATGCGCACAACGCTCTGCATCTGGCGGACGCGTTTGAACGATCACGACATCTGGAGCCAAGCCCTCGATGACACTTACTGATCTGGCCGATGCCATCGAACAGCTATTGGTGGAGCGAAACCTCCGGCGCATGGCTGAGTTACGCCCCGCCCTGACTCCGGGCTACACCCTGCGCGCGGCAAAAATACTCGAGGAAGCCAACACCGTACTCATCGGAACCGGCTTTCCCGTAGCCGACACCTTTGAGACCGATGGCCCTCTGGGTGCCATCGCCCTGTATCAGGCGCTGGAGCGCCTGGGAAAGACCTGCCATCTCGCCTGCGCTGACCCCCTCGCCGGCGCGTTATCGGATGATTTTTGCGTACTGAAACTTCAAGCATTCGACATTGCGCAGGGGCGCGCTGAAGCACAGAAAAACCTCGCCCTGCTTCAGCCCGATGTCGTCGTTTCCATCGAAAGACCGGGGCTTGCAGCTGATGATCGCTACTACAATATGCGCGGCGAGGACATCTCGCCACGCTGCGCCGTATTTGACTACTATCTCACCCTGGCAACGTGTCCCAGTGTAGCCATTGGAGACGGTGGCAATGAGATAGGCATGGGAAAACTCAACGCACAAGTCGGTGCATTGGACATACACGCAGCGGCAACCACCTGTGACGAGCTCCTGGTGGCTGATGTATCAAACTGGGGGGCGTATGCCCTGGTTGCTGTACTACAAGCATTGAGCGACACGCCGTTGCTAAGGTACGTCACGCACCACGATACGCTGCGCTACTTGTCCGAGCGTGGCAGTGTCGATGGCGTGACGCGAGAGAACACCCTCACTGAAGACGGCTTACCCATAGAGGCCGGAGCAGATTTACTGGATCAGCTACACCGCCTGGTGAGTCAGCTGGATCGCACGAAGGAGTATGCAACACCATGAATCAGGTTTATTTGAACGGGGAGTTCATGCCCATGAGTGAGGCAAAAATCTCGCCTATGGATCGTGGCTTTCTCTTCGGCGACGGCATTTACGAAGTCATTCCTTCCTATGGAGGCAAAAGTGTGGGACTCGGGCCGCACCTGTCACGCATGCAGGATGGTCTGAATGCTATAGAGCTTTCCATGACGGTGGATCACGCCGAGTGGCGCGATATCGTTGAGAAACTCGCCGCGTCCAATGACGGAGAAAATCTTGGCATCTACATCCAGATAAGTCGCGGCGCTGACAGTAAACGCAATCACGCCATGCCGGTGGGCATTGAAGCGACACGCTTTGCTTTTGCCTTTGAAATTCCGCCACCGCCCGAGGCAGAAAAAGCCTCTGCGAAACGCTACGAGGTTTCGGCGACCCGGGATTTGCGCTGGCAGCGCTGCAACATTAAATCAACGTCGCTACTGGGTAACGTCCTTCATTATCAACACGGTCATTCCCGAGGTCATCACGAGACCATACTCTTTAACGCCAATGACGAACTTACAGAGGCGGCTGCCTGCAACGTTTTTATCGTCAAGGATGGCGTCATCGCCACGCCTTTGCTGGACCACCAAAAGCTACCCGGCATTACCCGGCTTATGTTGTTAGATATGCTGAAAAAGTATTCCTCGCGCACTGTGGAAGAACGGGTGATTCATCGCCAGGAGGTCTTTGACGCCGATGAAGTATGGCTGACCAGCTCCAGCAAGGAAGTTGCACCCGTGATCTCCATCGAAGGTGAGCCCGTGGGCGATGGAGACGTCGGCGACGTCTGGCTCGAAGCAGAGACTCTATTCAGCCAGCACCGCTACGAGTACTAAAGTGGCCAGGCCGACCTATGCCCGGATTTTTCCAGAACATATCGCGCATAACGCCCGGCGTGTGCGCGAGCTGGCACCGGATTCACGCATCATGGCCTGCGTCAAATCCGATGCCTATGGTCACGATATAGGCATCAGCAGTGCCGCCCTGGCCGATCACGTCGACGGCTTTGCCGTAGCCTCCATGAACGAAGCACTGAGTGTGCGCAGCCTGCACGCCGATAAGCCTGTCCTGATGCTGGAGGGCCCTCAGACTTTTGACGAGATCGCTGAAGCAGCCCATAAAAAGCTGACCTTGTGCATCAACGAGTGGCACCAGCTCGAGTGGTTGGAACGAAGCGCGCCAGGGGAGCTCTCCTGCTGGATGAAGATTGATACCGGCATGCATCGTCTGGGTTTCAGCCCGGAATCAGTGCCACAGGCGCTGGCAAGACTCACGCCTCATATCAAGACGTCAGACTTGGTGCTATGCACGCATTTTTCCAGCGCTGACCTCCCCGGCGATAATGGTGTCAGCGAGCAGTTAAGGTGCTTCGACGAATCGACGGCCCAGACTTCGTTTGCTCACAGCACCGCGAATTCCGCCGCCATTATTCGCACCGCAACCAGCCATCGTGACTGGGTACGTCCCGGGTATATGCTCTACGGGGGTTCACCGCTGGCGGACGCGACACCCGCTTCTGTGAATCTTAAGCCCGCTATGGAGTTTAGCGCCGAGGTAATCAGCTTGAGAGAGCTGGCTCAGGGTGAGCGCGTGGGATACAGCGGACGCTGGGAGGCCCGTCGCCCCTCCAAGATAGCAACCATCGCTGCAGGCTATGGCGATGGCTACCCCCGACACGCTCCAGACGGAACACCTGTGTTAATCGAAGGGCAATGTCTGCCCCTTGCGGGGCGGGTATCCATGGATATGATCACCGTAGACGTCACGGATAATCCGGCGGTGAAAATAGGCTCCCGCGCAATTCTCTGGGGGGCACAACCCGGCGTTGACGAGATTGCCCGTCATAGCAGCACCATCGGTTACGAACTGCTGGCAGGAATGCCCAAACGCGTCCCACGAATCGTTTAGCCCGGGTAGAACCCGGGTTTCTCACGGTCTTTTTGCCCCTGCCTTGAATCCTTTCAAGGCTATTTTCCGTAAACCAAGACAGGTTCATCCTAAAAGCACCCAAACTATGTTCAGCCTGTTCAAGTCAAACCCGCTCAAGAAACTTCAGCAACAGCATGAGTCACTGCTCAGCGAGGCCTTCCAGGCCCAGCGCAATGGCAACATTCGCCTGTATTCCACACTCACTGCCGAGGCAGAGGCTGTTCGCGAGAAAATCGATGCTCTCAAGAACGAGGCCGCCCACTAAGACGAAACAGCGCCTGAACATCGCGCTGATCAGGCCAGGCGGGCAGCAGTCCTTTGAGCGTCCGGTGAACGTTTTTTTCAGTTCGGCTGACGGCTTTTTTTCAGTGCGGCTAACGGCTCTCTTAGATAAACTGGCGACTGTCCGTCCATAGCAGTGAAAAACCCTTGGAAGAATCACAGTCAAATCCCAAAGCACACACCGACGTTCAAGAAAATCCCGAGGCCCTGCGCGATGGTAGCCTCTTAGCCGCGGTAGACCTGGGCAGCAACTCCTTCCACCTGCTGATTGCCCGCATTGAACAGGGCGAAATCCGACCCTCCGAGGCTCTGTCAGAAAAAGTACAGCTGGCCGCCGGGCTCGAGGGAGATCTGCTATCCCGGGAGGCCATCGATCGCGGTCTGGAGTGCCTGACACGCTTCGCGCAACTGCTGCAAAGTGTAGAGCATCAACGTATTCGTGTCGTGGGAACCAGCGCTCTGCGCAGTGCCCACAATCGACGCCTGTTCACCGAGCCGGCCCGGCGCATTCTCGGTGCCCCGGTAGAGGTTATATACGGTCGCGAAGAAGCCCGGCTGGTTTACCTGGGTGTGGCGCACACACTGGCTGACGACACCCAATCCAGACTCGTGGTCGATATTGGTGGTGGCAGTACAGAGTTCGCTATCGGCGAGCGATTCGAGCCTCGCAGACTCGAGAGTTTGCGGATGGGCTGCGTAACCTACAGTCAAGAGTGTTTCAGAAACGGACAGCTCAGCAAGTCTAATTACAAAGCAGCTTATGACCGTGCCTGCGTCGAGGTCTCGCATATCCGCAAGCAGTTTCGCAGCAAGCATTGGGTAGAAGCCGTAGGCTCATCGGGAACGCTTCAGGCTATCGAGGGCATTCTTACTGCGCAGCAATGGGCCGAGGGAATGATCACCCGCAAGGGGATTCAGCGCATGCGCAAGGCGTTGCTTGATTTCACACACTTTGACGACATCCAACTGGAGGGCCTGAGTGATGTGCGACGATCCGTGATCGCCGCCGGCGTCGCTATCACCGAAGCCATCTTTGATGTGCTGGAGATCGACGAGATGCGTAGCTCTCGAGGTGCACTCCGCGAGGGGGTAGTCTACGACTTGGTAGGACGTCTCAGCCACGAAGACGTGCGCGAGCGCAGTATTCTGGCATTGATGCAGCGCTACCACGTGGACGAGGAATCCTCTCAGCTGGTCGCGCAGCGGGCACGCATGCTCTTCGACGCCACCTACAAGCCCTGGGGTTTGGAGCGCAGCGATCGTGAGCTCCTGACCTGGGCAGCACTGTCTCAGGAAATCGGCAAAGCCATTGCACACAAACACTATCATCGGCACGGCGCTTACCTGCTGCGTAACTCAGACCTTCCCGGCTTTCCTCAGCACGAACAAGAGGACATGGCGATACTGGTAGAGGGGCAACACGGCAAGCTTCGTCAGGGACTCTTTGGCGACAACGACGACCTCGCGCTGCTGCGCCTCCAGCGCCTGGTAGCGCTACTGCGCCTGGCGACGCTGTTCAAATACGTAGAACCGCTTGAACAGCTACCGGACTTCACCATCAAAGCCACTGCGAAGAGTTTGCGGCTGGATTTTCCCAGCGACTGGCTGGAACAGCACCCGCTTACGGCACAGGAACTAGCCCAGCAAACAGACGCGTTCAAACGCATGGATCTGCGCCTCGAGGTCAATTAACAGCGAGCGGCTTGCGGCCGGACTCGACCCATCTCCTACCATCAAAGATTCACCCAGCTGTTGAGCGATTTCATTCGAAAATCGGTGCCCTCAAAACGGAGGATCACCGAATCGGCAAGAATCTCCCGGACCTCCACGCCTCGGCTACGCTGTGTTGGCCTGAGTGTCTCACCGTTAATCACGACACTCGAACGACCCGCCGAATTGAAGTCGTGACGGGAGTACATCAGCGTGGGAACCCGATCCCGAAACTGTTTACTCAAGTCTTTTAACAGGGGCGCAGGATGCGGCTGAAGGGTATCGCCCTTGGCCTTGGCACGCATTTCACGCAGCACCTGCTCAATATCAACCAGTTCCTCCGCTACCGACTCCGTAGCTAAAAGCTTGTCTGTTGCAGCCACCGTTTCTACCGGTGCAGCTTCAATCCCCTGCAACGTGTCCGCTGCCAAGGCTTCTTCGGGCATTGCATAGAGCGCTGCCACGGCCTCGGCGCTTGGCTGCGTGCCAACACTTGCTTCTGCCTGAGGCGGCGTTATGGAATCGCTAGAAGCCTCAGGACTCGATTCCGGCCGCGCTCCCTCTTGTCCGGGTACTGTCTGGCCGTCAGAAGCGACAGGCCTATTATGCGCAAGAACCTGCTGTTGAGGCTGCTCGCCCGGCCGTTTGGACGGGAAATCTACCGTGTCAGACGGCAGGGGCCGTGACCGTTCTTCTCGCACAACGTAGAACAGTAAAGCGGCCAAAAGAGCCATAACAACCGCAGCCAGAAGTATCGCCATAGCCATCGCGCGTCGACCGCTTTCCCGCTCCGGCAAAGCTGGCTCCTGCGCGAGGATACTGGGGGCAGGATTTGCCTGCTCGCGCTTTTCGCGCTCCGCGCGGCTCAATGCATCGAGTATCAATGACATGCGCAGGCCTTTGCACAAGGAACAACGTTCATGGGAATCTGCTGGCTCATTGTCTCACCGGGACTCGATCTGCCTGTGCTTCTGCCCAGGCCCGGGCATCGGCAAAACCTACATCGTCACCCACGGATAAAGACAACGCTCGAAGGGTGTTCTCACCCAGCACGCCATCGGCACGCAAACCTTGCTGCTGCTGAAACAGTTTTACGCGCTGCTCCAGGCGCGCATCGAACAGGGATTCGGTTAACGGCTTTGGTTGACGATCAAGCCGGGCAAAGAGCTCAGCAACCCGCCTGACATCCTCACCGCTATCACCCAGCTGAAGCGTTCGCAGCACGCCGGGCGACGGGCGCCACAGCTGCCACACTGTCCCGCTCCACTGCGTGGCCAGCGTTTCTAAGGGGACACGCTCCACAGTCCCGGATGCATCCAACACCGCCACGTCTCCCTCAATGGCAAGCAGCAAAGCCCGGCTTTCGAAGCGCCGCTCGTCGAGCAAACCCAATAAAGCAGGCCGCCCTGCGCCAAGAAGCTCATTCCAGCTCTTTAGCTGGCGTTGCTCACAACGCAAATCGGCACCCAGCGGCGAGGCACAAGGGTTTTCGAGTAAGGGCTGCGAGGCCCCGTAGAGCATACCCAGGCGCAAGGCTCCTTCCCGGAGACTCAGACGCCAGGACGGTGCCCTATGGGAGTCCGGTACCACCGAAGGCGCAGGCTGTGCAACAGGCGTATTCACCGGGCCGTCTTCTTCGGCGCCCGGCACGGAAGATGATGCGGCTAGCGTCGGCGCGCTCATCGACGCGGGATCCACCACAGATGCGCTTTTAGTCAAAGCCAGCCAAACGCCCCCGCCCCCCAGCAGCAGTAAAAGGCCGATCACGATCATGGGCCGCAAGCGCGCGTTTGCAGACCCCTGCCCCGCTTCGGTGCTACCGAATACTTCGCGAGCTGCCTGCTTGAGGAGGCCTCGATCCAGTTGATCACTGCCACGACCGTAAGCACCCAGAAGCATACGATCGCATAGAAGATTAATCAGCCGGGGAACGCCGCGGCTCTGGCGATGTATCGCCTTCACCAGCCCCGGAGCAAACAACTCCCGTCCGGCAGGCATTCCTGCGACGTGCAGACGATGACGAATGTAGCTGGATGTCTCGGCAAGCGTGAGTGGCTGGAGATCGAAGCGCGCAGTGATCCGTTGGTTGAGCTGACGCAGTTCCGGCCGCGCCAACTTCGCAGCAAGCTCCGGTTGGCCGATGAGAATAATATGCAGGAGCTTCTCATCGCTGGTCTCAAGGTTTGTAAGTAATCGAATCTGCTCAAGCACATCAAAGCTTAAATGTTGAGCCTCATCGATCATCAATACCGTCTTGCGACCCTTGGCATGGTTGTCGAGTAAAAAGTGGTGAAGCCTGTCTGACAGTTCCTTCAATCCCGGGTGGCTTTCGCTAAAACCGATATGCAGTTCTTCGCAGACCGTGGCCAACATATCCCGTGAATCCAGTGCCGGATTCAACACGATGGCGATATCGGCATTCTCGGGTAACTGTTCGATGAGGCAGCGATTGATGGTGGTTTTACCCGTACCCACCTCCCCCGTGAGAAGGATAAATCCACCGCCGGCTCCAACGCCGTAGAGCAGGTGTGCCAGTGCATCACGATGCCGCGGGCTCATGTACAGGTAACGCGGATTGACCGCGATAGAAAAAGGCGCTTCGCTTAAACCGAAATACTGGTAATACATGTCCGGCTCTGTGTGGAAGGAGTCTCCGCCGGAGACCGAGATCGCATTATGCCGTATCCGACCGCGCGGTCGAAGCGCGGCCCTCATCCTCTACGGCACTGGAGAGCAGCGACAGCGCTTCATCACACCAGGCGAGATACTGCTTGCCGCTGCTGATACCTCCAAGCAGGGCGAGATACACACCCTTTCGCCGCAGGGGGAGTGCATCGGGATCGGCGTAGTGTCGTCGCCGAATCCGTTCATAGAGGTACAGGCGCTTCATCATCGCCTCCCGGCGCTCAAGAAACCGGGTGCGCAGATAACCGATATTAGATTCGGAGAGGTTGTAGAGCTTGATGTACAGCTCGTCTTTTGTCTCCTGCAAGCGCATTCGGTCCTTGGTGAGCACCCATTCATCCAGCGCTTCACGACCCGCGTCGGTAAGCGCGTAGAGAATGCGGTCCGGCCGCCCTTGTTGCTGCTCCTTGCGACGGGTTACCCACGCCAGGTCACTGAGCTTCCCCAGTTCACGGTAGATCTGTTGGTGTGATGCATGCCAGAAAAACCCCAGGGACTTATCAAAGGAACCCGCCAGATCGTAGCCTGAAAGCTCGTCCTCGATAAGTGCCGTCATAATCGCGTAGCGCAGCGCCATGCGTATTCCCAGGGTTTACGGTAAGGCAGTGATTGTGCACCTAAAGCTCGCCGTATGCAAAATGTTGCATATCTTTGCTGTATCCACTAGTCTGCCATCCGGTTTTAAAACCCCTACCAACCCCTGTTAAGGAGCCCCTTATGGCTTTGCCAGAAACACTCAAGTCGCGTCTGCGTCTACCCGCTGTTGCCGCACCGCTCTTCATTATCTCCAACCCTGATCTGGTCATAGAGCAGTGCAAGGCCGGCATCGTGGGTTCTTTCCCATCTCTTAACGCCCGCCCAATTGAGGAACTGGATCGCTGGCTGCAACGCATCACCTCGGAACTGGCCGCCTATGACGAAGCCAATCCGGATGCACCGTCTGCGCCCTATGCCGTGAACCTCATCGTGCACGGCTCCAACAACCGGCTTCAGGAAGATCTGGAAATGTGCGTGAAATACAAAGCGCCCATTGTCATTACCTCGCTTGGCGCCAAGGAGTTTGTTAACGAAGCAATACACTCCTACGGTGGCATCGTTCTGCACGACATCATCAACAATCGCTTCGCAAAAAAGGCAGTTGAGAAAGGCGCTGACGGCCTGATTGCCGTGGCCGCGGGTGCCGGTGGGCACGCAGGCACCACGTCTCCCTTTGCCCTGGTGCAGGAAATTCGCGAATGGTTTGACGGACCGCTCTTACTCTCTGGCTCCATAGCCAGCGGCGACGCCATTCTTGGCGCCCAGGCCATGGGCGCGGATCTGGGATACATCGGATCTGCGTTTATCGCCACCGAAGAAGCGAATGCCGAAGAAGCGTACAAGCAGGCTATCGTTGACTACAACTCCTCGGACATTGTCTACAGCAATCTGTTTACCGGTGTGCACGGCAACTACCTCGCACCGTCGGTAGAAGCCGCGGGCCTTGATCCGGCTAACCTGCCGGATAGCGACCCCTCAAAAATGGATTTCGGCTCCGGCGGCAACACCGATGCCAAAGCCTGGAAAAACATTTGGGGCTGTGGCCAGGGTATCGGCGCAGTCAAGAGCATTGGCTCTACTGCGGCTCTGGTAGAGCGTCTGAGGGTCGAGTACTCGGCTGCACGGGCACGCTTGTTGGACGCAGCCTGAACAAAACAACGGCGCCGGGAACCTATGCCCGGCGCCGTTGCCGAAAAGGCAAGACCATTCGTAGGTAAAGAGACTCTCATGTATCACAACGCTGCCAGAAAACTTATCCAACAGAGCCAAGAATTCCTAAGAAGACTGCCATTACTTGCCTCCATCGCACTAATGTCGGCAGGCGCTGTGTCGGAAGAGCGCAGCGCCAGTTTTGCCGGCGGTTGTTTCTGGTGTGTTGAAGCAGACTTTCAAAAACTCGACGGTGTGATCGACGTTGTTTCCGGGTTTACCGGAGGCACCTTGCAAAACCCCACTTATCGCGGCAACCATGAGGGCCACTACGAGGCGGCGAAGGTGACTTATGACAGTGATAAAATCAGCTACGAAGAACTGCTGACCCACTTCTGGCGCACCGTTGACCCACTGGATGCCGGCGGGCAGTTTTGTGATCGAGGCTTCAGTTACAAGACAGCTATTTTTGTCGCCAACGACGCTCAGCGCGCAGCAGCGGAACAGTCCCTGGCAGAAGTGGATGCTCTGTTTCCCAACGACCCCGTCGCTACAGTAATCCTCCCCGCCGGTCGCTTCTGGCCGGTGGAGGAATACCACCAGGATTACGCCGACAAGAACCCTCTGCGGTACAAGTATTATCGTTTTGGCTGCGGTCGAGACCAACGTGTCAGTGAACTGTGGGACGACAAGGATTGGGGACTGAAGGATCACTAACGCCGTGATGCCGAACATCACTCTTTGAGCAGGACCGTCTCATCCATGAAAAGAAAACCCTTCTTACTGTTAGCCGCTGTACTGGTGTCAGCCTGTGACCCCACCGCTACTGTTAGCGACAGTGGCTCCGCCTCCGACATCCCCCCCCTAAGCTCTGGTGTTGATACCGCCGGGATGGACTTGTCGGTAAGACCGCAGGACGATTTCTTCGAGTATGCCAACGGAACCTGGTTAGCCGAAACCGAGATTCCCTCCGAAGAAATTGGCTGGGGAAGCTACATGACCTTGCGTAAGGATGCGCTGGAGCAGTCCCGGAACATTGTTGAGGAGGTGCTTGCGAATGACAGTACCCTCCCCCACGTAGAAACTCTGACCCGGTTCTACAGGGCCTGGATGGATGAAGAGCTTGCAGAGAAGTTGGGTGTAACACCGCTTTTAAAAGATTTGAATGCAATTGCAGCACTGAACAGTCATGCCGAGGTCGCAGCATACCTCGCTGACATGAACGCCGTCGGACTGGACGGTCCCTTCAACTTCTATGTCAGTCAGGACGCAAAAGACTCAAGGGTCTATGTGGTGCACTTTACGCAGTCAGGCCTTGGACTGCCCGATAGAGACTACTACTTTGATGAGTCCGAGCGCGGCACAGAAATTATCGCTGCTTACAAAAACTACCTGCAGACACTGCTCACACTGGCGGGGATAGACGAGGCTGCTCAAGCGGCAGAGCGCAGCTTCATGCTGGAAACTGCCCTGGCCGAACATCAGTGGAACAGGGTGAAGAATAGAGATAGGGAGCTGACCTATAACGCACTGGAGCATGATGCATTGGCAGATATGCTGAACACGCTCTCTCTGGATCGCTACCTTCAGGGCATCGGTGTGCCCGAGCAACCCTACTACGTGGTTCGACAACCCAGTTATCTTGACGCTGTGAACGCTATCTTTGATGAAACAGCGCTGGAATCCTGGAAGGCCTACCTGGCGGCTCGCCTGCTCACCGCTTACTCGGCCTACCTGTCACAGGACTTCGTCAACGCACGTTTTGCCTACCAGCAAACAGTTTATGGCCTCGAAGAGCAGACAGACCGCTGGCGGCGTGCCTTGAACTCGGTGAACGGCCTCATCGGCGAAACTCTGGGTCAGCTGTATGTTCAGAAGCACTTTTCTGCTGACGCCAAAAACAAAATGAATGAAATGGTCGCTTACCTGATCAAGGCCTACGAAGACTCCATCAACAACAATCCCTGGATGGGACCGCAGACGCGAGAGAAAGCGCTGTTGAAGCTGTCGAAGTTCACGCCCAAAATCGGTTATCCGGACCAGTGGAAGGACTATAGCGGGCTTTCGGTAGCTGCCGACGATTTGGTGGGCAATATCAAACGTGCCCGGGCTTTTAGTCACTATGACAACGTCGACAAGCTGGGTAAGCCTATCGATAGAAACGAATGGTTCATGCCGCCCCAGACAGTCAACGCCTACTACAACCCGGGGCTGAACGAAATCGTATTTCCTGCAGCCTATCTGCAACCACCCAACTTTAATCCTGCTGCTGAGGACGCGTTTAACTACGGCACCATTGGCGCCACCATCGGACACGAAATCGGCCACGGCTTTGATGACCAGGGCAGTAAATTCGATGGCGATGGCAATCTTGTTTCCTGGTGGACCGATACTGACCGCACTGAGTTTGAAAAACGCACCCGGGGGCTGGTGGAGCAATTCAACGCCTATGAAGTCAAACCGGGGCTGCGCGTTAATGGCGAACTCACTCTGGGTGAAAATATCGGTGATCTTGGGGGTACGGCGATAGCGCTCAAAGCCTACCGTATGTCGCTACAAGGCAAGGAGGCGCCGGTGATTGACGGATTCACCGCAGAACAACGTTTCTTTCTGGGAACCGCGCAATCGAGTCGCGTGAAATGGCGAGACCAATTTTTGGAAAAGCTGATCAAGACCGATCCCCATGCGCCGGATGTGGTGCGCGTCAACGGTGTCCTGTCTAATATTCCCGCTTTCTACAGCGCCTACGACGTGCAGGAAGGGGACGGACTGTACATCGCACCTCAAAAGCGCGTGTCGATCTGGCAGTAGCGACTTATAACTAGAGCAGTTGGCGCAGCCTAAGGCCAGGCCCTCGTTTGGCGACATGTGCGAGCAAAAGCTCCGCTGTCGCCATGGCGTCGGTAAGGGCGTTATGGGCGCTGTGGTGAATCAAGCCGTAGCGATCGCGGCATGCACCCAGACGCAGATCTCCCTGCCCTATGGGCCGCTCCTGACGCTGCAGCAAGCGCTGTTCGAGCCACAGTGTGTCTACCGTAGGCAGCAGCAACGGTGTACCAAAGGCCTGTTTAGCTGCCCGATCCAGAAACGCGGTGTCCAGGCGCGCATTATGAAAAACCAATACGCACCCCGCAGCGGCCTGTAAAAAGTCACTGAGTACCTCGGTGATATCGTCGGCTTCACGGAGTTCACAGTCGCGCAATTGATGAATGGTGGCGCTCTGACCCACGGATCGTCGGTTGCGAATTAGCCGGTGCTCGGCGCTGCCCATAACAATCTCCAGGCCCTCCACACGAACCCATCCCATGCTCAGAAGCTCGGCTTTAGCTGGATCAAGACCCGACATCTCGGCATCGCAGATCAGGAAGCTCACATCTCGGAGCTCGCTGGAGGCTAAAGGCAAAGGAGCCGCCCACGCGGCAGCGATAACTGCTGGCAACTCTACGCGGCGAGCCCACCGCCAGCGGCGGAGTTTAAGGCGCCACATCAGGCCATGCCGGCACGGTAATTTTGCCGCACCGACGCCTGTGCTTCGTCAATAATGGTAAAGGCATCACGCAGCTGTTCTTTTGCCAGTCTGGGCAAAGCGCGAGGGTTGATGTAGTTGTCCACAGCCTCCCCACGCTGAATCTGCCCACACTGATGATCCATTCTCAGCCCCTGAATGAAGTGCAGAGCATCGGTGAGATTCCGCGAGTCGACCATCGCCATTCGCCCCGCACTGACCAATGACTGCAAGCGAGCCGCTGTGTTGACGTCAGGCAATTTTGCGGCCAGCGCATGGAGCCGGGCAATCTCAGTCACGGGTAACACGCCGCGTTTCTTGATGTTCAGGCTGTCCCGGTGTTCCCCATTGCGATCAACAACAAAACGCCGGAAGACACCCAGCGGTGGCCGGTTGTCGAGGACATTGCCGGCAAGGGCGGCCAGGAATATGGAATTGCTACTGGCCGCCTCCAGCATAAGCGCCTGAATAGACTCTGCAAGCCTATGGTCGCCATACAGCGCACGGATATCAAAGAATATGCTGACGCGCATCACTGCATCACCGGTGGGCGTTCTCGTCCAGCTGCGTACCGTCTCTTTCCAGCGCGCAAGTGGCAAGCGCCACAGGTCATTGCTCGCCATAATGCCCCCGGGACAATACTTGTAACCGCATAACGCAAGGCCATCGCAAACCTTCTCGGCAAGCGCTTTGTACCAGTGTAAATCCTCATCACCCACGCTATCGGCTATGACAATGCCATTGTCCTGATCAGCACCGAGCAACTGCTCACCACGCGCCTGGGACCCAAAACCCAACCAGGCCCAGGGCGCCGGCGCTTCGCCTAAATCAGCCTCTGCCAACTGAATCAGACGCACCGCGACCGCATCCGAAATCGCCGTCAATATCTGCGACACCTGCGCGGCACGCATACCGCCATTAACCCACTCCACCATAAGATGGCCCATGCAGGACACGAGGTCCGCAATACCCTCGACACTGTCCTGCCTTGAGATATGCTGCACCAGGTACACAGGATCGTTCTTGCGGGCCACAATAAGATCCGAGGTCGTCACAACCCCCGCCAGACGGCCGTCCTCCAGCACCGGCAAATGGTGAAAGCTACGCTGGGTCATGAGCAAGGTCGTTGCAAACAACGACTCCTGCGCAGAGATAGACTCAGGGTTCGGCGTCATGACATCACGCACCAGAGTTTGATTATTCAAACCCGCCGCCAGCACCCTTGTACGCAGATCGCGATCGGTGAGTATGCCCAGCAACTCCTCCCCCTCCAGTACGAAGGTCGAGGACACCCGCCGCTCCGCCATGGCCCTGGCCGCTTGCTGTACGGTCAGCTCCGGTGACACAGTCAAAATATCCCGGGTCATCACTGAGCTTACCGGAGCGAGCATTGCATTGGGCTCGGGTTGATAGCGCGCCGCGCGACGCAACCGCCGACTGCGTTGGCTACTGAAGTACCGATCAAAGCCTCTGTTGGCACTGCGCAGGGAGTGATACGCAGCCTCCGGGAGGCGATAAATCAGTGCATCCTCAATCACCAGTGCCATCACGTTGCCACGATCGGCATTCAGACCCGCAATGCTAAAACTCTCGCCCTCACCCAGCCGATCAAGCAATTTGTTGTCTGCATCGCGAATATCCACAGCGCCGCTGCGCAGTATTCGCAGTCCTGAATGCTCGCTTTCTACACTGAAACGTTCGCCATGGGCGTGATAAGACACCCGCATGGCAGCCAGCGCCGTCTCGAGTTCCAAATCATTCAGTTCATTAAAGGGCAACGACCCGCGGAGGAACTCTCGCACCGAGGCCAGCTCAGATGCGTCACCGGAGATTGTCGCGTCTGTCACTGGTTACTCCTGGACTTGCAGGAAGCGCGTCGATGCATCGGCAAAGTACGCGCTGCCGGCTACAGAAATAACCACACGAATGCGCTCATCCACAGAGGGGACAGCAGAAAGAGGCAAACGCCACCGCAAACCTGCGGCATCACCAGGCTGCATCGCCCGAGGGCCCGGATCCCGATCCGGGTGTGATACAGACATCAGAGCCGCCTCAAGAGCATGAGAGGCCGTGAGCTCAAGAGCCACCCCGACTGTCTCATCAAGCCTTAATGTGAGCTTTATGTCCTGATTTTCCAGTTCGCACAGGCCGCTGCTGTAGCGACAGTTACTCTTTTCCACGAGGGGGTAAGCCTCGCCGGGCTGCGCCGGCGCTGCTTTTTCGCCGATGAGATTACCCACCGCAAACCAGGCGAGAATGGCCAAAACAGGTGCCACCAGTAACGCCACCACCACATGTTTGTTTGTAAACATTCCCACCCCTTAACGCCAGCCAAGCAGCGTAAGTCTACAGCGATAAACAAAAACAGAGGCGCTGTTGCCAGCACCTCCGAAAGCATGAAGCGGGGCTCATCGAACCGGCTGCTTAATGATCCACAGCCGCCTCAGCGCCGGCGGGGATTCGGATGCTCTCGACCATTTCCCGCACCTCCGCCGGTGGTGCCGCCGTGACTTTTGTTACCGCGATAGCCACGGCAAAGTTCACGATCGCGCCCACGACGCCGAAAGCATTCGGCTCGATACCAAGGAACCAGTTCGGTGACATATCACCCAGGAACGCCGTAGAGGCAATAAACATAATGCCCTTATGCTGGAACACGTAGAACAGCGTGACACCGATACCCGCGAGCATGCCCGCAATCGCGCCCTCTTTCGTGACCCGGTTACTGAAGATACCCATCATCAGAGCCGGAAAGATCGACGAGGCCGCCAGACCAAAGGCCAGAGCAACAGTGCCTGCAGCAAAGTCCGGCGGATTGAATCCGAGATACCCCGCTCCGGCAATGGCCAGCGCCATCGCCACGCGGCTCGCTCGAAGCTCCTGCTTTTCGCTGATGTTAGGCGCAATAATGCCTTTTAGCAGATCATGGGAAATGGCAGAGGCGATTGCCAACAGCAATCCCGCGGCTGTAGATAGTGCCGCTGCCAATCCTCCCGCAGCGACCAGGGCAATCACCCAGTTCGGTAGCTGCGCGATCTCCGGGTTGGCCAGTACAATGATATCCCGGTCGACCTTGACGAGCTCGTTTGTCGACTCGTTAGCGCTGTACTGCATAAGGCCGTCACCATTTTTATCTTCGAAGGCGAGCAGCCCGGTCTTCTCCCAGTTCCTGAACCACTGGGGACGCTCCTCGTAGGCAAGATAGTTACCCGCTTCCGGCTCAATGGTTTGCATAAGGTTCAAGCGCGCCATGGCTGCTACCGCAGGTGCCGTGGTGTAAAGAATAGTGATAAAGATCAACGCCCAGCCGGCCGAAGAACGTGCGTCACGTACCTTTGGCACGGTGAAGAATCGAATGATGACGTGCGGCAGACCCGCTGTTCCGAACATCAGGGACGCTGTGTAGGCAAACATGTTTATCCCGGAGATACGAACGTCCGTGGTGTACTCCCTAAATCCAAGCTCCACCACAACCTGGTCAAGCTTATCGAGAAGAAAGGTGTCAGTACCCACTAAGGTGCTGCCCAGTCCCAGTTGGGGAATGGGATTACCCGTAAGCTGCAGACTGATAAAAATAGCGGGGATTGTGTAGGCCAGAATCAATACGCAGTACTGCGCAATCTGGGTGTAAGTAATGCCTTTCATACCGCCAAGCACGGCATAAAAGAAAACGATACACATACCCACGATTAGGCCGGTGTCGTAGTCCACCTCCAGAAAGCGCGAGAACGACACGCCGATGCCCTTCATCTGTCCGATAACATAGGTCACTGAACAAATAATCAGACACACTACGGCTACTACTCGTGCGGTTTGCGAGTAGAAACGATCTCCGATGAACTCGGGCACGGTGAACTTACCGTACTTGCGAAGATACGGTGCCAGCAGCATTGCCAGAATCACAAAGCCACCGGTCCAACCCATAAGAAATACGGAGCCACCATATCCCATATAGGCAATCAGTCCGGCCATCCCGATAAAGGACGCTGCGGACATCCAGTCAGCCGCTGTGGCCATACCATTTGCAATGGGGTGCACGCCGCCCCCGGCGACATAGAAATCTTTGGTAGACCCTGCCCGGGCCCAGATAGCGATACCGATGTAAATCGAAAAGGTAAAGCCTACGACGATATAGGTGAGTGTTTGAAGTTCCATAAGTAGGCCTCTTATTCTTCTTCCACGCCGAATTCGCGATCAAGCGCTTCCATGCGTGAGCGGTAAATAAAGATCAATACAACAAACACGTAGATCGACCCCTGCTGTGCGAACCAAAACCCGAGCTTATAGCCACCGATTTGAATCTGATTGAGCACGTCGACAAACATGATCCCGCAGCCGTAGCTGACGACAAACCACACCACCAAAAGCTTCATCATTAGCGATAGGTTCCGCCGCCAATACTGCCTGGCTTGCTCCTCTGTCATTTTTATAGCCATCTCACACCTCCCCGGTGCTGTTATGTATTTATACCCGCGACTTTAACAAAGCCCGGCAGCGCTTCCTCTTGAACTTTGGTCGATAGCCTCAAAAGGCATACTTGGCTGCAAACTGCAGTCGATACATATCTCCGTCGCGACCGTCTTCCAATTCTTTAACGCCATACATCAACTCACCGCCCAGTTGCAGCTTGGGAGCAGGCAAGTAATTAAGATTCACGTGCATGGAGCGGTAAGACTTGGCCAGGCCACCCGCAGAGGCGAACTCGGCGAGGCTGGGATTGCTCGCTTCAGAGGCAGAAACCGATATATTGCTGCGCCATTGATCGGTCCAATAGTGCCGATAGGCTATAAATCCGCCCCACTGATCGATAGTGCTGATTTCACCGTTGACGTTAATATAGCCGTCATTGAAGGAGTTCAGGCCCATATAACGTCCCAGAGCATCGCCGTAGCTGGCCATAAAGCGCAGATCATTTCGCCCCAGATTCCATTTACCGGCGAGAGATAAACCGTAGCCAAACTGTTCATCACTC
Organism: gamma proteobacterium NOR5-3; assembly: GCA_000158155.1. Classification (GTDB taxonomy): domain Bacteria; phylum Pseudomonadota; class Gammaproteobacteria; order Pseudomonadales; family Halieaceae; genus Congregibacter. The sequence continues at coordinate 339,497 of DS999405.1, read as the reverse complement.
GCACCTTCGATGCTCGCCGTAGGTCGCTCTTCATAACTTAACTGACGTCCGATGGCGGCGAGGGACCAGCTCAAGTCTCCGGCTTTAGCATCGTAGCGAGCCACCAGGTCCGGCATAAGCTGGCCATCGCTAATGCTTGAGCCGCCTTGCGGGAGGTTAACCCGGGTGGTTTGGTTTTCTATGGCCAGCTGCCAGGGCCCGCTGGTCCAGCGGATCATCGGCTGGCGCTCAAAGACCGTACCCACAGGGCCCACAAAGTCCAGAAGGTCAGGTAATGCTCCAACGTTAAAAAAGGTGGACCAGGCCTGCCCGGCAAGCAAACTTTGCTCTGGCGCATAGTCCCACTTCAAGTAAGCGTGACGAATACGAGAGCTAAAGGAGTTAGATACACGCTCGTCGCCTTGTCCCGAGAGAATGAAATCCAACTCGATGCGCGAGGTTATTTTGCCGGCATCGGTGTTGGTTTCTGTACCAAAGTAAAAGCGTGATGACTTGGCGTGAATATTGGTACTGGTGTAGGCATCACCCTGACCGGACAGGGGTTCCACAGGAATGAGTGAAGGCACAAACAAATCATCCATGACCGCCGCCGGCTTACCCTCGCTGTAATTACTGGCGATGGCGTCGAGCTGGACATAGCCACCGTACTGAAAGCGCGTGCCCTTTTTCATGGGTCTGACTTCCTCGATGTCCTGAGCATGGACGGACAGGATCTCCAGGTTGTCACTAATGCTGGCCTTGTTGCTCACCACCAGAGACTTTAGCTCAGCAATCTGCCGTTCAAGCTCTGCAATGCGATCATCCACCTCGGCGCTTTGAACCGCCGCAACGACAAAACCTGACCCAAAGAGTGCCAAGGCAATCCTTAGAGGCTTAGTTTGAAACATACCCGCTCCTCCGATTAGTGTTATTGAGCAGGGACGTTGTAGCCCTCATGAGGGGCGGTGGATATTGGACCTTGGTCAAACCGGAGCTGATTCTTAGACCAAAGTCGGTGTCCTTATCAATAAATACAGTGTTCTGTCTTGTGTCGGTGCTTTACTTCGCTCACAAATCCCCCACAATAACCGCATAAAAAAAGTCAGGGTTAAGCTCCATGAAATGCGTAATTGCAGACGACCATCCATTGTTCAGAGAAGCGTTGTCCATGCTGATCTCGGGAAACCCTATCGGCGCGCAAGTGATTCACGCCGAGAACGTGGCCGAGCTGCATAAATCTGTAGAACAAGATGGTGCACCCGACCTGCTTTTGCTGGATCTGCATATGCCGGGGGCAACGGGTTTTTCAGCCCTGGGATGGTTTGTGGGAAATTACCCGGACAAGCCGGTCGTTATTGTCTCTGCCAACACTCATGCCGAGACGGTACGGCGTGCCATTGATCATGGCGCGGCGGCCTTTCTCTCGAAGTCGTCCAGTACAGACACCATGGTTCAGTGCATCGAGCAAGTACTGGCCGGAGAGCGTGGCCTTCATCCCGGGCTCGACATCAGTGTGAACGGTGCCAGTCTGCAGGCGCTGGATGTGGCTGACGCATTGGCCAGTCTCACCCCGCAGCAGTTTCGGGTTGCCTCAATGCTCGTCGAGGGCTTACTGAATAAACAAATCGCCTATGAGCTGGGTGTCAAAGAAGCCACCATTAAAGCGCATATGACCGAGGTCTTTCGTAAGCTCGGCGTACAGTCGCGGACGCAGGCTGTACTGGCCATAGGCAACCTGACGGTCACCCCGGCACAAGACACACAGCAAGCGCTTTAGCCCCTTCAGGCCCCGCTATCGCCCCCCGGCAACCCTCCCGATGGCTTCTTCGAGTCTCGAGCCAGGGCAAGGATCAACGCCTTCAGTCGCTGGGGGTTCACCGGTTTTGGTAAAGAACGAAATCCAGCCTCCCTGGCCAAGGCTCGGACATTTGCCCCATCATCCGCGCTCACCATAATGCAGGGGCAACTCCACGCCAGCTGCTGAAAAACCCATTGCAGGGAATCGATACCCGTATCACCCTCATCAAGATGATAGTCGGCAACGACTACATCCGCGGGGAAGGATCTCAAGCACTCCAGTAGCTCCTGACGCGTAGCCACAGTCCTGACATCGCAACCGTCTGCAGCCAACATAGCGCTCATCGCTTCACGAATGCGAATGTCATTATCGATACACAGCACTCTAAGACCATCCAGACGACCCGCGACAGCCGTTGAATCCGCAGCTGCCCCTTCAAAAGTAACAGCCTCACCCCGCGGGACCGTTAAAGAAAACAGACTGCCACGACCAGGTTCAGAGCGCAGAAGCAGCGGTAAATCGAGTAGCCTGGCGTAGCGGCTCACAATGGCCAGCCCCAGACCCAGACCTTCATCGTCGCCGCCACCAGCGTTACCCAGCCTTTCAAACTCCGAAAAAATCCGGACCTGCTCCGCGGCGGGGATACCCGGTCCCTGATCAAGCACCTGAATTTCCGCTGATCCCTGCCGGCGCCGCACACCCAACACGACGGTACCGCTGTCACTGTACTTGACGGCATTGGACAACAAATTTTGCAACGCGCGATAGAGCAAATTCGGATCGCTGTTCAACCACAGTGACGAGCTGTGTAAATGCAACCGTATACCGGCTTGCTCAGCGACAGGGCCAAATTCAACGTAGAGATCACGCAGGAGCTTATCAATGGGGAAAGCCTCCAACCTGATTTGTTGCTTACCTGAGTCCAGGCGCGCAACTTCCCGAAGCTCAGCAATCAACTGCTCAGCGCGTCCAAGAGACTGATCAATCTTGTCGACTAACAGCGAACTGTCCTGAGCATTCTGAGTGTGAGGCCGCAGCGCAGCCACAAAAAGTCGCGCCGCGCTAATAGGCTGCAACAGATCATGACTCGTCGCCGACATGAACCGCGACTTCGAAATCCCCGCATCACGCAGCTTGGCTTCAGCGTCCGCGCGCAGGCGGTTTTCGCGCCGCAGCTCGGCGTTTACCTCCGAAAGGCTCTGGCTTCCTGTCGCTACGCGATTCTCAAGTTCCGAACGGACCTCCTCGAGATGCGTCACCATTTCACGGTAATCGCTGATGTCGATGTACGTCGTTACAAAACCGCCCCGGGGCAGTGGCACACCATGGATATCGATGACGCGTCCATCGGGTAGTCGGCGTTCAAGGCGATGTGGATGCCCCTGACGCAGCCACTCCAGGCGTTTTTCAACCTCGTGCTCGATCGAGGCGCCTTCAACACCCAACACACCCCGCTCTGCGTTAAAGCGATACAGTCGTGCAATGGGCATACCGACGTAGAGCAAACGTTGTGGATAGGAAAACATTGTTTCGTAACGGCTGTTCCATGCGACCAGACGTAGCTGGGAATCCACCACCGAGACGCCCTGCAGCATGGACTCCACGGTGGTTTCCAATAAGTCGCGATTGAAAGTCTGTTGTCGACCGGCTTCCGACACCAAAGATGCAAGCCCTGCAAAATCAACCTGCCGACTTTCTGTCAACTCGGTGAAGACACGACTGCTTGATGCTGCGCCGATGACGCCCGCTAGCAAGGACTCCGCTTCACGCACGGCAAACAGGGGCAGGCGGTCTGCTGGCAGCAAGCGCTGCTGATACCGCTCCTCAAACGAATGCCAAAGCTGCTGTAAACGAGACTCTTCGAGGAAGGGTGGTAGTAGCGCACGAAGCTGCCCGGCTCTCACTGGTGAGAGGTTGAAGTCATCACCCTGAAGTTCATTGGAGGCATCAGCATCCATAAACACCGCCGCCTGACGCACATCAGCCAGAGACGGCTTAAAGAGCCAGGACAGCGACGCCACCAGTGTACCGTTTACTCCCAGACTCCACAGGGCGGCATAACTCAGCGGCCCGGGACCCTCCCAGCCCAACAGGGACTGCGGGCGCAACCATAATTGCCCGAAAGGCCCCGCCGTGCGAAGAGCACTGTCATCGGGCAGAACCTGCGGCAGCACCATGCAGTAAAACCAAAGCATAAGACCTGCGGCCAAGCCCACGGTAATGGCAACGCCATGCGCCCGCCGCCAGTACAAGCCCGCCAGCAATCCCGGAGCCAACTGCGCCGCAGCCAAAAAGGACATAAATCCGATTTCCGTCAGCCAGGATATGTTTTGCAGCTGTGTGGAAACCAGCCAGGCTGCCGCCAGTATCAGGAGGATGGTGATCTGACGCACCACGCGAAGCCGGTTTCCCAGGGACAACAGCGAAGCGCCCTGATCAGATTTGCCCCGGATCATCGCCGGGACCGCGACTTCGTTGGTCAGCATGATGGCCAAACTGACCGTGGCGACAATGACCATACCGGTTGCGGCAGAAATACCGCCCACAAACGCGATTAAAGAAATCCACGGTGTACCCAATGCGGCGGGTAGCATCTGCACATAGGTGTCTGGACTGACGCTTTCGGCCGAGGAACCAAAAAGCTGACTCCCGGCGAGGCTCACAGGCACCGCAAGCAGCATAAACAAAACCAGATACAGGGGTAACAGCCAGCGCGAAGCGCGGGCGGTGGTCTCATCCTGCGCTTCGACCACCATCACATGAAACTGTCGTGGCAGACAAAAAATTGCACAGGCGCTGATGAGAATCTGTGTGTAAAAGTCAACGGAAAGCGCTACCTTGGATAGGGATTGAGCTCTCCAACTCCCAAGGTCCGCAATCTCCGGGCGGCGCAGGTAGGCCATCGCCAGCACCGCGACGCACAGAAAGGCGAATAACTTGACCACCGACTCTACAGCGATGGCATTCATCATGCCCTGATGCCGCTCGCGCCCATCAAGCCTCCGCGCACCAAACAGCACCGTGAACCCGCCCAGGACGATAGCAATCGCCAAACCCGAGTCGCCGGCGCTCAGAGAAGGACCCTCCGTGTTACCCGCGACAATCGACCAGGCCTGTGCAAGGGCACGAAACTGCAAAGCAATGTAGGGAAGGACCGCAGCCGCCGCCACCACAGTCACTAACATAGACAACTGCTGGCGCTTGCCAAAGCGTGCGCCAAAGTAGTCAGCAATGGACGTTACGCGATGACGGGTACCCAATTGCACCAGACGACGGAGCATGGGCCAGGCAAGCAGGAAAACAAGAATGGGGCCAAGGTAGATCGGCGCATGGCTCCAGGGAGACGACGTCGCACTTCCCACCGCGCCGTAAAATGTCCAGGAACTGCAGTAGACGCCAAGAGACAGGGCATAGACCAACCCCTGGCGACGGGAGTTTCTGAGGGGCACTGCAGCACTCGCACGTCGATCAACAACCCAGGCCACAGCAAACAGTGCGCAGATGTAAAGCACTGCAAGACTGAGTAAGTAGGATGGCGAATTCAAAGTTGTGGTGCCCCAAGCCAGCTCGAACGCGTTAGCCCGACCCTAACACAGCAGCCCTGTTTTGCGCCCCAGCGCTACGCCAGTTTTCTCCGCTCGCGAACAGCCTTGGCCAAGCTCTCAAAGAGCAATTCCGTAGCCGACCAGTCGATACAGGCATCGGTAATGCTCTGTCCGTAGACCAATGGTTGGCCTGGCACCACATTCTGACGCCCCTCTACCAGATTGCTCTCAATCATGATGCCAAAAATGCTGCGGCTGCCGCGGGCGACCTGAGTCGCAATGTCCTGCGCCACATCGACCTGTCGTGCGGGAATCTTGCGACTGTTTGCGTGACTCGCGTCGATCATAATGCGCGCCGGCAGCCCTGCCTTGCTCAACATGGCACTGGCGTCATCCACGGAAAACATATCGTAATTTGGCAGCTTCCCTCCACGCAGAATAATGTGACAGTCCTCGTTCCCGGTGGTCTGGAAAATTGCGGAGTGTCCTTTCTTGGTTACCGAGAGGAATCGGTGAGGCTGCGATGCCGAGTTAATGGCATCAATAGCGACCTGCACATCACCGTCCGTTGCGTTTTTAAAGCCCACCGGGCAGGACAGACCAGAGGCTAACTCGCGGTGAGTCTGACTCTCGGTAGTTCGCGCACCGATCGCGCCCCAGGAAACCAGATCGGCTACGTACTGGGGGCTTATGAGATCCAGATACTCCGTACCCGCCGGGAGCCCCATCTCAGCCAGGTCCGACAGCAGCTTGCGGGCAAGGTGCAAGCCTTTGTTAATCTGAAAGGTATCGTTGAGATCCGGATCGTTAATCAGACCCTTCCAGCCCACGGTTGTCCGGGGCTTTTCGAAATACACGCGCATCACGATCTGCAAATCCGCACTGTATGACTCAGCGGCTTTCTTTAACCCCTGAGCATAGTCCCGGGCCGCATTGGGGTCGTGAATAGAGCAAGGCCCCACCACCACCAACAGTCGATCATCCTCACCGCGCAGGATGGCGGAAATCGCCCCGCGAGCACTGGCGACGGTATGCGCCGCGGCATCGCTTAAGGGAATATCTCCAACCAATGACTCTGGAGAGACCAGCTCATTGGTTTTTTGAATTCGTAAATCGTCGGTCACAGAAGGCATGTTTGGTCGCTATGAACAGTTAAAAATGGCGCGCAATTCTAGCATGCCCGCCGTCCTGCTCTGCATTTTGCGCATCTATGCGAACAATTCACACCGGGCTTTGGATAAACGCCCGCGTTTTCTGCGACAGACAAGAGCAGCAGCGGGCTCGGCTCTTAGTTCAGGCTCGCTATCAAAGCACTGCCCTACTGGACTACTGGGAGCTGGGCCGGGTACTCGTGACCCAGCGGATGATGTGTTCCTCAAAATCATCCTCTGCTACTTCGGTTTCGCTTATGGAGCGGCCGCGCACGGACATTCCCGCGAGGTGTACCGAGTTTGGATCACCGGTCACCAGGGGGTGCCACTGTGGCAGCGGGAGCCCCTGGTCCACGAGTCGATAAGCGCAGGTGTCGGGGAGCCAGGCCAGATTGTCCCGTTGGTCGGGCGTGAGAACCACGCAGTCCGGCACCAGCTCTTGCCGCGTTTCGTAGCGTGTGCATTGGCATTTTGTTTCATCGAGCAAATGACAGGCGACATCGGTGTAGTAGATGCCGTTGCTGTATTCGTCTTCCAGTTTATGCAGGCAACAGCGGGCACATCCGTCGCACAGGGACTCCCACTGCTCCCGCGACATGTCCTGCGGCGCAACAGCTTCCCAGAAAGGTTTATCGGTCATGCGGCACATTCTCCAGCATTTGATGGTGATGACGTGCCGGCAGCAATGCGGAGTGGGTTCGGGTTCGGACTTCAGTTCTTGGGGTCACGAACAAGCATCCTTGTTTCCTGATGATCTATCTTAAAAAACTCGGTAGCTTTCAATAAGTCGCTGAGCCGCCGATAGCCATAATTCACCGGGGAGAATGAGGGGTTATTGTTCGATATATAGCTCCCTACTCTGGACATATCAGACCACCCATCGTCATTTGCGGTTTGGTCCACTGCGGTGCGTAGCAGTTTGACGAGCCTTGCATCCTGGCGCAGCTTTGCTCTGGGCACCCGCGCCGTGACGGACTCGTTATCGTCATCACTTTTCTTGGCGGGCAGGAGATTCTCAATAAAAATAAACGGCGAGCAGGAATCTACAAAGGGCTGCGGTGTTTTCTTTTCGCCAAAACCGTAAACCGGAAAGCCGCTTTCGAGTATACGCAACACCAAAGGCGTAAAATCACTATCGCTGGTCATCAAAGCGAAGGCATCAACGTTGCCGCTGTACAGCAAGTCCATGGCGTCAATGATCATTGCCGAATCGGTGGCATTTTTGCCCTTCGTATAAGCGAACTGCTGCATGGGCCGGATGGCGTGGGGATGCAGCTTCTCGGCCCACCCTGACAAAGAAGGATTATTCCAGTCACCATGCGCGTGGCGCACATTCACCGTGCCATGGGTCGCCAACTCTTCAAGCACCCCTTCAATGGCACTGGCCCTGACATTATCGCAATCAATGAGCAGCGCTATCCGTTTGGTCTCAGACAAGATAAATGTCCCTGTTATGGCAGAAAAAACAAACTGCACTGTAACGATTTATTACGCGGAACTCGAACTCAAACTGCGTCTTCACCGGTGTCTCTCAGAGACTCGCTGTCACCATAACGCCGGTAGAACAGTTTGATCCAGAAAGGAGAAAACACGGTGGTGTAGGCGATCACAAGTACGACCGCCGCATACACCTCACCCTCCAGCACGCCGGCGCTTCGTCCCAACTCTGCAAAGATCAGCCCCACCTCGGCCCGGGGCACCATTGCCATACCTATGGCCTGACGAATGAGGGGGGGCTCCCGCACCAGCAGGTTTCCAGCCATCACCTTTCCGGCGATAGCCACCACCGCCAGCGACAAGGAGAACGTCCATACGAAAGGCGACTCCCAATCCACGATACGAAGATCTAAAGAGAGACCCACGCCCACAAAAAATATGGGAGTGAACAATTGCACAATGGGACGCATCTCGCGGCGAACCTGATCGGTGAACGCGACGTCGGGAGCCAGTCGTGCGCCGAAGGGAAGAAAAAAGCGCCGCGACAGCGCAAGGCCCACCACAAAGCCACCGAGCAGTTCCGGGGCCCCTACCGCGTGGGCCACCCAGGCAAAGAAAAGCACCAGGGAAACAATCAGCGTCGCTACCAATCCCGGGAGCTCGGTAACGTGCCCGTAGCGGCTGATCACCGCCGAAATCAATTCAGCGACAATGGGTGATATCACAAAAAACAGCCCGATGAAGGCTACGAGGTTTAACAGCACCCCGAAACCCACCTCATTGGCCAGAGACATCTGAAAAAGAAACGCGAGGATCAGTACACCCAGCACATCGTCAAGCACTGCCGCACCGAGCACCACCTGCCCTTCGCGACTCTTCGCCCGGCCAACGTCCTTTAGAATGCGTACCGTCACTCCGATACTGGTAGCCGTCATTGCGCCCCCGACAAACAGTGACACCAGCACCGACATCTCAAAAATCTCCCGGCACAAAAAGTAGCTACCCAACATGGGAAATATCACGCCGCCCAGCGCGACAATGCTCGCCTCGGCGCCAGCGGCTGTCAGTCGACGGATGTTTGTTTCGAGCCCCACCTGAAACAACAGCAGGATAATGCCAATGTCGGCCAATAGGCGCAGGAACTCGTTGGGATGAATCCATCCCAACTGACTCGGGCCAAGAACCACTCCGACGAGCAGTTCGCCAATGACCGACGGTGCTCCCAGATGCATGACGATCTCACCGGCGATACGGGCCGCCGCAAGAATGATTGCCAATTGCAATAGAACATCCGCGTCCACCATAAATCGAGCTCACCTGTCAGATACCGCATAAGAGCCGTCGGATAATGGCAGTGCGCAGGGATAACAGCAAATCATTGCGTCCGGCGTCCGCATCGGCGGTCATGGAGTCCATAGCCAGCCTGATTTCCCCCGGTGAACTGTGTATCCTTCGCGGCCAATCTATTTGCGTACTCCGAGGAACCCGTTTCCGTGTTTGACACCCTGCGTCAGGACTGGCTTGGCAATATTCGCAATGATCTTTTAGCAGGCCTGGTAGTCGCTCTGGCCCTGATTCCCGAGGCCATTGCTTTCTCTATTATCGCCGGCGTCGACCCCAAGGTGGGCCTTTACGCGTCGTTCTGTATCGCCGTTGTTATTGCCTTCGCCGGCGGACGCCCGGGCATGATTTCCGCCGCCACCGGGGCCATGGCACTGGTGATGGTCGTTCTGGTGCGAGAACATGGGCTGCAGTACTTACTGGCAGCTACGGTGCTCACCGGTATTTTGCAAATCATCGCCGGCTGGGTCCGTCTGGGAAGCCTTATGCGTTTTGTGTCGCGCTCGGTGGTCACGGGGTTCGTGAATGCCCTGGCTATTCTGATTTTTATGGCGCAACTTCCGGAACTCATCGACGTCACCTGGCACGTCTACGCTATGACGGCGGCAGGACTGGGAATCATCTACGGCCTGCCTTACATCACGCGCGCCGTTCCATCTCCGCTGGTGACTATTGTGGTGCTGACCATTGTGGCCATCTGGCTGGAGCTGGACATTCGTCGTGTGGGGGACATGGGTGAACTCCCTGACAGCCTGCCCATATTCCTTATTCCCGAGGTGCCGCTGAACTGGGAAACGCTGGGCATTATCTTTCCCTATGCGCTGACACTCATGGTGGTGGGACTACTGGAATCTCTCATGACCGCCACCATCGTGGATGATCTTACGGATACCAAGAGCAACAAAAATCGTGAGTGTGTCGGCCAGGGGCTGGCAAACATTGCCAGCGGCTTTATCGGCGGCATGGCTGGCTGTGCAATGATCGGGCAATCTGTTATTAACGTGAAATCCGGTGGTCGCGGTCGACTCTCAACGCTGGTCGCCGGCGTATTTCTTCTCATCATGGTGGTCTTTGCCGACGCCTGGGTCAGCCAGATACCCATGGCTGCCCTGGTCGCCGTTATGATTATGGTGTCCATTGGCACATTCAGCTGGTCGTCCCTACGCGACCTTAAGGATCACCCGCGCAGTTCCAGCGTTGTGATGCTGGCTACCGTTGCCGTGACGGTGGCAACGCACGACCTTGCTCGTGGCGTACTTACCGGCGTCTTACTGTCGGGCTTCTTCTTTGCGCACAAAGTGGGACAGATACTGTATCTGCGATCCATGGTTGATGACGATGGTCGATCCAGAACCTACCGGGTCTTCGGGCAGGTATTCTTTGCCAGTGCAGACCGGTTCATTGCCGCCTTTGACTATCAGGAAGTCATCGAGCGTGTTTGCATCGATGTCAGCAGAGCGCACTTCTGGGACATCACCGCGATCAGCGCACTGGATAAGGTGATTTTAAAGTTTCGACGGGAAGGCACAGAGGTAGAAGTGATCGGCCTTAACGAAGCCAGCGCCACCATGGTGGACCGCTTTGCCGTGCACGACAAAGATGGCGCGGACGACCTGCTGATGGAGCACTAGAGCAATGGCTGTGAATGATCAGGAAAGAATTCTCGCCTGCGTCGATCAATCCCAGTTCGCGGACTATGTGACGGACTACGCGGCCTGGGCTGCAGGCCGGATTCATGCGCCTTTAGAGCTCCTGCACATTATTGACACGCATCAAACCCCACCCTCCGCTGAAGATCACAGCGGGACCATTGGCTTTGACGCTCAGCAGCAACTCCTCAACAAACTATCCTCTGAGGATGAGGCGAGAACCCGTGCTTTGCGAGAAGCCGGTCGCGTATTTTTGAACACCCTTCGTGAGCGCGCCAGTAATCAGGGTGCGCCAGAGGTAGACACCCGGCAACGCTACGGGGAGTTGGTGGAAACGCTCAAAGAACAGGAAAACGGCATACAGTTAATGGTCCTGGGACGCCGCGGCGAGTCTGCACAGAGCACGCAACGAGACCTCGGCCGCAACGTCGAGCGAGTTGTGCGCGCGGTGAGCAAGCCCATTTTGACGGTTACCCAAGGCTTTAGTGAACCCGAGCGCATAATGTTCGCCTTTGACGGGAGCGCCGTCACACGCCGCGGTGTAGAAATGATCGCAAACAGCGCGCTGTTTCGCGGCCTTCCTATCATTCTACTGATGTCTGGAAAGGTAAATCCTGACGGCTCCAAGAAACTCGACTGGGCAGAGCATACCCTCAGCGCCGCGGGCTATACCGTGACCAAGAAACTCATCCCCGGTGACGCCGAAGCGGTCATCGCAAAAACCGTTAAGGACGAGTCCATCGATCTACTGATAATGGGTGCGTTTGGCCACTCTCCCCTGCGCACGCTGCTGTTTGGCAGCAAGACCGCGGATCTTTTACGTTCCTCGGGCATACCGACGTTACTTCTCGGCTAAGATCTCTTTTATTCACTGCTCCAAGGCGATTCAAGGCATGTTGTACCTTTTTAGCAAACGCCAGTCCCACGCTGTCATCAGGCGCTTTGTCGCAGCGCTCTGCCTAAGCGTATGGGGGGCCGCTTCAGTGCACGCGCTGGAATCTGTAGAAGGCTCGTTTACCATTGACAGCTTCAGCTACGAAGATGGCAGTACTGAAGCGCTTACGCAGCACTACAGAACGTTGGGCAAACCCAGGCGTAACGCCAGCGGCAAAGTCACCAATGCGGTATTGATCATGCACGGCACCACGGGCAGCGGCGCCGGCTTTCTGCGGGAGCAATTCGCCGGCGTACTGTTCGAGCCTGGCGGCATTCTCGACGCCTCCCGCTATTTCATCGTTCTCACCGACGGCATAGGCCATGGCCAGTCCAGTAAGCCCAGCAACAGCTCTGCGGGAGACTTCCCCAGGTACAGCTACAACGACATGGTGCATGCGCAGTACCGACTGCTCACAGACCATTTAAAGATCAATCACCTTCGGCTGGTGACGGGCACCTCCATGGGCGGCATGCTGAGCTGGGTTTGGGGTTATGAATATCCGGGGTTTATGGACGCGCTCATGCCTCTGGCAAGCCTTCCCGTGGAAATCGCCGGGCGCAATCGCATGCTGCGAAAAATGATTATCGATGCGGTGAAGAACGACCCGGATTATCAGGACGGGTTTTACACGACCCAACCTGCCGGGCTTCGCGAAGCGCTCTACCCGCTCATATTTATGGTATCCAGTCCCCTGCAATATCAGGAACTGGCGCCGACAAGAGTCGCCGCAGAAGCCATGCTCGACGCCAGCCTGAACCGATACAGCGCTGCGATGGATGCCAACGATCTTATTTATGCTTTTGACGCGTCCAGAGACTACAACCCTGCCCCGCGGCTTGGAGAAATCACAGCTCCGCTACTGGCGATCAACTCTGCCGATGATCAGGTAAACCCACCGGAGCTCATGCTCCTGGAATCACATATCAGGCAAGTTCCCCAAGGCCAGGCAGTCACGCTGGATATTTCACCATTGACCCGGGGGCATGGCACCCATTCCTTACCCAGCATCTGGGGGCCGTACCTGGCGCGCTTTCTTCAGACCACGAACGCTCAGGATGCCGCGCCCGCCCGCGATTACAGTGCCTTAAACGATCCTGACGCCGCGATCTGGAGCACTCGGGCACCGGACATATTTGTCGCAGACTTTGATACCACCGAGGGCCGGTTTAGCATCGAAGTCGAGCGGCGTCTGGCACCTTTGGGTGCTGATCGTTTTTATCAGCTGATCAACGCCGGTTTCTACGACACAGTACATATCAATCGAGTGGTACCGGGGTTCATCGCGCAGTTTGGTGTGCACGGCGAGCCTGCCGTGAACGCCCTATGGAAAGATCGCATGATCATTGATGACCCGGTTCTTGGCAGTAACCTGCGCGGCACCATTGCCTTTGCAATGACGGGGCCGAATACCCGAAGCACGCAGATCTTTATCAACACCGTCGACAATACAAGACTCGACGCCGGGGGATTTGCAAGTTTTGGCAGGGTCATAAACGGCATGGACGTGGTGGACCGCTTATACGGACTCTACGGCGAGAGTGCCGGTGGCGGCCTTCGCGGCGGCAAGCAAAGACCACTGGAAACCGGAGGCAGCGAGTACCTGCACAGCAACTATCCATTGCTGGATTTTATAAGCCGCGCCACTATCCGATAAAACAAGCTCCCGGGCCTGTAAATCAGGCCCGTTTGCTAAACACACAGGTTTCCCATTGGATATGCGCGCGAGCCTCGTCGTCGCGACGCCGGCACGACACCAGGGTCAAACCCGCTGCCTGTGCCTGCGCCTCTAACTCCACGGCAGACACGGTGAAGAAACCCCGCAGTGCGTTTTCATCAGTGTCACTGCCATGTCGTAGCGTGATCACAAGAAGAGCCTGGGGGCGCAACAAATGGCTCAAGGCCGCCACGGCACCCGCCCGGGCAGCAGGCTCCAAATGTTGCCACACCGCAGACACCAGTATCAGGTCAAAGCGTTGGGGCCGCGCCGACAGCACCGCGAGGTCGGGCAAGCTATCGTCGACCCACTCGAGCTGTGCGATGTTGTCGGCCATAGCCAGCTCGCGCATACCCGCACTCGGCTCCACCGCTACAACCGACCAGCCCTGCTTCGCCAACCATTGGGCATCGCGCCCGGAACCGGCGCCCACATCACAAGCCAGCCCCGGCGTTCGACCTGCGCCGACCAAAGACAACCAGTCTCTATGCACGTCCTCTGCACTACGGCTACGGTAACGCCGGCTTAACCGGGCTGCGTTTTCTGTGTAGTAGTCCATTAGCCGGAAACACTCAATCCGCGCTTTGAATGCGGACCCGCCCCACGCGGTTACTACTGCTTTGATGAATGAGCAAATCACCCTCTCGAGTCACCCACACATGACGCACGATGCCCACGCCGGAGGGTATGGCCCAGCTCTGAAAACGTTCAGTGGCCGGATCAAAACGTACCAGCGCATCGGGGCGCATACCCGACTCGTTGTACCAGATCACATCATCGATCACCGCAATGGCATAAGGATGCGACCTGGGACCGCTCGGTGACGGCCATTCCTTGGTCACGCCGGTTTTGGGATCAAGCACACCAATGCGTCCCAGCGACGAATTGACATACCAGACACGCCCATCACTGGCGATATCCAGACGGCGAATCCGCGTCTTTTCATCGGGGATAGCAAAAAACTCAAGCGCCATAGTGTCAGGATCCATAGCACTGATTGCATTGGTGCCGTTATAGGCGACCCACAATCGTCCATCGGGACCTACCTTGATCCCGTAAGGGCGTGCGCGGGTCTGCACTTCTTTGAGCTCCCCGGTCTCGGGATTCAAGCGTCCCAGCATTCCGGCTTGCTGGGCAGTAAAGTACAAATTCCCATTGGGATGAAATGCGGCGGTGTGAGGATCCAGCGCCTGCGTCGGGTACTCAACGATGATTCCGGTCTGCGGATCGAGTTTTCCAATACTGGCATTGCCATTGCCGGTGTACCAGATAGAACCATCTCCATGAGGAACAATGCTGTGTGGGCGGGCCGCAGGCGGCAGATGGAACTCCTGCATATCGCCGGTTAGAGGATCAAGACGACCCACCAGACTCGCCCACATGCCTGTCCACCAAATGCTGCCATCGACGGCCTCTACCGGATCCCGGGAGCGTTGACCCAGGGTCGGCGTGATCCATTCTTCAATGTCTATCTTGACCGGACCCGAAACCAGCGTCGGCTTGCGTTCTTCCCGGGCAGGAAAGTTAGCCGCCAGATAGGTAGCGATAGTCTCCGCCTGAGGGTCGGCGAGCTCAATCATGTTGTTGATCAACATGCGCCACTCCACCGCGGTATCAAAACCGGCAGAGTTCAGTATCCGTGAAGTGCTGTGACAGCTCACGCAGAGCTTTGATACGAGGTCTTTACCGGGTCCCGGCGGAAGCTCCTGCGCCTGGGCAGGTAACACGCACAGCAGGCCAACTAACGATGTCACCGCTACACCATGTTTAAAAAATAAAGACATGACTGAAGTATCCGAGAGCCCTGAAAGTAGGTGAAGACTAGCGGCTTTCTGCGTTGATAATCCAGTCCCGGCAGGCAAACGTGAAGCGTCAGCCTCAGCCCGTGTGAGCGGCAGTCGCGCGACTCGACAACGCAGGACCGACACGGCAAAGTACCCGCGCGAATGATCACCCTTAAATTATCTACGCTTCGGAGATGACAATGCCCTGGCCACGCAAGCTAAGATTGACAACCCTCGCGGTGATGGTGCTGATTGCCACGCCCGCTTACAGTGCCGCAGACAATGCGGACGCAGCAGTGACCGCAAGCAAAACCCCAGCGCCCACTGAATTTGTCACACAACACAGCGCAACATTTAACGGCCGCAAGCTGAAGTATCGTGCCCGGGCCGGGGAGACCTACCTGTACGATGAGAGTGAGAAGCCCAGTGCGGCGCTTTTCAGCTTTGACTACGTGGCGATAGACGACGGGAAGGATCGTCCCGTCACCTTTGTGTGGAACGGGGGCCCGGGTAGCGCATCACTATGGCTGCATATGGGCACCTTTGGTCCCAAACGCGTGGTTGTTCCGTCAAATGCAGAGCATGCCGGCGCACCTCCCTACCCCCTTGTCGAGTCCCGGGAGACTATCCTTGATGTAACGGACCTGGTTTTTATCGACCCGGTAGGCACCGGTTTTTCTCGCGCCCTGGGTGATCACGACGGAAAAGAATTCTGGGGTTTGACCGAAGACGCAGAATCAATTGCCGCGTTTATCCGCCGCTGGCTCACAGTCAATCAACGTTGGAACTCGCCCAAGTTTCTTCTCGGAGAAAGCTACGGGACCACCCGGGCCGCGCTCATCGCGGATATTCTGGAAAACGACCACAGCGTCGCGCTTAATGGCATTGTGTTTATCTCCCAGGCACTCGATTACGCCGGCTCCACGCCCTATGTCGCCGACAACCTTATTTCTCACATTACCTACGTCCCAACCATGGCGGCCACGGCCTATTATCACCAGCGCGTAGATGCTCAAGGAGCGAGTCTTGAAGAGTGGGTGCAAGCCGCCAGGGACTTCGCCGTCGATGAGCTTCTTCCTGCTCTATTCAAGGGCAATACGCTGGATTCCAACACCCGGGCGCGGGTTCGAGATGAACTTGCCCGACTTACGGGATTGACGCCTGAGTACGTTGAAAAAGCTAATTTACGGGTGCCTGGCACCCGCTTTGCCAAAGAGTTACTGCGCGACCAAGGTATGATTGTCGGCAGTCTGGATGCCCGCTATCTCGGTGATCCCGTGGACGACTTAACGGCCCGAGCGGACTTTGATGCCGCAAGCAATGCCATCTCGGGCGCTTACAAAGCCGCCATGATGAGCTACCTGCAGAGTGATCTGGGTGTCAACTGGGATCGCGCCTATCTCTCCCCGGCGGATCCCAGACTCAGTGATGAGTGGAACTGGAACCCCGAGGGTCGAGATAAGGCCTGGGAGCCCCACTGGGTGAATACCAGCCACAACCTGGTGAGCGCGATGGAGGCGAACCCCGGCCTCAAGGTACTTGTGGCATCGGGGTACTACGATCTTGTCACGCCGTTTTTTGATGCCGAATATACGCTTAACCGCTATGGCATAAGCGCTGATCGCGTGGACTACCGTTATTACGGTGGGGGCCACATGATGTATGTGAACGAGGACGCCCGCCTGGATCTATTGCAGGATATCCGCTCGTTTTTGAAATCCCAGATGGACTAGTCAGCCTGAAGAAGCCGCTGGGGGAGTTCAGCCCCGGCGTTTTCCAGTAGTACCCGCAAAGGCGCTTGCAAGCTATCGGTAGCCGTCGCCGAGCCGCGCAAGGAGGCACCAAGGCCCGTGGCCAGCATGCGTTGGTAGTATGGGAGCTCGCGACGGTAGCCCGGCAGATGATCTTCAAGGGCGTCATCGCTTTGCAGACTTGCCATGAAGGCATCAACGAGTTCAGTCAGTGATTTTTGCAGCTGGGGTTTTTCTGCGATGCCTTCGTCCGGCGCAATGGACCAGGTCATGTCCTGCCGCAATTCACAGGTGCCAAGACAGTCGCCCATCTCCCGCTCGCCCCACTCACCGGGGCCCACCAGAGACAACTGCCAATCCCCGGACCTGGCATACAGATAGTACACGGTGCCCAAGGCCGGCTTGAATTGAAACTTCGCCGACAGCACCAATACGGAAGCAAACCAGTCAAAAAGTAATTCGGCAGGCGCTTTTGCGTTAACCGTAGACGGGCGGGTTTCGCTCCAGTGCGCGAGCACCGGCACCAGGCCCTTACCCTGAGGATTGGGATTTTTGTGAGGATTGCGTGACATGCCTACCTTACGCGCTAACTTCGCTCTCGGTTCTATAAACCTCAATCCTTACACACGGGATCTTTGCGTCACTGCAATTCGGACTCGGCCCAATGAGCGTCCAGCAGGCGACCTACCGTATTGGGCTCTACCAGATGCGCTGCATACCAGGTGTGCAGACAGCGGATACGCGAAAAATCCGCGATACCTCCGATACCCCGGCGAGACAAAGCATCCCACTGCCCGCGGCTTTCGAGCAACTCCCGCTCCCCACCCGCCAGGTAGGACTCCCGCAGCTGAATGTGCCGCTGATGATCGCTTTTCATGGCGCCCTGCAGCTCCCTGGACTCGTCTACAAGGCGCTGAAACCTGTTGATAAGCCCTCCAGCCTCTTCCCGGTCGATACGCAGATTGAGCACCGGGTCTATCAACCAAAACAAGGTCGGGAACGGTTTACCCTCGACCAGTGATGCGACGCGAATCACGCAGGGCAGACTGTCGCTACCGATCACCGCCACCGCGCGCAATCCTCTCGGAGAACGGCCAAGGCGGGATTCAATAACCTCGAGCATGGACTGGTCGATGGAGGGGTTTTCTGCTGCACTATTCATACCGCAACAATACCCGTTATCGGCGCTGTCTGTCATGACACAAGCGTCCGGCAGGCTCATCAATACTCCCGGCAGAACTAAGCCAATGTTTGACAATAACAGGACAGGGACCTACTCTCCTCTCCGCCTTGGGTGCCTGCCGTCGCGAAAGCGCTGGGTCAGGTTAAAAGGGAAGCAGGTTCATAGTCGTGACGAGCCCCGGTTCGCAAACGACCCATTCCTGCGCTGCCCCCGCAACGGTAGGTAGTGTGAGAGCACTACAAGCCCGATACCTGCCCTGGCGACAGCACCCGATGGAGCGGAGGGCTTCATTAAAGGTCGCTAAATGCAGTCCTCGCATGAGTGTGCACAGCGCAGGCAGTATTTTGTTTCCTTGATCCCCTCCCTCAATCGCCCTATGGCAATTGAGGACAAACACATGTTCAAGACCAGAAGATTCATGGTCCGGCATCGCTGCCGATTCATACCCATTCGACCACTGCTCGCCTGTGGTCTACTCATCCCCGGCGCCCAGTTAGCCGCGCAGAGTGTTCTTGAGGAAGTCATCGTCGGCTCATCCCGCGTGGAGATGCCGCTGCGCGACGTGGGCACGTCGGTCACGGTGCTAACTCAGGATGAAATTGTACAGCGAGGGTTTCTGAGCCTTCCGGAGCTTCTGCGTACCCAGGTTTCTATTGCGGCAACCAACAATGGCGGAGCCGGTAAGGCAACCAGCCTTCGCGTTCGCGGAGAAGAAAGTTATCGAACCATGGTCGTGATCGACGGTATCGATATCAGCGACAGCTCAAGCCCGCAGGTCAGTCCCCGCCTGGAGCAAATGCTTACCGCGGGCATTTCCCGCGTAGAAATACTCCGAGGGCCCCAGGGCTTAAGCTATGGTGCAGACGCCGGAGGAGTCATCAATCTTCGCACCGCCACACCGGAGGAAGGCCTGGGCGGCGGCGTATCCGCGGAACAAGGCCGCTATGACACCCAGCAGCTCAGCGGACGGGTGGGCGGCAGCTTTGACAGCGTTGACTTTTTAATCAGCGGCGCCGAATTTTCCACCGACGGCTTTAACGCCCGGGACACCGACTCCGACCTCCTGGATGACGACGGCTACAGCAACCGTACCGTCCACGCCCGCGCTGGCTGGAACGTGAATGACAGCCTGCGACTCGAGGCCGTCGCCAGGCAGGTGGAAGGCGACAATGCTTACGACGGATGTTTCAACGCCGCTTTTTTGCCCAGTAATGACTGCGAAGACAGCTTTGCACAAGACAGCTGGCGTGTATCGGCGGCGCTGAGCCAAGAACACTTTTCCCACGAGCTCGCCCACAGCGACAGCACAACCGAGCGGGAGTTTTTTGCCGAACGCTCACCATTTTTTAGCGCCGAGGGTGGGCTGCAGCGCACAAGTTACATTGGCCAGTGGCGTCCATCAGACAAGCTATCACTCGTGTACGGCGTGGACCACGAAAAAGAGTCCATCGACGACGGTAGCTTTGATCGCTCCCGCCGGCAAACCGGTATCTATGGCGAATACCAGGGACGGCTCAGCGATTCGTTCACCGTCACCGCCGGCGCCCGGCGCGATGACAACGACGATTTTGGTAATTACCTCAGTTATCGCCTGAGCGGCGCATGGCTTACCGCGTTGGCAGGCGGAGAACTCAAATTCAAAGGCGCCTACGGCACAGGTTTTCGCGCGCCCAGCCTCTTTGAGATCAGCTACAACAACGGCCCCTTCGCCATGCCACCCGCATCAGACCTGGTGCTGCGTGAAGAAACCAGCGGCGGATACGACCTGGGCGTCGCCTGGGCATCACAAAAAGGAACCTATATAGAAGTCACCTGGTTCGATCAGGAAATTGACGACCTCATTACCTTCGACGTCGTCGGCTTCTCGGGCTATGTGCAGCAAACGGGGCGCTCTGACTCCCGAGGCATGGAACTCATCGCGGACCTCCCCCTGGCCAGGGGTTTCAGACTCACCGGCAACTACACGTGGAACGAAACGACCACACCCGAAGGGGATAAACGCGCCTTTCGACCTGAGCATCTGGCCAACCTGGGTCTTACCTTTGAGGATGCACAGGCCAGACTTCGAGTGGGCGTGAATCTTCGCTCCTCGGCCGACGCTGTGGACACCTTCAGTACCGAACTGGATGATTATGTGCTCATGGATATCAACGCGAGCTTTGCAGTCATCGAAGGATTGACCGTCTACGGACGTCTGGAGAACGCTTTGGACGAGGACTATACGGAAATTCCAACGTACAACACCGCCGGTCAAGCGGCCTTTGCAGGAGTGCGCTATGAGTTCTGACACTAAAAAAGAAGCCCGCCACAAAGCAGCGATGGAAAAGCAAAAGGCGTCCGTTGACGCCTCTATCGCCGCCGCCGACATAGAACGTGGCGTAGGGATTTTGCTCACTGGCAACGGTAAGGGAAAAACCAGCTCGGCTTTCGGAATGGTCATGCGAGCCCTGGGTTACAACCAGAAAGTGGGCGTGGTGCAATTTATTAAAGGTCAACAACTCTCCGGCGAAGAGATCTATGTGCGCGATCGTTGCCCCGATGTCGCGTTTTATCAGATGGGCACGGGTTTTACCTGGGACACCCAGGATCGAAGCGCAGACATGGCGGCGGCGCGGGCGACCTGGGCGCAGGCCCTGCCCATGCTCAGTGATCCCGAATTTGATCTCGTGGTGCTGGACGAACTGACCTATATGCTGTCCTTTGACTATCTCAGCGAAGACGAGGTGGTGGAGGCCATCCAGAACCGTCCGCCACAGCAAAGCGTGGTGGTCACCGGTCGCGGCGGCGGCACCCGTCTCAGGGACATCTTGGACACCGTTTCTGAAGTCAAGGACGTAAAGCATGCCTACAACGCGGGCATCAAAGCACGTCGCGGCGTTGACTACTGAGTTGTGTCACTTAAAGGTCTGGGCGCTCCTCCGTCGCTAACGCTACTTTTGCTGCTGGCGATCTGCACTGCACTTTCCCTGGGCGCGGTATCCCTGACCCCGTCCGAACTCTTTGCCGTGCTGAAAGGCGAGGGAGACGCCCTGCACAGCACTTTGCTCCTGCAGCTTAGGTTGCCAAGGGTGCTGCAGGCAGCAAGTATCGGAGCGTTACTGGCACTCACGGGCGCGCTGTCGCAGGGAATGTTTCGTAACCCCCTCGCCGACCCGTCCCTGATAGGCGTCACCGGCGGAGCATCCTTAGGGGGGGCGCTGGTGTTGACTCTGGGGATTGGCGTTGGCCTGAGCGGCGACCTGTATGTCTCTTTAGGCGCTTTTACCGGTGGACTCGTGGCCACCTGGGTCGTCTATCGGATCGCGCGCACCGCCGAAGGAACCTCCGTATCCACCCTCTTGCTGGCCGGAGTTGCCATCACCGCCTTAGCCGGCGCCCTGGTCAGTGTTCTGGAAATGACCATCGACAATAGTGCTTTACGGCGTGTGGCGCTGTGGCGACTGGGATCCCTGGCCGGCGCGAGCTACCAGACTGTCACGATCGCAACCGCCGCTCTGGCGCTTCTGGTAGCGTTGTCCCTACCGCTTCGAGATGTGCTCAATGCCTTTTTACTGGGCGAAGCTGAAGCCGGACATTTGGGTTACCGCAGTGGTCGCAGCAAAGCATTGCTCACAACGCTCATCGCCGCGGGCATGGGCGTGAGTGTTGCCCTGGCCGGCGCTATCGCATTTGTGGGTCTTGTGGTGCCACATATGGTGCGACTCTATTGTGGCCCCGAGCATCGCGCCTTGCTGCCGCGCTGTGCCTTACTTGGCGCCCTGGTACTGGTGTTGGCAGACCTGCTATCCCGCGTTTTACTGGCGCCCAGTGAAATTCCTCTGGGCATTGTCACCGCGTTACTGGGCGTGCCCTACTTTTTAGTGCTGTTGCGGCGCTATCAAGCCAGGCTGGTGTTTTCGTGAGCGACGCACTTTTGGAAATGCGCAGTGCGGGGCTGCGACTTGGCACCAGCACCCTCCTGAGCGACATTAGCTTTGCGCTAAATCCCGGCGAGATCATCGGCATCGCAGGCAGTAACGGAGCCGGCAAAAGCAGCCTTCTGCAGCTTGCCTGTGGCGAGCGCGCTCCCAGTACGGGTAGCATACGCTTTGAGAGTGAAGACCTGACGCTCATGGATCCAGGCGATCGCGCCAGACGCATGGCGGTGTTGCCGCAAACCATGGGACTGCAATTTGATTTCACCGTGCGGCAAGTCATCGCACTGGGACGCTCACCCCACCCTGACATGAGCGGCATCGATGACAAGGTGATTGACCACGTTATAGACAGCGGCGAGCTTACCGCCCTGGCGCATCGTAGCTACCCATCATTGAGCGGTGGAGAAAAGCAGCGAACACAGCTTGCCAGGGTACTGGCGCAACTCTTACCCGATAGTACTGGTGTGGACCTAGGTGGCCAGGTGTTGATTCTGGATGAGCCCACATCCGCAATGGATGTTCGACATCAGGAGCGGTTTCTGCAGCTTGTCGCAAAGCTGCGGGATCGTGGTTGCGCCGTGTTACTGGTCCTGCATGACATCAACCTTCTGAGCCGCTGCGCGAACCGACTGCTTTTCCTCAAGCACGGCCGGATGCTGTCTCTGGGTCCCACCGCCGAACAGCTCAATGAAAAAGCACTCAGTGAGCTTTTCGATTACCCGTTGAAAATACGAGCCGTGGACGCTCATGCACCGTCCTTTGTTTACCCTGCCCCCCCATGCGCCTGAATCTTAAGCATTGGCAGCCCGTCCTTGGGCTTTTGTGGCTGCTCATCACGTGCAGCTCGGCTCTGGGCGCCGTAGAGGCGCAGGATGCAGAGGGTCGCCTGGTAACGCTGGAGACTCCCGCCCAGCGAATCATTGCTTTGGCACCCCACATCGTAGAAAACCTCTACAGCATCGGTGCCCAGGACAGCATCGCAGGCGCAGTGCAATACAGCGACTACCCGGAATCAGCCACACTGATTCCCCGCGTCGGCGGAGTCGGGTCTATGAGTCTGGAGCACATCGTAATTTTGCAGCCTGATCTGATTATTCTCTGGGGATCGGGAACGCCTCCCGGATTACGCTCGGCTATTGACCGACTGGGGCTCCCCTACTTTGTTGATGAAATTCGCTCACTGAATGATCTCAAAGACAGCTTTGACGCATTGGGCACACTGACCGGGTACTCGACCGAAGCGACACGGGTGATGACCCAACTGCAGTCATTCGTTGACCCCGCGAGCTTCGACAAGGCATCCCCACACCTCAATGCATCGCCAGCGGTTTTTTTACAGCTCTGGGATCAACCTTTGCAAAGCATCGGAAAAGACCATCTGCTCAACGAAGTCATTGAGCGCTGTGGGGGACGGAGTATCACCTCGGACCTAGCCGGTCTTGCACCCCTGGTGAGCATGGAGCAGGTCCTGGCGGACAACCCGGAACTGATCATTGTGGAAAATCAGCAACAGGCACAACACTGGGATAACTACCCCGAGCTGCAGGCAATGCAAAGCAACAATGTCGCGATCATCAACCCCGACCTACTGCACCGCCCCACCCTTCGTTTGCTGCAAGGCATGGAAATTATCTGCGCACGCATTGACGCCAGTCGCCGCGCAGCGACCGCCAACTGATCAGCGCTCGCTGATGCGTGCATGCTCAGCGGCATAGGTGTAAACCACATCCGTGCTGGAATTCAGCGCCGTCTCGGCGGAATCCTGAATGACGCTGATAATGAACCCGACGGCCACCACCTGCATGGCAATATCTACCGGGATACCGAACAGACCGCAGGCCAGCGGAATCAACAGTAAACTCCCGGAAGGCACTCCCGATGCGCCGCAGGCCGCCAAGGAGGCAACGATACAAAGCATCAAGGCCTGCGCAAATGACACTTCAACACCCAGGGTATGTGCGGCGGCCACCGATAGCGTTGTAATAGTGATCGCCGCACCCGCCATATTCACCGTTGCACCCACGGGAATCGTGACAGAGTAAAGCTCTTCGCTAATTCCCAGGCGCTTGGCCAATGCGAGATTCACGGGAATATTTGCCGCAGAGCTGCGGGTGAAGAACGCGGTGACGCCCGACTCTTCGAGACAGCGAAAAACCACGGGATAGGGGTTCCTGCGGGTCAACAGCCAGACATACAGCGGATTAACAAACAGTGCCACAATCAACATCGCTGCCACCAGTAAACCCGCGACGCTCGCGTAGTCTGCCAGCACTTCGACACCGGTGGTGGCAACCGTCACGCAGACCAGGCCGAAGATACCGACAGGTGCCAGGGCAATCACATAGCGCACTATATCCGCCACGCCATCGGCCAGCGTCTGCAGATTCTGACGAAACGCTTCTGAGGCCCGGCGAAAACTCAGTCCGAGCAAAATCGCCCAGCTCAGACAGCCCAGAAAATTACCGGTCAGGAGCGCGTTAATGGGATTGTCGACCAATTTAAACAGCACATCCCGCAGCACATTGCCTACCGCTTCCGGCGGTGCACCATCTGCCGCCCCCGTAAGGGCCAAGGTCTGTGGAAATGCGGTAGAGAGCAGCAAAGCCACCAGCGCCGCGGTCATGGTCCCGACAAAATAGAGTACGAGCGTAATCAAAATTCGCCGCGAATCAGCCGATTTTTCATGGCGATTCGCAATAGCCGACATCACCAGTAGCATCACAAGGAGCGGCGCGACGGCCTTGAGCATAGCGACAAACAACTGGCCCAGCAGACCGAGATCTACAGCGAGGCCCGGCCAAAACATGCCCAGGACAGCGCCAGCGACAACCCCTATCACAATGCGCGGGACAAGCCCGATATCTGAAAGCGCCAAAATGAGATTCCTGTTTACAAATAACCTAGTGTACGCGAGCGCAAAAGAATTTTACGCCACGCCCGAAATGAAAAACCCGGCACAAGGCCGGGCTTCGGTATCTATCGCGGTCAGTGGATACAGACCTGTTCTAGTCGAGTAAGTCCGGCTGCTCCGCTACGATCACATCGTAAAGCGGCTGAAAACTAAACCAGCCGGCCAGATGCGAACCTACCTGCTCTGCCGTACTCGCCGCCACCTCGTGGGGAATCGGCTTGGGAGTGCCTGCCGCCTCTGCCATAAGCTGCGCCTGGCAGCTGCGCTCCATAGTAACAAACCACCAGCACGCCTCATCGACACTTTCACCGACGGTCAGCAGGCCATGGTTTTGCAAGATAACAGCCTTGTTATCGCCCAGCGCCTTTGCAATACGATCACCTTCAGAGACATCCAATACGACGCCGGTAAAGTCTTCGAACACGGCATGGCTATCGTAAAAAGCACAGGAGTCCTGAGTCAGAGGGTCCAGCTTGCGGCCAAGGCTTGACCAGGACTTACCGTAAACTGAATGCGAATGCGCTGCAGCCGTAATTTCAGGATGATTCATATGAATACGCGAATGAATGGCAAACGCCGCACCGTTTAACAGGCCCTCGCCCTCCACAACGTTGCCTGCGTGGTCGACCTTCAGAAGATCGCTGACACGCATTTGTTTAAAGGAGCGACCCATGGGGTTCACCCAAAAGTGGTCCGCATGCTCCGGGTCACGAACGGTGATGTGGCCCGCGACACCCTCGTCAAAACCAAACTTGCCGAAAATACGCAACGACGCAGCCAGTCGTTGCTTGCGCTTTAAACGCTCGGCAGCAACGTCCTCTAATACGGTATTCATTGTGACTGTGTCGCCCTGGTTCATCACCAGATCTGCGGCTGCTTCACCCATTGTTATTCTCCATCAATGTTAAGAGGTAGTTCTGTACTCAATGCTAGCGCATGAGCGCGCAAATTTCTCTAATCGGATTGACGCTCCAGGTGCGGAAACGCCGGCAGTGAGGTCTCACCAACGCGCACCCCTTTTACATGTGTCGCAAGCGCAGGTCCCACCATGGGCGTGACATGTTGAGGCCTCAGGTCTTCATGGCACTCGCTGCAGGTCATGACCGGCAACGTCTTTTTCCCGCAGCGTTGATGAAAATACTCCACCGGGGCACCGTCGCCGCGATCCATCCACTCATCACCCCAGCGCCCCAACATCATGAGCACGGGGTACAAACCCAAACCCTTGCGGGTAAGCCGGTACTCGTGGCGCGGCGGCTTTTCGCTGTACTGCACGCGCGTCAACACGCCCTGCTCCACAAGCTTGTTCAGACGCTCGGATAAACGATGACGCGTTATACCCAGATTCGACTGAAACTGATCGAAACGCCGCGTGCCAAAAAACGCGTCACGCAAAATAAGCAGCGTCCAACGCTCCCCGACCACGGATAGCGCTCTTGCTACGGAGCAGACCTGTAGATCGATGTCATCCCAACGCATGGCTTACTCCCACAAAGGCTTAGCACTTTGGTTCAAATTTTCTCGCAGACACAAAAAAAGGCAAGCCATTGCTGGCCTGCCTTTTAGCGAAAACTCTGCGCTTTATACGGCGACGATGTTCTCGGCTTGAGGACCTTTCTGGCCCTGGGTAATTGTGAACTCAACTGCCTGACCTTCGGCCAGAGTCTTGAATCCAGAGCCAGTGATCGCGCTGAAGTGTGCGAATACATCTGGGCCGCTCTTCTGCTCGATAAAGCCGAAGCCCTTAGACTCATTAAACCACTTCACGGTACCGGTAACTGTTTCGGACATAACGTCATATTCCTGTAAAAAAATAATAAAAGCTGCCTCTTATGAGGCATCTACAAATATAGCCGCAAAAAAGACTGAAATTTAGAACTTACAGGACGACGAACTACTTAGAGAACACGTAATGAAGAGCTTAAACACGAGACTTACTTTTAGCTGAGCGGACAGTACAGGCGGGCTACTCTTAAGTCAACGAAAAACTGAAGCCATAGAAGAGTCCGGGATTGTGTCCCTGTCATGCTCACGGACAGATGAGCCCGGCCCAGACGAGGTTTGCGGACTCCGCATTAGGCCCCGCGCGCCCATTCCCTTAAAATGACTCTTCTTCGTTCCTGCGGACTGTCCCCGTGTCACAAGCTGCCTCACGTTCTTCGGCATCCGCCCTGTCCCAGCAAAATTTTTTGCTCGCCGCTGCCTTCATTATGCCGCTGACTTTCTCGGTCTGGCAGGCTCTGCTGAACAATTTCGTCGTTGAACGCGCCGCCTTCAGTGGAGCCGAGATCGGCATACTTCAAAGCCTGCGGGAGGTACCGGGTTTTCTCGCCTTCAGCGCCGTTTTCGTGCTTTTAATTGTCCGCGAACAGCGCTTTGCGCTGGCGTCGCTTCTTGTCATGTCCATGGGGGTCGCTTTAACTCCCTACTTCCCGACGACCTATGGCCTGTATGCCACCACGGTGGTCATGTCAC
This sequence comes from gamma proteobacterium NOR5-3, assembly GCA_000158155.1. Classification (GTDB taxonomy): domain Bacteria; phylum Pseudomonadota; class Gammaproteobacteria; order Pseudomonadales; family Halieaceae; genus Congregibacter. The sequence goes on along the minus strand of DS999405.1, from coordinate 311,925 downwards.
TGGGGTTCCACTATTTCGAGACCATCAATAAGTCCCTCACTTTGCAGTGGATAGACAAAAAAGAAGCGCCGCACTTTATGGGCCGGGCAATGGCCGTCAAAGCGGCGGGCGCGTTATTGGCCTACAGCAGCATCTGGCTGCTGATGGAATGGTTCGGTGTAGGATTCCAGGGCATGTATCTGCTGGCAGGAGGTGTAGGGGTTTTTATCACCCTGACCCTGTGGGCAGTGTTCCCGCATTACCCTGATGGTGTGACGCAGCACAAAAAGCTGATCATTCGTCGTCGTTACTGGCTTTACTATGCACTGACTTTTCTCAGCGGAGCGCGTCGGCAGATTTTTATGGTGTTCGCCGGATTCATGATGGTGGAAAAATTCGGCTACTCGGCGGCAGATATCAGCCTGCTTTATCTCGCAAACTATGTCTTCAACCTGTTTTTCGCTGCGCGCATCGGCGCCTGGGTGGGCAAGGCGGGCGAGCGGAAGGCACTTCGCATCGAGTACATTGGCCTTGTGATGGTATTTACCAGCTATGCATTTGTTGAAAATCCGACCATGGCCGCCGGACTCTACATCATCGATCACCTGTTTTTTGCGCTATCCATCGCCATCAATACTTATTTCCAGAAAATCGCAGATCCGAAAGATATCGCGGCAACATCGAGTGTCAGCTTCACGATCAATCACATCGCCGCGGTGGTCATACCGGCGCTGCTCGGGGTTCTATGGCTGACATCGCCGACCGCAGTTTTTCTGGTGGGATCGGGAATTGCTCTGGCGTCTCTGATCATCTGTGGCCTGATTCCCGATAAACCACAGGCAGGTGACGAAACCCGCGGATTTCCTCTGGGGGGTATTCGGGTCAAGGCCTAGCTGCCTGCCTTTACTTTGAGTGTCAGGCCCTTTACATAGCGCGCAGAAGCGATCGACATTATCAGGCGCTTCAGTCAGGATCTTCAGCATGAGACTATTGACGTCTACCCCACCTCTTGCCTGGACCGCAGCAGCCTGGTGCACCGCGGCGCTGGCCGGCGTTGCAGTCCCGGTTTTGTTTATGCTGGTGCTTTTGGCAACGTCCACACCTCTGGCTTTAGCGAGCGGTCCAATCTTCACCTTAGGCCTCATGGGCGTCGGTATAATTTCAGCAGCGACTGCTGGACACTTCTGGATCGGCGTCGTTCTGGCCTTGGTCAATGCAGCGTGCTTGATAGTGTTGGCACATTCACTGGGCATGCCCGCACTGTCGCACCCTGCTTCAACAGCGCTGGCCATGGTCATCGCCAGCGGCAGTTTCGCCGCGCGGGGGGCTCTGTTTGCGAAAACCTTGTCTCACCGGGGCTGGTTGATGGCCTTATTTGTGGTCGCGGGCGAGGCATCTGTTTTGCTCCTGGCCTCCGTTTTTCCGGGCGCGCTGCCGGATTGGTTTCTAGCGCTCCTGCCTGCACAGTGGGCCAGCATTGCAATCCAGACGGCGCTCACCGGAACAGGCACAGCTGCGGCAATGTCGGTCTTGATCGCTCTGGCTGGCACTGCGGCTACGACGCTGCTGGCGGCCAGACTCTGGCTACACCGCTGGCCTTACTTACTCATGTTCACGGCCTGGCTAGGCCTGTCTGCGCTGGTCTATTTCTGGACTGCACCGACGGCACCCGGTGCCGATCTCGCCTTCAATGCCTCAGCAGCCGCGCAGGCGCCTCCCATAGTGATGGCGCTACATTGAAGCCATAAAGGCAGTCCAACGTTACCGCCCCCTTATCCTTGCTAAAAATCCAGGGCACAAAAAAGGCTCATCGCGTACTCGCGGGATACTGCTTTTACGAGTACCACTCAAAAGGCGCTACGGTGGGCGGCCCCGCTTTACTCGAGCTGCTCGCGTATCTCCATGGGCGTCGGCGCAGTAAACAGCGCACTCGACGGCCGCTCGAGCAAAGCGGCGCCGAGCCAGTACGAGTCTTCAGGACAGCTTACTGACGAAACAGCGCATGGACATCGCACTGATCAGGCCAGGCACGCGGTGGTCCTTTGAGCGTCCGTCGAGTGCTTCTAACAGTGTGATGGCTTTTCTGGAGATGCGCGAGCAGCTCAAAGGACTGCCGACTGTCTGGCCGGCTACCCGCTTTACGTGCTGCGTTCATCAGAGAAAACGTCCCAGCGCCAAGAAGCAGCATAAGGTTGCAGAACCCGCTAACCCGCGATGAGCCACAAAAAAGCCCGGCTATTACTAGCCGGGCTTTAGCCGCACGAAGCTGTCAGTCCTAGCCGAACTGATTCATCGTGTTGTCTTCACCAGCAGCCTTGAGCGCTGCATCACCGGCAAAATATTCCTTGTGATCATCACCCATGTCTGATCCCGCCATGTTCTGATGCTTCACACAGGCAATGCCCTGACGAATTTCCTGACGCTGAACACCTTTCACATAACCGAGCATACCCGCTTCACCAAAGTACTCTTTGGCAAGGTTGTCGGTGGACAACGCAGCCGTGTGATAAGTCGGCAGTGTGATCAGGTGATGGAAGATACCGGCTTCGCGCGCGGCATCTGCCTGGAACGTGCGGATGCGCTCGTCGGCCTCGCTCGCAAGATCGGTGTCATCGTAGCTGACATCCATGAGCTTATCGCGATCGTAAGCCGATACGTCAGTACCCGCCTCGCTCCAGGCGTCAAACACCTGCTGTCGGAAGTTCAGGGTCCAGTTGAAAGACGGTGAGTTGTTGTACACAAGCTTGGCGCTGGGCACGGTCTCACGAATCTCGTTAACCATTTCGGCAATCTGGCCCACATGCGGCTTTTCGGTCTCAATCCAAAGAAGGTCAGCGCCGTTTTGCAAAGACGTGATGCAATCCAGCACCACTCGCTGTACGCCGGTATCCTTACGGAACTGGTACAGGTTAGACGGCAAACGCTTGGGACGCAGAAGCTTGCCTTCGCGATTAATCACGACATCGCCACTGGAAAGCTCTGAGGGCTCGATTTCGTCGCAGTCAAGGAAGCTGTTGTATTGATCACCCAGGTCGCCCGGCGTGTGAGTCACGGCGATCTGCTTGGTCAGGCCAGCGCCCAGTGAGTCGGTACGGGCAACGATGATGCCATCGTTTACACCCAGCTCAAGGAACGCGTAACGCACTGCACGGGTCTTAGCGAGGAAGTCCTCGTGAGGCACGGTGACTTTGCCGTCCTGGTGACCACACTGCTTCTCGTCAGATACCTGATTCTCGATCTGGATAGCACAGGCGCCCGCCTCAATCATTTTCTTGGCCAGCAGGTAAGTCGCTTCTGCGTTACCAAAACCGGCATCGATGTCGGCAATAATGGGGACAACGTGGGTCTGATAGTTATCGACCTTTTGCTCAATGGCCTTGGCGGCCACTTCGTCACCGGCTTTGCGGGCTGCATCGAGCTCTCGGAAAATGCCACCCAACTCGCGGGCATCTGCCTGACGCAAGAAGGTGTACAGCTCTTCAATCAATCCCGACACGGACGTCTTCTCGTGCATGGACTGATCAGGCAAGGGACCGAATTCACTACGCAGGGCTGCGATCATCCAACCCGACAAATAGAGATAACGCTTGTTGGTATCGCCAAAGTGCTTCTTGATAGCGATGAGCTTCTGTTGGCCGATAAAGCCGTGCCAGCAGCCCAGGGACTGCGTGTACTGCGCAGTGTCGGCGTCATATTCAGCCATGTCCTTGCGCATGATTGCAGCCGTATAACGAGCGATATCAAGTCCGGTCTGAAAACGGTTCTGCAGACGCATACGCGCCGCATGCTCCGGGTTGATGTCTTTCCAGCTGTCCCCGTTGGCAGAAACAACGTCGGCCGCGGCCTGGATTTCCTGTTGGTAGGTCATGAGTCCCATCCCTTGTATGAAGTTCAAAAGTTCAGCCGCAAGCGCGGCATCAACGACGGAGGGGAGTCTAGGCCATCGGACCACTATCAAGCTAATCGATGTTTTCTATTTGTGATATTCATCTCGTGAATTAGAAGGTAGCGGCCATTTAACCGTCAGTTGAGCTCCCAGCGGTGCGCCCTGAGCCACACCGCCGCTGCCAGCGCGATACCCGTAAACACCAGCCCCGCTGCAACGCTCAGCAGGTCCAGCGCCATCCAATCGGGACCAAAGAGATAAAACCCTACCGCAGAGCTGTCAGAGACATGGGGAAAATGCCGACTCACCGCATTACCCACGATTTCCGTGCCAAAGAAGATCCCCTCGGCAATCACCAGACCGATCACCGGCGTAATAGCCATGAGGAATGGCGAGCGCCGGGCCAGCGCTGATGCGCAGAGCAACCAGGCGTACACCGGCGCGATCAATAGAGCGGTCATGACCCAACCACTGATGGGATCAAGCATGAGGGCGATAAAATCAATATTGCCCACCACCACCTCAAAGGGATCCTGGTCCATGCGCCAAACCAGCAGGATCATCAGCAGTACATAGGCCAGCTGTAGTAGCAGGCTGATGGCTATGTACAGGAGAGGCGCAACGATCAACCCAACCACAAACTTTGACAGCACAACCTGCCACTCGGTAACCGGCATAGAACGCCAGAACAGCACGCTGCGATCCTTACGGTCGTCATAAAGTGAGCTCAACAGGTAGTTCGTAGTGGTGAGCAAGAGGATGAGCAACAAAATCCCATGCACGATACTGAGCATCACATTGAGTTCACGCCCGCTCATCTCATCGAGCGGATCGTCGCTCTCATCGCCTGCAGAGGGCTGGTCCGTGCCGGGAGTAAAGTTCCACTCCCGGGAGAAGTTCCACCGCTCATCCACATCCCCATCTTCTACATACACCTCGTAGCCGGGCGCTGCCGCCTGATCTAGCGGCGGAGGTATGTCCAGGGAGTCCGACGTCTCCACGACAGTGACCTCCTCCTCTCCATCTTCCCCAATGGAGATGGTGATGTTCACGTTGTCATTGCCCTTACGCATCAGCGCTTCAAGAACCGTATCTCCCACCACGCTGATACGGTTCGCCAGCACTACACTTCCGAGCATCAAAACACCTAGCACGATGGCTGTGATAACCGGCGTCCAGAAAAGCGACGTCTTGTATTCGCGAAACTCCCGCTGGAGCAAGGTCATAAATTGCGAGGTTTGGGTAGTCGCCATAATCCTATCCCCCTACCTTGGCAACAAACAGGTCTGACACCGACGGTGTCCGCAGTTCGCCAAGTCCGGCGAGCCCACCGGAACCCAGACCCTCAAAAATGAAAGCCTTGCCACCCAGAATATTGCGCTTACCGATGTACGGCAGCTGTTCAGCACGGGCAACCGCCTCGCCCAGGGCATGCACCTCGTGGAAACGCTCCTCAATATCCATAATGGATTCGTGAAGAATCAGCTTGCCATGATGCATGAACATCACATGCGTCAGGATGTTTTGTATTTCTTCTACCTGATGGGTGGACACAAGAATCGTGCGCTCGCCGTCAAAGTAGTCATTGATGAGCTGCTCGTAAAATCGCTTGCGAAACAGAATATCCAATCCCAGTGTCGGCTCATCAAGAATCAGTAGTCGCGCATCAATAGCCATGACAATAGCCAGATGTAACTGCACCGTCATACCCTTGGAGAGATCGCCGACCCGACGGTCGCGCTCAATATCCGTGGTGGCAAGAAACGCTTCTGCCTGATCTCGCTTAAAACGACGGTGTGTGCCGGTAACGTAGTCGAGTAGTTCACGGACACGCATCCACCTGGGCAGCACTGCGGTATCGGCGATGAAGCACACCTCCTCCATCATGCGCCCGCGATCTGAAATCGGCGAGAAACCCAATACCGAGAGATCCCCCTCACAGGTGGTCAGGCCCAGCAGAGCCTTCAAAAGCGTCGTCTTCCCCGCCCCGTTAGGTCCAATCAAACCAATGACATTGCCCGACGAAATCGACAAATCCACGCCATCCACTGCGCGAAGATCACCGAAGCTGCGCCGCAGATTTTGCGCCTCAATGATGCTCTGCATTTACATTCCCCTGCATAGTCATTAGTTGTTCAATCACTTCATCCATAGCCAGGCCCAGCATGCGGACCCGGGCAACAAAGGCCGGGAGTTCATCGTCCAGAAACCGCTGCTGCTCATCATTGGTAAGAGAGTTTCGCGCCCCGGACGCCACGAACATGCCGAGTCCCCGACGCTTTTCCAGCAAACCCATTTCCACCAGTTCCTGGTAGGCCTTACCGACTGTCAGATGGTTAATCCGATAATCCGTTGCCACCTGGCGAACCGACGGGATGGCCTCGCCTTCAGGGAAACTACCATCCATAACACGCTGGATAACCAGATCGCGTAGCTGGCGGTAGATGGGTTGTCCTTCAGTCCATTCCATATTTACTGCCCTCGCGCGACTCAGTCGCGGCGACGAACTTCCCCGCTGCCCAGCTCAACCCGCTCAATCTCGGGCGATCCGCCGTACACCACATCTCCACTACCCAGAATCGACGCGTTCAGCTGTTCGCCGACCTCGCCAATAGAGGCCGAACCCGAGCCGACGATATTGGCCTCTGCCCGTACGCTGCTAACCGACGTCATGCGGATATCACCGGATCCGACCACACTGGCCTCAAGCTTCTCCACGAACCCCTGCTCCGTGACACGCAGGTCACCGGACCCTGTGACAACAAATTCGCCGCTGTCGGCTTTGAGCGTTTCGATGAATAAGTTACCGCTACCGGCAACCACAGCTTCGAGATCCCGCACATTGATGTTCACGGCTCGAAAATCTCCGGTGCCTTCGACACGTACCTCAAGATCGCCACCGCTCAGTTCGAAGGCGTTTATCGCGCCGGAACCATCCACGGCCAATAGTGACGAAGACAATTCAAACGGTTTGACATAAACCTCGCCGGAGCCTTTCACTTTCAGCTCCCGAAGCTCAGGCATCATGACGCGAAAGGCCACCCGGTCGCTGTGCGAGCCGCGCTTTGAGCCGTCACGACTTTTACGCGAGCCCAACACCAGGGTGCCGCTTTTAACGTAAAACGGCTCCGAGTCGAGATAGCTGGCCTCGCCCCGCAGCAGCAGTTCCATGTCATCACCCTGACTGATTTCTACACTGGCAGCGCCGAGAACCACGACTTTATTGAAATCCAGACCCTCGACCCGGCGCGTTTCCTCGTCAGCGCGCAATTGAGGGGATACAAGTGCCAGGCCGATGAAACCTGACAAGGCTGCCACTGCAAGTGACTTATGCATCCTGAACCCCCTTGGCAGGATCCTTACGATCACCACCACGCGCTGCATCAATAGCCAGACCTGCCGGTACCAGACAAAGTGCAGCGAAAGCACCGCCACCAGCAGCACTGAGCGATGCGCAGACAAAGAAGACCAACGCTGGCAGCAGCATGCGTCTTGAGGTGGAGCCCGTCATTCCCTTGCGGAGGCTGATCATGATTCTCTTCCGTAATTCCGTGGGTGTTATGGTGGACTATAGCACCCAAATCGGCCCCTGCAAGCCGACGAATTTTGGGGAGATAACTTCACTAAAATCATAAATAACAGAAACTTAAAGCATAAATATAATATCGTACATTAAGTTAGGGCTCGAAATCGCTTCAGATTCTGCCGCATATTCCCTGCAACTCGTCGCGCCAGCTCAGAAGCACGCTCTGTCTGCGCACCAAGAGGGTGTTTTGTCAGGGTTTCTTCAAAGAGGAACAACCAGCGCTCATAGTGCTCGTCAGCGAAGGGCTGCCGCGCATCCACCTCCCGGTGCTTGCGCATCATATGTCGTTGATAATCGCTCTCGCCCAAGAGCATCTTGCGCCAATAGGCCTTGATGCGCGGTAAGTGCTCGGTAATATCGACCTGCGCCACTTCCAGAAAAAGGGGCGCGAGAACCGGGTCGACCAGGACGCGTTCGTAAAAGGCATCTACGAAACTATCGATTTGCTCGGGAGTCCGGGGATCAGCGCCTTGCATGGCGCTTACTTACGCTTTTTCTGCTGCTTGCTCTTCTTGGCCTGCTTCACGTGCGCCATTAAACGACGCTTGCGATTGATTTGCCGATTGGTCAGCTTGTTGCGCTGGCCGGCAAAGGGGTTATCACTACTACGAAACTCAATGCGCAATGGCGTACCGGTCAGCTCAAGACAGCGACTGAAAGTTTTCTCCAGGTACCGCTGATAGCTACTGGGTACCTTGTCGGTCTGATTGCCGTGCACCACCACCCGCGGCGGATTACGGCCCCCGGCGTGCGCGTAACGTAGCTTGATGCGCCGCCCATTGACCAGGGGCGGAGGATGGTCAGCCACCGCATCCTCAAGAATACGCGTGAGACGACTTGTCCCCATGGGCTGCATGGCAGCTGTGTAGGCGGCATCAATGGAGCCAAATAAGGTACCCACGCCAGAGCCATGTAATGCCGAGATAAAGTGCATGTCGGCAAAATCCACAAACCGCAGCCGTCGATCCAGCTCCGATCGAATGGCGTCCTTTTGATCCGGATCCAGTCCATCCCATTTGTTGACTGCCAGCACCAGGGCCCGCCCCGCCTCAAGGCAGTTGCCCAGAAGATGCAGATCCTGGTCCACCAGACCTTCCTGCCCATCAACCAGCAGCACTACGACGTTAGCATCGCTGATAGCGCTGAGAGTCTTGATAATGGAAAACTTCTCTACCGCCTCGCGAACATTTTTACGACGACGAACGCCGGCCGTGTCGATAAGCGTGTAAGGCCGGCCTTCCCGGGAAAAGTTAATGTACACGCTGTCGCGGGTAGTACCGGGCTGGTCGTACACCACCACCCGGTCCTCTCCAAGAATACGGTTTACCAGGGTGGACTTACCCACATTGGGACGCCCTACCACGGCAACCCGGGTACCGCCCTGTTCTTCCTGGGCGTCATCATCCGCTTCGGGGATCGGCACGGATTCGAGCACAGTCTCGATCATCTGACGCACGCCACGCCCGTGTGAGGCGGCAATCGCATGCATGGAAGCGATACCCAGTGAATGGAAGTCACTGATGGCCACATCAGGATCGCGGCCGTCGATTTTATTCACCACGAGGTGAAAGTCGCGACTCTTCTGCCGCAAATACTGGACCAGTTGCACGTCTACAGGGTTCAGACCGTCCTTGGCGTCCACCAGCAGCAGCACCACGTCGGCTTCGTCAATCGCCAGCAATGACTGCTCCGCCATGGCCGCATCGATGCCCTCTTCATCGCCGCTGACACCGCCGGTGTCGATCACAATAAAGGCGCGATCCTCGCTGCGCCCCTCGCCGTACTTCCGGTCCCGCGTAAGGCCGGATAAGTTGGCGACCAGAGCATCTCGAGAGCGCGTGAGCTGATTAAACAGCGTCGACTTGCCGACATTCGGACGACCTACCAATGCAATGGACGGCAACACGGAGTTCAGTTCCTCGATCGGATGTCATAGGCGATTAACTTTCCGCCGTTGGTATAGACATACAGCACCGTGCCGTCAGCCAGCATGTCAGCTCGAGCACCTTCTTTATCCGGGCGGATCCGCGCTAAAAACTCGCCGTCTACCTGAGACAGTAAATGCAGATATCCCTCAAAGTCTTCTACCGCCAGATAGCTGCTTACTGGCACGGGCTTGGACAAGCCACGCCAGGCAAGCGCCGGTTGCTCCCAGCGCACGCCCTGACCATTCCGTAAAAATGCTGTGATAGTCCCCGTCTCTTCGGTGATGTAAACGTTTCCGAAGCCCTGGGAGACCCCATAAAAAGATGACACGTTGCGCTGCCATATTTTGCGACCTGTCCGGGTATCCAACGCAGCAATACGGCCCTGGTAGCTGGCCACATAGAGCTCAGTACCCATGAGAGCCATGGTGCCGTCCACATCGACAATACGCTCAATTTCGGACCGGCCCTGGGGTATCGCCACACGAGCTTCCCAGCGCACCGTGCCATCCATCACATCAAAGGCCAGGACCCGACCGGTCGCAAAGCCAGCGTACACAACACCGCCATCAATGATCGGGGTGCTGGTGCCTCGGATTGTGAGCACCGGCAAGCTGCTGTTGTAGCGCCACATCCGCTCTCCCGACTCGTAATCAAAGCCATAGAGCCTGCCGTCATAGGTCTGGGCAACGACCACGCGGCCGTTACCCTGGGGGGCTGCCAGAACCTCGCCACTCACTTCGCTTGTCCACAGGGTTTCACCGGTCTTTGCATCGAGCCGCATCACCAGGCCGTCACTACCGCCGAGAAACAAAGAGTCCTCATAGAGACCAACGCCCCCCGATAAAGGAATATCGAGTTCCTGACGCCACAGGGTAGAACCCTTCTTTCGGTCTATCGCCCGAACCTCACCCTCGGCTGCGGCGGCGTAGATAACATCACCGTCGATAATCGGCTGCAACTTGTAAAGGCCATCGCCCTGACCGTCTCCAATACCTGTGGACCACAACTTACGGACATCAAGCTGCTCTTCGATATCAACAAGCTCCGCTGGCTGTCGAGGATTATCCTCATCCCCCATTTCAAAAAAGCCCGATACCGTCTCGCAACCCGCAAGCGTAGCGAGAACCAAAAGCAAGCCAGAGAGTCGCAGGAAACTCACCTCAGCTTGCCTCCAAGACCGCTGATTGCAGGCGTGCACCCAGAAACTCCAGCTTGTCTTGCAAGGTCTGGGGAACCGGCGCCCCCTCTTCCATGGTCGCAAGGGCGCTTTCATAAGCAGCGAAGGCCTCGGCCTCCAGTCCCTGGCTCAGAAAAATGTCGCCGCGAGCGATGGCGTAGGAAGCCTGATAGTCAGGGTTAGCGCCCTGCAACAGATCCAGCGCCTCATCCGGCTTTTCCAGCGACGCCAGAACCCGTGCCAGTCGTAGCTGGGCCACTTGCTGGATGTCGTCGTTCCCACTCGCCATCGACAAAGTCCAGCGCAGTTCCTGCTCCGCAGCCTGGAGCTGCCCATCGTTAACCGCCAGGCGGGCAAGATGCATCGCAGCGAACTGTGCGTAGACCGTACCGCGATGCTGCTCTTTGAGCTGCGTTGCCAGCTGTCGGCCCACGGTGCCGGCCTGCTCATCTTGTGTCGACAGAACCTGAAGCATCTGCTGATACAGGTTTGACGCATTTTCTGCGGCTAATTGCTGGGTTTTCTGCCAGGCCTGCCAACCGAAACCCAGACCCAGAGCCAGTGCGATACCGATCAGGGTGCTACGACCGTTCTCTTTCCACCAGCGTTTGAGAGCTTCGACCTGTTCTTCTTCACTACGATAACTTTCCACGTACAAATTCCTGCTTAATGCGAATGTTGTTGTAAGAGCGATGGGATCGTCTGTGCAAGCGAAACCAATGGCAGGCGTACTTGCTCCTGCCCATCACGTAAGGGTTTAACGGTAACCTCGCCGGCAGCCACTTCATCTTCTCCCCAAAGAAGAGCGAGAGTTGCGCCGCTGCGATCGGCCTTTTTCATCTGACTACGAAAACTTCCACCACCGAGTTGCTGCACGATCCGAAGTGCCGGTTGCGCATCACGCAAGTGTTCCAGTGCAGCGATCGCGGCTTGTTGCGCCTCCGGGCCACTGGTGACAACAAAGATATCCGGCGCTTTGGCTTCGGGCAGTTGACCACAGACTTCGAGCATCAACAGTAAGCGCTCCAGCCCCATGGCAAAGCCCACGCCCGGAGTTGCACGCCCCCCCAGCTGTTGTACCAGCCCATCATAGCGTCCACCGGCGCACACGGTACCCTGCGCACCCAGCTTATCGGTAACCCATTCAAAGACGGTTTTATTGTAATAATCCAAACCCCGGACCAGCCGGGGATTGACGGTATAACTCACTCCCGCCGTATCAAGATAACTGCGCAGCGCCGCAAAATGCTCCATGGATTCCTCATCGAGGTAATCCTCCAGCGCCGGCGCGTCATTAAGCAAAGCCTGGGTGTCCGGGTTTTTACTATCAAGAATACGCAGGGGGTTGGTGAGCAAACGTCGCTGGCTGTCCTCATCAAGCGCGTCCCGATGTTGCTCCAGGTAGCTCACCAGTGCAGCACGGTAGGCTGCACGAGCCTCCAAGCTCCCAATGCTGTTGATCTCGAGACTCACCGCATCGGCAATGCCCAAAACGCGCCACAGGCGCGCCAGCAGAATGATCAGCTCCGCATCGGCATCGGGTGTTGCGTAGCCAAAGATCTCTGCGCCGATTTGATGAAACTGTCGCTGCCGACCTTTTTGCGGGCGCTCGTAACGAAACATGGGGCCGCTGTACCAAAGCCTGCAGGGGTTGGCGATCAAATTGTTCTGAATAGCAGCGCGCACGCAACCTGCCGTGCCCTCGGGACGCAGGCTCATGCTGTCGCCGTTGCGATCCTCAAAGCTGTACATCTCTTTTTCGACGATATCCGTGACTTCACCAATGGAACGGCTGAACAAAGCCGTGGGCTCCACAAGAGGCAGGCGCAGCTCACCGTAACCATAGCGCTCCAGCAGCTCGGCAACACGATTTTCCAAAAACTGCCAATGGTTCGCTTCCGTCGGCAGAATATCGTTCATGCCGCGAATCGATCGCAGTGCGTCCATGCTGGTCTGTTGATCCTGTTTAAAGGGTAAAAGGGGCTAAGCGATTGGCGGCAGCGTCAGGACACAGATCGCGCGATGAGTTTGGCGTCGGCTTCGGCCCTTTCGTCTTCAAGCCTCGCCGCCCGGGCACGAATGACGCTTTCCAGGTGATCCACAAAATCCGTGTTACTCACCTTGTGATCGGGCTCTCCGTCCACATAGATCAGGTTGCTCGGCGTGGCGCCGGTGAGACCCACGTCTGCTTCCCGCGCTTCTCCGGGACCATTCACGATACAGCCGATTACCGCCACATCCATAGGCGTGCGAATATCATCCAAACGTGATTCCAGGGCATTCATAGTGCCAATGACGTCAAAGTTCTGTCGCGAGCAACTGGGGCAGGCAATAAAGTTGATGCCGTTGCTACGCAGTTTCAGGCTTTTGAGAATATCAAAACCCACTTTGACTTCCTCCACCGGGTCCGCCGCCAGCGATATTCGAATAGTGTCCCCGATACCCTCATAAAGCAGCATGCCCAGACCGATAGCCGACTTCACCGTGCCGCCACGCAGACCGCCCGCCTCGGTAATCCCCAGATGCAAAGGCTGATCGATTTCTTTGGCCAGCAAGCGATACGCATCCACCGCCATAAAAATCTCGGAGGCCTTTACGCTCACCTTAAAGTCCGGGTAGTTGTGCTTATCCAGAATATCGACATGGTGCATGGCAGACTCCACCAGCGCCGCTGCGGTGGGCTCGCCGTACTTGCGCTGTAGATCCTTGCCAATAGAGCCTGCGTTCACGCCAATGCGTATAGGGATGCCTTTATCCCGGGCGGCAGCGATGACTTCGCGAACTTTGTCGTCCCGACCGATATTGCCCGGATTGATACGCAGGCAGTCCACACCGTACTCAGCCACCTTGAGCGCGATACGATGGTCAAAGTGTATATCCGCCACCAGAGGCAGATTGGCCTGGGCGCGAATCTCCCGAAAAGCTTCCGCGGCTTCCATGCTCGGTACAGACACCCGCACAATATCGGCGCCGGCGGCTTCCAGAGCGGCGATCTGACCCACCGTTGCCGCGACATCGCAAGTCTCGGTGTTGGTCATACTCTGCACGCTGATAGGAGCGTCGCCACCAACGGCAACGTTACCCACATGAATCTGACGACTCTTTCGTCGCTTAATCGGTGAGTGCTTGTTCATAACTGCTACTCTCCTGCTGCTCTGCTGTGAGGCGTCCCTTTAGAGACGGCTCCCTTACATGTCTCATCTGAGCCGACCTACACATCGACCCAAGGTTGCGTCAACCTAACTGCGCTCGTCGCCACTGCTGGAGCGTCGGTAAGCCTCGTAATCCGGTGAATCCGGATAAATATTTCTCAGTGCCAAAGCGTAACTGCTCTCGGCATCGGTATCACCGGTTAAGCGCGCCAGGCGAATCCCCAACCACAGGCCCCGGGAGCTTTGCTGCCGCACAAGCTGTCGATACTTATCATAGTAAAGCGTCGCGTTGCGACTATCATCAGCATCAACCCTCAACTGGGCTATTTCCAGTAACGCGGTGGTATTGTCCGGTTGCATGGCCAGGGTTCGCAGAAACGCCTCTTCAGCCCCTCTTTCATCAAACAGCTTCAGTCGACACAGGCCCAGGTTCAAAAAAGCCTGGGGTCTGGCGCTATAAAGCGAGTCTTTTACCACCTCTCGCAGCTGCACCTCGGCTTCGCGGTAGCGCTCCTGACTGTAAAGAAATGCCGCATAGTTGTTACGCGCCCGAGAGAATTTTTTATCCAGATCGATAGCCAGCTGGAAACTTTCTTCGGCCAACTCATATTCACCGGTGCTTTGATAAACCAGTGCAAAGGCTTCGTAGACCTCCGGGTTGGTGCTGTCGAGCTCTGCCGCCTTCTTGAGATTGCGCTTGGCATCTTCCCAGTTACCCTGGCCAATATACTGCCGGGCGAGCGACACCCGGGTTTCCATGGCTTTTTGCGGGGACGGGGGTGCGGTAAAGACCGATTCCGTTGTGGTTACGCACCCGGCAAGGATCATGGCAACCCACAGTGGTATTGAGCGAATCATGCGCCTGTCTCCAAAGCCGCTTCGGCATTTTGACGATGCCTGGCGCTGCGCCGTGTTCTATCCACGACATCACCGACAAGCTGTCCACAGGCTGCATCTATATCATCTCCGCGAGTAGTGCGCACGGTCACCACAAATCCGGCATCCACCAGCACTTGCCAGAAACGCGACACGGCATTGCCACTGGGCCGCTCATAACCCGAATTAGGGAACGGGTTAAAAGGAATCAAATTGATCTTGCAGGGAAAATCAGCCAGCAAGGTGGCAAGCTCCCGGGCCTGATCCGGCTGATCGTTCACTCCGGCCATAAGCGTGTATTCAATGGTAACGACCCGCTTTTTGTCCTTTTGCGCGTCAATGTAGCGTCGAGCGCTATCAAGAAGCTGCGCAATGGGATAACGACGATTCACCGGTACCAGTTGATTGCGGAGCTCATCGTTCGGCGCATGCAGCGAAACCGCAAGGCTTGCCTCGCTCACCTCGGCCAACTTATCCAGTGCCGGCACGACCCCTGAGGTACTCAGGGTGACCCGGCGCTTGGAAATACCGTAGCCCAGATCGTCCATCATGAGATCCATGGCCGTAACCACATTATCGAAGTTAAGCAGTGGCTCACCCATGCCCATCATCACAACGTTGGTCACCACACGACCGTTGCCCGACTTAAAGGCGTCGTAGGAATTAATGGCCAACCAAACCTGACCAATAATTTCGGCGGCGCTCAGGTCGCGCTGAAAACCCTGTTTTCCCGTAGAGCAAAAGCTGCAATCAAGACTGCAGCCGACCTGGGAAGACACGCAGAGCGTGGCGCGATTGCCATCGGGAATCAGCACGGTCTCAACAAGACCGCCGCCATCGACCCGCACCAACCATTTGCGGGTGCCGTCGCTGGAATCGTGCTGTGACTCCACCGGCGGCGGACGGACCTCAGCGATAGCGGCGAGACGCTCGCGCAGCGCCTTGCCCAAATTACTCATTGCCGAAAAATCACACTCACCCTGATGGTGCATCCACTTCATGAGCTGTTGCGCGCGAAAACGCTTCTCACCCAGCCCGAGGAAAAAATCCTCGAGCTGCGTGCGGCTCATACCGAGTAAGTTAATACGCTCGGTGGGCTCAGTACTGGCAATAAGATCGGGCACAGTGTCCTAGTCGCGCTCGCAGACTTCGCTGGACGCGAAGAAGTACGCGATTTCCCGCGCTGCTGAGGTCGTAGAGTCGGAACCGTGTACGGCGTTAGCGTCGATCGAGGAGGCAAAGTCCGCGCGAATAGTGCCCGCAGCCGCTTCCTGAGGGTTTGTGGCGCCCATGAGGTCACGGTTAGTCGCAACGGCGTTTTCACCTTCAAGCACCTGAACGACTACCGGGCCAGAGGTCATAAACTCGATGAGAGCCGGAAAAAACGGACGCTCCCGGTGCTCAGCATAGAAACCGCCGGCTACCGCATCGCTCAGGCGCAGCATCTTTGCGGCGACAATACGTAAACCAGCGCCTTCAAAACGCGCGTAGATCTCGCCAATGTGGTTTTTAGCAACTGCATCGGGCTTGATAATAGAAAGGGTGCGTTCCACCGCCATGTGAGTTCTCCAGAACCAGTAAAAATCTATCGGATACCGTTAGGTGATGCATTAAGCAATACATTTCCTAACGGCGAAAAAGTGCGCGGGATTATACGGACTTTACGATGCTATAGCACCCTACTTCACAGCCCTTAAGTGACTGAGGAATCGGGCAAATTTGCTCAGGCGGCATCCCGTCTGAGACGGGGAATCACCTCGTGGAGACGCTCACTGAACAACAAGACGTCACTTTGCTCAGTGAAACGCCCGAGACTGACCCGCAAAGAACTGTGAGCCAGAGCATCGGACAGGCCCAGAGCCCGCAATACGTAAGACGGCTCCATGCTTGCGGACGTGCAGGCTGAACCGGTAGACAGGGCGAACTCCGGCAGTGACAGCAGCAGGGCCTCGCCCTCAACATCACTCACACTGATGTTCAAAGCCCCGGGCAGCCGCTGATCGAGATGGCCGTTCATGGACAGGCCGTCGATATCTGACACCAGTGACCACAACTGCTCCCGAAGGGCCATTAAACGCGCTCCTTCAGGCTCGAGAGCCGCCTCAGCGATAGCAGCGGCGGCGCCCATGCCCACGATCTGGTGCGTGGGCAGGGTACCAGCCCTCAGCCCACGCTCATGCCCTCCTCCGTGCATTTGCGCACTCACCGGGACTTTGGGACTGCGACGCTGATAAAGCGCCCCAATGCCCTTGGGACCATAAAACTTATGCGCCGACATAGACAACAGGTCAATATCCAACGCCTGAACATCCAGGGGGATCTTGCCCACGGTCTGCGCAGCGTCTACGTGCAGCGGCACACCGGCACTGCGACATACCGCCGCAATCCCCCGAATGTTGTTAATCGTGCCAATTTCGTTGTTGGCGTGCATGACGCTCACCAGGCAGCTGTTGCTTTGCAGGGCCTCGCCTACCGCGGCGGGCTGAATAAGGCCGTGTTCGTCGGGCTGCAAATACGTCACCGCAACGCCCTGAGTCTCAAGATGCTTGCAGGTATCCAGCACCGCCTTGTGCTCGATGGCAGAGGTCACAATGTGTGGTGCGGTATTACCTGCGGTGCGCACGGCCTCCACCACCCCTTTGAGCGCAAGGTTGTCTGACTCGGTAGCCCCGGAGGTCCAGGCAATCTCCCGAAGATCCGCATTGATCAGGGACGCGACCTGCTGCCGTGCGGTCTCCACGGCCATTTCCGCCTCCCAGCCAAAGCGGTGAGAGCGAGACGCAGGATTGCCAAAGGTACCCTGCATGGTCAAACACCCGGTCATCGCCTCAGCGACCGCCGGGTCCACCGGGGTAGTGGACAGGTAATCGAAATACACGGGCATGGGCATCAGGACTTGCCTCCATTTTGCTCGCTCCAGTCCACGGGATCGCAGCGTTTCTGGGTCTCGGTGAGGATGCCGCGCAAGATATTGAGTTCCATCTCGTCCATACCGAGCCGGTTATACAGGCGCCGCAGACGGGGCATGAGTTGCCGGGGTGCCGCAGGGTTGAGGAACCCTATCTGACTCATGGTCTCCTCCAGATGCACATAAAATCGCTCGATATTCTCCTGGGTCGCCAGCGGCTCGTCCCATTGCGCGTTGCTTTGCGTTGGCAAACTGCTTTCGACTACCAGCATATGCAGCTCGTAGCAGACGATTTGTACCGCCATGGCCAGATTCAGGGAGTTGTAAGCTTCACTGGTAGGAATGGCTAAATGCAGGTTACAGCGCATGAGCTCGTCGTTGGACAAGCCGTTGTCCTCCCGGCCAAACAATATAGCCACTTCCCCCTGCCGGGACTTTGCGGCCATCTCTGAGGCCGCCCGGCGCGGGTCCAGCACCGGCCAGGGCAAACGCCGGTCCCGGGCACAGGTGCCCACCACAAAGCCACAATCAGCAATCGCCTCATCCAAAGTTGCCACCACCGTTGCAGACTCCAGCACATCGTTGGCCCAGACAGCTCGCCAGGTTGCCTGCTGATCGGGAAACTGCTCCGGCGCAACCAGCACCAGTCTACTCAGACCCATGGTTTTCATCGCTCGCGCGACGGCACCGATATTGCCCGGGTGACTGGGCTCGACAAGTACAATCCGAATATGGTCGGCATTCATGAGCTAATCTGGAATCTGAAGAGAGGGGGCGTATTGTAACAAAGCAGTGCGCAGCAAACCCCGGTCCTCTGATATACTCGCGCGCCTTTTTAATGTCTGCCTGCAGGTCTTATTTCATGGAACCGATGACGAACATCGCACTACGCGCGGCGCGCAAAGCCGGGGAGCTCATAGTGCGCGCATCTGATGACCTCGAGCGCATTGGCGTGCGCAAGAAAAGCGCCAATGATTTTGTATCGGATGTCGATGAACTTGCAGAACAGGAGATTATTCGCCAACTCCAGCGCGCCTACCCGGATCACGCTTTTTTGGGCGAAGAGTCCGGCAGAACCGGCCCGGCAGACGCCGACTATGTGTGGGTAATCGACCCGCTGGATGGGACGACCAACTTCATCAGGGGCATCCCCCATTACGCCGTCTCTATCGGCTGCATTTATCAGGGTCGCCTGGAACACGCCGTTATTGTCGACCCCGTGCGCCGCGAAGAATTCACCGCCTCCCGGGGACGCGGGGCACAGCTGAATGGGCACAGGATTCGCGTCAGCAAGCTGGCGTCGCTGGACGGCGCGCTCCTGGGAACGGGCATTCCTTTCAAGGGACATCACGACGATCGGCTTCCAGCTTATGCCGAGAGCCTCGCGGTACTCGCCGGACAATGCGCCGGTATCCGTCGCGCAGGAGCCGCATCGCTGGACCTTGCCTATGTAGCCGCAGGGCGTCTGGATGCGTTTTGGGAAAAAGGCCTGTCTGTATGGGATATGGCGGCAGGCGCTTTATTGGTTCGCGAAGCCGGTGGTCTCGTCGCAGACTTTGATGGCGCAGAGAACTTCCTGGACAGCGGGGATATCGTCTGCGGCAACCCCAAGTGCTTTAAGGCCGTGCTGCAAGCCACCAAATCCCTGCGCGGCTAAACAGCGCAGCCGGCAAACAGGTACATTGCTGGCACACAGATTATGATGCTGGATGTACCGGAACCCGACGCCGGGTCAGGGCATTAAGTCGTCCTGTTCGGCGCCTTCTTTAATAGGAATCATAAGATCTTCTTTGCTGACACCCATGCTCAGCAGCACGTTGGACGCCACGTAGATTGACGAGTAGGTACCTATTACCACACCGACGAGCAGTGCCACAGCAAAGCCAAAAATCATTTCTCCGCCATACAGCGCCAGGGCCAACAACACCAGCAAAGTGGTCAATGACGTCACCAGCGTTCGCCCCAGGGTCTCGCTCAGGGAGATGTTCACGATTTCCAGCGGATCTGCCCGGCGCAGCTTGCGAAAGTTCTCGCGAATACGATCTGACACAACAATCGTGTCATTCAAAGAGTAGCCAATCACCGCGAGTAAGGCGGCAAGCACGGTAAGATCAAATTCCAAACCGCTGATAGAAAAGAAGCCCAGGGTGACGATCACGTCGTGGATCAAAGCAACCACCGCGCCCACGGCAAACTTGAACTGGAAGCGAAAGGCGATGTAGAGCATCACCAGTCCCAGCGCCAGGAGCATAGCCAAACCGCCCTGCTCTCTCAGCTCGTCCCCCACCTGGGGGCCCACAAACTCGATACGCCGCAATTCCACACCCACTCCGGATGATGCCTGGAGGGTTTGTAGCATCTCGGTGCCCTGGGCATCGGAATAGCCATCGGGCAGGCGAATCAGTACATCCCGGTCCGTTCCAAAGCTCACCACAATTGCGCCGGCATAGCCTGAGTCGGCCAGCGTGCTGCGGATCTCATTGAGATCAGCGGACTCCTGATAGTGAACTTCAACCAGCGTGCCACCGGTAAAATCCAGCCCCCAGTTAAGCTGTTTAAATACCAAAGACCCGAGGGCCGTCACTATAAGAAGCGCCGAAAACACAGCGGCGACGCGGCGTTTTCCCATGAAGTTGATAGTTTTCATGCTGCTTCTCCCGCCTTGGGTATGCTGCCGATAGACAGTGTTTTCACCCGGCGCCCCCCGTAGATCAAATTCACCAGAGAACGGGTGCCCATGATGGCTGTGAACATGGAGGTGATGATGCCGACTGACAGCGTCACAGCGAAACCCTTCACCGGGCCGGTACCCACGGCGTAAAGAATGACAGCAACGATGAGGGTCGTAATGTTGGCATCAAGAATGGTCGCTACTGCTCGCTCGAATCCGGAGTGAATCGCCATCTGCGGCGACAAACCATTACCGAGCTCTTCTCGAATTCTCGAGAAAATCAGTACGTTGGCGTCCACCGCCATACCGACGGTGAGCACGATACCGGCGATACCGGGCAGGGTCAGCGTTGCGCCCAGGAGCGACATAATCGCTACCAGCAGCACGAGGTTTGCCGTCAGCGCTGTAACAGCGCACAGCCCGAATACACGGTAATAAATCACCATGAACAACACCACCAGTGCCAAACCGTACTGCACGGACTTCACCCCCAGACGAATATTCTCAGCACCCAGAGACGGTCCCACGGTGCGCTCTTCCACAAAAGTGATGGGCGCGGCAAGGGCGCCGGCGCGAAGCATCAAAGCCAGCTCCGACGATTCAAGAGGATTGTCCAGCCCGGTAATCTGAAACTGCGCACCCAGGGCACTTTGAATCACCGGTGCCGTAAGGAGCGTCTTTTCGTCATAGGGAACCTTGATCGCGACTTCCTGACCGCTCTCGTCCTTCTCGTAGCGGGTGCGGTACTTGCGTTCGATAAACAGTACACCCATGCGCCGCTTCACGTTGTTGCGCGTGGCCCGGGACATCAGTGAGCCACCCTCGCTGTCCAGACTGATTTGCACGTTAGGCATGCCGTTTTGATCAAAACTGGCCTGTGCATTGGATACGCGTTCACCGGTGATGATGATGTCCCGCTCAAGATACTCCGTCATACCCTGACGATCCGCACTGCGGTATTCAAAACGCTGTCGCTCTGCCGCGGGGGCGTCTGCGTTGGCAACCAAACGAAACTCCAGGTTAGCGACCTTGCCAAGAATTCGCTTGGCCTCTGCCGTGTCCTGAATGCCCGGGAGCTCCACCACAATGCGATTCCGCCCCTGGCGCTGAACCAGAGGCTCCGACACGCCCAGTTCGTTCACACGATTGCGCAAGGTCGTGAGGTTCTGACTGACCGAGTAATCGATAATCTCATCGACAGTCTGATCAGTCATGCGCGCGTAGATCATGAATTCGTCTTCTTCATCCACGCGGTCAAGCAAGAGTTCGGGAAAAGCATCACCTATGAGACTGCGAGCCTGCTCACGAAGGTCCTCAGTCGCAAAACGGCCCACCACGGCGCGATCCCCATCAAGGCCGACAAAGCCGCGAACGCGCTCTTCGCGCAGGGCGCGCTTGGTGGCGTTCAGGTAATATTCCATGCGACGCTCAACCGCCGCGACCGTATCCACCTCCAGTTTGAAGTGCACGCCACCGGAAAGATCCAGTCCGAGCTTCATGGGCTGTCCGCCAAGGCCCGTAAGCCACGGAGGCGTCGTCTCAGCAAGATTCAGAGCAATGATGTAACCGTCACCGAGCGCTCGAGACACCACGGCCTGAGCGCGCAGCTGCACGTCCTGGTCTTTGAGTCGAATGAGTGCACTGCGCCCGGAAGGCTCAAGTTCTTCGCCAAAGTGATCTATTCCCGCCTCTGAGAGGGCATTGGTGGCCCGAGTCAGAAGGCGCTCGTCAATAAGCGTTCCGCTGCTTTCGCCTGCCACTTGCAGCGCAGGATCCGGCGCATAAAGATTCGGTGCCGCATAGAGCGCGCCACCGAGCACAACGATCAAAACGATCAGATATTTCCAAATTGGATAACGATTGAGCATGCCATGGTCTGCAGTAATGGGGGAGCGGCATCAAACGAACGCCGTTTGAGCGCAGAACACCCGAGAATGAAGGTGGCGCATTATAGACGCTGACCGCTGAGGCTCAAGGGCTGCGCATCGAGCTGGCACCACCCCCGGCCGCACCCCAACGGGTATGATTCAGCCCATGTGCTTCCGTGCGTTCTGAAAAAGGCGTAACCAGGGCGAATCATCGGCCATATCATCGGGCGCCCAGGAGAACTGACGCCGGCGAATCACTCGCTCCGGGTGGGGCATCATAATTGTGACCCTGCCGCTTTCGCTACACACGCCGGTGATCCCACCGGGGGAGCCATTAGGATTAGCCGGGTATCTATGAGCAATCTCCCCACTGTTCTCAATGTAGCGCAAGCCTACCAGTTGCGCGGCTTCGCAGCGCTGCTGGGCGGCGGCATCGGCAAAAACGGCGCGTCCTTCGCCGTGCGCCACGGCAATGGGCAGGCGAGACCCGGCCATGCCATCAAGAAAAACCGAGGGCGACTGTCCGATCTCGACCATGGAGAGTCTCGCTTCGAACTGTTCAGAGCGATTTCGACGGAACCACGGCCAGTGCTCGCTGCCGGGAATCAACTCACGAAGCACAGACAGCATCTGGCAACCGTTACAGACCCCCAGCGCGAAGCTGTCGGGTTGCATAAAGAATTCACTAAAGCTGTCCCGCAAGCGCGGGTTGAACAGGATGGATTTTGCCCAGCCCTCCCCCGCGCCAAGGACGTCGCCAAAAGAAAAGCCGCCGCAGGCTACCAGGCCGTGAAAATCCGCAAGACCCACATCAGCCGCAACAAGATCACTCATCGTTACATCAACGGCAGTAAATCCCGCGCGATCAAAGGCCGCAGCCATCTCCACCTGGCCATTCACACCTTGCTCTCGAAGCACCGCAACCCGCGGCCGGGCGCCCCTATTAATCATGGGGCCGACAATGTCCTCATCAATATCAAAACTCAGATGAGTAGACAGACCCGGATCCGGGGCACTGATTCGCGCAAACTCCTCGTCAGCGCACTCAGGGTTGTCGCGCAGGCGCGCAAGCGCATGACTGCACTGACTCCAACGTTCTTCCAGGGCCCCGCGCATGGTATCGATGAGCAACTCACTGCCGGACCAAACCCGAACCTGCTCATCAGCGCGGGCGTGACCGAGCACCTGCAAACACGCGGCAATACCCAGTCGCTGCGCCTGCGCAGACCAATCGGCCAACTGCGATTTTGGCAGCTGCAGCACGACACCCGGCTCTTCGGTGAACAACATCGCTAATGCATCACGGTCCTCGGGCAACACAATCTCAAGACCGCAACGGCCCGCAAAAGCCATTTCCAGCAAGCTAACGATAAGCCCACCGTCAGAGCGATCGTGGTAGGCAAATACATCACCACGCTCCTTACCCCAGAGCAACAGGTCAAAAAGCGCTTTCAAATCTGCCGGACTGTCCAGGTCTGCCGGCTCAGCACCCAGTTCGCCATACACCTGCGCGAAAGCTGACGCGCCAAGACGGTCCTTGCCGCGACCGAGATCAATCAGCATCAACGTCAGATCAGGCTCGGTGCTGAGCATCGGCGTGAGCGTTTGCGCGGTATCACCGACCGGTGCGAAAGCTGATACCACCAGAGACATGGGCGCCGTCACGGTTTGTGTCTTACCGTCTTTTGCCCAGCGCGTTTGCATGGACATAGAGTCCTTACCCACGGGAATTGCGATCCCCAGAGCCGGGCAAAGCTCTTCACCAATGGCCTGCACCGCGTCAAACAGTGCGGCGCCCTCCCCCGGCGTGTCTGCAGCACACATCCAGTTTGCCGAAAGTCGGATATCGCACATGCGTGCTACCGGCGCCGCGCAGATATTGGTAATCGCCTCGGTCACCGCCATTCTCGCCGACGCCGCGCTATTGAGCAGGGCAATAGGCGTACGCTCACCCATGGCCATAGCCTCGCCCTGATCAGAGTCATAGCTCACCAGAGAAACCGCGCAATCCGCCACCGGCACTTGCCACGGACCCACCATCTGATCCCGGGCTACCAGTCCCGTCACCGTTCGATCGCCGATAGTAATCAGGAAACGCTTACTCGCCACCGTCGGCAGACCGAGAACCCGCTGCAGCGCTTCTTCCACCGCAGGCGCACTGACTAAAGGTTGCGCAGGCGCCGCCAGGCGGCGATCCTCACGGTGCATCTTCGGCGGCTTACCAAACAGCACCGACATGGGCATGTCCACGGGCTTGTCACCAAAATGCGCATCGCTCACGGCAATTTGCCTGTCTGCGATGGCCTCACCCACAACGGCAACGGGACAGCGCTCACGCTGGCAAATCGCCATAAACTGCGGCAATTGCTCCGGGGCCACTGCCAGTACGTAACGTTCCTGACTCTCGTTACACCAGATCTCCAGGGGGGACATGCCCGGATCATCACAGGGCACGTCGCGCAGCGAAAAAAGTCCGCCGCAACCGCCATCCTTCACCAATTCCGGAAGGGCATTGGAGAGCCCGCCAGCGCCCACATCATGGATAAACGCAATAGGATTCTGATCACCCAGCTGCCAGCAGCGGTCGATCACCTCCTGACACCGGCGCTCCATCTCCGGGTTTTGACGCTGCACGGACGCAAAATCCAGAGACTCCTGACCGTCGGCGCTCGCCATACTGGAGGCCGCTCCGCCGCCCAGGCCGATAAGCATCGCAGGACCACCCAGCACTACTAACGCGGCACCGGGCGCAAACTCGGGTTTATCGACATGCTCCGGCGCAATGTTTCCAAAGCCGCCGGCAATCATGATCGGCTTGTGATAGCCCCGCAGTGACAAACCCTCGGGCGCATCCGGCACATGCTGCTCATAGCTGCGAAAATAACCGCAGATATTGGGACGACCGAATTCATTGTTAAACGCGGCTCCGCCAATGGGCGCCTCGAGCATGATATCCAGAGCAGAAGCGATGCGATCCGGCTTGCCATTGTCGATCTCCCAAGGCTGTGGGAGCTGGGGAATACGCAGGTTGGACACGCTAAAGCCCGTCAGTCCCGCCTTGGGCTTAGACCCACGACCCACCGCCCCTTCGTCCCGGATCTCACCACCTACGCCGGTACCGGCACCGGGAAAGGGCGCGATAGCCGTAGGATGGTTATGCGTTTCCACTTTCATTAACAGGTGTACCGGCTGCGGTCGGGCGCTGTACTCCCGGGAGTCACCCAAAGGTGCAAAACGACTCGCCTCGTGTCCCGCCACGACCGCAGCGTTGTCCGAGTAGGCTGACAGCACCCCTTGGGGTGCATGCGCATAGGTGTTGCGAATCATCGCAAACAGGCTCTTGGCCTGCTCGTCGCCATCAATGGTCCAACTGGCGTTAAAAATCTTGTGACGGCAATGTTCAGAATTAGCCTGTGCGAACATCATGAGCTCGACGTCCCGGGGGTTGCGGCCCAAAGCGCGAAAGCTCTCACAAAGGTACTCGATCTCGTCGGGCGCAAGCGCCAGGCCGAGCTCGCTATTGGCTTTTTCCAGCGCCTCACGCCCCTCACCGAGCACGTCTATAGACTGGCTTTGAGCGGGAGACAGGTGTGAGAACAAACTCTGTAAACCATCAAGGCTGTCCGTGGTCGCTTCGACCATGCGATCGTGGAGCACCAAAGACAGCTTCTGCCACTGCGCGGTGCCGGGCTCCACGCCCTCAAGCTCATAAGCACAGATCCTCTCGACACGCTGCACGGCATCAAAGCCACAGCCACGGACGATGTCTGTCGCCTTACTCGACCAGGGAGAGATCGTGCCCGGGCGTGGCATCACGAACAGCCAACGCCCGCGCTCCAGCGACTCGACGCTGCAAAAATCATCAGTCGCTGCCTGAGCGAGAAGGCCGGACAAGCGCGCATGTTGCTCAGCCAACAGCGGTTCGCTGTCCACAACATGCAGAAAACCGCTGCGAAGCACCGAGACATTTGGCCACCGTTCCCGTAAACGCTGCTCCAGCGCTTGCTGCCGAAACGGTGACAGGGCCGATGCGCCGGGAATCACAAGCATGAAAGGAAGTCTCGTTATGGAAGCAAAGGCGCGAATTGTACCGCTACGGTCCAGCGGCGTTAAGCCAAAAGCAAGTCTTTCGGTCTCTTTGAAGATGGTTACAATCCCATGATGACCCGCTCGCTCGCTCTATTGCCTGTCCTCGCCCTGCTGTCGGCACTGCTGCCCGGCTGCGGCGAGCAAAGCAAGACAACCGAAGCGATTAAGGAACGCGGGGAGCTGCGATTTATCACGCGAAACAGTCCCACTACCTATTATCTGGGCCGCTCTGGCCCTCGGGGTTTCGAATACGACCTGGCATCGCTACTGGCAGAAGAACTTGGCGTCGACCTGGTCGTCACCACGGCATTTTCCCTGGATGAGTTGTTTAACGCCCTGGAACGCGGCGAGGCAGACATTGCAGGCGCAGGCCTGACGCTTACCGAGACCCGGCGTCAGCGCTTTGCAAACACCCGCAGCTATGCCCGCCAGACGCCTCAGTTGATTTACAAAGTCGGCCGGAAAAAGCCCCGGAAAATTGAGGACCTTGCAGACCAGACGGTCACGGTACTGGCCCACAGTAGTCACGAAGAGTTACTCGAGACTCTTCGGGCCCAGGGGCTGGATTGGCTTGAATGGCAAACAGTTGAGGGCAGTGACACCGGTGAGCTCCTGACCCGCGTGAATGCAGATCGCAGCGATCTGGCGATCGTTAACTCTCGCGACTTTTTTATCCAACAAAACCTCGTTCCGCGCCTGGAAGTGGCGTTTGATCTTGCCAGCGAAGAAGACATCGTCTGGTACCTGCCCCGCTCGGCGAAAGACACGGCTTTGCTGGACGCCATTAACGAGTTTTTGCAGCGCCGCCAGTCCGACGACAGCATTGCGCAAATTGAGCGACGCTACTTCGATCGCGACGAAGACATTTCCCGAGTGGACTCCCAGACCTTTGTAGGCAAAGTGCGCCGGGACCTCGCCAGCTACCAGCAGCTCATCGAAATTGTGGCACAGGAGCAAAAAATACCCTGGGAGCTGCTAGCTGCCATCAGCTATCAGGAATCCCACTGGGATCCCACCGCCACCTCCCGTACCGGCGTTCGCGGCATGATGATGCTGACCCTCGCTACCGCCGAAGAAATGGACGTAGACGATCGCACGGATCCTGCACAAAGCCTTCGGGGTGGGGCCCGATACTTCAAGAAACTGCGGCGGCGTCTGCCCGACGACATTCTGGAACCGGACCGCAGCTGGCTCGCGCTGGCGGCCTACAACATAGGTATGGGCCATCTGGAGGACGCCCGCGTACTCACGCAACGACGTGGCGGCGATCCACATCTGTGGAGTGACATCATGGATACCCTGCCGCTGCTAGAAGAACCCGAGCACTACCGAACTCTGCGCTACGGTTACGCCCGGGGTCTGGAGGCCGTGCGCTACGTTCAAAATATCCGCCACTACTACAATATCCTGCGCTGGCAGACAGCCCGTGCCGAGCGACCAGAAGCACCGCGGGACACGGACCCGCTGGTCCCGCAGTATCTGCGTAATCTCAAGTTGCGTGCTCTTTAGCAGTCCACCCCGTTAACGGCGTTCCCGAAAGAAACTACGCAGTAACGTCGCGCTGGCCGGGGCGTGCTCCACCGCTTCCAGCCAGGCCACTCGATGATTAAAAGCCGTCTCATCCAGCAAACTTCGGGTGCTCACCACAGCCCCCGCCCGAGGCTCTCTGGCGGCAAAAACCACCGTACTGATCCTCGCGTGAACCAGGGCTCCGCAGCACATGCTGCAGGGCTCCAGCGTCACATAGAGCGTCGCACCGGGGATTCGATAGTTCTTTACTAATGCCGATGCCGCACGCAGGGCATTAATCTCGGCATGCGCCGTGGGGTCCATGGACGCAATCTGTGCGTTTCGTCCTTCGCCCAGAATTCGATCCCCTTCGACCACCACGGCACCCACTGGCACCTCTCCCCGGGAAGCTGCCTCCTGCGCCAGATCCAGCGCTCGAAGCATAAAGAGGTCGTGAGCACTCATCGTCCTATAGCCGCCAAATTGTGCAACTCATGACGGGTCCGCCAGTCCGTAGCGTTTTTCAAAGACATAAAACAGACAGCCCACGGCTAGCAGCATCGCTACCGCTATCCAGGACTCTGCCTTGGACTGGAACAGTAGCCAGATACAGATACCCAGCCCCAGCAGCGGTATGGAGTAACCGCCCCTGAGTCGGTAGGCACTGTTGCGAGCGTCATCGCTGGCGTTGCGGCGAATGACGGGTAACGACGCTATGCAAATAACGTAGCCAAGCAATCGCGCCACAGAGCTGGCTATGGCTAACTTTACAAAGGATCCTGACAAGGCCAGAGCCAGAGCCAGCGCTCCCATCACCATAATGCAGCGATCCGGCGTAGCGTAACGCTTATGTACGTGCGCAAACCAACGCGGAAGCTGTCGATTTTCGGCGAGAGAAAAAACCAGTCTCGGTGCTGCCAACATGGATCCCGCCAGATTACCGCCTATAGAAAACACCGCCGCAAGCGTAATCGCAAAGGCGCCGGCCGTGCCCGCTAAAGACCGGCCCACGTCTACCAACGTGGCATCGGCATAATCAGCCGGCTCAATAACCGAGACAAAGACCAGAACAATCAGAAAATACAGCAGCCCCGTAGTGATCACCGTAGCCACAAGCACCCTGGGTAAGGTCCGGCGAGGCTGGTGCGTCTCCCCGGCCGTCACCGCGAGGGTCTCAAAACCCACAAAAGCGTAAATCATCAGCAGGCTGGTGCTGCCCAAATCATCAATCAACATGCCGGCCGAGGGCAGTAAGGTGCTGCCGGACACATGCTGAAAACCCAGCAAAACGAGAATCAGTAATGGCGTGACCTTAAGAACGGTGAATAAAGACATGGCGCGCACACCGTCGCGAACGCCGAGAATATTGGCCCCGGTCAGTCCGAGGGTCACCACGCTAATAATCACGGCACGGGGCAGCGCCCCGTCAAGCACATCAAACAAGGAACCTAGATAGGCAGCCATAACGGTAGCGTTAGCCGCAAACGACGCCGTTCGGGCAAGAAACAACAACCAACCGGTACTAAAGCCGGCAAAAGCACCGAATGCCTCGGTGGCATACAACACCGGGCCACCGGTCTTGTCGTAATAACTGGCCAGCTCAGCAAACGTCAGAACCACACTTAGGAACAGGACGCCAACGACAAGAAATAACCAGGGACTGAGCAGGCCTGCGTTCACAGCGACTTTGCCCGGCAGTGCAAATATGCCCGCTCCAATCATGGCGTTGAGCACCAGAAATGCTGCGCCATAAAAACCGATGTCGCGTCGAAGACGGCTTTGTGAGTTGCTAGACATGCGCGGATGTTAGCAGAAGGTCAGCCAGCGACGGGTTTTGTCGGGCGTTGGACTGTCACGATGGCAATCTGGCCAATGGTTATCGTCTGTCCGGGACCAGAGAAGGCACACAGGTCGAACCTGACATCAGTCGTGATGGCGTTTAAACTCACCGGGGGCGGTGCTTTGCGCTTGCGTATGTTGAGAACATAGCAGCCGTGCCACGCGGCCGAATGCCTCAACAAATCCAGAGTAAGTTAGCCTAGTGAGAACCACCCACATAGACGACTTTCATTACAGCTGCGCTGAAGTCTTTTGCGCACTGTATTTTGCATTTCCCATGCGCCACCTGCTCCTGGTCGAGGACATTACCGGGCCTATCAAGTGGGATATGACCGGGCTTCCCGACCGGAGGTCACAGGCCTGCTTTGAAACCCTGGTGTGGCTCGCTGAACACGATTTGCTGAGATTTCGCACTGTGGAGCCTCGGGACATCGGTGTCGAGGGCGCAGTGCTAACCCAAAAGGCCTTTGTTTTGCTCACAGGCCATATCACCTGGGAGAGCGGGGACAACGTGAGTCGCATCGAAGCGCTCATTGAGGCACGACGCAATCGCGCCTATGCAGATCTGGGCCAGATCGTAAACGATGTGTTTCGAGCCAACTGCCAGTGGGGCGCACCCATCACTTCCAAGCCTCTCCCCAAATCTGAATCTTTATCCCCCGCCGATGAATAGCGCCGGCTAAGTTGGCCGCTTCCATGCTGTCCACTTGGCGGCAGTTTTGCCTGGCGCACAGACGGACGAATGCTTTACCTCTAGCCTGTACCCACTGCCGCAACTGAGGACGAGTATTTATGAACAAACGAAACGAATACGTCGATAAAATGAAATCGCAGCTTGACGAAATGAACGCTCAGCTTGACGTACTGGCCAAGAAGTCAAAGAACGCCAAGAGTGATATGCACAGTAAATACAAGCAGGAAATGGCGAATCTGCGCGAACGCCTCGGCCGGCGGCAATCTGGCTTTCGGCGGGTTGAGGGTTTCCCCACGATGTCTAGCTAGTGTCAATTAAACTGTACTTATTTATGTGTCAGCTTTTATTGACACTCGTCGATTGTTGGGTATCCTTAGTCCTGCAGGGAGAACACGCGGCTAAAACGATTTTTTCATCGCCTGAACTCCCGTAACGGTTAGATCGACCGCATAGCTGTCGATTAACCTCCATAAAGGCTTTGGGTATGCAGGAATCACGACAAAAGGCAGGAGAGCGATCCGGCCCCAGGGTGACGATTATCACTCTCGACCGGCATCTCGCGGCATCGGTAGCGCGTGCGCAAAAAACGCTCGCCACTGATGTTCCAGGACTCTCTATCTCCCTGCACGCGGCAACAGAGTGGGCAGCGAACCCGGAGGCGCTTCAAGAGGCCATCGCAGCGGTCAACGAATCTGACATTATCGTTTGCTGCATGATGTTCATTGATGATCAGGTACAGGCCATACTTCCCACGCTCAAGGCCCGCCGCGATACCTGTACCGCCATGCTCTGCTGTGTGTCCTGCGCCGAAATCGTTGCGCTGACTCGCATGGGCAAGCTCGATATGACCGCAGAGCAGAAAGGCCCCATGGCGCTGCTGAAAAAGCTCCGCGGCAAACCCAACAAGAAAGAATCAGCCGCAAATGCCGGCGCCGGCCAAATGGCGATGCTCCGCCGTCTGCCCAAAATACTTCGATTCATCCCTGGCACCGCTCAGGACCTGCGCATCTACTTCCTGATGATGCAGTATTGGCTATCCGGCTCCGACGAAAACGTGGCCAACATGCTCAAGTTAATGGTGAGCAAATATCTTGCCGGTGGCGACATATCGGCGGTGCCCGCACCCATCGATTATCCCGAGGTTGGGGTGTACCACCCGAAGCTCCGCGACCGCGTATCGGAGTCTGCTGACGACCTGCCCGCAAAAGGAACAAAAGGCACTATCGGTTTGCTTTTGATCCGCTCTTACGTGCTCGCTAATGATGCTCGTCACTACGATGGCGCCATTGCCGCTTTTGAGGCGCAGGGTCTGCGTGTTATCCCGGCATTTTCCGGTGGTCTTGATCAAAGGCCTGCGATCGAAAAATACTTTTTGAAGGATGGCCAGGCTACCGTCGATGCGGTTGTATCGCTAACGGGATTCTCTTTGGTCGGCGGACCTGCTTACAACATCGCTTCCGCAGCCGAGGAAATCATGGCACGGGTCGATGTTCCGCTCATTGCCGCCCACGCGCTTGAGTTTCAGACGCTGGAGGAGTGGAACCACGATGGGCGGGGACTCTCCCCCATCGAAGCCACAATCATGGTTGCTATCCCTGAGATAGATGGCGCGACAGGGCCCACGGTATTCGGCGGCAGATCAAGTTCCGCGAGCGGGCATTGCGAAGGCTGCTACCGCGAGTGTGGCTTCGGCACTGGCACTTCTGCCCGAGATATGATCGCATGCACCGAGCGCGTTGAATCACTGGCTGCGCGAGTGGCAAAAGTCGTCCGCTTGCGACGCTCAGAGCGCGCCGAGCGACGCGTCGCGATCACCTTGTTTAACTTCCCCCCCAACGCTGGCGCCACCGGCACGGCGGCGTATCTTTCTGTCTTCGAGTCATTGTTTTTCACCCTGCAAAGATTGCAGGAGTCGGGCTATGAGGTCGAAGTACCACAGAGCGTTGACGCGCTTCGGGAACGAATTCTGGGAGGCAATGCCACCACGCTGGGACAGGATGCCAATGTGCATGCCCGGGTCAGCGCCGACGACCACGTCCGCCGCGAGCCCTATCTTGAAGAGATTGAAAGCCAGTGGGGGCCGGCGCCGGGCCGTCAACTCAGCCTCGGCAGTGACATCCTGGTGCTTGGCGAACGCTTCGGTAACGTCTTTGTAGGGATTCAGCCAAGCTTTGGTTATGAAGGCGACCCCATGCGGCTACTGTTCGCAAAGGGGTTTTCGCCCACTCACGCATTCAGCGCATTTTATCGCTGGATTCGAGAAGACTTCGATGCCCATGCGGTGCTGCATTTTGGGACCCACGGCGCGCTGGAATTTATGCCCGGTAAACAATCGGGCCTTAGCGGCGCCGATTGGCCCGACAGATTGATCGGTGATCTCCCGAATCTGTATCTTTATGCGGCGAACAATCCGTCGGAAGGCTCCCTGGCAAAACGACGCTCCAATGCCACACTGGTCAGCTACATGACCCCACCGCTGAGCTCCGCGGGGCTTTACAAGGGACTGGTGGAACTCAAGGCTACACTGGAGCGCTGGAGAACATCACCGCCGGATGCAGAGCGCGAGCGCCGGGATCTTCTGGAACTCATTCATGCCCAGGCCGCAGAAGTCGACCTCGCCGATATGGAGCATCCCTGGGAGGACCCCGAGGCCGAAGCTGGCGCCCTCACGACCAAAATTCTGGAGCTGGAATACGAACTGATCCCCCAGGGTCTGCATATCGTCGGTCAACCGCCCAGTCGTGATGGCCGCATCGATATGCTGTCAGTCATCGCTGAGACAGCCCATGGGGTCGACATATCGCATGAGGCTCTCGCGGCGCTGGTGGATGGCGAGAAGCCCAAGTCCGTAGCGCGAGCAAGTGGCATCGAAGCGACGATCCTGGAGCAACTGGCGGAAACAGACCGCCTGATGCAGGTAGACGGCGAACTCACCGGGCTCATTGACGCACTGGATGCAAAGTTTATTCGCCCGGCGCCGGGTGGCGACCTCATCCGCACACCCGACGTTCTGCCCACCGGTCGTAACGTGCATGGGTTCGACCCCTTCCGTATTCCGTCAGCCTTTGCCATGGCCGACGGAAAGAAACAGGCTGAGTTGTTAATTGAAACGCACATAGCCAGTGGCGCCGCGATGCCCAGAACGATTGCTCTGGTACTCTGGGGCGCCGACAACCTCAAGTCCGAAGGTGGCCCCATCGCTCAGGCACTCGCCCTTATGGGGGCCAGGCCGCGCGTTGATGGCTACGGCCGCATTTGCGGCGCAGAGCTGATCTCACTTGAAGAACTCGGTCGTCCGCGCATCGATGTCATGGCCACGCTGTCCGGTATTTTCCGTGATCTACTGCCATTACAGACGCGATTACTGGCCGAAGCAGCCTGGCTTGCGGCCAGCGCAGAGGAAGAGCCCGCCGAACAAAACTTTATCCGGGCCAACGCAATGGCCCACGCCGAAAAGACCGGCTGTGACCTTGAGACTGCGGCGCTACGCGTATTTTCCAATGCAGATGGTGCCTATGGCGCCAACGTGAACCTCCTGGTCGACAGCGGCGCCTGGAACGAAGAAGAAGAACTCGCCAATGCTTATACCGAGCGTAAGTGTTTTGCCTACGGTCGCGATGGTGTAGCAAATGCGCAGCCGGAAGTACTGAAAGGCGTTCTCTCTAAAATTGATCTGGCTTACCAGAACCTTGAGTCTGTGGAACTGGGCGTCACCACCGTTGACCACTACTTCGATACCCTGGGCGGGATCGGCCGCGCCGTGAAATCAGCCCGGGGAGAATCTGCACCCACCTACATCGGAGACCAGACCCGCGGGGAAGGCAAGGTTCGAACCCTTGCTGCCCAGGTCGCTCTTGAGACCCGAACACGCACACTCAACCCCAAATGGTTCGAGGGCATGCTGAGCCACGGACACGAAGGCGTGCGACAGATCGAGGCTCAACTGACCAACACCGTAGGCTGGTCAGCGACCACCGGTGAAGTTGACCCCTGGGTTTATCAGCGAATGACAGAGACTTTTGTCCTCGACAAAGATATGCGCAACCGTCTGGCCGAGCTGAACCCCAAAGCCTCTATGCGATTGGCCAACCGCCTGGTAGAAGCTTACGAACGCAACTACTGGTCGCCGGACCCCGAAACTCTGGACGCCCTGATGAACGCGGGAGATGAACTCGAGGATCGCCTGGAAGGCATCGTAGCGGCGGTTTAACTTCTGCCACGAGATTCTTAAGCCCTGTACTTTAGGGACAAGTACAAAAAAACAGCGATAACATGACGTTGCAACTGTGGCGTCTGATTGTGCAACTGGAGCTCAAGCAATGACCACCCAGAACTCAGAAATGCCGGTTGATACGGCCACCTATCGACGTCGGCGTCAAATTCTGGAGGATTACTTTGACAAGACCGCTTCAGAGACCTGGGCGCGACTGACTTCAGACAGCCCCGTGTCAGGCGTTAGGGC
The DNA here is from genome assembly GCA_000158155.1 of gamma proteobacterium NOR5-3. GTDB lineage: Bacteria > Pseudomonadota > Gammaproteobacteria > Pseudomonadales > Halieaceae > Congregibacter. The sequence continues at coordinate 277,301 of DS999405.1, read as the reverse complement.
TCGGGTGCGGGCCGGCCGTGACGAGATGCGCAACCAGTTCCTCGACTGGTTGGGAGAAGACCTGACCGGGCGCCGGGTACTGGATGCAGGATGCGGCACCGGTGCTCTGGCTATCGAGGCCGCACGGCGCGGAGCCGAGGTCGTCGCTATAGATATTGCAGGTAGCCTGGTAGAGATAGCTTCTGAGCGCACACCGGCGGACGTGGCTTCAAGCATCGACTATCGCGTCGGCGATATGACGGACCCGAGCCTTGGTTCCTTTGACCATGTCGTGGCCATGGACAGTTTGATCCATTACCGACCCGAGGACATCGCCAGCGCCGTGAAGCACTTATCGACCCTGGCGCAGCGATCCGTGTTGTTCACTTTCGCGCCCAACACGCCGTTACTGTCGCTTTTGTACGGAGCGGGAAAACTCTTCCCACGCTCGGACCGTTCGCCCGCGATCGTGCCCATCGGCGAAGGTCGGATGCGTCGAGAATTGGCTACAGCTCTGGGCAATCCTGGGGCTGGCGAGGGCCGAACACATCGCGTGTCAGTGAGTTTTTATATTTCCCAGTTAATGGAAGTGACATCAGGCACCTAAGCTCTCCCCTGCGCAGAACAGCAACGCCAACTACTCCCACTCAATAGTCGCCGGTGGCTTGGAGCTGATATCGTAGGTCACCCGCGACACGCCGCTAATCTCATTGATAATGCGGTTTGAGACTTTCTCCAGTAGCTCATAAGGCAGGTGCGCCCAGCGAGCAGTCATAAAATCCACGGTCTCCACGGCACGCAGTGCAATCACGTATTCATAACGCCGGGCATCGCCCACCACACCCACGGACTTTACCGGAAGGAACACGGCAAAAGCCTGACTGGTTTTTTCGTACCAACCGGCGGCACGCAGCTCTTCGATATAGATAGCGTCTGCACGCCGGAGAATCTCGGCATAAACATGACGAACCTCTCCCAGAATACGGACGCCCAAACCCGGGCCTGGGAACGGGTGCCGAAACACCATGTCGTGGGGCAGCCCAAGCTCCAGACCGATCTTGCGCACTTCATCCTTAAAGAGCTCGCGCAGCGGCTCCACCAGCTCCAAAGCCATATCCTCGGGCAAGCCACCCACGTTATGGTGCGACTTGATGACATGGGCTTTGCCGGTTTTGGCACCCGCAGACTCAATCACGTCCGGATAGATGGTGCCTTGCGCCAACCAGCGAACCCCTTCTATTCGTGATGCTTCCTGATCAAACACCTCTATGAATGTGTTACCGATAATCTTGCGCTTTTTCTCGGGGTCGCTCTCCCCGGCCAGACGATCAAGAAACAGCTTCTCAGAGTCACTGCGAATCACCTTTACACCCATATTCTGCGCGAACATCTCCATGACCTGATCGCCTTCGTGCAAACGCAGCAGACCGTTATCCACAAAGACACAGGTGAGCTGATCGCCGATAGCGCGATGCAAAAGCGCGGCAACTACCGATGAATCCACACCGCCGGACAGACCCAGGAGGACATGATCGTCACCTACGGTATCTTTGACGCGAGCAATGGCATCCTCAACGATACGCGCCGGCGTCCACAGCGCTTCGCAGCCACAGATATCGATAACAAAGCGCCGCAGAATTCGCGTGCCCTGCAGGGTGTGCGTGACCTCTGGATGAAACTGAATACCAAACCAGGGGCGCTCCTTATGGGCCATGGCCGCAATGGGGCAGGAGTCGGTGGATGCCACACAGCGAAAATCATCAGGCAGCGCGGTAACTTTGTCTCCATGGCTCATCCACACATCGAGGAGTCCATCGCCGTGATCAGTCATGTGATCGCGGATGTCGTGCAGGAGCGCGTTATCCCCGGCGCTGCGAATCTGCGCATAGCCAAACTCGCTGGTGTCGGAGCCCTCTACTTCGCCACCGAGCTGCGCGGCCATGGTTTGCATACCGTAGCAAATACCCAGCAGTGGCCATTCTCCGTCGAACAGGCACTGCGGCGCCCGCGGCGACCCTTCGGCGTGGACCGACTCGGGCCCACCCGAGAGAATGACTCCACTGGGTGCAAAGTCCCTAAGCTCCGCTTCGCTGATATCCCAGGCCCGAATTTCCGAGTACACCCCGACTTCGCGGACACGCCGCGCAATCAGCTGCGTGTATTGAGAGCCGAAATCGAGAATCAGGATCCGGCTGGCGTGGATGTCAGTCATAGGTCGCTTCACTGTTTAAAAGATCTCGCGCTGATCAGTCGCGGCAATAGCTGCGACCTCAGGCACGAAGTTAACTAACGGGATAGTTAGGCGCTTCTTTGGTAATCGATACGTCATGAACATGGGACTCAGACATCCCCGCCGCCGTCACGCGGACAAAGCGCGGTCGGCTGCGCATGGTCTCGATATCCGGACTACCCGTATACCCCATGGACGAGCGCACGCCCCCCATGAGTTGATGAATGATCGCTGTAGCGGAACCTTTATAGGGCACGCGGCCTTCAATGCCCTCGGGCACCAGCTTTTCCGCACCCTTACTGGCGTCCTGAAAATACCGATCCGAAGACCCCTGGTTACCCGCCATAGCACCTAAAGACCCCATGCCGCGATAAGACTTATAGGTGCGCCCCTGATAGAGCTCGACCTCGCCGGGAGCTTCTTCGGTGCCGGCAAGCATGCTGCCCATCATCACCGCATGCGCACCTGCTGCAATCGCCTTGGCAATATCGCCGGAAAAACGAATACCGCCATCTGCGATCACCGGAATGTCGTAGGCGCCTTTTAATGCCTCCACCGCGTCAGCAATTGCCGTGACCTGAGGCACACCGATGCCGGTAACGATTCGCGTGGTACAAATGGACCCGGGACCAATACCCACTTTAACCGCATCGGCGCCAGCTTCGGCGAGCGCCAGGGCGGCCTCTCCCGTCGCGATATTACCGCCGATGATCTGAACGCCCGGATAATCGGCTTTTATCTTGCGTATTCGCTGAAGCACGTTCCGGGAGTGGCCATGTGCCGTATCCACGACCAGCACATCGACGCCAGCTTCGATGAGGGCGGCAACGCGCTCGTCCGTATCGGCGCTGGTGCCCACCGAGGCACCGACCCGAAGTCGACCAAAGCTGTCTTTGCAGGCCCGGGGATAATTCTCCGCCTTGTCAAAGTCCTTGACGGTAATCATGCCGCGAAGATCAAAATCGTCACCGACTACCAGTATCTTCTCGATACGGTGCTGATGCAGCAGCCGCTGAACTTCTGCCGAATCAGCACCTTCGTTCACCGTCACGAGTTTGTCGCGAGGCGTCATCAGGGATGCCACGGGCTTATCCATTTCCGTCTCGAAGCGCATGTCTCTGCGCGTCACGATCCCCACAAGGTCCTCGCCAGCCAGCACAGGCACGCCCGAAATACCATTTGCAGTGGTCAATTCGATAAGCTGTGCAAGCGTTGCATCCTGCTGGATGGTGATCGGATCCTTAACCACGCCGCTTTCATATTTTTTAACGCGCAGCACTTCCGCAGCCTGATCGGCAATGCTCATGCTTTTATGAATAATGCCGATGCCGCCCTCCTGGGCCATGGCGATGGCAAGGCGGGCCTCGGTGACCGTATCCATGGCCGCGGACACCAGGGGCAGGTTCAAAGCGATCTCTTTGGTCAGCCGGGTCTGAAGAGAAACATCGGTCGCGACCACCTCCGAATACCCAGGCAGCAGGAGTACATCGTCAAAAGTCAGCGCTTCCTGATCGATACGCAACATAATGTGTCCTCCAGAGGCAGTTTGGTCGAGTAAACTCGCTATTATAAAACCTTAGAGCCCTCGACGTAATACCGGAGACGCAAGCCAGTGCAAATAGTTGTGGCAGGCTGCAGCAGCCCATGAATCAGACTCAGGCGGAAACGCTCACCCCAAGCCAGCTGAACAGGCAGGTACGCAGCCTTCTCGAGAGTCACTTTAGCTTTGTGTGGGTCGAAGGGGAGATCTCAAATCTCGCGCGCCCCTCGTCCGGACACTGGTACTTCACACTTAAGGACGACAAGGCGCAGGTTCGCTGCGCCATGTTCAAGAACTACAACCAGCGGCTGCGATTCAACCCCCAAAACGGCGATCAGGTCCGCTTGCGCGCGCGGGTCTCACTCTACGAAGGTCGTGGAGAATTTCAGCTCATCGGCGAGTTTATGGAGCCGGCCGGCGCCGGCGCTCTCCAGGCACGTTTTGAGGCGCTGCGGGACCAACTTCGACAGGAAGGGCTCTTCGACGCAGGGATCAAGCAGGCCCTACCCCGCTCCGTCGCGCATCTGGCTGTGATCACCTCGCCCACGGGAGCGGCGCTGCAGGACATACTTCACGTGCTTGCACGACGAAACCCATCCATACGTGTGACGGTTTTACCGGTATCCGTTCAGGGCACCAGCGCGGCCGCAGAAATTCGTCAAGCACTGCGCGATGCCAACTACTCCGCCAAAACCCGAGATGACTGTGATTTTGATGCGGTAATTTTGGCCCGCGGCGGCGGCTCTCTGGAGGACCTCTGGGCGTTTAATGACGAAGCCCTGGCCAGGGCCATCGTCGCCAGCGAGCTCCCCGTAGTCTGCGGGGTGGGTCATGAAGTGGATGTCACCATCGCCGACTTTGCGGCAGATGCCCGTGCACCAACGCCCAGCGCTGCAGCAGAGCTGCTCAGTGATGACCGGGAAGAACTGCTTGCACAGCTGGAGCAGTCACGCAAACGCCTGAGCCGGGCCATGCACCACCATCTTGAGCGCGCCAACTTGCAGCTCAGCCAGCTCCGCGCACGCCTGAGGCACCCCGGTGACCGGCTTCGTGAACAGTCCCAGCGCCTGGACGAGCTTGAAGGCCGACTTCGCCGGGCCATGAACCTTCGCCTGGATCAGCTACGTCGGGATCTGAATGTTCGCAGCGATCGTCTTCGAACGCATTCGCCTGGACGCCGCATCGAACAGCATCAAGAGCATCTGCAGCGGCAGCGGGTCGCCCTGAGGGTCGCCATGGGCCAGAAACTGGCCTGGCAACGACAGGCTTTACAGCGCCGGGAGCAAGTTCTGGCAAGCCTTAACCCTCTGGCAATTCTGGACCGGGGCTACTCCATACTCAGCGACGGCCAAGGCACCGTGATACGTGCAAGCACAGAGGTCGCCGCAAAACAAAAGCTGTACGCACGGTTGGCACAAGGCAGCTTGGAACTGCGTGTTGAAGCGCAGCAAAGGGAAGACGACAAGAACAGCAAAGTGAAAGTGTAGGAGACGCCACTGGGGACAGCAGGCCTATAAAAACTCTGCAGGACGCCGGGACGCCCCGCGGTCACGCATTCAGTATTTCGCCGGCAAACGCGTATTGATGATGATGTGGCGGCCCTCAAAGCGGATGTACTCACCAATAGTGAGGTCTTTCAGAATACGAGCCACCATCTCCCGAGATGCGCCCACGCGGTCAGCGATATCCTGCTGAGTGAGCTTCTCACCGATATACAGGGTGCCGTCGCCCCGCTCCTCGGATAAGTCCATAAGCACATTCGCAACGCGCCCATACACATCCTGCAGCGCCAGGCTTTTCACGTCTGCGGTGAGTTTGCGCACTCGGGTCGCAAGGTTGGCAATCAATTTACGGGAGATGCTCGGGTGCGCTTCGAGCACTCGATTAAAGTCTTCTTTATAAATAATACAGAAATTGCACTTTTCCACGGTTCGCACGGACGCTGATCGCGTGGAATCGTCCAGCAGAGCAAGTTCACCAAAGTAGTCACCCTCGCCCTGGGTGTTCATGATGAACTCCTTGCCGTTCTTGTCGCTGCAATACACCTTCACCTTTCCGGCTTCGATGACGAACAGAGAATCCGCCGGGTCATTCTCATGGATGACCACGGTATTCTTGGGGAACGACCGACTGGTACTGCTCTCTGCAAGTGCAGAGAGCTCGTCGTCTGAAAGACCCTGAAATATTTCTACCTGCTGCAACATGGACTACGCTTCGGCCACCTTTGCTTGTCTGCTTTCGCGATGCGTGCATGTTACCTCAAATTTTCGACCGCGCGCATCTACTACGTTGAACTCTCTTTCCCGGAGATTGCCGCGGTCGCTATACTCGACAGAATGAGAACGCAAGGTATTGATATGCATGCCGTACAGACTCGGCCCTATCGCAGGTCGCCCGCATGAATGACAAACCCCGGTCAGGGGACGCAGAAGCGCAAGAAACGGACCTGCAGTCCGCCTTAGCGACGCCTGACATTCGAATTGGACTGCAGTTGGCGGTGATGGAGATCACAGCGCTGTCTGCCTCAGAGCTGCCTGCGCTGGATGACGATGCCCAGCAGGACTGGTCAGCCCTCGTCGCCTGCGCTGCCAACATAGCGCCGCTCCTGGAAGAAGAGATCGCAGACAACCATGAACTGCGAAATCTGGCAGGGGCACTTCGGGGCTATGCAGAAATGCTGAGTGAAAGTGCATCAAACCCCGGCGCAGCGCTGGCAAGCGTGATCGCCCGCGTGCTCGAGGGAACGGGAGAACCCGTGTTATCCGGCGCCAGCGCTAGCAGCGAGACTATTGAGCCCATTCCCGGTCTGACCGGAGAGCCGGGATTTATCCTGGCGGTGGACGACCGGGAAGAAAACCGGGAGCTCCTTGCGCGCTATCTGACCCGCAGCGGCCATTTTGTCGTCACCGCTCCCGGCGGCGCGGAAGCACTGGAAATGCTCGCCAATGCTGATGTTGACGTCGTGCTGCTCGATCGCATGATGCCGGGCATGGATGGTCGAGAAGTGCTCCGGCGTATCAAAGCCGAACCGAAACTTCGCGCAACCCCGGTGATCATGATTTCCGGCGAGCAGGACATGCAGGGCATTATCGAATGCATCGAGGCCGGAGCCGATGACTACCTGTTTAAGCCCTTTAATCCCGTCCTGCTGCAGGCCCGGATCAAGGCCGGCATTGAGCGCAAGCAATGGCACGATCGCGAGCAGCTGTATCGGGACCAGTTAGAGCGCAACGAGCGCTTTATCCGCGCAACCTTCGGTCGCTATCTCTCCGATGACATCGTTACCGAAATCCTCGAACGTCCCGAAGGCCTCGAGCTCGGCGGCGACCTTCGCGAAGTCACCATCATGATGTCGGACATTCGGGGCTTTACCACCATCAGCGAGCAACTACCGCCAGACCGGGTAGTGAGCATGCTCAATCGCTATCTCGGCGCCATGACCGACATCATCATGGAGTATGGCGGGACTATCGATGAGTTCCTTGGCGACGCCATTCTCGCGGTATTCGGAGCACCGAGGCGTCACGATGATGACCCCGACCGGGCTGCGCGCTGCGCGCTGGCCATGCAGGCCGCCATGGCAGAAATCAACACCGCAAATCGAAACGACGGCCTGCCCGAACTGGAGATGGGCATCGCCTTGAATACCGGCAACGTTATTGCAGGCAATATCGGCTCTGAGCGGCGCAGCAAATACGGCTTTGTCGGCCATGCTATGAACGTAACCTCGCGCATTGAGGACGTGGCCCGAGGGGGCGAAATTCTCATCGCAGAATCCACCCGCCAGGCGTTGGGCGCCGCCTACGCCCTTGGTCCCAGTCGCGAGGTACAGGCTCCAGGCCTCGATGAACCGCTCACAGTGCATCCGCTGGAGCAGGAATTGTTATGAGTGCCGTGCAACTGCTGCTGGTAGAAGACAACGAACTCAATCGCGATATGCTCAGTCGTCGGCTTAAGCGCGCGGGCTTTGAGGCGCTCATCGCCGAAGACGGCGCCAAAGCCCTGGCAAGTATCGAGTCTGAACGTCCTGCTCTGGTGCTTCTGGACATGAACCTACCGGTGATGGACGGCTGGAGCGTCTGTCGTGCGGTGCGCGCCAAGCCTGAACTGGCTCACACACCTATCATCGCTCTCACCGCCCATGCCATGGCAGAAGATAGAGACCGGGCCCTGGAGGCCGGTTGCGATGACTACGCGACCAAGCCTATCGATTTCCCCGCTCTTTTAGAAAAAATTGCGCGGTTGCTTGAACGATGAGCCTGCGTCGACGCCTCACACTCTCGCTATTCACGATTCTGATTTTGTTTGCGATCAACGTCGGCACCCACTTCTGGGGCAGCTACGCGCGAAGCGAAAGTATGGTGGCCTACCGTCAGGCAGTCACTGCGGGACAGCTGTCCACGGAACTGGCCAAGCAACTGGAAGATCAGCGGCAGAAGATTCTGGTGCTGTCCACACTTCGGGAAAACACCGACGACCGTCTGGCCGACGAAGATCAACGCAGCGCTTTGAGCAGCATCGCCGCCACACAGAGCACCGTGGAGGCCCTCGGTGGCATGGGCAGCGATGTTACCGCCGCACAATTTAATCTTCTGCGCGATAGCAGCGCGCGGCTACTGGGCAGTTGGCGGGCATTTTACGACAATTACAACGATGGCGAGTGGCAATCCGATGTGGATGACCCCATCCCCTATCTCGAAGCCAGTCAGCGCCTTAAGGAGCTTGAGCAACGTCAGGCGTTTATCGCGGTACAGCGAGCGAATGTTATTGACCGCACTATCGCGCTCACCGACCGCATCACCGTATTGGGATTTATCGCTTCCATATTTCTCACAGCGACCCTGGGCTTCTTTCTGGTTCGCTATACCAACGACAACCTCAAACGCCTCAAGCGCGGCACCCAGAAACTAGGTGCTGGCGAATTGGACTATCGCATCGAAGACATTGACGATGACGGAGAGCTGGGCGATCTGGCGTCAGCATTTAACAGCATGTCGGACAAACTGCGGCGCGCTATCGATGAAGAAAAAGATGCCAAGCTCAGCGCCGATGAGGCCAACGCAGCAAAATCGCGTTTTCTCGCCAACGTGAGCCATGAACTACGAACCCCCCTCAATGCCATCATCGGCTACAGCGAGATGCTGCACGATGAACTGGATGACGAAACGCCCATCGATCGCAAACAGTACCAAAACGATCTCGATAAAATCGTCCTCTCGGGACGGCAGCTCCTGGCCCTGATTGATGACATTCTGGATCTGTCGAAGATTGAAACGGGAAAGATGACGCTGGTGAAGGAGCAGTTTCATCCCGGCGAGGCACTGACCATGGCCGTAGATGCGCTGGCCCCGCTGCTACGACGCAATGGGAATGTGTTGCAGTGCGATGACTTCAGCACCTTGCCGATGATCAATAATGACGCTGTGAAGTTTCGTCAGATCATCGTCAATCTTTTGAGTAATGCCGCTAAATTTACCGCTGAAGGCATGATTAGGGTCAGCGCCTCCTTTACACAAGCCACCCAGCACCTGGAAATCACTGTCAGCGACACCGGCATCGGCATGACGCCTGAGCAACAGGCGCTTGTTTTCGAAGCGTTTGTGCAGGCTGATGATGCCACCAGCAACACCTACGGTGGAACGGGCCTGGGGCTGGCGATTTGTCGCGACTTTTGCGAGTTGATGGGCGGTCAAATCAGCGTTGCCAGTGAGCCGGGAGAGGGCTCGACCTTTACCGTCAGTCTTCCGGTTGACCCAGAGTTAACTCCCGAAGCCGCTTAAGTGCCTGTTCGCGCTTATCGAGATCTTCCTGCAACATGCCTGCGCGACTCTCCAGATCCCAGATGTGGCGCTCCATGAGCACAAAGGACTCCAGCGCTTGTTGCATGAGTACGATGCTGTGATGCTTGTGTCCATCGGGCTCCCGGGACTGGAGATCGGTGTAAGCCTGTAACGCGGCATCCACGTCATAAAAAGGACTGCTGGGCAGCATGCTCACGTAGGCGATGGCCAGATCACCCTCCCACTGCGCCATGGGCTGCTGCTCCAACCGCTGGTAGCGCTGGAAGTATTGAACGGCCTCAATGTAGTCTCCCTCCGCGAGGGTCTCCATACCACGCTCAAGAAACGTGCGGTCATTTTCCGACGCTGCCTGACAAACGCAGTTATCCGATTCCTCCGGCAAATTGAGCGTCAACTTCACATCCTGTGGAGATCGCTGCTGTGGAGGGGGCGGCTCTGGAGGAGCACCTGCACAGGCCGCCAGGACCGCGCTCAATGCCAGGGTGATGAGCTTTCTAGACATAGTATGAACTTCGCAAAAAGTCGTTGGCAGAGTGTATCACCCACATCCCACAGAGGATCACTCAGGTCGCATATGGGGAAACAGCAGCACGTCACGAATCGAGGGGGAGTCCGTCAGCAGCATGACCAGCCGATCGATACCAATGCCCTCGCCTGCCGTTGGCGGCATGCCGTATTCCAGCGCCCGCACATAATCCGCATCAAAATGCATGGCTTCTTCATCACCTGCATCCTTTTGCGCCACCTGATCCTTAAAACGCTGCGCCTGGTCTTCGGCGTCATTCAATTCACTGAAGCCATTGGCAAGCTCCCTTCCGGCGACAAAGAACTCAAAGCGATCGGTCACAAAGGGGTCGTCATCATTCCGCCGTGCCAGGGGCGATACTTCCGTGGGATAGGCTGTGATGAAGGTAGGCTGCTCCAGACGGTGTTCTGCTGTCTTCTCAAAAATTTCAATTTGGATTTTCCCAAGACCCCAGGAGGTGTGTACCTCAATACCCAATCCCTCGGCCACACGCCTGGCGAGTTCGCGCTCAGCGATATCCGCCATGCTTAATGAGGGGTTGTAAGCAAGTATCGCTTCGGTCACCGTCATGCGTGCAAACGGCTGGGAGAAATCGAATACCTGCCCCTGATAATTCACCTGTTGAGAGCCCAGCACCTCCTGGGTGAGGCCCCGCAGCATGTGCTCCGTCAGGTCCATAGCATCCTGGTAGTCAGCATAGGCCCAGTAATATTCGAGCATGGTGAACTCGGGGTTGTGCCGCGTGGACAGGCCCTCGTTACGGAAGTTGCGATTGATTTCGTAAACGCGTTCAAAACCGCCTACGGTGAGGCGCTTGAGATACAACTCCGGAGCGATGCGCAAATACATGGTTAAATCCAGCGCATTGTGATGGGTGACAAAGGGCTTTGCCGCCGCCCCGCCCGGGATGGGTTGCATCATCGGGGTCTCCACCTCCATGAAGTCCCGCCCATCCATGAATTTGCGGATATAACTAATGACCCGGGACCGTATACGAAACACCTCCCGGGAACGCTCGTTAACAATAAGGTCCACGTAGCGTTGACGATAGCGCAGTTCCTGGTCAGCAAGGCCATGGTACTTATCAGGAAGCGGCCTGAGGGCTTTGGTGAGCAAACGTGCTTCGCGCATATTGATATACAGGTCGCCTTTGCCCGAGCGGTGCAGTGGTCCTCTGGCGGCAACGATGTCCCCAAGATCCCAGCTTTTTATACTGGCAAGTGTTTCTTCACTAAGACCTTTGCGATCCACATACAGCTGGATTTGCCCCTCGCCGTCCTGAATCAACAAAAACGCGCCCCGGTTGCGAATAAGACGACCGGCAACAGCGAACTCCTCGTTGCGCTCTTCCAGCGCGGCTTTTTCTTCCTCGGCAAAGTCCTGCTGTAACTGGCCAGCGGTCGCAGTGCGTCGAAAATCGTTGGGGAAGGGATTGCCCTGCGCCCGCAGGTCGTCAAGCTTACCGCGACGTTCGGCGATCAGTTTGTTCTCGTCCTCGGGTGCAGGCGCCGCGGTGTTGTCCTGATTACTCATAGTCTCGTTCCGGTCACAGACCGCTTTTCAGCGAAGCTTCGATGAATTGGTCGATGGCGCCGTCAAGCACCGCCTGGGTGTTGCTGGTTTCCACGTTGGTGCGCAAATCCTTGATGCGCGAAGCATCCAGAACATAGCTGCGAATCTGACTCCCCCAACCGATGTCCGCCTTATTGTCTTCCATCACCTGCTTTTCAGCGTTGCGTTTGAGAACTTCCATCTCATACAGCTTGCCCCTGAGCAGTTTCATGGCATTGTCGCGATTCTGGTGCTGTGAGCGCTCGGTCTGACACTGCACCACGATGCCTGAGGGGTTGTGCGTCAAACGCACCGCAGAGTCAGTCTTGTTGACGTGCTGGCCACCTGCGCCGCTGGCTCGGTAAGTATCTACGCGAAGATCGGCGGGATTGATCTCAATTTCAATATTGTCGTCAATCTCCGGCGCCACAAACACCGACGCAAAGGAAGTATGCCGGCGATTACCCGAGTCAAAGGGGGATTTTCGGACCAAACGATGCACGCCGGTCTCAGTGCGCAGCCAGCCAAACGCATATTCGCCGCTAAACTTGATGGTCGCACTCTTGATCCCCGCCACGTCGCCACCCGAGGCCTCGATAAGCTCTGTGGTGAATCCCCGGGACTCTCCCCAGCGCAGATACATCCGCAAAAGCATTTCGGCCCAGTCCTGCGCCTCGGTGCCTCCGGAGCCGGACTGGATATCAAGAAAGGCGTTATTGGCATCCATCTCGCCGTTGAACATGCGACGAAACTCAAGTAGCTCCAGGACTTTCAGTAGCCCCTGAATTTCAAGTTCCAGATCGCTAACGGCGGCTTCGTCGTTTTCCTCGGAGGCCATCTCAAGCAGGTCAAGCGTGTCGGAAGCGCCGGTGTCCAGCGCGTCGATAGAACTGACAATCGCCTCCAGCGATGAGCGCTCCCGCCCAAGCTCCTGCGCCCGCTCGGGGTCGTCCCAGACGCTGGGCTCCGCAAGTTCCAGCTCTACTTCAGACAGGCGCTCTCGACGTTGATCAACGTCAAAGATACCCCCTAAGCACGTCAGTGCGCGCCTCGATATCTTTAAGACTTTGAATGAGAGGGTTGATCTCCAGCATGGGAATAGCTCGTCAAAAAAGGGCGTTATTCTAACCTAGCAAGCTCCCAAAGAGACATCCTCAGGCAGCTTCGATTTGCTCCACCAACAGCTGCAGGCTTCTCTCGCCTCGAAACTGGTTCACGTCCAGGCGATAAGCCAGGCGTACCTGCGTCACAGAAAGATCCGGCCAGCGGTCGGTATCCACACCAAACGCAATGGCCTCCAGGAGCGCGCCATCGCCAGGTTTGCTCAGGCTCATTTTAAGATGTCGCTCGCCCACAATACGCTGGCTGCGCAGCTCAAAAACGCCGTCAAACAATGGCTCGGGGAAAAGCTGCCCCCAGGGGCCGGCGCGGCGAAGCATTTCGGCTGTGGCAAGATCAAAGTCCTGCGGCGCCAATTCTCCATCGCTTTCTATCACCGGCTCGAGGTTCAAACCACCGGACTGCTCCACCGCAGCGGTGAAAGCTTCCGCAAACTGATCGTAATGTGCCGCAGGTAAGGAGAGCCCCGCCGCCATCGCGTGGCCACCAAAACGGTCGATGAGACCCGGATGCTGCGTCGCCACCCAATCCAGAAGGTCCCGAAGATGCATCCCGGGAATACCTCGGCCGGACCCTTTAAGCTCGCCTTCATCACTGCGTGCAAAGGCGATCACCGGTCGATGAAAGCGGTCTTTGATACGCGAGGCCAAAATACCCACCACACCCTGATGCCACCCGGGATCATGCAACACCAGCGCCGCAGGTAAATCACTGTCACGCAAATCGAGGCCAGCCAGCGCAGCAAGCGCCTCTTGCTCCATACCGCGCTCAATACGCTGGCGTTCGCGGTTCATGCTATCGAGCTGTAGCGCAATGTTGCGTGCCTGTGCAGAGTCTTCACAAAGCAGGCACTCGATGCCCAGCGACATGTCATCCAGTCGGCCCGCTGCATTAAGCCTCGGGCCTGCGGCAAAACCCAGGTCACTGGCCACAACCGCAGAAGGATCGCGTCCAGCGACGCTGAGCAAAGCGTTAATGCCGGGACGGGCACGCCCGCTGCGCATACGTGCAAGCCCCCCTTCTACAAGAATTCTATTGTTGTGGTCCAACGGCACCACGTCCGCCACGGTGCCCAATGCGACTAAATCAAGAAAGGATCCCAGATGCGGCTCTTCCAAACCCCGCTTTACAAACCAATCCTGATCCCGAAGCCGGGTCCGCAACGCCAGAAGCAGGTAGAACATCACCCCTACGCCGGCCAGCGCTTTACTGGGGAAGCTGCAGCCGGCCTGATTGGGGTCCACAATCACCCTCGCGGCCGGGAGCTCCTGGCCCGGCAGGTGGTGGTCGGTGATTAGCACCTCGATGCCGGCCGCGTTCGCGGCAGCAACGCCATCAATGGAGGAGATCCCGTTGTCCACTGTGATAATTAAATCGGGCTTTCGCTGCCCGGCCAGGGCAACAATGCCCGGGGTCAGTCCGTAGCCGAACTCGAAACGGTTTGGCACCAGGTAATCAAGCTGCGTGGCACCAAACTGGCGTAGGGCTGCGATAGCCAGGGCCGTACTGGTGGCGCCGTCGGCATCAAAATCTCCGACGATCAGAATTCGCTCGTTATGCTCCAGCGCCTGCTGTAAGCGCTCTGTGGCCGCATCCAGACCTGCCAGCAGCTCCGGAGGGTGCAGCGCGGCAAGACTCAGGTCCAGTTCCCCCGGGTCCGTCACACCCCGAGCGGCATAGACTCTGGCAAGAATCGGCGATAGATCACCCAGGCTCTGTGCGCCGTCAAACTCCCGTCGGCGAATATTGCGACTCGGGCGCGACAATCAGGCGCCCAGATGCGCTGACATGAAGCGCTGAACGTCCGCCAGATCCCCTGGCAGAACATCAAAGTGCTCATCCAGATCAAAAAGGTCCGATAAATGGGCGGGCAACGCCGCCGACGAGCCCACCCCCGCGCGATCAATGGCGTCAGGGAACTTGGCAGGATGGGCTGTCGCCAAAGTGACCCAGGGCACAGCAGACGCTGAATCCGCCGCCTTGGCAGCAGCGTAGCCAATGGCGCTGTGCGGATCCAGCAGGTACCCGGTCTGTTCCCACACCGTTGAAATACAGGCCAGAGTCCCGGCGTCGTCAACGCGATGACTGGCGAACATAGTCCGGGCATTGGCCATCGCCTTGTCAGAAAGCGCTATGTCACCGTCGTCAAAAGCCGCCATGAGACCGGCGACAGCCGATGCGTCGCGATCATAAAGATCGAACATCAGCCGTTCGAAGTTACTAGACACAGAAATATCCATACTCGGTGACAGCGTGTGCTCCAGGGCCTGGCGGGAATAGTCACCACTACTGAGCAACCGGTGCAGTACATCGTTTCTGTTAGTGGCAATCATCAGCTGCGCGATCGGCAGCCCCATTTTCGACGCAAGATATCCGGCAAAGATATCTCCGAAATTCCCCGTGGGCACCGAATACGCCGCCGCCCTGTGCGGAGCTCCCAGCGCCAGCCCCGCATAAAAGTAGTACACGATCTGGGCCATGATGCGCGCCCAGTTAATGGAGTTAACCGCCACGAGACTGCGCCCGTCCGGGAGAAAGCTCTGGTCCCGAAAACTCGCCTTTACCATCGCCTGACAATCATCAAAATTGCCCTCGATGGCCAGGTTGTGAATCGTCGGGCCACTCAAGGTGGTCATTTGTCGACGCTGCACCTCGGACACACGGTTATGGGGATGCAGAATAAAAATATCGATGTTTTCACAGCGCTGACAGCCCGCAATCGCCGCTGAACCGGTATCACCCGAGGTCGCCCCCATGATCACTACTTTTTCGCCGCGGCGTTTCAGGGTTGCATCCAGCAGTCGACCCAAAAGCTGCAGCGCAAAGTCTTTAAACGCCAGCGTGGGGCCGTGGAACAGCTCCAGGACCCATTGGTTGTGTTCCAGCTGCACCAGCGGCGCCACCGCCGTGTGGCGAAACACGGCGTAGGTATCGTCGATGATCTCTCGCAATTCCTCACTGCTAAAGGCCTCTGCCACGAACGGCAGCAGGATGCGGTGCGCCAGGGTCGGATAGTCCAGAGAGGCCATCTGCTCAAGTTCTTCCGCGCTAAAGCTTGGAAGGCTTTCGGGCACATACAGGCCGCCATCACTGGCCAGTCCGGTGAGTAAAACCTCTTCAAAGCCAAGTGCCGGCGCAGTGCCGCGGGTACTGATGTAGCGCACGGGATTTCCTCTAGTTCGGCGATTCGATACGAATACAGTGTGGCCTTTGTGTCACCGCGGGAAGAGCGGCGATGGCCGCCACCGCGCGGCGCAGCGCATCTTCTCTGGCGCTGTTAGTCAGCACAACCACGGGAACGGTGGCCGCCGCGCCCTTCGGCGGCTTTTGGATCAGTGCCTCGATGCTAATACCCTCCGCGCCCAGGCAACTCGCCAACTGCGACATAACACCCGGGCGGTCTTCCGCCTGCAACCGCAGGTACCAGGCACTGCACACTGAGTCCATGGGCAGCACCGGTTTAACTTTTAACGCAGCGAGCCCAACACCCAGGCAGTGGACTACATTACCCTGGGCACGGGCTATGTCCACGAGGTCAGCCACCACCGCCGAGGCGGTAGGCAAGCGTCCGGCCCCGGCGCCCGAGTACACGGTCTCACCCGCAGCATGGCCTTGAAGACGCACGGCATTCAGCACGCCGTCTACGCTGGCCAGCAGCGAATCTTTGGGCAACAAGGTTGGGTGCACCCGCAGCTCCACGCCATCAGCGTGCTCCCGGGCAATTCCAAGATGCTTGATGCGATAGCCCAATTCCTCAGCAAACTGTATATCCGCCGGAGTTACGCCACTGATGCCCTCACAAAATACAGCAGAAAAATTAAGCGGCGTCGCAAAGGCCATAGCGGCGAGAATGCTCAGCTTATGCGCAGCGTCCACGCCCTCCACATCAAAGGTGGGATCCGCCTCGGCATAGCCCAACGCCTGCGCCTCGGCTAACACCTCATCAAAGGAACGTTGATGCGCACCCATTTCCGTGAGGATGAAATTCCCCGTGCCGTTAATGATGCCTGACAGCTCGGTGACCTGGTTTGCCGCCATACCATCACGCAAAGCTTTGAGAATCGGCACGCCCCCGGCCACCGCCGCCTCGCAGAGCAGGCTTTGGCCGCAGTCTTCGGCAAGCGCCAGAAGTTCGTTACCGTGCTCTGCGATGAGTGCTTTGTTGGCCGTGACCACCGACTTACCCGAGCGCAGGGCCGTCTCAACAATCTCCTTTGCCAGCGTGGTACCACCAATGCTTTCTACAACAACATCAACATCGTCTGCACGGGCCACGTCCAAAAGGTCGCGATGCACCGGCACGTCGCCGCTCGGGCAATCATCCCGATCCCGACGCGCGCCAATACGGGTTAAGCACAGGGGTCGTCCTGCCCGGCTCTCCAATAACCCGGCCTGGCTGCGAAGCAGTTCTATAGTGCCGCCTCCGACTGTGCCGTTCCCGCAGACCCCAACGCGCAATACGCTCATGTTGCTGTATTTCCCCACAATGATTTGTCGTGTCTCATGGCCATTCGGCCACCCTGTAAATTTCAGACCGTAACAATCAAGCCATCATCACGAAACATGCGTTTAATGTTACGCACTGCCTGACGCGTTCTATGCTCGTTCTCAATGAGACCGAAGCGCACGTAGCCCTCTCCATACTCCCCAAAGCCAACGCCCGGCGATACGGCGACCTTCGCATCTGCGATCAGTTTCTTACTAAACTCCAAAGAACCCATCGCCCGATAGGCTTCGGGAATCTGAGCCCACACAAACATGGTCGCCTTCGGGGGTGCAACGGGCCAGCCGCAGGCAGTCAGGCCGTCGCACAACACATCGCGACGGGACCGGTACATGGTATTAATCTGCGACACGCAGCTCTGATCACCCTCCAAAGCGGCAATCGCGGCAACCTGAATAGGCGTAAACATGCCGTAATCAAGATAGGACTTCATGCGCGCCAAAGCCCCCACAAGGGTAGCGTTTCCACAGCAAAACCCAATGCGCCAACCGGGCATATTATAACTCTTGGACATGCTGAAGAACTCCACAGCAACCTCCCGCGCGCCCTCCACCTGCAATATCGATGGCGCCACATAGCCGTCAAAACACAGATCTGCATAGGCTAGATCCTGCACCACCCAAATCTGGTGCTCCCGGGCAATCTCTACGACCTTTTCAAAGAAGGGCAGCTCTACACAATGGGTTGTTGGGTTCGAGGGGAAGTTAAGCACCAGCATTTTGGGTTTGGGCCAGCTGTTGCGGATAGCGTTTTCCAGTTCTTCGAAAAACTCTTTCTCATCACCCATGGGCACGTGACGAATATCCGCACCGGAAATAACAAATCCGTAGGGATGAATGGGATAAGACGGGTTGGGCACAAGAATCGCGTCCCCGGGCCCCGTAGTCGCCAGCGCCAAATGCGCGAGCCCCTCTTTGGAGCCCAAGGTAACAATGGCCTCCGTTTCCGGATCAAGCTCTACCGCATAGCGCTTGCGATACCAGTCACAAATAGCTTTACGTAAGCGTGGAATGCCTTTGGATTGGGAGTAGCGATGCGTGTCGGGGCGCCGGGCCGCTTCCACCATTTTGTCCACAATATGCGCGGGTGTGGGCTGATCCGGATTCCCCATACCAAAATCTATAATGTCCTCCCCTGCTGCACGCGCGGCCTGCTTCAAATCGCCAACGATGCTGAAAACATAGGGAGGGAGGCGCTGAATGCGCTGAAATTGCTCTTCCACAAGGACTCACTGTACTGAAGTAAGGCCGCCACGATAGCGACGACAACGATCGAGCGGGGACACTAAAGCCCACGCCGGACACTGTCAAACGGGGCGTTGCCTGCGTAAAAGCAAGGCCACGCAAACACCGAAGGATGATGACAAAAAGTGCGTTACTGGACGCCCAAAAGCGCCGCCAGATCATCAGCGCTACGATAGCCGGGAATCATCTCGCCGTCCGGGGTAATAATTGCCGGCGTCCCTCGGACCCCCAGTTGCTGTCCCAGCGCGAACTGTTCGGCGATAGGATTGCCCGGACAAACATTTTCCTTCAGCTCTTCGCGGTTCTTAAAGGCTGTCAGCGTCGCCTGACGATCATCAGCGCACCAGGCGCTCGCAAGCTGCCGAAAACCCGGCGACCCGATGCCCTGCCGGGGATAGGCGAGATATCGCACTTCGATGCCCCGGCGGTTCAACTCCGGCACCTCTTTATGGAGCTTCTGACAATAGAAGCAGGAAACATCGGTAAATACCGTGATATGGCTCAAGGTGGGGCCCTCAGCCGGAAAGATAATGGTATTTTCCTCAGAAACCGCCGCAATCGCTTCTTTTCGATCGTTGGAGCGCTGCTGTTCACCCAGGTTCACCAGCCCCGTGACACCGACGTTATAAAGATCACCAACGATGAAGTAGTCCCCCTCCGCTGTCGAATAAATAGTGGGCCCTGACACGATGTTCACGCGGTAGAGACCGGGTAACTGGCTCGCTTCCACGCTTTGCACCTCTAAACCAATCTGCGGAGCCCCCAATCGTAAGCGCAGCTGCTTCACAATCTCAGGATCAACGCTTTCATCTGCGTACCCTGGCTGCGTCAGGACGAGCAGGCTCATGGCGACTGCAGCCAGCGATCGAAGTCCCGAGCGGCTGATGAGGGCACGGCTTAAATACATAGAAAACCTTCCTGTTGAGTGCTCCGCCCGAGGCGGCTTATTAACTGTCTGTGAGATTTGGATCATACCAGTGTCGGATAGTTCATCGGGGCATCGATCTGTGAGCAATAGTTTACAGGGTGAGCCGAAGTCAGCCCCGAGGGTGGTGTTTTGCGTGGAGGCTTTGCAAGCGCTGGCGGGCGACATGGGTGTAAATCTGCGTTGTACTTAAGTCACTGTGACCCAGGAGCAATTGCACCACGCGCAAGTCTGCACCGTGATTAACCAGGTGAGTCGCAAACGCATGCCTCAGCACATGCGGCGAAATAGGCTTATGGATTCCCGCAGTGATGGCGTGCTGCTTGATTCGATGCCAAAAAGTCTGGCGCGTCATCATTTGAGCGCGTCGACTGGGAAACAGCACCTCGGATGAAGTCTCGCCCAGAAGCTGTGGCCTGATCTCGCGAAGGTACCGCTGCAGCCAATGCAACGCCTCTTCGCCGACCGGCACCAAACGCTCCTTACCGCCCTTGCCACTGATGCGCACAACCCCTTGATTAAGGCTCAGCTGGGATACGGTCAGCCCGGTCAATTCGGACACGCGCAAGCCGCAGGCGTATAACAGCTCCAGCATGCACCGATCACGAAAACCGATGAGCTCCTCAAGATTCGGCGCCTGGAGCAGTGCATCCACATCGGCTTCAGACAACGTCTTGGGCAACGGCCGACCCAGGCGAGGGCTATCAAGGCCCAGCGTGGGGTCCTCTTTCAGCTGGCCGCTGCGCAGGAGATGGCGGTAATAGCCGCGCAGGCAGGACAAAGCCCTCGCCGCAGAGCGCGGAGAGCGCTTGTGCGCGAGCAGATAAGCAAGGTAAGCCTCGATATCGGTGCGAGCAACTTTGGTAGTAGAACGGTTTCGCGTCGAGGCCCAACGGGCAAACGACTGCAGGTCACGGCGATAGGCTGCGAGGGTATTCTCGCTCAAGCCCTTCTCCATCCACACAGCGTCGAGATAGGTCTCAAGAAGAGGGAAATCTGTGCTTGTTGCAGAATCGGACATAGCCAGAGCTTAACAAACCCCGGGCACAAAAAAGCGGCCGTTCCAAAGGGAAGGCCGCTCTCGGATCTGGACGAGCCGCATCAGCGGCCCGATCATCACCCCAGCTTTTCTTTGATTCGCGCGGACCGACCAGAGCGCTCACGCAAGTAGTAAAGCTTTGCCTGACGCACGTCACCGCGACGCTTCACCGTGATGGATTCGAGCAAACGAGAATAGGTCTGGAACGTACGCTCAACACCCACACCGTGAGAAATTTTGCGGACGGTGAACGCAGAATTCAGGCCGCGATTGCGCTTACCCAGCACAACACCCTCAAACGCCTGAAGACGCTCACGGGTACCCTCTTTCACTTTAACCTGAACGACTACGGTGTCGCCGGGGGCAAACTCCGGCAGTTCCTTGTCCATTTGCTCAGCGTCAAGCTGAGAAATAATTGCATTGGTGCTCATTTTGTTGCTCCCAAACTACCTGCGATCATCCCGGGGGACGACCATGTATAAAATATTCCACTCGATCGTGTCACATTCAACCCTGACACCATCACCTGACTTCTAACTCGGGTCGCTCTGGTATTCGGCCAGAAGGCGTTGTTCCTCGGCAGTCAGCGCTCTAGTACGCTGCAAGTCCTCGAGCAAATCAGGACGCCTTTCCCAGGTCCTGCCCAGGGACTGCTTCAACCTCCAGCGCCTGATCGCGGCATGATCACCGCTAAGCAGCACTGCCGGAACATCTTCACCGGCATACTGCTCTGGCCGGGTGAAGTGCGGGCAATCCAACAAGCCCTGTGCGAACGAGTCCTCGTTCGCTGAGTCTTCGTGACCCAATACTCCTGGCAGGAGGCGCGAGACCGCATCTACAACCACCAGTGCTGCCAACTCCCCACCGCTCAACACATAATCACCGATGGAGAGTTCCTCATCCACCGACGTCTTTACAAGCCGCTCGTCTACACCTTCATAACGGCCTGCAAGCAATATCATTCCCGGCAGTTCTGCCAGCTTTCGTGCTTTCGCATGGTCAAACCTGCGCCCCTGGGGTGACAGATAGATGACCGGCGCACCTGCACCTGCAAACTCCCTGCCTGCCTTCACCGCAGCGGCGAGAGGCTCAGGCCTCATCACCATACCGGGACCGCCCCCGTAGGGCCGATCGTCCACACTGCGATGACGATCCTCGGTGTAATCCCGAGGGTTTATGGCGGTGACACTCAACCGCTCATCACGCACCGCCCGTCCGGTGACACCCATTGCACTGACCAAGCCGAGCGTCTCCGGAAAAAGAGTGACCAGCGCAACCCGCATTAATCTTCCGGGTGCCAAACTACGGTCATGCTTCCCGCTTCTATATCTATCCCCTGAACAACATCATCGGGTAGATAAGGGATAAGCCGCTCTCGCTTATCTATGCTGCCATCACAGGGACGCAGCACCAGCACATCATTGGCTCCGGTTTCCAGGAGATGGTCGACCACGCCCAGCAGTAAAGACTGCCCTTCGTGTTGACTCCACACCTGCAAGCCCTGCAACTGGTGCCAGTAATAATCATCAGGGCCCAGCTCCGGTAACTCCTCTTTAGGAACCCAGATCTGTGTGCCCCTTAGCAGCTCGGCGTCCGTTCGGGAATCCACCCCTACGACCCTCGCAATCAAACCTTTTCCCTGAGCCCGTCCATCGGCGAACTGGATCGACTCGGTACGCCCTTGCCGCTCTATCTGATGACGGCTAAAAGCGAAGAAATTCTGAGGCGGGTCGGTAAACGCATGTAGTTTGACCCAGCCCTTAATGCCATAAGCGCCGGTGATCTTCCCGGCGAGTAACATGTTTTCCTCGGGCGAACTCATGCCCGAGAGGCCTTAGGCCGCGTCGGCGGCTTCGCTGCTGGACTCGGCGACGCTCAGAAGCTTCGCTACGCGAGCAGACAATTGCGCGCCCTGACCCTGCCAGTACTCAATGCGTGCGCGATCAACGCGCAGACGCTCTTCCTGACCGCGGGCAACAGGGTTGAAAAACCCTACGCGCTCGATGAAACGACCATCGCGAGATCTGCGACTATCGGTTACCGTCAGGTGATAAAAAGGACGTTTTTTTGCGCCACTGCGTGACAGTCGAATCGTTACCATTGCCTTGCCAACTCACTCCTGCGAAAACCTGTAACTGGCCGCCATCACCGGCGTCCGGGCACAAATTATCGACAAATACTCGATAGTTTCGGGTCACCGTCAAGCCAATGCTTTCCGGGCCCCTGCGAAAGGTGGCGCATCATACAGAATATAGGGGCCTGATGAAAGCCCTCTGAAAAGTGATTTTTCCAGTATCTGCGGGTGCTTAGGGAAGCTTTGAAGCGCTAGCGCATAGGCGGAAAGCCGCCTCCGCCCGGGGGCATCATCCCCCCCATGCCGCGCATCATCTTTTCCATGCCACCGCCCTTCATTTTCTTCATCATTTTGGCCATCTGCTTGTGCTGCTTCAGAAGGCGGTTCAGATCCTGTACCTGCGTGCCCGAACCCTGGGTAATACGGCGCTTGCGAGTGCCCTGAATTAACTCGGGGTTGCGCCGCTCCCGCGGCGTCATGGAGTTGATCATCGCCTCCATGCGCGAAAAAGCCTTGTTGTCGATCTGGGCCTGGGCAGCCTGTGCCATGCCCGACATGCCGGGCATTTTGTCCAACATGCTCGCCATGCCGCCCATGTTGTTCATTTGCTGCAGCTGATCCCGCAGATCCTCGAGATCAAATTTCTTGCCTTTTTTGACCTTTCGAGCGAGTTTTTCGGCTTTTACACGGTCAACCTTCTGCTCCACCTCCTCGATGAGAGACAGTACGTCGCCCATACCGAGGATTCGCGAGGCCAATCGGTCCGGGTGAAAAGGATCCAGCGCCTCGGTTTTTTCGCCTACGCCGAGGAACTTGATCGGCTTACCGGTAACCTGCCGCACGGATAACGCCGCACCACCGCGGCTATCGGCATCGACCTTCGTGAGAATCACACCGGTGAGCGGCAGAGCCTCACCAAACGCCTTGGCGGTGTTGGCTGCATCCTGTCCCGTCATGGCATCAACAACAAACAATGTCTCAACCGGCGTCACGGCCTTTTCGAGCTCAGCGATCTCCGCCATCATGGCTTCGTCTACTGCCAGTCGTCCCGCCGTATCGACAATGAGCACATCGCTGAACTGGATTCTGGCGTGCTCCCGCGCAGCCAGAGCAATGTCCACCGGTTTTTGATCTACCGTAGAGGGAAAGAAGTCCACACCAATTTCAGCTGCCAGGGTCTCAAGCTGCTTAATCGCCGCCGGGCGGTAGACATCGGCAGACACCACCGTCACTTTCTTCTTGTCCCGCTCCTTGAGCAGCTTGGCGAGCTTTGCAGCGGAGGTGGTTTTACCGGCTCCCTGAAGTCCGGCCAACAAAATGACCGCCGGGGGCTGGGTCGCCAGGTTCAAACCTTCGTTGGCGGAGCCCATCACGGACTCCAGCTCGGCCTGAACGATCTTCAGGAAAGCCTGTCCCGGGCTAAGACTGCTCATCACCTCCTGACCCAAAGCACGCTGCTTTACTGACTTGACGAACTGCACAACCACGGGCAGCGCGACATCAGCCTCCAGTAAGGCCATACGCACTTCTCTCAAAGTGCCCTGAATATTCTCTTCACTGAGGCGCGCCTTGCCGGTAACGGCTCTCAGGCTTTGGGTTAATCGCTCGGAAAGATTCTGGAACATGTGGTAAAACGTCCTATTAGAACGCGCACTCAAGTCAAGCGCGCTATTGATTACGCAGTAACAAGTCGGTACAAGGGTGCGCAAGTATACGCGCCGCGGAGCCGGCCCCCAAATCCATGTCCATAGCTTTTATTGCCGTCATTGCTGCACTGCTATATCTCGCCGCTGCGGGCCTTCAAATAGCGAGCGTTCTCCAGCAGCGGGGCAGTCTCAGCCGCAGCCTGGTGATCATCGGCGTTTTCGCCCTGGGCTGTCACGCCTACCTCACCTGGCACAACATCTACGACCACGGCGACATGAACTTTGGGTTCTTCAGAATATTCTCGCTTATTTTTCTGGGCATCAACTGCGCCTGCCTGCTGGCACTCATTAAACGTCCGCTGCAAAACCTTCTGGTGATTCTTTTCCCCCTGTCAGCGGTGGCGGTACTCATCGCAACCCTCGGCCCGGACACCGGTTCGCGGGACCACATGTTCCCGCTGGGCGTCGCGGCGCATATTGGCAGCTCCGTGGTCGCCTACTCACTACTGACACTGGCTGCGATTCAGGCGGCATTGCTTGCGGCGCAGGACGCGCAGTTAAAGCGACGTCAAATGGGAGGACTTTTGAGCTTCCTTCCACCCCTGCAGCTGATGGAAAGCATGCTCTTCGAGCTGATCTGGGTAGGCTTCATCGGCCTGACTCTGTCTATCGGCACCGGCGTCATATTCATGGACGATATTTTCGCCCAGCACCTTGTGCACAAAACCATTCTCAGTATTGCCGCGTGGGCCCTGTTCGCGGTGCTGCTCTGGGGTCGCCACTGGCTGGGCTGGCGCAGCCAGACTGCAGTACGGCTCACCGTGACCGGCTCCACTGTCCTGATGCTGGCTTTCCTGGGCTCCAAGCTTGTTCTTGAACTGGTTCTAAAGAGAGGCTGATTTGAACGACGCACCTCTGGGCCTGTTGTTTGGCGTGCTTGCTGCCTTGATCCTTCTTTCCGGCTTCTTCTCAAGCTCCGAAACAGGGATGATGTCCCTCAACCGTTATCGCCTGAAACACCTGCGCAAGCAGCATCACAAAGGCGCCCTGCGCGCGAGTAAGCTCCTGGAACGCCCGGATCGGCTCATCGGCCTAATTCTTATCGGCAACAATTTGGTCAATATTGCGGCGTCAGCCATAGCAACGGTGATTGCCATCAGGCTTTACGGAGACGCAGGGATCGTTATCGCGACCATCCTGCTCACCCTGGTGATATTGATTTTTGCCGAGGTAACACCCAAAACCATCGCCGCACTGTACCCGGAGAAAATCGCATTCCCGGCGAGCGTGATTCTGCTGCCGCTTATGCGTTTACTCATACCGCTCGTAGCCACAGTCAACTGGGTGACCAATGGCCTGCTGCGCATACTCGGCGTAGACATGAACGAAGCCGGCGAGGACAAGGTCTCCCGGGAGGAACTACGAACCATCGTCTCTGACCCCGGCGCCATGATTCCTCAGCGCCACCGCGGCATGCTAGTCAACATCCTGGACCTGGAAGGTGTCACCGTAGACGACATCATGGTTCCACGAAATGAGTTTTACGGTATTGACCTGGATGCCAGCGACGACAGCATTCTGGAAACCATCCACCGCAGTAGTCACACATTGCTGCCTGTATGGCGCGAAGACAGTAACAACATCGAGGGTGTACTGCACCTGAGAAATGTCAGTCGCATCGTGGACCGCGATGGCCTGTCCAGAAGCGGCTTGTTAAATGTGTTGGACAAACCGTACTTCATCCCCGAAAGCACTCCCCTGCACACCCAGCTTAGAAACTTTCAGCAAAAGAAGTTTCGTCTGGCGCTGGTGGTAGATGAATATGGCGATGTTATCGGCCTGGTTGCCGTGGCTGACATTCTCGAAGAAATTGTGGGTGAATTCACGTCGAACCTGAATGACAACTCCGACGAAATCTACCCCCAACGCGATGGCAGCTACGTCTTTGATGGGGGCGCCAGTGTGCGGGACATCAACAAAGCGCTGAAATGGGAGCTACCTACGGACGGACCCAAGACGCTGTCGGGCCTGGTGCTTGAATACCTTGAGTCATTCCCGGATGCCAACGCAGGACTGCGCATTGGCAACTACTGCTTTGAGATTCTGGAGCTTCAGGGCAACGTCGTCCGAGCCGTTCGCGGCAGGCCGTCGGAATAAGCCTCGGGGTTTACGGAACCACGCTTTAAAGCAGGCGAATCGGGCTATCGGCTTCGCGGCGCGCTCGGGCTCGCTCCAGCATCTCGGTCTTGCCGGCGGCATCTGCCATGAACCAGTCAGTGATCTCCTGCGCGCTGCGATAACAACCCATACAGATATCGTTCTCGTCCAACGCGCAAACCGAGATACAGGGCGAAGCCGGCTCCGCCGGACCGACTTCTACCGGCTTTTTCTGCTCAGTGTCACTCATCACTAAAGCGCCTCGAGATCGCGGTTAAAGCGTTCCGCATTGCTCGAATAATGCTCTGCATTAAGAGCGAGCATCGCTTGCTGATCCGCGCTTAGGGTCTTGCGCACGACTGCGGGGGAGCCCATCACCAGGGAGCCATCGGGAATATCCATACCTTCAGTGACCAGGGCATTGGCGCCAATAAGGCAACCTTTGCCGATGGTGGCACCGTTGAGAACCACCGCATTGATGCCCACAAGCGTGCCATCACCGATGGTGCAGCCGTGAATCATCGCATTGTGGCCCACCGTCACATTGTCGCCAATACGCGCAGGAAAGCCCGGATCGGCGTGGATCACTGTGCCGTCCTGAATATTGGTTCCCGCGCCAATTTCTATGGATTCCACATCGGCGCGTAAAACGCAGGAGAACCAGACACTGCTTTTGTCACCCAGCCTTACCCGACCTATGACGGCAGCGTTGGGTGCAACAAAATGCCCTTCACCCTCAAGTACCGGAGTGTCATCTCCAAGTCTGTACAACATGCTGTGGCTCTCTTTGCTGCGAGTTAAAAGGGGTTAGCGCGGATCGATCGCCTGGGCATGGTAGAACTCTGCCGCGAATTCATCCAGCCGCCGCGCCTCAATCGCTTCGCGAATACCGCGCATGTGATCCTGATAATAATGGAGATTGTGCAGCGTGTTGAGCTGGGAGCCGAGTATCTCGTTGCACTTATCCAAATGATGCAGATACGCCCGGCTAAAGTTTGTGCAGGTATAGCAGCTGCAGTTTTCATCCAGAGGCGCGGTGCTGTGGCGATGCCTGGCATTACGAATTTTGATCACACCGCTGGAAGTAAACAGATGCCCATTGCGCGCATTGCGGGTAGGCATCACGCAATCAAACATATCGATACCGCGGCGCACACCTTCCAGGAGGTCCGTAGGTGTACCTACTCCCATGAGATATCGAGGATGGCTCTCGGGTAGCAGCGGCTGCAGCCCCTCAAGCACCTTGAGCATTTCGCCTTTGGGCTCACCCACCGAGAGCCCCCCAATGGCGTAGCCATCAAAACCGATATCGACCAGGCCCTCGAGAGAGCTTGCTCTCAGATCCTCATACATACCGCCCTGAACAATACCGAACAGGGCTGATTCACTATCGCCATGCGCGTCGCGACTGCGTCTTGCCCAGCGTAAAGATAGCTCCATGGATTGCGCCGCTTCCTCATGGGTGGCCGGGTACGGTGTGCATTCATCAAAGATCATGACGATGTCACTGCCCAACGCCCGCTGAATCGCCATGGACTTTTCGGGATCCAGAAACACCTTGGCACCATCGACCGGGGACTGAAAGGAAACCCCCTCTTCGCTGATTTTGCGCATCGCGCCCAGACTGAAAACCTGGAAGCCGCCGGAATCGGTGAGGATGGGGCCCTGCCACTGCATGAAATCGTGCAAATCCCCATGCGCGGCGATGACATCGGTACCCGGGCGCAGCCAAAGATGGAAGGTGTTGCCAAGAATAATCTGCGCGCCCAGAGCCTCTACGTCCCGGGGAAGCATGCCCTTTACCGTGCCGTAAGTACCCACAGGCATAAATGCAGGGGTATCCACTACGCCCCGCGGAAAATGTAGCCGGGAGCGCCGGGCCGCACCATCGCTCGCCAGGCGTTCAAATTTCACCGGGGACGCGCCTCAGACTGTGGGGTGAGGAACATGGCATCGCCGTAACTAAAAAACCGATAGCGCTCGGCAACGGCGGCATTGTAAGCATCCAGCATCAGGTCTCGACCACAAAAGGCGCTTACGAGCATCAGTAGTGTGGACTCCGGCAGATGAAAGTTGGTAATCATGGCGTCGACACATTGAAATGCATAGCCGGGATAGATAAATAACCGGGTGTCTCCCACATAGGGCGCAAGCTGCCCTGTGGCCGCTGCGGTCTCCAGGCTGCGCACCGCTGTAGTACCGACGGCAACAACCCGCCCTCCACACTCTCGCGTTGCCGCGATAGCGTCACAGACGGACTGGTTTACCTCCAGGTATTCGGCGTGCATTTGATGCTCTCGAATGTCGTCGCTGCGCACGGGCTGAAACGTACCCGCGCCGACATGCAGCGTAACGTGCGCGCGCCTGACGCCCATCTCGTCCAGGGTTTGGAGCAGCGCATTATCAAAGTGCAAGCCCGCCGTGGGCGCTGCAACCGCACCGTCGCGCTGTGCATACACGGTTTGATAGCGCTCCCGGTCTTCTATGGCGTCAGTGCGATCAATATAAGGAGGCAAAGGCATGTGCCCAATGCGCGCGAGCATCGGTCCCAGGGCCTGTGCACTGCTAATCTGAAACAGCTCGCCCTCGCGACCCTCAACCCTGACTTGCAGATCGGTGGCCGGGGAGTCTGACTCTGCGGCAAGGGCGATAGCCTGCCCAGCACGAGGCGTCTTGCTGGCCCTGATATGCGCCAGCGCGCTGGTTTCACCGGTGAGGCGCTCGATGAGGATCTCTACCCTGCCGCCGGTTTCCTTGACGCCATACAAGCGCGCCGGAAGCACCCGGGTATCATTAAAGACCAGCAGGTCATCGGCATTAAGGAGCGCAGGAAGATCTGCAAAGTGGCGATGGACCATCTCAGAGGTCCTGCCATCAACGCACAGCAGTCTACTGGCCGAGCGTTCCGCAAGGGGCTGCTGGGCAATCAGTTCCTGGGGCAATTCATAGGTAAAATCAGAACGTTGCATAGTAAGAACAGCGCGGCGTGAGCCGCGCAATCTTCAGGCTAGGAGCGTTTACTCTTTGGCTTCGCCGTCTTCGTCAGCGGCCGCTTCTACTTCTTCAGCAGGCACGTCTTCAGCGGCGGCTTCCTCAGCCGGTGCTTCTTCAGCAACGGGCTCAGCGGCGGCGGGCTCAGCGACTTTGATCAGCCCCTCTTCAAGGAGGATACGCACCTTCTCTTCGCCGTTAACTGGCTTCTTGGCCGCATTCTTCACGGCGTAACGCTCATCGCCACGCGCAAAGATGCTGTAGTCGTCAGTTTTTTTCACTAATTTCATGGTCATGTTTCTTTTCTCTCTGTCTGCGCACCTGACGGCGCGGTGGAGGATACTCAGTTAGCGCCAGCTCCGGGCACGGCGCGGGCGGAGTGTACAGAATCATCTTGCGATCTGACAGTCTGAAAAATGAAGAATGTAACGATTTGTAAGCGGGTTATAGCGAGACAGCTTTGTCCACTGTTATACTCTCGCCCGCCCGGACATTGGGCGTTGCAAAAATTCTGTGCCGAAGTGGTGAAATTGGTAGACACCGGGGACTCAAAATCCCCGACGATTTCCAAGAAGACTATATATCAGCTACTTATATTTAAGGATTTCAATCAGGTAGCGGATAGATAACAATTTAAAGTTTTTCGTTTTGCCGGTGTGGTGGAATTGGTAGACACGTTGGATTCAAAATCCAATGCCCTTAAAGCGTGCCGGTTCGAGTCCGGCCACCGGTACCAATCATCTAGCAGTAGTCCAGCCCCAGCCTCTAACTCCAGCCTCGACGGCCGTCATGCCGCGGTAATCCTTAACTACAGCGAGTTCGGAAGCACAGAAAGACACTCGTGATGGTCTAGTCGAGCGAGGCCAGCGCCGTTGGCTTTTCTTCCTCCCGGGTAAACAGGCGATCGAACCAGCTGCTGGTATGAATCATGACGACGGCTTTGCGCTCAGCTTCGCAGGGGCGCCTGCCATCCATAGCAGTAGATGGGCGATCCAGAGCCACAATCGCCCGGTTACCCTGCATGATCAAATACTCCTGTATCTGGATCGATGTATCAGAATCGATGAGTGCTCCGCTTGTGACATAGCTGATGGTGCCTCCCAGCGCTTCGTCTGTGTCGGTAGGATAAACCGTGACGCGAAGGCCAACGGAGAACTCACTGAGGCGGTTATCCGGAATCGGAACGATAATCACGGGGTTGGAACAGTCAAGGATCTGGTAGAGATCGGATCCGCTGGTGACCCGTGTATCCCGCGTCACAAAGGAGGCGTTGATAACACCGTCAAAGGGCGCCCGATGCTCCTCCGCAAAACTCGACTCTATTCGGGAGCGCTCCACCTGCGCTTGCAGTTTTGCCTGCGCCAGCTGGAGCTTGAGTGTTGATATCAAGGTCTCATTGTCAAAAATCCGCAGCGAGATCGCGTCGATCATCTTATCCCAGTAGCTGGCATCACCGGATTCAAAAAACACCCGCTCATCTTTTAACATGTCACGCAAGATTCTGTTTCGACGCAGCTGTGCTTCGGTGATTTTCACCTCATTTTTGGCGATCTGCGCTTCCGCGATGGCGGTCTGAATAGCTTCTTCCGTGGTCAAACCTTTTTCATGGAGCGCCGATATTCGATCCACTTTTCCGTTGTTCAAGGCGTACCTGCTCTGCGCTATCTCAAGCTCGGCCGCATCTTCTGTCTGCTTGATATCAATTTCATGTTCGAGCCATGTCGAAAACTCTTCCGCTCGCAACGTAAAGCGCTGGAGTTCTCCTTCGAGGAAAGCCTGATGCTTGCTAGCATTCTCAATCTCGGCGGTAAGAAGCGGTATCTGACTTTCATGTTCGGCCAGTTTACTTCTGTCGATACGGTCATCTCGGATACGAACCAGTAAGGTGTCCGCGCGAACGCTTTCCCCCGCCCGGGGAGGATCACTCACCACCTGACCATCGATCGTTGAAATTACATTAATGCTCCGGGCGATAATGCTGGCACCGCTGGCCTTAAAACCGTTCATTCCCGACACAATCACCCACGACACAGCAAGAACAGCGCCGGCAAGAAAAATGTACATATCAATCTTTCTCATGAGCAGAGTCTCGCTGTGTGCAAGTGACTATTAGCTGCCGCAAAGGCCCGAACCGGCTCAGGTCTGGGTGCCGTAACTATATTGCGCCGCACAAGTGCCAACGTGCGCCCGAAGGCATTGTATTTATCAACGCCCCCAATGAGGTTGACGCCAATGCAGTATTTCGAACATCCGGACTCTCGTTTTACGCCAAGTGACTCCAGTGCTTTGTCAGAAACGCCGCGCCCTCTTGCCGATTTGGTTTCAATGATCATAAAGCCATCGCCCAGCTGTATCGGCAGAGACTTGCCCTGCGGCGGAGAAAACCGAAGCTGATGGTCTATGGTGACGCGCTCACCGCCCTTCAGTGCTACCAGGGTGTAGCGCTTATAGGCAACGAGCAAAGAGGGACGAAGATCGACCTCCAGCGACTTGCGATACTGCTCCCGATAACGGTCTTCTAGTAACTGTAGGTGCCCTCCGTCGATCTTTGGGTGGACCACAAAGTCTGATTCGACGCGGTGCTTCACGGTCAGTCCCCGCGCGCCCTTGAGCTTGACCTCGAAGAACGTTAGACCGCCGCCATCCACGTACTGCCTGGTGCGCGCCTTAAAGCGCTGTCGGCGGCCCTGATGATGATCAAAATAGCAGCGAAAGCTGTCATCGTAATAGCAGGAACGATAGGTGAATTCGCGCTTGCCGCCGATTTCCAGCACCGCAAAATCGGAATTCAGGCTATGTGCAAAGGAGCGCACCGTCCCAAAGTCGGCGATATATTTGTTGTCCACGCGGGTCTGCATTTTTGCGAGTCTGTTAACCTCATCAAGACCAACCGACTCGAACGCAGCGAAGGGGTCGACATCGTTGATAGCAGGTTTTAGTGGAACCTCGTCCGCGGTGCAGTATTTTTTCTGCAGCATTATCTATCTCCCTTAACGTTCATCGGCGGCTGACAGGGCCGGGTCAAAGAACGGGTCCATACCTGCATTATTCGCGTACTGCGCTTTCTCGTTTGATGGCAGTTCATAGATCACCGAAACCTCTACGATTTCGCGGACGTAATCCAATTTTTTAATTTCAAAGGACTGGATTTCTGCGCCAAGCATTTGAGCCAGCTTTCTTTTCATGAGAGTGCGATCGCCAACCAGTTCCTCGTCAATGTGATCAAGGGTGACCGTCATTTTTCTCACGTAGTCCACCGTGATGAGGTTGGTAGAGTGTTCCAACGACCAGGTTCCAAAAAGCCAGGCCGCGGCAATCACCACAAAGTTGCACACCAACACGAAAGTCAGATCGCTGATTCCGGCGCCATTGATCACCGCAAGAGATACCGAGCCGAGTATGTAGGCGGTCTCAGTTTTCGTGAATTGCGCACTGCGCACCTGAATAAGCGATAGCAGCGCAAACAAGCCAAAACCTACGGCGATGTTGAAATCTGTTCGAATGATCGCCATCACGATGAGCATGATGAAAATGTTGAACAGCGAGCAGGCGATGAACATCTCAATATTTTGAAACTTGCGATAGAGAATCACGTAGGTCACGAAATAAATGCTGACCAGATCGATCAACAAATCCCGAATAAGCGTTGTGTAATCAACGTAGCTCATGTTTTCACTCCGCCTGGTATATGCAGGCACTAAACCGGTTAAGTGGTGTTCACGCAGTTTCACAGCTGTTATCCATGCCTTACCTGGAGAGGAACGGCTCAGCGGCAGCAACGCTTGAGAATTAATCGCCTGCCGCAAACGCCTTGCCTGAGCCGCAGCCCCTCGGCACCCCGCGGTAGGCATCGATAACCCACAGGTATTAATTGGGATTATTTTCCCAATTAACAATCATGTCAAGAGGCATTCTTATTTAGAGAGGCGTTTTTTGGCACTGGCCCGATCTCAAGCCATGCACGAAAGCGAAACGGTGACACAAGGTGTCGATGAGCATGTGAAGATGCTGAAACTTAATGAACGCCTGCACGTGAAGATGCGCGCGATCAATCCCTGCACACTGCCGCAGCGGAGAGTCAGGAATCAGTAGATATGGATTAAAGCAAGTTAACGATGGTAATCGGACGAGAAACACCTTAGGGGAAGGCGCTCTCCTGCCTCTTCAGCGCAGATTTATGACCGGGATAGGCGGAGAGACCGCCCTGGTCCGGATCACCGAGCATGAAACACGGAGTACTGCAGCACCCCCTCCCCCCCAGGCACTCACCACTCACTCACAGAGGGTCCAAAGATATGCTTGGACCGCCCAATCACATGTTGGCTGTGCCCCACTAACAGCGGATCTGGCTTACGAACCAGATGAGTATCTTTTTCGGGGTATTCCAAGCTGTGTAAAAAATGCTGCATGCAGGCTAAACGCGCGCGCTTTTTGTCCGAGGACTTGATCACGGTCCAGGGCGCATCCGCGGTGTCCGTGTAAAAGAACATCGCTTCCTTGGCTTCGGTGTACTCGTCCCATTTGCCTAAAGAGGCTTGATCGATAGGCGACAGTTTCCATTGCTTCAAGGGATCGGTCTTACGCCGCGCAAAGCGTGAGTGCTGCTCATCCTTGGTGACAGAAAACCAGTACTTGAATAAACGGACGCCACTGCGTACCAGCATTCGTTCCAAATCGGGGGTTTGTCGCATGAACTCCAGATACTCTTCTGGAGAGCAGAACTCCATTACCCGTTCTACGCCCGCCCGGTTGTACCAGGAGCGATCAAAGAGCACGATTTCTCCATCGGACGGCAAATGCTTCATATAGCGCTGGAAGTACCACTGGCCGCGTTCCTGATCCGTGGGTTTCTCCAGCGCCACTACGCGGGCACCCCGAGGATTAAGGTGCTCCATAAAGCGTTTGATCGTGCCGCCCTTTCCAGCCGCGTCGCGCCCCTCGAACAACACCACAATCTTTTGCCCGCTGTCTTTTACCCATTGTTGAACCTTGAGTAGCTCCACTTGTAAGGCCTGTTTTTTGGCTTCGTACTCACGTCGGGGCATTTTGCTGTGATAGGGGTAGTCGCCGGAAATAAACAGCTCACGTATTGCCGCGGGATCGTGGCGCATTTTTGCCAGCTGCTGCAAACGCTCAGCACGAGCTCTGCCCTGCTGTTGCCCCTCTTCGATAACTGCAGCGTGCTCCAATGCTTCAGCCTTTTCTGCAACCTGCTTCCCCGACTCACTCATATGCTGATATTCCTCATTGATAGTTAATCCGATCATTGGGCCGCAAGCAGTATCGCCCTGCAATGATTACAATCAATGAAATGCATAAAAGCGTGGCCTCTGCGCGCGGGGTATTCCATGGCAGGTAAATCGTTGCTGCTGGGCGTCGACCTGGGCGGCACCAAAGTCGAAGCCGCACTCCTTGATCAAAAAGGCCGCGTTATCGAGCGCAAACGCACTGCCACACCGATTGATGACTACCCCGGACTGTTAACCCAGGTCTGCAACCTCTGTACAGACTTGGAGAACTCAGCAGGACTTACAACAGCTTTAGCGCTGGGTATCTGCACGCCGGGTTCGCCTTCTCCGGTCACAGGCCTCATGCGCAACTGCAACAGCACCGCCCTCAACGGCCAATCGCTGCGAGAGGACCTCGAAAAGCACAGCCGGCGCCCGGTGCGCATTGCCAATGACGCCGATTGTCTGGTGCTGTCCGAGGCAACCGATGGCGCGGCGCGATCGGCGCGGAGTGTCTTTGGGGTAATTCTCGGCACCGGCGTCGGTGGCGGTTTTTTCATCAATGGTTCACTTTTGCAGGGTCCCAATGCCGTGAGCGGCGAATGGGGTCATAACCGGATGCCCCTGGAGCGCGTCCAGGCGCTACCAGACCAGTTGGCTTATCCCCGCCCGTGCTACTGCGGCAGGCAGGACTGTGTAGAAACGTGGCTTAGCGGCCCGGGACTGGCGCTGACACACCAGCAACTCCATGGCACTTGTATCGACATGCAGCAAATTCGCAGCCAGCAACTGGATGTAAAGCATCAGAAGACGCTCTCTATTTACCAGTCCATGCTTGCCGCCGCGTTGGCTGGCATCATTAACATTGTGGATCCTGAGATCATTGTTCTGGGGGGCGGGCTCTCAAACATCGACCTCATCTACTCATCGATGCCTAAGCTGCTGCAGCGCCAGATTTTTTCCGATACCTGCCGCACCCAAATACGCGCGGCGCAGCATGGCGATAGCAGCGGCGTACGAGGAGCTGCGTGGCTGTGGCAACGTGGGTAAAGCCCCCCCTGCAGATCTCAGCGCTTACGTAGACACACGAGGCTGGCTGTGCAGAATAGCCCACGCGATGACAATACTGACAGTTACCGGAGACAGGTATGCACCCAATAACACGGCCTATGAACACAAGCCTCCTAAGCCGTAAGCGCAACACCATACGCTTTAACAGCAGGTACCTGGGAGTCGCTACCTTAACCCTGGTGCCCCTCCTGTTTGCCGCCAGCGCCACCGCTAGCGTGGATCAGCCTGACGCCAGCGATCTCCTGGAATACGCACAGGATATGCAGTACGACCGTTTTGATGCGGCCGCCTACGAGACTCTCAGCCGCACACTATCGAAACTACCCTACGCACAACAAAAAAGACGGGTGTTTGACTGGGTAGACGCCCAGCAGAACTACGAGGTCACCGTGCGTAAGGGACCCTACGGTGTTCCACACATTCAGGCCGATGATTACGGTGCCCTTGGCTACGGCGAGGCCTATGCTGCGGCGGAAGATCACGTCTGTAACATCGCCCTGGGATTCTTGCAGGCCAGAGGCGAAAGCTCTCGATATCTCGGACCTGGCGCAAAGCAAAGTAATATCGCTCTGGATGCCGTTGTTCGCGGACTGGACTTGCGAGGCCAGGCCAGGACAGCGCTGGCGGCTCAAAGCGAAGAGATTCGCGTATGGCTTGCAGGCTATATCGCAGGGTTTAATCGGTATCTGCGCGAGCACAGCGGCGCGCGAAACAGTTCCTGGTGTAGCGGCGCTGCCTGGCTCACAGAGGCGACCCCGCTGGACTTAATGACGCGCATGGTCATGGCCGCACAAACGCTGCCGCGCATGAGCGCAGCCGTTGCCGGCGCGCAAGCACCAGATAACAAGGACGGCGTTGCTTCACTCACCAGCGAGACTCAACAACTTGCCGCGCTGGAGGCAGCAGCGCTTGACGGCATGGGCTCCAATGGCTGGGCACTTGGCCGTCAATACACCGAGAACGGTCGCGGTATGCTTCTGGCTAACCCGCACTACCCCTGGTATGGCGAGAGCCGCTTCTGGGAAAAGCATCTTACTATTCCGGGCAAACTGGACATCTACGGTGCGCAACTTCTGGGTAGCCCCGGGGTGTCTATTGGCTTTAACTCCGCACTGGGATGGACGCACACCGTGTCCGCAAGCCAGCGCATCGTGCTGTATCGCTTACAGCTGGATCCGAAGAATCCTATGCGCTATCGCTACGGTGAGGAATGGCTCGACATCGAGGCACGCTCTGTCGACATACCCGTGGCCGCCGAAGACGGAACTACCGGCACCGTCGCACACACGATCTATATGACCGTCCACGGTCCGATTCTCACCATGCCGGGCATGGCCTGGGACAACAAATACGCCTATGCCGCCAGGGATGCGAATGTTGGCAATCATTCGTTGCTCGCTCAGTGGAAGGCCATGGGCGAGGCCACATCCCTGGACGAGTTCATCGCGGCACATCGCCAATACAATGCCATGCCCTGGGTAAATACTATCGCCACCAGCAAAGACGGCCGCGCTTTGTACCTGGACAACTCGACGGTCGGTAACTTGAGTGCGAGTGCCGAGGCGAATTGGCAAGAATCCCTGAAAAGTGATCCGGTGGCCGCGCAGCTCTACACAGGACGACGAATGCTCCTCCTCGATGGTAGTGATCCGCAGAACAGCTGGGTCAATGCGCCCAATGTGCCTATCGCCGGCACCGTACCCTTTGCGAATCGCCCGATCATCGAGCGAGAGGATTACGTATTCAACTCCAACGATAGCTATTGGCTGAGCAGCCCCCGGGAGCCGCTCACCGGATATTCGGTGCTGTACGGGCCCACGGAGTCAGCGCGGTCCCTGCGTACACGAATGAACATCCGCATGCTGGAAAACGAATACGGTGATGCAGGTGACGACGGGCGGTTCAACATCCGGGAAATACAGCGCGCTCTGTTTAGCAACCGCGGCCTCGGGGCAGAATTGTTGCTGCCGGAGTTGGTTCAAGTCTGTCGCGGTGAAACTCCGGAGCTGGCAAAGGCATGCAATGTACTTGCGGCCTATGATGGCAGCCTCAATCTGGACAGCCCGGGTGCACCTCTTTTCAGAGAGTGGATCACCCGCTATGACCCACTGGACACAGTCACTACCGGCAAGCTTTTTGCTGAGGACTTTGACGTGGACCGACCCGCTGCAACCCCGGCTGGCCTGGGGGATCAGGACCTGGCTTTGCAGTCACTACGCGGGGCGATCGCTGCGCTCGAGGCGGCTGAGCTACCGCTGGATGCCACGTTGCGCGACACACAGTTTGCCTGGCGTGCCGGACAGGCCATTGCGGTGCACGGAGGCAATGGCTTCGAGGGAGTAGCAAATTTACAAATGTCAGGCAATCCGTCGGCATCGCCTATCTCAGGGGTTCAGACTACCAAAGTGGCTGACAGTCGATACCTGACTGATAACGGATACGCCGTGGTACACGGCAGCAGCTTCATCTACACCCTCAGCTTTGAAGAGCGCGGCCCGGTAGCCGAAGCGCTACTAACCTACAGTCAGTCCGGCAACCCCAACAGCCGGCATTTTCGCGACCAGACCTTACTTTACGCGGATAAAAAGTGGCGTCGGGTAGCATTTCACAGCAGTGACGTTGCGCAAAATGTCACATCGATTCGTGTTTTGCGTAGCAGTGACAGCCGCTAGGTTGTTCCCGCAGCGGCCGCAAAATCAGGTATCAAACCCTTCGGGGTTTTGTGACTGCCATCGCCAGGCGTCCTCGCACATGCGCTGGATACCAAAACGCGCCTCCCAGTCGATAAGCTCCCGGGCGCTGCCGGGGTCAGCGTAACACTGGGCAACATCGCCGGGCCTTCGGTCGACGATCTCGTAGGGCACAGCCCTGCCGCTTGCGGCTTCAAAGGCCTTTACGAGTTCTAAAACGCTGTATCCCGTACCGGTACCCAGATTGACCGTCAGAGGTCCCGCAGAGTCGGATTTTTCTAATGCGGCCAAAGCACACACATGCCCCTGCGCCAGATCCACAACGTGAATGTAGTCGCGAACACCGGTGCCGTCCCGAGTGGGATAGTCACCGCCAAAAACACTCAACTTTTCCCGGCGCCCGACCGCCACCTGAGCGACAAAGGGCATCAGGTTATTGGGGATGCCAGAGGGGTTTTCACCGATTAACCCGCTTTCGTGCGCACCCACGGGATTAAAGTAGCGCAGCAATGCCACCTTCCACGTGGGATCTGAGGTCACCAGATCCATCAACATATCTTCGACAATGAGCTTACTGCGCCCGTACGGGTTGGTAGCGCTGCGCGGAAAGTCCTCGGTGATGGGAACCGATGCAGGGTCGCCATAGACGGTTGCAGACGAGCTGAAGACCAACTGCTTTACCCCACTCGACTGCATGGCACGCAGCAGCGACAAGGTCCCCGAGACGTTATTATCGTAGTAATGTAAAGGCTGCTCTACGGACTCGCCCACGGCTTTCAAACCCGCAAAATGCACTACCGCGTCAGGCTTCGTCGCCTCCAGAACGCGCTGCACTGCCTGCTCATCCCGAACATCCGCCTCATGCAGCTCAGGCCGGTAGCCCATTATGTGTTCCAAACGCTCGAGCACCACTGGAGAGCTGTTACAAAAATTATCCAGCAGGCTCACCTGGTAACCCGCCTCGCTAAAAGCCAGACAGCTGTGCGAGCCTATATAACCCGCTCCACCCGTGAGCAAAACGCGCTTGCGATCAGTCATAGCACTGCTTCCCTAATGCAAACCCGTAAGCTAACAGCACGGAGCGTCACTGAATAGACTCATGGTTTTCCAAAAGTCTTTGCTAACATGGCCGCCTGACTCTGGGAGTACTTACAAATGCGTGTTCTTGTTACCGGTGCGGCCGGTTTTATTGGTTTTCACCTGAGCCACCGTTTACTCAACGAAGGCCACGACGTTGTCGGTCTGGACAACCTGAACGACTACTACTCGGTACAGCTCAAGCGGGATCGGCTCGCACAACTGCAGGCCCGCGAAGGCTTTCAGTTTGTACAGCTGGATCTGGAAGATCGCCAGGCCATGGAAAAATTGTTTGCTGATCAGGCGCTGGATGCGGTGATCAACCTTGCCGCCCAGGCCGGCGTCCGCTACTCACTGGAAAATCCCCGGGCGTATATCAGTAGTAACATCGATGGCTTCATGAATGTTCTGGAATGCTGCCGGCACGCAAATACCTCACACCTGATCTATGCCTCCAGTAGCTCGGTCTACGGCATGAACACCCGTATGCCTTTTTCCGTGCATGACAATGTCGATCATCCGGTATCGCTCTATGCAGCGACCAAAAAGTCCAATGAACTCATGGCGCACACGTATTCGC
Organism: gamma proteobacterium NOR5-3; assembly: GCA_000158155.1. GTDB lineage: Bacteria > Pseudomonadota > Gammaproteobacteria > Pseudomonadales > Halieaceae > Congregibacter. Next base: position 237,329 of record DS999405.1, on the reverse strand, counting down.
ATCTCTACGGGCTTCGAACCACCGGCCTGCGCTTTTTTACCGTTTATGGCCCCTGGGGCCGCCCGGACATGGCACTTTTTCTGTTTACCAAAGCTATCCTCGCCGGAGAACCCATCAAGGTCTTCAACCAGGGCCAGATGCGCCGTGACTTCACCTATATCGACGATATCGTAGAGGGTATTACCCGCTTGCTGGCCAAGCCCGCGCACAGCAACCCCCAGTGGGATTCAGCACAACCGGATCCGGGTAGCAGCTCGGCGCCCTATCGCCTGTTCAACATCGGTAATAACCAGCCCATCGCGTTAATGGACTTTGTATCTGCCATCGAATCTGCGCTGGGGCAGGAAGCTCAAAAAGAGTTCCTGCCGCTGCAGGCCGGCGACGTCCCCGCGACCTTCGCTGACATCGAAGCTCTGGCAGACTACGTGGACTACCGGCCGGGAACCGATATCAATGTGGGGATTCAGAATTTTGTGGACTGGTTCCGGGACTATTACAGACAGCCCGCCTGAGTTTAGCTACGCTAGCCTCTTAACTTTTGACTAGACAGAGACAACAACATCCATGAACGTGGTAATGATCGGAGCAGGTTACGTAGGGCTGGTATCGGGAGCCTGTTTTGCCGAATTTGGCGCCATGGTCACCTGTGTCGACAAGCTCGAAGAGCGCATAACGGCGCTGCAGAACGGAAAGATTCCGATTTATGAACCGGGCCTTGATGACTTGGTGCGCAAGAATGCGGAGTCCGGACGACTTTCGTTTACCACTGATATCGCCGGTTCCGTTGCCAATGCCGACCTGATTTTTATTGCCGTGGGCACCCCGACCCGTCGTGGTGATGGCCATGCAGATCTCAAATATGTCTACGCGGCTGCCGAAGAAATCGCCGTTAATCTGCAGGGTTATACAGTAATCGTCGATAAATCGACGGTTCCCGTAGGCACCGCCCGGGAAGTGGCCCGCGTTATCCGCAAAACCAACCCTGACGCTGACTTTGATGTTGCCTCTAATCCGGAGTTTCTTCGCGAAGGCTCGGCCATCAGCGATTTTATGCGTCCAGATCGCGTCGTCCTTGGTGTGGAGTCAGAGCGCGCAGAAAGTCGTCTCAGAGAACTGTATCGCCCTCTCAATCTTATCGAAGCACCCATACTGGTCACCGGATTGGAAAGCGCCGAGTTGATCAAGTACGCCGCCAATGCTTTTCTGGCGACCAAAATCAGCTTTATCAACGAGATGAGCCAGCTTTGCGAAAAGACCGGGGCCGATGTAAACGCCGTTGCCAAAGGCATGGGCATGGACAAGCGCATTGGCAACAAGTTTCTTCATGCAGGTCCGGGCTATGGTGGCTCCTGTTTCCCCAAGGACACGCTTGCTCTTAACCGCATGGCGCAGGAATACGGCGTGGGCAGCCGCATTGTGGAGGCTGTTGTTGAAGTCAATGCCTCGCAGAAAGCCCGTATGGTATCCAAGATTCGCGAGGCTCTGGGTGGCTCGGAGGCAGACAAACGTATTGCCGTGCTCGGACTAACCTTTAAACCCGAAACTGACGACATGCGCGATGCCCCTGCCCTCGCGATTCTCCCCGCTCTCATCGACCGCGGCGCGATCATCTGTGCCCACGACCCTGAGGGCATGGAGGAAGCCCGTCCACTGCTGCCTGACAGTGTGGAATATGTGGACAATATCCATGATGCCATCAAGGGTGCGGACGCGGTGGTCTTGATGACCGAATGGAACCAGTATCGCGGCCTGAATCTGGATGATCTTCGCCAGGCCATGCGTGGGGATGTTTTTATCGACCTGCGCAATGTTTACGAGCGCAGCCTCATGGAACGTGCCGGCCTGCGGTACACCAGCGTCGGACGTTAAGCGCGATGACGCCGCTGGCTTCAAAGCAAACGGCGTCGCGCGACTACATCCTTGCGCACATCACAGAGGACCTCTACCGACAAACGCCGATATCCAGCGTTATCATAATCTTCATCGTTGTCTTTTTTTGGCTGGCCCTGAAATCCCAGACCAATAGCGTCATGCTGAACGTCTGGGCCATGACTCTGGCTGGGACAGCACTGACGCGGCTCTTAATCTGGTTCGTCCGCCATCAAAACCCGGAGCGTTTCAGCAATAAAACATGGCTGAACATCTTCAGTCTAAGCTGCGTGGGGGTGGGCGCATCTTGGAGCCTGATATTTCTCTCTGTCAATGACTGGAACAATCTGGCACTGCTGGCAGCACCCTGGATGCTGATACTGGGTGTCCTGAGCGCGGCTTCGGTGGCTCTCGGACAGCATATACCGACGTTTTTTTCTACACCGCTCCCTCGGTGCTCTTAAGCGGGACCCTTCTCTTTCTGCGCCCCACGGAGTCGCTTGGCTGGTTAATGGTGGCCTATATCGCGTACTACCTCGTTCTAGTGGGCTTTACCCTGGCAAACAATCGAACGTATATCGCGCGACTCAGGCTATCTGCAGAAAATCAGTCCCTCATGGACGCCTTACTGGAAGAAGCATCCAGCAGAGAAGAGGTCATAGCGAGTCGCACGAGCGAGCTCAGCCTGAGCAACAAGCAGCTCGCCCAGCAGATATCCCGCCGCAAAGAACTTGAGCGCCGAACTCAACAGGATTTAGAGCTGCTCAACTCCGTTATCAATGCCACCTCAGACCTTATTTTTTACAAAGATTACGCCGCCAATGACGGGCGCTATCTTGGGTGCAACGAGTCATTTATCAATTTTCTGGGGCGAGCATCCAAGGATATTATCCGCCAGACAGACCGGCAATTTTTTAGCGAAAAAGAAGTCAAGCTCATCCACGCCACCGACCATATTGCACTCAAAGAAGGCAGCCATGTGGTGGAGCGTTGGATGGAAGACCCTCAGGGACACCGCGTGTTGCTGAGCATCAAACTGAGTTCTTTTAATGATACGCAGGGCAATGTTCGGGGAGTGGTAGGCATTGCCCGGGACATCACCGATCAGAAAAAAACGGAAGAGACCTTGCGGTTCCAGCAACGCTCACTGGAACACCTTGCTCACCACGATGCACTCACCGGGCTACCCAATCGACTGTATCTCATCGACAAGCTCAACCACGCATTGTTGAGCCCGGACCTGAACACCGCTTCCCTTGCTGTACTCTTTCTGGATCTGGACCACTTCAAAGATATCAATGACAGCTTAGGGCACAGCTTGGGCGACGAAGTTCTGCGCGCCGTATCCCGCCGACTCAGCGCCTGCGTCCGTAAAGCCGACGTCATTGCCCGGCTGGGCGGCGACGAGTTCACCATCGTGTTGCAGGGAATTGGTAGCAGCATTATCGCCGTAGAGGTGGCACAGAAAATTCTCAAAGTTTTTCAGGAGCCACTCACCCTGAGTGATAGGACACTTAATGTCAGCACCAGCATCGGCATCAGTGTGAGCCCTGGTGACGGCGTCACTACTGAAGAACTGCTGCGCAACGCCGATGCCGCCATGTATCGCGCCAAGCGCAGCGGCCGAAATACCTTCATGCACTACAGTCCGGATATGACTGAGCGCGCACTGGCGCGACTGTCCATGGAATCAGATATGCACACGGCTTTAGCGCGCGGAGAATTTCATGTCGCCTATCAACCGCAGGTCGACATGCGCAGCGGCGAATTGATGGGTGTCGAGGCACTCATGCGCTGGGAGCACAGCACAAGAGGCAACATCCCACCGGAGGAATTTATCCCCATCGCCGAAGAAAACGGCCTGATTCTGGCAATGGGAAGTTGGGTCCTTGAGGAAGTTTGCGCGGAACAAAAACGCTTAAAGAACGCAGGGCTGAGCGACATTCGATATGCGGTAAATGTTTCCGGACGACAGCTGTTGAATCCGGAATTTCTTGCGCTCGTGGAGCACATAGTCAGCACAAAAGACTGCAGCGGCAGTCAGTTAGAGCTGGAAATTACCGAGAGCGTGCTCCTGCACGAACCGGAATTAGCGGCAAAAGCTATGCAGTCTTTTCGAGAAATGGGCATCGCCATTGCAATCGACGATTTCGGCACGGGCTACTCGTCATTGGCATACCTCAAACAATACCCACTCAACCGCCTCAAGATCGATGCGTCCTTTGTGCGGGACATCGTTGTAGACCCTGATGACCGGGCCATCGCACAAACCATCATTGCCCTGGGCAATGCCCTCGATCTGGAAGTGATCGCAGAAGGTGTAGAAACCGAAGAGCAGCGTGCGATGCTCGTCAGCGATGGCTGCAGCCTGGGACAGGGATATTTATTCTCGAAACCCATTAGCCCCGCAGATCTCCTGGTGTACCGCAGCAGCCAACGATAACCGCGGCGGAGTAAACTCGGGGGAAAAGCTGAGCTAGCCAGCACCGGCCATGCGTGTTAGCGTTTGTAAACAGCATTGTCACCGGCGCAGGGACCGCTAGACGATGGATAGCGTTACCGATGTCGATATCGGTCGTTTTCGCCAAGTTTGCGTACGACAGGTCGACAACCCCGAAAAACTGTCCCGGGAACTGGGGTTCGCCATGATTGACCAAGACTTACACACAGCGTGGCTGCGACGATGAGTATCGCAGGCAAAATCAACGCGTTGATAGCACTCCTGGCCGTGCTTGCTGGACTCATGCTGACGCTCTTCGTCGGGCAACGAGATTACAGCTACCAGCGCGACGCACTGATTCTTGCCGCGTCAAGCCTCGTAGGCAGTCAGCCGCGTCTTCAACTGACCTCCTACTACCGCGAGCCTGCGGACGTGCAGGCAACACTGGACGAATTCCTCAACCTCTCCCCGGCGGTCAAGACAGTCATTCTCTATGACAACGAAGGAGAGGTGATAGGCCAGCTAAATCAACCGTGGAGTCAAAAAGACCTCCTTCCCCGGTTTTCCGACCTGCGAAAAAACCTCTCTCCACTAGAGCGCGGCATAGTAACGCTGCCCGGTGGCTCGGTACCTGCAGATTTAGAACTTCTGGGCACCTTAAGCCTTGGCGAACGCACGACTTCGATAACCTTACCGATCATGTCCGTCGTTGATCCGACGAAGAAAAATCTTGGTCGTGAAGACTTTGCCGCTGCGCTGGCGTATCCAGAATTGGTCAAGAGCGTTTATGTCACTGCGTATATCGGTGTCGACCTCAGCAGCACTGTACTGTGGAGTCTGACGCTCCCAACCATCGCCTTGTCAGCCGGCGTCGGTCTGGCTGTGGTGTTTCTGTTCTGGCTGCTCGCTCGCATCACTACCCGCCGTATTACGGCCCCACTGGGGATGCTTGCCAGAGTCGCTGACGACATAGCGTCCGGCAAGCAAAGTGAGCCACTACGCATTCGCGGAAGCGGTGAAATCCGTGATATCGCCGAAGTTCTCAACGGCATCATTACGGGCCTGCACACCTACACGCGACAGATGGATACGGACCGAAAAATTCTCAGCATGAAGGTCGATGAGCGCACCGAGCAGCTGAGTCGTCGTAAAGAAGAGCTCCACAGCGCTGAGCAAAAAGTCACAGAGACGCGCAGCAAACTGCGTCACGCAGCCTACTTCGACAACTTAACCTCACTTCCCAACCGGAAGCTGTTTACCGAGCAACTGACCTTACTCCTGCGTCTTGCCCAGCGCAGCAACCAGAACGTTGGTCTACTGCACGTGGATATCGACAATTTCAAGCGCATCAACGATTCCCTGGGACCTGCCGCCGGGGATCGTCTATTGCGAGAAGTGTCACAACGCCTGGCGGCGGGCGTCAGAGACAGTGACGTACTTCACCGCCGATCGGATGAGGATAGCTCAGTCATGGATCTGTCGCGCCTGGGAGGCGACGAGTTCACTGTGGTACTCAATCAAATCGAAAGCGTTGATATGGCCAAGCGCGTGGCTGACCGTCTCGCAAGCGCGGTGGCAGAGCCTTATTTGATAGACCGTCAGGAAGTCATTGTCACATCCAGTATCGGCATCGCACTCGCCCCGGATCATGCAGATACTGTGGAGAGCCTGCTGCGGGCAGCGGACACGGCGATGGTGAACGCTAAAAAACGCGGTCGAAACCGCGTTGTTGTTTACGACGACACTATGGAGAGCGCCAATCGTGAGCGCCTACAGCTCGAAAACGATTTACGTCGCGCCCTTGAGCTCGGTCAGCTGTTACTGCACTACCAGCCTCAGGTAAACGCCCGCACGGGCGAAGTAACCGGCGCAGAATCGCTGGTGCGCTGGAATCATCCGGACAAGGGCTTGATTCCACCTTTCAAGTGGATTCCCATTGCCGAAGAATTGGGCCTTATTGATGATGTGGGTGAGTGGGTTCTGCGCAAAGCCTGCGCCGACCTCATAGAGCTTCGCGCCTCGGGACACAGCCTACCGAAAATATCGGTGAACGTATCAGCACTACAATTTCACGATGATTTTGTCGCCACCGTTCAATCAGCGTTACAGGAGTCTGGTCTGCCACCTGAATCTCTTGAGATAGAACTCACCGAAGGCGTTATGGTGAGCAATCAGGAAAGCATCGTCACTATGGTGCACAACCTGAAGGATATGGGCCTACGGCTATCTATCGACGACTTTGGGACCGGCTATTCATCGCTGAGTTACCTGACCCGCTTCCCCTTGGATGAGCTGAAGATAGACCGCAGCTTCGTTCTTGGACTGGCGAAAGGCAAGCAGAACGTAGAGCTTGTTCGAGCAATCATCGCTATGGCCAAGAGCCTGGGACTAGAAATAGTCGTTGAAGGTGTCGAGCGCCTGGAAGAGTTGGAGTTCTTTCGCAATCAGGACGTGGATATCATTCAGGGCTTTTTGTTCAGCCAACCGGTTCCTTTGGAGCGGCTTCGGGAACTTCTGGCGCCAGCACACTTCCTCCGTCAGCTAGAGCTTTTGAACCCTGGCGACGACAATGACGATAGCAACAACAGCATCAAGCTCGAGCAGGCTTAAGAAAAACTCAATTGCCCGCTTTTTTCTGCTCATCCTGGGCTTTTTTCAGAGCCTGAATATTCGTCAGATTTTGCTTGTAGGCGTCAGCGACCTTGTCGATACCCGAGGGATTCAATCCACCGCTGTTGCCCGTCACCGAGTAGGTAGAGTAAATGCCCGATGCCGTCATCAAAGACCAGGAAACCACATTGACAGGAACACCTTCGTCCTTCATCTGGTTGGCCAAATCGATAAAACGCTGCATGCAGTCGTCGTGTTGCTGTGTCTGATCGTCGCTCACGAAAAATCCTTAAACGTTATGGTGCGAATAGCTGCGGAGTTTATCATCGGATCGCAAACACAGACAGCGGCCCAGTGGCAGTCTTGAGCCGCAAGCATCCATTGATTAGTCTGCGTCCCCTACTGACTCCCTGAGCACACAAGTGTCCACGACCGCACCCCGACAAGTTCGCACGCTACTGGCTATTCTGTGCTTGTTCTTGATTGAGTCTGTGGTGGCTCAGGAAGCGGACAATACCGTCAGTAAAACCCGCTGGCGTGCGGAAGTCGGGGTGGGTGGAGAGTACGACACGAATGTTTCTGTTGATGAAGTCGATCTATCCAGCGGACAAAGTGATTATGCGGCCATCATTGATCTCGAACTGGGCGTAAAACACACCTTCAGTGAGCGTACCGAGGCCTCTCTTAACTACGACGTCAGCCAAAGCAGTTACCAGGAGTTTTCCGCCGTGGATCGGATGACGCAGATTCTCGGCGCAGACATCAACACCGACTTGGGGAGCAGCAATGCGGCGCTTTCAGCCTATTACATTGACTCAAGGCTCGATGGCGATCCCTTCCTGAAATACACCCGCATTTCACCATCACTATCGGGATTCCTGTCTCGCCGCTGGTTTGCAAGGGGTGCCTACGTCTACTCAGAGCGCGAAATCGACAATCGCTCTCTACGCGACGCCCAAACGCATACCGGAGAAGCAGACCTGTATTTTTTTCATCGTGGCTTGCGCAGCTACTTTAATCTCGGATATCGGTATCGGGATGAAGATGCCGTCGCCGATGCGCTCGACTTTGACGCTCACTCACTCAAGCTGCGTTACATCCGACGTGTGGACTTCATGGATAGGAAGGTGAAACTGGAGGCGGCGTTGCGCTACGAGGTCCGCAACTACAACTCTGACGAGCCCACTATTTTGGAACCGAGAAAAGATGATCGTATGCGATTGAAGCTGGATCTGGAGATGCCCCTGACACAAAAGCTCAATTGGCAATGGTATCTGAGCTATGGGGACTATATCTCCAACCTGCCCCGGGCGGACTTCACTCAAACCATTCTGGGTACGCGGTTGCAATACAGCTGGTAAAACTCAAATGCGCGCCCGACCAGGCACCAACAACTGAGTCTGGCGGTAGACCCTGAGGTCACAGCGCTCCCAGGGTCAGTAGTCCGTAACCATAGATCGAATCCCGTCCGGGGGGGCCAAGATCCATCGCGCTTTCCAACAGCATGGTAATGATGTCTGAGTCTGGGCTCAGCCGGCTTAGACGCGCTGCCGCGGTCACTGCGAACGGCACGGCAAACGATGTACCAGAAGACGCCGCATAGCCACCACCGGACTGCGCATGGCGTAAATCCACTCCCGGCGCAGCCAAAGCAAGATACTCACCGCGATTAGCAAGGCGAAACACCTGTTGCGCTGAATCCACCGCAGTAACCGCTACGACGCTATCGTAGGCAGCAGGATACATGGGCCGGGCTACCGGCCCCCCATTACCCGCAGCGGCCATAACCACCATATGCTGTGAACTCGCACGATCAAGGGCTCTTTCCAGCAACCGGTTGGGCGGCCCCGCCAAACTGATGTTCACTACATCTACTCCGGAGGAAATCAGCCAGTCTAGCGCCCGAATTAAACTGACCGTACTCGCAATTTCACCCCGCTTATCGTCAAGCTCAAACACTGAAGCCGCATAAACCTCAGCCCGGGGAGCCAGACCCTGATACTCCGGAGAGTTTGCGGCAATGATTGAGGCGATCGCCGTCCCGTGAAACTCCGGTGCTTCTGCCCCGGGTCTGGCGAAAGAGCGTGTGTGGATGCTGGAGTGAACCAGTGCCGGGTGTTGTGTATCAACGCGGCTGTCAATCATGCCGACCCGCAGATCCAAAGTATCGAGATCCGAGGGGAACGCCATGGCAGCTCGTGGCATCACACCGGCTCCCGCCACCATCTCGGGTACGCCAGCCGTGTAGATATGATTAAGATCGACTTCCGCACGATCCTTACCCACCACATCAAGTACCCCGTCCCGGATTTGCGTGATATCAAAGGTGGACGGCGCCGCGACCTCGGCCAGTCTTAGCCCCAGTCCTGGTAACTCGGTTACCGTATCAAACAGATAGCCTTGGGAAGTGAGTTCCTCAAAAACCGTTGGCTCGGCCATCACCAGCCACTGTTCCTTCAGAATACGCCGCTCATCGACTTCAAGGTCGTTTTCCAGACCGTCAAGAATTTCATCGATTTCGTTTTCCAGACGGCTCTCAATTGCCAGAACAACGCGTTGCTCAACATCGTCTTCTACGGACGATTCCACGGCGCCTTCTACGCTGTCTTCTACACCGTCTTCAACCGCACCGGCAACGGCATCCGCCACGGATTCCTCAAGTGCTGCTTCTACAGAGTCTGCAACAGACTCTTCTACCGAGGCTTCAACATTTGCCTCTACACTATCTTCTACAGACGCCTCTACATCGCTCTCGACACTCGCCAACAGCTCACTTTCCAGAGCCTCTTCTACGCTGTCCTCTACCGTTGCGGCGACAGCTTCTTCAACGCTGCCCTCGACACCTTCTTCTACGGATGATTCGACGGCTTCCGCAACGCCCGCTTCAACGCTGGACTCAACGGACTCCTCCAGGCGTTCATCTAACGTTTGTGCGACGGCGTCGTCGATGGTGTCCTCAACCGTGGCATCTACGGTCTGCTCGATAGTCTCTTCAATATTGTCTTCGATGTTTTCCTGAATATTCAGCTCAGTGGCAATTTCCACAACGTCCTCTATGCCTTCCTCGACGCTGTCTTCCACGCGTTTTTCAAGCTGCTGCTCTACGCGCTCCTCGACCTCCTGCTCCGCAGGATCCGGGCCCAGAAACCCGCCGACGGGGAGCTGCGCCAAAACCTGCCCCGAATTGACCAACAGGCATACACCCAACAACGTCGCCAAAACTACCGCAGGATTCGAACCGAATTCACGTACAAAAGGCAGGGGCTTGCGTGTTGAGCCCCCGCCCCGCAGGACACTGATCCACCCTGAGGTTCCCGACGAAAGACAAATATTTAATAAATTCATGATGTTACCACCCGTCTGGGTAGAAATTACGTTAATAGTGCAGCATCTCTGTATGCCGGACTCTCGCTTCCTTATACTAACGATCTCAAGCCCCTTTTAGTTCCTCGTAAAAAAACGGAATAAAGGGGGCCCGCAAGCGTCTTAGATTCTAGCAGGGAATGAATGACGTCGCTCAGTGATCGACAACTCGGCAAACGGCAGCGCCAGGAACTGATGGCGGAGCTCAAGGGCCTCAAGCGTTTCTGCCTGTCTCTGACCGGCAGCGATGCGGATGCGGACGATTTGCTTCAATGCACCGTCGAGCGTCTGCTGGAACGCGGTATACCTGACGACGCGCACACGGCGCGCTGGGCGTATCGCGTGTGCAAGAACCTGTGGATCGACGAGCTGCGCTCCCGGGAAGTTCGCACACGCCATGCGAACACGGTAGCGCAAACGGGTGAGGCCAGAGATCTTTCACCGTCTGCGGAGACGCAGTCTGCCGGAGAAAGAGCTCTCGAGTCGGTAAACGAGGCCATGGCCAAGCTGCCCGAAGAACAAAGAATGGCCCTGACGCTTGTAGCGGTTGAGGGTAGAAGTTACGCCGAAGCAGCGGAGATTCTGGAGGTGCCCATCGGCACGATCATGAGTCGCATTGCCAGGGCGAGAAAGCAGCTGTTGCGCGCAGTCGAGTAGCGGTGCGAAACGGAACGTATAGGTACACGCAGAGCATGAAGGGTATAGGCATGAAACAGCTATTGAGTGATCAGGACATTGAACTGCTGTCGCAGTATCTTGATGGCGAGCTCGAACCCCCATTGTCTCGAGCCCTCGAAGTGCGGCTACGCACCGAAAGTGCACTTCAGGAAGGTCTTCTTAAAATGCAGGAGCTCAATCAGCGCCTGCGTGACTCCCTTGCTGCACATGACACCGTACCCACAGCCGTCGAATCACTTCTTCAGCAGACCGTCACGACAGGCGGGGCTGCGCTTGAAACCTCGCCCGGGGCAACGGTACTTCCGTTTCCAGGTAGTGCGCCTGCGGCAGCAGCCACCGCAAGACCCGTCTGGATGTACGCTGTTGCCGCATCATTCGTCGGGGCCATTGCGCTTGGTCTGGTGACGGATCTGGGCCAATCGCCACAAAATCGCTTACCCGGTAATGACAGCCTGGTCACTGCAGCGCTGGATACGCTCTCTTCAGGGGACGGTTGGGCTGAATTAAGCGACGGACGGGAGATACAGCCCGTATTGAGTTTTCCTCATGAAGACGGCCGCTGGTGCAGAGAATATCTTCTGCGCGGTGGTGAATCCGACTGGCGAGCCGTGGCCTGTCGAGAGCAGGACAGCTGGGTAACCCAGGCTGCAGGACTCGAGTCCTACCTGGACTCCACGGACGCTTACCGTCCTGCAGGAGCAAGTGATTCAGCACCGGTTGCGAGCTTCATCAGCCAGCACGCTGGCGACATTGCCCTGGGCAGAGAAGCGGAGAGCGACCTCATCAAGCGTCACTGGCAAAACTAAGGTCTTTAGACACTCTCGCCCCCCAACTACCTACTACTCTCGTCCCCACGCCCACCGAGGTGTGGGCGACGCTGGCTTATGGACCAAAAGGCGTTCCGTAACAAGCCCACCGCGGCAACCATCACGTCATTAAAACTCACCGGCGGGAGAAGCTGGCAAGCTGAGGCCGTTCTGCGGGTGGCTGTGTGTGGCTGTGTGTGGCTGTGTGTGGCTTTAGGTAATCTGAGGATGTTTTTGAGACGATCTTTAAGACTATGAGGCTGGCGCCGAGGGCCGCGATGCGTTCCTATGCTGGATCGCTATCGCTCCCAATATACCCTTCGGCGCCACCTCAAATAGGGTGTTTCACTCCACCACTGCCTTATTGACGCGGACGCACGTGAGTTTATTCCACTAATTTTTAGTTTTTCTCATCACCCCTTGGGATGGACTCGACGACGAGAGTTTTCCATCAGCGCCCACAACACGTTACTGGAACTGACCTGCCCTACGAGACGGCCATTTTCGATCACGGGGCGGCGACGCTGCCGGGTTGCCAGCATATCGGCCGCCACCTCAACAATGGAGTCGCCCGGACTACAGCTGACAATGCTGCTGGTCATGGCATCCTGAACAAGCGCATGCTCCGGGTCGCCATCATTGTAAATCGCGTTCAGCACGGACTTTATACAATCAAGTTCTGAAAGTACGCCCACAGGCTTGCCGTCATCATCGACGACAGTTACGCCGGTAAGTTTATATTCCACCAACGTTTCTACAGCCTGCACCAGATTCGAATTGCAGTTAATGGTCAACGGATTACGACGCATACAGTCTTTAATAGTATTGGGTGTTGGCATAGCGAGAGACTCTTGTGTTTTTAGGGTGTCATTAAGCTTAGGTTAGTCGAACTATCAATTCAGGACGCTAAGTTACCTGCTGGCATTATGCACGTCCACGTCCGGTTCAAGGAATCAGCTGCCGCAATTCTCTGTTTCGAGTTATGCTTCACAAGACATTCCTAAGGAGAACCCGAACTCATGTACCCAGGCATTCAATTCGATGGCAAAGTCGTATGGATCACCGGAGCGTCTTCCGGCATTGGCGAGGCTCTCGCTGTGAGAATGGCGGCTCGTGGGAGCGTCCTTGTGCTCTCGGCACGGAACGAGTCAGCGTTACAGCGGGTAGCAACACTTTGCCGTGATGCAGGAGCCGGCGACGTGCTGGTACTACCCCTGGACGTTTCCAGGCACGAGACCATGGAGCCGGCAGCGCAACAGGTTCTGGCACAGTTTGGAAAAATCGACCTTCTTGTTAATAACGCAGGCGTGTCACAGCGCTCGTTTTGTGTCGACACGGCCTTCGACGTCTATCGCCAGATGATGGAGATTAACGTTCTGGGGCAAATCGCTCTCACCCAGGCGGTTCTCCCCGCCATGATCGCCCGGGGAGAGGGACACCTCGCCGTCACTTCAAGTGTTGCAGGAAAAGTCGGCGCGCCACTGAGAACAGGCTATTGCGCTGCGAAACACGCGGTCATGGGGTTTTTTGACTCGCTTCGCACAGAAGTCACCGCAGATGGGCTGCAGGTCACCACCATCACCCCGGGCTTCATTCAAACTAACGTGTCCAAGAATGCCCTGGGCGGCGACGGCAAGCCCACCGGCACCACAGACGCTGATATTGCCGGCGGCATGAGCGTTGATGAGTGTGCAGACGTCATAATGGCTGGCTTTGAAAGCGGTGAGCCTGAAATCGCCGTGGGCAGTGGTCCGGAAATGGGACTTTTGCAACTCAAGCGCGACAACCCGATAGCCGCATTTCAGGCGCTGGAGAAAATGGCAGCACAACTCCGCCAAGCCACATAAATCGTGCTGTGACTCGCCTGGGTCGTCGACACTTTGCCGCTCTCCTCCTGGGATCCGTCCTGGGGGGCTGCGGCGGCTACGAAGTCAAAAACCTTGTAAAGTCCGACATCGATCTTGTCACCGACGAGTTCATTACCGAAACCCGGCTTCTGGTGCGAGAGCTCATGGGCAAGTTTTACGCCCGCAACCCGGATCAGCTCCTGCGGGGGCGCCTGCACACCGTTGAGGATCGCTTGAATCAGCTTCAGGACACACCGGGACCGCTGTCTTATCAGGAGCTGTCCTACGCCCAGGAAATCGCCGCACTGGAGCTGGTGTTTCAAGAAGAATTTGCAGGGGATAGGGTTTTTGCACTCATCGTGGGGCTCGGAGGCATGCTGCGTCGGGCCTATGGATACAGTACCGAATCCTACCTCTTTGACAGTCTGGATTCTGAAGCGTTGAGCACCAGTGCCAGAAACATAGAAATTTTACTCTGGCGACTCAAGAACAATCGTCAGAGTACCGGGGAGCCGTTTCTGGTCTCCAGTGAGTATCGAGGACGCATCGACAACCTCAGCTTCGAACGCATCTTTGGGAAACTCATCGCGCTCCAGGACATGATGTCCCGCATCGCCGGGGATGCCGGGGACCGGCGCGTTACCAAGGTGGTGCACACAGCCAGCTCCGTATTCATTCCTCTGCCTATTTGAATATGCCTAGCAAAGACGTTTACAGTTACCCGGAACCGTTTGCTCCCACAGAAAAACACACAAAGCAGCAGGGATTAACCACGACCCATGACCCGACTTCAGACCTCCTTGCCCCGCAGCATAATTGCCGGCGCAATGGCACTACTCATGCTTAACACTGGCCCTGGCGCTGCGCAGGAATCCGGGGCCGTGCAGACGCGCATCGAACAGGCCATTGCCGACATAGAGCAGCGAGATCCGAAATACCACGCGGTGATTGCCATTGATTCGGAGGCTCGCAAGGTGGCCCGCACGCTCGACCGTCAGCGTAAAGCACCGGGCCCGATGCATGGTGAACCCATACTGCTTAAAGATAATATTGAGTCCAGAGGCCTGCCAACCACCGCCGGTTCCTTGGCGCTGGCACAGAACAACACGGGAAGGGACGCGCCCCTGGTAGCGCAGCTTCGACGGGCCGGCGCCGTGATTCTTGGCAAGGCCAACCTCAGTGAGTGGGCAAATTTTCGATCAGAATTCTCAAGTTCAGGGTGGAGCGGCGTTGGCGGTCAGACACGTAATGCCCATGATCCTGACCGCACACCCTGCGGATCCAGTTCCGGCTCAGCGGTGGCGGTAGCGCTGGGCTATGTCGATGTCGCCATCGGCACAGAAACCTCCGGCTCTATTGTCTGCCCCGCCTCAATCAACGGTGTTGTAGGCTTTAAGCCTACCCAGGGCCTGGTGGACGGCGACGGCATTGTGCCACTGGCAACCACGCAGGATACCGCCGGCCCCATCGCCAACAGCGTAGATCTGGCCGCGCGTACTCTCGCTGTCATCACCAGCGACACGGCGCAGAACAGTACAGCCATACGTCAGGGCCTGATGAATCTGGATGCGGTGTCCACGCTGGAAGGACTGAGAATCGGCGTGTTTTCGCGCACCCAGGGTTTTGATCCCCGACGTGATGCCGAGCTCGATACGGTGCTGCAAACATTGAAAGATAACGGTGCTCTGCTGGTTCCCAACATGGATATAGAGCCCTATGAAGGCTACGGGCAGGACTCGTACGATGTGTTGCTTTACGAGTTTCGTCGCGATCTGAATTCTTACCTCGCAGGACTGCCCAACGCACTGAGCAATATGACCCTGGCATCGCTCATCGCTTTTAATGAGGAACACGCCGCCGAGGAGCTTCGCTATTTCGACCAGTCTATTTTCCTCAAATCACAGAACCTCACAGACAGTGAGGAGGACTACAGGAAAAAGCGCCGGGACACACAGAAAGCCATGCGTGAAGACGGTCTGGACCGGCTATTTGCCCAGCACCGGCTGGACGCCATTGTGGGCATCACCGACGGCCCGGCCTGGATGATCGACTGGGTGAACGGCGATGCAAACTTTGGCCCCGGCATGGCCGGACAAGCCGCCGTGGCGGGTAATCCGCATATTACTTTGCCGCTGGGAAAGGTAGCGCACTTACCACTGGGTATATCCCTGATCGGGGAACGCTGGCAGGATCATAAGCTAGCTGCTATCGCTGCGCTGTTGGACGCGGCGCACCCGACTCACTAAGCATCCGGGTGCGTGCACTGGCGCGCCTCAGGAACTTGCGTTCACTGCAGGTGTGCCCACCGATGTTGCGGGCCAGAGCAATACAGCACAGAGCAACATCCCCAGCGCTGTGACCTCGGGCAGCGCCTCCAGCCCTCTGCTCTGCACCACCTGCCCCGACACGATGGCTGCCCAGGCAAAGCCGCTGGTAATTAGCGGCGCGGCTATCCCCGCCCAGCGTCCATGGGCGTCCAGGGAACCCGACAGTGCCAGCAGTATCGGAAAGTTAAACTGCAGTGCAAACACAGCTGGCACCAGCCCCAGAAAGAACCCCGTCGGACTCTGCGCATGCACGACCATCCACCATCCCACAGCGCAAGCCGCAAAAGCGGCCAGCAGAGGGTAACGGGGACCGAAACGAGCACTGCACCACCCTCCCAACTGGCAGGCCAATGCTGATGCCAGTAGCAGCAGTCCAATCCTTGAACCCGCTTCTTCATAGCCCAGGTCAAGGCGTGCAGCCAGACTGAACATAAACGCAAAACCCAGACCGCTACAGGTCACGAACAAGACACCCATAGTCACTACGGCCACAGGCCGCAAACTGATATCCAAAGGCTCTGGCATATGATCGTGATGCGCCAGCAGTGCCGGGCTCTCGCGATAACTGGCTATGGCCAGTGCGTACACAAGACTCACCACCGCCGCAAAACCATATCCCCCCGTAACCCCGGCCGCAGCAACGGCAGCCCCCGCCCCGGCCACCATGACCGACATGAGCGCCACGGCAGACATGTCGATAAATCCAAAGCTTTGATCCGGCGCATCACTGACCGCCACCAGCCGCGATGTAGCAGACATAAGTGCGCCCACGCAAAAGCCAGCCACGAACTGCAAAGCCAGCAGCAACAGCTGATCTGTAAAGAGAAAGGCGCTGAGCAACTCCAGAAGCACCAGGCTGCCACCAAACAACACAGCCAGACACCTCAGGGATGCCTGAGGTGGTCGAAAAAAGAACAACAGTGAGGAGAGGGCGATACCCAAAAACGGCGCGGCCACCACCACCCCCGCCGAAGCAGCACCCCAACTGGTCTCTTCCATCAACCGGGTCAGCAAGACGGGCTTCAGGGCACTGAACAGGGTAGACATACCAAAGGCTGCGGCACCGGCCATAAGAAGACCGGGATGCGACAACATAGCGCCTGCACCAGCGACCGGTTTGGCTTGCTCAAGCACGATGGGTAGCTTCTATTTTTGCCTGAACATGTTCACCAGCAGTAATGGGGGGATACATAGCGCGGGCGCCAGACTTCAAACACGATGGCAAGGCCTCAACCAGCGTGTCACTGTCCGGATCTACAAACAGCGCTATAGAGTAACGCTCCGCCGATTGCTCCCGCGGCAGTACTCGATGACAGGTAGAGCGATAGCGTCCATTGCTCCATCGCTCCAATAAATCGCCGGAGTTAATCACAATTGTATCCGGTCGGGGCGCTACGTCGTGCCAGGCACCATCCTCGGACTGCACCTGCAATCCGCCTACCGCGTCCTGAAAGAGCAGGGTCAGCATGCCGTAATCCGTGTGGGCTCCGGCACCCATTTGTAGCGCATTGATTTCCACAGAGGGCACCGGGGGATAGTGCAACAGGCGTAAGGTGATATTTTCCCCGCCGTGGCGCTTCACAAAATAATCCGAAGGCACATCCAACGCCAGAGCAAGGAGCCTCTGAAGCCGCTGGGCACCAGCAAGAGCATCTTTGTAGAAGGCAGACACAGACTGGCGAAACGCCTCGTTCGGCCAGCGGGTCGAGGGCACTCGCTCAGCCAGGAGATTGCGCATGGTGAAGGTTTCTTTCAAGTCCCCGGGACGACGGGGATCCAGACTCTCCTGCCCCAGACCCTGATAGCCAAAATTCTCCCGCGCCGCCTCATACGCGCAGCGCTGCTTCGCTGGCAAAGAGGAATGGAAAAACGTTTGCGACGTGCTAAAAACATCAGCAATGACCGCGGGAGCAACACCCAGATTCTTCACTGCCATGAAACCTACATTGCGAAGAGCCCGGTCAATATCACTGGCTACCTCACGGTCAGGCCGAGCCGCCTCGTCACAATCGATGATCGGTATCTCCACAACAGTTTCCCGGGACATTTAAAATGAATCTTCTTACGATGGCACAGTGCCCGGGCTGTCGCAATTGCCAGGCCCCACAAACGGTCATTGCCGTAGGGGCGACCCAGGCAAGGCTCAAAAAAACGGCTTTTTTGCCGCCCGGCATCATTAAACATTTGATTCCGGGCAATTCCGAGAATAATCCTGACTTAAATCAAGAATCTACAGCGAGTGACTGTTAGCGTATAAGGATTCTATCAACCAAGGGAAAGGTAAAAGCGCATGAGTCGCCGCTCTCTTCGCTGGCTTTGGATCTGGGCGGGAATCGCCGCGGTGATTCTGCTGCCCCTTTACTGGCTGTTTCCTCCCGCTTCCGCGCCCATGGATACCCCTTGGGCTTCCGTGCCCGGACGCCTGCCGTCGGTGGACCACAGCGCACTTCTGGATCAGGAGTTTGAGTCTCCACAAGCGGTAACGGCTCGCTGCCTGGAGTGCCATGAAGACAGCGATCAGGAACTGCGGCATTCATCGCACTGGACCTGGGACAGAGCGCCCGTTGTGGTGCCCGGACGCGCCGAACCGGTCGCCGGCGGCAAGCGCAACGTCATTAACAATTTTTGTATCGGCATTCGTGGCAACTGGGCCAGTTGCACGGCCTGTCACGCAGGTTATGGCTGGACCGACGCCAGCTATGATTTTGACGCGACAGAAAATGTGGATTGTCTGGTCTGCCATGAAAGCTCTGGAACCTATGTAAAAGGCAGGGCGGGGCTCCCGGTAGACGGTGTTGATCTGCGCGAGGTGGCCATGAGTGTTGGCAAATCAAGTCGCGACAATTGCGGCGGCTGTCACTTCAGCGGAGGTGGCGGCGATGCGGTAAAGCACGGCGACCTCGACTCATCCCTTTTCAACCCGACGGAAAATGTCGATGTTCATATGGGACGCTACGATTTTGTGTGTACCGATTGTCATCGCACGGAAAACCACCAGATTGCGGGGCGGTCGACCTCGGTCTCCATGGACAGCAACAATCAGGTTAGCTGTGTCGATTGCCACGAGAAAGCCCCGCATGAGGAGTCACGGCTGAACAGTCATACAAGCGCCCTCGCCTGTCAGACCTGTCACATTCCCGAAACGGCACGCCGGCGTGCCACCAAAACACACTGGGATTGGTCTGCCGCAGGCGACGACTCCCGCGAAGAGGATGATCACAGCTATCTACGCATAAAAGGCAGTTTCGAGTACCAGCAACAACTGCGGCCAAGCTATCTGTGGTTTAACGGCAGCGCCGATCGGTACATCGTAGGTGACCGCATAGATCCAGACTCAGTGACTGCGCTGAACCAACCCCGGGGAAGTATCGACGATCCTGACGCACGAATATGGCCTTTTAAAGTCCATCTGGCGTCCCAGGTCTATGACCGCCTCAATCGCTACCTACTGCAACCGGAAACCAGTGGACCGCAAGGGTACTGGCAAAACTTTGACTGGGACACCGCACTGCGAAGCGGATCCCGTCACAGCGGTCTACAGTACAGCGGACAATATGGGTTCACGGACACCTCCATGTACTGGCCGCAAACGCACATGGTGGCTCCCAAAGAGCGCGCGCTCCAGTGTCTCGACTGTCACAGCCATGACGAAGAAAAAGGCAGACTCAACTGGAAAGCGCTGGGTTATCCGGGTGACCCCCTGCGCTGGGGGGGACGACAAGGTGCCAGCTATCTCACCCCGGGCACAACCGCGGTTAAAGCCCCATGAGATTTTTTTTCATCCTGTGTTTGGGTTTTGTGGCATTGCAGGCCAACGCTGTGCATGCCGCCGTCATACATCCGGACGTCACGCCCCGCGATCTTTCGGGCCAGCCCGTAGCCACGCTTGCACAAGCCTCTGAATCTGCAAGCTGTGCCAACTGCCATGACAGCGATGCCATCCGCAGTTCTTTGTCGCCGGCACACCGGCAAGACCCCGAATCACTTACACAGCTGGGAGTAATCCGTCATCGCCTGGGACAGCAGTCCTTGAACTCAGGGGGCGATAGCGGGTGTTCCCACTGTCATGGCGGCTCCCTGAGCCTGAACGAGACCGGATTGATCAGCGGAGCGAGTATCCGGTCGGGCCGAGCCCCCGATGCCTGCGCCAGCTGTCACGGCGAGATCGTGCTGCATAACCAGGTACCCTTCACGCCCAGTGATACAGCGCAGCCTGCGGACCTGGCAAGCTTCAGCGGCGCCCTGCTGAGCGGCCAGCGCATCAATAGCAGCGGCATCAACATCAGCGATAAATCGACGCGCAGCGACGCCTTTGATATTCATCTCGCCCGAGGCCTGGTTTGCGCTGACTGCCATCGGGCGAACAACAGGCCCGGAAACAAGATAGGACATTCTATACAAGAGACTAAAACCGCTAGCGTGCATCTCAAGCAGGATCCCCGCGATGTGCCTATCCAGGACTACCTGCACCGCCCCGATCACACAATGCAAGACAGCTTGCAATGTACTGATTGTCATCGCAGCGATGCGGGACATAGCTGGCTGCCCTTTACCCAACGTCATATGTCAGCCTTGGCCTGTGAAAGCTGTCACATACCCGCTCTCTTTGGCGCGGCGCTTGAAAGCATTGACCTGGATAACGGCGAACAGACCGTAAGAGGCCGTAACCAACAAGGCTTGATTGTTGGTTACGCCCCCCTCCTTCTGGCCAGCCAGGACAAACTGGCACCGTTTAACCTGATTGCTGCGAACTCCGTGGATCAGGGCTCAAGCACCACGTCGATACTCGCGGTACCGGTGCAACACGGTGTCGTGCACGACAGCGCACAGCGCGAATGCGCGGCTTGTCACCGACCGGGCGGCTTAGTGGAGGGAAGCCTGGATCTGGGCAGCGCCGTGCCTCATGCAACACGCCGTTTTGTCAGCCCCGCTTCCGTCAAAGCTCCGCAATTTGACCTCTCAAACGGGCGGCTCATCGCCCGCGCTCACCCAGATACTGCTGGATGCTATATTCTGGGAGCAGACCAGGTGGCCTGGGCTGACCGGGCAGGTATGTTTATAACCAGTGGCACGCTGTTGGGGGTATTGCTGCACGGGCTGGCACGGTACCTGAGCTTTCGCCGCCGGGGCAGCCAGCGAGAAACTCGTCAACGCATCTACATGTACAGCGTCTATGAGCGGTTCTGGCATTGGCTCCAGGCGACAGCCATCTTGATACTGCTGGTCACCGGCGCTGCCATCCACAAGCCCTACGTATTCGACTTCCTGAACTTTGCTTACATGGTCGAGTTGCACAATCTGGTGGGGTTCATACTGCTGATTAACGCGGTCTTCGCCGCCTTCTACCACTTGGCCAGTGGTGAGATCAGGCAATATCTACCGGGCTCTTCCGACCTCTTTGGGCGTATGTTCCTGCAAGCGCGCTATTACACCCAGGGCATTTTTCGAGGTGAGCCCCACCCCTTTGCAAAAGATGCGCAGCACAAGTTGAATCCCCTGCAGCAAATCACCTATTTCGGCCTTCTGAATACCTTGCTGCCGGCCCAGATTCTCACGGGCATCCTGATCTGGGGTGCCCAGCACTGGCCCGAGCAAACCGCAGCATTGGGCGGACTCGGCGTACTCAGCCCCCTGCATAGTTTTATGGCCTGGCTGTTTGCCGCATTCCTCATCATGCACATCTATCTCACCACCACCTCGGGTCCGAAACCTTTGTCGGGTATTCAGGCCATGCTTGAGGGCTGGGAAGATGTCGAAAAATCATCGGGAGGTGATTAACTATGGATCAGCAATTTCCAGTTACGCCAAGCACAGGCAAACCCTACTGGAACCCCTACTTTGGCGGTTTAATGCTGGGCTTCGTACTCTTCATTGCTTATTTCATTACCGGTAGCGGCCTGGGTGCTTCCGGCGGCCTGAACCGACTCCTGGTTTGGGTGCAGGACACACTGATGCCGGCTCACGTTGACAGGGTGCCCTATCTCATCAAGATGGCGGGAGGCGACATCAATCCTCTGAAAGACTGGATTGTCTACCTGACCATCGGAACCATCGCAGGCGGTCTCGTGTCGGGCCTGCTGTCCCGGCGCACGCACTGGGAGACCAACAAGGGACCGCAGATGAGCAACAGCCTGCGTTGGCTGCTGGCTTTCGCCGGTGGCGCCCTCATGGGCTACGGTGCCCGACTGGCTCGCGGCTGTACCTCCGGGCAAATACTGTCCGGCGGAGCGGTAATGTCGACCGGAAGCTGGCTCATGATGATCGGGGTTTTTGGCGGCGCGTACCTCTTTGCCTACAGTCTTCGAAAGACCTGGAACTGAGGCGATCACCATGGCGGAATTTCCTCTCAATATGATCGCGAGCCTGGGCACCTGGCAGGCGTTTCTCATCTACGGCCTTATCGGTTTCGCATTTGGCTGGGTACTGGAATCTTCAGGTTTTGGTAACTCACGGAAACTCGCGGCGCAGTTTTACTTTCAGGAGCTGACCGTACTCAAAGTCATGTTCACGGCCATCATCACCGCCATGACCCTGATCTTCGCCTCCAGCAGTGTCGGCCTCCTGGACGTCAACCTCCTGTGGGTGCCACCTACCTATGTATGGCCCGGCATCGTAGGCGGCTTCGTTATGGGGATTGGTTTTATCGTGGGTGGATTCTGTCCAGGCACGTCTCTGGTCGCCGCCGCCACCTTAAAAGTCGACGGTATATTTTTCGTGCTGGGCGCGCTGTTCGGTATAGGGGTCTTCGGGGAAACCATAGGTTTCTATGAGCCCTTCTTTAACAGCAGCGATCTGGGACGCATCACTTTGAGCGATAGCCTGGGCTTGAGCCCCGGTTGGCTTGTGCTGATGATCATCGTTGCTGCAATCGCTATATTCTTCGGCGCGGAGTGGCTTGAAGAAAGGATCGGAGGCATTGATCGGGCCCAGGCACCCCAATGGCGCATAGCGGCGAGCGGCGCTTTGGTACTTGGAGCACTGCTGGTGGCCCTCCTGGGCCAACCAGACAACAAGGATCGCTGGGAGCGCCTTGCCCCCGTTGAAGAGCTTCGTCTTGATCAGCGAGAGGTCCATGTGGATCCTCTTGAGTTGCTCTCACTACTCCACGACGATGCCCTGCGTGTGGAACTTCTGGATCTTCGTAACGAGTATGACTTCAATCGCTTTCACATTCGTGATGCCAAGCTGCTGCAGCAGGATAAGGACTCCCTCACCGCCCTCGCGAGACGATTGATTGCCATGCCCTCAAATACCGTCTTCATGCTGCTCGGCGACGCTAGCTCTGCCGTAGAAGATGTCTGGCGTTTTCTCCGCGCAGAGAGCGTTCCCAACCTGTACATTCTGGATGGCGGCACAGAAAACTGGCTCAACCGATTTTCTGATCCCCTGGCTCAGGCCATCAGCCCGGGGCAAGCCCTGGGCTCAAGACACCCCGCAGCGGACCCCAACCCGAGGCTCTTTAGCGGAAGTTTTGAACCAAAAGTAGAAATGGAGATCAAAAGAGCACCCAGCGGAGGTGGATGCGGTTAATGCTAATCAGTACCAGGAAGCGTCAATACGGTTTATCACTCCACAGACCCGCAGAGTCTGGTAGTAGCACGCGGCCCTGGAAAACAATAAGGGCGCTCCTTACTTTTGGATTTTTATGGGGCTCTAGCTGCGTGACGGCCGCTCAAAGCGACCCGTTTGCCCACGAGGACTGGAACAGTCTGCTCAAAACCTGTGTAGTCATTACTCCCGATCATCACAGCACCGCAGCCGACTACGATTGTTTTGCAAAACATCGAACACAGCTCAATGCCTATCTGGACACGTTAAGTGACGTCAGCGAAGCGGCACTGACGAGCCAGGCGAAGGACGTACAACTGGCGTTTTTAATCAATGCCTACAATGCCTGGACGGTAGCCTTGATTCTCGATAACTGGCCGGGACTTGAATCAATTCGCGATCTGGGGAGTATCCTGCGCTCTCCCTGGAAAAAATCTTTTATCCCCCTTTTTGGCGACACGCTCAGCCTGGACGATATTGAACACGGCATGATTCGACAGAGCGGCCGCTTTGACGATCCGCGAATCCACTTTGCAGTGAATTGCGCGAGCATCGGTTGCCCTGCCCTGCGCCAGGAAGCCTACCGGGGAGACATCATCGATTTACAACTTGAGGAGCAAACGCAAAGCTTCCTCAAAGACCCCAGTCGCAATCGGTTACGTGGCGACAAACTGGAGGTGTCCTCTATCTTCAAATGGTATCGGGATGACTTTGAACAGGGCTGGCGCGGTATTGATTCCCTGCAGGGCTTTCTTAGCCGCTACGGCGAGTCGCTAAACCTGACTGCGAAACAGACGGCGGCGTTGGAAGACGGTGGCCTTGACCTGGTATTTCTGGACTACGACTGGCGCCTGAACCACAAACCCTAAACCACAGTTCGAACAGGCTGGTGCTCACGGGCTCTCCGCCAGCGCCGGCAGCACAGGTAGAATCAGCAGTGACAATGCGCCCAGGAGTGTTGCTGCAAGAGCCGCAGGCCACAGACCGTTCGCGACAAAGGGCGAAATCAAAGCGGTAGCAGCTGCGGTCATGAGCATTACGTAAAGAATAACCAGCGCCGAAGCCCGGGCGTCATCGCCCCCGGAAGCCTGCAGGGATCGGTAAAAGCCGGGTGGCCCCCGAAATCCGAACCCCATGTTAAAAGGCAAAAACAAGAGCCAGATAACCCATGCCTCTCTTCCGCCAAACAGACCATAAGCGAGCATAGCCACGCTGCCGACAAGCGCCAGAATACTACCCCCATAGATCGTCGCCTCCGCACCAAAACGCTGCACCAGCCTGCTCGAAAGGTTTGCAGCAACAATGTACGTCGAAATTCCCAGCAGCTGCATGACAATGAACTGACGAATCTCGCCATCAAACGCTATGACAAAGACCGTGGGCATGGCGAACACGAAGGCGAGTAAAGACCCCAGACTGAAACCCTGGCTCAGGGCATAGCGCTGAAACACCGGGCTTCGCAGAAGCACCCAATAACCCAATCTGGAAGGGTTACCAGATACCGCAGGAATGTAAGGCTTGGATAGAGCCACACAGACGCTAAGTACAATTGCCAGTACGGCGGTCACCCAAAAGGACGCGGGCCACCCGTAAGCGCTCAGTAGCCACACGCCAAGAATGGGCGCGATCGCCGGAGCCAGGGACTCGATACTGCCCAGCGCTCCCAGTGCCCGCAAAGCGCCCTGTTCGTCGAACAGCGCCCGCACCATGCCCGGGGTTACCACTGCTGCACAGGACGCCGCGACACCCTGAAGAAAGCGCAGAGCAATGAGCAACTCGAGACTGCCAGCGGTGGCCGCGGCCGCGGACAATAATCCATAGGCCAGCAGCGACGCTACGAGCATCCGGCGATGATCCAGAATCGATCCCAACTCCCCGAACAGAAGCAGGCCCACGCCGGTACCCGCCGCAAAGGTCGCCAGAACAAATTGCGCCTGGGCTATGCTCCCGCCAAGAGACTGAGGCAAACCGGGCACAGCGGGAAGCACGAGATCCGTACCGGCCAGGCCAAGCACCGTGCAGCAAACCAGCAATGCCACCACGCCAAAGGCGCGGAAGCTGCGAGACTCAGGGGTTGCGCGCAAGATAATCCTGAAGTCGGGCGTCGAGGGACAGCTTTTCGTCGCTTTGCAAAAATGCCGCCTCGAAGGAATTGCGCACCAGCAAGAGGGCCTGCTCTTTGGTCATACCCAGGCCTGCCTCCAATGCCGCAAAATTCTCCAGCAAATCGCCACCAAAGTATGCAGGGTCGTCCGAGTTAACCGTGACACAGAGCCCGCGGCCCAGAAGATCAAAAATGCGGTGCTCAGACAGTGTGTCGTAAACACAAAGACGCACATTCGATAGCGGACAGACGGTCAACGGCACCCGGTCCGCTGCCAGTTGATGCAGTAAGTCTTCATCCTCGGTGGCGCGAACGCCATGATCAATCCGCGTCACCGACAATAACTGCAGTGCATCGCGAATAAAGCCTGGCGGCCCCTCCTCTCCCGCATGGGCCGTCAGCGCATAGCCTCGGTCGGCGGCTTCGCGGTAAAGCGTCTGGAAACCAGCGGGGGGAAAGTCCCGCTCCGCGCTGGCCAGACCTATCGCACAAAAATGCGCCCGATAAGGGTCCGCGGCCTTGAGCATCTCCAGACAATCGGCCTCGGGTAAGTGTCTCAGGAAGCTGAGAATCAAGCCCACAGACTGCCCCCAACCCGACTTAGCCTCCGCAATAGCCCGATCAAACCCCTCCAGCACAACACCCAGTTCAACGCCCTGGGGTAAGTAGGTTTGCGGCTCAACCATAATCTCGCAGTGCACTATATTCTGCACCCTGCACACCTGAAGATAGTCCTTCATGAGCAGGTAAAAATCCTCTGCGTCACGCAATACGGACGCCCCGAGATAATACAGGTCCAGAAAACTCTGCAGGTCACTAAAGTTGTATGCAGCTTCTACTTCTTCCACCGACCCATAGGGGAGCGACACACCGTGCTTTTTGCCTAATTGCAACAATCGCGGCGCACGCAGACTGCCATCAATGTGTAAATGAAGCTCAGCTTTGGGCATCCCAGAAAGCCACTGGGTTACCGGGCCAAATTGTTGCTCAGTCACGCGCCGCATCTCCGCTGGTCAAAGTATTCATGAATAACTCAAAAGCCGCTTCTGCATCGGTAGTGCGACAGAACAGGGTGTTTTTAACACCCTCTCTTTCTTCGATCACTCCGGCGCTCGCCGCTGCAAAGTGACGTCGGGGTGTCCCCATAGAGGAAATCTCAGGCATCGTCTTGTCAGAGGTAGCCCCCCAGGGCTGATCAGTCTCTTCGTACTGCACTGCGAGACCGAGCATGTCGCCTTCACAAAAGCGGTCTCTGTCGATAACGGCGAGCGCTGCGAGCACGTCCCAAAAATAGTACTCACCGGAATCGATGAACCACTGATTGGCGTCCAGTACCGCATCCCAAAACGCCGCGGCGGGATTATCTACCCGTCCTTTGAATTGCGCAGCAAAGTCCGTGGTGACCTTGACGTGATTCGTCACATCCAGACCCACGAGCTCAATCGCCAGATCCGAACGCAACACCTTGTCCGCCGCCAGAGGATCCACATAAATGTTCCACTCTGCCCGGGTGTTGGGGTTATCGTCGGTAAAACCGGGCACGATGATGTTGCCCGGTGCATCCAGTGCACCACCCATCACCACCAATCGGTCGGTCTTGCTGCGGTCGCCGGGATAACGCTCAAGCCACTGGGCTATATTGGTCAGAGGCCCTGTCGCAAGAACAGTGACCGGCGCGCTGGCCGCTGCAAGGACGTCGTGCAGCAACTCGACGCCATGTCGCGTATCAGGCTCCCGCACACTGGGTGTGATGGCCACCCCGGACAGGCTGTCCATGTCCTTTTGCCAGGGCACGGGAAAGACGAAATAACCATCCATGGGGTAAGAATCACCGCAGGACACCGGCACCTGATTGTGCGGGTCCACCAAATCTAACAACGCCAGCGCATTCCGGGCACCGGGCTCACAGTGCGCTTCACCGCTGGCAGACACGGTGACGGCCAGAAGCTCAATGCGCGGGTGGCGCGCCAGAAACAACAATGCTGCCCAGTCATCAATCGCCATATCCGTGTCGAACACCACGGGAATACGGTCTTGTGCGTGTGGCAGGCTGTCGCGGTAGGTACCCCAGTTATCAATCAGTGCATCGACTACAGGCTGGCCCACCCGCTGAGCCGTATCCAGAGCTCCCAGTCCGCCATCGGGATATTCAGCCGTGGTACTCCAGGCCGCGCTGCGCCCTTTGGGAGGCATGGTGTAGTTACTTGCGGTACGCAACACCAGCACCCGCTGCGGGTCTACGCGACCCGCCCGACCCAGGCGATGGAGCGCCGTAAGTGTCCCGGAATCCTCCATGTTCGACGTCATAAACTGCGCCGACTCACCGGCGTACACGCGCAGCCAGTCGTTCGCCCACTGGTTCAGCTTTTCGCCGTGCCAATAGGTGCTTGCCGACAGCGTGTCACCCCTGGTGACGAAAGGCGGGCGCTGCGCCAGCGGGTAACCGTCAAACTCCGCACGAAAAGCCTGCATTGCCGGCGTATCCATCAGTGGCGTGTTGCGAGTGAGTTGATAGGCCCACTCGCTAAGCCCCTTATCCAGCTCGAAGCTGATGGTATCCAGCGTCCATCCGGTGGACACATCCTGGGGACCATCAGCTGGCTCGGATGCACCTAAGGGGATAAATCCATAGGGCCACGCATCAGGAATCTCCCGGGCATCGATCTCGTAAACGAGATCTCCGTCGACCACCGCACCCGCCCAGGCGGCAGATCCCAGGGACAGGTCTTGCGGATCCGCACCGGCGATACCGGCGATTAACCAATAGGCTTTACTGAGGTCGAAGCGCTCATCCAGACCCAGCGCCATGGTCGACGCAGTCGCGTTGGGGATACCCCCACCAAGACAGGCGACCAATAAGCCGCTGTCGGCGTAGTACAGGGAATACTCGCCCATGGTAAACGGCATTTCTCTGAGCTGGGGGTTGCGCTCAAGCCACAGTTGCAATTCCCCCGGCTTATCCCCGGTGGGCTCACCATTTTCAAACATGCTGAGCACCACAACCTTCACCGGCAGTGGCGGTGCGGCCCATACCGGGCGTACCCCCAGGCACAGCAGCAGTACAACGAACGTCAGGGTGGCGCGAACCAAAGTTATTCGCAAAACGGCATCAAACATTCAATGTACCTCTTTAGAAAATGACTACTAAAAACCCATTGCGACCGCATACGCAGTCCCACCAGCAGCACTGGGAACGAGGTCCACAAGTCAGTGATTGTGCCGCGGCGCTAAAACTCAGGGAGCCGCGATATCCTCAACGGTGGGAGTGCGGTCCCGATAGACATCCCAACCAGCCACCAGGGTATCAATAACCTTTGACCCTACGATGTAGGCGGACTCCAGCGACGCATCCAGACCTGCATAACCTTCATTTTCCGATAGAAGGTTAGTTGCTGCATCTACCCCCGGCGGCGGCATGGTGTAGTTGCTGGCCGTGCGAAGCACCATCAGTCGATCACGATCCGCACGCCCTGCATTGGTCAGCCAGGTGAGTGACTGCATGGTGCCAGTATCTTCCATCGCTGAAGTCACAAAGTTACCCTTGCCCTCACTCCAGTAATCCACCCAGTCGTTAGCCCAGTCATTCAATATCTTGCCGTGCCAGAATGTCATGGCCGCAAGATGGTCTCCTTTGAGAACAAAGGGCGCTCTTTGCGCATTGGGATGCTCGGTATACAGCAGACGGGTTTCGTCCAGAGACTCAAAATCGGGTAGCTCTATATCCTTGGTCAACTGATAAGCCCATTCCGTGAGTTCAGGATTGGTGCGAAACATTTCACCGGTAGGTTCAGGCTTGTTTTCATCAAAAGGCTTGCTGGTATTGCGCGCGATGTAACCGTATTTCCAGTCGGCAGGCATCTCCCGCGGATCGATTTCATGAGCCAGATCGCCATCCACCAGATACTCAGCCCAGGCCGCGCTGCCAATGGACGCATCTTCCGGGTCCACACCCGCAATCCCGGCCACCAACCAGTAGGCCTTGCTGAGATCAAAACGTGGATCCATTCCCAACATCATCACCGAGGCCGTGGACTTTGCGGTACCAATGCCGGTAACCATCACCATCACGCCGTTTTCACTGTCGAAGTGCAGGTCGTGATGGGCGCCAAACTCAAACACCTGATCCAGACTTCGGCGCTCATTCCAAAGCTGAAATTCCGCCGCCTTATCACCACTGTCTTCACCGATTTCAAACATGGTGACTACCACGACTTTCACCGGAATGGGTGCAGAGGCTGCGTCCACAGCTTCACCAGTTGCCGTAGGAGGCTCTGCGCCACAGGCGCTGAGCAGTAAACTCAGTAGTGGCAGACAAAACAGGGCGAGCTTAGTGCGCATGGGAATCCTCTTGGTTATCGTTAAAAAACATTGGTGCTTTTGACTTTACCACTTGCACAGCGCATAGCGGTCACAGATAAAGCCATAGCTGTGAGCCTCGGGAGATAATGCTGCCGAAGGCCGCGCGGCGACCTGTCGCGCAAAGTCCTCAATACGCTTGCCAAAGCGAGCCAACAGCTCGGCTTTTGTGGTTTCGGGCAAAAATGCGTGGGTAATTGAATTTCGGCTCAGCAGCAGCAACTCTTCCCAGCTCAAATTAAACGCTTTCACAGCGACAAAAAATTCGTCGGTAAGATTGCTGTCCCACATACCCCGATCGTCCGTAGATAGAGCGACGGGGATATCCATGCGCAAATATTCGGGAAAGGGGTGCTCGCTGTAGTCACTGACGTACTCCAGCAACAGATTTGACACCAGATTGATCTCCACCAGATACGGACCGCTGCGCATGAGGCGCATGGTATCGGGATCGCTGATGAGATTAACGCCATGCCCGATTCGATCGGCCCCCAGGAGCAAAGTATCCCGAACATGGCTATTGGGCTCGTCTACCTCGCCGGCGTGAATCGACAAACGCACGTTATTGTAAGAACGGCGAAGGTCTCTCAACGTATCGAGAAACCGTAAGGGGTAACCCTTGTCATTATCCTCCCGCCCCACCATGTTCACCGCCACAAAAAGATCGTTGTGGCGGCTTACAAAGTCATAGAGATACCGAAGATTATCCTCAGCGCTGGGCAAAAAACGCAGAATCGCCACCTGAAGTCGCACCTCAACGCCCGTGGCCAGAGCGTCACTATCGTGAAGCCGGGCACGATAAATATCTGCCACGCCATCGGGGGAGATCTGCTGACCCTCGGCATCAATAAAGCCCAGAACCCCGATCATGCTCTCCAGGTACATAAGCCCTTCTGCGCCAAAGGCCTGCATGTTGCGCACCAGTGCATCTGCGGCGAGATAGGGATTCAGATAAAGGTCGCCCATGCGCTGCCAGTGCGTCTGAAAAAACTCATCACGACCTTCGTGGGCCTTGTCGAGTCGCAAGCTGTCCAACCAGGCGGTTTTTTCATCGGCGTTGAGCTCATCCAGCGCAAGGTATTCTTCCTGCTCACAGGCACTGAGCTTTTGGTAAGTGCTTTCCTGAACATTCACAAACAACATCAAATAGGGGTTTTCAACAAAAGCATTGCCACCGAATGGCCTGCAGTTATTGATTTTTACGCGGGTGTAGTAACGGTAACCGCGTTCGCCCTGAGCCAGGGCCAGATCATAAAACCACTCGGATCGGATCGATCCCGACAGATGGTTGTGCAGGTCCCCGCCTTTAGGCATAGCGTAGAGAAAACGATACAGCTCTTCATCACTGGCTTGGCGCTTAAAGTCTTCGAACCAGCCGGCGACATCGTCAGACGGTGCTGGCACCTCGGCATGCGTAAGCCCTGTCCCTGCAAACAGAGCGATAGCCGCAGTCAGAGCCGGAATGCTCAGGAACCCGGGGCGACCAAAAGGTCGCGACCTTTCTGTGAATCGTCGCGACCCTCTTATTATCAGTCGCGACGCACTCGCAATGATCGCCATCACTCTCCAAATTGCAGTGAAATGCATAACAACGTAACTCTCATCCATGCCGAAACGTCCGGCATCATCCGCCAGTTTGAGTCGTTGGGCAACGCAAGTTCAGTGCCACGCTTGTTCCTGAGCACATCTGCCAGCCCCCACAGCCTCCCGGGGCCCTAAAACAGACGAAGATCGATCCGTCGGGGACGCTATGGGTCAATACGATAACGCATGGCGCCAAGTTGGTGCATAAGCTGCCTCAAAACGGTGCACGGCAAAGAAGATGACCGCAGATAGCGCAAAGCATGCAGCGATACTTGCCGCGCCCGCACAGCCGATGCATCCTTGCACATTGATCTGGTAGCGGAAGACTCTGTGAAATCTGCCTCACCCTATGCTCGAGATATGGTCGGCTACGGCCAGCACCCGCCCAAGTTTGCGCTTCCCGGGGGCAAGCGCATCGCGGTGCAGTTTGTGGTTAATTACGAAGAAGGCGGAGAGAACTCGGTGCTCCACGGAGATCCTGCCTCTGAGATCTTTCTGTCAGAGATGTTCAACCCCAGTGCCTTCCCCGATCGTCACATGAGCATGGAGTCGCTCTACGAGTACGGCAGCCGCGCGGGCTTCTGGCGCCTGTACCGACTGTTCACCCAGCGCAAGGTGCCGGTTACCGTGTTCGGGGTCACCATGGCCCTATCCAGAAATCCGGAAGCCCTGGCAGCCATGCTCGCTGCAGATTGGGAGATTGCCTGCCATGGTCTGCGCTGGATCAATTATCAGGAGATCCCCATCGATGTGGAGCGCGAACACATGCGTCGCGCCATCGAATGGCACACCGAACTGGCCGGTGAACCACCGCTGGGTTGGTACACGGGCCGCGACAGCCCCCATACTCGCACGCTGCTCTTGGAGCATGAGGGTTTTCTCTACGACTCAGATTCCTATGCTGACGATTTGCCCTATTGGTTAGACACAGCGCGGGGGGCTCATCTTGTCATTCCCTACACGCTGGACAGCAATGACATGCGCTTTTCCAGCGCCCAGGGGTTTGCCGAGGGAGACCAGTTTTATCGCTATCTGCGTGACACCTTTGACGTACTGTACGCGGAGGGCAGCGAACAGCCAAAGCTCATGAACGTTGGTTTGCACTGCAGACTTGTAGGGCGGCCCGGTCGATTCCTGGCGCTCCAGCGCTTTTTAGACCATGTAGAACAGCACGATGATGCCTGGATCTGTCGACGCGTCGATATCGCCAGGCATTGGCACGAGCACTACCACCCCGACTCTCAATGAGGATCACTGGCTATGAATCCGCATGGCATGCCCACCGCACCAGTAGCGCGCGCAAGACCCCTGGGAGCCCCCGGACTCCTGATACTGACAACGTTGCTGGTCTTCATGCAGAGCATGACAACCATGGCTGAGGGAGAGCAACCCAGCGCGGAGGAACTCATTCAAAGTCTGGGCCTGGAAGGTCATGTAGAAGGCGGCTATTACCGACGGACCTACGAGGCCACGCATCAGGCCCGCATCCCCACCGAGGCCGGCGAGCGTTTCAGCATGACCTCGATTTACTACCTGCTCACTGCCGGCGGCCCCATAGGACACTTCCACCGTAATCGTTCAGACATCGTTCATTATTTCCATCTGGGCGACCCCATCGAATACGTCCTGATTCATCCCGACGGAGAACTGGAAACAGTCACCATGGGGCCTGATCCGCGAGCCGGACATCGTTTGCAACTGACCGTGGCCGGTGGTGTCTGGAAAGCGTCCAGGCTCAATGCCGGCGGCGAACATGGCTACGGACTGATCAGCGAAGCGGTCAGCCCGGGCTTTGACTTCGCTGATATGACGCTGGGAGTCACCTCCGAACTGCTCGAGACTTTTCCCGAGCATCGCGGATACATAGAAGCCTTAAGCAGGGAGTCCGCACCACGGCGGTAATAATCCGCGGATTCAATAATTGACGCCCCAGACCCGGCAGCGCACCATCGCGGTGCACAACAATCCGGTGGACCGGGCAATTACGCGCCACAACGCTTTGCATGCGCTCAACGCGACGCCTTGATACAACATAAGCTACTGATAACTATAATGATTTTTTTACTGTCGGATAGCCCGTAGGTTGGCATCAATCGTGCACTTCTGTTTACAGCAGTGCCTGAGTATCAAAAACCATTGTCCCGCAGCCCCTGCCGCGAGACAGCATCATGCATTTTGAGGAGAGGTCATGAAGCAATTCACCACCCGAAGACTGCCACTGGCAGCCTCCATCGCGGCAATTCTCGCGTCCGTGCCCCTGGCACAGGCGCAGGATGAAGCGCTGGGAATCGAAGAAGTCGTTGTCACCGGATCACTGGGATCACTGCCCGGCGAGGACGTGCAGATATTTGGCTTCGGCAAGTCCCTGCTGGAGACACCGCGTTCAGCATCAACGATAAGCGCCGAGCAGCTGGACCGCTTCAACATCACTGACATTGATGAGTTAGTGGCGTTTGCTCCCGGTACTTTCACCCAATCGTTCTTCGGCGTAGCCGGATCTCTGGATGTGCGGGGAACTGCTGGTGAGACCTATTTCCGCGGTGTTCGTCGAATCGATAACCCGGGTAACTACCCGACGCCTATCGGCGCCTCTGACCGCATCGATATCGTGCGCGGCCCGGCATCACCGATTTACGGTCCCTCCAAAATCGGCGGCTACCTGAACTTCAACCCGAAGTCAGCGCGCGCGGAGTCCGGGGACTACCTCACTGAAACCACCGGTGCAGTGTCTTATGAGACCGGTAGCTGGAACCGCAACGTCGTGACCGCCGAAGTAGGAGGCCCCATCAACGATCGCATGGGTTATTACATCTACGGCGAGCTCGAAGACTCAGACAGCTTCTACGACAATACCGAAACCAAGCAAAACATCCTTCAGGCCTCTTTTGACGTGGACATCAACGACAAGCTGGTCATGAAGTTCGGCGGTATGTATCACGACTATGACGGCAACCAGGTCGCGGGCTGGAACCGACTCACCCAGGATCTTATCGATAACGGCACCTACATCACGGGTACCGCAAGTCCTCTGGATACTAATGGCGACGGCAAAATTTCGCATCAGGAATACAACGTTGTCGGTTCTGATGGCACACCCCCGCTGTCCAATTTTGTGTTTCGTCCCGAGTTTGTCAGCAACGACAGCCTCAACCCCGCTATGGCGCTGGTCAACCCAGGCACGACAAAGCTTGACGAGAGCAACGTTCTGGTAGACCCCAACGACACGCTGGATAACCAGGTTCTCTCGCTATACCTCGATTTCGTTTACGAAACCGACAATGGCTTTAGCATCACCAACCAGCTGTTTTACGAAACAATCGACAACATCAATGAGAACGCTTACGGGTTTCTCAGTTTGGTGACGTGGACATGATCGAAGACAAACTCGTTTTTGCCTTTGAAAAACAGTTCGGTTCCATGACTGCGGATCTTCAACTGTCGCCTTCTATTCGCTACACAGACTTCACCCGGGGACAGGACTTCATCAACGAGTACTTTGATCGGCGAGACCTGAGCCAATCGAATGCAGAGCGTGATCCATCGCTCGATACTCGTCTGTTAGCGACGCAAATCAACGATGACTACTCCGAGTATCAGAGCGGTGATTACACCATGTATGGCCTCGCTTTCCTGGGTGACTTCAGCTTTGACAACGGCATTGCTGTAACACTGGGTGTGCGTCAGGATTACGTCGAAGCCGACGTCACTACGCCGGTTGAACTGCTGCTCTTTCCGGATGGCGCTATTCCCCAGGCATCGGATTCCGAGGACCTGCTGTCCTGGTCTGCCAGTATCAACTGGACCACCGACTTTGGCCTCATCCCCTACTTCACCATCGCCGAACAGGCGACGTTGATTGCCGGACAGGTGGGCGACCTGCCTACGGCTCAGGTAGCCAGCGGCTCCTGGACTGACACATCGGATCTTTGGGAAGTCGGTCTTAAGGGAAGCTTCCTGGATGATTCACTGTACTTCGCGGTTAACTACTACGAGCAGGAGCGTGTGGATTTTAACGCCCAGGCCATCGTAACTAACCCAACCAGCCGCACCGAGGGTATTGAAGCGGAACTACGCTGGGTAGTTAACCAAGACCTGGTGGTCACCGGTGGCTGGACCAACATGGAAGTGATCATTGTTGAAGCTGAAGCCAACGGCGGACAGTTTGGTTTCTACGGTGCGGATGATATCCCACAGATCGATCCCACGCTGGTGTTCGGGGGTCAGATCATCGGTATTCCGACCTCACCCGACGGCCGCAGGGCGGGTATTCCGGAGAACATCTACACACTGACTGGAACCTACTCCTTTAATGACAACCTCGCTATCAGCGGCAGCGTCATCAGTGTTGATGAAACTCCATCCGGTTCTTCCGGGGCAGTCATACTCCCCTCTTATACGCTGCTGAACGCTGGCCTCGTATACGAAACGGAGTCCTGGACTTTCCAGTTGAACGCGAAAAACCTCACCGACGAGCGCTACTTCCGATCCAACTTCCCGGATCTGTTTGGTTCGCAAATCGTATTGCCGGAGCTTTCCAGAAACTTCCAGGCGCGGGTAGCCTACAAGTTCTGATCGCCCTTTCGAGCGCTTAACCGCCTCATAAAAAAGCCCTCGCCCGAGGGCTTTTTTTTTTGCTTCATCGCACAGGCTCTTTGCGCGGCCCGTCCCCGCTTTACTCGAGCTGCTCGCACACCTCCATCAGCACTCGGATATGAAACAACGCGCTCGACAGACGCTCGAGCACGACAGCGCCGAGCCGCCTTCAAGCGGGGACGGGCAGCGCAAAGCCGCGTAAAGCAATCAGCAAAGAAGGACGCCCTCATAAATCCGCGATGAACCTTTTTTTTGTCTCGAAGGTCTGTGAGACTAGCGATCTCTTCCATAGCGGACCGCCATAATGAGCAGTGAACTACACGACGCTTTTGCGCAACTCGATGCCGCCATTAATCGGGCGGTAATCGGACAGGAGGAGGTTGTTAGAACCTTGATTATTGCCCTACTGACGAATGGCAATGTGCTTCTTGAAGGACTGCCCGGCACGGCAAAAACCCGCTCGGTAAGGACCCTGGCCCGCGTGCTTGATGCCAGCCTCGGGCGCATCCAATTCACCCCTGATCTGCTGCCCTCTGACGTGACCGGAACCGAAATCTATCAGGAGTTTGACGGACGCCAGGAGCTGCGCTTCCAACAAGGCCCGGTGTTTAACAACATCGTTCTCGCCGACGAAATCAACCGGGCTCCGGCCAAGGTACAGGCAGCTCTTTTGGAGGCCATGGAAGAGCGCACTGTCACCGTGGCGGGCAAAAGCTACGCCCTACCCCCATTGTTTATGGTTCTGGCCACTCAAAACCCCATCGAGCAGGAAGGCACCTATCCACTGCCAGAAGCGCAGATGGACCGCTTTATTATGAAGATCACCGTGGACTACCCCGATGACAGTGCCGAAGAAGGCATTATTCGTCTGGTCCGTGGTGAAGAAAGCAATAACTCAGAGGCTGAGGAACCGCGACTTTCCCAAGAGCTAGTGTTTGAAGCACGCAAGGCGATGTCGGCCATCAGCGTCTCATCCAACATCGACAGGTATATCGTTGCGCTGGTTATGGCCACACGCGATCCCGGACGTTACCCCGACTCACGTCTCAAAGACTGGATTCGCGTTGGCTCAAGTCCCCGCGCCAGTATTGCCCTGGACAAGTGTGCCCGGGCTCATGCATGGCTGGGGGGAAGAGACTACGTCGATCCCGAGGACGTTCGTGCTGTGACCCATTCAGTGCTGTGCCACCGCATGATCCTCAGCTATGACGCCCTGGCTGAGTCTATCGATAGCCATGCCGTTATCGACGAATTACTCCGCCAGGTAGCTGCGGCCTGAGGCAGGTAACATGCCGTGGCTCTCGCGCAAAAAGCAAAAAACAGTCGATGATAATCGCATCGCTGTGAGTCTTGCGCATCTGCGCGCACTGGAGTTCAAAGCTCGAGGCTTTTCCTTTCTGCCCCGCCAACCGGTGCACAGTATCCTTACGGGACGCCATGGTTCCCGCCTTCGGGGACGGGGACTTAACTTTGAAGAGCTGAGACACTACCGGCCCGGCGATGATATTCGCAGCATGGACTGGAAGGTCACCAATCGTACCGGTAAACCCCATGTGCGCGTGTACACCGAAGAGCGGGAGCGTCGCGTTCATCTGCTGGTAGATCAGCGGGTAAGCATGTTCTTTGGCAGTCAGACGGCCATGAAGTCCGTCGTCGCCGCCGAAGTCGCAGCACTGGCTGCCTGGCGAGTCTTAGCCTCCGGCGATCGACTCGGTGGGATTATCTTTGATGATCATGATTGCTACACCATTCCCCCGCGGCGCAGCAGGGACAGCGTGGTGGACATGCTTTCACGACTGGCGAAGACCAATGCGGCGTTGGCAGCCGGACAGCCCTCCAAAGGACCACAGCTGAACATCGCTATGGACTACCTCGCTCGCAGGCTCTCGCATGACGCATTGGTTATTTACATCGGTGATGGCTTTGGCTGGGATGATCGCAGCGATGAACTGCTCAAGCAGATGAGCATGCATAACGATGTCATCGTCATCAATATTTTTGATCCCGCAGAAGTTGCGCTGCCACGCCTGGACGAACTTATCGTGTCTGATGGAGAAATGCAGATAGCCGTGTCCGGTAATCGTGCACGTCTGGACGAGCGTTTCCGCGCGAGCTACAACGAACATGTAGGTCACATGCACAACGTGCTTCGTCGCTACGGCCTCCCTCTGATCACCATTGACTGCGCACAAGATCCGGTAACCCAGCTACTCAAAGCGCTGGGGGCAAGGCAATGATTGAAATCTTCGGTCCGGGCTGGGGCAACTACGCCATTCGCGGCATCATGGAGACACGCCTTCCCGAACAGGTCTCCCTGCGTCCTGTCACGCCGGGATGGTGGATTCTGCTCGGACTGGTAGTCGCTGGTGGCCTGTATTTGGGCTGGACACGCTGGCAGCGCCATCTTCGGTACCGTTATCGGCGCGAAGCACAGTCTGCGCTGGACGCGATACATGCCGCGTACAAAACAGGCGATCGAGAGTGCCTGCGACAGCTTGCGCCTCTGCTAAGAGCTACCGCCATTCACGCCGTGGGACAGCGCGACCCGATTGCTGCCCTCTCTGGAGAAGCCTGGCAACAGACTTTGCAAACCATGGCACCTGAATTACCACCGCTTCCCGTATCGCAGCTAGAGGCTCTCGCCTACCAACCCCTGAACGATGGGGGTCGTCAGTTCGATAGCCTTTTTGTAGCGCTTGGTGACTGGATAGC
The DNA here is from genome assembly GCA_000158155.1 of gamma proteobacterium NOR5-3. Classification (GTDB taxonomy): domain Bacteria; phylum Pseudomonadota; class Gammaproteobacteria; order Pseudomonadales; family Halieaceae; genus Congregibacter. The sequence continues at coordinate 198,492 of DS999405.1, read as the reverse complement.
GGCTCACGAGCTTCCCCATGCTTGAGTTCACGCTACCGTGGGCTTTTGCGCTGTTGGCACTGCCACTATTGGTACGCTGGCTGACACCCCCGCATCGGGAGAGCCAGGATTCACTGCAGGTCCCCTATTTTCAGCGCCTGGTGCTGCTCAGCGGTGAAACACCCCGCTCCGGTGCCAGCGTGCTGCGCCGCCGCCGCATGCAAAGCGTGGTCAGCGTGATTGGCTGGTGTTTACTGGTCACTGCTGCTGCACGTCCCGAATGGGTGGGTGAGCCTGTGAGCGTAGAAAAGTCGGCCCGGGACCTCATGCTGGCCCTTGATCTTTCCGGCTCCATGGATGCCCGGGACTTCAGAGACCAAAACGGACAACAGCAAAATCGACTCAGTGCAGCCAAGCAGGTCCTTAAGGACTTCGCAGCACAGCGTGATGGGGACCGCCTTGGCTTAATCGTCTTTGGCAATGCTGCCTATCTGCAGGCTCCGTTTACCGACGACATAGCGACCTGGCTCACGCTGCTTGAAGAGAGCGAAGTGGCCATGGCCGGGCCAAGCACGGCTCTGGGTGACGCCATAGGTCTGGCCATATCACTGTTTCAAGCGTCCGAAACCCGTAACCGGGTATTGGTTGTCCTTACGGATGGCAACGACACGGGCTCCCGGGTCCCGCCGGTGGACGCCGCCAGCATCGCCGCGGCGAACGACGTAACAATCTATACCGTTGCCGTCGGGGACCCTTCCACCATCGGCGAAGAAGCCCTGGACCTTGAAACCCTGGATGCCATCGCCAGCAGCACCCGCGGCGCGAGCTTTCTGGCGCTGGACACCCTGGCCCTTAAGGACGCCTACGAGCAAATCAATCGCCTGGAGCCCGCTCAGTATGACTCTCTGTCGTACCGGCCTCGAAGCAGTCTGTTTCATTGGCCTCTGGCGCTGTTTGCGGTGCTTTACCTGATCGCCCTGCCACTCTTCGCACTGCTGGGCTGGCGCCGGCAGAGGACCGTGCATGTTTGATTGGTCGGTACTGTCACAGTTCCATTTTTTGAGGCCCTTCGGGCTGCTGCTTATGCTGCCCTTCGCCGTATTGAGTTTTCTGCAATGGCGCCGCCGTGATCTGGGGCGACAGTGGGAACCAGTTATCGCTCCACACCTGCTCCCCTTCATGATTGTTCCGGGTAGCCAGCGACGCCTGTTTTCGCCGCTCTGGGTATCGATGATTCTGGGCCCCCTGCTTGCGGTAGCTGTCGCAGGACCCAGCTGGGAGCGTGGCGACTCGCCCTTTGCTCAGGACTCCGCCGCGTTGATTATTGCCGTTGATCTTTCCGCATCTATGGACGAGTCAGATCTGCAACCCAGTCGACTGCAGCGTGCGCGGGAGAAGATACTGAAGCTTGCTGAAGCTCGTGGTGATGCCTATACCGCATTAATTGCCTATTCCGGAACCGCACACACGGTACTGCCCTTGAGTAATGACTCGAAACTGTTGCTGCATTATCTGGACGCGTTGTCTGTCGGCATGCTGCCGCGTCGGGGTAAAGCGCCACAGAACGTGCTGCCTATTGCACAGAGCCTGCTTGCCACCCGCGGCACCGGTGGCAGTCTGCTGATCGTCAGTGATGGCGCCAGTGACCAGTCCGCCGCCGCATTTAGGGATTGGGCGAGCCAGAGCGATACGCAGCTGTTGGTCTGGGGGATGGGTAAGACGCAGGAGCAACTGGACGCCGACCGCACACGGGGCTTGAGCGTCCGGGCACAACCGTTGCAAGAGGCCCAGCTTCGCAACATCAGTAAAGCCGGCAATGGCCACTATCAACGCGTCACCGTCGACGACGATGATCTTCGTGATCTTCTGAGGCGCATCAACCGCCACTACCGCCTTAGCGAGGACAGCGCTCGCCCCTGGGTCGACGGGGGAATCTATCTGCTGCCAGTGATTATGTTGTTGTTCCTGCTGTGGTTCCGCACCGGGTGGGTATTGCGATGGTGACCTGGATCCAGAAACTCGCGCAGACTATGTCATTCCGCCGCCTGTTGCTGAAGCTGCTGGCGCTGTGTAGTGCCCTGGCCCTCGCGAATCCTCAGGGGTTTCTGAACTTATGGCTGACCCCCGACCAACAAGGACGTTTGTGGTTTAGCTACGGTGACTATGCCCGGGCCACGCGCAGCTTTGAGAACCCCCGGTGGAAAGGCATGAGCCTGTATGCCGCTCAAGACTTCCTCGCAGCTGCCCAATACTTCTCGCAGTACCAGGACGCAGAGTCCCTGCTGGCCCGGGCAAACGCTCTGGCACAGGCCCGAGAATATCTCGATGCCCGAAGTGCCTACCAGGAGCTTGCGGCGCGCTATCCAGAACACCCGGCACCGGCAGTAAATATTCCTATCATTCAGGCGCTCATTGATGCCAATCGTGAACTGTCCGAAAGTCAGGTTTCTGAATCCGGGGACATGAGTTCAGACAATGACGACGGCCCGCGATCCTCCGAAGGCGACCAGCGATTAGCCACCCTGGAACGGGAACAATTTACCGCCGAACAATTGCTCGAAGATCCCGGACTCACTCAGATGTGGCTGCGTCAGGTACAGAGAAACCCGTCGGAATTTTTGAGCACCAAGTTTGACCTGCAGCTGCGCCGTCAGAAAACCGCGATCGAATGAGCATGCATAGAATCTCCCGAGGCCCTCTTACGCTATGGCGACTTGTTCGAGGCAAAACGCCGGGCGTCACTCTGTTTATTGCCCTGATGTCTATTGCGAGCGGCGGCCACGCAGCTGTCACCCTGGATGATCTCGTCGCTGACGATCAACTTCGCACCAGCGTCAATATCGATACCGAAGGTGCTTTGTATCAACGGGCACCTTTTGTTCTATCGGTGGAAATAGCCACTGCCCGATGGTTCGGGCGCGGCACCCGCGTGCGTGACTTCCGCATTCCCGGCGCAGTGCTTCGCCCGGTATCAACCTTTGCAGACAACTCATCACACAGAATCAATGGCGAGACCTGGAGCGTGCAGCGCTGGCGTTTTCGGGTTTTCCCCCGGGAGTCCGGGCGGCTTACTATTCCGCAACTCCGCGTTTTCGTCTCAGTGAATACCGAGACTGACGGGACCGTCGAGGGAGAGCTCACCCTGCCATCGACAACAGCCCGGATTGTTTCACCGCCGGGGACCGAGAATCTGGATATCTGGGTGGCTACTCCCACATTGAGCATTGAGCAACACTGGGAAGGATCGCTCGACGCCTACCTCCCCGGCGATGCCATCACCCGGACACGCAGTTTTGTGGTCGAGGACGCTCCGGCGATGATGCTCCAGGGCTCCGAGACGCCACAAATTCCGGGCTTATCGTTTTATCAGGCACCGGCAAACGTTGTCGATGAGAGCCACCGGGGGACGCTCACGGGCAAGCGCGAAGAGCGCATGGTCATTACCTTCGAAGCACCCGGGCACTATCAGATCCCGGGGCTGGACTATGTTTGGTTCAACACCGGGACCGGAAGACTCGAAACCATCTCACTACCTGCCCTGGAGCTGGAAGTCCTTGCCGCCGAAGCCATGCCAGGAGAGTCGGCAAAGCGCTCTGCCTGGCTACCTGGAACGCCTCTTATCCTCGGATCGGGAGCAGCTGTACTGCTGATGCTGCTGTTGTGGCTTAGCCGTCACAGCGAGCTGTTAAAACGAGCGCGTACGCTAGTGAGGCGTCGGCTCCTCCAGCAACGCTCACGCTCAGCGTATCTACAGGCATTACAGCAAAACAATAGCGCCCAATGTCTGCAACTGCTCTACCAGCAGTTAGCGCAGTCCGGGTCTCAAAGACAGCTCCAGGACGCCGTACGGGCGCATGCAGCCGGGCAAGGCCGACTGTTTGCAGATGCGGAGCAAACCCCCGAACACAGTCTGCGATTACTTTTGGAACACGGCTACGGTCAAGGCGGTGCGCTTCCCGGACACAAGGCCGCGGCAGAGCTTTGGAAGGCTGTGAGCCAGCATTCAAAGGACAGCGACAACGAGACATCTTCACCACTGCAACTGAACCCCGGGGCTTCCTGAGTGCTTTGCTGCCCTGCGCGCCGTGCCCGTTGAACATCGGCACGGGCGCCTGGCGAACTTACCGACAAAGTAATTTCGATGGCATACTCTTTGCGTTTATCTTGACAGTGAAACGGACGTCCATCGCGGTAGCGCACAGCGTTATCCAGCGATGAGCCTCAACTAACTCAACATTGACGGAGTACACATGCAGGCGGACCATAAAGAATCCATGCTCGATTTCGTTCAGCAACTTCCCAAGGCCGAGCTTCATGTGCACCTTGAAGGCACCTTGGAGCCCGAGCACATTTTTAGCCTGGCGAAGCGCAACGGCATAGCGCTTGAGTATAAAACTCCCGAGGAGGTGGTCGCTGCTTACGACTTCCATGACTTACCCTCATTCCTCTCGATCTACTATGCCGCCATGGATGTGCTGAGAACAGAAGAGGATTTTTACGAACTCGCCATGCATTACTTTCAGCGCGCTGCTGCGCAAAATGTCGTCTATGTGGAGCCTTTCTTTGACCCGCAGGCGCATACCAGTCGCGGCGTCGCTTTTGCGACGGTGATCAACGGCATCGCCAGAGCGCAGCAGGACGCCGCTGCGTCACTCGGCGTAGAGAGCAACCTGATCATGTGTTTTCTGCGGGATATGAGCGCGGACTCGGCGGCAGAGCACCTGGAAATGGCCATACCCCATCTGGACAAACTCATCGGCGTGGGCCTGGATTCCGATGAAAAAGATAATCCACCCGCGAAATTCGCAGCGGTTTTTGCCAAAGCAAGACAGCTGGGCCTGAAATTAACCATGCACTGCGACGTCAATCAGAAAGATATTCTCGAGCACATTGGTGAATGCCTTGATCTTATCAACGTGGATCGCATCGATCATGGCGTGAATGCACTACAAGACGACGCCTTATGCACCGAGATAGCGCGGCGTGGACTGGGTTTAACGGTGTGTCCCGTGTCTAACCGCTTTGTGGTGCAGAACCTCACGGGTGAGGAAATTCGAGACATGCTGTCCCGCGGCATGAAAGCCACTATTAATTCTGACGACCCTGCCTACTTTCGGGCTTACATGAACGAGAACCTTATGGCTCTGGTCGAGGAAGCAGACTTTTCCAAGGAAGAGCTCATGACGCTCACCCGAAACGCCTTCGAAGTCAGCTGGATGAGCGACGCGCGCAAAACAGACTACCTCGCACGTCTCGAGCAGGTGCGATAGATCATGCTAAGCGCAATTGATCGATTCTTTGGGCTCACAGAGCACAACAGCAGCATCCGTCAGGAAGTACTCGCGGGCATAACCACATTCCTCGCCATGGCCTACATCACGGTGGTTAATCCCGGCATTCTGTCCGCAGCCGGCATGGACTTTGGTGCAGTGTTTGTCGCCACCTGTCTGGCGGCCGCGCTGGGCACGGCGGTCATGGGGCTTTATGCCAATTACCCCGTGGCCCAGGCGCCGGGCATGGGGCAAAACGCCTTCTTTACCTACGGCGTTGTGCTTGGACTGGGACACACCTGGCAAAGTGCCCTGGGGGCTGTGTTCGTTTCCGGGCTGATTTTTATTGTGCTCTCCGTACTGCCGGTAAGGGAGTGGTTGATCAACGCGATTCCCCGATCGCTAAAGCTTGGGATTTCTGCAGGGATTGGTTTGTTTCTGGGCATTATTGCTTTGACCGGAAGCGGCATCATCGTGAGCAACGATGCAACGATCGTAGGTCTTGGCGACCTAACAGAAATGCCGGCTATTTTTATGCTGCTGGGATTTGTTCTCATCGCCGCGCTATCTGCTCGCCGCACCGTGGGCGCGGTGGTTATCGGCATGCTGGTGGTCACCGTGCTCGGCTGGCTCACCGGCGCCGCTGAGTTCAAAGGCGTCATCTCCATGCCACCGCCTATGACGACTTTTCTGGAGCTCGACATCGCAGGAGCCCTGGACCTGTCCATGGTGACGGTGATCCTCACGCTGTTACTGGTGGACGTGTTTGATACGGCAGGCACTTTGGTTGGCGTCGCCAATCGGGCCGGCATGCTCGACGAGCGTGGTCATCTCCCTCGCCTGCGACGCGCACTGCTGTCGGACTCCAGTGCCACCGCCGTCGGTGCCGTGCTTGGCACCTCGTCCACCACGAGTTTTATTGAGAGTGCTGCCGGCGTCGAAGCCGGGGGACGCACCGGCCTCACCGCCGTCACAACCGCGGTCCTGTTTCTACTATGTCTGTTTGTGGCACCTCTGGCGCAGAGCGTGCCGGGCTTTGCCACCGGTGCTGCGCTGCTTTTTGTCGCGACGATCATGGCCAGGGCGCTTGAAGATCTGGAATGGGCTGACGTCGCCGAGAGCGCGCCGGCTATTGTCACCGCGATCGCGGTGCCCTTGAGCTACTCCATCGCCGACGGTATTGGCCTGGGTTTCATCACCTATGCTCTGATCAAAATTGCCTCAGGCCATGCAAGCCGTTGCCCCATGGCGGTCTACGTAGTGGCAGGGATCTTTATGCTAAAGTTCGGCTTTCTTTCCTGAGCATGGCAACCAACACCCATGGATAAAGTCTATATTTCAGCCAATGACTTACTGCTTGATTCCTTTCGTCTGGGCGAGCAAATTTTTGCCAGCGGCTTTCGACCTGACTTCATCATCGGTGTATGGCGTGGCGGCGCTCCCGTGGGCATCGCCATTCAGGAATATCTTGCCTATGTCGGCGTGGAGTCAGACCACATCGCGATCCGGACGTCCTCTTACACGGGTATTAACAAACAGGAAAAGACGGTTCGGGTGCACGGACTCGATTACATCATCGACAATGTCAACGCCAACGACGATGTTCTACTGGTAGACGACGTCTTTGACTCTGGTCGCAGCGTGAAAGCCATTTTTGACAAGATGAACGCAAAGTGCCGGCGTAACATGCCGCAGAATATGAAGGTGGCGACGCCCTGGTACAAACCTACCAAGAACGTCACAGATATTACGCCGGACTTTTTTGTTCACGAAACCGATGCCTGGCTGGTGTTTCCCCATGAACTTGTGGGTCTTACCCAGCAGGAGATCATCGATAACAAGGGCCCCCTTGCGAAGACCCTCGAGACGAGAATGCGCAGCGCCGGCTAGTTAAATTAGCGCGGCTGCATTCTGATTGCACCGTCCATGCGGATAGTCTCTCCGTTGGTGTAATCGTTCTCTACGATGTACTGGGAAAGATGCGCGATCTCATCAGGCTTACCAAGACGCTTGGGGAATACCGGCTGGGCGGCCAGGCTGTCATAAGCCTCCTTGGGCAGACTCTCAAACAACGGCGTGTGAATCAGGCCCGGCGCAATGGTGTTCACGCGGATACCCAAAGAGGCCAGGTCCCGGGCAATGGGCAAAGTCATTCCTACGATGCCACCTTTTGATGCACTGTAGGCAGCCTGACCAATCTGGCCCTCATAGGCCGCAACGGAGGCCGTATTAATGATTACTCCCCGGGCGCCATCGTCGTTCACCGGATCCTGCTTGGCCATTTGAGCTGCCGCAAGTCTCAGGACATTGAAGGTGCCAATAAGATTGACATCAATGACCTTCTTGAAGCGCGCCAACTCCACGGGCTCGCCGCGACTGACGGTCTTCGCAGCATCCCCGATACCTGCATAGTTATTGCAAATATGCACGCCACCGAAGGCTTCCACTGTCGCTGCTACCGCCGCCGCAACCTGTTCTTCGTCAGCGACGTTCACCTGACGATACAACACACCGTCACCGAGCTCCTCTACCAGTGCATTGCCGCGGGCTTCGTTCATATCAAAAATCGCCACCTTGGCGCCCAGCGAGTGATAGCGACGCACGGTGGCCTCACCGAGCCCCGAGGCTCCGCCGGTAACAATCGCTACTTTTCCATTAATATCCATAGTCCTACTACTCCTGAATCAGCTGTTTTTTTAATCGGCGACCGCAATCACGCCGCTTTCTGGTCGGCGCCGGCAGCGCGATCCATAGCAATTTGCGGCGGTGCAAATCGCTCACCATAAGTCGCCTCAAGCTCACGACACCGGTTAACGAAACGCCCATAGCCGTAGGTCTGAACGAACTGAATCAGACCACCGGTCCATACCGGCGCACCGATGCCCATGATGGAGCCTATATTGCCGTCCTCATCGGAACGCAGCACGCCAGTCTCACGGCATTTCAGCGCCTCGATCACCTGCCGGAACAACAACCGGTCTTTAAGATCGGACTCGGGCAGACAGATGTCAGACTTGTAGTACAAATCAAAGAGTGGGGGCCAGATAGCTTTGCTTCCGTCTTCACTGTACTCATAAAATCCCCCTCCGTGATGACGTCCTCCGCGGCCGTTCTCCACCACCATGGTGTCGATCACCTGTCTGAGCACAGTGCCGTCACCCCACTTGTCCACCACACCCATTTCCTTCCAGGTTTCCTGTGCTTTGCGAGACAGCTCCATGCTGACTTCATCAAATACGGCAAGAGGACCCACAGGCATGCCTATGCCCTTGCCCATGTTGTCAATCAGCACCGGGTGCACGCCTTCGGCAAGCAAACGAACGCCTTCATCCAGGTAGGTACCAAAAGTGCGGGAGGTAAAAAAGCCCAGCGAATCGTTCACAACAATCGGGGTCTTCTTGATTTGCTGGGTGTAGTCGAAGGCTTTGGCCAGCGCCACGTCAGACGTCTTCTCGCCGACAATAATCTCTACCAGAGGCATCTTGTCCACAGGAGAGAAGAAGTGAATACCCACGAAGTTCTCTGGCTTTGTAGAACCTTCCGCCAGCTGTGTGATGGGCAGGGTTGACGTGTTGGAGCCCCAGATACCGCCCTCGGCCAACTGACCTTCAAGCTGCGCTGTGATCTGGTGCTTAAGCTGTATGTTCTCAAACACAGCCTCGATAATCAGATCGCAACCGGCCAGATCATCATCTGTCGCGGTAGGCGTGATGCGGGCAAGAATTTCATCGCGCTGCTCAACGCTGAGACGACCACGCTCCACACGCTTGTCCAGTAACTTCTCGGAATAGGCCTTGCCTTTTTGCGCCGCTTCGACGCTGATGTCCTTCAGCACGACACCGATACCCGCCATAGCAGACACGTAAGCGATCCCCTGCCCCATCATGCCTGCACCGAGCACACCCAGTTTCTCGGTCTTCTGGGGCGGCACATCCTTTGGCCTGCTCGCACCGCCGTTCACTTTGTTCAATCCAAAGAAGAAGGTGCTGATCATGTTTTTAGCTTGCGGTGTGATGGTCAGCGCCGCCAGGGCCCGGGACTCCACCATCAGCGCAGTGTCCAGATCCAGGCGCAGCGCCTGCGCAGCGACGTCCAAAATCTTCGCCGGTGCTGGCAGCAGGCCGCGGGTCTTTTGCGTCAGCATGGCTGTGGCGCCGGTCACCGCCTGCGCGATCTTGGGGGAGCTTATGCCACCGCCGGGAATCTTGTAGCCTTTTTGATCGTAGGGCTGAACCGCTGCGTCCGCATTGTCTTTGTTTGCGACAATCCACTCTTTGGCCTTGGTAATGAGGTTTTCCCGATCCGCCACCAGCTCATGAATCATGCCCGCATCCAGGGCCTGCACCGGAGCAACGCGTTTTCCTTCGAGCAAAAATGGCGCGGCCTTTTCAAAGCCCAGAAGCTTGGTGAGGCGGACAACACCACCTCCTCCGGGAAGCAGTCCCAAAGTGACTTCCGGCAGACCGAGCTGCACTGACTTATGGTTCCACGCTATGCGGTGATTGCACACCAGGCATAACTCGTAACCCCCGCCCAGTGCGGCGCCATTGATCGCTGCCACCGTGGGCACCGGGAGCTTCTCAAAACGGCGCAGGGTGGCTTTCATGGCCACGATGCCTTCCATAAACTCGCCCAAACGCTCCGGCGTCACGGCCACCAGATCGTTAAGATCTCCGCCGGCAAAAAACACCTTCTTTGCTGAAGCGATCACCACGCCACTGAGGCCCTCTTCCGCCTCGAGCTTATCCACAATCGCGCCGAAGTCTTGTCGAAACTCCGCGTTCATGGCGTTGACCGGACCGCTCATGTCCATGGTCACGGTTACGATGCCATCGACATCTTTTTCGTAGTGCATAGTCATACATTAAATCCTTAGGGCAACAGGTGGTTTAAACGTGCTCAATGATGGTGGAGATACCCATGCCACCGCCGACGCAAAGGCTCAACATGCCGCGGCGCAGGTCCCGGCGCTCCAGTTCGTCAAGCATAATGCTCACGAGCATCGCTCCAGTCGCCCCCAGCGGGTGCCCCATGGCGATAGCGCCGCCGTTCACGTTAGTCACCTCATGATCAATGCCCAGGTCCTGCATGTAGCGCAGAGCTACAGAGGCAAAGGCCTCATTGATTTCCCAAAGGTCGATGTCCTCTTTCTTCATGCCCGCTTTTTCCAGGCACTTCTTCGCGGCAGGGCCAGGGCCCGTCAGCATGATCACCGGATCGGTAGCCAGTACTGCGGTAGCGACAATGCGCGCGCGAGGTGTCAATCCAAGATCTTTACCCGCTTTTTCGCTGCCAATGAGCACCGCGCTGGAGCCATCGACGATGCCTGATGAGTTACCGGGTGTATGTACGTGATCAATATGATCCAGCATCGGATACTTGCGCAGGATCACATCGTCAAAGCCAAACTGACCAATCATCTCAAAGGAGGCATTGAGGCCCCCGAGCGTCTCCACCGTGGTGCCGGGCTTGATAAAGTCATCTCTTTCAAGAATCGGCAAACCGGACTCATCGCGTACCGGTACAACAGAGCGGTCAAAGTAACCATTGTCCCGGGCATGCGCCGCACGGCGTTGAGATTCCACCGCGTAGCGATCAACATCTTCCCGGCTCCAGCCCGCCAGGGTAGCAATGGTGTCCGCACCAATGCCCTGGGGTACAAACCCGGTTTTGGCGGCAAAGGCAGGATCAGAACTCATCGGTCCGCCGTTAGAGCCCATAGGTACGCGGGACATGGACTCAATACCGCCGGCAACCACCAGGTCTTCCCAGCCCGAGGCCACTTTCTGCGCCGCGATATTCACGGCCTCCAGGCCCGATGCACAGAAACGATCCAACTGAACGCCTGCGACGGACTCGTCCCAGTCTGCGTTCTGCACCAGCATTTTTGCGATATCCGAGCCCTGCTCACCAATGGGCGTCACACACCCCATCACCACGTCATCGACGTAGCTGGTGTCCAGATCGTGGCGCGCCTGCAAAGCCCGCAACAGGCCTGCGCCGAGATCGATAGGCTTGACCTCGTGGAGGCTCCCGCCGGGCTTACCCTTGCTGCGAGGGGTACGGACGGCGTCGTAAATATAAGCTGAGTGAGGCATGGTAAAACTCCTGGATAAAAACCGGGGAACAGGATACTGACGGCGCTACCCCGGTCACTCAATGACCCGGGGATTTAGCAAAATAGACCGTAAATGACAGTGTTCAAAGACCGTCCGAACACGCTCAGGATAGCCGTGCCCACCGGTATGGGCCGGGGGCCGGCGGCAGCGCTTTAAGCACCTTCGAAGACCCCTGCATTAAGGCCCCTGTCAATCGGTGCCAATACAATGCCCCGCATGAAATGCGACATGTTCATCCATAAAGCTGGCTATGAAAAAGTAGCTGTGATCGTAGCCTTCGTGCATGCGGATGGTGGCAGGGTAGCCAGCCTCGGCGCAGGCTGCCTCCAAAAGCGGCGTTTTCAGCTGTTCATCGAGAAAGTTGTCGCCGGCCCCCTGATCCACCAACATGGGTAGGTGATGCGTGGCTGCCCGCACCAGGGCACAACTATCGTGCTGCGCCCAGCGTTCCCGGTCTTCACCCAGATACCCTGAAAACGCTTTATGGCCCCAGGGGCATTCAAGGGGCGCGCAGATGGGTGCAAAGGCCGACACACTGCGATACCGCTGTGGGTTTTTCAAGGCAATGGTAAGGGCACCATGCCCGCCCATGGAGTGGCCAAAAATACTGTGGCGCAAAAGATCCACGGGGTGGACACGGGCAACCAGCGACGGAAGCTCTTCGAGGACATAATCGTACATACGGTAATGCTCGGCCCAGGGCGCCTGGGTTGCATTGACATAGAAACCGGCACCCAGCCCCATATCCCAGCTTCCCTGTGGGTCGTCAGCGACACCCTGTCCCCGGGGACTGGTATCGGGGGCGAGTATCGCCACCCCATGCTCAGCTGCCGCACGTTGCGCACAGGCTTTCTGCACAAAGTTCTCATCGGTACAGGTCAGCCCGGACAGCCAGGTCAACAGAGGCACCGGACCCTGCTCGGCCTGGGGCGGCAAGTACAGAGAAAAGTGCATCTGACAATTGAGCACCGTCGAACGGTGCGTAAAGCGCAGCTGCTGGCCACCAAAGCTCCGTATTGATGCAACTAATTGCATAAAGCGCTCAGTACAGCACGACGGAGCGAATGCTCTCGCCGGCATGCATCAGATCAAAAGCCGTATTGATCTCCTCCAGGGGCATGGTATGAGTAATCAAGTCATCGATATTGATACGTCCATCCATATACCAATCAACGATACGCGGCACATCGGTCCGGCCTCTGGCACCGCCGAATGCGGTACCGCGCCAGCTGCGCCCGGTCACCAGCTGAAACGGTCGCGTGGAGATTTCTTTTCCGGCTCCGGCCACCCCGACAATACAACTCTGCCCCCAGCCCTTATGGCAGCATTCCAGTGCCTGGCGCATGACGTCAACGTTGCCAATACATTCAAAACTATAGTCCACCCCGCCCCCGGTAATCTCCACCAGGTGGCCCACGATATCGTCGACTTCACTGGGATTCACAAACTCGGTCATCCCAAACTGACGCCCCAGGGCTTCACGATCAGGATTGAGATCTATACCGATAATCCGCGAGGCGCCGACCATGCGCGCGCCCTGCACAACATTGAGTCCGATGCCACCCAAACCGAACACCGCAACCGTGGCTCCCGCCTCCACGTTCATGGTGAACGCAACCGCGCCAATCCCTGTGGTCACACCACAGCCGACATAACAGATTTTCTCGAAGGGTGCGTCTTTGCGAACTTTTGCCAGGGCTATTTCAGGCAGTACGGTGTAGTTGGAAAACGTCGAGCAACCCATGTAATGCAGCAGCGGCTTACCATTTAGGGAAAAACGGCTGCTGCCATCAGGCATGACGCCCTGACCCTGGGTTTCGCGTATGGCCTGGCACAGGTTCGTTTTGGGATTCAGACAGAAATCGCATTCGCGACACTCCGGCGTATAGAGCGGGATCACATGATCGCCGGGCACCAAGCCAGTAACGCCCGCTCCGGTTTCCACCACCACGCCGGCGCCTTCGTGTCCGAGGATTGCCGGGAAGGCGCCCTCAGGATCATCCCCGGACAAGGTAAAAGCATCGGTGTGACAGACCCCCGTCGCCTTGATTTCCACCAGTACTTCCCCGGCCCGAGGACCCTCCAGATCAACCTCCATGATTTCCAGAGGCTTACCTGCACCCAGGGCCACCGCCGCGCGTGTTTTCATGTGCTTACTCCAGCAATAAATTAATAACCAAAGAGTAAAACACATATAGGAGTTAGGGAAAACTCAAGCCGCGGAACTCGCCTTTTTGGGGAGACGGACCTGAGTTTCGTGGCCTGAGCGCGGGGTTTCGGAGCCACCGCGGCGGCGCCGGGATCGATCCCGTGTTGATCGACTCTCCGACAAAGACTCAGAGCTATCCCTGGCTGTAGTGTCCGCACCGGGTGGTGATGGCGGCGTATCGCTAGGCTCAAAGCCTGACACCTGCACCCGGGGTATGGCTTTTTGAATCAGACGCTCAATACCCTGAAGCAGTGGCAGGTCCTCAGAAGCCAGCAAAGAATGAGAACGCCCGGTCGCGCCGGCCCGTCCGGTGCGCCCAATTCTGTGGACGTAGTCTTGCGGCACACAGGGCAAATCGAAATTCACCACCTCGGGCAACTGATTAATATCCAAACCCCGGGCCGCGATGTCCGTGGCAACCAACAGCTGTAGCTTTCCGGTCTTAAACTCATCCAGCGCCCGCTGCCTGGCATTCTGGCTTTTGTTGCCATGAATAGGCGCAGCCTTAAATCCAGCGGCCAACAGCTTTTTGGTGAGCCGGTTAGCGCCATGCTTGGTGCGACAAAAAATCAACACCTGACTCCACTGGTGATATTTGAGCAAATGAATCAGCAAATCCGTCTTACGATCTCGATCCACAGGATAGGCCATTTGTTGGACCAGCTCTGTGGTGCTGTTCGCCGCTGCGACTTCGACGCTTACCGGATCTATTAAATATTGCGCGGCAAGAGCCCGTATCTCGTTGGAGAAGGTTGCCGAGAACATCAGCGTCTGCCTGTTTTCGGGCAGTTGATCCACAATTCTTCGAATGTCGTGGATGAATCCCATATCCAACATGCGGTCGGCTTCATCGAGAACCAACACTTCCAAAGCGCTGAAATCCACCGCTCCTTGCTGTGCCAGATCCAGAAGTCGGCCCGGGGTAGCTACCAGGGTGTCCACGCCCCGGGCCAACGCGGCAATCTGTGGCTCGGCTTTTACTCCGCCAAAAACCACCGCACTGCGTAAATCCAGATACTGGCCATAGGCTTCTACGGAGGCATGAACCTGGGCTGCCAGCTCCCGGGTTGGCGTGAGTACCAGGGTACGCACCTGCCCGGCCTTGGCCAATCCTACAAAGGCCAAACGCTGAAGAATCGGTAAAACAAAGGCGGCGGTCTTACCGGTACCGGTCTGCGCCGCCGCGAGTACGTCCTGACCATCGAGCACAAGAGGTATGGATTTAATTTGAATGGGGGTGGGCTCGGTATAACCGCGGTCGTTAACCGCTTTCGCCAGATCCGGCAAAAGGCCCAAGGTATCAAAGTTCATGGTCAGCTATCCGTCAGCGCAGTTGCTTGTTTACGTAAAGCCCTCAGGGCTCCGCGATTTTTGCTGACGATGTTGACGCACTGTCAGCCGGTGCGATCAACCGATAATAGCCGAAAATCCACTAAAAATCAGTGAGTGAGGCAAAGTACCAATTCGTCGGTATGACTCAAATCAAACACTCGCCACCGCGCAACAACCAATCACCACCGCACATCAGGGAATCGACGCCGGTTGCCGGGTCCAGAAGCAGCAAATCCGCTCGACCTCCTTCACGAATCTCTCCGGCCGCGTTGAGTCGCAACGCCGATGCGGGGTTACGGGTCATCGCGGCCAGCGCCAGGGGGAAAAGATCCGGATGCTCAGCCAATACCGTCATAAGCAAATCGGGGAGTGAAGACGGGGACGCCGCAGTAAGGCCCACGAGCTCTCCATCGACGTAGACCGGCAGAGACCCACCTGCGTCCGACGACATGGTAATTTTTTCTGGCGGAGCACCGGCCTCCAGTAAGCGACGCAAGGCCTGCTCAGCAGTAATGTCGCCTGCAGCGATAAGCTCCTTCGTGGTCGATACCGTAATATCAACAAAACCTCCGCGCAGGGCCCAGTCCGCGGCCTCATCCAGCAATGCAGTGGAACGATTCACGTGTGTGGGATACAACACCGAGGGTGAGAGGTCACTGCCGTCGATCGCCTCACGCAACAATGCTAGCCGAGAATCGCCTGCCCCCACATGGACAAGTACCGTGCCTCCTTCACCGCCTAGAATACCCCCAAGCTGCGTTTCTGCAGCGAGACGACGCAGTTCCTGCGCCGTAGGTTGCGTTCCCCGGTGATCCGCAATCGCCACCTCGCCCACGCCTACAACAGGCGCCACAAGATAAATGTCCCGGGCGATATCGCCGGTAAGGCTTGGCGCCGGCACACGATAAGCACCGCTGAGCATAAAGGCATTGAGTCCCTGGGTTCGCATGCCCATAACATTGCCGTACAACACGTCCAGAGAACGACCGATGGAGTCTGTTCCCAAGGCGCCCACGGGTGCGGTGATGCCGGCGCGCACAAAGGTCTGCACATCCATCTCTGCCGTGCGATTGCCAAAGCCCCCTTCACCGCCACCGCCGCAAGGGTGGGTCAGTGCATCCACCAAACCGGGCAGTAACAGCATTCCTGTGGCGTCAACGCGCTCTGCGTCAACGCTCAGGGTTCCGGGCTCAGCCATAGCAATAACCTGGCCACCGGCAACCAGTACATCAAGCAGTCCCCGCGGCGATGGATCGAAGCATTGCGCGCCACTGATCAGATACATCCTGTCACTCCTTTGGCAACCCGGGCTTCCAGAAACTCCCGGGTCTTGTCGCGTTTTTCATGGGACAGTAACACCACAAGATCCCCGGGTTTTACCCAGCGTAAAGCTGCTCGTGTTGCGTCAAGCTCCGTCTTGCTCAAGCTGATACTTTTGGCCGCATGGCCCTGGGCTATAAAGGCATCGCGCATTAAAGCCGCAACCTCGCCCTCAGCCCGTCCCCGGGCATGGCCATCCATACGTTTGAGCCAGATGCGATCAAAGTGTATCGACGAAGAAGCATCGGCGAAGGCGCGAATGTCCTCATCACCCCGATCACCTGCCTGCCCGGTAATCAAAGCTCTGCGCTTTGCAGGCAAGCCTTCGATCATCGGCATAAGCGCTTCAAGCCCCGCGGGATTATGCGCAAAGTCCACAAGAAAGGTTGCACCACCGACGGTGTACAGATTCGCTCGCCCGGGATTATCTTCATTGCCCAGCGCACACAGACCCTTGGCGATCACCGATAGCTCAATGCCTAAAGCATCAGCGACCGCAGCGGCGGCCAGCGCATTGGCGATGTTATGCCTGGCCACACCGTCGTAGCTCAGTGGCATTTTTTTAACCGACAGAAAACCCTCCACCTTACCCGCATGAATGCGCTCAAGCCGCCCCCGCCGCACGGTAAACCCCCGGCCTCCCCGCGCCAGATGTGCCTTAAACGCCGGCGCCGTCGGCGACAGGGAAAACAGACACAGCGGAGCCGGCGAACCGGGCGCCCGGCGCATCAATAGGGGATCCTCGGCATTCAGAACCAGGCACGATTTTTTATCCAGCGCTGCGCTTACCGACCATTTCACATCGGCAAGGTCTTCCACGGTCTCTACCCCAAAGTCACCCAGATGGTCTGCTGCAATATTGGTAATCACAGCGACATCGGCTCGCTCCACCGCAAGCCCCCGCCGCAGCATTCCCCCGCGGGCCGTCTCCAGCAACGCCAACTCGCAGCGTTGGTCTCTCAGAACAATGCGCGCACCGCCGGGACCGGCATAGTCATCGCGATGCAATAACTCATCGCCCATAGCCAGCCAGTCGGTGGAGCTGACACCCGCAACGCGACCCGCGGCTCGCGCGATGGAAGCGAGCAGGCGCACGGTGGTGGTTTTGCCATTGGTTCCCGTGATGAGCGCCGTAGGCACGGCTTTTAGACGTCGCCAGGACACGTCATCAGGGTGCGGCAGCTCGAACAAATCCCAGGTCTGACTGTGACGCCCGGTCCCCAGGGTCAGAAACTCTTCGTCCACAAGCACGGGGGTAGCCTGTTCTTTTGCCGCGGCGAGCAGGCGCTGAAGCCTGGGCCTTTCTTCGTCGCGGTACTCCCCCCGCAGAGCGCGGGCTGCGCGCACCAGGAGATGCCGTTGTCCTCCCTCGATGAAATCCCGCGCCGCCTCGTACGCGGTTTCGTTGAGCTCTGTTGCGGTGTAAAGGCCGTCACGGGGCGCGGTCAACGCGAGGCTCACGCCACCTGAAAAAGGTCGCGCCACCAGCTGCTGACCCTCCCAGTCCATGTCGGCAAGCAATCGCAGTGCATGGCGCTTCCACGCAGCAACCAGGAGCTCCCGGTCAGCGTCGGCCACCGAAACATCCAGCACCGCGCCAGGACCTTCAAGTAAGAAATTCGCGCCCGTGAGGCGCCGGGAATCGAGCAAGCGCATAGTGATTCTAGTCGTCGCTCTCCCGGGCAATACGCACACCGCGCTCATCGCGAATCAGCTCAAGATCGTCGGAAAACGAGAAGCTGCCGATA
The DNA here is from genome assembly GCA_000158155.1 of gamma proteobacterium NOR5-3. Classification (GTDB taxonomy): domain Bacteria; phylum Pseudomonadota; class Gammaproteobacteria; order Pseudomonadales; family Halieaceae; genus Congregibacter. Next base: position 180,515 of record DS999405.1, on the reverse strand, counting down.
AACTCTTCGGGGATATCCACGGCAGGACGCTCGCTCTGCTCGCTCACCACATCTTCTCCCGGCTGAAAGTAAATGATCTGTTTCCAGGATCGGGTAACGTGATCCGCGAGAATCAACAAGAGGTCACCGCCCCGGGCCATATCCAGCGCTGCCTGATTCGCCTCTTCCTCGCGCTCAATGATCTGTATACGGTCCTCGGGAACGCCACCTGCAAGGAGCCCCTGCTTGAGCAAAGCCGGAACCTCTGAGGGCTCTCGTCCGCGAAGATTGTCATCGCGCCGACAGATATAGTGGTCAAAGTGACCTGCAGCGATACCGGCAACCTCGACAATATCTTCATCGCGGCGATCCCCGGGCATAGTCAGCACCACAATTTTGCGACCGCCAATCTCGTAGCGATCGACGACATCGCAAACCATTTTTACCGCCGCAGGGTTGTGTGCATAGTCCAGGATCACCTTGAACGGGTGCTTGTCGTAGACGTTCAAGCGACCGGGTGACTGGAAGAAAGTGCTATCGAAGGTTCGCAGACCCTGACGGATGTTTTCCAGGTCAATATGCATGTGATACGCAAGCGCCGCAGCAAACATGGCGTTTTGCACGTTATGCATGGCCCGGCCTTCCAACGTAGCTGGAATCAGGTGAGTCCACAGCAAGGGAATATTGTGTCCCTGCTCGTCATAGAGCGTGATCATACCGCCGTTGATTCCCTGCTCGAGCACCAGCGCCGTGCCACCGGCTTTAATATGTTCACGAACCAGCGGATGGGAGCGATTCATGGTGACGTAGCACAGCTTCTCGGCGGTGCAGTGGTCCGCCATCTGAAGACAGTGAACGTCATCCGCATTCAGTACCGCCGCATCCCGGGCAACTTCCACGACCACCCGTTTCACCTCGGCAAGATCTTCCAATGAATTCACGCCTTTCAGCCCGAGGTGGTCAGCCGCAATATTCAGGCAGGCTGAAACATTGGATCGCTGATAGCCAAGGCCACTGCGCAGAATCCCTCCCCGGGCGGTTTCCATGACGGCCGCGTTCACCGAAGGATCACGCAGCACGATCTGCGCCGCCGTGGGACCTGTCATATCCCCGGCTACGGTCAACCTTCCATCGATATAAACGCCATCGGTACTGGTCTGACCCACGGTCAATCCTGACATTTTCAGAATATGCGCAAGCATGCGCGAAGTAGTGGTTTTGCCGTTGGTACCGGTAATTGCTGCGATGGGAATGGAGGAAGGGCTGCCTTCGGGGAACAGCATGTCGATAACCGGGCCCGCCACATTACGGGGCAAGCCTTCGGATGGCGCGACGTGCATGCGAAAGCCCGGCGCCGCATTGCACTCACAGATGCCTCCGCCAACTTCACCGTAGGAGCGGGTGATGTCCGTGGTGATAAAGTCCACCCCGCCCACATCCAGACCCAGGGCAAGAATGGCGCGCTCTGCCATGCTCTTATTGTCCGGATGAATCACATCGGTAACGTCTACAGACGTTCCGCCGGTGCTCAAATTCGCCGTGGGCTGCAGGTAAACGATCTCACCTTCGCCGGCAACACTCTCGACGGTCATACCGGACTGCTGCAACATGCGTTCGGCCGCTGCATCGAGCGAAATCCGCGTGAGCACTTTTTCGTGCCCCACACCTCTGCGAGGATCTTCGTTTACCTTGGCGACCAACTCCTCCACGGTGGAGTGTCCGTCGCCCACTACGTGGGCAGGCACGCGCTTAGCGGCAGCGACCAGGTGGCCCCCAACGACGAGCAGGCGATGGTCAAGACCGGCGAGGTAAGTTTCCACAATGACGCCGTCGCTATGCTCTTTAGCTTTATCGTAGGCCGCTTCGACCTGTTCTTCATTTTGTATATCCGTGGTCACCCCGCGCCCGTGATTGGCATTGAGGGGCTTTATCACCACCGGGTAGCCAATGCGCTCGGCGGCCGCAATAGCCCGGCGCAAACGATAGACAAGCGCCTGCCGGGGCACCGGTAGACCAAGGTCACCCAGAATGCGGTTCGTCTCGTCTTTCTCAGAGGCCAGTTCCACGGCAATATGCGGCGTAGCGCTGGTAATGGTCGCCTGTAGACGCTGCTGATAGCGACCGTGCCCCAATTGAATCAGGCTGTGCTCATTCAATCGAATCCAGGGTACTCCCCGGGCTTCCGCTTCCTTAACCAGCGAATGGGTACTGGGCCCCAGGGACCTCGACTGACAGGCACGGATAAACTGATCGCGCTCCTGAGCAAAATCAAAGTCTTCAGGGCCATCGGAGGGCCGTAGATCCGCCGGCAGCAGTGAATGCAACAAATCCAGTCCCAGCTTACCCGCCTCAATACCCGCAAACTCTTCTTCAAACTCAAAGACCATGTCGTAAACGCCGGTCTCATCCGTAGAGCGCGTCTTACCAAAAGAGACTTCGTAGCCGGCAATACCCTGCAACTCAAGCACCACGTGCTCCAGCACATGTCCCAGCCACGTCCCCTCATCCTCGAGCATGCGGCGAACCAGTCCGCCAGGTTCCCGATAGGAGCACCCATGGTCTGCAAGGCCCGGGAGCGCTGCAACAAGCGCTTCCACAAAGTCCTTACCAAGCCGCGCTGTGGGCCACTCCTCGAGCACCCCAAGATCCACCCGGTGCCGAATAACGGGGAAAAGCGCGTACACATTGGGGCCGCGGTACACACTGGTATCGAGGAACTGCATGGGGAAACTCCGAATTCTTCTGGGAATCGCATACTCTAACCGCAGAATTGGTCGCTTGAAAGCCATGGATGTTCGCTAAATCCACTAACTTTAGTGATAATGGGACGACTAATTCGCTCACATCTGACCTTTGCAGCCCGGTAAGTGCCTTGACGCCCGACCTCATTCAATCCGCGCACCGAAAAGACCGCCAGGCTCTGGGGTCTCTGGCGCTCATCGGCGGTCGTTTTGAAGCAGACAACACACCCCTGTTCAAGGCCTTGTATGAGCGCTGCAACGGGCGCATTGCGATCTGCTCCATGGCGTCAGGATTTCCGCAAGAAGTTGGTACAGAGACGGTCGATGAATTTCGATCCCACGGCTTTTATGCCGAGCTGGTTCCTATCTTTTTTGAGAACCGCCTGGAATCCGCCCATGACCCGAAGTTAATCGAACGGCTCCAGGCCTTTGGAAGCGTGTTTTTTACCGGCGGCGACCAGTCACGGATCGTCGGCACGCTGATTCAGGACGGCATAGAAACGCCGGCCCTTAACGCCATTCGTGAGCTTTATCTGGCCGGCGGACTCGTCGCTGGCAGCTCTGCTGGCGCCGCCATCATGTCGGGACCGATGATCCTCGGCGGCACATCGCTGCATGCCATCAGCCGCGGTGTCGATGATTCAGCAAGCGCCAGGGAGGATTTTGACGCCTTCCGACTCGGCGAGGGCCTCGGGTTCTTCACCTGGGGCATGGTCGACCAACATTTTTTACAACGTGGGCGCGTAGGCCGTCTCATCAAAGCCGCCGAGCTGTCCGGGGAATCACTGGCCTTCGGCATTGATGAGAACAGTGCGCTTATTGTTCAAGGCTCCCGCGGCGAAGTGGTCGGCGAAACCGGTATTCTCTTTATAGATCTGCGCAAAGCGACCTTCGACGACGGCGAGTTTGCCGTACGCAACGCCCGGGTATCATTTTTGGACGATGGCGACGCCATCGATTTGCAGCGGGGTAAACCCATACCCGCAGCAGACAAGCGTCGCAGCCGCGTAGGGCGCGCCTCCTATCGCTCTCCGGCGCCGGTGCGCAGAAACGCCTTCGCCAGCTATGGCCTCCATGACCTGATGTTGAGGCTGGTGGAGAGCGACCCGGCTTTTTACAACAAAGACAGCGCCAGCGCCTTTGACGCCGCCTATGGCAATCAGGTGACCCTGCAGGTGCAGCGACGCCCTCGCCGTTCGCGTGCCCTTCGCGCGGTGCGCAGCGGAGAGATCCGCTACACCGCGCTGAATTTTGGCCTGGACATTCACTGCGCAGCGCTTGATGCCTGCCCGTTAAATGAGAGCACACAGGTGCTGCGCCCGGATCCCGCGCCAGAAGCACGCCTGGTGATGCTCGGTAGCACACCGATCAACTGGCCCGAGACAGCGCGAAAAACGTTACTGAAGGAGCTTCGCGAACCCGTGGGCGTACTGGCAACTGCATCTGGCGAGCCCACCGCGATGGCCGAACGCTACCTTGACTGGCTGGCCAGCGAAAACGTGCAAGCCGAGCTCCTGCCCATAGCGCTGCACAACATTGAACGGGCGAGTCGCGATCGCGCACTGCTCAAAACCATCGATCGCATGGGGAGCCTGTTGTTTACCGGCGGCGACCAGCGACGCGTAACAGAAGCACTGCTGCACTGCGCAGAGGCGACACCGGTGCTGCACAGTATTGTGACTGCCTACGAACGGGGCACGCCCTTGATTGCCGTTGCCGCATCTGCCACCGCTCTGGGTGCCCGCATGATCGCCGAAGGCGACAGCATAGCCGCCTGGCGCTACGGCAGCTCCGAAGACGCCAGCTTCTCCGGGGTTGTCATAGAACGCGGCATCGGTCTTACACGACTGGGCCTGATCGATCAGAACTTCCTGAGACGACATCGCCTGGGTCGCCTTCTTATGGCTTGCGCCGCCCAGCAGCAGCGCTTTGGATTTGGCCTGTGCGAAGGCGCCGGCATGATCATCCATGGCAACGAACGTGAAATAGAAGCCATCGGTAGCAATGGCGTGGTGGTGGTTGAGCTCGACCTGCATCGCGTGCGGCTGGCGCCAGGCGTTCCGGATCCGGCGGGAGTGAGACTGTATATGCTCGAGCCCGGACAGCGGGTGAGCCTGGATGATCTGGCGGGAGCCACTGCCGAACGCTCCGCAACGGCAACGGCCCTTTTGCACGATGCGCTTCAGGACCTGGCCCGGGATTATGAACTTGCGCTGGGCGAATCAAAGCAGGTGTTTAACAGTCCCCAATGGCTGCAAACCCTGGGAAACCCGCTAGCCATTCATTAAGGATTGAACATGTCAGACAGCTTCAACGCACTTGTCGCCCGAAAAGACGAATCTCTGAGCTGCAATTACGAAACATTCAGACTCGACGACCTGGACGCCGGAGACGTTACGGTGGCGGTGGACTACTCCACGCTGAACTTCAAGGACGGTCTGGCCATAACCGGTACAGCACCCATCGCCCAGCGTCACCCTCTCATACTGGGCATTGACTATTCAGGCACTGTCATCGATTCCCAACACGCCGATTTCGAGGTGGGTGACCGGGTCGTGATGAATGGCTACGGCGCGTCGGAGTATCTGCACGGAGGCTACGCACAGCGAGCTCGAGTGAGCGGTGATCTGCTGGTCAAGCTGCCTGAGTCAATTTCCAACGCGCAGGCCATGGCCATTGGCACCGCCGGTTACACGGCCATGCTGAGCGTTATGGCTCTGCAGAGCAGCGGTCCTTCTCCCAAAGACGGGCCCATCCTTGTCACCGGCGCCGCCGGCGGAGTGGGCTCGGTGGCCATCAGCCTGCTCGCCGGACTGGGTTATGAGGTCGTAGCATCTACTGGTCGTATGAGTGAAGCGGAATTCCTCAGCTCTCTGGGCGCGGCAGACACTATTGATCGCGCCGCGCTATCGGAGCGCGGCAAGCCGTTGCAAAAGGAGCTGTGGGCAGGCGTCATTGATTGCGTCGGGAGTCACACCCTGGCCAATGCCATCGCCCAGACACGCTACGATGGTGTGGTGACTGCCTGCGGCCTTGCCCAGGGTGCAGACCTGCCCGCAACGGTCATGCCGTTTATTCTGCGGAACGTGCGTCTCCAGGGCGTTGATTCCGTGCAGGCCCCTATGGCCCGACGACTTGTTGCCTGGCGTCGTCTTGCCGAAGAACTGGATATGGGCAAGCTTGAGGCGCTGTCCTTTGACCTGCCGTTCAGTGAGGTGCTGTCTCGCGCACCCGACATCCTCGCCGGTAAAATCCGCGGAAGAGCGATCGTTGATCTTTCACGGTAGCAGGCCGCACAGGTTATGCCTGATTGCGCGCCATCGGGAGCCGTTGCTGGTGTGAATGAGGCCACAGCCCATGGTGCCCGGCACGCGCCGCTGGGCCGCTTTCTTATTCCGTCGCTCATTGGTGCGATGGTTTTTCTGTGCCCTATTTATGCCGATGGCGCCTGGACCATACTGCTGGGCGTCGCCGCGGATGCACTGAGGGCCTTCATCGGCGATGCCATGCCCGCGCTACTGCTGAGCATCGTCACACTCTCCACGCTGCTAAGCATCGCAGGCGCCCTGAACCCCGGGCTACAGCAACGCTACAGCGAGCACGGCGTCACCCGGGTATTCAGCGTCCCACTGTTCTGGCTCGCATTACGACTACTGGGAACCCTCTGCGCCTGGCTCATTGTGTTCAAAGCTGGGCCCGAATTCATCTGGAACGAATACACCGGCGCTGTGGCTCTGTTTGACCTCGGCGGAACCATAGTGACCATATTTCTGTGCGCGTCGTTTTTACTCCCTATGCTCACGGACTACGGTTTGATGGAGTTTGTAGGAACGCTCCTGCAGCCGGTCTTTCGTCGCCTGTTTACTCTCCCCGGACGCGCCGCTGTAGATGCCCTGGCCAGTTGGCTGGCGGCCGCGGCCGTGGGCGTACTGATCACCATCAGTCAATACGAGAACGGCCACTACTCACGCCGGGAAGCCATCGTCATCGCCACCAACTTTTCTGTGACCAGTCTGCCGTTTTGCCTGTTCGTGATTGAATTTATTGGTTTGCGCGAGCACTTCTTCTCGGTGTACGCGACCATCGTGAGCATCGGTTTGTGCTGCGCCATATTGCTACCGCGCTTACCGCCGCTGCGGGGCATCCGCCCGCTCCCCAACGACACCGTCGGACCGGACGGGGCCGGTGAAGTCCCTGAGAGATCGAGCCTGCTCCAGCGGGCGACGTCAGCAGCACGCAGGCGCGCAGCGTCCAGCCCCAATGCACAGCAATATCTGGCGACATCTGCGCAGCATGTCATGGACATCTGGATGGGCCTGGTGCCGCTGGTGGTTCTTATCGGCACCTTAGGCCTGGCAGTGGCGGAGTTCACTCCCGTCATGCAAATCCTGTCTGCGCCGCTCATCCCCGTGCTGGACTGGTTTGGTTTACCGGACGCACGTGCCGCAGCACCCACGTTCATGGTGGGATTTCTCGACATGTTCCTGCCGGCCGCCATCGGGCAGGGCGTGGAAAGTGAGCTCACGCGCTTTGTGATTGCCGCCGTCTCGCTAACCCAGCTCATTTACCTGTCAGAAGTAGGCTCGCTGCTGCTACGCAGCGCCCTTAAAGTTAATGTGCTTACCTTGCTGAGCATCTTTGTCATGCGCACGCTGGTGGGTTTTCCCATAGCTGTGTTAGCCGCAAATCTGTTTATGGGATAGCCGGCTGTTACAGCGCCCCACCTGGCACAACTAATCCACGTAGCTCAACTAAATAACCCGTTACAGAAGGTCTTCTCATCAAAACACATCGTCATAAGGTCGCCGCGACCGCAGAAGTCCCCACAACCCGCCAACGTTTGCTAACCCGCTACCTCATTGCATTGCTTGCAGACCTCATCGTCATCAATCTCTTTGCCCAGTTCTGGTCCAGGGTATCCGTAGACAACTTCAGCACCTCACTCATCGCCGCAGTGCTTCTTCAGTTGCTGCTACAAGCCACCCTGGCTTTGGAGCACCGCGTTGGCAAATGGTTTGACAAGCGCAGTGGCGGCCTGTGGAGTTTCCTGCGCTACTTCAGCGCCTGGTTCATTTTATTTGGGTCGAAGTTCGTCATGCTCGGTACCGTAGACCGCGTACTGGGTGACAGCATTTACTTCGCTGGGGCTATGCATGGCGTCCTGGCATTCATCACCGTGGTCGCAGGCATGCTCATTGCCGAGGAATTGGTCACTAGCGTATATAAACGATTGGCATAACGTCCTATCCCGCATGTGCTTGAGGGTATGATAGCCAGGTAATGACCCATTCAAATTTTAAAAAAGATACTGCTCAAGCCGTGCAGGAGCGAGACTTTCCCCGCTTACTCAAGCTCTGTCGCGCGGCGCAAGAGGCAGACCCCTTATTTGCCGATGCATGGTTCCTTGAAAGCGTCGCAGCGGAAGCGGGCCGGGACATGGCTGCCGCGATCAAGCTTGTATCAAAGGCCTTGGAGCTTTCACCCGGAAACATCGAATATCTGGTACAAAAAGCCCGTTACCATTCTCAGGTATCCCAGGACGAGGCGGCAAAAAAGACCGCGGATGCAGCAATAGCTGCTGGACCCAGAACAGCTCAGCAACTTGACACGCTGGGAGTGGTGCTGACGCGCCTGGGCGATTATCTAACCGCTGCCAACTTGTTACGCAATGCCGCTGCCGCCGCTCCCAAACATCCGCAAATCCGGTTCAATCTGGCCGCAGCGGAGCAGTTTTTAGGCAATGACGCAGCGGCGGTAGAGAACTACGAAGCAGTGATTCGCCTGGCACCGGGACACGCCCGGAGCTATTGGGCTCTCTCGGAACTGCAAAAGAACAAATCAAATACCCAGTACGAAACGTCACTGCGCACGCTGGCAGCGAATCCTCGCTTGAGTGATCGTGACAGTCTTTACGTCGCGCACGCGCTAGCAAGAATCGAGGAAAGCCGCGGAGATACCAACGCCGCAATCAAACGATTGGTGCTCGCCAAAGCCCATCGCCGGAAAGCACTCCAGTACGACTTTACGTCCGACCAAAGAATGTTTAACGCGCTTCAGAACAAGCACTATGCTGCTGATAACAGCCCGGCAAAAACTGCGGGGCATCGGCAACCCCTATTTATTGTCGGAATGCCTCGCACCGGTACCACGCTGCTTGAACGCATGCTGACAGCGCACCCGCTCATCGCAACTCTCGGCGAACAGCAGGCATTGCCGCAGGCGGTGAAACATTTATCCGGAGTAAAAGGACACTCAGTTCTCAGTGAAGCGGTGGTTGCCAATGCCAATATTCACGGGCAGGAACTTGAGGACCGCTACGCAGCTTTACTCAAAACGCGAACGGACGCGTTACCAGGGATGCCCCGCTATGTGATCGACAAGATGCCATTGAATTTTCTGTACCTTGGCTTCATTTTCTCGCATATGCCGCAGGCCAGAGTTGTGGTGCTCCGTCGGCACCCCATGGATGCCGGACTTTCGAATTTTCGACAGTTGTTTGCACTCGATTATTCCTACTACAACTACAGCTACGATCTGGCTGATACCGGGCGTTATGTCGCTTCGTTTGAATCGTTGCTGAGGCACTGGGAACAACTTTTGGGCCCGCGACTCCTATCAGTGCAGTACGAGGACCTCGTGGCTGGACCTGAACCTGAAATCCGACGGCTCCTTGCGCGCCTTGAGCTGCACTGGGACCCGGCTTGCCTGGAGTTCCACAAACAAGGAGGAGCCGTTGCGACGCCCAGCGCCTCACAAGTCCGCGAACCCCTTTACAGTACTGCCGTTGGTCGATGGCGACGTTACGGTGATGCGCTACTCCCCTTGCGTAAGGCTCTACTGGACGGTGGGATAGCGATCCCAGAGCCGTGACATTAGCGCTGCTCATTTTGCAGGTCTTGGACGGCGCCTTGGAATCCTATCAGCACTGCAGCAAGTCCCGCCTTTAGTTCCGGGAGTTAAAGTGCAATCAATCGGTATAAGCCTGGAGGCTGCATAGTCAGCCTAATGCCGAAACTGCAAAAAAAGGCACCCATGAGGGTGCCTGTGTCAGCTGCCTGTGTTGAAAGGACTAAAAACTGTAGGTAACACGAACACCCATGGTCCGAGGCGCGCCCACAAACTGCCCGTAGCTGCGCAGCGTAAAGCCATTGATGTCATTACCCGGCCCGGTTTGTCGGTCTTGCAGAAAGCGTCGAGTAGTGCGTGTACCGGTGATGTAGTACTCATCAAACAAATTGTCCACGAACGCCTGAGCGGTCCAGCTGTCTTTACTGAGAGTGGCGCTGAGATGATGAATATCATACGAGGGAATCGCTTCTCCGCCGAAAGTGGCTGGGTCACCTTCTTCTGTGAGCAGCGGGTCTTCATCACCACCGGTTATATTGTAAATATCGCCCGAGTAAACGAACCCATAGTTTACGGCCAGCTCCATGGCATTAATGTAGGCCGTATACGTTAGGTTGAAACTTCCCTGATGCTCCGCATGGCCGGGCAAACGGGCGCCTTTCAGGGCGGTAAAATCAGAGACCAGACCCGGAGCGTCATCAACGAGCTCTGCATTTGTAAACGCATAGGTGAAGTTCGCCTCCCAGTTCTGATTGATGGCCCAGCTGCCGCTCACCTCCAGACCTTTACTCTCTGCCGCACTACCGTTACCGGTAATCGGGAGACTCCCGAATGTGGTCACCGTGTCTACCTGCAGATCAGTCCAGTCTATATAGAACAGCGCTGCATTCAGCGATACAGACCCATCGAAAAGAATACCCTTGTATCCCAATTCATAGTTCTCGATTTGATCAGGGGCGATGAACACCTCGTCCGGCAGCGCGCAAAGCGCCTGATTTCCACTCGCCAGTAGCTCTTCCTCTGTCTCGGTACAGGCAGGTACAGCATTAACACCGCCGTTTCGATAACCTTCAGAGTAAGTCGCGTAGATCATGTTGTCTGGATCGAGATCATACGCCAGGTTGACCTTGATAAGGTTGCCCTCATCGGTGCCGACGTTGTTCCCTAGGTCGATATTAATCGCATCTTGTGGCTCACCGAGGAACACCGTATCGAAGAGAGGCAAACCAAAACCAGAGGTGTTATCGACGTCAAATTCATAACGACGAAAGCCAATAGTTGCCTCGAAGCGATCATCAAACATGCGATAGGATAACTCGCCGTAGAGCGCTTTTTCTGTCTCTTGAACGAATGTCCGCGAGATATACTCCAGACTGTCAGGGCGAAGCTGAACACCTCCAAAGTTGTCCACCGCAAATTGATCAAAGCCTGGCGTGAACTCTCGGGACTCCGACTCCGACTCAAGATCGTTCTGGAAATAGCCTAACACCCAGGAGATAGGCCCTTCATACTGGGACACCAGACGCAGCTCATAGGTATCAGCGGAGCTGTCAGATACTTCTCGGGTAAAAGACGAAAATGTTGGAAACGCTTCGTAGCCGTACTCGAAATCCAGCAGCAGGTCTGTTTGATCGCGTTGGCCAAGTTCTTCATATTCCGTGCGACCGTAAACAAATGTCGCTTCTGCAAAGCCGACATCTGCCTTTACTTCAAGACTGTATAGCTCGTTTTTAAAGTCGTTGGGCTCTTCGTAGCGAAGGGCTGACTCATAACCGCCCGTACCGAAGGCGAGTCGATGCGCAATCTGTCGCCCACCGGCTTGTGTGTCCTGATAGAGGTACCAGAGGTTCGCGTCGATCCGCTCGTTTGGCGTCCAACGCAGATTTACGCGAGCTGTTGTGGTTTCCTCTGTATTGGCGTCCTCCACCTGCCGAAGGTTCGCATCGACTTCTCCGGGGTTGCCGAAATCGGGCTCTGGATCTGATACACCAGACTCACGCACCACAAAGTTATAATCAATAAAACCCGGATCATCGAGACGGTCTAAATTGACGCGTAACGCTAAGGTGTCAGAAATAATCGGCAGGTTCAGTGTGACGCCTACGTCATTAAGAAACCCGTCGCTTTCGCTATTTTGGCTGACCCCGGCTCGCACATTCGCGGTAAATTCGCTGGCATCAGCCCGCTTAGGCATATAGCGGATTGCCCCACCCATAGTGCCCTGGCCATACAGCGTGCCCTGAGGGCCAATCAACACCTCGACGCGCTCTAAATCAATGGGTTTAATATCAAGATCGAGCGGGATATCACCAAAGTAGGTAGCCACGGTGTCGCTGGAGAAGCCTGGACCCAGGCCACTGGTGTTAAGGCCGCGTACCATAATATCCGGGCTTTCATCTCTGGGGCCGCGATCGATTACTTGTAATCCCGGCACATACCGGGAAATCTCATTGATGCCGAAGAGACGAAGCTTGCCAATCTTTTCCGCACTAACCGCGGATATGTTAATGGGGATGTCCTGAACGGTTTCAGAGCGCCGAGAGGCCGTCACAACGACCTCCTCAAGCCGCGCGCTAGCATCCTGTGCGATACCTGACGGCGACACGACGCTAAGCGCTGGCATAGATGCCATAGCAACCGCCATAGCAAGCCTGTGCTTCCGATTCGTCGGAATAACCTTTGAATGGGCCTGCAAACACTGCTGATCCGCAACTCGATTACTCATACTTTCCCTCAATCTATTGTCGTATATTTGTTGTCATAATTTGCAAGCCTACCACGACCGAGTACCAAACGAGGTCACAGCCACTCGTTCACTGAAGGTTCAGCGCTGCTGGATGGCAGAACCCAAAAGAACAGGTTTCAGTTACGAGCACTGCAAATGCAAAAGTCAGGCCAAACGGTGCTAATTCCAACCTTAAAAACCACTTACCACCTGCAATCACCAGGAAGGGTTGAGCAGGCGTTCACCGGCCGGGACAAAATCGCACCATAAAAGCTCGCAAGCACCAAATAAGTGCAAGTAGTTCCGTAGATCAGCAACGATTTAGGGGGATTGAGGCCTGGCGTCCCCCACGACTCAGACCACATCAATGTAAAGCTTGCATTCAAAACTGGACGTTTCCGCGAATACAGGTCTCGGTCGCACCGCCTACCCATACATCATCCTGTGTACTGCTAATGTGAATACGCCCTGCACGTCCCAGTACACCCCCCTGAGAGGCTATGTAGTGAGAAGGCGCACGACCTGAGCTTATGAGCCACTGGGCGATACTCGCATTCAAGCTCCCGGTGACCGGGTCTTCGGGAACGCCCAGTGACGGCACAAAAGCCCGCACTTCAAAATCCGCGTCGCAACCGTCAGGGTACTGTCCAACTAATCCCACGCCAGCGTCACCTAAAGCGGCGAAATCAGGCGTCACCTCCAGCACACGCTCGGCACTGTCCAGCAGCAGGGCACACCAGCCCGGGCCGTTATCCACCCACTGATGATCAATGAGGGCCTCCGACGGCAAACCCAACGCGGTCATCAGTTGAGCAACAAGCCCGGACTCCAGGGGGCCCGTGCGCAGCAGGCCGGGCGCCGCAAACGACAAAACCTGCGCATTCTTCGAGATCCGAACCAGTCCCGCTCCGCATTCCTGAACAATCTGATCCTGCACACGAGGCACGCCCCCCGCCTCCAGCCAGGCATGACAGCTTCCCAGCGTCGGATGCCCGGCAAAGGGCAACTCTCCACCGGGGGTAAAAATTCTCAGGCGGTAATCCGCATCAGAAGTTGTAGGCTTCAACAGGAAGGTGGTCTCAGACAAATTCGTCCAGCGTGCGAAGCGCTCCATCTCCCGGGTCGTCAAAGCGTCGGCACCATGGACCACCGCAACGGGATTACCCATGTGGCGCTCGCTGGAGAACACATCGACCTGGCTGAACCTCAACACTTCAGACATTTTCAATCCCTCAAGAATTGGACAGAAAATCCGCAACAGCCTGATACGCAGGCAAAGAGACATCGTCGTAATTGGCGTTCGCCGCCTTGGGATGCGACGCCAAACGCACAATCACCATCTCTGCGGTGGGGTCGATATAAATCGTTTGTCCATGAACACCTCTCGCACTGAAAGCGCCGTTGGGATTGTGGTGAATCCACCACTGATTTCGATAACTGGCGCCGGCTAAGGTTTTATACCCGGCCTTGGCGAATTTTTCGGGGCTGCCGCCGCGTCGGATATCATCGATCACTGTTGCCGGCACAATTTGCTGTCCGTTCCATTGACCACCACGACGAATCATCTCACCAAAACGGCCATGATCTCTCAGCGTCGCATTCAAGCCACCGGCCGCCCATCCGGTTCCCAGCGAATCGATGAGCATATAAGCATCTTCTTCTGCGCCCAGACGGGCCCAGATACGTTGTTGAATCACATCCACCGCATTCTCCCCGGTGACCCGCGCAATCAACCAGCCCAGCACCTCGGTATTCACTGACCGATAGCTAAAGGCCTCTCCGTGATCGCCTTTCTTGCTCAGAGTGGCTACATAGGCATAAAAGCCTTCGGGCCCCGCATAGTCTCCGGGAGGAAAGATCCCGCCGGCTCGCGCAAAATCAAACACGTGGGCATCCGGGTCTGTGTAGTCTTCGGAGTAATCAATAGCCGTGGTCATATCCAGAATCTGCCGCACCGTAGCGTCGCCGAAGCCGCTGTCCTTCAGCTGTGGAATGTAGTGGCTTACTAACCGGGTTTCATCTAACAGGCCTTCCTCCAGCAGCATCGCTGCCACGGTGCCGTAGTAAGACTTGGTCATGGAAAAAGAAATATGCGGCGTGTGCGCTGATGACGCTCCAAAATAGCCCTCGTAAACCACCTGGCCGCGGTGCAGGACCAGTGCGGCATCCGCGTAGGTCGCCGCCAACATCTGCGCCCAGGTCATGGCAGCGTCTCCGTTAACAGGCGTGAAGCTCACTGCGTCGATACCACGGTCTAACCGGGAAGCGAGCGATGTCACCGGACCAGCGCCTCGCCAGACGCGCTTGGTCGGCATCAGTTCTCTGAGATGAGAAAACGCCCAACGGGATTGAGGGAAACGGTAAAAGCTCAGGTCTTTGTGGCGAACGAGTTTGGATGAATCCGGAGGCGTACCCTGCATCCACGCCATGGTCTGTGGATCGCTATGGGAGGCAGGGCGTACCTCCTGTGCCAGACTTTCCGGAGCTACGCTTTGCAAAAGTGCCACAAGCAGCGCGCCACGACGGAAACAACAAGCCGCCAAAAATCTACGTGACATACTTAAACCTCTTCGTCATTCCCGGGGCAGCACCCTTTCAGTTACGAAGCTTAGACCGCATCCAGAAGTTCAATGTGCGGCGCCGCAGCCACCATAGTTGCCATGGCTTTGTTGGCTTCCTGGAAGTACTCCGTTTGACCATGAGCAGCAAGGTCCGCCTCCGTGGCGTACTGCTCCAGGACCTTGTATTCCTGCGGGTCCGACTTACTGCGATGCAGCGCGTAAAAAACGCATCCTGCTTCCTTGGCGTTAACTTGTGCCGCAAGTCCTTGAAAAGCCGCTTCAAACTCCGCGTTCTTTCCTTCCTGAATTTTTAAAGTCGCAATAACGCCAATAGCCATGATGTATGTTCCCTATTTTTTCGGTTTATTTTTGTGGTGCCTGAGTGTCGCTCACGCTCGTTGGGAGCGAGCATCACCATCAAAGAGCGATGCCAGTCTAGCGCGGCGCTCGCCTCAGTGCATCAGTGGATACTTGTCCTGACCTCATAACAAGAATCAGGGTAAGAGCAATCAAGACGGCTTGCTGTACTGTGCAAGAATGACGTCCAGTGTCCGACTGATCCGCGTTTGCAGGCGGATCATCTCAAGCTTGGGCCAGGTGCAACGCTCACCCGAGGCAATAAGCTGGCGAAGCTTTTTCTCGCCAGGAAAAGTCAACAGCTTCAGGGGATTTTGGAACTTGTAGTCCGGCAGAATATTGATGTCACCGACATAATCCTGATTGATGATCGATCGCATCAAGCTCGCTCGCTGGGAGATCACCCCCCCTTTGCGATCGACTCTTTCTGCCAACAGGGTTACCGCGTTAAACCATTCCCTGGCAGATCGACGCCCCGCCTCCCTGAGAATCCCGCTAGCGCTTTGCTTCCGATGTCCGTCAGTGACAAAGGGAAGAACGTGTGGATTGGTCTGACTGACCACAAAATGGTTCACACCGTACAACCTTGCCAGGCGCTTGGCGGGAAGATCATCACTCACCGAGCCGTCCACCCACTTGCGAGACGCCAGGTAATGCTTTCTCTCACCGTGGCTGTCGAGCGCCTCGAGCGTTACTGGCGGAAAAATACCAGGCACAGAGGCTGAGGCCATCACGGCACTACGAATCAAAACGCTGGGCGATGTAATGGAGTTAAGCAGGCGCGACGTTTGGTGGGTCTCGGCCGGCGCTATAGAGACGTTCATGGCTCTACCGGTCTTGGCAAACGCCTGCTGAAAGGTAATGTCGGGGATAAACTGCTGAACTGCAGCTTCTAACTCAGCCAGCCGGGATGCGTGCTGCTCTTCGCCTGCTTTGGGGAGATACTGCATAAAATACTCGGGCTGCAGTAATTTGAGCAGCTCTTTGTCCGTATGCGTGGACACAATGCTCCCCACGATAGCCCCCCCACTGGATCCCGAGAGCACGGTGGGAAGTAGCTTCGCCTCGGCCAGGGCCCGGATGACTCCCACATGAAAAAACAGCAGTGAACCGGATCCGCTCATCATAAATGCGGATCGTCCAAAGCAATGACTGGCACGACGAAAGAAGTCCAGCTTCTCTTCCGGACTGATCTCTCCGCTGGAATCCTCATGCAGCATCTCGAGAGTGTCGACGACTTCTTCAATATAGTTCTCGATGAGTGTCTTCGTGCCCGACAGCGCATGCCCGTACAATCCCGAACGCCCCATACCGCCCATGTTTCCATGGATACCCTCATTTAAGGTATAGAGCAGACCCCGAATGTTATGCCGTGCTTTCAGACTCTGCAGGGTATCCAGGCGTATGCGGATAGAGACATTGTCGTATTGACGGGTGGAATCCTTCTGTCGCCAACGATCAAGCCCTTTACTGCGATCATAAGCCTGCGCAGCAGACATCCATTCTTCATAGCTGCCTGCCTCGCTGAGCGCTCGCTTTAGTCGGCTTTGGGTGTTTAGGAGCATGCATCAAACCTCAAAATAGACACGCCATGATAAACGCTCTGGGCGCGCAGGATCATAGTCTCCTGCAGATTCTTTGCCTGCCCGGGGAGTTGCACCGTGCGTCGTAATAGCCTTATCGGATCACTATTTTTATCGGATCACTGGCAAATTCGCTGCAAGCAACAGCATTTAACTAATAAAAAACCCTAATGATCTAGTGGTGATAGCCTGTCGTAGCAACATTTATAACAGTGCGACCACCGGAGCAGGACTGCATCGGCTGGCGTCGAATAACACAGCATTTCTACAGGGTGAGGGCTAGCGCGTGCCAGAATACTCAAACCGCTGGGGGCGGCTTTCCAGCGCGTCTGACGAACAGGCGCACCGGGATCGGGTCTGCGCCGACCCCGGTGCATATCATGGCAATGTCGCTTCCCGGGAACTTCACTGGTTCGACGGCAAAGACTGGGTTCGTCGGGACCAGGCCGGCCAGTGGCAGGGTTTGGGCAGTTCCGGGGACGCGCCGGTCGATAA
This sequence comes from gamma proteobacterium NOR5-3, assembly GCA_000158155.1. Lineage (GTDB taxonomy): Bacteria > Pseudomonadota > Gammaproteobacteria > Pseudomonadales > Halieaceae > Congregibacter. The sequence goes on along the minus strand of DS999405.1, from coordinate 163,228 downwards.
CCCGCAGGCGAAAGACTGGCAACCCTGGAGCAAGGCCCTCGATGACAGCGATGCACCCTTCTATCGCTGGTATCAGGGCGCTAAAACCAACGCCTGCTTCAACGAAGTCGATCGACACCTACTGCTGAACAACGGCGAGCGCGTCGCGATTGTTTTCGAGGGCGACCGCTGGGATCCCTCACGGAACAACGGCAAAGGCGGCCCGGTGCAGGAAGTCACCGTCAGCTACCGACAACTGCTGCTCGAAACCGTCCTGCGCGCGGAAGTCTTGCACTCGCTGGGCCTGGGCCAGGGAGATCGCATCGCACTTAACCTCCCCAATATTCTCGAACAGATTTACTACACCGAGGCCGCCAAGCGCCTTGGCATCATCTACACACCGGTGTTTGGGGGGTTTTCCGCAAAAACGCTGTCTGATCGCATTTACGATGCGGGTGCCAAAATCGTGATCACCGCCGACGGCGGTTATCGAAACGCCGAGGTCGTGCCCTACAAAGAAAGCTACACCGACCAGGCGCTGGACAACTTTATCCCACTCCCCTCTGCCCTGTCCTGCCTTGAGGAAGTACTCGCGGGATTCACCCTGGACAATGACGCCCGGAACCGTATCGCAGCCGCTGTCCAAAGTGGCCTGCAGGGTGAAATCACCATTGAACGCAGCGACCTGATGCGTGAGCTCGGAGGCGCGCTGGCGGTGGAGACCAACATCAGTGCGGAACGTTCAGCGGAACTGCGTACCACGGTGGCAAGAGAACTGGCCGGCGTGACCCATACCGTCGATACGGTCGTGGTGGTGCGCTACACCGGACAGGATATTGTGCGTCAGGCCAGGGACCACTGGTCCCATGATCTTGTGGCACAGGCCACCGACCGGGTGCTGGCCGCAGCGGCGGAGTCCGGCTTTATCGCCACCAATCCCGGTGAATTGCAAAAGCTCGCGGGTCGCGACCTGTGGAAGGCGCTTAATGCGTCCCATCCGGCTTTACCCGTCGAAGCCGACTGGCCATTGTTTATCATTTACACCTCGGGCTCCACGGGTAAACCCAAGGGTGTGGTGCATACGCACGGTGGCTGGCTGGCTGGGATTTCGCACAGCATGCGTATGGTGTTTGATGCAGACACAGATGACCGCATTTACGTGGTAGGCGACCCCGGGTGGATTACCGGCCAGGCTTACCTGGTGGCGGCGCCACTGGCGCTGGGTATGGCGACGATCATCTCCGAAGGGTCCCCCCTGTTTCCGCACGCCGGGCGTTTTTCCTCCATCATCGAGCGCCATCAGGCCAGCATCTTCAAGGCAGGCTCGACCTTCCTTAAGGCCGTAATGACCGACCCGGCGAGCGTCGACGACATGTCCGCCTACGACATGAGCGGCGTGAAAGTCGCGACCTTCTGCGCAGAGCCGGTCTCACCCGCGGTGCAGCAGTTCGGTATGGAGCGCATCTGCGAGCACTACATCAATTCCTATTGGGCGACAGAGCACGGGGGCATGGTGTTCTCCTGTCCCTGGGGAGACTTCAATGATCTTAAGCCCGACGCCAAAACCTGGCCTTTACCGTGGATTCAGGCCGAAGTGCGAATTGCCACAGAAACCGACGCCGACGGTCGTGCGAGCGCCTGGCGATCCGCCGAAACCGGCGAGAAAGGCGAACTGGTCATCACCCAGCCCTACCCTTATCTGGCGCGCACGATCTGGGGCGATGCACAGAACCTGGGCAGCGACAGCTGGCGCGGGGACATCGCCCGCTTTAGCGATGTGTACTTCAATCGATGGGCCGATGGCCTGGCCTACACCCAGGGGGATTACGCCAGGCGTCACGATGACGGCGCGTTCACTCTGCACGGCCGCTCAGATGATGTGATCAACGTCTCGGGCCATCGTATCGGCACCGAAGAAATCGAGGGCGCGATACTGCGCGACAAGACTCTGCGCAAAGATTCACCGCTCGGAAACGTGGTGGTAGTCGGCGCTCCGCACGATGAAAAAGGGGAAACCCCCGTCGCTTTTCTCATTGCTGCGCCGGGATCTCGCTTGGGCGACGATGATTTCACCCGTTTGGCGGGCCTGGTGCGCAGTGAAAAAGGAGCGACCGCGGTCCCCTCAGACTTTCTCGTCGTCCCGGGCTTTCCAGAAACACGCTCGGGCAAGTACCTGCGTCGCACCTTGCGCGCCGTGCTTCTGGATGAACCCCTGGGCGACCTGTCTACGTTGCGCAACCCCGAAGTGGTGCCAGAAATCCAGACGATCGTGGCAGGTTGGAAATCCTTTGGTCAGTTAACTCAGGCCCGGGAAATCGTCCAGAGTTACCGCTTTTTGCGTCTGGAAACACACGAAATCGCACCGGGGCGTTATGCCGCGCTGCTGGTAATTGATTCACCGCCGGTAAACTCATTAAACGAGCGATCGCTGGATGAACTAAACACCGTGCTGCAGCATATTGCCCATCAGGATCGCATAGAGGCCCTGGTTGTCACGGGCGCACGCAACGCTTTCGTCGCTGGAGCCGACGTCAAAGAGCTGCTGGAGATCGGCGAGGCCGGCGATCTGGAGTCTGCGCAGACGCCGCCGAACGCGGCCCATACGGCATTCTCCGTACTGGAAAACCTGGGCAAGCCGGTTATCGCGGCGGTAAATGGCCCCGCGCTGGGTGGTGGCTGTGAGTTGGCGCTCGCCTGTGGCTATATTGTCGCCGACCCCCAGGCAAAATTCGGCCAGCCCGAAATCAATCTTAATCTGCTTCCGGGGTATGGCGGCACCCAACGCCTGGTCCGTCGACTGAATCAGCGTGGTGGGCGCGAAGGCCTGATTGATGCCATTCAATTGATTGCCTCTGGCCGCAATATCGATGCCAGGGAAGCCAGCGCCTGCGGCCTGGTCGATCACATCGTTGATCAACCCGGGCTCAGCGCTGTGGAAGTCGCCATGGCTATGCTTCGGGAACACTTTTTGGGGACGGGCGGCATCGCCGCCGCCTTGCTGAGGCAGCGGGAGTATCTGGATACTCGCGAGGATGCGCTGACCATTGACGAGAATCTGCTCGGCGATCCGCGTCTGCGCAGCACCTTCTCCCAGCTTGAAGCCGGAGGTCGCGCACAGTGTCTGGCCCGGGTGCTCGATGCCATCCGTTACGGCGCCGAGCACGGGCAGTCAGCAGGACTCAAACACGAAGCCAAACTGTTTGCCGAAGCGGTTTGCGATCCAGCGGCAGGCCCCGTAGGCATCAGCGCTTTTCTGGAGCGGCGCAGCGCCGCCCTACCCATCAAGTACACGCCGGTCACACCGGACGCCTCGGCCGAGCAACGCGCCGAGTTGGAGGACCGGGGCGATCTTCTTCCCCTGGAAGCCCCCTTCTTCGCCGGCGTGACACCCGTGCCGCGCTACCAGTACGGCATGGGCGTCGCCAAGCACCGCGACACCGGCGCTCCTGCGCATGCGGACCCCAAGGATGCGGAAAAGCTTTTGGTTGTCCCAACGCCGAAGCCCGGACCGAACGAAGCACTCGTTTTCGTGCTCGCCTCAGAGATGAACTTCAACGACATCTGGGCGATTACCGGAATTCCGGTTTCACCCTTTGATGCCCGGGACGCGGATGTGCAGGTCACCGGCTCCGGCGGCGTCGCCATGGTGGCGCAGCTCGGCGAAGAGCTGGTGCGTGAAGGACGACTGTCTGTGGGCCAGTTGGTAACCATTTATTCGGGCCAAAGCGAGCTGCTCTCCCCGGATCAGGGTCTGGACCCTATGGCGGCCGACTTCCGAATCCAGGGCTACGAGCAGAACGACGGCAGTCACGCCCAGTTCCTGGTGGTGCAGGGTCCGCAGTTGCATCCCAAACTACCCAGTCTCACCATTGAAGAAGCCGGCTCCTACGGACTCACGCTGGGCACCATCCATCGCGCGCTGTTTACCACACTCAACATCCAGCCAAAGCGCCGCCTGTTTGTCGAAGGCGCCTCGACGGGAACGGGTCTTGATTGCCTGCGCACAGCGCGGCAAAGCGGGCTGGCCGTTGTTGGCATGGTGTCATCAGCGGAGCGTGGCGAGCGCGTGCGACAGTTTGGTGGTGAGCCCATCAATCGCAAGGATGAGCGCTGGAGCCAGATCTTTACGCCGGTGCCTGAGTCCCAGTCTGCATGGAAGGACTGGGAAGCGGCCGGCGAAGCTTTCGTTGCAGAAGCCACAGCGCAGGCCGGCGGCGATATCGATTACGTAGTATCGCACGCCGGGGAGAACGCCTTTCCGCGCTCGTTCCAGTTGCTCGGTGACGGCGGTGTGCTGACCTTTTACGGCGCGTCTTCGGGTTACCGATTTTCGTTTATGGGCAAACCCGGCCACGCCAGCCCAAGTGCCATGTTCGAGCGCGCGAATCTGCGTGCGGGTAACACGCTGCTGGTTATCTATGGCCCCGGTGCCGAGGATGGGGTCGTCGATCCCGTTGCCATCGAAGCTATCGAAGTGGGCTGCAGTCTCGGCGCACAGGTTGCCGTACTGGCCGACAACGCAGCGCAGCGGGAGTTTGTCACGTCACTGGGGTTTGGCACGCGACTCACCGGCGTCGTGAGCATCGATGCGATTGCCCGAAAGCTGGGCGATGACTTTGATCCACCCGGACCGTTCCCGGCTCTCCCCGACCCGTTTACCGAATCCGAGGCGTTCAAGGAAGCCGTGCGCCGCTTCTCGGACCGCACGCTGAAACCTATTGGCTCGGCGATCGCGCCGTTCCTGCGTAACACGCTGGACCGTCGGGGTCTGCCGGATGTGGTATTCGAGCGAGCGCACCGCGATGGCCTGGGTCTGGCGACCTCTCTGGTCAAACCTAACATAGGAAAAGTCGTTTATGCCGAGGACCTGTCGGGTCGTCGCTTCAGTTTTTATGCGCCGCAGGTGTGGATGCGCCAGCGCCGTATATTGATGCCCAGTGCTGAGATTCGAGGCACCCACCTCAATACAGCGCGGGAATTCGCAGAGATGCAGGAACGTATTGCCGCCGGCATGATCGATGTCATGCCACCGGTCGCAGTGCCCCTGCCTGAGATAGCCGAGGCCCATCAGGCCATGTGGGAAAACCGTCATGCGGGCGCCAATTACGTCGCCACGCACGGCCTTCCCCGCTCGGGGCTCAAGACGCGGGATGAACTCTATCGCGCCTGGGCTATTCGCGAAGCCGAACAGCGAGGCGAGAGCTTCGCTCATATCGACACCGGATCAGCAGGAGCACTGCGATGAATAATCAAAACACGACACAAACACACAGCACCAGTGGCGCGCGCCTCGACAACAAGGTGGTTATCCTCACGGGGGCGGCCGGCAACATCGGCGCCTTCGTCAGTAGAAACCTGCTGCGTGAGGGCGCAAAACTGGTGATGACCGGGCGTAACGAGCCCAAGCTCAAGAGCTTTGTCGAGGAGTTGGTAGGCGAGGGTTTTGACCGGGAAAAAATCCTGATTGCCATCGGCGACAGCGCCAAGGCAGATGTTTGCCGGCGTATCGTTGCGAGCGCGGTGGAGCAGTTTGGCAAAATCGATGTTCTTGTGAATAACGCAGGCGGTGCCGGGCCACGACGAACTTTGCGCGAAATCCCCTTCTCGGAGTCCGAGCGATTAGCGCGCGGCGATGACGAAACAATGTTTGACGCAGCCATGAATCTGCTCGCGGGTCCCTGGAATATGACCCGGGCCGCCGTCCCGCACATGGTCCGGGGCGGCTCCATCGTCAACGTATCAACCATTTTTTCGCGCACTCATTATTACGGACGCATCCCCTACGTGGTACCCAAGTCCGGCCTCAATGCCCTCTCCATCGGACTGGCCAAGGAACTCGGTGAAGAGCATGGTATTCGCGTAAACACGCTGTTTCCCGGGCCCATCGAATCGGAGCGTATCGACACAGTCTTTGGCAACATGGACGCCTTGCAAAGTGCGCCGGCGGGAACTACTTCGCAGGAATTCCGTGACCTGATGATTACCCGCCGGGAAAACCCCGAGGGTGAATTTGAGTACCGCTACCCCACACCGAACGATGTGGCATCGACTGTTACCTGGCTCGCCTGTGGTGAATCAGCCGCCTTATCGGGCCACCATATCGAGGTGACCAACGGGATGCAGGTTCCCGCACAGAGCCGTTCCAAGCTGGTGTCCTGGCCGGACAAACGCCTTGAGGATCTCAGCGGTCAGGTGGTTTTTGTTCTGGCGGGCAGCGATTACGAGGATGCGCTGGCATTTTCCGAGCGTCATATAGTCAGCGGCGCCAAAGTGGTGCTGGCATTCCGTAGCCTGGAGTCTCTGGGCTACGCGCGCTCGCTCATCGCTTCGCGGGGGCTGGACAGTATCCATCTGCTGCACCTGGAGCCTCTGCGCCGGGAATCTGCCGACCGCTGCTTCGATTATATTCGCGATCACTTCGGTCGACTCGATGGCATCGTAGTGCTACCGCGGTCGGGCAACGGACAGCATGGTTACTCCTTGAGTACCGCCGGCGACGACGACGTCGAAGCCTTTGTGCGGGACGAAATTGTGTCACCGGTCGCCTTTGCGGCCCAACTGGCCATCAACCTGGATCGCTGGGGAATGTTGGATGAGGCGCCCGCGCTGACCTACGTCACGAACCCTACAGACGGCCACGGTGATTACCTCAATGAAGTAAAACGCGCAGCCATCGAGGCCTTGATTCGTATCTGGCGCCACGAAGATCGACAAATGCGTAAAAAAGGTGAACGCCAGTGGGCTATGCTGCCCAACCAGCTGGTGCGCTATGACAATGACGAAGAAGACAATCTGACGTTTACCGCAGACTGGGCCGCCACCCTGACCAACAGAGTGCGCCGCATGGACCCTATCAACCTATGGGTTCCCGAAAGTATCAAACGCGCCACCGGCAAAGGCAGCATGCCGCAATCTATACAGCGGGTGCTACCAGGTCTGCATAAAGGTCGCACCGCCGTTATTACGGGGGGCAGCCTGGGCATTGGACTGCAACTGGGGCGTTTTCTGGCCATTGCCGGGGCCCGGGTTCTGCTCTCCGCACGGAGCAAGGAAAAACTCGAAGAAGCCCGCAACGGCATCGTCGAGGAGCTGCGCGCAGTCGGTTATCCCAATGCACATCAGCGCGTGCACATTCTGCCGGACATCGATGTGGGTGACGAAGAAGCGCTGGTGCGTCTCTACGATCACTCCATAGAGCTCTTCGGTCACGTGGACTTCCTGATTAACAATGCCGGCATTTCGGGCGCTGAAGAGATGGTCGTTGATATGACGCTGGAGGCGTGGAATCGCACTATGTACGCGAACCTGATCTCCAACTACTCACTGATTCGCAAGTACGCCCCGAAAATGAAGGCCAATGGCTATGGCATCGTGCTCAATGTATCGAGCTACTTCGGCGGCGAAAAGTATGTGGCGGTGGCCTATCCGAATCGTGCGGATTACGCGGTATCCAAGGCGGGGCAGCGGGTACTCGCCGAAATTCTCTCGCGACATCTGGGGCCGGAGATCCGTATCAACGCTCTCGCCCCGGGACCGGTAGATGGAGCGCGCCTGCGCGGTCTGGGTGGTGCTCCCGGACTCTTTGAGCGTCGCGGACGTCTGGTACTGGAAAACAAGCGCCTGAACTTCGTTCACAAGGCCATTCTGGCCGCAATCGACGAGAAGGTGTCGGATGAATCTATTCTTGCTCTGGCCAAGAATGCGCTGTCAGAAATGAAGCGCGTGGCGGGTCAGAGCAAGGCGCTGGGCAAACTGTGTGCTCAGGTAGAAGACAGTCGCGAAGGCGGCAACTCCGCCGCCTACCTGTTGAACAAGGACCTGGCGGACAAGTTGCTCAAGCGTCTGGTCACCGGAGGTTTGTTCAAGCCCGAAAGCGCCGAGGCGTTCATGGAAGCCTTCGTTGATGCGCCGACTCCCTTCTTCGATGAAAAAGCCGTGAAGAAAGCGGCTGACGGCATCGAGGCCGGTATTCTTAATCGCCTGCATCTGCACAAGATGCCCACCGACGAGCAAATAGGGCTTTCTACGGTCTTCCACCTGGCAGACGACATCGCAAGTGGCGAAACCTTCCACCCCTCCGGCGGCCTGAAGTTTGATCGCTCAGTAACCGAGGGCGAGCTGCTCCTGCCACCCGATCGCGAGAGTCTTGCCAGACTCGGTGGCAAGCGCGTGGTACTCATAGGCGACGCCATGCGCGAGGAAATGTCAGCAATCGGCAATGGCTTTATCGAGCGTGAAGTCGCCAGCCTGACGGTCCTGACGCGAACGGCAGAGGCGCAGGAGGAGATTCTTCACAGCCTGCCGGGCACCGGTAAAACCAAAGTCGATGTCCGGGTCATCGGCGACAATCTCGAAGACGCGCTGGACGACCTGGTTCAAAACCAGGGTGGTTTTGATGTTGTGGTCAGTGCACCCTTTTCGCGGCTTCCTTATAACCCGCTGGCGGCAGAGCGCGAAGGATCCTGGGAGCGGGTTCTCTCGCACACGGATTTTGCAAAGCTGGTTGATGAACAGCTCACCCAGCATTTTCGCGTGGCGCGGCGTGCGGCGCTGGTGCCTAACTGCCAGATTGTGCTGCTTACCCCGGACACCTCTTTTGTGTCGTCGCGCGAAGAGTTCGCTCTGGCGCTATTCGTCAAGAACTCCCTGCATGCCTTTACCGTGACATTAGGTGTCGAGACTGAACGTCTGCCCACGGTACCCGCAGTTAATCAGGTGCAGCTGACGCGCCGCGCACGGACCGAAGAGCCAGCCAGCGAGAGTGAGCTGGAGGAAGAACTGGAGCGTCTGGTCTACGCCGTGCTGCAATGTGCGGTGCCGGCGCCAAGCCCGACGGAAAGCCGCTATCTGGCGCGGATCTTCCGTGGTAATGCGGTCACGGTCTGATTCACAGAAAGACCGGCAACCGACCGGCTAATCTGCAGCGCAGCTCAGGGTTCTGAGCTGCGCTGTCGTGTGCTGCATCACTCCCCCAAGGATTGACACCGTTAGGCAGGTGCTTTGTAAACTCGTGACGACAACTTAAGGTGCCAGTACAAAACACGCTAAAAGTTGCTCCCGGCCAAGCCCGCTGGCAGACTGCGCCGCTCTCATTATCAATACCGATGCGCACGCGCCCCAACTGCCACGGAGTCTGCTATGTACTACGAAACAGCTGCTAACGATCACGGCCTCCCCCATGATCCGCTCAAAGCCTTAGTCGCGCCTAGACCCATAGGCTGGATCAGCTCCCTCGACGCAGATGGTACCCCCAACCTGGCGCCGTACAGCTTCTTTAATCTGCTGGCGACCAGCCCCGCCATTGTGGGATTTTCCAGCGGCAGCAAAAAGGACTCGCAGCGCAACATCGAAGTCACTGGAGACTTTGTCTGCAACTTCGCCTCGGTGGATTTGATCGACACAGTTAATGCCACGGCTAGCCACGTAGCGGCTCACGTCAATGAATTTGAGCTGGCGGGCCTGACAGAGTGCGAATCCAGACTGGTAAAGGCCCCCCGCGTTGCAGAGGCACGAGCGCATCTGGAGTGTCGCTACCTCAAGACGGTGGAGCTTCCCCGGGAAAATAACAGTGGGATGATCTGGAGCCTCGTCCTGGGGCAGGTCGTTGCTGTGCACATCGACGATACCTATCTAAAGAACGGGCTTGTGGACACCCTGGCCATGGAGCCTCTCACGCGCATGGGCTATCTGGACTACGGCGTACTCGGCGGCGTGATGACGCGGGAACGCCCCTGAGTTAGCGGGTAAATTTCTGAACGGTCTTACTGGCAAATTCCGGAGCCGCAAGCTGCGGTAAACATTCGTAATAACCAATGGAGTAATCCAGATGCAGTTTGATGATGTGCTACTTGGACGCCGAAGCATACGCGGCTATAAGCCCGACCCGGTGCCAAAAGCGCTAATAAAAGAGATTTTGACCATTGCCATGCGTTCACCGTCTTCGATGAACACCCAGCCGTGGAACTTCACCGTGGTATCCGGTGAAGTGCTGGATCGTATTCGGCAGGGAAATACGGAACGCAACCTCTCTGGCGTTCCACATTCCCGCGAGTTCCGCATTGGCCAGGCCTTTGCCGGAGAGCATCGCGATCGCCAGGTGGGCGTGGCCAAGCAATTGTTTGGTGCCATGGGTATCGAGCGGGAAGACAAAGAGGGACGCCAGGACTGGGTACTGCGCGGCTTCCGCCAGTTTGATGCGCCGGTGTGCATCATTGTTACCTACGATCGCGTGCTGGCAGACAGCGACGATACTGCTTTTGATTGCGGTGCGGTCACAACCGCCCTGGTCAACGCGGCCTGGTCCCGCGGCTTAGGTGCCGTCATCAACAGCCAGGGCATCATGCAGTCGCCCGTGGTACGTGAGCATGCAAAGATTCCTGACGATCAGGTGATCATGAAGGCCGTGGCCCTGGGCTGGCCGGATGAGAGTTTCCCGGCCAATGCGGTGGTATCTGAACGCAAGAGTGTGGATGAGGCAGCGCGGTTTTTGGGTTTTGACTAACCGACCGTAGATCGGCTCAAATCAGTTAGAGAATCCGGCCTTTTTCGTAGCTGGCGGATTCGTAGCTGGCGGATTCGTAGCTGGCGGAGAAGGAGGGATTCGAACCCTCGATACGCTATTAACGTATACGCCCTTAGCAGGGGCGCGCCTTCAGCCACTCGGCCACTTCTCCATAAGGCGCGGGATGATACCACCGTCATCTACGGGGTCAAACCCGTTTTCGCTTAGCCGGACAATTCATTCCCTGCAGGAAAGAAACTTGCTATGTCTTGCAGAGGCTTTTTCACCAACGAAGCAGCCGGCACCGTGGCATCATCCGCCGGGTGCCCCACCACGATAAGCATATACGGACGCTCTGTCGCCGGGCGCTCAAGGATCTTGCTCAGGAACTTCATGGGATTGGGCGTGTGGGTCAAAGTCGCCAATCCCGCAGTGTGCAGAGCGTTTAGAAGAAACCCGGTGGCAATACCCACAGACTCCGACATGTAGTAGTTCTTGCGCTTTTTACCCTCGGCATCCTTGCCGCTGCGCTCTACAAAAATCGCGATGAGCCAGGGGGCTGTCTCAAGAAAAGGCTTGAACTGGTCCGTTCCAAGCTTGCTCAGATTTTTTAACCACTCGTCACCCCCGCGACCGCCATAGAACTCGGCTTCTTCGATCTCTGCGGCTTCACGTATCTGTCGTTTTAGATTGGGGTCGCTGACGCAGGCAAAATGCCAGGGCTGGTGATTGGCTCCACTGGGGGCCGTACCCGCCGCGCGAACACAGGCCTCGATGACCTCTCTGGGAATCGGTGTGTCTTTAAAATTGCGTACAGAATGACGCTTGCGCACGTGCTCAAGGTAGGCAAGCGCGCGGGAACGGGCCTCGTCATCGCTCAGACTCTGGACGTCGGGCAGCGGAATCGCCTGATAGTCGTCGCTCATTAGCTGTTCAGCTACCGCGCATCGCCATAGCGCTAGCCAGGGACGTCTTTGGAGCTATCAGCGTCAGTGTTTGACGCCTCCTGAGTGCGGTCTTCGTCCTCGCTGATCTTTTCGTAAATCTCTTCGCGGTGCACTGCAAGGTCTCGAGGCGCATCGATACCAATGCGCACGTTGCCGCCCTTTACGCTGACTACCGTGACGGTAATGTCGTCACCGAGCCTGAGTGATTCACCCTCTTTTCGAGTCAGGATTAACATGAATTAAGTCCTATGCCGGCGTTCGCTGTACGCGACGCTCCACCATCTTAGGCAGCAGAGTCCTCTATGGGTTCCGCATCAAGTCCAAAGGATGAATGTAGTGCCCGCACGGCAAGCTCAAGGAATTTTTCTTCGATAATCACCGAGATCTTGATCTCCGAGGTCGTGATCATCTGAATGTTGATACCCACATCTGCCAGCGCTTCAAACATCTGACTTGCGACGCCGGCATGAGAGCGCATCCCAACGCCCACCACCGAAATCTTGGCAATACGGCTATCGGACCGCACCTCGCGAGCACCCAGGTCGGCCGCGGTGCGCTTGAGTATCTCCTCGCCACGAGCAAGCTCGCTGCGTGACACGGTAAAAGTAAAGTCGGTGGTATTGTCTTCGGCAACGTTCTGAACAATTACATCAACTTCAATATTCGCTTGCCCGATGGGTCCGAGAATCTTAAAAGCGACTCCGGGCATATCCGGTACGCCAAGTATGGTGAGCTTAGCCTCATCGCGGTTAAATGCGATTCCCGCGATTGTCGGGGTCTCCATGGCGTCTTCCTCCTCAAAGGTGATCAGGGTGCCCGGTCCTTCCTGAAAGCTGTGCAGCACGCGCAGCGGCACGTTGTATTTACCGGCAAATTCAACGGCGCGAATCTGTAGTACCTTGGATCCCATGCTGGCCATTTCCAGCATTTCTTCGAAGGTGATTTTTTCCAGGCGCCTGGCGCCATCGACGACTCGTGGATCCGTGGTGTACACACCGTCCACATCCGTATAGATCTGGCATTCGTCGGCCTTTAAGGCCGCAGCGAGCGCCACAGCGGTGGTATCCGAGCCGCCGCGACCGAGGGTCGTGATGTTGCCCTCTTCATCCACGCCCTGAAAACCCGCGACAACGACCACGTTACCCGCACGCAGATCGGCGTGGAGCCTGGCATCATCAATTTCACGAATACGTGCTTTGGTGTGTGCATCGTCCGTGAGAATGCGCACCTGAGAACCGTTGTAGCTTTTGGCCCGTTTACCGCGCTTGTGTAAAGCCATGGCAAGCAGCGCTGTAGTGACCTGCTCTCCTGTGGATACCAGCACGTCCATCTCCCGGGGAATGGGCTGATCCTGAATCTGATGTGCAAGTTCGATGAGACGATTGGTCTCGCCGCTCATAGCAGACACGACAACCACGATGTCATGGCCCTGATCCCGAAAGCCGGCAACCTTGTCTGCCACCTGCTCGATACGCTCGACACTGCCTACCGAGGTACCTCCGAATTTTTGGACAATTAAAGCCATCTCAAGCCTTTAATGCCTGTGCAACCCAGGCCGGAACGTCCTCAAGCGCAGCAGACAATAGCGCGGGCTCGGTACCGCCGCCCTGAGCCATATCGGGCCGCCCTCCTCCTTTTCCGCCAAGACGTCCCGCAAATTCCTTCATCAAATCGCCCGCGCGCACACGCTCGGTCAGGTCTTTGGTGACACCGGCCACCAGCGCGACTTTGTCGTCGTTCACCGCTGCAAGCAGAATCACCGCACTGCCGAGCTTGCTTTTACACTGGTCCATGATGCCCCGCAAAGCACCCGGATCGGCACCGTCCACCGCCGTGGCCAGTACTTTAATGCCGTCGACTTCGATAGCTGATGCCGTGATGTCACTGCCGGCCGATGAGGCGAGCTTTTGCTTGAGACGTGCGAGCTCTTTTTCCAGATCCCGATTCGCAGAGCGCAAAGCCGCCACCTTGTCCGCGACGTTATCTGTGGTTCCCCGTACTGCATCGCAGACACCCGCCAGCGCGCCGTCTACGGAGCGCATATGCGCTAGCGCATTGGCACCGGTCACCGCCTCGATACGGCGGATACCCGAGGCAAGGCCGCCCTCGGAGATGATACGCAGCAGACCGATATCGCCCGTACGCTGCACGTGTGTTCCGCCGCACAGCTCCACCGAAAAACCATCCTGCCCCATACTCAGTACGCGCACTTCGTCGCCGTATTTTTCACCGAACAGGGCCATGGCTCCGGCATTTTTCGCGTCGTCCATGGTCATGAGCTGCGTATGCACATCCGTATTCGCTCGAATCTGCGCGTTCACGCTGTCTTCTACCGCCCGTAACTGCTCATCAGACATCGCCTCGGGATTCGAAAAGTCAAAGCGCAAACGCTGCGCGTCTACCAAGGAACCCTTCTGCGTTACGTGATCACCTAACTCATTGCGAAGAGCCGCGTGTAACAGGTGGGTGGCTGAGTGATTGAGGCGCGTATTCTGGCGAACCTCATTATCGATACGGCAATCCAGCGTATCGCCGACACTCACCGTGCCCTGAAGAACCTTCACATGATGCAGATGGTGGCCCTGGGCTTTGGTAGTGTCGGTAACCTCAAGACTAAGTCCCTGGGCACTGAGGTACCCTGTGTCGCCTGCCTGCCCGCCCGACTCTCCATAAAAGGGCGTCTGATCCAGAATAACAACCCCGGACTCTCCCTCAGCAAGCTGCATTACCTGCTCAGCGTCGCGCAGCAGCGCGACAACCTGCGCACTGCCGGCGACGTGCTCGTAGCCGGTAAAGACTGTCTCACCCTCAAGCGTCAGGGTGCTGTTGTAATCAACGCTAAAGCCACCACCTTCTTTAGAACGCTCTCGCTGCACCTGCATTGCGCGCTCGTAACCCGCCATATCGAGACTGAAATTGCGCTCCCGGGCAATATCGTTGGTCAGATCTACAGGGAAGCCATAGGTGTCGTACAGCTTAAACACCACGTCACCGGGAATAACATCGCCCTGTAGGTCGGCCAAAGCCTCATCAAGGATCTCCATACCCTGTTCCAGGGTGCGCGCGAACTGCTCCTCCTCGCCACGAATGACCTCTTCAATACGCGCCTGCTGCGCGCGAAGCTCGGGATAAAAATCACCCATTTGCGCCGCCAGCGGCGCAACGAGTTTGGAGAAGAACAACTCGGTGGCACCCAGTTTATTACCGTGACGAATGGCCCGACGCATAATGCGGCGCAGCACGTAGGACCGCCCTTCATTGCCCGGCAGCACGCCATCAATAATGAGGAAGGCGCTGGAGCGAATATGGTCGGCAATCACCCGAAGGGACGAGGCCTCAAGATCAGTTGCACCGACAACCTCCGCCGCCGCTGCAATCAAGGCCTGAAACACATCGATTTCATAGTTGCTGTGTACGCCTTGGAGAATAGCCGCGATACGCTCCAATCCCATGCCCGTATCCACCGAGGGCTTGGGCAGCGGCGTCATCTGGCCATCAGCGCTGCGGTTGTACTGCATGAACACCAGGTTCCAGATCTCAATGTAGCGATCCAGATCATCATCGGGGCTTCCCGGAGGACCTCCGGGTACATCCTCACCGTGATCGTAAAACACTTCCGAGCAGGGGCCGCAGGGACCGGTATCACCCATCTGCCAGAAGTTGTCCTCGTCAAGGCGGGAAATCCGCTCCGCAGGAAAGCCTATTTCTTCTATCCAGATTCTCTCAGCCTCATCGTCGCTAAGATGCACCGTGACCCACAGCCGCTCTTTGGGGAGCCCCAGCTCTACCGTAAGAAAGTCCCAGGCGAAGCGTATGGCCTGACTCTTGAAATAATCACCAAAACTGAAGTTACCCAGCATCTCAAAGAACGTGTGGTGACGGGCGGTGTAACCGACGTTTTCGAGGTCATTGTGCTTGCCACCGGCTCTTACACAGCGCTGTGCACTGACTGCGCGGTGGTAGGGACGAGATTCGGCGCCGAGAAACACATCCTTGAACTGATTCATTCCGGCGTTGGTAAACAGCAGCGTCGGATCATCCGCAGGTACCAAAGAACTACTGGGTACACGCTGGTGGTCGTGGGATTCAAAATAGGCGAGAAACGCCTCGCGGATTTCTCCGGTTTTCATGCCTTCATCTCTCTAGAGGCGGCCCCTGAAACAGGGGTCGCTGTTGTAAGCGTTGGTGAATAACCAGGGTAGTTGCACAGTGGTCGCGTCAGCCGACCATTTTACCCTCAGAAAGGCTTCCACCGGCAATGATGTGCAGATGCAAATGGAACACGGTCTGACCCGCGCCCGCGCCATTATTCACGATTAAACGAAAGGCATCAGCCACGCCTAACTGTCTGGCGACCTTGCCCGCCGCGAGCATCAGATGTCCCAGCAGGGCCTGATCATCCGCCTGTGCATCGGCCAGCTTCTCAATGGCCTTCTTGGGAATCAGAAGCACGTGCACCGGAGCCTGGGGATTGATGTCGTTAATCGCAATGCAGTGCTCATCTTCATAGAGCTTTTCTGCCGGAATTTCGCCGTTGATAATCTTTGCGAAGATACTGTCAGCCATACTCTGACCTCGCCTCCCTTACGCTAGTTTTTCGTCATTGGTGAGTTGTCGGGCTTCCTCTTCGAGCATGACAGGTATGCCGTCGCGCACGGGATAAGCAAGGCCACTGGCCTTGCAAAACAGCTCTTGCGCCTCTTCGTGATACTCCAAAGGCGCTTTGCTTACCGGGCACACGAGGATGCTCAGAAGTTTTTTGTCGAGCACGGCTTAAGGTCCTTTTCCGCAAAGCCTGCATTATACGAGTTTTTGGCCCCGAACAGGTGTCTCGCCTGCCGTATCTCTTGTACTTACCACCCTATTGGCGGAGAATCTCGCGCCCTAACAACATCAACCTGAGTTTTTCACTATGATTTTTTCCAAACTTCTACCCGGCGCACTGCTGGCCACCAGCCTGACCATTGCGGTCTTTGCCGGCGCCGCTCACCACGAAGAGGCTATGAGTGATCATGCCGAGCGCGCCATGGCTATCGAAATTGACGCCGAGGTGATTGCCGTAGACGCCGAAACGCGCGAATTGGTTCTTCAATTGCCCACCGGCGAACAGATGACCACCGTGGTTGATCCCCAGGTCAAACGGCTTGCCGAGGTCGCTCCGGGAGACTTTTTGGTCGTCACCTATCTCGCTGCCCTGGCGGCAGAGCTTCGAGAGCCCACCGAAGAAGAAATGGCGAACCCCTGGGTTGAGGGCGCTGACGCTGGCATAGCCGGAGCTGAAGACGCTCCCGGTGGCGCTATGGTCTCGGCAGTGCGCGCCGTGTGCACCATCGAAGGCATGAATCGCCTGATCGGCACGGTAACCATCCTGGATTCCCGGGGCAAGGCGCACGTAATTGCTGATGTGAAGCCCGAGCGCATTGAGCAACTGCGCATTGGTCAGTCAGTGGTAATGACCTTTACTCAAGCTCTGGCAGTGGGAATTGAAAAAGCCGATGCAATGTAGTCTTTAGTAAGCCTCTCAAACAGTAAGCCTCTCCAACATTCGCCCGCGAATCATTCGCGGGCGTTACGCCCCCGACTGCGATTTAACTGCGGTCTCACTGCGCTGTAGAAGTCTTTGTTAAAACCGGCATAGGCGGCACCAGCCGCTGAGGATCTACCCGCCGATCTCGCCAGCTCATGCGCCAGTCCAGATGCGGTCCTGTCGCCCTTCCCGTAGCGCCTACAGCACCAATTAGATCTCCCGGCTGCAACTCATCACCGACCCGGGCAGACACTTCGCTCATATGCAAAAACGACGAAGACAGTCCGTAACCATGATCCAGAATGACGGTGCCGCCGGAGTAAAACAAATCGGGTTCTGCCAGCGTCACAAGCCCCGCTGCGGGTGCATAAATAGGCGTTCCCTTGGGGACGGCGATATCGACCCCATAATGCGGGCTGCCCGGCGTACCGTTGTACACCCGCTGACTGCCATACACGCCGGAAATGCGCCCCTGCACAGGCCAGACAAACGCCCCGTCGATCTGCATAAGCCAGTCGGGGCGTTCCACGAGCTGAGCCTTGGCGGCAGCAACCAACTCGCGCTCCCTGCGAATCCGCTCCAACTGCTCTTTAGGCGGTGTCACTGTTTGTTGAGGTACTCCCTCGACGCGCTGGATTCGATACTCCCGCTGCGCAACAGACAGCCGATATTCGCAGTCGTCACCAATGCGCAGCAGGCTACTAGCCGGAGCATCGCGATGAAACGCCGCTACCACGTAACGATTTGGGAGCACATCCAAATCCTGGTCATCCAACTGCACGGAGGAACCTGGCGGAACCTTCGCCCAGATCAATCCGCCCTCGGTCGGATCACCCTGGACCTCAACGCATTGCGCTCCTGCATAGGACGCGAGCATCGCCCCAAGGGCTCCAACTAAACCGTTTTTTAGTACAGGCTGAATTTTCATAGCATCAGTGTAGTGCGCGAGGATTGTTTCGGGCAACAACCTCGGGCTAGCTACTTACTGAACGTCGGCCATCGCGTCAAAAACCACGCTAGCTGCCCGCCGTCGCGCTAGAATAGCCGCATGGGACGATACCGGGCACCGCGCCCCCGAGGCACACCGTTAATCACCGCTGCAGGTGAGGCGCGCCTGCGCGCGGAACTGGACAACTTGTGGCGAAAGGAGCGGCCCGTGGTTGCACTGGCTGTGCAGGATGCGGCAAAAAACGGTGATCGCTCAGAAAACGGCGACTATATTTATGGCAAAAAACGCCTGCGAGAAATTGACAGCCGCGTGAGATTTATCAGCAAACGCCTGGAAAGCCTGCAGGTTGTTCGCGAAACCCCCAGCGACACAAGCCGCATCTTTTTTGGCGCTACCGTCGAGGTAGAAGATCAGCATGCAGTGATCCAAACCATAACCATTCTGGGCCCCGATGAATTCGAATCTTCCCGCGGCGAGGTCTCCATCGATTCACCCATCGCCAGGGTGCTTCTGGGCAAATCTGTGGGAGACAGCGTCCGCCTGGAAAGTCCCGGCGGAGAGCGGGAGCTTGAGGTCCTCGATATACGCTACCAGCGCAGCTAGCGGTTAGCTCTCCAGCGCCGCATACACCAACGCCTCCAGCTGACCACGAAAGTTAAAGGTGCTCGACGGTATTAACTGCGTCATAAACACCACCGCAAGATCTTCCTGTGGATCAATCCAGAACAAGGTGCTCGCCATACCGCCCCAGTAGTAGCTGCCCCGGCTCGCAGGGTACCCGTTGCGTACCGCGTCAATCTTGGACGCAAAGCCCAGACCAAAGCCCACACCCTCATGGTGCGTTTCACTAAAGCCCGCCATAGCCACGCTCGCCAGGTCAGCATCATTGGGCAAATGGTTGGCCACCATAAGTTCCAGCGTCTTGGCACCGATGATTCGTTGCTCACCCAACGCACCGCCACCGAGGAGCATCTGACAAAAACGCAGGTAATCAGACGCCGTGGACACCAGACCCCCTCCCCCGGAAAAGAAACTTCGGCCCATAAACTGCGAAGCCTGCGCATCGTCCTGCAGCACCAGGCGCTTCCGGGAGTCCCGGGTGTAGCACGATGCAAACCGTTCAAGCTGGTCTTCCCGGGGACTGAAAGCCGTATCGACCATGCCCAGGGGCTCAAAAATCACCGTGCGCAAAAAGTCCGGGAGACTCTGCCCACTGATTCGCTCGATAAGATAGCCCAGCACGTCGGTAGCCACGGAATAGTTCCAACGCTCGCCGGGAGAAAATTCCAGAGGCAGCATCGCCAACTGCTCAATCATGTCCTGCAGCGTATAGCCCTTAAGGGCCCGCGCGAGCTTCAGCTCCCGGTACGCCTTATCGATATTAGTGGCATACATAAAATCGTAGGTGAGCCCGGATTGATGGGTGAGCAAATCACGGATCCGCATGGGCCGATCTACAGCCCGGGTTTCAAAATCGGGCCACGCTCCGCCGACGCGCACTTGCAGCCCCTCCCACTCGGGAATGAATCGGGCTACCGGATCATCCAGCGCGAACAGGCCTCGCTCCCACAAAGTCATCAGGGCGATGGAGGTCACGGGCTTGGTCATGGAGTAAATTCGAAAAAGCGTGTCACTGGTTATCGGCAGCTTGCGTTCCCGGTCCCGCTCCCCGGCCATATGCACATAGGCCAGCTCATCGCGTCGCAGCACCGCCGTTAAGCAGCCCGAGATCTTTGATGGTGTGACGTAGCGGCTTTCAAGATGCTCGCCAATACGCTCAAGGCGGCGCTGACTCATCCCCGCCGCTGCCGGATCAAACTGGTTCAGGTCAATCAAAAGTGGCTCCCACAGCGCAGTGCTAATAACCATGGCAGTGTAATAAAGGCTGTGAATAAGATATACAAAACTGCCACGTCAATTGCTGTGGCAAGCGCCAGACTGCTAAAATCCGCGGCTTTTCTCGGGGCGCAACCGCCCCCGCTGCCTGGATCTGAAATATGAGCATTCACCGCCTTACAGAACTTGAAGGCCACGACGAATTCCTCGCCCGCCACATTGGCCCCAGCGCCGCGCAGCAGGCCGAGATGGCCATCGCCGTGGGGTATGACAGCGTCGACGCGCTCATTGATGCAACGGTTCCTGCCAGTATCCGCCTGAAGTCGCCCATGGCGCTGGATGGCCCCCAACGGGAAGTGGACGTCATCGCCCGCCTCAAGACCATGGCAGATAAAAACCGCATCTGTAAAAACTTTATTGGTATGGGCTATTACGGCACGCATACACCCGCCGTCATACAACGCAATGTGCTCGAAAATCCGGGCTGGTATACCGCCTATACGCCCTATCAGGCGGAAATTTCACAAGGCCGGTTGGAAGCATTGCTAAGCTACCAGCAGGTGATCATGGACCTCACAGGCATGGAACTGGCCAACGCCTCTATGCTCGATGAAGCGAGCGCTGCCGCAGAGGCTATGACCCTCCTTCAGCGGGTCAACAAAAAGAACAAAAGCATGCGCTTTATTGTCGACAGCGACTGCCACCCTCAGACCCTTGCCGTGCTAAAAACCCGCGCTCAACCGCTGGGCATTGATATTGCTTACGGCGACGCCAAAGAACTCCTGGCCGCCGGTGACGCGTTTGGTCTGTTCCTGCAGTATCCCGGCAGTAGCGGTGAAGTCGTCGACCCCAGCCCGCTCATCGAGCAAGCCCACGCCAAGAACACACTGGTTGTTGTTGCCAGCGATCTATTGGCGCTTTTGCTGCTCAAATCGCCCGGGGAGCTGGGTGCGGACGTTGTAGTCGGCAACAGCCAGCGCTTTGGCGTGCCCATGGGCTATGGCGGTCCTCATGCCGCTTTCTTTGCAACACGCGATGCTTACAAGCGCTCCACCCCCGGTCGAATCATTGGCGTATCGGTGGATCGTGACGGGCGGCCGGCTTTACGCATGGCCATGCAGACCCGGGAGCAACATATCCGCCGGGAAAAGGCTACCAGCAATATCTGCACAGCACAGGCACTGCTCGCCGTCATGGCCGCTTTTTACGCCATGTACCACGGCCCGGCAGGATTGCGCCGGATTGCTGAACGCACGCAGTTGCTCACCAACCTGCTGGCAAGGGATTTGCGCAAAGCGGGCATAAAGATTCGCAATAACCACTTCTTCGACACGCTGACTATCGAGCCCGGCGAGCAGCGAGCTGCAATTTTGTCCCGCGCCGCTGCAAAGAGTGTGAATCTGCGCTGTGACCAGGCTGATCTGCTCGCCGTTTCTCTTGACGAGACCAGCACCCGTGCCGACCTGCAGCTGCTCGTGGAGGTATTTACCGGGGAAACTGCGACAGCGCTGGAGGATCTGACCGCGGACAGCGGCCTCCCCGCCACCCTGTGCCGGGATGTCGACTATCTCCAGCATCCACTCTTCAATGAGTATCACAGCGAAACAGAAATGCTTCGCTATATGCGCCGCCTGGAAAGCAAGGACATCGCGCTCAACCGCTCGATGATCGCTCTGGGAAGCTGCACCATGAAGCTCAACGCCACCACCGAAATGCTCCCCGTGACCTGGGCCGCTTTTGGCGCCATGCATCCCTTTGCTCCTGCAGAGCAGGCGCTGGGCTACCGCGAACTCCTTGACGACCTGGAGCGGATGCTCACCGAGTGCACCGGATACGATGCGGTATCCCTGCAGCCCAACGCGGGATCCCAGGGTGAGTATGCGGGCCTGCTGGTCATCAAGCGCTACCACGAGAGCCGCGGTGATTCGCAGCGGGACATATGCCTGATCCCCTCTTCTGCGCATGGAACCAACCCGGCCAGTGCAGTGCTGGCGGGTATGCGTGTAGTGATTGTGGAGTGCGACACCCAGGGTAACGTAGACATAGCAGATCTGCGCACCAAAGCGGCGCAACACAGCGACCGACTTGCCGCGATCATGGTGACTTATCCATCCACCCATGGCGTGTTTGAAGAGGGCATCGTAGAGGTCTGCGACATCGTGCATGAGCACGGCGGACAGGTCTACGTAGACGGCGCCAACCTCAACGCACTGGTGGGACTGGCCGCTCCCGGAAAGTTTGGGGCCGACGTGTCGCACCTGAACTTACACAAAACCTTTTGCATTCCCCATGGTGGTGGCGGTCCGGGCATGGGCCCCATCGGCGTAGGCGCCCACCTCCAGCCCTTTCTGCCGTCTCATCCCGTAGCGCCGGTACCGGGGCTGTCGCCCGATAATGACGTTGTATCTGCCACGCCTTATGGCAGCGCCTCAATTCTGCCTATCTCCTGGGCGTACATTGCGCTCATGGGTGCCCGGGGGCTCACCGAGGCCAGCAAGATAGCTATCGTGTCGGCGAACTATATTGCCCATCGTCTGCGCGATCACTACAGCGTGCTTTACACCGGACGTAGCGGCACCGTTGCCCACGAGTGCATCATTGATATTCGTCCCATCAAAGACGCTAGCGGCATTGGCGAAGAAGACATCGCCAAGCGACTTATGGATTTTGGCTTTCACGCCCCGACCATGTCTTTTCCTGTAGCCGGCACCCTCATGATTGAGCCCACAGAATCCGAGTCCCTCGCTGAGATCGATCGGTTCTGCGACGCACTCATCACTATTCGGGAAGAGATCCGTGACGTCGAAAACCAGCGCTGGCCCCTGGAAGACAACCCCCTGGTCAACGCACCTCACACACTGCGCGATCTTACCGCCGAGCAGTGGACTCACGCCTACAGTAGACAGCAAGCGGCGTTTGCCATGGACTCATTGCAGCAGGACAAGTATTGGCCGCCCGTGAGCCGCATCGATAATGTCTATGGCGATCGCAATCTGTTCTGTGCCTGCCCGTCTATCGACAGCTTCAGGGAACCTGCGGACAACGAAACCAGCTTAGGCTAACCATCACCGCAAGCAAGGCCTCCGGAAACGGGGGCATGGCCTGCGAATCGAAAGCGCATTACACTGAAACTGTCTTCTATGGACAAGGACGTGTTTGTGGCAAACAAAACACCTGTCCTGCCCCAGAGCGAAGCGGTATTTCTGGAAGCGGGTATCAGCACCTGGCGATGGGAAGCCCACAGCGGCGAGTTCCAGTTATCCGACGATGGCATCCGGATGCTGCAGGTTCGCGATGACGAACTGCCACTGTCCCTGGACACCATTCTCGGCCAAGTAGTTAATGAAGACGTGGCGGGCTTTGAAGCCGCCATGGCACGACTGATCACTGAGCCAGAAGGAAAGGCCCAGGAAGTCGATTTTCGGGCAGATCTCGATAGTGGTGAGCAGCGCTGGTTTCGCGCTATCGGTCGCAGCTATGCAAACTCAGAGCAAACAGTCACCCACGCCGCAGGCGTTCTTCTGGACGTCACGGCACAGCAAAGTGCACAGCAGTACTACGATACGTTTTTTCAACAACCCAACGGGATGCATCTTCTCGCCTCGATTGAGGGCGACATCAAGCTGGCCAACAGTGCCTGGGAATTAGCACTTGGATACACGCCAGAAGAACTTATCGGGAAGAATTTTCTCGAGCTAGTGCACGAGGAAGACCGGGCCGTCACCGTAAAGGAAATGCAAAACCTGTCCAAAGGGCTTAAAACACTCTACTTCGAAAACCGTTATCGTCATAAGAATGGCAGCTATCGAGTGATTGCGTGGTCCGCTGCAGCGGCTGATCAAGACTCCATCATTTGTGCTGTGGGGCGGGATATATCGAAAGAAAATGCCGCCAAGCAAGGGCTTTTCCAAGCTGCGGCTGTCTTTAAAAACAGCGGGGAAGGCATTCTTATCTCGGACGAAAAGGGCCTGATCCGCGACGTCAACGCGGCTTTCTCGCAAATCACCGGATACAGCCGGGACGAAGCCATAGGACAGGCCACAAGCCTGCTGCGCTCGGGTAGACACGACGCCGAGTTTTACAAAAAGATGTGGCACGCTCTCAAAGAGACCGGCACCTGGCGCGGCGAGATATGGAATCGGCGCAAAAGTGGCGCCGTTTTTCCGGAGTTGCTCACCATCAGTAAAATCGACGGCCAAAACAGCGGGTTCGTAGCAATATTTACCGACATCACCCAGCTCAAAGAGACCGAGGAACAACTCCAGAAACTGGCGCATTACGACCCACTCACAGAGCTACCGAATCGATATTTGATTAATGAGCGCCTGCAGCAAAGCATTCGCCGTGCGCAGCGCAGATCGGAGCGCCTGGCCGTTTTCTTTCTCGATATCGACAGCTTCAAGAATATCAATGACAGCCTCGGACATCTGGCGGGCGACAAACTACTGGCTATGACGGCGAATCGTCTACGGGAACTATTACGAGATGACGACACCGTAGGGCGCATTGGTGGTGACGAGTTTTTGATGTTGCTGGAAGACATCAACTCGCCCGATGTCGCTACTAACATCGCCGAGAAAATTATCGGCGCTTTACGCAAGCCAACCATACTCGAAGGTCGCAGTGTGTCGGTCAGCGCGAGCGTAGGGATCAGCATCTATCCCGACGACGGGCAGACCGCTGAAACACTCATGAGCAACGCTGATGCCGCCATGTACAGCGCCAAAGAACAGGGTCGAAACACCTTCCGTTTCTACTCCGAAAACCTGACGCGCGCAGCCTTTCAAAATGTCCTCATCGATTCTGCGCTTCGCGAAGCCAAGTCACGAAACGAGTTTCGTCTGGCCTTTCAACCGCAGATTGATATCGTTACAAATTCACTGCTCGGACTGGAAGTGCTTTTACGCTGGCACCATCCCACCTTGGGAACCGTGTCTCCCGCACAGTTTATTCCCCAGGCCGAGCGTACCGGGCTAATCCGGGATATCGGGCAATGGGTCCTTGAACAGGCATGCTTACAAGGGAATAAGTGGCTTGCGGAGGGCCTTCCTTTCGGGCGTCTCGCGGTCAATGTGTCCGCTCCTCAGTTTCGCGCCGAAGACTTCGTGGATCAGGTTCGCCAGGTACTGGAATACGCGAACTTCCCACCCAACCGCCTCGAACTGGAGCTCACCGAAAGCGTACTGGTACAAGACACAGAGCAGCTGATTGGCAACATGGATGAGCTGAGGGCTATGGGCATACAGTTCGCAATCGACGACTTTGGCACGGGGTACTCGTCTCTTTCCTACCTCAAAAAAATGCCCATTGACCGGCTTAAACTGGATAAGTCCTTTGTGGACAACATCAGCACTGATGACAATGATCGAATCATCGCTGAGGCCGTGGTGGCACTGGGTCAGGCCATGGGACTGGAGGTGATCGCCGAGGGCATTGAATACGAAGAGCAGGCCCGAGCTTTGCGCGACATCGGCTGCACGCAATTCCAGGGATTTCTCTATGGTATGCCCATGTACACGTCCCGCATAGAAGGCGTGCTTCGCAAAGAAGCGCAAAGAAAAACGGCGCCCTGAGGCGCCGTGTTCGAACCGTCTTTCAATTAGAAGTTATAGCGGAAGTCTACGCCATAGCTTCGTAGCGCTGATGGATGCAGAAAGCTACCGCCAAACTCCGGTGTCGGAATCACTTCCTGTAGATACTCCTCATCGGTGATGTTACGACCCCAGGCTGTAATCGCCCAGCTCTCTCCTTCGAGACCTACACGCAGATCTACAGTACTAAAGGCATCGCGCGAGGACTTGGAGAAGTTCTGGTTAAAGCCAGGCCCAAAAAAGGCATTCCAGATCGTGGGTGTTTCCTCGCCCTGAAGTGTGTGGAACCACATCTCCCCGGTGTATTGCCAATCCAGCCGGCTCACTAACTGCATGTTGCCACCGACGGGGAAACTCAACTCCGCCCCGAGATTTCCAGTGGTTTCTGGCGCCTGCGGAACGTCGTTACCTTCAGACAGAGGACGGTGCTCGTTCTTCTCGATCTCTGAGTCCATCAGACCAACACCACCGTAGACTGTCAGGTACTCAGTAGCAACGAAGGTGAAGTCGGCCTCAACACCTTGAATGTACAACTCATCGATAGTTGTAACGGTACGCAAGATGCCAAAAGGACCTGCGTAGAATTCAAAGAACTGGTTGTCCTCAACGTCGGTGCGGAATGCGGCGGCGTTAAGGCGCAGGCGACGATCCATCCACTCAGATTTAAAGCCCACCTCAAATGCCGTGGAGACCTCTTTGTCGTAGTCATCCGTCACTTGCAGCTGGGCATCAACCACTTCGCCCGGTCCACCGAAACCTGAGTTAAACCAGAAGTTAAGCAGGTCTTCGGTACCGATGGCATTAAAGCCGCCGCTGCGGAATCCGAGCCCATAGCTGGCATAAACGTTCACGGCATCGGTCATAGCCCAATTCCAGGTTGCTTTGGGCTGAAGCTGGCTAAAATCCCTGGCGCGATCGGGAATACCGTTGGGGTTGTTAGCAAACGCTGGATTGATCGGTAGCGGTGCTCCCGTCGCGGGGTCTAATAGATTGATGTTGAGCCCGGAGTTCAGAACATTAGGCACTTTATTGCTGACTTCCCGCTCTTCGCGGTCGTAGCGAAGCGCAAAAGCCAACTCCATAGTGTCTGACAGATCAAATTCCAATTGACCATAGATCGCAAAGACCTCGGTATTGAATTCATCCCAGAACAGCAAATCTGTGGGGTTAGGGCCCGTAGGATCTACATACGCCTGACGCAAGAAGCCCTGCCCCTGGTCAGCACCATAGCCAACCAAAGACTCGCGCTCAATATCCGCATAGTACACACCAGCAATCCAACGAATAGCGTCATCCTCAGGACCTACAAGCCGGGCATCAATGCTGATGTCCTCCTGATTACGTTCCTGGTACTGATATCCATCACAGGTCAATGGATTGTAGGGTCCGTAAACGCCCTGAAAATCTGCTCCCGGTGGCAAAACACCAAAGGGGTTGAAGGGCTCTCCAAACAAATCTGGCCGGGTAAAGCTGTTGAGCTCCCCTCGTCCAGCCTGACAAGAAGGCGTTAACTCGTAACCATAAAACGTTGCTGCGGTACCATCCGATAAAAGAGATTCGTCAAGGCTGCTGTAGGCAACGTTGGCGACCAGGTCCGCAAAGTCCAGTGCCCAATCGAGCTTGACCGCAAAGTCCGTGGTGGTCTGCTCATTCTCACCGGGTGTGTTGAACGTAAAGCGAAAGTCCACGTCGTTGACGTCCTGATTGTAGTTTGGCGCGCCAAACGCTTCCACGAAGGCAGGGATCGCAAAGCCCGCATTAAAGTTAATCGCCCCGGCAGTCACGTCTGAATAACCACCGCGAAAATCCAGAGTCAGGTTATCGGTAACATTCCACTTCAGACGACCCCGAACGCTGGTGTCATTGAGGTAGTCAACCACATCGTCCTGATTCGTAAAGATGTTTTCGTAGAAACCGTCGGTTTCACTGGTGCTGATCGCGATACGGCCCAACAACGTATCCTTGATGATTGGGCCACTGAACATTGCGTTACCACGCAAAGTTCCCACGTTGCCTACGGTACCGCCAACGCGGCCTTCAAACTCATTGGTCGGCTCTTTGGTGGTAACCAGGATCGCGCCGGCTACAGCGTTGCGACCGTACAAAGCGCCCTGCGGCCCTTTGAGTACTTCGATCTGCTGCACGTCAAACAGCTCTTCGTTGAAGCTGTTAGGGTTGGTGCTCAACACGCCGTCGACGACGTAGGCAAAGGTCGATTCCGCATCCCGCGTGGAGATGATGCCGCGAATACTCAGCTGCGTGTCGCCCACGTTGGCGGAATCCACCAGCGTGACGTTCGGTATCAGCCCCACGTAATCTCCGGCGCGCTGAATACCTGCGCGTTGAATCGTATCTTCATCAATGGCCGAAATCGCGATAGGCACTTCCTGAAGATTCTCAGAACGTTTTCGCGCGGTCACGACAACCTCTTCGATAGCAAGATTGTTACCCTGTGCCATCACCCATTGTGTTGCCGGCAGTAGCAGCGTTGCTGCCAGAGCCTGCACTAGCGGTTTCTTCATGCTTTGCATTACCGTTCTCCTACCCTCGTGAGTATTGTTTACTTTTTTTATCACCGGCACGCTCTGTGCCAAATCCATCGCTCCAGTCCATTTCTTTGAGGCGTCGCCACAAGGTGGTCGGACTGATACCTAACTCTTTACTGACCGCAGCTTTATCGCCAGCGAAGCGATGCATAGCCTCAGTGATTGCACGGGCCTCATGCTCCTTGAGCAAACCAGGAGCGACCTGCGCATCCTGCTGCGGCAGGAGCAACTCTGGCAGCAGCTCGTCCAGACTCAATTCCTCGATCGCCACACCGTGGGCCGCGTTGACCACCAGACGCTCAGCGAAATTCTGAAGCTCCCGTACATTGCCAGGCCAGCGATACTTCATGAACGGTCCCGTCAACCTCTGCATGAGCACGGGAACATCCAGTTCTGTCGCGTATTGTTTTGCGTATTCTCGCAAGTAATATTGTGCAATCGCGGAAACATCCTCGCGCCGCTCACGAAGCGGCGGAAGGCGTAAAGTAAATACGTTAAGCCGGTAATAAAGATCATCGCGAAAAGTGCCCGCGTCTACGGCCGTCTGCAGATTCGTGTTAGTAGCGGCAATCACCTTGAAATCCAGAGCGAGCTCCCGAGTACTGCCGACGGGGCGTACGCTGCGTTCCTGCAGAACGCGCAACAACTTTACCTGTTGTGATAAGGGCATTTCCCCGACTTCATCGAGGTAAAGAACGCCACCATTCGCCTGCTCTACCAGTCCGACTCGCCCGCCTCGGCGAGAGCTGGTAAACGCTCCATCGACATAGCCAAACAGCTCACTCTCAAAGAGCTCGTTGGGAATACTGCCGCAATTGATAGCAACCAATGCGCCATCGCAATAATCCGAGGCCTGATGGATCTCTCTCGCTATATGCTCTTTGCCCGTGCCACTCTCGCCCTGCAGAAGCACCGCGGCATTACCCCGGGCATAGGTTCGTGCCAGCTCAGCAACGCGAGACATCTGGGGCGAATCAATAACAAAGCGACCTGGCTGCGGCGCTGCACCCCGCTCCGCCTTGCGCACGCGCGCCTGACGCAAAGCTTCATCCAACATTTGCCGCGCTGACTCTCTGCTGTAGAGCAACACCGCGGGGAGGCCCCGACGGCTGGCCAACTCGCAGATGTAGCTTGGACCAACCACAACGTCTGCGCTATCAGCGACAGCCATCGCGAGTAAGCTCTCAGCAGCCTCGTCCGTAGTGGTATAGCTTTCATGCTGCAAGCCGCCACCCAGGAGCGCGGGCAACGCCGTGAACAATCGGCTTTCGGCTTCAGGTTTCGCCGCATAGGTGAACACCTGCACGCGCTCGCCGATTCGCCGGGCCCGGGCAACCGCATCGACGATGTCTGTATCGGTCACAGGTTGGGCAATCACAGGAATTTTGAGGGCGTTCTGTAAATACGCTGCATTGGAGCCTGCGCTGGCCACCACATCCGGCTGATGTTCTTTCACTAAAGCGTGATAATCCACACTGCCCGAGGCAACCGACTCCACTATGATGATCTCGGCTTCATCTTTATATTCAGCCACCACGGAAT
>DS999405.1:58882-133593 GCA_000158155.1 gamma proteobacterium NOR5-3 | reverse complement strand
CGCTAGTGGTCAATCCCACAACCACAAGCGAGTCTGCGTTTTGAGCATTAAGCCAGTCTGAAAGCTCTGTGCCAAAGAAGGCGCTCGCATATTGCTTCTCAAAAACCGGCTCTGTGCCAGCGGGAGTCAGTCGCTCGTCTACCAGCACTTCAAAACTGCCCCACTTCAGTATGTTCAAAGCCGGTAGCCGGGCTCGAAATACCGACGCCTGGTCGACATCCGAATACACAACCGTTGTAAAACACACCGGCAGCCCCCTGGCCCGAAAAGCCTCCTGCAGCGTCGCACAGGCCTCTACCACCGACGCGCTGTGCGAGCCAAGAGGACTACCGGCATCGGTGAAGGCGTTAATCATATCGATGAGCACTAACGCCGGACGCGCGCCAAGAGGCTGGGATTGTCTGGCCAGGTCAGCCATTGCTCAGGCCTGGAACTCCGACGGAAACTGCGGTGTCACCGGCGCTGGTAAGTGCGTCTCTTCTTCACAACGCGCCTTAATCTCTTCGATGGTACCGCCGCGATTGAACAAGGGCTGATCGTCGCTGCGAGCTGCACGAAGCTGCTCTCGAAGCGACTCCGTCGCTGCCACGTCAACACTGCCATCGGCCGCCATCACCACACCGTAACGCTTGGCTCCTTCAACGCTCACCAGGCGCCGCGCCACATCCGCACGCACAAGCTCGGGATCGCGCGCATAGGGATCGCCCCAGCCGCCACCGCCCCAGGTATTGAAGTACAGCAAGTCGCCTGCCTTAACCTTCACACCCTCGATCTTTGCCGGGAGCCACTGTTCGCTACCATCAACGCGCACCAGACGCTTTGTGGAACGCTGCCCCGTATCGCCACCGAGCACCCCCCAGGGATGCGTCAACCAGCGCTCGTCATGAATCCCAATCTCGCCATCGGCCAGGAATCGATAAGCCACGGAAAGACCATTACCACCGCGATGCAGCCCCGCACCACCGGAGTCCCGGATGGTCTCATAGCGCTCAATACGCAAAGGGAAATAGGACTCGATGAACTCGTTGGGGACATTGGTAAAGCCCGGCCACAGGGAGTGGCCGTCGGGTCCATCACCCACGGGACGCCCTGGAATCCCGCCAAAGCCAATCTGAAATAGCTGGAACCACTCCCCGCCTTTACCCGGACGACGATCGTAGCCTGAGTAAAACAGGTGCGGTGAATCAGAGAATCCTGCAGCGTTAAGCATTTGCTCGGGCGCGCCCATTCCCAGCAGGGCACCGAGCAGATCAAAAATACGGCCCAGCGCATGGGTTCGCCCGGACAGCGCCGCCGGAAACTTTGGTTTGAGCAACGTACCTTCGGGGATTCGCACGTCCACCAAATCATAGAATCCATCGTTAAACACAATCTGCGGATCAACGACGTTGATGGTGAATGAGCCAAAGAACATTTTGAACATGTCTTCGTTAAGGAAGAAGTTCACCGAACTTTGGGCCTGGGGGTCCGTGCCATCAAAGTCGAAAATAGCCGTAGAGCCTTCGCGCCACATCCGGCACTTGATGCGGTAGGGCCCCATTCCCATACCGTCGTCGCACAGATAATCTTCAAACTCCCGGGGCTCTTCGGGAATAAACATTTCGATGATGTGCTTCATCGCGGCGTGATTACGATCGAGCATCACATCCATGGTGGACTTAAAGATGTCATCACCGAAGCGTTCGGCAAGTTCAACACAGCGTTTGGCAGCCGTATTACAGGCGGCGACCAAGGCATTGAGATCAAAGCGGTTCCACTGCGGGGTCCGCACATTGTGCAGAATCAGCTCAAGCAGATCCGTTTGCAGCTCGCCGCGCTTATAAAGTTTTGTAGGAGGAATACGAATCCCCTCCTGGTAAATCGTGGTGGCCTCGATGGGAATGGAACCGGGCACCATGCCCCCGTTGTCTGACATGTGTCCGAACATCGCCGACCAGGCAATGTGTCGACCGCCCTTGAATACCGGCACAAGTACGACCCAGTCCGGAAGATGGGATACCGCGGCATTGCACATGTACGGATCGTTAGTGAGGATAATATCTCCCTCTTCGATCTCTGCATCGTAGGCCTCCAGAAATGGCCCGATAAAAGAACCAAACTGGCCAACGACCATTTTCCCGTCACGATTAGCAATCATGGGAAAGCAGTCGCCCTGTTCGCGAATACCGGGAGACATAGCTGTACGGAATAAAACAGCGTCCATTTCTTCCCGGGCGTTTCGCAGGGCGTTCTCAATAATATCGACGGTAACGCCATCCACATCCACAGACTGGAGCGGCGCCGTATTGCTTTCAACGATTCTTGCAGACATATCAGGCACCTCCGTTGCTGGGATTGATCAGTAAATTGCCGATGGCATCAACCGTGGCCGTGTAGCCCGGAAGCACAACCGTCGTTGAGTCCATTTCTGCAACAACGCAGGGGCCCGGAACATCAAGTCCTGTGTGCAGGCGGCCGCGGTCGTAGATCGGCGCGGGATGCCAGACACCGTCGAAGTAAAAGCGACTATCGTGAATCTTGCACTCGTCCAAAGTGTTGTCACTCTCACCAAGGTGCTTGTCGGCAATCTTCCGCGCAGCGGCTTTCACTACGGCGCGAATCATGAGTATTTCGTGCCCATCGCCGAGCTTAAAAGTGAACAGTTGCTCATGCTCTGCATCAAACGCTTCGGTGAGCAATGCGACACCCTTTTGGGCGAGCTCCTGTTCATTAAAGTCCACAGTGATCTGGAAGGCCTGACCCGCGTAGCGCAGATCTGCCTGATAAGACACCTCATGCTCCTCATCGGGAATACCGTCAGCCCTCAGCGCTTCTCCCGCGCGGTCGCGCAGCTCGTGCAGGTCAGTCAGCATCTGAGCGTCGCTGAGATCTCCGGCCATGGTGAGATAGGTTCGTGCAGCTTCATCCTGAACCTGTGTCGTTGCGTCGCCATAAGCACAGAGAACGCCCGGACCCGGCGGCACAATGACTGGCCAGGCGTCGGTGAGGATACCCAGAGCGTTGGCATGTAAAGGCCCTGCGCCGCCAAAACCCACCAGCGCAAAATCCCTAGGGTCATAGCCCTGCTCCACGGACACCAGCCGCAAGGCACCGAACATGGATTCATTGACGATTTTAATGATGCCTTCGGCCGCTTCCATGAGGCCTATGCCCATGGCATCAGCGACTTTCTGTACCGCTTTTTCTGACGCGTCACGATTGATCTGCATTTTGCCGCCAAGTTGCACGTCCGACGGCAGATAACCCAGCACAACATTGGCATCGCACACCGTCGGTTCTTCGCCTCCCTTCATGTAACAGGCAGGCCCTGGAACGGCGCCGGCAGACTCCGGCCCCACGCGCAGTGCTTTCGTCAACTCAGGAACAAAGGCGATGGAGCCACCGCCGGCGCCCACGGTGCGCACATCGACCGAAGGTGCGCGCACGCGCACATCACCGACAATAGTCTCGCGCCGCACTCTCGCCCGCGCATCCTGGATCAATGCCACATCGGTTGAAGTGCCACCCATGTCAAAGGTCAGAATGTCGCGAAATCCGGCACGCTCACAAAAATAAATAGCGCCCGCTACTCCGCCGGCAGGGCCGCTCATGAGCAGGTTTACCGGCGAATCAGCGGCGGCGCGGGCCGAAGCAAGACCGCCATCAGAGCGCAGTATGGATAGCTGGGCACCGTCGCCAAGACGTTCGCCAAGAGCAGCCTGAAGATTGTTCACGTAACGTGCCACCTCCGGCCGGACGTAGGAGTTAACCACGGTGGTTTCTGTACGCTCGTACTCCTGCATTTCGGGTACCACATCGCTGGACACGGATATGGGCGTATCTCCAAAAATCTCTGCGGCAATAGCAGCGACCTGGCGCTCGTGCTCTGGATTAATGTAGGCATTAATCAGGCAAATGGTGAGCGCTTCTACCTCACCCGTGTCGTGCAGGGTTTGCAGGTCCCGGCGCAGCGCGGCTTCATCCACGGGCAGAACGATCTCGCCATCAGCCCCGATACGCTCCGTAGCGCCTATGGTGAGTTCTAGGGGAGCCAGCAAGGGGCTCTTTACAAAACTTACCCAGCCGCCCAAGCCTCCCGGGCAATAAGAGCGGGCGACCTGTAAGGTGTCTTCAAAACCTGCGGTGGTGACGAGCCCTACCCGGGCGCCGCGACCGGTCAATACCGCGTTGGTGGCCACCGTGGTCCCGTGCATGACCAGTTCAATATCGCCCGGGTTCACTCCGGATTCCTCGCAGATGCGCGCGATACCATTCAGTACACCGATAGAGGAATCCTCCGGCGTGGAGGGAACCTTGGCCGTAAAAGTTTCTCCGCTTGCCTCATTGAGAAGCAGAAAATCTGTGAACGTACCGCCTACGTCGACACCCAATCTGTAACTCATCCCTTATCCTTCTGCTTTATCAGAGCGCCGTTTTCCATCGGCGCCAAAAATTTATTCTTAAGCCGCGTTTCGACTCAGCCAGTAATGCGCTCGTCCACCCTGGGGTCGACCGAGCATGTCACTGATCAAATCAACCACATTGAGTAAAGCCGGCATATCAACGCCCGTTGTATACCCCAGTTGCTCGCAGAGCATCACGACGTCTTCTGTCGCCACATTACCTTTTGCGCCCGGCGCAAAAGGGCAACCGCCAAGGCCGCCAACAGAAGAGTCGAAACGTCGAATCCCGCTCTCGAGCGCGGCGTAAACATTCGCCAGGCCCAATGCTCGGGTATCGTGAAAGTGGCAAGCCAGCCTGGCTGCGCCGTGCTCATCAGCCAAAGCCGTCATCAAATGCTTCACCTGACCCGGGTTAGCAGCGCCGATGGTGTCCGCAATCACCAGCTCGGAAGCACCATATTCCATCAGCTGCGCTGCAAGGGCACGAACATAGCCTGAATCTACCAGCCCCTCGAAGGGACATTCAAAGGCGACAGCCAGATAAGCCTGTACACGCACACCTTCCGCGCTGCCTCGCTCAATCACCGCCTGTGCCACCTGCATGGTTTCATCCATGCTTAAATTGATGTTCTTCTGGTTCATGGTTTCGGTCGCAGACACAACGACCGCCACGGTATCCACACCCGCTTCGCAGGCAAGCTCATAGCCTTTCATATTGGGGACCAGTGCGCTGAGCTGTGTGCCGGCACGCTGGCC
Organism: gamma proteobacterium NOR5-3; assembly: GCA_000158155.1. Lineage (GTDB taxonomy): Bacteria > Pseudomonadota > Gammaproteobacteria > Pseudomonadales > Halieaceae > Congregibacter. Next base: position 128,455 of record DS999405.1, on the reverse strand, counting down.
CAAGCGACGCGCCAGATCCCCCGTGCCCGCCATCTGGGGGACTGCCCTGGGAGAAACAAAACTGCCCATTTCGATATGCTCAAGCCCCGCTCCCAGCAGCGCCTCAACAAACTGAAAGCGTTGCTCCAAACCCAGCTCTACATCCTGGCTTTGTAAGCCATCTCTGGGGCCCACTTCATTGATTATGACTTTGTCCGCTGAACCTGTATCAGTCACGCTACCGCTCCTGTGTCTCGAAGGCTCGCAAGTTGCCCCTCACTGTAGCCCAGCAGATCACGCAGAACCGCCTCAGTATGCTGGCCAAGCAAAGGCGCAGGAGAAAAACTTTCTTCGTCAGTTCGAGACAACTTGATAGGATTGCCTGGCCCCCTGGTGCTGCCTCCCTCGGGGTGCGTAAGCTCCACCACCATGTTGCGGGACAACACCTGCTCATCCGCAAGCGCTTCATCCAGCCGGTTAACCCGCGCGCAGGGAATGCGCTTTTCGGTCAGTAACGCCAGCCAGTGCTCCGAACTTTGCGTACAGAGGATTTCGCCCAGACGGCCGTCAATAAATTCCTTGTCAGCAAGTCTCGCTGGCTGTGTTCGATATTTCTCGTCGCGAAAGGCGGGTTCATCGATCACCTCCAGCAAGTTATCCCAAAAACTGTCGAAGATGACGGCAATGATGATATGCCCATCGGCGGTGGGATAGCTGTTGTAGGGCACGTGAACAAAATGGCTGTTACCGATGGGGTGCGGAACATCACCCGATAAAAAATGCATGGTCGCCATGTAATTGAGCATAGATATCTGGCAATCGAGCATAGAGATGTCGACGTGCTGCCCGAGACCGCTCTGCTCGCGCTCATAGAGCGCGGCGAGTACGCCCATGACACAAACATACCGCCCCCGAGATCACCGATGGGTATTCCGGCGCGTGTGGGCTCGCCGGCGTCATGTCCGGTAATTGACATACCTCCACCGATAGCCTGCACAACCTGATCAAATGCGGGGCGCTGGTAATTCGGACCTGCAGAACCAAAGCCAGAGATGGAGCAGGTAATAATCCTCGGGTTTACGGCGCTGAGATGCTCGAAGTCAATGCGCAGTTTGCGCGTGACACCGGCGCTGAAATTCTCAATGACGATATCGCTGTTACGGACCAGGTCGTAGAAAACCTCCAGACCGGCCTCACTCTTAAGATCAACCGCGACGCTTTGCTTGTTTCGGTTCAAGGTCACAAAATAGGCACCCTGCCCCTTCAGCGAATTCCTGGGATCGTTGGCAAGTAGCTTGCGCGTGCCCTCACCCGCAAGAGGCTCCACCTTGATAGTCTCCGCGCCGAGGTCCGCGAGAATCATCGCGCCATAGGGGCCCGATAGCATGTGGGTGAGATCGAGAATCCTCACACCGCGAAGGGGTTTTGCCATTCGGTAACTCCTTTAGGCTAATTTTGCATCGCGAATCTCGCCGACACGCTTAACCCCCACAAGCCAAGCGCTGCCTATGGGGGTCGATGCACGGTACTTCGCAAGAATCAGTCCAATACCGGAAAAAATACCGAAATTTTGAATTTCTCGATTATTATCAAGCAGTTAGTGGTTAAATCGGGCTATGGAATGACAGACCTTTGTGCTTCAATCAGTAAACGCTTAATGCATTTTGAAACAATATTTCATTATGAACCAATAATCCACTGCTCACGTGCTCCAACCGATGCGGTAAAGCGAGGCTGAGTGACGACCAATAGCGTTGCCTGCATTGGCACATCACCGGATACTGCGACCGTTAATTACATCACTACATCAGGGGAATTAAATGAGGGCTAAGCTGCTGAAACTGAGCGGTCCCGTATTGGTACTGGCCGCTGCCGTGGGAGTCGTCATACTTCTAAAGGCCACAGCACCAGAGCCACAAACCGATGAAGCCCCACCGCGGCCGGTCACCGTTTACACCCATCTTGCCGAAAGCAGTGATGCAATATTGGACGTACAAACCCAGGGTGAAGTTCGCGCTCGGACAATGATCAACCTCACCGCGCAAGTCAGTGGTCGCGTGATATCCGTATCGCCGGAGTACGTCGAAGGCGGGCGCTTCAGTCCAGACACGGTTTTGCTGGAAATCGATGATGGCGATTACCGCCTGGCGCTGCGCGAAGCCGAGGCGGCCGTGGCCGCTGCAGAGCTCTCTGTTGAAAAGGCCCTGGCCGACGCAGATGTTGCACGCAAGCAACTCCGGGATGTGCCCAATGCTTCAAGTCTGTCGCTCAAGAAACCCCAGATTGCTGAAGCCAAAGCCCGTCGGGAGGCGGCTCTGGCGGCTCTGGAACTGGCCAAACTTAATGTGGAGCGCACCCATGTGAGACTCCCTTTTGAAGGCCGGGTAGCCCGCACCGATGTACATATCGGCGAAGTCATCAACGTGGGCACAACGCTGGCAGAGGTCTTTTCTACGGACCGGGTTCAGGTTCGACTACCACTGAACAATCGACAGCTGTCGGCGCTGGGCTTACCTATTGGCTATGCGGCGGAAGCCGGCGCCGCACCCACAGTGGAATTCACGGCCGACGTGGCCGGTACGACCCAGCACTGGACCGGACGGCTTACGCGCATTGATGCTGCAGTAGACCCCAGCACCCGGCTGATCTACGCCACCGCGGAAGTCGAAGACCCTTACGGAGCGGGTCGATCTGAACAGGGAATGCCCCTGGCGGTGGGTCTGTTTGTCGAGGCTCAGATCACGGGTCGGAGTCTGGAAGATACGGTAAAGATACCCAGCAAAGGTTTGCGCCCGGGCAATCAATTGTTTGTCGTGGACTCCAGCGGACTGCTGGACATACGTACTGCAGAAGTAGCCCACACGACATCACAATACGCGATCATCAGCGAGGGCCTGCGGCCCGGAGAGCGCCTCATTGTATCGGCATTGCGCAATCCCATTTCCGGTATGGCGCTCTCTACTATCGATGAACGTCAGTTCGCGTCGAGGGAAGACTGATTATGGAACGCCTTATCTCCTGGTGGGTAAACAACCCGGTCGCTTCGAACCTTTTAATGGTCGGCATACTACTGGCCGGTTTAATAGGCTTCATCGCCATGGAGCGCGAGGCCTTCCCACAGGTTAAGCCGTATCAGGCAAACATCGAGGTTATCTGGCCCGGCGCGGCACCGCAGGAAGTCGAAGAACAGATCATCACGCGTATTGAAGATCGCCTGAAAGATCTGGACCAGATCAATCACATTTACTCCACCGCTGTAGAAAGCATGGCCGAGATCACTGTTTCAACCTTTCCCGGGGTTGATATCAACGGCTTTCTTAACGATGTAAAGAACGCTGTGGACTCGGTCACCTCACTGCCTCGCGACATTGAAAACCCCCGGGTACGGCGGAGCCAGTTCAAGCAGGAAATGATGCGCGTGGCCGTACACGGTGACGTCAGCGAAAGAGAGCTTACTCGTCTGTCCGAAGACCTGCGCCGGGAGGTGGCCACCCTGCCCTGGGTATCCACCATCGAGTTATTCGGCATCCGCCGCGAAGAAGTCACCATAGAGCTGTCGGAAGCCTCCATGCGGCAATACGCTCTATCTTTTGCCGAAGTAGCCGAGGCTATTCGCGGCAGCTCGATCAATCTGTCGTCGGGCCAGGTTCGCACCGCCACCGGTGACGTACAAATCCGCGCCCGCAATCTGGCCGATACAGAAAAAGACTTTTCACAAATTATTGTTCGCCAGACCGCCGATGGCGGGACCATCAGGGTTGGCGACGTAGCTCGCGTAATCGACGGCTTCGAGGACAGCGAAATTCTTGCCACCATGAACGGCCAACCTGCCGTTCTGCTGCAGATACAAAGCACGGACAATATGCAGGTCGTTAAAGCCAGTGATGCTGTAAAGGCATGGATGGAGGACCGCCGACCCAGCCTGCCCGAAGGGATCGAGCTGTCTATGTGGTTTGATACGGCAGATATTTACAGCGAACGCATGGAGCTCATCGGCAAATCCTCTTACCTGGGCCTTGCGCTGGTGTTTTTAGTCCTGATCCTCTCGTTGCGACCCCGGGTGGCACTCTGGGTCACCGCAGGCATCGGAGTCGCGTTCGTAGGCACCTTCTCCATTCTGCCGGTGAACGACGTGTCACTGAACATCATGTCGACCTTCGCATTTTTACTGGTACTTGGCATCGTGGTGGACGACGCCATTGTGGTGGGCGAGAGCATCCACCATCACGCCCACGAGATGGGTGGAGGCAGCGCCGCAGCGGTGCAGGGAGCCTATGCGGTATCGCGTCCCGTGATATTTGCCGTGCTCACCACGATGATTGCCTTTGCGCCCTGGCTGTTTGTATCCGGAGAAGCGGCGCAGGTCACACGCCAGTTGTCTATCGTCATCACCGCCGCGCTGACAATTTCGCTGATTGAGGCCTTCCTGATTTTGCCTTCGCACTTGCGGAACCTGTCACATCGCACCAACCTTAAAGGTCTCGCTTTGCGCCAGCAGCGCATCGAACACAGCATCACAGGGTTTGCGAAGCGTGTTTACCAGCCTATCCTGCGTTGGTCCGCGGAGCGGCGCTACCTGACCACCAGCGCTTTCATTGGCGCATTCATGATTGCCATGGGCTTGTTCAGCACGGGATGGGTCAAGTTTTATTTCATGCCACAGGTAGAAAGCCCCCAGATTGTGGTGGATGTAAAACTACCACCGGGAACACCCTACGAGCGCGCACTGACCGTTCTTGATCAACTGCAGGAAGCAGAGCGCAAGCTGGTAGAAGAAGTAGAGGCCGAGGCCAGAGCGACCGGCGAAGGCACGGGACAACTCATTGAAGGTTGGTATACCCGTTCGCGAAGAGATAGCGTTATTGCGATTGTGAAGCTGGCACCCCCCGAGGTTCGGGACCTCTCTGCGCGAGAAACCTCTGAGCGGCTGCGCGCATTGGTGGGAGACATTCCGGACGCGGACGAAATTCAGGTCAATTACACACTTAACGACAACGGCGCCGATATCACCTACCTGCTACGGCATCGTGATGGAGACGCACTCACCGCCGCGTCCAAGGACTTACAGGCGAAGATCGGCAGCTATAACGGCGTTCTGGACGTACGCGACAGCCAGCAGGGCGAGACTGACGAAATTGTCCTGAGCCTCAAGTCAGGCGCGGAAACCCTCGGCATTCGCCTTGCCGATGTTTCCCGCCAGGTGCGCCAGGCCTACTTTGGCGAAGAAGTTCAGCGGCTGCCCCGGGCCAATGGCGATGTCAAAGTCATGGTGCGATATCCCACGGAAGCACGCCGCACGCTATCGAGCCTTGGCAACTTCCGTGTGCGCACAGCAGACGGTCGAGAGGTCCCTTTGTTCGCCATTGCTGACGTGGAACTGCAAGGTGGCGTTCAGCGCATCCAGCGCCGGGATGGCAACCGTGTTGTATATGTGAGAGCCGACCTCGAGCAGGATCTTATCAGCGATATCAAACGCGACATCGATGAGTCTTATCTTGATGACCTCCAGGCGAAGTACCCGGGACTGGTGATCCTCAAAGGAGGCGCCCAGGAAGAGGAAGATCAGTTTATTAACGAGATCGCTTCACTCTACGCCATCGCCTTGTTTGCGATGTACGCGCTCATTGCCATTGCGTTTCGATCCTACTGGCTCCCCTTACTGATCATGACCGCGATCCCCTTTGGCTTTATGGGCGCCATATTCGGACACCTGATCTTTGCCACACCTCTGGCATTGTTCTCCTATTTCGGGATCGGAGCGGCAGCCGGGGTCGTCGTCAATGACAACCTGGTACTAGTGGATTACATCGGGCGACTTCGGGATCAGGGAAAAAGCAGTTTCGATGCCGTTGTCGATGCCGGCGTAAATCGCTTCAGACCGATCCTGCTGACCACGGTAACTACCTTTGTGGGCCTCATACCCATCATGGCTGAGCGAAGCACCAACGCACAGTTTCTCAAGCCTGCGGTACTCTCGCTGTCCTTTGGCGTGCTCTTTGCGCTGTTTGTGACGCTGCTTCTCGTGCCCTCTCTATATCTGATTGGCGAAGACGTGAGACGAGGCATGCGCACCGCGCGGCAACGCTTCTGGCCCGGTGGCAACACGCCGGCGGTGAGTGAGAGCACACCCTGAACGATTCAGGCTGACTAAAAAAAACCGCGCCTCTTGGCGCGGTTTTTTTCTAGCTATTCAAACTTCAGGTACATGTCTGTGAGTTTATCAATGGACCAGGAGTCCGGTCGCTGACTGGGCGGATACTTCTCAAAGGTCATGAGGAACTGCTGCATGACTGCGCCCCCCATATACATCTGTGCCGCTTTATCGACGTACCAGTCCCAATAGGTGTTGGAATTGTGATCCGCACGCTCATAAGGATCGCGACGAAGATGGAACAACTTAGGCAGCCGCAGCGTTACAAAGGGCTCCGCCCAAAGCGCCAGGGTTTTTGCGCGGTTTTCAGCATAGACCGACTTCCAGTCGCCAAAGCGAACGGCCACCGGTGCTCCGATATCATTGATATAAATAAAGCTCTTTCGCGGGCCCTGCTCTTCGTCTCCAGTTAAATACGGTAAGAAGTTATAGCCATCCAGGTGCAGCGTCGCCGTTTTACTACCAATGCGCGCGCCTTTGAGCAGGCGCTCTTTCAGATCAGCCTCTCCTGCTGCGGCAGCCAAAGTAGGCATCCAGTCCAGATGCGACATGATTTCTGTCGATACCTGTCCCGCCGGTATTTCTTTAGGCCATCGAACCATCGCAGGCACGCGATACGCGCCCTCCCAGTTGGAGTTTTTCTCGCTTCTAAACGGCGTAATGCCTGCGTCGGGCCAGGTGTTGTAATGCACGCCATTGTCCGTTGAATACATGACAATGGTGTTTTCTGCTATGCCAAGAGTATCCAGCTGATCCAGCAACGAGCCCACCAACTCGTCATGAGCAACCATGACATCGTTGTAAAAGCCCTGTCCCGACTTACCTTTATGCTTGTCGGCACGATGCGTCCTGAAATGCATGCCGGTGGTATTTACCCAGACAAAAAACGGCTTGTCATCGGCAACACTGCGGTCGATAAAGTTACGTGCTGCACCCACAAACTCCTCGTCAGCGGTTTCCATACGCTTACGCGTGAGCGGCCCGGTATCTTCGATACGTCCATCGACGTAGGAGCGAATCACGCCTCGAGGGCTGAAACGCTGCTTGAACCACTCCTGCTCCGGGTAGTCCTCGTCTTCTGGCTCTTCCTCTGCATTTAAGTGATAAAGGTTGCCAAAAAATTCATCAAAGCCGTGGTTCGTAGGCAAAAACTCATCTTTATCGCCTAAATGATTTTTACCAAACTGACCGGTGGCATAGCCCTTGGTCTTCAATACTTCAGCGATAGTAATGTCGCGGTCCTGCAGTCCCAGCGTAGCGCCGGGCTGCCCAACCTTGGACAATCCCGTACGCAGCGGTGACTGACCGGTAATAAAGCTGGAGCGTCCCGCGGTACAGCTCTGATCACCGTAGTAATCGGTAAAGCGCACGCCCTCATCGGCGATGCGATCGATATTCGGGGTTCGGTATCCCATGATGCCGTCACCGTAGGCACTGATATTGGTAATGCCAATATCATCGCCCCAAATGACCAGAATATTCGGCTGCTCCGCTGCCTGACTAGCGCTCGCAAAGCCCCATAGGGCAGCGACTCCCAATAAGGCGCGAATCCTCGCAGACCTGTACATAAACCTCTCCTTTCTTATTAAGTTTTAGTGCAGTGTGACTACATCGTGTTCGGAATCTGCAGAACCTGCTGATGCTTACTTCTGTTGCGATTGAAACTGCGCCAGCTGCTCCGGACTAGCTTCCCTTTGGTGCATCGACTTCCATTGCGCATAAGGCATGCCGTAGACACGTTCCCGCGCAGCCTCATAGTCCACGCTGACGCCCTTCTCTTCGGCCGCAGTCACATACCACTTGGATAAACAGTTACGACAAAAACCAGCAAGATTCATGAGGTCGATATTCTGTGCCTGCTTGTTTGCATCTAAATGCTCCAGCAGGCGCCTGAATACAGCTGCCTCAATATCTGCGCGAACGCCTTCCGGGACAAGATCTGACGGCTCATCGGTATGGCTCAATGTGTTTCTCCTATGCTGTGTTTTTGATCAAAAGCGAGCTTAACCCGGTCGCCCCCCAGTTCCCGGCGCAATTCTTCCAGCAACTCTTCGCTGGGTGACACACGCCAGCGCTGCCCCAATAGCAACGACGCACTCTGCCGACCCTGGTGATAACGTAACCGTACGGGGCACTGGCCGGGCGCTCTGGATAATAGCTCGCGAAGAAACTCCCGAAAACGGTCGTTCACCTCCGATGCATCCACGTGGAGCGTAAGACCCGACGCCAACCTTTCGCGTTCTTCGGCAAGGCTGTACAAAGCCGACACCCGCATCACCGTGGCGCCGCTGCGATCATCCTGAGAGAGACGACCCTCCGCAATCACAATCTGATCCTTGACCAGCAACTCGCGGTATTGCTGATACACCTCTGAATACGCCGTAGCCTCCAGTCGTGCACTGCGATCATCCAGGACAAAGACCGCCATGGAACCCCGGGCACTCTTCATGGCTCGCATGCTCAAAATCAAGCCCGCTACACGGCAGTTGCCGCGGTTATCTGGGCGCAGATCCGCCAAACGCTGAGGCACGAAGCGTCGTATCTCGTCCTCACAGCTGTCTATGGGATGGCCTGTGACATACAGGCCAAGCGTATCGCGCTCTCCCTGAAGTCGCTCACGATCAGTCCAGGGACGGATATGTCGCAGTTCCGCATAGGGGTCGCCCTGCTCCCGGCTGGCCTGAACGGTTTCCCCAAAAAGATCCACCATGCCTGCATCACGGTTCGCGGCGTTCTGCTCCGCGGCGCGCAGCGCATCATCAATCCCTGCCAGCAATATCCAACGATCTGTGCCCAATGAATCAAAAGCCCCACTGCGCACCAGAGCTTCCAAAGCCTTGCGATTCAGTTTTCTGGGATCCGTCCTGGCGCAGAAATCAAACAGGTCATGAAAAGGTCCGTGCTCTTCGCGACTCTCCAACAGACCCGAGACCGGCCCCTCACCCAGACCCTTGATCGCACCCAGGCCGTAGACGATCTCACCCGCCTCGCTGACGGTAAACATGTACCGTCCTTCATTCACGTCCGGTAGACGCACGGTGAGACCCATGCGGCGACATTCTTCGATAAACACGACAATTTTGTCGGTATTATCCAATTCGGAACTCATCACCGCCGCCATAAATGCAGCGGGGTAATGGCTCTTTAACCATGCCGTCTGATAGGACACCAGGGCATAGGCTGCGGAATGCGATTTGTTAAAACCGTAGCCGGCGAATTTCTCCACCAGATCAAACAGCTTGGTCGCCAGGTCGGCATCAACACCTTTCGCCGCCGCACCCGCCGCAAACACCGAACGCTGTTTGGCCATCTCCTCGGGTTTCTTTTTACCCATAGCCCGGCGTAAAAGATCCGCGCCACCTAGGGTGTATCCGGCAAGTATCTGCGCGATCTGCATCACCTGTTCCTGATACAGAATAATGCCGTAGGTGGGCTCCAGCACCGGCTTTAAAAGTTCGTGCTGATATTCCGCATCCGGATAGGACACTTTCTCCCGGCCGTGCTTGCGATCAATAAAGTTGTCCACCATGCCTGACTGCAGGGGCCCCGGCCGATACAGGGCTACCAGCGCGATAATGTCTTCAAAACAATCAGGTCTGAGCCGTGCAATAAGCTCTTTCATACCTCGGGATTCGAGCTGAAAAACCGCGGTGGTCTCTGCCGAACGCAGTAGCTCAAAGGACGCGTGATCATCCAGGGGGATCTGATTGATATCCAGAGGCGGCTCATCCTGCCGGGCTCGAATCTCGTTAATCATGCCCTGGGCCCAGTCAATAATCGTGAGCGTACGCAGGCCCAGAAAATCGAACTTCACAAGCCCCGCATCTTCCACATCATTCTTATCAAACTGGGTGACCAGTCCGGCGCCCTCACCATCACAGTAAAGCGCGGAGAAATCCGTAAGCTCTGAAGGTGCGATGACAACACCACCGGCGTGCTTGCCCACGTTGCGGGTTATGCCCTCGAGTTGAACAGCCATGTCCCAGATTTCCTGAGCTTCGCCATCGTCGCGCAGAAACTGCTGGAGACTCTCCTCCTGCTCAATCGCTTTTTGGAGGGTCATCCCCACTTCAAAAGGAATCATTTTGGACAGGCGATCCCCAAGACCGTAGGACTTGCCCTGCACCCGCGCCACGTCGCGAACCACCGCCTTGGCCGCCAGGGTTCCAAAGGTAATAATCTGGGACACTGCCTCTCGGCCGTACAGGTCGGCAACGTAATCGATCACCTCGTCCCGACGTTCCATACAAAAGTCGACATCAAAGTCAGGCATGGACACCCGCTCAGGATTCAGAAACCGCTCAAACAGCAGCTCATATTCAATGGGATCAAGATCCGTGATCGACAATGAGTACGCCACCAGTGAACCGGCGCCCGAACCTCGACCCGGACCCACGGGAATACCGTGCTCCTTGGCCCAGCGGATGAAATCCATAACGATGAGGAAGTAGCCGGGGAACCCCATGGCAATAATCGTGTCGAGCTCAAAGTCCAGACGCTCCCGGTACTCCCGCTCAAGCGCCTGTGCATTTTCACGACGATGGATCTGCAGTGTTTGCAAGCGCTCATCCAAACCCCGGTGCGCGCTCTCTCGAAAGAACGTATCCATGGTCATTCCATCGGGAACGGGATACTCCGGCAAACACACCCGGCCAAGCTCCATCTCCATGGAGCAACGTCTGGCGATCGCCAGGGTGTTCTCCAATGCTTCCGGGATATCTTCAAACAGTTCCTGCATCTCCTCGCTGGAACGCAGGTATTGCTCTTGGCTGTAACGACGCTGGCGACGGGGGTCATCCAACACGCGACTCTCCGCGATACACACCCGCGCTTCATGCGCCTCGAATTCGCTCGCGTCAATAAAACGTACGTCATTGGTAGCAACCACCGGGCAGTTGAACTGTGTGGCAAGATCCAGCGCGGCATGCACGTGTTCCTCGTCACCCACACGCCCCGTGCGATGTAACTCCAGATAGAAACGACCGGGGAATACCGCCAGGCAGCGCTCCATACGCTGCCTGGCCAGATCCATCTTTTCGTTCACCAGCGCCTGCCCTACTTCACCGGCGGCGCCGCAGGACAGTGCCAGAAGACCTTCTCCAGCTTCGCTTAACCACTCCCAGAGCACCCGCGGACCATCAAGCGTCTGCCCCTCACGATACGCGCGCGACAGCAGACGGGTAAGATTCAGATAGCCCTCAGGGTTCATCACGAGCAGACACAAAGGATAGGCATCGTCACTCTTTAAGCTGTCAGTCACCCAAACGTCCGCACCAAAAATAGGCTTTACCCCGGCACTGACCGCGGCCTTGTGGAACTTTATAAGACCGTAAAAGTTGCACACGTCGGTGACTGCCACGGCGGGCATTTCCAGCTCTGCAACCCGTGCCGCAAGACTCTTGATTCGAACAAGGCCGTCCTTCAGCGAATACTCACTGTGAACGCGTAGATGCACAAATTCGGACAAACCTCAGACTCCTTTCATCACGGCACGCACGGGCGCAAAGCTGCGACGATGCAGGGGGCTCACGCCATGCTCCCGTAGCGCTGCCAGGTGCGCGGCCGTAGGATAGCCCTTGTGAGCATCAAAGCCGTACATGGGCCACCGCAGGTGCTGTTCGCACATGTAACGATCCCGGGCCACCTTGGCAACGATAGACGCCGCGGCTATCTGCGGAACCCGTGAGTCACCTTTGATCACCGCAATGCTCGGATGATTCCAGCGCGGGAGCTGCCTCCCGTCAACCAATACCAGATCGGGAGTCATTCCCAGTGCATCCACCGCCCGCCACATCGCCAGTAAACTGGCCTGCAGTATATTAAGATCGTCGATCTCTTCAGGGGTAGCAAGCCCCAGAGCAACGCCGTGAGCCCGCAGATGTAGCTGCTCTGACAATGCCTCCCGGCGCCTGGCAGTGAGCTTTTTGGAATCCGCCAGACCGTCTATGGGGTCCGCACTGTTGAGCACTACCGCCGCGGCAACTACGTCACCGGCCAGAGGACCACGACCCACCTCATCGACGCCAACGATACAGGCCTCTTCGGGCAGGTCTCCCAAAGCGGCTTCCCAGTCACTCAGCGGCATCAGACGCACTCTCGGGGCTGAGTAATGTTGCCAACGCCTGACCCACCGCAGCGTCGAAGTCGCGTTCCAGCGCCCGCAAAGACGGTTGTAACGCAGCCACCTGCTCGCTTCCCTGCGACAGTAGAATCTCGGCTTCCAGCGCAAGCGCAGCCGGTGTCAATGCGTCCTGCAGCAACTCGGGTACCACAGCGTCGCCGGCAAGAATATTCGGGAGTCCCACATACGGCGTCACCGCGAGTCGGGACATAAGTGCCCAGGATGTCTTAGCCACGCGATAGGCGATCACCATAGGGCGCTTAAGGAGCATAGCCTCCAGAGTGGCTGTTCCCGATGCAAGCACCACAACGTCTGCTGCGATCATGGCCTCGCGGGAGCAACGTTTGAGGAGGCGCACTTCAGATTCGGCCCCCGCGATCCGAAGAAGCTCACTGCACTGCTCCATGCGTTCATCGTTGGCCGCCGGCATGAGCAGCTGACGCCGGGGATCCCGGCTGCGCAGCAGTCGCCCCGCTTCAATGAGACAGGGCCCCAGCTGCGCCACTTCACTGGCACGACTGCCCGGCAGCAGCGCCACCACAACGGCATCGGCATCAATCCCCAAATCGCGTCGCACGGACGCTTTGTCGGGAGCGTCCCGAAGCTCAGCCACCAGTGGATGTCCGACAAAGGTCGCGGACAGCGCTACCTGGTCATAAAGAGGCGGTTCAAAAGGAAAAAGACACAGCAGGCTATGCACCGAATCAGCTACGGTGTGCACCCGCCCCTGGCGCCACGCCCACACTGTGGGGCTTACCAACTGCGCTGTGCGCAGACCGCCCTTACGTAAACGCCGGGCCAGACCCAGATTAAAATCCGGGGCATCAATACCCAGAAAAAAGGCCGGAGGAGATTCGCTCCAGCGGGTATACAGCTCGCGACGAATACGCAGCAGTTCCGGCAACCGTCCCAGAGGCTCGATTAAACCCATGACCGCAAGGCGTTCCATGGGGAACAGACTGTGAAAACCTTCGGCCTGCATCGCTTCACCCCCGATACCCTCGATCACCAACTCCCGGTCCGGGAACTGAGCGTGCAAAGAGCGAATAACCCGGCTACCTAACAGATCACCGGAGCTCTCCCCGGCGACCATGGCAATACGCAGGATATCGCCCGGGCGTGAGAGTGAATCTGGGTCGAAATCGTTCAGGGTGTTAGCGAACAATACCGCGCTCGGAAGCGCGAATAGAATCAATGAGGACTTTCACCTCCGGCGTGTCGCTCAACATAGTCTCAAGACGCTGTATCGCTATATCCAGAGTGAGGTTCTGCCGATAGAGGATCTTGAAGGCGCGACGTAACTGACTAACCGCGGAGTCCGAAAAACCCCGGCGGCGCAGGCCTTCGGTATTGATAGTCTTTGCTTCGGCTGGCGAACCAGAAACCGTCACGTAGGCAGGGACATCCTTGCCAATAGCCGTTTGCATACCACTAAAACTGTGCTGGCCAATACGGCAGAACTGATGCACCAGCGTATAGCCGCTAAGAATGGCCCAATCGTCGACATACACGTGTCCCGCCAAGGCGACGTTGTTGACCAAAATCGTGTGATTGCCAATGACGCTGTCATGCCCGATATGCGCATAGGCCATGATCAAATTATCGTTGCCAATCACCGTCTCACCGCGATCCTGCACAGTCCCGCGATGAATTGTGACACCTTCGCGGATGGTGTTGCGCTCACCGATGATCAAGCTTGTAGGCTCATCACGGTACTTTAGGTCCGGCGTTGCCTCTCCTACGGAAGCAAACTGGTATATGTGGTTTCCGGCCCCAATTTTCGTCGGGCCTTTGATCACCACATGCGGCTCGATTATACAGCCGTGCTCGATTTCCACCTCGGCGCCAATATAGGACCAGGGGCCGATATGGACCCCCTCGGCGACTTTCGCCCCAGGCTCAACGATGGCCTGCGGATGAATCATGCGGGACGGTCAGCGCAAAGAATTGTGGCGGAAGCGCAGCGCTTGCCATCGACTTCGGCCTGTACCGCAAATTTCCAGATACCGCGCTTCTCGCCAATGATCTGGGCGTGAAGGTAAACGCGATCCCCGGGAACACATGGTCGCTTGAAGCGCACATTATCGGCGCCAACTAACATATAAATAGAACCGTCCGCCGGGGTTTTTTGCATGGTTTTAAAGCCGAGTAATCCGGCCGCCTGCGCCATCGCCTCAAGCGTCAACACACCGGGAAAAACCGGATTACCGGGAAAGTGGCCATCAAAGAACGGCTCATTGATGCTAAGGTTTTTATAGGCAACGATGGATTCACCGGGAACCAATTCAACGACGCGATCGACCAGCAAAAAGGGGTAACGATGCGGGAGGAGCTCACGGATGTCCGATATGTCCATTAGACAGTCATTATTCAAGTCCGTAGTCCCTCATGTAATCAATCGTTAATCGTCTTCGCTAACTGCCTCACCAAGCGCATTCAGCCTTGCTTCGAGCTTTACAAGGCGGCGCTGCATAGCGTCAAGCTGGGTAAAGCGAACGGCGTTCTTGCGCCACTTAGCCGATGACTGCAGCGCAGTACCCGAAGAATAAGCGCCAGGTTCAGTTACAGAGCCGGTCACCCGCGCCTGTCCCTGAAAGTGCACATTGTCGCAAATCTTGAGATGACCGGATACTCCGACCTGTCCGGCAAATGTACAATCTTCGCCGACTATGGAGCTCCCCGCCATTCCCACACAACCGGCAATGGCTGTGCGGCGACCAATGACACAGTTGTGAGCGATATGCACCTGATCGTCGATGATCACGTCATCTGCGATTACCGTATCGTCCAGAGCACCCCGGTCAATAGTCACTCCCGCACCAATATCAACGCGATCACCGATGCGCACGCTACCCAACTGACTGATTTTTTCCCAACCATCCGCCCGACGAGCGAAGCCAAAACCGTCGGCCCCAATGATGCTGTTAGCGTGCACAATGCAGTCATCACCCAGAACGACCCCGTGGTACAACACGACCCCGGGCCACACACGGCAATTATTGCCTAACCTAGCTCCCCGACCGACGTGAGCGCCATGACTCAGTACAACGTGCTCACCGAGCACCGCATCAGCCTCGATACAGACCCCGGGGCCAACGCTGGCCGAAGCGGGGACTGTGGCCGTAGCGTCTACAAATGCGCCGGGATGAATCCCCGCGGTCGGCTTGGGTAAAGGATCGAAAAGCGCCGATATGCGCGCATAAGCAAGATAGGGATCGACAACACACAGGCTCGGTACGGGACTTTCAGCCTGCCACTCTGGCTTCAACAATACGCAGCCAGCCTTACAAGACCGCAAAGCGTCCAGATAACGCGACTCAGAGATAAACGCCAGCTCCCGCGGACCTGCCCGGTCCAGCGGGGCTATGCCATCAAACTCCATAGTCGCATCGACGGTTCCAGGCTCACATCCTAAATGTGCCGCCACTTCGCCGAGGGTTACCATGGCTAATCAGTTCTTCTAGTTAGCCGCGGAAAGCTGATTGAGCTTGTCTGTCACCTTAGCAGTAATGCTGTAGCCCGGATCGGCGTGGATAACCGACGTCCGCTGCAGCAACAAACCAATACCTTCCGTGGCAATCAGTTCGCGGAGAACTTCCTGCACCATGGGTGACATTTCCTGCAACAGAGCCTGTCCCGTTGCCTGCTCAGCCTGCTGCAACTTACCGCCCACGTGCTCCAGATCAGCCTGCTTGCTCGCCAGACGTCGGCGCGAGGTGTCCTGCTGCTCCTGACTCATAACCGCTGCGTCTTTTTGAAACTCCCGCACGAGCTTGTCCAGCTCTTCCCGAAGCCGATCAAACTCTTCTTTATCGGCCTTGTAACCTTCTTCATTACGAACGGCATCCAGACGCTGCTGCGCGGCATCGGACTGCAGGATAGCCGCCTGAAGATCCACCACAGCAACCTTACCCTGGGCAAGTGCACCCAGTGGCGTCATCGCGATACCGAGGGCAAGAATGGCTAAAGTCTTCTTGATCACAACAATTACTCCTTGGAGAAAAAACTAGAAACTCTGTCCCAGCGTGAACTGGAATACTTCTTCACGATCGATTTCTGACGCATTCAGCGGCTTGGCAATGGCAAAGGTCAACGGGCCAAAACCGCTGAGCCACGTTACGCCTACACCGGCAGAATAGCGCAGTTCCGCTGCATCGAAATCAAAACAATTGGGCTGATTAATACCGCAACGATTGTTAAACACATTACCCACATCAATAAAGAACGCTGAGCGAACGCGACTGCGGTCCTTCAGGAACGGCAGGGGAAACAACAGCTCGGCACTGCCCTCAACCAGTACGTTGCCGCCAAAGGGCGCCGCACGGCGGTTTTGCTGGAAGGTCTCGAAATCGATCTTGCCCGTTTCCGGATTCAACTGGTAGCCAAACTGTCGGCCATCGGGACCACCGATTTCCGTAGGCGCCCCGTTTTCATCAATCGCAGTGGTCGGCTGGTCCACGGTATAAATGCTCGGCGGCGTACTGCGCGGCCCCAGGGTGTTCACCTCAAACCCCCGCACGGAACCAAAGCCACCGGCGAAAAAGTGTTCGTAGAATGGCAGCTCAGTGGTCTTGCCGTAACCATCGCCGTAACCCAGCTCCGAGCGAAAATGCAGAATCCAATCGTTCTTGATGGGGTAGAACACCTCGCCGCGATAGGTCAGCTTGTAGAATTCAAGATCCGAACCGGGCATCGACACCTCCAGCGCCACAGACTGCGCGGCACCGCGAGTTGCCATCTGTCCGCGGTTAAGGGTCGACGAACTCCAGCTGCTGGTAATGGTCCAGTTCAGGTACGAATCGCCGTTCTCGTCCAGAAATCCAAGCTCCGGCGGTATGGTCAGGGCGCTGAGCGGCAAATCTTCCAGGGGCCGGATCACCTCCGGCGCGGCAAAGCTACCATCGGCCAGCCGGGTGCTTTCATAGAAGCTGTCTACACCTTGAAGCAAACGCGGGCTGGCCTTGATCTCCTGCACCGCAAAGCGTCCCGCTGTTATGTCAGTCTTTGCCAGACCAAAACTAAAGCCCAGCCGCGCAGTTTCCTTGATGGGGTAGCCAAAATTAATGGCGCCTCCCCAGGTGTCTGTGGTGTAACTTGCTACGTTCACTTCAGCCAGATCAGTAGACCGGAAGAACACATTGAAACCCCGGCTCACGCCGTCCTCTGTGAAGTACGGGTTGGTGTAACTGAAGTTATACAGATCCTGGAACTGTGACGATGACAGGTTGATGCCCACCCGCTTGCCGGTACCGAGAAAGTTATTCTGCTGTAAATTAAGACTCAGAATGAGACCCGCCTGCTGCGCAAAGCCCAGGCTTGCGCCGATACTTCCGGAGGTCTGTTCCTCTACGGTAAATTCAACGTCAATAAGGTCGTCATGCCCGGGCACTTCCGGCGTTTCTACCTCTGCCTTGCTAAAAAAGCCCAGACGCTGGAGTCGAATACGCGACTGCTCAATCGCAGCTGCGGAAGCGGGAGCGCTCTCCATTTGACGCATCTCGCGCCGGAGCACGTTGTCAGCGGTGCGCGTATTGCCCTTGAAACTAATACGCCGCACATAGGTTCGCTTCCCGGGGTCGACGAAGAATTTAATTGCTACCGTGTTGTCCTCTTCGTTCATCTCGGGAATGCCGGTAACCTTGGCAAAGTTATAGCCCTCATTCCCCAGTCGGCGAGTCAGGTAATCCTCGGTAGAGGTCACCAATTGCTGGGAAAAAGTCTGTCCGTCGCGCACCAGAACAAAGCGCCGCAAATCGGACTCGGGCAACACCAGATCACCGGACAGGTCTACATCGCTCACCGTGAACTTCTCACCCTCGATCACATTGGCGGTAATGTAGACCTCTTCTTTGTTAGGCGAGACCGACACCTGTGTAGACTCGATCTCGAACTGCAGGTAACCGCGATCCATGTAGTAAGACGTCAGTTTCTCCAGATCGCCAGTGAGTTTTTCCCGGGAGTACTTATCGTCATTGGTGAAGAAGGACAGTAATCCGGTCGTCTTGAGCTCAAAGAAGTCCTTAAGCTCTTCATCCGAAAACACCTTGTTGCCCACGACGTTTACGTGCTTGATAGCCGCCACGGTGCCCTCATCCACATCAATGTTAATAGACACCCTATTTCTGGGCTCGGGAATCACTTCTGCGTCAATAGCCGCGTCGTAACGTCCCTGAATCACATACTGACGCTGAAGCTCAAGCTGCATACCTTCCAAAGTAGAACGCTGAAACACCTGACCTACAGCCAGACCCGCGCCCTTCAATCCGTCGAGCAAGGCTTCGGTTTCAATAGCCTTGTTACCGTCAATGGTGATTTCACTGATGCTGGGTCGCTCCGCGACGACCACCACCAGCACGCTGCCATCGCGGCCGATGCGAATATCGTCAAAATTGCCCGTGGCAAAGAGTGAACGCGCCGCACTGCGAATGGATGCGCTGTTAGCGAAATCGCCCACACCGATAGGCATGGACGCAAACACGGAACCTGCTGCAATACGCTGGAGGCCCTCAACACGAATATCGGATATGACAAAACCCGCAGCAGATACGGGTTGCGGCGTGCCGGCAGCGGGCGCCTGCGCGGCGGCAGCGCCAGACACGAGCGCAAGGCACCAGCAAAAGATAAGGGCCAGCCCCGACCGGCCGCCCCTATGCACTGGCGACTTGCCTGGGGCAAACCTGTTCCCGGAAGCGAACACTCCCAAACTCTTGTTATCAGCTTTCGTCAATTTATATCTGCCGCGCGCCTTGACGCTCAGCGAATCTCCCGTTGCGCACTAGGAAAGGCGCGAAAAATCGTTATAAAGCGCGAATACCATGAGACTGACCACCAACAACAGTCCAACCTGATAACCCACCATCTGCACCCGCTCCGGCACCGGCTTACCCACCACGAGCTCTATGCTGTAATACAGCAAATGACCACCATCCAGCACGGGTATAGGCAAAAGATTCAGTACGCCAAGACTGATACTCAGCAGCGCAAGAAAACCGATGTAGGACTCCAGACCTGACTTGGCCGAAGCGGTCGCCACTTTAGCAATGGTAATGGGGCCACTCAAGTTTTTCGGCGAGATTAAACCCTGCACCATCTTGACCATGGAGTTGAGGGTGAAGCTCACCATTTCACCGGTGCGCTGCCCGCCGGCCACCAGGGCTTCCAGGGGGCCTCGATGAAACTCCCGACGCTGGCTCTCGGGCATGTCGGGTATGGCAACTCCCACGCCGACCCGTCCGATAATCTCACCGTCGGGCGTGGTGGATGCCTCCGGGGTAAGCATGACTTCCAGCTCGCGGCCATCGCGCTCGAGGAGCACCGTCATGTTCTCACCGGGTCGTGAGCGTACGTAGTCCACCCAGTTTTCCCAGAGCGTCATGGGCACACCGTCCGTAGACAGGATTCTGTCACCGGTTTGCAGCCCGGCTCGGTCCGCAGGACTATCGGGCACAATCTCATCCAGCAGCGGCACTATGGGGGGCATATACAGGGTCAGACCCAGGCCACCCAGCAGATCAGGCTCATCGTCTCCCGCCAGCCAACGATTCAACTGCCCCTGAGACTCATAGACAACATCCGAGTCAGGATAACGAACCGAGAACAGGATGGGGCCCGTATCACCGATACGCTCCAGTAATCGAAAAGACACCGCCTGCCAGGTGGGCGTTTCGCGTCCATCAATAGAAACAATCTCCTGTCCGGGCTCCAGTCCCGCCACTTCAGCGACTGATCCGGTCTCCACCGCGCCAATGACCGGGGCATAGCCACTCTCACCTGCCATAAACAGAGCCCAGTAGGCCACGATAGCCAGGACAAAGTTCGCCACAGGACCGGCGGCCACCACAGCAATGCGGGACAAAACAGGCTTTCTATTGAACGCCAGATGCAGCTCATCGGGGCCCACCTCACCCTCGCGCTCGTCGAGCATCTTGACGTAGCCACCCAGCGGAATGGCGGCAATGGCGTACTCCGTATCGAGGGAATCGCGCCAGCGCAGCAACGGCGTGCCAAAGCCAATGGAAAAGCGCAGCACCTTGACGCCGCAGCGACGGGCGACCCAAAAATGGCCGAACTCATGCACCGCAACAAGCACGGCCAGCGTTGCCAAGGTAATGCCCACGCTGTATAGAATATCTATCAAACCTTTACTACTCCTGCGCTCAACCCGGCGCTACCTGCCTGTTGGCGGTTCTTTGCCTGGCGATGATCCTTCACATACTGCGTTGCAAAAGCACGAGCCTGCCGATCAATGTCTTCGACCTCAGCGAGGCTCCGGGGTTCAATGAGAGGCAATCCCGCCAGGCTTGCCTCGATCACCGCCGCAATATCAACAAAACCAATCTGACCGTCCAAAAAAGCTGCCACAGCTATCTCATTCGCAGCATTACAGACCGCCATGGCACTCCCGCCGCTGGCTATACACTCCCGGGCGATGCGCAGGCAGGGAAAAAGCTCCATATCCGGAGGCTCAAAGTCGAGGCGCGCGGCGGCCAACAGGTCCAGGGCCTTAACGCCACCGTCAATGCGCTCAGGCCACGCCAGGCAACAGGCGATGGGAGTACGCATATCCGGTTCGCCGAGTTGCGCCAGCACAGACCCGTCTGCGTAACGCACCAGTGAGTGCACAATACTCTGGGGATGCACCACCACTTCAACCTGATCTTCAGGTAAGCCAAAGAGCCAGCAGGCCTCTGCCAGTTCAAGTCCCTTGTTCATCAAACTGGCTGAATCCACAGAAATCTTGCGCCCCATATCCCAGTTGGGATGTGCGCAGGCTTGCTCGGGCGTAACCTGTGCCAGGAACTCGCGGTTCTTGCCGCGAAACGGTCCACCTGAGGCCGTAAGAATCAGTCCCGAAACTCCCGCCAGCTGTGGTCGCGCCCGGGAATCGGCGGGCAAGCACTGAAAAATCGCGTTGTGCTCTGAATCCACCGGCAGCAATGTCGCGCCCCCATCTTCCACTGCCCGCATCAGCAGGTTTCCCGCGGTGACGAGCGCCTCTTTGTTGGCCAAAAGCAAACGCTTGCCGGCACGCGCCGCCGCCATGGCTGAGGCCATACCCGCAGATCCGACGATAGCCGCCATGACAATATCCACGTCAGCGTGGGCGGCGATGTCCTCCAACGCCTGTGTACCGGCCAGCACCTCGGTGTCTGACGCCGCACTGGACGCCAGGCGTTTGGCTAAAGACGCCGCCGCAGCGTCATCGGTAAGCAGCGCATAGCGGGGATGAAATTCGAGGCACTGCTCAAACAGCGTGTCGACAGAACTGCGCGCAGCAAGGGCAAAAACCTCGTATTTGTCAGGATGACGTGCCAGCACGTCAAGCGTGTTCACGCCAATGGACCCACTGGAGCCCAGCACTGCAACCTTTTGTCTTGTCGAAGTACTACCGGAGCTCATTAAAAGCCAACCATGAGTAGGCCAAGTGCAAAGGTCGGCGTGGCTGCGCAGAGGCTGTCGAGACGATCCAGAAGGCCGCCATGACCGGGTAGCATGCTGCTGGAATCTTTCACGCCACCCACTCGCTTCACCATACTGACGGTTAAATCGCCCAGGACGGAGGCAAATGCCGTGACCAGGGCCACCACCAGAATGGCCATAAGGCTGAGGTGATCAAAGCGTTCGGGCAGCAAGCTCCAGATCACCACGCTCAACACCGCTACCGCCAGCACGCCACCCCAGAAACCCTCCCAGGTTTTCCCCGGGCTCACTCGCGGGGACAATGCATGCCGACCAAAGGACTTGCCTGTGAAGTATGCACCGATATCCGCTGCCGCAACGATAAGCACCAACACGACCATCACTGCGCTGCGGGCTTCAATATTCAGCAGGTACACCGCCGCAAACCAGGCAGGCACTAAAATCAGCACCCCCATCAAAGAGCGTCCCAAACGGCTGTTCCAGAGCCCGGCGCTGGCGGGATAAGACTTCACCCAAAGCAAGGCAAAACACCACCACAGGCAAGCAAGCCCAACCACGGGTTGAACCAACTCTCTGGAAAAATCACGGCCATCGCCCGCATAGCGGTGCAGAGCAAAGGCGCAGGAAATCACGAGGATCACGTACAGGATTTTTGAGCGTATATGGCTCAGTCCCGCAAGCTGCGCCCACTCCCAGGCGCCAAGCGCAATAATCACGGCGAACAGGGCGGCCAGCACCGACGAGGGGAGCCAATACGCACCGGCCAAAAACAATCCAGCCATGGGCACGGCGGTCAAAATACGCTGTTTAAGCATCCAGCGACCCGCCAGACACGATGCCGTCGGGTTCACCCCGTCCGCCGAAGCGTCGCTCCCGCTTGCCGTAATCAGCCAGTGCCCGGGCAAATTCCAACTCACCAAAATCCGGCCAAAGCACCGGCGTAAAATAGAACTCACTGTAGGCAAAGTCCCACAGTAAAAAGTTGCTGATACGGGCATCGCCGCCGGTTCTGATACACAGGTCCGGACGCGGAAAATCACCCAAAGAGAGCGTATTTTGCAGGAGCTGGGCAGTGATATCTTCCGGCTTGAGTTCGCCCTGCTGACAACGACTGGCAAGCTCCCGGGCGGCACGGGTGATATCCCATTGCCCGCCATAATCTACTGCGATAATGACCGTCGCCGCGGTGTTGCCCGCAGTCACCGTCTCTGCATGGGTTATGAGTCGTTGAAGACCCGCACTAAAACGGCTCCGCTTGCCAATAAAGCGTAAACGAACATTATCTTCATGCAGTTGCTTTACTTCAGTGCGCAGATAGCGCGACAGCAGCGCCAACAAAGCGCGGACCTCAGGCAGTGGTCGAGACCAATTCTCGGAGCTAAAGGCAAACAACGTGAGCACTTCGACCCCGTGCTCACGACAGGCGCGCATCACCCCGCGCACAGCTTCCACCCCTGCACGATGCCCCGCTACACCCGGTAGCGATCGCTGCCGGGCCCAGCGGTTGTTGCCATCCATGATGATAGCAACGTGTCGCGGCGTCTGAGTCGTTGACGACCGCGAGCCAGGCTCTGCTGTTTCGCTCTTAGCAACCATGGGCGCTTAGATTTCGAGGAGATCCGCTTCTTTTGCCGTCAGCATTTCATCAACGCGTGCGACAAAACTATCCGTGAGCTTCTGGATCTGATCCTGACCCCGACGCTCATCGTCTTCCCCTATCTCTTTATCTTTCACCAGTTCTTTCAGCATACCCATGGCGTCCCGGCGAGCATTGCGTACTGACACCCGAGCCGCCTCGGCCTCACTGCGGGCCTGCTTGATATAGCCCTTGCGCGTCTCTTCGGTCAGAGCCGGCATGGGAATACGAATAACCTCCCCTGCCGTCGCGGGATTCAAACCCAGATCCGACTTCATGATGGCGCGCTCGATATCCGGAATCATGGAACGATCCCAGGCGGTGAGCGACAGGGTTCGCGCATCCTCGACATTCACATTGGCAACCTGGCTCAGCGGTGTATCAGCGCCGTAATAGGACACCTTAATTCCGTCGAGCAGACTCGGGTGTGCCCGGCCAGTTCTGATTTTGTTGAAATTAGTGCCGAGGGCTTCCAGGCTGTTCTTCATCCGGGAATCGGCTTCTTTACGAATATCTTCGAGCACTGCTGCTCCTCCCAAAAACCAATGATCTATTCTACCAGCGTTCCATCATCGCCCCCGCGGACGATATTGAGTAAAGCACCGGCTTTATCCATCTTAAAGACCCGCAGGGGAATGCGATGATCACGACACAGACAGATAGCGGTAAGGTCCATCACTTCCAGCTTGCGATCCAGCACCTCGTCGTAACTTAAGCGGTCATAGCGCACAGCATCCGGGTCCTTCATAGGGTCGGCGGAATACACGCCATCCACCTTGGTCGCCTTGAGCACCACTTCCGCCTCTACCTCGATACCACGCAGGCAGGCCGCAGAGTCCGTAGTAAACATGGGATTACCGGTGCCCGCGCAGAAAATAACCACATCGCCGTTAGACAGCGCTCGGATCGCCTTTCTGCGATCGTAGTGATCCACCACCCCACTCATGGGAATGGACGACATAACCTGCGTAGCAATATTGGATCGCTCCAGCGCATCACGCAGCGCAAGCGCGTTCATTACCGTCGCCAGCATTCCCATGTGGTCTCCGGTAACGCGATCCAGTCCTGCCGCCTGCAAGGCCGCACCACGAAACAGGTTTCCGCCACCCACCACCAGGCCTATCTGTACACCGATACCGACCAATTGCCCAATCTCCAGGGCCATCTGATCGAGTATCTTAGGGTCTATACCAAAGCGCTCACTGCCCGTAAGGGCCTCGCCGCTCAACTTCAGCAATATCCGCTTGTACTTTTTCTCGACGCTTGTCTTACTCATGGATGTTCCTCCCAGCGCGCAAGTCTACTAAAAATCCTGACCTGCGCGGTGCTCAATCCGCCTCGCAGATACAAAAAACGGGGCCTGAGCCCCGTTTTGATGTTCTGGATTTCAATCAGCCTTTCAGCTGCGCTGCAACTTCAGCAGCAAAGTCCACATTTTCGACCTCTATACCCTCGCCCACTTCGAAGCGAGAGAATGAAACCACTGCCGCACCAGCGCTACTTACGAGTTTGCCCACGGTCACATCAGGGTCTTTTACAAAGGCTTGATCAATCAAACTATTTTCCGCAAGGAACTTCTTGATTCGACCACCGATCATCTTCTCGACGATTTCCGCAGGCTTACCTGAATCCAGCGCCTGAGCTGTGTAGATCTCTTTCTCTTTTTCCACGAGCTCCGCCGGCATATCAGACGGCTGCACGACCTGTGGATTGACCGCAGCAACGTGCATAGCAACATCGCGGGCCAGGTCCTGATCGCCAGACTGCAGCTCCACCAACACAGCGATGCGGCTGTTACCGTGGACGTAAGCACCCACCACGCCGTTATCGGCGCTGGTCAAAGCGATACGTCGAACGCCAATGTTCTCGCCGATTTTCTGAACCAGGGCTTCACGAGCCTGCTCCAGTCCTTCGGACATCAACGTCGCCACGTCTGTCTCGCGAGTCTCAAAAGCGCGATCAACCACCTGAGAAACAAAAGCCAAAAAGCTTGCGTCTCGGGCGACAAAGTCGGTTTCGCTATTAACTTCTACCAAAACACCGTAGCTGCCGTCATCGGCAACGCGTGCCGCAACAATCCCGTCTGCTGCGGTTCGGCCCGCTTTCTTGGCGGCTTTCATACCACTGGACTTCCGCAGCTCTTCGATAGCCGCATCAATATCACCATTAGCGGCGCTCAGTGCTTTTTTGCACTCGAGTAGGCCGAGGCCTGTGCGCTCACGGAGTTCCTTAACCTGTGAAGCTGACATGCAATATTCTCCCGAAAGGGCGCCGTCTGACGGCGCCCGGTTGGATCTTCAATTAACGATGGATGATCTGACCGGGGCCAGTAATCAGGCGTCGGTGGCCGCGGCTTCTTCCGCAGGAGCTGCC
This sequence comes from gamma proteobacterium NOR5-3, assembly GCA_000158155.1. Lineage (GTDB taxonomy): Bacteria > Pseudomonadota > Gammaproteobacteria > Pseudomonadales > Halieaceae > Congregibacter. The sequence goes on along the minus strand of DS999405.1, from coordinate 102,775 downwards.
TCGGCAGCAGCAGGCTCAACGGCCGCAGCTTCCTCAACAAACTCATCCTTCGCCACCGGCACAGCGCCACCCGCCTCGACCTTGCCCGCAATGCAGGCATCAGCCACGGCGGTCACGTAGAGCTTGATAGCGCGGATTGCGTCGTCATTGCCTGGAATGACGTAGTCAACGCCGTCCGGGTCGCTATTGGTATCAACGACACCGATAACGGGAATACCCAGTTTGTTAGCTTCCGTGATCGCAATACGCTCGTGATCAACATCGATAACGAACAGCGCGTCGGGCAGACCGCCCATATCCTTGATACCGCCGATGCTGCGCTCCAGCTTTTCCATCTGACGGGCACGCATCAGGGCTTCTTTCTTGGTCAGCGCGGCGAAAGTGCCATCTGACTGCTGAGCCTCAAGCTCACGCAGACGCTTAATAGAAGCACGGATAGTTTTGTAGTTCGTGAGCATGCCGCCCAACCAGCGGTGGCTGACGTAGGGCATACCCGCGCGCTCAGCCTGCTCTTTCATGATCTTGCCTGCCGCACGCTTGGTGCCGACAAACATGATCTTGTTTTTGGATGCAGCCAGGCGCTTCACCATGTCCAGCGCTTCATTGAACGCGGGCACGGTGTACTCAAGGTTGATGATGTGAATTTTATTTCGATCGCCAAAAATGTACTGGCCCATTTTGGGGTTCCAGTAGCGGGTTTGGTGACCAAAGTGTGCTCCAGCCTGGAGCAGGTCGCGCATGCTTACCTGTGACATAAATTACCTGATTTTTTAACGGGTTAGTCTTCCGCACACCCCAGCTGCAAACCCTTGAAACACGCGTTTGGACGTGAAGCGAGGGCACCCTGCAGAAGGTTGTGGCATGCGGGCGTCATTAGCCGCTTGGGTAACGCCCCAAATACGGCGGCGCGCTTTATAGCATAGACAGCTGCGCAACTCCAGAAAAACCGTTGTTCGGGTGCTCCCAAGCCAGAGTTAGGCTACAATGCCGCGTTTCTGCTTCCCGGCTGGTTAGCACATCGACGGCCGTCCAACATTAAAGAGCCACCAATGTCTGTATCGATCAAAAGCGAAGAAGAGTTCGCTAAAATGCGGGTCGCCGGCGCTATGGCCGCCGAAGTGCTCGAAATGATCCGCCCCCACGCCGTTGTGGGCGTGACCACCGGTGAACTGGACAGGATTTGCCACGAGTACATTACCGGCAAGCTGGACGCGATTCCCGCCCCCCTCAACTACAACGGCTTTCCTAAATCGATTTGCACGTCGGTCAATGAGGTCGTCTGTCACGGCATACCATCAGATAGCAAAAAACTCCGCAGCGGCGACATTATCAACATCGATGTCACCGTCATTAAGGATGGCTATCACGGCGACACCAGCATTATGGTCGGTGTGGGCGATGTACCACCGCATGCCGAGCGGCTCATGCAGATCACTCAGGAATGCCTGTACAAGGCAATAGCGCTGGTGCGACCGGGCGCGCGCCTTGGTGACATCGGCAGCGTCATTCAGCAGTATGCCGAGAGCAACTATTACTCTGTGGTTCGGGAATACTGTGGCCACGGTATTGGCAAAGTGTTTCACGAAGACCCGCAGGTGCTGCATTACGGACGCGCTAATACCGGCCTAGTTCTTCAGCCGGGTATGACCTTTACCATCGAACCGATGATCAATGCCGGCAAACGTCACACCAAGCTTAACGCCCGGGATGGCTGGACGGTAACCACACGGGATGGACGCCTGTCAGCCCAGTGGGAACATACGCTGGGTGTCACCGAAGACGGCTGCGAGATTTTCACTCGCCGCAGTGACGAAACCATCTGATCTCCCGTGGACGCTGCAGTCGTGGAAAACCCCTCGCCATTCAAACTCTCGGAACTGCTCGAGGGGCAGGCCGAAAAAAGCCTGATTCCTGCACTTCGCGACGCTCTGCAGCAAGCCTCTGAGCAACTGGACAAGGATTTTCGCGACGGACGCGGCGCCGGAGACTTACTCCGCGCTCGAGCCGCACTCATTGATGAGGTACTGCGCTACAGCTGGGAAGCGCTTGAACTGCCCAGCGCCGGCATAGCACTCGTTGCAGTGGGCGGTTACGGGCGCGGCGAACTGCACCCGCATTCAGATATCGACCTGCTGATACTTCGCAGTGATCACGATGACGCGATCAACAAACGTCTGGAAAACTTCCTGACACTGCTTTGGGATCTGGGGCTACAGATTGGCCATAGCGTTCGCAGCGTCGATGAATGTATAGCGGTGGCTCAGGACGATGTGACGGTGCTCACCAACCTCATTGAGGCTCGGCTGCTCCTGGGCGAGCAGCCCCTCCTGGACGCTGTAGCGGCCGGCACGCAGGCCAGCGCCATGTGGCCACCGGAAGCTTTTTTTCGCGCCAAACTCAGCGAGCAGGAAGCGCGGCACGCCAAGTTCGGCGACACAGAATATAGCCTGGAGCCGAACGTAAAGGGCTCTCCGGGCGGACTGCGGGATCTTCAGTTAATTGGCTGGTTAGCCCAAAGGCACTTCGGCTGGAAATCCGCTGCGGAGCTTACCGACAATCAGTTCCTCACCGAGGCAGAGGCAACCACCATTATTCACGGTCAGGAGTTTCTCTGGCGTGTTCGCTATGCCCTGCACATGATCACCGGCCGGGAGGAAGATCGCCTGTTGTTCGACCATCAGAGAGAGCTGGCACGAATTTGGGGTTTTGTAGACGGAGACAGACTCGCGGTAGAGCAATTCATGCAGCTCTACTATCGCTGGGCGCTGGCATTATCACAGCTTAATGAGGTCCTGATGCTCAGCTTTGATCAGGCCGTGCTCCAGGCGGGAACCGCTGATGTAGTCGTTGATATCAACAATTGGTTTGAACTGAGGAATGGCTACCTCAGCGCCAAACGCGAGAGCATTTTTCAGGAGTATCCCGGCGCGCTGCTGGAGGTATTCCTGCACGCGGGAAACAATCCCCAGGCGCTGGGTATTGCCGCTGAAACCATCCGGCTGATTCGCGAGAATCGACATCGCATCGATGATGACTTTCGGCGCAATACGCAGAACAAACAACTTTTTCTGGAAGTCCTGCGCTCCAATAATCGACTTACCCGGCAGCTTCGGCGAATGTCGCGCTATGGCATATTGGGGCGCTACCTCCCCGCCTATGGCCAAATTGTCGGGCAGATGCAGCACGATCTGTTTCACAGCTACACGGTGGATGCGCATACGCTGCAAGTCATTGAGAACATACGTCGTTTTCTAAAGCCAGAAAACGATGAGCGTTTCCCCGTCACCAGTCGCGTGGCGCGGCGCCTGCCCAAAATAGAACTGCTGTATATCGCCGGTTTGTTTCACGACATCGGCAAAGGTCGGGGCGGGGATCACTCGGAACTCGGCGCAGTGGACGCCAGGATCTTTTGCGAGGAGCACGGTCTCGGTCGCCGGGACACCAATCTGGTGGAATGGTTGGTGCGCAATCATTTGTTGATGTCCGCGGTATCCCAGCGCAAAGACATTTCGGATCCCGATGTGGTGCAGGAATTTGCGCAACACGTGGGCGATCAGAACCGTCTTGACTACCTGTTTGCCCTGACGGTGGCTGACATCAATGGCACCAACCCCAAACTCTGGAACGCCTGGCGCGGCAGCCTGCTGCGCCAGCTGTATACCGAGAGTAAACGCGCCCTTCGTCGGGGACTGGAAAACCCGGTGGACAAGCAGGAGTGGATACAGGAAACCCGCGAGGCGGCAGAGAAGATGCTCGAATATCGCGGCTTTACCGACGGCGAGCTCCGCGCCCTGTGGGCGGAGCGCGGCGAGGATTATTTTCTTCGGGAAAGAGCCGAAGATATCGCCTGGCATACCGAAGCCATTGCGGGCCACCAGGATCGAAGCCATCCATTGGTACTGGTGCGCAACGGCGTAGAGTCCAGCGTCGCAAACACCACGCAGATCTTTATCTACGCCAGGTTTGATATCGGTGCATTCTCGCGTACCTGCTCGCGACTCGAACAGCTGAACCTCAGCGTTCACGATGCGCGTATTTACCACGGCCGGGATGGTATGAGCCTGGATACTTACTATGTCCTGGACTCCAGTGGCGAGTCCGTAGACGATATCGATCGCCTGCGTCACATCACACGGTACCTGAGCGATAAGTTGTCGCCAGAAACAAACACAACGGCTATCACATCGCGGCTGACGCCGCGCCGGGTGCGCTCGTTCCGACTGGACACCGAAACCAACATGCGGGTGGATGCGGCGCGCAAAGTGTCAGTGTTAGAAGTTATCTCCCTGGATCGTCCGGGGTTACTGGCGCGTATCGGCGAAGTTTTCGTCGAATTTGGGGTGATTTGCGAAGCCGCCAAAATTCAGACCCTGGGGGAGCGCGTAGAAGACGTCTTTTTTATCACCGATATGCAGCAACAACCCATAGTGGACGAAGCGCTGGCCCAACAGATTCAAGTGGCCATTCGCAACAAGCTCGATGCCCCGGAAGCGGCCTGACATGAATCCGGATCTTGACCTGTTAAAGCCCTACCCCTTTGAGCGCCTAGCCACACTGCTGGACGGCGTGACGCCGCCCGGGGACCTTCCCCTACTCAAGCTGTCTGTGGGTGAGCCCCAGCATGCACCGCCAGAGATCGTGATGACTGCGATTGCGGAAAATCTCGACCTCCTGGCAAAGTATCCCGTGACCCGCGGGGACCTGCAGCTGCGGGAGGCGCAGGCCCGCTGGCTGAAAAAGCGCCATGGCGTGACCATCAACGCCAATAACCAGGTGCTACCGGTTAACGGCACGCGAGAAGCCCTGTTCGCCATCGCCCAAACTTGCGTGGGACGCCAGCAGGGCGCACTGGTGGGCTGCCCCAATCCGTTTTATCAAATCTATGAAGGCGCAGCACTGCTGGCCGGCGCGCAAACGGTATTGCTCAACACAGAGGAAAGCGGCGGTTTTCTCCCCGATCCCGACGCCGTTAGCGACGAGCACTGGGACGCCATGCAGTTGCTCTATCTGTGCTCCCCGGGCAACCCCACCGGTGCAGTGATGGACAAACGGCTGTTACAGCGCTTCATCGAGAAAGCGCAGCGCCATAATGTGGTGCTGGTGTCTGATGAATGCTATTCAGAAATTTATCCGGACGAATCGACGCCCCCTACCGGTCTGCTGGCCGCCTGTGATGCTATGGGTCTGAAGGACTATCGCAATTGCATCAGCATGCACTCCCTGTCAAAACGCTCCAATCTGCCGGGCATGCGCTCGGGTTTTGCCGCCGGGGACGCGCGCATCATGGCCCAGTTTCTGCGCTATCGCGGTTATCACGGCTCCGCCATGCCGCCCCATCACCAGCTTGCCAGCACCGTGGCCTGGGATGACGAGAGTCATGTCCTTGAGAACCGGCAGCGTTACCGGGAAAAATTTTCCGCCGTGCGCGATATTCTCGCGCCGGTACTGGCGCTGAATGATCCCGGCGGCGCCTTTTATCTATGGCCCAAGGTACCCATAGATGACGAAACCTTTACCCGCCGCCTGTATGCAGAAGCCGGCGTATTGGTGCTCCCGGGCAGCTATCTGGGACGAGACGTCGACGCAGGCAATCCCGGCAGCGGCCGAGTACGCATGGCGCTCGTTGCCGAACTGGCGGACTGCGTAGAAGCCGCCGAACGCATCGCAGCCTTTGTTCACAGGCTGTGACAACCGTTCTTTCAATGTAATCCTGCGACCCTCATCAGCACATGTTAAAAGCCGAGCGCGCCCGCTATATCCTGCAAAGACTGCAGGAGCTCTACCCCGAAACACCGGTCCCTCTGGATCATAGCGATCCATTTACCCTGCTTGTCGCCGTTCTCCTCAGCGCGCAGTGCACGGACGAACGCGTGAACCAGGTGACTCCGGCTCTGTTTGCCCGAGCGGCAACGCCCATGGCCATGCTGGAACTCTCTGTTGAAGAGATCCGCGAATACATTCGCCCCTGTGGACTATCGCCGCAAAAAGCCAAGGCCATCGCCGGACTTTCGAAAATACTCATCGAGGAACACGCAGGAATGGTCCCGCAAGATATGGATGCCCTGGAGCGCCTGCCCGGCGTGGGGCACAAAACCGCCAGTGTGGTGATGTCCCAGGCCTTCGGTGTGCCCGCATTCCCCGTCGACACGCACATCCATCGACTGGCACAGCGCTGGGGCTTAAGCAGCGGAAAAAACGTCACCCAGACCGAGCGGGACCTCAAAAAACTGTTCCCGCGGGAACACTGGAACCGCCTGCACCTACAAATCATTTTCTATGGCCGGGAATTTTGCAGCGCCCGGGGGTGCGATGGTCGTGTGTGCGAAATCTGCAGATATTGCTACCCCCAACGAAAGAATCCGAAGCGCACCCGCAAAGCCTGAGGATATTTGCTATATTCCCCGCCCTTTTGCAGGGGTGATCAATATGGCTCTCACGCTCTACGGCATCAGCAACTGCGACACCGTGCGTAAAGCCCGGCGCTGGCTGGATGCGGCTAAGATCGAGTACCGTTTTCATGACTTTCGTCAGGACGGTCTCGATAGTGCCACCGTAAACCGATGGCTGGAATCCCGGGACTGGGACGCCGTCATCAACCGCCGCAGCACCAGTTGGAAAGCGCTGACACCAAAAGACAGAGATGCCATGGATGCACGCAGCGCGGCCCTGGCCGCCCTTGCCGCACCAACGCTGATCAAGCGACCTGTTCTGGAAGGCGATGACCTGCTTGAATTTGGTTTTAATGAATCGCGCTACGCAACGCTGTTGAGCTAGCGCTGGCCGTCTAAGGATAAAGGAAGACTGAGCATGGATGCATATGCATTGGGATTAGGACTGGGAACCCGGGATCAGGCCGGGAACTGGCTGGAGGTGTTTTTCCCCACGCCCATTCTCAATCCAGAGGCGTCTCTGGTCGCCTGTTTCGGCACACATGCATCAGACCAGTTGCTCACCGCCCAGGAATTGCTGGCCATAGCAGGCGAGTGTGATGCGGCAGGTCATGCCGATGCCGCTGCACTGGCGCGCAAAATGGCACAGAGCGAGCAGCCCGCCGTAGCCGTGTGCCTACAGGACGACTCAGCCCCTAAAACGGTTCCCGCCGCCTACCTGAAACTGCACCTTCTATCCCACAGACTCGTACTGCCTCAGGAAACCGTGCTCGACGGTGTTTTTGGCGTGCTTCCCAATGTAGCGTGGACAGATCGCGGCGCCGTGGCGCTCAACGAGCTGGCCCAACGGCAGCTTGATGCCCGCCTGCGCGGCGAAGTGCTGGAAGTCAGCTGTGTCGATAAATTCCCCAAGATGACCAACTACGTGGTGCCTGGCGGCGTGCGCATTGCTCACACCGCCCGAGTGCGCCTGGGCGCCTATGTCGGTGAAGGCACTACGGTGATGCATGAAGGCTTCATCAACTTCAATGCCGGCACTATGGGGCCCGGCATGATCGAAGGCCGGGTGTCTGCCGGCGTTCTGGTGGGCGCCGACTCGGACCTCGGTGGTGGTAGCTCCACCATGGGCACCCTCTCCGGTGGCGGCAATATCATTATTTCTGTGGGTCGGCAGTGTCTCATCGGCGCCAATGCGGGTATCGGCATTCCCCTGGGCGATCGTTGCACCGTCGAGTCTGGTCTCTATGTGACTGCCGGCACCAAGGTCACCATGCTCGATGCCAGCGGTACCGTCACAGAGACACTGGCTGCGCGGCAGCTTCAAGGCATGTCCGACCTGTTGTTTCGGCGCAACAGTCTCAATGGAGCGGTGGAATGCCTCACCAACAAAACTTCGGTGCAGCTCAACGCCGCCCTCCACGCCAACGACTGATATGAGCGACACGGAACGAACACTGGCACTGGCCTGCGAACTCATCACCCGGGCCTCGGTCACGCCGGAAGATGCCGGCTGTCAGACGCTGATGATGCAGCGCCTGGAGGCTCTGGGCTTTCACTGCACTCCCCTGCCCTTCGGTGACACGCAAAACTTTTGGGCCCAGTGGGGAACAGGCGGTCCGCTGCTGGCATTTGCCGGGCACACTGACGTAGTGCCACCGGGGCCGGACAGCGAATGGGCCAGCGATCCCTTTGTTCCGAGCATTCGCGACGGACTACTTTACGGGCGAGGCGCCGCTGATATGAAGGGCAGCCTGGCCGCAATGATTGTTGCCTGCGAGGACTTCCTGGCAAACCACAGGCCGCAGGAGGGGCGCATTGGCTTTCTTATCACCTCGGACGAAGAAGGACCTGCCACGCACGGCACCGTCAAGGTTATGGAATGGTTAGCAGAGCAAGACATCAACATCGACTATTGCATAGTAGGTGAGCCCTCGAGCAACGAAGTGCTGGGAGATACCATTAAGAATGGCCGCCGGGGGTCTTTAAACGGCGCGCTCAAAATCCACGGACGCCAGGGTCATGTGGCCTATCCCCAACATGCTGACAACCCCCTGCACCGCGCACTGCCAGCGCTGGGAGAACTCATCACCCGGCAGTGGGATCAGGGTAACGCGTATTTTCCCGCTACCAGTTTCCAGATCACCAATTTACACACGGGTACCGGTGCCACGAATGTCATTCCCGGACACGTCGACCTGCTGCTTAACTTCCGCTTTTCTACGGAACAAACGTCAGAAAGCCTGCGAAAAGCCGTCCAGGAGACTCTGGCGGCCCACTCGGTCACGGCGGATATTCAGTGGAACCTCAGCGGAGAGCCCTTTATCACCGCTGAAGGCGAGCTAACCCGGGCCTGTCACGCCGCCGTTCTGGAAGTTACCGGCGTCGAAACCCGGCTCTCCACCAGCGGCGGCACCTCGGACGGTCGCTTTATTGCGCCCTATGGTGCCCAGCTCGTGGAGCTGGGTCCGATCAACGCCAGCATCCATCGTGTCAACGAACACGTTCGGGTAGCCGACCTCCCAAAGCTTGCCGCCATGTACGAAGGTATCCTCAGGCGTTTGCTAGGGGAGACCTAGGCCGGGTAATGTAAATCGGACCGCAGTGCATCCATCTCCCGCGCCACGACCTTTCGGTTGTGATCCCCACTGACCAGGAGCCACTGATCCGCATTATCGATGATGGCCGCCAGGCTTTGTGCGACCACGGTATCCGCATCCATCCAGAGCTTCTCTGGCACGATGTTTACGTCAAACCCCTTCATGGTCTCGCGACTATGGATTTCTGATCGCGTATAGCCCGGGCAGAGGCACTGCATGCGAATCCCGCTATCTTTGAGTTCCTGACGCAGCGCGCGTGTAAAGCTCACCAGAAACGCTTTTGTCGCACCGTAGACTGCAACATTAGGCGTGCTCACCAGCCCCGCTATGGAGGCAACATTAATCACGGCGCCTGTACCGCGTTCAATCATGGCCGGGAGCGCCGCCCGGGTAAGCACCATGGGAGCTTCGTTATGCAGACGCAGCATTCCAAGCTCATCATCCAGATCGCTCGCGGCATAAGGTCCAATGGTGGAGTACCCCGCATTGTTCACCAGCAAGTCCAGCGCCGGCCCCTGACGGATAGCCTCCACCACGCGCGCCTGCCCCTCGACGGTAGCAAGATCCGCCTCCAGTATGTCTACAGCACATTGACCGGCCAGGGCATCGGCCAGCTCCCGCAGTCTGTCGCCCCGCCGGGCGACCACCAACATACTGTCGCAGCGCTCGGCAAGCTGCTTTACGTAGGACTCTCCGAGACCGGCCGATGCACCGGTGATCAACGCACGAAAACTATCACTCACGATTATTCTTCCTTATCGTCACTGTAAAAAAGTCCCCGCCTCTAGGAAACGGGATAAACATCAAAGCGTACAGATTTTCCTGTGAGGCAATGGCCCACAGCGGGGCCGGGAATCGCTGGTGCACGACGAGGCCGCTTTACCACCACACGACGCACATCCTGAGCTCTGGCCCAGGCCAGAAGCGCTGCATCCTGAGCATTGCGGGCCTGTTCTTCTGACGCCGATTTTGCCTGCTGTGCTTCAGCCTCAGGGTGTCTATTTGCCGCTTCAAAGGCCAGAAGCTGATGCAGAACCTGCATTTCCTTGGCGGGCGCTGCACGTCGGTCAAGGGGAAACATGGGATCAAGATAAATTACGTCTACTGCAGTCAATACAGACGCCTCCAGATCTACCGCATCACGATCAAGCAGACGCATTCTGGCCACCACTGACGCAAGCCATTCATCGCCGGAGGCCGAGGCTCGCATCAAGGCATCCCCAAACAACAGCGCCATCACAGGGTCGCGCTCGCACACCGTTACCTGACAGCCCAGGTCCGCAAGTAGAAACGCATCACGACCATAGCCACCGGTGGCATCCAGAACCCCCGGAGCGTGCGCCTGTTTCCAGCCTACCGCCTTTCCCAGCAGTTCGTTGTGCCCGCCGCGGCGACGGCGGGCCATAGATTTATCTGCAAAATCAATGGTAACGGCGCCCGGAACGTCACGTCCGGTGAGCGCAATCGAAGGGACACCGTCGATCAGCTGCAATACCCCGCGCCCTGCTTCCAGGTCCCGGGGGCGGCAGGACGCGTCCAAAAGGGGAATGTCGAACTGCCCGGCAATCTCCGTCGCGCGCTGCCTGTCTTGCAAAGACGGCGCGACTACACCCACCAGGAATCGGATTTTCCATTCCCTCGCGGCTGATACTTTTCCCGTGCCTCATGGAACTCTTCCGGGGTCATTCCCAGCGTGATACTGGTGTCTTCAAACTCCAGCTCTCCCTGCAAATTGAAAGCGTGATGCTTGAGGCCGTGCTTGTCGGTAATGGTCACATCCAGAGGCTGCCCTGCGCCGTCCGCCGAGGCATCCCGCGACAGCCAGCTACGCAAGGCGCGCAGTGGCTTGCCCATGAGCGTCAGACCTTCCAGGGCCTTGGCGGCCTCTGCACAGCCCTGAACGAATTCCGCACTCCCGTGCTCCTGTCCCGCACAGGCACCAAAGTCACCCAGCATCACCTGCCCCGGCAGGGTTTTATCCAGAATACGGGCCAGCTCAATGGTCACATCTCCGACGATGTAACTAAACACCGTTGGGTTAACACCCTCAGCCTGATACAGCTCGTAGTGGCTGCCAATATGGAAGGCCGCACGTACCACAGGTACCGTGTTTCCCCGGGAGGCTGCCCGCGCCAGAGCGTTGTCGGCCAGCACAAGCTGTAGAAAAAGAAACAGCTCCTGATCTGACTGGGGGTGATTGTCACGATTCCAGACATAATATCCGTCACCGGTGGTGGTGCGCGCAAAATTGATCTCCATACCCCGCGCGGCGAGCTTGTTGTACACAGAGTTCATAGAGTAGGACAGACTATTGAGCTGGCTCGCCTGCTCAAAGGAGCTGAACAGGGAAAAATCCGCAATATCAAACAGCAATACGCCGCGCCGCTCCACAAAGCTCAGTCCATAGCGACGAATAATCTCTTCCACACCACTCATCACCGAGATCGATTCATCCAGGGGATTTTCCAACTTGATAAACGTTGGAGATACTCCCAGCCGGACGGCGACGGCAAAAAGTTCATCGCGGCTCTTGCGGCGCCGTCCTGAGATCAATGCCCGTATATAGTTTTCGTTTTCATTGGCAACCTCAGGATCATCGCGGTGAGCGCAGTAGTTACCCAGAAAATAATGCGGGACAAAAATAACCAGCAGGCCACGCTCATCCCAGCACCAGCACAACACAATACTTTGACCAAGACGCCACTGCTTACGCAGAGTCTTCTCAAGGTTTTGCAGGTTTCCCCGCTGCACGATACTGATGGGGTCTTTAGACACAGGCACCTCGTAAAAAGTGGGCGGCCACAGTATGCCCTTTTGCCGGCGCTCCCTGCCAGTGGATCATGCTAAACCCGTTCACACGATGCCTGCAAAACGCTTTTGCGAGACGCCTCGATCCAGTCAAAGCCATGGGCCTGGGAAGCCCAAATCGTTTTCGCCAGCAGTTCCGGGTCGGTTTGTCGCAACTGCTCCTCCACAGCGTCCCGACTATTGTTCTTCTCGCTGATGTGCGCAATCACAAGGTGCTCCAACCGCTGTAAATTCAGCTGTCCGAGCAACTTCGCCGCCTGGGCATTGGACAAGTGTCCCCAGTCACCGCCGACGCGACGCTTCAGGGATGCAGGATATGGGCCCTCAGCCAGAAGCTGGCGGTCATGATTGAACTCCAAAAGCAAAAGATCGCAATGGTCAAAGGCATCCCGAACATGCGAGGTCACTGAACCTAAATCGGTGAGAACCCCGGCGCGATGCCCGGCGGACTCGAAGCAATACTGAACGGGTTCTCGCGCATCATGCGGTACGGTTACCGCCCGCACGGTAAACGCGCCAATATGCAATTGGGTATCGCCGTTGAATACCTGGATTTGAGGACAGCGACCAATGCGGCCGCTGGCAAAGGTTCCGTGAGTGAGATACACAGGGATGTGATAGCACCGGGCGAGAGCGGCGACACCGCTGCTGTGATCACTGTGTTCGTGGGTCACCAAAATAGCGTCGAGACTACCCAGATCCACCTGACGCTGTGCGGCGCGGCGCTGAATCTCTTTGAGGGTAAAACCGCAATCGACCATGACACAGCTTTGCTGTGTTTGAATCAGGGTCGCGTTGCCTCGGCTACCGCTGCCCAGAGAAGCCATTCTCACTAGCTGATATTGCCCTTGACCAATACCAACAGCGCTTCGATCTGTTCTCGAGTAAGCGAGGCCCCACCTTCTTCAAAAGACATACGAATGATCATGCGCTGGGGAGCCTGGGCTTCCACATCCAGAATCAGGGGCACTCCATCGGCAGGATGCTTGTCGTCATCACCCAACCAGGCAAACCAGCCCGAACCTTCTTCGTCGTCATCGCCAACGTAACGCAAATAGTAGCGGCCTTCACTACGATTGCGATCCATAATATCGAAACCTGACAGTTCCAGGGAGCGCGCTATAGACGCCCAGGCGCGATCAAAAGGCAGCTCCAGGGCAATAAAGCTCCCCAGGTCATCATCACCCAGGGAGACTTTCCCACCGGCACTGATGGACTGCTCAGCCATCATAGAGACCGGTGCCGTGTCAGCACTGTTGGCGACATACTGCGCAACGCCGCGCAACAGCTCCGATTCGATAAATAAGTCGTCTGACTGTTCGGGCCAGACATCGCCGTCGCTGGTCTGAAACATCTGCAGGACATGCAACTCACTGTTGCCGCGCTGCACGCCGCGCTCCACCCGAAAACGGAAGCGCGTAGGCCTGGGGTCTTCTTCGAGCACCAGATAGGTGGACTCAATGATTCCGGCGCGAGCATCCATGCGGGCGATATCAATGTTGGCGGCAGACAGAAAGCTCCGCAGTTGTGGCCAAAGCTGACCCGGCGCGATGGCAACCAATGCCCAGGTGTCTTCGCCCAGCTTTTGAATTCGCACCAACTGATCCGCACTGGCAGACACTAACGGCGCCGGCCGGGGAACCTTGTTGGGATCGCCAAACTGCGGGTCACTCTCCACCTTGGGGATGGGATATATATCCACAAACTCGTCGGTTTGCGTGCCCGGGGGGAGACTGATGGGCGGCATTTCCCGCGCTTCGCGATAATCTCCCGCAGAGTCGCGAAATACGCCATTGTCGCCAAAAAGATAGCCGCATGCGCCAAGCGGCGCCAGAACGAGTAACAGGGCACCAAGCTTCAGAGCCTTCATACGCCCATGCTCTCCAGTGCCGCGTCAATCAAGGCCGCAGCATCCCCTTCGGGGAAGGTCAGCGGCAGTCGAATGCCCTGCTGCATACGACCCAGCTTCGAAAGCGCATACTTCACCGGCATGGGATTGGCTTCTACAAACATCGCGGCGTTGAGACCCTTAAGGCTCTCATCAAGTTCCCGCACCGTTGCCTCATCACCTGCCAGGGCTGCGGCGCACAGTGCCGCTACACGCTCAGGTACCACGTTGGCTGTGACAGAAATGTTTCCCTTTGCCCCGGCAAGTATCAGGTTGGCTGCGGTCGCATCATCGCCGGAATAGACCGCAAAGTCTTCGGGGACCATGCTAAGAAGTTGCTTGCCCCGACCCAAATCCCCGGTCGCATCCTTGATGCCCACAATATTTTCGACGGCGCAGAGTCGCTGCGTCGTTTCATTGCTCATATCGACGGCGGTACGTGAAGGCACGTTGTAAAGGATTTGCGGGACCCTCACCGCTTCGGCCACCGCTTTGAAGTGCTCATAGAGCCCGCGCTGGGAGGGACGATTATAATAAGGCGTCACGAGTAGGCAGGCGTCAACGCCTACCGATGCAGCCCCGCGCGTGAGTTCGATGGCCTCTCGCGTAGAGTTGGCGCCAGTGCCTGCAATTACCGGCAAGCGACCGGCGAGGTATTTTACGCAATGCCTGATAAGATCAAGATGTTCATGGACATCAAGTGTCGCACTTTCGCCGGTTGTACCCACCGCGACGATCGCTGAGGTGCCCGCGGCCACGTGCCAGTCGAGCAAACCATCGAGCGCCGAATAGTCAATCTGACCATCCGGGTGCATGGGTGTAACGAGGGCGACAATGCTGCCTGTGATCATAGTCTTAAGAGTACCGCTGCGGTTAAGTGGCTAATGTGCCGTTGAAGGCCAGCAATTATCCATGACAATATGCCGAACACAAGCAAAGCTGAGGGGAATAGGCGACTTGATTTCGTTTTACAAGCAGTTTCGAGCGTTACAAACGCGACTTTTAACAATCCTGAGAAGCCCCGTGGGGTCTGCGAAGCGTCCCTCGGGCGCGCAGGCTCCGGCCGTTCTCGCACTCCTCCTGGGACTCCTGCTCAGTCCCGGAGCCTCAGCCCAATTGCTGGACAAGCGGGTGACGGCCCTCAACCCCCTGGACCGCCAATATATGGATGTGCAGCGCGAATCACTCAACGAGCTCACGCTGCGCTACTACGGCGGTCGCTGCTGCCGGAGCCAGACTGAGCTTGACTATCTGCAGCGCTTACTCGATGACGGTCATGTACGCCCGGATCAAACCCGAGAGCTCCAGGCCATGGGCGTCGCTCTGGGTGATCTTCTTGCCACGGAGCTCGATATGCACTGGGTTGTGTATGAAGACATACAGGGCCGTAGCCGGGCGCTGCGCCTTGGGGAAACCGAGAACTATCTGTTCCCTGTAACCATGATTGCCCGGCGCTATGAAGGCGGCGACAAGACGCCGATACAAGAGATTTATCAAAAGGCTTACGAAGCCATCGAGAACGTGCGTCCACCCTTGCCGTTTCAATAGCCGACCGTGTTCTATCTTTGCAATAAGCTGGCGCGGCGCGACAGCGCATGAGTGAGTCAGCCACAGCATCTTTAAGCGCTGATGATCAGCTGCTCATCGCCGGCGACTGGAGCGCAGCTGTGCTGCCGACCCTCGACTCGCTCTTCACAACACTCCTTGAGACCGAAGGCCCTCTTAAGGTGGACGTCACATCGGTCACCGTCTGGGACCCGCGGCTGGAAGCAAAGCTTCTGCACCTGCAGCGACTTGCTTACGCCGGTCAGCGACAGCTGGAACTATTGGGCACCCCTGACTCGCAAACCCAATTATTCAAGTTGGCCACCGCAGTAGCGCCCTATGCGGGCACGGCAGCAACGAGCTCCGGCCTATTCACACTGAAGAACCTGCGCAGCACACTGGCGGACATCGGTGATGACTTACTGGAGTCTCTGGAGTTTCTGGGTGCAACGACCAGCGCGGTGTTGCGCACTTTGCTGGGCCGCTCCGGTATGCGCCGTCGTGAGTTTATCGAGAGCCTGGCGCAGGCCGGGCCCCAGGCTATGGGCATCATCACGCTCACCAGCGTACTTGTGGGCATGATTCTGGCGTATCTTGGGGCGGCTCAGCTTCAACAGTTTGGTGCCGCGGTGTTTGTCGCGGACCTCGTTGCGATCGGCATGCTTCGAGAAATGGGCGCACTCATGACCGCAATCGTCATGGCGGGACGCACCGGCGCTGCCTACGCAGCACAGCTCAGTACCATGCAGACCAACGAGGAAATCGATGCCATCACCACACTGGGCATCAACCCCCTGGAGTTTCTGGTGGTACCCAGAATGCTCGCTCTGTTACTCATGATGCCGCTACTGGTGGTTTATGCTGACGCTCTGGGTATCGTCGGCGGAGCCGTGGTCGCCGGCGGCATGGGAGTCACCCCCCTGCAGTACATCAGCCAACTGGACTCTGCCATTACCATCACCCACTTTCTGGTCGGCGTTGTCAAAGGCCTGATATTTGCGCTGCTTATCGCCATAGCAGGCTGCCGCGCAGGCATGAACGCAGGTCGAAACTCCGAAGCGGTGGGTCGTGCTACCACAGAGGCCGTGGTAACGGCGGTGGTTTATCTGATTGTCGCGGACGCTGCCATCAACATTCTCTGTCAGTTGCTGGGTATTTAACCGTGACTGAGGCCGTCATCAGCGTACGTGAACTCACCATGGCCTATGGGAGCCGGCTGATTCAGCAGGATGTCAGCTTCGATGTCATGCGCGGCGATATCTTTGTGATCATGGGTGGTTCCGGCTGCGGCAAAAGCACCCTTTTGAAACATCTGCTGGGATTGCTGGAGCCCGCCAAAGGCGAGATTGTGTATGGTGAGCAGAACTTTACCCGCTCAGGACCCGGCGAGCGGCAAAAGCTTCGGCAAAACTGGGGAATTACCTACCAGTCCGGTGGACTCATCAGTGCCATGTCCCTTGCAGACAATGTCGCTCTGCCGTTGGAGCAATACAGTAACTACAGTAAGGCTGACATCCGCGATATCGTCGCACTGAAACTGGCGCTGGTGGGTCTGGACGGTTATCAGGAGTTCCTACCGGCCGAGATTTCCGGTGGCATGCGCAAGCGGGCGGCCCTGGCGCGTGCAATTGCGCTGGACCCTGATATCCTCTTTTTTGATGAGCCCTCCGCGGGACTCGACCCCATTAGCTCACGCAGGCTTGATGACCTGATCCTGCAGCTCAAAGAGTCCACCGGGGCCTCTGTGGTGATGGTAACTCATGAGCTTCCTAGTATTTTTGCCATCGCCAACAATGCGATTTACCTCGATGCGGACAGTAAACGAATGATTGAATCCGGCAATCCATCCTGGATGCGCGAGCATAGCGAACATGCCGTAGTGCGCCAGTTTCTCAACCGGGCGGCAGAGCAGGCAGCGGCAGGCGGAGACTCATGAGCGAACGCAAGAGCAGTATTCTCGTAGGCGCCTTTGTCGTGGGTGCATTGATTATCGCAGCGGCCGGCGCGCTGTTCTTTGCCGGCGGCGGTTTGGGAAGCGAACGCAGCAAAGTGGTCATGGTGTTTGATGGATCACTGCGCGGACTGACCATCGGAGCCCCCGTAGCATTGCGCGGTGTGACCATCGGCCAGGTCACCGATATCGACCTCATCCTCGATTCGGACCGCGCCAGTGTGACCATGATTGTTGAGGCGGAAATAGATCCGGCCTCTATGCAGCTGGTCGGCAGTGTGACTGAATCCATTCTGGATGAACTGGTTAGCCGTGGTCTGGCGGCGCAACTGAACACCCAGAGCCTGCTCACGGGTCTTCTATACATCCAACTCGATTTTCAGCCCGACAAGGAATCCAGTGTTAGCAGCATCAACTCCCCGCATCCGCAGATCCCGACAATCCCTACAGAGTTGGAACAGATTCGTCGCTCCCTCGAGTCTATTGATTACGCTGCCATCGCCGACGATGTTGAGCGAATTGCCACGGGCCTGGACACCTTACTCAACAGTACAGACATGCAGGAACTTCCGGGCTCCATGCGCAGCAGCCTCGCTGCGCTGGAGAAAGCCAGCAACAGTCTCACCACCACCCTGGACGCCAACTCTCCGGCTCTCGCCGAGTTTCTTGACGAGGGCACGACCACCATTCGCACACTAAACGACCAATTGCCTGCTATTACCGGCTCTATACAGAGCTCTCTGGCCCGTCTGGATGAGGCACTGGTCTCAGCCAACACCAGCCTCAAAGGCCTGGAGCAGACCGTCGCCCCCAACTCACCTCCTCGTCGGCAGCTTAGCGAAGCAATGCAGGAAGTCACCCTGGCGGCCCGCGCTTTGCGTTCACTGGCCCGCAGCCTCGAAGAGCACCCTGAGGCGTTGCTTCGCGGCAGGCAGGGAGATAGCCCATGATCCGCCAAACCCTGATCATCGTTGCCGCTCTGTGTTTATTTGGCTGCGCCGGTCAATCTCTGCAAATCCAGCACCTGCAACTCTCGGCGGGGGATGAACCGCCGCCTCGCGGGGACAACCCGGTGGTGGTACTGGACGCGATTGAACTTCCGGACTATCTGCTGAGGGACGAGCTACTTTATCGCCAGAGTGATGTCAGTCTACGTTACGACTCGACGCGGCGCTGGGCAGAACCTCTGGACCTGGGCATTCAACGGGTGATTGGTCAAAGACTGCAAACCGGGCTGGACACCCAGCGAGTGATTCTGTTTCCCGATGCGCCCTCTGCGCCTGCAGATTGGCAGCTCAGGGTCACCATCAGTCATTTTGAAGCCAGCGGTTCCAGTGTGAAAATCGCAGCCCAGGGTCGCTGGGAGCAAAGCAATGCAGACACGCGGACCGTAGAGTCGGTGGTCTTTGAAGACTCTCTGCCGCTGCGCAGCGGTGACAGCACGGACATCGCCAGGATCATGAGCCAGTTGCTTTGGCAATTCGCCGAGGAGCTCGCCGCCGCAATCCCGAAGCAGCCGCGTATATCTGACGGTACTGCTGCCAAGCAAACTATCGAGATTCAAACAACACGCCCCTAGCGATACAATCTGCCCGTCTGGGTTGCAATGTGACGCTCGTGACCACCCACCGGTAACTACAACCCTTAACCCTCAACCCTTAACCCTTAACCCTTTAAAGGACCTGGACATGGAACTCTTGAAAGACCCCGCACAGTGGCTGCCACTGGCTATCGAATACGGAACGGCTTTGGCGCTTGCCATTGTGATTTTTTACGTTGGCCGCATGGTGGTGGGACGCATTGTCAGCGTTTGCCACAAAGTGATGCTCAGCCGCGGCACCGACGAAACACTGGTTAACTTTGTATGCTCTATCCTGCGCTGGGTTGGCCTGCTATTTGTAACGATTGCTGCGCTCAGTCGACTGGGCGTTGACACCACCTCTCTGGTTGCTCTTTTAGGTGCCGCGGGACTGGCAATCGGTCTGTCGCTGCAGAGCTCTTTAGGCAACTTCGCCGCGGGCGTCATGCTGATTATTTTCAAGCCCTTCAAAAAAGGCGACTTTGTGGAGGCCGCCGGTACCATGGGTGTTGTAGAGAGCATCGGTATTTTCACAACCACCATGACCACCCCGGATAACAAAGAAATCATCGTCCCCAATGGCGGAATCATCGGCGGCAACATCACGAATTTCTCTGCCAGGCCTACCCGTCGTGTGGACATGGTCTTTGGCATTTCCTACGGCGACAATCTTCATGACGCTAAAACCATTCTCGAAGACATTATCAAGAACGACTCGCGCGTGCTCGCAGAGCCTGCGCCGGTGATTACCGTAGGTGCCCTGGCAGATTCCAGTGTTAACTTCCTGGTTCGACCCTGGGTGAAGTCGTCGGACTACTGGGCTGTTCTTTGGGACACAACAGAAGCGGTTAAATTGCGCTTTGACGAAGCGGGCATATCCATTCCCTTTCCGCAAATGGAACTGCATATGCAGCGACCCGAGGAAACACCCAAAGCGGCCTGAGTTCCCCGCCCCACTACTGTGGAGCGCAACCCATACAGCGCATGTACATGTGACCGGGATCAGCAAAGCTCTCAAGAAGATCGACACTTTGCTGGACCGGTCCCCACAACAACGCTAAACCGGGCACTGCGAGCAGCCGGCTCACGCCCATACGCTCGCTCAACTGCTGTAACAACAGATCCCGGGAAGAAAACTCCGGCATGATACTGATGACGTTATAGTCATCTTGACTGAATCCGGCCAGTGTTGCTGCCTCCTGCACCGCATAATCCAGACTACCCAATCCATCGACGAGACCCGCTTCGAGCGCGTCCCGGGCACTCAACACTCGTCCCTGGGCAATACTATCGAGGGTTTCCATGTCGATGGATCGCCCCTGGGAAACCAACTGAAGAAACTGGGCATACAAATCGTCGACAGACTGCTGCAACACATCGGATACCGCTGGATCCAGGGCTCGATCAGGTCTTAAGCCTCCCGCAAGACCCGTCGTACCGACGCCGTCCGTGTGAATGCCGCCCTTTGCCAACAAACGCTCCACGGTAGGAAACGCCGCAAAAACACCGATACTGCCGGTAATCGTTGTGGGCGTGGCAATAATGCGATCGGCGGCAGTTGCAATGTAATAGCCCCCGGAAGCGGCGACGCTCCCCATACTCACCACCACCGGGGTACCCGCCTGTCGGATCCGCGCGATTTCGGCGCGAATGATTTCCGACGCAAACACGCTTCCCCCGCCGGTATTCACCCGTAAAACAATAGCTTTCGTGTCCGCTCGCTGTGCGGTGTTACGAAGCAGTCGAGAGAGGGTGTCCCCCCCGATGGTACCCGGCGGCTGCTCGCCCGGCAGCATATTGCCTTGCGCGGTCACAATAGAGACCGTCGGCAGGTCCGGGGAAAGCGCCGTCGGCCGCATGCGCGACAGGTATCGGGCAAAGGGTAAGCCTGCGAAGGATCCGTCTTCATCCCGCGCACCCACCAAAGAAGTCAGGTATTCATTTTGTTGAGCACGATCCAACAACTCATCCACAAGACCGGCCTGCAAAGCCAGCCGCCCGGCATTACCTCCCTCATCGCGCAGTCGCTGCGGGAAATTATTCAGTAAGGCGTCAAGCGCGCCGGTCTCCAGCCCCCGCCGCTCTTCCACCGCCGCAGCATAGGCAGACCACAGGTCCTGCAGCCATTCTTTGGTTATCGCACGCTCTCCGTCAGACATGTCATTGCGCTGCAGAGGTTCAGCGATGGATTTGTACTCACCTGCACGAAACACATGCATGGTGACCGATAGCTTTTCCAGCGCATCGGCAAAGTAATTCGAGTAAACGCTATAGCCTTCCAGGGCCACAGCACCGAAGGGGTGCATCAACACGGCATCCGCCTCAACGGCGAGGCGATACTGGTCCTGACTGTAGTAATCGCCAATCGCAACCACGGGCTTGCCCGTTTCGCGAAAACGCGCAATGGCTTCGCCCAGTTCCGTAGTCTTGCTCTGGCCAATGGACACCAAACCGTCTAACTGAAGCACCAGCGCCGATATACGCTCATCAGAGCTCGCGATATCTACGCTGTCGATAAGATCCATGAGGAGAATTTCCCGACTTGAGGGCTCCTGCGCAAAAATCAGGCTAGCCGCCTCAATCTGACTACGCTCATCCACTACGCGCCCGGCCAGGTCCAGAACCAGAGCGGCCCGCTCCGGCAAAGGCTCCGGTTTGCCCGAAAAGGTCACCCACAACACCACGAGTATCGCCAGAAAAACCACATTCGCGAGGGCCAATCGCAGGATTGTAAGTCCACGCCACAGTGCCAAAAAAAATCGCTTAATCACGCTCTGCTATACCTCGGATTCAGTGTCGGCAGCCTGGCTGCCCTGCAACTCGCGACCACGCTGGCGAACGTAAAACCCACAGCAGACAAACAGCAGGATGACCGCCCCGAGTTCCGCCTGCGCGCGAAGGCTGTCTGGCTCGGCAAACAGACGGAGCACCGACCATACAAAATACATAAGACTCACAAATGCCATCCAGGTGACGCTGCGCAGGCGATCACGCAGCAGGCCGGGGATGAGAATCAGCAGCGGGGCAAACCAGAAAAACAACAGTACCGGCGGCACAGACCGCTGCCAGGCGTCCATAATCTGAGTGCCAAGGAGCAGGAGTAGACCGCACCACATGCCCAAAAAAGTCCAGGTGGCCGACGTCCCTCTGGGGGTCGGCACAGGGCTATCGCCGCTCATGCTAAACGCGCGCAGGTCTGCGCCACACGGCGACCCAGAGCGCGACATAACAGCGACTCCGTGTCGTCCATGGCACGCCCACCCTCTGCGCCCGCCCAGTGGCTGGCTCCATAAGGCGTTCCTCCAGAGCTGCTGGTCATCAAGCCGGTCTCGCTATAAGGCAACCCCACAACCAGCATTCCGTGGTGCAGCAGCGGCAATTGCATGGACAGCAGCGTGCTCTCCTGCCCCCCATGCAAACTCGCGGTAGATGTGAATACCGCAGCCGGTTTATCGATCATCGATCCACTGAGCCAAAGATCGGAGGTCTGATCAATAAAGTACTTCAGCGGCGCCGCCATATTGCCAAAACGCGTCGGCGAGCCCATCACCAACCCGGCGCAGTGACGGAGATCATCGATGCTGCAGTAAGGAGGACCATCATCTGGCACGGCGTCCGCAGTTTGCTCGGTGTCCGCAGAAACCGGCGCCACAGTGCGCAGTCGTGCCTCAAATCCGGTCACACTACTTACGCCCCTGGCGACCATGCGCGCCATTGCCGCAGTGCTGCCCTGACGACTGTAATAAAGGACCAAAACGTAGGGGGATTGCGGCATAAATAGTCAGGCTTTGCTGGGATGTAGGAAGGCGCACAGTATAGCAAACTGCCCACAGTCACTGGCCTTGTGCTAACCGCCCGCGGTTTCTGCGATAATCCGGCCATGGACCTACTTATGGCTGCTTTACAGAAGTTATGGCGCCGGGCGCTATATCTCGCTGCGCGTTATAAATCAGATCGCTGCAGAGACACCGCGGCAGCGCTGACCTATATGTCGCTGTTTGCGCTGGTTCCCCTGCTCACCGTGTTGTACACCATGGCCTCGGCAGTACCCGCTTTTCAGGGTCTTGAATCGAGTATTCAGGGACTGCTTTTTGAGAACCTGTTACCGGAAACCTCCGCGGGCATCGAAGAATACGTCTCTGACTTTTCCCGGCAGGCGAAAAATCTCACCGGCTTTGGTATTGCCTTTTTGATGGCTACCGCCGTGTTGATGCTGCGCAACATTGAACAGGCTTTCAATCTCATCTGGCGCACCCGGGGCAACCGTGGAACGGTATCGAGCTTTCTTCTGTACTGGGCGATTCTATCGCTGGCGCCCATCACTATCGGCCTGGGCCTGGGTGTGAGCACCTTTCTTGCCTCCTTCGCCGGCCAGCTTGAGCAGTGGGACATCATCGGCGTAGGCGCCCTGCTACTGCGCATGCTGCCCTACCTGCTGCAAATAGTCGGCTTTACCCTGGTCTACGCAGCAGTTCCCAACTGCCGGGTACCGCTGAAACATGCGCTGGTCGGTGGGGTTATTGCCGCAAGCAGCTTTAATATTGCCCGGGCGCTGTTCACCAAGCTCGTAGCCGGCTCCAGCATCACTTTTATCTATGGGGCGTTTGCCGCGGTACCCTTGTTCCTCCTGTGGATTTACATATCCTGGATCATCGTGCTTGTCTCAGCCATCGTGGTACACAGCCTGTCAGCCTATCAAAGTGAAGCGCAGGCACGACGGCCTCTGCTCCTCAAGGGATTGGAAATTCTGGAAACCCTGTGGCAGCGACAGGCAAAGGGATTACCACTGAAGGAACTGGATCTTTTAAAAGGACGCCAACTCAGCGTGGATGCGGAAAGCTGGCAGACTTTGCGGGACTGTTTTTTAAAGCATCGCGTCATCGCTCAGGACGAACGCGGTCATTTTCTTCTCGCAAGAGACCTGCACAGCGTGCCTCTGTGGCAACTGCAACAGTGGCTGGATGCAGAAGGCGAGCTCTCTGTTCACGCAAAGGACAGCATGCCAAGCTGGGAACAGCACGCAATCACCCTTCTGGGTGAACAGCAGAAAGGCGTTCGGGAACACATGAGCATACCTCTAGCCACCCTATTCGAGCATTAACGCTATGACAAAAACCACTCACAACATGAGTCGATGGCTTCGCGGCGCCGCCTTGCTGATACTCGTTGCGGGAATGACGGCTTGCGACAATCCGATATCAGAGGATTCGGCGAGCCTTGATGACAAGGGGAGCTGGACCTTCGTGAACTACTGGGCCAAGTGGTGCAAACCCTGCATTAAAGAGATTCCAGAGCTCAACCTGTTGCACAAACGTGATGGCGTCAGAGTACTGGGCGTCAATTACGATGGCGCGCAGGGCGACGACCTTCAGTCCCAGTTAGCCAGTCTTGATGTGCAGTTTCCTACCCTCACCGCGGATCCGGCTGCCCGCTACGGCATTGACCGCCCGGAAGTGCTACCCACTACGCTGGTCATCGCTCCCGACGGGACGCTGAAAGCTGTGCTCGTGGGCCCGCAAACGGAACATTCTCTGCTGAAAGTCGCCGGTCTGGCTAACGCGGGTGACCATAGCGACGAGCCCGGCACCACGTCAGGGAATGAGTAACGAGGAACCGACAGTACGCCTCGCTTCCAGCTCCGCATGGGCCCGTTGCACTTCCGCCAGCGGGTAGCGCTGGGCGATAGTCACCTTTAGCCGGCCATCCAAAACACGCTCAAACACCGCCGCCGCACTATCACGCATCTCTTCTTTGGTCGCCACATAACTCATCAGGCTGGGGCGAGTGATGAACAGCGAGCCCCGAGCCGACAGCTGCTGTAAATCAAAAGCCGGGGGATTACCCGATGCATTGCCAAAACTCACCATGAGCCCCCGGGGCGCCAGACAGTCAAGGGAATCCTGAAAGGTCGCTGCGCCAACGCCATCGTAGACTACCGGCAACATCTTGCCGCCGCTGATCTCGCGAACTTTTTCGACAATATTGACATCATCATTCACAAAGCAGTGCGCGTAGCCATTGGCCAGAGCCAGTTCACGTTTAGCTTCACTGCTCACGGTACCGATAACGTCGACACCCAGCGCCGATGCCCACTGTCCGAAAATCAGCCCCACCCCACCTGCGGCCGCAGGAAACAGGGTCTGCTGCCCGGGCTGCAAGGCATAGAGTCGCTGCAGTAAATACTCCACCGTAGCGCCCTTCAGAAGCACCGCAGCGGCCGTATCAAAGTCGATTCCCTCGGGTAACGGAACGAGTCGCTCTGCAGGCAACAATATCGCCTCGCTGTAGGCGCCAAACCCCGCTGCGCAATAGGCGACTCGATCACCGACAGAAAGATCCGCGCCCTCTCCCACGGCTTCCACTACGCCAGCGCCTTCGAGCCCGATGCCCGTAGGCAGCGGCAAGGGATAAAGACCACTGCGATGATAGGTGTCGATGTAATTCAAGCCCACAGCGCGGTTGGCAACGCGCACCATTCCCGGCCCCGGCGCCGCCAGGTCCCTGTCGACGAGCCTCATAACCTCGGGTCCACCGACTTCCTCAATTTGTACCGTCTTGACCATCACTAAGTCCTCATTTTTTCGCAGCACGTAAGGCAAACCAGACAGCGCGACACCCGGCGTTACCCAGGTGATTCCCCATGGTTTACCGACCCGGTCAGGCTATCGCCTCGTCCATCGCTGACCAGCTTGCGCAGCCCTTCTGCCCCGGCCCGGAGGCCACACACAGCTGAATTTCCGCAATAGCCTCACCGGCAGAGGCGTCAAGCATGCGGCCGAGCAGGTAATGCGCAAACTCCTCTACCGTTGCGTTCGTTATGGGGAGCAGCAGCGTGTCCGAGCGAAGAAAACGCATTTCCTCGCCATTAAAAACCACGCGGTAATTGTCGCCGTCTTCTTCCACAGTCTGATAAGGGGAGCGATCGGGCAACACCATATATTCATCAAGCTCATCACAGAGTGCTTTGATGCGGCGTTTATACACATTGTAGTCCGCCGCAAAGCCATTCTCCCCCATGGGCGCAACAATCATGGCTGATACAGAGTAATTGTGTCCGTGGAGGCGCTCTCTCTCGCTCGCAGAAAAAATCGTGTAATGCGCGGCAGAAAACTTGTGGCTTTCTTTGTCAATGTAAAGTGTGGCAAGACGTTCCATCCGATCCCTTCCTTATCGCGTATTCTGTTCACTAGCGAGTGGCGTATGATCACAAAATTCCGAGGGAGAATAGCATGACCATAGCAATCATAACCGGAGCCAGCGTAGGCATCGGCGAAGCCACGGCCCGGGCGTTTCAGGATGGCGGCTATGAGGTCGTGAACCTTTCGCGCCGGCTCTGCGACGTGCCCGGCGTACACAATCTGCCTTGCGACCTCGCAGACCCCGACAGCATCGGCGACACCATTGACGCTTTATTGAGTCGCGTCTCCGGATTGTCTGAGATCAGCCTGATCCACAACGCGAGCCAGATGCGCAAAGACAGTGCTGATGACTGTGACGACATCAGCCTGCGCTCGGTGCTGGAAACCAACGTGGTCGCCGTCAATCGTCTTACTCGCGCATTGCTGCCGGGCATGGGTCCGGGGAGCAGCGTGCTTTATGTCGGCTCAACACTGGCTGAGAAGGCGGTGCCCGGCACCTTCAGCTACGTGGTCTCCAAGCACGCGCAGCTGGGCATGATGCGGGCGACCTGTCAGGACCTCATGGGATCCGGGATTCACACCGCCATGATCTGTCCGGGATTCACCGACACACAAATGCTACGCAATCACCTGGGCAACGATGAAGCCTTGCTGCAGCAAATTGGCGGCATGAACAGTTTTGGAAGACTCATCGAGCCCGAAGAAATCGCCGGCGTTTTGTACTGGGCGCATCGCAACCCGGTAATTAATGGATCGGTACTGCATGCCAACCTCGGTCAGCGGGAAAGCTAAGGTGAGCCCAGCGGTATTGCAGGAACGTCGCGAGCGCGTTTTTCTGGTGCTGGCCGGAACCTTCCTTTGCGCCATGACGCTGTTGAACGTCATCGGCATTACGCGATTTGTGCAGCTGGGACCCATGGCTCTGGCAGTGGGCGTACTGCCCTACCCACTGACATTTTTATGCACGGACCTGATCTGCGAACTCTACGGAAAAGCCAGGGCCAACTTTCTGGTCAGCGTAGGCCTGGGGCTGAACTTTCTCATTCTATTTGTGCTCTTTTTGGGAAACAGCATCCCGTCTGTACCCGCCGATGCCATGCCGCCCTGGCAAATCATCCAGCTGGCAGCTCCCGTAGCCCTCCCCAATGGTGAGGTCGTGGAGAGCAGCATTGGGCTCTACCAGCTAATCTATGCGACCACCTCGGGCGCGGTCTTCGCCTCCATGCTTGCCTACATCGCAGCGCAATATTGCGATGTGCAGCTTTTTCACTTCTGGAAACGCGTAACGCGGGGCAAACATCTGTGGATCCGGAACAACTTCAGCACGCTCATGAGTCAAATGGTGGACTCCGTGATGGTCGTCAGCGTGACGTTTGGCGCCGCTTACTTTCGAGGGGATGTCACCACCAAGGCACTGGCGATATTGGTAGGGAGTAATTACCTGTTCAAAGCCTGTGTCGCGCTTCTGGATACCGGCCCTTTCTATCTTGGGGTGTACTACCTGCGTCGGTATCTTCACCTGGAGGAAGGGGGCTACGCCGCGGCCGAGCACGCGCTTGCCCCTGATTCAGCAAGCACCTGACTCAACAGTGAGCGCTAGGCTACGCTGCGCAACGGTTCATGAACAGGGGCCCGGGCGTCCAGAAGTTCCTCAGCCAGCTCTTCTGCTATCTCTCCCGTTGGGCGGTGACAGCGGTCCGCACGCTGCAGCACCTCTGCCAGTCGATCGCCAATGCTTTCGATATGAGCGTTCAAGTCCGCTCGATCAAGACCACTGCGCTGATAGTGAACATCGATAATGCCTCCGGCGTTTATGAGGAAATCAGGACAGTAAAGAATTCCCCGGTCCGCCAATCGACCCCCGTCTGCAGCCTCTCGAAGCTGGTTGTTTGCAGCCCCGGCGATGATACCCGCGCGGAGACTCGCGATGCTGGCAGCGTTCAAGGCCCCGCCCAGCGCGCAGGGCGCCAGCACGTCCACATCCTCGTAAAGAATGCTCTCAGACGCCACAGGTGTTACCCCAAGTTCAGCCACCGCCCGGGCGAGATGGGCCGCACTAATATCAGAGGCAAGCACCTCGGCACCGGCATTTTTCAGCAGTCCGGCCAGGGAAAACCCCACATGACCCAGTCCCTGAATCGCAACGCGAACACCGTGAAAATCGCTGGCCCCCAGGCGATGGGCCAGCGCGGTGCGAATAGCGACAAACACGCCCCGTGCAGTACTGGGTGACGGATCACCGCCATGTTCTGTGGCCGCAAAGCCACTGACATGATCTGTGTAATGGCTCATGGCCTGAAGGTCCCCCACCGAGGTGCCTGAATCCTCCGCAGCCACATAACGCCCCCCAAGACTGTCAATAAATTTGGCCATGGCGCGCCAAAGCTCTCCGGTTTTATCCCGGGCAGGATCGCCGATAATCACCGACTTTCCGCCCCCCAGGGGCAAACCCGCCAGGGCCGATTTGTAGGTCATCCCGCGGGACAGTCGAAGCACATCATCAATAGCCTCAGACTCTGTGGCATAGGGATACATACGACAGCCGCCTACGGCAGCGCCCAGGCGCGTATCATGCACCGCAATGATTGCACGGAGCCCGCTGCTGCGATCCGCGCCAAAAACCACCTGTTCATGGCTGTCAAAAGAGGGAGCACTAAACACGCTCATGGTTCATTCCTTATTAGTATGAGTGGGCGGCCCTCAGGCCGCCTCGACGATCTGTACCACGTCTTCCTGTCCTTCCAGACGCTTCATCAATGTTGACCGCCTGAGCGCGAGTTGCTCACGATTGCGATCCTTAACATGCCCGAAACCACGGAGCTGCAGGGGCAGCGCCAATAGTTCTTTAATCAGCGCATATTCCGTGTCCGTCGTAGCTGTCGTCATGCGCTTGCGCAGAGACTCCAGCTGTTGCTCATAGTCACTGATGTCCTGTCGCTCCTGCCGTCGCTCGGCCGTGTAGCCAAAGACATCCAACGCGGTTCCGCGAAGGCGGCGCAGCGGTGCCAACAGCCGAAACGCTGAAAGCATCCAGGGACCAAATTCAGTTTTTTGCAATTCACCAGAATGCGGATCTCGTTTGCTCCACAGTGGCGGCGCCAGATTAAAACGAAGACTGTAATCCCCTTCGAATTTTGCCGCGATTTTTTCCAGGAACTCCGGCGCGCTGTAGAGTCTGGCGACCTCGTACTCATCCTTGTAAGCCATGAGCTTATAGAGCGACTTCGCCACGGTAGCCGTGAGCGAATCACTCTCCTGTGAACGAGGATCCGCAGTCTGTACAGCAGCCATGGTGTCTCGATAGCGCTGCGCGTAGCCTGCGTCCTGGTAGTCCACCAGGCGGGCTGCACGATCCTCAATGAGCTCGGCAGTGGTCAATTGCGCCACCGCCACTGACTCAGGTAGCAGCGCCAGCACCTGATCGGGACGATTGGCATAGCGACGACCGTACAGGAACGCCTGCTTGTTGAACTCCACGGCTACGGCATTGAGCTCGATAGCCCGCTCCAGCGCTGCAGCAGACACCGGCACCAGGCCTCGCTGCCAGGCATAACCCAGAAGAAACAGATTGCTGGCAATGGAGTCGCCCATGAGCGTTGTCGCGATGCGGCTGGAGTCCAGAAAATGGCAATCGGAGTCGCCCACTTCTTCCAGCACGCGCTGCTTCATGGTGTTCGTAGGAAAACGTGCGTCGGGGTTGAGAATAAAACTCGCCGTGGGCACCTCGGCATCGTTAATCACCGCGTGTGTCCGCCCGTGAGCTACCTTACCCATGGCTTCGTAAGTCGTGGTGACAACCAGATCGCAGCCCAACAACAAATCCGCTTCGCCTGCGGGAATTCGCACGGCCATAATGTCGTCCTGGGCTTTTGCGACGCGCACATGAGACACCACCGCACCAAACTTCTGAGCCAGGCCGGTTTGGTTCATGGTTGCACAGCCCTTACCTTCGATATGCGCCGCCATCGCCACCAGCGACGTAATGGTAAGGACGCCCGTACCGCCCACACCGGTCACCACAGTATTCCAGGGTCGGTCACCAAGATCCGGAAGTTGCGGCTCCGGCAGGGGATCAAAGACCATCTGCGCAGTATTCACACGCCGGGGCTTGCGCAAGTCACCGCCCGTGACGGTCACAAAGCTTGGACAAAAGCCGCGATTACAGCTGTAATCCTTGTTACAGGCACTTTGATCAATCTGCCGCTTGCGACCCAGCTCGGTTTCTTTGGGCACAATGGACAGACAGTTAGACTTGACCGAGCAGTCTCCACAGCCCTCACACACCGCATCATTAATAAACAGCCGCTTCGCGGGATCCTCCGCTATACCTTTTTTACGACGCCGACGCTTTTCGGCTGCGCAGGTCTGCTGGTAAACGATCACCGTCGCACCGCTAATCTCACGAAACTCTCGCTGCAAGGCATCCATTTCATCGCGATGATGAATACTCAGACCACCAATGGCCGGGACATGACCGCGCCACTGCCCGGGCTCGTCGCTGACCAGAGCGATGCGACGCACACCCTCGCCCTGAAGCTGACGCAGTAGGTCCGGGATCGATAAGGATCCGTCGATGGGCTGCCCGCCGGTCATGGCTACCGCATCGTTGTAAAGAATCTTATAGGTAATATTGACACCGGATGCCACCGCCGCACGCACAGCGAGAATCCCGGAATGAAAATAGGTGCCGTCGCCGAGATTCTGAAAAACATGCTTGGTATCGGTAAACGGTGCCTGACCAATCCAGGTCGCACCCTCACCCCCCATCTGCGTAAAGGTCAGTGTCGGTCGATCCGGCATCCAGGTCGCCATGTAGTGACAGCCGATGCCCCCCATAGCACGACTCCCGTCAGGCAATTGTGTTGAGGTGTTATGCGGGCAGCCGGAGCAGAAATGCGGTACACGCTCCGCGACGTCAGCAGGACGCGCCAAAGACAGCTCTTTGCTCTCTATCCAGGTGATGCGCTGCTCCATCACTTCGGACTTATAGAAGCGCCTTATGCGCGAAGCAATCGCCAGGGCCACCTTGGCGGGGGTGAGCTCGCCCAGGTTCGGCAAAAGATCGCGGCCCTGCTCGTCGAACTCACCAATAACCTTGGGTCGAGCCGCGACGGGGTAGTTGTAAAGCTGACCAGTGAGCTGGTCTTCAATGATGGAGCGTTTTTCTTCCACCACCAGAATTTCCTCCAGGCCATCGGCAAAATCATGGGTATCCTGAGGCTCAAGAGGCCAGGGCATGCCCACCTTGTAAACCCTAAGGCCAATCTCAGCAGCAACACCGGCAGTGATACCCATGTCATCCAGTGCCTGCATCACATCAAGGTAGGCCTTGCCCGAGGTAACAATGCCCAAGCGCGCATTGGGGCTATCCAGAACGATCTTATTAAGGCCATTAGCCCGGGCGAACTCCCGGGCCGCGTAGATTTTGTAGCGGTTCAACCGCTCTTCCTGCTCCATGGGCTGGTCAGGCCAGCGGGCGTGCACACCGCCTTCGGGAAGCTTGAAACCTTCGGGAATCACCACCTGAATACGCGAAGCATCAAGGTCCGCAGAAATGGCGGAGTCCATGTTCTCGGTGATCGCTTTAAGGGCAACCCAGCAACCCGAGTATCGGGACAACTCCCAACCATAGACCCCCAGATCCAACACCTCCTGAACATTGGAAGGACTGAGAACCGGGATGGATGCGGCAATAAAATCGTGTTCGGACTGATGCGGCAGGGTTGAGGATTTGCAGGCATGATCGTCCCCCGCTACCGCAAGAACACCGCCAAACTTGGAGGTGCCTGCCGCGTTGGCGTGCTTAAACACATCCATACTGCGATCGACACCGGGACCCTTGCCATACCACATGGCAAACACACCGTCGTATCGTGCACCGCTGAACAGATTGGTTTGCTGACTCCCCCACACCGCCGTTGCCGCGAGTTCCTCATTAATGCCTGGCTGAAAATGCACATTGTGAGGCTCCAGCCAGCGTTTGGCTTTCCAGAACGCCTGATCAACGCCCCCCAGCGGTGAGCCGCGGTACCCTGAAACAAACGCTGCGGTGTTTAGGCCCCGCTGCTTGTCGCGCTGGTGCTGGAGCATGGGCAAACGGACGAGCGCCTCAATACCGGTCATGTACGCGCGATCAATGTCTAACGCATATTTATCGTCCAGAGATATGTCGTCGATGCCGCGAACGGTCTTATTGCTCATCGGTAAACCCCGCGTTGTTATGCTTGAAAAGTCTAAACGAGCCAAGGGGATTTACTATGCTATTTATCTATCGATCTCAGCTCTATTTGGATAAAATATGTCTAAACAAGCCTATGTGCACATAAACATGACGGAAAAGCTCGATAGTACAGATTTAGCGATTCTGGATTTACTTCAGAGCGACTGCAGTCTGAGCACCGCCGCTATTGCGGAGCGGGTAAACCTTTCGCAGTCACCGTGCTGGCGGCGAATCAGTCGCTTGGAGCAACAGGGACTGATTCGTGAACGCGTGGCGCTGTTGAATCGTGAAACCCTGGGCATGGATGTCGTGGTCTTCGCCACGGTCAATCTCACCGCTACGGGCCGGCAAAATCTCTTAAGCTTTGAGCGGGATATCGTCCGCTACCCCGAGGTCATGGAGTGCTACACCATGACCGGGATATGGGACTACATGCTCAAGATTGTGACCCGCGACGTCCGTCACTATGAAAGTTTTGTGCGCGAGACACTCAGCGCCAATCCTGACGTCAGAGAATTACACTCTCATATGGCGGTAACAGAAATCAAAAACAGCACCGCACTCCCACTCCAGACCCAGGGCTGATCAAAAGACTTCGGGCCTTACCAGGCCATAACCTCCCGAATCAGCGGCACGGTAAGAGGACGCTGGAGTTGCAAGGACGCCCGATCAAGACGATCCAAAGTCTCCATGAGGTCGGCAAGAGCCCGACTTTCTCTGGAGCACACATAGTGGGCGACCGACTCCGAAAGTACCAAACCTTTACGCCGCGCGCGAAACTGCAATATTGCCTGTTTGTCGCTGTCATCCGCGGCACTGAGCGCCCAGGTCACACCGCCGGCGAGCCGCGAACTGAGATCGGCAAGCTGCAGGCCCAAATCATTGGCCGGGCGTCGGGCGGCCATCCATAACGGGCACTGCGCCGCTCGAGCTCGATTGATGAGGTGAAACAAGGCTTCTTCCCATTCCCGTCGCCCGGCGATCACGTCAAGGTCATCCAAAGCCAGCAGCGAGGAAGATTCCAGATCCTGAAACAAATCCGAGGGGGGGGATTCCAGCAAAACAGCCAATGGTAAATACACGGCACCGTCCGTCGCATGACAAAGCGCCTGCAGCAGATGGCTCTTTCCCTCGCCCGCAGCGCCGTGGAGAAACTGCAGAGGCTCACAGTGGGGACGGGACATACTATCAAGCAGCGGTGCGAGTGCCTCCCGGGCCAAAAAATTATCGAAGGTCGTCTCGTCCTGCAGCCCTATCTGCAGCGGCAATTGCGGGGACTGATTCGAGGCGGTGGCAGAGTCAGGCGTCATCGCCGTCACCCTCACCCTCGTAATCATTCTCATGATCACCACCGGCATACATCTGACTATTTCGATAATGCACCAGAGCGTGGCTGGCAAACACTTTGATGACAGCCGCGACCGGTAAAGCCACCACGACTCCCACAAACCCGGCGAGCTGCCCTCCTGCCATCAAGGCGAAGATCACCACCACAGGGTGCAGTCCGATGCGATTCCCCACCAGTACAGGTGTGAGCACCATGCTTTCGATCAACTGGCCGACCCCAAAAACCGCTGCGACATACAGCAGTGGCAAAGGCTCGTGAAACTGCAGCCAGGCAGCAGCCAGAGATGCAGAGATTCCCACAATAAAACCCAGATACGGCACGATACTCGCCAGTCCCGCAATAAAGCCCAGGAGCAAGGCAAGCTGCAGGCCCACAAACCAAAGACCCACCGCGTAGAGAGCACCCAGCGCGCACATCACGATGAACTGACCACGAATAAAAGCGCCCACGACCTCATCAGCCTCGCTGACCATCTGCAGGGTGCCTGCCTGCCAGGCCTTGGGCATGAGATGCAAAATTCGCCCGGCAATATCGTCCCAATCCCGCATGAGGTAAAACGCCACCACCGGCACCAGCGCGATATTGGCCAAACCCAGCAGCAGACCCAGGCCCGAGCCGGTAAGACTCGACACCGTGGTCGCCGTCACCTTGCCCAACGATTGCCAGTTCTGAAGCAACTCCGCGGACCAATCTATTTGCGGCAGCCTGGCGCCGGTCACCAGGGTGCGCGACTGCAACCAGGGCACGGCGACATCACGCAACCAGGCGTAAACCAGGGGGATACGCCCCACCAGCCCGTCCAACTGCTGCAGAAGCACCGGTACCGCAAAAAACATGGCCAGCAAGGACAGGGTGGTAAAAAACAGGAATACGAGGATAACGCCGAAGGTCCGACTGCCCCCCCGCTCCTCCACGCGGTCCACCAGGGGGTCCCCGAGATAACCCATGAGCGCACCCAACACAAAGGGCAACAAAATGGGTTGCAGCAGATAAAACAGCAGCCCCATTCCCGCAAAAACAGCGAAGACAAGAGGCCAGCGATTGATCGGTATCTCGGCCTTGATTTGGGCTTCCGGGGCGTCGCTACTCATCGGATCCACTCATAGGACAAGCCGTTCTGTCCAGGCTCCAAAGGCAGCGGCACAAAGCGCTTATCAAGCTCAATAATACGCGCCAGCTGTTGCAAGTCGGTTTCCGCCTCGACGCGCAAGCTAACCTGATCCCCCAGCAGGCTCTCGGGGACCACGCTGCGCACTGCTTCGAGAGAGCCCAGCACTTGCTGCAAGACAGTGTAATCCTCAAAGCTGCGCACGCCCCGCAAGGTCAAACGATACCGCTCATCGGTATCGGCGGTAAGGTTAACGCCGTACTGCTCGACCAGCGTAGCGGCCACCAGCTCTGCCCCCGCATCCGTGAAGGCCTGCAGACTATCGGCAGTGCTGGAGCGGCTTCGCCAGCGTCCATTGTCCAGATAGCGCCAGTCCCCCACCCAACTGCCATCGGACAGTCGGGCCACACGTCCAGCCAACAGCTCTGCGCCGCGGTAGCGGCGGGAGGCATCAATAAGTGCGGAGGAAGATTGACGCCAGGCCTCGCCCGGTGAAATCGCCGCGGCATCCGACAAATCGTACAAGGGAATCTGCAGCGGTACGCCGCGGCGTTTAAAGCTGTCTCTGAGCACATCATTCGCCTGGGGGGCCGCATCCACTGATGCAAACCGTCGCCCCTTTTCATCACTGATGACCAGCCAGGTGAGCACCAAAGGTCGGTTCGCGGTCCACAGCCGCAGACCCGACTCCCGCAGTAGCTGCTGCACCGCCTGCTCATCGTATTCCAGGCGAAGCAGCAGCGCGCCCTGCTCCTCTTCTTCATAGCTGTAGCCCAGAAGATAAGCCTGCGCCCCATCCAGGGCTTTGGCCGCCGCCGGACTCAGAGGCGCCTGAGGATCACCAGAAGCCTTGATCAGCACTTCGGCAAGCCCGGCCTTGCGCGCCGCGCTCAGGGACCGGGTATCGCGCCCATCAACAGCCAGGCGCGCTTTGTAAATATCGTCCACAATCTCTGCCTGCGTACCCACCGCCCACAGGGCTGCCCAGTGCAGAAACAGCAAAGTCGCGACAAGTTGACGGATGGATAACGTTGACATCGGGCCATTATATCAGCGCCAGCGTCAGTACTCGCTCTTTACTGACGGGCCGGGGACGCTAAACTGCGCGCTCTGTATTTATCCCGGCCAATCTACGATGTCAGAAAACGAAAACAACCGACCTCTCACCTACCGTGATGCGGGGGTGGATATCGACAAGGGTAATGCCCTGGTGGGCCGTATACGCGACGCCGTGGAGCGGACCCGGCGTCCGGAGGTCCTGGGCAGTCTGGGAGGATTTGGTGCTCTCTGCGCTCTGCCCGCGGGCTACCGTGAGCCGCTTCTGGTGTCCGGCACCGACGGCGTGGGCACTAAACTGAGACTGGCCATTGAGCTGAATCGCCACAAGCACATTGGCATCGATCTGGTCGCCATGTGTGCCAATGACATCGCAGTCAGCGGCGCAGAGCCGCTGTTTTTCCTGGACTATTACGCCACTGGGAAACTTGATCTGGATGTCGCTACGGACGTCGTGCGGGGCATCGCCACCGGCTGCGAACTTTCCGGCTGCTCGCTGGTAGGCGGCGAAACCGCCGAAATGCCGGGCATGTACAGCGAAGGCGACTACGATCTGGCGGGCTTTTGCGTGGGTGTAGTCGAGCGCGAGCGGGTCATTGATGGCAGCGCGGTGGCCGTGGGCGACAGCTTGATTGCCATCGCCAGTAGCGGGCCCCATGCCAATGGCTACTCGCTGATTCGCAGTGTGCTTGAACGCAGCGACGCCGATCTCGGCGCTCCACTGGAGCCCGGCGGTAAAAGCCTGGGAGACCTGTTGCTGGAGCCCACCACCCTGTATTGCAAAGCATTACTGTCACTGCGCGAGCAGGTAGAGATTCACGCCATGGCCCACATCACAGGGGGCGGCTTATTAGAGAATCTTCCCCGCGTACTCCCGGAGCATGCAACGGCGCAGATTAATACCCGCAGTTGGGAGTGGCCCGCGGTCTTCAAGTGGCTACAAAGCGCGGGCAACATCGATCGCATGGAGATGTTTCGCACCTTTAACTGTGGTGTGGGCATGGTGCTGTGCGTGCCTGCAGATCAAGCGACCACAGCCATCAGTGCATTGAAAAAGCATGAGTTGTACGCCTGGCAACTCGGCGACATTGTCAGCGGTAACGAAGGCATCACCGTTAGCGAATGAGTGCTCTGAGGCGCATCGCTATTCTCGCGTCTGGCGCGGGTTCCAACATGGAGGCGATCGCCGCAGCCTGTGAGCAGGGGGTGATCCCCGCAACGGTAGGCCTTGTCATCGCCAACGTACCCGGGGCAATGGTTCTGGAGCGGGCCGAAAGACGCCGAATACCCCACTACTGTATCGATCATCGGCAATTTGAGGACCGGGATGCGTTTGAGCGGGAGATGCTCAGGGCACTCCGGGAGGCCTCTATCGACTTTGTCGTCCTCGCAGGGTTCATGCGCATCCTCACGGATCGCTTTATTGGGGAATATTACGGATCGCTATTGAACATTCACCCCTCTCTGTTGCCTAAATACCCGGGCCTGAACACCCACCAGCGAGCGCTGGACGCGGGCGATCGCGAATCTGGTGCTACGGTGCACTTTGTGACACCGGAGCTGGATGCGGGCCCATCCATAGTGCAGGCCCGGGTAAACATAGGTCCGAAGGACGACGCAGCGAGTCTCGCGGCACGGGTGCAGGAGCAGGAACATCGCATCTACCCGTTGGCGGTAAGGTGGTGTATCGAAGGGACCGTCATGCTCCGCGACGGGAAGATCTGGAAGGACGAATCAATCATGAGCAACGGGATAAACGCATGACAGTCACAGACATCAGGCCTTCGCTACGGCATAAAGCCCTGGCCGCATCCCTGTTTGTCGCAGCGGGTCTGCTGATAGGTAGCGCCCAGGCGGCAGAGGCCGAGAAAGCACCCGCGCAGCACGATGATGCGAAACATGAACATCGCACACTCACGCCCTACGACGCGGTTTACAAGACGTCGACATCCGGTCTGAGTATCAAGCTTCATCGCAGCTTATCGTTGGACGAAAACGGCGACTGTCGACTCACCAGTGACGGCAAGTTACTGGTGGCAGGCATTAGCGAAGTCAGCGTTTTCAGCCTTGAAGGCGATCTGATCCAGCCCCGCTCTTACGTCTACCAGCTCAGCGGTCCCGTCAGTCGCCGTCGGGAAGTGCACTTTGACGAGGGCTCAAACGTTATTCGGAGTCTTTACAAAAAAGAGTGGTATGAGTTGCCCAAGACCGGAGATACCTTGGATCGAATGAGTCAACAGGAACAGCTTCGTCTCTCTTTACTGAACGACCCCACCCCCCGGGATGACATGCTCTTTCACGTAGCGGACGGTCGTAAGGTAAAAGAGTATCGCCTGGTGTATAAAGGCGAGGAACGATTGGAAACGCCCATGGGCTGGGTGGATACCCTGCATTTTGAGCGCGACCATGATGACCCGGAGCGCACCTCAGGCGTTTGGATAGCCCCCCGGTGGGATTATCTGATGGTACGCACAGTGCATATCGACGACGGCAAAACCACCGAAGCCAATCTCATCAGTGCCACCCTGGACGGCAAGCCCGTGAGCGGCACCAGCAGCTGATCAGGCGCGGGGAAGTGTCACCCCGGTCTGGCCTTGATACTTCCCACCGCGGTCCTTGTAGCTGACCTCACAGACCTCGTCAGATTCAAAGAACAACATCTGCGCAACGCCTTCGTTGGCATAGATCTTCGCAGGCAGCGTCGTGGTGTTAGAAAATTCCAGGGTGACGTGCCCTTCCCATTCAGGCTCCAAGGGCGTGACATTCACAATGATGCCGCAGCGGGCATAGGTAGA
Source organism: gamma proteobacterium NOR5-3 (assembly GCA_000158155.1). Classification (GTDB taxonomy): domain Bacteria; phylum Pseudomonadota; class Gammaproteobacteria; order Pseudomonadales; family Halieaceae; genus Congregibacter. Next base: position 64,352 of record DS999405.1, on the reverse strand, counting down.
CTTACCCAGGCAGATCGTCAACACGTTGCGTGGAATGCGAAAATACTCCACGGTGCGGGCCAATGCGAAAGAGTTCGGGGGTATCACGCAAACATCACTGCTGATGTTCACAAAGCTGTTGTCATCAAAGGCCTTGGGATCCACCGTTGCAGAATTGATATTGGTAAAAACGCGAAACTCATCGGCGCAGCGAACATCGTATCCATAGCTGGACGTGCCGTAGGAGATAACTCGCCCGCTCTGGCTATCGCCGCGAACCTGCCCCGCCTCGAAAGGTTCGATCATGCCGTGCTCAGCCGCCATGCGACGAATCCACCTGTCAGATTTGATACTCATAAGCTCTCTCGTTAGTCGTCGCTAATGCTAATTGTCGGGAAATCCCCGGGGGACTCCTGGTCGTCCAGCACGTGAACCAGCGCTTTTGCTGCCGCCAGGTACGCCTGCCCCGCAGGGCTGCCCGGTTCAGATAACACGACCGGTGTACCTGCGTCGGTATGTTCCCGGATGGTTCTTGCCAGAGGCAGACTCGCCAGCAGTTCCACACCATACTCTGACGAGATCCGCTCTCCACCATCGGAGCCAAATATTGATTCGGTGTGGCCACATTCACTGCAGGTGTGCGTTGCCATATTTTCGATCACGCCCAAGACCGGCACATTCACCTTGCGAAACATTTCGATCCCCTTCCGGGCGTCAAGCAGCGCGATGTCCTGAGGTGTAGTCACAATCACGGCGCCGGACAGGGTCACCTTTTGTGACAGGGTGAGCTGTATGTCGCCAGTTCCGGGCGGCATATCGATAAACAGATAATCCAATTCTCCCCAGTCGGTTTGCTCAAGCATCTGAATCAATGCTCCACCGGCCATGGGACCACGCCAAACTACCGGCGTACGCTCATTGGCAAGATACGCCATAGACATGCTCACCAGACCGTGGGCCGTCACCGGAACCAGGGTCTTGCCGTCTCGGGTGTCCGGGCGCGTGCCGTCAGCTACCCCCAGCATGAGCGCCACGCTGGGACCGTAAATATCAGCGTCCAGCAGCCCTACGCGAGCTCCCAGAGACTGTAAGGCCAGCGCCAGATTAACCGCTGTCGTGGACTTCCCGACGCCCCCCTTACCGGAGGCAACTGCAATAATATGCTTGGCCGCTTGCATACGAATTTAGCGCTCTGATGTCACAAAGGCGCCAAGTATAGGTACTGCCTGTCACGCACTCAATCAATGCAGGTGAAATCCCCGAGGGCAGTCGCTATCATAGCGCGCCTTCCCGACCCGGACAGATTCGCAATGACGCAAGCAAAGCGGCGTATTCTGGTAACCAGCGCCTTACCTTATGCCAACGGCCCTCTTCACCTGGGTCACATACTAGAGCAGGTGCAAACCGACATCTGGGTGCGCTTTCAGCGCTCTCGTGGCCACGAGTGCCACTATATTTGCGCGGATGATGCCCACGGCACGGCGATTATGCTCAGCGCTGAACGCCAGGGCATTACGCCAGAGCAGCAGATAGAAGCGATCCATAAAGACCATCTGTCGGCTTCCAATGACTTTGCCATCAGCTTTGACAACTTTTACAGCACCCACTCCGATGAGACCCGGCACTGGGCTGAGACCATCTACCAGCGCTTACAAGCCGCCGGCGCTATCAGTGAGCGAGAAATCACCCAGGCCTATGACCCCGAAAAAGGGCTTTTTCTGGCAGATCGCTTTATCAAAGGCAGCTGCCCCAAGTGCAAAACACCGGACCAGTACGGTGACAATTGCGAAGCCTGCGGCGCAACCTATTCACCCACCGAGCTCATTGACCCCGTATCGGCGCTTTCCGGCGCTACGCCCGTGGAACGCCAGTCCCGGCACTTTTTCTTCCGCCTGCCGATGTTCGCCGGGATGCTTCGGGAGTGGATCGCCTCGGGCACACTGCAGGACGCTGTGGCCAACAAGCTCCGGGAGTGGACCGACGGGGAACTTCAGGAGTGGGACATCAGCCGCGATGCGCCCTACTTTGGCTTTACCATTCCCGGAGAAACGGACAAATACTTTTATGTCTGGCTCGACGCACCCATCGGCTACATGGGCAGTTTCCAGAATTACTGCGAGCGCAGTGGCGTGACGTTCGATGATTTCTGGCAGCCCGGAGGCGATACCGAGCTCTACCACTTTGTGGGCAAAGACATTATCAATTTCCACGGGTTGTTCTGGCCCGCCATGCTGCATAGCGCTGCCCTGCGCACGCCTACCGGCGTTTTCGTGCACGGCTTCCTCACTGTTGACGGCACCAAGATGTCCAAGAGTCGCGGCACCTTTATCAACGCGCGGCACTACCTCGACCATTTAGATGCCGAGTACCTGCGCTATTACTTCGCCGCAAAACTGGGCGCCGGCGTGGATGACATTGACCTGAACCTTGAGGATTTTGTCCAGCGGGTGAATTCCGATGTAGTAGGCAAGGTCGTCAACATCGCCAGTCGCTGCGCAGGGTTTCTGCGCAAGGGCTTTGACAATCAAATGTCCTCAAGCTGCAGCGAACCCGAGCTGCTGCAATCCTTTACCGAAGCCGGAGAAGGTATCGCTAAGGCCTATGAGGACCGGGAGTTCAGCAAAGCGGTTCGCCTGATCATGGAGCTGGCCGACCGGGCCAATCAGTATATTGACCAGCACAAGCCCTGGGTGATGGCCAAAGATCCCGAGCAAGCCGCTCAGGTTCAGGCCGTGTGCTCCACCGGCATCAACTGCTTTCGTATGCTGATGATTTATCTGCAACCCGTCCTGCCGAAGATGGCAGAGCGCGCCGCAAACTACCTGCGCTGCAATCTCGATTGGGAGCAAAATAGCAGCCTCCTTTTGGATCATCAGTTGGCGACCTTTGAACCGCTAGTGCAGCGCGTAGACCCCAAGCTGGTCACCAAAATGGTCGAGAGCAATCGGCAGGAAGTGCCGGCCACGCCTGCACAGAGCAAGCCCGCCCCAAAAAAGGACAAGGCTTCCAACCAGCGTGAGCCAGCATCCGATAGCGAGTATCTGGATATTCGGGACTTCCAGAAAGTCGATTTGCGCGTCGCCAGAATTGAGGCCGCACAAGCCGTGGAAGGCGCGGACAAACTGCTGGCTCTGAGTCTCGACCTGGGTGAGTTGGGTAAGCGACAGGTGTTCTCGGGCATCAAGGCCGCCTACGACCCGGCTGCCCTGGTGGATCGTCTCACCGTGGTGGTGGCCAATCTCGCGCCTCGCAAGATGCGCTTTGGCGTGTCCGAAGGCATGGTGCTTGCTGCAGGAGAAGGCGACACAGAGATCTATCTATTGGCACCGGATAGCGGCGCAACTCCAGGAATGAAGGTAAGCTAGGCATCGTCGGGGCGCAGGCTATATCGCGCCAACGCATTGTTTATCAAGGAAAGTCTGCCTACCATGGCGGAGACGGGGCAGCCCGGGTAGACGACAGGCTCGTCTCCCGGCTGGCCTTGCATAAGTTCTTTTTGCATCCACGGGTGCTTCAGGTGAGGTAATGCTGGCGGACTATTCGCTACTGTTGATTGGCGCCATTTTAGTCAACAATTTCGTGCTGGTTCAATTCCTGGGATTGTGCCCGTTTATGGGTGTCTCAAATAAGCTGGAAACTGCCATGGGCATGTCCATGGCGACCACCTTTGTACTCACCCTCGCCTCGGCCTGCAGCCATCTCACCTATCACTATCTGCTGCTGCCTCTGGGACTGGGTTACCTGAAAACCATAGCCTTTATTTTGGTGATCGCCGTGGTCGTGCAATTCACTGAAATGGTGGTTCGCAAATCCAGCCCGCTGCTGCATCGCGTGCTGGGCGTTTACCTGCCGCTCATCACCACCAACTGCGCGGTTCTGGGGGTGGCTCTGATCAATACGAATAAGAGCCATAGCTTTATTGAGGCGCTGCTGTACGGGTTTGGTGCAGCGCTGGGTTTCTCTCTGGTCCTCACTCTGTTTGCGGCTATGCGCGAACGCATCGCTGTGGCCGACGTGCCCAAACCCTTTTCCGGGGCCGCCATCGGCATGGTCACCGCCGGACTGATGTCTCTGGCATTCATGGGCTTTGCCGGGTTGGTATAGCGCCATGTCCGAACTCATCAGTAGCTATCCATTTGTTGCCGCGCTGGTCGCCATGCTGGCGCTGGGGCTTGTTTTCGGATCCATCCTGGGCTTTGCCTCGATCCGCTTTCGCGCCGAGGGCAATCCCATTGCGGATCAGATCAATGCCATTCTCCCCCAAACCCAGTGCGGACAGTGTGGCTATCCCGGCTGTCGCCCCTATGCAGAAGCCATCGTAGCCGGCGAAGGCATCAACAAATGCCCCCCGGGCGGCGAAGCGGGTATTCAGGCCCTGGCCGATTTGTTAGACGTAGAAGCCCCGCCGCTGGATGCCGAACATGGCGCCGAGACCGAAACCACCGTGGCATTCATTATCGAAGAGGACTGCATTGGCTGCACCAAATGCATTCAGGCTTGCCCGGTAGACGCGATCGTCGGCGCCGCCAAACAAATGCACACCGTAATTGCTGCAGAATGCACCGGCTGTGATCTTTGCGTAGACCCCTGCCCCGTCGACTGCATAGAGATGCTCCCGCTACCCAAGACGCTGGCAAACTGGCATTGGGACCTGCCCACGGCAGAGATACGCCCCATGATCATCGCCACGGATGCCTCGCAGGAGCACGCTGCATGAGGCGGGTCTATGATTTTCATGGCGGCGTCTACCCAGCAGAGCGAAAATCACTCTCCAATAGCGGCGCCATCCGCAGGGCAGCGCTGCCAAACCAATTGATTCTTCCGCTATCCCAGCACATCGGTGCGCCCGCATCGCCTATTGTGCAACCTGGCCAGACCGTACTCGGTGGCGAGCGGCTCACGGATCTGAGCAGCCTGCCGATTCACGCGCCCACGTCCGGCGTTGTTACAGCGATAGAAGATCGTCCGATTCCCCATGTTTCCGGCTTCAAAGGCCTGTGTATTGTCATCGATTGCGATGGCGAAGATCGCTGGATCGAACTCGAGCCCGTTGCGGACTTCAGAAGCCTGGCTCCCACGGATTTGATCCAGCGGCTTTTTGAAGCGGGCATCGCAGGCCTTGGTGGCGCGGGCTTTCCCACTGCCCGGAAACTACCGAGCGACCAAAACAATACCATCGACACCTTAATCATCAACGGTACCGAGTGTGAGCCCTACATCACCGCAGACGATGCGTTGATGCGCGAGCGCGCGGCGGACATCATCTGCGGCACTGAGATCCTCGCGCATATCGTCCGGCCCCGCGAAATCCTTATCGGCATCGAAGACAACAAACCCGAAGCCATCGCCGCTTTCACGGCCGCGTTGGGTGACCGCCGGGATATGGAGCTGATCGTTTTCCCCACCAAATATCCCTCGGGCGGAGAAAAGCAGCTCATAGAGATATTGACGGGTAAACAGGTGCCCAGCGGAGGTCTGCCAGCCAGTATCG
>DS999405.1:0-58668 GCA_000158155.1 gamma proteobacterium NOR5-3 | reverse complement strand
CCCGGGCGCAGGATCACGAGCGATTGGAAGAACATCATCTCTTTGACTGCATCGAATGCGGTGCCTGCTCGTTTGTCTGCCCCAGCCACATCCCCCTGGTCCAGTATTACCGCGCATCAAAGGCTGCGGTGCGTGAGCAAAAGGCCGACAATGCCCGCGCCGACCTCGCACGCGAGCGTTTCGAAGCCCGTCAGGAACGCATGGCGCGCGCGGCCGCCGAGAAAGAAGCAAAACGGGCTGCGCGAAAACAGGCCGCCATTGCCAAGGCTGCGGGAAAAACCGGTGATGACGATCCCATCGCGGCGGCTATCGCGCGGGCACAGGCCAGAAAAGCGGCGCAGGCAAACGCGCCCGCTGACCAGCAACAAGTGCTGCAGGATAAACTTGCTCGCATAGAGACACGCCTGGCAAAAGCCCGGGAGAAGCTTGCCGCCGACGATGGCAGCGACCCCACGGTCTCGACTGCGCTGCAAAACGCCGTGGCCACCACCGAACAAAAACTCGCCACCGCCCGAGCCGAGTTGACTGGCACGGCCAAAGAGACAGACAACGAGACTGAAAACGCATGAGCCTTTTGGTCGTCACTTCGCCACATGCCCACGGCCCCATGAGCACCAGCGGAGTCATGCGCACGGTCCTCCTGGCCACCGTGCCGGGCATCGCCGCGCTGAGCTACTACTTCGGCGCGGGCGTCATCATCAACATTCTCTTCGGTGGTCTTGTGGCCATCCTGTGCGAAGCGCTGGCTCTGAGTCTGCGCAGGCAGGCGCTCAAGCCATTCCTGACGGATTACAGCGCACTGGTGACTTCCACGCTGCTGTGCATCGCCTTACCCCCCTACGCACCCTGGTGGCTGCTAGTGGTCGGCGTGAGTTTTTCTATTCTGGTAGCAAAGCATCTGTACGGCGGGCTGGGCTACAACCCCTTCAATCCCGCCATGGTGGGATACGTCGTGCTACTTATCTCTTTTCCGTTGCAGATGAGCACCTGGACGACCCCGCTGGGGATCGCAGAGAACGTGCCTGGTTTCATGGAAGCCCTGCGCGCCTGCTTCAACCCCAGCAGCTTTGACGCGCAGACCATGGCAACCCCCCTGGATATCCTGCGCCAGAATAATGGCATGCTGCTGTCTGATCTGTACGCCAGCAATCCACAGTTTGGCGCGTTCCAGGGTGTGGGTTGGGCCGGAGTCAACCTGGCGTTCCTTCTCGGGGGCCTCTTCCTACTCTACAAGCGCGTGTTCACCTGGCATGCGCCTGTGGCTATGCTGCTGACTTTAAGCCTTTGTGCGCTGATGTTTTACGACGAAGGAAGTTCAGCCAGCGGCGGCTCGCCACTATTCCATTTATTTAGCGGTGCGACCATGTTCGGCGCATTTTTCATTCTTACCGATCCGGTGTCCTCCGCGGTCAGCAATCGCGGACGGTTAGTTTTTGGCGCGCTCATCGGCTTACTCTTGTACACGATTCGGGTTCGCGGTAACTACCCTGATGCTCTGGCCTTCGCGGTGCTGATTGCCAATTTTGCCGCACCGTTCATTGATAACTACACGCAGCCAAAGGTGTACGGGCATCGCGAAGGTCCCAAGGCATGACTGAGATACGCCAGGCCATGACCCGCAATAGTCTGCTGCTGGCAGGCTTCGCTGTGCTCACGGCCCTGCTGGTAGCGAGCACTTTTTTAGGCACGAAGGATCGCATCAGCGCGGCGCAGCGGGCGGCCGAAGAAAAGGCATTGCTGCAAATTATCCCCCGGAATCGCCATGACAATGCCATGCTAGACGACCGCATTGCCGCGCCAATCAATGATCCCTTGCTGCATTTACCCACAGAAAAATCCATTTATGTCGCCCGGCAGGATGGCATGGCAACCGCCGTGCTTATCCCCGCGATAGCGCCGGACGGGTACAGTGGTGCCATTGAGTTGATCGTAGGCGTCAATCGCGACGGCAGCGTCGCCGGGGTCCGGGTACTCCAGCATCGTGAAACGCCGGGACTCGGTGACGCGGTAGACCACCGTAAATCAGACTGGATTAATGGATTCAAGGGTCGATCCCTTAGCGACCCGGCAAAGGATCGCTGGACCGTACGTAAGGACGGCGGGGATTTCGATCAGTTCACCGGTGCGACGATTACACCGCGCGCTGTGGTGCAAGCCACGGCCCGCGCTCTGCAATATGCCCAAGATAATCAAAAAGCACTCTTTGGCGCTGCGAGCGCCGAGCAGGAGCCCACACCATGAGCACTCCCGACTACGGCGAACTGTCTATTAACGGTCTTTGGAAGAATAATCCGGCGATCGTGCAGCTGCTGGGGCTGTGTCCTTTGCTGGCCGTAACCGGCAGCGTCGTCAATGCCCTGGGGCTGGGCATCGCAACCTGCTTTGTGCTTGTGACATCCAACACAGCAGTCTCGCTGATCCGCAATGTTACCTCCGACGCGGTGCGACTCCCTACCTTTGTGATGATTATTGCCGCCGCCGTGACCTGCATCGAATTACTCATGCAGGCGTACAGCTATGAGCTCTACGAAATCCTCGGGATTTTTCTGCCTCTCATCACCACCAACTGTGTCATTCTCGGTCGCGCGGACGGCTTTGCCCGCAAAAATCCCGTTCTACCCGCCATGTATGACGGCTTCATTATGGGTGTAGGCTTTACTTTGATCCTGTTGTTGTTGGGCGCGCTTCGGGAGCTGTCCGGTACCGGCGCCGTGTTTGCCAACATGGATTTACTGTTTGGCCCGTCAGCGACGCAATGGGAAATTGTGTTGTTTGATGACTACCAGCCCTTCCTGCTGGCTATCCTGCCGCCCGGCGCGTTTATCTTCACCGGTCTTATCATTGCACTGAAAAACGTGATTGATGACAGCATGCATCGTCGGGCCGCAGCGCGGGCCGCACCGGTAGAAACCGGCAGTAAGCGTGTTCGCGTCACCGGCACTGTCAGCTAGCCAAACAGGTCACTTCGTAGTTCATCGCGCAGTTCACTCGGTAGCCATGCGCAGCGTATCGAGAATCTCATCCACCGCCGCATCATCCAGGCCCTGATTGTCAGCCTCACAGCTATAGGTCACATACAGCAGTACGGTGCCGGCGTAGAGATACCATTCGCGAATCGCTGCACCGTCTTCCATCAGCGACGTGCACAATCCCGCAAAGCTTCCGCGGCGCACTGATTCCCAACCCGAGGTATCGGGAACAAATTGCGTGAGGTCCTCGGCGTCAAACTCGCCGGACTCCTTGTGCAGCTCACTGATTTCGATGCAGCCAACACCGTCGCGATCGCCAATGACGATGGCATCATCTTCCTGCTCAGCCTGCCACTCATCGGGGAGCAACAATCCCCAGTCGCCCGCTTCAAGTACCCGCATGTTGAATCTCCAGTTGTCGACTCATCAATAGTGCCGCCTCGGCGGCCGCCCCATTCTGGTTTGGATAGTAATTCGCTCTGTGGCCATCGCGCTGAAATCCCGTCGAAACATATAAACCCTGCGCGGCGGTATTACTCTCGCGCACCTCCAACATCAGGCGCGACACACCGGATGCCATCAGGCGATCCATGAGTGCATCGAGTAATTCTCGCGCGACCCCCTGACCTCGCGCCCGGGGTTCCACCACAAGGTTTAAAAGCGTCGCCTCGTCAAGCACCCGGGAACAGGCCGCAAAGCCGCAAATGTGCTGAGCGAGAACAGCCAGAATCACAGTACCGACGGGAGGGGTCAGACGCTGGTAATTTGCCGCTTGAGAAAACACGGGAGAATAGTCTCTATCGATAGACAGAATGCGGTCTATGTCCTCAGGCACCGCTTCGCGGATGGTGACATTCAAGCGAGCAACACTGTCCAGACATCACGCTTCAACAGAGGATTGCTCAGCATATCGCGCGTCGAGGGCACGTAGCGTCGGGCACAGGGCACCGCAAGTCTGCCGAGCAAGGCCTTGCTCGAGTTACCCAGGCAAATCAACTCTACACAGGCATGCTCCTCAATCTGGCGATAGAGAAACCCCTGGAGCGTAGCCGCCGCCTCGTCGGCACCGAGGCCGAGCTGTGCATTGTCGTGCAGGGGCCAACGAAACTCGGTCACCGTCGGCGGCTCCTCGCTGGCATCGGGATGCGTGAGCGCCCGACCCATGGCGGTAATGAGGAGCACTTGATCGCTGGCCAGCGCTTCATCCCCCAGGGCTTCTACCCAGAGACGACCGGCGCAGATCACCGCTGCCAAACGGAAACGGGTGGCAGGCTCCGCACTGTCCTGGGCCTGGCTTGTAGATGTCGATGCAGACGTTGCCTCCGGCGCGCTCCTGACCACCGCCGGCTGCCCTGCTTCTTTGCGCAGCATCTCACGCAGAGCCTGCGCCGCCGCCGGACTGGCCCCGGTATTCGCCGAGGCATGCCCAGGCGACGCCGAAGCCGCCGCTTGTGACGCTGAGACTCTGGATGCGTTCTCGTCTGGCAGCGCACTGGAGCGCAACGCAAACTTCGCCGTAACGGCGGCACCGGGCAAGGCGCGTCGCGTGACATACACCGGCACGCCCATGGCGGCCAGATAACGAAGTCGATTGATTTCTCCCGATGCACTCATAAGCAAAGTTTAACACCGGCCCGGGGTGATCAGTGCAGTCGCCACCCATGACTGCTAAAAAAACGTGCCGCAGAGCGGACAAACCAGAGAATGTGACGCAAACCTTTCTTAGCGGCAAACCCCCCGTGATGCACGATGCGCATACCGGGCAGATACATAACTCGCCCCTGCGAAGCCAGCCGCAGCGAAAGATCAAAATCTTCAAAGTACATGAAGTAGCGCTCGTTAAAGCCCCCTACCGCTGCAAAGCTACGCTGACGACAGAGCAAGCAGGCCCCGCTTAAGAGCTGAACCTCTGCCGGGACATGGGCGTCGCGTTCGCCGTACTCATAGTGCGCGAGCCGCGCAGCGAACCTGTCGCGCAGTGCCGTAAACGGCAAGCCCCGAAGGACCAGATCCAATACGTTGGGGTAACGCTTGCATAGATATTCCCGGCTACCATCGCTTCGCTCACAGTAGGGATTTACCGCCGCCACATCCGACCGGGAGTCCAGAAAAAGCAGCGCCTCCCGCAGGGCGCCGGTGGCCAGTTCAACATCGGGATTTAAAATTAACAGGTAGCGCTCAGAACTGCTGCGCAGCGCTCGATTATGCCCGCTCCCGAAACCCGTATTCTGGTTATTATGCTCAACGCGCAAGGACACTGCGGCATGTTGCTGCGCCACAAGCTGCGCTACCAGTTTTTCAAGGCCCTGCCGATAATCCTCGGTAGAGTCGTTATCCAGAAGCGTCACAGAGATCGGTGATAACACCAGACCATCAAGCTCGATAACGCACGCAAAAAGACTGTGCAGGGTGACATGCAACTGCTCGAGACTGCTATTGTGGAGCACGATGGAGACACTGAGTGTCGGTGCAATGGGGGCCTCGGTTATCATCGCGCGATACTAGCAGTTGGACTGCCCGCCTGCATCGAACAGGCGCTTTCGTGGAACCAAAAAAAAGAGACTGATGCCGTGACAGCACAACAAAATCGCAAGTGGGGATTCGGTCCCGGCCTTCTGGTCACGGCGGCGTTTGTGGGCCCGGGCACCATCGCCACTGCCAGCGCGGCGGGTGCCGGCTATGGCTACGCACTGCTGTGGGCACTGCTGTTTTCCGTCGGCGCCACCATGGCACTTCAGGAGATGAGTGTTCGACAGGCCATCATCACCGGCAACGGCCTGGCCACCACCCTGCGCGAGGCTCTTCAAGGCCGATGGCTTGGACGCGGCGCAATCCTGCTGGTCATCGCTGCTATTGGTCTGGGTAATGCCGCCTATGAGTCAGGCAATATTGCCGGCGCTGCGCTGGCACTCACTAGCATCTCGCAAGGCAAAACTCAGTACTGGGCGCTCGCCATTGGCGGCACCTCCGCTGCCTTGCTGTTTCTGCCCGCGTACAAGCAACTCGAGCGGGTTCTCATTGCCCTGGTGCTGGTGATGAGCGCGGTTTTTGTCGCCAGCGCCTTGTTGTTAAAGCCCGACTGGTCCGCGCTGCTTCAGGGACTGACTGTGCCGAGCCTTCCTGCCGGTTCGCTGACCACGGTGATAGCGCTCATCGGCACCACTGTCGTTCCCTACAACCTTTTTCTGCAAGCCAACGCAGCCCGGGAGCATTGGGCAGACGAACCTGACCGCACATGGGCCTTGTCCGCCGCGCGCACGGACACCGTCGTTTCTGTCGCCCTGGGGGGACTCATTACCCTCGCTATCGTCAGCGCCGCAGCGGTGAGCTTCTTTTCTCAGGGCCTCGCCTTTTCTCCGGATAAAATCACCACCCAACTGGAACCGGTCCTGGGACCCTCCGGTCGCTATGTATTCGCGGTGGGCTTGTTCGCCGCAGGACTCACCAGCGCGATCACCGCGCCGCTGGCAGCGGCCTACGCAGTCTGCGGCGCCTTGGGCTTACCCGATACGATGAGGGGCGCTGCGTTCAGAGTTATCGCCCTCGGGGTCGTGCTCACCGGTACTTTGTTTGCGGCCACGGGCGCCCGGCCGCTCAGCTTGATTGTATTTGCGCAGGCGGCTAACGGCCTGCTGCTTCCTGTTATAGCGATCATCCTGCTGTGGCTGATGAACGAGCGTAAGCTGCTGGGAGAAGCCGCCAACGGTCTGTTAAGCAACCTGGTGGGCGGCATTGTCGTAGTAGTGACGCTCAGTCTTGGGGCAAATAAGCTGGCTTCCCTATTGCATTGACAGATAGCAATCACATTAGGGCTGACGCGCCCCCTGCCAAGAATACCAGGCAAATCAGGACGGCATCAGGGGCTGCGTTTACTCCCCTGATAGCGCCGAGCCTGTACCGACTAGTTAACCGATAAGTTGAGAAGACGGGGCACTGTAACGCCGCCCGACTCCACGGAGACAATAAGTGAATAGATCCCTGCAGCCGGGGCTGTTCCGCTCAATAAGCCAATAGCGCTGAGAGTCAGTCCAGAACCGTTGGCGTCCAACAAAGCCCACGTATAGGGAGCGGATCCCCCGCTCGCAGCAAGAACCACCGCGTAGGGAGCCCCCGCAGTAGTTTCCGGTAGACTGGAAGTCTGGATAGACAATACTTGAAATTCGTCGTCAAACTCGCCTACTGACACCGTGAATGAGCCTGTGTTGGAGGTAAATCCATCAAAAGCCCGCACCGTCACGCCGTAGTCGCCCGCATCTGTGAACGTCCCACTCAGAACCCCCCCGGAGCTCAGAGTAAGACCAGTTCCGCCACTATTTATAAGTGACCACGAGTATTGTCCAGAACCACCACTCGCGGAAACTACCGCAGCATAAGGTACTCCAACCCTGGCCGCCGGGAGCGCCCCACTACTGATCACGACCGGAGCGGTTTCGACTGGAGTTACCGTTAAGGTAAGCGATGAGACGGCCGTGCTTGCTCCATCATTAACCTCAACTGTAAGACCCCAAGTGCCTACAACAGACGGCGCTCGGCCACTCAACAATCCATCTTCGCTAAGACTAAACCCAGTCCCACCAGTATCCAGCAAACTCCACGTATACGCCCCAGTACCCCCGCTGGCCACAAACGTTGCAGCGTAGACTGAACTCTGACTTGCACTGGCAAGTGAGTTTGTAACAATGCTCAATGGAGTTGGCTCGTCTCCCGTCACGGTAAGTACGTAGGAGCGTTCAGTCGATTCGTCCTCAGCGTCAGTCACTGACACAGTGAGACCAAAACCACCCGGCCTCTGGCCTACACCACTCAAGATTCCTGTAGACGACAGAGTGAAACCAGTCCCACCGTCGTCTATGAGTGACCAACTGTAAGGCTCAGCGCCGCCAGTGGCGTCCAACAATGTGGAGTAAGTTCCACCGTCAGCAGCGTTTGGCAGGGCCGTAGTGACTATAGCCAGCGGTGTGATGGTGACAACAAGCGTAAGGGATTTCTCTACCCGTGTTCCCCGCGAGTCTTCAACTGCGAAGGTAAGCCCATAAGTTCCTTCCATGGCATCACTCTCGGCTCGGATAACTCCTGATGAATCAAGCGAAAAACCCGTGCCGCCGTCATCCACCAGTGTCCATGTGTAAGGGGCCACACCACCCGATGCAACCAAAACTCCAGCGTAGGGTAACGCTGTCACAGGGTCCAACTCCGATGTCGTTATGTCTAGATCAGAAACATCAGGAGACGGCAAAAATCCTGGAGAGCTATCGCCGCCGCCACCGCCACAAGACACCAGTACCGTCGTCGCTGCTGCCAAAAGCATAAATTTGATGTAACTGGCCATAGTGCTGTGCCCTCGTACCGGCTGACGCGAATCACTCGCAAACGGTAGCCGTGGTTGCCATAAGATTGGAACAATATCCCTTATTCTCACCCGAGAGTAACATGTCTTTTCGATTGAAACAGTAGCAATAACATGACGATAGGTAATTTTTATCAAATTCTACTTGAAATCAGGGCTACAGCTTGCATCAGTTGCTTATCGCCGCCGAGCGGCGCCTATGAACCTGTTTTAAAAGTAGCGCGGGAACGGCCTACCTGACGAGAAACAGGCGAGGGCTATCACCCGGGGAGGAAAGCTGAGATTCTCCCGAGATCCTTCGGGCTAGTCCATCACACTAAACAACAACGCAAGCTTCTTGGTACGCGACAGCGTTTGCAAAAACTCCCGGGCAGCAGGGGTATTGCGCATAAGATCCGAAAAACCAGGCAACGCACTGAAGTCCTGACCATCCAACTCAATAAAAGCCATGCGCCAATCGTTGTACTCCCGGCTCTGAATAGGACCCTCGGTCACTACCTCCACTCTCTCGTGTCGTCCATCTGAGCGGATCTTCTCAAATACGGCCTTCACCTCTTCCTGCCCACCTTCCAATACCTGAAAAAAGGAGTCGTGTCGGTGGAGCAGAACGCCGGTGATCCCTGCGCTCGCATTCTTCCTGCGCGCGGTTTCAAGAATCGCAAGCATGGCATCATTGTCCATGGGCCGCGTTTGGGTACTGACATAGCCCAGACTGTACAAGGTAGATTCCTGCAAGGGTTCGGCGCCATCTTGCAACGCCTGATTAGAAGCACGGGGTGTATCTGCCACTGGTCCTCCCCGACGCATGTGGACTGGCGAATCACAATTCTCTGCGAGGATTCTCGCAAGTAAATGCAATAAAAGCCTTGAGGCTTACAGTATAGTTAACTATTGTTTACAATAATATAGTCAATTTTAGTTGACACTTTTTGGTCGACCTACCAAACTAGTGGACATCCGACTAATTACGGTAACTTGAGAGAAACGCTGATGAACGCACCCATGCAAACCGCCAAAATCAACGACACCACTGAACAGGCGGTACGCAGCGAACTGCTCGCCCCCCGCTTCTATCGAACCGACTACGAATCTGTCGGCAAAATCAACGTAGAGCCCGTGCAGCAGCAGTGGGACGAGATGATGGCGGAGTATAAAGAAGACCGAAACCGGGCACATTTTCGGCAGGAGTTCGACTACGACGCCACGACACTCACCAGCGACCCGGAACTCCACGAGGAGTTCATTGACTTCCTCACAAGCTCAATTACTGCCGAATACTCTGGCTGCGTTCTCTATCAGGAAATTAAAAAGAACATCGACAATCCTGCAATAGCCGACCTCATGGGCTACATGGCGCGGGACGAATCACGCCATGCAGGATTCATTAACAAAGCCCTAAAACAGTTAGGGGTGGCCGTGGACCTGGGCTTCCTGAAGCGCCAGAAGGAATACACCTACTTCCGACCGAAATTCATTTACTACGCGACCTACCTGTCCGAAAAAATTGGCTACGCCCGCTACATCACCATCTACCGTCATCTGGAAAAACACCCGGAACAGCGGTTTCACCCCATCTTCAACTGGTTTATGGAATGGTGTAACGACGAGTTTCGCCACGGTGAATCATTTGCGCTGATGATGCGAGCACAACCGGAGTTACTCAAAGGCCACAACAAACTCTGGATCCGCTTCTTCATCCTCGCGGTTTACTCAACCATGTACGTACGAGACCACAATCGTCCCAAGCTCTACGAGGCATTGGGCATGGATCCGACGGAATTTGATTTTCGGGTATTTGACATCACCACGGCGATCACTCAACAGGTGTTTCCGCTATCACTCAATACCAATGATCCCCGCTTTCGACTCGGTCTTGAGCGCTTGCGTGATATCAGCGCGAAGATGACCGAGGCCAAAGAGCGCGGCGGTATCATGGGGGGACTGCGCAGACTAACTCTGGGGGCCGCGGCGGGACTTACCTTCGCGCGACTCTATTGCCTACCCGCTGCACATCACGAACTTCCCGAAGACTTCCGCATGGAACCCGTCTGGTAAGTGACCAAGCTCACGCTGGCTGCGGTTTTAGCGTCTGGCTAGCCGTACCAGCGCTGACGATAGCCCATAAGGTGGGCGACCCCCGCAGCGGCCAGCGCAAGACCGAGTAATTCCTGGGGGGCATTCACCTGGGCCAGCAGTAAAGCGCAAACCAACGCTGCACCGGCAAGCAGCGGCGATAACCACTGCCGGGGCGAAGCCCCCTCTTTGTAGCGATACCTGAACCACAGAACAGCGAGCTCACAGCACACCAGAGCCAGTATCAGCGCAGCGGCATAGCCGCCGAGCACAAAGCTTTGAAGCGCAAGCATGAGTTCGAACCCGAAACCGATTGGACTGTTAAG
Source organism: gamma proteobacterium NOR5-3 (assembly GCA_000158155.1). Classification (GTDB taxonomy): domain Bacteria; phylum Pseudomonadota; class Gammaproteobacteria; order Pseudomonadales; family Halieaceae; genus Congregibacter. Next base: position 47,953 of record DS999405.1, on the reverse strand, counting down.
CTCTCGCCAGGCCCAGCAGTTCGGCCAGGTCTTTGAAGAATATTTTTACGTGCGCAGTGGGACGCTCACGCACCAACTCTTTCTGGGTATAAGCCTGCCAGGTGAGGTACTGGATATCAGGGTCGCGACACATTTTGACAAACTTTTCTCTCCGCTTGTCACTGCCGTACCAAAAGCGCTGCAACAGACCCAGCACGAAGAACACTTTTCCATGAAGCTTCATAAATCGCTTCCGGGCGGTCTTTAACGCAGCGGGATTGCGGCTTACAAGAAACTCATTAATCGCCTCCGCCGCCAGACTGCCGCCGAGGAGCGCGTAGTAAATGCCCTCGCCTGAAGCGGGCGCGACCACACCCGCGGAATCGCCGGCCAGGAGCACAGCACGTCCATCGTCCCAGCGTTTGAGCGGCTTCATGGGAATGGGAGCACCCTCTCGACGAACGGTTTTTGCTGTATCGAGCCCCACGTCTTTCCGCAGAGCCTCCACCGCCGCTGTGGCGGAGTAATTTTTCTGGGCACTGCCCGTACCAATGCTGGCGTGCTTACCATGAGGGAAAACCCAGGCATAAAAATCCGGAGACAGTCGCCCCTGATACCAGACATCACAACGGGTCTCCTCGTAATCAGCTCCCTGATCCTGGGTCGGCGCCTCGACAATTTCATGGTAGGCAAACACGCACTTGAGCTTGTCACCGCCGGGGATGCATTGAGCGCCTACTCGAGATTTGGCCCCGTCAGCACCAATCACGGCGCTGGCGATCACCTCGTGCTCTCCGCCGCTTCCGGACTTGTCGAGATAGCGCAAACGAATCCGGCCGTCATCCTGATAAACCAGGGACTTGTAGGCCCCGATTTGCAAGGTGGCTCCCGCCGTTACGGCGCGCTCGCGCAAAAAAGGATCAAACTTGTCACGATCAACCATGGCCACGTAGGTGTCGCCCACAGGCATATCAACACGCTGATCTGCCGGGGAAATCATTCTTGCAGAACGAATCTTCGCTACGATCTGCTCCGGGGGAATATTAAACTGATCCACAGCGCGAGGCGGGATAGCACCACCGCAGGGCTTGATACGAAAGCCACGCTCGATGAGCAAGACTTTACGACCCGCCCTGGTAAGATCATAAGCAGCAGTGGCTCCCGCAGGGCCTCCTCCCACAACAACCACGTCATACTCAGGAATAACATTTACTGTTTCAGTTTCAGCGTGCATTGAGCACCTCCACCATAGCGATCTCGCCAAAACTGGGCGCCGGACGCTGTTCACTGGACTCGGCAGACCGCAAGCGCATACCGATAATTGCGGCAACAACAAACATCACCGCCTCGAGACTAAACACAAAACCATAGGCAACCGCAGGGTCTTCGATGAATAGGCGACTCACGTCGATCGCAACGGTGCCAAGAAAGCCACCCACCGCAAAAGCGATGGCCTGGGAAGCACCCCAAAGCCCCATTCGCAAACCCTCAGCACCCTCTTTGCCCGCACTCGCCAGACTCATCATGGACGCGATGGCCGCCACGGCAAACGCGCCGTTAGACACACCCAGAACAAAGACATTGCCACCCAGCGGCCAGGTTTGCGGAAAGGCCGCAGCACTGGCGATAGCAACCAGAGACAGGGCCGAAGCCAAACAGCCTCCAATTGTCCAGCGCCTGAGCACGGCTGAACTGGCGTTTTTACGAATCAGCGTAGTGGCCGCAACAAGGATCATTCCCAGCAGCACACCACTGTGCTGCAAGCCGGAAAGCGACGTAGACTCCCCGGGCGTCATGTCAAAAACCACTCCCGCATAAGGCTCAAGAATCAGATCCTGGGCGCTGTATGCAAGCATGGAAACAAATACAAAAATAGTGAAACGTCTAGCCTCAGGCTCCTGCCAGACCTGGCGCAGCGCCAAAGAGAAACCACCGCGCTGCGCGCGCAATGCCTCCTGGTTCGCGGCTGACAGCGAACCTTTCGGCTCCAGCCTGAACACAGACGCCAAAGTCACACTGACTGCAATAGCCGATACACAGGCGGTAACCGTCAACAGTCGCATAGGCGTAAAGGGATCCAGAAAACTACCGGCAACACCGGCAGTGACCGCAAAGCCAGCAATCATCATGATCCAGACGATAGTTGCCGCCGCGGCTTTTCGATGCGGCGCGACATGCTTGGCAAGGGTTACCAGGGTTGATGTGCCCGCGGCGCTGGCACCCAGGCCGATGGCCACAAATGCCAAGGTCGAGACCACGAGACCCCAGAACATCGTTGAGGCAATCAACACGGTTCCTGCCGCAGCGGCGACACCACCTAACGCGAGCACAATCATCCCACCCACAATCCAACCGGTTGTGCGCCCCCCCACGTCTGAGCCATGACCAAAGCGGGGCCGGGACATCTGCACGGCATGATGTATCCCCACCAGAATTCCAGGAAGCATGGCCGGCAGAGCGAGCTCCACCACCATCACGCGGTTGATCACGGTAGTGGTCAAAACGATGATGGCACCCAGACTGGTCTGCACCAATCCCAGGCGCACAATGCCCAGCCAACTTAGCCCCGTTGCCCTTGTCATCGTCATAGCCAGGCAACGGTGCCACGGATGGCAAAGGCGCTCAGCATCATCCCCAACACATAGAGCGTGACACCCGTGCCGTTGTACCAGGGCGCCAGACCCAGGGGATCTTTAAGCATCTTGCGCATTGCCAGGGCCTGCAAAAGCAAAGACGCGGTAATTCCCAACGCCGCCCCCGGGTGCCCCCATAGAAGGAGCAAGGCAATCACCAGGACCTGCGGTACCGCCATGACCACGCAGGCAAGACGCGCAGCCCGGTCAGCCCCAAGCACCGCCGGAAGCGAGCGAATACCGATACTACGATCACCGTCGATAGACTTAAAATCATTGAGTGTCATTATTCCATGTGCCCCGAGGCTATAGAGGCCGGCAAGCACAAGAATCTGCGGCGACGGCATAACGCCTCCGAGCATCACTGCCGCACCGGTAATCCACGCCAACCCCTCGTAACTAACACCGACGGCCAGGTTTCCATACCAGCCATTGAGCTTTAAGCGCAGCGGCGGCGCGCTGTAGGCCCAGGCTAGAAACAGCCCCACCAGAGTCGCGCCGAATACCCAGGGACCCAGCGCAGCACTAAAAGCCAGCGCCAGTAACGACCAGGCAATGGCATAGTAGAGTCCCCACCGCCCCGGAACCCGACCGGACGGAATAGGACGGTTCGGCTCGTTGATGGCGTCTACATGCCGATCAAACCAATCGTTCACTATCTGACTTCCACCACATACAAGGGGCCCCGCAAGCACCACACCAGCCACCACAAGACCAGGGTTCGCCCCAAGAGACTCCCCGGAAGAGATTGCGCCGCATACAAATGCCCACATGGGCGGAAACCAGGTAATCGGCTTGAGGAGTTGAATGAGCGCTTTGGGCTCAGGCAGAGCGCGGCTCGGAGGTGTCAGATCAATGGGCTGCATGAGGTGTAATATAGAACTGTCACTTTTAAGTGTCAATTTTAATTGACGCTTATTTTCGAGATTTACAACGCGCCGTTTTCCGCAACCACAGAACCGACAATCAGGACCAAAAACGAGAGGTCAATGGCACAGGAAACCGGGCAACTCGAAGGGCTATGGACAGACAAGACCGTCCGCACAGAGGCAAAAAAGAAAAAAACAGAAGAAAGCGCAGCCGAAACTAGTCGGTAAGCTGTTCGCCGCCAATGTTGAAACGGCGCAACTTAGCGTAAAGCGACTGGCGAGACAGCCCAAGCAATTCGGCGGCCGAGGCCCGGTTGTCCTGGGTGACTTCCAGCGCTGTCTCAATGCACAGAGCCTCTATAAGGTCTGTGGATTCACGCACCAGCTCCTTGAGCGGCACCCGCCCCACCCGCTGAGTCACTTGCTCGATGGAACTGGGAAGCTTTGCAGACACCGGATGGTCCCGCGCCACCCGCCGCTCCACATCACGGATAAACAATGCATAAGCAGCGCCGTCGGGCTCATCCAGACGGCACGCCGAAATCTCCACTTCCGCCGGGCTTCCTGCCTGGGGAATCAAAGTAGAAGAAAATAGCTTAACCACCGACTTGTCGCGCAGGTTGGACAGCAGAACACTGAGGTCAACGCCACTTCTTCCCAGCCAACGATCCGCTGAATGCCCAATCACCTGCTCTTCGGCAACCAACTGCGCCAACTCGAGAAAGCTATCATTAACAGCCATGATTCGACCATCGGTATCCGTGAGCACCACGGCGTCCGGCGCGTTACGCACCAGCTCTTGCAGATAGATACCCACCGCACCGACCTTCTGCGCTGCAGCCTCGCGAGCACCGATACGCACCAGGAAGCGCTCTTCGCCTGCCTGCCTTAAAAAACTGGCCGATACGTCCACACGAGTCTCACCATCGGCAAGCAGGAGATTGTGCTGCTGAGCACGGCCCACTGTTCTGATTTCCGCCAGCAACTCCTGCACAGCGCGCCCTGACTCGGCATCCATCCCTTTGGGAAACACCTTACCAATAAGACCTTTATCGCTTGCCGCCAGCAACTCAAGAGCACGAGGATTAGCCTCCAGTACACGGAAACTCAGCGCATCAAGCACCAGCACCGCGTCACTCACCATGTCGAAGAGCCTCCGATAACGGGTCTCAACCTGACGCAGACGCCAGTAATCCTGCTCCAGAGCCTGCTGTGCATTCACTAGCTGCTGGCGGAGACTCACGTCCGAGCGCAGATCATGACCCACGAACAACAGCTGCCCCGCCTCTGTAGCCATTACCTGATACTGCACGGGCAAACCCTCGGGGCTCTCCTCCAGGCGATGAACCAGGTCCACACGTTGCCCCGCGCCCTGCGAGGCCTGAGCAAGCGCAAAGCTCAGACGATCCTCATTACCCGCAAGCAATGTCTCGGACAGCAACGAGCCTACCCAAAGATCTGCGAGATCTTCGGGCAACTCCGGACTCCAGGACTCAACCTCGAGAATAGAGCCGGCCTCATCAAGCGTCAGAGCGAGATCCGCAACGCGCGAGAGTAGGCCAGCCAATAGGGGCTTCGACTGCTTGGCTAGCAAGAGCTTATTTCCAACAAGGAGGTACGAATTAGACAGCTAACGGCATGAAACACATTTAAGCCTCTGCCGGGGTAATTATGGCACGCGTAAAGCATAGTTAACACTATTGCCAAGCCGTATAGATTTACAGTAAAGACCACCGACCAACGAGTGTCAATTCTTTTGAACGCATTGATGTGTAAATTATAATTGACATAGCGACCGCCCAGCACTACATTCACTCATGAATTGGCAAGCACAGACAGAGGTCTGTTTAATGACAGCAGAAAAAGGGAGTGCGAGACAAAACGCACCACTGTATACGCCCGAGCAGAGGAAACGCCGGGACGATACACGCTGGACCATCGTTCAGGGACTGCTCGCCCCGCTGCAGTTTCTGGTTTTCCTCGTCAGTCTGGTGCTCGTCGTTAACTACCTCATTAATGGCACCGGCCTGGAGGCCGCCGCGCTCTCCGTGGTGATAAAAACCGCTGTACTGCTAACGATCATGGTTACCGGCGCTATCTGGGAAAAAGTGGTTTTCGGGCAATACCTTTTCGCACCCGCATTCTTCTGGGAGGACGTTGTCAGCTTCGGCGTCATCGCACTCCACGTGGGTTATGTGCTGTGCTGGTTTGCAGGCTACGGCACACCCCAGCAACAAATGTGGATAGCCCTCGCTGCTTACACCAGCTACGTCGTCAACGCCGCTCAGTTCCTCTTAAAGCTGCAGGCCGCGCGACGCGACGAGCCTTCGGACAGTCGCACTATGAACATGCAAGGCGCCCTGAAATGAGCGAAGCCGTACTTGCCAGCGACGGCGACCGCAGCCCGGTTGTCACCGTAGAACGCGGACAGCGGGCGGTTTTTTGCGGCCTCACATCCATCGTCTGGTTACACCGAAAAATTCAGGACGCTTTTTTCCTGGTCGTCGGATCACGAACCTGCGCGCACCTGCTTCAGTCAGCGGCGGGCGTCATGATCTTTGCTGAGCCCCGGTTTGCTACGGCCATTTTGCAGGACCGTGATCTGGCTGGCATGGCAGACTGCCACGAAGAGTTGGACCGGGTTGTGGAGGAACTACTGTCTCGGCGGCCGGAGATAAAAACCCTATTCCTCGTGGGCTCCTGCCCTTCCGAAGTCATTAAGCTTGATCTCAATAACGCGGCTGGCCGCCTGCAGACCCGCTATGACGGCCGCGTTCGAATGGTTGCTTACAGCGGCAGCGGCATCGAAACAACGTTCACCCAGGGCGAAGATAAGTGCCTGGCGGAACTCGTGGCAGCCAACAGCGGACGAACTGACCGCGAAAGCCCCGCTTTAATTATTGCCGGCACACTGTCTGACATCGTCGAAGATCAGTTTCAGCGAATTTTCGACGACCTTGGCATTGGGCCCATCGCCTTTTTACCCGCACGCAGTGGCGATACTATGCCTATTGCAGGCCCCCATACCCGCGTGCTGCTCGCACAGCCCTACCTCACCGAAACCGCGCAGGCTCTCAAAGGTCAGGGTGCGAAGCTACTGAACGCCCCCTTCCCCCTCGGCGCGGAGGGCACTCTTCTATGGCTAAAAGCGGCAGCGGATGAGTTTGGCGTGACCGACAGTTTGTTTAATGAGGTGACTGCCGCTCCGCTCGCGCGTGCCAAACAGGCGGTGGGTTACCAGCGAGAAAAGCTTCGCGGAAAGCGCATCGCGTTTTTGCCGGATTCTCAGCTGGAACTTCCTCTGGCCCGTTTTTTAGCGCGGGAGTGCGACATGAACGTTGAGTCCATTACCACGCCTTTTCATGACCCTCAGATCATGGCCAGCGAACTGACATTATTTGGCGACCATCCAGACATGATTGAAGGCGGAGATCTGGAAACGCGCCTGGATCATGTCAGACAGCTACGTCCTGACCTTACCGTATGCGGCATGGGTATCGCCAATCCTCTGGAAGCCGAGGGGCTGCGCAGTAAGTGGTCTATTGAATTGATCTTCAGCCCCATACAGGGCTTCGATCAGGCGGGTGACCTCGCCGGGTTGTTTTCCCGCCCTCTATCCCGCGCTGCGCAGTTGGAGGTCTAGCTAATGGAATTATCCCTATGGACCTACGAAGGCCCCCCACATGTCGGGGCCATCCGAATCGCCAACTCCATGCGCGGCGTTCACCTGCTGTTACATGCACCTCAGGGCGATAGCTACGCCGATCTTTTGTTTACCATGATCGAGCGGGATAACCACCGCCCACCGGTGACCTACACCACCTTTCAAGCCAGGGATTTGGGCAGCGACACAGCCGAGCTTGTACTGAACAGCATCCACGCAGCGGTTGAGAAACATAAGCCTCAGGTGCTACTGGTCGGTGACTCCTGCACGGCGGAACTCATTCAAGATCAACCTGGATCTTTAGCCACAAGCTGCGGACTATCCGTTCCTGTAGTGCCTATAGAAATGCTTGCTTACTCCAGAAAAGAAAACTGGGGCGCCGGCGAGACCTTCTACAGCCTGGTTCGCGGCTTGCTGCAAAGTCGCGTGCCAGCTCCGGGTACTGAGCCTGCTCCCCGGGGCGGGCAGCCACCCAGCGTTAACCTTCTGGGACCCAGCTCGCTGGGCTTTCGCTGTCGTGATGATGTTCGCGAGATCACCCAGTTACTTGCACAGATGGGCGTGAGGGTTAATGTGTGCGCACCTCTTAACGCCAGTCCTGGCGACCTTTTGCGACTCCCTGATGCGGATGCCAACGTCTGCCTTTATCCGGAGATTGCAGGACCCAGCTGTGACTGGCTACAACGCAACTTTAAGCAGCCTACGATTAAAACCGTACCCATCGGCGTCGGTGCTACCCGCGAGTTTCTGGCTGAAGTGGCCGAAACGCTGGGCATCGAGTACGCCCCGGACGCCACAGACTCCCGCCTGCCCTGGTATTCACGGTCTGTGGACTCCACCTATCTGACCGGCAAGCGTGTATTCGTATTCGGTGATGCAACTCATGTGGTTGCAGCAGCGCGCATAGCGCATGAGGAGCTCGCCTTCGAAGTCGTCGGCATGGGCACCTACTCCCGGGAGCAGGCCCGCGCAGTGCGCACCGCCGCTACCGAACTCGGCCTTAAAGCCCTGATCAGCGATGACTACCTGGAAGTGGAACGCGTGATCAGCGAGCTCCAGCCAGAGCTCGTACTGGGCACGCAGATGGAACGTCATATTGCCAAACGCCTGGGCGTGCCCTGCGCGGTCATTTCTACACCGGCACACGTTCAGGATTACCCCGCCCGCTACTCACCCCAGATGGGATTTGAGGGTGCCAACGTGATCTTCGATAGCTGGGTACACCCCTTGATGATGGGGCTTGAAGAACACCTGCTGGCAATGTTCCGGGATGACTTTGAGTTCAATGACAGCGCCCAACCATCGCACCTTGCGGCTGAGGGCGTGGCAAAACGTAGTGAGAATACTGCGGTCAACGATTCAATACATAGCGAAGACGCCGATGCCGCGGCTGAGCTCACCTGGGATCTGAATGCTGAGCGCGAGTTGCGCAAGATTCCGTTCTTTGTGCGGGGAAAAGCCAAACGCAACACCGAAAAATTTGCTGCTGACACGGGTGTCAGTGTGATCAACGTCAACACGCTTTATGAAGCAAAAGCTCATTACAGCCGCTAGCGACAAGCCCGGCCTGGTCGCGGCAGCGCTTGACAATAAGCACGCGGGCGGCACCGCAGCCGCGATAAAACGCGCTCGCGACTGTTTGCGAGCAGACCAAACGAGACTCGATGCCCTGCATCGCGCAAGTCAGGACCTTAAATACTGGCTCGAAAGCATTCCAAGTGGAGTAGTAGCTACATGAACAAGCCTATCAACATTCCGGTACAACAGGTCGACCCCAATGACAGCCGGGGACTCGACGGTGACGGCAGTTTGCAGGTACATCTGGACCCGCAGATTCAAATTGATAAAGCCAAGGTCTTCGCGATCTATGGAAAAGGGGGTATCGGGAAGAGCACCACGTCCTCCAACCTCTCCGTAGCGTTCTCCAAGCTTGGGAAACGCGTTATACAGATTGGCTGCGACCCCAAGCATGACTCTACATTCACACTGACAAAAGCGCTCATGCCTACCGTTATCGACGTGCTGGAATCTGTGGAGTTTCACTCCGAAGAGCTCAGCCCCGAAGATTACATGTACGAAGGTTACAACGGCGTCATGTGTGTAGAAGCGGGCGGTCCTCCAGCTGGAACCGGCTGCGGCGGCTATGTTGTCGGCCAAACAGTGAAACTACTGAAACAGCATCACCTGCTGGATGACGCCGACGTTGTGATTTTTGACGTGTTAGGCGACGTTGTATGCGGGGGATTTGCCTCACCGCTTCAGCACGCCGAGCGGGCGCTGGTAGTCACGGCAAACGATTTTGACTCGATCTTTGCCATGAACCGCATCGCGACGGCTATCAAAGCAAAATCCAAGAACTACCCTGTGCGTCTGGGCGGTGTTATAGCCAATCGCAGTGCTGGCACCGATGAGATAGACCGCTTTAACGAAGCGGTAGGACTCAAGCGGCTTGCTCACTTCCCGGATCTTGACGTTATCAGACGTAGCCGCCTTAAAAAATCCACCTTGTTTGAAATGGACGACACGCCGGAATTAGCAGCGGTAAAACAAGAATATATGAATCTTGCCACAGCACTTTGGGAAGGCACGGACGCTCTGGAAGCTGAACCTATGAAAGACAGGGACCTGTTTGATTTCCTGGGATTCGATTGATGATCGAGCTTAACAACATGCTTCGTCCATCAGAAACAAATAGGCGTTTCCACGACGGCGCGTCCAGGGTCTTGAGCAGTGCCGACACTCCGGGGCACAGGATCCAGGTATACATCAGCAGCGCTTATCTGCCTGAAGACCGGGAGCGTTTCTGAAAGTGAACTTCAGCGCGATCACAGATCGTATTTTTCCATCCGGGGCGGTGCTTGCACTGGTCCCGTTTGCGGATGCCGTGAGCGGTGATCTGCCGCTTACCCGACTGGCCCGACTATCACTCTTTCAAATCAGTGTCGGTATGGCTCTGGTGTTACTCAATGGCACCCTCAACCGGGTCATGGTTCTGGAGATGGGACAGTCGGCCTGGCTGGTATCACTGATGGTGTCATTGCCACTGCTCTTCGCCCCCATGCGTGCGCTGGTAGGCTTTCGTTCGGACCATCACAAATCTTTATTAGGCTGGCGTCGCGTTCCCTACATCTGGGGAGGCAGCATGACTCAGTTCGGCGGCCTGGCCATCATGCCCTTTGCTTTAATCGTGCTGGCTGATCCCGCCGCTGGCCCCCAGTGGCTTGGCCCTCTGGCCGCGGCATTGGCATTTTTGTTGGTGGGCGCAGGACTCCACATAACCCAGACTGCCGGACTCGCGCTGGCTACGGACCTGGCTACAGACAACACTCGCCCCAAAGTTGTTGCTCTGCTCTATGTGATGCTGCTTTTGGGGACCATCCTAAGCGCCCTCATTTTTTCTGTACTACTCGATGACTTCTCCAATCTCAAGCTCATCAAGGTCATTCAGGGAACCGCCATCGCGACTATCGTGCTTAACGCGATAGCTCTGTGGCGCCAGGAGAGCCTCATGCCTTCGCGCACGGATCCCGCAAGACCTCGCCCCAACTTTTCCGCAAGCTGGGGCGCATTTACAGCATCCAGTAGCACCAGACGACTATTACTGGCTATTGGCCTTGGTACCGCTGCATTCAGCATGCAGGACATCCTGCTTGAGCCCTACGGTGGCCAGGTACTGGGCATGTCAGTGAGCGCTACGACAAGCCTTTCCGCTATCTGGGGATTGGGAATGCTTATTGCCTTCGCACTGTCCTCAAAGCGCCTTGGCGCTGGCGCTGATCCCATTCGCTTATCCGGCTACGGCGCGGCTATGGGACTGTTTGCTTTTGCCGCGGTGATTCTATCCGCCCCGCTCGAATCCGCTTTGCTGTTCAAAATTGGCGCCGGCTGCATTGGCCTCGGCGGCGGTTTTTTTGCAGTGGGCACGCTCACCGCCGCCATGGCCCTGGGCAACGAAGACGAAAAAGGACTGGCGTTAGGCGCCTGGGGCGCTGTGCAAGCCACAGCTGCGGGCCTGGCTATCGCAGCCGGCGGCGGACTTCGAGACTACATCACACATCTGGCGGTCAACGGAAAACTGGGACCCGCTTTGATGGATCCGGTAACGGGCTACAGCGCCGTCTACCACTTAGAAATACTGCTGCTGTTTGCAGCTTTAATTGCACTGGGACCGCTGGTACGCGGCCCCGGGCAGGTCGGGCAAGGGAGCACTTTCGCTCTGCATGAATTCCCGAATTGACATAGACCCTGACAGGGAGGAACTGAAATGGGTACTGGAGCTATAACCGAGTACATTGACGTGGCACAGCTGACGCTCTATGCGTTCTGGCTGTTTTTCTTCGGACTCGTGGGCTATCTGCACCGCGAAAGCAAACGCGAGGGTTACCCGCTGGTAGATTCTCATAACGAGAATTACCGCGGGGGAGATCTCTTTGGTATGCCCGAAGAGAAGACCTACATCCTGCCCCACGGGCAAGGCACACGCTCTGTGCCCAAGGCCGAGCCAGAAGGCTACGAGCTCAAGGCGGAGCAGCTTGTGCCCGCTCCGGGGTTCCCGCTGGAGCCTACCGGCAACGCCATGCTCGACGGCGTCGGACCTGCGGCCTGGGCGATTCGCCCGGAGACGCCAGATCTCAATCACGATCATGGCACACCCAGGATCATCCCTATGCGTATCGCTCAGGACTGGAGTGTGGAGAGTCGTGACCCGGACCCCCGGGGACGCCCTGTTTACGGTGTAGACGGCGAACAAGGTGGCACGGTGACCGATCTTTGGATTGATCTCAGCGAGCCCTGCGTGCGCTATCTGGAGATTGCCGCGGGCGAACGCCGCGTCATGATCCCCATGACCTTTGCACGCATCAAATCCAATGGCGACGTCATTGCGAAATCGGTATGCGGAAAGCACTTCGCCGAAGCACCATCGACCGCTAATCCGGACTTTGTGACATTGCAAGAAGAAGACAAAATCGGAGCCTACTACGGCGGCGGTTATCTCTATGCACTGCCGGAACGCACGGAGCCGGTACTATGAGTGTCGGCGAATACGAAGAAGAACCTGTACGCGGCCTTCCGGGATACCTCCCACCCGATGAGACACTCATCTGGCAGGGAGAGCCGGACTTCAAGGTCATGGCGCGGCGGGTTTTTCATGTGCGTACCGTATCGCTCTACTTTGCCGCACTCATTGCCGTGCATCTGGCGATACAGGCATCTGGCAGCGCTTCTCTGGCAGAGGTCATCCTGGGCAGCACATGGATGGTCGGCCTGGGAACAGTCGCGATAGGGATTCTCTCCCTACTGGCTTTTTCCTATGCCCGCACCACGGTCTATACCTTGACCGACAAGCGTCTGGTTCTGCGCTTTGGCGTTGCCATGCCCATGATGGTTAACATCCCGCTCTCGATTGTCACTGCAGCCGATATGCGTCGCTTCTCCGATGGCAGTGGCGATATTGTGCTGTCCGTGGATCAGAAAAAACGCCTGTCTTACATGATGCTGTGGCCTAATGTACGCAGCTGGCGAATCAACCCGACTCAACCCGCACTTCGCAGCGTTGCCAACGTTGAAGAACTGGCTGCTAGCCTCGCCAGTGTCGTCAGCAGCGCAACAAAACCCGCTCGGGCCGAGAGCACCTCGGTTACCAGCCAGAACGCCGACAATCACAGCGCTATGCTCAGCGCTTCCTAAACCTTGAGGAGCCCTGAAGTTGGACAACGCTGTCATGCATGACCAGACCGAACAACCGAGGAGGGGCTCTATGGATTCGAGCTCTCGAATCCTGATGGTCGGTCTGGCGCTATTTGTCATGGCCGTATTGGCTGCGACATTGACGGCGCGACTTACCGGCTACTCCATGAGTTCTGTGCCCGATGCGGCGGTCGTGGATGTGCGAGAGCTCGGCTTCCGCGACCTGCCTAACGGCGTGGTTGAAGTATTCGAATGGAACAGCAATGCTTCTATTGCCAAGATCCCGTCCGGTGAGGGCGCTTTCCTCCGAGGCGTAGTACGCAGCCTCGTTCGCCAACGCCGGGGACTGGATTCTGGTATCGCATCGATGTTCGAGTTGACCCGCTACGACGATGGACGTCTGGTCCTATCTGACCCGAGCACCAAAGAAAAGGTCGATCTAGTAGCCTTTGGTGCGACTAACATTGCCGTTTTTGCAGAACTCATGGACGCCCCGCTGCTCAGCGCGGAACCAGATGATCGCGGGTGATTGACTATCTCCTAGCGCTGGCAACGGTCACTTTAGCCTGGTGGATCAGTACCGGGGTTGTCCTACTGCTCAACAGACTCGGGCTAAAGTGGCAAAAAGCCAGTCTGCTCGCCGTAACAGCACTAGTACTTGTTTCACTCATTTACCTGCCGGGCCGCAGTGAAGACCGCAGCGCGGCGGGAGCACTATTAGGCTTTGGCCAGGGACTCATCATTTGGGCCTGGCTTGAGATGACCTATCTGATGGGGGTGATTACAGGCCCTCGAAAGACACCCTGCCCACCGGGAACAAAAACCACACAGCGTTTCTGGCTCGGCTTGCAAACCAGTCTTTACCATGAGGTTTCTGTGATCGCGATGGTGGCACTGGTTGTGTTGGTTGCCGGTGACGGCCCCAATCAAGTCGCCGCCGCCACCTGCATCTCTTTATGGCTCATGCGCTGGAGCGCAAAGCTCAATCTGTTTCTCGGCGTTCGGAACTACAACAGCGATTGGTTTCCGGAGCACCTACAGTACCTCGATAGTTATACCCGGCGCGCCCCCATGAACCTGCTGTTCCCGGTATCCGTTACCGTGGGCACCGCCGTCGCCGTGCTCCTGCTTGGGCAGGCGATGGCCACTAATGACCCTTTCCTGCGCAGCGCCAATTTGCTGGTAAGCGCCCTTTTAAGCCTGGCCGTTCTGGAGCACTGGTTTCTCATGTATCCCTTTGGCGAATCAGCGTTGTGGCGCTGGGCCCTGGCACCCGAGTCTAAATCGCCACCCGAGACTGATAAAAATCAGCAACCGGGCAGCGTGAGCAGCCTGTAAACAGGCCACCACCGGCCGCTCAACATTACGACCAAACGATACAAGCCCCAAAACTTATTCACACAATGAACTTGACCAAAGAGGTTTGGAGCGATACTTTTATGAGTGCACCCTGATGAACGCCCCGATGCTCGGCGTCCGCTCATTGCCATCTAGCCACTTCTTGTTGGCTCCACTGGCTACAGCGCAAAAAACGTTTATGAAAAACGTATAACACGCCGCGAAAAGACCGAGCATACGACCGAAGATTTTCACAGGATGTGCAGAGGGACGGTCGCCATGGCTATAAGCGACAAGATTAGCGACAACGCGCGCAACAGCAGTAAAAATGCCCGTATGATCATTACTTCAGGGGGCATGGATCCAGATGACCGAAAGCTGTTCGACAGCGGGTTATCGTTTGATCCCAGCGTCAGTCACAACGACTATGTCGCAGCACTCGAAGACGAGAAGCGAAATGTCGATGAATCGCTTTCTATGTACATCCACCTGCCGTTTTGCCCCTCACGATGTCTTACCTGCGACCACCAGACGAGCGTCAGCCACGATCACAAACAGATCGATCGGTACCTCGATACCTTAGACCTTGAAATTCAGTTGGTCACCGACCATCTCGGAAGAGGCCGACATCTTCAACAGCTTCACCTGGGCGGAGGCACGCCCAACTATCTGTCCGAAGTCCAGCTGGTCAGACTTGTGGACATGCTCGACAAGTACTTCAAGATCGATGCTCAGACCGAATCATCTCTCGATGCGAACGCCCAGCGCGCTTCCATGTCGCAGCTATCGTTGCTGCATGGCCTCGGTTTCCGAACACTGAATCTCGAGCTGCGGGATCTTGATCCGACAGTTCAACAGGCTCTCGGCCGCCATCAGTCTGTTCCAGTGATACGTGATGTATTTGAAAACGCGCGGCAGGTCGGCTTCGATACGGTATCTACAGATTTAGTGTACGGCCTGCCTATGCAAAGCGTGGCCAGTGTCCAGCGCACGCTCAATGAACTCCTGGCGCTCAGCCCGGATCGCATTTCCTGCTTCACCTACTCTCGACGCGCAAATCTTTTCCAACACCAGCGCGCAATCGATGTACAGCAAATGCCGTCGGTGGCAGACAAAGTTGCTATTTTCAGCCGCATTGTTGACAGGCTTTGTGGCGCCGGCTATGACTGGGTTGGTCTAGATTGTTTTGCCAGTGAGCAGGACAGGATCAGCGAGGCGCAGCGCCGCGGCGCTCTGCATCGAAACTGGATTGGCTACACCGCACAAACCGGTCGAAATGTGATTGGACTCGGTAGCAGCTCAATGACCGACCTGTCGAGTATTTGCGTGCGAAACCACGCTGATGTGGGCATGTGGCGTGACAGCCTGGAACGCGGCGAACTCCCCATGAGTGCTGCTGCGCGACTGAGCCCAAATGTGCGAGCCCGGCGTCACGCGCTATCAGATCTCATGTGTAATCTGCACCTCACGGACGACCAGCACACGTTGCTTAATGCTGATGAAGAGGTCCCCGCATTACAGGTCCTGCGCGAGGACGGACTGGTTGAGATAGACGGGAACAAACTAACCATGACCGAAGCAGGTCGCTACACCTTGCATCAGGCGTGGGGAGATTCCTCGCCGACTTACCGCTGGCGAACCATAGGTTAGAGGCGGCTTAGAGACCGCTACGAGACCGCTAAAGTCTCTGCCACTTATCTTGAGATAGTGCTTAAATTAGCCTCAGAGCGGACATTAAGCCCACCAGAGTCATTTACTAGGCCGCGCACAGATTAAGCTGCGCCAAGCTGACCCGATCCTCGTAGGTCATTGATAAAATGCTCTAACTGCCCGCGGTAGCGATTACGCAGGCTCAGCCACTCCTGCAAAAACCACGGCGTCAGTTGGGCAGGCCGTTCACTCACCCAGGCATCTACCTCGTCTATGCTCAACCAACGCCACTCCATCACCTCTTCTGCGTGCGCAGCTATAGGGGTGGCTGCTGTCGTTGTTCTCGCCAGAAACACATGGCAAAGCTCGTGCTCACTGCCAACGTCTTCAAACCGGGCGCGATATTCGAATTTGTAAATTGCTGTGGCCAGCGCATCCACACCCAGCTCTTCCTTGATTCGCCGTTTTACCGCGGACTCCAGGTTCTCGCCACGGCGAGGATGACTGCAGCAGCTGTTGGTCCAGAAACCGGGCCACAGTGGCTTCTGTAGACTGCGCCGATGTACCAATAATCGACCCTGCTCATCGAACAAAAAAGCCGAGAAGGCGCGGTGTAAAGTGCCTGCACCTGCATGCGCGTCCGACTTGTTGCGATAGCCGACCACTCGATCATCGCGATCGACAAGAATAAGCTGTTCATTAGCAAAAGACACGGTTGCTCGCGCAACGCCAACGTCAGACTTAGTCACTTCGGACTCGGAATCAGTGATGGACAACTTCTGGCTCCTTCTAGACGTAAACGAGGTGGAGACTATGCAATGAATTTTGCAAGGAATTTAAGAAACGGTGTCCACGACCGGGGGAGGCCGTGGACACACTAAGTAGCAATACCCTGTGCGCTAGCTGCGCGAGGCGGGCAATGCTTCCATGTGCTGGGCCGTTGAAGCACCTGCCATCGAATCACCTTCGATCCAGTTGTACTTCGCAGTGCTCAGCAAAATGAAATGTATCAAGATCGCTAACGTAAAAAGGAAGATGGCATTTGCCACCAATATTCTACGTGGATCAAAGATCATCCAGATTTTATGCATTACGCATCTCCTTTGTTAAAAGCGATACACCTAAGGTGCAGCGCAGGTTCAGTGCCTAAGGAATTCCTTAGAACCACGGTCTCCAGGACCACACCAGAAGGTGTGCGACCACGGCAACTGCGACAAAACCCAGAGTACTTTTCACATACAAGCTGTGAAATTCTCTGGCCGCACCATCTGAGAGCCCTGTAAGGCTGCTAGATTCAGTCATGGTTTGGTTTCTCCCATGTCAACTACGTTTCCCCAATTCGCTAAAACGTACTGGGGGCCTTCACAGCGCTGCAGACACCTTAGTAGGTACTACTAGACACTGCACCTCCAATGCCCCCGCCTAAGCGGGCGCACTACAGATTCTTACTCTCCACCACCGGTTGCGCCGGTCGCCATGGACTCGGTGCTTGCGGAAGCTGAGATCAACTGTTTTGAACCTGCCGACTGTGTGGCCAGGTTCGGATAATCTTTGAGCATGGGCGCGCCATAGAGTGGCTTGTAAGCGCCCTGGTGACAGGTATTACATGCCAGCTTCAGCGGGTCACCCATGGGGCCCTTGCGCGTATCCGGTAAATAATCGACCGTGTCGCCGATGTAGTCGTTGTTCATTTCCCGCACCATACGGATGCCATGCCAGGCCTTGAGTCGTGTGGGAGGACTCTGTTCCCAGTTGGCAAATGCGCGCGAGTTGTGGCAATAAGTACAGTTCACACCTAAAGACTGAGAAAAATGCATCATCAGCGAATAGGTCCACTCCGTCTGCTTAATGGACTTACGGTTGCCCGTAGGCAGGGCCGTGTCGCCCGCCATGCGAATGTCAGCGTCGCCTTCAAGATAGGGCGTGAAAGGATCGTAAGGCAGTGATGTGTAACCCACCGCCGGCGTTGCAATATTCTGACCGGTAGGATGCTTGGCTAATGCTGCCGCCATTTTCGGGCCCGGATCTTCGGTCCACACATACTCAGGTACGGGCTGCCCACGGTGACAGGTGTAGCAGGTTACGCCGGTAGGCGCGGTATGCTTTTCACCCCACTCTTCGTTCGCCCGTTGGGTCATAGCGATCATAACGCGCGCGACTTTCTTGGTGTATTTGTCGTCGGCAGCGAAGCCTTCCATACCGTGGCAATAGGTACACCCCTCTTCCGGTGATACCCACTCCGTAATTGCCGCCATCAGTCTATTAAACTCACCGGCACTCAAATCACCGAGCACTTGCACGTTCTGATAGACATCTTTAGCTTTAGGACCGCTGGCCGGCACTGCAGGAATCGCATCAGGCGCCTGATTTGCCGCGACACTCTCTTTAAAAGTGCCGGGATTGATCACCTGCTCCATGCCGGTACCGCGATAGCCCCGCTGAACAACCTCTACCGGAGGCTTTTCGCACCCCGCCAGACCAAGGGTGACAAGTAGTGCTCCCGCACCCAGTAAGCGCATTGAGTTTTTCATTACTGACCTCCCGTAGTCAGGGGATCGACCAAAGGTGTTGCCTCAAGTAATGGATACCCTGGCGCGACTCCATGCTTGACTGCCCAGAGATACCAGTTGTCCACCACCGTGCCAGTCAACAAAATACCGATACCGCCCGTTATCACGGTCAGGACTGCAAACCACCAGGCCCATCGGTGAATCGATTCCATGGACGCGTTAAAACCCATGGTCCAGCGCCAAAACAATGCTGCCCGCTCGGAGGCTGTTCCACGATCCGTGATCTGGTCGATCTCGCGATCACCGCCATAGCGTGTCACGGCAAGAATCGTTGCTCCGTGCATGGCAAACAGCAGGGTTGATCCATAAAGGAACACAATGGACAGCATGTGGAATGGGTTATAAAAGAGATTGCCGTAGCGCAGAGAAAATGCCGCCGTCCAATCAAGATGCGGGAAGATCCCGAAGGGTACCGCCTCACTCCAACTTCCCATCAATAAAGGGCGGATAAAACCCAGTACCAGATAGAGCCAGATCGCACCGGCAAAAGCCCAGGTTAAATGCTGCCCCATACCCAGCGCCTTGGCACGCCGATAGGTTCTCAACCACCAGAGCATGATCGACAGCGTGAGGAAGAAGCCCGCTATGAGCCACCATCCACCATCATTCAAAGGCGGAATACTCAAGCCGTACTGCGGCGGTGGTGGTTCCAACGCCAGCCAGAAAAGTTGCTTGACGAACTGCACGGGGTCCCAGTTAACTGAGGCCCACATATTGAGACCTATGATCTCAAAGGCGATAAAGCCGCACACAATGGACGCCAGGCCAAGAGAGCCGAGGTAGAAAGGCCCGATCTGCGCATCGCCGATCTTGCCCATCCAGTAATTATCTACCGGTGTACCGATGCGATTCTCATTTTCCGCACCAATGGAAACGCCGGGATAGTGAGGGCCGCGAACCTGCACCCGTGTAAAAATATTTTGATATTCAAGACTCATCGCAATTCTCCCCTCAAGACCAGACCGGTAGTTCTAGCCACCAGTTCCACCATTCAGGCCAACCGCGGGTCCAGAAAGGTCCACTTAAAATGATGCACACCGCACTCCAGAATCCGGCAGACAGCGCCAGGAACAAACCAAGACGGTGAATTCCGAGAGCGCCGATGGAATAACCCACGTCGTCGCGGAAGAAGGTGTTTTCGTGTTCGCCCGTTTTCACCACAGGATCGTCTTCACCGGGATTAGTTACCGCCAGGATCAAGGAGCCGTGCATGGAAAGCGCAAGAGTCGTTGTAAAGAAAAAACTCACTGCGAGCATATGCGCCGGGTTGTAATGAAAGTGCAGGTACTGATAGCCAACGTTGGACACCCAATCGAGATGGCTGAGAATTCCGTAAGGAAAACCGTGCCCCCAGGCACCCAGCAAGAACGGTCGAATTACAACCAAAGCGATATAGGCAAAAATAGCTACAGCAAATGCAAAAGGCACGTGCAGTCCCATACCGAGTTTCCGGGAAATCTCCACCTCTCGTAATGCCCAGGAACTGAATGCGCCGATCGCACACAAGGTGATGATCTGCCACAACCCCCCTTCCATAAGGGGCGCAAGGCCCAGGCCGTAGGAAAGATCCGGCGGCGCGATACTGATTTGCCAGACGTTCCAGGTGGGCCCCATGGCAGCGCCGTAGAGAATCAACGCTGTTCCGACCACACTAAAAAATATAGTGGTCACTCCGAAAAAGCCGACGTAAAACGGCCCTACCCAGAAATCAAAGAGATCGCCGCCAAGCAACGTGCCACCACGTACCCGGTACTTCCTCTCAAAGCTCAACATGGACATGCCGTAACCTCCAAGCCCGCCAACAACGGGAAACTATCAATAACTCTTGCGTGGCGCCTCGGCGTCACGGTTTGTTTTTGCTACTCAATTACCACTCGAACGCATAGGGAATCACCGCGAGGGCGACTCGACGCGCTTCTTCAAAACACGACTCTCGTTTGCGCGCGCTCGCTGCAAATGGCCGTAAAGCCCGGGGCAACAGTCGCGTCATGAGGCTAACCACAAAAAAGCAGCTCACAGCCATGGCTAACAATATTCGGTAACTTCTTCTATCTGTCTGTCGCACTTGCTGTGCTCCTACTTCGACTTTCCCAGCTTCCTGCATGCCTCCGCCCTCCCCGGTTTTGGCTCGCAACTTCTGATTTTTTTTGGCCTGGCACCTACGCGGTCTCCGCCTCGGTGACAGCGCTTGAATCTGATCTGGCTCTGACACTGGCATCCAGATGCTCAACACCTACGGTATCCACGCCTGCCTCTCTGGCTCGTTTTTCCGCAGCGTCACGCAAACGCTTCGCTACAGAAATTCTTATGAGGACAGGCTCCCGCTCCAGCTGCTGCTCCAATAGCGTCTCAGCCTCGCGGTCCCAGTTCAGAGCGACATTGAGTCGCGCCGGGGTGGCATCAACCTGATCCAGCTCTGTCCCCAGGGGCAAAATGTGGAAGAGCGCGTCAAACAAGGCGTTACACACTTCCTGTAATACATAGCAGGCACCGGCATAGCCCATAAAGGGCGTACCCGTGTGTCGGCGGACAACGGCGCCCGGCAATGAGGCCGGTATGTAAATTGACCGTGATTGACTCTCGGCCAGATACATACGCTCGTTGTAACTACCGAACACGATGAGCGGCGCGCTCTCGGCAATAGCGGCGCGCACTTCCTCGTTGTCGGTTTTTTTCCCGGCGCACCGTGAGAAAGCAAAGCTGCAGGGCATACCCAGCTCATCTTCGAGAAAATGACGCAGGCCCCGGGAGTAAGTCTCGCTGGCGGCCACGCCAAAGCTGGCGGTGCCAAAAAAGTCCTGAGTGACAGAGCGCCAAAGATCCCACAGAGGCTTAATGGTGCTGTGCTTTTCTTGCTCGATAAACGGCTGCGGATCCAGGCCCAGCAACTCGCCAAGTGACTCTAAAAAGGCGGTAGTTGAGTGGAGCCCGATGGGCGCCTGTAGAAATGGCTTTTCCAGCGCTTCACACAACTTGCGTCCGAACTCACGGTACATACAGACATTCACTTCGGCATCCGCAAGCTTTGGCACATCACTCAGATCAACGCTCATGGGAAAGGTCAGGTTTACCTCAGCGCCGATCCCCTCGATTAGTCGCTGTATTTCTGCAAGATCAGACCAGGTATTAAAGCAGCCGTAAATTGGGCCAATAATGTTGACCTTGGGCTTGGCACCTTCGACTTTTGCTGTTTCTTTCTTTTTGGCCGCTTTCTTTTTCTTACTGTTGCCATAGCGATCCCACAACCAGTAAAGCGCACGGTCGGCACTTTGCCACTGGTCTTCGTCAATAGTCCTGGGCAGAAAACGCTCGATGTTGGTATCCCGGGGTGTCACACCGCCGCCGATCATTTCGGCAATGGAGCCGGTCACAACAACCGAGGGGACATTGGGGTCCAGAGATTTGTGAGCGCGTCGCAGTGCCGTTTCTGTACCGGTCTGACCAAGCTCTTCTTCAGCCAATCCGGTAACCACAATAGGCAATTCGTGAGGCGGCAAAGCGTCGGTGTAATGCAACACTGAAGTGACCGGGAGATTCTCACAGCCTACAGGTCCGTCGATGATTACCTGCAAACCTTTAATGGCGGTGAAAACGTAAACACTACCCCAGTAGCCGCCGGCACGATCGTGATCAAGAACTAGCACTAGGCAGGCCTCCCCGGTGATGTGGGCCAGATTCCCGAAGTTGCACCGGTTCCGACACCAGCAAAAAACGCTTCCATGCGAGTAAACCGCTCTTTGTTCGCGACCGCGGTATTAATCACCTGGGCGAGTGAGCCTGGTCCCGCCGGACCCATGAGGGGCCGCGCTGAAATCAGGTTGGTAAAGTACAGTCCGGGGATCGCTTTCTCTTTTGCATGTTGAACCACTGGCGTGGTGCCTATGGCAAGATCGGGCTGAAACTCTTCTACAGCCGCAATATCGTCTTCCAGAGATGCGCGGTAATTCACGTGCACGCCGCGCGACTCCAACCAATTGCGATCGTCATCCGACCACTGAGTACGGGGGCAGGCAGTGCCGACGTAACGAAGGTCAGCGCCCGCTTCAATAAGCAAACGAGCCACCAGAAGTTCAGAACCCTCGTAGCCGGACAAGGTGATTCGCGCATCGATAGGTGCGGCCTGCAGTGCGCCGCGTATAGCGGGCAACAGAGCGTTGCTGGTCTTAGCCAGAACGTCAGCGGAAACACCGGCCTTATCAGCGATATTAGCCAGCCACGCAGCCGTACCGTCGTGTCCTACCGGAGCAGAACCCACAAGCGCTCTACCCGCAGATGAAAACTCTCGCGCTGTAGCTGTGTAAAACGGGTGCAGCATGGCGGCAATCGGACTGGCCAGAGCGGAATAGAGTTCGCGCCATTCGCGCGTGGGGACGATAGGCCCCGCCGCCAGACCCATGGGCTCGAGCATGCGGCCGATCATGATGGCATCTACCGGGAATATCTCACCCACCAAGGCAACGGTGGGCCGACCGGAGGCATCGCTGGTAGGCCGGGCAACAGGCCCCTGCTCCGCTTCGGATCGTGCGTAGGACAACATCGCGCCGGCAAGAATATCTTTGGCTTCGGCATGCGTCGGCACACCAAATCCTGGAACGTCGATACCCACGACGCGCACGCCATTGATTTCTCTGGGTATCAGCTCCAGCGGAACACCCGAAGCAGTCGGCACGCACAGGTTAATCAAGACAATGGCATCGTACTTATCAGGATCCGCGAGTTGGTAAGTGGCCTCCCGCAGATCTTCAAACAGCTTTCCGGTGACCAGGGTCTCCGAGTCGAAAGGCACATAGCCGACAGTGCGGCGAGCGCCGTAAAAATGCGAGGTAAAGGTCAGTCCGTACACACAGCAGGCTGATCCACACAACACTGTTGCTGTGCGGCGCATGCGCAAGCCCACCCGGAGTGAGCCAAATGCCGGACACATACTCTGTGGCTGATCGTGCGGGCCCGTGGGGTAGTCTTTTGCATACTGGTCAAGAACATCGCTCTTGCCTGCTTTCGCAGCCGCATCCTTCATGGTGTCAGCGCCTGCATGACAGCCCGACACGGTTTCTTCAGCGCCAGAACTAGCGATAAGATTTGCGGGGTCAACAGTGGTCACAGACTCAGACATCGTCGTAAATCACCTCAAGTGATGGACGATTGAGCGCCTCGAGGTTACATAGCTCGTCGATGGTAGCGGGCTGCAACACAACATCGCGACCGACGGCATCGCCATCAAACAATTCGAGCAGCTCATCTTGAGTCAGCGTGTTGGGCTGCAGAGGTGGCGCATCGGTAATTGCAGCGGCCAGATTGGCGAAGAGGGAACCCCACTGACCATCAGGACGCCCGACGATTTCGTAGTTGGCACTCTTGCGGCGAATATCTTCATCGGCAGGAATAGCAGCAAGCTCAGGTATACCCACAGCTTTGCAGAACGCTGCAGCTTCACCGGTACCATCATCTTTGTTCGTGACCATACCAGCCACACCGACATTACCACCCAGGCGACGGAAGTACTCCACCGCCGAACACACGTTGTTAGCAACATAAAGTGACTGAAGATCGTTCGAGGCAACGACGATAACTTTCTGGCACATGTCTCGTGCGATAGGTAAGCCAAAGCCCCCACAGACGACGTCGCCGAGGAAGTCCAGCAGTACGAAATCAAAATCCCAATCGTGGAAGCCCAGTTTCTCGAGTGTTTCAAAACCGTGAATGATGCCGCGTCCACCGCAGCCCCGGCCGACTTCCGGCCCCCCAAGCTCCATGGCAAAAACACCATCGCGCTTAAAGCACACGTCGCCTATCACCAACTCCTCGCCCGCCGCTTTCTTCTTTGAGGCGGTTTCAATAATGGTTGGACATGCCTTGCCTCCAAACAGAAGCGAGGTGGTATCACTCTTGGGATCACAACCAATGAGCAGCACCTTCTTGCCTTGCTGAGCCATCATGTAAGAGAGGTTAGCCAGGGTGAAACTTTTGCCGATACCGCCCTTGCCATAAATAGCGATTATCTGGGTTTTGGATGCGCCGTCGTCCGAGCTCGCAAGCAAAGAGCCCTCGTCGTCACCGGGTGTATATTGAGTAACAGCCTTGTTCATCAGTGCATGCACCTCCAATCGAGAACCATCTTCAGACAGTCCGGGTCACCAAAGGCCATGCGGTAAGCAGGTGCGGCGGCACGTACGGACTGATGGTGAGTAATTAGGCCGTCAAGCGACAAAGACTGAGCTCGAACCAGACTTAGCGCCGATTCAAGATCAGATTTCTGCCACTCAGCTGCAATGGAAAACGACACTTCACGCTGAAATGCCGGCGGAAAACTAAAGTTCAACGGGGCGTGATAAAAGCCCGCGAGAATGACCTGCCCACCCGGCGAGAGCCGCGCAATCAGGTTATCGAGAATATTTGCATCGCCACTGACATCGGCAATCACTTTGTAGTCTCGGCGCGTATCGGCATCGGGGGTAAGCACCACGTAGCCATCGGCACCGGCGTGACGCTGCGTGTTGGTCTCCCAAACGGTTGGGGCTTCGCCGCCCAGAGCCGCAACAACTCTTGCCAGCAGACGCCCCAGAACGCCGTGACCAATAATCAGGTCGGGCAATGCATCTGATCCAATGCGAACGGCTGCGTGATACGCAGTAGCAGCCAGGGCCAGTAATATCCCCTGATCACCGATGGACTCATCGATGGCCACGAGACGATCGGCGCCGACCACCAGAATCTCTGCTGAGGCGCCGAATAATCCACGGACATCGGTATAGCCGGCGGAGCCAGGCACAAACACCAGGTCGCCGACACTGCGCAGACCGGACGAACCCGCCTCAACAACACGTCCCACTGATTCGTAGCCCGGAACAAGCGGATACTCCAGACCGGGAAAGGCGGGCATGCGGCCGTCCCAGAGGAGTCGCTCGGTGCCCGTGCTGATACCGCTCCAGAGAACCTCAACCACGCAGTCGCCATCGGCAGGCTCAATAAGCCCGACATTTCTGAGAGACATAACCCCTGGCTTTTCAAATACGACGGCAGTCGCTGTGCGATCCACCATTAGGACTCTCCCATTACGCTGTGCACGACAATCTGTTCATGGTGTCAGTTTATATGGACAGCTAGCGCTGTCAAGCAAAAATGACAGATTAAACATGAAAGCTTTCATCAATCATTCTTGAGCGGCCGGACGAGCGGTCAAAACCCTGACAAGCAGTGGCTGATAGGTGCGCCGCTCCCGCACATCAGCAAACCCGGCCAGCTCCAACATCTGGCGAATCTTTTGAGGACTTCTTGGTCGCCCGCTGCGCATAGCCCACAAATAAAGATGAAAATAAGCGCCCACACCGGGTGCCGCAGCGGTTTCCGCCATGGGCTCGGCGATCAGCAGCAGTCCATCGGGGCTGATCGCGCGTCTTGCGGCCCGCAAGAGACGCATGACGGGCTCATCGTCGTGATCATGAAGAATGCGTATAAGACTAATGACGTCGGCACCACCAGGCAGCGCGTCTTTGAACATATCGCCGCCGAGCGCACTCCCGCGCGCAGGCAAGCCCTCACGCGCAAAACGCTCCGCCGCAAGACTGGCAACATCCGGCAGATCGAACACACGCGCGCGCAATCCGGGAAAACGACGCAAGGCCTCTGCGGCAAAAACTCCACTGCCGCCACCCACATCCAGAAGCTCACGTCGACTATCCAGCGAACAATGCGCCAGCACGTCATCGGCGACGAAAGACTGGGATTGCGCCATCAACTCACTGTAGCGCTGCGCATTCTGCGCCTCACTGCGACCTGGCTGTGCAGCGTAAGCCCAATACTCGCCAAGCGCGCTTTGAGACCGGTCCTGCAACAGCTTGAGTGGGTCGGCAAGGTCCCGGTAAAGAAATTCATGATGGCGCACCATGGCCGCAATACCCGGGCTACCCCGACTTGCAGCACCCAGGTCACCGAGGCGCCAGGCATCACGACCCCAGCGCTGCACCAACCGAAGCTCAGCTGCAGCATCCAAAAGCCTCACCAGCCCCTCTCGGGGAATCGCGCAGTCCGAGGCCAGCTGCACGCTCGTCATGGGACCTGCCGACAAACGTTCAAAGAGATCCAACTGCACACAGGCAGACAACACCTGGGAGTAAACAAAACCCGCAGTGATATCAAAAAGTTCCCGCGCACGACGACGCGCTACCCAGCGCGTCAGCGGAAAACGTAATACACCCTGATGAAACGCAGGACTACCAAGCAACTTGTCTCTGCGTGTAAAAAACCAGTCCGTCAGAAGCATGGAATCACGCCTGTAGAAAGCGTGGGAAAGCAGCGACTACTCAGGCTGCCACCGGAGCACAGGCTTTGGGCAGAAACCGTTGCGCCTGCTGACGCACCACCTCCTGAAGCTCCGCACGACCTGCGCAGGGCGGAACAGCGACAACGCCCTCCTCCACCAACTCACGCAGGCGCCGCGTTGCGCCATCAAGACCCAGCTCAGATACGGCACTGGGACGCTGCAGAGCCGCGTCCACACCACAGGGCTTGCCCAGTTGCTCAAGCGTAGAAGTCGCATCCTGAATATCGTCTGCAACCTGATAGGCCTCGCCTATCTTGGCACCCAAAGTACGCCAGGGCCCAACATCAACACCGGCGGCTGCCGCGCCTGCGGCTGTCGCAGCGATAAACAGCGCACCGGTCTTTGAGCGGTGATAGAGAGATACATCAACCACAGGCTCTGACTCCCAGGCCTGACCTGCAGCAATACCGCAAGGAGCGCCGACACCTTCAGCCACCACGCGCAGCACCTGGGACAGCCGGTTTTTGGCAGGAAGCTGAGGCCTGGCCAGCAAAGCAAAAGCCGACACAATCAATGCATCGCCGGCCAATAAGGCAATGGGCTCGCCAAAGGCCGAGTGCACAGACTCGCGACCCCGGCGCTCACCCGCATTATCGAAGCAAGGCATATCATCGTGAACCAGAGAAGCGCAATGCAGCAACTCCACCGACGCTGCTGCGGCAGCGGCCAGCGCCGGCGCATCACAATTGTTCGCCAGCGCCACGGCAAGACAAAGCTTGGGGCGAACTCTGGCACCCCCGGGGAAAACCGCATGCTGCAGTGCAGCCGCCAGAAGTTTCGGGCAGCGCGAATCGGCGGCCTCCGCAACGGCAGAGCGCAGCACCTGCTCAAAATCACTATCACCTAAAGGCATAAGTTGACCCCAGACTGTTAATATTAGTTTACACTTTGTGTGTAACTTAGATTAGACGCTCAGGGATTACAAGTAGGAATGCACATCTCCTCAGACAATGCTGATATCAACACCAGCCCGAGCCCGAAAAACCAAAGGGAAGCGAACGCCGACCTTCCGGCGGGTTACAACAGTCGATATCCCGGCCTTAACTTTGCCGAGCCCGTAGCCGATGACGGCTACCTTTGGTGGTACATCGACGCCATCAGCGATGATGGCCTGCAGGCGATCACCATGATCATCTTTGTGGGCAGCGTGTTCTCACCCTACTATGCCCGCGCCCGGCGCCGAGGCCCGCAAAACGCGGAGAACCACTGCGCATTCAATACCATTCTGTATGGACCATCAGGCAGGAAACGCTGGAGCATGACCGAGCGCTCAGGAGCCCGGCTCGAGCGCCACCATGACAGCTACCAACTGGGGCCCAGCCGAATCGACTGGGATGGGCACAGCTTCCTGGCTCAGGTGAACGAACGCTGCACACCCTTCGCACAACGCATGCAGGGCAACATCAGAATCACGCCATCTGCACTGACAACGCACAGCCTCCAGCTAGATCATCGCGGTAGACACCACTGGAACCCAATAGCCCCCATTGCACGGGTTGAGGTAGACATACCGTCACTCGACACGCAATGGTCAGGCGATGGCTACCTTGACAGCAACCACGGCAGTGAACCGCTGGCCAGGGGCTTCTCGGGATGGGACTGGACACGGGCGCGACTCAACAACGGAGACTGCGCTGTACGCTATGAAGCGCGCTACCCCGGCCTCGAGCCTCACCGACTGGCGCTGCGCTTTGCACAGGATGGATCGATCAGCGCCGAACCGTCGCAGCCGTCTACCGCACTACCCTCCACCGGTATCTGGCGAGTAGCACGTCGCATGCCCGGCGCTGAAGGAAAACCCGCAAAACTGGAGACTCTGGAAGACACGCCCTTTTATGCGCGCTCCCTGATAGAAACAACCTTTGGCGGCGAACCCGGGGCGGGCATTCACGAGAGCCTGTCAATGCAACGCTTCGAACAGCGCTGGGTGCAAACACTCCTACCCTTCAGGATGCCGCGCTTGACCTGAGCACTGGCTCCGGCGCATGAACGTCGCGATCACGCTTCTCAAGCTCAGCAAAGACATTCAACACCCAGTCGATATCTCCAGCGATACCCTTTTGTGGCTGCTCAATGGATTGCGGTGCCGACAAACTGTCGATAGCACGAATGAGAAAACGAACCTGCGGAAGAGGGTCGGCATGCAGGTGAGCAAGGTTCACGCGAGGCGGGACCACGGCGCTCGCGGTGAGCAGCAATTTTCGATGTACCGGCAACACGGTGCGCTGAGAAACACTGTCTCCGCCACGGCGCAGCAACTCGTGACCGATGCCTGCATAAAGCTTGCGCGCCGCATAAATGCCTGGCCGACAGCGCGCTGGAAGCCCTGCTATCCCACTATCGGCGCGGGCATACAGGCACTCTGCGGCACTGAGTAATCGCGCCACTACCGAGCCCAGCTCCGGGGAAAATTCAGGATTTTCCACGAGCGCCTGGGGGCTCAAACCAACCTCTCGGAGCCACCGCATCGGCAGGTAGACCCTGCCGGCAAACGCATCTTCGCCAACATCCCTGGCAATATTGGTCAGCTGCATGGCAACACCCAGGTCAGCAGCCCTGGCCAACATCCCGGGATCGCGTACACCCATAAGTAATGCCATCATGACCCCTACAGACCCGGCAACCCGAACACCGTAACCGTAGACACCCGCAAGATCCTTGTAAGCACGCGATTGCACATCCCAGGCAAACCCCTGTAGCAGCGCCTCAAGTAGCTCGCGAGGCAGCGCGTAATCTCGAACCACACGCGCAAGAGCACGATCCACCGCGTTATCAGGCGGCGTGGAACCATACACGGTATCCAGACGCGCCCGGAAAGCCACCAGCTCTGCCAGAGGGTCTGCACCGTCATCGACAGCATCATCCGCCTCACGGCAAAAGGCATACAAGGCGTACACCGCATCACGTAAAGCCGGAGGCAGTAGGTGCGAGGCAAGAAAAAACGACTTTGAGCCAGTGCGAATCATCGCTCGACAGTGCGCCGTATCCGAACGCGGATCCGAAGGAATCAGCTCTCGCCGGCGACGCGGTATTGACACGGTATCGGGCGAATCAGGCATAAGTGTGCGCATGGGGAACCACCTTATCCAGCACCTTGGCCGAGGTGATAACACCCGGAATACCGGCTCCAGGGTGCGTACCGGCTCCTACCAGATACAAACCTTTCACATCTTCACTGACGTTATGCGGCCTGAACCAGGCGCTTTGAGTGAGCTTCGGTTCAAAGCTGAACGCGCAACCTCGAAAGGCGAGCAATCGACTCTGAAAATCCAGCGGCGTCATCAGCAAGGAGGTCTTTACGTGCTTTGAAAGCCCGGGCAAAACCGTCTCCTCGAGGCGCTTCTCAATCGCCAGCCGAAACGGCTCTGCCTGCGCCTCCCAGTCCGTACCGCTTTCCAGATGCGGCACGGGAGCCAGGACGTAAAAGGTGTCGCAGCCCTCAGGCGCCAGACTGGGATCGAGCTCCGATGGACGATGCAGATACAGACTAAAATCGTCTGCCAGATGGTGATGCTTGAATATGTCATCCAACAGGCCTTTATACCTGGGCCCAAGCAGTACCGAGTGCTGCGGCACCTCCTCGTAGCGCTTATCCGTCCCGAAATACCAGACGAACAAACCGGAGGAAAAGCTCGAGCGCTCAATTTTTCGGTCTGTCCAGTGGCGCCGATGTTCGGGCCGCAGCAGGTGTCGATAGGTCCAGGCTGCATCGGCATTGGATACCACAATATCCGAATGCAGCACCTCACCCGACGCCAGTCGCACACCGCGGGCCTCACCGCCTTCCACAAGAATCTCGTCGACCTCGGCATTGCAGCGCAAAATCACGCCCTGGGACTCCATGAGAGACACCATCGCCGCGACCAATGCTCCCGTCCCCCCCATCGCGGAATGCACACCATGCTGCTGCTCCAGATGCGAAATCAGTGCATAGACCGCGGTGACCGAATAGGGGTTTCCCCCAATCAAAAGAGGGTGAAAACTCAATACGGTTTGCAGCTTGGGACTTTTGACATGCGCTCGCACCAGGGAGTGCAGGCTGCGCAGCCCCTGCATCTTCAACATCTCGGGAATCACCTTGAGCATATCGGTGATTTTGGTGAACGGCATATCTCCCATCTGCTCATACCCAAGGCGATAAGCCGTGGCGCTAAGCTCTAAAAAGCGCTCGTAACCGTCCAGATCATCAGGAGCAATGCGGCGGATCTCCGCTCGCATTTGCTCCGGGTCACCGGTGTAATCAAAGGTGTCACCATCATCAAAACGCAAACGAAAATACGGTGCCATTTCCCGTAAATCGACATCATCGCTGAATTTTTTCCCGCACAGCGTCCACAGCTCTTCGAGCAAAAACGGTGCGGTAATAATCGTGGGGCCCGCATCGAAGGTGAAGCCGTCCTGCCGGAAGACATAAGCCCGGCCACCCGGGGCATCCAGCTTTTCCAGAACCGTTACGCGATAGCCGCGCACCGAGAGACGGATGGCCGCGGCAAGACCGCCAAAACCACTGCCAATGACGATAGCGTGCGGCGCAGCGCCTGTTTGTGAGGGGGAACCGGGGGAAACAACACTGTTCACAATAAATTACACTTTATGTGTCTAATAAAGTTTACAGAATAGCAGCTACATTTCTGTTTGCACAGACAATGCGTAACTTTCTAAAGGCCCTGTGCTTTTGCCAGCGCATTCACCTGATCCACAAACCAGCGCGGATGCTCCTCGTGACCAAGATGACCCAGGCCATCGATACGATGCAGCTGCGCCTGCGGCACCCGCCGGGCAAGCTCCTCGCCCTGTGCGGGCAACACCACGGAATCCTTATCACAGACCAACAAACACAGCGCCGGATTAAGGCGATCGAGATTGCCCTCAAGTTGAGCAAGGTCCCAATTGGCCATCATGCGAAGCGTTGCAGCCACATGCCGGGGCTTACCCAGCAGCTCTCGATAGCACCGAACCATCTCCGGCGGCGTCTTTGAGCCGGTTTGTCTGAGCATGCGCTCCACAGGCTTTCGGGGCACCGCATGCAAAGCCACTAACTGGGTGAACACCGGCGAAGCGGCAAGCAGTTGCGCAGCCTTACTAAAAACCGGTGCCGCAGCGCGCCCAAAGGGCAGCATAGCGCCATTAATACTCACGATCGCTTTGGGGTCGAAAGAGCCGCGCAAACACAGCGTAGCGGCAATAGCCGCTCCCGCGGAATGCCCGACGATGAGCTCGGGCTCGGCACCCAGAACATCAAGAAGAGCAGCAATTGCCTGCGCCATTCCTGCCAGAGAACACTGCTGCGCCGGCGCCAACTGCGTAAATCCCTGGCCGGGCAAATCAGGCGCAATCACCCTAAAGTTGCGCTCCAGCAAACGGGCCATGGGTACCCAGGAGTGCGATGAGGCACCAGTACCATGCAACAACAGTACATCGGGTCCCGTACCGCGAACCTGCACATGCCAGCGCAGTCCCGCGGCATCGACAAAGCGGCTAGTGGCCGCATCGGGCCAATCTCCTGGCAATTCATACCCGGTCATGGGATCAGCTCACCACCTGACGAACCACAGCCTGCAGCTGGGACGCGTTGGCATTGGGAAGCGGCAGGTATAAAGCATCCAAAGACTGCGCCAACTCAGCAGCGGAGCGATGAGGCCGCGGCGATGTATCAATAACCATACCCGCCGCGGAACTACACAGACGCAGATTCCGTGCAGCGCTCATAGCGTCAGCGAGCGCCGGCTCCCTTCCGGTGGTCCCGTCACGGCAGACGTTCCCCCGCCCATCAGTGAGCATGACGTAGGCCGGTGTCGCACCCCGGCGCTCCAACATCTCCAGCAGCTCTGCCGTCGCATCAATGCCAGCGGCCAGGGGCGTCCCGCCACCTCCAGGGAGCGTCGACAGACTTCGCTTTGCCCTGACCAGCGAACGCGTGGGCGGCAGCAGAAGCTCAGCACCGCTCCCGCGAAAAACAATCAACGCCACCTCATCACGACGCACATAACAATCAGCCAACAATAACTCCACCGCCCCCTTGGCCTCTGCCATGCGATACAGCGCCGAGGAGCCCGAGGCATCCACAACAAACACGGTGACGCTTTGCGAACGCTGCCGAAAACGTACGATGCGGAAATCGTCTGCCTGGACACGCAATCGAGCACCGCCTGTGGGCGCACCACGCAAACGCTGCCAGGGGGCCGCCGTGCGCAGGGTTGCCATGACATCAAGTCGGGCACCACTGCGCGGGTCTCCGGGAAGACTGCCCATAGGCCGACCCCGCATCTTCGCCCGCTGCCTGGCACCGGACTTACCGGTAGCCACGTTGCGCCGGGGGCGCACGGCACCGCTCAGAAGCTTCGCTAACAAATCCGGGGGCAACATCGCCTGGGCGGCCTCTAAAATGCGATCTTCATCCAAAGGGTCCGATTCAACAGATGACCGACTGTCGGGCTCCTCAGCGGACTCCTGCAAATCCGGAGCAGGATCACTGCCGGGCGGCTCCGGTGGCGGCTGGGAATCCGGCGCAGACTGTTCATCCTGAGGAGCCTCGTCGGCATCATCAGCAACGTCGTCGGCGTCCGCCTCATCTCCGGCAGGCAATTGCGTCGCCAGCGGCAATAAAACCAGTCGTAAAACCTGCTCAAGCTGCTGCTCGGTCACCGACTCTTCACCCGCAAGAGCAGCCAGAGCCCGCGCCACCCGGGCCGCAAGCAGGGCCGCCCGGGGTGAGGCGATACCCAGAGCCAGTGTCGCCTGACAAATACTGCGCAGGGCCTCGTCGCCAAGAGTGACCTGCCGCAACACGCCCCGGGCCCGGACTATGTCTTCGGGCTGCCAGGGGAAACCCTCCAATACCGCGACAGGAAGCGGACCCAGATCAATCTGCAGCGCCAAACGCTCAATCAGGACCGTCGACAGCGCCTCATCGTCGATCCCTTCATCAAGGGCAATGAGCGCCAACTCACAGGGATGCTGCGCGGCTATCCCCTCGCGTTCAATGCGCAGTAAAGGCTCATCAAGGAGCGCAGCAAGTGGTGCCACCACGGACGATGGCGCACGTTCCGCCATACTCAACAGCACAACGCCCCCACTGCTTTCTACCAGCAAACCTCGCCCTGCTACTGGCGAGCCTTTGCGCAGCGTCGCCGCCAGATCCAGCCCACCGAGCAAACGGGACTCACTGCAGTGGAGAGGAATTTTTCGCCAGGGCGTTTCGGCTGGCAGTAAAGCCTGACACTGCTCCAGCCAGAAATCGCGAACGGGACCGGGACGCCCTTTGAGCCGGACGCCTCCGACACCATGCCCACCCACCGCCAGACACGCCGCTGCCAATGCCGCATCATGCCAGCGAGCCTGCTGATCATCAGTAACCGGGGTGGTCAATCGAAAAGTGCCGAGATCGCCTTATCGATGCGCGCGGTAGATCCCGACTCATCCAGCGGGTCACGTCGCAAACGATGGCGCAATACAGAGGGCGCCAAGGCAAGCATGTCAGCCAGAGTCGCCTGCTTGCGGCCTGCCAGAGCCGCCTGCGCCCGCGCCGTTCTTACCAGGGTAAGCTCACCTCGCAGGCCATCGGTGCCCAGAGAAAGGCACAAGGTCGCCGCAGCCTCGAGCACCTCATCGGCAACCTCTACGGAATCAAGAGATTCCCGGGCTTTTTGCAACTGCCGGCGTACCCGACCTTCTTTGCGCTGCTGATGTTTCACAAAGGCTTCAGGATCCCGCTCAAAGGCGTCGCGCTGGCGCACAATCTCGACCCTGGTAGCAACATCCTGTGGCGTCTTGACCTCCACAGACATGCCGAATCTATCCAGCAACTGGGGTCGCAACTCACCCTCTTCAGGGTTACCACTACCGACCAACACGAAACGGGCGGGGTGACGCACACTCAGACCCTCGCGCTCCACCACATTCTCACCGCTGGCCGCGACATCCAGCAGCGAATCCACAATATGATCCTCGAGCAAGTTAACTTCGTCGATGTACAAAAAACCTCGGTGGGCACGAGCCAGGAGCCCCGCCTCAAAGGCTTTTTCGCCGTCATGAAGCGCACGCTCCAAATCCAGCGCACCAATCACACGATCCTCAGTCGCCCCTAACGGTAAGTCCACCACAGGAATGGGTGACGCGCGGGTGGTGAGTTTTTTATCACCCGCCTCACAGCGTGCGCACAAACCCGCGAGCGCTTTTTCGGGATCGCAGTTGAAGGGGCAGCCCTCAACCATGGGAATCTTCGGCATGAGGGCAGCCAGAGCGCGAATCGCCGTGGACTTGCCCGTCCCTCGATCACCGAACACTAAAACCCCACCGATGGAAGGGTCCACCGCGGCGACCAGTAGCGCCGTTTTCATATCGTCCTGACCCACGATGGCCGTAAACGGAAAGGCTTTCGCCATAGTTATGTTTTCCAGCTGTTTCACGGAAGACGTCAGCACCGCAACGCCTATGTCAGGCTAAGCTTACACGATAGATTTAATAAATGGATGCCATGAACGACAACGGAGGGGCGTTATTTGAGATTTTTGAGGAAGTCTTCAAGCGCCGCCTGTGTCTGCAACGGCTCCTCGAACTGAGGCAAACCCAGAGTTGCGGGGATTTTGATCAGACGCCAGTTCTCGCCATCTCGAGCGACTTCGTCCAGATAATCAAAACTGATGTTTGGATCCTCATCATAAAGTACTGACACGGGGATTTTCTGAGGGAGATACAGATCCCCCACGGCATCGGGTGTAAACAGCTGGCCCGACACAAAATAGAAAGGCGCATGAGATGCACCGGGCTGCGCGGCGCTCAGATACGCATACTCGACCATGTCCCGAGGAGCACCCTCCTTGAACGCCTTATCAAGAAAAAACCGGATACTGGGTTTACTTCGCAACAGACGAAAAAGCCCCGTCCCAAGAAGCGGCAAACGCAACACACGATGAACCCTCGCCCCCACAGGAGAGCGCGACTCTCGTCGCCGGGTAAAGCCCGTGGGCGAGACCAGGGTAAGACTGCGAATGAGATCGTTCTCAGCAAGAGCCGCGCGGGCTGCGAACTCCGAAGTAGTCGACAGAGCCAATACATCTACCGGCCCCCCATCGATAGCCCTTACAAGGTCAGCAACAACTTTGGCATAGAACTCGGGGCTGTAGACACGATCAGCGCGATCTGACCGACCGAAACCGGGCAAGTCCGGCGCGTAGAGAGGCTGTTTGAGTGTCATAGCATCAAAAAACGGCTTTACTTCAAACGCGCTCGCCGCCCCATTGATGCTATGCAGCAGTAATAGAGGGCGCCCCTCTCCGGGTCGGTGATAACACAGCACGGCGCCTGCACCAGGCAAACTCCAAACCATCTCGTCGGCCCTGATCGCCGGGGCCAATGACTGCGTCGACATGCTTCACTCCCATTGATGGCGTGAGCTTACGCGTTAAATCGCCTCTTGACATATGTCAATTTTAGTTAACACTTAAACTGTTACATTAACTGGACACTTTTGCCGAGACGCTCTGGCATGCGAATACTCTTTGTTCATCCAAACTATCAATCCGGCGGCGCTGAGATCGCCGGCAGCTGGCCGCCCGCCTGGGTCGCCTACCTGTCGGGGCCCCTGCGTAAAGCAGGCTTCAATGATATTCACTTTATTGACGCCATGACTCATGATCTGGATGACGACACTATCGCCCAGCGGATCGCAGAGCTGCAACCGGATGTTGTGGGCGTCACGTCTATAACGCCGTCAATTTATGCTGCAGAGCGAATACTGCAACTCAGTCAGGAGCACGCACCTCAGGCATTGCGCGTGCTCGGCGGCATCCACGGAACCTTCATGTACAAACAGGTCCTCAGCGAGGCCCCCTGGGTTGACCTCATTGTGCGCGGTGAAGGCGAGGAGATCCTTTGCAACGTTGTTCGAGCTGTTGAGAACGGGAGCTTTGACTCTCAACGCGAGCAGATAGAAGGTCTGGCCTTTCGGCGCGGCCACGAAATCGTGGCCACGGCCGCAGCCCCCACCATCAAGGACCTCGACTCTATTGAGCCGGACTGGAATATGCTGGAGTGGAGCCACTACAAATACATCCCCCTGGGCACGCGCGTCGCCATACCCAATATGGCACGAGGCTGCCCGTTCACCTGCTCATTCTGTTCACAATGGAAGTTTTGGCGGGATTATCGCGTGCGCGACCCCATCAAAGTGGTCGATGAGATCGAAAAACTGGTGAATGAACATGAAGTCGGATTTTTCATTCTTGCGGACGAAGAGCCCACGATAAATCGCAAGAAATTCATAGAGTTTTGCGAGGAGCTAATTCGAAGAGACCTCCCAAAGCGTGTGAAATGGGGCATTAACACCCGGGTAACCGACATATTGCGCGACGAAAAACTGCTACCGCTGTATCGAAAAGCCGGTCTGGTACACGTCAGCCTGGGAACAGAAGCCGCTGCGCAAATGAAACTCGACCAGTTCAACAAAGAAACCAAAGTCGAGGACAACAAACGCGCCATTCAATTACTGCGCGAAGCTGACATATTGATCGAAGCCCAGTTCATCGTCGGCCTGGACAATGAAACACCGGAAACTCTGGAAGAGACCTACCAGATGGCCTGGGAGTGGCAACCTGACCTCGCCAACTGGGCGATGTATACGCCCTGGCCGTTTACCCCCCTGTTTCAGGATCTCGGGGACAAGGTAGAAGTTTTCGACTTCTCAAAGTACAACTTCGTCACCCCCATCATGAAACCCGCCGCTATGACCCGGGGCGAACTCTTAGATGGCGTCATGCGAAACTATCGACGGTTTTACAGCAAAAAAGCCTTGTTCCATTATCCCTGGCGAGGAACAGGGTTTCGTCGTCGCTATCTCCTTGGCTGCCTCAAAGCCTTCATGAAAGCCGGATTCCAGCGAAGCTTTTATGACCTTGGAAAAGCCGGTTACTGGGGACCCCAGTCGAAGGAAAAAGTCGATTTTCACTTCGACACCTCAAAGAAAATAGCGCAAGCCCAACTGGACGATTGGGAGTCAGCGCAGGATCGTGCAGCGCAGGCCCGGGCGCGCAAAGAAGCCGCCTTGGAAGATTGCGAAGAACAAGTGGTCTACGTGAAAGCCTGCGGCGGCGGTGAACAACAAATGCAGGAATCCTTAACTGAGGAAACCGCTTAGTGAACGCACCCGTGGCAAGCCCTCCGCCCAATGATGGTATTGCCCGTATAGGCCCAAACAGCGTACTTCAGCTGGTGCCCCTGATGGATGATGTGCTCGGCAAGGAAGAGCGAGACCGGCTGATGCAACTGTCGGGGATGAACGAACTACCCGCGGATCAGGGAATGATGGCGGAGACGCCGGCAGCGGCATTACACCAGGCCCTG
This sequence comes from gamma proteobacterium NOR5-3, assembly GCA_000158155.1. Classification (GTDB taxonomy): domain Bacteria; phylum Pseudomonadota; class Gammaproteobacteria; order Pseudomonadales; family Halieaceae; genus Congregibacter. Next base: position 9,902 of record DS999405.1, on the reverse strand, counting down.
CGGGCCAACCACCCAGTGCTGGCTCCCGCGTTGAGTAACCGCGCCGGGGAACGTACCGCGGACTACATCATCAAACACAGGATTCCAACGGCCGCACTGCGTGTCATGCGCCACCTACCCCCCTGGCTATCAGCTCCGCTTCTGGCCAGCGTGATCGAGAAGCACGCATGGACGTTCGCAGGTTCGGGAAGATTTAAAGTGCTTTCAAAGAGTCCACTGGTATTCGCTCTTTACGACAATCCGGTGGTGCGCGGTGAACACTCACCAGAGCCAATCTGTGATTGGCACAGCGCCGTCTTTCAGCGACTATTCAGCGTTATTGTGGATCCTAATCTACGCTGTGTAGAAACCCACTGCTGCGCCAGCGGTGACGACAGCTGTATCTTTGAGATTCGTTGACGACACATTTAAACCGCAGGAAAGAACACACTACGAGCAATGATGCGCCGAAACGTTGTCCTCAGCCAAAGTCTGGCTCTTGAGGACGTGCCACCGGCTTTCCAGCATTTTTCCAGGCGTCAAAGCCTCCTTCGATGGAGCTGACATGCAGGTAACCCATCTCCTGCATTGTTTTCGCAGCGAGCGCGGCCCGTCCACTACTTTTACAATACAGAACAACACTCCGGGACCTGTCCTGCAAAGCCTCATCGGTCGATAGAATGAACTCCAGCAAGCCTCGGGGGATGTTAACGGCACCGGCCAAATGCCCCTCGCGAAACTCATTCCCTTCGCGAACGTCGATGAGCACATCGGCTGCTGTCACCGCGGACTCAGCCTGCTCCAGAGGGACCTCTACTACGCTGGCTTTCGCTTCCGCCACTAAGTCTTGAGCTGATTTCATTACCTGGCATCTCCCTATAGGCTTTGTGTCGTTAGTGTAGCGCGGCCTCGAAAGGCTCGCACTCATTGCAGGAAAAAGCGTCTGCGCGAAACACAACTGCCCTGCTGCGAAGCAGTTGCGATGATACCCTCTCCATATGCTTATCCCGCACTCAAAACCGCTCATGCAAGGGAAGTTCCTTGCTCGCTACGATCGCTTCATCGCGCGGGTGGCACTGGATGGAATTGAAGTCGATGCCCACTGTGTGAACACCGGACGCATGGAAGGATTAATCCAACCGGGCTGTCGCGCCTGGGTATCGAAAGTAGACGACGACAGCCCCCGAAAACTCCGCTACACCCTGGAACTGCTTGAGATAGATGGCATAACTATCGGCGTAAACAGCATCCTGCCCAATCGCCTGGCGGAAGCTGTGGTGAAATCACGGCTAATCAAGGGTATGAAGCGCTACCGTAAACTATCGAGCGAAGTGCCCTACGGAGAGCGATCCAGAGTCGACCTAATGCTGGAAGGCGCTAACCGCCGCCATTGGATAGAAGTCAAAAACTGCCACCTCGTCTACCCCGATGGCGGGGCATATTTCCCTGATTCGATCAGCAAACGAGCCACAGGACACCTGGAGGAACTCGCTGAAAAGGTAAAGCAGGGTGATAAAGCCAGCGTTCTCTTTGTTGTACAGCGCCGCGATGGTGATTTCATCAGACCCAGCGCCCTGCATGATCCGGTTTTTTCACAGGCAGCCACAGACGCGCGCAGGGCCGGTGTGCAATTTTTGGGGATTCAGTTCGATCCCGGAGTAGACGGTCATCGTTATCTGGGCACATTGCCCGTGGACACCCGGCCCTACCCGGTCGAGCAGATCAGACACTTTCGAGATGCACACGCACACAACTCTGGCTGGAAGCGCAGAGGCAAAGTGTCATAGCGGCAAAAAGGACTAGCCGTTAAGAGTTGCGAGGGCCCGATTAGCCTTGCGCCGAAAGGCGGGATCTTGCAACAACTGGGGAATCCTGCCTAAACCAGCGCCGTTCAGGTGCTCTGGAAGATAAAAAAGCCCGGACTCCTCAGAATCCACCACATTCAACTCTGCAATGTCGCGCAAGCCACGATAGGTAACTCTGTCGCCAATACGGCCCGCCAGATACACCAAGACATTATCCCGCCTCGCGTCACCCTGCATGGGATGATCAGCTGCCGTTGTGACCAGTGGAAGCAACCCGGACTCGATAGCATCGACTATGTCCTGCGGAAGATGCCATAAATCTGCGAGCATTGATCCGACGATCGCCGCGTTGGCGGAGCATGCCTGTTGCTGGGCCGCAACGCGCTCCACAATACTCACCCCGTCCTTGTACCAGGCGGCGGATTCTTCAATACTCATTGCCAGAGCGACGTCACCGAGATTGAAGAACAGGGCCTTTGTAGCCAGCACCGACGGACGCTCTACACCGAGTTCCTGACCTAACATCTGCGCCAGCGCGCTGGCTGTGCAGGCCGATTTCCAGATACGGGAAAGGGCAGCCTGCTGACTCGGTGTAACATCATCAACCTGCTCAGCAACGGCAGCCTGAGCAACAAGCCCCTTCACAACACTTACCCCAAGATAAGTAATTGCATGTTGAACGCTGGTAATCGGTGACGCCAGAGAAAATGCCGCGGAATTAACGGTTCGCAGAATACTCGCCGTAAGCCCCGCATCCGAGGCGACGGCTTCCATCAGATCATCCGGCGTATCAAGACCATTGGCGAGTTGGCGCTGAACAGGATGGGGCTCGGGCATATTGGTACAAATAGACTTGATACGCTCCCGTGCCGCATCGTCCATTTCGCTTTGCATGATCAGATGAAAACCCCGCAGTTCATCTGGCAGGGGACGCCTTGCCTCGACAGGCGCCGCCACCGTCTCTGATTCAAAGACCGGCAGCTCAGCCGATTCCGCACCCTTCGCATTGGGCCTGCTTACCGGCGAGACCGTGCGCGGCGCATTGGATCGAGGTTTTGGTTTGGGCTTGCGCAGGAACAACCAAAGCGTGACCACCAGCAGCGCTGCCAGTACTATCCACAATGCATTGAAACTCATGCAGACTTCTCCACCCAAATGCCGAAACTTGTTGAGTCGCTGCGATGGACGATGCTGGTCGCGGCGAATATCCGGATCAAGCTTACCACTAACCCCACTCGCGCCGTTCTATTTATGGTCTGCCACACCTTATGGTCTTCCACACCGGCCCGATTGCCTCTGTGGACCTGAAAAGTCGGATAAAATATTGTGCAACTTTTGTATGGATGCGCGGGGCGTGACGTTCTGCCAACCCATCCAGTTCCATGAGGTGTATATGCCGATCAGTGACGAGTGGTTGGAGTGGACCCGCTCAAACCTTAAGCGAGGAGTATCGGTTGCAGATACCCGCGCGTCCCTGAAGGAAAATGGCTTCTCGGACAAAGACGTAAAATATGCGCTTAAAAAAGCGCTGCCCAAGAAAGCCTATAGGGACAGGGTGCAACCTGCGGTTACCGCGCAATCAAAACCCCGGGAAGCCGATCCTACCCCCGACTACGAGGCGCTCGCGTATCCAAAGCTGGTGCGCAACGCTTACGGGGACAAAATTATCCCTTTATGCCAGACACAACTGCAGCTGTTTACTCTGCCCGAATTTTTAAAGGCAGAGCAGTGCGACCGACTCATCGACATCATCAGGTCAAATGCACACCCTTCTCAGGTTGATGGATACCAACAACAATCCGACATGCGCTCCAGCAGGACCTGTAATCTAGACGTCCGAGAGCACCCTTACATCGCTGAAATCGACGATGCTATTTCCCGCGCTTTGGGTATTAGTCTCGGTTGGTCCGAGATCAATCAGGGGCAGTGGTATGAACCGGGGCAACAGTACAAGCCACACCCTGACTACTTCCCTCCGGGGACCCCCGAGTACGCGCGGTTCGCCGCCACTTCGGGCCAACGCACCTGGACATTTATGATTTATCTCAACAAGACTGAGCGCGGGGGAGGCACGCATTTTACGAAAATCAACAGAACCGTCATGCCCGAGCAAGGCAGGGCCGTGTGCTGGAATAACTTGCTGAAAAATGGAGAACCGAACCCCGACTCCGAGCACGCGGGACTACCGGTTGAAGCCGGTTCAAAATTCATTCTCACGAAGTGGTTTAGAGACCGTGGAGTTGGGCCTCCTTTCGTTCGCTAATCTTTGGCTAGTCTTTACTATGAACACCCCCACAGTAAAACGCCCCAACCGGAGACCGATTGGGGCGATGACGTTTTGGCGCCTGGCGATGACCTACTCTCACATGGGGAGACCCCACACTACCATCGGCGATGCATCGTTTCACTGCTGAGTTCGGGATGGGGTCAGGTGGTTCCAATGCTCTATGGTCGCCAGGCAAACTGGCATGTCGGGGGTCGGTGATGACAACGCGTGGCTTCATCGCTAACCGCCCAACAAATTAGGTCGGTAGTTCAAGCTGAGGGCCGGGTGTTCAGTCCGGTTTGTTCATTTTCTGTATCTGTGTGTTGTTATCACACTATGACTTGATCACAACATCCGTTGTCTTCGTGTGTGCCTGGACTCTATTGAATCAGGACACGCAAATAGCTTGGATTATATGGTCAAGCCTCACGGGCAATTAGTACTGGTTAGCTCAACGCCTCACAACGCTTCCACACCCAGCCTATCAACGTAGTAGTCTTCTACGGCCCTTCAGGACCCTCAAGGGGTCAGGGAGAACTTATCTTGGGAGAGGCTTCCCGCTTAGATGCTTTCAGCGGTTATCCCTTCCGAACGTAGCTACCCGGCAATGCGTCTGGCGACACAACCGGAACACCAGGGGTTCGTCCACTCCGGTCCTCTCGTACTAGGAGCAGCTTCCCTCAATTCTCCAACGCCCACGGCAGATAGGGACCGAACTGTCTCACGACGTTCTAAACCCAGCTCGCGTACCACTTTAAATGGCGAACAGCCATACCCTTGGGACCGGCTTCAGCCCCAGGATGTGATGAGCCGACATCGAGGTGCCAAACACCGCCGTCGATGTGAACTCTTGGGCGGTATCAGCCTGTTATCCCCGGAGTACCTTTTATCCGTTGAGCGATGGCCCTTCCATTCAGAACCACCGGATCACTAAGACCTACTTTCGTACCTGCTCGACTTGTCAGTCTCGCAGTCAAGCGCGCTTGTGCCTTTACACTAACCTCATGATTTCCGACCATGATTAGCGCACCTTCGTGCTCCTCCGTTACGCTTTGGGAGGAGACCGCCCCAGTCAAACTACCCACCACACACTGTCCTCGATCCCGATCAGGGACCTGAGTTAGAACCTCAACATTACCAGGCTGGTATTTCAAGGACGGCTCCACAATGGCTAGCGCCACTGCTTCAAAGCCTCCCAGCTATCCTACACAAATAAGGTCAAAGTCCCGTGTGAAGCTATAGTAAAGGTTCACGGGGTCTTTCCGTCTAGCCGCGGGTACACTGCATCTTAACAGCGATTTCAATTTCACTGAGTCTCGGGTGGAGACAGTTTGGCCATCGTTACGCCATTCGTGCAGGTCGGAACTTACCCGACAAGGAATTTCGCTACCTTAGGACCGTTATAGTTACGGCCGCCGTTTACCGGGGCTTCAATCAAGAGCTTCTCCGAAGATAACCCCATCATTTAACCTTCCGGCACCGGGCAGGCGTCACACCCTATACGTCCACTTTCGTGTTTGCAGAGTGCTATGTTTTTAATAAACAGTCGCAGCCAACTGGTCACTTCGACTGCCGTCAGCTTAGGGAGCAAGTCCCATCACCAACAGCAGCGTACCTTCTCCCGAAGTTACGGTACCATTTTGCCTAGTTCCTTCACCCGAGTTCTCTCAAGCGCCTGGGTATTCTCTACCTGATCACCTGTGTCGGTTTACAGTACGGTTCCTTTATATCTGAAGCTTAGAGGCTTTTCCTGGAAGCATGGCATCGACCACTTCGCTTGTCGCTTTCGCTCGAAGCTCGTCATCAGCTCTCGGCCTTAAGGCAACCCGGATTTACCTAAGTCACCAGCCTACAACCTTAAACGCGGACAACCATCGCCGCGCTGGCCTAGCCTTCTCCGTCCCCCCATCGCAATATAAAGAAGTGCAGGAATATTAACCTGCTTCCCATCGACTACGCATCTCTGCCTCGCCTTAGGGGCCGACTCACCCTGTCCCGATTAGCGTTGGACAGGAAACCTTGATCTTCCGGCGGGGAGGTTTTTCACCCCCCTTATCGTTACTCATGTCAGCATTCGCACTTCTGATACCTCCAGCAAACCTCCCGGTTCACCTTCAACGGCTTACAGAACGCTCCTCTACCATGCATGCAAGCATGCATCCGCAGCTTCGGTTACCAATTTAGCCCCGTTACATCTTCCGCGCAGGCCGACTCGACTAGTGAGCTATTACGCTTTCTTTAAAGGGTGGCTGCTTCTAAGCCAACCTCCTAGCTGTCTGAGCCTTCCCACATCGTTTCCCACTTAATTGGTATTGGGGACCTTAGCTGGCGGTCTGGGTTGTTGCCCTCTCGACAACGGACGTTAGCACCCGCTGTCTGTCTGCCGTGATTGTACTCCTGGGTATTCGGAGTTTGCATGGGGTTGGTAAGTCGGGATGACCCCCTAGCCCAAACAGTGCTCTACCCCCCAGGGTAAGACACGACGCTCTACCTAAATAGATTTCGAGGAGAACCAGCTATCTCCGGGCTTGATTAGCCTTTCACTCCGATCCACAGCTCATCCCCTAATTTTTCAACATTAGTGGGTTCGGCCCTCCAGTTAGTGTTACCCAACCTTCAGCCTGGCCATGGATAGATCGCCCGGTTTCGGGTCTATTGCCTGCAACTAAACGCCCTATTAAGACTCGGTTTCCCTACGCCTCCCCTATACGGTTAAGCTTGCTACAGACAATAAGTCGCTGACCCATTATACAAAAGGTACGCAGTCACAGAACAAGTCTGCTCCCACTGCTTGTACGCACACGGTTTCAGGATCTATTTCACTCCCCTCTCCGGGGTTCTTTTCGCCTTTCCCTCACGGTACTGGTTCACTATCGGTCAGTCAGGAGTATTTAGCCTTGGAGGATGGTCCCCCCGTCTTCAGTCAAGATATCACGTGTCCCGACCTACTTATTGCATGCTCAGTACCACTTTCAGATTTTCGTGTACGGGGCTATCACCCTCTATCGCCGGACTTTCCAGACCGTTCCACTAACCCAAAAGCTATTACATGCAGGCTCTTCCCCGGTCGCTCGCCGCTACTGGGGGAATCTCAATTGATTTCTTTTCCTACGGGTACTTAGATGTTTCAGTTCCCCGCGTTCGCTTCTACGACCTATGTATTCAGTCGCAGATACCTAACTTACGTTAGGTGGGTTTCCCCATTCGGACATTCCCGGATCAAAGGTTGGTTGCTACCTCCCCGAGACTTTTCGCAAGCTCCAACGTCCTTCATCGCCTCTGACTGCCAAGGCATCCACCGTGTGCGCTTAGTCACTTGACCATATAATCCAAGCTATCTTGCCGCTTGAACTACCTGCTCTAGAAGACTCCCGTCCACGCCCTTAAGCAACTGCTTACGTGGCCGGGTTCATTAAAGATCGTTTGAGATAACTACGCGGTTAACGTAACTACCCGACTCCGATCCGCCGGATGTTGTGACGCTTAAGTCACAGTATGTTTTACAACATATTTTGATATTACAACTCGTCGTGATAACGGGGAATTGAAGTCCCGCTACCACTGAACAATTTATCTATAAACCGTCTGACCCACACTCACGCACCAAAGCGCGTAGCCTGTGTTTCAGCTCAGTTTATAAACTCAGCTTGATCTACCTTGTTAAAGAACATCCGGTTGTTAAAACCAGAGGTAGGTACAGCACGCTGTACCTACCTCTGACTTTGCTAATACCACGCCTGCTGTCTCTTACCGCTTACCTCACCATCTACTCGCTATCGCTAACGGCATAAATGGTGGAGCTACGCGGGATCGAACCGCGGACCTCCTGAATGCAAATCAGGCGCTCTCCCATCTGAGCTATAGCCCCTTATTCACACAGCTTGCCAACGTTTGCTAAGCGCGCCAAATCGTTTACGTACTAGGCGGAGGTGGGCGACGCATAGCCTGCTATGCGAGCTCGCCGACAACGACGTACGGGGCAATTTGGTAGGCCTGGGCAGATTTGAACTGCCGACCTCACCCTTATCAGGGGTGCGCTCTAACCAACTGAGCTACAGGCCTATAAGTGGGTCTGCACCAGACACTATTCTTGCGTGGTATCAACCGATTAGATGAAGACAAAAGTGTGAGCACTCGCCAGGTAGTGCTTATCGTTTAAGGAGGTGATCCAGCCCCAGGTTCCCCTAGGGCTACCTTGTTACGACTTCACCCCAGTCATGAATCACTCCGTGGTGATCGCCCTCCCGAAGGTTAGGCTAACCACTTCTGGAGCAACCCACTCCCATGGTGTGACGGGCGGTGTGTACAAGGCCCGGGAACGTATTCACCGTGACATTCTGATTCACGATTACTAGCGATTCCGACTTCACGGAGTCGAGTTGCAGACTCCGATCCGGACTACGAAACGTTTTGTGGGATTCGCTCCCCCTCGCGGGTTTGCTGCCCTCTGTGCGTTCCATTGTAGCACGTGTGTAGCCCAGGCCGTAAGGGCCATGATGACTTGACGTCGTCCCCACCTTCCTCCGGTTTGTCACCGGCAGTCTCCTTAGAGTTCCCACCATTACGTGCTGGCAACTAAGGACAAGGGTTGCGCTCGTTACGGGACTTAACCCAACATCTCACGACACGAGCTGACGACAGCCATGCAGCACCTGTCACTAGATTCCCGAAGGCACTCCCGTATCTCTACAGGATTCCTAGGATGTCAAGGCCTGGTAAGGTTCTTCGCGTTGCATCGAATTAAACCACATGCTCCACCGCTTGTGCGGGCCCCCGTCAATTCATTTGAGTTTTAACCTTGCGGCCGTACTCCCCAGGCGGTCTACTTATCGCGTTAACTTCGCCACCAAGAAATCAAGTCTCCCAACGGCTAGTAGACATCGTTTACGGCGTGGACTACCAGGGTATCTAATCCTGTTTGCTCCCCACGCTTTCGCACCTCAGCGTCAGTGTCGAGCCAGGAGGCCGCCTTCGCCACCGGTATTCCTCCACATATCTACGCATTTCACCGCTACACGTGGAATTCTACCTCCCTCTCTCGCACTCCAGTCGGCCAGTATCGGGTGCAATTCCCAGGTTGAGCCCGGGGCTTTCACATCCGACTTAACAAACCGCCTACGCGCGCTTTACGCCCAGTAATTCCGATTAACGCTCGCACCCTCCGTATTACCGCGGCTGCTGGCACGGAGTTAGCCGGTGCTTCTTCTAAAGGTAATGTCACAGCCACGTGCTATTAACACGTGACCTTTCTTCCCAATTGAAAGTGCTTTACAACCCGAAGGCCTTCTTCACACACGCGGCATGGCTGCGTCAGGCTTTCGCCCATTGCGCAATATTCCCCACTGCTGCCTCCCGTAGGAGTCCGGGCCGTGTCTCAGTCCCGGTGTGGCTGATCATCCTCTCAGACCAGCTATGGATCGTCGCCTTGGTGGGCCTTTACCCCACCAACTAGCTAATCCAACGCAGGCTCCTCCAATAGCGCGAGGTCCGAAGATCCCCCGCTTTCTCCCTTAGGACGTATGCGGTATTAGCTCGGGTTTCCCCGAGTTGTCCCCCACTACTGGATAGATTCCTACGCGTTACTCACCCGTCCGCCGCTCTACTCATACCGAAGTACTTTCGCGCTCGACTTGCATGTGTTAGGCCTGCCGCCAGCGTTCAATCTGAGCCATGATCAAACTCTTCAGTTTAATCTTTAACCTCAGCCTTTCGACATGAGGGTTGGTTTTCACAGTAACCCGCGCTAACCAACAAATCTCGGCTCAGACACAATTCGAAATCAAAAATTACAAACTCTATAAATAGAGTAATGAATCGATGAGTCACTTGTTGTGTCTGAATAGTCATAAACA
>DS999406.1:732985-873630 GCA_000158155.1 gamma proteobacterium NOR5-3 | reverse complement strand
CTTTGTATCGCACTCGTGGCGCACGCCTTGGCGTACACACTAACCCCCTGGTTGGGCTAAGGAGTAAACCATGAATAACGGAAAACTTTGGACGGTGGTAAATCCTACTGTTGGAATCCCACTGATGCTGGGCGGCGTGGCTGTCATTGCACTGACTGTGCACTTTGCCATTCTGAACAACACCACGTGGTTCGCGGCCTTTTGGGGCGGCTAAGATCGCCGAGGCGGTTTTAGTAGAACCTTCCGGGGCGGCTTAGGTCGCCCCGATCTATTTCTGAGGATTGAGTACCGGTGAATCGTCTAGACCGCAAACTCATTTCTATGTGGTCCTCTCTGGGGCCTCATTGCATGCCTTTCGCGGACGTCGCCACGCCGGACCTGCCGCTGCGTCGCTTATTGCGTCTCTCGCTGTTTCAGGTGTCCGTCGGCATGGCTATGGTGCTGCTGGTGGGCACACTCAATCGTGTGATGATCGTGGAACTGAACGTTCCTGCATCCATCGTAGGCGTGATGCTGGCAATGCCGCTCATTTTTGCCCCTCTGCGCGCGCTTATCGGCTTTCGCTCAGACAATCATCAAAGCGCTCTGGGTTGGCGCCGCGTACCCTTCATCTGGAAAGGCTCTCTGGCGCAGTTCGGCGGCTTTTCCATCATGCCTTTTGCGCTGCTGGTGCTTGCCGGAGAAGGCATGTCGGGCAATGTCTCGCCCTGGGTAGGCCAGATTACCGCCGCGGCCTCATTTTTGCTGGTAGGCGCAGGAATCCATACAGTCCAGACCGCCGGACTCGCACTGGCAACGGACCTGGCGCCCCAGGAGTCTCACCCCCGGGTCGTGGGACTCATGTACGTGATGCTTTTGGTGGGCATGATGATCAGCGCCTTGATTTTTGGCACGGTGCTGCGAGATTTCAGCCCGGGCCGTCTGGTGCAGGTGATACAGGCAACTGCACTGCTGACCCTAGTGCTCAACGTCACCGCCGTCTGGAAGCAGGAAGCCCGCCGCCCCCAGCGCGGCCCGGTCACCGTCACCGCAGATCCGAGCTTCAAAGAGGCGTGGCTTAAGTTCTGCGAGGGTGAACACACCATTCGCCGATTGGCCATTGTGGGCATGGGGACCATGGCCTTTGGTATGGCGGATATTTTGCTGGAGCCCTTTGGCGGTCACGTACTCAATCTGTCGGTGAGTTCCACCACGCTGCTCACCGCACTCTTTGCTGTGGGCGGTCTTACGGGATTCGGCGCGGCATCCAAAGCCATCAGCGAGGGTATGGACCCCTATGTCGCCACGCGCATCGGCGCATTCATAGGACTACCCGCCTTTGCCCTGGTGATTACGGCTGCGCCACTGCTAAACCCCTGGCTGTTTGTGGCCGGCAACTTTTTGATCGGCTTTGGCGGCGCTCTCTTTGGACATGGCACGCTGACATCCACCATGAACCGCGCTCCACAGGAGCAGGCCGGCCTTGCCCTTGGCGCCTGGGGAGCCGTGCAGGCCACCGCAGCGGGCATTGGCGTTGCCCTGAGCGGCATCATTCGCGACCTGGTGAACGCGCTGGAAACCTCTTCTTTGGCGGGCGCTGCGACCAGTTCGAGTGCCAGCGGATACATCACCGTCTATGCCATAGAGATTGCCTTGTTGCTTGCCACATTGGTACTGATTGCACCGCTGCTGCGAAAAAGCCCCGCTGCAAACCCTGGCAGCGTCACTGCGGGATCCGCGCTTTAAATGGCTGTGCTCGAGATTATCGAAATGCCGGATGAGCGGCTGCGCGAGCATTCCTCGCCCGTTACCGTTTTCGATGAAGCACTTAAGGAGCAGGTCAGTGATCTGTTCGACACACTACAAGACACGGGCGGCATTGGCCTCTGTGCGCCGCAGATCGGGATCGCACAACGCATTATTCTGGTCCATGTTCCCGACGATGGTTACGGCGCCCGGCTATATATCAATCCCGAGATCCTCTCAAAGTCCACCCCGCGATTTGTGGAAGAAAGCTGCCTGTCGGTACCCGGTATCGAGGGCAACGTGGTTCGCGCAACCCGATTGAAAGTACGCGCCCAAAACCTGCAGGGCGAAAGCTTCGAGCTTAATGTAGACGGCATGCATGCGGTCTGTGTGCAGCACGAGCTGGATCATCTGGAAGGCGTTTTATTTATCGATCGCTTATCATGGTTTAAGAAGCTGCGCCTGAAACTCGCCGCGGGACGAAGCACCGGGGAAGCAAAGGCAGCCTAACTCTCCCAGAGACAAGCCATGTCATTCCAGCCCGTTGCGGGTAAGCCGCTAATTATCGAAGCCTCGCTCAATGGCGCCGCCAGCAAGGCACTCAATCCCAACGTCCCCTACAGTGATGACGAAATCGTTGCTGACGCCGTCGCCTGCATGGAAGCCGGCGCAGCACTGATTCACAACCATACGGATGAGCCCATTATTGGCGGCAGCGGCGAGCTCGATACCGAACGCTACGCCAGACCCTGGCGCAGACTGCTAAAGATCCGGCCCGATGCGATTCTCACACCCACCATGCCCGTCGGCCAGGAAGGTGTGGGCGTAGAGACGCGCTACAAGCATGTCGAAGAGATGGCTCGCGAGGGCCTGCTCGCTCAGGGGCTGGTCGATCCCGGCACTTTCAATCTGTCACTGTTAGACGAAGACGGGCTCTTTGCGCCCAGCGACTATCTTTATCGCAATGACATGACGGACTCTCGCTACTACGTAGAGGCGTGTCGGCGACATAACATCGGCCTTAGCATCTCGATCTTCGAACCCGGTTTTCTGAAATTTATCCTCGCCTATCATCGCGCAGACAAACTCCCGCCGGGGAGCATGATTAAACTGTACTTCGCCTCTGATGAACTCCCCTTCGGCTTACCGCCCACCGCTACAAGTCTGGACGCCTATCTGGGCATGCTCGGCGACTGGGACGTACCGTGGCTGGTCTCCAGCTTTGGCGCGGATTGCGCAGGCTGCGGTCTGGCAGAAGCCGCGATAAAACGCGGCGGGCATGTCCAGGTGGGGCTGGAGCCCTACGCCGGCGATCGAACACCGACAAACGTGGAGCTGGTAAGCGAAGTGGCCGAAATCGCCGCACGCTACGATCGGCCTATTGCCTCGCCTGCCCAGGCCGCCGCCATGCTGCAGCTACCCACATTTCCGGTGGCCTTCACACAGCAGTAGCCAGAGCTCGGCAGTGAGTCAGTCAGGCAAGGCTCATCACGAACGCACGTCCCAGGGGACTGAGCGCGATGAGCCCCGCCACCGCGTTGATTGCCAGAAGCAACCCCAGAGAGATCAGCGTCGCTCGATGCAGCTTTTTTAGCCGCGAGTAGTCGTAGATCACTATCGCCAATACAAACAGCAGCAACCCCAGAGGAATAATGGGCCCCTGCTCTGTGTCTGCAAGCATGCGGGAGATACGCGCCACGGGTGGCGCAATAATCGACACGGACGCAAACAGCACAAAGCGCTTGTGCATATCGGCACTGCCCCTAAACACAACCGCGAGCGCCAGCAACAGCGCAAAGCCGATCACCGAGGCGATGTTCAGGCACACAAGACCCGTGGCAAAGGTGAGAAAAGAGATGCCGACCGCCTGCTGGGAATTCACGTCCCGCATGTCAGTATCAAAGGTCGCGCCAGCGGCCAGCTCCCGCGGCACGAAATTGAGCGTTGCCATTAAACTGCCAATCACCACAAGCACAGCGTAAGCGGCAATGAATCGGCCCAGCTGGCGGTGCAGAGCGACGTTAGAACTGCGTACAAGCCATGCCTGTGTTACCAGCAGCACGAACCAGGCCGTCAGGAGCGCACCGTGCAAATGCAGATACGCGGGTACGCTCTGTTGCTGAAATACGAGCCGGGCAAAAAACGAAGGCGCAAATCCCACAAGCACCACCGCCAGCAAGCCAAGCGCGTAGTAAAAGAAAAACCGGTCTTTATGAGGTGATATTTCTTGCATGGGGGTGAATTCAAAAACTCATATCAATAAGCAGTAGTGCGGCAGCATATCGCAGCGCGCAGAGAATCCCACTAGACTGGACTCATGTGGAAACATACCGGACAAAAACGCCCTGACTTCGCTGTCGCCCCCGGACCCGACCAAGAGTCTGTATGGGACTACCCGCGGCCTCCCGTACTGGTGTCCACGGACGAAGTCGTCGTAGTTGGCGCCCCCGATGCTCCTATTGCGAGAACCCGGTCTGCCCTTCGGGTACTGGAGACCGCGAGTCCACCGACTTACTACATTCCCGAGACAGATATCGACTGGAGTCAGCTTCGCGCCATACCCAATCACAGCTTCTGCGAGTGGAAAGGTCAGGCCAGCTATTTCGCCCTGCTTGATGATCCCCGGGATCGAGCCGTCGCCTGGCTATACGCCAATCCATCCGCAAGCTTTGCCGCTATCGACCGGCACGTCTCCTTTTATCCTGCGCGCGTTGAATGTTGGGTTAACGGGGAGCGCGTACGACCCCAAGCCGGCGGGTTTTACGGCGGCTGGATCACTGACCGACTGGTGGGCCCCTTTAAAGGCGAGCCCGGAACCGGTCACTGGTGACGTTTTTGCAGAGCAAAATCAAGCGGCGCAGCGAAGGTAGTGCACGCTGAAGAGCGCTTCGTCGTCCAGCCAGCTTTCAACAATTTCCAGTCCTGCTGACGCTGCCAGCGCAGCAAAGTCCTCAAGACTGTATTTGTAGGAACACTCTGTATGAATCGTCTCCCCCGCTTTAAAGTCCAGGGTCGTCCCGGCGCAGTCCACCTGCTGGGCGACATCACTCACCAGATGCATTTCGATGCGCCGCAGATCCTCGTTGTAAAAAGCGCGATGACTAAAGACAGTCTCATCAAAATCCGCATCGAGCAGGGTATTCATACGTCGTAAGACGTTCAGATTAAACCGGGCTGTGACGCCGTCCTTATCGTTGTAGGCTGCCTCTAAACGGCTCGTCGACTTATGCGTATCCACACCAATCAAAACACCGCCATCCTTGCCTACCAGTGTTGCAATAGTGCGCAGAAAGGTCTGCGCCATCGCTGGATCCAGATTTCCGATGGTTGACCCGGGATAAAACACCACACGCCGAGACGAAGGTAGCTCGTCAAGAAAGTCCCAGCCTGCATTAAAGTCTGCACACACGGCGAAGATGTCCAGCCAGGGGTACTCATCTCCAAGCGTCCTGGCTGACTGTTGAAGAAAGTCCGCGGATATATCTACCGGCACATAAACCGCTGGACGCACTGCGTCGAGCAAAATGCGGACTTTCTCACTAGACCCGCTGCCGGGCTCGATAAACACACTGTCATCCCCACAGTTAGCCGCAATAGCCGCGCGGTTCTCGTTGATAATCGCAGTCTCGGTGCGGGTCGGGTAGTACTCCGGCAAACGTGTGATCTGGTCAAAGAGTTCCGAGCCGCGCTGATCGTAAAACCACTTGGGATTCACCCGCTTTTGCGGCAGTGCAAGCCCCGCGAGAATCTCCGCGCGACCATCGCCCAGGTCCGGGTGCTCATCCCGAAAACTCACGCGACTGATAGTGCCTAGGGATTTATTCATAGCCGGGAAGGAGACCTCTGTTTGATCCACTTATCGCGCAAGACGGATGCCGCTGAATTGCCAACGATCCTGCGGATAGAAAAAGTTTCGGTAGGTAGTTCGTGCCTGACTCGGCGGCGTGACGCAGGAGCCCCCGCGGAGTACCCATTGATTACTCATGAACTTGCCGTTGTATTCGCCGATAGCCCCCGCGGAAGCCGAGAATCCCGGGTAAGGACTGTAGGCCGATTGAGTCCACTGCCAACACGCACCGTAGAGCTGCCCCAGATCATCTCCCTGTGCAGGCTCAGGATGGCATAGGAGCGAGGGAGTATTCGCGTCTGTTTTATCCGCCGGCCGGCTCTCGAACTGCGCAGCCATGTGCTCCCACTGTGCTTCGGTGGGCAAACGGACGCCGGCCCAGCGTGCATAGGCGTCCGCTTCGTAACCACTGACGTGAGTGACCGGATCTCCGCCACAGCGGCTCTTTAATCCGCCCAGAGTGAACTCCAGCGACTCCCCCTCCCGTTCAACCCAATGCAGAGGAGCACACCATTGCTCACGCTGCACCGAGGCCCATCCATCGGCCAACCACAGCTCCGGACGGACATAGCCACCATCATCGATAAAACCCTGGTACTCCGCATTGGTAACTAACCGGTTGGCTATTTCAAAAGGCTCGATATAGACACGATGGCGAGGTTGCTCATTATCAAAACAAAACTCTTCACCGGCATAGCCTATCTCTATCAGTCCACCTTCAAACCCACTCCACTGCAGGGGCCCGGGCACGTTGCCAGCTGCTGAAGCCTCGCGGCGATAAACCGGATAAAGCGGATTCACGCCCAGCGAGTACTTAAGATCGGTAAAAAACAACTCCTGATGCTGACGTTCGTGCTCAATGCCCAACACTGTGCGGGCGAGTATCGTTTGGTATTCCTCACGCGAGGATGCCGTTGCCAGCAATAACAACATGGCCTTATTGACGTGTTCTCGATACTTAAGGACCTCGCTGAGCAACGGCCGCGACAACAGGCCCCGCTGTCCCCGGGGGTGCTGCGCCCCGATCCCGTTGTAGTAGGAGTTAAACAGCACTTCGTACATAGGCTCCAGGGGCTCGTAGTCCGGCAGGAAATCCTTAAGCAGAAAGGTCTCAAAGAACCATGTGGTGTGCGCGAGATGCCACTTGGGCGGGCTGGCAAACTCCGCTGCCTGAAGCCCGTAGTCCTCAAGCTCGAGCGGCTCGCAAATACTCAGAAACTGCCTGCGAGTGGCAATAAAGCTGTCACGAACGGCATCAACTGACATGGGTGTCTCCCACCATGGCCGGCAGAACCCGCCCACCTACCCAGGTGAGTTCGCCGCGCACACGACTGTATAACTCACCGCCATAATGCGAGCACTGTTGTGCAAGAAGTTGATCATTCAAGTCTCGATTCATCCAATAGCTCGCCAGGACGCGCATAGCAGAGCCCGTCGCCGTGTCCTCAGGGACGCCATGCTGGGGCGCAAAGTAGCGCAGCTGTACGTCAGCCAAAGACTGCGGTGAAGCTCGGCAGGTCACAATGAGCGCCCGTGCAGTTCGCCGACGCAAGGCATAAGCGGGTATGGGCAGACTGTGTAAATCAAAGCCTTCGGGCCACTCCAGCACCAGATATCCATCGTGGTCGCCAACCTCGGCCGCCCGCCAGGGTGGCACCGGGAAAAACTCCTTCACCCAATGCGGTACGGGACAGGCCGCGCAACCGATCGTGGGGAGCCCTATCCAAAACCTATCCCCTTCTGCGTGAAAAGCAGCACGCAGGCCGTTCATTTCGAGCTGGCTTACCGCCTGATCCTGAGCAGCCCAGGCCGCGCCGCAGCACAACAAACCATGCCCACAAAGCCGGATCTCGCTGTCTGCAGGAGACCAGCAGCGCACGGCGCAGAGATCCTCATGAACTCGCCAGCTCAGGCATTGGGTGAACAGGTCAGGAGATGGTGATTCCGTCGCCGGCGCAGGGAGCAAACTCACCTGGCAGGGATTACCTCGAATGGCACCCCCGCGGGGCCCCTCGCCACCGGCGAATGCATAAAAAATTGAGCTGGCAGGTTGCGGGTCGATAAACGGTCTTTTTGTCAGGGATGGCGTTTGTGGCTCATGGATAATTCGCAACCTTCATCGCAAATACCCGACGAAAATGCTAACAGCTTTTTTAGCAAAGAGCACAGAGCCTTAGCCAACCCGTAAATGCGCCGGTATAAAACGCCGCTCAAGCAAACCAAAGGCAAGCTCTGTGGCTATGGCAAGACAGGCTGCCGGTATGGCGCCCTCAAGAATCAGCCGGTGATTGTTCAGGCTAAGTCCCGTAATAATGGGCTCTCCCAGCCCCCCGGCTCCCACAAAAGCAGCAAGCGTCGCAGTACCGATACTAATAATGGCTGCCGTCTTGATCCCCGCGATGATCATGGGTGTCGCCAGCGGCAATTCGATCCTGAGTATCTGCTGGGTAGGCGTCAGACCCAGACTACGGGCAACCTCCTTGAGCAACGGATCCACCCCTGCAAGTCCTGCCAACGTGTTGCGCACAATAGGCAGCAGCGAATACAGAAACAGCGCAAAGATGGCCGTGGTCTGGCCAAGGCCCAGAATCGGGATGAGCAACGCGAGCAGCGCCAGCGCCGGTATGGTCTGAAAAAGACTTGCCAGATACTGTAAAGCACCGGCAACCCGGGACGACCGCGAAACAAGTAACGCCAAAGGTATAGCGACAAGACATCCCAGGCCCACGGCAATGGCCGTCAACTTAAGATGCACGGCGGTGTTGTAAGCAATGCGACTTTCACTGCCGGCGGGCTCGGGGGCATTGCGGACCAGGCCTTGTTCACGAAGAAATTCAAAAGCCACCAGAGCCGGCGACAGGCCATCGTTCGCTACTCGGCGGTTGAGTGCGCGCATCGTTGGCTCATCAATGAAGCCTTCCAGGTCACTGAGCAGCTTTCTTACGCTGGAGGGAAGATCCTGCCGGATCAGGTAACCGGCGTCATAGGTAGGGAAAAATGCGAGATCATCGTCGAGTAATCGAAGGCCATAGAGATCAAGATCTCCATCCGTTGTGTAGGCATCTGCAACATCGAGTTGTCCGGCATCCAGCGCCCGATATGCCAGAGCGTGTTCGATACCGCTGGGCTGCTGGGGGAGACCGTAGCGGCGCTGCAGCTCCGGCCATCCATCGCCGCGGTTGAGAAACTCATGGGAGAGGCCGACCTCGAGATCCGGGTGCTCGCCAAGGTCCGATATCTGCGCAATACCCAGGGATCTTGCCAGGTCCTCGGACATGGCCATGGCATAGCTGTTGTCAAAACCCAGGCGCAAATAGAACTCCAGACCATCCTTTGCAAGCGCTGCGGTTAATCCCGCCGCGTTCATGGCCGGCTCATTAAACACGGCGCCAGTGAGCGTACCCGTATACTCGGGATAGATATCCAGCTCGCCCTGAACAAGCGCCTCATAGCTTATAAGCGTACCTCCGAGACCCATTCTGCGTTCCACGCTCTGACCATGGGCTTCCAGATACTGTGCCGCGATCTCGCCCAGTACATGGCTTTCGCTAAACGTCTTGGAGCCGATTACAACGGGCGGCTGGGCGAGAGCCGGTAACGCCGACAGAAGAGAGAGCAGGAGCACGCTACGCATGAGCGGAGTCATGTCTGTACCTGGGGCATGAGCGACTGCAGCAACGCCTCGGGTTCCAGGTCTGGCTGCTGCGCATGCAGCTTCGCGGTAGATTCATTGACCCGGACTTTACCCTTATCCATAACAACAATCTGTTGAGCCAGCGACATGGCCTCACGCATATCGTGCGTGACCAACACGACAGTAACCGGTTCTGCGACCAGCAACTGCTGCAGCTGTTGATGGATATCAAATCGCGTAATGGGGTCAATGGCGGCGAAGGGCTCATCAAGGAGCAACACCTGCGGGCGAAGCATCATCGCCCGGCATAGGCCCACTCGCTGTTGCTGACCACCGCTGAGCTCATGGGGGTAGCGCTGTAAAAGCGCTTCGTCCAGGTGCGTAAGCGAAAGCAACTCGCCCAGGCGGTCGGTCTGTTGCTGCTGTGACCAGCCGGCGACCTTAGCGCCAATAGATATATTGTCCGCAACGGTAAGATGCGGGAAGAGACCCGTACCCTGAACGGCGTAACCCATGCGCTGCCGGATCGGCGGTAAATCCTGATAATCCAGAGGCTTGCCAAAGGCGCGCACCTCACCGCCGTCAGGTTTCAGCAAACCATTACATAACTTGAGCATGGTGGACTTGCCGCAACCGCTGGCACCCACCACTGCGGTGACATCCCCTTCGGCGAACTCAAGATCAATACTATGGAGCACTGCCTGCCCGGCAAAACGCTTGCCAACACCACAGAGCTCTAGAATCCCCACTATTTGCGCCCAGCTAACGGCATGCAGCTACAGAGGTCCGTTTCAGAAAAAATCGAAACGAATGCCTACGCCAATCATCTGGGAATCGATCTGGTTATCGAACTGCAAATACTCCGCGTAAATATCGACGGTATCAAAAAAGTCCAGAGCTACGCCTGCCCCTATAAAGGTCTCGGTATCATCATCTGTGCGAGGTGTATCGGCAAAACGCGTCTTTACCTCGACGGCGGCCAACCCGGCTTTGGCGTAGACCTCAAAGAAAGGCCCAAGAGGCACGTAGGCGACTCCCGCAAATGTCAGTGCACTGGCGTCCACGGAGTAATTCACGTCGTCGAGGCTCCCAGACCAGGCCCCGAGATCGTAATAACCCACCTCTGCTGACAACATAAGCAGATTGCTATCCAAAAACTGATATCCCACAAAACCTGCGGGTGTTATGTCGTCTTCTCCCCCGGCAGCGATCTCTACATCGGTAAAGTACGCCCCCGCTCCCACGTACAGCGCATCGGCCTGTGCCGCTCCCGAGGAAGCAATGCACAGGGCCATGGCTAGACCGGTCAGCCCGGATGAAGATATGAATTTGGATCGGTATAACAAGAGATTGCTCCTTGAGGACAAATTGTTAACAAGTATAGGCCAAGCAACAAGACGGACGATAAAAAAGCCCGTGAGCGACACCCAAACGGTTTGAGGTCCAACACAGATTCAGGATAAGGGGTGCATCGACGATCGCCCCGTACTACCCTTAAGCACCGCGAATGGGACAAAAGGCGAAAGTATGTCACGCTCAGAATACCGGAATCTGACCTTGGGCAGCATGCTAGCTGCCGGCTTCACTCTCACCACATCGGCGCTGGCGGACCAACTGATCATTGATGTGACAGGTATCGACCGACCGGGCGGCAGCATAATGGCTGCGGTGTTCGACTCTGCCGAAGCCTGGGAAGACAATGGCAAAGCCGTCGCTGTGGACAAAGATAGCGTGTATGGGCCCTCTGCGCGCCTCATATTCCCCAATCTGCCGGCGGGTGACTACGCCGTAAAGCTGTATCACGACGAAGACAATAACGGGAAGCTCGATAGCAACATGTTGGGCATTCCCAGTGAAGGCTTCGGCTTTAGCAATAATCCTAACGCTCTGGGGGAGCCCGATTTTGAAGAAGCCGCGTTCATCATCAACGGCGACACCCGCATCGAAATCAATTTAAACTAGGGACGGGGCTAGGGATAAAGGTCTTTTACCCAGCGCCGATCGGCAATACTGGCCGCATCGTCGTAGGCATGTTTCTTGTTTCTCGGCGGCAACTCGATTGCCGGGCGCGGCTCAGACTCATAGGGGATTTGCGCCAAGAAGTGCCGGATGAGGTTCAGGCGTGCGCGACGTTTATCGTCGGCGTTCACAATATGCCACGGTGCATGATCCGTATCTGTGGCCTCAAGCATGTCATCACGCGCCCGGGAATATTCGTACCAAAGCTCTCTGGAGGGCAAATCCATAGGCGAGAGCTTCCATTGCTTTACTGGATCATCAATACGATCTTTAAAGCGTC
The DNA here is from genome assembly GCA_000158155.1 of gamma proteobacterium NOR5-3. Lineage (GTDB taxonomy): Bacteria > Pseudomonadota > Gammaproteobacteria > Pseudomonadales > Halieaceae > Congregibacter. The sequence continues at coordinate 862,125 of DS999406.1, read as the reverse complement.
GCTCCTGTTTCTCTGCACTCACCTCTAACCAGTATTTCAAGAAAATTACGCCGCTCTCTACAATCATGCTTTTCTCAAAATTCGGACAGTCTTTCAAAAAACGCTGAGACTGCTGCTCGGTACAAAAACCCATGACCCGCTCCACACCCGCCCGGTTGTACCAACTGCGATCGAACACAACGATTTCACCAGCAGCAGGAAAATGGTTGATGTAGCGCTGTAGATAAATCTGGCTCTTCTCGCGATCCGACGGTTTTGGCAGTGCCACCACGCGAAACACCCGAGGACTCACACGCTCTGTAAGCGCGCGAATACAACCGCCCTTACCCGCTGCGTCGCGCCCCTCAAACACCACAATGATCCGCTGCTCTGTGGCCTTCACCCATTCCTGCAACGAGACCAGTTCGGCCTGCAGTTTTCGCAACTCTTCTTCGTAGTGCTTACGCTTCATAAACTGCTGCTCCCGGCCAGTCGATTGTGCAGAGGTTTTGTGTACTGGCAGGTCAACAGAGATCAATGACCAGGCCCTATCATCAGTGCCCAGGCCTTCCTAAGGCTCGGAATCGCGCTGAATGTCGTCTGCAATTACAGACAGATAAGCAGTACCCAAGCTTGGATATTCCTTGAACTCGTCTACAATCGCAAACAATTCGCCCAAAACCAGCACTTACCTGGGCTCTTCTTCTTAAACCATGCAGGCGACACTGATCCAAAATGGCCAAATGCCCACAGTGCTCAAGCCCCAGTGTGCGCAAGTCGCGCAAGCAGACCAAGGGTAAAACCGGAAAGAGCCGCCTTTACTTCGCCTATCGTTGTAATCAATGTGGCACGCGTTTTGTCGCTGCAGATACTACGTTAATCGGCAGCTTGGCGATTATGGGCTCACTGGGCTTTCTGCTTCTGATCAGTATTATGTGGATCATTTTTGGCGACTCCGCCGACGATGAATTACTGCTACAAAAAACCCAGGACAGGGCTTTTGAAACCGAGCAATCTCAAGCGTCGGGCTACCGCGCGGTCGCTGCCGGTGACGAGTTGGATCCCGAGTCGAGCAATGGCAGCCCCCTGGCGCAGTATCGACTTGCAATGCAGTTCTTTAGCCAGTTTGACCACACCGGGGATCCCGGTGATCTTCGCAAGGCCCATAATCTGCTGCAAAAATCAGCGAATCAGGGCCATGCGCAGGCGCAGGCCGAGTTAGGGAATTCCTACCTGGCAGGCCGAGGCGTGGTTCAGGACTTCCCGCTGGCGGCGGACTGGTATCAACAAGCCGCAAAGAATGGTGTTCCGCAGGCCATGTACGAACTGGGTAAGATGGCAAGATCTGGCTGGGGCATGGAGCAGAGTATTGTGGACGCCTATGTGTGGCTGAACCTTGCCAGCGCCCGGGGCGATCTCCGGGCGCGCGATGCCCGCAGTCAGCTCATCAGCCAGCTGAGTAACGAAGAACTCATGGAAGCCCAGCGTCGCTCCCGGGAGTTGGATCAGACCATTCCTCAGGGCTGAGGGCTGAGGGCGCAAACGCCGGTCAGACATCCAGCAGCAAAGCATGCCTCACAGCAAGCTCTGTGCTGTAGACTTAGCCGGGTGTATGCGGGTGTAGTTCAATGGCAGAACGGCAGCTTCCCAAGCTGCATATGGGAGTTCGATTCTCCTCACCCGCTCCAAACTGAGCCGCAAGCTATCTAAGCCCAACAGCGACGAAATCAAACTCTCAGGCTACTTATTCCGCGTTCGACTTTGGCGTTCGACAACGCTGCTGCGTAAAGCTGAGCCTTCGCTCGCCGTTGGTCGCCGAGATAACAGCTGTCAGCTGAGAGCCATCTGATTCATAGGCAATAATCTGCGGATAGTCGTGCTCGGGGTTTTCAAAAACAACGTAGTTGTCCCCTGAATCTCGCACCAGAAAAGTCGCCGATCCCTGACCGGCGGGATGCGCGGTATAAGTCAGGGTCCCACCCACCTCTTTGATATACAGCAGCTCATAAAACGCAATGTCACTTCTATCAATCGATGCGCTAAAACCCAGCAGCGTGCCGTCCGGATTCTTAACCCAGACTTCTTTACTGTAACGTTCAAAAGACTCCCAGCAGCCTAGCAACCAATCCATCTGTTGAGCCTGCACCCACGGTGAAGCAGCCAGAAGAATTACCAGCGCTATTTTTTTAAACGTGCGATTCACATCTGATCCTCAATGGGTAGATGAGCAAAAAACCAATCCTCCAGGCGCTGCATGTAGGACGCTGCCGGCTGCTCTGAAAGCGTTGTACCCTCGGCAACCCACACCACGCTTCCGCTGTCATCTATCTGCAGACTCCAGGCATTAGTCTGAAGCAAGTCCGGCTCAACACTCTCGCGAACCTGTGCGTTTAGCGCTTCACTGCTCACCAGCAAACCTACCTCGGTGTTTATCCTCATCGATCGGGGATCGAGATTGGCACTCCCGACAAATACTCGATCGCGATCAACAACCAGCACCTTGGCATGCAGCGCCAAGGCCTTTTCGTCTGTAGGAGACCGCATGTAAAGATGACGATCCAGAGCATCGACTCGCACCTCGTGAAGCTCTGCACCACCGGCCAGAAGTTCATCGATGTGATTTCTGTAAGCACTGTGTGCAGTAATGTGGTTATTAGAGCGAATAGAGTTAGTAAGAATGCGTATACGCACACCCCGTCGTACAGCCCGCTCCACCACTGCCTCCAAGCCTGGCGATGGAATTAAATAGGCCGAGATAATAATCACCTCTTCTTCGGCGCTATCAAACACCTCGATGAGCTGCTGCGCCAACTGTACCGGCGCGCTAGCCTCAGCGTTAATGTCCGCCGGTGGTGGTACATCCACCAACAAGAGAGGTTCACCGGGCACAGCATTACGAACCACGAGTTCCCAGCGGGGGATCAATGCAGCGGTATCGGCCTCTGAATGTGCCAGCGCATTCCTGTCTTTTATCAACACTGCCTGCGATAGACGCTGATAATCAGGCCCTAGCTTTGCGATGCTCTCAATTGGCACAGACCAAAGGTCATTCCAGTACGTGTCAAAGACGCCACTGAGACTTTGCACAACAGGCCCACCCACCAGAAGCTCCATGTCACGGAAATTTGCCTGTGCATGAAGGCCAAAATACTCATCCGCCAGATTGCGACCGCCAACGATAGCGACACGGTTATCCACCACCATAACTTTGTTGTGCATACGATGGTTCAGCTTTTCGAAGTCACCAAGGTTCATGAGTTCCCGGGTAACAAAGCTGCTGCTTCGTCGCTCGTAGGGATTGAACACTCGGTAAGCAATGTTTGGATGATCGGCCAAAGCGGTGAGCAGGTCGTCTTCACCCAGAAGAAAAGAATCATCCACCAGCAGGCGAATCCGAACACCACGATCCGCTGCGCTCAGTAGGTGATTCATGATCGCCAAGCCAACCTGGTCAAGGGACCAAAGAAACGTTTGTAAATCGATGCTTTGGGTCGCCGAATCGATCGCCGTGAGTCGCCAATCAAGCGCGGATGCCCCGTCGTTGAGCAACACATTCCAGTTATCGCTGCGGACGTTTTCCAGTGCCGTCCACAGCGGCGCAGTCGCTGGCGCGCTCGCCGCCTCATATGGCGTGACCACCGGTGGCAGTGTCGAGCAGGCGTTAAGCACAGCCATGCTGAGCAAAATCGAAAAACACCGTCTCAATGTGCAGAGGCGTGTCGCCATGTAAACTCCTTTATTACTGCGCATCGTAAACCGGAAATTCCGAGGGCGCCCGTATAGCCCGGGTTGCCCATTTTCCCTCGGAGATTTAACCACCTCGCGCTAACTCCATACTGACCCACGTGCAGGGCAAGATTATCGCCGTAAGGCGGCAAATGCACTAAGCTGAATTAGTACGCTCCGACGCTTAGCATGGAGATCCGCCAATGCTCTATCCAAGACCTGATTCTCTGTGTCTGCAAAACTGGCAAAACGCCGTCGAGGTGCTGCGGGAAAACACAGCGTGCGACCACAGCCTTCTTCGCGTCGCCTACCCTACGAGTATGGAGATTGTCGCTGCGGCGCCCCCCACTGACAATTTGCTCGGCGTAGGCCACCGGGATCATCGCGACAACAATCATTACTGCGAGGAAGTACTCAACAGGCGGGTAATGGTCACGGTACAGGACGCGGACGCAGATGCGAGCTGGGATGGCTGCAATGAGCGCCGGGCAGGTTACCGGGCCTATTGCGGAGCGCCTTTACTCTGGCCCGATGACGAGGCCTTCGGCACGCTCGCCGTGCTGAAAAAAACCCCGTTCTCCAACCACCAGCTGCAGTCAGGACAGCGACTTATGGAGTGCGTAGCCCTGGGCATGAATGCTCAGCTGGCCTTACTTTATAACGCCCAACGTCAACACTACGACAGCACTCATGATGCCCTCACCGGCATTCCTAATCGACTATTACTCGCCGAGATAGCGAATCAGCAGATGAAGCATCAGCAGCGCCACGCTAGCGAGCTATGGCTACTTGTGTGGACGCTGGATGACGCAATCGCACTTTTCAGGCACACAGCGCACGGCCAACGGGACACGCTACTTCGATCTATTACTGAGCGCGCAAAAAGCTGTATTCGTCAGTCCGACACACTGGCGCGTCTGGACGAGCATCGCTTCGCCATTCTTATCAGCGATGCCAATGAATTTGTAGCCACTGCGATCGCCGAACGCATCCGCAGAAATGTTCGACGGGCTTCTCTGGGCGCCCCCAAAATATCAGCACCGGGACTGAGCTTTGGGATGACCCACTACCAAAAGGACGAAGATTTCGACACATGGCTGCGGCGTAGCGACGCGGCACTGCAAAGTGCAGTGGCAGCCGGCGGCAATCAGACCGTGGCGCTTACCTAGTCCAACAAACGATAACGCCGCCGGGTAAGCTCGCCCTCAACGCAGGCGCCGTCGATGATCGCGGGGCGCGAATGGGAATCTCGAAGCCACCGCCCCACACGCGCAGCAAGCCCGCTACTTCCGTCTTCCTCCACAGTCGCATCAACTCGCGAAATATCACCGCGTGCTGACACGCGAAAGTCTGCGGCAATCACGGCCTTCACGGCGATCTCGGGATCGAGCAGGGACCGCCATAATTCCGGGTCCTCAGGCAGCTCGGCAGGTAGGGACATCTGCTCTCGCAGCGCTACACCGTCCTCGCCCGCGGATAGCTCCCAGGCCATTGCATAACTATCACAAGCCTGACCCCATTTGGCATTCCACTGCTGCCAGTTCCCCAGGCGAAAATACAACATAGCGCGTATCGCGTCCGGCTGAGAAACCGCAGACTCCAAAAGATCCTCGAGTAGTTTTCGGCCTTTGCCATAGGTCAACATCTGACTGCGCTGCATGAAGTCTACCGCTGGGCTCGTGGCATCCCCGGAGATTCCCGACATCAGCACAAAATCAGTTCCCAGCAGCAAATAGAGATTACGCAGATGACTCAGAGCAAGAGACTCCCGCGCGGCGTAGTTGAGATCCTCTCGCTCCAACTGGGCCTCGAGCATATGCTCATTATCCTTAAAGGCTTCAAAGAAGAGATTCATTTCACCGCGAGAGCGGGGATCGATAAAAATAGCCCGCGCCCTGGCGAAATACGCCAGACTGTCTGTTAGCGCAGCCTCACTCAGCTCGCCCTGCCCCATGTCGTGAATACGAAACACCGAGCGCAGGCTTTGCTGCGCCGACTCAAAATCTCCGATGGCCTGGTAGCTATCCGCCAGAGCTTTTAAGTAAGGGATTTGAGCAGGAGTCATAAGACCGTCGTTGACCCTGACAATCTGCAGGGCTTTACGATAAGCATCCAACGACGCGGGGTGGTTGCAAAGCGCAGAATACAGCTTGCCCAGCTCGCCCATCGGGTCCGCCAGACCCGGGTTGTAGGCACCTGAATTCAGCACTGCGTTTTCAAGCTCTTCCTGCAAGCGACTCGCTTCTGCACGCATCGCCTGACGATCACCCTTACAGGCGATTGCAGTGTGCGAAGGCTCAGCGGCGACGAGCACATACTTACGACCAAAATACTCGGGCAAGTGAGCCTGCGCGGGGAGTGCCATAAATACGAGCAGTGACACCAGCGAAAACCATGTCCCGGGGCATTGACGGTGATTTTCAGGCAATATTTTTTCTCTTTGTTGTAAGCTTCAGGATAACGACTTCGCTTTAAGTTTTCAGTCGCAACGCCATGCACCCGCAAGATGATTCGCGGCGAAACAAAGCTTACAGCCTCAGGGAGAGATTCTCGATGACGATAAGAGCGACTCAAGGGCGTGGCCGTCTGTATGACAGTATTGTGGATACAGTAGGCGACACACCCTGTATTCATCTCAACAGAGACGGTGTTGCAGAAACGATGACAGACGAAGAAATCGCACTTTCGCGTCCAACCCCGGGATACCAGATCAACTAGAGGTCGCTCGCTATGCACAACACTTTCCTGGCAATCATCATCGCCTTAGGGTTGGTCACCGGGGGCGCTTTTATCGGCAACGGGCTTGAGCGCTTTCGCATGGCGGATCGAAGCATCGTCATCAAGGGTTTAGCTGAGCAAAGCGTGGACAGTGACTACGTCACCTGGCCCCTCACGGTGCGCCGCGCCGGGGACAGCTTTCTATCGGTACAAAAGTCTCTGGCAGCTGACCGGGACAAACTGGTGGAGTTTCTTCACGGTTTGGGATTTACCAGCTCCGAAATGGAGATACGTCCTCTGGTTGTTACCGATGCCTACTCCCGCGAGTACGCATCATCAAACAGCCCCACGCGCTATAGCGGATCTGCGCTCGTCATTGTTAACAGTGAGCGGGTTGCTGCTGTGTCGGCCGCGGCACTGGCCACAGACCCTCTCATCGCCGCAGGCGTGCAGCTGGATTTGGGTACGGGACCAAGCTATGCCCTGCGGGCATTCAACGATGCCAAAGCGCCGCTGCTAAAAGCCGCTACCGAAAACGCCCGCGCTCAGGCTATCAAGTTTGCCAGCGAATCCGGCGCCAGCCTTGGCGGCCTGAAAAGTGCCAACCAGGGCATTATTCAAATCAGCGGTACCGGTGGTAACCCCTATGACAGCGCCTCCAGTCGGGAGAAGCGCCTGCGCGTTGTGAGCACCTTTGAGTATTACCTTCAATGACAGAGCAGATAGCACCCACACTGCAACTGATTGTCGACCACAAGTTGCAGATTATTGATGTTTTAAACAACAACTATGATGTCGTCGGTCTGTCCGGGGAAACTCTGCGAGCCAACCCGGGGGCTTTGCAAAGCGCCCTCCACCCTGCGGACGGGGAACCACTGCTGCGCTTTATAAAGCAAACGTCCCCCGTCAGTGAAAGGATGTATCAAAACATACGCGTGCGTGACGAAACGGGTAGATACAGGGTTATTGTCGCTACGCTCAACTCCAACAACACATCAGATGCCGTAAAACATCCCGCGTGCCTGAGGTTGCAGCTTCAAGATCCGCGAGAGATGTTGCCTACACTGCAAGATGACATATTGGCTATGATCGGCATCATTATGGAGTCGACGGACGACTACATTTATTTTAAGGATACTCACCATATCCTCCTCGCAGGCAGCCAAAGCATGGCCGGTCTATGTGCCGGCATCGATCATTGGTCCGAATTTACATCCAAGAGCGACTACGAGGTGTTTCCCGAGGACCTTGCAGACGATTACTACTCTCTCGAATCGACGGTGTACGACAGCCTGCTCATGGCCAAGGAAGTGCAAGCGTATCGCCATCGCGACGGGAAACAAGGCTGGGTCGATAATCGAAAATATCCGATTCTCGATGAACGCGGAGCACTCATCGGTCTTTATGGCGTCGCTCGGGACATAAGCACTGAGATTCAGTATTTACAACGTCAGTCGCTCTCGGCCAGTGTCTTTGAACACGCCGCCGAGAGCATCGTGATTCTTGACGCTGCGCAGACAATAATTGACGTTAACCGCAGCTTTGAGACGTCCACCGCCCTCAAAAAATCGGATGTTCAAGGGCAGTCCCTGCAAGCTGTGAAGCATCGACTGGACAGCAGTGCCCAGTTTGAAGCGCTTTGGAACACGGTACTACAAAGTGGATCTTACGAAGGCGAAGTCGAGAGCATCCATGCCGATGGCACAAAACATGTCGAGCTGTGCCGCATCAACGCGGTATTGAACGAGCAAGAGCAGGCGCATCACTTTGTGTGCCTGTACTCCGACATCACCCGATTAAAACATCACGAACAAGAGCTCGAGAGTATCGCTAATTTCGATACGCTTACCGGACTGGTCAACCGCCAATTGTTCGAAGACCGGCTGGAGCAGTCGCTCGCCAATTGTGAACGCCGGGGAAATCACCTGGCTCTCGCTTACATCGATATTGATAGTTTCAAGCATATCAACGACTCCTATGGACACACCGCCGGAGACGACTACCTCATTGGCATCGCCAACAACATGCAGCTTGCCTTACGGGATACGGACACGCTTGCCCGGATTGGCGGTGACGAGTTCATTGCACTTATTACCGATCTTGAAAGGCTGGATGACCTGGAGCCGGTGACGCAACGCCTGCTGGAGGCCGCGACACTTCCCGTCATGGTCAATGATCGCCAACTTACAGGCTCTGCAAGCATCGGCATCGCGCGCTACCCTCTGGATGGCGAGGATGCGGGCAGGCTAATTCGCTGCGCAGATCAGGCAATGTACGAAGCCAAGCAACAGGGGAAACGCCGTCTACATGTTTTTGATCGCGGTCTGCTTCGAGTATCAGCGAGTCGTGACAACGTAGAGGCCGCGCTGGACAGCGGTGAGTTTGAACTTTTGTATCAACCCAAGATCAACCTGATTTCCGGCGAGTTGGTAGGCTTTGAGGCTCTGGCACGCTGGAATCATCCGCAACGGGGACTACTGCAGCCCGCAGAGTTCCTTCCCCTGATCGATCGCGAAAACTTGCAGCTCGAGTTTGGTGACTGGGTGCTTGACCAGGCTGTAAAACAAATCGAATCAGGGCTCCAGTCAAACATATCGTTACCCATCAGTGTGAACATTGCCGGCGTTCATTTACGTCAGACTGATTTTGTTGAGTCGATTGCTTCAAAAATGCAGGCCGTAGGCTCTATGGGGCCGCAACTCCTGGAAATCGAGATTCTTGAGACCAGCGCCCTTGATGACCTCAGTGCCGTAGCCGGAATAATCAGTAGCGCCAATGCGCTCGGCATCAGCTTCTCCCTGGACGACTTCGGGACCGGGTTTTCTTCGCTAACTCACCTGCGTCGCTTACCTGTGAGCACGGTGAAAATCGACACCAGCTTTGTTCGTGACATGCTCGAGAGCGAAGAAGACTTCGCCATCGTGTCCTCTATCGTAAGTCTCTGTCGTGGCCTTAACCGGCGTGTGGTCGCAGAAGGCGTGAGCAGCGTGGCTCATGCCAAGGCCCTCATCGGTATCAACTGCATCTACGGCCAGGGCTTTGGCATCGCGCGCCCCATGCGCAGGCAGGAACTCAGCCACTGGATAAATGATTGGCAGGCAACCAACATCTGGCTTCAACTCATGGCTGCAGCAAATTCGGACCCGGCAGACGCACCCGGCGAATCAAACTTTGGGCAACTGGGCGCTAACTAAAATCACTAAAGTCATGCTTTGACAGCGGCAGCTCCCGTACCCGCAAACCGGTGGCATCAAACACCGCATTGACCAACGCCGGTGCTATTCCCGGCGTGCCGGGTTCCCCCGCGCCGCCCCAGGCTTCACCACTGTTAATAATATGCGTCTCAATCTCCGGTGAATCTGCCATGCGAACCATGAGGTAGTCATGGAAGTTACCCTGCTGCACCGCACCATCGGCAATCGTGATCTCGCCGTATAGCGCAGCCGTGAGGCCGTAGTTCACACCCGACTCCATCTGCGCCGTCAGCCCATCAGGAGACACCGCAAAGCCTGCATCTACGGCAAGCACTACCCGATCCACACTCACCTTGCCATCGCGCACGGTCACATCCACAACCTGAGCGACTAACGATCCGAAAGACTCCTGCAAAGAGATACCTCGACCTTTGCCGGGGGGCAATTCTTCTCCCCAGCCGGCGCGTTCGGCGGCGGTGCGTAGTACCTTTTGATGTCGGGGCTTGCCCTCGAGCAAAGACATACGATATTCGTAGGGGTCCTTGCCTGCAGCTATGGCAACCTCATCAAAAAAAGCCTCGGTAAAAAAGCCGTGTTGGGAGTGATCAACACTGCGCCAGGCACCAAAAGGGACGTGCGTGGGACTGTCCACAGCATGAATTTTTTGAGCACCCACCATGTAGGGAATCGTCGGAGCTTCTGCCGGCTCATGTTTCTCGTGGTACACATTCTCCCAGGCTGCAATCTGCCCCTGATCATCCAGTGCAACGCGAAAGCGCGAAGCCACCGCAGGACGATAATGATCGTGACGAACATCCTCTTCCCGGGACCAGATCAACTTCACGGGCTCCCCCACAGCTCGGGCGATTTTCGCCGCCTGTATCGCAGAGTCCGATATGGAGCGACGACCAAAACCGCCGCCCATGTAATGCTGGTGTATCTGGACCTGCTCGACATCCATGTCCATGGCATCGGCAACTTCATACCGAAAACCCAGAGGGTTCTGCGTCCCAATCCAAACCTGACAACTTTCGTCGGTGACCAAAGCAGTGGCGTTCATGGGCTCCATGCAGGCATGCGCCAAAAAAGGCACGCGATAGGTAGCATCCAGAGCTGCAGCAGCACTGGCAAAAGCCGCTGGGAGGTCGCCCTCATCCACATCGGCCTTACTGCTACCGCCATCGAAGGCTTCAGCCAGACTTTGATCAAACTGCTTGAACAGGGACTCGCTGCTAGTTGCGTCATTGTCAGTTTGAGACCACTGCGGCTTGAGCGTCTTGAGGGCCTGGCTGGCATGCCAGTAACCGTCCGCCACCACGGCAACAGCATCATCAAGCGACACGATCTGCGCCACACCGGGCATAGCCTGCGCCTCGGTGCTGTCGACACTTAGCAACTGGGCACCAAACACCGGCGCAGCAAGAATCGCCGCGTACTTCATGCCTTCTACCTGGGCGTCGATACCGAAGACGGCACTGCCATCTACTTTTGCGGGTATATCCAGTCGAGGCCTGCTCTTACCCATAATCCGGAATTGATCCGGCGTCTTTAACGTAGGCGTCGCCGAGGGTGCCGTCTGAGAAGCTGCCAACGCGAATTCGGCAAAAGGAGCGCGCTTACCGCTATTGCGGTCGATGATATGCGTGTCTTTTGCATCGAGCTGCGACAGGGGGACACCCCAGGCGTCACTCGCTGCCTGAAGTAATAACTCCCGGGCCGCCGCTCCGGCAACGCGGACACCATAAACACCGGTAGCGCGGATGGACGTGCTGCCGCCGGTGATCTGCATTTTCATGGCCTTGGCGATCTGCAACATGGCACCGTCAACGGTAGGCACCAAGGCCGCAGGGATATCCGCATCGCCTAAAAGGAAGCCCTTACCCAGCGCCCAGTTGGCGTACTCATCGATCGCCGGCGCTTCCATGTACCTCATGTCTTCCCAGCTTGCATCCAGTTCGTCGGCGAGCATCTGGGTGAGTGCGGTATGGGCGCCCTGCCCCATTTCACTATGCGCCGCGATGAGGGTGACTTTGTTGGATGGGTCAATCTTGACCCAGGTGCTCACCAGCACTTCGCCATTTTCCGTGACTTGCCCGGCAACCTTTGGCGCCCGATGACCCGGGCGAATAGCAACGCCTACGGCCAGTGCACCACCGGCCAACACGCCGGTGGTAATGAATGCACGTCTCGTCCACTTACCCATGATCAGCGCCCTCCAGATCTGTGGTCACCGCCGGATCAAAGGTCTGTACCACCGATCCGGTTTGCGCGGCTGCAAGCTTCACGGCGCTTCGAATGCGTGAGTACATGCCGCAACGACAGACGTTGCCGGACATCGCTGCATCAATAGCCGCATCATCGGGGTTTGGATTACTGTCTAAAAGGGCCGCGGCACTCATGAGCTGACCTGACTGACAATAGCCACACTGGGGCACCTGCTTTTCTATCCAGGCCTCCTGCAGAGGGTGCAAGCCGTCGCCCGGAACCAGATCCGCCAAACCTTCAATGGTAGTCACTTCACCACCCTCGGCAGTCGCTACCGAGATCACGCAACTGCGAATCGCCTTGCCATTGAGGAGCACGGTGCAGGCCCCACACTGGGCGATGCCACAGCCAAACTTGGTGCCGGTCATCGCCAGATTCTCCCGAATCGCCCAGAGCAAGGGCATCTGTGGATCGACATCCAGGTCCCTTTGCTCGCCGTTTACGCTCAGACTAATCATTGTGTACCTCTCGTGTTCCGAATCCGCTTCGGTAATGGTGTATTCGCTGTGATTAACACTGTGACACGCAAATCAAGCATCACTGCTCAGTGTTCTGCGAAAAATACGCTTTGAGTGAGCGTAACGCCCGCCGGGGTGTCTCTATGACCCTTGCATTGACCAGACCACTGGGGATAGCGCCGCCGGGCTCTAAATGAAACTCCCAGTTTAAAGCGGTACCGCCGTCGGTCGGCGTCAGTACCCATAGGCCGGTCGCGGCACGCACACGCACCGCATTCTTTAACTCCGGCAAAGTGTCCGGAGCCACTCCCACGGTAATTCGGATACTGTCTCCGCTGCGCAGAAGTTCCTGTGTGTAAATCGCGTCGCGATCCTTGACCGGCCAGGGGGCATCGGTTCGAACATAGTTGGCCCAACGGTCACCGGCCAACTCCAGTCGTCGAGCTTCGAGGGTATCGGGAAACCAATCCGGATAACTGGTGACATCCTGAAGTCTCGCCAGTACTTCATCGGGGGTGGCGGATATCAGTGTCTGGGCACGAAAGGCTTTGTAGTCAGAGCCCGCGACATCCCGGGTATCCACCCGCACCCCGTCCTCGTCGAACTGTGTCTCCCATTCGCTGGACGCTGCGAGGCTGGCCCAGGTAATAGCAAAGAGCAGCGCTGCTGTGCGAAACAGTTGACCGGTGATTTTATTCATCGATGGAGATCGGCCGCACTGTGGCGTTCCAGCACCTGCTCCTCCTCAGGACCCCAGGCTCTGTTTACCCGGCGGCCACGAACCACCCCGGGGCGCTCAAAAATCTCTTCGGCCCAGCGCAGCACGTTTTTGTAAGACGTCACATCAAGGAATTCGGCAGCGTCATACAGCTTGCCCATGACCAACGCGCCATACCAGGGGAAGGTCGCGATATCGGCGATGGTGTACTCATCGCCACAAAGGAACTGGCGATCAGCAAGATTGCGATCCAGTACATCCAATTGACGCTTTACTTCCATGGCATAGCGATTAATGGGGTACTCGTACTTTTCTGGCGCGTACGCATAAAAGTGGCCAAACCCCCCGCCAAGAAAAGGTGCGCTACCCATCTGCCACATCAGCCAGGAATAGCACTCCCCGCGAGACGCAAGATCCCCGGGAAGAAAAGCATCAAACTTCTCAGCGAGATACATCAACATGGCGCCGCTTTCAAACAGCCGTACCGGCGTATCGCCGCTGCGATCTACCATGGCGGGAATTTTGGAGTTGGGATTAATCTCCACAAAGCCGCTGCCAAACTGAGCGCCGTCCTGAATATTGATGAGCCAGGCGTCGTACTCCGCCTCAGAGATACCCAGGTGCAATAACTCTTCCAACATCACCGTGACCTTGACACCATTGGGCGTGGCCAGCGAGTACAGCTGAAATGGGTGCTCGCCAACGGGCAGCTCTTTATCGTGCGTCGCACCAGCTATAGGACGGTTAATACTGGCGAACTTGCCACCGCTTTCTTTATCCCAGGTCCATACCTTGGGTGGTTCGTACTGTGCATCGCTCATGGTGTGGATAGTCCTTTATTCAAAGTCGTTCTGAAAACGGGCCCAGGCGCCGCGGCCGAAAGCGTCATACGCTACCATCGTTTCGTGCATTTTTCGCCGAGCCTGCACATCGACCATGGAATCCGGCAGCAGTGGGTCGCTGTTAATCTGGCGAATGACCGCCTCGCCCAGCAAAAACGTCTCCCGGGCAAGTAGGTTGCGGTCGCGGGCAGCACCGCTTTGCATACTGGCTTGCATGGCCTTGCTAAGTGCCTCATACCGTGACTCGAGATCATCGCGCGGCCAGAGTTCCTCAAGGGGCAGGGATTCACTTAACAAAGAGTCTCCACGCAGGAGTATGGCCTCGCTCTCCAGCCCCAGTTGCAAAAGACGCGACCGGGTCTCGGCCGGTGTTTCCCGATAATTCGCCGGCCGGCACCAAAAACCCGGATAGAGCGCCGCAAAACCCACCAGTGTCAGTGCTCGCTCTCTGGCGCTTAAAGCTCTCTTGTCGCGTCGACCCAGATGCGCGGTGTGAACCACCAGCCAACGCCCGTCCCAGGGTCCGATGCGCTGCTCCGCCGAGACCCAGCGCCGTGCTGTTTCGCTGAGCACCTTACCCCGCTCGCCAATGACATAACGACCGCGGGCGACACTGCGCAGGAACCCGGCTTTCACCAATCGTCCCAATGCTACCCGCATAGCGGTCGGATCAATATTGAACAGCAGCCCCCACTGCGCGCACTGCCGGGCGCTGATCTTGCGAAGATCCTGAGAGCTCAGCAATGAAAGCACGAGGCGCTTGGGCGTGGGCAAGGCATGGTTTGTGGGTTCAGACATGGGCAAAGCTAAGTCTCAATAGATATAACAATATATTACACATAATGTTATTTTGTGTTACTTTTTAAGCGTTAGTGATTGCTCGACAGCAAAAGGCACTCTCATGAAAGCATCAGACTACCTGAGTCCCGAAGAGATACGGAGCTACACCCGCCGCAGCGACCTCATGGGCGCATGGCTGGTGCTCAAGAGCTGGCTCAGTATTGCCGCGATCTTTATCCTGGTCGCGCTGTGGACCAATCCGCTGTCGGTGATCCTCGCTATTCTCTTACTCGGCGGGCGACAGCTGGGACTATCCATACTCATGCACGAAGCGGGTCACAAGACGCTCTTTAAAAATCCGCGACTCAATGCAATGCTGGGACAATGGCTGGCGGCCTATCCCGTGTTAGGTGACTGCGACGCCTATGGCGCCTCGCATCGGGAGCATCACCGATTTGCCGGTACCGAACAGGACCCCGATCTGCCCAACTATCGCAAGTACCCCATTGCCGCAGCTAGTTTCCGACGCAAACTTCTGCGCGATATCAGCGGACAGACGGGTATCAGGCAACTAACTGGTCTGCTCAGCGGCGCCGGCAATCGAATCATGATGCGCAGTGGCGAAGGCGGCGGTGCTCTGTCACAAGGCATCATCGCAAACGCGGTCTTGCTGGGCATCCTGTGGCTCAGTGGCGCTGCCTGGATGTACCTTTTATGGGTGGCGGCCTATCTCACGAGCTACCCGGGGGTGGCCCGGATTCGCCAAGTCGCTGAACATGGCAACGTGCCCGCGCTTTACGAGTTGGACCCCCGCGGCAACACACGGACAACGCGAGCAAACTGGTTGGAGCGCCTGGTCCTGTGCCCCAACAAGGTCAACTTTCACATCGAACACCACTTATTGCCCAGCGTGCCGCTGTGGCAACTCAAACACCTGCACGAAACACTCACCGAGCGAGGATTTTACGCAGAGCATCCGCAGGCCGTAGCCAACGGTTACTGGAGCGTCATCAAGCGGGCCGTCCCGGAACTGGATCGCGCGACGACGGCTACCGCCTAGATATTGCGGGTAAAAACCCGGTTACCTTAAGGCAAGCTCGCGCTCAGCAATCAGTCCTAGGCTTTTCCTTCTTCTTTTCTATACTGAAAGGGCATCAAAAAAATAAGAAGGAGTACGCAAAGTGCTGTTTGATTACATGCTCTATCCCCCATTGCTGGGGGTCGCAGGACTAGTCACTGCGTTTGTCATCTATCACATCATGATCCGCCACAATCATGGCGATGGCACGGTAAAGAAAATTGGCGACCAGATTCACCTCGGCGCCATGGTGTTCATGCAACGCGAGTACAAAATGCTCGCTATGTTCGCCGCTGTGTTGCTCCTGGGCATTTTCGTATCACCCCTGGGTAGCGACACCGCCATCGCGTTTACCGCCGGTGCCGTCTCTTCGGCCACGGCGGGTTTTCTTGGCATGTTTGCCGCCACCAAGGCCAATGTGCGCACAGCGGTGGCAGCGCACAATCACGGACAGGCCCAGGCGCTGACCATCGCTTTTTACGGTGGCTCCATCATGGGCCTGTGTGTTGCGTCTCTGGGTCTGATTGGCCTTGGCAGCCTGTATTACTACTTTGGCGGAGATCCGGAGACCGCGCATGCCATCCATGGCTTCGGCATGGGAGCGTCAGTGGTCGCCCTGTTCTCCCGAGTCGGCGGCGGGATTTTCACCAAGAGTGCGGATGTCGGAGCGGACCTGGTGGGCAAGATCGAAGCCGGCATTCCTGAAGACGATCCGCGCAACCCCGGGGTTATTGCGGACAACGTTGGCGATAATGTAGGTGACATCGCAGGTATGGGCTCCGATATCTTTGAGTCCTACTGCGGCTCTATGATCGCCTGCATCGCGATTGCCTCCACCATGGCCATCGACAAGCAGGCCGAGATGATGTTCCTGCCTCTGGCGCTGGCAAGCATCGGTCTGCTTGCCTCCGTACTGGGTATCGGAATTGTGCGTCTCAGGTCCAGCGCATCCCCGGAAGCTGCGCTGCGTACCGGCACCCTTCTCGCCCCCGCCGTGTTCGCCGGCGTTGCCTGGCTGATGATGGAAAAGATGGGGCTGGACATGAATATCTGGTGGTCCGTAGTTGCCGGCGCGGTAGGTGGCGTCCTCATCGGACTCATTACCGAGTACTACACGGGCTCGCACCCGGTGCGCAAAATTGCCAAGGCCGGCGAAACAGGTCCCGCGACGGTCATGATCAGTGGGCTGGCCGTAGGCATGGAGTCCGTGGTTTTACCCGTGCTGTTTTTAGCCGCTATTATCTGGGTTTCTACAGAGCTTTCGGGTTTATACGGCGTAGGCATTGCGGCCGTGGGCATGCTTTCCACCGTGGGCATCACCATGGCTATTGACGCCTATGGACCGGTCGCAGACAACGCCGGTGGCATTGCGGAAATGGCCGGGATGGGCGAAGAAACCCGGCGCATCACCGATGGACTGGATGAGGTGGGCAACACCACAGCCGCCATCGGCAAGGGCTTTGCCATCGGGGCTGCGGCACTGGCGGCACTGGCGATCATTGCCGCCTTTGTGCAGACCGTACAGGTGAACAATCCCGGCTTCTCTCTGGAACTCTCCGACCCCACCGTTCTCGTCGGCATGTTCATCGGAGGTACCATCCCCTTCCTGATCGCTTCGATCACTATGACTGCGGTGGGCGATGCCGCCTTCGAGATGATCAACGAAATCCGCCGGCAGTTTCATGAGATCCCGGGCTTACTCGAAGGCACCGCAGAGCCGGACACGGCACGCTGTGTAGACATTGCCACCACCGCAGCGCTGCGGCGCATGATTCTTCCCGGGGCCATTGCGGTATCTGCCCCGGTGGTTGTCGGTATGGGGCTTGGAGCTGCGTCATTAGGTGGCATGCTGGGAGGCGCGCTGCTAGGCTGCGTGCTCATGGCTCTGATGATGGCTAACGCCGGAGGCGCCTGGGACAATGCCAAGAAGTATGTTGAGAAAGGCAATCACGGCGGCAAAGGCTCATCCACGCACGCAGCCTGCGTCGTGGGTGACACGGTGGGAGACCCGTTTAAGGATACTTCCGGCCCCTCCATGAATATCCTCATCAACGTCATGGCCATTGTCAGCCTGGTCATCGCTCCACTGCTATAAAGACGCTGGAGTAGATATGTCGGAAGCATAGTAAAAGGAACCGTGCCGCCATGATTGATGCTGATCTCGCCATTACCGGCGGCGAACTGCTGTGTATGACCGAGAACAGCACAGGCGAATCGGGAACGGTGCCCATAGGCACCGTTCTCGTGTCTGGCAACCGTATTGTTGCCCTGGGCACGGACTCCGACATCGGCCCCTACACCGCCACCAGAACTATCAACGCCGCGGATCAGGTGGTTATGCCGGGCTTTAGCAATTGCCATACGCACATTGGCTCCAATATATTGCTGCGGGGTCTCAACGAAGACGCCAAGCTCTTCGAGTGGCTGCAAAGCATGTGGCGACTCAAGCAGAACTTTGATCACGAGACGCTGCGACTGGCAAGCCTTGCCGGACTTGCCGAAATGGCCCTGGCGGGCATTACGAGTTTTAACGAGCATTTTGACGCCTACTCTGTGAGTCCCGAGATAGACGCGCTCTCCACTATCCCCCTGCGTGCCACGCTGGGTTACGGCTTTGCCGACATCGGGCTGTACGGCGATCTTGCCGACTGGTCTTACCGGGCACTCGATAACTTTGGAGAGGTTGTCAGTCAGCATCACAACAGCCTCGACGGGCGTCTGCGCGTGGCCCTCTCACCTCACGCAACCTACTCATGCACCGAAAAGCTCTGGCGCCGCTGTGCCGAGGTGGCCGCCGCGCACGGGCTCAGCATTCACACGCATTTATCAGAAGGCCAGCAGGAGCATCAGTTCGTCGCCGACAATCACGGCATGACACCCACCGGCTGGCTACACAGTCTGGGACTGCTGACCCCCAACCTCACCGCTGCCCACTGCACCACGCTTACTGACGATGACATAGCCCTCATGGCGGAACACCAGGTGAAGGTCGCGCACTGCCCCATCAGTAACGCAAAACTTTGCTCGGGCATCATGCCCATACGCAAGCTCATGGCCGCGGGCGTTACCGTGGGCCTTGCCACCGACGGACCGGCCAGTCACAACACACTGGATATGTTTCAGGAAATGAAGTTCGGCGCCATCACGCATAAAAATCATCACCTGGATCCAGAATTGCTAACGGTCAGCGATATGCTCGAAATGGGAACCCGCGAAGCGGCCCGGGCCATGCATCTGGAGGAGGCTGGCACATTGGCCGTGGGGCAGCTCGCTGATCTTATCGTCGTTGATTTGAACAATGCGCACTGTGCACCGCGCTACGACTCGCAGGCGGCGCTGGTGTATTCAAGCCGTGCAGATGACGTGGTGCATACCGTGGTGGACGGCCAGCTCGTGTAGAGAACGGCGTCCTTCAGGCCTGACTTGGGAGCATGTGGCGGAGCTTCGAGAGCGCGCCGCGTCGCTGCGCCAGCGAAGTGGTGCTGAGCATGCAGGATTCACACACCACGCATCCCGTAGACGAATGGCTGCCCCTGCGATGGACCCTGCCTCTGGGTTTTCAGCAGCTCCTGGCAGCCTATGCCAGCATCATCATTGCCCCCCTGGTACTGGCCAGTGCATTGGGATGGCCTCAGGAACAAACGACTTTTCTTCTTGCGTCGGGACTCTTTGGTAGCGGCGTCGCCACGCTGATTCAATGCCTGGGTATTCCCGGCCTGCCCATCGGCACACGCCTCCCCGTGGTTCAGGGAACCACCGTCGCGGTCATTCCTCCTCTTATTGCCATTGGTGCCAACGGGGATCTCACCGCCATGTTCGGGGGCACCATCGTGGGCGGCATCGTATGCCTGACTCTGGCCGGCTCCTGGAGCAAACTCCTGCGCTTCTTCCCACCATTGGTAACCGGCACGGTGATCACGGTCATTGGCGTCAGCCTCATGCCGGTTGCGGTGATGTGGTTAAGCGGCGGGCGGGGCTTTGGCGCACAGGACACCAGTATCCAGGAAGTGAGTCTGGGTCTGGGCACACTGCTTCTGGTGCTATTGGTGATGCGCTTTGGTCATGATTTTCTGGCACGCACCTCCATACTTGTGGGACTGGTTGCCGGTGGCGTTGCGGGAGCCGCGCTGGGTATGTCGGATTTTAGCGGCGTAACCAGTGCAAGCTGGGTCAGTATTCCCCTGCCTTTTGCCTTTGGGCCACCGACCTTTACCGTTGCTGCCTGTGCGGCAATGACCGTGACCATGCTGGTAACCATGGTGGAATCCACGGGAGACTATCTGGCCATCGGGGAAGTCTGTGAACAAGAGGTCGATGAGCGACGACTCGCCGCCGGTCTGCGCGCCGAAGGTTTGGGCACCATCATTGGCGGACTCTTTAACGCTTTCCCATTTACTACCTTCTCTCAAAACATCGGCGTGATTCGCGTATCCGGCGTACGCAGCCGCTATGTCGTTGCCGCTACCGGTGTGATGCTCATATTGCTGAGTCTCGCGCCCAAGGCTGCAGCGCTGGTCGCTAACATCCCCACCCCGGTACTTGGCGGCTGCGGCCTGGTTTTGTTTGGCTCCATTGCAGCCACGGGCATTCAAACCCTGCGGCGCGTGGATTTTGAGAACACGGGCAACGTGTTGACAGTAGGGATCAGCCTCAGTGCCGCAATGCTGGTGGTCGCCAATCCGATTTATTTTTCGGCCCTGCCAAAGGCCGTAGCCGATATTCTGAACAATCCCATCACTCTGGGTGCAGTCAGTGCCGTGACTTTGAACCTGCTGTTTAACGGTTCAGGTAAGGCTGAATAATTTCAAAGAGCGCCGGGCGCTGCTCGGCAACTTCCCCGGCGCTCAGGCCCTCCAGGGAGTGCGGATATTTCAGCCACTGATCTGTCTCGTGAAGGTAATAATCCGGCACACGATCCGTCACATTGCGCGTCGGCTTGAAGTAGGGAACGGCCACGCGAATGTCTTTGGGCGTGTTCAGGCGGGCTTTTTCTTCGATGTAGCGAATCACCGCATCAATGGTACTGCCGGTATCAAACACATCATCAACGATGAGCAGACTATCCTCGTGACGTACCTTTTTTATCAGGTAGTTCATTCCATGTATGCGGATCTCAGAGGATCGATCGTCAATCTCCGGTTTGTAAAGAGAAGTGCGGATTGCGATGTGGTCAGTTTCAATACCGCTGTAAGCCAGAATCTCCTGCACCGCCACACCCACCGGCGCCCCGCCCCGCCAGATGGCAATCATCATTGTTGGCTTGAAGCCGCTGGCAACGACATTCGCTCCCAAGCGAAACGAATCCTCCAGGAGTTCCTGGGCGCTTAGATACACTTTTTCGGACATGGTCGCTCTCTCAATCTGTTCTTTAGTCACCTTAAAGCACTGATTCAGCATAGAACACATTGCCTAATCGCTTTGCATTGGTATAGGATCAAAGCAACCCTCGCGCGGTCGCCAGGTAAAAAACTACTATTCCGCAAGCCATCGACCGCTGTTCCCTACACTGGGAGGTAGCATGAAGCACTACCTGGCAGCTGCATTGTTTTGCGTGACGCAAAGCATCGCGGCACAATCTTACGACACTATCATTGGGGACTCCCTGCCACTTGGGGTGCCTGACGACCATTGGTTCTCTGTGCGTGGCAGTGAAATCGCCTACCTCATTGACGGCGACGAGGGCAGCGTTCAGGGCACTCTGACCCTCTCGATGTTTTCGCCGGCACTGGAACCGCATCTTGCTGCGGGACGCATCTATTCCTACGGCAGCTTCTACACGCGGACTTTTTACGGCGACCGAACCGACGTTGTCCTGGTCTTTGATCTGGATTCTGCACTGCCTATCAAAGAGATCGAAATCCCTCCCAAGTCCGCCGGCATCGGCCACAGCGGAATGATTGGCCTCATTGAGGACCGGTTTATCGGTGTGTGGAATATTACACCCGCAATGTCGGTGAGCGTTGTGGACACGGCTGACGACCGGTTTGTCGGCGAAATTTCTACGCCGGGCTGCGCGGGCGTCTACCCGGTAGATGCCGGATTCCTCATGGCCTGCGGCGATGGTCGAGTGCAATACGTACGCCTGGACAGTGTCGGAGAAGAGGTCGACCGCCTGCGCAGCGACGTTTTCTTTACGGTCAGTGACGATCCGGTGTTTGATTATGCCGTGCCCACGCCCGACGGCTGGATGTTTATGTCCCTGGAAGGCCAGGTTTACGAAGTCGCTGTCAAAGACGGAGCCGTGAACGTCAGCGAGCCCTGGTCCATCAATCCTCCCGATGAGGAAGGCGCCGCGGATCTTAATGGCGTACCCATCGACCCCGACGACCACTGGCGCATCAGTGGCCGACAGGCTTTTGCCTACAATGCCAAGACCAACCTTTTGGTAACCCTCATGCACGAGGGCGGTGGCCAG
Source organism: gamma proteobacterium NOR5-3 (assembly GCA_000158155.1). Taxonomy (GTDB): domain Bacteria; phylum Pseudomonadota; class Gammaproteobacteria; order Pseudomonadales; family Halieaceae; genus Congregibacter. The sequence continues at coordinate 839,952 of DS999406.1, read as the reverse complement.
GAGACCTTCGAGGATCCGGGCACGCAGGTTTGGGCCTTCAGTACGAAAACCAGGCGCAGGGCGTACGTGCTGGAACTCGACGAAGAAACCAAAGGCGTATCGGTGGAGCTCACTGCCGACGCCGATCCCCTGCTGATCATTGCGCCGGCCGAGGGTGGGGAGTTACTGATTCACGATGGCGTGAGCAGCCGGCTTCTTAGAACCATGCCAGAGATCAACGCCAGCCTCGTGCAAAGGTTGGAGTAGCTCGTGATTGATCCGCTGCTGCAACTGACCATTGCCCTGTCGCTGTTTCTACTGTTTGTGAGCGCCAGCCAGCACAAGCGTGCCGAAATACGGCGTTTTGCCGCGCAGCTTGAGGCCTACGACTTGCTGCCCAAGCGTCTGAATAGCAGTTTCGCCGTCACCTTACCCTGGGTGGAGCTTGTCGTGGGGGTGCTTTTGCTCATACCCGCAAGCCGGGATGCAGCAGGTTTCACCGCGGCTTTGCTGCTTGCCATGTACGCGTTTGCAGTACTTGTGAACCTCCTGCGCGGACGTCACAACATTGACTGTGGATGCGGCGGCACGCCGCAACCCTTGAGCTATTGGCTGGTCCTTCGCAACAGCGTGCTGGTAGTTGGCGCCGCTTTGCTGACGCTACCGGTCACGGCGCGCTCACTGCATGCTGCGGACGCAATCGCCATGATCATGATGACCTTTCTTCTGGTGCTCTGTTATCTGTGCATCGGTCAACTTTTACAAAATCAGGCGGCCCAGCAGGGCTGGAATTCCCATGTCCATTGAATCGCTGTCAGTCATTGTCTTCGTACTCTGCGTTGCTGTCACCTTGCTCGTCGTCCTTGTTCTGGCGCTTGCACGCCAGATTGGTGTGCTACATACGCGTCTGGCTCCTGCAGGTGCGCTGATGAATACCGCGGCAGGACCGGACGTTGGCGCCCCTGCACCCAAACTCTCGCTGCAGGACATTAACGGTACGCCGGTGCAGATTGGCGGAGCCAGTGCATCACCCTCGCTGATTCTCTTTGTTTCCCCCAGCTGTCCCATCTGCAAAGAACTCGTCCCGGTAGCCCGATCCATGGCCCGGGCAGAGAAGCTGGGACTGTTGTTTGCCAGCGACGGCAGCGGGATTGAAAAACACGTTGATTACATCAGCAAAATGGACATTGCGGATTACCCCTATCTGTTGTCTTCGGAGCTGGGACTTAAGTTAGGAGCAAGCAAGCTGCCCTATGCGGCACTCATCGACAGCGACGGCATTTTGCGCTCCCGGGGACTGGTGAACAGTCGGGAACATTTGGAAAGCCTGGTTGAAGCCATGCTCAGTGGCTACGACTCATTACAAGATTACCTCGTGAAAGAGCAGCAACTGGAGCAAGCATCATGAGCACACACAATGCGCTGCTAAAGCAATTACTCAGTGACATCGACGCAGCCACCACTGGCGCCGTACGTTTTTTTGCAGGCCACAGCTCTCGCCGCTCTTTCCTTGGAAAAGTGGGTGCGGTTGTCACCGGTATGGGCGCATTCCCACTGCTGCCCATGGCGCGAGAAGACGCCAGTGCCCTCGCTCAAAATGCGAATAGCGGCGTCACTAACGCTATGCCCGCAGCCAATGAGCTGCAGGAAATGGGCGATAACCAAAGCTGTGATTACTGGCGCTACTGTGCGTTCAGCGGCCAGATCTGCAGCTGCTGTGGCGGCAGCATGACGCAATGTCCGCCGGGCTCAGAAACGGCCAGCGTTGCCTGGGTTGGTACCTGCCACAATCCGCTGGATGGTCAGGACTATTTGATCTCCTACAACGACTGTTGCGGAAAATCCGCTTGCGGTCGCTGCGGTTGCCATCGATCAGAGGGTGATCGGCCGGTTTACTTCCCCTCCAAGTCCAACAGTATTCTCTGGTGCTTTGGCTCTAATAGCCACGCCTATCACTGCACCCTTGCACGAGTTGTCGGTAAAGCGGACGCGGGCTGAGCGGAGGAACTTTGCGCCTAAGTCTTTGCAGTTCAGCGCTGCTGATAATACAGCTGCACCTGGGTACGCCCCTGGCAGCGTTTGCTGACCCTCAATCCAACTACCTCCTGCACTGTGGCGGCTGCCATCTTGAAAACGGTGAAGGCACGCTGCCCGAAGTGCCCGACCTGCGCCATGACCTTGACTGGCTGGCGCAAACACCTGAGGGGCGCTCTTACCTGACACGTGTGCCCGGCGCATCACAGGTCCCACTATCAGACGAAAAGTTGGCGGACATTTACAACTGGATGTTCGAAGTCTTTTATCCTCCGGGCAGTAACATCCCACCATTTAGCGGCGAAGAGATTTCTCGCACCCGGGGGCAGCCTCTATACGATCCCCTGCGAGCAAGACAAGCACTGCTCAAAGATCAAGAGAAGACCCCTTGAAGGCCGAGACACAGAAAACATGACCGAGGACTTACCCGCCATCAAAAAGATCTTTGTTGAGGAAGAGTCCTTACTTCAGGATGCCTACCGACTGGCCGTTGCAGTCTACGACAGCGACTTTCGCCCGGACTTTATTGTGGGTATCTGGCGTGGCGGTTCTACCGTTGGGATTTATGTCCAGGAATGCCTGCAATATCTGGGCGTAAAAACAGACCACATTGCCATTCGCACCTCTTATCGCGGTATGCAGAGTTACCTGAAGAACGTAGAAAACCCCGAGGGGATCCGTGTGCACGGCCTGCAATATCTGTATGAAAGCATGAACGCAAACGACAACCTGCTTATCGTTGATGATGTATTTAGCAGCGGACAAAACGTAGAGGCCGTAATTCAACGTCTGGAATCAAAGACCAAGCGAAACATGCCCCGCGATGTGCGTATTGCCGTGCCCTATTACAAACCGGCAAAGAACCGCACAGGGCGCGTGCCCGATTACTACCTGCACGAGACAGATGACTGGTTGGTGTTGCCCTATGAGATAACGGGCCTGAGCGAAGCAGAAATCGCTGCGCACAAGCCCTGGCTGAGCGCCATTTTGGAATCCAGTCGCGGGTAAACCCGCGGCTGGATTCCAGGCAAGGCCCTAATTAGCAGAGATGGGCTGACCTGCACCCCAGGGCGCACCGGCGGCCTGAAGGTCCTTGCGCAGTGCGGGAATGTCCGCTGCGACCACTTCACTGAGTCGCGCTCGAACCGGTGCAAACACCTCGGCAGCATAGCCCAGACTCTGGCGGTGAGCCGGAGTCGGGCCGTAGCTGGAGTTAGAAACACCTCGTGACGCGTGACTCAACCAGCTAGTAACGCGATGCACCTCATAGTTACCAATCTCAGCGACAGATTTGTTGCCGTTGAGCGCCTCATCCAGTTCGTACAGCTCCTGATGGAGCGCATGGAGCTTTTGGTCAAGCTCACCGGGCGCCGCCGCAGTCACTGCCAGCATCTGCTGCATGGTTGCCACAGTCTCAAGAGCATCATCCAGCGTGTAGCGCGCAGCACTTACCTGACCTGAAAGCGTTGAAAGCTCCTTCCAGAACGCATCCACTTCTTTGAGATCCGCGCCGGCAAGCGCAGGCTCGTACATCCGCTTCACCTCAAAGCTCACCGGTTCGTCCAGTGCACGGCTTTGTCCATCTTTGAGCAACACAAGCTCAGCGCTGTAAGTGCCGGGCATCACCATAAAGCCGGTGGGCGCCAGACCCTGCCAGTTCGGCGGCGTCTCTACCGATCCGTAGTAGGGGTGACGAAGATCCCAGGCCACTCGATGAAAGCCTTTGTCTGCCGGCACATCCAGGCGACGAATCACCTCACCGTCTGCATCGCGAATCACCATCTTCAGAGCGGGCGCGGCTTCGCGGCGCTCGGCTTCTACCGCATCCCAGCCAGCAAACTTCACCTGATCACCGGCTGCAAGGCGTGCTTTTTCGGCGTCCTGGCGCTGCTTCTCCAGCGTGGGAAAGCCCTCGGCCAGGTGATAGGTCAACACCGCACCAAAGGGAGGATTCTCGGCGACATAAAGATCATCACCTTGAGAGCCACGCTTGCGTGCCCCCAGCACTTTCCGGGGGAAGTACCAATCCGCATCCCGGGTCTCAAACAGTGTCGCTTCTTGTTCGAGCGCATCACCAGTAAGCTCACGAAGCGCGGAAAAATCGTCCAGCACAAAGAAGCCGCGGCCGAAGCTCGCTGCCACCAGATCATTCTCGCGGCGTTGAATCTGGATGTCGCGAATAGAGATGGTGGGCATGCCGGCGCTGAACTTCTCCCAGCTCTTGCCCGCGTTGAGCGTCATGAACACGCCAAACTCCGTGCCCACGAACATCAGGTCCGCGCGCTCGTGATCCTGCACCAGTCGCCACACCAGATGACGATCCGGAATTCCGGTGGTGATGCTGTTCCAGCTGCGGCCACGATCACGACTGACCAGGAGGTAAGGCTTGAAGTCGCCATATTTGTGGTTGTCCAGCGCCACATACACGGCATCGGCGTCGTGAAGATCGGCACGAATGTCGTTCACAAACGCCGTCTTGGGCACGCCCGGCAAAGAACCGACCTCGATGCGCCGCCAGCTATCGCCACCGTTCTCCGACACCTGAATCAGGCCATCGTCGGTGGCCGCATACAGCAGCCCCTCTTGAAGAGGTGACTCCGCCAGCGAGGTAATGGTGTTGTAGTCGGACATGGCGAACATGTCCCAGGGCGCATCCCAGCTCCAGGTTTGATCCATAAGCGGTAAGAGCATGCGGTCCTGGTTCCGCGTCAGGTCTTTGGAGATGGCAGTCCATTCATCACCACGGCTATCGGAACGCCACACACGCTGGGACGCAAAGTACAGCCGCGCCGGATCATGAGGGCTGACCAGAATCGGGGAATCCCAGTTAAAGCGCTCCGGCGGATCACCGGGAGCCGGTTGCGGCTGGATAAAGATGGACTCACCGGTGGTCATATCCACCCGGTTGAGATGTCCCTGCTGGGATTCGGCGTACATGATGTCCGGGTTGCCCGGCTCCGTGGCAGGCTGATGTCCGTCACCACCGAGCACAACCTCCCAATCGGCATTGCGAATACCGTTTACCGTGTCGGTGCGCGAGGGACCTCCCTGAGTATTATTGTCCTGGGTACCGCCATAGATGTTGTAAAACGGCTCGGTGTCATCCAGTGCCAGCTTGTAGTACTGGGTGACCGGTAGATTGCTCATGTACCGCCAGGTATCACCCAGGTCGAAGCTCTCGTATACGCCGCCATCGGTGCCCATCATGATGTAATCCGGGTCTTCGGGATCAAAGACAATGGCGTGCATATCACCGTGCTGATTCGGATGCGGCATGGGCTCAAAGGTTTTACCGCCGTCTTCGGACTTCAGCACGGTGGGTCCTACCAGATACAGACGGTCATGCTTGTGCATGCTCGCGGTGAGTTCCTGATAGTAGTGCGGACCTGTGCCACCGCTGACTGCGTCGGCACCTTTTACCCAGCTGGCACCGCGGTCATCGGAGCGCCAGACACCACCGGTGCGACGATCCAGCTCAATCGCGGCGTAAACCACATCCGGGTCATGCAATGAGATGGCAAGACCGATCTTGCCCATATTGCCGGTGGGCAAACCCCGGGTGAGTTTGGTCCAGGTTCGCCCCCCGTCCAATGAGCGATGCAAACCGCTTTCGGGGCCACCACCCATGTAGGCGGCAACGGTACGCTGATGCTGCCAGGTCGCCGCGTACAGGACATTGGGGTCGCGGGAATCTATCACCACATCGGTGACCCCCGTCCACGGGCCACCACCGAGGGTTTTCTCCCAGGTTCTACCGCCGTCAGTCGTCATATAAAGACCGCGCTCGCCGCCTTTGGTCCACAGAGGCCCCTGAACAGCAACCCAGACGGTATTTGAATCGTCCGGATGAACAATAATGGTAGAGATATGCTGGGAGTCCGCCAGACCCATATTTGTCCAGTTTTCTCCGTCGTCATCGGAGCGATAGATACCGTCGCCAAAACCAATATGACGACCGCCGTTGTTCTCGCCCGTACCGACCCACACGGTGTGCGGGTTGCTTGGGTCAATGGCTAGCGCACCGATGGAGTAGGATGTCTGCTCATCAAAAACGGGGGTAAAGGTCACACCGGCGGTGGTTGTCTTCCAGACGCCACCGGAGGCTACGCCTACGTACCAGGTGCTGGAATCAGTGGGGTGCCGGGCAATATCGCCAATGCGGCCCGACATAAAGCCGGGGCCGATGTTGCGCCACTCGAGTCCTTTATAAGGTGTCGGGGCGCTGCCGGGCTCGGCACCAGTAACCGCACCTGCAAGGCATAGGGCTAAAACCGTGGTTAGGATTCGTTTCATGCCGAAAGGTCTCTTTGCTAAATTCGGGCTGCAAGACTAACAAAGCTCAACGCAGCCGTCTTCCTCTGAGGCCGGCCACTTCGCGAACTGACGACAAGTCCTTAAGCCGCTACAATCTAGCGCTACTAACGGCAGCAAACGCGCACGATGAAAACACTCCCTGCTCAGCTGTTCACTGTTTTGTTACTCCTGTTTACGCAGGCAGCCAGTGCCGACATTTTCCGCCCCGCCTATCTTGAGCTTTCCCAGATTGACGCGGAGCGCTATGCGGTGCTCTGGCGAGTACCGGCGCTGCCGGACAATCGGCGCCTCGCTGCGCAAGTGGTTTTACCATCAAACACTGAGCGCCTGGGCGAGCCTCGCCGCGCGCTTATCGACACTGCCTGGGAAGAGCGCTACGACATCCGCACTGCCGGCGGTTTGGTCGATAAAAGCATCACCATTGACGGCATCCTGGGCGGCGCGACTGACGTCATTGTGCGCGTAGAACGCCTGGATGGCACAACACAACTCGAGCGCCTGCAGCCATCGCAGCCGACCTTTACGGTCACCGCATCCCCCGGCCCGGGCGAAGTCGCTATCGCCTATCTGGTATTGGGCATAGAGCATATCCTGGGCGGTATTGATCACCTGTTGTTTGTCCTTGCTCTGCTGTTACTGGTGCGTAATGTTCGTCGACTGGTGCTCACCATCACCGCGTTTACCGTGGCGCATTCCATCACCCTGGTCTGTGCAACGCTTGGGTGGATCAGCCTGCCCGGTCCTCCGGTGGAGGCGGTCATCGCCCTGTCTATCGTGTTTGTGGCGGCAGAGGTCATTCATGAACAGCAAGGTCGCGCGTCGATCACAGCGCGAGCGCCCTGGATTGTTGCTTTTGGTTTCGGGCTTTTGCATGGCCTGGGTTTTGCCGGCGCCCTGGAAGAAGTGGGACTTCCGGAGACGGCGATCCCGGTAGCTTTATTGATGTTCAATGTGGGCGTCGAAGCAGGTCAGCTGCTGTTTGTTGCCGCAGTGGTTGCCATAGCCGCCCTCTCAAAGCGCTGGCTACCGCTGTCACCGGCTACGGTCAAACGCACCGTCAGTTATGCTATTGGCAGTATCGCGGCATTTTGGACTATCGAACGCGTGGCTGCTTTTATCTGACATTCGGCTGCGTCTCGGACCTGAAGATCAAACAATTAAAAATCGGTGCGTCGACTACCACAGACAAGCACCACACAGAAGAATCACTATGCAGCTTTTATCAAGTCCGGGCACTTTTTTTAAAGCTTCTCGCGTTGCGGCTTCGCTGTTGTTGGTTCACGCCGCAGCGCTCACGCTGGCGCCACTGGCGCGCGCTGCAGACACCTCTGCGCCCTATTCTCCCAACGTGACCGCAGCGCCGGACCGACAGGTCTACTTTGGCGATACCCATGTGCACACAGGGCTATCGGCGGATGCCGGCGGGTCAGGCACGCGACTCATGCCGGAAGATGCCTATCGCTTCGCCCGAGGCGAAGAGGTGCGGTCCAACACCGGTCAGCCGGTAAAACTGCGCAGGCCCTATGATTTTTTCATGATTACCGATCACTCCGATGGCATGGGGCTTATCAGCGATATTCTCCAGGGAACTCCCAATGTAATGGCAGACCCCAAGGGCAAGCGCTATCACGAAGATTTTAATGCCGGTGGCCAGCAGGCTGCCGATGCCATGTTCCGCCTTATTGCCGAGTTTTCTCAGGGTCAGACACCCGATGCGCTGCTGTATCAGCCGGGAGTCGCAGCCTATACAAAAGTCTGGGAGCGCCTGGTCGCTGCCGCCGAAACATTCAACGACCCGGGCCGCTTTACCACGTTTATCGCCTACGAGTGGACATCTTTGGTGAAGGGCAACAACCTGCACCGCAATGTGATTTTTAGAGATAACGCAGACAAGGCACTGGAGGTCGTACCTTTCACCACCACGCCACCGATCGGCAGCAGGAACCCGCGGGACCTGTGGTCCTGGATGGCGGCCTATGAGGAGGATACCGGCGGCGATGTTACGGCGATCCCGCACAACGGTAATCTCTCCAACGGTATGATGTTTCCGCTGCGTGACGATTTCGATAACGGAAAAGAACTCGATGCGGCCTACGCCAAAAGCCGCATGACCTGGGAGCGTATCTATGAGGTCACGCAGTACAAAGGTGACGGTGAGGCCCACCCGCTGCTTTCTGTTGATGACGAGTTTGCAGATTTTGAGACCTGGGACTTTGGCAATCTTGACGTCTCTGAGGCAAAGACCGCGGCCATGCTACCGGGAGAATATGCGCGTTCGGGACTACTACGGGGCCTGCAGCTACAACAGACTCTGGGCGTGAACCCCTACCAGTTTGGCTTTCAGGGCGCGACGGATACCCACACGGGTTTGTCCACGGCCGATGAAGACAACTACTTTGCCAAATTCACTACCACAGAGCCCTCGGCAAAACGGACGACCCATGCCGGGAAGTCAAACCCCGATCTGGGTATCGACGGGTTCACGGGCTGGATGTACAACGCCGGTGGTATCACCGCCGTCTGGGCAGAGCAAAACACCAGGACCGCGATCTTTGACGCCATGGAACGCCGGGAGACCTATGCCACCACCGGCCCACGCATTGCTCTCCGGTTTTTTGGAGGCTGGTCCTTTGCGGACGACGACGCGAACGCTCCTGACCTGGCCAGAAAGGGCTACGAGAAGGGTGTTCCCATGGGAAGCGAACTCCCCGCGGCCGGCGCAAAAGCCCCGGGTTTTCTGATCTCAGCGTTACGAGACCCTCTGGGCGCCAACCTGGATCGCATCCAAGTGGTCAAAGGCTGGGTGACGGCAGAGGGTGAAGCAAAGGAGCACATCTACAACGTGGCATGGTCTGATGAGCGCAAGCTCGACGCGAAAGGCAAATTGCCCAGTGTCGGTAATACAGTGGACCTCAGTATCCCCACCTGGAGCAATAGTATTGGAGCATCCGAGCTTGTTATCGTGTGGCGTGATCCGGACTTTGACGCTTCCCTGGCCGCGTTCTACTACGTTCGGGTACTGGAAATCCCTACCCCACGCTGGACGGCCTATGATGCCGTGCGTTTTGGCGTAGAAGCGCCAGAGGAAGTCACGCTAATCACGCAGGAGCGGGCTTACAGTTCGCCCATCTGGTACACGCCTTAAGGCCTTTAGGGCCGGCGCGACGACACCACAGGACGCATAAGTTGTGAGTTACCAGGCTGCATCACTGACCAGCCAGGAACCGTTTGCGACGCAGGCAACGGCTGAGGCCTGACGGGCGGGCCGGGCCGAATCGGTGGGCGGGGCCGTATGGGGCGAACATACCCGGGCCAGTAGCTGCCCTCCCAACCCGTGGTCAATGTGCCGGTCGGCTCCGTAGCTGGCGGAGGCACAGAGGCTGTTTGCTGGATCTCGCGAAGTTCGGCCCGATGCTGTTCCCGCTGCCGCCGATCCTCGGCCATGCGATCCGTGGTTTCACGCATTTCGGCAAGACGCTCCTCGAGCAAACCATCGTCTGCCGCCGGCGGAACCTCAATGCTGAGCACCTCCGCAGCGCCTGTCTGTGGAGGACTGTCGCTAAAGGTGGTTACCCCCTCTTCCACTGTTTTGTAGACCGTCTGGGCCAGCAGCGAAGGCGACAGCAATAAAGCGAATGCCAGAACTATTTTCATGCTCCCAGTATAGATCAGGGGCGCGGCAATCCCAGCGTGGTCACATGCTATGGTTGCCAGCTGTGTGGGATATTCCGGGTACGATATTCAGATACCCGTGGCATGCGCGGAGGGTCGAGTATGGATACACCAACGCTTGTTATCGCGGTTTCGGCGTCACTGCTGTTCTTTGGCGTATTGATTTACAAAGCGCTGTGGTTCATCCGCAAAATACAACAGGCGCCCGACCCGCGGGACAGGGGCCCGGAAACAGCGGAGCAGCCTAGGAAAGAACCTGAAGCAGCGTCAGAGCAACGCCAGCAATAAACAGCGCCACCGTCACCCTGCGAAGCAGTGCCAGACGATCAAAGCCGTGGGAGCCGCGCATGCTAGACCTCCTCGCCGAGCTTCGAGGATTTCAGCATAGCGATCCGCACTTTTGATTCTTTTGGTCCTTTTGATCTTTTTGGCCCTTTTACCGCCGCAAAATGACAAAAAGATGAGCACAAAGGCATAAGCATAAATGAGCCTCCGAATTGGTTCATTGCCTGTATACGGCGCACCCAAAGCACAGGATTACCTGTCAGTGCCTATTTTTTGATCAAAATGCTGCGCTTCCCGCCCACAAGACCTGACGCTGGCTCCTAACGACGGCGTGACGGACGCTCGCGCGACGCGCCCATATTCCGCGCGCGGTGCGCACGATCCAAGTCGTTACGATTAAAGCTGCTGCGATTGGTGTTGCGCTGTCTGGATACATCACGGCTCGGCAGATCCCGTGTCGACGAGGACGGCAGGCTGCTCGCACGACTCCCCAGGCTCTCAACCTTACCGGTCCCGAAATCTCGATCCCATTGCCCTTTGTTACGTGTCTCCCAGCCATCGTCGACGCGCCGCGCGACGTTGCCATCACGGTCAGCAAACACGTTGTTGGCGCGCTGCGTCGCGGGCCGTGCCTGCGTTAACTGATCGCGCTGAGTTTTATCGGCCAGGCGCTGACGATTCTCCGGACGCTGATACAGGTTTCTGCTCCCGTCGCGATCACCCATGGACAGCTTGTTGTCGCCGATGCGGTTGCTGATCTTGGTGCGATTGCCGACGTTGATGCTATTCCCAATGTTGATGTCGCCGGTGTTGATAAAGGTCGGACCACGATAGCCCCCGCCGTACCAGCCGCCACAGCAACCCCGATGGTAACCACCGCCCCAGGTCATGCCGATGGTCATAAAGCCATTGCTCCAGCTCATCCCAAAGTTCCATCCCGTCCAGGGGTTATAGCCCACGTGTAAACCCCAGGTCGGCGGACGGGGATAGTAATAACGGCCCCAGTAAGGCGGGTAATACCAGCCCGTGCCGTAAACGGGCACGCCGTAGTAGGGATATGACCACATATAGCCCGGCGTATAGCCCACGTAGACCACCTCGGGGGTGGACTGATACACATGCACATGCGTGACGTTATAGACCGGTGAGCTGGGCGGAATCTTTGCTATCTCGGTGTCGGGTACCGAGTCGGCGACGGTCCAGGGTCCGCTGGGCGTGGCAGACACAAACCACACGCCGTCATCCACCGCATAGTAACGATCTTCTATGCGCAACACCTGAGCGCCCGTGTTCACCGCATAGGCCACCGATGTCCCGTCAATCTTTTCGAACTTCGGCTGTCCGTCATATTCCACGGTCAGCGTGGCGTCGGCGCGAACAATGGCCGCGGTCTGGGGAATAGCCGCGTCAAGCATAGCCTGCTCCGCTTCATCAGTGCCCGCAACAGAGCTGCGCAGTCCGCCAATATCGGAGTCCGGAGGTATCTGCGCAAAGGCTTCGGGCAGCTCATTGGCTGGCACGAAGGTCCAGGGACCCTGTGCTGACTTGGAGCGATACCAGCGCCCGGACAACAGCAGATACATATTGCCCGTGGGAAGATCCCGCAGCCACGGCGTTTCTGTGTTCTTTACATACAGGATCTGCCCGCCGGTCAAAGACTGCCAATCCGGTTTGCCATCGGTGACTACCAACTCCGTGGGCTCCGTGGCGCTGACAATCGCCGGAGTGCGGTCAGAACCGGCTGTGGCTTGTGCACCGCCACTCTCGCGCACGGCTTTTGCCAGATCCTCGGGAGGATTGTCCGTTAAGGACCACGGCCCCAGGGGGTCTTTGGCCATGTACCAGTGGCTGCCATCACTGAGATACACCTTGCCCGACTTGTCTTTAGCAACCAGAAACGGCGTGTTCAGAGCCCGCTCGTAGGGAGAGTCCTCCACCGGCTCAAAGCGGGGCTTTCCGTCATACATCAGTAATACGGCCAACTCTTCGGAGAAGAGAATAATCGGCGGATCATTTTTGAGCGACTCAAGACTCTTGCGTTCGATGTCTGCGGTTTCCAACGAGGCCGACAGTCGCTCGTAAGAAATCGTGAACCCATACTCAGGAAAGGCCTCTTCCACCGCTTTTATTAAACGCTGCTCACCGGCATCCCGGGAATCAGGCCAGGCGGCTTTCGTCACCTTAATATCAAGAACACGAACTATGCCTGCATCAAGATCGGAAGAGATCCTGGATTCAAACCACATGGCTCCAAACACGGGAGCCTCACTGTCATTCAGCTCAAGCGATATTGCCGATCGCGCGCTGAGAAGATCCCCATCCAGGGCTTCAGGCTGGGGCTGATAAATCACCAGGGTGCCTTCAGAGCCGGTAATTTCCTTGGGCCACCCTAACTCCTGTGAAGACGCGAATGCCGCCCACAGGAAGAGAAAAGGCAGTGCTAACACTGCAAGGAGTAGTTTGTCGGTCCGTTGCATTGCTACTGCCTCTTTGACTCGTGGCGCTTACTGCGGCTTGGGTTGATAGAGCGATTCCATAACTTGATCCACGGTAAAGGTACCCGGTCGCTGACGGGGCGGGAATGCCTGCAAGGACTGCACAAACCGAGCCACTGCCATGCGGGACATACCTGCTGCCGGTGCTACTTTGTGATCCCACCAGACGTTATAGCTATTGGAGTCGGTGTCAGCGCGCTCAAAGGGGTCGCGACGCAAATGAAACACCTTGGGAATACGCAGGGTCACGAAGGGATCCCGCCAGACATCAAAACGATGCGCTCGCTGCTCGGCAAACACCGTCTTCCAGTCACCGATGCGGGCTGACACCAACACACCATCATCGCTGAAGTAGAAGAACTCTTTGCGCGGCGCTTTGGGGGCCTGGCCGGTGAGATAGGGCAAAAAGTCGTAGCCGTCCAGGTGCACTTTGAACTCTTTACCAGCAGCACGATGCCCTTTTTTGAGTTTTGACGCGATGTCAGGCTCACCTGCAGCGGCCATGAGCGTCGGCACCCAATCAAGATGCGACATCACTTCATTGCTGATCTTGCCTGGCGCTATCCTGCCCGGCCAACGAACCATCGCAGGCACTCTGAAACCGCCTTCCCAGTTAGTGTTCTTCTCACCTCTAAACGGAGTGATGGCGGCATCAGGCCATTGATTGAAGTGCGGCCCGTTGTCTGTGGAATAGATGACAATGGTGTTTTCGGTAAGGCCCAGTTCATCGAGCTTGCTCAGCAACTGTCCGACGTGGCCGTCGTGCTCTACCATGGCATCGTTATAAAAACCCTGCCCACTGGCACCCAACTGATCTTCCTTTACATGCGTGTAGTAGTGCATGCGTGTGGAGTTAAACCAGAGAAAGAACGGCTTATCATCGGCATGCGCCTGGTCAATAAACTTGAGCGCTTCTCCGAGAAACTCTTCGTCTACTGTTTCCATACGCTTCTTGGTCAGCGGACCGGAATCCTCTATGCGCCCATCTGCGGAAGCGCGAATCACGCCGCGCGGACTCAGGAGACGATTAAAGGTTGGATCTTTCGGCCAATCGGGGTCCTCGGGGTTCTCCTCGGCATTGAGGTGATAGAGATTGCCGAAGAACTCGTCAAACCCGTGATTGGTGGGCAGGAACTCGTCTTTGTCGCCAAGATGGTTCTTGCCAAACTGCCCCGTGGTGTAGCCCAGCGGCTTTAGCAGTTCGGCTAAAGTGGGGTCCTCAGGCTGAATACCGATATCAGATCCCGGGATGCCCACCTTGGTGAGGCCGGTACGCACCGGGTGCTGCCCGGTAATAAAAGCAGAGCGTCCCGCGGTGCAGCTCTGCTCACCGTAGTAGTCAGTAAAGATCATGCCTTCATTAGCAATACGATCAATATTGGGCGTCTGGTAGCCCATCTGTCCCATGCTGTAGCGACTGATGTTCCAGATGCCGATGTCGTCACCCCAAATCACCATGATGTTGGGACGCTCAGCGGCTGAGACTGTGCTTGTTAAACACAGCACAGCGGCGCTCAGGAGCACTCTTACTCGGGTTAGCTGCGGGGGGCTTGGCATATCAGGTCCTCAAATCGTTATGGTTATGAGAGAACTGTAAACCAAGTTGCGACCAACAATCACCTCAAAGCGCTGCTGCAGCTGCTACTTGCCCAGCGACCAAAGGCGATCGTGATCGCGCAGCAGATACAGAGCGATGCACGCAGCAAACATCGGCCACGCAGCGAAGAACAACAAATTGTTGAAGGCATCCAGATACTGCGCCCAGGACGACAGCGTGGAGCCTGCGTGCAACAGCAGCACCAGGCCATAGGTCAGACGCTTCTGAACCCCTAACGCAAAGGCCACTACCAGTATCAGCTGCAGTGCCCCCATCACCGTGAACACCGTGGGCGATAAACCGCCGATCCCGTAAAACTTTTCAAATACCCGGCCGCTGTGCGCAGGATTGACAAACTTATCCAGGGTCCAGACAAACATGACCAAAAAGATGCTCAGACGCAGCAGTAGCAGAGACAGCTCGAGATGGCGCGGAGAGGCAGTGGACATAACAATTACCATAGCGTTGGGAGTGAGCGAATTTTGAGTCCGCTCACTCGTGAAAGTTTTGCCAACTAGTGCCTTTATGCGACAGCACAGCCTTTAGCGAAGCGGTCTGGCATGCGCAGCGCCGCGAAAAATTGCATTCGCCAGGATCACATTCAACCCTTCCTGATAGGCCCGCACCGTAGGATCCTGAGTAAAGGCTACGACACGACCCTGACCCAGCTTGCGCGCCATCACAAACGGCTTGTGCGCCAGTTGTCGGCGATTCCGTTCCCACAGATGTCCGCTGGCAAGCACGCTGTCCGCATCCGCAAAAGTCGCCACGTTAACCCCGTCATCAAACCGCAGGGGCGTGTAAACATCCGAGTTGCGGGCCAAGACATGCAGCTGTGGCGCCACTCCCGCCGCCAGCCAGTGGTCCGCATCCACGGTTGCAAGCAGCTGGGCACCACCGATGCCATCGGGCTCTGCCTCTCGGGATTCCGTCGCCATGGCAAAAGCCTCTGCATCCAGTGCGGTGCCGGCTACCCTCGCTTCACTGGAATCCACATCAGACTCTTCCGGCAAGGTCTCCAATCGATACTCACGACGGCTGGCCAGGAAGTCAGCAGCGGGGTCAGCGAGCAGCCGGGTCGCCCGCGCCAGACTGATTAACACGCCCCCGCGGTCTACCCAGTCACGAATCCGCGCAATACCGGCTTCTCCCAAGGCATCAGCGTAACCATCGGAACTATCCGGAAGTACGAGCACCTGATACCGGGCAAGATCCGCCTCTCGCAACTGCTGCACGCGGATGGCGGTGACCGGGTAGTCGAACTGCCGCTCCACAACAAAGCGCAGATTTCCTGCAGAGTAGCTGCTTGTCGGCTCATCCCAGGCGATGGCGACCCGCGGCGCATTCATGCGCACGACCTTGCCACTACCAAAACTGGGTCCATCGGTAACCCAGCTATCGTTCACCGCAACAACGCGAGCCTGTGTTTTCTCGACATAGGCCACAAGACGCGTATGCAGGTCCGCTGGGTTATCCGCCACATCAATGATCAGGCTGCCCCCCGGGTAGGTTGTGCCAGCATGAACAAAGGGCTCGTCACTGCTTTTTACCGCCAGCCCATCGCGCAAGGCATGACTTAGAAGCCGCACTGCACTGCGCTCACCCCAGGGAACCAGGTAAGCGACGGAAGCCTTTGCGGGAAGCGCTGGCACGGGAATCACTTCTGGCGCCACAGCTTCCATGGCGACGGAGACACGTTGCGCACAGCTCACAGACTCGATATTCAGCAGCAAGGGCAGTGACCAGGCCGTGATGTCGTACATCTCATCGGGAAGGTTTTTATCGTTGAGCCGCTCCTGCTCAGTAACAAACGCAGCGTCCATGGGTGTCTCTTTATCCATCAGGGTCCGCAGGAAACGCTTGGCAGGCTGGTCGAGATTGATAATCAGTGAGTCGGGACCAAAGCTCGCACCGCAGGCCCGAAAGCTATCCGTCGCTCTACCCACTTCCACACCTTGTGCCGCGAGCGAGGCGCCCAGGCGATCAACGGCATTCTGATCGTTTTGGGCAGGTATGACATAGGCTTGCACATCCCCCTCACGGCCCTCGCTCACCGCGGTCTGCTGGTAGTCATAGAAGTCCTGAAGCAATTTTTCACGGTTTGTGGCCACGGTCTCCAGGGTGGCCAAAGAGGTGAGAAAGTGATTGCGCACCGTCTCCGCATAGGACAACTCAACCCCATCGTATTGACGCACTATCAGGCCGCGCGCCGAGGCCTGCTCGTAGGTCATGGCCACACTGCCAAAGTACGCGGGCCAGCTCGCTCCGTAGCCGGGATAAAACGCATCGAATACCTCCCGGGTGAAGTAATCGATACCAAAGCTGTCGAACCACTTGGCATTGGTGCGTCCAAACAACTCAAGACTTGCCTTCTGATCCGCCGCAAGGTGCGGGTTGAAGGGTACCGCCTCGGGGGCAAAGTAATAGGTGGAGTCCGAACCCATTTCATGCAGGTCCACAAACGCCACCGGCAGCCACTCCAGGACCGCATCGGCGTGACCGCGCGTCTCCGGCTGACTGCGAACAAACCAGTCACGGTTCAAGTCGAAGAGGTAGTGATTCGTGCGACCGCTGGGCCAGGGCTCATTGTGCTCGGCAGACAGGCGGTCACTACTGGGCTCCAGACCCATAGCGCTCTCAAAACGATGGATAAACCGGTCGCGCCCATCAGGGTTCTGCATGGGATTGAGAATCACCGTCGTGTTCTTGAGAATATCCGCGACGCGCTCATCCTGACGCGAGGCCAGAAGATGATACGCCGTCATCATCGCCGCATCGGTGGAGGAGATCTCGTTACCGTGTACGCCATAGGCCAGCCAGGACACCGGCGCCAACTCTTTTATCAGGCTCTGGGCCCGGGCAGCAGAGGTGCTGCGCGGATCTCTGAGCGCGTGCATCCCCTCACGGGTGGCTGCACTGTTAGCAATATTTTCCGGCGATGAAATCACCACATAAAACAGCTGACGCCCTTCCCAGGTCTGACCGTAGTTCACGATACGCACGCGCTCCGGCGCCGCCATAGCCAGGGCGTCGAAGTAACGGCGAACATCCTGCGCCCAGGTGATGCGCTCGCCCGTTGCATAGCCCAGCACCTCCTTCAGAGTGGGAATTGCGGGGTCATAATCGTCGCTGGGCCAGGTTGCAGCGGCAACGCTTATCTGAGCAAACAGCACTGACAGGCAAAAAATAATTACGCGACTCAGCGCCGCAAACGATAGTGCAGACTTCATGAGGGGTTTTCCTGACGGGTGATAAGGCCTATGTTGGCGAGGTATTTTCCTTCGCACAAGCCCCCCAAAAAGGAATCAGCCATGCAAACCACCTTGATATCTCTACGCCTGCTTTTCAAAAGAGCATTGCTATTGGCGGTGTTCGCGCTTCCTGCAACGGCTGAAAACACCCCTCAGGAGGTCATCAACGCACTGCTCGATGACTTTCATCAGGCAGCGGCTGATGCTGACCGCGAGCGCTATCTGGGCTACTTCGCCGCCGACGGCGTATTTATGGGTACCGACGACTGGGAGCGCTGGCCCCTGCCTGCCTTCCGTGACTACGTGGCTCAACGCTTTGAAGGGGGCACCGGCTGGACCTACACACCCGAAGAGCGCTTTGTGACCATGGGACCCGGGGGGGCGAGCGCCTGGTTTGACGAAATTGTCGTATCCCGGCGCTGGGGCCGCTTCCGGGGTACCGGGGTGTTACTTAAGGTTGGTGATCATTGGAAGATCGCTCACTACTCCCTCACCGCGCTGGTACCCAACGAGCGTTTTGAGGAGGTAGCCAGAATTACCACCGAAGGCTTTAACACCAGGGCTACCGACGAGGACGACTAAGATGGCATCAAAGCAGCACGCCGAGGGACACACCGTCAGCTACTCGCAAACGACACTCACCGAGCTGATGATCCCCGCCTATGCCAATTTCGGCGGCAAAATTCATGGCGGGACACTGCTGTCGCTCATGGACAAGGTAGCCTACGTGTGCGCCAGCAAACACGCGGGCAACTACTGTGTCACCGTATCTGTCGATAACGTGCATTTTCTTGCACCGGCAGAAGTCGGTGACCTTGTATCCCTCATCGCCTCCGTGAATTACGTGGGCACAAGCTCCCTGGTCGTGGGCATCAAGGTGATCGCCGAGAATGTGCAGACGGCCACGGTCAAACATACCAACACCTCCTACTTCACCATGGTGGCAAAAAGCGAGGGCTCAACGAAAGCCATAGTGCCTCCCCTGATTCTGGAAAGCGCCGAGGAGATCCGCCGCTTTGCAGCAGCCCTGAAACGCCGTCGCCTTCGCAGCTACGTGACCGGGCGCATGGATGATTACAAGGCAGATTTTACTGTGGATGAAGAAACCCACTCTTTTCTCGCCCAGGAGCGCTGCGAAATTCGCCTCAGAGATTAAATAGCTATGGAACTCCAGGAATCCCAGGTTTACTGCCCCTATTGCGGCGAGCCCCTCACTTTATTGCTCGATGCCGGCGACAGCGGAGTAAGCTACATCGAAGATTGCCAGGTCTGCTGTCAACCCATGGTCGTGAGCGTCACCGAGCAAATGGACGGCGAACTCACCGTAGAAGCCCGGCGGGAAGACGAGTGAGCCGCCCCAAGGTCCTCATCGTCGGCGGCGGGTTTGCAGGCCTTGCCTGTGCCAATTCACTGGATGCAGAACGTTTTGCCGTCACGCTCGTTGATCGCAAGGCAGACTTTGAATTCCTGCCGAACATCCATGAGCTTCTCTCCGGCGTTAAAAAGCCCTCACAGCTGCGTCTGTCTCTCAGGGCGGCCATGCGCGCCGTCGGTCACCGATTCATCCGCGGGGATGTCACCGGCATCGATCCAGAGGCGCGGTGCGTCCAGCTGGGGACAGACAAACAGCTCTGTGCGGACTACCTGGTCATCGCCCTGGGTAGTGCCGATGCGGACTATGGCGTTAGCGGCGTTGGCAAACACAGCTACGGCTTCAAATCCGTAGCGCAGTGTCAGGCCATACATGAGCGCCTGCAGGGTTTGAGTCGCAAAGGCGGAAAAGTCGTGATCATCGGCGGCGGACTCGAAGGCGTGGAGGCCCTGGGCGAAGTTCTGCGCCGATATCGCCACAAACCCCTGCAGCTCACGCTGGTTGAGGCTCGCCACAGTCTTCTGCCAGCAGCCCCGGCCGCAGTAGGAGAGCACCTGGCCGATCACTGCCGGGAGTGGGACGTCAGCTGCATCACCGGGGACCCGGTGGCGCGCATCACGGCCAAAACCGTGACATTAAACAGTGGCCGCAGACTTCGCTCTGATCTGACAGTCTGGACCGGCGGCCCCGTTCCCCCGGCATTGTTAGGAGAGTCCGGCCTGGCTAAACGAAACCGTTGGGCAGCAGTAGACCCGACTCTCGCCCACTCGAGTTATGAGCACGTTTTTATCGCCGGAGATGCCGCTGAGCTGGAACAACCGATCAGCAAGCAGGCCTATCACGCCCTGGACATGGGTCGCTGCATTGCCGCGAATATCGAGCGCCTCTCCAAAGGCAAAGCTCCGCGGCGCTTCAAGCCCTCGGGCAAGCCCACGCTACTGGCCTTTGGGGACGTCGACAGCGTGCTTATCAGTGATCGTGTCTGCCTTGCCGGCCCACCACTGGCAGCCGCCAAGGAAGCCGTGTTTGCCGCGGTAATGCCTCAACTTGACCTGCGCCCCGCAAGGCACAGACTGGAATCCGCTCTCGGGCGCTCAAAGCAGGCCACACAGCAGTTACTATGGCCGACTATCAGTAACTGGCGAGAGCTCCGGCGGCAGACAAAGGTACAAAAACTCACATGAAACGCGTAATTTTTGACACCGATATCGGTATCGACGATGCCATGGCACTGCTCTTTTTGCACTACGCGCCTGGCCTTCGCATCGAGGCAATAACTACGGTGTCGGGTAACGCCAGCATTGCGAACACCACCCGCAACGCCTGTTACGTCCGCGAGCGATTTGGCATCGATACCCCGGTTTTTCGCGGCGCCTCCGGCCCTATCGGTCCCGCGTTAGGTCAAGGTCATCCGGACTTTGTGCACGGTAAGAACGGGTTGGGGGACATCAGTTTTTCCGAGCCTGTGCAGGGGGCCGAGCTGCAATCGGCACCGGAGGCAATCGTGGAGCTGGCAGAGGCCTATCCGGGGGAAATCACCGTGGTTGCGGTGGGTCGCCTGAGCAATCTCTCCAAAGCGTTGGATCTCTGCCCGAGACTTCCGGAACTCATCAAGGAAGTCGTGGTGATGGGCGGCGTGTTTATGCGCCGGGGACATCAGGGCAATGTTTCGCCGGTTGCCGAGGCCAATATGGCAGGCGACCCCGCGGCGGCGGACAGGGTGTTCAACAGCGGACTGGATGTCACCGTGGTCGGGCTGGACGTGACCGCCGAGACCATCATGGACGAATCGTTTATTAGCACTTTGCGCGAGCAGGCCGGTGATGCCGGCGCTTTCATTCATGACATCACCCGTTTCTACTTCGATTTTTACGAAGGTATCAACGGACAGCGCAGCTGTCCGATCCATGACTCCAGTGCAGTCGCTTACCTTTTAGCGCCGCAGCACTATCAGGTAGAAACCGGCCCCACCCGGGTGGTCTGCGAGGGCGTCGCCATGGGACAGACCATTTTGGGACTGCATCCTGAGCGCTACGCCAGCGATGCCTGGCTGGAGCGCCCGAGCTGTCGCATCTGCACCGCCGTAGACGCCGAAGCGGTCAAGGCGCTGTATCTGGAAACGCTGTCTCTAGCGGGCCAATAGGTCCAGACGCTCTTTCAGGTAGCTTCCGGCGGTGTGATGCTCGGATAGCTGGATATCAAGATCCGGCGCAATAAAGTAAGGCATGGAAATACGCGACAGATTGCTGTGGGCATCCGGCGGATTGATCACCCGGTGCGAGGTCGACGGCAGCTTGCGCGATGATGCCTCCTGGAGCATATCGCCAGAGTTCACAATGACATCGCCGGGTCTCCCGGGGACATCTATCCACTGCCCATTCCGCCCCAGCACCTGTAAGCCGGGTTCCGCCGAAACCGGCAGCAGCGTAATCAGGTTGATGTCCTCGTGTGCCGCCGCGCGCACTGCTCCCTCTGGCTCATCACCGGTCAGTGGTGGGTAGTGCAAAATTCGCAGCAAACTATCTGACGGGGACATGCTCTCCGCCAGTTGCCCCCGCAAGCCTGGCAACAGCGCAGCACCACAATGAATATCCAACCAGCCTAAAAGCAGCCGGCCCAGCTTCCGTGCTTCATCGAGGTGTGCAGCGGCATCATCGGCCAGGCGAGCCGGCAGAATGGTGTCAGGAACGATGTGAAAAAATTCTTTGAGATCCTTCCGGTCATGACCCACGGCCGTCTCGGAGACATCGGGGGGAACAAATCCGCTGGTATTCCCCGAGGGTGTTTCCTCCGCAAGGTAATTCCACTTGTCCTCGCCGTGGAAAAAGTCCCGCCAGTCGTTGGCCATTTTTTCCATGCGCGCACCATCCAGCGGCGGGTTGCGCAATACGGCAAAGCCCGTGCGCCTCAACGTCTCCACAAAGGCCATTTCGGCTTCGGCGCTGAACATGTCTACTACTGCGACGGTCATGACGGTACGCCTCTTGATTTATTGACCCGAAGTCGGGACTGTATCTGCGCGACTGTGCATCAGCCACCAGGCGATAAAAACCAGCACGCCCAGCACAAGATAACAAAGAGACCCGAACTGCAGAACAGCCCGGGTATCTATGGTCCCTACAATAATACTGGTGACCTTGGGGCTGATCGCGGTACCTGAGGTGGCACCAAACAACAGAGCGGCGACCAGTCGCGGGCTGGGGTTGGGAACCGCCAGCGTGGCAAAAGAAATAACGATCTTGAGCAGGCCCAGATTGGCCACACCCCAAAGCAGTGACAACCAGGGTAGCCAGCTCAATGATTCATGGAGCCACAGGGGCAGCGAACCCAAAAAAGCGCCGCTGACGCTTAGCAACACCAGGCGGCGGGCGCCAATGCGCAGAACCCACCAGGCCACCAATAGCTGCGCAACGAGCATGCCGGTCCAGAACCTTGCCACCACGGCCCCGGCTGCATCCCGGGGAGCACCCAGGGCCTCCTCGAGATAGGTGGGCAACCACCACAGCAGGGAGTACTGCCCCAGGGTGTAAAGAAAAAGCGCGACGATGCACAGCCAGACCGGCAAGGGCCAGGCAGAGGTGTTCCAGCGTTGAACATCAGCGTCGCTGGTTTGTGGAAACCGCGCCGTTGCTACCAGCAGCACCACCATGACCGCCACAGCTGCCACCGCAAGATAAGCGGCAGACCAATGCAAGCCCGCTGCCACCAGCGATACCGCCAGGGTCGAGATCACAATCCCCGCCACACTAAAAGAGCCATCGGTGATTACCAGCATGGAGGCGCGATGATCCTCGGCGTACAACCGGGTAATCGTGCTCGCCGCCGCCGCCAGACCTATGCCGCAGGCTGTCCCTACAACCCCGAGAGAGACACGCAGGACCAATGCCGAATCGGACAAGCGCAGCGTCAGCAGCGCTGCCGCAGTGGCCAGATAAACCAGCAGGATCCAGCTGCGCACCGTCAATACATCGAACACCACCAGTGCCAGAGCGGAGCCCAGCAAAATCCCCAGGGTCAGCCAGCTAAATATCGGCGCGACGTCGGTTACCGGCTCACCGAGATACTCTGCAAGAGGTGGTAACACAATACCGATGGGCGCCAGCATTCCGGACATCACGAAATAGGCGAAGAAACAGGCCAGCGTCACGCGTGCATTATTGGTCAAGAGAGTTACTCAAGAAACTTGACGCCTGTTCTGTTGTAAGAGGATGCTGCAAAGCTTAGCAGTGCGGGGTCGCCAGGGGCCAGTAAATCTCAGCATCCCAGCGCGCCGTAAATTCCACTTCAGACTACAAGGTCAGTCCAGCATGCAAACTATCGTCATCACCGGAGTATCCACAGGTATTGGCCACGCGGCCGCAAAAGTCATGATTGCGCGGGGGTTTCGGGTATTTGGATCGGTGCGCAATCAAGCCGATGCCGAGCGGGTGCAAGCCGAGCTTGGCGACAACTTTGCACCTCTGATCTTCGATGTCGTAGACAGCGCCGCCATTGCCGAGGCAGCCGCCTGTGTTCGGGAAGCTCTGGGCGGAACCACTTTGGCAGGTCTGGTAAACAATGCGGGCATCGCCGTGTCCGGACCTTTGCTGGAGGTGCCCGAAAGTGACTATCGCAAGCAGCTCGAGGTAAACCTTATGGGTCCCTTTTTAGTGACCCAGGCCTTTGCCCCGCTGCTCGGCGCAGACCCTGCGCTAAACGGCCCTCCGGGAAGAATTGTCAATATCAGTTCTGTTTCGGGCATTCGGGCCATGCCGTTTCTAGGCCCCTATTGTGCTTCAAAGTTTGGCCTGGAGGGTTATTCTGAATCGCTACGCCGGGAACTTATGCTCTTTGGTATCGACGTCATCGTGATTGGACCGGGACCGGTAAAAACCGCCATCTGGGACAAAGCCGAAGAAGTGGACATCGAACAGTACGCCGACTCGCCTTATCGCCCCATTCTCGAGCGTTTTCAAAAGGTGTTTATCAGTCAGGGTCGCGACGGCTATCCCGCCGACCGTCTGGGGGAGCTCATCTGCACGGCTCTTACCACGGCACAGCCCAAGGTGCGCTACGCCGCGGTGAAGGGACGCATGATGGAAAAACTCATGATGCAGATCGCCTCGCCGAGAATGCTCGACAAGGCGATTGCCAAAATGCTGGGACTGAACAAGAAGGCTTAAAACGGGAGCGCGAAGCGCCCCGGCAAAACCTACTCTTCCATCGCCGCCTTGTACAAGGATGCTTTAGGTGCCGCGAACACGCGACGCACCATCGGCTCAAAGAACTCCAGGGAGTATGTCTCGGCATCGGGATCAAAAGCCGGCGCGTCGTATTTTTCGATGAATTCCTTGGTATAGGCGTAGTGTGGGTGGGATTCAAATTGCTTGTGCTGATCACGATCCAGGCCAATGTGATGGAAGAAGTAATAGCCCTGGAAAATAGCGTGATGTTTCACCATCCAGTAATTCTGCTCGCTGACAAAAGGCTCCAAATACGTCGCCGCAATATCGGCATGATTGTAGGGCCCCAGGGTGTCGCCAATATCGTGTAACAGAGCACAGACCACATACTCCTCGTCTTTCCCATCCTTATGGGCCAGCGTGGCCGTTTGGAGGCAGTGCGTCAGACGATCCACGGGAAAACCCCCACAATCACCATCGAGCACACGCAGGTGCTCAAGCATGCGATCAGGAAGCTCCGCCGCCGCGGTCTTGAACTCTTTTATGATGACCTGCCAGTCTTCGGCAGTGCCATCCTTCATGTGGTGAAACTTGGCGCGTTCCGGTAATGCAGTATTCATAGACGTTCCTTATTAGATGTCGCTTTAAAACCAGGCACGGATAAAACAATACTCCGGGCATGCGCGCAAGCGTCTCACACGCTCGGCCCTGCCCTCAATGACAGGTCGCAGTATAGTGCAAGCTGGATAAAAGGCTTCCGGGGCGAGCTTGCGATAGACTAGGCATCCGGTCACAAGGAGCCCATCAATGAACGACACAGATAAGAAACCACCTGCCAGTAAGTCCATTATGGGCATCGTTATCGCGGTCTCCATCGCCGCTGCCATGGCCCTGGCGGGCAGTTATGGTGGGCAGACCATCGAGGGTATACCGGTATTTGCCTTGATCGCCGCGCTCGCCTTTGTCATTCAGTGGATTATCTTTATCCCCGCCTACCTCAGCCAATCCGAACGCTATTATGACTTCACCGGATCGATCACCTATGTGACCGTGGTCGTCTGCGCCGCATCGGTGAGCAACGACCCCAGATCCCAACTGCTCGCTGCACTGATCGCGATCTGGGCGTTACGCCTGGGGAGCTTTTTATTCCTTCGAATTCGTGACGCAGGCTCTGACCGGCGCTTCGATCGTATCAAGCCTTTCTTTTTCCGTTTCATGATGACCTGGACGCTGCAGGGACTGTGGGTGGTTATGACCGCTGCCGCCGCGCTGGCAGCAATGACGTCCACACAGACACCCGCCATCGGCATCACAGGCATGCTGGGGCTCGTCCTTTGGATTGCCGGCTTCGCCATAGAAGTGGTAGCCGACAAACAAAAGCGTGACTTTCGGCGCGACCCCGACAACAGCGACCGATTTATTCAGCACGGTCTCTGGGCCTGGTCGCGGCACCCCAACTACTTCGGGGAAATTCTGCTGTGGTGTGGCATCGCTGTCATCGCGCTGCCGGCTTTGCAGGGCTGGCAGTACGCGACGTTGATATCGCCGGTGTTCGTGTACCTGCTGCTGACCAAAGTCAGTGGAATTCCCATGCTGGATGCCCACGCCCTGAAACGCTGGGGCGACGAGGATGACTACCGCGCGTACCGCAAGGCTACGCCGGTGCTGTTCCCCCGTCCTCCAAAGGCACGCTGATACTCCTTCATGAGGTTTTTACTGCGTTTAATGGCAGCAATGCCGCTGCGCCTTGGCTATGCATTTGCCGCGGTGATGTATCTGCTGCTGTATCACGTGTTTCGCTATCGGCGAAGCACTGTGCGCGACAACCTCAGCTGGGCCTTCCCACACAAGAGTGAGGCCGATCGACAGCAGATAGAACGGGCGTCATATCGCCACCTGTGCAATCTTTTTGTGGAGATTCTGTGCTCGACGCGCCTGCGTCAGGCTGATATGGCCGACCGTATGAGCTTCCCCAACCTTGATGTTCTGGCCGCCGCCACCGACAACTTCGACAAGCAGGCCATCGTTCTATTGATTCATCAGGGCAACTGGGAGTGGATGCTGCACGCGGCCATGTTGAAAATGGGCATATCCGTTGACCCGGTCTACAAGACCCTGCACAGCCCTTTTTGGGATCAGTACATGCTGGCGGCACGCTCGCGGTTTGGTGCCTCACCTATGACCATCGATCGCGTGGGGCGGGAAGTCATTCGTGGACGCAAACGCAAACGACTCATCGCCATGCTCGCCGATCAGGCGGGTCCCAAGGCCGCAGGATACTGGCGCGACTTTTTAAACCGACCGGCAAGCTTTTATCGCGGTGCGGACAAGCTCGCACAAACCCTGAATATTCCCGTGGTGTTCGCCAAATGCCGCCGCCTGGAAACCGGTCGCTATGAAGTCCTGTTCGAAGAAATCAGTCTGCCGCCTCACGCTGCTGATCCAGAGCTCATACTTGAGCGCTACGTGCTCGCGGCGGAAGCGGCCATCGCACAGCAACCTGAGACCTATCTTTGGACGAATCGCCGCTGGAAAAAAACCCCGCCGGAGTCATTCCTTGCTCAACAACAGGTCAAGGATACGGCAGCGCAGGCCGATTCACCGACTACGGAGCACAACCTATGAACACTCAACCACTGCAACTCGGCGCCGTTCTTTATTCGGGTTTCGAAATGCTTGATTACTTTGGTCCTCTGGAGCTGTTCTCCGTCATCGGTTCGGAAGCCATTCAAATCAACACCGTGGCACAGCATAGCGGTCCGGTCGCCGCCGCCATCGGTTCCGAAGGAGCCGTGGGACCCAAGGTTATTGCCGACTTCAGCTTCGATGATGCGCCCGCTTTTGACATGCTCCTAGTGCCCGGGGGCTCCGGCACGCTGACGGAACTGCAAAACGAAGCGATGCTCGACTTTTTGCGAAAGCAGTCGCAGACCGCGCAGTGGGTAACATCGGTGTGTACCGGTTCAGCGCTCCTGGCAAAGGCGGGCTTGCTCGATGGGCATCGTGCAACGTCCAATAAACAGGTGTTTGCCATCGCGAGCATGCAATCGGACAAGGTGGAATGGGTCGAAGCCGCACGCTGGGTAGAAGACGGCAAGTTCTTTACTTCCTCCGGGGTCTCTGCCGGTATGGACATGAGTCTTGCCATCATTCAAAAGCTCTGGGGTAATGAGGCTGCCGAGATGGCCGCGAGCTACACCGAGTACACCTGGCATCGAGATGCGGACAACGACCCCTTTGCCGCAGAGTTGAATGTACTGGCAAAACAGTTGGGTATGGTTTGAGGGCGGCCTTGAACCTGCGCTAAGCGAGACTTGGCTCAAACGCCCCGAAAACCAGTACGCATACGTAACCTGAAGGCCAACATAGAGTCCTTGCCACTGACCTTGATGCGCGGCAACTCCATCGCCTGACTCGCTATGTCCAGAGGAATACCTTCCTCGGTAGTTACCGCCGTGGTGAACCCCGCTGCGCGTGCTGCGGCCACATCCTCAGAACCGTAGATACCAAAGGGGTAGGCAAAGCTGTCTACCGGCACGGCAAACCGTGCGGACAGAGACTGACGGGCGCCGGCAATTTCGGTGTCACGCTCGCTGGCATTGACCTTTGCCAGATTGGCGTGGGTGCGCGTATGCCCACCCAGTTCCCAGCGCCCACTGGCAATCATCTGCTCCAGCTGCGCGTCGGACAGTTTGGACTCCCGCATGAGCTCACCACTGTCGTGATGCGCTTTCTTACTGGTTGACCAATCGCGGTCAAAGCGGTCCTCGACTACATACAGGGTGGCCTTGGCACCGTAACGCTCCATAACCGGATCTGCATTGAGCAGATTATCTTCGTAACCATCATCAAAGGTGAGAATCACAGTTTTTTCTGGCAGCGCCGGAGCCTGAACCAGGTCGGACATAAACGCAAAATGCCAGCCCTCATCCTTAAGCCAACGCAACTGTTGCTCAAAGTTTGCGGGCGCTACGCGGAGCTTGTTGAACCTGGCATCGGCCCTGGGCTCGCAAACCATGTGGTACATGAGAATCCGGGGGTGGCGGTAAGCTACCGTGCGGCGCCACCAGGCAAACCGGCGACTCAGCATGACCAGCACCAGGACTGCGATAACCGCAAAGACGATCATAACCATCCCCGCTCAAGAATCCGTTGTGCACACCGATCCGCCTCGGCAAAAGGGACTGCAGGCGGAGCCGGCAATGAGCCGGTGGTAAATGCCTGAAAAGACGTAATGAGCTGCCGTTCATGCAGCGCCTCCATCGCCTTAGCCACGCGGCTGCCCGCCTGCGCCGGTAAGTCGAACACGCCCACGGCACAACCGGCAGTCAGTGCCTCGTAAACCATAGACGCGCTATCGGGGCTGACCCAACACTCCGCATTCCTGGGCAGCTCCGAGGCCAGCCAACCCGGGGGCAGCATTGCCGGGTCATGGACGCTGAGACCGGGTATAGCCAGTTCCGACAGGGCGTTTAGCAATTCTGGTGGCGTGCGTCGCGATCCACTCAATTGCCACTGTCGACGTCCGTCACACAGGGCTTTGATCTGATCCAGCAACGCAGCCTCATCCCAGGCAAAATGGGGCGATGGCCCACCAATAAGAATAAGCCCGTCACTGGTACGCTCAGCGTGGGGCTGCATGCGATTCAGCGGCCCTTCACTGATCCAGCAGCGCTCACTTTCGCTCCCTCCATCGTGACGCGGCTCAATGCGCAGATCAAACAATGCGCCGGGGAGGCTGGGCCTCATGAGCACAATGACCGGACAACCATAGGCGCGGCGCAGAGCGAGAAGACTCAAGTGTGTCGCATGCCCGGCAGCGATGAGGAGCCGCATAGTCTGCGGGCGCTTTGCCGGCCACAGCAGTTCGATGACGGCCTTGTGCCGGGGCATCGCCGGAATCTCCTGAACCTCAAGTTCAGGTCGCAGGCGCAGCAAGGCATCGGCAAGACCGCGACTCTGGTTCAAGTGCCCGGGCTTGCCATCGCTGAGAATGCCGATACATCCCTGCATTATTGCCTGTGTCGCCTCCCCCACATATTGATTTCTTCATCGGTAAGCATCTGAGGGTATAGTAATGCCGTGCAAAGCCAAGGTGTATCGGCAATGGCAGATACTCAACAAGATCGCGACGGCACTTCACAGTGCGATCAGCTAATCGTACCGGTACTCGCCGGGGGTGGCGCCCGGCTGCCTGCGCACATAGGCATCCTCGCGGCATTACAGGAACTGAGCATAGGATTCACACAAATTGTGGGCGTATCCGGCGGCAGCATTGTGGCTGCCCTGCTCGCCGGTGGATACACGCTCATGCAGATTCGGGAAATCGCCGACGAAACCGATTTCTCACAGTTTTTGGGGCAGAACCTGATCTCTCTGCTGCGCACCGGGGGGCTTTCCAACGGTGACCGCTTTGAGCATTGGATGGATGAAAAAATGCAGGGTCGACGCTTTTGCGATCTGGATATGGATCTGCACGTTATTGCTACCGATGTACGGTCCGGGCAACCTGTGATTTTCAATACGGCACTGTCGCCAGAGATGCCGGTATCGGAGGCTATTCGTTACTCCATGTCGGTCCCGCTGTTATTCAGCTTCAAAAGTCTGGGGGACCAGGTTATGGCTGACGGGAGCATCCTCTCCGAGGAAGCCTTGCGCCGCGACTGGTCGGGCACCGGCACCCCTGTTGTGGTTTTCAAACTGCGGGGCAACGGTTCGCTCAAGCTCAAACACAACAAGCCCATCATCCCTTTGCGGGACTATCTTGCGATGCTCATCCACACGTTCATGACCACGCTGTCCCACGAGTACATCAACGAAGCCTTCTGGCTATCGACCATCGTGGTAGACACCGGCGACGTATCGCCGGTCGCCTTTTCTCTGGGCCCAGAGGTCAAAGCCCGGCTTTATGAGGCAGGCTATCGCAGCACTCTGGACTTCCTGCCCCCCAAGCTGGCGCACAGCTCGCAACGCATGGAGGCAGCCTTGCAGGACAGTTAAGTCCTAGCCAAACAACGATTTCGCAGCGCCCAGAAGTCCGCTCGCGCCACCTGCCATGTCCAGCAAACTTCCGCCGCTGCTGGCCTTGTCCATCATCTGAGGCAGTACGTCCGCAAGGCCATTGGTCGCTGTGCCTGCATCGGTACCGAGCTTGCCGGCAAACTCTGCGATTTTGTCGCTGCCAAAAATCGAAGCAATGCTCTGTGAGGAAATTGCCTGATTAGCACCATCGCCCAACCAGGATCCAACGATTGCACCGAGGTCGCCACTGCTGGCCATCTTGCTGGCGATGCCGGCAAAATCGAGTTCACCGCTTGAATTAGACAGTAGACCACTCAGAGCCGACGCCACTACATTGGGGTCCAGGTCAATGCCAAGCTTTTGAGAGAGCAGCGATGCTCCCATTTCCATAATATCCATGTGCTATCTCCAACTGGTATTGTTGCCGTCAAAATCAGCGGGGAAGTATAGCTTGCGATCACGCGGTTGGGGCAAGCGGGATAACAAGCCGATGAACCCCCGGGGATTAATCGCAGCGGCAGAAATCTAATAAAGGTGAAAACACACCAGCCTCAAGGAACCTAACCTTATGAACTTGCAACCACACACAGGCGTCGGCGCGCTTGTAGTCACGGCTCTTCTTACTGCCTGCGCAGGCGATGACCCCACAGTGGACCAGGCAGCGTCCGTAAGCACGGGAGAGAATCCTTACAAGGTTCCCTTTTCTTCGCCGGACTATCTAAAAGAACACGCCCGCTACCTCGAAGAAGAGCTCTTTCAAATCGGCGACTCACCGGTATGGGACTACAACACTCCCAATCGCGGCTTTGGCAACGTCATCATGATTGAGGGCGATGATGGCCTGATCATTGTTGATACCACGACCGCGAATGAACACGCGGCGGTCGCCGAGAGCGCCTTTCGGGAGATTTCTGACAAACCAGTTAAGGCGGTGATATACACCCACCACCACGCGGACCACATTAATGGCGCCGGCGCGTTTATAGGCCGCGCTGATGCCGAGTCCGGGCGGGTAAAGGTCATCGCCGCACAAAACTTTTTGCGAGAGCTCGAAGACGAGAATCAGGTGACGGCGCCCATCATGGGGGTTCGCGCGCTGTACATGTACGGCCAGCTGCTGGACCCGGTGACCGACGGACGGGACTATCACGTCTCCTGCTGCGGCTACACGCTGGGCGGCGAGCTGGGCACTTACATACCCCCCAACCACTTTGTCGATCAACGCGAAGAACTGACCATCGCCGGCATTCGCATGGAGCTGTTTCAGACCGGCGGCGAATCCGCCAGCCACCTGGCCATCTGGTTGCCAGACTACCAGGTGATGCTCACCGGCGACGAGGTCCAGGGCCCCAACTACCCCAACCTTCATTCCCTGCGGGGTACCAAGCCGCGGGACGCCATCGCATGGGTGACGGCCATTGACCGTATGCGGGCCTACGATGCTGAACACCTGGTGCCCAGCCATGGTCAGCCTTTATCGGGTCGGGAAGACATTCAGGACATGCTGACGGTGTACCGCGATGCCATCCAGTACACGCACGACCAATCCCTGCGTCTTATCAACAAAGGCTACACCCCCGATGATCTGGCAAATGCCATCAGCCTGCCCGACTTTATGGATCGCGACCCCTGGACCCGGGAAATGTACGGAACGGTTAAACACAATGTCCGGGAATTCTATGTCGCCTACATCAGTTGGTGGAATGGAGACCCGGCGGAGCTGGACCCTCTGCCCCGGCTGGAAAAAGCCCGGCGCCTGGTGCAACTCATGGGCGGCCGCGATCGTGTTTTTGCCGAGGCCGAGAAAGCCTTTGCAGCCAAGGATGACCAATGGGCCGCCGAACTGACGGCCTATCTGGTCCGCATGGACCGCGAAGACATGCCGGCGCGCTATCTCAAAGCAGCCGCTCTTCGTCGCATCGGTTATGCCACCGCCAACACCAACTGGCGGGGTTTTTACCTGACCGCAGCGCGGGAACTGGAGGGCTCGGTAGTACCCAGAGACATTCTTATAGCTCTACAAAAGC
This sequence comes from gamma proteobacterium NOR5-3, assembly GCA_000158155.1. Lineage (GTDB taxonomy): Bacteria > Pseudomonadota > Gammaproteobacteria > Pseudomonadales > Halieaceae > Congregibacter. The sequence continues at coordinate 807,743 of DS999406.1, read as the reverse complement.
GACGCTTTGACCCCTCGCAGCTGGCAACCAGCCAGTTGCTGAGTCTGTTACGCGTTCGCGTTGATCCCGACGCTGCCGGTGACAAGGCGATTAGCGTGGCCTACGAGCTGACTGATACGGGCGAGGCTTACACCGTTGAACTGCGTAACAGCATATTGGACATTCGACCCACTACAGAATCGGACGCGGATGTAACACTGAAGCTTGAGCGAAACCTTCTGAATCAGCTGTTTATTGGCGACACCAGCTACGCCGATGCTATCGATCAGGAGCTGCTGGAGGTAGAAGGATCCAAACTCAAGCTGCGCAGCTTTGGCCAGGCCTTTGATCGCGATCCGGGGCACCCCTATTTGAGTTTGCGCTAACGTCCAATTTCTGGCGGGTGCGTATAACTCGCATGGAAAACTCAAATACACAGGGCAGTGTTGCAAGCCAGATACCGACCCTGGCCGTACTGGTTGCCTATGGATCGTTGGCGTTTCCCCTCGCCGGGGCGTTCATTGCGCTGCAAGTCATCGTTCCTACCTACTATGCGCAATCCCTGGGGCTAAGTCTTTCCGCCATCGGCGGCATTCTCCTGGCCGCCAGGCTATGGGATCTGTTTACTGATCCCATAGTGGGTTACCTCTCGGACCGGACCCCCGCACATTGGGGTCGCCGTAAAGCCTGGGTGGTGGGCAGTGCGCCACTGATCGCAGCCTCCGTCTGGTTACTTTTCAACCCGCCTCCAGGTGCAGGCAACAGCTTTCTGCTGCTCAGCACGCTCGCGATCTATGTTGCCGGGACCATGAGCATTGTGCCCATGAACGCCTGGGGCGCCGAACTCAGTGAGTCCTACCATCAACGCAGCCGCATCTCGGGCGTGCGGGTTATTTTCGGACTGGCGGGAACCCTGGTAGCCCTGCTCCTTGTCGATAACAGCGACAGCGCAGCTCTTGCCAGCTCACTCTATGCGATAACGATTCTCACCGTCGCAGGTCTGGCCATCAGCGTACCCCTGGCTGCGGCGGTGGTGCCGGATCAGGCCAAGGTTGATAGCCAGGGAAACTCACTGCGCGAGGCATGGGACCTGCTGCGTCGTCCTTCACCGTTTCGGCGGCTGCTCCTGGCGTTTTTACTCAACGGTCTGGGGAACGCCATACCCGCGACGTTGTTTCTTCTGTATGTGACTCACGTACTTGAGGCACCTGCGGTGGCCGGGCCCATGCTGTTCGGCTACTTTGTTTGCAGCGCCGTATCGGTACCCCTGTGGGTTGCACTGTCCAGACGCTGGGGCAAACATCGCAGCTGGTGTATCGCCGTCATAGGCTCCTGTTTGTTCTTTTGCGTAGCGCCGTTTCTTGGCAGTGGCGATGTACTGCTCTACGGCATTATTGTGATGGGCACGGGCTTAATGATTGGCGCAGATCTCGCACTGCCATCGGCCATCAATGGCGACCTTATCGAATGGGATGCCCTGGAAAACAATCGCCGACGACCCGGACTTTTCTTTGCTCTTTGGGGAACCGCCTCAAAACTGGCCTACGCCTTAGCGGTAGGGCTGATGTTCCCGGCACTGGAGTTTGTAGGCTTCGACGCGACCATCAGCAACGCAGCGGGCGATGTGAGATTGCTCGCGATCTTGTATGCAGCACCCAGTATCATCTTCAAAGCTGCGGCCATTGCGATGATGTGGCGATTCCCCATCGATGAAAAAGAACACAAACGCATTCGTGCGGCACTGGACGCCCGCGGCATCTGAAGGCAGGCTGGGGCATTCACTTTTTCGGAGCGGCCCGACCATTATCGACTGGAGTGCACAACACTACGACAGCTTTGCCATGGAGAGGCAGCGGGCAGCACGGGAACTCATAGACGCTGTGCCGTTAACTAGCGCCCGCAGCGTCACAGATCTTGGCTGTGGCTCGGGTTTGTCCACGACCTTATTAACTGAACGATGGCCCGACGCAAAGATAACCGGCATAGATCAGTCTGCAGATATGCTCACAGCGGCTACGCGGCGCGTCCCTGACGCACATTTCGTGCAGGGTAATATTGCCAAGTTTGTCGCTGCGGAGCCGCAAGACCTCATTGTCGCCAATGCGAGTCTGCACTGGCTGCCCAATCATGAGGCATTGCTTCCCAAGCTCATGCAGCAGGTTTCACTCGGTGGGTGTTTGGCAGTGCAAATGCCAAACAACCTCGACGAACCCAGTCATCGTCTTATGCAGGCTGTTGCAGAACTTCCCGATTATGCAAGCCACCTGCAGGCCTTTAAGTCCCAACGATCGGCGTTGCTGACGGCCGAAGAATATTACGACCTCCTGATACCCTATTGCGAGTCCCTGAGGCTATGGGAAACTCACTATCAGCATCTCCTGAGCGGCGCCGAAGAGATCGTGGCATGGTTCGCCAGCACCGGCCTCAAGCCATTTTTGGATATGCTGCCTGCTGAAAAGCGGAGCGCCTTTCAAACGCACTATCGCCATCGGGTCAGTCAGGCTTACGCACCAAGAGTCGATGGTAAAGTGATGCTGCGCCTGCCCCGCGTCTTCATCCTTGCGACACGAAAACACCATCGAGGATAATTAAAAATTCACCCATCCGTATACGGTGATGCCAAGCTACCCACTTGCATCGCTCTGACCCGTCATAAAGATCGAGAGTAGTTATGGCTTATCAGCAAATACTGGAAAAACTGAAAGACGCGCTGGGACAAGCCTGGTTCCAGAAGCTCATCACCGCGCTGATTATCTTGAACGCCGTGATACTGGGCATGGAAACTTCACCCGACATCATGGCTAGATACGGGAATCTCATCCATCAGCTTGACGCTGTGATCCTCTCTGTATTTGTATTCGAAATCGGCGCCCGAGTAATCGCTCATCGCCGGGCGTTTTGGCGTGACCCCTGGAGCGTCTTCGACTTTATTGTGGTAGCGATAGCATTGATACCTGCAGCGGGGCCCCTGGCCGTGCTGCGAACACTCAGGGTCTTGCGCGTGCTGCGTTTGCTAACACTGGCCCCTTCAATGCGTAAGGTCGTTGGCGCACTCCTATCGGCACTGCCGGGGCTGGCATCGATCGGCGTTGTATTAATGATTCTTTATTATGTGGCTGCGGTCATTGCCACGGGACTGTTTAGCGCCGATATGCCAGCGGAGTTTGGCAACCTCGGAAGGACCTTTTTCACGCTTTTCCAGGTTATGACTCTGGAAAGCTGGGCCTCTCAAATAGCCCGGCCCGCGATGACACACAGCCCCATGGCCTGGCTATTTTTTGTCATCTTCATTCTGGGAACAACATTCACCATGCTGAACCTGTTTATCGGCATTATCGTCGACGCAGTGGAACACTATACGGAACAAGAGGTTACCGAGGCTCGGGACAGCATTACCGCAGGTCAGGATGAACTGCGGCAGGACCTTGGACAGGAACTGGAAACCATCGCAAAGCAGATAAGCCGCCTCGAAGAACTGGCGCAGCAACTCAAGAAGGACAAACCATGAGCGACACGTTTCAAGAAACCCTGCGAGTACGCTTTCGCGATACTGACGCGCAGGGGCATATGTTTTTTGCCAATTATCTGGTGTTTGCCGATGAGGTCGCCGGCAACTACATGCGTGAGTTTGGCTTTGACTGGAGCAATCCGGAGGGTCTTCCCTGCTACGTGTTTACCGCTAACGCGAGCTGCGACTATCTCCACGAATGCCACGCCGGTGACGATGTGATTGTTGAAGTGGCCTATGAGCGGATTGGTAACACCAGCGCGACCCTGGGTTTTTCACTGACCCGCGTCAGCGACAGCGTCGCCCTGGCCAAAGGCAGTTTTGCGCAAGTATTCGTGGATCGAAAAACCCGTAAGCCAACCCCGGTACCTGAGGTGGTGAGGGCCATGCTCCGCAGCGCATAGCCCGACGAGTGACGCTGCCTGAGTGTCGCTGCAGCCTCCACCCTAAAACGGAATCAGCTGATAGCCTTCTTTTTGCAGCCGCACGTGGGCTGTCATCGCTGACATCGACATGGTCACTGTAGGACTGAACTCCTCGGGCGCCATGCCACGAAACGCTGCGGTCTGACTGCATAAATAGATGGGCACGTTCGCCGCATTCAACTCTTTGAGTAACTGGGAGTTCGGGTTGGGTTCGTTGTAGCGGGCCTGATACGCCTCATCGGTCAAGAGATCCTTGGCCGCCTTTCCATGAACAATTAACGCAAACTCGATATTTTCCTTAGGTATGCCGTTTTGCGCGTGCATATTCAGGAAGCGTGCCGCGGACACCAGGTGTCGATTCTGCTCATCAGGAAAATCCGGCGTCGTGTACATGTCCATAGAGACTTTGTAATGCACGTCCGGGTCAAGATTGTAAGAACCCGGAGGAGGTGCCATCACCGGGCCAAAACTTGGAATCACAGGCCCTATCACGGGCTCTGCTGCCCAGGCCGCATTGAGCGTCAACATTGCCGTGACAAAGGCTGCTACCGCTGCCACATTTTTTAGGGAATACCGCATTCAAAACTCCTGATTCAATCGATGTTATAAAAACTGTGCAGTGACTCTTTGGAGACTGGTAAGAGCCGCCATCTAGTACGTACAATCATGTTCAGTAAGGAGTATCTGCCATGTTTCTGTTGAAAACCAGCAATTGCCTTGCCGCTATGGTGCGATCCCTGGCCTTGGTCCTGTTCTGCCTCTCATGCGCAGAACTCAGCGCTGAGATGATCCAGCTTGACGATCAGCGGCCTGCACTTTCCGGTCGTCTTGCGCGCAGCAGCACCTGGCCCGGAGGCGACACAGCGATAATCCTTCACGGCACCTTGTCCCACCGCGATACCGAAATTATTCAGGCCCTGGAGTCACTGCTGGGCGACGAGGGAGTAAGCACCCTGGCCATAAACCTGAGTCTGGGAGTTGATAACCGCGCACAGGCATTTCCCTGCGACAATGATCATCGCCATCGTGAACGCGATGCCAGCATTGAACTGGCCCGCTGGTCTGCCTGGCTTGCCACTCAGGGCGTGCGCCAGTTCACTGCTATCGGGCATTCCCGGGGAGCAAATCAGGTCGCCCGCTATGTGCTCGAAACAGCTGACCCTCTCGCCGAACGCCTTATCCTCATAGCACCGCCGCAGTGGTCTTCACAAAAGACCCGGTCCGCCTACACAGACCGCCACGGAGAATCTCTCACTGAGCTGCTAAGTCAGGCTCAAGAGCAAGCTGCCAAGGGACAAGGTGACGTGCTTCTCCCCACCACGCTTGGCCTGCTGTACTGCGAAAAAACCCGCGCCACGGCCGCGAGCTTTCTGTCCTACTACAGTGACGACCCCCTAAGGGACACGCCTACGCTAATCGCAAAGCTGACAGAGCCGGTGCTGGTAATCGCCGGCAGCAAAGACTCTATTGCCGCAGGACTTCCCGCTGCCATGGCCGAGCGCGCACCGACGGTTACGGTGGAGGTAATCGAGGGCGCGGACCACTTCTTTCGCGATCTTTACGCCGACGAGATGGTTGAGATCGCGCTAGACTTCATGCATGACGACTAATCAACGTTCCGGGAATGCGCATGACGACTGTCACAGTATCTAAGCTCGGGGGGCGTTATCTCCGAAGAACGACGGCGATTCTTACGCTCTGTCTTTTGAGCATCAATACTTCCGCACAGACCCTGCCAAAGCCCCGGGTCATTGGATCCTCCTGGGTCTACAGCACTGTCGGCTTGTATCACAACGTACGGGAAGATCTTGTGCAGGCAATCCAAAATGAAGGGTTGGTGATTTCTTACACCGCACACCTGGCAAGCATGTTACGCCGCACCGCTGACGCTACCGGCGCAAGCACCCAAGTCTACGATAATGCTGAATCACTGCTGTTTTGCAGCTCCGAACTGACCTACGAGTTAACGCTGCACAATCCGCACAACATCACCCTCTGCCCCTACAGTATTTCGATTTACTCGCTGAATGCCGATCCCGACACGGTGCATCTGAGCATACGCGCACCCGAGCTGGAGCAGGCAGACTACGCCGCCGTGCACCAGTTGCTGGAACAGATTATTGCTGCGACGCTGACCTGGTAACTTAAGCGAAACCACCACGGTAGTCAGCAAGCCCGGGATTTGAGTCCACATTCATCAACGTAGGCGACTCCAGGCGATCAATACGCACGGTCTTTTGCGATCGCAAATACCGAGCCACCACCTCCCACACCGGTTCGCCCGTAGACTGAGAGCCCACGGTAGCCCAGCCTGCGACCTTGTAGGACGCGTTGTCCTGCATGCGCTTGCCATTGGCCAGGGTCATGTCAGACACCCTTGATCCCATAGCGGCCAGAGGGTCGAGTCGATAGTTAAAACCGCCGGTGCGCACCATATCACCACCTTGCTGATAGTACGGGTCGGCGTTAAAGAGGTTATCCGCCACACTCTCAAGAACCGTGCGCAGCTCAGCACCACTCATTTCGCGCACGTAGGTCTCGGGATAGGTCATACAGGTCTGATCAAGCAGGCGATCCATGGTGATCGCTTCGCCCGGCATAACGGTAGTGCCCCAACGAAAGCCCGGGGATAATGCTATTTGGGCATCCAACTCCTGGCGCATGCCATCGACGATTAGCTGGTCAAAGCTGCCGTTGAAGTTGCCACGGCGATACAGCAACGAATCTGCGACGGCCAATTCCTCTTCCAGTATTTCCCGATGCGGCGCGCGTACCGCATCAATATGCGCCTGCATAGCCGGATTGGGCGCAATCAGATCAGAGAACACCGGCAGCAATTTGTAGCGATAGCCGCTCACACCGCTGGCACCAAACTCGAGATCCAGCACCGCCAGGAACTTGCCGTTGCTTCCGGCATTGGTGACCACTGTCTTGCCGCCGCTGTTTTCAACCTCTATCGGTCGTGGCATCCCATCATGAGTGTGCCCACCCAGAATAAAATCGATACCCGACACACGACTTGCCAGCTTCAGATCCACATCCATACCGTTATGCGACAGCAAGATCACTGCATCGGGCTTTTCTTCTGCGCGAATTGTGTCCACCAGCCGGCTCAACTCTTCATCGCGGATACCAAAAGTCCAGTTGGGAATAAAGCGCTTGGGGTTGGCGATAGGAGTGTAAGGAAACGCCTGACCAACAACCGCAACCCGACGGCCTTTGAGATCACGCATGGTGTAGGGCTTGAACACGTGACCCGTGTCCTCGTCATACACAGGCACGCCATCAAACAATGCGTCCTCGGTAGCATAGGTGTTGTGGGCGAGGAACTCGCCATTAAAGGCTTCGATATTCTCGAGGATCTCATCCTCGTGATAGGTAAACTCCCAGTGCCCGGTCATGATGTCGACACCCAGGAGATTGGTGGCTTCCACCATGTCTCGACCGCGGGTCCACAGCGCGGTGCCCGAACCCTGCCAGGTATCGCCGCCATCCAGCAAAAGGCTGCTGCCGTCAGACACCTCACCGCGCAGCTGATCGACCAGGGTCTTGAGATGAGCAAAACCACCAACGCGACCAAACTTCTCTGCCGCCTGAACAAAATCCAGATAGGTAAAGGCATGCGCATCGCGCGCAGAAATATTGCCCAGCTCCTTTAGAAGATTGCGCCCCACCACATGGGGCCAGCGACCCAGAGCCTCACCCAATCCAATGTTGACGTTGGGCTCGCGAAAATAAATAGGATTAAGCTGCGCATGGCTATCGGTCATGTGCAGTATGCGTGCGCTGCCAAAGGCCTCCAGGTCATAAAAAGCCCGAGTGCTGGCCGCAAGGCTGCCAGCATAGGCTCCCGTGCCGGCAACGGCGGCGCCTTGCAGCAGCAGATGGATAAACTCTCGTCGATTCACGAGCAACTCCTCTGTGGTTTAAGCACAGCCGCGCCGGTTCAACGACCGACGACCCGTGCCTGCCAGGCGTCTTTTTCGTCCTGCGCCTGCTTGAGGGACTGTTCTGCTGTTAGCAGTGCCCGATCCGCCAGCGCCTGCGCGCGGTCCTCGTCACCGGCAGCCATAGCTGCCCTGGCTTCTTCGATGAGAGGTTCCGTCACCGACCAGCCATGCTCTTGCGCCAGGGCCTGCTCATAGATTGTGCTGGCGCGCTCCAGTGTCTCTGCGGGGCCTGCCTGGGCAGCCAGGGCGCTCAGAGAGAGCGGCAGCAAAAGACTTATCCTGATCACTGTTTTCATCATTATTTTCAGCTCTATTTTAGACTGACCTATCCGCTACTTTCTCGACGCGGGTCCGTTTAACTCCATGCCGTTACTCATGTAGGTCAGGAAATACTCCAGGTTTCTGTAGGACTCACTCTGAGCCTCCAGAGGCACTGCCCGCACCTGGGAATTACATTCGATAAACCGCTTGTGCAAAGGACCCACCTCTTTCCATTTCAGGCGATACACGGGCCAGTGCGTGGTATGTCCCAGTGACGCGCTCAATCGCTCAGCACGCAAGGCATTACCCACCATGGTTACGTGGCAGCTGCTGCAGGCAAAGTTGAGCTGGCCTCGTCGCGTATAAAAAAACTCTTTGCCGTCTTCGTAGGCTGCCTGTGCCCGGGGGTCATCGGGCACCTCAATGGCAACACGCTCGCCCCTGGACTCATAGGCAATAAACGCCATGAGAGAACTCATCTCAGACCCGAGATAATCCAAAGGCTCCTCTCCGGCAGCCTCGCGACAGCTATTAATGCGCTGCTCCAGAGTCTCGATTTCACCACTGGCCGGATCAAAGCGCGGGTAGTACTGCTTAACAACCGGAGCCTCATTACCCAGGCAGTCGGCATAGCTGCTGCCGTCTGCAAGGGGCTCGTCGTAACGATCAGCGCCATCATCAATGGCTATTTCGTACGGTGGAAAATCTTCCATCTCCAGCCACTGGTCTCGCTTGTCCGCATCCAGGGCGTAAGCGCCATCTACGTGCGCGTCCAGTTCGATCCCCGGGAATCGTTGTTCATAAAATGCCCGAAGCGCATTGCGATCCTCTTCAGGACTGGCAATAGCGGTGGCGCTGACAGCAAGAATGAGTGCCGGGTAAATACGATGGCTGAACGTGCGCAGCATGGGAGCGTCCTCGTTGACTTACAGGGTGAGATCACCGGAGGAAGTGTTACCGAGGTTATCTTTCCAGCTAACCTCAATAACGTCCCCTTCCTTGGCATTGTTTACAACAAACCCAAAGTAGGGGTCTTTGGACACCGAAGCACCCCAGTCGGCAGTAATAAAGACTTCGCCATTTTTGGTGCAGCTGACGGTCTCGATGTAGTGCGCAGGAATTTTATTGCCATCGAGGTCTTTGCGTACGCCGGTCTCCATGGGATGCGGCATCAGACACTTGATGGAAGCTGTGTCACCTTTGAGGCGACCACGAATTTTGATGGGTTTTACGTCCATGATATTTTCTCCGTCCTGTGCTCGTTTAACCGCCGCAACCGCCAAGGGTTACCTTGACGTTCTTGGTAGATACATAGAGTGCATCGGCAGTTTCTATCACTGCCCGCACGTCGGAGCTTTCGCCCATCTTGATGCGCGTTTTAAACTCCGGCACTGCGCCGGGCATAAAGTGAAAGCGCGCTGAAAGTGGGTTGGGGTTCGCATCTACCAGCAGCGAGATAGACTTCACGCCTTCCATCTCGGTGCTCACGGTTACCGGGACGATGGATCCGTCTTCGGCAATATCTGGCACCTTGAATTCAAAGCTGTCGTCCACGGTCATGGGCTTATCGCCAAACAAGGCTTTCATTGCCTCATCGGTATTCACGGCCTTGAAGGCTTCATCGTTGCGGGCAAATACCCTTAACGGAACGGTAGCGAGGGCCGCAAACGCCAGAATTGCCTGGCTGAAGCGACGTCGTGTCAATGTTCCCTGCATGGGAGGCTCCTGTTTCTTGTGTTTATAGTGAATGAATGTAATCGACCACGAGCTCAAGCTCGCGGGCGGTAAGAATGCCGTGAGCACCATAGGGAGGCATCACGGTATTGGGATTTCGAACACGCGGATCAGCGATTTGCGCCTTGAGCACCTCACGATCCGGAAAGCGCATTTGCATCTGCATCAGTGGCGGACCGCCGTTGCCGGTCATCTGTGCACCATCAGCCATGTGACAGGAGTAGCAGTTACCGCGATTGCGATCCGCGGCGATCTCCCGCCCTTCGGCAATTGAATCGGACTCAGCGGCCTGCGTAGTGATCGCGGCTAACGTCAGGACGAGTGCCGACAGGGTTCGCATCGGACGTAGTTGCTGTGCATACATGGGCAGGTCCCTCATTGGCTCTGCTCTACAATATAGTCCACCGCGAGGCCTACCTCACTATCGCTCAGATTCACAAAGCCACCTTTGGGGGGCATGATGCCGTCTTCACCGGAATATCCCTCGATAGCGTGGCGGTACAAAACGTCCAGGCCCTGCTCAATGCGCGCAGACCAGGCACTGGTATCGCCGATCGCAGGAGCTCCGCCAATACCGTCTGCATGACACAGCGCGCAGTGACGTTCGTAGACACCATTGCCCGTCACCGTGGTCACGATGCCATCTTCCTGTGCTTCGACCTCGCTATACAGCGCATCAGGGCCACCCTCGGGCACATAGGCCGCCGCTTCAGAGGCAACTTTGACATCTGCCGGATCCTTACAGCGCTTCATGCAACGTTTGTTGCGGGTATCGGGACGCTGATCAGGGATGAAGTTGTCCTCATTGGGCAGGCGAACTTCGGTCAGATTGTCCCGGGTCAGCACAAACTCGTAGTCCACGATGTCGTTCAGATGCAGGACGTAGGCGGTGATCGCGTAGACCTCATCGTCGCTCAGAGACTCTGGCTGGGTGAATGGCATGGCACGATGGATGTAATCCCAAAGCGTACTCGTATAGCGCCAATAACTGCCCACGGTCTTTTTAGGGCGCGGGTCGGTCAGGCTGCCGCCACCACCGGCAAGCGCCGGGTAACCGCTGACGCTTTCGCCAAAGGAGCCGTGACAAAGCGCACATTTTTCCTCGTAAAGTTCCTCGCCATCCTCGACGGAACCTTCGCCAGGCGGCAAACCTTGTCCGTCGGGACGCACATCAATATCCCAGCCGGCAATTTGTTCTGCGCTGGCGGGGCTGCCGTAACCGAAGCGGCCTTCCTGTGCAGCCAATACCATGGGTGAGGCTAGGATGCTGGCACCCAAAGCGAAGGTAATCAGATAGTTATGCAAGTTGGGCATTGACCACACTCCCATCGCTGTTGAGTTTCCAGGTATGAATGGCGTTCTTGTGATAAATCGAGGATGAGCCCCGGGCATCTCGCAGCTGACTGTAGGTCGGCTGCACATAACCGGTCTCATCGACGGCTCGGCTTTGCAGGAGTGCCGGGTTGCCGTTCCAGTCCCATTCCACGCCAAAACGCGTCAAGGCTCGCGGCTCAACAACACTGGTAAAGCGCGCTTCCCGCCAACTCACGCCACCGTCAAAGGACACATCCACGTGTTTGATGCGTCCGCGGCCCGACCAGGCAAGCCCCTCCACCCAGAGCTTGCCGGGTTTGGTCAGGGGTTTCTCCGGACAGGGGTTGGTCAGCACGGAGTTGGCTTCCTGCACAAAGGTGAACTCCCGCGCTTTTCCGCTGGGCAGCAGGTCCGTGTATTTGGAGGTCTCTTCGCGGTGATACCAGGGTTGATCGCCAATCTCCAAACGCCGCAGCCACTTCACGCAGGTGTTGCCTTCCCAGCCGGGATTAATCAGGCGTACCGGGTATCCCTGCTCCGGGCGCAACGCTTCGCCATTTTGTGCGTACACAATGAGTGCGTCGTCCATGGCCTTTTCCATAGGGATACTTCGGCTCATATGCGAGCCATCACTGCCCTCGGCAAGAATCCACTTGGCGCCTTTCTGTACGCCGCATTCCTGCAGCAAAGTAGACAGCAGCACTCCAGTCCACTCACAGCAGGAAAGCATGCCGTGGGAAAACTGCAGGCGATCCATCTGTGCCGCGCGCCACTCCATGCCGCCGTTGGCCGGGCACTCAAGAAATCGAATCATGCTCACCGACGGAAAGCGCATGAGATCTTCCATGCTGAAGATCAGCGGACGATCCACCATGCCGTGAATCATCAATCGATGCTGATTGGGGTCCACGTCGGGCAATCCCGCGTGATAGCGCTCGAAGACCACGCCGCTGGGCGTAATGATGCCTTTGAGATCTGCCAGGGGTGTAAAACTCACCGAGGCAATTTTGTCGGCAGTCAGCCATTCCACCGTGCGCCGCTGTAAGCCGGCTTCATGGGGGGAAGGCATACCGTAAGGATTAGTATTAACCGCAGAACCAAGACTCTTGGTCCAGGAGGGTATGCCCGGGGGCATGGCCTGCGCTGCGACACCGGAGGCCGCGCTTACCAGTCCCGCACCACCGAGGAGAGCCAGACCGTTCTTCAGAAAATGCCGTCTCTCTGCGCCGTTCAGTTTCTCGCCGGACTCGGCGACTGATCGGACCAGTTGATCAAGCTGCTGTTGTTTTTGCATTATGGCTTCCTTCTTATTAGTTGCTGCAAGCCAGACAGTAGTAAACTCACCAACGCCCACACATGCGTTAATATATTATAAATTTCTCATATAACAAACCCGGAATATTATGGATCTCGACAAAATGCACAGTTCCGCCGCCGATGTCAGCGATTTGCTGAAGCTTTTGGGGCACCCGGACAGGCTCATGGTTTTGTGCCAATTGAAGTTTGGAGAGCAGTCGGTGGGCGAGCTGTCGCGCAATCTTGGCGTCAAACAGTCGCCACTTTCTCAGCATCTGGCGCGTATGCGTCACGAAGGCGTTGTCACCAGTCGCCGCGATGCCCAAACCATGTATTACTCCATAACGGACGACAAAATAGCCCAGGTTATTGGCGTGCTTTACGACCTGTATTGCGCTGATGGTCAGGACTAAAGCGGCTCACGAGGGACCGCTCCAGACCTGTTTTCGATCATTCAAGTGATAGCTCGTTGTAAATAGTCGTTTACAGCGAGCTAAAATCACAATATCTTAATATTCGAATGTAGCGTGATGCGAAAGGCATCAATGCTGCGGGGGACAATAACGATAAAATGCAAAAGGACAGAATAATGCGAGCAAATAACCTGTTTGTAGCTAGCGCCATCGCGAGCGCGCTCTTTGTTTCTGGCAATGCCGCCGCCACTAATGGTTACTTCACTCACGGCATCGGCACTCATAACAAAGCCCAGGCAGGCGCTGGCACCGCGTCACCGGAGCAGTCTATCGATGCTGCCAACAACATCGCCTCTGGCGTGCTTGTGGGTGATCGGCTTGACATGGGTATCGCCATTTTCTCGCCCCGGCGCAGCTACGACGCCACCGATAGCCAGCTCAACGGCCAATTCGGCTCTTTCACCGTCAACGCCGACAATGTCGAGAGCGGCAGCGAGTACTTCCCCATACCTTACATCGGCAAGAGCTGGGCTCTGGAGAACGATCGGGCTATCAGCCTGCTGTTTTATGGCCGCGGCGGTATGAACACCGACTATAAAGACGGTAGCGCCACCTTTGATCCGGACGGACCGGGACCCGCGCCGGTAATGACGCTGCCCGGCACCTTTGGTACCGGCAACACCGGCGTGAACCTTAATCAGGCTTTTCTTGAGTTGGGTTACAGCTTCAAAACCGGCGATTTTGCCTTTGGCATCGGCCCGGTAATCGCCATGCAAACCTTCGAAATAGAGGGCGTTTCTGCCTTTGGCGGATTCACCAAAACCTTTGCCGCCAGCGGTGGCACACAGCCACCTACAGGCCTGAGCAACAACGGCACAGATTACTCTTTGGGCTACGGACTCAAGGTCGGAGCGATCTGGAATGCCACGGACACACTGGATTTTGCCGTGTCCTATCAGTCACGTATGGAGATGCAGGAGTTTGATGACTACTCCGACCTCTTCGCCCAGCAAGGCTCTTTTGATATTCCTGCTGTTGGTCGTATCGGCGCCAGTTGGCAGGCTACTGAGCGCCTCAGACTGCACTTTGACATTGAGCATGCGCAATACGGCGAGATCGAATCCATCGCCACGCCGCTGCAGCGTATTTTTGACTGCCCCACCGCCGGACAGGGCGGCACCAATGTGGAAGCCTGCTTCGGCGGCAACCAGGGCGCGGGTTTCGGTTGGAGTGACGTCACAACGTACAAAATTGGCGGCAGCTATATCCGCGGAGACTCGCCCTTCACCTATCGCTTTGGCTACAACTACAGTGAACAGCCCATCGACGAGTCGGCGGTAGTGCTGAACATCCTGGCCCCCGCCACCGTCGAGCAGCACTTTACCTTTGGTGTGTCTCGCAAGAACGCGAAAGGCAATGAGTTCAGCGTTGCGTTTATGTATGCACCCGAGAACTCTGTGACCGGGCCTAACGCCTTTGACCCCACGCAAAACATCGAGCTGACCATGGATCAGTTCGAGATTGAGTTTGCCTGGAGCTGGTAAAGAGTCGCGTTGGCTGATCGGTTCGCCAACCCCGCGTAAGGGCTTGGCGAACCGCGTACCTCATTAAGATTCACGAAGCTCGCTGAACATCACGTATTGAGCTGGGCAAGAACAGGCCAGCACCTCATGACTGAACCCATAGCTACAATCGCACATCCTTTTGCGGACCTCATCGGCCTGGAGATGATCAGTAATGCCGACGGACACTGTAGCTGCGAGCTCACCGCCGACGACCGGCATATGAACCCCAATGGCGTAGTCCACGGCGCGGTGACCTACGCTCTTGCGGACACAGCGATGGGCGCGGCCCTGTCCGGAGTATTAGCCAGGGGCGAAATCTGCTCCACCATAGAGATCAAAATCAACTATTTCCGCCCGGCTTTTGCGGGGCCGCTACGCTGCGAGACACGGGTCGTTCACAAAGGCCGACGCACTGGTGCTTTAGAGAGCGAAATTTTTGATGACCAGAAGAGGCTTCTCGCTCGGGCGACTGGAACATTCATGATCCTGGCAGCAAGCTGAGGCGTCCACCTCAGACCATCACTGAAACAGCTTTTCTTCCATCTGCCTGAACATTCGCCCCGCATTCTTTTGCGCAAGCTCATCGAAGGTGTCGAGCATTTCGTAGGCAGACTGATCGACGTTGTAGGCATCGCTTAGATCGCCGTCATCATCGAGAATCACCTCTATTTCGTCCCGCAAAAACTGCAGATATCCCTGAGTGAAGTAGCGCAGGGTTTCGATATCCGTGGGATGACCGTGACCCGGAATCACAATTACAGGATCCAGGTCAGCCATAACATCAAAAGAATCTATCCAGGCATCGACATCCGAATCCGGAAAAATACCCAATAAACGCTCATGAAAGGCGATATCACCAGCAATGAGGATCCGCTGCTCGGGTAGCCAAACCGACAGGTCACCGGGCGAATGAGCGGCGCCAAAACGACGAAGCTCGATGGGCTCCCCCGCCAGCTCAAGCACGTAGCGATCATCCACTGCAATATCCGGGACCACAACCCGCGCACCACTCACCAAAGGCCCCATACGTTCGCGCATTTGCGACAAAGACGCTTCGCCGTGTGTCTTGATCTCCTCAATGGCCTGACGCTGGGCAAGGATCTTGACACCAAGATCAGACCAATAGCTGTTGCCCAAAAAGGCGTGGCCCTGACCGTTTTCGTTGATTACGTAGCGCACGGGTTTATCGGTACGCTCTTTGATAGCGCGATGCAGCGCGGCGGCCAGGAGGGCATTGTCCCCCCCGTTCACAACCACCACGCCACCCTCGGTAATGACAAAAGAGAGATTGTTATTGTGGCCGAAGTTATCCCGCGATGGCGCTGCAGTGGCGCCAATGGCCGAATACACATTCTCACTCACCTGGATGATGACAAGTATCGGCAGCTCCGACGCGTCGGCAGAGGCCGTCAAAGCACTCCATGCCCCCATAAACACGCCGAACAGGACAAACATCACGGCTTTTATCGATCTATCGCTAAACGGGTTCATAAATATACAATTTACTTAATATTTAAACTTGCTAATATACACTCACGCTTCGGCACTAACTATAAATAGGGACAGCGTTGTGAATAAAGACTTCATCATTTCTTGGAAAGTGGCGGGCATTTCTCTGGGCCTGCTGCTCATCGTTGCAACCGCTTTGGTAAAACCGCTGGGAGTATCGACACAGTTTGTCGTCACCGACGGCATGGTGGCCCATCAGGTCGCACCGGAATTTGCCGAATCCAACACCTATCTCGCCAAATACGGTGAGGCAGATGATTGGGGCGTTGGCTATGGCTGGATGCTGGTCTTCGGCATGGTCGTGGGCGGCGGGGTAACAGCACAGCTGTTGCGGCGCCGTCAGCCCGATGCAGACAAAGGCTCCATGCCCGAACTCTGGAAGGCAACTTTTGGCCCCTCTCAGACCAAGCGCTACCTGGCATCGTTTTTTGGCGGCGTGCTTTTACTGTTTGGAGCGCGACTGGCCGGTGGCTGTACCAGTGGTCACATGATCAGTGGCATCTCCCAGCTGGCACTGAGCTCCTTTATTTTTGGCGTCATCACTTTTGTATCCGCAATCCTGATGGCCAAGTTCCTGTACCGCGGGAGAGCGTGATGAGCACTTTAATCATCGGATTTCTGATTGGCTGCGCCTTTGGCGCGATCCTGTATATGGGCGGTGCAACGAGTTATCGCCGTATTCTGGGGACCCTGCTTCTTAAAGATATGTGGATCATCAAATTGATGATGACCGCTATCGGCGTAGGGTCTCTGGGCATCTACCTGCTGGATATGAATGGCCTGGCGCATATGGCGGTCAAACCGGCCTACGTCTGGGGCATCGCTATCGGCGGCGCTATTTTTGGTATCGGCTGGGCGGTCGCCGGTTACTGCCCGGGAACCTGTGTCGTTGGTAGTGCCGAGGGCAAGAAAGACGCGATCTTCACTCTGCTGGGTGCGCTGGCCGGTGCTTTCCTGTTCTCTCTGGCGTTTCCTTTTCTGGAAGCCAAACTGATAGAGCCGGCTAATTTTGGCGCTGTGACACTGGAGTCGATCCTGGGCATTAACGGCATCTACATCGCCCTGCCCTTTAGCATTGCCATGCTTTTCGTTGCCTTTTTTGTTCTCAAGGATCGCTACGAGTAGAAAGCTGTGGGCGCTACCCAAAGCGCCCTCCTTTCCATCGCTCGCTGATCACAGTAGTCTGGCCCGCTAATCCAAACGCGGGCCCTAGCCTTTCATGGATCAATCCGTTCTCTACACCATGGCCGCCGTGCTGGTACTCGGCGTCGGCGCCCAGTGGCTGGCCTGGCGCCTAAAGCTACCGTCGATTCTCCCCCTCCTGGCTCTGGGCATTCTCGCCGGACCGGCAACGGGCCTGCTCAATCCCGACGAGATGTTCGGACCGATACTCTTTCCCATGGTGTCCCTGGGTGTTGCCCTGGTGCTGTTTGAAGGCGGAATGACGCTCAGGTTTCGCGACATCCGCGGGCACGGCGCCGTGGTCACCAATCTTGTCAGCTGGGGTGCGGTCCTGAACTGGCTGCTCATCGCTGCAGGTGCTCACTACTTAGCGGGACTGTCCGGCGACATCGCCATGCTGTTTGCTGCATTGATGATCGTAACCGGGCCTACGGTCATTAATCCGCTGCTGCGCACCATGCGCGCAGAAAACAGTGTGAGCCAGGTGCTGCGCTGGGAAGGGATTTTGATTGACCCCGTTGGTGCACTACTGGCCGTACTGGTCTTTCAGTACCTCCTCACGGGACAAAACTCGCTCATGCTGTTTGCCGAGAGTATTGGCGCCGGGACTTTTATGGGTCTGGCCGGCGCGGGAAGCCTGGGCCTGGTTCTTCGCAGGCACTGGGTACCGGAATATTTGCTCAACGTACTCACGCTTGCCTGGGTCGTCATGGTGTTTGCCGGCAGCGACGCACTGGCTCATGAATCCGGTCTGTTGGCGGTGACGATCATGGGTATTTTGCTGGGGAACATGCGCAACGTCGCAGTGAACGAAATACTCAGCTTTAAAGAAAGCCTCTCGGTGCTGATCATCTCGGTACTGTTTGTGGTGCTCGGCGCCCGGGTAGATCCTGCCGAGATCATTGCGACGGGTTGGCAGGGTGTGATTATCCTTGTGGTGATTCTTGCAGCGCGCCCGATCATCGTCTGGTTGTCCACCATTCGCAGTGGTTATCGCTGGCAGCAAAAAGCCCTGATCTCCTGGGTCGCACCCCGGGGTATCGTTGCCGCCGCGGTCTCGTCCCTGTTTGCCATCCGTCTGGAGGAGTCGGGTCACGAGGGCGCATCAGCGCTGGTAGCACTGACCTTTTTAGTGATTTTGGCCACCGTGCTGTTACAAAGCCTTAGCGCCGGGCGGGTCACCAAGGCCCTGGGACTTGCCGAGGCGGAGCCCAATGGCATGCTGTTTGTGGGTGCTAACAGCGTGGCCCGAGCCATGGCCAAGGCACTTCAGGATCAGGGCTTTCGTGTGAAATTGGCCGATACGTCCTATGAAGAAATTCGCGCCGCACGCATGGCCGGACTTGAGGTGTACTTCGGCGACCCGATCTCCTCTCATGCCGATCAGTTTCTGGAGCTTTCGGGTATCGGACGGCTGTTTGCCGTGAGCCGCCGCTCACGGTGGAACACCCTCGCCTGCATGAAGTTCCGCGGCGAGTTCGGCCCCCAACGCGTCTTCAGTCTGCGCAACAGTGAAGACCGCAAAGAAACCGACCGCTCGCGGATTGCCGATGAATACGCACCACCGCGTCTCTTCACGGCGGATGTGACTTTCGAAAAAATAGCCAGCCTCCTCGCCGGCGGCGCAGAGATGAAAACTATTCGACTGAGTGACGACTTCAGTCTTGAAGATTACAAGCGCGAAAGCGGGGCTAAATTGATTCCGCTGTTCAGTCTGGGTGACAAGCAAAAGCTGCGCGTCATTGATGACCCGGACAGCATTGGCAAGCAAAGCGGAACCCAGCGCCTTATCGCACTGGTATGGAAAACCAACGAAGACGGAGCGGTAGAAAAGCCCTCTGGCGCAAAGTAAATGCTTTGTTTGGGTACATGAGTGTACCCAGGGGATTGTTTGCAGACGGTGATTGCAGTAGCGTAAGAACAACCTACGGCGAGTAGGACACTATGCAAGCGATCCTTAAGTTGGACCTGGCAGGACAACCCCGCGGTTGGCTGTCACTGCACGAAGCAATATCCGCCTATGCCCGGGGCGACGTGGTCTACGGCATTGGTGACGTATTACCTCCGGTGTTTGGGGGCGTCCAACGACTCTCCGGAAAACGTTCCCGTATCGATCTACAGCCGATCGTCGCACTTCAGGGGCGGATTGTTCAGGGCTTTACGCCACCACTGTGCAATCGCACGCTGTTTCGCCGGGATGATCATCGCTGCCTGTACTGCGGCACACAGCACAGTCGCTCGGAACTCACCCGCGATCATGTAATGCCTGTATCCCGGGGCGGCAGCGATCGCTGGGAGAACGTGGTCGCCGCCTGTAAGCGCTGCAACTGGCAAAAGGACAATCTCACGCCAGAAGAAGCCGGCATGCCATTACTGGCTGTTCCCTTTCGGCCCAATACCTATGAGTGGCACTACCTGGCGAAAGACCGGGTACTGGCAGATCAGATGGACTATCTGTCAAAGCAGTTTCGAGCCCACCGCGCCTGGGCCAACTGATCAGCCGCGGTAGTAACGCTGAGGCACCACGGGCAGCTTGCAGACCACCACCGGCAGCGTTTTTCCGCGAACATAAACGCCAAGCTCCGTATCCAGTGCAGCGTAGGCGCTATCCACAAAAGCCATGGCAATAGGCGCATCGACGGTGGCCGCGTAGGCTCCGGAGGTAATGACCCCCACCACCTCGCCGTCCCCGTTAAGAACCTCCTGACCCTCGCGCACCGGACGCTTGCCCAGCACCCGCATGCCTATGCGAACGCGCGCTGTTCCCTCACTCAACTGCCGCGCAATACGCTCAGCGCCGGGATACCCCCCCGCACGCTCACCATCGGGACGACGGGATTTACTGATAGACCAATTCAATTTCGCTTCTATGGGCGTGATCGTTGGTGACAACTCGTGACCGTAGAGGCACAGACCCGACTCCAGACGCAGCGAATCCCGGGCCCCCAGACCCACAGGCTCTGTCGCCTCATGACTCAGTAGTTTGCGGGCGAAGATCCCGGTGTGCTCTGCGGCCATGGACAGTTCATAGCCATCCTCTCCGGTGTATCCGGAGCAGGTGACGTAAACCGGCATGCCATCGAGCTCACAATGCGCGCCCTGCAGGAACGTCAGCGCAGCAGTTTCCGGTAACAGGCTGCTCAGAACGTCCCGAGCCCGAGGGCCCTGCAAAGCAAGCAGACCCTGTCCGTCAAGCTCTCTCAAGCTTTGACCCGCACTGAGATTAGATTCTATCCAAGTCCGATCCTGTGCCTTGCACGACGCATTGACCACCAGAAAAAACGCATGGGCGCCCCAGCGTGTAATGATTAAATCGTCTCTTACACCACCCTCATCGTTAGTCAGCAGCGCGTAGCTCTGTCGATGCTCGCCCAACGCCTGCAAATCCACAGGGACCAGAGATTCCAGAGTTTCAGTAATGCCCGGGCCTTCAAGAATGAATTGCCCCATGTGCGACACATCAAACAGGCCGGCATGCTCCCGGGTATGCCGGTGCTCCGCAATGATGCCCTTACTGTACTGCACGGGCATGTCATAGCCGGCAAAGGGCACCATGCGAGCACCCAACTCTCGGTGCAGTGAATCCAGGGGCGTGTGCTTAAGACTCATTCCAATACTTCCAATACAACCGTGGGGGCCGAACTTTAGCACGCACACACAGGGCTTTGAGCGTTCACAAGAAGTGGCGATAATGCACGCCCGTATAAGGAAAGCCCCATGAGCAACATCCGCACACAATTCCAGACCATCAGCCTCATTGGTATGCCCGGCGTGGGCAAAAGCACCGTGGGCGTTATCCTCGCCAAACTGATTGGCCTGGAATTTACTGACACGGATCTCTCAATTCAGGCCCGGGAAAGCAGAACCTTACAGGACATCGTGGACAACGACGGCTACCTGCATCTGCGCAGTATCGAAGAAGCTGTGCTACTCAGTGAGCCTATCAATGGCCGCGTATTGGCCACCGGGGGCAGCGTCATTTACAGCGAAGCCATCATGCAGCGATTGCGTGCAGCGGGGCCGGTAGTGTACCTCCGGGCAGACGTTGCCACCTTGCTCCGGCGCGTTGCCGCCAACCCGGAGCGGGGTATCGCCAGCGGGGCCGATCAAAGCTTCGAAGACATCTACAACGAGCGCACCCCGTTGTATGAGCGGTTTGCCTCGCACACGGTAGACGCCGTGGGGGGCAGTGCAGACGCCATCGCCTCTGTGATCGTACAAGAGCTCTATTCCTGAACCGTCAGCTTGCTGTGCACTGCACAGCGAACATGTTCGCAACACGCCCCGGTACGTGTCTCGCGCATCCATCGGTTGCGCCATGGTGTGGTAAACCGATCAAAAACCCCGCATTAACAGCCCTTAACGACCACAACAGCCGCCGTAGCAAGCTGGCATAGCCATTGCTAATACCCTCAGGCGACCAAGTTTGGACGCCTGGCGAGGCTCCCGGACACGCGCCCCACGGGCATAGCACAGGGACGTGCAGCGTGTATTCAAGGATGAAGTCCGGGATTGCTCGTCGACTTTTCGGCAAAATTCCCAATTATTGATCGTAATTTTTCATAAAAATGAGGCACCTCCCTAGATTGACTCCCATGAGGGGCTGCCCGATATTGGCGCTGTGAATGGCCCGTAATCATCAGGAGGTGGTTTGTGGGAGATCGCAATCAGGAATCGGTATCAGACGGCATGGACGACATGTTCGAGCCTGTGATTGGAGAGTTCTCAGAGGAGGCCTACGAAGGTCTGAGCACTGAGTCTTCTGCAAAGCATCAGCTGGCGGAGAAGCGCCGACGTGCAGAGCAAAGACTTGAGGAGCTTCGACTTCGCGAGGAACTTGGAGACTACGACCTGGAGTTCGACGACTACTGAGACAGCGCCCAGCGCTGTCATCAGTATTTGTCACCCTACCCCGCGGCAGCTGCGCGCGGTCTGGAACAGCTGTCGCAAAAACATTGTCTCACTTGAAAGTCATACTTGAGCGTCGCACTTCTTGAGAGTCGCACTTAAGGTAGCTGCGGCTGCACATCCTGTGTTTGACGCTGCCAGTCAAAGACGTTCAGTTCAATGAAGATGAACGCAAACAGCCATAGGCATGCGTCATAGAAGTCCAGAAACTTGCCCTCAAAGCCCCAATACACGGCGGCAATGAACAACGTGGAATACACGCAATACTTGAGATAGCGCGTACCATCTACCACCGCATCGGTAAGACTGCCCCGCAGCTGCAGTCGCACTTCAATCTCCAGCACCACCACCACCAGTATCCAGGCCGCCGCGTTGATAACATCGGTCCATGCCAGGTATCGGGATAAGCGCAGGGCGTCTGCATCTGCCACGATATTGAAGTCACTGATGCGCAACGCCGTGTCGGCAACCTTCGAACAATTTTGCGCATCTAAAGGGGCGTATTCGTCCAGGGTTAGCAACAATGACCAGTCCCCAGCGAGCTGCGCGCAACCGTTAAAGGCTTGCACAACGGTTACTTTGTAGAGCGTGATGAGTTCCGCGCAGTAGCCGGTAAATGCCCAGACGATCGCTGCCCCGCAGATCAGACGGATACCATGGAGTGCGACCTTTACCAGCCCGCGGATTTTTTCGTCATCCAGTACCGAGGTTTCCAGCTCAAACAGCAGCAACAACACAACCCAGGCCGTGGTATCCAGTGTGGCAGCAAACACCTGCACGTATTGCCCCAAAGACATAGGCCCCGTAAAGGTGTACTCCAGGGAACCTGACTCCTCCTGAAGAAAGAAGTACACATTACCCAGCAACAGAATATAGGTGAGGTATTTGACAGCTACAAAGAGCCGTCCGCGAAACCCATGGCCAAACAAACCGGCGTTCAACGCATTACACCTGCAGGAGCAAGTGCTCTCGCTCCCAGGAACTGATGACGCGATTAAACTCCTCAAATTCGTCGAGCTTCACCGCCGCGTAAGCGCGCAGGAACAAATCACCAAACAGATCACAAACGGCCGGTGTACTGCCTAGATTGCGCAGACCCTCTTCCAGGGTTCGCGCGACCTCTACACTGTCTTCATTGGCCGTGCCCTGGTGGGGCGCCGTTGGGCTGAGCTTCTCCTGCATACCCAGCAGGCCACTGGCCAGGGTCGCAGCAATAGCCAAATAGGGATTGGCATCCGCCCCGGGAAAGCGGTTCTCCACCCGAGTGCCAGCCAAATCACTATTAGGCACGCGAAACGCGCAGGTGCGATTGTCCAGACCCCAGTTAAGATTGATGGGCGCCGAGATATCCGGCGCCAAACGGCGATAAGAATTTACATTGGGCGCGTAGAGGCTGATCAACTCAGGCGTATAGCGCTGCAGACCCGCTATGTAGCTCAAAAATGCCGCTGAATGCTCACCGTTGGCATCCACAAAAATATTATTACCCGACGCGTCGAGCAAACTCTGGTGAATGTGCATGGCACTGCCAGGCTCATCTTTCATGGGCTTAGCCATAAAAGTGGCGTACATGTTGTATTTGTGCGCTGTCTCTCGCACGGTGCGCTTAAACACAAAGACCTGGTCGGCAAGGGACAGGGGATCGCCGTGACGGAAGTTAATCTCCATCTGCGCCGCGCCATTCTCATGGATCAGCGTGTCCACATCCAGCTGCTGAGCATCCGCATAGTCGTACATGTCCTCAACAAAATCCTCGAACTCAGCAACAGCGTCGATGCTGTAAGACAGTCGCGCAGTCTCTCGTCGGCCACTGCGTCCCACGGGGGGAACAAGCTCGTAGTCTGCATCCTCATTGCGGGCCACCAGATAAAATTCCATCTCCGGAGCGATGACCGGCTTCAGGCCCATCTCTTCATAGGCGGCGAGAACTTTTCTCAGCACCGTGCGCGAGGCCAGGGGATGTAGTTCGCCGGCCTGGGTGTAACAATCATGAATAATCTGTGCGGTAGGTTCCCGGGCCCAGGGTACAAGACGCATGGTGGAGGCATCGGGTCGCAGCAGCATGTCTGTGTCAGTGGGCTCCACGAAGTCCCAGTGCTCATCGCTGTACTCACCGGTGACGGTTTGCACCAGAATGCTCTCTGGCAGGCGGGGGTCGCCGTGGGAGATGAATTGATGCGCCGGGATAAATTTACCCCGGGCGTTGCCCGTCATATCCGGCACCAGGCATTCAATCTCAGAGATTTGCTGCTGCTTGAGCCAGTCGGTGATGATCTTGTGGTTCGCTGTCATGCAATGCTTCCTGGAATTTCGCCTAACGAGTATCGCAGCAGGCCCTTGGGCCTCGCAATACCCATAAAGGCTAGCCTCTATACAGCCCCCTGGGAGGCTATCGCCCGAGCGCAGGGGCTGCGCTACTATGCGACGACACATCTTATTCACAGCGAGTCCCCGGCATTCCATGAGCGAAGAGCACGTCAATTCCTGGTACGCGGCAACAGCCAACTTCACTGATCGCTTTCCCGCACTTGCGGGAAACCTTAGCAGCGATGTCTGCATTGTGGGCGGCGGGTACACCGGTCTGTCAGCAGCAATTCATCTTCGTAAACGCGGCTACAGCGTCACCTTGCTCGAAGCAAACCGTCTGGGCTGGGGCGCCTCGGGACGTAATGGTGGACATGTAGGCACGGGACAGCGCGCAGATCAGCACATCCTTGAAAAGATGGTAGGCAAACAACGCGCAAAAATGCTCTGGGACCTGGGGCTTGAGGGTGTGCACACGGTTTGCGAACTCATCGACGAATTCAATATCCAATGTGAGTTAAAAAAGGGCAATCTCCACACCGCTTCAACAAAAAAGGCCGCGGCGGAGCTTCGCGAAGAGGTCGATCACCTTCGAGCGGTCTATGACTACGGCGATCTTCGCTACATCGAGACCGAGGAACTTGCGCAGATGACCTCGGCGCAGGGATTCCATGGGGCCATACTCGACACCGCAGCGCGCCATCTTCACCCGCTCAACTATTGCCTGGGGCTGGCCCGCGCGGCCCGGGAGCTGGGAGTCACGCTGCACGAAAACAGTCGCGTCACCCACTACGAAGAAAACGCTCACGTTCTGGTCCACACCGATTCAGGGCAGGTCAAATGCGAACACCTGCTCCTGGCCTGCAATGGCTATCTGGGAAAACTCGAACCCCGGGTGGCCGGACAGATTATGCCGATCAACAATTACGTCATCGCGACCGAGCCCCTGAGCGAAGCGACGGCACGGCAACTGATTCGCGACGACACATCCATGTCCGATTCCCGGTTTGTGATCAACTACTGGAAGTTGTCGGCCGATAATCGGCTGCTATTTGGCGGCGGAGAGTCCTACACCTCGCGCTTTCCCAAAGACATTCCCGCTTTCGTGCGGCCCTATATGCTGGAGATTTATCCGGAACTGGCGGACACGACCATCGAGTATGGCTGGGGCGGCACGCTGGCGATCACATTGAACCGTATGCCGGCGCTGGGACGGGTCTCACCCAGGGTGTTGTATGCCCACGGCTATTCGGGCCACGGCGTGCCCATCGCTACGCTGGCTGGCAAGCTCCTGGCTGAAACCATTGCCGGCACCGCGGAGCGCTTCGACGTCATGGCCAATGTGCCCACGCCTAAATTCCCCGGCGGCACGCTGCTGCGCTGGCCGGGCTTGGTGGCGGGCATGCTTTATTACTCCCTGCGTGACCGCCTGGGATGACGTCCGACGCCAATATTCTGAAGGTGTGCACCAAGGAGTCCTGGCAGGAACAACTCCAGAATGCAATCCGCACACCGACAGACCTTGCAGCCGCTGTGGGCATCGCACTGGAGGATCTTCCCTATTCTCTGGCAGCAGACCGCGGATTCCCGCTGCTGGTGCCGCGGGCATTTGCGGCGCGCATAGAACGGGGCAATGTCGCTGACCCTTTACTGCGACAGATCCTGGCGGCGCAGGACGAAACCCGGATTGTGACAGGGTATAGCAAGGACCCCCTTGCAGAGACGAGTCTTTATGCGGGCACGCCTGGCCTGCTGCAAAAGTACACGGGGCGGGCACTGCTGGTTGTGACCGGCCAATGTGCCATCAACTGTCGTTATTGCTTTCGGCGTGACTACCCCTACGCGGACAATGCACAGTCCAGTGCAGAGCGTTTAGCCACCATTGATCGCTTGCTGGACGATCCCTCTATTGGCGAAATTATTCTCAGCGGTGGAGACCCGTTACTATTACCCGATGAGCAGATCGCCGCTATGGCCCGCCGCATAGCCAGGCATCAACGATCCGTCACGCTACGCATCCACACCCGCCTGCCCATGGTGATTCCTGAGCGGGTAACCGACAGCCTGATTCAGGCTTTGTCTGAGCGGGGACTTCCCTCGGTCATGGTGCTGCACAGTAATCATCCCAACGAAATTGATGCCCCCACGGCCCACGCCATCAAGAGCCTGCGCGAAGCTGGCACAACCGTGCTCAATCAGTCCGTCTTACTCGCTGGCGTTAACGACAAACCCGAGGTGCTCGCCCATCTAAGTGATCGACTCTTCGCAGCAGGCGCCCTGCCCTATTACATTCACATGCTCGACAAGGTGGCGGGCGCTGCGCATTTTGAGGTCTCTGAAGACTCAGCCCGACGCATCATGGGCGAGTTGAGCGGGATGCGTCCGGGCTATCTTGTCCCCAGGCTTGTAATAGAACGCCCGGGCGCAGGAAGTAAACAACAGCTCGAGCCCATATACCCTTCCGCCAGGTAGGCCGCGGTTGATGCGCGTCGGACACACTCAGCTCCGAGTTCTCGGCACCTGACTTGTTGCGGTATGCGATAGAATACCGACCTTAACAACTTATTAAAGAGATCCACCATGATCAAACATCTAGCCGCTGTAACCGTTTTCACGCTAGCTGCTTGCTCGGCGGCGACCCAGGCACAGTCGGATGCCAGCGCGGCTCCAAGCGGCCCTTTTAGCAAGAAGCACATGTTTTCTCTAGGCATTACCCGCCAGTCAACAAACACCTCGGTGAGCGCAACGTCAGAAAATTTCGAGCCCGTCGTCATCAACCTGGATAATCTTGGTGTCGATGAGCGGGACAACTCCTATTTCATCGACTACCGCTATCGGTTCACGCCGAAATGGTCAATATATGCAGGCTCTTATCAGTTCTCCGGAAGTGGCGAAGCAGTCACCGAACGCGATCTGAACTACGACGGCGTCGAGTTCACCACAGGTTCAGAAATCAGGTCAGAATTAGACATCGACGTCTATATCCTGGACGTTCTCTACACGGTGCATCGCAGTAACAGTGTCGAGATCATGCTGGGTGTCGGTGTGCATGCCCTTGATTTGGGCGCCAGCTTTGCTGGCAACGTCAGTGTCAATGATCAAAGTAGTGAGTTTCGTCGGGCCAGCAGTACACTGCTAGCACCGGTACCCAATTTGCGGGGGACTGCGACGTGGGCTCTCAACAAGCACTTCGGGTTTAGTCTGGTCGCAGGGTGGCTGTCCGCCGATGTCGACGACTACAGCGGCGACTTTGTCTACGGCCACCTGCGAGCCAGTTATCAAATCAGCGATCGATTTGGTGCCTCTTTGGGATACCAGGTCACTGACATAGATATCACTGAGGCTCGCTCGCGAAGTAAGCTATCTTTTGACACAGAAATTGATGGCCCGTCCCTGACCTTAACCTATAGTTTTTAGGCAAAAGATCCATGGCAGCACAAATCACCCCAAGCCAAGCCGTAGAACAGGCCGCCCTGCTAGCCAAGAGTGGCAAGCTCGACGAAGCTAAGCGCCTCTATGCGCAGGTGCTGAGCGCCGAGCCTGGCAATAAAAAGGCCAAAAAGGCGTTAAAGGCCTTAACCGGCAACAGTAAAGCAAAACTCAGCCCTGCCGACTTTGAGCGAGTAGCACGACTGGTCAATGCGGGAAAACTGGATGCCGCCCGCGCGGACATCAACAAACTGTGCAAGCTTCATCCGGATCAACCCGCTCTACACAATCTTCGCGGCGTCATTCTTAGCCGCCTGGCAGAGCCTGAACATGCCATAGAAGCCTACAAGTCGGCACTCGCATTAGAGCCGGCGTTCTCCGAAGCACTGAACAACCTCGCCAGCGCTTTCACAGACCTAAAACAATACAAGGAAGCTCTCGGCTGCTATCAGGAGCTTGTCAATCGCGGCGAGGCAGATGCAGAGGTTTACGCCAATCTGGCTAGAGCGTTAAAGGGTGCGGGGCAAACAGAGAATGCATTGGAAGCGCTGCGTCGCGCGCTGCAACTGAACCCCCTGTATACCGATGCCTTTAATGACCTTGGCAATCTGTTAAATGACATGGGTGAGCATGACGAGGCAATCAAGGCTTATCGGAGCGCCCTGAGCCTTGAGCCGAAGCATCGCAAGGTCCTTCTCAATCTTGCACGCAGCCTTAGCGCCATGTACAAACATAAGGCAGCGCTTATTGTTTACAAGGAATTAGTCACGCTGGAGCCCCACAGTGAAGACGCCCTTCGCGGGACTGCTAATACACTGCTCGCACTGAGCCTCGATCAAGAGGCCGGCGATTACCTTCAGCGATTGTTGGAACTAAAACCCCACGACAAGACGGCTAAGCATCTGTTAGCCGCTGTTTCCGGGCAAGCAATCACCCGCGGCGACGCAGGTTATGCACGAGCAGTTTTTGAAGACTATGCCGCTAATTTTGAGAAGCATCTCACCGAAGCTCTGGAATACTCCATCCCAAGCAAGATTCCATCCCTTCTTGAGAAACTTGATGGCGAGAATGCCTGGTACAGCCAGGCGCTTGATCTGGGATGCGGCACCGGCCTGGTGGGGGCACAGATACGCAGCTACTGCGAGCATCTCACCGGGGTCGACGTTGCGCCGGCGATGCTAGATAAAGCAACAGAAAAAGCCGTCTACGACCAGCTTCTGACTGGCGATGTTAGTGCAATGTTACGTGATGGCAGCTCTCGCTATGACCTTGTCGTATGTGCCGACGTGCTGGTTTACATCGGCGCTTTGGAGGAGGTGTTCCAAGGCGTTGCCCAAAGATCTAACCCCGGCGTGCGTTTTGTACTGAGTACTGAGCTGTTGGAGCATGGCGATATCAAACTCCAAAAATCCGGCCGCTTCGCGCACTCCAGCGAATATGTGCAACGCTGTGCCAGCAACGCCGGACTGACTCTTCTTCATAAGGAAGCTATTCCCCTGCGCAAAGAACGCGGCGAGTGGCTACCGGGGGAATTGTTTGTATTGACGCTGTAAAAACCAGCACCCACAACGAGTAATCAAACAAACAATCTCTGAATCGTTTGTTGCACATCGGATTTATCATCGCCCTGTGCTTTACGGGTTTCAACACGCACACGCAGGCAGGTCTTGCCGACGCGAGCTAACGCCCCAGGCGATCGAGCAGGCGTTGGAAGCGTTTGAACGTATCGACGATCTGATCAATAACGCCGGCTAGTGCGGCACCCTCAACTGCTCGTCGCTGTAGCGAAAGATCGGATCGATGTTACTGGGATCGGCATCAATGGTGACCAATTCGTTGATCAGACCATCACTCAGGCCATACACCCAGCCGTGAATTTGCGGCGCCTTTCTCTCCATCCAGGCCTTCTGGACGATGGTGGTCTTGATGAGACTCTGACACTGCTCTATCACGTTGTACTCGACGAGCTTGTTGGCTCGCTCAGTCTCGGTGCCAAGCGCGTCGATGGGCTCGCGGTACTGACGATAGACTTCCTTAATGTTGCGCAGCCATTTATTTATCAGCCCAAGATGCTGATGCGAGAGCGCAGCACCCACTCCGCCGCAGCCGTAGTGACCACAGACGATGATGTGTTCGACCATCAGCACCTCAACCGCGTATTGCAGCACAGAGAGCAGGTTGAGATCTGTGTGCACCACCATGTTGGCAATGTTACGGTGAACAAATATCTCACCCGGATCCGTACCCGTGATCTCATTCGCTGAAACGCGGCTATCCGAGCAACCGATCCAAAGAAAATGGGGTTTTTGCTGAACTGCCAGTCGCTGAAAAAAACTCTCATCTACTTCGTGCTTCTGCTTCGACCAGGCTTTGTTTTGAATCAAAAGATTGTCGTATTCACTCATAGTCTAGGTACGTCCTGGCCCCGGGGACCCATAGGTTAAACATTAGTATTTGCACAGGACATGCAGCCCCATAGCGACAAATAACAACAAGCGGCGGGCATTTGCATTACTCGGCCGTAGCTGCGGACAGCAGGGGCGCAGGAGTGCCAGGCCCGGTACCACTGCGGTCGGCAATGGCGTGGAGCGCCTCAAGTCGGGTTGGGTAATGGGCATCGTCTGCCAGCGTCTCATCGGCGCCCAGATTGGTCAGAGTTTTCTGAACGTCGGTTGCCATACCCGTGATGTAAACGCGTTTTCCTGCCTTATGCGCGTCACCAGCAATCGTCTCTACCGCTCGCGCTGCCGATACGTCAATGTAAGGCACGCGGTTAAAATCCAGAATAATGGAATGCGTGGCGTCCTTATAACGCTCCCGAACCCGGTGCCCCACGTCCGCAGCAGCGCCAAAACTGAGGGGGCCGCCAAATTCAAACAAGGTGACCTGGCTGCCCAGACGGTCCAGCAGTGACTGCTCTTCTTCCGAGGCCTGGGCCCGCGGGCGGGAGTCCAACTCCTCGAGCTGAATCTTCGCCACCTGCTGCACGTAAGCCAGGGCAGCAAGCACCACACCGGCACCCACAGCAGTAATCAGGTCGACAAATACCGTCAGCGTCAAAACCAGCGCCATGAGCCCAAGATCCCAGCGCGGCCCGCGGTGAGCGCGCTTGAGATAACTGAAGTCAATAATATCCATACCGACTTTCACGAGAACACCTGCAAGAGCGGCGTGGGGGATCACAGACGCGACGGAACCCACACCCAGAACCACTGCCGCGAGAACGACGGAGTGAATCATCCCGGAGAGGCGCGTTACGCCGCCCGAGCGGATATTAATCACGGTGCGCATTGTCGCGCCGGCCCCGGCGATGCCGCCAAAAAGACCCGCCACGGCGTTGCCAATACCCTGGCCGATCAACTCCTTATTGGAATCATGTCGCGTGCGGGTCATGTTGTCGGCCACCAGGGAGGTCAGCAGGCTGTCGATCGCGCCCAGCACCGCCAGGACAAAAGCCGCTTCGATCACCAGCATCATTGCCGACTGCTCGAAAACCGGTAGCTGCAGTGCCGGCAAACCCGACGGAATATCGCCCAGAATCGGCATTGCGGGCAGGATCAGGCTTAGAAACGTTCCGGCGGTGAGCGCAACCAGGGGACCCGGCACGTAGGTTCCCCACTTGCTGGGCCAAAGATAGACAACCGCCAGAGTCATGATTCCCACCCCAAGCGCCGCGAAGTTGATGTCCGATAACACCGTCGGCAAATGCGCCAAGGCGTTCAGCGTACCTGCGGGCGAGTCGTGTCCAAACATGGCATCCGCCTGGAGAATGATGATGATCACCCCGATGCCGCTCATAAATCCCGACACCACGGGATAGGGAACAAGAGAAATGTAGCTACCGGCGCCGATGGCCCCAAGCACGATTTGAAAAATTCCGGCGAGCATCACCGCGGTAAAAATCAGTCCTATATCGCCGGACAGGCTGGCGAACAAACCCGCCAGCACTACCACCATGGGGCCCGTAGGTCCCGAAACGTTGGTGGGAGTACCGCCAAACATAGCGGCAAAGAAACCCACAATAATGGCGCCGTACATTCCCGCAATAGGCCCGAGACCCGAGGCCACGCCAAAGGCCAAAGCCAGTGGAATAGCCACCACACCAGCAGTCAATCCACCGTAAATGTCACCGCGCAGATGGCTCAAATCAAATGTGAGTAACGATCTCATTCGCGGTTCCTTTACCTCGAGCGCTGGGACTTCTTCTTTCACCGGCTGACTATGAGTCTTGTTAAACGTAAAACAAATACATGCCTGGCTTTTCTGTTATAGTTTTTACCTATATAGCGACAGGTTGATCAGCGTCACGCATGGCAACTATTAAGCAGGTGCAATATTTTCTCGCCGTTGCAGAGAGTCAATCGATTCGACGTGCAGCAGACAGGTTAAACATTGCCCAACCGACGCTATCAACGCAGCTCGCCTCCCTGGAGGATAGCTTGGGCGTCACCTTGTTTGAGCGCACCCGGCGAATCACGCAGCTGACCCCCGCAGGCCGACAGCTACTGCCTGTGACCAAACAATTGATCGCCCAGTGGCACCAGATGCAGGAACTCGCCCATACGCTGTCGGATACGGCGGCATCGACATACCGTCTGGGGGTGCCACCGACGCTGGGCCCTTACTTACTGCCAAACATCGTCCCGGCGATCCACAAGCAGTTCGACCGCCTCAAGCTGTACGTTCGCGAAGAACCGCCGAGCCAGCTCGAAGCAGGCGTAAAAGAAGGCCGCCACGACCTGGCACTGATCCCTCTGCCCCTCAAATCCAGCAATCTGGCTGTGGAGGTGCTGTTTCGCGAGCCTCTACTACTGGTTGCCTCGAAAGAAGCCGGTTTGGCGATAGATGGTGTACTGCAAGAGCAGGAACTGGCGGGCATGAGTATTCTGAGTCTGGACGAGCGCCATCAACTGCATCAGGAAGTCCAGCGAATTTGCGAGCGCACCGGCGCCGTACTCAACCGTGACTACGAAGGGACCAGTCTGGATACCCTCAGGCAGATGGTCGTTATGGGTATGGGCGTTGCCTTTTTACCGGCCCTGTATATCCGCTCGGAGCTGCACCGCCCGGAGGAGCTCGATGTGATTCGCATTGAAGGCGCGAGACTCTACCGGGAGCATGCTCTGGTGTATCGCAGTGGCAGCCCGGTGAGGCATCTTTATCAGGCCCTGGCAAAGC
Source organism: gamma proteobacterium NOR5-3 (assembly GCA_000158155.1). GTDB lineage: Bacteria > Pseudomonadota > Gammaproteobacteria > Pseudomonadales > Halieaceae > Congregibacter. The sequence goes on along the minus strand of DS999406.1, from coordinate 774,788 downwards.
TGATCCGTGAGCGCATGGCTGAGTCGTTTAGCGATGTGGTGACGCCGATTTTTGATCGCGGAAATTAAGTGGCCGGCGCTTTGCCGCAGCAGCCAGATCACGTAGCATCGGTGCTCACTTTTCTTAACTATTCTGCCTCTGGAGGAACATCCGATGGGTCGCCCATTGCTCATTAACATTCATCTATACCTCTCCTCATTTTTCGCCGCCGTGGTGGTTCTGGTCGCCTTCTCCGGGGGTATGTACCTGCTGGGCGTCAAAGGCTCTCTGGAGACCACAGAAGTGGGTCAAATCAAGGGCGGCGTGGCCCTCATGGCCGACCCCAGTAAAGAAGCCGTATTAACCGCACTGGGCAGCGCAGGCATCGACGATTTCAATTTCGATTACGTCATTACACGCGGCGATACGCTGTACACGCGCCCTACGTCGCGCCCCTACTATGGCCTTAAGGTAGACGGTGACAGCGTCACCGTTAGCCTGAACGAACCCAGCTTTCAAAAGCGTATGCAGGAACTACACTTCGGCCATGGGCCGTCGATGTATCGCGAATTCCAAAAGGTATTCGCCGCCGGCATGCTCTTTATCATCTTGAGTGGCGTGTGGCTGGGCCTGTCATCCTCCAGACTGCGAGTCAGAACTCTCATCTCTGCCGGTAGCGGTTTGATCCTGTTCCTCGCGCTGGTCATGTCCTAACGCCTACTGCGGAAATCCTCGACACACAATAACGATAAAACTAGCGGAGAAGACAATGTCCAACGCCACTGTACTTGTTGAAGGACTTTATTTTGGGGAGGGTCCCCGTTGGCATGAGGGTCGCCTGTGGTTCAGCGACTTCTACGATCATGCCGTTAAATCAATCGATTTAACGGGAAATGTGCGCATCGAACATCAACTGGACGACCAACCCTCGGGGCTGGGATGGCTGCCAGACGGGCGGATTCTGGTGGTTTCTATGAAGGCACTGGCGGTACTTATAGAAGAGAACGGCGCCCTAATCCCTCACGCGGATCTGTCAGAGCACGCCACGCATCTGTGCAATGACATGGTTGTCGATGCCGCGGGCCGCGCCTATGTGGGCAATTTTGGTTTTGATCTGGATGAGCATATGGCAACCCGCGGCGTCGAAGCCGTTATCGCCGACCACCCCGCTACCAACCTGGTGCGAGTAGAACCCGATGGCAGCGTGCATATTGCGTCCGCTGACATGCATTTTCCTAACGGCAGCGTCATTACAGCCGATGGCAAGACACTGATTATTGCCGAAACCCTGGCCATGCGCCTTACTGCCTTTGATATCGGCGCTGATGGTCAGCTATCTAACCGTCGCGTGTGGGCCGAGTTGGGCATGTATGCGCCAGACGGGATCTGCCTGGATGCCAATAACAACGTCTGGGTCGCCAACGCGCTGGCCCATGAATGCGTCTTGTTCGCCCAAGGTGGCGAGCGACTGCAAACCCTGGAAACAAGCCAGAATTGCTATGCCTGTATGCTCGGAGGCGATGACGGCCGGGACCTCTTTATGATCACTGCCAAAGACAGCAATCACACTGTGGTGTCTGCCGAGCGCACGGGCAAGATCGAGACCGCCCGAGTCGATGTCCCGGGAGCGGGCTGGCCCTAAAGCGCGGCAGGACTATTCATGGTCGCCGCAGGACCCAAACGCGTAACGCTTTTATAAATAAAGGAACCAAGCTATGCCTGAACTAGTCACCATCAGCGAAGAAGAATCCTACGTGATGTTAACCATGGATGACGGCAAGGCTAATGCATTGTCCTTTGCGATGTTTGAAGCGCTCAATGCGGGACTCGACGCTGCCGAAGCGACAGGCAAGGTAGTCATCATTGCAGGTCGGCCTGGGAAGTTCTCCGCGGGCTTTGACCTGTCGGTCATGGGCGGTGGCGGAGATGCGATGGTAAAACTGCTTCGCCAGGGCGCTGAGCTATCCCAACGCTTGCTGTCCTTTGGTGTGCCCGTAGTACTGGCGGTCAGTGGGCATGCGCTGGCCATGGGCGCTCTGCTGTGTCTGTCCGCCGACTATCGCGTGGGCATGAAAGGCAATTACAAACTGGGCCTTAACGAAGTGGCTATTGGCATGACCCTGCCGTGGTTTGGCATCGAGCTGGCCCGCGCTCGACTTGAAGAAACTCAGCTTAACCACGCCGTGGGCTTGGCCCATATTTACGCCCCCGAAGGTGCCGTGTCTGTGGGTTACCTGGATGAGGTGATTGAGGAAGAGCAGCTGCTTGCCCGCGCCGCAGAGCTCGCTGCGGGTTTTGCCGCTCTGAACATGCCCGCCCATAAAGGAACAAAAGCGCGCATTCGCGAACCCCTTATGCTGCGGCTTGAGGAGGCACTGCGCCGTGACTTTGAAGCGGGCGATGCAGCGATTGCTGCCGCCAGCTGACAGACACCTACAGCTAGCACCCCCAGCCTTCAGGAGTCCGTAAGATGAGCAAAAAAACCGATCAAGATCTGGGTATGCATACATCGATCACCCGCCGAGATCTGATCCACGATGCTGCTCTGGCTACGATTGCTGCTGCATTTGCACCTGCCGCTATGGCTGCGAGCGTCACTGGCACCAACTCTATGTCAGCACCCTCGGCTGCCGATTACCCGCCGGTGCGCACCGGCCTACGCGGTTCTCACCCCGGCGCGTTTGAAGCAGCCCACGCCATCGCTCGAGAAGGCAAAGGGTTTCCAGAACCGAAGGACACCGGCGAGAGCTATGATCTAGTGATCGTGGGGGCAGGCATTTCGGGTCTAGCCACCGCGCATTACTACCGCGAGCAATTTGGAAAGGATGCCCGAATCCTGCTCATCGAAAATCACGACGACTTTGGGGGTCATGCCAAGCGCAACGAATTTCATCAGGGCGGCCGTATGGTCTTATCCATGGGCGGCACCCACAATCTGGAATGGTGGGAATTCAGCGACACCGTAAAGGCGTTTATGGGTGAGCACGACGTCGACGTCAAAGCGATGCGTGAGGGCATGCAGTTTGAGTATGGCCGCACCGCGCCAAACAGTCCGGCTATGTGGTTTGACGATGATAACTACAGCGATGCACGTCTGCTGAATAACTGCGATCTCAGTAAACAGCTGGAACACAAGCTGATTGATTCGATCCCCGTGTCTGTCGAGGCCCGCGAGTCACTCAAACGCTTTTACCGCGATCCAGAAAACATCTTTGCCGACAAGAATGAAGAGGAGCGTGAGGAATATCTTCGCAGTATTTCCTACACTGAGTTTTTGCGTCTCCACGGCGGTCTGACCGAAGACGCCATTCAACTCTTTGACAATCTCCAACACGGTGGCTGGGGGCTCGAAATGCGCGCGCTCTCCGCTATGGAGGGCATAGAAACCGGCGCTCCCGGCCGGCACCTCTTAGGCGAGGAATGGAGCGCCGCGGGCTGGGATTACCCTGCCGCGATGTGGCCCGACGGCAATGCGAGTCTGGCGCGGCTGCAAGTAGCGCGATTGATTCCCGCCGTAGCACCGGGGACAACTGCGAACAATGTTGCCCTGGCAGAATTTGACTACGCCGCACTGGACAAGGCAGATAACCCCGTACGCCTGCGTCTCAGCTCAACAGTCGTTAATGTAGCCAACACCGATAGTGGCACCGACATCACCTACTTTGCTCATGGCAAAACCTTCCGGGTGCGCAGCAAGCACTGTGTTCTGGCCTGCTACCACAGCATCATTCCGCATCTTTGCCCGCAGCTACCTGAGATGCAGCGCGAGGCGCTGGGATATCAGGTCAAGCACCCGATGCTTCTGACCAACGTGCTGATACGCAACACCGACGCGCTGGATAAACTGGGTATCGACGCCGTGTCATGCCCCGGCCGGCTTCACGCGAGGCTGTTTACCTTTCGGGGCATTAACAACGGCGGCTACCAACACGCTATCGATGACAGTGGCCCCGTATCCCTGATCTTCTGGGGCTGCATCTCTCCCCCGGCAGATGCGATAGATATCAAAAGCCAGCTGCGCGCATCCCGGGCGACCATGCTGGGACTCACCTTTGAGGATTATGAGCGCGAAGTACGCACAGTACTGGACGGTCTTTTAGGGCCCGCAGGCTTCGATGTGCAAAAAGATGTGCTGGCCATCACGGTCAATCGCTGGCCCCACGGCTACGCCTATGAATATCTCGATCTTTGGGACGAGGACTATGCCGAGGGTGAGGCGCCCCATGAAATTGCCCGGCAACGCTTTGGCAACATCGCTATTGCGAATGCAGATGCCGGCGCGTCGGCCTATACGCACGTCGCGATCGATCAGGCCTTTAGAGCGGTGCAGGAACTGAGCGGCAGCGCGTAAGCCATGAAGAGCCCCCTGTTGTTTGCCACTCCCAGCGAGTGGGCCGACACCGTTCTCAAAAACTTTGACCGGTTTTTGCAGGACCATGCGGCCGCCGAAAAAAAAGCCTCGGGCATGGCGATTTCTATGCTGTCTCACTATCCGGATCGGGTTGAACTGGTGGAGGCCATGGCGGACCTTGCCATCGAAGAGCTATCCCACTACCGGGAGGTGGTTAAGTGGATTCATAAACGGGGCAGTCGCACCGCCGCGGACACGAAAGACCCCTATGTCATCAGTTTCCGCAAATCGATGCGCGACGGTAAAGAAGATTATCTGCTGGACCGACTGCTTGTTGCGGGCATTATAGAAGCGCGCGGTGCCGAGCGCTTTGGCTTAGTCGCCGACGCTCTGGAAGCAGGACCTCTCAAGAAGTTCTATCAGGCCATCGCACGCTCAGAGGAGCGCCACTTTGAGCTGTTTCGTGAGCTGGCGGAGATCTACTTCGCAAAAGATACGGTAGAGCGTCGCTGGAACGAATTGCTGGAGGACGAGGCAGCAATCGTATGTAAGCTGCCCCTGCGCGCCGCCTTGCATTGAATGCTATCCCTAAGTATTTGGCTCAGTATGCAGAGCCAGAAGCGCGAGGATGCCTGGCGGCGACCTGGTCCCAATCCTGGGAACAGGTACTTGTTGTACCCGCCTATGGCGAGTCGCCAGAGGTGCTTGAGAACCTAAATCAATACAGCAACACCCTTCTCGTTCTGGTGCTTAACCACCCTGACACCGATGCAAACTCACAACGCAATGATGAACTTCGCGATCATCTGAAAGCGTTCTCAGAACAACAGCACATTGCCGATGCAAATGCCCGCCTGAAGCAACTACCTCGAGGCAATCATGTTCTGGTCGTAGAGCGGCCCGCAGCGCTGCCTGCCGTAGAGGGCGTTGGCCTGGCGCGCAAGTTAGGCTGCGACCTTGCACTGGCCTTAATAGCCAACGGACATATTCACAGCAGCTGGATTCACTGCAGCGATGCGGATGCCAAATTACCCAGGGATTACTTTCAGGCGGCCAGCACCGAGCAGGGCGCAGCAGCACTGACTTATCCGTTTACGCATATACCCCCACAGGACCCTCGGGAACACACGGCCATAGAACTCTACGAAAGCTACCTTAGAAGTTACGTGGTAGGTCTGCACAAAGCGGGTTCACCTTATGCGTTTCATACTATCGGCAGCTGCATTGCGGTTAATGCCCAAGCCTATGCGCAGGTTCGGGGTTTTCCGAGGCGGGCGGCAGGCGAAGACTTTTATCTGTTAAACAAGGTAGCCAAGCTAGGACCGGTGATCACACCGCGCTGTACACCTCTATCGTTATCTGCGCGCCTGTCCCGGCGCGTGCCCTTTGGCACCGGTCCAGCGCTGTCGCAACTGTTAGCGCGAGAGACCCTCTCTGACCTTGCATACTTTTACAATCCTCGCTGCTACGAAGCGTTGGCTGCAGTTCTGAGCTATGTCGAGGGTTTTGGCGATCCAGATCTTCAATCGCAGGACTTTGAACGAGCACTTGAGAACCACACGGAGTTGTTTAGCGCACTGCGGCAGCTGGGACTCGAGCGCTTTCTTGCTCACGCAAAGAAGCAGTGTTCAGACAAAGACGCTTTTGTAAAACAGTTTCATCAATGGCTTGATGGATTCAAGACTCTCAAGCTCATACACGCGTTAACAGCGCAGTGGCCAAAGGTGACTGAGGCTGAGGCGTGCGCAGGAAGCGCGAGGCGCTAAAACGAAAAAGCCCCACCCGGGAGGTGAGGCTATGTATCGCAAAAGCAGGACCCACCGTTGATGGGCCCGCTCCCAAGCTAATGCTTAGGCGTGAGGAGTCACCAGGTACTTCTCACCGGTCTTCATGGTGCGGTAATCCAGAGCAGCTTCGCGAGTCAGCATCTCTTCCAGATTCACACGGCTCTTGTAGGAACTCTTAAAGGTTGTTGTAAGACCCGCAAGTACGCGCTGACGCATGCGACCCATGGTCTCCAGACCGGCCTGTGCCAGAAACGGCGTAAGCAGCCAACCAGACAGCGTCCAGCCAAAACCGTAGGCAGGAGTAAGAATCGTCGGACCAAAATCCAGACGGCCGTAGATGTACATCTTTTTAGCTTGCTCAGAACCGTAGCGAGAAAACTCAGTCATTTTGCTCACCGCGACCTGCTCCATGGCCTTAAAGCAGGTGTCCACCGCATTGCCGCCGCCGATGGGATCAAAACCGTAGTACGCGCCGGTAGTTTCGATGGCTGCTTTGAGTTGCTTGAAGTAGTCATCGTCAGATGAGTTAACTACATGCTCTGCGCCTAGACCCTTGAGCATCTCCACGTGCTCAGCCTTGCGAACGATGTTAACGAGGGGAATATTGTCTTCCTTACAGATCTTCACCAGCATCTGGCCAAGGTTAGAAGCGGCAGCGGTATGAAGAATCGCGCTCTGACCTTCCATTTTTGCAGTTTCGACAAAGCCCAGGGCTGTCATGGGATTAACAAAGGCAGACGCGCCGTCTTCAGATGAGATGTCACCCAAAGGCAGGCACATGCCTGCATCGGCGTAGCAATACTGTGAGTAGGCGTTGCCGGGTACACAGGCTACACGCTGGCCCATGAGGGCTTTGGCCGCGTCGCTGTCGCCCGTGGCGATTACGGTGCCGGCACCTTCATTGCCCACGGGCAGACGCTGGCCGTGTCGCGCCTTTTGGGCGCTGTAAAAGGGCTCGGGCATGTCTGCCACGAATTTGCCTGGGGAGTATTCGGCGTTCTCAAGATCCGCAGCGCTGGTAAGAATCGCAAGATCAGACGGGTTGATAGGCGCCGCCTCCATCTGGACCAGGACCTGATTACCCTTGGGCTCTGCAAATTCTTTTTCTACGATCTCGACGGTCAATTTGCCGTCGGCGAGGGTGCTATAAAGCTGTTTACCTGTGGTCATGGATGATAATCCTTGTTTTGAACAAAATGTTTGGGCCGCAGATTATACGCGGAAGCAGGAAAGTTAGCTTGATGAGTAGGTTCTACCTGACCTCTTCCCACCAACGATTAGAGGTAAAGGGCTGATCCGCCGTCACAAGCTCACCGATACGCGGTGTGACCACATCGACCTGCTTCTCGGCGGCGTGACCAATCCAGACCGATCGCAAGCCGGGCTGGGGCTGTGTCATTAGTGATTCAGGCAGGTGAGGGGGGCCTCGCATGCCCTAGCCCGGCGACATCTTGGACACCACATGAGCCAGCACGTCAGCCATTTGCTCTTTAGGGCTGAACTCCACGTACTGACTGTCTTCCTCAAGCAAAATAGTGTGGCCGGGAGGCCAGTAATACATTTCACCACCACACACGGTTTCTGTTCTACCGTCGCTGTAGGTCACTTTGACCTGCCCAGTCATCATGTAGCCCCAATGCGGGCACTGGCAGAGGTTGTTTTCCAGGCCCTCGAGCAAGGGGCAGAAGTCCATGCCTTTCGGAAAGGTCATCAGTCCGCTGGCCATCTCACCCCAGTCAGAGCCTCGCACCGCATCACCCAGCTCCGGACGGACCTGGGGTAAATCTTCGAGCTTTGCTTTCATTAGAATTATCTCCCATAAGATTAAGCCCAAAGAGAATGGGCGTTAATCCAGTATAGACAGCGTCGGAAAAATTGCTTTTCTAGCGAGGTATCGTAAATTCGGCGGGGCGGACTTGCCTGTGATACGTATTTTGGGTCGACCAGGGGGCCGGGAGTTGGGACGAGGAGAAATCAACGGGGAAAACCCCTTTGCGTCTAAACTGTTGCCTATGTGCCAGGAAAGCTCTGTTTGAAAATGGTCGGTGTGAGACCGCCCGAAAAGGTTATTTAACCTGTTGTTTTTGAAAAGCTTTTCACTATTCGTCCTACACCAGATACCGACAGAAATACCGTCAATATAGGCCCACTACAAGGGTTCGATTCCTGCAGGCATAATTACTCCCGCAAAGAGTAAGTTAGCACATTCGCCAACGAACCAGTAGATACTACCTGCTCGTTGGCTCCATAGAAGCCATCTATTCACTCACGACCCGCTAGGCCTCGCTTCTACCGATAAAACCCGTGTCACTGTTTCTGGAAATTGTTGATCTGGGTTAGTACTGAGTCGCAGACCTTTAAGGAATTCACGCCGTAGCGCATTACGCAGTCATCACGGGTGCAGCTTGGCTTCGCTGGATGAGCTGGATCGTCAATCACGTAACAATCGTCCACACCCAGAAAATGAAGACACTCATGGAATTGGGTTGACAGTCGAACAGGCGGCTCAGTGTAGATGACAGAGAAAGTACCATCAGACCAGCCCCACAGAGCGTGTGAGCAATCCTTAACACACCATTTCTCGAGCGGAGAACTCTTTGGAGTTGTGATCAGAACTCTGTCATCTGGAGTGAGTGAAAATTTAGAAATTGTGGTGTAGCGAAAGTCTTCAGAGCCGTTCCAGTTATCAAGCGCCGTCTTCGGGCCTTCCGGAAGCGGCACGTAGTTAACCGAAGTGTATTGCTTCAAGAGTGGCAGCAGTAAACCATCAGTCAACCCGGGTTCACTCTCGTAATAATAGATATTCAACTGTTCACGCCTCCCAAATCAAAGATATCCGGATGATAAGGTGCGGTGCTCAAAGCCAGCAAATTTGCTTATATTGCGACTATTAGTACTCCAGTACCTTTTAGATCATGCGCTTAGGGAGCCGACAGATGCGGATAACGGATTATCACGCCAAATACTTCGCATATGAGCTTACTCGTCAAAGGCGAGGCGATGATGTTGACAGGATTGGACAGTCACTATTTGATGCGTCGGTAGACCTCAATCCCCATCAGATTGACGCAGCGCTCTTTGCGCTGCAAAACCCGTTAGTTAAGGGCGTGGTACTGGCTGATGAAGTCGGTCTAGGAAAGACCATTGAAGCGGCATTGGTACTGGCGCAGTACTGGGCGGAGCGACGTAGAAGGCTCATCGTTGTATGCCCTGCTGCATTACGCAAACAATGGGCAAACGAGCTAGAAGAAAAGTTCCATCTACCGACTCAGGTGTTGGACGCCCGAACGTGGAAGATTAAGCGTAAAGAAGGTATCGCGGATCCGTTTAATCAGGCTGTGATTTCCATTATTTCGTACAACTTCGTGGCGAAGATGGCTGATCAGCTCAGGAGAGTTCCCTGGGATTTAGTGGTTTTCGATGAAGCTCACAAATTGCGAAACTCGTACAGAGAAAGCCACCGCACCGGCCAGGCAGTTCGCGCAGCCTTCGGTGGAAGTCGCAAACTCCTTCTCACGGCAACACCGCTGCAAAATACCTTAATGGAGCTCTACGGCCTCTCTACAGTAATCGACGAGCAGTTATTTGGTGACGCAACCAGCTTTCGGCAGCAGTACCTTCGAGGCGGGGAAGATATCGAAGGGCTACGAGAGCGAGTGAAGGAGTTTACGAAGCGCACTCTTAGACGCCAGGTTTTGGAGTACATCAAGTACACCGAGCGAAGAGCGATAACCATACCCTTCTTACCTTCAGAGGACGAACAGCGCCTCTACCACCTCGTTTCCGCCTATTTGCAGCGTCAGGACAGCTATGGTGTGCCGCGACAACAACGGCACTTGGTGACGTTGGTGGTTCGTAAGCTGCTGGCCTCTTCAACCAGCGCCATTGTCAGTACCTTAGAAGCCATGATAAAGCGGCTCAGGGTTCTGGAGGAAAAGCAGGAGTCCGACGATGAGTGGTTGGAACGTTTCATTCACGACGAGGATGTGGAAGATGATCTTCTCGATGAGGTTTCGGAAGCAGCCCATGACGACGCTTCGCTCAACGATCTTACCGACGACGAAAAAATTCCAATCAAGCTTGAAAAGCTGCGCGGAGAAATTGCTGAGTTAGAGCAATATCTAGAGCTCGCCCACCGTATTCGTGAAGATGCCAAATCCGCGGCGTTGCTGTCGGCACTGGAACAGGGCTTTGAGCACATGGCGCGTATGAACGCCCCCCGCAAGGCCGTTATTTTTACAGAAAGTCGTCGCACTCAGGCCTACCTGAGTCAGTACCTGGAGGCTCGGGGCTTCCTGGGCAGAGTCGTTAACTTCAGCGGTAGTAATAACGATGCCGCCTCGAATGCCATTTATCAGCGTTGGTTAGCAGCGAATACAGGCTCGGATCAGGTAACGGGCAGCCCTGCAGTTGACAAGCGGACGGCACTCATTGATCGCTTCAGGGATGATGCTGAAGTACTCATTGCCACAGAAGCTGCCGCCGAAGGGGTGAATCTCCAGTTTTGTAGCTTGGTCATCAACTATGATCTCCCTTGGAATCCCCAGCGGGTGGAGCAGCGGATTGGTCGTTGCCATCGATATGGGCAGCGCTTCGATGTCGTGGTGATCAACTTTCTCAATAAGCGTAATGATGCCGACCGACGCGTGTTGGAACTACTCAGTGAAAAGTTCCACCTGTTCGATGGATTGTTCGGGGCGTCGGATGAGGTGCTAGGGCGTATCGAAAACGGGGTCGATTTCGAAAAGCGCATTGCGGAGATCTACAACAGCTGCCGGGAGGTGGAAGAAATAGAGGCCGCCTTTGATGCATTGCAGAAGGACCTGGAAGACAGCATCAGCCATAAGATGCAGGAAACTCAGGAGAAACTGCTTGAGCATTTTGATACGCAGATCCACGACCTGCTTAAAATTCAGCGTCAAAGGGCAGAAGAGCAGCTAAACAAAATTAGTCGCTTGTTCTGGCGGCTTACCCGTCATCAATTGGTAGGCGTTGCGGCGTTTGACGACGAACAGGTGCAATTCGTTCTGGAGCGCCCACCGATTGAGAAGGTGCCAGCAGGTAGATATGCGCTCATACAGAAAGGCATGACACCGCCCGAGCATTGTCACCTGTATAGGCTCAGTCATCCTTTGGGCGAATATGTTCTTGATACAGGGCGTCGTCTGGAAACGCCGTTGGCAGAGCTAGAGTTTCAGCTGAGCAGCCAACAAGTGAAGATTTCTGCGTTAGAGCCTTATATAGGACAGTCAGGTTGGCTGGAGTTGAATCAGCTCGAGTTAGACAGCTTTCAGCGTGAGGAGCACCTCGTGTTTACTGCGGTGACAGAGGACCATCAGCTATTGGATCAGGAGTTGTGTGAGCAGTTATTCCAGCTGCCTGCGGAAACCGGTGTGCAGGTCCCTGAGTCGTCTCCTGACGCCTTGAGCTTCCTCAAGGACACATCAAAGCGGCAGTTAGACGCTTGCCTAAGCCGGGCACTCGATGAGAATAACCTGTACTTTCAGCGAGAGAGAGACAAGCTAGATGCCTGGGCCCATGACCAACTCGTTAGCGCAGAGGCTAAGTTAGACGAAGCGCGGACCAAGCTGAAGGAAGCCAAAAAGCAATCGCGGCTCGCAGAATCCGTCGAGGCGCAGAAGTCCGCACAAGAAGCCGTAAAGAAACTGGAAAGGCAGCAGCGTCGCTACAGACAGGAAATCTTCGACGTCGAAGACGAAATCGAAGCCGAGCGAGATCGTTTAATTGAAGCCTTGGAGCAGCAAATGCATCAGCACAGCATCAGCCACCAATTATTTCGTGTCAGGTGGCGACTGGTCTGAAGCCCGAGTTAGTGGTCGTATCGGAGTCTTCCGAAAACTTGCCGCAAAGATATATTTTTGTGCGCGAATGGGGCTTTTATCTGAAATATTGACGCATCGACTCATTGTGCGTATAAAAATCGTATATTTCCTCATTTTGCGAACATCTTTCTGGGTAGGCGGCAAAATTTCGGAGACGCAGCGAGGTTACTTCAAGGATCTATGAGAACGGATGCAGGCTACAGTTGGTTGGTAAAGAGCCACCATCTGCCCGTCATTGGGTTGTGGCAGCAGTGCTATATTGATAGCGCAGTGCATGGCCGTCTGGTGCAGGGTTTGGGAGACCACCGCATTCAACTCTTCGAATCCCGCTATCAACCTGATGATACTCTGACAGCCCATCTCCAATTCGCTCTCCGCTACGAGGGAGTGAACCTTCAGTTACTCAGGCTGCTGTTTCAAACCACTGATTCGCAGCGTCTGTGCGACTGGATTATCGAAAGCCCGACATCTGCGTATGCCCGGCGAGCCTGTTTTCTCTATGAGTGGTTGACAGGAACCCAGCTGCCTATCGAAAACCCAGTCCCCGCAAAGACGCGTTACATCGATGTGCTGGACACCGACATGCAGTTTGGCACTGATGCAGTCATAAAGAACGCCCGATTTCGGATCAACGACAACCTGCCAGGTACCAGAGACTTTTGTCCTCTGGTACGCAAAACCGAATTCCTCATTGAGATGGTAGGAAAGGATCTACGCAAGCGTACACGGGAGACCCTAGGCAATTACGATCAGGATCTGTTGCGTCGAGCTGCCGCTTTTCTGTACTTAAAAGAAACCCAGTCATCATTTGAAGTTGAACGGGAGAAACCATCCGCAAATCGTGCACAGCGTTTTGCCGACCTGCTACGCAAGGCTGATACAGGTCAACCACTGAATGAAGAGCGGTTGGTGGAGCTGCAGAATGCCGTGATTGATCCCCGGTTCCATGAGTTTACTTGGCGACATCAGCAAAACTGGATAGGGGATGACCTGGGCTACCGCCAAAAAGTCGAATTTGTACCCGCTCGTCCCGAAGATGTCCCTGCACTAATGCAGGGGCTTCTGGATACCGCGGCCAAAGCTAGGATGTCGGTGGAGCCTGCGAACAAAGAAGGCGGGGCCGACGTCGCGCTACAATTCGACCCGGTTATCTATGCAGCCATCATCGCCTTTGGCTTCGTCTTCATTCACCCCTTCATGGATGGCAACGGTCGGATTCACCGTTACTTGATACATGAGGTACTGGCAAATGCCGGCTTCACTCCCAGGGGAATCGTACTGCCAGTCTCAGCCGTTATTCTGGCCAACCTCGATGAATATGTGACCGTGTTGGAAAGCTTCTCCAAGCCGTTACAACAACGTACAGACTACTTGCCGGATGCTCCGGATACTCCGGCTATTGGAAACGACGCCGTTTACTTCAAATACTTCGATGCTACAGACCAAGCGGAGTTTCTCTATAGATCGTTAGAGCGTACCGTTGAAAACGATCTACAGCAGGAGATTGAGTTCCTGCTCGGGTTCGACCGCGCCTGTCACAATCTGAATCAACTACTGGACTGGCCTAATCACAGTCTGGAACTGTTTGTTCGTGTGGTTCATCAGAACGACAACACACTGTCCAAAAATAAGAAACAAAGCCACTTCGGATGGATGACCGAGGTTGAAGTAAGTAGGGCTGAAACTATAGTGGCCGAAGCATTCGCCAAAAAGACCTAGATTGAATTAAGCCCGCGTCAGCAGGGCTTCAACATCTAACTATATGAAATGGTCGACTGAAGAGGCTGACCAGCAGACAGGAGACATTTAGACACCATGGGCACCACTACTCAACAGCTCAAAGCTGAGCAGCGCCGTGAGCAGTTCTCCACATTACTGCGCGACATGTTTCAACTGAATCAGCCCGAGCTAGACTTTGGACTTTACCGGATCATGCATGCGCGCAAAGACGATATAAATCGGTTTATTGATCAGGACTTGCCATCGATCACGCGCCAAGCGTTTGAGCAGTTCACTAGCCTCGATAAAACTCAGGTCGAGCAGGCCCTAGCGCAAGCGCGAAAAGCCGCGGTTGACGCAGGCTTTGATCCAGAGCAGTCGCCAAAGGTGCAGGAGTTAGAAGCCCAGGTTAAAGATAATTTTGATCTCTCTAGGGAAGAGGGCGAAGTCTATGACGCACTGGTTACGTTCTTTAGGCGCTATTACAGCGAGGGCGATTTCCTCTCGCGTCGTGTCTACAAAGACGGCACTTATGCCATTCCCTATCAAGGCGAAGAAGTGGTGCTGCACTGGGCCAATAAGGATCAGTACTACATCAAGAGTAGTGAGACCCTACGGGACTACAGCTTTCGTCTAAATCCCGATGCCGGACCTGACGAAGACCCCATGCGCGTGCACTTTAAGTTGGTAGATGCGGAGGCAGGAGCTCGGGACAACAACAAGGAGGCGGCAGACAGCAAACGTGTCTTCATATTGGATGCAAACGACCCTTACACTCTGATAACCGGCGAACCATCAGAGACTGGTGAGTCATATCAGGAGCTGCAGCTGCGTTTCGTTTTTCGCGGGGCTATCGCGAGCGACTGGACTGAGACCGAAAAAGGAAAAGCCACTAGCTCCGCGCAAAGTAAGCCGCCGTCACAGGAAGCCTTACGCAGTATCGCGGTGGCCCGTCTGCTGGGGGCTAGCAACGACGATGGTCTCTTACCTGCACCCTGGCTCGAAGCGCTGAAACGCAAGTATCGAAAAGCAGATAGCGAACTTGCCGAATACAGCCTATTGCAAGGGCAGCTGAATAACTACACTAAGAAAAACACGTTCGATTACTTCATCCATAAGAACTTGGGGAGCTTCTTGCGACAGGAGCTAGATTTCTACATCAAGAACGAATTGCTGGATTGGGCCGATATAGCCTCCCTCAAACACGATCCCAGTAGGCTAGCCCCAGTGCTCAGCAAAATAGAGGTGATCCGTAAGCTTGGGGAGAACATCATCACGTTCCTCGCCCAACTAGAGGACTTCCAGAAAAAACTCTGGTTGAAGAAGAAGTTTGTTACCGAGACAAGCTATTGCATGACGCTAGACCGGATTGAAGATCGGCCTGATCTGCTTAAGGCAGTTTTCGGCAATGAGAGGCAAAAAGAGGATTGGGCGAACCTCTACAAGCTGAACCTCGCACAGCTCGAAAAAGATATCCTGGCCGCGGACACTTTATCTACTCTAGTCACGGTGCCCAAGTATCGATACCTAACGCTAGACACTTCAAACTTTGAGCCTAAATTCAAGACGAGGCTAATCGCAAGCATCGAAGATTTGGACAATCAATGCGACGGATTACTTGTCAATTCTGAAAATTTCCAAGCGATAAACCTTTTAACAGCCCGATATCGCGAAGAAGTGACGTGTGTCTACATTGATCCGCCTTACAACACAGACGCCAGCTCCATAATGTACAAAAATGGTTACAAGTCCTCCAGTTGGGCCTCCCTAATGAAGGACAGAGTTGATGCATCAAAGCACCTACTAAAAGCCTCCGGAATCCTGGTCGCTGCTATCGATGACGAACAACAAACCGAGCTTTCATACATTTTGCGAGATAGTTTTAATTCAGACCTTTTAGGAGTTTTTAGCATACGATCAAACCCATCTGGAAGGCCAACGAAGACCGGCTACTCTGTGTCGCACGAGTACAATCTTTTCGCGGGTAAGAGCTCCGATTCCTGCATCGGTAGACTTCCACCAAGTAAGGCGCAGATTGCAAGATTTAATCAGCAAGATGACATGGGCGCTTTCGAGTGGAGAAACTTGCGTCGCGAAGGATCCAACTCTGATCGCTCCGCTAGACCAGCTTTGTTTTATCCAATTTATATTCGGGACGGAAAGGTTCGCATTCCGGCACTCGAATGGGACGATGCAAAAAAAGCCTGGTCTACTTTGGATAAACCGGGAGAAAACGAAAAAGTAGTCTGGCCCGTTAATGATGATGGTAGGGAAAAGACCTGGAGATGGGAGGCTGACACAGTATCATCTGCAGGCGACTCTGTTGCTGTGAGGCCAGATAGGTCGGGCAAAGACTACATCTACCTAAAGCGGAGACCAAATGACGATGGAGTGGTGTCCGTTTCATCTTGGTTTGACGCGAAGTATTCGTCGGTAGAGCACGGATCTGCATTGATCAAGCAACTATTTGGCGAAATGGTCTTTTCCTATCCGAAGTCACTAAACACCGTCGAAGACACTATTCATATTGCCGGCGCACATTCTAAAAAGGCCGTTGTGCTTGATTATTTTGCCGGATCCGGCACTACCGCACACGCAGTCGTAGAAAAAAATAGAACCGATGGCGGCTCTAGAAAATATATCCTCGTTGAGATGGGAGACTATTTTAATGCCGTGCTCAAACCACGCATTCAAAAAGTAGTTTATTCCAAACACTGGAAAGGGGGCATGCCAACCCCTGACTCTTCCGGAAACTACTCTGGCCTTTCACATTTTTTCAAAGTGATTCATCTCGAGTCATACGATGACACTCTTGGAAACCTAAAGCTTAATCAGCCACTAGTGCCACAACAAACCTTACTAGACAGTGAAGAATCTGAGCGTGACGACACCCGTCGATCATATATCCTTAACTACCTGCTCAACGTAGAAACCCGTGGATCGCAGTCGCTGATCAATACTCAACAGTTCCTAGAACCGATGCATTACCGCCTGAACGTGCGGTCTTCCTCTGGCGACGAAACCAAACCGGTCAACATTGACCTTCTAGAAACCTTTAACTACCTACTAGGCCTGCGGATCGAGCACGTTGCCGAGCCTATCCACTTTGATGCCAATTTTTCCCAGACTGAATTTGGTCGCTGGCAGGCAGCTGTAGAACGAAACGAAAACGGCAATTGGTGGTTCCGTACGGTTTATGGTGCAAATCCAAGCGGCCAAAAGGTACTGGTAGTTTGGCGCAACCTCCCCTCAGTGATATTGGAAAAGGAAAACGGCCTGCTATTGGATAACGCGGTACTCGATGCCGTTCTGATTGAGAAACTCCGTATTCGTCTGACAGAGAGTCCAGATGACGAAATTGATCTACTCTACGTAAATGGTGATAACAACATCAGCATTCCGAAGAACAGGAAAGGCGAACCGATGAAACAGGCCCGCGTACAACTTATTGAGGAGGCTTTCCACGTCCTTATGTTCGCTGACACCGAATCAATCAACTAGGGAACGGCTTGTATGCCAGCAGCAAAGCAGAAAGTCGCCCCCCGCAAGAAAGCAAAAACGCTGGAATTCCGCCACCACTTAGTACTTCACCAATGGCTTTTTTCCTTGTTTGGCTTCGATTCCCTAAGCGGCCGTTATGATATTGGGGGTCGCGAGGCGGCGACTCTCGAGGCTTTCCGTGACCGCTTCCAGTTGATGGGCGATATCACCGGCTATAACGCCGATGGTGTCCATCGCTTAATGCAGCGTATCCGGGAGAACCTCACCGGGGACGTTCTTATCAGCGATGAACAATTACTGGAATATGATCGACGCATCAAAACACTCACCGACAGTATCAACGACGCTCGAAAAGCCCACAGCCAAGAGCCCCTTGAGTGGAAGTACTTCCAGTACCTCAGCCTTTTATTTACAGAGATTTATTTAGACTTCTTGTTCACTAGACCTGACGATCTGCTGAATGCGCTAAATGCTCACATTCAGCGGTGGAACAGTGAGTGGATAGTTGAAGAAAGCTTTAAGCACGCGCCCATTGCGCTACTTAACCCTGACGATGACGCCTGGCCGCAGCTCAATATGCTGGCCTATTGGAGTGCCACTGGCTCGGGCAAAACACTGATTATGCACGCCAATATTCTGCAGTATCGCTGTTACCTGCGGGAGTACGGTAAGGCAGGAGACATCAACAAGGTGATCTTGCTCACGCCTAACGAGGGACTCACACGCCAACACTTAGCAGAGCTCGAGCTCTCTGGTATCCATGCCAGTGAGTTCTCCGCTCGCGGTGGAGATCTGTTCGCGCAAGACGTGATCGTCATTGATATCAATAAGCTCCGCGAGAGTGAGAAGCAGAGAACTGTGGCCGTGGACTCTTTTGGTTCCCGCAACCTGCTACTGGTGGATGAAGGTCACCGAGGCACCGCTGGTGGAGGCGGTAGCTGGTATGACTACCGTCAACGCCTTTGCTCACATGGTTTTTCTTTCGAGTACTCAGCTACTTTCGCTCAGTCCTGCAGCAAGCATGAGAACCTACGTCAGACCTACAGTCGAGCCATTCTGTTTGATTATTCATATCGCCACTTTTATGCCGACGGCTATGGCAAGCAATCGCAAATCCTCAACCTGGCCCAGAATCAGAATCCGAACGATGAATTCGCCTATCTGATAGCTTCTCTCTTGAGCTATTACCAACAGCTGCGGTTCTACGATGACACAGAATCAGAGCTGCATCGCTTTAATTTGCAGCGTCCTTTATGGGTGTTCGTAAGCTCAAAGGTCACGGCCACACTTTCAACGGGAGAAGCATCCGACACAGTAAAGGTCCTGCAATTTGTTGATAAGGTTCTCCATCGGGAGGGCGACTGTATCGCAGCTATAGGCACCCTGCTCAACAAGGGCATGGTCACACAAAGCGGAGCAGACCTGCTCCATAACCGACTGAACTACCTTCGAGAGTTAGACGAATCGCCGGAGAAAATTTACCGCGACATACTGGAGCGCGTCTTTCACTGCACAGGCGGACGCCTGCATATCGAAAACATCACTGGTGTGGCAGGCGAAATCGCTCTGCGCGGTGGTGCCGCCGATACGCCCTTTGGGGTAATCAACGTTGGAGATGATGCCAAGCTAGTGAAGCTGTGTGACCAAGCAGGACTATTCGTCCAGGATGGCCGCTTCAGCGAATCGCTCTTTCATGGCATTAACCATGAGGGCTCTTCCGTCAATCTGCTCCTGGGCTCCAAAAAGTTTACCGAAGGATGGAATAGCTGGCGCGTATCGAACATGACGTTGATGAACGTGGGCAAGAATGAAGGGGCCCAAATCATACAGCTCTTTGGACGTGGAGTCCGCCTACAGGGTTTTCAAACCAGTCTAAAGCGTTCTGCAGAACTCACCGTCGCTCTGAAAGCAGCTAACATTGAACGCCCCAGGCATATCAGCATTTTGGAGACGCTCAACATCTTTGGGGTCAAGGCAGATTACATCGCCCAATTCCGTAAGGAACTCGAAGACGAAGATATACCGGTTAACGAAGGCCTCGAAGAATTCATTATTCCGCTCAAGCCGGCTACTGGTGTTCCGGGAAACCTCAATGTGGTTCGCCTAAAAGAGAGTGTCGCGGGCAAGGCCATCGGCGGCTCCGGTAGCGCTTTCATGGAGTTGGCGGAGCAGGTGCTCCTTAAAGCACCGGCCGAGCTAATGCCATCTGAACGAGACTACTTCTGTAATCCTCCGCGGGTGAGCCTGGACTTTTATCCTCAGGTCGGTGCCTTTGCCACCGATGGCGGTCCATCGCGAGACACGGGACGTAATCCAGTTTACGTATCACCATTACAGCTAGCTCTACTGGATACACGGAAGCTGTACTTCGAACTTCAGTCCTTCAAGCGAGACCGGCGCTGGTCCAATCTTAGTATCCCTGAAGCGGTCATCCCGCAGCTACTCGCAGAAACTGGCTGGTATCGACTTTATGCACCGGAAGAAGCGATGGAAGCTAGTGATTTGAGTCGTATCCGACTATGGCATGACATGGCTATCGCGCTCCTGCGCAAGTACTGCGAGATGTTCTACGGCCTCAGGCGTAAGCAGTGGGAGTCCGATAAATTGGAGTATCGCCCGATTACGGAGAATAGTAACTATTTGCCAGGCGTGCGGGAGGATACGCCCAATGGCGCCCATCTCTTGACGCTGGACCGAGTGCGGCACGACTCTTTGATCAAACGACTGGATACGTTGCGGACTAAAATCGCAGACGGCGACATCTCCGCATGGAGCGGTAAAATCGAAGATGGCTTAGAGTTCCTGTGGTGTGAAAGACACTTCTATCAGCCATTGCTTGCGGCTGCACAAGGCTTAGACTTTCAGGTAACGCCCGTGGCGCTCAACGACGGGGAATCGAAATTTGTGCAGGATTTTCAGTCAGCGTGGAGCGCGAAGACCTTCGATGGTTACGACGTGTACCTACTGCGAAACCAGTCAGGACAGGGAGCCGTAGGCGTATTCATCGATGGTGGCTTCCAACCCGATTTCATCCTCTGGTTGGTCAAAGAACAGCACCAAAAAGTTGTTTTTCTTGACCCAAAGGGACTTCGTTTTCACAAGCCAGAAGACCCTAAAGTCCAGTTCCACAAAACTATCAAGCAGATCGAGGCAGACCTCGTTACTCAGAGCCCGGAGAACGCCAACGTCGAATTGCATGCGTTTTTAGTCTCTGAGACACATCCCGATGTACTGTGCAGCCAATGGAAGATGCCTGACGGAAAGCCTGTCACCGTTGACGCCATGGAGAGTTGGAACATTCTCTTTCCTGAGCATGGTGCCAACACCTACCTAAAGAAGCTCATGGCACGTGTTACAGGCACTACTGAAACCTGAAGCGAAGGTATCCGCCTTATAGAGCGAAGTGGTTTACTGCTAACTCTCCTTCGAGGCAGAGTAGTGGACCGGCAGCCGGTCCAACAGCGTAGCGTCAGCGGAGGCTGTTGGACTTGTTGCCGGGCTGAAAAGCTGTCCAGATTTATACATAAAACTGATTATGCGGCGAAGCGAACATTGCCCAAGGCAGTGCGCATAATCCCGTTTTATGTTCAGTCTGCGACATCATCAAAATATTGCCGAAGCAAAAAGGTGGCTCCAGTACTCCGGTGCCTACCTGTGCAGAGCTTTTCAGACCAACACTCAAGCCGGTGAAAAAGCACTCATTCTTTGGGCGAATGGGGCTCATGCTTCTTTTTTAAAGCCGGAGCCATTGCAACCGGGGCAATCAGGCTCTGGCTTACCATACACATCGCGGTAGGTTTCACACATCCAACAGCGACGATGGCCAGAGAGTACGTAGTACGCTGCCCGGACAATGTGAAAAGGTAGAAGCACTATGGCGACAACGATGAAGAGCAGTTTCTTTAGCATGACGTTCTCCGATCATGGTTTGAATTTGAAGACTCTGATTGCGCAGAGCCATGTTTTAACCTACTAACAGCCGAGCTCGCGGATTACAGCAATCCGCGCTCTGCCATGGACTGAGTGCCTTCAACGCCGACTACTATGTGGTCCAGAACTCGGATGTCTACCAATGCCAGCGCGTCTTGCAAGCGCTGGGTAATTTTAGAATCGGCAGAACTGGGGTTTGGCAAGCCGGAAGGATGGTTGTGGGTAAGGATGAGTGCTGCAGCGTTCAACTCCAGTGCCCTTTTTACGACCACCCTGGGATACACACTTGCACCATCGATCGTCCCTCTGAACAGTCGTTCGAAGGCGATCAGCCGATGCTGGCTGTCGAGAAACAGGCAGCAGAACCATTCGTCAGACTCGCCGGCAATATGCAGTTGGCAGAACTGCTTAACGGCCGATGGGCTTTCAAAGGCCTGGGTGTTCCTTACTCTGCGCTCCAAGATGCCTATAGCTTCACGGATAGTGGATGTTTCGTTTTTTGCGAAATGGGTAGGTGGTACTACGCGATCTAAAATCACTGGCTTCCACGCGATGTCTGTTCGGACTTCATAGCCTTGGCTTTCATAGTTCGTTGCCATCGAATGAACGTCTGCGTCCTCAACAAGGTCGCTGGAAACAAGGTCACCTTGGTTGAATACCTGAACATTCCATAGGCTATTCATGTCAAAGGCCTGGTGTTCGGCAGTCTAGCTAATAGCCACATTAGGATAGGTGGTGCGAAGCTGTAATTCTTTTGTGCAAAGCCCACTGTCGGCTGGAAGAGTATTTTCATCATGAACTCCTTGGATGGTGGCGGTATGCCACTACACCCGCGAAGCGGTAAGCCAATGAAGCCAGAACAGGTATCGCTTGAAAGTCTGCCAGATTTGGGGGTGTAAGACTGCTATCGGACGAAAACCAGTGCGCCCATGCCCATTCGGATTGAACTCGCAGGTTGCCTCATGCGACCGTCGAACAGGGGGGGGGGGGGAGGTTTACTTTAATAAGTGTGGAAGACCGGTACTTCCGTCGTAGGCATTTGAGGCGTTTCCCTATTGGCTTCAGTGCTGAAAAGCAGACGCAATTAGGGTACCGGCTACATACCGTCGATGTGCAATGCAGCGTCTGGTTTAGAACATAGGGAGCCGCTATCTGGGCATTTCTGGTCGTGCCTCTACAAAACGTACATAACCTGTCCTTGGAATCGTATGTTTTTTAACCAGTCTTCTTATACCAGGCAACGGTACCGTAGGGTCGAAACAATGTCCTACCGGCGACCTCTAGGTTGAGGTTTTAGCAAGTTACGCCCACGTCCTCCCCCGCTCTCGCCCACGCAGCGGGCCGCGCTGCGCGCGCCCTTGCCGGGCTCCGCGGGTCACGGGCGCGGGCGAGTCGAGAGTATCGGCATCACATGTCTGTCCGACTTGCCCGGCTAATTATTATGGAATTGGACAGCCGCAGGCTCAGTGAACACTTAGTCCGCCACGGTTGTCCAACTTGTCCAACCTCAAAAAGAAAAAAGTAATAAACGTTCATACCCAGGTGGCGGGCGATTTTTTCCGAAAGCACCCGGACACCTTGGCCATACTGATTGAAGCCAGTAACTATGCAAGCTCCGACCGTCCAGGCTTGCCGAAGTGCCATCGGAGAGCCTGGACGCCAAGTCCCCGTTGCGACTCAAGGCCCCAATCACAGAGCGGGCCAGTCATTAGTAAACTTGAGCTTGTCGTCAAAGACTTGGCGAAGACCTTCGACAGAAGGCAATACATAAGCCTGGACACGATTTTTCTTACCTGGGCAAGTCGCCTTACCGGTGGTGAATCCAAACTTAGTCAGGGTCTGAGTAAACACTGCCTTACTCTCTACTGGTCCGGCGATCCGCGACTCACTGCGCCATCGACAATATGCGGCATACAGCTGGTCTTTTGGTAGCTTAGCTGGCCATGGCGCGTCTATCAGTCCGGTATCCAAGGACAATTGTGTGGAGTCTGCCAAATCGTATAACCAGCGCTCGATGTTGGCCAGCGACGCCAACTGCTGTGAAACCCGGGCCTGCGTACGAGGAAAGTCTTTGGGATTGAAGGTACTTATGTCTCTGGTCAAGAGTTTATGCAGCAAGGCTTCAGGCCCGCCACTATCCATCTCCGCCGATAACTGATCAAAGTACCCATAGTCACCGACACGCTTACTGGCCACCTCCAAAACGAAGAACCGACGATCGTCGAGCTCCGCCGGAACCACCCAGCCCTCATTGGAGGCAATGATCAGGTGAACGCAATTCTTGACGGGCATCGTAGCTCCGTACTTACGCTCGGATGACCGGGTTTCCTCGGTGATTAGGACCTTTAGCAAGCCAGTCTCCTCCTTGTTACCGCTCCAATGCATTTCATCAGCAAACATCAGAAGTGCATCGTCAAGGTGGTCAGTGAATCGCCCGAATAACTGACCTCGATCCGTGATGTGTTTGAAGTGATTGCCAAAAAGTTTGCCCGCGTAGCTCGCAAACAAACCCTTTCCAGTACCCTGCCCAGACAAAAGGCAAATTGCTACGCCAGGCAGCACCCCAGGATTCTGTACGGCAAGCGCAAGCCAATTGAGTAGGTACTCGTAACAATCCTGGTTTCCATCGCAAACAACTGACTCCACGTGATTCAGGAACAGCGGGCATGAGCCTAGGGGGTCCGCTTGAACCCCAAAGTCCTTCCACAAATTGTAGTAGTTCGGAGAAGCCGGAACTCCAGGCGCAAATTGCGTTCCAGCCAAGTATTGACGTCGGTCCGGATGTGTAAACCAGTACTTCGTCACGGGCTTCAATCTCTTTCCGTCCACTAGAACCATGACGTTCGCAAACAGATCATGAAACGCGTCCACCGTCAGGAACGGGTGCGTGTCGTTGAACTCGTCCGCGATTTCAACTCTAGAACCCGAGTTCACTACAGCGTACTGCTTGTTGAGTTCAGCTACGCACTGATCGGGATCGGAAAGGCGTGCTGGATCCAGGTCAACATTCTTCGAGGGGCGGCTCTGATTCGCGGCTACCACAGGAGTACACGTACCCTCTGGCAATAGTGAGGGGCCACGCGATAGCTTGCCATCCGCCATGAGCTCTTCTGGCTGGCACTGCTCATTGATAAGGCTTTCTGCTGTTGCTTTCGACATCACGTGCGACCCCCTATATCTTTGTCGTCTGAATCGATATGAGCACCCTTGGCACTCCAACCTGCGTAGGTGTAGTGCGCAATTCGGCTATGCTCAGTGCCATGTGAATCAATGGCCATACATCTCTGGGTAACGATTTGAGCCCCAAGTTTTTTTAGCCTCGAGACTGATACGGAAGGATGAAGACATCCCGCGGCTTGGAGTTCGAGAGTGGTCGCGCCTTGAGTCCCGACGTTGATTAACTGGGTAAGTGCTGCCGCCAAAGATGGGGAAACAACGACCTCTGGCACAAGGTTGGGCAAAGATACGGTTACATTTTGCTTAGGCATGCCTTGCCTCCAGATCACGCTCGGCGATTCGCTGTTCGAGCCAATCAAAGACTTCGCTTTCCACCCAGGCGCGGGAAGTGCCGCCTGGTACAAGAGCAACGCTCTTAGGAAAACGCCCTTGGGCCGCCAGGGCATAAATGTATGATCGTGAAAGGCCGGTTAGGTCTTGCACGCGGCGAAGGCGGATCAGACGACCACCACGGTCGTATCTGGATAGATGTTGTTCTAACGCGTTTTGCATCTCTCAATACCTTAATGGCTAAACAAAAAGTCTTATGCTTTCCAGCTAAGACTCTTGAAGTCTGAGAGACCTATAAATTCTTTTCTGAATTATTTGCTTTCGTGGTCGAAATTAAACTCATGAAAACCTTTAGACACTATGCTACCTGCTCGGAAGCGGCTTACGCCGCCTCCGCTTGAACCTCCCTACTTTGGGTTGCATTTGGAGACGTCGCGCTCAGACGCAGTTCGTCTAAATAATCTGCCCAAGCCTGCATCATTTCCACACGACCATCCAAATGGGAGGTACGGTTGTAGGCGCGCCCATTTGGGTCCTTTACGGCGTGGGCTAATTGGTGCTCAATCCAGTCCACCCGAAAGCCCAGGCCTTCGTCCAACAAAGTGCGAGCCATGGCACGAAAGCCATGGGCCGTCATCTGCTCGTTGGTGTAGCCCATCGTTCGCAATGCCACTCTAACGGTATTGTCAGACATCGAACGACTACCACCTCGAGCACTTGGAAATACGTAACGCCCCTGTCCCGTCAGTCGGTGTAAATCCCGCAGTACTTCCAAGGCCTGACGACTCAGAGGCACAAGGTGTGGCAGGCGCATTTTCATTTTTTCAGCGGGCAGCTCCCAGCGCTCAGCGCCCCAGTTAATCTCCGCCCATTCCATGGCCCTAATTTCTCCAGGCCTTTGGAACAAGAGAGCAGATAGACGAATAGCTGCCTTGACGATGGTAGTACCTTCAAAGGCATCAATGGCGAGTAGCAAGCGCCCTACTTCGGTGGGCTCCGTAATTGCCGCATGATGTTTTTTGTTTTTGGGCTTTAAAGCGCCCTTCAGGTCTGCCGAAGGATCCCGCGCCGCTCGCCCTGTGGCAACCGCATAGCGAAAAATCAGGCCCGCTGCCTGCTTGGCTCGGTGTGCAATATCTACCGCGCCCCTTCTTTCGATACGATGCAGCACCGCCAGGAGCTCCGGGGAGGTGATGGCACTGATGGGGCGACTGCCAAGATAGGGGTAAAGGTCCTTCTTCAGAATACGGCCCGTCCGCACGCGATAGCTATCGGACTTGCCATCCATTATCTGATTGAACCACTCACGACCAATAGCCTCGAAGGTATCGCCAGCGGCCAGATGGCGCATCTGCTTTTCGACCCTTCTAACCTCGCCCGGATCGATGCTCTGGTGAACCTGTCGACGAGCTTGGGAGTGAGCCTCTCGGGCCTCTCTCAGCGAGACCTCCGGATACACCCCGAGGGCTAGAGTCTTGCGCTTTCCGACATAGCGGTAATCATACCGCCAGTACTTACCGCCCTTTTGGTCAATGAGGAGATACAGGCCTCCTCCGTCCGCAAGTTTACGGGGCTTGCTCTCTGGTTTAGCGTTTTTAATAGCAGCTGCGGTCAGCTTGTGCATGGGTCGCTCCTGTACGGTGACGGTATCAAGTTCGGCGAACCCACATATACCGACATGCCTACCGTCACAGGCGGCGATATTAAGTGAGACGCTCAGGACACCATGGTACGGAGCTGCATAGAAAAAGCTGAGAAAAAACAGGTTGTTACGGACGTGTCTGGACGTGGTCAGACAAAATATTGGTCGGTGTGAGAGGATTCGAACCTCCGACCCCTTCCTCCCGAAGGAAGTGCGCTACCAGGCTGCGCCACACACCGAGATCAATCTTGCGAGGCTAGAAAGCATAGCAAACTCGATAAATCAGTACACGCCCGCCTGATGCGCCAACCACTGGCTAAACAGGCTCAGGCTACCCACCACAACAATCAGCAGGACCAACAAGTAGAGGGGCTTAAAAGGCTTTCTTTCCACCGAGTTAACGCCGCGCTTTAAAAACGCGTCGACCTTGGCCTGGTCCTCGGGATACAACTGACGCTCGGGACCTTCGGTGGCAGGTTCCACCGGAGCTTGTAGCTGTTCTTCATTCTGAGACATGCATTTAGCCTCGTACCAACGAAAACGGGCGCGAATTATCGCGCCCGCAGCTTAGGATTGCACCCCCCAGAGAGTCCCGGGGGATATCAAGCCGTTCAGAATGCGAACATCGCCTCGGGCATGTCCATGAGGTTGTCCGCTCCAGAGAGCAGGGACTCTTTGTGGGACATGGTGCGTGGCAGAATACGCTGGAAGTAAAAACGCGCAGTCATGAGCTTGGCCTCATAAAACGCGGTATCGCCCTCGCCTTGCGCAATCTTTTTGTGCGCGACCACTGCCATTTTGGCCCAGAAGTAAGCCAGGGCAACGTAGCCGGAGTACATCAGATAATCCACGGATGCTGCACCCGCCTCGTCGGGATTCTCCATGGCTTTGCTGCCTACTTCCAGAGACATGGTCAGCCACTCATCTTTGTACTTAGCCAGCGGTGTGGTGAACTCGGCATAGGCCTCGTCGCTATTCTCGGCGACAAACTCACCCATCATCTCGGTAAAGCCCATGAGCAGCTTGCCGCCGGATCCGAGGACTTTACGTCCGATGAGGTCCAGCGCCTGAATGCCCGTGGTGCCTTCGTACAAGGTGGCGATGCGCGCGTCTCGAGCAATCTGCTCCATGCCCCACTCACGGATAAAGCCATGACCGCCGTAAATCTGAATACCATGATTGGCGGCCTCAAGCCCCGCCTCGGTAACAAACGCCTTGGCGATGGGTGTCAGCAGGGCCATGAGGTCATCAGCCTTTTTGGCGCTCTCTTCGTCACCGCGCTCAACAATGTCGCCCAGCTGCGCAAGGTAATACAACATTGCACGACTACCTTCGGCGATAGACTTCTGCGTCAACAACATGCGGCGCACATCGGGGTGAACAATAATGGGATCCGCAGGCCCGTCGGGATTCTTAGGTCCTGTTAGGCTACGCATCGCCAAACGC
Source organism: gamma proteobacterium NOR5-3 (assembly GCA_000158155.1). GTDB lineage: Bacteria > Pseudomonadota > Gammaproteobacteria > Pseudomonadales > Halieaceae > Congregibacter. Next base: position 747,083 of record DS999406.1, on the reverse strand, counting down.
TCCCGGGCGTATTCCAGTGACCCCTGATATGCCAGCTCGGCGTGAGCCAGGCCCTGAATAGCGGTGCCGATGCGGGCGGTGTTCATAAAGGTGAACATCATGTTCAAGCCACGGTTGGGCTCGCCGATGAGGTAACCCTTGGCACCATCAAAATTCATCACGCAGGTAGCAGAGGCCTTGATGCCCATCTTCTTCTCGATGGATGCGCAGTGCACGCCGTTGCGTTCACCGATGCTGCCATCTTCATTGACGTTGAATTTGGGTACCACAAACAGTGAGATGCCTTTAGTGCCCTCGGGCGCGTCGGGCATGCGAGCAATCACGATGTGCACGATGTTGTCTGACATGTCGTGCTCACCGGCGGAGATAAAGATCTTGGTGCCCGTGATGGCATAACTGCCATCGGCCTGGGGCTCAGCTTTGGTACGCAGAAGACCCAGATCAGAACCACAGTGTGACTCGGTCAGACACATGGTACCGGTCCAGTTGCCGCTCACCAGCTTGGGCAGATACTGCTGCTTTTGCTCGGGTGATCCGTGGGCTTCGAGCGTCTTGATGCAGCCGTGAGACAGGCCGGGATACATGAGCCAGGACCAGTTAGCAGTGCCGGCAAGCTCGTTGATAACAATCCCGAGCATACTGGGCATATCCTGCCCACCGAATTCTGGCTCTGCAGACAGTGAGGGCCAGCCGTTATCGACATACTGCTTATAGGCATCGGCAAAACCTGCGGGTGTCTTTACGCCTTCTTCGGACCAGGTGCAGCCCTCTTCATCACCGCTTTGGTTCAGGGGCGACAGGACGTTCTCGGCAAACTTGGCGCCCTCTTCGATGATCGCATTCATGAGGTCCGGCGTGGCTTCTTCGTAGCCTTTTAAGCCCGCATAGAGCTTTTCAGTATCGAGTACTTCGTTAATAACAAATTGAATATCGCGCAGTGGCGCTTTGTAGCTAGGCATGACTCTCTCCCCAGTATCATCGACGCTTTGGCCTCGCCACTTGCGAGGCTCCGCGCCTATGTGTTCAGTGTTAACTTCTGGGCGCATTATAGTCAAAACCAGAGCCAATGCATGCTTAAATTTGTGAAAAAGCCGACAACTAAGCGGGTCAGAAAAATCGCCAAATACGGCGCGCAGCGCTGAGCGATAGAAAAAATCATAGTTATTAGTGAGCACTAACTTACCCCATGAACCCTGCATTATAAATGTCGCTCTGGACAGCCGCCGGATTTGATCAAATGCAAAAAGCTCGCCGGGACTCCATTCGGGTCACAATAGGCCGATGAACAGGCTACACCCGATGAAGGCGATCACTCAGAGGTCGCTTAAAGTGAATCCTCAGTTTGCCAGCGCAGTAAAAGCCGCAGCCTGTCGAGCGCTGGACTACCTGGCCCCGCAACGCTGTGTTTACTGCGATCAGCTGAGCCACACTAGCGAAGCCGTATGCGAGGTATGCCGCGATGCGCTGTGCCCCAATGATGCCCCCTGCCCAAGATGCGGAGTTCCGGGAGTTGATGACCACCTTTGCCCGGCTTGCCTTAAGCAACCACCGCTACTACACAGCATCACAGCCCCCTACGAGTATGACGCCGCGCTAGCCTACTTTATGCACCGGTGGAAGTACCTGGGAGAACAAAGACTATCGCTAACAGCGGCTAAATTAATGCTAAAAGAGCCCATTTACATAGAAAAAGTCGAATACTGGCTTGCAACGCCGTTACATTGGCGCCGCGAGCTGCGTCGCGGCTTCAACCAGAGCGAGGACTTGCTGAGGGCCCTGAGCGCCCTGGCTCCCTCCATTAAAGCAACTCCCGCCAAGCTTGCCCGCCTCAGTCGCAGACGCGCTACGGGGTCACAGGCACATGCGACGCGCCGCGAGCGACTGTCCAATCTTAAAGGAGCTTTCAGGGTTCACGGAAACGTGCAGGGTCGCACCATCGGCATTGTCGATGACGTTTGCACCACCGCTGCTACCGGGAATGCTATGGCCGAGACACTATTAGATGCCGGAGCCGCCGAGGTTCACCTGTATTGTCTTGCCCGAACACCGGCGCGTTGACCTACAATGGCGGGATGAATCTTCTGCGCCACGTCTTACTCATAGCACCCCCGTGTTTCAGAGCCCTAAGCGCTTTTTTAGCCCCCAAAAACTGCACCGCCAACGCACTGAAACTGCGGTCGCTGGCATGCTTGACCGTGCTAACGTGCCTCGCACAGTCATCAAGCCATGGCGCAGATGCAGCGGAGCTGAAGGTCGCCGTCGCGGCAAACTTCAGAGCCGCTGCACAAGAGATAGGCAACCGGTTTTCTCAAAAAACGGGAGTCGCTGTACAAATCAGCAGTGCATCTACCGGAGTGCTCGCCGCCCAAATGCGCCGGGGCGCGCCCTTCGATGTGCTCCTGGCCGCCGACCGGGCACGACCCCAGGCACTGGTCGATGATGGAAGCAGCACGGGACCCGCCCGGTGCTATGCGCTTGGCTCTCTTGTGCTGCTTGGCGCGGACTCATTGGATACTGCTCTTAGCGATCCCAACAAGAGTCTCGCCATCGCCAACCCAAGATCAGCACCCTACGGCGCGGCAGCCATGGCAGTGTTGGCTCGCGAGGACTTTGCAGCGGCGTCAAATCGGCGCGTGGTGCGGGGCAGTAACGTGCAGCAGGCACTGCAGTTTTACACCAGCGGCGGTGCGGACTTAGCTCTCGTTGCCCGCTCCCTGAGCCCGGACTCCGGCGTACCGGTTCCATCCGAATGGCATTCCCGCATTGAACAGTACGCGGTACTCAATGCGCGCTCCCACAATGCGGACGACGCCCGGGCGTTTCTCGACTACCTTACCGGGCCAAGCGCCGCCCCCGTCCTGGCAAGCTTTGGGTATCAACCATGCTCCTGAGCCCCGGCGAATGGCAGGCGGTACTGCTCACCCTCCGCCTCGCCGCGGTAAGCACGCTGATTCTCATACTCGTCGGCACGCCTTTGGCCTATTGGCTGGCACGGCAGCGGGGCTCCTTTGCCGCGCTCATAGAAGCGCTAGTGGCACTGCCGCTGGTATTGCCACCCACGGTGCTCGGTTTTTACCTGCTGCTGGCACTGGCTCCGGACGCACTGCCTGGGGAGCTATGGCAAACACTTACGGGTAAGCAGCTGGCGTTTAGTTTTTCGGCGCTGGTAATCGGGTCGGTGATTTATTCGCTGCCGTTTGTCGTACAACCGCTACAGCAGGCGTTTGCCAAAGTCCCCGACAAACTACTTCAGGCAGCGGCCACCCTTGGCGCGACACCTTTGGAGCAGTTCCGTGCGATCACGCTGCCGCTATGCAAACGCAGCTTCATCGTGGCAGCCGCGCTGGGTTTTGCGCACACCGTGGGCGAGTTTGGTGTGGTGCTGATGATTGGTGGCAACATTCCCGGCGAGACGCAGGTATTGTCCATCGCACTTTATGATCACGTCGAAGCCATGGACTACGGCAGCGCGCATCAAATCGCCATTGGGCTGGTAGCGTTCTCCTTACTGCTACTGTTTTTACTCTATCGTGATCGCGGCTGGCGGATTGGCCGATGAATCAGTTAGCCCTGCATATCGAACACAAAGATGCGGCGGGTTTTTGCCTGAGCATCAGCACCGAGATTGCGCTCACCGGCGTCACGGCGCTGTTTGGACCCAGTGGCAGCGGTAAAACCACCCTGCTTAATTGTATTGCCGGGCTGCGGCCAGACATTACCAAGGCAAACATCGTCTTTGCGGGCGAAGCATGGCAACAGAACAACAACCATGCCGAATCCTGGAAGCGATCTGTGGGTTACGTATTTCAGGATGCCCGGCTTTTTCCGCATATGAGCGTCGTTCAGAACCTGCAATTTGCGGCAGCGCATGCAGCCACAAAAGCACCTGACATGGGGCAAGTAGCCCAGTGGATGGCTATTGAATCTTTGATGAATCGCAGTCCTGAGTCTTTATCGGCGGGGCAGCAGGCCCGGGTGGCCATCGCTCGCGCCCTGATGCGAGGGCCCAGGCTGCTGCTGCTGGATGAGCCGCTGGCAAACCTGGATCGAAGTGCCGCGCGCGAATGTCTTGCCTGCCTGGCCCGCATCAATAAAGAGAATGACCTGCCGATGCTCTATGTGAGCCACCAGATCGAAGAGGTCAGTACTATCGCCGACCACATCGTGCTCATGGACAACGGCCGAATACGTGAGCAGGGGCCTTTGCTGGAACTTGCCAGTAAGCTGGATACGCAATTAGCCGAAGACGAAGCAGCGGCGAGCCTGCTGGCGGTAGAAGTAGCGAGCCGCGATCAGGACTATGGACTGACGGAGCTCAAAGTCGACGGACAGTCGCTCTGGGTCGCCGGCGACGGGCATAAAGGCAGCACGCGACGCTTGCGGGTTCCTGCGCGGGACGTGAGTGTCTGTCGAGAAAAACCCCGAAGCAGCAGTATTCAGAACATACTACCGGTGACCCTGCTGGAGATCCGTCAGCTATCGAACGCGCACTGCCTCCTGCGTTTACAGCTTTCACAGCAGTGTTTACTGGCGCGGATTACTCGCCGCTCTTTAGAAGACCTCCAACTTAAAACGGGCGACTCGCTTTATGCACAGATCAAAAGCACGGCCCTACTGGGTGACTCTCTGTGAGTAATCACCCCTTTGATGTACTTACCCCCGACGCGATCATCAACGCCGTCGAAGCCGCGGGCTATGTGAGCGATGCGCGGCTGCTAGCCCTCAACAGCTATGAGAATCGCGTGTATCAGGTTGGTATTGAAGATGAGCAGCCGATTATCGTTAAGTTTTATCGCCCGGGTCGCTGGAGTGAGGAGCAACTGGCCGAAGAGCACAGTTTTAGCGAAGAGCTGGTAGAGGCCGAGATACCGGTAGTCGCCCCGCTTATTTCTGAAAGTGGAGAAAGCGTGCATCGCTGGGGCGGGTTGCTGTACACCTTGTTTCCGCGCCGGGGTGGTCACGCACCGGAGTTCGATAATCTCGACAACTTGCTGGTGCTGGGTAGAACGCTGGGACGCATCCACGCCATCGGCGCTACAAAGCCGTTTAAACATCGCCCAAAGCTGGAAGGCCAGGCCATCATCGACGAAAGCAGAAGCTTATTGCCGGAGCACTTTATTCCCAGCGACCTAAAGACCGCCTACGTCACGCTGCTCAATGACCTGGAAAGAGAGCTGGCGCCAAAGATCGCACAAATGGAAGCAACGCCCGGCATCCGCGTACACGGCGATTGTCACGGCGGCAATATTTTGTGGCGTGACGACACAGCCAACTTTGTGGACCTTGATGACTGCATGACTGCGCCGGCCATTCAGGATCTTTGGATGTTTTTATCCGGCGAGCCCAACGATCAAGAGATACAGCTGGGCGAAGTGATTGCCGGCTACGAAGAATTCTTTGAGTTTGATCCCAAACAACTTCAATGGATAGAGACCTTAAGAACTCTACGCATCATTCGCTATGCAGCCTGGCTGGCCCGGCGCTGGGATGATCCGGCATTCCCCAAGGCGTTCCCATGGTTCAACAGCGAGCGCTACTGGTCCGACCATATTCTGGAGCTGCGGGAGCAGTTTTCGCGACTGCAGGAGCCAGCCTTGAGATTGCTTTAAGAGCGCAAGGATAAGTCAGGTTTTCGAGATGCCGGGTATACCAAGGACCACAACCAGCGCCATACGCTGTTGCTGCCCAGCACCGCACGATCCACCTCATCAAAAAATCGCAGCTGTCCTGCCGGGTCCGCAAAATAGTCCAGCCGGGTGACCATCTCCCGGTCGGGATCAAGCTCCTTAACCACCTTGGCCGGATTACCGGCGACGATGACATTGCCGGCACGTCTTTGTCACCACAGCACGCGCCGCCACCACACTGTTTTTGCCAATACTCACACTTTCAAAATAGTCGCGTGATCACCCAACCACACGTTGTCACCAATATGCACCGGCGTTGGCGTAGCGCTGCGCTGGGTACGGTCATACACCGTGTGCCAGTCAGAATCGGTGATGTAGGTGCCGTTGGCCATCATTACCCCATCGCCAATGGTGATCTCATCCGACGCGCTGATGCGCGAGCCCGGGCTCATGAGTACGCCGCGTCCAATGCGAATAGTTCCCGCGCCGGCTTCGCGTCCCCACACGCCAATCTCGACGCGATGCATGGGCTCTGCCACCGCGGTAAAGCATTCGCCGATATGGATATTGGACCCGAGATAATCACGTAGCGCGGTTTCATAAAGGTCGAAAACTCACCCAGGCTGGCGCATTCCGGACGTAAAAAATAATCCGCGTACCAACGGCGATAACGAAGATAGGCTTTTTTGACCCAGTAGGGCCGTAAATCATCACGCATGGCGGGAGAGCAAATTTGCGACTTTCGAAGCGCTAACCGTATCATCCTACGCCCTTTAGTCACCATTGCGATTGCGAAGCATGCAGGCATCATCATCCAGAGTTCACAGCAGCCAGCCAGGGGTTCATCCCGGGCTTCCCGCGCTGGTGAAGCGGCATGCGTCCAGCAGCTGGCGAAAGCCGGTACAGCAGGTGGATCTGCCCGCGCTGGAGCGTTTGGATGCGGCGCTGGCGAACCATCAGGGTCCGGTGGTGTTGGATTCTTTTTGCGGCACCGGTCAAAGCACAGCAATGCTGGCAGCGCGGCATGACGACGCCCTGGTGATCGGTGTGGACAAATCGAGTCATCGCCTGAATCGACGGCCCGCCGCTCCCGACAACTGCGTGTTGTTGCAGGCGCACTGCGAAGCCGTCTGGCGTTATTTAGTCGGGCGACAACAAAAGCTGCTGGCGCACTACCTGTTGTATCCCAACCCCTGGCCCAAGCCGGGACACCTGAGCCGTCGTGTGCATGGTCACCCGGCGTTTCCTTTGCTTTTGGCACTGGGCGGCCAGCTGGAGCTGCGCAGTAACTGGCAGCTGTATGTCGAGGAATTCGGCGTCGCACTTCATCTATGTAACCAGCCGTCCTGCATTGCGATAGTACCTTTGGACACGCCCGCCCTGACCCTGTTTGAACACAAGTACCGCGAGAGCGGGCATCAACTGTGGTCTGTGACCGCCAAGCTGTCGTAAAGCTAGAACAGCAAAGCGTGCATCACCCCATGAAGACTTAGCAGCAATGGGCTACCCTTAGCAGTATGACAAGAGGAAAAATCCAATGATGCCCGGAATCGACGACCCGATCTGGCAGAGAATCTGTGAAGAAACACGGAAACACTCGCAGGACGAGCCCATTCTCGCCAGCTACCTTCACGCGACCATTTTGAATCACAAGCGAATCGAACGTTCGCTGAGCTTTCTGCTGGCCAACCAATTAGACAGCCCTGCGGCATCATCTTTGCTGCTACGCGAAGTTATGCTCGAGGCATTTGAAGCGGACCCCAAGATACTCGATGCGGTGCGCGCCGACTTACTGGCTGTGCTGGACCGAGACTCGGCAACGCATGAGATGTACATTCCCTTTTTGTACTACAAAGGGTTCCACGCACTGCAGGCTCACCGAGTCGCCCATTGGCTGTGGAAGCAGGGCCGCCAGCCTCTGGCGCTGTTTTTTCAGAACCGTGTAAGCACAAAGTTTGCCGTAGACATTCATCCGGCGGCCCACATCGGCAAGGGCATCATGCTCGATCACGCCACGGGCCTGGTGATCGGCGAAACCGCTCGCGTTGGCAACAATGTCTCCATACTGCAGTCGGTCACCCTCGGCGGCACCGGCAAGGAAGATGGCGACCGTCATCCCAAAATTTGCGACGGTGTACTCATCAGTGCAGGCGCCAAAATTCTGGGCAATATCTGCGTCGGTGAAGGTGCGAAGGTCGGCGCGGGAAGCGTCGTTCTCGAGAATGTAGCAGCGCACACCACAGTGGCTGGCGTGCCCGCCAAAGTGGTCGGCAAACCCGCTACCGATCAGCCCGCGCTGGACATGGATCACTGCTGGCCCTGCTGCGACGACTAAGCGTCTGCGGATACCGTATACCGCGCCAATGGCGCACTGCGGATTGATTTCGCGAGACGCCAACAAGCGCCATCCAACGAAGATCGGCAGAGCGCTGTTGGCGCAGGCGAGATTGATTTGGGCGGGCGTCGAGCGCGCGGGATGGGCTCGCGGAGCCGGTCAGGGTGACTCTTTTAGCGTCCCGCGAAAGTCAATCTAGCCTGCGCCAGCCGCGCGGAAACTCCGGACTGATTTGGTAAGAGCGCTCAATCAGTCCCGATGATACTGCGGTGACAACTCAATCACCGCATCCACAAACGCTGTCACATGATCAGGATTTACGCCGGGGGTAATGCCGTGCCCGAGGTTAAACACGTGACCACTACCGTGCCCGAAACCCGCAAGAATATTGCCCACTTCTTCGCGAATACGCTCGGGAGAGGCGAACAACATCATGGGGTCCATGTTGCCCTGTAGTGCCACACGATCACCCACTACCTGCTTGGCCGTGGAGATGTCGGTGGTCCAGTCGATGCCTACTGCCTGCGCGCCACAGTCTGCGATCGTTGAGAGCCACTGGCCACCACCTTTGGTGAACACAATAACCGGCACGGGACGGCCATCGGCCTCCTTGGGCAATCGAGAAACAATGCGCTGCATGTACTTGAGCGAGAACTCTTTATAAGCCCCGGCACTAAGACTGCCGCCCCAGGTATCAAAAATCTGCAGAGCCTGGGCGCCGGCTTCTACCTGAGCAGTCAGATAATCGGCGACCGCGTCAGCCAGTACTGTGAGCAGCTCGTGCATCAACTCCGGCTGATCGTAGGCCATGGCTTTGACCCGGGAGAAGTCTTTGGAAGACCCGCCCTCGACCATATAAGTCGCCAGCGTCCAGGGCGATCCCGAGAAGCCAATCAGCGGTATGGATCCATTAAGCTCTTTGCGAATAGCGCTTACAGCATCCATCACGTAGCCTAGATCGTCTTTCGCGTTGAAGGAGTTGAGCCCGGCCAGATCCTCGGCACTGCGAACAGTTTTGCGAAAGCGCGGACCTTCTCCGGTTTCAAAATACAGGCCAAGACCCAAAGCGTCGGGAATAGTCAGAATGTCCGAAAACAAAATCGCCGCATCCATAGCGTAGCGACGCAGCGGCTGCATGGTGACCTCGCAGGCAAGCTCGGTGTTTTTGCACAAGTCCAAAAACGACCCGGCCTGCTCTCGCGTGGCGCGATACTCGGGCAGATAGCGACCCGCCTGGCGCATCATCCACAGGGGTGTGCGGTCTACAGGCTGTCGCAGGAGTGCGCGCAGAAAACGGTCGTTTTTCAATTCACTCATCGTTATTTTTTTCCTCAAGCGGCCCTTCAGGACCCACGTTTCAAATACTTAATCAATTAATCGGGACTACTAAACTAGACTTCCAGATAATCCAAAATACCCTCGGCGGCCTGACGGCCCTCCCAGATCGCGGTCACTACCAGATCAGATCCCCGCACCATGTCACCACCGGCAAACACTTTGGGATTACTGGTCTGGAAGCCAAATGCCTGATGCTCTGCAGCAACGACGCCACCCCAGTCGTTAACCTCTACACCAATATCATCAAACCACGGTGCCGGACTGGGCTGAAAACCAAATGCCATGATGATCACGTCGGCTTCCAGAACCTGCTCGCTGCCGGGAATCGGCTCCGGCCGTCGACGGCCGTCAGGCCCGGGTTCGCCAAGGCGAGTTTCTATGGTCTTTACGCCGCAGGCGTCACCAAAGTACTCCACCACTTCTATGGGCTGGCGATTGAATAAAAACTCCACGCCCTCTTCCCGGGCATTGGTGACTTCGCGGCGGGAGCCCGGCATGTTCTCTTCGTCGCGGCGGTAGGCACAAATCACATGCTCGGCCTGCTGACGCACCGCGGTGCGCACGCAATCCATGGCCGTATCACCACCACCGAGCACCACCACCCGCTTGCCCTTAAGGTTAATGTAGGCGTCCGGATGCTGCTCAAAACCAAGGTTATGGTTGACGTTGCCAATCAGGAAATCCAGCGCTTTGTGTACACCCGGCAGCTCTTCTCCCGGAAAGTTGCCCTTCATGGGTGTGTACGTGCCCATACCCATAAACACCGCGTCGTACTCCTCCATCAACGTTTCCATGCTGATGTCCCGACCTATTTCGGTGTTGAGGCGAAACTCCATACCCATGTCGGTGAAGATCTCCCGACGGCGCATCATCACCTGCTTTTCGAGCTTGAACTCCGGAATACCAAAAGTCAGCAAGCCGCCGATTTCGGGGTAGCGATCAAAGATTACCGGCTTCACGCCCGCGCGCACCAGAATATCGGCACAGCCAAGACCAGCAGGACCGGCCCCAATGATGGCAACGCGTTTATCGGTAGGCACGACGTTGGATAGGTCCGGACGCCAGCCCATGGCCAGCGCCGTATCGGTAATGTACTTTTCAGCGGAGCCAATGGTCACTGCGCCAAAGCCATCGTTCAGCGTACAGGCTCCCTCGCACAATCTGTCCTGAGGGCATACGCGTCCGCAAACTTCGGGCAGCGTATTGGTTTGATGACTAAGCTCTGCCGCCTCGAACAAATTCCCCTCGGTCACCAGCTTCAGCCAGTTGGGAATAAAATTGTGTACCGGGCACTTCCACTCGCAGTAGGGATTGCCGCACTCGAGACAACGATCACTCTGATCTTCTACCTGTGCCTTGGTAAACGGATCATAGATCTCTACATACTCGGTCTTCCGAGCAGGCATATGTTTTTTATCGGGGTCGGCTCGCCCGACATCGATAAACTGAAAATTGTTACTTACGCGTCCACTCATAGAGGTCGCTCCGGCTTATGCCTTAGTCCGTTTCTCGCAGGCGGCTCAGCAGTTGCTGAAGATCGGCGGCCTTGGGTTTAACCAGCCAGAACTTGCCCACATAGTCCTCAAAATTTTCTTGTATCTCGCGACCCCATTCAGAGCCGGTCTCAGCCACATGCTGAGCGAGAATATCTCCCAGGTGCGTTCGATAAGCTTCCATGTACTCGGAGCTCACGCGATGAATCTCCACCAGTTCGCTGTTATACCGGTCAATAAACTGCCGCTGCTGATCAAGCACATAGGCAAAACCACCGGTCATACCCGCGCCAAAGTTCACCCCGGTGTCACCAAGAACCGTGACACAACCGCCAGTCATGTACTCGCAGCAGTGATCCCCTGCTCCTTCGACCACCGCATGAGCGCCGGAGTTACGCACCGCAAAACGCTCCCCGGCAATACCCGCCGCATAGAGCGCGCCGCCGGTAGCACCGTATAAACAGGTGTTACCGATGATGGTGGTTTCCTGCGAGGCGTAGCGGCTATTGGCTGGCGAATAGATCACCAGCTTACCGCCGGCCATGCCTTTGCCCACGTAATCGTTGCTGTCCCCTTCCAGGTACATATGCAGGCCGCCGGCGTTCCACACACCAAAGCTCTGACCCGCGGTACCCGTGAGTCTGAGAATCAGCGGTGAGCTTTCCATTCCCATATTGCCATGGCGCCTTGCGATCTCACCGGACAGTCGAGCACCGATAGATCGGTCGCAATTGGTCACGCTGAACTCAAATTCACCGCCGCTGCCCGCTTCAATCGCAGGCAAGGTTGCCGTGAACATCTCTTCGGCTTTCTCGCCGCGATCCCAGGGATCGTTAGAGGCCACCATGCAAAATTCCGGCTGCCCCTCGGCGTCTGCGGACTTGTGCAGGATCGGTGCGAGATCCAGGGATCGCTGCCGCGCCGTGTCGCCCGGCACGCGGTGGAGCAGATCCGTGCGGCCGATGAGCTCTTCCAGTGATCGCACTCCCAGGCTTGCCAGCCACTCGCGGGTTTCCTGGGCCACGAAGGTAAAGAAGTGCACCACCATCTCGACGGTACCGTTGAAGTGGTCGTCTCGCAGCTGCTCGTTCTGGGTTGCCACACCGGTAGCACAGTTGTTCAGATGGCAAATACGCAGGTACTTACAGCCCAACGCCACCATGGGCGCCGTACCAAACCCAAAGCTCTCGGCGCCAAGAATAGCCGCCTTAATCACATCAAGCCCGGTCTTCATCCCGCCGTCGGCCTGCAGGCGCACATTACCGCGCAGCCCGTTGCCGCGCAGGGTCTGCTGCACTTCAGCAAGACCGAGTTCCCAGGGCGAACCTGCGTGACGGATAGATGTCAGCGGGCTGGCCGCCGTGCCGCCGTCATAGCCACTGATGGTAATGAGGTCAGCGTAAGCCTTGGTCACGCCCGCGGCAATGGTCCCAACCCCGGGTTCCGACACGAGTTTGACGGATACCAGCGCTGTGGGGTTCACCTGCTTCAGATCAAAAATCAGCTGAGCGAGATCTTCGATGGAGTAAATATCGTGATGCGGTGGCGGCGAAATCAGAGTCACGCCGGGCACGGAGTAGCGCAAACGCGCAATCAGTTCATTCACCTTGCCACCGGGCAGCTGTCCGCCCTCGCCTGGCTTGGCGCCCTGAGCGACCTTGATTTGCAGGACCTCGGCGTTCACCAGGTAATGCGGGGTGACACCAAAGCGCCCCGATGCAATCTGCTTGATCTTGGACACCCGCTCGGTACCGAAACGCGCGGGGTCTTCGCCGCCCTCGCCGGAGTTTGAGCGGGCCCCCACGCGGTTCATGGCCGTCGCCAGAGCCTCGTGAGCCTCAGGACTCAGTGCACCGAGGGACATACCGGCGGAATCAAAGCGCTTCATGATCGCTTCCACCGGCTCCACCTCATCGATGGGAATAGGTCCGTTATTGGCCACAGGCGTAAAGAGGTCGCGAAGCGTTGCCACGGGACGTTCGTTAACCAGTTTGGCGTAGCGCTGATACTGCGCATATTCACCGGTGGATACAGCTTTTTGCAGTTCCGTCACTACATCAGGATTAAAGGCGTGGTACTCCTGACCGTGCACATACTTCAACAGGCCGCCCTGACTGATGCCTTTGCGATGACTCCGCGCAAGGCGAGCCAAGGCTTCTGAATCTTCCTGAAGGTCTACAAAGCCCGCGCCCTGAATGCGACTCGCCACACCACAAAACGCCAGGTCTACCACTTCCCGCGCCAGTCCCACGGCTTCAAACAATTGGGCGCCGCGATAGGAGCTCACCGCAGAAATACCCATTTTGGACATGATCTTAAGGAGGCCCTTGTTCAACCCCCGACGATAATTTTTGTAACAGGCGCCCGGCTCACCCAGCAGCTCACCGCTGCGCAGCAGCTCCTCCAACACAGAGTAGGCAAGATAGGGATACACCGCCGTTGCACCAAAACCCAGCAAACAGGCGATCTGATGGGAATCCCTGGCGCTGGCGGTCTCTACAACCAAATTAGAGTTACAGCGCAGGCCGGTTTTAATCAGATGGTGATGCACTGCACCGGTGGCCAGCAAACTGTGTATGGGCAGCCTGCCATCCTCAATACGCCGATCAGACAGCAGCAATATGGTGCGGCCATCGCGCACGGCGGTTTCAGCTTCTTCGGTGAGCGCCTCAAGCGCCGCACGCAGGTTCGTCTCGTTGGGGTCAAAGCTGCAATCGATATCTGCCACCTGAAAACCCGGGCGCTCCAGATTGATCAGCGTGTTGAACTTGCCCTGGGACAATACCGGGGAGGTCAGAATAACGCGGTCGGCATGCTCCGGGCCCAGATGAAACAGGTTACGCTCGACGCCAATCGCCGTTTCCAGGGACATCACGATCGCTTCTCGAAGCGGGTCGATGGGCGGATTGGTCACCTGCGCAAACTTCTGGCGGAAGTAGTCGTAGAGTGATCGCTGCTTTAGCGACAGCACGGCCATGGGCGTATCGTCACCCATGGATCCCACCGCCTCGTTACCTGACTCCGCAAGCGGGCGTAGCACCTGCTCACGCTCCTCAAAACTCACCTGAAACATTTTCATGTAAGCCTGAAGATCCTCAGCCTCGATACCCTGAGTAACCTCACCATCAAAGCTGCCCACAATCCGCTGGGAGCTTTCTTTAAGCCAACGCTTGTAGGGGTGGGCAGACTTCAGGCGATTATCAATTTCGTCGGTTTGCAGGAATTCGCCGGTGTGTGTATCGATGACCAGCAACTGTCCGGCCCCACCCGTCCTTTTGCAACACGTCCTCGTTGCGATAGTCGTA